>NZ_CM170067.1:0-3828707 GCF_057197705.1 Flavicella sp. IMCC45537
ATGACTAAAATAGCCACTACGGTTTGGGAGGAATGTCTGTCTTTTATTGAAGATAATATCAAACCGCAAGCATACAAAACTTGGTTCGAACCGATCAAGCCTATTCGAGTATCTGGAGAAGTTTTAACAGTGCAAGTACCTAGTAAGTTTTTTTATGAATGGTTAGAAGAACATTATATCAAATTACTTCGTGTGGCTCTTGTAAGAGAGTTAGGAAAAGATGCCAAGTTGGTGTATGAAGTAAAAATGGAAAATGCTTATAGCAGTAATAGTCCTCAAATTGTAAAAATCCCAAGTTCAAATAGAGCACCTTTAAAAGCACAAAATGTTGCTGTACCATTAGAGTTAAAAAAACGTGAACTAAGAAATCCATTTGTGATTCCTGGTTTGCAAAAAGTAAAAATAGAATCTCAATTAAATCCTAATTATAATTTTCAAAGTTTTGTAGAGGGAGATTCTAACCGTTTGGCAAGATCTGCGGGAATGGCTGTGGCTAATAAACCGGGAGGTACTTCGTTTAATCCTTTGTTGATTTACGGTGGAGTTGGATTAGGAAAAACACATTTAGCACATGCTATTGGTGTTCAGATAAAAGATAAATATGCAGATAAAACTGTCTTGTATATTTCTTCGGAGAAATTTACGCAACAATACATTGATTCTGTAAAAGGAAATACAAGAAATGATTTTATTCATTTCTACCAAATGATTGATGTTTTAATAATTGACGACGTTCAATTTTTATCAGGTAAAAAAGGAACACAAGATGTTTTTTTCCATATTTTCAATCATTTACATCAAAACGGAAAGCAGGTAATTCTAACTTCTGATAAAGCACCTGTCGATATGCAAGATATCGAACAACGTTTGTTGTCTCGTTTTAAATGGGGATTGTCTGCAGAATTGCAAACTCCAGATTTTGAGACTAGAATTTCGATACTTCAAAACAAACTGTTTAGAGATGGTGTTGAGATGCCAGACGAAATTGTTGAGTATGTAGCTAAAAATATCAAGTCGAATGTTAGAGAACTTGAAGGGGTATTGATTTCAATGATTGCGCAGGCTTCTTTTAATAAAAAGGAATTCACAATGACGTTGGTAAAACAGATTGTGGATAAGTTTGTTAAAAATACCAAACGCGAGGTTTCTATTGATTATATCCAAAAAGTGGTTTCTAAGTATTTTGATATGGATGTTGCAACATTACAATCAAAAACTAGAAAGCGCCATATAGTTCAGGCCAGACAATTAGCAATGTATTTTGCCAAAAGAATGACAAAATCATCTTTGGCAAGTATTGGTTCTCAAATAGGAAAGAGAGATCATGCTACAGTATTACATGCTTGCAAAACAGTTGATAATCTTACTGAGACTGATAAGCAGTTTAAAAAATATGTAGAAGATCTAACAAACAAATTAACTTTCTAAGAAATGCTTAAGGTCTTGATGGTGTGTTTGGGGAATATTTGTAGGTCTCCATTGGCTGAAGGTATTCTTAAGTCTAAAGTGGATGCCAATCATGTTTTTGTTGATTCTGCAGGAACAGGAGCGTATCATGTAGGGAATTTACCAGATCAACGATCTATAGAAGTAGCAAAGAAACATCACTTAGATATCACTGACCAAAGGGCGCGAGCTTTTTCTTCTGAAGATTTTGATCAATTTGATTATATTTATGTGATGGACGTTTCTAATTATAGAAATGTTCTAAAGCTTGCTACAAATGATTCTCAAAAATCAAAGGTACAGCTGATTTTGGATGTTCTGCATCCTAATGAAACAATGGAAGTACCAGATCCTTATTATGGTGGTGATGGTGGTTTTGAACATGTGTATCAATTGTTGGATGAGAGTTGCGTGATAATTGCAGAAAAACTAAAGAATTAATAACGAAATGATGGGAATAGGGAAGTTGTATTTAATACCTACCACGTTAGGTGAGAATGAACCGTTAGAAGTAATGCCAATTTCTGTAAAAAAAGTAGTGGAAGATTTGGACTACTTTATTGTAGAAAATGAAAAATCTGCACGTAGGTTTATCAAGAAATTAACTCCTAAAAAACCACAGCCAGACTTAAAGATTATGCTTGTTGATAAGTATGCTAGTGCTTTAGAAGTACAGCATTATTTAGATGTATGTAAGGAAGGTATCTCTGTTGGTTTGTTGTCGGAAGCTGGCGTTCCTGCTATAGCAGATCCTGGAGCTGATGTCGTAAAACTCGCACATCAACAAGGAGTACAAGTAGTTCCGTTGGTGGGGCCTTCTTCAATTTTGATGGCTATGATGAGTTCTGGTATGAACGGTCAAAATTTTGCTTTTAATGGCTATTTACCTATCGATAAAGGTGATAGAAAGCGTGAATTAAAGTTGTTAGAGAAAATTTCTAAAGAAAGAGGACAATCTCAGATTTTTATCGAAACGCCTTATAGAAATGGAAAAATGTTTGACGATTTAAAGGCTGCCTTACATCCAGAAACGAGAGTTTGTATTGCTGCAGATATTACCTTGAGTTCAGAGTATATCAAAACATACTCTATTAAAGAATGGTCAAGAGTAAAGCCAGATCTTCACAAAAGACCTGCGATTTTTATCATTCAGAGATAATCATTACTTAGCCTAAAGAAGGAAGCCTGTTTTTCTCAATGATAGAAGTGTCATATCCTCTAAAATTGTACATATACTGTTCAATAGTAGTTCCGAAACCGTCTTCAAAATGAAAATTTCCATTAGAGCGTAAAAACTTTTTGACGTTTCCAGCTCCTGCCAAATGTGCTGCTGCTAATATTCCAGATTCGGTAATCACAATTCCATTAATTTTCTTACCTACAGATCTTGAAATGTCCTTTCTAAGGATCCACTTGTTTACCTTGCAGTATGCAATAAACGCTTTTTCTTGTAACTCTGGGTTTTTTAGAAAAGCCTTTGTATCAGTTATTGCGAAACGGGCTAAAGTACCTTTTGCGAATTGATACTTTCCAAGATATCCGAAAGAATTTACGACTTGATATTTTCCACCAGATTCTTTAAAAGCCAAAGCTTCTTTAAAGTGATAAAAGCCATTTTTGTTATAAGGGCCTTTGAAATCATTTTCAAGGTGGGGGTCTTTTAATTTGAAAATTTCATTTTCATTAAAAGTGATTTTAGAATAGCTATCGTTGGTACTAAAGGTGAATACTACAATCGCTAAAACAAAACTTAAAAAAAACTTATTTTTGATAGATTCCATACGAAATATATTTTCTGTCTCAATTTGTTTTTTGAAGCGGCAAAGATACGTCTTTTAATTTGTATGTAAGTGAACTTAAATTTAAGAGAAAATCAGTAATAAATCCAATGACCTTTTATTTTTCCATTGCTAGTAAATTCAATAGCTGGAGCTGGTATTTTAATAAAATTCAAAGTAGTAAAAACCGTATTTAAAAATTTTGATTTGGTTTTTATTTTGGTAAGATCAAGGTCGAAAGATGCGTAAAACTGTCTGTAACGTGTAGAAGTTTCTAGTTCATGTCCTGGGTAACTTGTTAGCATTCCTTCTGCACCATATCCGAAGGCAATATTCAACCATTTCGGAAATTTGCTCTCTTTTGCAAACGACCATACATTTGCAGAAAGCCAATAGGTTTGTCCGTTATAATCTTTTAAAGCTTGTTCAAGAAAACTTTCACCCAAAATATCAGGATTGAGTTGTGCATACTCCGATTGATGAAACGAATATTTAAATGAAATTCGTTGTTCTTTCCAAGCTAATTCTTGTCCAATCAATAGAGCTGTACCTGAGGCATTAGCAATTAAATCACCTGTAGAAGCACCCCACTCACTTGAAAATCCATCTAAAACTTCTATGGCTGTTAGAAATACAAAACCAATGGGCGCACCATACAATAGCTGATCGCGTTTGCTTGCTCCGGCCCAATCCATTGCAGACATACTTAAGCGTCCTAGTTGATAGGCAGAAAAGGCATGCCCTACTTTATCCATTTGAAGCCAAGCTCCATTATCATTGATAAAATGAAATTTAGATCTAGGATAATCAGCATACCAAAGTTGATTTAAACCTATAATTGCTGTTGTTGCTAAAGCTGCTTCTGTGATGTAAACTCCTTTAAGTCTAGGTTTATTTAAAGTATCTGACTTTGTGAAAAAGGAATGCTTTTCTTGCGCTTTTCCTGAATTTAGAAAAACGAATAAGCAGGCAAAGAAAAGTAGATTCTTAGAATTCAAAAAAGCGCTTTTTGTAAAAATAAGAAAAACGAATAAGCAGGCAAAGAAAAGTAGATTCTTAGAATTCAAAAAAGCGCTTTTTGTAAAAATAAGAAATTATCTATCGGTTTACACCTTGTTTAGAAAGCCATTGTTGGTATTTTCTAGCATTTTTGTTGTGATCGCTTAAGGTTTTAGCAAAGGAATGTTTTCCAAAATCTTCAATGCTAGCACACATATAATAATAGTTATGCTTCTTAGGATTTAGGACTGCATCAATAGAAGAGATATCTGGCATTGCTATAGGACCCGGGGGAATTCCTTTGTACTTGTAGGTGTTGTAAGGAGAGTCAATACTTAGGTCTTTGGTGAGCACTCGCTTGACTTCAAAGTCTTGTCCATGTTTTTCTTTTAAAGCAAAGATTACCGTTGGGTCAGACTGCAAAGCCCATTTGTGGTGGTACCTATTTAAGTATAAACCGGCTACAGTTGGACGTTCAGGAATATGTGCCGTTTCTTTTTGAACGATAGCAGCTAGAGAACTAACTTGTATTGGAGTAAGGTTTTGTAATTGTGCTTTATGAAGTCGGTTGTTGTTATTCCAAAAACGTTTGTATTCTTTAAGCATTTTAGTTCTGAAAGCCTCTGCACTAGTATTCCAATAAACTTGATAGCTATTTGGAATATACATTGAAAGCGCAGTATTGGTGTTGAAGTTGTGTTGTTTTAAAAAAGTTTCGTCTTGAAAAGCTCTTAACAATGAAACTGAATCCGCTTCAATTTGTACTGCAATTCGTCCTGCTAGGTTTTCTAAACGATGTTGATTGTTAAAGCTTAGTTTTACCGGTGTTTGCTTTCCACTACGAAGTAGATTAACTAATTCATTATTATCAGTGCCCGCTTTGATTGAATATTGACCCGGTTTTATGTTGGAAGCATATTTTTTTTTCTTTGCAACCCATTCAAAATCCTCTACATCTTCTAGGAAAGGAGTTAGAATAATTTTTAAAGAATCGATTTGAGTGCCTGTTGGTATTTTTACTAAGGCAGTTTCTTTTACATTTTTACCATATATTTTAGAATAGTAATGAAATGAAATAATGATTAAAAAGGTGATCAAAAGGATCGCTCCTAGAAGTGTGGTTTTTTTATTCATGGTCTCCTGTTATGGAATGTATAAGTTGATATGTGGCTTCGTCATAGAATTGATGGTCATAATAAATCCAATCTGTTTTAATACCTACATTTTTAAATTTAAATTTTTCAAACAGACGTAAACTACTGTGGTTATCCGTAGTGATGTTTGCATATAACTGATGTAAGTTAAGGTAATGGAAACCGTAAGAAATAATCATTTGTAAAGCCTCAGAAGCAATTCCTAATTTTTGGAATTTTTCTATCACTAGAATTCCTATTCCAGCGCGTTTATTAAAGGCATCAAAATCAAATAAATCAATCATCCCAACAGGAATTTTTAATGATTTATCTTCAATAACAAAACGAGCTTGTTTGGCTTCATAAATGTCTTGATGCGCATTTGCAATGTAATTTTTTAGAATGTGCTTTGAAAAAGGAACTTGTGTGCCACTAACTTTCCAGTGAGATTCGTCATTTTCTGTGTCATACAAAAACTGAAGGTCCTCAGGTTCTAATGGGCGTAAGTTAATTTTATTACCTTTTAAGGTTTTCATTCTATGGATTTCAATTACAGCTCAAAGTTTCCTTTAAAAACAAATTTTGCAGGTCCTTTAAGAAACACATCATGGAAAGAATTTTCTTTTTTGTTAAAAGAAACTTCTAATTCTCCTCCTTCAACCAAAAGTTTAATTTGATTGCTTTTTGTAATGTTTTGTTCAAACATGGCAATGGCTACAGCAGTTACACCTGTACCACAAGCCAATGTTTCGTCTTCAACACCACGTTCATAGGTTCTTACTCTAAATGTAGTATCATCAATTGCTTCTGCAAAATTGACATTCGTTCCTTCTTGAAAATACGGAGCACCATTTCTGATAGTTTTCCCGTTGGTATAAACATCAAAAGCACCGATATTTTCAACCATTTGCACATGGTGTGGAGATCCGGTGTTTAAAAAAGCGTATTCCTCATTGATTTGAATATCTTCAACATCGATCATTTGCAAGTTTACCAAGCCGTTTTCAATAGAAGCATGGTGTAAGCCATCTACTGCGTCAAAGGTTGTTGTATTTCCAATCACTCCTAAGTCATGTGCAAAGGCAACTAAGCAACGTCCTCCATTACCACACATGGTACTTTCATTTCCATCAGCATTATAATATACCATAGTAAAATCATAAGTATCTGATGGGTTCAAAAGGATAAGTCCATCGGCTCCAACCCCAAAACGACGATCACAAAGTTTATTGATTAATGCTGTGTCATCTTGTTTGAAATGTAAATCTCTGTTATCGATCATTACAAAATCATTTCCGGTTCCTTGGTATTTATAAAATGGTAAATTCATTACTGTGTATTTTGCTAGGCAAAGTTACACAATAATATAAAAGTTCAAGAATTAGCTTGAGAATTTAAACAAGAAAGTAGTTAACTGTTTGATATGCTAATTTTACACTGTTCGGCACATTTTTCTCCATCAATAGCGGCAGAAATAATACCTCCGGCATAACCGGCACCTTCACCACAGGGGTACAAGCCTTTAATTTGTGGATGCTCTAAAGAATCATTATCTCTTGGTATTCTTACAGGAGATGAGGTACGAGATTCTGGGGCATGCACTACAGCTTCATTGGTTAGGTAACCTCTCATAGAGGAGTCAAATTGTTTGAATCCTTGTTGAAGGGTTTTGTGAATAAATGAAGGAAAAACTTCTGCTAACTCCACCGAAGTGGTTCCGGGTTGGTAGCTTGTTTTAGGAATATCATTTGATAATTTTCCTTTTGTAAAATCTGCCAAACGTTGCGCGGGAACTTTTTGAGTTTCTCCTCCTAAGTGCCATGCATGCTGTTCAATTTCCTTTTGAAATTCCATTGCTGCAAGTGGTCCGTATTTTTTAAATTCTTTGAAATCTTCTAATCTCAGTTCTACAGCAATTCCTGAATTGGAGGTAGGTTGATCTCTTTTGGAAGGAGACCACCCATTGGTTACAACTTCACCGGGACTTGTTGCGCAAGGAGCGATAATTCCACCTGGACACATACAAAATGAATAAACTCCTCTACCTTTTACTTGTTTTACGATGCTATATGGAGCAGGCGGTAAGTATTCACTTCTGATATCACATTTGTATTGTATGCTATCAATTAAACTCTGAGGATGTTCTACACGAACACCTAGAGCAAATGGTTTGGCTTCAATTAAGATGTTTTTTTTGTGTAATAATTCAAAAATATCTCTAGCTGAATGTCCGGTAGCCAAGATTAGCTTTTTTGCTTTGATGTTGGTTCCGTCTTGTAGCGAAACTCCATCAATTTCATTTTCTTTGATTAAAATATCAGAAACTCTAGCTTCAAATCGTACTTCTCCGCCGTTCGCAATGATTGCCTCTCTCATGCTAGCGATGATTTTGGGCAATTTGTTGGTACCAATATGTGGGTGCGCGTCGATCAATATATTTTTTGTGGCACCAAAGGCAACTAATAATTTAAGGATCGCATTAACGTCTCCTCTTTTTTTAGACCGTGTGTATAGTTTACCGTCAGAATAGGTACCTGCGCCACCTTCACCAAAACAATAGTTAGAGTCTTCATCAACTATATGTAATTTGTTAATAGCCGCAAGATCTCTTCTTCTAGCTCTTACGTCTTTTCCTCTTTCTAAAACAATTGGTTTTAAGCCTTTTTCTATAAGTTTCAAAGCAGCAAATAAACCTGCAGGGCCTGCTCCAACTACAAGAACTTCTTCTTTGTTACTGCAGTTTTGATAATCAGGTAGGCTAGGAAGTTGCTCAGAGAATTCTTCGTGTATATAAACAGCAACTTTTAAGTTTATTTTTACAGCCTTTTGTCTAGCGTCAATAGATCTTTTTAGAATTTCAACATGTTTGATATCATCTGTAGCTACCTTTAATTTGTAGGAAACCTCCTTTTTTAATAGCCATTCCGTGGCAGCTACTTTTGGTTTTACTTGAAGTTGTAGTTCTTTAGGCATATTGCAGTAAGATTTCAGGAAATTCTAGTATTTCTATTTGAAGAAATACCAAATAAAACCAAATTTGATTTTAAAGTCGGTATACGGTTTGCTTGGAGCAGCGTAGTAATAATTGTTTTTTGTTAATTGCATTAAGTTTTCAAAAGTGAAATACAATTTTGTTCGTCTGATTTGTGCATTTATAAAGGCATCAAAGATCGGTTTACCACCAATCAACTCTGTTGTCTGTAATGTAAATTCACCTAACAATGGGTTGAAATTATTAGCATTGTAAGCGTTGAAATATTTACCAGTAATTCCTGTTTGTAAAAACAATGATTTTTTCTCAAAGAAAACTTTAGAAAAATAGAAAGTACTTCGGATTACAGCATCAGGTAATTTGTAAACATTAGCTCCACTGGTAACTTGCTGATAGATTAGGTCAGTATCTAAACCAAAATATCCAAACTTTAAGTCGTTGTGTGCTCTAATTTTAAAATAATTTACAGTGCTATCATATTGTTTTGGTGCAGATTGAGCTTGTTCGTCAAAATAGGAATAGTTCTCAATTTGCGTGATGGCAGCTGAGGCTTGTACCCATTTGGTAGCAAAATCAAAGTGTAACGTTCGGATTTTTATATTTTTAAACTCGTTATACCAGTTGTAGTTTACAAAATTACTTTGGAAAAGTAAAAAGTTAGCATTTGGAGATTTTGAGTTTAATAAAAGTGAACTTGATAACTTAAAGTTTTTGGTGTTTCTAAAAGCGGCTTCCACAAATAGATTATTACCGTTAATACTTCCTATGATATTGGTAGAAGCACTTGCATTCAAATGGAATGCTTTGAAAGATGCTTTCCAGTCTGCTCCTAGAGATATGGCATCATTTTTAATTTGATTTGGGATAACACCAGTATCTGTGTTCACTACTTTTTTATATCCTTGGTAGTAATAATGGTAGCCGGCTAATACTCTAAACTTTCCTAGTAAATATGGACTCGTAAAATCAATATACGCTTTGTTATCCATAGATTTATAAGACGTAAGATCATTAGTTTCACTTGAGAAATAATCTCCAAAATATTCCGTACTTGTAGGTTTTAGGAAATTAAATTGTTTGGTTTCATAATTGAAAATATGTCCTAGTTTTACATTAGATATTTTTTTAGGAATGGTATCCTTAGTGGTAAACAGTTTAAAGTTATGGTCAATAAAATATCTTTTCCCTGTCAAAACACTTTCAGCATCTTCCATATTAACATCCAATCTACCACGGTCACTGTACTCAGAATTATTAGATTCAAAATCTGCTTTTCGTTCATCAACAATTCCACCATTTTCTTGATTTAAGGTTCTTTGATTGGTGTTGTGAAAACGAAATCTATATCGATCGTTTTTTGTTTTGTAGGAAACGGTTCCTGTAAAGTTTTTAAAACTACTCAAAGAGTTTCTGTAGGCACCCAAAGAACGCAATCCAACATAGCCTAAAGAAACGTTAAGATTTTCAGTAAGGTTGATCGCTATTTTAGAGTCTAGCACTTGCCCTTGTTCAATCCCGTTTCTGTACATAATTTCAGTAGTAGGTGTTGGAACTTGATAGTAAAGAACATCTTCAACTTGTTTGTAACCAATATTTCTTGGTGTTTGTCCCATGCTTGGAACGATATCTTGGTTATTGAAGTCGTTTGTCAATTCCGTAAACACTTGCCCTTGATTTTGAAAAGCATGTGTGCCAAACATATCCTTTCTCATGAAGTTCATTTTGTACTGACTGGCAATACTTAAAGTGGTATCCAAAACAACCGTGTCTTTTGCATGGTTGATAATTTTATACAATAAGTAATCTGCTTTTCCTGATTCTGGATCTACTTTTGCACCTTCATCATCCTCGTTTTTTCTTGCAGCTAACGGTCTAGCTTTTTTTTCGGTAAAGTCGTTTAAATTATAGATTTCAGGTTCTTTGATACTGTCTTTTTCCTGTGCGTAAAAGCATATTGAAAAAAATAAAGAAAATACAGTAAGTAAAAACTTTTTCATAGGTTTTGTAGGTGGTATTACCTGAAAAATAAATCTAAATATATAAAAAATGTCAGAGGCAAAGGTAATTTATTTATTCAGAAAGTATAGCTTTTATAAGTTTGAAAATTCTTCTTTTTTTTGGCTAAAAACATTAGATATATAGAGCGAAGCTAAATACGATGTATTATTTTTACCACGCATTAATTTTTAGAACTATGTCATTAAAATTAAAACATACAAAGTTTAAGTTAGAGGCTGGTACAGACGAGGCAGGTCGTGGGTGTTTAGCGGGGCCGGTGGTTGCAGCTGCGGTTATATTACCTGATGATTTTAGCCATCCTTTATTAAATGATTCTAAAAAGCTAACAGAAAAACAACGTCAGTTATTACGACCAATTATAGAAGAAAAAGCGATTTCTTTTGGCGTTGGAGTAGTGGATGAAAAAGAAATAGACCAAATAAATATTTTGCAAGCTTCTATTTTAGCGATGCATAAATCTATAAGTGCATTAGATTCCATTCCTGAATTTATTTCTGTTGATGGAAATAAATTCAATGCCTATAAAAAAATACCCCATGAAACGATAATCAAAGGGGATGGTAAATATTTAAATATTGCCGCAGCATCTGTTTTAGCGAAAACTTACAGAGATGATTTTATGGAAAAATTAGATGCTGAATTTCCTTGTTATAATTGGAAAAAAAATAAAGGTTATCCTACAAAGGAACATAGAAAAGGGATTTTAGAAAATGGAAATTGTAAATACCACAGAAAAACGTTTCGTTTATTGCCAAAAGAAGAATCCTAGTAAAATGGGTGTTTTTTATCTTTAAAAAGTGCTATTTGACGAATATGTTATGTTATTTGAGACATATGTACTCCTTTTCAAATCACAATCTCTTTACTTTTGTAGTATGTTTAATTTTTTTTGATTACTAATGTTGATTTTAGTATCAATTAGCTGAATACAATTTGGAGAGGTTGTACAAAGCAAAAACAAGATGCCCAATTTATTTGGGCATTTTTTTTTACAGAAAAAAAATTAAGATTCTTGCAGTAATTTATTTAGAGAAATAATTTGTTGTGCTTCCTTTACATCATGCACTCTTAAAATCTGACTCCCGTTTTGCAAAGCAATCGTGTTGGCATAAGTTGTAGCATTCAGCGCTTCTGATGCCGAAATTTCAAGAGGTTTGTATAGCATTGATTTTCTAGAAATTCCTGTTAGTATGGGACAATCTAATGAATGAAATAAATCTATATTTTTTAGTAATTCATAATTATGAGCTACAGTTTTTCCAAATCCAAACCCTAAATCAATGATGATATCGTTTAGTCCCATTTTTTTTAAGGAATTAGTCTTTTTAGAAAAATCCAAAATAATTTCTTCAGTAATATTCCCATATTGAGGGTTGTCTTGCATATTCTGCGGGGTTCCTTGCATATGCATCACGATATAGGGTACTTGCAGTTCTACTGCGGTTGCAAACATATTGGAATCAGCATTACCTCCAGAAATATCATTGATGATCGCTGCACCTGCCAGAATACATTTTTTAGCTACAGTACTCCTAAAGGTATCAATAGAAAGTAGAATGTCAGGAAAGGTTTTTACCAATAGTTTTACAATGGGTAGTATTCTTTGGAGTTCCTCATCTTCAGAAATATGAGTAGCACCAGGACGAGAAGAATACGCTCCTACATCAATAAATGTGGCCCCATCCGTAAGCATTTTTTCAACCTGTTTTAGAATGCTTTCTTCATCGTTATATTTTCCGCCATCAAAAAAAGAGTCAGGTGTTATGTTTAGAATTCCCATAATTTTTGGAGAATCTAAGTTGATCAGTTTTCCTTTGCAATTGATTGTAGTCATAATTTATTTTTGAAAATCAGGTTTGGAAGCTCGCATCAACTGTACTGTGAACTTTAAAAATGATTTATGAGGGATTTCTCTTAAAATTTTATAATTTCGTTTGCGATAAATATCGCTTCTGATGCTTTCAAAATTATGAGCGAAATTTACAATATTATTTTCAATCTTTCTTATGCAAAACACATCTAAACAATACGATGCTATCATAGCAACATGTAGTACTTTATTCGAAAATAAAATGACTGATTACGGAAGCGCTTGGCGTATTTTACGTCTATCCTCTTTAACGGATCAAATTTTTATCAAAGCGCAAAGAATTCGTCAATTGCAAGAAAACGAAGTGAGAAAAGTAGATGAAGGTGAAGTGTCTGAATTTATTGGAATTATAAATTATTCTATCATGGCTTTGATTCAGTTAGAAAAAGGAGTGGCGCAACAACCAGATTTAGATACAGAAGAAGCTGTAGCCCTTTACAAAAAACATATTGATATTACCAAAAGCTTGATGGAGAATAAAAATCATGATTATGGTGAAGCATGGAGAGATATGCGTGTTAGTTCTTTAACAGATTTGATTTTGCAAAAATTATTACGTGTGAAGCAAATAGAAGACAATAAAGGAAAAACCATTGTATCTGAAGGTTTGGATGCAAATTATCAAGATATGATCAATTATGCCATTTTTGCGATGATTCATTTAGGGCAAGCAAAATAATTTCAAATTATAAAAAATGAAAGGAATTCTAATATTTGTTGCAAGGATCTTAGTGTCCTTTACATTTTTATATTCAGGTTTTGTTAAATTGGTAGATCCGCTTGGGTCTTCTTATAAGTTTGAGGAGTACTTTGGTGCCGATGTACTGAACCTTGAATTTTTAATTCCGTTGGCCTTACCATTTTCCATTCTGTTGATTTTGGTTGAAATAATGCTAGGTGTTACCTTATTATTGGGTTACAAGCCTAAAGTTACTGTTTGGAGTCTATTAGGAATCAATACGTTGTTTTTATTTTTAACTTGGTATTCTGCCTATTACAATAAGGTAACAGATTGTGGGTGTTTTGGAGACGCTTTAAAATTGAGTCCATGGGATACCTTTTACAAAAATGTAATTTTGATGGTATTACTGTTGCCATTAGTTTTCAATAAAAATTTCATTCAGTCTATTTTTAGCGATAAAATCATGAGGAATATATCTCTATTTGCTCTAGGGATATTTATCTATATAACTTATTTTGTTTTAGCACATTTGCCTATTATTGATTTTAGGGCCTATGCCATTGGTAAAAACATACAAGCGGGGATGGAGTATATAGATGGTAGTGATGAATTGCCACCTGTGCATGATTTTTTCCTAGAGTCGGAAACGGATGACTTAACAGATCAAATATTACAAGCGGAAAAAGCGATGTTAATTGTAAGTTATGACATAGAATTAGCAAATGACAAAGGCTTTGAGGTAATAAGAGAAGTGGCGACACAGGCAATTGAAAAAGGCTACAAGGTTTATGGGGTGTCATCCTCTTCCTCAGGAGCTACTCGTGAGGTGATGAATCGCCATGAGCTGCCTTTTGAATTTTTATTTTGTGATGGAACTACGCTTAAAACCATTATTCGAGCAAACCCGGGAATTGTAACTTTAGAGAAAGGTACAGTGGTAGGGAAATGGAATTGGCGAGATGCCTCTACTGTTTTTGAATAGCAAACCACAATAGTGTTCATAACAAAAAAGCGATACCCAACGGTATCGCTTTTTTGTTATCAAGAAATATTTAAATTATTTTACAATAACTTTTATTTTCATGGTATTGGAGTGACCAGGAAAAGTACATACCAGCCAATATTGACCGCCATGTCTTGGAACTTCAAAAAATATTTTTTCTGAAGATTCTGGTCCCACAATTCCAGTATGGTTTAATACACTTGGAGAGTTCGGGACATAGTTGTATTTAGGAGCATCTAGTCCTAAGGCTAATGCAGCTTCCCCTAAAGCGTTTGGAACATCTGCACCTGGTTTTGCAAATACCACATTGTGTAACATATCATCACTGTTGATGAAATTCAATTCTATCTTCGCATTTCTTTCTAAAGTAATTTCTTTGATATCAAATTTCATTCCTGGTTTAGTACCAATGGTAATTTTTCTGTCCGGGCCATCCGTCCAAGTAAATGGCATTTCATTGGTTCTTTTCTTTTGTTTGATATTGTTGCTTTTCTTTGGCATCTCAGGCATCGCTGGCGAATTTAAAACACCTCCAGGAACTTCGTTTAGAGTGTAATAGGCAGCATTGTGCAATAGTTTTTCTCCAGAAGTAGCCTGTACGCCATGAGCCTTTAATTGGTGTATGAAACCTAAGCGCATACCATGTACCATTAGTTTAACCGTTTTGCCATCTTCAGAAACAGTGGCTTTATGAATCATTGCATTTTGGTTGTCTTCAATCGGACTTCCGTAGGTTCTGTGATATCTATAAGTAAAACTTTTCATATCGTAGTTAGCTACATCTTCTGCAATTTTTTTATCCACGGGTTTTGTGAATTCTAGTAAAAAACCATCGTTTAAGGCCTTCATCGTTTTGATTTCAAAAGGAGTCTTACCCGTCCACTCTAACCTTTGTAGTCCGTAAGGTTTTCTACCTCTTGAAGCCCATCCTCTGCTGGTCATACCAACAAACATGTTGTTCTCATTACCCCAAATCATTCGTAAAACACCTGAAGAAAAACCTTCTCTAAATGGGAAAGCTGCACCTTGGTAAACACCATTTACCTTTTCCATATAAACACGCATAATTTTAGAATGCCCTTGATCACCAACAAATAATTGGTTTTCAAAAGGTCCAAAGTTGACACCTTTTTTATGGTACAACATATCCGATGTAGAAATTCCTAAAACTGTATGAGGGAACCAAATAGCTGGAGCTTTTAATTCTGGAACTTTTTTGGAGTATTCAAATAAGGTCATTCCTGAAAACTCCTCGATATCTTCGATTTTTAATTTTAGCGGAGATTTTGGATCATCTGTCCATTTCAATCCAGAAACATGGCCTGCAAAATCACCAGATTCTAAGTGTGTTAATCTACCAGAACCAACCCAATCACCTTGGTTTTCTGTGAAAAATAAATCATCATTTGCATTGATTCCAAAACCAGCAGGCGACCTAAGTCCTGTTGCAATAGGGGTCATTTCACCTTCTGGAGTTATTTGTAACATCCAACCTCTCCATTTAGTTAGGGCAACTCCACCAACTCCATTCACCCAAGATAGGTTTAAAGTTACAATAAGGTCTCCATTGGATTTTATTTTGGGTCCATAAGAATATTCATGATAGTTTCCAGACAAAGGCCAAGAAAAGATACTTTTAAAAACATCCGCTTTTCCGTCGTTATTTTTGTCTTCCAAACGAGTCAATTCTCCTCTTTGTGAAAGGTAAAAACCATTATTTGTATAGGCCAATCCTAACGCTTCGTGCAAACCATTTGCATAGAGATTATAGGTTGCACTCTTGGACAATGGGTTGTCAATCAACCAAACTTCACCTTTTCTGGTGGACACCCCAAGTTTATTGTCATCCGTCATGGCCAATCCACCAACTTCTAAAACAACATCCTTAGGTATTGGTACGTCAATAATTTTATAGAATTCTGATTCCTTAATATCCGCGGCTGATTTTTTCTGAGCTATTGCCACCATCTGTAATAGAACCAAAAGGATGCTCGCTATTTTTGTATATGCTTTCATAATTTTATATTTTTTACCAGATGATTGTATATTCTAATGTTTGCTTTCCACTTGGAATTTTTACAAGTAGCTCTTCCTTGCCTTTTGATTTTCTAATAAAAGGTTTCAAATTAGAATCAGAAGGAAATTCAACATAATAACTGGTATTGTTAATGATGTAGCCTCCAGTCTTTAGTTGTTTGATAGAAACTCCTTCATTTATTTTATGGTATAACTCATTCGGCCCTTCAATTTTTATTTTTCTTGTAATTCCTCTCGTGGAATTGCTTGGGTTCATTTCATTAGTTATTTTAGTTGCTCCCATTTGATGTGTATAAACAGGTCTTCCTTTCGCGTTTAGAATATAGCTGTCAAACTTAATGTCTTCAATAGAGGTGTTCCACTCTTCATTTTCTGATTTCAGTTGTGTGAATTCTCTGTATCCAAACATTGGTACTGCAAAAGAACCGGTTCTACCAAATTGCTCTGTCCCTCTTGAACTCCACATTTGTGTGGCATCAAAAAATAAGTCACCACTCCATACGGATAATAGAGAAGCATGATCTAAGTCAAATGAATAATGAATACCTTCTGGAGTTCCGGCAGAAATGCAGTGCATTCTTTTTTCTCCGTGATGGTACATAAAACTACGTTGAGTATTTGGGTGTGCTGAGGCATGAACCGTATGTTTTGGATTTCTTTTTAAAGGTTTTTTACCTGTTGATAGATTTGGATCTAACGATTGAAGTTTTAGGTGCGGACCTTCAACATTCAAAACAACACTTCCCATCCAAGGACTTCCTTTGCTGGCCATTAATTCAAAAGGAACAGCTGTTCCCTTTTCTAAGTATATTTTAGTAGAGGTAATACGCTTTTTGTTTATTAATAACTGAGAAATTCCTCCAAGGGCAGTTTTGAAGTTAAATAAATAAGTTCCGGTTTCTGGCACGTTAATTTCACCAGAATAGTAAATGGTTTTAGCGTAGTTTCTACTTTTAAGCATTCCTAAAGTTACTTTAGTTACTTCCTCTGCTTTTATTTCTTGTACCATGTTTAAATCAGGTACTTTAGTTTTGTAGATTTTGTTATATTCTTTACAAAGTAAATTGTTGAACGTTATATTTTGAGGTGTATAGGTTTTATAAACAATATTTTTAATAGCTACAGGGCCGTGGTCCCCTTGTATCATAAGAGATGCTTTTGCAACTTCATCAGCAAAAGCTGCAGCGCGTGTAGGACCTGTTACCGAAACGTTTTCTTGTATTAATACACCATTCAGCCAAACTTCATGAAAAATAGCATTTTTCGTCTTTTTTCCTGCTTTGTTAAATCTAGGAGCACTGAATTTTATTTTTAGATGCTGCCATAATCCGGGTGCTTTAGCTGCGTTTACTTTAGGATTATGTCCTTCATATCCTTCTTTGCCTTTTTTCTTGCTTTTGTCCCAACGTTGGTAGATACCTCCAATATCTTTGTATTTAGGATGTTCCACGCCCCAACTATCAAAGAGTTGAACTTCATATCTACTTTGTAAATAAATACCTGAGTTAGAACCTTTCGGCATCATAACATCAAGCTCAATATCTATGTCCTCGTGCTCCAGAACCGTAAATAAATTTTGTTTTGCATTGTCTGTAGGATCATTCATTAATATGCCAGTCCCCTTAGTACCTGCAATTTTTCTCCATTGCGTTTTATCTGCAAATGCAGATCCAACAATTTTCCAATTGTCTGTTACTTTTTTAAATGATGATAAGTCGTTTAATTCAATTTCTGTATAAGGTAGAGTTGCTGTATGAACAGCTCCTTTCACAGCTTTTTTTTGAGGATCTGTTTTATTACAGGATAGTAATAATAAAAGAACCGACAAGCCTAAAAAATAATTTTTCATTCTGATGTTGTTTAAGTTTTTTTGAGCTTCTGTTACAGAGGCAGGTAAAAATAATTTTTTTCACTAGTTATTCTGTTTAATATTGTTCAGTGAAAAAAACTGAACAATATTTAAATCAGTAGGATAGGATTTACCTGTGACTTATGAAGTCAAATGATTTATAACAAAGAAAGAGAAATTGAAGTAATCTGAATATACTGATTGTCTAAATCAATAGCATATATGGTTTTGAGCAAAGAAAAAAAGTGTTTTTTTCTATTGTCTCAATGTCTGTATAATAAGGTTGTTTCTAGTAAGTTTAAAGATGAAATAGGGGGCTATTCAGTAAGTAATCCTTTTTTTACCCCTGCTTCGATGGCAATGTTTAGATGGTTTTCAGAAGGGGGAATTGGACAAGAATAATTGTGGTTGTAGGCGCAATACGGGTTGTACGCTTTGTTAAAATCAATAACGATAGTATTATTAATGATATTACTGATAAAAACATCTACATAACGACCACCTTCATAAGTTTCTGTTTCGTTGGTAGTATCTTTAAAAGGCAAGAATAAATAATCTTTATAGTCAAAACTAAATTTAGAATCTTGACTTTGGTATATTTTCAAAACCTGTTTTTGTCCGTTCAAGATAAAGGTAGCAATTGCATATTGCTGGTATAATGGAGTTCTGTTACTGGTGGTTTCCATTTTAAATAACGGAGCATCAGGTGTTCGTTTTACAGAGGCTACTACCACATAATTTTTATCCCAGTTATAAAAAGGTAAGCCTTTGAATGCTTTTATATCTTTTTTACTTAACGGAGAGTTGTCTTTGTTACCATATTGTAAGTTCAATTCTGCCTGAAAAGATTTCTGAGCAGACTCCGTTTGAGCTTGAGC
This sequence comes from Flavicella sp. IMCC45537, assembly GCF_057197705.1. Taxonomy (NCBI): domain Bacteria; kingdom Pseudomonadati; phylum Bacteroidota; class Flavobacteriia; order Flavobacteriales; family Flavobacteriaceae; genus Flavicella; species Flavicella sp. IMCC45537. Next base: position 18,687 of record NZ_CM170067.1, read on the forward strand.
TGTGAATAATGTTAGACAGAAAATAAAAGTAGTAAGATATTTCATTTTTATAGGATTGTAATTTTCGCAAGGTAATCAAAATGTTCGCCTTCTTGTAAAAGTTCACAATGCATTCCGTTATAGTTAGCGCAGCGTTGCAAAGTATTGTAATCTACATACAACCAAGGAAAAGAAGTAGCTTTTTCGTTTTTGTACGACATGTCAAAAGTAACTTCGCCATAGTAGGCTATATCGCTCGGAATCCAATGTTCACCTTCTTCATCTTCATACATATAAATGATATCTGATGAATCAATTAATATTTGACCTTTTGGTGTTAATAAAGATTTTAACTTGAGTAAAAAAGGGGCCAGATTATCTAGTGTTCCACATATTCCAGTGCCGTTCATTAAGGCTAAAATTGTATCAAAAGATCTGTTTTCTAAAGTCCAAATATCTTGAACAATGCTATCCATAATACCTCTTTTTTTACAAACTTCTATCGCTCCTTTAGAAATGTCTAAAGCAGTTGTTTTTTTGTTTTTCTCTTGAAGATAAAGCGAATGACTTCCTGCACCAGCGCCAAGATCTAAAATAGTTCCTTTACAATTTTTAAGAGCTATTTGTTCTAAAGTAGGCATTTCATCAAACGAACGAAATAAATAAGGTAAAGGCATAGTGTCTTCCTCTGCAATTGAAGAATTGGTAACCAGATCTTCGGTATAATCTCCGTTTTGGTAATCTAATAATGCAGTTCCGTAGATGTCTTTGGACATGTAGTTTTTTTGCAAATTTAGTAAAATAGCAGAGCAAAAAATAATTTTAAAAAGGATGCTTTTAAGAATTACACACTTTGCAGTCTTCTATGTTTTTGTGTTCCCCTATAAGATGACCATTTGCATCTAGTTTATAGTCACAGCAATCCATAAAACCTTTTTTTAGTAATTCTCTCCCTCGTTGAATTCTTGATTTTGCAGCAGGCAATCCTATGGATAAGGTATCTGCCGCTTTTTGTTGTTTGTACCCTTTGATATCTGTTAAAACAAGAATGTCTTTATATTTTTTAGGTAAGTTAAGGATCAGCGGTAGCACACAATCTTTGGCATGATGGTCATCTTTTGAACTTTCTTCGTTAGTATCATTGATCTCTGTAGGGAGCACATTGTCTTTTTTTCTAAAATAATCTATGGTAGCATTGTTAGCGATGGTAAAAAGCCAAGATTTTAATTGTTTCTTTTCTTTTAATTCGTGTTTGTGCAGATGAATTTTTATAAATACCTCTTGCAAGATATCTTCAGCAATAGATTCATTTTTGACCTTGCTAAAAATAAATTTTTTCAAGCCAGTTGCGAATTCAGACCAAATTTTTTCTGTATCCATAGTTCCATTATATTTCCTTCTCTTTAAAAATCAATTTTAAAGAGAAGGAAGATTAGTTAACAATTACAATTAGCGCAAGTACAAGATTCGCAAGTACAAGTGGCACATTGTCCATTTTTGCAAGATTCACAATTGCAAGTACAGTTTGTATTTTTCATAATGTTATCATTTAATAGTTAAAGTTACTTATAAGACGCAGGAATGTCAAAAAAGATGCAAAAAATACTGAAAAAATAGAATATTTTTTTTCCAACCAATGATAAGCCCTATTTTTGCTCGACTTTAAAAGAGGAAAATGGATTTACCAAAATTAGTAGAAGGAGATTTTTATTGGAATGAAGATGGTTATCGTGTTTTTACAGAACAATATCATCTAAAAAGAGGGTATTGCTGTAAAAGTGGATGCAAACATTGTCCGTATAATTACGATAAAAAAACAGATTCTTTTAAGTGATAACAGAACACATCAAAAGCTTGGCTTCCGAGAACGTATTTAGCTAGTTTGTGATGTCAGTTCGAGTAATCCATTTTTTAAGGATTGTATTGAGAACAATTGGTGTCTTACTTCTTGATACTAATTTCTTTATTTTATTCCTAAATTCACTTGAAGTGACAGGGTTTATATTCATTTTGTCTTGACACAAAACGAATCAAAAAGTCAAGACTTCAGCTATTTTCTTAAAATTCCTAATCCTCGAATCAAGACCAACTGAACTCGTCCTATGTCCTCAAACAGCAGTTGCTCAAAAAATGATTCTTGCGGTTGAAATTTCTACAGAAAATCACTTGAGGTCCGTTTTGAAAGTTTGTTCTTAGAGCCTTATTACTTTCAACTCTTGTATTTATTTACCAAGTTATGTCAGTTCGAGTAATCCATTTTTCATGGATTGTATCGAGAACAATAGGTGTCTTATTTCTCGATACTAATTTCTTCATTTCATTCCTAAATTCACTTGAAGTGACAATAAAATACTGGCACGCGAGAAATAATTTTATCTGATTCTAGAATTTTAAAAAAGTAGTTTAATAAGTTTGGAATCAGTGTGTTTACTAGAATTGATGTCTACTGCACAAAAGACCAAACCAAAATTCTGCTTACTTTAGCACCTTGTCCCATTGGGATTGTTTTAAATGTTGTAGCACCTAGTTTTTTTAGCAATACTTTTAGCGGACGAATATTTTCTTTTTTAGAAACAAGAGTAGTAAACCAAGTCACATTTTCTGCATGATGTTTACTCTGACGGATCATGTTTTTTAGGAATATAATTTCTCCTCCATCACACCAAAGTTCATTATGCTGTCCACCAAAATTTAGAGTTTCTGCCCCTTTAGATTTTAGATTTTTTAATTTTCTTTTGGTAGCTGCCATTGCTGCCGCTTCAGATTCATGGAAAGGAGGGTTGCAGATACTGATATCAAATTTTTCTCCTTCCTTAATTGCGCCTCTAAAAATATCTTTCTTATTTTCCTGTAAACGCAATGTGACTGCTTTTTGTATTTCAGGGTTTGATTTCAAAATTTGAGATGCTGAAGTAAGGGATTTTTCTTCAATATCCACCCCTACAAAAGACCATCCGTATTCTTGATGTCCTAGAATAGGATAAATACAATTGGCACCAACACCTATGTCTAAACATTTTATTTGGGGGCCTGTGGGAATCTTTCCTGTAGAATTTTCAGCTAATAAATCAGCGATGTAATGGATGTAATCCACACGTCCAGGTACAGGAGCACACAAAAAACCTTTAGGGATTCTCCAATCTTTAAGCTGGTAATAATGGAGCAATAGGGCTTTGTTCAATGCTTTTACCGCATTAGGATTAAAAAAATCTATTGAATAAGTGCCATATTCATTTTTAGAAACAAAAGGTTTTAATGCCGGTAATGTTTCAATGAGTACTTTGAAATTGTATTGACCTTGATGTTTATTTCTAGGATGCAATATGGGAGCAGTTGGTTTTGCCATTGGAAGTGTTTTTTTTCAAGCTAGAAAAACTAGTTGAGTGTAAATTAAATTGAATTAGAAAAACCTTTAAATTCTTTGTTCGCTAAGATTTCTGAAACTGCGGTTTGGTAACTTTTGATATTTTTAGCTTTTTTGATTTTTTTATACACCTTTTGTGGATTGTCAAAAGATTGTGCAAAATACTCCCAAAAGCCTAACATTTTCATTCTAATAGGAGTCGGACCTTGTAAAAAGGCATCATATTGTTCAAAAATAGTATCATGAAAAGCTCTAAAAATCTCCATACTATTTTCAGGATATTCTGTGGTATTCTCTTTGATCATTTTGGGCAAAAAAGGATCTGCTATCAAACCTCGGCCTATCATCCAGTGGTCTATTGCAGGAAAACGTTCTTGCACTGTTTTAAAGGAGGCTACACTAGTAATATCTCCATTATAATATAATTTGTGTTTGGTGTTGTCAATACATTTTTGGAACGAATCCCAATCAACGCCACCTTTGTACAACTGTTTCCCAATCCTAGCATGAATGGCAATATTTTTCAATGGATAATTGTCTAGAATTGGAAATACGTCTTGTATTTCTTCAGGAGTTTCATAGCCCATACGCATTTTCATAGAAACAGTAATATCCGTTTCGTTGTGTACACGTTTTAAAATATGGTCTATTTTTTCTGGTTGACAAATCAAACCAGACCCCATTCCTTTTTTAGTTACCATCGGATAGGGACAACCTAAATTCCAATTCAATTCTTTATAGCCCAATTCTTGAATGTATTTCACCACATATAAAAACTCTTCATCAGAGTTGGTCATAATTTGTGGAATAACCTCCAAGGTGTCATTATGTTCTAGGGCTAGGTCTCTTTTATAAGATGATTTGATTACTAATTTACCATTCATACGAATGTAAGGAGCATAAAAAGTATCAATACCACCAAAAAATTTGTGAAAAGCATTTCTAAAACGGAAATCCGTAAATCCTTGTAAAGGAGAAGAAAGTAAAGTAAGACTCATAAATCAAATATTCGATGCAAAGATACATTAGTTCTTTAGTATCTCATCTTATAGTTACTTGAATTTATTGGAATTATTGTACAACATTTAGAAAGGAAAATTTGAATTCATCACCTTTCAGATTTTACGAATATGAGTTTTATCAAATAATAAAAAAATGGCTACTTTAGAGCAAAATATAAAACAGCTATATGAAATATTACAATTATTATATGACCATGTTTTTAGCGGGAAGTTTAACATTTACCTCCTGTAACGAAAGCAAATCTGAGGAAAAGGAAAAAGTACCCGCGCCGACCATGAAAATGAGTACGGCCATTCCAGAAGGAATTGCAACACCCAATGCCCTTCAAACAGAAACCTTAGGAACTTTGGAGTTTTTTGATGGGGTGCCAACTCCAAAAACAGAGGATGAGGTTTATAATTATATAGATCTACACAATGCAGTTGATGCCTATGTAAAGGGAATTCAAATTGCCTCTATGGAAGCCATGAAGCAAGGATTACTTTCATTGGGACCTGCAAATACAACCGCTTTTTTATTTGAAGATTTAATGGATTCGAAGTCTTTATGGCTAACTCCAAATACCACTTCTGTTTATATGGCCTCTTGGTTAGAGTTAGGAGAAGAGCCTATGGTTATTGAAACACCACCTGATGTTTTAGGGATTATTGACGATCATTATTTTAAATATGTTGCGGACTTTGGTCGATTGGGGCCAGACAAAGCAAAAGGAGGTAAGTTTTTAATTGTTCCTCCTGGATATAAAGGAAAGGTGCCCAGTAAAGGATATCATGTATACCATACGAATACTTATGGTCATTGGGTGATTTGGAGAGGTTTTCAAAAAAATGGAAGTCCAAAACCTGCAGTAGATGCAACAAAAGCAACTTTTAAAATGTATCCATTATCCCAAAAAGACAATCCACCAGCAATGACTTTTGTGAATGTCTCTGGAGATGCTCACAATACCATTCATAGAATGGATGCTGAGATTTATAATGAGATTAATGCGGTTATTCAACACGAACCATTGATTGGTGAAAACCCGGAAATTTTAGGTTCGTTGGCTGCTATTGGAATTAAAAAGGGCCAAGAGTTTAAACCAGATGCTAGAATGCAAGCCATTTTAGAAGAAGCTGCAAAAATAGGAGCAGCGATTGTAAGAACACAAATGGCAAAACCACGTGCAGATTATTTGTATAAATTTCCTGGGACAAAATGGTTGAATCCATTGGCGTATAAAAGTTATTTGTTTGAGCATGAGGGGTCAAGGTTGTTAGACGCCCGAAGCGCTTTTCATTTTTATGCAACAGGGATTACACCCGCAATGTCAATGAAAATTATAGGGAAAGGATCTCAGTACGCTATTGCTTATTCTGATAAAGATGGAAATACTTTTGATGGAGGCAAAACGTATAAATTTCATATACCACCCAACCCACCAATGAAAGAATTTTGGTCGTTTACAATTTACGACAATCAAACTCGATCTATGTTACAAACAGATCAGCAATTTCCTGGAATTGACAATAATAAAAAAGGATTGTTGCAAAACGCAGATGGAAGTTGGGATATATATATCGGACCAAAAGCACCGAAAGGTTTGGAGAACAATTGGATTCAAACCGTGCCAGGAAAAGGATGGAATACAATTTTTAGATTGTATGCTCCTTTAGAACCTTGGTTTGAGGGAGAATGGTATCCTTCTGATGCGGAAGAAATAAATTTATAAACTAGTAAAAAAAGGATTCTTTGGAATCCTTTTTTTTGCTAATACCTAGTTTTATTGATAGCAAACAGCTAGGGTATGGATAGTATCTAAATCAAAATAAGCAAATGCCAGGAGAAACAAAATTATCAGAATTGATCAAAGGAATGACGCCCAAATTGAATGAGGGAGAGTATGTGTTTTCGACCGTAACTGATCTCAATAGTATTGACCGAAAAGATACTATTGCTGAGTTCAAAGAAAAGGAAGGAATAACGATTGTTTTAGATAAAATGAAAGCAGATCAATTGAAGGTAAGCTATGAATATATTGCTTGTTGGATTACACTTACAATTCATTCATCTCTGGATGCTGTTGGATTGACAGCAATATTCGCAACAGAATTGGCAAAAAATAATATCAGTTGTAATGTGATGGCAGGATATTACCACGATCATGTTTTTGTGGCTAAAAATCATGCCGACAAAGCGATGAGAGTTTTGCAAAAATTAGCAGAAAATTCCTAATAATATGTATTGCTTGAATCCTACAAAGGCGATTGAATTAAAAGGGAAAATACTAAACAGACTGCAAAATTTATTTGTATAAATTGCGGGCAACAGCGAAAAAATGTAAGACAAGTATTTTTAATATTTGTGTTTTTTGAACATGGGGAAATAAAACCTGTTTGTAATTTAAAAAAAAATAATATGAAAGGATATGTAGAGGCAAGTGCTGAATCTGGAAAGAAATTCTATCAAGATTTCCATAACAAAGGAAAAATAGTAATGCTAAATTTATTGAAGTTTAGAGAGCAAGCAAACTATGATAATTTAGAAGAAATAAAACCTAATAAAATTATCAGTGGAGAAGAAGCTTACCAACGTTATATGAAAAGCACTCTACCTGAATTAAAAAAAGCAGGAAGCAAAATCATTTATTATGGAAAAAGCAATTCTTTTTTAATTGGACCAGAGTCGGAACAATGGGATGCCATATTAGTTGTAGAGCATACCTCTGTTTTAAAATTTATGGAGTTTGCTAAAAATGAGGAGTACTTGAAAAATGCAGGACATAGAGCGGCGGCACTTATAGATTCTCGTTTGTTGCCATCTTCTGAAATTGAAAACTAAACCAAGGTGTTCTGTAATCATCTACCAACTACTATGAAAAAACTGTCCCTATTAATTTTACTAGTCTTTTCTCTTAAATCGTACTGTCAAAAAAATAGTATTCCAACTTTTTACATGGACTCCTTAGAAGTGGATATGGACTATACTTATATCAACCCGAAAAGTATAGAATCGATAGATATTGGTCGTAAAAGCGAAAATGGGGAAGTATATTTTTCTGCAAAAAAATCACTTGTGCTAAATTCAATTTCTGAGGTATTAAAAAAACAGACTTTAATTCCTGGTCTTAATAAAACAACAATTATTAAAATAAACGGAAAGAAAATAATAAATCCATCTGATCTGAAAATTGATGATTCCTACTTTTTTTATTTTAATTTAGAAACTTTTACTGATGTGGAGTATGTATCGAAAAAATTGAGAAAAATAAAAATTCTTAATATTGAACTTGAGAAGGAGGAAAGAAAACCTCAAATTATACGAGGAAAAGGCTCAAATAATGTTTTGCAAAATCTAGATCAGTAGCGAGCACCATGATGGAATCAAGGGGGAGATTTGTGCCTCAATCTAAATTTTTTATTTATTCATTTTCTTCATGGTGTAAATATCATTGGAGCATAATTTTTACAAAAAAAATCAAAGCGAGTATCTTTGAACAAAGGTTCGTTGATGGGTTGAAAGATTTTGATTTTGAAATAAACAACGACTCTTATAAAACTGGTAAAACATTAAAACAAAATAATGAGAAATACACTAATCATATTACTCTTAATAAGTTTAAAGGTAAATTGTCAAGAGAATGATGCTATTGGTGGTGAGCGTTGGAATATTATAAATGGAATCATTCAACCAAATGGAGGACTAAAGGATTCTAGTGCTTTCAAATATTGGAATTATTTAAATGAAAAATTACCCTCTGACTTGTTAAATAAATATGTTTCGAGTTTGCGTTTATTCACTGATGGTATGCAAGAAGAATTAGGAGGTATGTCGCCTTTAAATGATAGTAATTCAAAATGGGAAATTGATATTGATACTCTTGATTTTAATTTTAACAATAAAAGCGAATTGCATATTAGAGATTATACACATACAATAATTCATGAGTTTGGTCATTTATTAACGCTTAACCCTGAACAGGTTGAAGTTACCGATGATGAATTTCAGAATGACGAAAAAGGGTATCTGACGTTAGAAGGTTATGCGAATCAGAATAGTTATCTCGGGAAATTTGTAAATCGTTTTTGGAATGATAAGTTGTTGAAAAAGTGGGATAAAATAGAAAGAGTAAAAAACGAAAACAGAAAACTAAATTTGATATATGACTTTTATTTAGAATATGAAAATTCCTTTTTAACAGACTATGCAGCGGAAAGTCCGGAGGAGGATATTGCAGAATCTTGGACTTTTTTTATTTTGAGTGATAAACCAAGTGCAAATGAAATTAAGCATCATAAAGTACTGTTCTTTTACGAATTTCCTGAGCTAATCGCATACCGGAAAAGTATAAGAGAAAAGATAGAGGCAATTCCTGCTAATTATATTGAAAATTATAAACAGGTTTTTTAAGTCGGTGCCAAAACCATCATACTTTCAAGGTACAGTTTTGTGTTTCCCTTTAAATTTTTGATTTATTTGTAAAGTCTGCTTCAACTTATTTATCTATTTTTAGGTCGACAAAATAAAAACAATAAATAGGTATATGCTTGTGTTGGAGTTAGCAATTCACGAATTGTAAAACTCAAACTAATCTTGTATAAAACGTTGTATAAAATACAACCAAAAAAATAGCAACCATAAATATGACCGCTATACGCGTTGATCGTAAACATAAAAAAAATGCTTCTATTTGAATATATCATACTTATTTTAACCTATACCAGTTTCACTATTTCTTTGTTTCTGCAGCTACTTTGTTACAAAAGAAATTTAGAGAAAAGGGAAACCATTTGGTTAACAGTTTCATTATTAATGTTATTGATTTCATTTGGTATATCACCGTTGTTTCCAGAAGAAAAAACCACCACCTTGTCTACATTGCTCTGTATGGTTTTGGTATCCGTAACTACTTTTTTAGATACATTAGCGCAACAAAAACATTCCATCCATGTTGTAATCAAGAAAATTCACATCGGAATGTCAGTTGTTTTAGCTGTTTTTCTGATTTTCTCGAAAATCATGTGGAACATGGTTTTTGCACAATGGGCTGTAGTTGGTTTTTTAATAGTTTCTGTGGTTATGTCAATGCTGATCACAAGGCAAACAAAGCCTATTCAACAATTTCAGCACTTAGAAAAATCAAATAAGATTTTCGCTGTTACATTTTTAATCCTAACACCGATCTATCTGATTTTTCATTATGCTTTTGAAAAGCAGTATCAACAATTTCAAATGGGATTTTTACTGTATTTCGCTTTTACGGCCTTGGCGGTACGAAAAATTTATGATGATTTGCAAAGGCTCTCTCTTATTAAAAATGTGATGACACCCAACGAGCAGCAATTTAAAAATTATGCACTTACAGAGAGAGAACAAGAAATTGCCAGACTTCTTTTTGAAGGATTGACCTATCAGAAAATTGCTGATCAGCTATTTATTTCTTTACCAACCGTAAAAACCCATACCAGTAACATCTACAAAAAAATAGGGGTAAAAACCCGAAGTGAATTAGCCAGCTTACTTAGGTAATACTTAAAAGTGTAACTATTTGATTATTAGCGCTCATACTTTTGTATGATATTGATATCTTAGGGGTAATTCCTACTCTTGTCCGATTGTGATCTAGGTTTTTAGTCAATATTTTTGCTTCAAAAAATTATATGAAGTACAAATTATTTCTCATCGTATGTTTTACAATGTATGTCGTTCCTTCGAATGCTCAAAATTCAGAAGTGCCACTTTCAACAGGTAACAATACCGAAAAAGAAACTAACCAAAGTAAAAGGCCAAGATTTTTTATAGCCTATGATTTTGGAGAAGCAATATTTAACCAATTCCAATCTTTGGGAGGAGAGGTGGGCTTACGATTTAAAAACAATCACTTATTCAGACTTGCTTATACCCACCTCTATTTGTCAGAAAAACATTTGTCCTCTGATTTTGCAAAAGCTGTTGAGGGAGAAAATGTAAAAGGGAAACAAGTTGGTTTTGAAGTCTTTTATGACTTTCCTGTGATTGTGAAAGGTCTTTATGTGGCTCCTTCAATAGGATATTATAACAATGAATACACACATACCATTCTCAATGAAACCCTGGAAAAGTCTTCATTTACCATGGGAGCGGCTATTAGTTTTACTGAAACGGATGTATTTAGGTTAAAAGGCTTGTATTACAGAGTTTCTGTTCCTTTTAGAGTGAATTTTGATCCCATTGAGGAAACAAAATTGGGAGATACCACCATCAAAAGCAACCAGTTTGAAAACAATATTTGGCTTTTTATTGGTTATCAATTTTAGCAATGATGAAACAAATAATTTTAATAACAGTATTTGCTTTTGTGTTAAACGTTCAAGCTCAGGAAGGGAGCAATGCAAAACAACGATTAGATTTTGCCAGCATGTATCTAGAGGCTGGAGGAAACTTTTTCCCCTCCTTTGATGGAAAACAATTGGTACATGGGGAAGTAGTGCCGATAGAATTTTCGGCTACCTTGAACCCTTATATTACTTGGGGAGGATTTCATTTTTGGGGACATGCAGAATTCTATGTGACCTTCCCTCTAAATCAAATAAACCTAGAGGAGCATGAAGTACAACATAAGCTTTTGCACTCCGTAGCAACAGGTGCTAGGATTTATCCTTGGACTATGGAAAAAGGAAAATTACGACCTTATATTGGTTTCAATTGGGGAGGGGTAGCATTTCAACAGATTCAGGAACCTCACCAAAATCATCCCATACTCTATAAAGATTTCATGCTGAATTATGATATCGGACTATTGTATAGCTATAAAAAAACGGCCTTTAGACTAGGATTAAATTATTTCCCAAATAATGAATGGCAATACCCACTTAGCAAAACAGAAACAGAGGAAATACTTACTCCAAAATTCTCTTTTCAAATTGGAGTTTTGTATGCCTTTGATGTTACAAAAAATAATACTCAAGAAAATATTGATATTTGGAATAACTATCCAAAAGTCTCAAAACTCTCTTATGATGCTAAATCATTTGGAGATTTTTTTATTGGAGCGGGGCCTTCTCAGTCCTTTTCGCTTTCAAACTCTGATTACAACTCCATAGAACTTCCTTATTTACAACCAAGATTGAGTTCTTCCGCTTATTTTGACCTTTCACTGGGGTATCATTTTAATAAAGCAAATTTCTTTACCGCCTTATCTTTTCGAAACCCTACTTACAAAACAGAAGGGTTTGGAGCGAAGCAGACCATTCATAAAACTTCTTTGGCATTGGAAGTAAATAAATTTCTGACCGATTACTCTGGCTTTGCACCCTATATTGGGCTCAATATAGCTTACGATCATATACAATACACTGAAGACGTGAGTGGAGCTACACGTAACTTGAATTTTGAATTCTTTGAACCAGGGTTAACTTTTGGTTGGGATATCGTACCCGGAAAAACAAATGAAGCTCTTATTCTGAGAACCAATTTGAGATGGTATCCGTTTTCTGAATTTAAAATAGAGGGAGAAAATTTTAATTTTAGTCAACTGGAATATAATTTAATTCAAGTGGTGTTTTATCCTACAAGACTTAGAAACAGGAAATCAAGTCAGTAGCTGTAGGGTTAAAAAAAAGTCCCATTATGGAAGCATAGGTTTCTAGCAACAATCTTTCTTAACTGACCTCCAGAGATTTTCTGTAGAAATTTCAACCGTAAGAATCATTTTTTGAGCAACTGTTGTTTGAGGACGCAGGACGAGTTCAGTGGGTCATGATTCGAGGATTAGGAATTTTGAGAAAATAGCTGAAGTCTTGACTTTTTGATTCGTTTTGTGTCAAGACAAAATGAATATAAACCCTCAATAATTGAAAGTAATAAAGTTCTAGCAACAATCTTTCTTAACTGACCTCCAGAGATTTTCTTTAGAAATTACAACCGCAAGAATCATTTTTTTGAGCAACTGCTGTTTGAGGATGCAGGACGAGTTCAGTGGGTCATGATTCGAGGATTGGAAATTTTAAGAAAATAACTGAAGTCTTGACTTTTTGATTCGTTTTGTGTCAAGACAAAATGAATATAAACCTGTCACTTCGAGTGAATTTGTGAATGGAATGAAAAAATTAGTATCGAGAAGTAGCTTTACAATCGTTCTCGATACCATCCAAGAAAAATGAATGACTAGAACTAACATAGCTTCATAACTATTTACAATAGTTGAAAGTAATTAAGTTCTAGCAACAATCTTTCTTAACTGACCTCCAGAGATTTTCTGTAGAAATTACAACCGCAAGAATCATTTTTTGAGCAACTGCTGTTTGAGGACGCAGGACGAGTTCAGTGGGTCTTGATTCGAGGATTAGGAATTTTAAGAAAATAACTGAAGTCTTGACTTTTTGATTCGTTTTGTGTCAAGACAAAATGAATAAAACCCTGTCATTATAAACGTAATTAGAAATCAAACAAAAACTCTAAAAAAGCATATCCTCAATTGTTAGTAACTTTTCTAAAACTAATGATGCTTTTGTCTTTTATTAATTAGCTATGGCCTACTTTTAAAGAAAATTGAAAAACAACAACTTACTGGTTTGAAGCAAGCCTTTTTAACGAAAAGGTATTGTTATTCGGGAGTTATGCCCAATTAAAAATAAACTATGCTAATAGACGAAATACTATCAAAATTTGATTTTTCAGGACCAAGAGGCTTTTACTCTTTTGAGACGTTCATTTTGAATTTATTAAGTTATCATGTTGAAGAACAGGGCAAAAAATTTGAGACTATAAGTCAAAGAGCTGGTTTTGGCGATGCTCTAGCCCCATCAGGTTTTGATTCGTTTGAAGGAAGAACTTTAATTGAAATCAAAAATGATCTAAATAGGTTTCCATCAAGAATTCTCCATGAAAGAATTCTAAGAGCTCCGTTAGGCTTGAAGAATTCTAAAAAAATTGATAATCTAATTCTTATAACTGCTAGGCAAACGCATCCAAGAACTATTGAAAAAATTAAGGCATTTCAATCTGACCCTGATATAGATTTTAAAATCTTCTTTTTTGGTCCTGATGAGCTGAATAAAATCGTAAGCAAACATCGAAAAAAGGCAAATCAAATATCAAATAATTTATTCTCGCTTAGATTAGAATCAACAATAAGTAAAGAATCTAAAGACTGGAAAAAAGAAAGGGAAACTCAATTGGAAAAATTGAAATTAGAATACTCCCAAGGACAATTTAGTCTATTTTTAGGAGCTGGTGTTTCTAGTAGTGCAGGAATGCCTGATTGGAACAAATTGCTAAATTCTCTTTTTGTAAATTTTCTAGCAAAAGAATTTAATTCTGACACTAATATATCTGAAAATGATATTTCTGAAATTGTAGATAGATTAAATGCCATTGACGAGCCTACTTCACTGATGGCAGCTAGATACATCCGAAAAGGATTTTCAAAAGATGTAACCGAGTCTAAAGAATTCCATAAAGCAATCACAAAAAGCTTGTATAAATTAAGAGATTCTAAATATCCCTTGGAGTCTCCTTTAATAAAAGCTATAGGTTCGCTTTGCACACCTAAAATGACTGGATCTAAAGTGAAATCAGTAATAACTTACAATTTTGATGATTTAATAGAGCGAGAATTAAACAGACGGTCAATAGATTTTCACAGTATTTATAGCGAACAAGGGACTTTTAGTAATGATGAACTTCCTGTTTATCACGTACATGGATTTTTACCTGAAGAATCTAAAAATTATGATGGTTTAGACCAAAGCACATTAGTCTTTTCAGAGGAGGGATATCATCAGATCTATCTAGAATCTTATCACTGGTCAAACCTTGTTCAGCTTAATAACCTTAAGAACAACGTTTGTATTATGATTGGATTATCAATGTCAGACCCAAACCTTAGAAGATTATTGGAGATATCTTCTAGAAACACTGAAAGAACACAACATTTTGCTTTTATAAAAAGGATTTCAGACCATAATTTCTGCTACAAAAAAAGCGCTAAAATAAATCGAGATGTAAAGGCTATAAAGAATACTAAAGGTGCTCAAAAATTTCTTCAAACTCATCATTCACTTAATGAGGAAATAATGAAAGAACTCGGAGTTTCAATCATTTGGTATGAAGAACATGACGAATTACCAGGTCTTCTATCAAAAATTAAAGGATAAAAAAGGGCATAACAACGTGTATAGTGCATACCCTTCGGGATACGCACCATACACAAACCGTTCATATCTAAACCCCCTGAAAAATAAGCATAGCACAAAATGCTATCAATACTTAGATGTGCAGAAAGCGAAATATTTTTCGTGAAAACCTGATAGAAATAACCTTATAATAAGGGTTGCGTTTTTTCCGCTACAGTAGCACCCCATTTGGCAATAGATTGTATCAGCGGAATTAAAGTTTTTCCAAAATCTGTTAAAGAGTATTCTACTTTCAAAGGCGGTTTAGAGGTATACACCTTTCTTAGAATCAAACCGTCTTCTTCCAAAGCTTTCAGCTGCAAACTCAAAGTCCTTTCGGTAACTGTAGGCATGCGTTTTCTCAGTTCGTTATATCGTAAGGTATCCGCTAACAAATGGTATAAAATAACTGTTTTCCATTTTCCACCAATAATGCCCATGGTTAAACTTGCACAACAAGGGTATGTGTTTCCTCTAAAGCTATACTTATTTTCTGTTACTGTTTTCATAAAATTGCTACTATCCTTTTTGACCGTTATTGCAAATATACAATACTATACTTAATTTTGTTACTATAATTTTTATAGTTAATAAAAAATTGAGTAAAATGAAAACCATATTAATTACAGGTAGCACAGATGGAGTAGGTAAGTTAACCGCTTTAAAACTTGCAAGCAGCGGGCATCAACTCATTCTACATGGTAGAAACCCAGAGAAATTAAAAAACACCCTGGCAGCAATCAAAGCAGAAACAAATAATACCAACATCTATAGTATTGTAGCAGAATTATCAGATACAGAAAGCATTGATAACATGATTGCAGAGCTTAACAAAACAGTAACTTGTATTGATGTATTGATAAACAATGCAGGTGTTTTTATAAGTCCAAACCCAAAAAATAAAATGAATATTGACATGAGATTTGCGGTAAATTTTATAGCTCCCTATGTGCTCAGTAATGGATTATTGCCATTGCTTAAAAAGAGCAGTGCGCCAAGAATTATCAATCTAAGTTCTGCCGCGCAAGCAACGGTAGCGATAGAGGCATTAAAAGGAAATACACAAATTTCTAGCAACGAGGCTTATGCACAAAGTAAGTTGGCATTAACCATGTGGAGTTTTGATTTTGCAAACAAACATCCAGAGCTCACAAGCATTGCTGTAAATCCAGGGTCTTTATTAAATACAAACATGGTAAAAGAGGCTTATGGGCAATACTGGTCTTCTGCCACCAAAGGAGCGGATATTTTATATGAACTTGCCATATCAGAAAAGCATCAAACCGCAACAGGAAAATATTTTGACAATGATAAAGGTACTTTTGCCAATGCACATAGAGATGCCTACGACGAAAATAAAATTTCGCAATTGATTTTAGAAACAAACAAAATTTTAAAAAGATGAAACATAATAATAATGCACTCGTACAGGCACGTGAGTTAAGTTTACCTTCTCGCGAAGCCTCTTTAAAACGTGAACCTTCTGTGGCTGTTTTTTGGAACAGCAATAGAGAACTGCTTGAAAATGCATGGGCAGAATGGGAAATCGAAAACAAAGACAATTTATTAATTCCAGACGAAAGCTTATTAGATCCTCGTTTGAGAAAAGCTGTAAAAGAAGCCTGGGAACATCCAGAGAAAGAAAATGCCGTGGCAGATTTATGGGAAGAGATTATTCCAGGGGTTTATACCGCTCAGTTTTTTGATGTAGAGCGCTTGGCAGAATTTCGTGGGTATTTAGAGGCGGTGGCAAATGCACAAATTCCAAAACGTGCTCCTTACGGAATCCAGCTAAACCGTTATGGAATCATGCTAGATCCTCGCTCAGAAGGACATCTTGCAGCTCCTAATTTTCAGGCTTTTTATAACGATCTCATGGATCGTTTTATGAGACCCATTGCTCGTTTGCTAATAGGTACGTATGGCTATGATACCCAAACGTTTGGTTTTTCTATTCAGTACAACCCAGATAAGGATAAAGATTTACATGCGCATACAGATGCTTCTGCTGCCACCTTAAATATCAATATAAATTTACCTGACGAAGGGTTTACCGGTTCTGAAGTAGATTTTCATGACAGAGCTACAGGCAAAGTGGTACAGGCAGTGTTTGAATCCGGTAAAGCCATCATTCACAGTGGGGCAGTGCCACATGCAACACATCCCATTACCAGCGGCCAGCGTAGTAATTTAGTGGTTTGGCTTTATGGAGATCGCATGCAAATTCCAAGAGGAAATGCAAGTAGCTATGGTGCCGCGCCTACCGCCAGTACCAGTCCAGAGGTACGACAGAATGTTTCTGCAAAGGAGCGTTGGCAAATTCCAACGGAACCTAAGGATAGCATCGCACCGTTTTAAATAGTGATACGGACACAGCTACTAGTTAAATACAGTTTTCAAATAGCAGCGCAACATCTAACTTTTTGTGGGTGGTGGCGCTGCTATTTTTTTTGATTTTTTTTGAGGGGATCCCCTAAACTTGACGCTTTGCTAACTTTTAACTGGTTTCTATACCACCTCAAACCTCAATTCTTGCTGTTTTCTAAAGATAAATTTTCTGTTTCACAGGTTTTTAAATTCTCAAACAGAGGAATTAACTTTTTGAATGAGTTTAATAGTTAAATTTTCTGATTATTGGTGTTTTTAAAATTAATAACACTTTTATTCTAAAATTTGTAAGGTAAATAAACTACAAATCACCGCCATATGAAAACGATACAAATAGAAGCATCAAAAAGTAAGGAACAACACAGTATTGAAAATAGAGAAACCCCTCGTAAGAATGACTTTAACTTCACGCTTACGTCTATTGATTTTAATGAAAATTACATTCCTTCCAATAGTACCCGTACCACTACCAACTTTGCTAATTTGGCAAGAGGAGCGAGTCGTCAAGAAAATTTACGCAATACCATTGCTATGATTAACAATCGTTTCAATGCCTTGGCAAATTGGGATAATCCTAATAATGATCGTTATTCGGTTGAGTTAGAAATTATTTCTGTGGATTTAAATATAAAAAACAATGATGCTTCGTTTCCGCTAATTGAAATTTTAAAAACCCATATTGTAGATCATAAAACGGGCATTAAAACAGAAGGGATTGTTGGGAATAATTTTTCTTCTTATGTACGTGATTATGATTTTAGTGTTGCACTTTTAGAGCATAATAAAGAGAATGAACATTTTAGCATCCCAGAAAATTTTGGAGAACTGCACGGTAATTTATTTAAGTATTTTGTGCAGTCAGCAGCCTATAAAAATTATTTTTCAAAATCGCCTGTAATCTGCTTGAGTGTGTCAGATAATAAAATTTACCAGCGCACCGGAAACCAACATCCTATTTTAGGGTTTGAGTACCAAGCAAACACCTCATCTTTAACAGAACAATATTTTAAGAAAATGGGCTTACAGGTACGCTATTTTATGCCTTATAACAGCGTGGCTCCTTTTGCATTTTATTTCTTTGGCGATTTGTTAGCGGATTATACCAATATAGAGTTGATCAGTACCATTAGTACCATGGAAACTTTCCAAAAAATTTACAGACCAGAAATTTACAATGCCAACGCAATAGCAGGTCAGTGTTACAAACCGAGTCTAAAAAATCAAGATCATTCTTTAACAAAAATAGTTTACAACAGAGAAGAGCGTACGCAGTTGGGGATAGATCAAGGGAAATATGCCGAAAAACATTTTATGAAGCCGTTTAAAAATTTATTAGAACAATGGTCGGCTAGCGTTACGCTTTAAGCAACAAACATCAAAAATATTTGAATTATGAAAATAGTATTACCAACATCAACCGTTGGAAGTTTGCCAAAACCAGAATGGCTTGCTCCGCCAGAAAAACTTTGGTCACCTTGGAAATTAGAAGGGAATCAGTTACACGAAGGAAAACAAGATGCGCTGCGCATTGCCTTGCAAGAACAACAATTGGCGGGAGTTGATATCATTAGTGATGGCGAACAAACACGCCAACATTTTGTAACAACGTTTATAGAGAATTTAAGTGGTGTAGATTTTAAAAATCGTAAAACGGTAAAAATCCGTGATCGTTACGAGGCAAGTGTGCCAATGGTAGTAGGGCCGGTAGCTCGTAAAAAAGCAGTTTTTGTAGAGGATGCTAAGTTTTTACGCAAACAAACAAATAAACCTATAAAATGGGCATTGCCTGGTCCAATGACTATGGTAGATACCTTGTATGATAACCATTATAAAAGTCGCGAAAAATTGGCTTGGGAATTTGCCAAAGCGCTCAATGAAGAGGCTAGAGAATTGCAAGAGGCTGGGGTAGATATCATTCAGTTTGATGAGCCTGCTTTTAATGTTTTTTTTGATGAGGTAAACGATTGGGGAATGGCAACCTTAGAAAGAGCTATAGAAGGTCTAAATTGTGAAACGGCATTGCATATTTGTTATGGATATGGAATTAAAGCCAACAACGATTGGAAAAAAACCTTAGGTTCTGAATGGCGTCAATACGAAGAGATTTTCCCGAAAATTCAAAAATCTAAGATTGATGCGGTCTCATTAGAATGCCATAACTCAAGGGTACCTTTTGAGTTGATGGAATTGTTACGTGGTAAAAAGGTAATGGTAGGGGCAATTGATGTTGCGTCTAATGTGATTGAAACTCCAGAAGAGGTGGCAAATACGCTACGCAAAGCCTTAGAATTTGTAGCTCCAGAAAATCTTTATCCATGTACCAACTGCGGCATGGCTCCATTAACAAGAGAGGTGGCAAGAGGCAAGTTAAGTGCCTTGAGTGCCGGAGCAGCAATCATACGCAAAGAACTTTCAAACTAATTATTAGAAACAATCAATTTAGAGTTTTCTTTTCGGGCACTTTGTAAAATTCTTACTTTCGTCAAAGAGAACCTCATATAAAAAACAATAAAAATTTAATTTACTTATGGATATATTTATTCTTTACTATCTCGTTGCGGGTGCTTTTGCAGGGTTACTGGCTGGTTTGTTTGGAATTGGTGGCGGTATGATTATTGTACCCGCTTTAATTTACATTTTCACGGCCCAAGGCATTCCTGATGCAGCATTAACACACATTGGTATTGGTACTTCTTTAGCAACCATAATCGTTACTTCTATCAGTTCACTAAGAGCTCATAACAGCAGAGGTGCTGTAAACTGGAGTGTATGGAAGCGTATGGCACCAGGCTTGGTAATAGGTTCTTTGATGGGGGCTGGGGTTGCCTCCGTAATTCATGGGAATTCGTTGCAAGCAATCATTGGAGTAGGAGCCTTTTTGGTAGGATTGAAAATGATATTTATGAAAAATAAAGGCCTTGAGGAAAATGACTTTAGCAAATTGCCATCACCCATAGGGCAAACAGGTTTAGGGGCATTTATTGGGGTGGTTTCTGCCATTTTCGGAATTGGTGGTGGTACTTTAACCGTGCCAATCTTGAGCAACTTTGGTCTCAAAATTCAAAATGCAGTAGGTACTTCAGCAGCTTGTGGTTTACCGATTGCAAGTGCAGGGGCAATAGGCTTTTTTGTATTCGGACAGTTTTTAGATGACAGCGTAAAAGAATCTTTACCGAATGGAGTATTAGGCTTTGTGCATATGTATGCATTTGTATGTGTCAGTATAGCAAGTTTTTTTACGGCGCGTATCGGAGCAAAACTGGCTCATAAATTACCGGCAGCAACACTCAAAAAATCATTCGCAGTTTTATTGCTGATCGTAGGAGTGAGATTGATATTGGATGCGGAGGTTTTTTCTATATAACAAGCTAGCGAGTGCCATAACCTACCCCTAATAGACAATTCAAAAACAGTTGGTGTTTTTCAAACCGTGCGCTCATGTGGAACCTAGATCCTTTTTTAATAGATGTTATTAACTGCTCTTGCGTTGATAGTGTCCGGATTTCAACAATAGACACAGAAGAATCAGACACCGAATTAAATTCAAATAGGATACCATACAAGTGTCTAGATGTAAAATAGAGTTTTAAATAATTACAGTGACATTCTATCTGTAAATCGTAGGACTTTTTATTTATTCAAATACTGCATGCAGTTTATTTTAGGAGTGCTTTATAAAACAAGGCGTTGCTATAAAATAAATTGTATGCAGTCTTGTTTTTTAGAAATGTTAAACTTAAAATAAGAATCGCAAAAGAGCTTATAATTCATAATTGTTTATCTTTAGTTATATAAAACCGAATCGCTATTTTTCTTTTCATTGGAGTAAAGGCTTGTAATTAAAACAAGGCGTTGCTATAAAATAAATTGTATGCAGTCTTGTTTTTTAGAAATGTTAAACTTAAAATAAGAATCGCAAAAGAGCTTATAATTCATAATTGTTTATCTTTAGTTATATAAAACCGAATCGCTATTTTTCTTTTCATTGGAGTAAAGGCTTGTAATAATCTTATAAGCTATGGAAAGAATTCAAGGTAGAAGTGGTTTGTAAAACCTAACAAAAAATCATTATGAAAAGTAACACCAATGCGGTAATTGTTCTATTACTTTCTTTTTTATGTATCGCATGCAATCAACAAAAGGAAACAGAGATTTTAGAGAGTACCTCAAAGCAAGACGGTAGTGTTTTGCCATTTCCTAGAATAGCTTCAGAAAGTCAGACAGAAAAGACCTTAGCAGAAAGTAAATTAGCTCCTTGGCCAAATGCTAATCATTTACCTAAAGATGCCCCTAATATTTTAATTGTGTTAATTGATGATGTAGGCTTTGGTATTTCTGAAACTTTTGGAGGAGAAGTGCATACTCCAAATTTAACTAAGTTGGCAAAGCAAGGGATCATGTACAATCAGTTTCATACCACTTCTATTTGTTCTCCTACTAGAGCTTCTTTATTAACAGGGAGAAATCATACCAGAGTTAGCTCAGGAACAATAGCCGAGCGTGCCATAAATTTTGATGGTTATACGGGAATTATTCCAAAAACATCTGCTACCATTGCTGAAGTTTTAAAAGATTATGGCTACAATACGGCTGCTTTTGGGAAATGGCATAATTCACCTGCCAACCAAACTACGGCAATGGGACCAAAAGATTTTTGGCCTAATGGTTATGGCTTTGAATATTTTTATGGATTCTTAGCAGGAGAAACTTCACAATACGAACCACGATTATTTGAAAATTACAATGCCGTTGAGCCACCGCATAAATTTGCCAACGGAAAACCATATCACCTTACTGAAGACATGGCAGATAAAGGTTTAAAGTGGATCAAAGAGCACAAAGCATTTGCTCCAGATAAACCGTTTTTTATGTATTGGGCTCCAGGAGCAGTGCACGGGCCGCATCATGTTTTTAAAGAGTGGTCTGAAAAATACAAGGGTAAGTTTGATACCGGATGGGATGCCTATAGAGAACGTGTTTTTAAACGTCAAAAAAAAATGGGGATTATTCCTGAAAATACAATATTAACCCCACGAGATAGTACCATGGTTGCTTGGGAAAATATTCCAGAAAAGGAGAGAGCTTTTCAGCTAAGGTTGATGGAGATTTTTGCAGGTTTTGTAGAGCATACAGATGCACAAGTAGGGAAATTAATTGATGGCATGGATGCTATGGGATATAAAGAAAATACCATAGTGCTTTATATTTTTGGAGATAACGGTTCTAGTGCCGAAGGGCAAGGGGGAAGTATTAGTGAATTATTGGCTCAAAATCAAATTCCGAATACCATCGAGCAGCAAATTAAGGTTTTGGATAAAATTGGTGGATTGAATGCATTGGGGACCAATAAAGTAGAAAATATGTACCATGCCGGATGGGCCTGGGCAGGTAGTACTCCTTTTAAAAGTACCAAATTAATTGCAGCACATTTTGGAGGAACAAGAAATCCAATGGTAATTTCATGGCCTAAAAGTATCAAACATGATGGTGAAATGAGATCACAGTTTTTACATGTCAATGACATTGCACCGACCATTTATGATGTTTTAAATATTCCGCATCCAAAACTTGTCAATGGCTATGCTCAAGACCCTATTGACGGAAAAAGTTTTGCAGCTACGTTTACAAACCCCAAAGCTGAAAATTTAAAACATACCCAATTTTTTGATAATAACGGAAGTCGAGGTGTCTACCATAATGGATGGTTTGCTTCAACATTTGGACCTTTATATCCTTGGATTTCTGCTCAGAAGGGATTGGATCAGTGGGATTCAGAAAAAGATAAATGGCAATTATATGATTTGAGAAATGATTTTTCACAGGCGACAGATGTAGCGGCTAAATACCCTGAGAAATTAGCAGAGATGAAAAAGATATTTTTAGAAGAAGCTAAAGAAAATAAAGATTTCCCTATTGGTGCGGGTATATGGTTGCGTTTGCATCCTAAGGATGTTATTACCTCTCCTTACAAGGAATGGACCTTTGATCAAGATATTACAAGAATGCCAGAATTTGCTGCGCCAGGCCTCGGTAAAAAGAGTAATTCCGTAAAGGTTGATCTTACAATTGATGCCAATGCGAATGGAGTTTTATATGCACTTGGAGGCGCTGGTGGTGGATTGACATGTTATATGAAAAATGGAAAATTAGTGTATGAATACAATATGATGATTATCCATCAGTTTAAAGCAGAAAGTGCTCATAAAATTCCTGCAGGGAAACATACCTTTGAGATCATCACAAAAATTAAAGATAATAAACCAGGAGCACCAGCAGACATTACTTTGATTGTGGACGGTAAAACTGTTGGATCAGTACATACATTGGGTACTGTTCCCGTTGCATTTTCAGCGAGTGAAACGTTAGATGTGGGAATAGATTTGGGCTCACCAGTTTCTTTCGCATACTTTGAGAAAGCACCATTTAAATTCAATGGTAATATACAGGAATTGAAAATAAAATTATTGTAAACCAGAATCCATATAAAATGACAACAAATTTCGGGTTTGTTGTAATAGAGATCATGAAAAAAATAGTATTAATTCTACTTTTATTGATAGGGTTGCATGTGGTTCAAGCTCAGGGAGATGGAGCTCGGATGTTGCTATGGGGGCCAACTGGAGTTACAGGAGTGATTCCAAAATGGATGCATCTAAATCAAAATATAACTCCTGCAAATATTTTAGCAAAAGATGCCGATTTGCAAATTAACGCGTTTCCAATTACGGCAATTCACAATTTTAATTTAAAAGGACATTTTGCACAGGTAATGGTAAATGCGGTACCAGGTAATGTCAATGGATCTTTGGTTATCCCTGATACAGGAACGGCTATTCCTACAAATATTAGCGTAAGTTCAGGTGGTTTTTCAGACGGCTTTATTGGGTTTAAATTCGGTTTGATAAATCAACCAGCGTTAAAGATACAGGAATATGCAACGTATAAACATAAAACCTTTTCAATGACAAGTTATACGCGTATTTGGTATTCTGGTTCTTATGATAAAAATGAGGATTTGAATATGGGAAGTAACCGATGGACTTTTGAATTAGGGCTACCGATGAATATTTATCTAAGTAAAAATAATCCAAAGAGAAGTACTTGGCTAGAAGTGTACCCTGCAATTCATTTGTATACTGCAAATACAGATCCCACAGTGATTACAAGAGCTGATAAAACGGAGCAACTACCTTTGTTTAGCTTAGAAAATCATTTAAGTCATAATTTTACAAATAAACTTTGGGTAAGTATAGATGTACGTTATCAATATGGTGGTGCCTTAAAAGCAGATGGGGTAGAGCAAGATAATCAGATAAATGCCTTGGGCGCAGGTGCAACTGTAGGGTATCAAATCATCCCACCCTTAGCAATGCATTTGTCTTATGGGGAAGTGTTTAATAATGCTTCAAATGTTGAGGCAAATATGTTTAAAGTTACGTTACAGTTTAGTTATGTAAAAATTAAAAAAGGACTAGCAAATAATAAATAGAAAACTATGAAAAAAAATATAGGTACATCTCTTTTAGTGATCCTGCTTTTGATAGGAAATTCCTATGAGGTTTTGGCTCAAAAATTTGACAGATCAGTTAGAACATCAGATAATTTTGAGCCTACAATTCCCAACCCAAAACAAGAGAATTCTGTTTCTAAAAAACTAGCTAAGCTAGAAAAGAAAATGGGTAAAAAACCAAATATTGTTTGGTTAATTGTTGATGATATGGGGTACGGAGATCCTGGTTGTTATGGTGGTGGAGCAGCAATTGGTGCTGCAACTCCAAATATGGATAAATTTGCAGCACAAGGTTTAAAGTTAACCTCGGCTTACTCACAGCAAACCTGTACTTCTACTAGGTCTGCTATCCGTACCGGGCGATTACCTGTACGAACGGGATTGATACGCCCAATTTTGGCAGGGGATGTCTTAACGCAGAACCCATGGGAAACAGAGGTGAGTATTGCAACTTTGCTAAGTGATGCTGGCTATTATACCCTGTTAACAGGTAAATGGCATATCGGGGAGTCTGTAGGAATGCGACCACACGATGTGGGTTATGATGAGTTTTTAGGGTACTATCCAGCTCAAAAAGAAGTTTCTCAAGGGGTGGATCCAAGACGTTATCCAGATTTAGTATTGAATGCAGAAAGAATGACTGATTTTGAAGGGATAAAGCCTGATGATCATTTGCAACATGGCTGGAAAGGTGGTAAAACAGTAAAAGTGAGTCAAGTGAAAACAATTGAAGATATGGGGCGAGCAGATCAAGTTTTGACTGATTTTACAATATCTAAAATAAAAGAATTAGCAAAAGGAGAGCAGCCTTTTTTTATTGATCATAACTTTATGAAAGTGCATGCTGATAATCATGACAATCCAGATTACCCAGGGTTAAGCGCAGCCAAATATCAATATAAAAATGCTGTGGCAGAAGTAGATATGCATATAGGGAATATTGTGAAAGCATTAGAAGAAGCTGGAGTTTTAGAAAATACATTTATTTTTATCACCTCAGACAACGGTCCTCAAATGGATAGTTGGCCTGATGGTGGCTATACGCCTTTTAGAGGTGCTAAAGGAACTACTTTTGAAGGCGGTGTTCGTATTCCAGGCATTGCGTATTGGAAGGGAGTGATAAGTCCAGGTCGTCAAAGTGATCAAATATTTGACTTGATGGATTTGTTTGGTGTTAATTTAAGGTTGGCGGGTGTTTCAACGGATAAATTACCCAACAAAAACTATTATGATTTTATAGATCAATCTACTTTTTTGTTTCTTGATGATGGATTGACAAATAGAGAAGCGGTTTACTTTTGGTGGGGAAAAGAATTGATGGCTATTAGGATGAAAGAATACAAACAACATATTAAAGTTATTATTCCGCAGTCTACTCATATGTGGATAGATTACGCCACGATTCAAGATGTTGGCTTAGCTCCTTGGTTGTTTAATTTATATATTGATCCGAAAGAACAAATGCCTGTAGGGCATAGACGTAGTGCCTGGCTGGCAACGCTAGGTGCAAAATTAAAGGAACACGCGGGAACTTTTAAAAAGTACCCACCAAAAAATATTGGACTGTAAGCGGAAGGATTGGTTGAATATAAAACAAATCTACAGGAGTGAATTTATGAATGGACTGAGAAAATTAGTATCGAGAAGCAGCATCACAATCGTTCTCGATACCACCCAATAAAAATAGATTATTGGAACAGATAAAGCTTGATAAATATATTCAATAGTTGAAAGTACTAAGGTTTTTGAAACACATTTTCCTAACTGACCTCCAGAGATTTTCTGTAGAAATTTCAACCGCAAAAATCATTTTTTGAGCAACTGTTGTTTGAGGACGTAGGACGAGTTCAGTGGGTCATGATTCGAGGATTAGGAGTTTTAAGAAAATGGCTGAAGTCTTGACTTTTTGATTCGTTTTGTGTCAAGATAAAATGAATATAAACCCTGTCACTTCGAGTGAGGTTTTGAATGAAATGAGGAAATTAGTATCGAGAAGCAGCACCACAATCGTTCTCGATACCATTTAATAAAAATATATTATTGGAAATAACATAGCCTAGTAACTACTTACAATAATTAAAAGTAATAAGTTTCTAGCAACAATCTTTCCTAACTGACCTCCAGAGATTTTCTGTAGCAATTGCAACCGCAAAAATCATTTTTTGAGCAACTGTTGTTTGAGGACGTAGGACGAGTTCAGTGGGTCATGATTCGAGGATTAGGAATTTTAAGAAAATGGCTGAAGTCTTGACCTTTTGATTCGTTTTGTGTCAAGACAAAATGAATGACTAGAATTAATATAGCTTCATAAATACTTCCAATAATTGAAAGTAATTAAGTTCTAGCAACAATCTTTCCTAACTGACCTCCAGAGATTTTCTTTAGAAATTTCAACCGCAAGAATCATTTTTTGAGCAACTGTTGTTTGAGGACGTAGGACGAGTTCAGTGGGTCATGATTCGAGGATTAGGAATTTTAAGAAAATAGCTGAAGTCTTGACCTTTTGATTCGTTTTGTGTCAAGACAAAATGAATGACTAGAATTAATATAGCTTCATAAATACTTCCAATAATTGAAAGTAATTAAGTTCTAGCAACAATCTTTCCTAACTGACCTCCAGAGATTTTCTTTAGAAATTTCAACCGCAAGAATCATTTTTTGAGCAACTGTTGTTTGAGGACGTAGGACGAGTTCAGTGGGTCATCATTCGAGGATTAGGAATTTTAAGAAAATAGCTGAAGTCTTGACTTTTTGATTCGTTTTGTGTCAAGACAAAATGAATATAGGAGTTATGCCTTTAGGAATGAAATAATGAAATTAGTAGCGAGAAGTAGTATCAGGATCGTTCTTAATATGATCCAATAAAAATGGATAACTCCTGTTATCGAATTATATTTTTTGAAAAAAAAGTTATTGTCAAATTTGATATTCAAAAAAGATAGATATTTACAAAAAATAACAAATTGTAAAATGAAAATAATAGATCTATCAAAACCCATCCAATACAATAAATCCGATCCTTGGTTTATGAAAGTAAAAATAAAACACAAGGCTCATAAAAAAGCAGGTGCATTATTACGTTTCTTAGGTTTACCTAAAAAACTATTCCCTAAAAATTTTATCGGTTGGGCCGATGATACCATTCAAAAAATGGGTGTACATGCTACAACACATATTGACGCTCCTTGGCATTATGCTCCGATGGTAAATGGAAAGCGAGCTAAAACAATAGATGAAATTCCTTTGGATTGGTGTTATGGAGAAGGATTGGTTATTGATATGAAACACAAAGAAGATTTTGATGCGATTACCGTGGAAGATATCAAAGGGTTTTTAGAAAAAGAAAAACTAATCCTAAAAGAAGGAATGATAGTTTTGATCAAAACAGGAAGAGATATGTACAACGGTACCAAAGATTTTCCAGACAAAGGTACTGGAATGAGTGCTGAGGCAACGGAATGGTTGATAGACCAAGGAATCAAAGTTATGGGAATAGATTCTTGGGGTTGGGATTTACCATTAAAATATTTGATTAAAAAAGCAAAAGAAACAGGGAACTCAGAATTGTTTTGGGAAGCACATTTAGTAGGACAACGCAAAGAGTATTGCCATATGGAACAGTTGGTAAACTTAGATGCACTTCCTTATTCGGGTTTTAAAGTTGCTGTGTTTCCTTTGAAAATTGTAGGAGCCTCCGCCGCACCTGCAAGGGTGGTAGCATTATTCGATGAAACGCTTTGATAAAGCAGTGATTGGAAAAGAATTGTAATTGTTAAAACAGCATATTTTATGACAACTGATACACCAGAAGAAAAGAACAAACCAATGACTGAAGCTGTGTCTAAGGAGGTATTTAAAACTGTTACGAATGAAGAACTGAATGCAGCAGATCCTTCTAGAAAAAACAGAAAACAAGCAACGCCAGAGCAATTAAATAATCCGTTTCATGGTGTAAAATTGAAACAGGTTTTGGAGAGATTGGTAGCTTATTATGGTTGGGAGTATTTAGGGGATAGAGTAAATATTCGTTGTTTTAAATACAATCCAAACATGAAATCAAGTCTTGGTTTTTTAAGGAAAACCAGATGGGCAAGGGAGTTTGTTGAAGATGTTTATATAGAGATGCTAGAAGATATTGAAAAAAAAGAAAACTAAAGAAAGAACCCGGAGACTAGCCATAGTATCCGGGTTTTTATTTAATATAATAGATGATGACCTATTTCACCAAAACAGCAGCTTCACCATATTGAAAATGAATTGGATTCAATGATGGGTCGTTTTGAAAAGTGTACAGTTCATTACCAGATTTTTCAAATAACATAATAATATCAGATCCTCCAAATTTAAACTTTCCAAATTCTTGTCCTTTTACAACGTCTTTTCCTTGTAGGTCTGTGTACATATCTACACCAGAAACCTGACACATTCCAATAGGTAAGATGGCTACTTTTCCGAGGTCTGTTCCTGTATCCATAATTACCAAACCGCGGGCTTGAGTAAATTCATAACCATTTTCTCCACCATCGGGTGCATCAAATTGACCATCTTTTGTGGTGTTTACATTTAAATACACCTTACCTTCAACAGGGATGATTTCAAGAATTGTTCCACTTACGGGAGTGTGAAAACGATGGTAGTCAAAAGGACTTAGAAAATAGTGGATAAAAGTACCACCATAGAAGCTTTCTCCATATTTGCTAAATTCTAATAATTGGTCAATATTACCAATACGATGAGTTCCTTTCAGTGTTATCTCATTTACAGCACCGTTGTCTGCAATGGGATATTGTGCTTTAAAAGTACAATCTGCGGGTGCTACGATTGTATGGTTGTTATATGGGTCAGTTATCGGGCGTAAAGGTGAGATCCCAGTGATTGGATCGGCTTGATTAAATTCTCTGTAGAAAAATTCATTAAAAGTAGTCCAGCTTTTCTCATTGTCTTCATACAAAGGGAAATTATAAATACTATTTCCTGCAGCGTTTTTATCATTTTTGAAAGAAGCTAAAGAGGTTGGTGTTAAAGAGGCCGGGGTATCTAAAAAAGTACCCCATGAAGTTGCAAAACTAACCAGCCATGTTGCAAATTCAGGATAACTTTGCATGGTGTTGCCATCATTGTCTGTTTGGTCGATCAACCAATAGAACTGACAAAGTAAATCGTAGACTTTTTGGTTGTATCCATTTTTTGTTCCATCACTTTTCCAAGCGTTAGGATATTCAGGATCATTACTTTCGTTTGGAATGATACAAACATAGGCATCTAGATAGTCGTAATAAGCTTCAATCGTTTCGGGCCAACCATATCCATTGAGTTCGTTGTCTATGGCTTGGTATAAGCTACGGTTTAAAGGAGCAATCTGTTTTTCAGAGTTTCCGTTCTTTGATAAAGCTACCGCCGTTTTTAGTGAAGTTTCTAAACTTGTTTTCATAGCCTGGTTCTCTTCTAATAGAGTTTTAAGTTGTGCTACTACGGGTTGGTGTTTTTGTAAGGTTAATTGAGTTGTTTCCATGGTTGTTGTTTTTGTTATTGTAAGGTACTGTGTAGAATTTTTTACGCTGTTTTGCAGACGGTAAACCTTCACAGGATGTTAAAGTTCTGAAATAAAAGTCTTCCTATTTTTTCAATACCATAAGCATCGGAAATAGCACTATAAAACTTCAAATTTCAGGTATAAGTGCGAGGTGGGTAGCGTTAGAATCCATCAAAAAAAATGACTCTTGTTGATCTCTTTAAAATTTAATGAAGAAGGCTTTGTATATTTGAATGAAGAATAAAAAAAACGTTATGGGGCCAAAAGATAATCATATAAATTATATAGAATTCAAAGCAAAAGATCTACAACAAACGGAGCAGTTTTACAGCGAAGTTTTTGGTTGGGAATTCACCTCATATGGTCCTAATTATATTGCTTTTTCTTCTAGTGGTATTGAGGGGGGATTTGAAAAAACAGACGAACCGATAGTCAACGGAGCATTGATTGTTTTGGCACATGCTAATTTAGAAGAAGTTATAGCAAAAGTGTCAAATGCAGGGGGAAGTATTTCAAAAGAAATATTTTCTTTTCCCGGAGGAAAGCGTTTTGAGTTTTTAGATCCTTCAGGAAATGAATTAGCTGTTTGGACAGAAATTAAATAAATCAATTTTATAAAAGCATGTCTTTTTTATAAAGTTTCCTTTTTGGTGTTTTCATGAATCTGTTGTAACTTCCTTGGGCAATAATTGCATACAATATTAACATTGTTATCGTACAAACAAACATCAGATCATGAAAGAGGAAAAGAAAAAACTGACTTCGGTATCCGGACGTCCCATTGCAGAAAACCAGAATGTAAAAACCGCAGGGAACCGCGGCCCTTTATTAATGGAAGATTTTTGGTTTTTAGAAAAATTAGCACATTTTGATAGAGAAGTAATTCCTGAGCGTAGAATGCATGCCAAAGGATCAGGAGCTTTTGGAACTTTTACCGTAACTCATGATATTAGTAAATACACCAAAGCAAATATTTTTTCAGAGGTAGGAAAACAAACCGAAACATTTGTACGTTTTTCTACTGTTGCTGGGGAAAGAGGTGCTGCCGATGCAGAACGCGATATCCGTGGTTTTGCAGTCAAGTTTTACACAGAGGAAGGGAATTGGGATTTGGTAGGAAATAATACTCCCGTATTCTTTTTAAAGGACCCTTATAAATTTCCTGATTTAAATAAGGCGGTAAAACGTGATCCTAAAACAAATTTAAGAAGTGCCAACCATAATTGGGATTTTTGGACACTCTTACCCGAGGCATTGCATCAAATTACAATTACCATGAGTGATAGAGGTATTCCAAAAACCTATCGTCATATGAATGGTTATGGAAGTCATACTTTTAGTTTTATCAATGACAACCAAGAACGTTTTTGGGTCAAGTTTCATTTAAAATGCGCACAAGGAATTCAGAATTTAAGTGATGCTGAATCAGAGCAAATTATCGGAAAAGATAGAGAGAGTCATCAAAGAGATTTATTTGACGCAATTGAAAAAGGGGATTTCCCGAAATGGAATTTAAAGGTGCAAATCATGCCTGAAGCAGAAGCTGCTGATTATCGTTTCAATCCTTTTGATTTGACCAAAGTATGGCCTCATACGGATTATCCATTGATAGATGTAGGGGTGTTAGAATTGAATAGGAATCCGGAAAATTATTTTGCAGATGTAGAGCAATCTGCATTTAACCCTGCAAATGTAGTACCTGGAATTGGTTTTTCTCCTGATAAAATGTTACAAGGGCGATTGTTCTCATATGGAGACGCCCAAAGATATCGCTTGGGGGTAAATCATTATCAAATACCGGTAAACAAGCCCAAATGCCCATTTCATAATTCACATCGAGATGGTGCAATGCGTGTGGATGGTAACGAAGGAGGTTCTATACATTATGAACCAAATAGCTATGGACAATGGACAGAAAGTCCTGAACACAAAGAGCCACCCATGGAATTAGGTGGAGCAGCTTTTCATTACGATCATAGAGAAGATGAAGATTATTATACTCAGCCCGGAGAGTTGTTCTCAATAATGAGTGCAGAGCAACAACAAATACTCTTTGATAATACAGCTGCACAGATAGGTGGAGCAGAAAAATTTATTCAAGAAAGACATATTGTGAACTGTTACAAGGCAAATGAAGCCTATGGGCAAGGAGTTGCAAAAGCCTTAGGACTTGATATTAGTAAAATAGATCTTTCCTAAAAAAAATAATAAGTATTGAGAGCCAAATTACCTGAGGTAGTTTGGCTTTTTTTATGGAAATAAAAACTTTTTAAGTCTGATTTTTAGCCGTTTTTGATTTAGTTTAGCGAATAAAAGCAAATGAAAATAGTGAAAACTATATTACCAGAAAGTTCCTTGTTATCGAAGGAAAATTCACGGTATGATTATGTAGATAGTTTCCAAGCAGTTTTTACTGATAATAAGGGTGTTGTTAGCATGGAAAAAGTCGGAAAAGCCTTTTTTACAAGTGCACCAAAATGGGTGGGAAGCTTGATGTCCTTTAGAGATAGAATAGTTGCTTTTTTTGGATTGAAAACTTCGGGAACCCGCAGAGAAAGAGAAAAACAATTGGAGTTTTTTAACTGTGAGCCTGGAGAGCAATTGGGCTTGTTTAAGGTTTTTTCAAGAAGCAATCAAGAGGTGGTTTTGGGTGAGAATGATAGTCATTTGAGTTTCAGGATTTCTTTGTTTCTTGATTCGGATCAACTTAAACCTCATACTAGAAGTATAATTTTATCAACCTCAGTGGTGTTTCATAATAAATATGGACGTCTTTATTTTATTCCTGTGCGCCCTTTTCATAAACTCATTGTTCCCGTGATGTTAAAAGGCATCGTTAAGGAGTTAGAAAAAGAATAAATCCGGTTTTTCCTTCTTTACAAAACCAAAGCTTTTGACTATTTTCGCAGCTCTTAAATAGTTTAAATATGATTTCAGTAGATCAAATCGCAGTAGAGTTTAGTGGAGAGGCATTGTTTAGTGATGTTTCATTTGTAATAAATGAAAATGATAAAATTGCCCTTATGGGTAAGAATGGTGCAGGTAAGTCTACCATGATGAAAATTATTGCTGGGGTGCAAAAAGCAACCAGAGGGAATGTGCGCTGTCCTAAAGAAGCAGTCATTGCCTATTTACCACAGCATCTTTTAACGGAGGATGATTGTACTGTTTTTGAAGAGGCTGAAAAAGCGTTTGCGCATGTTTTTGAAATGCGTGATGAAATGGAACGTTTGAATAAAGAATTAGAAACTCGTACGGATTATGACTCTGATGATTACATGAAAATCATTGAAAAAGTATCTGATTTAGGAGAGAAATATTATGCACTTGAAGATGTAAATTATGATGCTGAGGTAGAAAAGGCCTTAGGAGGTTTAGGGTTTAAACGAGAAGATTTTACACGTCAGACTAATGAGTTTAGTGGAGGTTGGCGTATGCGTATCGAGTTGGCTAAGATACTTTTGCAAAAGCCAGACTTAATTTTATTAGATGAGCCTACCAACCACGTAGATATTGAATCTGTAATATGGTTAGAGGATTTTTTATTGAATAAAGCAAAAGCAGTAGTTGTTATTTCTCATGATAAGGCATTTATCGATACGATAACAAATAGGACTATCGAGGTAACTATGGGAAGAATTTACGATTACAAAGCTAATTACTCTCATTATCTTACCTTAAGAGAAGAGCGTAGAGAGCATCAAATAAAAGCCTATAAAGAACAGCAAAAATTTATAGCAGATACAAAAGCATTTATCGATAAGTTTAAAGGAACGTTCTCTAAAACGAATCAAGTGAGAGATAGAGAACGTATGTTAGAAAAATTGCAAATTATTGAAGTAGATGAGGTAGATAATTCAGCTTTAGCTTTAAAATTTCCACCAGCACCAAGATCGGGTGATTATCCGGTTCAGGCAGAAAGTTTGTCAAAGTCGTACGGAGAACATGTGGTGTTTAAAGATGCCAATATGTCTATTTCTAGAGGAGAAAAAGTTTCTTTTGTAGGAAGGAATGGAGAAGGTAAATCTACCATGATCAAAGCAATCATGGGAGAGATTGAGTTTGAAGGAACATGCGAACTTGGACATAATGCTAAAGTGGGATATTTTGCGCAAAATCAAGCTGCTTTATTGGATGAACAATTGACTGTTTTTCAAACGGTAGATCAAGTGGCGAAGGGAGATGTTAGAACTCAGATAAAAAATATATTAGGCCGCTTTATGTTTTCTGGGGATGCCATAGATAAAAAAGTAGGAATGCTTTCTGGAGGTGAAAAAACAAGATTGGCAATGGTAAAATTATTATTAGAACCTGTAAATGTTTTGATTTTGGATGAGCCTACCAATCACTTGGATATCAAATCAAAAGATGTATTAAAGGAAGCGTTGTTAAATTTTGATGGAACCTTAATTTTAGTATCTCACGACCGTGATTTTTTAACAGGTCTTTCGCAAAAAGTGTTCGAGTTTAAAGAGAAGCGAGTAATAGAGCATTTTGAAACGATTGATGCCTTTTTGGAGCGTAATAAAATTGAAACCTTAAAGCAAATCGATTTGTAATTGACGTTTCAAGAATAAAAGCAACTATCTTAGTTCTTAATTTGTCCTGTTGACGCTATAAAAAGAATAATTACCATAGGGAAGTTTTTCCTTTGCTGTACCAAACGTTGCGATACTGATGGGTCAGTATCACAAAAAAAATACATTTATGAAAACAATAAAATCAATATTGATCTTAGCATTGGTGCTTCTTACGATGAGCTCATGTAAAGAAACAAAACAAGAAAAAGCATCAACATCTCAAGAGACAACGAATTCGGAATCCCGAATTATTGTCACTCAAGATAATTTTCCGCAAGCTTATACCAATTTAAGATTGGCTGCCGTATTAAAGAAAACAGGGGGAGTTAACAAGTTTTTTACCATGCCGGTTCCAAGTAGTATTCCAGAGGAGCAGTTTGTGGTTCGTATGAATAGAGATACACCCTACTCGGTTTCGGTAATTGATATGTCAAGTGATGAGGTATATGTTACCATACCAGAAACAAAGGAATATGTCACACTGCAAATTGTAGATGAAAATCATGAGACACAACCGATGATTTACGGTTCAGGTAGACATAAGATTAGTGCCAAAACAGATCATGCTTTTGTGATTGTAAGAGCTTTAGAAGGAGAGATTCGAGATGGATTGAAAATTGAAGCTGGAAGTAGCAAGCCGTTTAAAGTAAAAAAATGGGATATGAAATCTTTTCAGGCAGTGGACAAAGCTGGTAATATTGATTTTTCTGATGGATATGATCAATCGAAAGCATTTGGTAATAAAGAGAGTGGACAGACTTCTTATATGAATTATGTTGGTGCTGCTGGAGGCTGGGGTGGAGCCATGGTTGAAGATAATATTTATCAGACTAGTGCCTACATGGATGCCAATGGAGGGTATGAAGTTACGTTTAAAGATCCAAAAGATGTTTATTTCTGGTCAGCTACCGTTTATAATGGTGATGGTAGAATGTTTAACGATGTTGCAAATATTTCAAGTGAAATGAATCCAATCATAAATAAAGATGGAACCATTACTTTGAGGTTTGGTTGTGATGGGCAGCCAAATAATATACCGATTAGAGAAGGGAATACAACGGGGAAATTTAACGTATTGTTACGTCACTATGGACCAAGTAAAAACGTAAGTGATGCTGTTGAGGGATATGATCCAACAAAATTTATTAAAAAGATTAAATAATTAATATTTAATAAAAAGAAGCGACACTCTGTGTCGCTTTTTTTGTAAACTTTGAATACTTTTCTTTTTCAACACAGATGGGTGTTTGATCTAAATAAAATGTTATTTTTAGAACGCAATTGGTCTGTTTCATAAAAAATCAAAAAGAATTGCATTCAATTTAGTGCTTTCTTTGATGTACAAATCGAAGTCTATAAATTTCTAAAAATATAAACTGTTTAAAACAACAATTATGAAAAATGGTAAATTAGTATTAATGGCATTGCTCTTGGCAGGTGTTATAAGTTCATGTAAGGATGTTCAAAAATCAGTAAAAAAAGATACAAATCCATCGTCAATTGTTGAATCGAAAATAATTGAAAGCGCCATTGAATATCAAAAAGCAGGAGGTAAAGCGGAGTTTGTGGAAGGGGAGCTGCTCCAAATTACTGATGAAAATTATGCACATGCGGAAACCGCTAAAAATTATCGAAATTGGATGGCAAAAGGGGCGAATGAAGGGATTGTTCATTTGCGTATTATGGCTCCGAGGGGTTCGAAAGCGCCTACGGTACAGATGAATCATGATTGTTTGTATTCTGTGGCAATTACCAAAGTAGTCAACGGTAAAATCTCTTTTGAAATACCGGATGATGTTTTAGTCTATACTTCGGTGCAAGTTGTGGATCAATATGGTCATGGCCAACATTATATTGTTACCAAAGGTAGACATACCCTTGCTGTAGATACAACAGATGGAACTACACATGCCTTTTTGATCTTTAGAAGTGGACTTGAGAAAGGAATTGAGGTAGCGAAAGAAAATCAAAATAAGCTAACCACATGGGGATTGGTTTCAGGAGATTATAAAGTTCCTAATTATGATTTTGCTGCAGTAGATGCTAAAACAAATGAATTGCGTAGCGAAGTCGTAGGAAAGGCATTTTACTATACTTTTCCAAGGAATGAAAAAGATGTTATAGATCGTCATCAATGGAATTTAGAATGTGCACTTGGTTGGGGTGGTGCATCTCCGATAGTGAACGAGTCTAATTTGTATAGCAATTCAAAAATGTACGATGGCAAAAAAAGTTACAGTACAACATTTATGAACCCAGAATCGGTGTATTTTTCTTCCATTACCGTGTATGATGCAAATCGTTATTTGTTTGAAGATAAAGATGTAAAAAATATCAATAGTAATTCATGGGAAGTAAATAGTGACAATACGATTACGATATCTTTTAATTGTGGAGAGGAAGCTAAAAATAATATTGACACTAAAGGACAAGATTTTACTTTTACATTACGTTATTATGGAGTTACGGATCAAGTGCTAAGAGCGAATAATAAAGATGCCGTTCCTAATAGATTAAATCCTATGTTTATGATGAAAGAGTTAACGAAAGAGTAACAAAAATCATTTTTCTACATAAAAAAAAGCGACACCGTGGGTCGCTTTTTTTTATGTAGAATTGTTTTTGAAATCTATTTACATATTATTCAAAATAGCTTCCATTTCAATCTGAAGTTCTGTTGCTTTTTCTTTGGCAATAGCTGCAAAATCTTCTCCTTGACCGGCATAAATAATTCCTCTGGAAGAATTGATCAATAAGCCACAATCTTTATTCAAACCGTATTTACAAACATCTTGTAAATTTCCTCCTTGAGCACCTACACCTGGCACGAGTAAAAAGTGATTCGGTACAATTTCTCTAATACCTTTAAAATACTCTGCTTTTGTTGCTCCAACAACATACATTAACTGCTCGTTATTGTCCCATGTCAAAGATTGCTTCAATACATTTTGGTATAGTTTTTCATCCTCAGCAACTTGCTGTGCCTGAAAATCCAATCCTCCTTTGTTAGAGGTTAAGGCAAGCATAATGGTAAACTTATCTTTAAAAGCTAAAAAAGGTTCTACAGAATCGCTACCCATATAAGGGGCAACAGTAACTGAATCAAAATTTAAATTTTCAAAAAATGCTTTGGCATACATCGTTGAAGTATTTCCAATATCTCCACGCTTAGCATCTGCAATGGTGAATATTTCAGGGTGATTCGTGTTGATATATGCAATTGTTTTTTCTAAAGATTTCCACCCTTCTAAACCATAACATTCGTAAAATGCAGTATTTGGTTTGTAGGCAACAGCTAAATGATGTGTAGCATCAATTATTTGTTTGTTGAATTCAAAAATAGGATCTTCCGTATCCAATAAATGCTTTGGGATTTTGTTGATATCTACATCTAAACCAATACATAAAAAAGATTTTTTAAGTTGGATTTGTTCTATAAGTTGTTGTTTTGTCATTGCCCTATATTTTGAAACGCAAAAATATACTTTTCAATGCTTTTGTGAAAGTTTTTAAGTGCAAAGCTTTTTACGGACTAAATTTAATAGAAAGGTTTGGTTAGATTGAAATTTTACACAGGTTTTGCTATCTTGCGTTAAATTAGAATAAATAGGCTATGAAAGTGATTCATCAGATTCGTCATTATTTTGAGAGACATGGTTTCGATGTTTCAACACGTTTTTCGGAACGTTTAGGGATTGGTGTGAAAAACATTCGGTTATTGTTTATCTATCTTTCCTTTGTGACGTTTGGGATTTCTTTTGCACTTTATTTGATCTTCGCTTTTTTCCTAAAATTAAAGGATATGGTGTATACTAAAAGAACTTCTGTGTTCGATTTATAAACAACTTAAAATATTGCTATTTGTCGTCTAAAATTTACAAAGCCGTAGTCCTTTTTTTAAGTGCTATTTTTATTGGTGTCTTAGGGTATACTTATTTGTTTGACTTTTCTTTTGTGGATGGTTTGTATATGACTATCATTACAATTACCACGGTTGGGTTTAGTGAAGTAAATCCATTAACGGAAGAAGGTAAACTATTTACCATATTTTTGATTCTTACAAGTATTAGTATTTATGGTTATGTGGTGACAGTAGTTTCGGAATTTTTGTCTAACAGTACTTTGATGGAAGAACTTAAAAAGAATAAAATGTTGAAAAAAATAAATGCACTTGAAAATCATACCATCGTATGTGGTTATGGGAGAAATGGTAGACAGGCAGTTTCAAAATTGAATAATTTTAAAAAGTCTTGTGTTGTTATAGAAAAATCTCCTGAGCTTTTAAGAGAAATAGAAGAAGAAGGATTGCTTTTTATTGAAGGAGATGCTACAGATGATGATTCATTGTTAGAAGCTGGGGTTAGAAATGCTGAAAATTTGATTACGGCGTTACCTTCAGATGCAGATAATTTATATGTAGTGCTATCTGCAAGACAGTTGAACAGCAATATGAATATTGTGAGTAGAGCGAATAATGAATCTTCTCAAAAGAAATTAAAAATTGCGGGTGCCGATAATGTAATCATGCCAGATAAACTTGGTGGAGACCATATGGCATCTTTGGTAGTAACTCCCGATTTGGTTGAATTTGTGAATCGAATTTCATTGGATGGAGAGAGTTATGCGAATCTTGAGGAAATTTCTGTGGAAGATCTACCAAATAAATATTTAAACAAGTCTATCAGAGAATTAGATTTAAGAAGAACAACAGGCTGTAGTGTAATTGGTTTTATTACAGGAAATGGTGAATACATCATAAATCCTTCTTCGGATATGATTCTAGAGCCGAAGTCCAATTTAATTTTGTTAGGGAGACCAGACCAAATAGCTAAAATCAAAACTTTATTTTAAAATAACATTTGTACAGACAGTATTTGTTTCTTCAATCAAAATTTGAATTCCATAAGAAGTCCCTATATTGCATCTAAAATTAACAAAGAACCTAAAACATTTATGAAACGTAACCTACTAACCAGCTTAGCTGTATTGATAATTCCTTTTTTCGGATTTGCGAAAGAGCTAACAATTGATGAAAAAATTGAAGAAGAATTTAAGCCTTTTGCCGATTGGATTGGCTCAATTGTTTTTTATCCCGTTTCTATTGTTGGAATTAGTGTTCCTATCGTACTTATTGTGTTGTTACTAGGTGCCTTGTTTTTTACCTTGTATTTTAAGTTTGCAAATGTTCGTTTATTAAAGGTTGCGATCAATGCAGCAAAAGGGAAATATGATGCAGTAGATCATCATGAGGTTGATGTTGTGGCGGGAGATCCAACTCCTGGAGGAGATGTAAAAGAAAGTCCGCAAAGAGAAGGTGTTGTTGGAGAGGTAACGCATTTTCAAGCGTTAACAGCTGCTTTATCGGCAACAGTAGGTCTAGGAAATATTGCGGGTGTTGCTGTGGCAATTGCAATTGGTGGACCGGGTGCAACCTTATGGATGATTTTAGCAGGGTTTTTAGGGATGTCCACTAAGTTGGTAGAAGCTACTTTAGGGGTTAAATATCGTGAAGTTGGAGAGGATGGAAAGATCTATGGAGGACCTATGTATTATTTAAAAAAGGGTCTGAAAGAAAGAAACATGGTTGGCCTAGGAAAAGTGCTAGCTGTTATATATGCGGTTTTTGTTGTTGGTGGTTCTTTCGGAGGAGGGAATATGTTTCAATCCAATCAAGCAGCAAATCAGCTTCAAGTTTTATTTGGAGTAGAAAATGGTTTTTGGTTTGGTTTGGCAATGGCGGTTTTAGTAGGAATTGTGATTATTGGTGGGATCAAAAGAATTGGTCAGGTAACAGAGAAAATAGTTCCTTTTATGGGGATTCTTTATATAGGGGCAGCAATTGTGATTATTGTTATGAATTTTGATGTAGTGCCTCAAGGTATAAGTGATATTTGGACAAGTGCTTTTGGAAATGATGCTGTGATTGGTGGAGTGATAGGAGTGATGATACAAGGATTTAGAAGAGCTGCCTTTTCAAATGAAGCTGGAGTTGGATCTGCATCGATTGCTCATGCTGCTGTAAAAACTAGGTTTCCAGCGAGTGAGGGAATTGTAGCTTCTATTGGACCTTTTGTGGATACCGTGATTATCTGTACTATGACAGCACTTGTGATAGTGGTAACAAATATTAAAAGTAATTTATTTACTTATGGTAATTTAGATGGAAGTAATGTGATCTTAAATAGTAGCGGCGCAAAAGTTGGTGGGGTAGACCTGACATCTGTTGCTTTTGATTCGGCAATTCCGAATTTTTCTATTATCTTAACTATAGCAGTAATACTATTTGCTTTTTCAACAATGTTGTCGTGGTCTTATTATGGTATCCAAGGATGGAAATATTTATTTGGAAAAGGACGTGTTGCTGATTTTACTTACAAGGCATTGTTTTTATTTGTGATTGTAATTGGAGCTTCTTCTAGTTTGAACTCTGTGGTAGAATTTTCGGATTCTATGATTTTTGCAATGGTATTCCCAAATGTTTTAGGACTACTAATTTTAGCACCTAAAGTAAAAGATGAACTGAAAAGGTATTTGAAGGCAATAAAAAGTTAAAACTTCTATGAGAAAACTAAGACCCCATTTCGTTTATAACAAAAGACAAAGAAATGGGGTTTTTTGTTTTATGTTGTTGCTGGTGTGTGTGCAAGTGGTTTATTTTTTAGTTTCTAATAGAACAGAAAATTTTACGGTTGATAGCGATGAATTTATTGCTCTATCTAAAAAGATAGACTCTTTGAAAGCGGTAAAGGGGAAAAACCAAAAGATATATAGATTCAATCCTAATTTTATAACAGATGAGAAAGGTTATGAATTAGGTATGTCCATCCAAGAAATAGATAGGCTACATTCTTTTAGAAATCAAAATAAATGGATATACTCGATAAAGGAATTTCAGGAAGTCACTAAAGTTTCTGATAGTTTGTTAGAAATTTGGTCAACTTACTTTACATTTCCTTTTAAAAACAAACCTAAAATTAAAAAAACTAGTAAGGTTAATGGGAATGTAAATATTGTAAAAAAAGATATTAATAAGGCTACAAAGCAAGAGCTTCAGTTGATTTATGGAATCGGGGATAAGTTATCGACACGTATTATAAAGTATAGAACGCTTTTACATGGGTTTTCTTATATGGATCAATTGCATGAAGTTTATGGATTGGATGCTAAAGTAATATTTCAGTTGAATAAGTATTACAAGGTGTTTTTAATCCCTGTTCAGGAAAAAATAAATATAAACACAGCCTCTTTTAAAGAAATTTTGGGCAATGTATATGTGGATTATGCTACAACAAAACTATTATGTAGGTACAGAGATTCTGTGGGAGAGTTGAATAACTTGGAAGAAATAAAAAAAATACCAGGTTTTCCCATTGAAAAATATCATAGAATAGCATTATATTTGCGAGCTGAATAAATAGGTCGTATTTTTGTTTAATAATTTAAGCAAAAGATTAAACAAAGTATTCTTCATGAATTTCGAATATACAGAAACACAAAAGATGATTGCCGAATCCGTAAGGGATTTCGCCCAACAGCATATCAAACCATTTGTAATGGAATGGGATGAAAGTCAAATTTTTCCAATTGATTTGTTCAAGAAGATCGGGGAAATGGGATTTATGGGGATTTTAGTACCTGAAGAGTATGGAGGATCGGGATTAGGATATCATGAATACATTTCAATTTTGGAAGAAATTTCAAAAGTGGATGGTTCTATTGGTTTGTCTGTAGCTGCACATAACTCTTTGTGTACTGGGCATATTTTACAATTTGGTAACGAAGCGCAAAAAAATAAATGGCTACCAAAGCTAGCTTCTGGCGAAAGTATAGGAGCTTGGGGGTTAACAGAGCATAATACGGGTTCTGATGCAGGAGGTATGAGTACTACTGCTGTAGAAGATGGAGATTATTATGTGTTAAATGGAGCCAAAAACTTTATTACCCATGCTATTAGTGGAGACATCGCCGTAGTAATTGTAAGAACTGGTGAAAAAGGGGATTCTCATGGAATGACGGCTTTTGTTATTGAAAAGGGAACACCAGGTTTTAGTTCTGGGAAAAAGGAAAATAAACTAGGAATGCGTGCCTCTGAAACGGCAGAGCTTATCTTTGACAACTGTCGGGTACCGAAAGAGAATATTTTAGGTGAAATCGGAGAAGGGTTTATTCAGTCTATGAAGATTTTAGATGGAGGAAGAATTTCTATTGGAGCTTTGTCTGTCGGGATTGCTAAAGGCGCCTATGAGGCAGCGTTGAAATATTCTAAAGAACGTGTGCAGTTTGGGAAGCCGATTTCTTCATTTCAAGGAGTTTCATTCAAATTAGCGGATATGGCAACAGAGATTGAAGCTTCGGAGTTATTAATTCATAAAGCTGCATATCTTAAGAATCATAAAAAGCCTATGACCAAGATTGGTGCAATGGCTAAGATGTATGCATCAGAAACTTGTGTGAAGGTTGCGAATGAAGCTGTTCAAGTGCATGGAGGTTATGGGTATACGAAAGATTTTCCGGTGGAGAAATTTTACAGAGACTCTAAATTATGTACTATAGGTGAGGGAACAACCGAAATTCAAAAGGTGGTTATCTCAAGAAATATATTAAAAGAGTAAAAAAAGGTTGTCAATCGGAAATAAATTGTATTTTTGCAATCCGAAAAAGTAAACTACAATTGAAATAAGTTTGTTTCAATTTAAACATATTAAAGAGAGTACGATGAGAGGAGGTGATACCCTATGTTAATTATACCTATAAAAGAAGGAGAAAATATCGATAGAGCGTTAAAACGTTTTAAGAGAAAATTCGATCGCACGAAAACGATGAGACAATTGAGAGAGCGTCAGCAGTTCACGAAGCCATCTGTGGCAAACCGTAAACAAAACATCAAAGCGAAATACATCCAAAGATTAAGAACAAACGAAGAGTTAAGTTAATCTAAGAGTATTAAAATATAAAACCTGTTTCATTTTATGAAGCAGGTTTTTTTATGGTCTTATATTTCGTAGTTTTGTTTGATAGCGTTAAATGTTAGGCATGATAGAAAGGTTTATTGAATATATAAGTTTGGAAAAAAAATATTCTCAGCACACGGTGAATGCTTATAGAAAGGATTTAGAGTCTTTTCAAACTTATAATAAGGCCAGCATTGGGGATGTTGATATTTCTAACGTTAGCTATGGTGAGATCCGTTCATGGATTGTTGCCTTAGTCAATTCAGGCTTGTCAAATAGGACAGTAAACCGTAAGGTAAGTTCTTTGAATAGCTTTTATAAATACTTACAAAGGATTGAAGAAATCCAAATCAATCCCTTAGCGAGTCATAAAGCTCTAAAAGTATCTCAACGATTACAGGTTCCGTTTTCTCAAAATGAAGTT
This sequence comes from Flavicella sp. IMCC45537, assembly GCF_057197705.1. Classification (NCBI taxonomy): domain Bacteria; kingdom Pseudomonadati; phylum Bacteroidota; class Flavobacteriia; order Flavobacteriales; family Flavobacteriaceae; genus Flavicella; species Flavicella sp. IMCC45537. The sequence goes on from NZ_CM170067.1 coordinate 62,572, forward strand.
GCCGCTGTGATTGATGGAATGGATTTTGAAAGTTTTCCAGGACTAAGAGATAAGCTCTTGGTAGAGTTGTTGTATTCGACAGGAATGAGAAGAGAGGAGTTGATTGGTTTAAAGGGGAATTCGGTGGATTTTCATAATGATACCTTAAAAGTGCTTGGAAAGCGGAATAAAGAACGTTATGTTCCCTTGCTTCAATCGGTTAAGGAGACTCTTAAGTTATACCTTAAAATAAAGGAAGAGGAATTCGGCCCGACCGAGTATCTTTTAGTCTCAAATAAGGGAAATAAATTATATGGAACGCTTGTTTATAGGATAATAAAATTATACTTTAGTAGGGAATCTACGAAGGTAAAGAAAAGTCCTCATGTGATTCGTCACTCTTTTGCGACGCATATGTTAAACGAGGGGGCAGATTTGAATTCGGTTAAGGAGTTACTAGGGCATTCCAGTTTAGCGTCAACTCAAATCTATACTCACACCAGCTTAGATTATTTAAAGGAAGTGTATAACCAAGCTCACCCTAGGAGTAAAAAATAATATTACATGAAAGTATTTGTACAGTCTGTAAATTTCAACGCAGATAAAAAGTTAGTTGATTTCGTAGAAAAGAAGGTGATGGGACTTGAGAAGTACCACGATAAAATAATTGATGTTGAAGTGTTTCTAAAAGTTCAAAAAACGAGCGAAAAAGAGAATAAAATCACCGAAGTAAAAATTAACATCCCTGGAAGTGAGTTGATTGTGAAAAAAGAGACGAAAACTTTTGAAGAGGGAGCTTCTGCTGCTGCGGATACAATGAAGCGCCAGTTGAAGAAATCGAAAGAAAAGGAAAGGGAATTACAACATTAAAAAAAAATAAAAATTACAGCAAAAAGTTTGTTGTGATGAAAAAAACTTTATACATTTGCAGTCCGTTAGAAATAATGGACTGTTTTTTTTGTGCAGGAATGCCGATGTAGCTCAGCTGGCTAGAGCAGCTGATTTGTAATCAGCAGGTCGTGGGTTCGAGTCCCTCCATCGGCTCTAAAGTAAGTTTAACTTACAGTGAAATACAAAAAAACAAATTGGAGTTTTGAAATGAGAATTTGAAAACTTTGTTCTTTGAATAATGGTGAGATACTCAAGTGGCCAACGAGGGCAGACTGTAAATCTGCTGCGCAAGCTTCGTAGGTTCGAATCCTACTCTCACCACAATGATTTTAACAGAAATGTTAAAAGGGAATTTGATAATTAGAATGCGAAAGTAGCTCAGTTGGTAGAGCGTCAGCCTTCCAAGCTGAATGTCGCCGGTTCGAACCCGGTCTTTCGCTCTAAGTCAAATCTTGGCCGGTGTAGCTCAGAGGTAGAGCGTTTCCTTGGTAAGGAAGAGGTCACGGGTTCAATTCCCGTCATTGGCTCAAAGAAAAAAATAAGAGTATAATAAAATAAGTATATAAACTAAGAATTAAAATTAATAATCATGGCTAAGGAAACTTTTGACCGCTCGAAACCACATTTGAACATTGGTACTATTGGGCACGTAGATCACGGTAAAACTACATTAACTGCTGCTATTACAACTGTATTAGCTGCTGCTGGACTTTCAGAAGTGAAAGATTTCGATCAAATTGATAATGCTCCGGAAGAAAAAGAAAGAGGTATTACAATTAACACATCTCACGTTGAGTATCAAACTGCTAATCGTCACTACGCTCACGTTGACTGTCCTGGTCACGCGGATTACGTAAAGAACATGGTTACTGGTGCTGCTCAAATGGATGGTGCGATTTTAGTTGTAGCTGCAACTGATGGACCAATGCCACAAACTAGAGAGCACATCTTGTTAGGAAAACAAGTAGGGATTCCTAGAATTGTTGTTTTCATGAATAAAGTGGATTTAGTTGATGATGAAGAGTTGTTAGAATTAGTTGAAATGGAAGTAAGAGAATTACTTTCTTTCTATGACTATGATGGTGATAATGGACCAGTAATCGCTGGATCTGCATTAGGTGGATTGAATGGTGATGCTAAATGGTCTGAGAAGATTATGGAATTAATGGCAGCTTGTGACGAGTGGATTCAAGAGCCATTAAGAGAGGTTGATAAAGATTTCTTAATGCCTATCGAGGATGTATTCTCTATTACAGGTCGTGGTACAGTAGCAACTGGACGTATCGAAACTGGTATCGCTAATACTGGAGATGCTGTTGATATCATTGGTATGGGTGCTGAGAAGTTAACTTCTACAATTACGGGTATTGAAATGTTCCGTCAAATCTTAGATAGAGGTGAGGCTGGAGATAACGCAGGGATCTTATTGAGAGGTATTGCTAAAGAAGATATCAAAAGAGGAATGGTAATCTGTAAGCCAGGTTCTGTAACTCCACACGCTAAGTTTAAAGCTGAGGTGTATGTATTGAAAAAAGAAGAAGGTGGACGTCATACTCCATTCCATAACAACTACCGTCCACAGTTCTACGTACGTACAACTGATGTAACAGGAACAATTAACTTGCCTGATGGAGTTGAAATGGTAATGCCAGGAGATAACTTGACAATTACTGTTGATTTACACCAACCAATTGCAATGAATGTTGGTTTACGTTTTGCAATCCGTGAAGGAGGTAGAACAGTAGGTGCAGGTCAGGTAACTGAAATCTTGTAAGAATTACAAAATAAGAATATTCGGAGTGTTTTACTTTGTGTAGGACACTCCGTTTTTACGGGCGTAGCTCAGTTGGTAGAGCACTGGTCTCCAAAACCAGGTGTCGTGAGTTCGAGTCTCTCCGCCCGTGCAATAAAAAAAATAATAGAATGAGTGTTATAAATTATATCAAAGAATCATTTGAAGAATTGAATACCAATATGACTTGGTTGCCAAAAGCTGAAGCTCAAAAATCTACTGTTGTAGTTGCGGTATTTACTATAATATTTGCATTGGCAGTGTTTGCAGTGGATTCAGTATTTCAAAATGGTTTGGATAAATTTTTTAACATGTTTAATTAAGACTAATGGCTGATTCTGTTAAAAAGTGGTACGTAGTTAGAGCTATTGGAGGACAAGAGAATAAAGTAAAGTCTTATATAGAAACAGAGATTTCTAGATTAGGACTTTCTGATTTTGTAGAACAAGTATTAGTTCCAACTGAAAAAGTAATCCAAATCCGTAATGGAAAGAAGATAAATAAAGAAAGAATTTATTTTCCGGGATATATTATGGTGGAGGCTAATTTAAGTGGTGAAGTTCCTCACGTTATAAAATCTGTAACGGGTGTTATTGGTTTCTTAGGAGAAACTAAAGGTGGTGAACCAGTTCCATTAAGAAAAAGTGAAATCAATAGAATGTTAGGTAGAGTTGATGAACTTGCTGTTCAGAACGAAAACGTGGCAATTCCTTATACAGTTGGTGAAACTGTAAAAGTGGTTGATGGACCTTTCAACGGTTTTGATGGTATCATTGAAAACGTTAATGAAGAGAAAAGAAAACTAGAAGTAATGGTGAAGATTTTTGGAAGAAAAACACCGTTAGAGTTAAGTTACATGCAAGTAGATAAAATCTCTTAATTGTAATAAAAAATATTATCTGTTACACATGGCTTCCACTATATGTAAATAAATAATTAGAAAATGGCAAAAGAAGTAAGTAAAGTAGTAAAATTACAAGTACGTGGGGGAGCGGCTAACCCGTCTCCACCAGTAGGTCCTGCTTTAGGTGCTGCCGGAGTAAACATCATGGAGTTCTGTAAGCAATTTAATGCTAGAACTCAAGATAAACAAGGAAAAGTTTTACCTGTTGCAATTACTGTATACCAGGATAAATCTTTTGATTTTGTAATCAAAACTCCTCCAGCAGCTGTTCAAATTTTAGAAGCAGCGAAAATTAAGAAAGGATCAGGTGAGCCGAACCGTAGTAAGGTTGCAAGCATCACTTGGGATCAAGCAAAAGCAATTGCAGAAGACAAAATGGCAGATTTAAATGCATTTACGATTGAGTCTGGAATGAAGATGATTGCTGGTACTGCTCGTTCTATGGGAATTACTATGAAAGGAGATGCTCCACAATAAACTTTAAGAAATGGCAAAATTAACAAAAAAGCAAAAAGAAGCTCAAGCTAAGGTAGACAGTTCTAAAGTATATTCTGTATCGGAAGCAGCTGCATTAGTGAAAGAGATTACAACAGTAAACTTTGACGCATCAGTAGATTTAGCAGTACGTTTAGGAGTTGATCCTAGAAAAGCTAATCAAATGGTTCGTGGAGTTGTTACTTTACCACATGGTACAGGTAAAGATGTTAAAGTACTTGCATTGGTTACTCCAGATAAAGAGGCAGAAGCAAAAGAAGCTGGAGCTGATTATGTAGGATTAGACGAGTACTTACAAAAAATAAAAGGTGGTTGGACAGATGTTGATGTAATTATCACGATGCCAAGCGTTATGGGTAAATTAGGACCATTAGGACGTGTATTAGGACCTAGAGGATTAATGCCAAACCCTAAAACAGGTACGGTAACTATGGATGTAGCAAAAGCTGTTACTGAAGTAAAAGCTGGTAAGATCGACTTTAAAGTTGATAAAACTGGAATCGTACACGCTGCAATTGGAAAAGTATCTTTCGATGCTGAGAAAATTGCTGATAACGCAAATGAATTAATTCAGACGCTTATTAAGATGAAACCTGTTGCTGCAAAAGGAACTTACATTAAAAGTTCTTACATGTCTAGTACAATGAGTACTGGATTAGCATTAGATATTAAATCAAATTAATAGGAAGTTAAATCGTAAATTATGACAAGAGAAGAAAAATCGCAAGTAATCGATGCTTTAACTGCCCAATTAACTGATAACAGTATCATTTATGTAGCTGATATCTCAGGTTTAAATGCAGAAGCTACTTCTAACTTAAGAAGAGCTTGTTTTAAAGCAGACGTAAAATTAGCTGTAGTTAAAAATACATTGCTTGCTAAAGCAATGGAAAATTCTTCAAAAGAGTTTGGAGAATTACCATCAGCATTAAAAGGAAATTCATCTATTTTATTATCAGAAACAGGAAATGCTCCTGCGAAGATTATAAAAGAGTTTAGAAAAAAATCTGACAAACCATTATTAAAAGGAGCTTACATAGAGGAAGCTGTTTACTTAGGAGACGATCAATTAGAGAACCTAGTGAACATCAAGTCTAAAGAAGAGTTACTTGGAGATATTATTGGATTGTTACAGTCACCTGCACAAAATGTTGTTTCAGCATTACAATCGGGAGGACAAACACTTTCAGGTATTGTTAAAACTTTATCAGAAAGATAGAATACGCGCACAAATAAATTATTATAACACACATTAAAATTACACAAAATGGCAGAATTAAAAGATTTCGCAGAGCAGTTAGTTAACTTAACAGTAAAAGAAGTAAACGAATTAGCTACAATATTAAAAGATGAGTATGGTATCGAGCCAGCTGCAGCAGCAGTAGCAGTAGCAGGACCAGCAGCAGGAGGAGCAGACGCAGCAGAAGAAAAATCTGAGTTTGACGTAATCTTGAAATCAGCAGGAGCTTCTAAATTAGCAGTTGTAAAATTAGTTAAAGAATTAACTGGTTTAGGATTGAAAGAAGCTAAAGGAATCGTTGATAGTGCACCAGCACCAATCAAAGAAGGAATCGCTAAAGATGAGGCAGAAGGTCTTGTAAAATCTTTAGAAGAAGCTGGAGCTGAAGTAGAGCTTAAATAAGCTTTTCACCCAACAATTAAATTACGGTTTAGGTCAGAAGGAGTCTCCTTTTGATCTAAACCATTTTTTGCATTTATATTTATTCTTTATTTAACACAGAATTTTAACTAAAATTTTTTCTCCTTTGGCAACGAAAAATAGTACTGAAAGAATAAACTTTGCATCGGCAAAATTAGCTACGGACTATCCTGATTTCTTGGATATCCAGATTAAATCTTTCCAAGATTTTTTCCAGTTAAAAACGAAAGCAGATTCGCGAAGTGATGAAGGTTTGTACAAAACTTTCATGGACAATTTCCCAATTACAGATACAAGAAACAACTTTGTATTAGAATTTTTAGACTACTTTGTAGATCCACCTAGATATTCTATCCAAGAATGTATCGAAAGAGGTTTAACACACAGTGTACCTTTAAAAGCACGTTTAAAATTATATTGTACTGATCCTGAGCATGAGGATTTTGAAACAATTGTACAAGATGTATATTTAGGAACAATTCCTTATATGACAGATTCAGGTACCTTTGTGATCAATGGTGCAGAGCGTGTAGTAGTATCTCAATTACACCGTTCTCCTGGTGTATTCTTTGGGCAATCATTCCATGCAAATGGAACCAAGTTATACTCAGCAAGAGTTATTCCTTTTAAAGGATCTTGGATAGAATTTGCAACTGATATCAATCAAGTAATGTATGCTTATATTGATAGAAAGAAAAAATTACCAGTTACTACTTTATTCCGTGCTATCGGATTTGAAAGAGATAAAGATATTTTAGAAATTTTTGACCTTGCAGAAGAGGTGAAAGTATCTAAAAGTGGTTTAAAGAAAATTTTGGGTCGTAAATTAGCGGCTCGTGTATTGAAATCTTGGCATGAAGATTTCGTTGATGAAGATACTGGAGAAGTGGTATCTATTGAAAGAAACGAAATTGTTTTAGATAGAGATATTATTCTTGAAAAAGAACATATCGAAGAGATTATTGATTCTGGAGCAAAAACAGTGTTGTTGCATAAAGAAGATAATGAGATGGCAGATTATGCTATTATTCACAATACGCTTCAAAAAGATCCAACGAACTCTGAGAAGGAAGCTGTTGAGCATATTTACCGTCAGTTGCGTAATGCTGAACCGCCTGATGAGGAAACTGCACGTGGAATTATTGACAAATTGTTCTTCTCAGAACAACGTTATAATTTAGGTGAAGTTGGTCGTTATAGAATGAACAAAAAGTTACAGCTTGATGAGTCGTTAGACGCAAAAGTTTTAACTAAAAATGATATTATTACGATAGTAAAATATTTGATTGAATTGATCAACTCTAAAGCAGAAGTTGATGATATTGATCACTTATCTAACCGTCGTGTAAGAACTGTTGGTGAGCAATTAGCAAGCCAGTTTGGAGTAGGTTTATCAAGAATGGCGCGTACAATTCGTGAGAGAATGAATGTTCGTGACAATGAAGTATTTACTCCTATTGATTTGATCAACGCGAAAACTTTATCTTCAGTGATAAATTCTTTCTTTGGAACAAATCAGTTATCTCAATTTATGGATCAAACGAATCCATTAGCAGAGATTACACATAAGCGTAGATTATCTGCCTTAGGACCAGGTGGTCTTTCAAGAGAAAGAGCTGGGTTTGAGGTGCGTGATGTACACTATACACATTATGGTCGTTTATGTCCTATTGAAACACCAGAGGGACCAAATATTGGTTTGATTTCATCTTTAGCAGTGTATGCGAAAGTGAATCACCTTGGTTTTATTGAAACTGCATATAGAGAAGTAAATGATGGTGTGGTAAACATCAAAGATGAGCCTATCTATTTAAGTGCTGAGGAAGAAGAAGGTCATAAATTTGCTCAATCTAACCTTCCGTTAGATGGAGAAGGAAACTTTGTTGCAGAGAAAATTATTTCTAGAGAAGAGGCTGATTATCCAGTTGTTTCTCCTACAGAAGTAAGCTATATGGATGTATCTCCAAATCAGATTGCATCTATTTCTGCATCTTTAATTCCTTTCTTGGAACATGATGATGCCAACCGTGCATTGATGGGATCGAATATGATGCGTCAAGCGGTACCATTATTACGTCCTGAAGCTCCTATTGTAGGAACTGGATTGGAAAGAAGAGTTGCTAAGGATTCTAGAATTTTGATCAACTCAGAAGGAGCTGGTGTGATTGAATATGTAGATTCTAATAAAATTACGATCAAGTATGATAGAACTGAAGAAGAGAGACTTGTAAGTTTCGATACTGATGAGAAATCTTATGACTTGATTAAGTTTAGAAAAACCAACCAAGGAACTAACATTAACTTAAAGCCTATTGTAAGAAAAGGTGATAGAGTAGAAGAAGGTCAAGTTCTTTGTGAGGGGTATGCTACACAAAAAGGTGAATTAGCACTTGGTAGAAATATGAAAGTAGCCTTTATGCCTTGGAAAGGGTATAACTTTGAGGATGCGATTGTAATTTCTGAAAGAGTAGTTAGAGAGGATATATTTACATCTATTCATATTGATGAATATTCATTAGACGTTAGAGATACGAAATTAGGAAACGAAGAGTTAACTAATGATATCCCGAATGTGTCTGAAGAGGCTACAAAAGATTTAGATGAAAATGGAATGATCCGTATCGGTGCGGAGGTGAAGCCAGGTGATATTTTAATTGGAAAAATTACGCCTAAAGGTGAATCTGATCCAACACCTGAGGAAAAATTATTACGTGCTATCTTTGGTGATAAAGCAGGTGATGTAAAAGATGCATCATTAAAAGCTTCTCCATCATTAAGAGGTGTTGTAATTGATAAAAAGTTATTCCAGAGAGCTGTTAAAGATAAGTCTAAGAGAACTAGAGATAAGGAAGAAATTGCAAAATTAGAGAATGAATTTGCAGTTCAATTTGAATCTTTAAAAGATTCATTGATTGAAAAACTTTTCAACCTTGTTACTGGAAAAACTTCTCAAGGTGTACAAAATGATTTAGGTGAAGATGTTTTCCCTAAAGGTAAAAAGTATACATTGAAGATGTTGAACTCTGTAAATGATTATACGCACTTAACAAAAGGTTCTTGGACAACGGATGAGGCTTTAAATGATATGATTGGTGAGTTAATTCACAATTATAAAATTAAAGTAAGTGATTTACAAGGTACCTTACGTCGTAGTAAATTTACTATTAGTGTAGGGGATGAGTTACCAGCAGGAATCTTAAAATTGGCTAAAATTTATGTTGCTAAGAAACGTAAGTTGAAAGTTGGTGATAAGATGGCGGGACGTCACGGAAATAAAGGTATTGTAGCTCGTATTGTAAGAGCAGAAGATATGCCATTCTTAGAAGACGGAACACCAGTTGATATCGTATTGAACCCATTAGGGGTACCATCTCGTATGAATATTGGTCAGATTTATGAAACAGTATTAGGATGGGCTGGACAAAAGTTAGGTCAGACTTATGCGACTCCGATTTTCGATGGTGCATCATTAGATGAAATCAACGGATTGACAGATGAGGCAGGAGTGCCAAGATTTGGACATACGTATCTTTATGATGGTGGAACTGGAATGCGTTTCGATCAACCAGCAACAGTTGGGGTTATTTATATGATCAAACTAGGGCATATGATTGAAGACAAAATGCACGCTCGTTCAATCGGACCTTACTCATTGATTACGCAACAACCACTTGGAGGTAAAGCTCAATTTGGAGGTCAACGTTTTGGAGAGATGGAAGTATGGGCATTAGAGGCATATGGTGCTTCTAGTATCTTGAGAGAAATCTTAACAGTTAAATCTGATGATGTAATGGGAAGAGCTAAAACTTACGAAGCAATCGTGAAAGGAGAGCAAATGCCAGAGCCAGGTTTACCTGAATCATTTAACGTATTAATGCATGAACTGAAAGGTTTAGGATTAGACGTTAGATTAGAGGACTAAATATTATAGGGTAGTAAAGAGTAATCTTTGCTACCCATTATATAGAGTCAGATCGGGAAAATAATATTTACATTTTAAATTCGAATCCATTTACCATGGCAAGAAAAGAAGATAAATACACTGTAAAAAAATTCAGTAAAATATCAATTGGTTTATCATCACCAGAATCTATCTTAGATGTCTCTAAGGGAGAGGTGTTAAAGCCAGAAACAATAAATTACCGTACACATAAGCCTGAAAGAGATGGTTTATTTTGTGAGCGTATTTTTGGTCCTATCAAGGATTTTGAATGTGCTTGTGGAAAATACAAAAGAATTCGTTACAAAGGAATCGTTTGTGACCGTTGTGGAGTAGAAGTTACGGAGAAAAAAGTACGTAGAGATAGAGTAGGACATATCAATTTAGTGGTGCCAATTGCTCATATTTGGTACTTTAGATCGTTACCTAACAAAATGGGATACCTTTTAGGATTGCCATCTAAGAAGTTAGATATGATCATTTACTACGAGCGTTATGTAGTAATTCAAGCAGGTGCTGCTTCTAATTTGGATGGAACACCATTGAATAAAATGGATTTCTTAACAGAAGAAGAGTATTTGGATATCTTGGAAACAATTCCAATGGAAAACAGATATCTTGACGATTCAGATCCAGAAAAGTTCATCGCTAAGATGGGAGCTGAATGTTTGATTGATTTATTAGATCGTATCGATTTAGATAGTTTGTCTTATGAGTTACGTCACAAAGCAAATACAGAAACATCTAAACAACGTAAGACAGAGGCATTAAAACGTTTGAATGTTGTTGAAGCGTTTAGAGATTCTGCAAAAAATAGAGAAAATAATCCAGCTTGGATGATTATGAAGGCGATTCCAGTAATACCGCCAGAATTACGTCCGTTGGTTCCTTTAGATGGTGGTCGTTTTGCGACTTCTGATTTAAATGATTTATACCGTAGAGTAATAATACGTAACAACCGTTTGAAGCGTTTGATGGAAATTCAAGCACCAGAGGTTATCTTACGTAATGAAAAACGTATGTTGCAAGAATCAGTTGATTCATTATTTGATAACACACGTAAAGCTTCTGCAGTAAAAACAGAGTCTAATAGACCTTTGAAATCTTTATCAGATTCATTAAAAGGTAAACAAGGTCGTTTCCGTCAAAACTTATTAGGAAAGCGTGTTGATTATTCTGCACGTTCTGTAATTGTTGTTGGACCAGAAATGAAATTGTCTGAATGTGGATTGCCAAAAGATATGGCAGCAGAACTATACAAGCCTTTCGTAATCCGTAAGTTGATTGAAAGAGGTATTGTTAAGACTGTAAAATCTGCAAAGAAAATTATAGATAAAAAAGAACCTGTAGTTTGGGATATTTTGGAGAATGTTTTAAAAGGACATCCAGTATTGCTAAACCGTGCACCTACGTTGCACCGTTTGGGAATCCAAGCATTCCAACCTAAATTGATTGAAGGTAAAGCGATTCAATTGCACCCATTAGCCTGTGCCGCCTTCAATGCGGATTTTGATGGGGATCAAATGGCGGTACACTTGCCATTAGGACCTGAAGCTATTTTAGAGGCTCAGATGTTATTATTGGCATCTCATAATATTTTGAATCCAGCCAATGGTGCTCCAGTAACAGTTCCTTCTCAGGATATGGTACTTGGTTTGTACTATATGACTAAGGAAAGAATTTCAACTCCTGAAGTACCAATTAAAGGGGAAGGTTTGACATTCTATTCTCCAGAAGAAGTTAATATTGCTTACAATGAAGGGCAAGTTAACTTGAATGCTGGAATTAGTGTAAGAACTCAGGATATTGATGAAAACGGAGATCAGGTAACAAAAATTATCAAAACTACTGTTGGTAGAGTATTGATTAATGAAGTTGTTCCTGCAAAGGCTGGTTATATCAATGAAGTATTGACTAAAAAGAATTTAAGAGATATTATTGGTGGTATTTTAAAAGCGACTGATATTCCTACAACGGGGAAATTCTTAGATGATATTAAAACAATGGGATTCACATTCGCATTCCAAGGTGGTTTATCATTTAGTTTAGGAGATATTATTATACCTGCTGAAAAACAAAGTATGATTGACGCTGCCAATGAAGAGGTAGAGGTGATCATGGCGAACTATAACATGGGTATGTTAACGAATAAAGAGCGTTACAACCAAGTTATTGATATTTGGGGATCTACTAACAACCGTTTGACAGAATTGTCAATGAAGCGTTTGAGAGAGGATCAACAAGGATTTAACTCGGTATACATGATGCTTGATTCTGGAGCCCGTGGATCGAAAGAGCAAATTCGTCAATTAACAGGAATGCGTGGATTGATGGCAAAGCCTAAAAAGTCTACAGCTTCTGGTGGAGAAATTATTGAAAATCCAATTCTTTCTAACTTTAAGGAAGGTTTATCAATTTTGGAATACTTTATATCAACACACGGTGCGCGTAAAGGTCTTGCCGATACTGCCTTAAAAACGGCGGATGCTGGTTACTTAACACGTCGTCTAGTTGATGTTTCTCAAGATGTAATTATCAATGAAGATGATTGTGGTACATTAAGAGGATTAGAAGTTGCTCCATTAAAGAAAAACGATGAAATCGTTGAATCATTAAGCGAAAGAATTGTTGGACGTTTTACATTGCATGATGTAGTTCACCCAGTAACTAAAGATGTAATTTTAGGAGCTTCAACATTAATTTCTGATGAAGTAGCTAAAGAAATTGAATTAGCAGGTGTTGATACGGTAGAAGTGAGATCTCCATTAACTTGTGAGGCAACTACTGGTATTTGTGCTAGTTGTTATGGTCAGAGTTTATCAACTCGTACAATGGTTCAAAGAGGAGAGTCTGTTGGTGTAATTGCAGCACAGTCTATTGGTGAACCTGGTACTCAGTTAACATTAAGAACATTCCACGTTGGTGGGGTTGCCGGAAATATTTCTGAGGACAATAAGTTGATTGCTAAGTTTGACGGTAAAGTTGAAATAGAAGATCTTAATACAATCAAAGGTGAAGATGGTCAAGGAAACATGGTTGATATCGTGATTTCTAGAACTTCTGAAATTAAGATTGTTGATGAAGTAACAGGATTGGTATTGAGTTCAAACAATATACCTTATGGTTCTCATGTTTTCGTAAAAGGAAAGAAGAAAATCAAAAAAGGAGAAGTTGTGTGTCAATGGGATGCATTTAACGGAACAATTGTTTCTGAATTCGGTGGAAAGATCGTCTTTGATAATGTTGAAAGAGGAATTAACTACACCGTAGAAGTTGATGAACAAACAGGATTCCAAGAAAAGGTAATTACTGAATCTAAGAATAAGAAAATTATTCCTGCATTGATTATTGAAGGAGAAAACGGTGAGGCATTACGTTCTTATAGTTTACCTTTAGGATCACACTTAATGGTGGATGATGGAGATGTTGTTGAGGCTGGTAAAGTCTTAGTGAAAATTCCTCGTAAATCTGGTAAAGCAGGGGATATTACAGGAGGTTTACCTCGTGTAACTGAATTATTTGAAGCACGTAACCCTTCTAACCCAGCTGTAGTTGCTGAGACTGATGGTGTTGTTTCATTCGGTAAAATTAAACGTGGTAACCGTGAGATTATCGTTGAATCTAAATTAGGAGATATTAAAAAGTATCTAGTGAAACTTTCTAATCAAATCCTAGTTCAAGAGAACGACTTTATCAAAGCAGGTATGCCGTTATCTGATGGGGCTACAACTCCAAATGATATTCTTAAAATTCAGGGACCAGCAAAAGTACAGGAGTACTTGGTAAATGAAATACAAGAAGTTTACCGTTTGCAAGGGGTAAAAATTAATGACAAGCATTTTGAAGTAGTTGTACGTCAAATGATGCGTAAAGTTAGAATTATTGATTCTGGTGATACATTGTTCTTAGAGAATGCTTTGGTTCATAAAAATGACTTTATCGAACAAAATGATGCTATCTACGGAATGCAAGTAGTTGAAGAAGTTGGAGGTTCTGAAGAATTGAAAGCTGGACAAATTATTTCTGCTCGTAAATTGAGAGATGAAAACTCTTTATTACGTCGTGAAGATAAAGATTTAGTAGTAGCTAGAGAGGCTAGACCTGCAACAGCAGAGCAAATCTTACAAGGTATTACAAGAGCGTCATTACAGACTAAATCATTCATCTCTGCAGCTTCTTTCCAGGAAACTACAAAAGTATTGAATGAGGCTGCTGTAAGCGGTAAAGTAGATAACTTAGAAGGATTGAAAGAGAATGTTATTGTTGGTAAACGAATTCCTGCTGGTACAGGTATGCGTTCTTATAATAACTTGATCGTAGGTCCTAAAGAGGAAATCGAAGAAAGTTTTAATTAAGATTAACCTGGTTAATTTATAATACATAAGGATTGGTTCACGAGAAATTGTGGACCAATCTTTTTTTTAAAACAGTTTATACATATCTTTAACCTATGAATGAAGAACAGAAAAAAGACGGACAATTAAATATTGAATTGGATGAGAAAATTGCAGAAGGAACGTACTCGAATCTTGCTATCATAAATCATTCGGTATCAGAATTTATAGTTGATTTTATCAATGTAATGCCAGGGACACCTAAGGCAAAAGTAAAATCTAGAATTATTTTAACACCTGAGCATGCAAAAAGGTTGACCAAGGCCTTAGCTGAGAATATCAAAAGATTTGAAGCTGCGAATGGAAAAATTAATGAACCTGAAGAAACTCCTATTCCAATGAATTTTGGTCCAACAGGGCAGGCATAAAAAATATATTTTATGAATTGAACCTAATGTATTTTGCGTTAGGTTTTTTTTATGTCTTTTTTAAATTGAAATGGAATTATTAATTTTGTGTTTGTAGCAATTATCATTGCATTTTCCGATATTTGTAAACCTTAATTCTTTACTCGGTTTGAAACAGCATGGGTTGATTTAATAGAAAAATAAATAAATAATTAGTAAAAAAACACACTATATGTCAGACGATAAGAAAGTCATTTTTTCCATGTCGGGTTTGAGTAAAACCTATCAAAGTACAGGAAAACAAGTTTTAAAAAATATTCATTTAAGTTTTTTCTATGGTGCCAAAATTGGTATTTTAGGTTTGAATGGATCGGGTAAGTCTTCCTTATTAAAAATTATTGCAGGAGTAGATAAGAATTATCAAGGAGATATTAATTTTCTGCCTGGATATTCTGTTGGGTTTTTAGAGCAAGAACCGATATTAGATGAATCTAAGACTGTATTGGATATTGTTAAAGAAGGAGTTGCGGAAACAGTAGCTGTGCTAGATGAGTATAATAAAATCAATGATCAGTTTGGTTTAGAAGAAGTATATTCTGATGCGGACAAGATGGAGCAATTGATGAACCGTCAGGCAGAATTACAAGATCAAATAGATGCTTCTGATGCTTGGGAATTAGATACGAAATTAGAAATAGCAATGGATGCATTGCGTACTCCAGAACCTGATAAATTAATTTCAGTTTTATCTGGAGGGGAGAGACGTCGAGTTGCTTTGTGTCGTTTGTTGTTGCAGCAACCAGATGTGCTGTTGTTGGATGAGCCTACCAATCACTTGGATGCTGAGTCTGTACATTGGTTAGAGCATCATTTAGCTCAATATAAAGGAACTGTGATAGCTGTAACGCATGATAGATATTTCTTAGACAATATCGCTGGTTGGATTTTAGAATTGGATAGAGGAGAAGGAATACCTTGGAAAGGAAACTATTCTTCTTGGTTAGATCAAAAATCACAGCGTATGGCACAGGAAGACAAAACGGCTTCTAAACGTCAGAAGACATTAGAGCGTGAGTTGGAATGGGTAAGACAAGGTGCTAAAGGACGTCAATCAAAATCTAAGGCTCGTTTGGCGAGTTATGATAAATTGATGAATGAAGACCAAAAAGTAAAAGAGGAAAAATTAGAGATCTACATTCCTAATGGACCTCGTCTAGGATCAAATGTTATTGATGCGAAAGGGGTTTCTAAAGCATTTGGTGATAAATTGCTTTATGACAATTTAGAATTCAGCTTACCACCGAATGGAATTGTTGGTATTATTGGTCCTAATGGTGCTGGTAAGACTACTATTTTTAGAATGATCATGGGTGAAGAAAAAGCAGATGGTGGTGAATTTACAGTTGGAGAAACAGCTAAGATTGCCTATGTAGACCAATCACATTCGGATATTGATCCTGAGCGTTCCATTTGGGCAAACTTTGCAGATGAGCAAGATTTGGTAATGATGGGTGGTAAAATGGTGAATTCACGTGCATACCTAAGCAGATTTAATTTTAGTGGATCAGAGCAGAATAAAAAAGTAAATACTTTATCCGGAGGGGAGCGAAATAGATTGCATTTAGCAATGACGCTGAAGGAAGAAGGAAATGTTTTGCTTTTGGATGAGCCAACAAATGACTTGGATGTAAATACATTGAGAGCTTTAGAAGAGGGATTAGAGAACTTTGCTGGATGTGCTGTAGTAATCTCGCATGATAGATGGTTCTTGGATAGAATATGTACACATATTTTAGCTTTTGAAGGGGATTCTCAGGTTTACTTTTTTGAAGGAAGTTTCTCGGAATATGAAGAGAATAAAAAGAAACGTTTGGGTGGAGATTTGATGCCAAAACGTATCAAGTATAAAAAGTTGATTAGATAATATCAAAAAAAAGCCGTTACATGATGTAACGGCTTTTTTATTATTTGCTATAAAGTTTTTTTCTAATTCTACTCAATTGGATTGGAGTGATACCTAATCTTGAAGCAATGTGATATTGATTGATTAAATTATCGATATTTGGGATTCTTTTTTGAAGAATCAAATAACGTTGTGTTGCATTTAATGTCAATAATTCATCGTTTGTTTTTTGTAAATGAGCATAGTGTAATTCAACTGTTCTTGTGTACCAGGCAGCAATTTCTTGGTTTTCCTTGCACTTTTGAACAAGCATATTATAATTAATTCTTAGAACGGTACAATCTGTTAAACATTGACACGCAATTTTACTAGGTTGTCTCGTTATTAGAGCTTCCGTAGCTGCCAAAATATTATAAGTACTGATAAGAGATCTTATGTATTCAACACCTTTCTCAGTTTCGCTATAGGACCTAGCTACACCTGTTTGTATAAAATATAAATGATCTGGAATAGTTCCAATTTCTGTTAATACGGTACCTGCTTTATATGTTTTCTCCTCACACATATCCATATATATCCGAAAAGAATCTTCAGATAATGGAGATATATTATTCATGAATTGATGTAATTCGTTCATTCGTAGATCTTTAGGGTTGTTTTCGATAACATTTGTTAATTTATAAATATATAGAAAATTTATAATATTTATTAATAAACAGAGCGTAGTTTTACAAAAGCTTAACCTACGGATTCATTTGGTTTATAGATTGTAGGTATTTGTAGGAAGCTGGTCCTTCCATAAATAATAAATCTAGAATACTCAAGTTTTGTTGAAATCCATGTTTGGCATCAAACATTTGGATATAGTTAGGGAAGTCCCAATTTACTTTTTGTTTGGCATGAGCTAAAAACCTATAGTCGTTGTTGTTCTCTAAAGAAAATTCATGGGTCCGTTCATAGGAGGTTTCTTCTTGAAGAGATTCTAAAATGAAATTATGAAAGCTAATATTTAAGTCAATGAGGTATTTGTTTTCTTTTTGAAAGATAGCAATGATATCTGACTCATAGAATTCGTAAAAAGGAGAGGATCTATAAGCGGCTTGAAGGGATTTGATATGATTGTCATACCATTTGGAACTGTCATAATCGATTTGAATCTTCTTTGTTTTTCTTGAAGAAGTACCGTGTTTGACCGGTATGTTTAGAAGCTGTTTTCCATTGGGTCCAGCAATATAACAGCGATTTCTATAAGTTTGCTTCTGATAATTATCTTCGAATTCAAAAGCAATATGCTTCTCCCCATAAATTGCCGCATATTGTGCAATTGGAGAGAAGTATGTTGGTTGAAAGAGTTTCATGCAGGGACTCTAATTTTTATGATTTTCTTTTTTTGTATTGACCATAGCCAATATAAAGGATCACTAAACCTAGGAAATAGTAGAAGTAAGATTTTAAAGGACCTTTACCGTGGACAGTTGTAAACAGTCTATCCCATCTAACTTTATTTAGTCCCTGACCATAGGTGTCCCAACTGAACCATACAAATACAGGTTTCCCTACTACATGGTCAAATGGTACATACCCCCAATATCTAGAATCTTCCGAGTTGTGACGATTGTCCCCCATCATCCAGTAATAATTCTGTTTGAAAGTGTAAGAAGTAACTTCTTGCCCGTTGATGAAAATTGAGTTTCCTTCAACTGTAAGTGTATTATGTTCGTATTCCGTAATTATCTTTTTATAGAATTCTAAAGATTTTAAATCTAAAGAGACTGTCTTACCTTCTTCAGGGATATAGATAGGTCCCATATTGTCTTTATTCCATTTCATGTCAACTGATGGGAATACAGCTTCTGCTTCACCCTTAGGTTGAATATTTCTTGTAACGCTTTTGATTTGTTTATTTTTTTTCAATTTAGCCGCATTTTTTTCGTCTAAATTCAACAAATACTTTCTGTTTTGAAGGTAATCCTTTCCGAACTTATTGTAAAGTTGTTTTTCATAAGCTAATGGAAGAACGTATTCCTTATAAGAGGTTCTAGCTTCGCCCGGGCGAACGTGATAGGTGTTGTAAATCATGTTATCACTCATGTTTTTACCATCGGTATCTACTGTATAATAGAATTGAGGTTTTGCACGTTCTGGTAAAATTGAACGTTCACCGTTGATGAAGATATGCCCATCTCTTATTTCTAAAGAGTCACCTGCGATTCCTACGCAACGTTTTACATAATTAGATTTTTTGTCAATTGGTTTTGCAAATTTTCGATCTTGCGTAAAAAATTGTCTAACAGTATCTGCTGGCCAGTTAAATACAACGATTTCATTTCGTTTTATATTCTGAAAGCCTGGTAATCTAAAGTAGGGTAACTGAAATTTGTTTAAAAATGAGTTTTTCTGATTAGGATCATCATTATAAACATAAGATTTTGATTTTATGAATGGTAATGTATCATGTACCATAGGAGCTGCAATCAATGATGTTGGTGTTTTTGCTCCATAATGAAACTTACTTACAAATAAAAAGTCTCCCACTAATAAAGACTTCTCTAAGGAAGAAGTAGGAATGGTGTAGGGTTGCATTACATAGGTGTGTACCAATGTAGCGGCTACTATGGCGAAAAGGATAGAGCTTGTCCATTCTCCAACTTCGGTTTTAGGAGTAAGACTTCTGTCTTCGATATAACTTACATCGGCTGCATAGTTTAAATAGTACGCATAAAACCCAAGACTGAAAATACTCAGAATCGTATCAATAGTAGTGTTTTTACCAAAACTTCTTGAGGTTTCAACCCAAACTACAGGAAACATAATCAAGTTAATCACAGGAATGAATAATAAAACCACCCACCATTTAGGTCGGTTAATTATTTGCATCAATACCACGCCGTTATATATGGGAACTATAGCTTCCCAAGGTTTGCGTCCCGCTTTTTGGTATAATTTCCATGTTCCTAAAAAGTGAATTCCTTGGATTACAAGGATTACCACTAGCCATGCCGTAAAAGTCATAAGTTGGTTTTTTTCAAAGGTGCTTAAATATTCGGAGTTAGATTGTTATGGGTTTGTTAAATTCCTAAAACATCTTTCATAGAAAAAACTCCTTTTTTACCAATAATCCATTCTGCTGCAACAACGGCTCCTAAAGCAAAACCTTGTCTGTTATGAGCAGTATGTTTGATGTCTATTTTATCTACTATAGAATCATAAGTAATTAAATGTGTTCCTGGAACCTCAGGACTTCTAATCGCTGAAATTGGGATACTGTTTTCTTGAGTTGCTTTATCTAATTCCCATTGCGTGTTTTTAGTGTGTTCTATCACTCCTTCCGCAAGGGTAATAGCAGTACCACTTGGTTCGTCTAATTTTTGTTTGTGATGTATCTCTTCCATAGAAACGTTGTACTGATCTAAGTTAGACATCATTCTTGCTAATTGCTTGTTCAGTTCAAAAAAGATATTAACTCCAAGGCTATAGTTTGAAGCATAGATAAAAGCACCTTCTTTTTCTGAGCATAAGGTTTTCATTTCATCAAAACTATCTAACCATCCAGTCGTTCCTGAGATAATCGGAACCTGATTGTTCAAGCAATTACTAATATTTGATACTGCAGAGTTAGGAATGCTAAAATCGATTGCAACATCAGCAACAGAAATATCATATTCTGGACTGTCTTTGTCAATGGTTAATACTATTTCATGTCCTCGGTCCAAAGCAATTTTCTCAATTGTTTGTCCCATTTTTCCGTATCCTAATAATGCTATTTTCATCTTAAAAATTATAATTAAAAGTAAGTCCAACAAATGGCTTGTTATCGTTGGGGTCACTATATATTTGTGGGTCAAATGATATTTTATCATTGACATTAAATTGTAAAAGATGCGCGCTAACACTCGCATCTACTATTTGTAAAACATAAAAACCAATAAATAATAGTAATGATGTTTCTCTATTTTGTTTTAACGTTTTTTGAGCGCTAATAAGACCTTCTCTCGAAATTCTTGTTGAACCGTCATCATTTGTAAACTCATCTTGATATCCAGCTTCTCTAATTTTAAAAGCCGTTCGATATCTTTTATAAGATTCATTATTGATTGTAAAATAATACATACTTGTCGCCATGGCACCATAAACAAAAGGAACTTTCCAAGCTTGTTTATTGTATACTTGCCCAAGACCAGGTAATATTGCCGAATAAAATGAAGCTCTAGCGGGTGTTAATGGGTTATAACCTTCCGATTTAATGATATCTTCACTTGTAATCTGCGGAGTACTATCCTGAGCTTTAAGAGTTCCAAAACTAGTGACAACTAATAAAACAACAATGTATGTGTATTTTGTAAACACTTATTCCAGTAGTTTTTTTATTCTATTGAAATCTTCTTCAGAATGGAAAGGAATTGAAATTTTACCTTTTCCTTTGGCATTTACAGAAACTGAAATTTTATGTCCGAAAAATTCACTGATGGTTGGTACACCTGATTTTACAAAAGACGGAACTGCTGTTTTGCTTGTCTTTTTAGTTTGCGAAACATTTTTAAGTTCTTTAACCAATTCTTCGGTTTGACGAACAGAAAGCTTGTCTTTTAAAATTTTTTCATAAATAACAAGTTGTTCATCAATAGATTCAACATTGATAAGGGCTCTACCATGTCCCATAGATAAAAAACCATCTCTCATTCCCGTTTGAATTATAGGATCTAGTTTTAATAATCTTAAGTAATTAGTAACAGTAGATCTTTTTTTACCAACGCGTGAACTCAATTCCTCCTGTGTAAGTTTTATTTCTTCAACCAGTCTTTGATAGGACAAAGCAACCTCGATAGGATCAAGGTTTTTTCTTTGGATATTTTCAACCAAAGCCATTTCCAACATTTCTTGATCGTTGGCAGTTCTGATATAAGCTGGTATCGTTTTGTTACCAATCAGTTTAGAAGCTCTAAAACGTCGCTCACCAGATACTAATTGAAAACTATTATTCTCTAGTTTTCTAACGGTGATGGGTTGTATAACTCCAAGTTCTTTGATGGAATTTGATAGTTCTGTTAATGCCTCTTCATTAAAATAGCTTCTAGGTTGAAAAGGATTGACTTCAATATTACTTAGCTCTAGCTCGATGATATTTCCAACAGACTTTTCTGTGGATTCAGTTGTAGTAGAGTTTTCATTTAACAGTGCAGATAGTCCTCGACCTAATGCCTGTTTTTTGGTTGCTTTTGCCATTACGAGTTCTTTTTTAATACTTCATTAGCCAAACTGATATAGTTCTCGGCACCTTTACTAGTGGCATCATATGCAATGATACTTTCACCGTAACTAGGCGCTTCTCCTAAACGAGTATTTCTTTGAATAATTGTATTAAAGACCATTTCATTAAAATGCTTCTTAACCTCTTCTACTACTTGGTTCGATAAACGTAACCTAGAATCAAACATAGTAAGTAATAGACCTTCAATATCTAAATCAGAATTGTGAATTTTTTGAACACTTTTAATTGTGTTTAACAATTTACCTAATCCTTCTAGAGCAAAATATTCACATTGAATAGGAATAATTACCGAGTCAGAAGCGGTTAAAGCATTTAAAGTAATCAATCCTAGAGATGGAGCACAGTCAATTAAAATATAGTCATAGTCGTCTTTTATTTCTTCCAAAGACTGCCTCAGCATGTACTCTCTATTTTGCTTATCAACAAGTTCAATTTCAATTGCAACAAGATCGATATGTGCAGGAATAATATCTACATTAGGAGAACTGGTAGCCTGTATTGCATCTTTGGCTGATACCGTATGTTCCAAAATTTGGTAAGTTCCTGCCGTGATCGTTTCAATATCAATACCCAATCCAGAAGAAGCATTCGCTTGAGGATCAGCATCAATAAGTAAAATTTTCTTTTCTAAAACACCAAGTGACGCCGCTAGATTAACTGTTGTAGTTGTTTTTCCAACACCTCCCTTTTGGTTAGCAATAGCAATGATTTTTCCCATTCAAATATGATATTATAAAAATCAAAAATACGATTAATTATGAGTTAATAAAAGGTAAGATGTTAACAAACTTGTAAAGTATTTTTTAAGAAAAAAAAACCGACCTATAAGGTCGGTTTTTGTAAAGTTATAGCCTGTTATTTTTTCGCTAATTCTTCTTTTTTCTTGTCAAATTCAGATTTCTCAGCTCTAGGCCAAAGGTTGTTTTCAACATTCACGTCTGCAGTTTCTAAATTTGGATCAATTTGTATACTAGTAATTGCCTTTTTAGACGCCACTACTTTATTGACTTCCTTGTCATTTTTACTCCAAATTTGAGCAGGATATGTTTTAGATTCTTTAGTTCCGTCTTCGTATGTGTATTCTACAATGATTGGCATTACTAAGCCTCCTGGTTTTTCAAAAGTAATTTCATAAAAATAACCTGGGATTTCAGCATCTGCTACATTTTCATAGTTTGTATCTATATAATCTTTCAGTATTTTGATATCCAAAGGACTTTTAGGTTCTCCTTCTGTTTCTGGATCTGTAGATAAATAAATTCCAGGTCTAATTTGTTCTACAGGGATACCATATTTTTTAGCCAACTTGATAATATCTTGTGTTGGTTTACTTGTAACTCTGTATTGACTTACAGATTTTACACCAATGTCTGTGAAATCTGTAGTGTAGAACCAACCTCTCCAAAACCAATCTAAATCAACGGCAGAAGCATCTTCCATAGTTCTGAAAAAATCCTCAGGAGTTGGGTGTTTAAACATCCATCTTTGAGCGTATGTTTTAAAGGCATAATCAAATAACTCATGTCCCATAATTGTTTCTCGCAATAAATAAAGCCCTGCTGCCGGTTTTGTATAAGCATTTGGTCCAAATTGGTGCACATTATCTCCTTGTGTCATGATTGGGGATATGTTGCTTTGATCTCCATCCATGTAAGGAATAATATCTTTTGGTAAATTACCCGTATTGAAATTTTCATCGAAGGATAGCTCAGTTAGTGTTTCAACGAACGAATTCAATCCTTCATCCATCCATGTCCATTGGCGTTCATCAGAATTTACAATCATAGGAAAAAAGTTATGACCTACCTCATGTGTAATGACACCAATCATGGCATCTCTCGTTCTGTCGTCATAAGTTCCATCCGGTCTTGGTCTACCATAATTCCAACAAATTTGAGGGTATTCCATTCCTTGGTTTTTAGAATGTACCGAAATAGCCTTGTGATATGGATAATCAAAAGTATATGAAGAGTATTCTTTTAAGGTATGTGCTACAACTTTAGTTGAATATTCTTCCCAAAGTGGATTTCCTTCCTTTGGGTAAAGCGAATAAGCCATAACTGTTTTACCGTTAATGTCAACAGCCATCCCATCCCAAATAAATTTTCTAGAAGATGCAAAAGCAAAATCTCTTACGTTTTTTGCATCAAAACTCCATGTTTTAGTCTCAGTACTATTTTTCTTTTCCGCTTCTATAGCTTCTTCCTGAGAAACAATAATCACTGGTTTGTCAAATGATTTTTTAGCTTGCTCTAGCCTTTCTAATTGGGTTTTTGTTAAAACTTTTTTAGGATTAGTTAAAACACCAGTTGCATTTAAAATATGATCTTTTGGAGTAGTAATGTTCACAAGGAAGTCTCCAAATTCTAAAGCAAATTCACTTCTTCCCCAAAATTGCATGTTTTGCCATCCCTCAACGTTATTGTAAACGGCTAGTCTAGGATAGAATTGTGCAATTACGTATAAATTGTTTCCATCTTTCTCAAAATGTTCGTAACCTGATCTATCTCTTTGTGGAACATGGTTATTGATATTATACCACCATTTTATTTGAAATTGAAATTTTTTACCTGAAGCCAAAGGTTTCGGCAATTCGATTCGCATCATTGTTTGGTTGATCTTGTAGGAAAGAGCATTGCCCTTTGCATCTTGTACATGGATGATATTGAAACCTCCATCAAATGGCTTGTCTATAAAGTCCGCAGCAAATTTTTCAGGACTGTATAGGATTTCCGGACCACCTCCTTTTATATCAGGAGATTTTGAATCAAGGGCTCTTTTGTTTTGATCTAGTTGTACCCATAAGTATCGTAATTCATCTGTCGAGTTGTTATGGTAGACGATAGACTCATGACCACTTAATTTTTGGTTTGCATCATCTAAAACAATATCCATTTTATAATCAACTTTCTGTTGGGTGTAATTAACACCTGGTGCTCCGGAAGCCGTATGTTGGCTATTAGGAGTTGCAAATTCATCTTTTAATTGTTTGAATTTATTTGTATTCGTGTGGCCAGTTTTTGTTTCCGTTTCTTGGGCAATTCCCGAAATACTCATTCCTAGTAGGAATAAGGTTACGATAGAATAGATTTTTTTCATTGGATTATTTTTGTGTAACAACAAATGTATTAATAATTAAGATAGGCTTCGTTAATAATTTATTAAAGCCACAGTTTGTTTTTTTGTTAGAATAAAACTTTTGTTTTTATCGTAAATATTTAATTTAACGATGTTTTCTTGCTGCGGGAGTGTTTTATATAAGATAGTGTTTTCTATTTTTAATTTGTGAATGTTTTTTACATTCAAAATTTCAAGATAAAAAACGGCCATATCATCTGTATATTCTTTCCCTATATAATCTAGATAGCATGGAGTTTCATTAATTTCAACTAAAAAATTGGTATTCAAATATGAGGTGTAGATACTATCTACATTTTTTGGTTCTCTTTTTGTCCCAAGTTCTATATCAGACTTGTTGGTTTCGTTTATTTCTTGTTGTAAATCATCAATGAATACTCTTAGGGTTAATTGAATAGATTCTTGATTTGGAACATATTTTACATGAGAAATACTCATATAATATTTGTGCATTGTAAAAGCGAAAAGTACAAATGTGAGACTGAAAAACAAGTATCGAAATACCCTCATAAAAGTTGAATTTAGCAGTAAAGATGCATTTTTCTTTGAAATATTTAATGACTAAATTTGAAAAATCCTTAAAAAATAAAAAATAATGAAAAATCTAATTTTGGCCAGTTCTTCTAGTATACACGGAAGCGGGTACTTAGAATATTTAGAGCCAGAATTAAAGAACTTATTTCAAGGGGTGACAGAGATAGTGTTTATTCCCTATGCAAGACCTTCTGGTTTGTCTTATAAAGATTATACTACTATTGCAGCAAATGGTTTTTCTAAGTTGGGTATAAAAGTAAAAGGGTTACATGAGTTTGCAAATCCTGTAAATGCTATAGAGAACGCTCAAGGGATTTTTGTAGGAGGAGGAAATACATTTGTTTTGGTTGCAAAATTGCAAGAATTGGATTTAATGTATCCACTAAAAAAATCTATTGATAGGGGAGTGCCTTATTTAGGAACGAGTGCTGGTTCAAATATTTGTGGAATCACCATGCAAACAACTAATGACATGCCAATTATGATGCCACAAAGTTTCGATACTTTAAAAGTGATACCCTTTAATATAAATGCACATTTTATAGAAGCGGATGCGAATTCAACTCATAAAGGCGAGACTAGAGAAACACGAATAAAAGAATATCATATATATAATGATACTCCAGTGATAGGATTGCAAGAGGGGAGTTGGTTAGAGGTAAGTGATTCTAAAATACTGTTACGTGGCCTGTTGAAAGCTTTTTTATTTCAAAAAGAAAGGGAAACTATCTTGATACAGCCACAAATGTCTTTTTAACCCAAATTTTTATTATAGTAGTAATTGGTAAAAAATGACATATCGTCTAAACTATAGAAGATATGTTCTAATCTTGCTAGTTGATTGATTTTCTATGCGTAAGGTTTTTATCTTTGGTTAGGTAATACCCTATGTAATATTTATCATTATGAGAAAATCACTATTTATATTATTTTTCTTGACACAAATTTTGTCATTTGCACAAGAGAGAAATTATTTTAAAAAACTTCAAACCCAAAGAGTAGAAAGTGACCCAACTGTGAAATGGACAGTGATTGGTCCTGGAACTTCAGGCTACAGTGAGGAATTAAATATTCACCCCTTCGATAGCAATACTATGTTTTTAAACTATGATATGGGAAATGGATATGGTACTTGGAATAAAGGGGATTCTTGGCAGACCTTAAATGATTTTGATGGGCTAGGGAGTAAGATTAAACCTTATAAAACAGCATTCTCTTCTTTGAACCATGATTTTGGGATTATGAAAGGTGCTTCAGGAACTATTTTTACCACGAATAATCGAGGTAGATCATGGACAGAAATAAAAGGGTTTCCTAGCAAAAAGAAATTTAATGCTATTGCCATAGATCCATTTGATGATCAGGTGTGGTATGTTGGTGCAGGACAAAGTTGGAGAGTGAAAGGGGTATACAGAAGTTTAAAAAATCCTCATAGTAATTCCTATAGAAATACAGAATATGGTTTTATTTATAAAACTACTGATGCAGGTAAAACTTGGACAAGAATAATGGAGGGCATTTCCGAGGAATTAGATGTAACGAGAATTATAGTTGATCCTAGAAATTCAAATAATTTGTACGTACTTACGAATTATGGGTTTTATACTTCTAATAATGCGGGGAAGAGTTGGAAGGAACGAAAAACGGGGTTACCTTTTAATGATGCGCGCGATATACAGATGTATTTCAATAAGAAAACGAATCAGTTTTATTTGTATTTGTTGCTACAAACTCATTATGAAGGTATCGAAGGTTCAGTAAAAACAACTGGAGGGATTTATAAAAGTACAGACAATGGTGTTACTTGGAATTCTATTACCGGAAATCTTGCGATTGATATGAGTCAGATTTCAGATTATCCGTCAAAGAATTATTATTATAGAACGGTAGCATTTTGGTTAGGGATTTCGATCAAAGAATTGAAACAGAAATACCCAAAGTTACCAAAATCAACTATGCCAGTATACAATAGATTAGTGGTAAATCCCTTAAATCCCAATGAAATTTATATTTCAAATAATATAAAGCATGATTTTAGTTTTTCTCCATCAGAATTAATGAAAACAGAAGACGGAGGTAAAACTTGGTTTGTTTGTGCTAGAGCGGGTAACTATTGGAAACATCAGGTTGATAAAGAGTACTGGGCAAGTAGAAATAATCCTTTAGGAGGGAATATGAATTTCTCTCATTTAGATGCTACAGCAAATTCAGAAGGAAGTTCTAAAGCTTTTAGGGATTTGCAGATTAATTCGAAAGGAGAAGTGTTTACAGTTTATGATCAGCAACTTTTTATCTCTAAAAATAATGGTAAAACTTGGGAACAAAGAGATGATATAGAAACTGAAAAAGGAAATGGGCATTGGGTAGGTCGTGGAAATAGTAATTTGCCAGGATTTGGATTGAATGTGGATACTCAAAGAAAAGGGGAGTATTTGTTTGCATCGGAAGAGCATGGAATATGGCAATCCACAACGGATGGTGATAAGGTTTATAAAGGTGCTGTTGCTATGAAACAAATAGAAGGACAAACTCAGGAAGTTTCTAAAGAAGAGAAAAGAGCAACGAGTGCACCAGAAATATCGATAGACCCAAATGACCCTGCTATATTTTATATATTACCAAATAGACAAAATCATGCAGGAACTCTAAGAAAATCAACAGATGCAGGTAAAACGTGGTTTAATGTTCCCGAGGAACCTATTGTAAAGTTCAATAAAGCTGGTGTTTTGTTTATGTTTAGTCATATTATTGATAAAAAAGATTCCAAAAGAATGTTGTTTACAATACCATCTCATACCCAGCGAGGCTGGCATACGGCCAAATGGATGGTCAATGGATATTTAAGGATGACGGATTTTAAAGATTTTGGAGCGTATTTAAGTGGGGATGGAGGGAAATCATGGAGTTTAAATAATGAAGGCTTACCTGAGCAGCCGAATGTAATGCAAATGACCTATGATGAGAAATATAAAAACATTTA
Source organism: Flavicella sp. IMCC45537 (assembly GCF_057197705.1). NCBI lineage: Bacteria > Pseudomonadati > Bacteroidota > Flavobacteriia > Flavobacteriales > Flavobacteriaceae > Flavicella > Flavicella sp. IMCC45537. The sequence goes on from NZ_CM170067.1 coordinate 90,798, forward strand.
TGCAGGACTGGGAACAGGTTTTGGCAAAAAGCCGGGTGGTTTGTTTAAAAGCGTTAACGATGGTGAATCATGGAAACAAGTTAAAATTCCGAATAAAATTAAAACAGTTGGTTTTGTAGAGGTCGATAAGAAAGGTGTAATTTATATAGCTTGTGGTGAGGGTGAAGCCAAGCTGGGAGAAGGAGGTGTTTTTAAAAGTAAAAACAAAGGTAAATCTTGGGAGAAGATATTTGAGATGCCTCATATAAAGATGGTTAAAGTATCTCCTTTGGATTCGAAAATGATTGCAGTAATTGTTGCCCCTGGTAAAAGTGTTAAATTTTTAAATAGTGGAATTTACCTAACAAGAGATGGTGGTAAAAGTTGGTCTAAACATAATTATGGTTTGGGACAAGTAGATAAAATAACGGGGTTTGAATTTGATCCTTTTGATAAAGATGTTTTTTGGACATCATGTCATGGAAGTGGATTTGCAAAAGGTATTTATACGAAATAAAAAAAGCGATTGAATTTTATTCAATCGCTTTTTTTTATTTTTAAAAATAGGCTTAATAAGGTATTCTATCGGTAATTTTTAATCCGTAACCAGTCATTCCAACTCTCTTTTTAATCGTGTCAGAGTTAGATATTAATTTAATGTTATAGATGTCTAAATCATGTAGAATTTGAGCTCCAATACCAAAATCTTTATCATCCATACCTTTAGAACTTGGTTTAGAAGTAGATTGTGTATTCTTGTTTTTTAGATTCTGTAGCCTTTGTAAAAGGTTAAAAGATTGTACTTCTTGGTTGATAAAAACAACAGCACCCTTTCCTTCTTTTTCTATCAGTCCAAAAATACTTTGAAGCTTATCATCAATGTTATTCTGAAGTGTTCCTAAGATGTCATTTCCAAAAGAATTTGGAGTTACTTTAACCAACACTTCATCCGTTTTTTTCCAACTTCCTTTTGTAATGGCAATATGGATTTGATCATTTGTAGTTTGGCTGTAAGCTCTTAGTCTAAAATCTCCAAAACGAGTAGATACATCAAAGTCTTCTACTTTTTTAATTAAAGAATCATGTTGCATTCTATAAGAAACTAAATCTTCAATAGAGATCAGTTTAAGGTCAAATTCTTTTGCTACCTTTTTTAATTCAGGTAAACGGGCCATGGAACCATCTTCATTTAGTATTTCAACTAAAATACCAGAAGGATCTAAGCCTGCTAAACGCGCTAAATCTACCGCAGCCTCAGTATGTCCTGTACGTCTAAGTACTCCACCTTTTTTAGCTTTTAATGGGAAAATATGTCCAGGTCTACCAAGATCTATAGGACGTGTGTTTTTGTCCGTTAAAGCATAAATTGTTTTAGATCTATCATGGGTAGAAATTCCAGTTGTACATCCACTCCCAATTAAATCTACTGAAACTGTAAATTGAGTATTGTGTAAAACGGTATTGTCGTTCACCATCATGTTAAGACCTAATTCTTCACAGCGCTCTTCAATTAGAGGTGCACAAATCAACCCTCTACCATATTTGGCCATAAAGTTGATCATTTCTGGAGTTACTTTTTCTGCAGCTGCAATGAAATCTCCCTCATTCTCTCTGTCTTCATCATCTACTACAATTACTACTTTTCCAGCACGTATATCTGCAATAGCTTCTTGAATTGTATTCAATTTCATGTCATCTGTTTGTTTGTCGTCTTGTGTCATAACCTTTCCGGTTCTTTTTGTTTTTTAAAACGTTTGATAATTGCCTTTATAGCAAGTGATAGTGCATCGAAGTTAAACGATGCAGTTCCTTTACTAGCTCTTCTTGTAAGGTATATTCCAATAGGGAATATTATCATACTAGAAAGCCATCCGCCAATAGTAGATGAAATAGAGCTTTCTTCGGCTATATTTTTAGCCATTGAATTGATAAAGAAATAGATTACAAAAATAAGGATAGCCATAACCATAGGCAAACCAAAACCACCTTTTCTTATTAAAAATCCTAAAGGTGCTCCAATAAAGAATAATAGGATACATGATAATGAGAAGGCAAACCTAAAATGGTATTCGTAATCAAATAGGTTTAATATTTTTCGTTTTCCTTTGTAGCTTTCTTTGAAAACTTGAATGGTTCTCAAAGGTTTTTTTAGGCTGTTGAGAGCGTTTTGAGTAATTGAAACTTTACCTGTGTTTTTAAAATTTTCAAGTAAGTCTTGACTTAAATCAGATCGGATCAGACTGTCTGGTCTTTTGTATAATTTATCACCATAGTTTCTTATATAAAATGAAGAAGCTTTGGCATTGATGTAGGTGTCATAAGACATTTTTAAACTATCAGATTGAGAATACAATTGTTTTACATTTAACATCATGTAATGTTTCTTGTATTTTTCTAAATCTAAATCATTACTACTCAAAGATGAGATGTCTATGTTTACTTTGTAAGTTTCAAATTTTGCTGAAGAGGCAGGCATTTTATCTCTGTCAGTTTTCTTCTTTTTTGACTGAGAATGATCTTCAAAATAATAACCATCCGTTAAGTGCAAGGTCATGTACTTACTTCCTGATTCGGTGGTTATTTCTCCTTTTTTAGCTGTGATACAGACATCATTTTTTTTACCTCCTTTTAAGTCGTAAATCCTAACATTTTTCAATAGGTTTTCTTCTGGGCCGTATTTTTTTTCAAAATAAATACTATATCCAGGAATCTCCGTATTAAAACTTCCTTCTAACAAAGCAAGCGCAGGTTTCTGTTTTCGCATGTTAAAAAGTAAGTTTCTTTGTTTTAAAGAGGCATACGGATATATATTATTTAAAAATAAGAAGTTGATAGAACTAATAAACAGCGTTAGAATAATTAAAGGACGCATGATTCTTAGCAAAGGGATCCCAGCTGATTTGATGGCAGCCATTTCATAATTTTCGGAGAGATTCCCCAAGGCCATGATGGAAGATAATAATACTCCAATAGGTAATGCTGTTGGGGTTACATTAAGGCATGTATACCACAAAAATTTTAAAATATAAGCTATATCAATACCTTTACCCGCAATTTCATCAAAGGCATACCATAAAAATTGCATCACCAATACAAACATTACAATAAAGAATGTCGCAAAAAAAGGTTTTAAAAAACTCTTTATGATGTACTGGTCAAGAATTCTCAAGGAAATAGCTTGTTTTATTTGTTGATTGTAAAGTTCTGTTCAGCGTATTTTGATTCGTCAAAAATAAACAGATTTTTCGAGATATCTTGATTTGCCTTGAATTCTTCTATACGAAATACAGTAACGGTGCCGTTGTTGCCAAATTCCTTTATACTATGAATAATTTTTGTTGTGTTATTAATTCCTAAGATAAAGTATGAAGCTTCGGATTCGCTATCAATAGGAGTTAATTTTATATGTTGAATTTTGGCCCCATCGATAGTTTTTAAATCTTGCCATTCATAGGTGAATCCTTCTTTGTAAAAGAATAATAATTTTGAAGGGTTTAGCATGTCCTCATCAGAGTTACCGTCAATGACATTGATTTCTTCATCTTCCGTTAAAATAACATAAGTATTGTTGTTGTCGTATAGAAAAATATTGTCCATAAATTCTAGGTGGTATTTTTCTCCTTCTGTGTATACGGTCCCAAAAGCTTCTTGAATCATATCAACTTCTTTGTTTTCGAGAACGTAGCTGAATTTTATGTACATGTTTTTAAAGCTCGACATTTTTGAAGATACTTCGTTCAGTAATTGTTCTGATTTGCTTTGCGCATTTACATGGTTAGTAAATAATAAAAGACATAGGGTGCATATGGATATTGTCAGGTTTTTCATGTATTTCTGAGTTTTACGGAACTATTTTTTTTCGTTCGCTAATAATTCGTCTAAAGAAGGTAAATCAGGGACTGTTACTTGTCTGGCTTTACTTCCTTCAAAAGGTCCCACAATTCCAGCTGCTTCTAATTGATCAATTAATCTACCAGCTCTATTGTAACCTAATTTTAATTTTCTTTGTAATAAAGAAGCTGAACCTTGTTGTGCAATTACAATAAGTTTAGCCGCTTCTTCAAATAATTTATCTCGATCGTCAATATCTATGTCAAGATTCGTGCCACCATCTTCTCCAACATATTCTGGAAGGATATGAGCTTCTGGATATGCACGCTGGGATCCAATAAAATCTGTGATTTTTTCAACTTCAGGGGTGTCAACAAAAGCACATTGAATCCTTATGCTTTCATTACCTCCTGTATATAGCATGTCTCCACGTCCAATCAACTGATTGGCCCCAGATGCGTCCAAAATAGTTTTAGAATCTATCGCAGACATTACCCTAAAGGCAATTCTAGCAGGGAAATTGGCTTTAATCATACCTGTAATTACGTTAACAGAAGGACGTTGAGTAGCTACAATTAAGTGAATTCCGATGGCTCTAGCTAACTGTGCCAAACGAGCAATTGGAGTCTCTACCTCTTTACCTGCAGTCATAATTAAATCTGCAAACTCATCGATAACCAAAACGATATACGGTAAATATTTATGACCGTTTTCAGGGTTTAATTTTCTGGACTTAAATTTTTCGTTGTATTCTTTTATGTTTCTTACCATGGCGGTTTTCAACAAGTCATAACGCTCGTCCATTTCAATACAAAGAGAATTCACGGTATTAACAACCTTGGTAGTATCGGTTATAATGGCTTCAGCCTCATCAGGTAATTTGGCTAAATAATGACGCTCTATTTTGTTAAATAAAGTAAGTTCTACTTTTTTAGGATCTACTAAAACAAATTTAACTTCTGCAGGATGCTTTTTATAAAGTAAAGAAGTTAGAATACAATTCAATCCAACGGATTTTCCTTGTCCAGTAGCACCCGCCATCAAAAGGTGAGGGGTTTTGGCTAAATCTATAACAACAGTTTCATTAGAGATATTTTTACCTAATGCGATAGGTAATTCCATTTTAGACTCTTGAAATTTAGTAGAAGCAATCACAGAGCGCATAGAAACAATACTAGGCTTATTGTTCGGTACCTCTATACCAATTGTTCCTTTACCAGGAATCGGTGCAATAATACGAATTCCAAGTGCCGCTAAGGACAGGGCAATATCATCCTCTAAATTTTTAATTTTAGAAATCCTGATACCAGCTTCAGGTACAATTTCATATAGTGTTACAGTCGGCCCAACGGTCGCTTTTATTTGGGCGATACCAATTTTATAATTTTTTAAAGTCTCAACAATTTTATTTTTGTTCAATTCAAGCTCTTCCGCATCTACGGCAATGCTTTCATTGTATTCTTTTAGTAAATTTAGAGTAGGGAAGGTGAAGCTTCCTAATTCTAATGTAGGATCAAATTCACCAAACTTTTCTACCAAATTATTGGCTAGGTTTTCTTCAACTTTTTCCTCCTTTGCCGTTTCTTCAATGGCAATTGACACATCTTCTTTGGCAGTTTCTTCCTCAGGAATAATGACTTCTAAAGTAGAAGCTGGTTCTTCTTTTATTTCTTCTTTGTCTATTGAAGAATGATTTTTTATGGTTGGCTGTAAGTTTTCAACCGATAATTCAAATTCTGATTTTTTTTGTTCTACACTAACGGATTCCTTTTCTTCTATTGGATCGTTAATTTCTAGGTCTTCTTTTTTAGCAACTTCCTTAATTTCTTCTTCTGCTGCTGCCTCTTCGGGAAGTACATTTTCAACAACCACGTCTTCTGATTCTTCAGTTGATGCTTTAGGAGAAGTTTTTGTTGTTTTCTCAGGGAACCAAGATTTAATTTTTTCAGGCGTAATTTTAAAACGAATCACGGCATAACAGCTGTACCCAAAAATTAAAATGATAGCAAGACCTGTGTTTCCTAGATAAGTAGTTAAGTATTCGTTTAATTCAATTCCAATGGTTCCTGCTACAATGCTATATTTTTTACTTAAAAAAGCGAAAGAGGTTGAAACCCAAATCATTCCTAAAATAGCCCAATTAAGCGATTTGAATATTTTTCTAAGATTGATCATTAGAAGCATATAAGCTCCAGCAAACATGGTAAGGATGGGAATGATAAAGGAGGCAATACCGAAACCATCATAAATAAAAAAGTGGCTGATACTTGCTCCAATTTTTCCAAGTAAATTTTTGGATTCTATGGATTTATCTGCAAATTCAGATAATAAACTTTGATCTTCTTGCCAAGTAAAGAGAAATGATAAGAAAGAGATAAATAAAAATAAACCGAAGAGAACGGTAAAAACACCAGCAACAGTTTGTACCTGTCTGTTTTTGAAAAATTCTTTAGTTTTTACAAAACGTTCTTTTTTTTCTTTGACTTCTTTTTCTTTCTTAGGTTTTTTCATTCAAAAAATAGCTGAGGTTAGAAGATTGATCTGAATAATATTTATAGAGCAATAATTTTTGGGATGTAAATAAGTCCACCAATAATTATAGCCGTAAGAGCAGTAAAGCCAACAGCTCCTGCTGCAACATCTTTTATTACCCCGATTTTTTTATGATAATCGGGGTGAATAAAATTTGCTATTTTTTCTACTGCAGTGTTTAACGATTCTGCTGTAAGGACAGCACCTGTACATAGAATTTGAATCGCCCATTCTGTAATAGAAATTTTAAAGACAAAACCACAAACGATCATTATTAGGCTAATAAACAATTGTGCTTTGATACTGTTTTCGGATTTTATTAGAATTGAGATTCCTTTGAATACAAAAGAAAAACTTTTAATCCTATTTACAATAAAATTGTCTTTTTTTGTCATTATTTCAAAGCGTTGATTGCAGCTTCGTAGTTTGGTTCATCTACAGTTTCAGGAACTTGCTCTGTATAGATTACATTAGCATTTTCATCAAGTACAACAATAGAGCGAGAACATAAGCCTTCAAGTGGTCCTTCTGTAATTTTTAAACCGTAATCAGCAGCAAAATCTCCAGAAATATCAGAAGCACTTACTACATTTTCAATTCCTTCTGCACCACAAAAACGAGCAAAAGCAAATGGTAAATCTCTAGAAATACAGATTACTTTGGTGTTTTCTAAGTCACTTGCAGTTTTATTAAAGGTTCTTACAGAGGTAGCACACGTACCTGTGTCAACACTTGGAAAAATGTTTAAGATAACTTTACTTCCAGCAAAGTCTGCTAATGAAATATTGTTTAATTCTACTGTTCTCAATGAAAAATTTGGTGCTTCGGTTCCTGTCTTAGGTAATTCACCAATAGTTTGAAAAGGATTTCCCTTAAGTGTAATAGTTGCCATAGTTTATTTTTATAATTTGAATTCAAAAATACATTAAAAAGAAAAACTCTCGAAGTTATTCGAGAGTTTTATTAATTATTTAAGATAAAGTTTCAGTACGCGATATGCGTATGAAATTATCATTAAATTTTAGTTTTCTGCTAAATAGCTAGCTACACCTTCATGAGTAGTAGTTAATCCTTTTTTGTCAGAGTTCCAGTTTGCTGGACATGCCTCACCATGTTCTTCGTTGAATTGTAATGCATCAACCATTCTAATAGCTTCATCAACGTTTCTACCTAGTGGTAAATCGTTTACTATTTGGTGACGTACGACACCTTCTTTATCAATTAAGAATAATCCTCTGTATGCGATTAATTCTCCTTGCGCTTGTAATTGCTCGTTATCGTCATAGAAATAATCTCCAGCTAAAACATCATAGTTTTTAGAGATAGTTTTATTTGTATCAGCAATAATTGGGTATGTTACACCTTGAATTCCTCCTTGGTCTTTAGGTACTTGCAACCATCCCCAGTGAGATTGTTCTGTATCTGTAGATGCAGCAATTACTTGTACATTTCTTTTTTCGAATTCAGCTAATTTCTCTTGGAATGCATGCAATTCTGTTGGACATACAAAAGTAAAATCTTTTGGGTAGAAAAATAATAATACATATTTCTCTCCTTGAAATTGTTCTAGTGTAAAGTTTTCTGCAAACTCACCACCATTAACTACTGCTTGTACATTAAATTGAGGAGCTTTTTTTCCTACTAATACTGCCATAATATATATGTTTTAAATGATTTAATTTTTCGATTACAAATATACCTTTTATTAGGTTTCTCTGCTGTTTTGTTCAATTTTTATAATTGATTTTTATATAGATTTTTTTTATGACGAGTTTTTATAAAAGAAAATGCCTGAGGCTACATAAATAGCATCAGGCATTTTTTTATTATTAGAAATAAGTTTTACAATTCTAAAACACTATTTTCAGAATTTGCAAAATCATTCCATGCGAAAGAATCTGCTTTTTCTTCATTGATATATTCTCCATCAATGATGTATTTGAATTCATATGAATTACCAGATTTGAATGGAAAAACAGCTTTGAAATTACCGTTTTTTAATTTTTTTAAAGGAGAAGCTTCAGAGTCCCATGCATTAAAATCACCTACAACAGAAACAGATTTAGATTCTTTTGCCGGTACTTCAAATGTTACTTTACAAACTGGTTTACTTTTTAAATATTGTTTTTTGATAGCCATGATTAAATGTTTTATTTTTTATACAAATTTAAAGATAAACCTAATTTAAAAAAAATTATAATAGGACGATGCAAAAGAAATAACATTATGATAATTATTTAGATACATAAATAAATATCTTATTAAATTTAAATAATTTTTCGTTGATTTATTAATCTGTCAAGAGGCTTGTTATCAATGTGATAATTGGAAATTATCTATATAGAATCTATTAAATGGTTTATGTTAGAAAATTGTATGATATTTAGTAGTTTTTGCTTTTAAGAATTCTAGTTTTTACTGATTCTTGACGTTTAGTTTAGCAAAGTTATAAGAGAATCCTATTCCTAAAAGCGTAGAGTTTAAATTGCCATAAGGAGCAATCATTTTACCTATACTAGAGGTAATATAAAATTTGGGGTTTAGAACATAGTTCATTCCTATTTTTGGTTTTACAGCAATTCCAGCGCCTGTATCAATTCTAGCACCGCCAGCTACCCCCACTAGCGCTTCTATATTGAATTCAATTTTTTTGTATAGTACTTTTGGAGTGTAGTACCCAAAACCTACCATACCGTCAGCATAACCGCCAGCTTCACCTTCATAAGTAAATGCTGCTTGGCCTGTTATGTAGAAGTGTTGTGAAAGGTCTCTGTTGATTTGAACAACAATTAGTTGTAAATCATAAGGTTTTACTTCTGTACTTGCAGCTCGGAAGTACGTTTGGTTTTGAAGTATTAAACGAATCCCATTTGTTTTTGCAATGACATTTTCGTTTAACTCCTTATGCTGAATCCCACTTGAAAAAGTGTTGTATTTTATTCCGTAACCAAAGGTATATGCTTCAAAATTTCCGAAAGGAGCCAAGACATAGCCACCATGAAATTCTAAAGAAAGATTTTTATATAGCTTATGTTCTAATGATAAGCTAGGGTAAATGGTGAATCCGCCTTCGCGTTCAACTCTACCACCTGATGCTCCAGCACCAAATTTGGTTGATATTTTAAACGACTTCGTTTGAATGGCTTCATAACCAATACCTAAAAATAAATCCATAAATCCAGATTCTAAACCTTTGTAGATGGCATCAAGTTGAAGATATGCATAGGTTTTATAGTTTAGATAATGATCGTATTCAAAGCCCATTAAATAGAGCGTATTCGTGAGTGGGTCTCCATATTGATCTTTGGTGTCACCTGTAGGTAGAAAATGATCAAATCTTAAGGTTAACCCATTTTTATTCGCTGGCCTATTCCAAAAATATTTTTCTTGAAACGAGTGGGGTTTGTATGTGTTATTCGCGTTTTCGTAATCAGTAAAAATTAAAGAAGTAGGGATGCTGGCAAAAACTGAGAAACTTGAACTTTCAATATATCCGTTATAAAAATTAAAATAACTGTATTGTAAACCGAGTGCAGCTTTATCGGTTTGGTATTTGAACCCAACGTTGTAGTTAATATAGGCACCATCTTTTACAAGGTATCGATATCCGCCACCGCCACCGAAATGTAAATCAGTGTCTAAGAAAAAATTGCCAATAATTTGCTCCTGAAAACCGACTTCAGCTCCTAAAGTGAATAGTCCTCCTTGATCTCCTTCTACTGCTGCAAACATACCAATACCAGCATAGAAATTTTTATTTAGCGTAAAGTCATAATGCAATCCTAATACTCCCATGGGGATTTCATCACGACCTGATTCACCTGCTTGTACATCTACAGGAATATAATTTAATTTAATGCTATTTGTAGTCTTGTATCCTTTGAGCTCAGAAAGATCATATTCTTTTTGCTGCCCAGTTAGAATGTGGACAGAGAGGAGAAATAAAAAGGAAAATAGCTTTTTCAAATTGTTATGACCTATTCAAATTCACTTGTGAAATGAAGTTTTACAGATGGGTATTTGTCTTGAGTCATTTGAATTGTAAAAGCCGAATCAGCTAAAAACACCAATTGGCCTCTTTTGTCTTTTGCTAAATACCTTTGTTTAACTCTTTTGAACTCTTTAAACTCTTCATTGTTTTCGGTAGGATCTACCCAACATACTTTGTGCATCGGTAGGTTTTCGTACGTACATTTTGCTCCATACTCATGCTCCAATCTGTATTGGATAACTTCATATTGTAGTGCACCTACGGTACCAATTACTTTTCTACCATTTAATTCTAATGTAAATAATTGAGCTACTCCCTCGTCCATCAATTGATCTAAACCTTTGTAAAGTTGCTTTGCCTTTAAAGGATCAGCATTGTTCACGTAACGAAAATGCTCAGGTGAAAAACTAGGAATTCCTTTGAAGTTTATTTTTTCTCCTTCAGTTAAAGTGTCTCCAATTTTAAAATTACCCGTATCATGAAGTCCAACAATGTCACCAGGGTAAGAGATGTCAACAATTTCTTTCTTTTCGGCAAAGAAGGTGTTTGGGCTAGAGAATTTTACCTTTTTATTATTTCTTACATGTAAATAAGGTTGGTTTCTTTTGAAAGTACCAGACACGATTTTGATAAAAGCCAGCCTGTCTCTATGTTTAGGATCCATATTGGCATGTATTTTAAATACAAAACCAGTAAGTTTATCTTCTTTTGAGTCAATCAAGCGAGTATCACACATTTTTGGTTGTGGCGTAGGAGCGATGTCAACAAAACAATCTAAAAGCTCTTTTACTCCAAAATTGTTTAATGCAGAACCAAAAAATACAGGTTGCAAATCTCCGCTTAAATATTCCTCTTGGTTAAAAGGAGGATACACTCCTTCAACCATTTCAAGTTCTTCACGTAAAGTATTGGCAGAATTTTCTCCAACAATTTCATCTAGTTCAGGGCTTTCAATATCTGTAAATTCAATACCTTCAGCAACGGTTGTTTTCTGGTCGTTTGAGAAGAGATTGATTTTTTTCTCATATAAATTGTAAATTCCCTTAAAATCGTAACCCATTCCGATAGGAAAACTCATAGGGGTAACTGTCAATCCTAGCTTTTGTTCCACTTCGTCAAGCAGATCAAACGCATCTTTACCTTCCCTATCAAGTTTATTGATAAATACAATAATTGGAATTTTACGCATTCTACAAACTTCAACTAACTTTTCAGTTTGAGCTTCTACTCCCTTTGCAACGTCAATCACAACAATAACACTGTCAACGGCTGTAAGAGTTCTAAAGGTGTCTTCTGCAAAATCCTTGTGTCCAGGTGTGTCAAGAATGTTTATTTTTTTGTCACGGTAGATAAAGGCAAGTACCGATGTAGCAACAGAAATTCCACGCTGACGTTCAATTTCCATAAAATCAGAAGTTGCTCCTTTTTTTATTTTATTATTTTTTACGGCACCGGCTTCTTGGATTGCTCCACCAAATAACAATAGCTTTTCTGTAAGTGTTGTTTTTCCAGCATCTGGATGTGAAATAATTCCAAAAGTACGTCTACGTTGTATTTCTTCTAAAAAGGACATGGTTGATCTTGTGTTTTAAGGAAAACTACTTGTTTGTTTTCGAAACGCAAAGATACATTTTAGAATTTGTTCCTAAAATAATTCGGAGCAAAATAAAACCTTGAAATGACAGCTTTCAGTTTCATTTATTTTTGCCTAAAACGCAATTGACTCCAGGATATGAAAAAGAGTAGGGATTGTCACAACTACTGTGCAAATAAACAAAGCATTTTTGAACATGTTAGGTGCAAAACTTTTGCTTTTTTTGATAAAAAATTCTAACACACAAAAGCTAGAGTAGATAATGTTGTATCCAATAATAAATAAAATCAATTCTCTTTTTGTGAAAAGATCGGCAGTAGCATGCGTTGCTATTTTTTGTATTTCAAAACAAGTATAACACAGTGCTAAAACAATAATATTAAATGGTATTCTCTTTCTTTCCCACCACAGAAAAACATCCATGAGTGTTCTTTTAGATTTTTTGATTGCTAAATATTGGTTGAAAAGATTGTTAACTTTTAACGGCTTTAACGAAGCCTTCGAGGTATTGGTGTTGTATTGTGCCATAGTACTAACAAGGGGGTAATATTAGTTTATAGATTACTTGATAAAGTTCAAATATAAGAAAAGAAGTTTAGGAAATCAAGTTAATTGTACATGGATTGCAAAAAATTAGGATCCAATAAATGCAATCCCCATTCCTAAAAGGATTGCAATAAATTTTGAGTAATTGAATTTATGGTCTTTTGAACTTTCAAAAAGAATAATGGTTGATATGTGTAAAAATATACCAATGGTAATACTCGTAATTTCTTTATGGTAATGAATAAAAAAATAAAATCTTTCAGAAGCGAGTAATCCAAGCGGACTCATCAATGCAAATAGAAGAATAAAAAGATAACTATAGGTTTTTGAAATGCTAGAATTTAATAGAAAAGTTGCTAAAACAATACTAATTGGAATTTTATGAACGATGATAGCCCAAAGTAATTCTGAGTCTTCTTGGTATCCAATTGGAATTCCCTCTGAAAAAGAATGCAAACTTAGGCTAACAAAAAGCAGCCATGGAAACTCAGTTGAATGGGAGTGATGATGTATATGTCCGTGTTCCGCTCCTTTGGAAAATGATTCTAAAATCGATTGAATTAAAATTCCTATCAAAATAAATGAGCCTACTGTTTTTGCACTTACAGCATCGTGCACATGTCCTACATGCGCAGGTCCAAATACTTCAGGTAATAAATGTAGAATTGTAATGGCTAATAAATACGCACCACTAAAAGAAAGTAGTAATCGAACAGCATTTTGTTTAGGTTTGAAAATGCTAACTAAAAGCGCTCCAATTAATACAGATGTTATTAATAATATATAAATCATTCTTCTATAATTAGAATTAATCTGTTGGAGTTTTCTCGATCAAAGTCATGCAAATTGTAATCACCAAATGTGTTTTTTATTTTCAATCCTGCTGAGGTGATAATTTTTTCAAAACGCTCCAAAGTAAGACATTTAACACGTTCAAAGTAACTATGATATTTCCCATCCACAGTAAATTCGATTTTTTTGATGATAAAATCGTTTTTTACTTCCTTGCTGATTTGAAATTCGATATCGTCAAGAAAAATGGTTTCACTAGCGGTCAAATTCTCAATTGTTCTAACAACGTTTAGGTAATCAATAACGGCAACTCCATTCTTGTTTAAGGAGTTTTTTATGTTTTCAATAACACGAATGTCCTCTGTGTCATCAGCAAAATAACCAAAACTTGTGAATAAATTAAACACAGCATCTACCTTTAAAGGAAAGGGTAGTCGCATGTCCTGAACTATAAAATCTAAAGTTTTATTTTTAGATTCACTCGCGTGTTTAATACTGTTTATTGATAGATCGGCTCCCGTAACTTTATAATCTAGAGAGTTTAAAAAGATAGAATGTCTTCCCTTACCGCAAGCTAGGTCTAAAATAGAACTTCCTTTAGGGATTTCAAGATAATTTACAAGATTTGTCATAAAAACTTGTGCTTCATAATCATCTCGATGCTGATATAATATATGGTAGTACTTGGTGTTGAACCAATCGGTAAACCAATCTTTTTTTGAGGACATTTTTGAAATTTGTCACAAAAATAGTAATTAATAGTATATATAGCTTAAAAATGTTTTCACAACGTTTATTCCTTAAGATATCATTGTATATTGTAATGCTGTTTATAAAGAAAAATTGATTTTTAGAGAAATGAAAAAGTACAATTGGGGAATAATAGGTTGCGGCGATGTAACCGAAAAAAAAAGTGGTCCTGCGTATCAACAAGTAGAGAGCTTCAAAGTACTAGCTGTAATGAGAAGAGATCTTGAGAAGGCAGAGGATTATGCAAAAAGACATAATGTTCCTTTATTTTATTCGGATGCCGATGCGTTGATACAGAACCCAGATATTGATGCCGTATATATTGCTACTCCACCAGATACGCATAAGTTTTATGCCTTAAAAGTTGCAGCAGCAGGTAAACCATGTTGTATTGAAAAGCCAATGGCACCTTCTCATAGTGAATGTGTTGAAATAACCAATACTTTTAAAAGACGCTCTTTACCATTGTTTGTAGCTTATTACAGAAGATCTTTACCTAGGTTCTTGAAAATTAAGGAATGGTTAGATACTGGCGAGATAGGGGAGATTCGTCATATAAACTATAGATATACTCGAACAGCCAGTGAGCTTGATAGGTCTGATGTTTATAATTGGAGAACCGACAAAGCAATTGCCTATGGTGGGTACTTTGACGACTTGGCAAGTCATGCTCTTGATTTGTTTATGTATTTATTAGGAGATATTGTTTCTGTGAATGGTTTGTCAACGAATCAACAAGGGATCTATTCAGCGATGGATTCGGTAGTAGGTTGTTGGAAGCATAGTAATGGAATTACAGGTTCAGGTTCTTGGAATTTTGGCGCAAGTGAGCGGATTGACAAGGTTGAAGTCCTGGGGAGTAGAGGTGTGATTCGTTTTTCTGTTTTTAATGAGGAAGAGATTTTTTTACAAACCAAAGACAAAGAGGAATCTTTGTTTATAGAAAATCCGGATCCTATACAATTGCATCATGTAGAGAATATAGAGAAACAATTAAGGTGTGGAATTAATCATCCATCTTCTGGTAGTACCGCAGAAAAAACCACTTGGGTGATGGAGCAAATCTTGAATAAAGAGTTTTAAAAACATTTAATGATGGTGACAGAGTTTAGAAGGGTTCGGTTGGATGAAATTGGTGCTGTGTGGAATATTTTAAAATCAGCAATAGCCAAAAGGAAGGATGAAGGAAGCTCTCAGTGGCAGGATGGCTACCCGAATTTGAAAGTGATTGAAAATGATGTTTTGAACCAAACAGGGTTTGTGTTGCTAGTTGATAATATAATTGTAGGTTATGTTGCTTTGATGGTAAATAATGAACCCGCGTATGAAAAATTGAAAGGCAACTGGAAGTTTAATGGAGATTATATTGTATTTCATCGTTTAGCAATTTCAAAGGAATATGTGGGTAAAGGTTTTTCTAGTCTTATTTTAGAGGAGGTTGAGTTGTTTGCTTCAAATAAAAACATAAAATGTCTACGTGCTGATACGAATTATGATAATGACACGATGTTGTATCTTTTTGAAAAGTTCAATTATAACTATAGAGGGTTGGTGGAAATGAGAAATAGTCCTAGAAAAGCATTTGAAAAAAATCTAGGGTAATTATTGCTTATTCTTTTGAAGAGACGAGACTCTCTTTTTAGTAAATGTTTATGGGGCTTTTTTAATTTTAATAAAAAAAAGATGGAATTAGATTTGAATATTGATTTTGAATTTGAAAATATTGACATTGAAAATCAAGACGATGGAGTACTTTGCGCGACATTTATTAAGTCAAAAAAGAATAAAAACTCAAACAGGGCTGTTTTATATTTACATGGATATATAGATTATTTTTTTCATCCTCATGTAGCGGAAAAATTTTATGATTTTGGTTTTGATTTTTATGCCTTAGACCTAAGGAGGTATGGTAGGTCCTTACGAAAAGGTAATAGATCAAATTATTGTAGTAGTATAAGCGAGTATTATGAAGAGATTGATATTGCGATAGAAAAAATTAAGGAAAACAGTCAAAATGTTTATTTATTAGGACATTCAACGGGAGGGTTGATAGCAACCTGCTATATGAGTCAAGGTAAAAACAAGAGTTTTATTACAGGATTGGTCTTAAATTCACCATTTTTTGATATGAATCAATCGCGATTACTAACAAGTTGTATGTATAGAGTAGTAAAACTTCTAACATATGTTTCTCCAAAGGGGTATAGTAATAAAGGATTGTCACCAATCTATGCAGAAAGTCTTCATGAAAACTTCAAAGGGGAATGGAATTTTAATTTGGCATGGAAGCCTATCAAAGGATTTCCTGTTTACTTTAAGTGGTTTGTTGCTATTATTGAGGCTCAAAGAAGTCTTGCGGATTCTAGTATTGAAATTCCTATTCTTTTAATGCATTCGGAGAAGTCATTAAAACCTAAAAAACATATTAAGGAGGTTTCTGTTAAGGATACAGTCTTGAATGTAGAAGATATGAAAAGGATCGGTCCGTTGTTGGGACCTAATATAAAGTTCGCGTCTATTGAGAATGGTCTTCATGATTTGTTTTTGTCATCAATAGAGGTAAGGGATAGGGCATTTAACGAAATGTTTACATGGTTTGAGCTATATAAGTAACATAATTTCTATAACTACTGCTTGTTTTTTTTGATTTTTATTTTTAACTTACTGATTGTAAGTGTTTTTTTGTTGTGATCACTTATCTAGGAAAAGTTAAATTAAAAATTGTACGCTATGAGACCAAATGAAAATGTATTGCCGAATATTAGTTTGGCAAAATCGAAAGGAGTTAATTTTATTGATTTAGAAAAATCAGGACGACTCAAGTTGTTTAAAAAGCAAATGAAAAAAATGGGAACTAAAGTGTTTCCAGCAACTTCCAATCAAGATGTGATGAGTCAAGTAGAAGAGTTGTTTCCTAAGGCAATCACAAGGTATTCTAATTTAAGAGGGACTCCTTATTTTAATACAGTTTCTGATAAAGATATCAATGCATTGAATAATGTTGATGTTTTAGTTTTGAATTGTGAAAATTCAAAAACTGGTAAAGCAGGTGTTTGGATACAGGATAATCTAGTTTCAATAAAAGAAGTTTTAAGAAAAAGCCAACATTTGGTTTTGGTTGTTAAAAAATCAGATCTAACCCAGGATTTGGAAAGAGTAGTAAGTAGATTAACACGTTTTTTTCAAAATAGTATATTTCAAGATGAAAATAAATTGAATGAAATCTCTTATGCTACGCTGTCTAAAAAATATAAAAATCTTAAAATTACCACCTTTGTCGTTTAGATATAGATAATACTATTCAGAAAAGCCTCTTTTATATAATAATAGAGGCTTTTCTGTTTTTAGGTTTTCTGTAAATATATTTCTTCAAGTTTCATGTTTGCGTTTTTTTGCGTTTACATGCTGATACTATTTGTTGAATCGGTTATAAGTTCGGGTATTGTTTCTGTTTATATAAAAAAGATTTTGTTTTAAAACGCATGTTTTAAGGCGGGTAGGTTTTGGGAATAAAATAATTTCAAAAAAAGCGATTTTTTTCATTGTTGTAACGATAAAAAGATCTAGTTTTGCATCCGCTAAGGAAAACAGCTATTGTTGTTTTGGAAGGCGAAGAGTTCTTTAAAATGCTGGTAAAATTTAGGATTAAGAGTTTTAAAAAATAAATTAAATTTTATTTTTTTATAACGAAAAAAGGTTTTAGATTTGCAGCCGCTAACACGCCAAGCGTTGTTAGTAAAAAAAGAAACAAACCAGATCTGTGATCTGACGTTCATTGAAAATATTGAAATTGACAGCGTAAAATTAAAGATTAAATTACGTGTTTTTAGTAACACGAATTCTGATTAGAGTAAGCTAGTATTGTATAAAAATAAGTCACTTCGGTGACTAAAAAAAATAACGATGAAGAGTTTGATCCTGGCTCAGGATGAACGCTAGCGGCAGGCTTAACACATGCAAGTCGAGGGGTAACAGGGAGAAGCTTGCTTTTCTGCTGACGACCGGCGCACGGGTGCGTAACGCGTATAGAATCTACCTTGTACAGAGGGATAGCCCAGAGAAATTTGGATTAATACCTCATAGTATAATTGAACGGCATCGTTTAGTTATTAAACATTTATGGGTACAAGATGACTATGCGTCCTATTAGTTAGTTGGTAAGGTAACGGCTTACCAAGACATCGATAGGTAGGGGTCCTGAGAGGGAGATCCCCCACACTGGTACTGAGACACGGACCAGACTCCTACGGGAGGCAGCAGTGAGGAATATTGGACAATGGAGGCAACTCTGATCCAGCCATGCCGCGTGAAGGAAGACTGCCCTATGGGTTGTAAACTTCTTTTATATAGGAAGAAACACTCTTACGTGTAAGAGCTTGACGGTACTATATGAATAAGGACCGGCTAACTCCGTGCCAGCAGCCGCGGTAATACGGAGGGTCCGAGCGTTATCCGGAATCATTGGGTTTAAAGGGTCCGTAGGTGGACTAATAAGTCAGAGGTGAAATCCCATAGCTCAACTATGGAACTGCCTTTGATACTGTTAGTCTTGAGTTACTTGGAAGTAGATAGAATGTGTAGTGTAGCGGTGAAATGCATAGATATTACACAGAATACCGATTGCGAAGGCAGTCTACTACGAGTATACTGACACTGATGGACGAAAGCGTGGGGAGCGAACGGGATTAGATACCCCGGTAGTCCACGCCGTAAACGATGGACACTAGTTGTTGGGATTTATCTCAGTGACTAAGCGAAAGTGATAAGTGTCCCACCTGGGGAGTACGGTCGCAAGATTGAAACTCAAAGGAATTGACGGGGGCCCGCACAAGCGGTGGAGCATGTGGTTTAATTCGATGATACGCGAGGAACCTTACCAGGGCTTAAATGTAGGATGCATTAGGTAGAGATACTTATTTCTTCGGACTTCTTACAAGGTGCTGCATGGTTGTCGTCAGCTCGTGCCGTGAGGTGTCAGGTTAAGTCCTATAACGAGCGCAACCCCTATTTTTAGTTGCTAACAGGTTAAGCTGAGGACTCTAAAGAGACTGCCGGTGCAAACCGTGAGGAAGGTGGGGATGACGTCAAATCATCACGGCCCTTACGTCCTGGGCTACACACGTGCTACAATGGTATGGACAGAGAGCAGCCACCTGGCGACAGGGAGCGAATCTACAAACCATATCACAGTTCGGATCGGAGTCTGCAACTCGACTCCGTGAAGCTGGAATCGCTAGTAATCGCATATCAGCCATGATGCGGTGAATACGTTCCCGGGCCTTGTACACACCGCCCGTCAAGCCATGGAAGCTGGGAGTGCCTGAAGTCGGTCACCGCAAGGAGCCGCCTAGGGTAAAACTGGTAACTAGGGCTAAGTCGTAACAAGGTAGCCGTACCGGAAGGTGCGGCTGGAACACCTCCTTTCTAGAGAAAGAGATGTTAGGTTATGAAAATTAAGAATTGTTTAATTCTTTAATTGCTGTTCAATTTTATATTATATACAAGACTAAAAGAAACAGAGTCTCGTAGCTCAGCTGGTTAGAGCGCTACACTGATAATGTAGAGGTCGGCAGTTCGAGTCTGCCCGAGACTACTTTTTTAAAAAAGAGTTAGGTATATAACATATAGGAAATTTTAGAAGTTGAGTATTCGTTAGAAGTCTAACGACTAACTACCCAATACTAGCTACTAGTAATTTTGGGGGATTAGCTCAGCTGGCTAGAGCGCCTGCCTTGCACGCAGGAGGTCATCGGTTCGACTCCGATATTCTCCACAAAAGTCAATTGACAATTATCAGTTGACAATTAGCAATTTTATAATTGTTATTTGTTATTTGAGAATTGTTTATTGCAAAGAGTTCATTGACATATTGAAATACTGATATCGTATGATATTAGAAGTTATATTTTAGAAAAACTAAAATTAATAACGAGCTATAATACAAATAGAGGCATGCATAGCATGCAAACCGTAGAAGGTATTTAGTTTGGGATAAGTATTAATACTTATTTCCTGCTACTAATTACATGATACAAATAATAGAATAAAAGAGCAAAAAGTACAAAAAGCTAAGTAAGGGCGTATGGCGGATGCCTAGGCTCTCAGAGGCGATGAAGGACGCGATAAGCTGCGATAAGCTTCGGGGATTTGCACATAAGAATTGATCCGAAGATTTCCGAATGGGACAACCCAGCATGTTGAAGACATGTTACTCCGCAAGGAGGGCGAACCCGGTGAACTGAAACATCTAAGTAACCGGAGGAAGAGAAAACAATAGTGATTCCGTTAGTAGTGGCGAGCGAACGCGGATTAGCCCAAACCAATCTTGTTTCGGCAAGTTTGGGGTTGTAGGACCACGACATTTGATGTTAATTGAATCAGAACAAACTGGAAAGTTTGGCCATAGAGGGTGATAGCCCCGTACGGGTAAGATTAATTATTGATAGTGGTATCCTGAGTAGTGCGGGACACGAGTAATCCTGTATGAATCCACCGGGACCATCCGGTAAGGCTAAATACTCCTGAGAGACCGATAGTGAACTAGTACCGTGAGGGAAAGGTGAAAAGAACCCTAAGTAAGGGAGTGAAAGAGATCCTGAAACCGTACGCCTACAAGCGGTCGAAGCACATTTACTGTGTGACGGCGTGCCTTTTGCATAATGAGCCTACGAGTTACTGTTTCTAGCAAGGTTAAGTGATTCAGTCACGCAGCCGTAGCGAAAGCGAGTCTGAATAGGGCGTATAGTTAGTAGTAGTAGACGCGAAACCTGGTGATCTACCCATGGGCAGGTTGAAGCTGTAGTAACATACAGTGGAGGACCGAACCCGTTGACGTTGAAAAGTCTTGGGATGACCTGTGGGTAGGGGTGAAAGGCCAATCAAACCAGGAAATAGCTCGTACTCCCCGAAATGCATTTAGGTGCAGCGTTGTGGTTTAGTTTATTAGAGGTAGAGCTACTGATTGGATGCGGGGGCTTCACCGCCTACCAATTCCTGACAAACTCCGAATGCTAATAAATATACACAGCAGTGAGGGCATGGGTGCTAAGGTCCATGTCCGAGAGGGAAAGAACCCAGACCATCAGCTAAGGTCCCCAAATATATACTAAGTTGAACTAACGAGGTTCGATTGCATAGACAGCTAGGATGTTGGCTTGGAAGCAGCCATTCATTTAAAGAGTGCGTAACAGCTCACTAGTCGAGCGATCGAGCATGGATAATAATCGGGCATAAGTATATTACCGAAGCTATGGATTTATGATTTATCATAAGTGGTAGGGGAGCATTCTAGTTGCGTTGAAGGTGTTCTGTAAGGAATGCTGGAGCGTCTAGAAAAGAAAATGTAGGCATAAGTAACGATAAGGCGGGTGAGAAACCCGCCCACCGAAAGACCAAGGTTTCCTCAGCGATGCTAATCAGCTGAGGGTTAGTCGGGACCTAAGGCGAACCCGAAAGGGGTAGTCGATGGACAACTGGTTAATATTCCAGTACCTGCTCACGTTAAAAGTGACGGATTCGTATAGTTGTTGCGTACTGACAGAATAGTACGTTGAAGGGAGTGGTAACACCCCGATAGTACACTGAGACTTCGGTCAAGGTGATAATACAGCGAAGCGAGTTCCAAGAAAAGCGAGTGAAGCAGCCCGTACCCTAAACCGACACAGGTGGTTGGGAAGAGAATTCTAAGGTGCTCGAGTGATTCATGGCTAAGGAACTAGGCAAAATCGCCCCGTAACTTCGGGAGAAGGGGCGCCCATCTATGATGGGCCGCAGTGAATAGGTCCAGGCGACTGTTTATCAAAAACACAGGGCTCTGCTAAAACGAAAGTTGATGTATAGGGCCTGACACCTGCCCGGTGCTGGAAGGTTAAGTGGAGGAGTTAGCTTCGGCGAAGCTCTCAAATGAAGCCCCAGTAAACGGCGGCCGTAACTATAACGGTCCTAAGGTAGCGAAATTCCTTGTCGGGTAAGTTCCGACCTGCACGAATGGTGCAACGATCTGGACACTGTCTCAGCCATGAGCTCGGTGAAATTGTAGTATCGGTGAAGATGCCGATTACCCGCTACGGGACGAAAAGACCCCGTGAACCTTTACTATAGCTTAGTATTGACTTTGGATAAGTAATGTGTAGGATAGGTGGGAGACATCGATCATGCGTCGCCAGGCGTATGTTAGTCGTCCTTGAAATACCACCCTTTGCTTGTCTAGAGCCTAACCCTGCGAAGGGGACAGTGCTTGGTGGGTAGTTTGACTGGGGTGGTCGCCTCCAAAAGAGTAACGGAGGCTTCTAAAGGTACCCTCAGCACGCTTGGTAACCGTGCGTAGAGTGCAATGGCATAAGGGTGCTTGACTGCGAGACTAACAAGTCGATCAGGTTGGAAACAAGAGCATAGTGATCCGGTGGTTCCGCATGGAAGGGCCATCGCTCAAAGGATAAAAGGTACTCCGGGGATAACAGGCTGATCTCCCCCAAGAGCTCACATCGACGGGGGGGTTTGGCACCTCGATGTCGGCTCGTCACATCCTGGGGCTGGAGAAGGTCCCAAGGGTTGGGCTGTTCGCCCATTAAAGTGGCACGCGAGCTGGGTTCAGAACGTCGTGAGACAGTTCGGTCTCTATCTGTAGCGGGCGTTAGAAATTTGCGTGGATCTGACTCTAGTACGAGAGGACCGAGTTGGACTAACCTCTGGTGTATCTGTTGTTCTGCTAAGGGCATTGCAGAGTAGCTACGTTGGGAAGGGATAAGCGCTGAAAGCATATAAGCGCGAAACCCACCACAAGATGAGATTTCTTTAAAGGGTCGTGGAAGATTACCACGTTGATAGGCTATAGGTGTAAAGGCAGTAATGTCATAGCCAAGTAGTACTAATAACCCATAGGCTTTTGTACAAAGAACTTCCGCTAGGCAACTAGCGGGAGGGAAACTCTTTATACATTCTATTACTCCAAATATTATAGCACTTCTAATTTGAATATTATATTTATGGCATCTGTGATGCATTTCAATATGTTAATTATTAAATACTGGTTTAAGAAATTAGACTAGCAAAGACCTTAAGGTGGTTATTGCGATAGGGCTCACCTCTTCCCATTCCGAACAGAGAAGTTAAACCTATCAGCGCAGATGGTACTGCCTAACCGGTGGGAGAGTATGTCACCGCCTTTTTTTGAAACCTCAATCAGTAAAATGATTGAGGTTTTTTTTTGTGATAAACTTAAAATACTTTTTACTGCATCGATACTATTGAACAATGTATACACGAAAGCTGATATTGAAACAATACAATCCTATAAAAAAATCCCTCTTATTATCTAATAAGAGGGATTTAATGAATTATAAATGACTAAAGCTTAATGTTCTTTTAGGATGATAACTGTAATTTAATTTAAGAGTTAAACAGAATATTAGTTATTTTTATGATTGATGATTAGTTTTAGAACATATTGGATTGAATTATTAATGTGATGACACAATAAAATGTAATGTTAACTGTTATTAATGTATGTTAATAGTATTAGATAATACTGTGATTATCATGAAAAAAAATATCATTTTTTAAGTTTCTTTGAAGAATAATTTTATTTTTGTCAAGATGCTTGTATTTGTGTCAATAATAACTAACCTAATAAATAGAATGTCTGACTTGTTGAAGAAAATTGTAATGTTGTTTTTGTTACTTACAACAACCGTTACTTTTAGTCAAGCTGAAAAAAGCAATAAATTTAAAGAAGATTATAATACATGGTCTGTAGGAGCTGGTTTTAGTATATTAGCCTTACATGGTGATTTACGATCTTTTGATACTAAAAGTGGTGATACCTATGCAAACCTAGGAGGTTATATTTATGTCGATAAGATGTTTAACCCTGTATTGGGTGTTGAAGCAAGGTTAAATGTTTCTCAAATTGCAGGAGAGGTTCAGACCCTTGGTACGTCAGGTGGTTTATCTGAATCAGCATATTATAGAATATTATATGCGGAAGATTATGGTGATAGAGTATTGACGGTTGAAGGAAATAATTTTGGTTTTGAGACAAGTCTTATTGTTGACCTAGATAATCTTTGGAAAAGAAATAGTGAAAAATGGAATTGGGCAGGGTACGTTGGTATTGGTTATCAGAAGTATAATCCTCGTTTGGTAATAAAGGATTTTAATAGAGATGATGAGAACTATGATCCTAATGATCCAGAAGATCCATATCATCCAAATCATGTTGGGGATGATGGGACAATAAATGATACTGATTTTGGTACCAATCAAAATAGAGACTTTAAAACGAATGCTGGTTCTTTGTATTTAAACGCTGCTTTATCTGTTAAATATCGCTTGAATAATAAATTCGACATTGAAGCGAGGGGTGTTTTAAATTTAAATAATGAAGATCATTTAGATGCTGCTATTTCTCAAAAACAAACGTATGAATCTTTCTTTACGGGAAATATTGGTGTTGTATATAAGTTTGGTAAAAAGGAAAAGCATGCTATATGGGTACAAGATAAAGTTGTAGACCCATTTGTTTTGAAGGATTCCGATAATGACGGTGTTGTTGATGAATTGGATATAGAAAAATCAACTCCGAAGAATGCTGAAGTGTATGGAAACGGAGTTGCTATTGATTCCGATAAAGATGGATTAAAGGATTATGAAGATAATTGTCCGTTATTACAAGGGCCAAAGGAAAACAATGGGTGCCCTGTACAAGTGCCTATCGCATATAGTGAGCCAATTGTTGAGGAAGTTGTTGCTGAACCAGTAGTTGAGTTTAATGATGATGAGAAGAATGATATTATGGCTAAAATAAATCTTTTATCTAAGAGTATTTATTTTAAATCTGCTAGTGACCAATTAAAACCAGAATCGTTTGAACCATTGGATGAAATAGCATCGGTTATGACGGATTATCCTGATTCTCGATTTAAAATTGAAGGACATACTGATAACCGAGGAAATGATAATTACAACCTTGAGTTATCGAAAAAGAGATCAAAATCTGTGTTGAAGTATTTGACAAATCAGGGAGTTGATAAAGGTAGATTGTCATCAAGGGGTTATGGAGAGACTAGACCTATAGATACGAACGAATCTGAACAAGGTCGACAAAATAATAGACGTGTAGAAATTAATTTTATAGATCCAGAATCTGAAGAAGGTAAACTTGCCTATCCACAAGGAACGATGATTAGAAAAAGTAGTAGCCAAACAGCTTCTACAAATTATTCAAGTGGTTTTGGTAGTGGTGTGGACTCTGATGGAGATGGTGTTCCTGATATTTACGATAAAGAACCTAATACACCTAAAGAATCAAGAGTTTATGGTGATGGAGTTTCTGTTGATTCTGATATGGATGGTATTCCGGATTATAAAGACTATTGTCCTTTTGCTAAAGGAACAAAGGAGAATAAAGGTTGTCCGATTCAAAATGAGGAAGCAAGTTCTTCAAATGGTTTGAGTACAGAAGTTGCTAGAGGACGTGCGTTGAAAGAAGATAAAATCTCTAATGATGTTATAGGTGATCCGGCTATGGTTGGTAGTGTTGAAAGTGAGTTAAAATCTTTAGCGAGTCAGATTCATTTTTCAAGATCAGAGGGGCATGTGTTAAAACAGCATAATATAAGTATCTTGGATAAAATGGCAATTATATTGAATAAATATAACCAAGCATCTGTTAGAATAGAGGTACATACCAACAATAAGCCAAACTTAAAATATAATTTGGATCTTTCTAAAAGAAGAAGTTTTGCAATAAAAAAACACTTAACCAAAATAAGAGGTATCGATAGTTCTCGATTAGATGTAGTTGGATTAGGTGGAACACAGCCGAAATATGATACAGATATAAAAGAAGAAAACTTTAAGAATAACAGAGTTGAAATATTTGTAGAATAATATTTCTCTAGAAACAAAAAGGCCAATCTAAAGGATTGGCCTTTTTTGTTTTTTATCAGAATGATTGATAAACTTAGAACTACCAAGTTCTAATACTCCAAAATATAAAATTTATGTTCATAGTTTTGATTTAAATCAAAGTTTGTAAAAAAATAAATGATAGCTATATTGTTTTTAAAATAAAAATAACTAGTGGATGACATTATTTAGAAGGTTTGTATTTTGATTTAGAAAGTATATGCTGTGCATCTAATTTTAGTAAGTTTTTTAAGGAAATATTATTATTTTGCACATAGGAGGAAACAATTTTATAGCCAATATAGGTTCCTATTTTTCCAGGAGAATCTTTGTCTGATTCTAAATAAAATTTTGAAAAAGGGGCATTGTCTATAAATCTTTTATTTAAACTTCGATCGGTGCTAAATAGCATGTCGTGAGAAATGAAATATTTCCATATTTCAGCTTCATTTTCTTCTGCCCAATTAAATTTTTCTTTTGTAACCCCCTGAATTAAGTAAAATTCTTTATTCGGTAAAAAAAGATTTTTAAGATAAAGTCTTTTACCAAAGTATACCATTGATTCTAAAAAGCTCCTTTTTCTAATAATGTTGAATTGCTGATCAATTATTTTGTCAGAAATATCTATAGTGATTCTCTCTTTAGAAAAATTTTGGGAGATATAATTAGGAAAAGAATTGTATACTTCTGAATCATTACCAAGATACATATCTAAAGATATAAACATTAAAGTATCTGCGTATATAACGGCATTTTTATAATCAATATTATTTATTAATGTGATTGTTTTCGGGGCCTTAAAATTAGGCTCATAATATTTGACATGTTTGTATAAGTTCAAAATTTCAGTGTTGAGTGTTGTTAGGTTAGAGAAAACACTATCAACGAGCTGGAATAATAATTTTTCTTCAGAATTATTGATTTTTTTTAACCATACACTATCGGGTACCGATTTAGGAAACAGATAGGGGAATTGGTTTTTTAAATCCGTTAGTTTGTTAGGTTCACAGTTGAAAAATTTATGATGGAATGGAACAAAGTCAAATGTTATTTTTGAGTTTGAAATGCGTCTTTCTTGTTCGCTTTTATGATGACAACTAAATAACGATAGTATTATGAGAACAGAGAAAAGATAAGTTTTTAACATCGAATTTTATATAAAGAGATAAAAGAGAAGTAAAACTGCCATTTATAAGGGTTTTCTCTCTATATTATTGTTTACTTTTGTGCTATCAAAAATACTAAAAATAGAAATACTATGAATTCTGAAAAAGTTGCAAATCATATTATTAATTGGTTAAAGGATTACGCAGTAAAAGCGGGAGTTAAAGGTTATGTTGTAGGTGTTTCAGGAGGAATTGATTCGGCGGTAACCTCTACTTTATGTGCCAAAACCGGATTGCCATTAGTATGTGTTGAAATGCCAATTCATCAAGACATCAGTCAGGTAACAAGAGCGGAAGAGCATATAAATAATTTAAAACAAAAATTCACAAATGTGACTAGTGTTAAAACTGATTTGACAGAATCATTTGAAACATTTCAATTGGCGATGCCAGCTTCAGATGATGGTCCATTGAAAGATTTGACTTTAGCGAATACGCGAGCACGTTTACGAATGACTTCGTTGTATTATATAGCAGGAATTAATTCTGCGTTAGTTGCTGGTACAGGTAATAAAGTAGAAGATTTCGGAGTTGGTTTTTATACAAAGTATGGAGATGGAGGAGTTGATGTTAGTCCTATTGCGGATTTAGTGAAATCTGAGGTATTTGCCTTAGGAGCATATTTAGAAGTTCCTGGGGCAATTCAAAATGCAGCTCCAACTGATGGTTTGTTTGGTGATAGTAGAACAGATGAAGATCAATTAGGGGCTTCTTATGACGAGTTAGAACACGCAATGGAACAACGGGAAAACGGAATTAGTTTAGACGAATTAAAAGGAAGAGAGAAAGAGGTATTTGCTATTTATTCTAAGTTAAATAGGAATAATCAACATAAAATGAATCCGATTCCTGTGTGTGAAATAGGAGAGGAGTTAAAGAAGTGATGTCATTGATTCTCTTTTTAAAGGGTGTCGTTTTTAATTACTATTTTTACAAAAAAGCAACTGATTGGATTTTATAGACTTTACTTTTCTAGATTTTTTAGATATTACATTGGTAGGAGTCCTATTGTATTACGTATACAAACTTTTAAAAGGGACTGTAGCGATAAATATATTTATAGGAATCACAATAGTGTTTCTGATTTATAAGGTAACACAGGCCTTAAAAATGGAAATGTTAAGTAGTATTTTGGAAGTTTTAGTTGGTGGTGGTGCTATTGCAATGCTTATAATATTTCATCCAGAATTAAGAAAGTTTTTACTGATGTTGGGCTCTGCGAACATTGGGTCAAAAAGAAGTTTTATAAATCAATTAAAATTTTTAAAAACTGAAATCAGTTCAGAGGTAGATGTGGAGGCAATAGTGGCGGCATGTCGTAAGATGTCGAAATCAAAAACGGGGGCACTCATTGTGATAGAGAGAAATAACAGTTTGGATTTTGTTAAGGAACGAGGTGATTATATGAACGCTGAAATAAATGTTCCTTTGTTAGAGAGTATTTTCTATAAAAATAGTCCACTTCATGATGGTGCAACAATTATCAATGAGAATTTTGTAGTGGCAACAAGAGTTGTTTTGCCTTTATCGGATAAAAGTATTCCAAGTAGGTTTGGATTGCGTCATAGAGCTGCAATCGGGATCACGGAACGAACCGATTGTATCTGTATCGCAGTGTCAGAGGAAACAGGAAAAATATCCTTGATAAAGGATGGTGAATTTGAGCTTTTTGAATCTAAAGAAGAGTTGATTGATAAAATTAAACAACACTTAGATTAGACTAATTGCTCGTGACTTCTTGATTAGAATCACTAAATTGTTTTTCGAATAAATTTCGATAATATCCTTCGCTATTTTTTAGTAATTCCTTGTGGCTCCCGATTTCTACAATGTTACCTTTGTCCATTACAATTATTTTATCAGCTTTCTGAATCGTTGCTAATCTATGGGCAATTATAATAGAAGTTCTGTCCTTTGTAATTTTATCAGTGGCAAATTGAATCATTTTTTCTGAGTGAGAATCAACAGAAGATGTTGCTTCATCAAGAATTAGGACGGATGGATTACTGACATAAGCACGTAAAAAAGAAATCAATTGACGTTGACCAGAGGATAACATATTTCCCCTTTCTTTTACATTAAATTCATAGCCATTTGGTAAACTCTCAATAAAATCATTGATTCCTATTTGTTTGGCAGCCTCAGTTACTTGTGACATAGAAATTTCTTTGTTTTCTAACGTAATATTATTTAGGATTGTATCAGAAAATAAAAAGACATCTTGTAAAACTATGGCAACATGGTCTCTAAGACTTTTAAGTTTGAAATCTTTAATGTTTATAGAATCTATGCAAATAGTACCGGAATCAATTTCGTAAAATCTGTTTAATAAGTTGATAATGGTTGATTTTCCGGCACCGGTAGCCCCTACAATGGCAATGGTTTCTCCTGCCTCTACAGTCATAGAAATTCCTTTAAGAACTTCTTCACCTTTTACATAACTAAATCGAACTTCTTTGAATTCAATTTTACCATCTAGTTTTTCAATTTCAATTTTTCCTTCTTTAGAAACAGACTCTTGCGTATCCATGATTTCAAAAACACGATTACCAGCAACCATTCCCATCTGTAGTGTCGTAAATTTATCAGCAATTTGTCTTAAAGGTCTGTATAGCATTTCTACCATCATGATGAAACCCATGATTTCACCAAGGGTAACACTACCATCTAACGCTAAATTCAAACCACCATACCAAACGAGCAAACCTACCGCAACTGAAGAAAGAATTTCTGCAATTGGGAAAAAGATAGAAAAGTACCAAACTGTTTTTACATGCGCTTTTTTATGGGCTTCATTTATTTCTTTGAATTTGTCGTATTCAATTTTTTCTCGACTGAAAAGTTGAACGATTTGCATTCCTGTGACTCTTTCTTGAACGAATCCGTTAAGATTTGCGACTTGGGTTCTTACTTGTTGAAATGCTACTTTTATAGCAGCCTGAAAAACTTTTGTAGCGTATATAATAATGGGAAGAACCGCAAAAGAAATCAAAGCCAACTGATAGTTTTTATAAAGCATAAAACCGGCGATGACTATCATTTTTAACAAATCACTAATAATCATGAACAAACCTTGACCAAAAAATTGAGCAATCGTTTCTACATCAGAAACCACTCTAGTAACCATTTGTCCAACAGAAGATTTATCAAAATAGGACATTTTAAATTTCAGGACATGTTCAAAAAGTTTTACACGAATGTCCTTGATAATATGTTGTCCAAGCCAGTTTGCAATATAAATAAATGTAAGATGAAGTAATACCTCAGTGATTAAAACCGAAAGTATAATCAAAGCGTAATTTAGCAAGCCTTGTGGATCTTTACCTTTAATATAAGTATCTACAGTTTCAATGATTAAATAAGGCCTAAGCGCTGCAATCAGGGCAAGGGAAATAGCGGTGATACATGAGATCACAAAATGAACCCTATATTTTTTAGCAAAGCCCATAAGACGGTAAAAAATATTGAAATCAAAAACGTTATTTTTTTTGTTTTTATCCATGTTTGATGTCGTGTGGGTAAGTTATTTGAGTAAGTGATAATCCTTGAGCAGGAGCGCTAGTTCCAGCTTTAGATCGATCTTCACTTTCAATAATTTCTTTTATGGCTGCTACTTTAATTTTACCCTGTCCGATAGCAACTAATGTTCCTACGATGGCACGAACCATATTTCTTAAAAATCGATCTGCTGATATATAAAAAACAAGGGATTTTCCATCTTGAATCCATTTCGCATGAGAGATACTACAATTATACGTTTGCACATCTGTTTTTGATTTAGAAAAACACTTGAAATTAGTATAATTCTTTAATATCTCTGCCGCTTCGTTCATTTTTGAAACATCAAGCTCAGATCTGAAAAACTGCCATGTGGTATCTAATAAAAAAGGATCTCTACCCAAATGAATTTTATATTCATAACTGCGTTGTGTAGCGTGGAATCGGGTATGTGCCTCTTCTTTTACTTGGAAAATGTTATGAATAACTATATCATCTGGTAATATAGCGTTTAATTTATAGAGATGTTTGGTGTTTGAGAGTTGTGTTTCACAATCTAAATGCACGAACATTTGCGAGGCATGCACACCTGTATCTGTTCTACCAGCACCCATTACTTGAATTGGGGTTCCAAGTATCGTAGAAAAAGCAAAATTCACTTTTTCTTGCACTGTAATTACATTGGGTTGAATTTGCCAACCATGGTAATTTTTTCCTAAATAAGAAAGCTCAACGAAATACCTCAAGTTTAAATAATTTTGAAAGGCAAATATAAGGATTCCATTCATGAATATAGGGAATTTAGAAGCCTAAGAAATGACGGATTAAAATATTTTATTGTTAAATAACTTTAAATCTGATAGTTGTAAAAAAGCTTGGTTTTTTCTTGAAAAAACGTTGCAGAAAATGAAAATTGAACGTATTTTTGCAGCGGCAAGTCCTACACAACTAGCTCCTTTGGAATCCCCCAGGGTGGGAACACAGCAAGGGTACAAGGTTGTAGCAGTGTGATGTAGGTAGCTTGCCATTTTTTGTGCTCTAAACTTTCTTTTTCTGGAGCTACAGCTATTGAAATATTATGGCCAAATTATCATTAAATTTATCTTTTTATTGCAAATTCTATTTGGATTTATACTAAATTTGATCACAGTATTAATTAATACAGAGTAAATATGAAATTTTTTATAGATACAGCTAATTTAGAACAAATTAAAGAAGCTGAAGCCTTAGGGGTTTTAGATGGAGTTACTACAAATCCATCCTTAATGGCGAAAGAAGGGATTACTGGACAAGAGAATCAATTGCAACATTATTTAGATATTTGTGAAGCAGTTGAAGGAGATGTCTCTGCAGAAGTTATTTCTACGGATTTTGACGGAATGGTAAAAGAAGGTGAAGCATTAGCCGCATTACATCCTCAAATTGTAGTGAAACTACCTATGATTAAGGATGGAGTTAAGGCATGTAAATATTTTTCTTCAAAAGGTATTAGAACGAATGTCACCTTAGTTTTTTCTGCGGGGCAAGCTTTGTTGGCAGCAAAAGCTGGAGCTACTTATGTGTCTCCTTTTATTGGGCGTTTGGATGATATATCAACTGATGGTATGGGGTTGATTGAAGAAATTCGTCATATCTACGACAACTATGGTTTTAAAACGGAAATACTTGCAGCTTCTGTAAGGCATACGATGCACATTATGAATTGTGCAAAAATAGGAGCTGATGTAATGACAGGACCATTAAGTGCCATTGAAGGATTGTTAAAACACCCTTTAACGGATAGTGGATTGGCAAAATTTTTAGAAGATTACGCGAAAGGTAATTAAGCTTGCAAGAGTAAAATAAAGTAAAGGCGTACCAAGTTGCTATTAGTTTGCCTTTATTTGTAAAACTAAAAAACCTCAAACGTTAGTTTGAGGTTTTTCTATATAAGTAAGAGATTAAATAATTTATTTTACTTTATCAACGATAGCCTTAAAAGCTTCTGGGTTGTTCATCGCTAAATCAGCTAAAACCTTACGGTTTAAGTCGATGTTGTTAGCTTTAACTTTTCCCATAAACTGAGAGTAAGACATTCCGTGTTGACGAGCTCCAGCGTTGATACGTTGAATCCACAATGAACGGAAATTTCTTTTGTTATTTTTACGGTCACGGTAAGCATAGCTCATCGCTTTTTCTACCGCATTCTTTGCTACTGTATAAACGTTTTTACGACGTCCGAAGTAACCTTTTGCTGCCTTCAAGATTTTTTTTCTTCTTTTTCTTGAGGCTACTGAATTTACTGATCTTGGCATAATTTCAATGTTTTTTTGTAGTAAGGCGGCAACGAGTTGCTCTTAAATTAGCCCACTCCAAGGTTAATAATAATTACCTATTGACTTAAAAAATTATTTTAAGTTCAATTGTTGTTTAATGTTAGCTTCATCAGATTTGTGTACCAAACCATCATGAGTTAACTTTAATTTACGCTTTTTAGATTTTTTTGTCAAAATGTGACTCTTAAAAGCATGCTTTCTTTTTAATTTTCCAGTTCCAGTTACTTTGAATCTCTTCTTAGCACTAGATTTAGTTTTCATCTTAGGCATATCTCCTTAGTTTTATATATTCTTACTTATATATATTGTTTGATTTGTTTATTTCTTTTTTGGAGCAATAAACATAATCATTCTCTTTCCTTCTAATCTTGGCATTTGTTCTACTTTTCCGTACTCTTCTAATTCTTGAGCAAGTCTTAAAAGTAAAATCTGACCTTGGTCTTTAAAGATGATTGAACGTCCTTTAAAGAATACAAACGTTTTTAATTTAGCTCCCTCTTTAAGGAATTTAATCGCATGTTTCTTTTTGAACTCATAATCATGTTCATCCGTTTGAGGACCAAACCTTATTTCTTTCACAACTACTTTTGTTGCTTTAGATTTAAGTGCTTTTTCTCTCTTTTTTTGTTCGTACAAGAATTTCTTATAATCAATAATTTTACAAACAGGAGGAACTGCTTTTGGTGAAATCTCCACCAAATCTAATTCTTGCTCACGAGCAAGATCTAATGCCTTTCTAATTGGGTAAACACCAACTTCGATGTTTTCACCTACCAAACGTACTTCTTCAACATCTCTAATACGGCTGTTGATTCTGTGTTGGTCTTCGTTTTGAACTCTCCATGGTTTTCTAGGAGATCTGTTTCTACGTATTGCTATAACTTTATAATTTTAGCCTGATTGCTCAGGGGTTAATTAAAATTGTACTAATGTACTATTTACTTCTTTTTGTATTAATTCTATAAAATCATCGATAGCAAAGGTTCCTAAATCCCCTTCACCATGTTTTCTTACAGAAACCGTTCCTTCATTTTCTTCTTTTTCACCTACGATAATCATGTAAGGTACCTTACTGATTTCTGCATCTCTAATTTTTCTTCCCGTTTTTTCACTTCGAGAATCAATTAGGGCGCGAATTTCGGAATTTTCTAGCAGTTCTGAAACCTTTTTCGCATATTTTTGATATTTATCACTGATTGGCAGAATCATAACTTGCTCTGGCATTAACCAAAGTGGGAAGTTTCCTCCTGTGTGTTCTAGTAAAACAGCGATAAAACGCTCCATAGATCCGAATGGTGCTCTATGAATCATTACAGGTCTATGTGATTCGTTATCAGATCCTTTATATGATAATTCAAAACGCTCTGGTAAGTTGTAATCTACTTGAATGGTACCAAGTTGCCAACTTCTACCTAAAGCATCTTTCACCATAAAGTCTAATTTTGGACCATAAAAGGCAGCTTCACCATATTCTACTACAGTGCTTAATCCTTTTTCATTCGCAGCATTGATGATCGCCTGTTCTGCTTTTTCCCAGTTTTCGTCAGATCCAATATATTTTTCAGTGTTTTCTTTATCTCTTAAAGAAACTTGAGCAGTAAAATCCTCAAAACCAAGAGCTTTAAACACATATAAAACTAAGTCAATTACATCTTTAAACTCTTGATCTAATTGATCTGGAGTACAAAAAATATGTGCATCATCTTGCGTAAAACAACGAACACGGGTCATACCATGCAATTCACCACTTTGTTCATATCTATAAACAGTTCCAAATTCGGCAAATCTTTTTGGTAAATCTTTGTAAGAATAAGGTTTGTAGTTATACACTTCACAGTGATGTGGACAGTTCATTGGTTTTAATAAAAACTCTTCGTCCATTTTTGGTGTTTTGATAGGTTGAAAGCTATCTTCACCGTATTTTTCATAGTGACCAGAAGTCACGTATAATTCTTTTTGTCCGATATGTGGTGTCATCACCATTTCATATCCTGCTTTTTGTTGTGCTTTTTTTAAGAAGTCTTCTAAGCGAGTTCTTAATGCTGCTCCTTTAGGTAACCATAAGGGTAAACCTTGTCCAACTTTCTGAGAAAAAGTAAATAATTCTAATTCTTTACCTAATTTCCTGTGATCACGTTGCTTCGCTAGTTCTAAAACCTCCAAATATTCTGTAAGTAATTTGGCTTTAGGAAAAGAGATTCCATAGATACGTGTTAACTGAGGGTTTTTTTCATCACCTCTCCAATAGGCACCAGCAGCACTCATTACTTTTACAGCTTTGATAATTCCTGTGTTAGGAATATGTCCACCACGGCAAAGATCTGTAAAGTCGTCATGGTCGCAGAAGGTAATATCTCCATCTGTCAAATTCTCAATAAGTTCTATTTTAAAAGGATTTCCTTCTTCTTTATATTTTGCTAAGGCGTCTGATTTAGAAACTTCACGCAATGTAAATTCATGTTTTCCTCTAGCAAGTTCAATAAATTTTTTCTCGATTTTAGGGAAATCATTTTCAGATACTTTATGATCACCAAAGTCAATATCATAATAGAATCCATTGTCAATAGCAGGACCAATGGTCAGTTTTACACCTGGATATAATTTTTGAATTGCCTGTGCCAATACATGGGCAGAGGAATGCCAAAATGCTTTTTTCCCTTCAGGCTGATCAAAAGTGAATAATGTTAAATTACCGTCGGTGGTTAATGGGGTTTTGGTTTCAACGGTGGTTCCATTAAAACTTGCAGAAATTACATTTCTAGCCAAACCATGGCTTATGCTCATAGCAACATCCATTGCTGTGCTATTTTTTGCGTATTCTCTTACGCTCCCATCAGGTAAAGTAATATTAATCATGAATTGTATTTTAAGTGTGCAAAGATATTAGAAAACTATGTCATGACAAATTAAATTTCATTATTAATATATGGGAGGAAGTGCATTGTTTTTTTAGTAAAATCGGAGTGAAATCTTAGAGCAATTATCCATAATAAATTATCTTTACGGCTTATAAAAATAAATAATGGGGTTAGTATTAAAAAAACCGATTGTCTTTTTTGATTTGGAGACAACTGGAATCAATATAGCAAAGGATAGAATTGTAGAAATTTCTATTTTAAAAGTATTTCCTAATGGAACTAAAGAGAGTAAAACATGGTTAGTGAATCCAGAAATGGAAATACCAAAAGAGACTTCTGAAATTCATGGGATTACTAATGAGAAAGTTGCTAATGAGCCTACATTTAAACAATTAGCTAAGGATGTTGAGAAGATGATTAAGGGCTGTGATCTTGCAGGTTTTAATTCTAATAGATTTGATATTCCATTGTTAGCAGAAGAAATGTTAAGAGTTGGAATAGATTTTGATATGAACAACAGGGTGGCAATTGATGTACAAGTTATCTTTCATAAAAAAGAACAAAGAACTTTGAGTGCAGGCTATCAATTTTACTGTGATAAAGAGTTAGAAAATGCGCATTCTGCAGAGGCAGATACTTTAGCAACGTATGAAATATTATTGGCTCAAATAGAGAAATATGAAGATATTGGAAATGACGTAAAAAGTTTAAGCGAATATTCTTCTCATAATAAAAGAGCGGATTTTGCTGGTTTTTTAATGTTTGACAAAGAAGGATTAGAGACATTTTCATTCGGAAAATACAAGGGGAGGAGAGTGTTAGAGGTGTTTGAAGAGAACCCAGGATATTATGCATGGATTCAGAATGCAGATTTTCCGCTTTACACTAAGAAAGTGTTGACACAGATTAAATTAAGAAGTTTGAATACAAAAAGATAAAAAATATGTTTGTAGCGTATAATACATTACCCGATTCTGCAAGAGTATGGGTCTATCAGTCAGATAGAAAATTTAAACAGAATGAATTAGAAATTATAGAAAATGAAGCTGTTGCTTTTATTGAGAATTGGACGCGTCACGGGGATCAATTGAAAGGAAGTTTTACAGTGCTCTATGATCAGTTTTTAGTATTGGCAATAGATGAATCATATGCAAATGCTTCAGGTTGTTCTATTGATTCTTCAGTTCGTTTTGTAAAGGATATTGAAAGTCAATTGTCTGTAGATTTGATGAATAAATTGAATATTTCTTTTAAAGATGGTGAAAATATCAATATCGTAAGCTTATCAGATTTTCAGGATTATGCTAAAGAAAATAAGATAACCGAAGAAACAATAGTTTTTAATAATATGGTGCAAACAAAAGCTGAGATCTCAAATAAATGGGAGGTTTTTGCAAAAGATAGTTGGCATCAAAGATTTTTAAATTAAACATATTCAATACAGGACTGTTTTATATGAAGCTAAGATTTATTTTTTTTTACTGTTGTGGACTTTTTTTAAGTTACGCACAACAGCTTGATCCGTTATTGACAAAAGATTCTGAAGCACAGCGTATATGGGTGGAGAAAAAGATGAACTCTATGTCTTTAGATGAAAAAATTGGCCAATTATTCATGATTCAAGCCTATTCTAATAAAGATCTAAAACATAGAAAATTTATTGAGTCGGAGATAAAAAAATATCATATTGGTGGTTTAATTTTTATGCAAGGAACACCTGAAAAACAGGCAGAACTAAATAATTATTATCAAGGGAAATCTAAAATACCTTTATTAATTGGGTTTGATGGGGAATGGGGATTGGATATGCGTTTGAAAAAGACATTTCGTTATCCTTGGAACATGACTTTGGGTGCTATTCAAAATGATCAATTGATTGAGCAGTTTGGTGAACGATTAGGAGTTCATTGTAAACGATTAGGAATTCATATTAATTTTGCTCCTGTTGTTGATATCAATACAAATCCAGAAAATCCTATTATTGGAAATCGTTCTTTTGGAGAAGATAAATACAATGTAACAAGAAAAGCTTCCGCTTTTATAAAAGGGATGCAAGGCGAACGTGTATTGGCAAATGCGAAACATTTTCCTGGACATGGAGATACGGCTTCAGATTCTCATAAAACGTTGCCTCAATTACTTTTTGATATAAATAGATTAGAATCCGTAGAGTTATATCCGTATACTAAAATTTTTGACACAGGATTATCTAGTGTCATGGTAGCACATTTAAGCGTACCTGCATTAGAACCGAATCCTGAGATTCCAACTTCTATTTCATATAAGGTTATTACAAATTTATTGAAAGAAAAGATGGGGTTTAATGGGTTGATTTTTACAGATGCTTTGAATATGAAAGGTGCCGCTAATTATGCCAAACCTGGAGATATTGATTTGGCTGCATTTATGGCTGGAAATGACATGTTATTGATTCCAGAAAATGTTGGAGCAGCAGTAAAGAAAATTAAAAGAGCCCTAAATACAGGGCAGATTACTATTCAAAGGCTGGATTTTTCTGTAAAAAAGATATTGAAAGCAAAATATTGGGCAGGTTTAAATGAATACAAACCGGTAGCTTTAGAAAATTTAAATGAAGATTTAAATACTGTTCAAGATTCTTTGTTGCATGCTAAGTTGGTTGAAAATTCTATAACTTTACTGAAAAACGAAAAAGGAATTTTTCCGATAAAGGATTTAGAAAGCGCTGAGATAGCTTATGTCAAGTTGGGAGATGGACCCAATGAGCATTTTATTAAAATGCTTAAAAAGTACACCCATATTACAGAAGTGAAGTATGATGAACCAGGAACTTATTTAGAAGAATTAAAAAAATATTCAAGGGTAATTGTTGGGTATCATAAATCAAATAGCAATCCTTGGAAAAGCTTTAAATTTTCGAATAAAGAATTAGTTGAACTAGATAAGATAGCAGCGCAAAATGAGATCTTGTTGAGTGTGTTCTCAAGTCCTTACGCACTGCTGGATGTTTATTCTTTTGAAAATATAGAATCTGTTCTTGTAGGATATCAAAATAGTATTTATGCTCAAGAAATAGCAGCTCAAATGATATTTGGTGCCTTGGAAACTCGTGGAAAGTTACCTGTGTCTATTGGGAGTGTTTTTAAAGTAGGTTCAGGGAGAAAATCTACTGACCTGATGAGATTGACTTATGGAAAACCTGAGTCTGTGGGTATGCATGGTCCTTCGTTTTCTAAAGTTGATAGTTTGATTCAGTATGCAATTGATGAAAAAATGACTCCAGGTGCACAAATTTTAGTTGCAAGATATGGAAAAGTGATTTACCAGAAGAGTTACGGTTATCATACCTATGAGAAACGTAATCCCGTATTGAATACTGATATCTATGATTTAGCCTCTTTGACTAAAATTCTAGGAGGAGTACCACTCATCATGAAAGGAGAAGAAGACGGAATGTTTGGTTTAGAGGATCAATTGGGTGATATATTACCTGAATACGCAGAAAGTAATAAGGATACTTTGACAGTAAAGGAAATGTTTTCACATACAGCAAGGTTGAAAGCATGGATTCCATTTTACCTAGAAACGTTAGATAGTGTAACGAATACACCTTTGCCGAAATATTATAGTAGTAGTCCAAATGGGGATTATTCTATTAAAGTTGCGGAAAACCTTTATTTAAGAACAGATTTCAAGGATAGCATATATGCGAATATTGTATCTGTAGAGCAACGTGAAAAACCAGGGTATAAATACAGTGGATTGCCATTTTATATTTTTAAAAAATATATGGAGGAAGAACTTGGTTTAGGGATGGATGAACTTTTGACAAAGGAGTTTTATGCACCCTTAGGGGCAGAGACTCTTAGGTTTAACGTACTTAATGAATTTGATAAAAATAGAATTATTCCTTCTGAGATAGATACTTATTTTAGGCATCAGGTATTGCAAGGAACGGTACATGATATGGGAGCAGCCATGATGGGAGGCGTGTCAGGAAATGCTGGTTTATT
This sequence comes from Flavicella sp. IMCC45537, assembly GCF_057197705.1. Taxonomy (NCBI): domain Bacteria; kingdom Pseudomonadati; phylum Bacteroidota; class Flavobacteriia; order Flavobacteriales; family Flavobacteriaceae; genus Flavicella; species Flavicella sp. IMCC45537. Next base: position 130,549 of record NZ_CM170067.1, read on the forward strand.
TGCAAATGCGAATGATGTGGCAAAAATGATGCAATTATTTTTGCAAAAAGGATATTATGGTGGACATCGATATTTCAAGTCGAAAACGATGGAGAAATTTAATACGAGGTATTATGAGCAAGATTCAGTTAGACGCGGATTAGGTTTTGATAAACCTCAATTGAATCCAGAAGTAAAAAACACCTGCGGTTGCGTGTCTGCTAATAGTTTTGGACATAGTGGCTTTACGGGAACCTATGCTTGGGCAGATCCTGATACAGGGTTGCTATATATTTTTCTTTCCAATAGAACTTTTCCAACTATGGAAAACAATAAGCTTGGTGAAGAGGATATTAGAACGAAAATTCAGCAATTTGTTGTAGATGCTATAATTGATTAGTGAGCTCTTATTCATTTACAAACGCAACCGAGTGACATGCTACTAATGCGGCAGTTTCAGTTCTGAGACGGCTGTTTCCTAAAGTAACAGGAGTATAATTGTTGTTTAGTGCAGTTTCTATTTCGGAAGGATCGAAGTCCCCTTCAGGTCCAATTAAAATAGTAATATCTGTGTTTGGAGTGATTTCAGTTTTAAAAGATTTTTTCTCCTGTTCTTCGCAATGCGCTATAAATAAATCTCCTGTTGGCTTAGTTGCAATAAATTGTTTGAAAGTGACTGCTTCATTTATTTTGGGTAAATGAAATTTTAAAGATTGTTTCATCCCAGATAAAACTATTTTTTCAAGTCTTTCTTTTTTTACAACTTTTCTTTCAGAGTGTTTGCAAATGATAGGTGTAATTTCATCAATTCCAATTTCCGTTGCCTTTTCTAAAAACCATTCTATGCGATCATTCAATTTGGTAGGAGCAATTGCTATATGTAAATTATAATTCCATGCTTTCTCTTTTAGATCATAATTCAAAATGTTGACAACACATTTTTTATCGCTGGCAACAGAGATCTCACCGGTAAAAAGAATTCCTTTTCCATTTGTAATTTGAACTTTATCTCCTTCTGTTTTTCGAAGTACACGGATGATATGTCTACTTTCTGCTTTGTCAAAAGTGAATTGTTCTGAGGTGTCGTTCAAGTTTTCGTTGTAAAATAATTGCATAATTAAAAGCCTGATTGCGCGTCAATTCTACGCATTAATTCTTGTTGTTTTTCCTGTTTTTCTTTTAATAAGCGGGCTGCTTCTTTTTCTTTTTTCTCGAGTTTCTTTCTCTCTTTTTCAGCCTTTTTTAATGCTTTTTGTTTTTCTTTTTCGGCTTTTTCCAAAGCTTTTCTTTCTTTCTCAGCCTTCTTCTCCGCGGCAATTCTTTCTTTCTCTGCTTTCTCTTCTTCCAAACGTTTTTCTTCCGCGATTCTTTCTTCTTCAGCCTTCTTCTCCGCAGCAATTCTTTCTTTCTCTGCTTTCTCTTCTGCCAAACGTTTTTCTTCTGCGATTCTTTCTTCTTCAGCTTTGTTCTCCGCAGCAACTCTTTCTTCCTCAGTCTTCTTCTCTGCAGCAATTCTTTCTTTCTCTGCTTTCTCTTTTGCCAAACGTTTTTCTTCTGCGATTCTTTCTTCCTCAGCTTTTTTCTCCGCAGCAATTCTTTCTTTCTCTGCTTTTTCCTCAGCTAAACGTTTTTCTTCCGCGATTCTTTCTTCTTCAGCCTTCTTCTCCGCTGCAATTTTTTCTTTCTCTGCTTTCTCTTCTGCCAAACGTTTCTCTTCCGCGATTCTTTCTTCTTCAGCCTTCTTCTCCGCAGCAATTCTTTCTTTCTCTGCTTTCTCTTCTGCCAAACGTTTTTCTTCTGCAATTCTTTCTTTCTCTGCTTTTTCCTCAGCTAAACGTTTCTCTTCCGCGATTCTTTCTTCTTCAGCCTTCTTCTCCGCAGCAATTCTTTCTTTCTCTGCTTTTTCCTCAGCTAAACGCTTTTCTTCCGCGATTCTTTTTTCTTCAGCTTTGTTCTGCGCAGCAACTCTTTCTTTCTCTGCTTTTTCCTCAGCTAAACGTTTCTCTTCCGCGATTCTTTCTTCTTCAGCTTTGTTCTCCGCAGCAATTCTTTCTTTCTCTGCTTTTTCCTCAGCTAAACGTTTTTCTTCCGCGATTCTTTCTTCTTCAGCTTTGTTCTCCGCAGCAATTCTTTCTTTCTCTGCTTTCTCTTCTGCCAAACGTTTTTCTTCCGCGATTCTTTCTTCTTCAGCTTTGTTCTGCGCAGCAACTCTTTCTTTCTCTGCTTTTTCCTCAGCTAAACGTTTCTCTTCTGCGATTCTTTCTTCTTCAGCTTTGTTCTCCGCAGCAACTCTTTCTTTTTCTGCTTTCTCTTCTTCTAAACGTTTTTCTTCCGCGATTCTTTCTTCTTCAGCTTTGTTCTCCGCAGCAACTCTTTCTTTCTCTGCTTTCTCTTCTGCCAAACGTTTTTCTTCCGCGATTCTTTCTTCTTCAGCCTTTTTCTCCGCAGCAATTCTTTCTTTCTCCGCTTTTTCTTCAGCTAAACGTTTTTCTTCTGCAATCTTCGCGTCTTCAGTTTTTTCGTTATCTAGAGCAATTGCTGCCGCTGCTGCCTTTTCTTTTGCAAGTCTTTTTTCTTCTTCTTTTAGAGCCTGCGCCTCTGCCTTAAGATAAGCTTTTTCTTCTTTTTCCATTTCTTTAAGGTCTCGCTGTTCGGCCTTAAGTCTTTCCTTTTCAGCTTTTTCTTTTGCTTTTCGAACTTTCTCCTCCGCTGCTAGACGGTCTTTTTCAGCTTTTTCTCTGGCTTTATTTTCTTTTGCCAATAATTTCTCTTGTTTTTTTCTCTCTTCTTCAAAAGTTTTCCCTGATTTAAAGTCTTCTATTTCCCGATTTAGTAACCTTCCTCGTTTAGGTTTTTTAGGTTCGGGTACTGGTTCTTCTTCTTTAGGTTGGATTGCTTTCTCTTTTTTGGCTGTTCTTTCTCTTTTTTCTAGATGATTTTCTTTGGAAAGGAAAAGGTTTTGCGTGAAAATGCTAATGTCTGTTCCAACATTACTAAAGAAAGTGCCAATTGAGATTCCTGCAACAATAAAAAACTCCTTAGTGCTTTGCCCTGCACGTTTTATAAAACTTGGACCTTGTATGGTGTCTTTTGTAGCCTTTTTTATTTTTCTTGGTTTATCAATATGTTCATCTAATCTCCAAGAAAATCCAACCGAAGCCCCAGAACTGTTAAAATTGTTCCCAATATTACCATTTATAGAGGCATCAATTTGTAGATTTTTATTGACTAAGTAAACTACTCCCGATCTTAGGTCGAAGTTGTTTTGATAAATATTAAAAACATTTTTGCTTTCAGCAAAGAACGACCAATCTTTATTAGGGCTATAAGTCCCTGCAACAATTATATTATAGATGTTAGTATCGTTAAAATCATTAAAAAATCTTCTTTCATAGGAGAAATTACTGGCGATAACCCAAGAGTTTTTTATATGATTCTGTAAGAGCAGGCCAACTTTAAAGTTACCACTAGGGTTTAAGGATGCTTTAATTGTATTGATATCTAAAAGAGATAGAGGATCGTCTAAAGTGATATTCGCATTTTCTGTAAAACGCGGATTCATACCCGCGTTAGCAGAAGCATTGATTGCAATGGAAGGTACAACCATCGACCAATGAAATCCGGTTCTTTTTTTCCAACTGCGTATTTCATGGTCACGGTTTTTTACTTTGGCATCTAAAATTAAATATTTGACACCACCGCCAAAAGTGGCACCTAAGTTGCTGCCATAACCGTTGGTGCTTTTTGAAATAAGTTTATCTATCTCTTGTGTAAATTGAATATTGAATTCTAATCTTTCAGATAGAACACCAAAACGTAATGTTTGATTAAAAATGTTTGATTTAAGAATAGTGTTTTGAGAAAAAACATCAGAGGATCCGTATTGATACCCTGCTTCTAACTGAGTAACACCTGTACCTATAGCGTAAGGAGTTTCGGCAAAACCTGGACGACTAGAGTTTATGACATCAGTATATTGGGAAAATGCCGTATAAGAGCATAAAAGCAATAAAAAGAGCCAGGCATTCTTAGTCATTATTAGGTTGAAAATTTTTGTCAAATATAAGATTTTATGAATAGCAACGGTTCAGTTCCTCTTAAATTGTTATTTTTGAAAGAAATTATAGTTTTAATGATACAAGAAGCAGGTTTTATTACCTTTTTAAGAACCATAGCAATCATATTGTTAGTGATTTATGCTATGAAGTTTATAGCCAAATATGTGTTGCCTATCGTATTGAAAAAAGCGGTTGATAAGGCTCAAGAAAGAGCGCAACAGAGAAGTTCAGGTTTTACGAACGCACAGTCAGATGTGAAAGTAGGTGAAACTATTATTGATAAGAAGCCTCAAGCTAACCGTACCAATCAATCTAAAGATGTAGGAGATTATGTTGATTATGAAGAAGTTGAGTAGTTGTTTTTTGTTTTTTTAAATGAGAAAAACTTTATTTGTCAATCTTTAGTATATTTGCCACACAAAAAAAATTAAAAAACATTCAATTTTATATTTATGTATAATTTATTAAAAGGAAAAAGAGGTATTATTTTTGGAGCATTAGATTCAAATTCAATTGCTTGGAAGGTTGCTGAGAGAGCTCATGAAGAAGGAGCGACATTTGTTTTGACCAATGCACCGATTGCAATGAGAATGGGAACAATTAATGAGTTGGCTGAGAAAACAGGTTCTCAAGTGATTCCTGCTGATGCAACTTCAATGGAAGACCTTGAAAATTTGGTAGAGAAATCTGTTGAAATACTTGGAGGTAAAATTGATTTTGTTTTGCATTCTATTGGAATGTCTTTGAACGTAAGAAAAGGAAAGCACTATACGGAATCAAATTATGATTTTACGCATAAAGGTTTTGATATTTCTGCACTTTCTTTCCATAGAGTTATGAATGTTCTTTACAAAAAAGAAGCAATGAGTGAGTGGGGGTCTATAGTTGCCTTGACTTATATGGCTGCACAAAGAGTTTTTCCTGATTACAATGATATGGCTGATAATAAAGCATATTTAGAGTCTATTGCTCGTAGTTTTGGTTATTTCTTTGGAAGAGATCATAAAGTGAGAGTTAATACAGTTTCTCAGTCTCCTACGATGACTACTGCAGGTAGCGGTGTGAAAGGATTTGACGGATTTATCAATTATGCTGAAAAAATGTCTCCTTTAGGAAATGCAACTGCATTGGAATGTGCTGACTATACGATTTCATTATTTTCTGATTTGACTAAAAAAGTAACTTTACAAAACTTATTCCATGATGGAGGATTCTCTAACATGGGGGTGAGTACAGCTGTAATGTCTGAGTTTACAGAAGAAAACTAAGATTTTCAAGATTCAAATATTAAAATGCAAGCGCTTTCGCTTGCATTTTTTTTGTTCCAAAAGTAATTTCTAAAGAGATGATTTTCTTTAGTATATTTGGCTTCCATATTTTATAAAATGAATTTACAATACTCTATTATTATTCCTGTTTACAATCGTCCTGATGAGGTACAAGAGTTGTTGGAAAGTTTGACCAAGATGAAAGGAGATTTTTCTTTTGAAGTGGTGATCGTAGAAGATGGTTCTCCAAATACCTGTGAGAGTATTGTATCGCATGTTAAACAATATTTGAACATTCAGTATTTTTTAACGGAGAATCAGGGTGCTGGAAAAAGTAGAAATTATGGGATGCAAAAAGCCAAGGGGAATTATTTTATAATTTTTGATTCCGATTGTTTGATTCCCGATGGGTATTTAAACGCAGTCGATACTCAATTACGTTTAAAGTTTACAGATGCTTTTGGCGGACCTGATGCGGCACATGAGAGTTTTTCTGATATTCAGAAAGCAATAAATTACTCAATGACCTCGTTAATGACTACGGGAGGAATTCGTGGAAAGAAAAAAGGAGTAGGGAAGTTTCAACCGAGAAGTTTTAATTTAGGAATCTCCAAAGCTGCTTTTGAAAAAACTCAAGGTTTTTCGGATTTAAAGATTGGAGAGGATATAGATCTTACTTTTAGATTATGGAAAGAGGGTTTTGAAACACAGTTGATCGATACTGCTTTTGTTTATCATAAACGAAGGGTTGATTTTTCTCAATTTTACAAGCAAACAAATGCCTTTGGGAAAGCAAGGCCTTTTTTAAACAAGCGTTTTCCTGGAACGGCAAAAATCACGTATTGGTTCCCAAGTCTTTTTTTTATCGGGTTTATGATTTCTATGCTTGGAGCAGCCTTTAATTTAAGTTTGGGTTTGCTACTTTATATAGGGTATTTTATAATCTTAGCAATTCATGCAATGATAGTTGAAGGGAGCTTGAAAGTAGGTTTGTTAGCGGTTGTGGCTACAAGTGTTCAGTTTTATGGTTACGGGACTGGTTTTTTAAAATCATACTTTCAAAAAAAATAAAACCCTGACAATCTTCCGAATATCAAGGTTTGTGAAATATACATTCTAAAAGAATTAGATTAATTTATAATCTATCAAGAGTTCACCTTCTAATGAACCTTGTAAATGATCACCTTTTACATTTTTACCAGCTCCAGTGGCAGGAGTTCCTGTGAAAATTAGATCTCCAGGCTCTAAAGTCATAAATTTAGAGACATAGGCAATAATTTCTTTGAAATTGTAAATCATTTTGGATGTGTTTCCAATTTGTTTTTGCTCTCCGTTGATTTTTAGATCAAAATTGATGTTTGACAAATCCTCAAATTTTTCAATAGGATAGAATTTTGAAATAGGAGCAGCTCCATCAAAACCTTTAGCTAAATCCCATGGGCCTTTAACATCTCTATAAGTCGTTAAAATGTCTTTTGCGGTATAATCAATTCCTAAACCTATTTCAGAAATGTATGATTCTGCATCCGCTTCAGCAATGTTTTTTCCTTCTTTTCCAATTTTTACAACTAATTCTAGTTCATAAATTAATTGATCTGTAAAGGAAGGATATTCAACATCGTTGTTGTCTAATACTAAACTAGATTCTGGTTTAGAGAAAATAATTTGAGTTCCGTTTTTAAGAGCATCTATCTCTTCAAGATTGTTTACGTAGTTTTTACCAATACCAAGTATTTTCATTTTTTCTTTATTTAATTGTGTCAAACTCTATAAGGTATAAAGTTTCATCTTCTTTTTTTATTCTGTAAATTTCTCTGGCATACTTTTCTAATTGTTCTGGGTCGTTCAAGGCCTCAATCATTTTTTTGTTATGCTCAATTTCTTTTTTATAAAACTCTATTGAGTTTTTTAATTCTTCTATTTCTTGATTGTATTCTCTGTGATTTAAATATGAGTTTTCGTCAAAAAAAAGCATCCATGTACAGAAAACTATTAAAATCAAAACATAGCTATTCGTTAAGATTTTTAAAGTTTTATTTTGCTGTATCTTTTTTATTAGTTTCATGAAATTACGCTAGTCTTTTTTTTATTATCTCAGTCAGTTCCTCTAAATTATTCGTGCTTATTTCTGTATTATTAAAAATTAAATCAGCATGTTTTTTATTCGGTTCAATGTACAGATTATGCATTGGTTTTAAAGTCGATCGATATCTATGAATAACTTCTTGGGTATCTCTTCCTCTTTCTTTATTATCTCTAAGGATTCTTCGCATCAGTCTTTCATCCGCATCTGCATCAATAAAAATTTTTAAATCAAACAAATCTAATAATCTTTTATCGTTAAATATCAAAATACCTTCAACTATTACAATTTTTTTTGGCAGAAAACTTTTGCATTCTTTCATTCTGTTGTGAGTGTGGAAAGAATAAACTGGTTGTTGAATAGGAATGTTGTTTTTTAAGGAAATGAGTTGCTCAACCAATAAATCAAAATCAATGGCATCTGGATGGTCAAAGTTAATTGCGATTCTTTGTTCGTGTGTCAGTGCATCAGTTGATTTGTAATAAGAATCCTGAGAAATAACTCCAATATCATTTTTATTAAAATGGGAGACTGCTTTTTCAACTAGAGTAGATTTTCCACTTGCAGTACCTCCGGTGATTCCGATAATAAACATCTTTGTTTTTTTACAAATTTAGAAAAATCTTAGAAATAAAAAGCGCCTCTAAAACTGAATTTAGAGGCGCTTGATGTTCTATGTAATTTCGGTTTTTATAATCCGAAAGCTTCTTTTACTTTTTCAGTGTAATCAAGTTTTTCCCAAGTGAAAGTTTCAATTTCTTTCTCAATAACTTCACCATTTGGAGATTCATATCTTACGGTTTTAACTTCAGGAGTTCTTCCCATATGTCCATAAGCTGCAGTTTCCAAATAAATAGGATTTCTTAGTTTTAATCTTTTTTCAATAGCAATCGGTCTCATGTCAAAAATCGTACTCAATTTTGCTGCTATTTCTCCATCAGATAAAGAAACTTTAGAGGTTCCATATGTTTCAACAAAAATCCCCATCGGCTCTACCACCCCAATTGCATAAGAAACTTGTACTAAAATTTCATCAGCAACTCCAGCTGCAACTAGATTTTTAGCAATATGTCTTGTAGCATATGCCGCAGATCTATCCACTTTACTCGGATCTTTTCCAGAGAAAGCTCCTCCACCGTGGGCTCCTTTTCCTCCGTAGGTATCTACAATAATTTTTCTACCAGTTAAACCAGTATCTCCATGTGGTCCACCGATAACAAATTTTCCGGTTGGATTGATATGATATTTGATATCATCTCCGAATAAGGCTTGAATCTCTGGTTTTAGTTTAGAAAGAACTCTAGGAACCAAAATATTGATGATGTCAGATTTAATTTTTGCCAACATCTTTGCGTCATCAGCATCAAAATCATCATGTTGAGTTGATACTACAATAGCCTCAATTCTTTCTGGTTTGTTTTCATCAGAATATTGAATTGTAACCTGGCTTTTTGCATCTGGACGTAAGTAAGGAATCTCATTTCCTTCTCTTCTCAAAGCAGCTAGTTCTATCAACAACCTATGAGATAATTCCAAAGCCAAAGGCATGTAATTATCGGTTTCATTGGTTGCATAACCAAACATCATTCCTTGATCTCCTGCTCCTTGTTCTTCTTTAACCTCTCTGTCAATACCACGATTGATATCATCAGATTGCTCATGAATCGCAGATAAAACACCACAAGAATTACCGTCAAATTGATATTCTCCTTTTGTGTATCCTATTTTATTGATAGTTTGTCTAGCAATTTTTTGAACATCTAAATAAGTTTTAGATTTTACTTCACCAGCCAAAAATACTTGTCCAGTAGTAACCATAGTCTCACATGCTACTTTAGATTCTGGATCAAAAGCCATAAAGTTATCAATTAAAGCATCTGAAATTTGATCAGCAACTTTGTCAGGGTGTCCTTCCGAAACAGATTCGGACGTAAATAAATATGCCATTATTTTTTAATTTTTCTATGAGTCGAGAAAAACAGAAATAATTACCAGCACCGCTAAAGAAATAGATTGAGAATCCTGCTTTAGCTCTTTTTTAACGAGGTGGCAATCAGTCAAATCTTTCCTCTTTACTTTTAATACTGCAAAATTACATAAAAAGAAATGAATATTTGCTTTTTAAATAAAAGTTTCTACATTTGTTGTAACAAAAATAGAAGAAATGAATTTTACATTAAATATGTGTTCTAAAATGATGTGCGGATCTCGGTCTGTAGGGGATGCTATTGTGTAAAATTAAAATAATGCATAAATTCAAGACCTCTATAGATTTTCTATAGAGGTTTTTTTTGTTCTAGAAATTAATACAAACTATTAAAAATTATCAACATGAGTACACACAAATTTGAAACAAATGCGTTGCATGCAGGACATGACACAACATTAACTCAAGGAACAAGAGCAGTTCCAATTTATCAATCCTCATCTTATGTGTTTAACGACACTGAACATGCGGCAAATTTATTTTCATTAGGAGAATTAGGTTTTATTTACACACGTCTAAACAATCCTACGAATCAAATTTTACAAGATCGTTTGGCGGCTATTGAAGGAGGAATAGGAGCTGTTGTGTTTGCTTCTGGGACTTCTGCAATAGCAACTGGCTTAATGACTTTGTTAAGAGCAGGAGATCATATTGTAGCTTCAAGTAGTTTGTATGGTGGTACATTTACTTTGTTAAATGTTACGTTGCCACGATTGGGGATTACAACAACTTTTGTAGATGCTTCCAATCCGGATAGTTTCAAAGAAGCAGTACAAGACAATACTAGAGCGTTTTTTGTGGAGTCTTTAGGAAACCCAAAGTTAGACGTGCTTGATTTAGAAGGGATATCTAAACATTCAAAAGAAGCAGGAGTTCCTTTTATTGTTGATAATACAGTAGCAACACCTGGATTGTTAAATCCCATTAAGCATGGAGCTAACTTGGTGATTCATTCATTGACAAAATATATTGGAGGGCAAGGAAATTCTCTTGGAGGAGCTATTATTGATGCTGGTACTTTTGATTGGACAAATGGAAAATTCCCTGAATTCACTGAGCCTTCAGCAGGTTACCATGGGTTGGTTTATAGTGAGGCTTTGGGAGCTGCTGCTTTTACATTTAAATTGATCTTAGAAGGTTTACGTGATTTTGGAGGAGCTTTGAGTCCTTTCAATGCGTTTCAAATCATTCAAGGTTTAGAAACGTTACCGGTAAGAATAAAGCAACATAGTGAAAATGCTTTAGAACTTGCAACCTGGTTAGAGTCTAGAGAAGAAGTTGCATGGGTAAACTATCCAGGACTTGCCTCAAGTAAATACAATGATTTAGCAAAAAAATACTTACCAAAAGGACAAAGTGGTTTGGTAACTTTTGGAGTAAAAGGTGGTTTTGAATCAGCTAAAAAAGTAACGGATGCCACCAAGGTATTTTCATTGTTGGCAAATATTGGAGATACGAAATCTTTAATTATTCATCCGGCAAGTACTACACATCAACAATTAAGTGAAGAGCAACAGCTTGGAGCTGGTGTTTCTCAAGATTTGATTCGTTTATCTGTTGGATTAGAGTCTGTTGAAGATTTGAAAGCGGACTTGGAAAATGCATTTAAGTCTTTGTAAATTAATTGAATTCCTTAAATTTACCAAGGGCAAAATTATTTGTCTTTGGTAAATTATATAAAAATGAAGATTGTGAAAACTGAAAATGAAAAATACTGCCATGAGTGTGGAGAGCCTATTAATAGAAAAGCAGAGATATGCCCAAAATGTGGTGTAAGACAAGAAGTAATTTATGGTAGGTCTTCTGCTAGTCAAGAACAAGAAAAAAGATGGATCGTTTCTTTAGTATTATGTTGGTTTTTAGGAGTTTTTGGAGCACATAGGTTTTATACTGGGCACACGGCGATTGGTGTTGTTCAACTGTTAACTTTAGGAGGTTGTGGTATTTGGGTTTTGATTGATTTTATTATTTTATTGACGGGTAGTTTTAAGGATGCAGACGGTGTTCCGGTTAAATATTAAAAAAAGGTTTTTCAATTATGTGAAAAATCGTAAAGTTGTGATGCTGTGTTTTGGGTATTATGCTGTTTCAATTTTATTGTATCTTTTTACAAAAATTGATGTTTTGCCAGCTTGTTTGATTAAAAGTGTCTTTGGTGTTTCTTGTTTAGGATGTGGCATGACTAGGGCTGTTATACAATTATTTTACCTAAATTTTTTGGGAGCCTATCAAACAAATCCTATGGTGTTTGTTGTAATCCCTTTATTATTTTATATAGTTTATCAAGATTTTAAAAAGGTAGATGCGATGCAGTTGACAGATTGAACTTTGTTCGCATAAGAGAACTATAGATTTACTAAAGAAACGTTGCAGTTTGGTAAATAATTCATATTTTTGCAACGTAGTTCATATATTTTTTGAAATGTTATCAAGAAAGGCAGAGGGATTAGACCCGGTGAAGCCTTAGCAACCCTTTATTCTTTTAAAGAAGGTGCTAAATTCTACCTTGGCAATATGCTTGGATAGATAACCAAAGACTAAGTAAAGTCCTTTAATTTTTTTATAACATTTCCGAAACGCTTTTGAAATTTCATTAGTAAGTGAATTTGTTATTAATAAAAAGGAAATACTTTGAATAGTAGTTTAAAATATCATTCTATTGTCGATTTTACTACCGAGACAGGTGTAGTCTATGATGAACTAGAACTTTCTTATGAAATTTTTGGTCAAGAATTACATAGTGCTCCCATTGTGTTAGTAAATCATGCTCTTACGGGAAATTCTGATGTGGCAAGTCCTCATTCGGGTTGGTGGAAAGGAATTATTTCTGAAGGGAATCTAATAGATACAAATAAGTATACTATCATATCATTTAATATTCCAGGAAATGGTTTCGATAAGAAACCTGATAATTTGATTGAAAATTATAAGGATTTCACTGCTAGAGATGTTGCTCAATTATTTGGGTTGGCTTTGCAACAGTTAGAGGTGAAAAAGTTACATGCTCTGATAGGAGGTTCATTAGGAGGAGGAATTTCTTGGGAAATGGCAGTGTTATTTCCCTTGTTGGCGGATAACTTAATTGTGGTGGCGTCGGATTGGAAAGCTTCTGATTGGATTTTAGCTCATAATAAAGTTCAAGAACAAATTCTATTAAACTCCAAGAAACCGGTTCATGATGCTAGAATGATGGCAATGATGTTTTATAGAACGGCAGGTTCGTTTAAAGAAAAATTCAATAGAACAGTAAATGAAAATTTAGGGATTCCTAATGTAGAAAGTTGGTTGTTACACCATGGTTTTCAGTTAGAAAACAGATTTCACTTACAATCTTATAAAATGGTGAATCACTTATTATCTACTTTGGATATTGTTAGAGATAGAGGTAGTTTTAAAGAAGTAGCGCCATTGATCAAAGCAAAAATAATTCAGATTGGGATAGATTCTGATTTCTTTTTTGTTCCTCAAGAGAATATTGAAACTAAAAATATTTTGGACGAATTAGGGATTGATAGTGTTTATAAAGAAATAACATCATTACACGGACATGATGGTTTTTTGGTTGAGGATGCTCAGCTGAAAAAACTATTGAAAGATGTTTTTTAAATTAATAAAGTAAGAATTCACTTTGATAAGTGACATACATATAAGCCATGAAAGTAATTAAATTCGGAGGTAAATCTTTAGCAAACGGGCAAGGTCTTCAGAGTGTTTTGGATATCATTAGCTCAAAGATAAAAAAGAAAGAAAAAAGTATCGTGGTACTTTCAGCAAGAGGTACTTCTACGAACGATTTAGAAAAGCTTTTAGAAAAATCTAAAAAAAGTACTTCTTATAAAGAGGCTTTTGAAAATTTCAAAAAGTATCAGATAGAGCCAAACCCTAAGGCAGATTTTTCTGAAGAATTTTCTTTTCTTGAGAAGATTTTTGAAGGAGTAAATCTTTTGGGTGATTATAGTCCTAAAATAAAAGATTTAGTGTTGGCTTATGGAGAGTTATTGTCTGCTAAAATGGTAGTTTCTCTTTTAAATAAAAACGGGATCAAGGCAAATTTTGTGGATTCTAGAGAGTTGTTAAAAACAGATGCCACTTTTGGAGAAGCTGAGTTGCTTGAGGATGTTTCGAAGTATAATGTGGTTGATTTTTTTAAGAATTGTAATGCTTCTGAAATTCAGATCGTAACAGGGTTTATTGCATCTAATACAGAAAATGAAACAACAACCTTAGGACGGAATGGTAGTAATTACTCTGCAGCTTTATTGGCAAACTATTTAGGTGCGGATGAATTAGAAAATTATACCCATGTAGATGGTATTTATACGGCAAATCCTGATTTGGTACCAAATGCAAGAAAAATTGAAAATTTATCTTTCAAGGAAGCAAATGAATTGGCAAACTTTGGTGCTTATATTTTAAATGCAAAGGCAATGATTCCTTTAACAGAAAGGGGAATTCCATTAAGAATTTTAAATACGTTTGATGCCTCTAGTAAAGGAACATTAATCACTAACGATCATGCCTCAAAAGATGGGATTAAAGCCATTTCGGTATTAGAAAACATGGCCTTGATTAATCTTGAAGGTAAGGGGCTTTTGGGTAAAGTAGGGGTTGATGCTAGGGTGTTTACTGCGTTGCAAAAAGATAATATCAGTGTAAGTATTATTTCACAAGGATCTTCTGAAAGAGGGATTAGTTTTGTTGTAGATGCAACTCAAGCTCGTAAGGCAAGAGAGGCTTTGGCGAATGAATTCAATCTTGATTTTTTAAGTAAAGATGTTACTAAAATTGGCGTTGAAAAGGATGTTGCAATAATTTCAACATTGGGAAAAACACTAGCTTCTTTCAATAGTTCTTACAGTGCTTTGATACGAAATAGTATAGAGCCAATTTTGATGAATAATACAGTTGCAGGTAGGAATGTTTGTTTGGTTGTGAAAAACAAGAATTTGCATAAGGCGGTGAATGTAATTCATGGGGAGATTTTTGGAGTTGCTAAAAAAATTAATATCGCTATTTTTGGAGTTGGTTTAGTAGGGGGGACGCTGGTCGATCAAATACTAGAAAGTAAAGCAAAAATCTTGAAACGCCGTGGTGTTGATTTAAACGTTTTTGCTGTAGCGAATTCTAAAAAAGTGGTTTTAAATGAAACTGGGATCACTAACGATTGGAGAAAAGAATTAGAAAATAATGGAATTGCGAGATCTGTAGATGAGGTTGCTGCATTTGCAAATGAATATCATTTAGAAAATTTGATAGCTGTTGATAATACAGCCAATGCTCAATTTGTTGAAAATTATATTCCATTGGTTCAAAAAGGCTTTAATTTAGTTTCTTCAAATAAGATAGGAAATACAATTTCTTACGAGTTTTACGAAGGATTAAGAGAGGAGTTAAAGCGTAATAAAAAAACATACTTGTACGAAACAAATGTTGGTGCTGGTTTGCCTTTGATTGATACCATTCGAATGTTGCACCATTCGGGTGAAAATATTACGAGAATTAAAGGGGTGTTTTCTGGCACGTTGAGCTATTTGTTTAATAATTTCTCTGCGAATGACGAGAAATTTAGTACAGTGTTACAAGGAGCAAAGGACCAGGGGTTTACAGAGCCAGACCCAAGAGAGGATTTGAATGGAAATGATGTTGGGAGAAAATTATTGATTTTGGCACGTGAATTGGATTTGAAAAATGAATTTTCTGATGTTCAGATTCATAATTTAATTCCAGAAACTTTAAGAGAAGGAGATACAGAAACTTTTTTAAGTAATTTAGATCAGTTTGATGCTGTTTATCAAGAGGTGAAGGAAAAACAAGAACCTGGAAATGTGTTGAGGTATATTGGTGATTTACACGGTGATTTGTCACAAGATAAGGGGAGTTTAGAGGTGAAACTGATTTCTGTATCGGCAGATTCTGCTTTAGGGCAAGTAAAAGGAGCTGATTCTATTTTTGAGATTTATACAGAATCTTATGGGGAAAGGCCAATTGTAATTCAAGGAGCAGGAGCAGGAGCGCATGTTACGGCAAGAGGTGTTTTTGGTGATATCTTAAGGCTTTCTGAAGGAGGGTTGTAAATAAAAATAAAATATTGATCTGTTGGGTTGTTTTTAATATGACCCAGTAATTAAAAAGAATACAATGAGTAAAAGACATTTTGAAACGGAAGCGGTGAGAACCCAATCTGAAAGAACTCAGTTTAAAGAACATTCAACACCTTTGTATTTAACATCGGGGTTTGTATTTGATGATGCCGAGGAAATGCGTGCTTCTTTTGCGGAAGAAAAAGAGCGTGATTTATATAGTAGATATAGCAATCCTAATACTTCTGAATTTATAGAAAAAATATGTAAAATGGAAGGAGCTGAAGATGGTTTTGCTTTTGCTTCAGGGATGGCAGCTATCTATTCAACTTTTGCTGCTTTGTTGAGTTCTGGTGATCATATTGTATCAGCAAGGTCTGTATTTGGAGCAACACATGGTTTGTTTACAAAATACTTTCCAAAATGGGGGATTGAAACCTCATATTTTGGGGTGACAGAGGTAGAGAAAGTAGAAAGTTTGATTCAGCCAAATACTAAATTTATTTATGCAGAAACTCCAACGAACCCAGGAGTTGATGTGCTAGATTTAGAAGAGTTGAGTCGTATTGCGAAAAAACATAGTGTTTTACTGATTATTGATAATTGTTTTGCAACTCCTTATTTGCAACAGCCAATTAAATTTGGGGCGGACTTGGTAATTCATTCTGCAACAAAATTAATCGATGGACAGGGAAGAGTTTTAGGCGGGATTACCGTTGGTTCTAAAGAGTTGATTCGTGAAATTTATTTGTTTTCACGTTTAACAGGACCTTCTTTATCGCCTTTCAATGCATGGGTATTGTCTAAAAGCTTAGAAACACTATCAGTGAGATGTGAGAAGCAATGTGATAATGCATTGAAATTAGCAGAGTTTTTAGAGGCGCATCCAAAAGTAAAATGGGTGAAATATCCTTTTTTAAAGTCTCATCCTCAATATGAAGTTGCCATCAAGCAAATGAAACTAGGAGGTACGATTGTTGCTTTTGAAGTGGAAAATGGTGTTCAAGGAGGGAAAACTTTCTTTGATAGTATAGAAATGTGTTCGTTGTCTGCTAACTTAGGCGATACTAGAACGATTGTAACGCATCCAGCTTCTACAACACATGCCAAATTAGCGAAAGAAGATAAAGAAGCTGTCGGTATTTTAGATGGTACCGTTCGTTGTTCTTTAGGTCTAGAGCATATTGATGATATTATTGCCGATATACAACAAGCATTAGAGAAAATATAAGCATTGTAAATGCCTTTTGGTATGTATGAGCTGAGGTTTTAGAGGTGTACTCTTATGTCTCATGTCTGATAAGTTTTTTGTAGGTGATATCTTGAGATTCTCCAAAGGGGCTGTTTGAAATTTTAAAAAACCCAACACATTTGTGTTGGGTTTTTCATTTCTTTTTTATGAATAAAAAATGCAGTTACATTTTTTATTTACTTCCTTTCAATATCACTGATATGTTTTTTATTAGTGAAACGCTAAGGTTTTTGGGAAGATTGACGAGTTTAGTATTTCCTTGTTTTCTGGGGTTTTATGGCGTTTGTAAATTAATTTACTTTGCAGTTAAAATGAAAAAAAATGTGTTTTATGAAAAAAAATAAATTAAGTTTTATCACTCTTTTAGTAATGTTAATTTTTATGGCATGTGAGGATAAAATGGAATTGAACGATGATTCCAAAAATATGATTGAAGGAGGCCGAGTTTCAAAAGGAGTACAATCTCACAAATTATATTATGACCGAATAGGTGATATTATTGGTGATGGTTTTGTTGGACATGGCTATAAAACTGAAACTGGATCAATAAGACCAACGGCTCTACAAAGTATTGAAACGGATATTCGACCTTCGAATGTTATTGATGAAACAAATTTCAGGTTAATTGAGAGAAGTTCTGATTTGGAGCGGTTTTATTCGAATAATTTAGAATTACAATTAAGTGCTAGTTCTCTGTTTAGTAGTTTTTCATTAGATGCTCAGTTTAAATCTCGTATTGAAGGTTTTGTAACAGAACAAGATAGCTCTGTTTATGCTTGTGGAGAGGTGATTTTTACCACTGGATCTGTTTTTCTTAAAGATGTACCTAAGTTATCTGATTCAGCTACAGAAGCATTGGATGAAAATTTTGGGTTATTTGAAACGAATTATTCAGATATGTTTATTGATGAATCCACTTTTGGGGTAAAAGCGTGTTATCTTTACCGATATAGTTATAGCGGTTCAACAACTTATACTAAAGAACAAATTCGCGCAGCGGTTAAATTAAAAATTAGTGCAGTTGGAGATGCCAGTGCGGAAGCTGAAATAGATGATACATCGAAAAGTATCATTAACTCTCTTAGTGTTCAAAACACTTTAGTTGCAAATATTGGTACTGATGATTTTGAAGTTAGAGAAGTGAATGATTACGACAGTTTTCTCCTTGATTTGGAAAGATTAAAGCAATATGTAAGAGAAAACGCTCATAAAATAAAAGCAATAGAACGTAAGTTGCGACCATATAATGAAGCTCTTCAGAATAATGATTTGATAACGAAATATAGTATTTATGAGGATTGTTCTGTTGATTATAATCTTTGGTCTGAGCTCAAAGAAAATATTGATGAATTCAAGGGTAAAGAATTGAGTGTTGATTTGAAGCTAGAGTTAGAAGAAGCAACTGAATTTATTAGAGTTAACATGACTAAATCTTTATATTGTGACGAGTCTATTAGTCCAGACATGACAATGTTTAATGATTTAATTGAAAGAGCGAATAATTATATATTAAGTAGTAATGTTATTACAACTTGGATAAGTTCATTTACTCAAGGTTGGAATAATACTAGTCATGTTAGAACATTGGCAGATGTAAATGGAGATGGAAAAGAAGATATTGTTGGATTTCATGATAGCAATGTTTATGTTTCATTTTCAAATGGTTCAGGATTTGATCCTTCTAAACCTAAGACAAGTTCATTCACACAAAGCTGGTACAATTCAAAACATGTTAGAACAATGGCTGATGTAAATGGAGATGGAAAAGATGATATTATAGGTTTTCATGATAATGAGGTTTATGTAGCTATGTCAGCAGGGAGTAGTTTTAGTAGTGGTGTTTCTTGGTTGTCCCAAGGTTTTGCTTATAACGATGGCTGGAGAACTAATAAACATGAGCGTTTGTTAGGTGATGTAAATGGAGATGGAAAGGCTGATATAGTTGGTTTTCATGATAATGAGATTTATGTAGCTACATCAACAGGAGGTAGTTTTAATAGTGGTGTTTCTTGGCTGTCCCAAGGTTTTGCTTATAATGATGGATGGAATAATTTAAATCATGTAAGAGTCCTTGCAGATGTAAATGGAGACGGAAAGGCTGATATAGTTGGTTTTCATGACAATGAGGTTTATGTAGCTATATCAACAGGGAAAAGTTTTAATAGTGGTGTTTCTTGGCTGTCTCAAGGTTTTGCTAACAATGATAGTTGGAGAAAAGATCGACATTTACGCACAGTATCCGATGTGAATGGAGATGGAAAGGCTGATATAGTTGGTTTTCATGACAATGAGGTTTATGTAGCTATTTCTGATGGAAATAGTTTTATTAATAATTCAATAGTAATTAGTGATGGATTTGGGTATTATGACGGTTGGAATATTGAAAATCATATAAGAATTTTGGGGGATGTAGATGGAAATGGAAAAGCAGATATTGTTGGGTTTGGCGATGATAGTGTTAAGGTTTTGAAAAGTAGTTTGAGGTAAGAGTATTCCCATATATGAATTATGAAAACTCATCCAAATTATTTTGTTTGGATGAGTTTTTAGTTTGCGGTGTTTTTAAATTATTTGTTCATCTTAATAAGATTAACAATTTTAAAATTAATTTCACCTCCTTCTTCCCCCCGAATAGGTCATTGCTTCCCCTTTACCAAATCCATAGCTTATTCCAAGAGTAAAAAAGCGACCACGACTTCTTTCACTGTATCTTTCAAAGGTTGGTTGAATCACAGATTGTGAATAAATTCTTGAATTGAATAGATCTCTGATTCCAATATTGACGATTGCTTTTCCTTTTAAGATTTTTTTGCGAAGTCCAGCATCCATAAACGCATATGCATCATTCGTTCCTTGCAGGGTTTGGTAATCTGATCTATAATTACCAGTTAATTCGAGATCGATATCTTTTGGGAATCGAATTTTTGTTCCGAGCCTAGCAGACCATTGTCGTCCTACGAAGTCAAAAGATTGATCTTCATATGACCCGTTTCTTTCGAAATAGTTATAATTAAAATCACCATTAAAACTTAGCCAATTGTTAGCATTGAATTTCCCATTCGTTTCAAAACCTATGGAGTTTTTTGTTCCAATATTTTGAGGAGTAGCGATGGTAATATTGTCAACAAAAGTATATACGGTTTCAATAACATCTGTTGTGTAGCGATAATATAAACTAGAGTTTAGTGATGCTTTTCCTAAACTAAAAATACTGGTTAATTCGTAAGAGTTTGTGAATTCTGGTTGTAATTCAGGGTTACCAGTTCTTACATTAAAGTTATCTCGAATGCTCACAAATGGATTCAGGTTTCTTAAGCGAGGTCTGAAAATTCTTTTGGAATAGCCTGCTTGAATTGAAAAATCACTTGCTATTTTATACGAAGTATGTAGGGTAGGAAATAGATTCGTATAATTTTGCTTGTTTGATTCATTTGTATCTGTAAGGTAGGTTCTTAAATCTGTGTTTTCAACTCTAAGCCCTGCTTTTGCTCCCCATTTTTCTTTTTCGTAGGCAAATGTTCCATAAACACCTAATACGTTTTGGCTGTATTCAAAATTATTAGAGAGAGAATCATTGATTACATAGTCATCTTCAATCCATTCTCTAACTTCGTAATCATTAATGACGCTATTAACAACATATTGGGTTCCCGTTTCTAGAGTGAATATGTCGTTGATAGGGTTAACATAGTCAGCTTTAAAAGTGTAGTCCGAGTATTTGTAATCTGTATCGACTTGTTGTTTTTCGTTATTTTCAGAGCCTGATATAGTAGTATCTAAAAACTCAGAAGAAAGGTCTTTGGCAAAATACCTTCCGAGAGAACTTACAATTAAGGAATGTTCTTCATTATTTTTAAACTCTTTTTTATAATTTAATTCGTATTGAAATTTCGGATTTGTTGCTTCGGTTGTTTCCGTTCTTACCCAATTAGAAATAAGAAGGTCATTTGCATCAAAAGCAGTATAAGTAGTTTCTGAAGGTTGGTCTTCGATTTCGTAGGCAAAACTTCCTGAAAGCGTTAAAATATTACGTTCGTTGATATGGTAATCTGTACCGAGTGTTGCGTTAAAAAAGGTTTCGTTTCTGTATTCTGTTCCTTCATTAAAAAGAGTTTCGCCACTGTTGAGGTTTTTGTTGCTCCCGTTTTTGTATTGTGGTAACGATCGATATCCGGCTCCGAGTTGTGTAAATAAATTAAAATTTTCCGTTCTTCTATTTAAACTCAAACCTAAGCTATGGTTATCGGGTGTTCCTGTATTTGCTGAGATGGAACCATTCCAACCTTCTTTTTGTTCTTTTTTTAAGATGATATTTAAAATACCAGAGGTACCAGAGGCTTCGTATTTAGCGGAAGGGTTTGTAATTACTTCGATACTTTCAATCATATCGGCAGAGATGGTTCCCAAAGCGTTGCTAGATTGATCGGCGAGTACGGATGGTTTTCCGTTTACTAAGATTTGAACACTTGTACTACCGCGAAGACTTATTTCGCCTTCAATATTAACATTAACAGAAGGAACGTTATTGAGGGCTTCTAGGGCGCTTGCTCCTGAACTACTAATATCTTTACCTACATTAAAAACTCTTTTATCTAATTTGAATACAGTTTTTGAAACTTCCGCTCTAACAATTACCTCGTCAAGTTTTTTGTTTTCGGGATGTATTTCAATACTACCAAGATTTAACACTCTATTTGAATTTTTTAATTTTGAAATAGTTTTGGTTTGGTATCCCATAATACTAACTTCTAATTCAAAGTTAGAATAGGTGGTGTTGATGCTAAAAGCACCATTCATATCCGTAGTTGTTCCAGATTTTTCATTTGTGTCTAGATTGTAGAGTACGATACTTGCGTAGGGTATGGCAAGCCTATTGTCTTTTTCTATAATTGTTCCATGAATCTCAGTTTTCTTGTATTGTGCTTGCGAAAAACTAGCCGAGAGTAGTAGTGTTGCCATCAAAATAATCTTAATCTTCATTCGGAACCATTTTTGTTAATATAAAATATGGGTTAGATTGTGTTGAAACAAATTAAACCATAAGATCTGTATCGCAAAAGTTTTTTTTGGCAAACGACCAAAGTTTTAGGTTAAACAGCAAATTGTCGTTTAGCTCTGTAAATTAGTAGTTTAAGGTGTGTGTGTTGTTGATTAACTATTCAAATGCTTGTGTGAGTGATATTTTGTTTAATTTTAAATCATGAAGATTATAAAACACTTTTCTCACTCAAGGTTTAAAGAATTGATTTTTCAATTGTTTTTGCATGTTATGGTTTTTGTGTTTTTTGCGTATGACAAAAGAATCGAGGGTATTGATTTTAAGCAGTTTTACTTTTATTTGAATTTGGTTTTTGCGGCATTTGTAATCAACTATGTGTTTCTGCCTAAGTTTCTTTATAAAAACAAGTATTGGGAGTTGGTCATTGCTGTAGTCTCGGTTTTGATAATCGTAATTTTGGTTGAGGAGTTTGTTTTAGAAAAGATTTTTTATCCAGAGACACGAGGTAGGAAATTTTCTAAGATTTTTTATACGTTGTTAGGAGTTTTACCAACAATTTCTATTCTGGTAGGTTTTAAATTTGCATGGGATGCTTTGGTAAAACAACGTGAGGTTTTGGAGTTGAAAAACTCTGTGAAAGAAAGTGAATTGTTGTATTTGAAGTCGCAAATAAATCCACATTTTTTGTTTAATAATATAAACAACTTGTATTCTTATGCAGTAATGGAATCGCCCAAAACACCAGAGAGAATTTTAGAGCTTTCATCTGTTTTACGATATATGTTGTATGAGTGTAAAGAACGATTTGTTCCTTTAGAGAAAGAGATTCATCATTTAGAACATTATGTGAATCTGAGTAAACTTCAAATAGAAGGGAGAGGAGAAGTAAGTTTGAGAGTGAAAGAAGAAATGGGAAGTTTTGTTATTTCGCCATTGATATTGACTGTGTTCGTTGAAAATGCATTCAAGCATAGCTCATCAAGTCAAACGAATGCTATCGAAATTGATATAGATTTGAAAATAGATGAAAAAGGAGTACTTAATTTCAAGTGTAAAAACACCTTTTTAGATGTTAGTAACACTCATGATTTAGGTAGTGGAATTGGTTTGTTGAATGTTAAGAAACGTTTAGAATTGGTGTATCCAAATCGTCATAGTTTGAATATTGAATCGGATAATCAGGGTTATTCGGTAGATTTAACAATTGAATTGAAAGATTAGTTGAAATATGAATTGTATCATCATTGAAGATCAGTTACCGGCTCAAAGAATATTGAAGAAATATATTTCGGATATAGGTTCGATGACCTTGATAGGTTGTCATGCTGATGCTATGGAGTCATTAGAAGTAATCAATTCCGGTAAGGTAGATGTGGTGTTTTTAGATATTCATTTGCCGAAGTTGTCTGGTATGGATTTCTTAAAAAGCCTAACCACTTCTCCCCAAATTATTATTACTACAGCTTTTCAAGATTATGCTATTGAGAGTTATGAATATAATGTGATTGATTATTTATTGAAACCTTTTTCTTTTCAAAGGTTTGTAAAAGCAGTGTCTAAAGCCACTAAGAAAAGTGGAGCGTTAAGTTTGAATTCTTCGAGTTCTTTTACACGTAATTCTGATGAATTAACAGAGGTGTTTGTAAAAGTAGGTTATGATTATATTCGAGTTAAGTTTGACGAAATTCATTACATTTTAACAGACTCAGATTATACGGAGTTGTATTTAAATGACAGGAAGATTCTTTCATCTGAAACATTAAAATATTGGCAAGAATTACTTGGCAGTAAATATTTTATGAGGGTTCATAAATCTTATTTGATAAATATATCTAAGATTGTAAAAATATCTGGGAATCAGGTTTTTTTGGAAGGGGAGATTTCCATTCCGTTGGGTAGAGTGTTTAAAAGTGATTTTATCAAACGGTTTAACGAGCGCAGGTAATCTACTAAGTTTATAGGCTATATAGAATTAAATTTCTATCTTCGTTTTATGCTTTCAAAAAAGACAAAATACGGATTAAAGGCATTGACTTTCTTGGCGAATAGACAGGAAAATTGCCCTGTACAAATATCAGAAATTGCGAAAAGTGAAAATATTTCTCATAAATTTTTGGAAAGTATCTTGCTTACTTTGCGAAAGGCGAGTCTTTTAGGTTCCAAAAAAGGTAAAGGAGGTGGTTACTATCTTTTAAAAGAACCAGCCGATATTTTAATGACAGAAGTAATTCGTTCCTTGGAAGGTCCGATCGCAATGGTTCCATGCGTAAGTTTAAATTTTTATGAAAAATGCGACGATTGTCCTGATGAAAATGCTTGTAGTGTTCATAAATTGATGATACAGGTACGGGATAGTACACTTCAGGTTTTTAGAAACACTACATTGGCAGATCTTACAGGTAAACTATAAAAGAGGTATTGAAATAGCAAAGTGAACCCCTCTTAAGCCATTGCTTCTATCAATTAATTTTACCGTCCCTTTTAATCTATCAATACATGTCTTTACCGTGGTAAGGCCTATACCAGCACTATTATCGTTTTTCGCACCAATTGTTTCAAAGAGTAAAAAAACTTTTTCTCGGTATTCTTTGTTGATTCCTGGACCATTGTCTTCATAACTAATTTTTAGATTTTTTTCAGTTTTGAGAAAGCTAATTTTTATAAGCCCAAGTTCCTGGTCAGAATACTTTATGGAATTTGATATTAGGTTTTGAAAAATAGTTAAGAATATAATTTCTGAATGAGTTACTTTGAAATTGGCATTTATAAATTCGTATTTGAAATGGTTGGCATCGAAATTTTCACTGATACTATGTAATAAACTGCTCATGTCAAAATTTGTGATTTTTATTTTGTCAGTTGTTTTTTGCGAAAAATCAAGCATGCCGGTTGATAATGTATCCATATAACTAACACGTGAAAGTATCAAATCAATCCAATCATTAGCTTGTTGGTCTAATGCATGTTGGTAGTCTGATTTTAGCCATGAGGCTATGGTTTGAATCCCTCTTATCGGGGTTTTTATATCATGGGTTAGGCTATGAGCAAATGAATTAAGTTGTTTGTTTAGCGTTTCGGTTTCTTTGTTTTTTTCTTCGAGAAGACTAATACTTCTCCTTAGTTGGAATTGACTAACAACTTGCTGTGATAAAGCCTCAAGAGCTTCTAGTTGAGATTTGTTAAGTTGTTTAGGTTCGTGGTCAATAACGCAGAGTGTACCGAGGGAAAAACCATCAGGAGTGTTTAATGGAGCCCCTGCGTAAAATACTACATTGGGAGCTTCATGCACCAAGGGGTTGTCATGGAACCTTGGGTCTACTCTAGAATCAGGTACCATCAAGATTTCATTCGGTGAGTTGATTGCATGAGCGCAAAAAGCGATGTCTCTTGGTGTTTCGGTTGCATCTAGTCCATGGTGTGATTTAAACCATTGTTTGTCTTTTGAGACTAAAGAAATTAAAGCTATTGGGCTAAGGCAAATTTCAGATGCAATTCTTGTGATGTTATCGTATTCTTTTTCTGGTAATGTGTCTAGAATTTGAAAACTTGTAAGAGATTTTAATCTTCCAAGTTCATTTTTGGGAGTGGTTGGGTAAATCATAGCGTTTTATTTAATGTTTTCTTTTTCAGTAGATTATAACAATTTAATCATTTTATTTTGATTTTTGAAAAAATAATTATTTTTTAAAACCTACTGTTTTTGTAGGGTAAATGCTGCGTTACTGTAGTTACTGAAGAAATTGAAGATTAATTTATACAGAAAAACTTGTGAGGTTGTAATGAAGTTCTTATTTTTGCGACATAATCTACCAATCCGATAGGGTAATAGGTTTTAAAATATTTGAAATAAAAAATAAATGATACTAGATAGGTTACAAAACAACAAAGAGAATCAGAGCTACCAACAAGCTGTAGTTTCTGATAAGCCCATTCGTAGTTTATTGAAGGCGATTAGCTGGAGAGTTGTGGGGACTGTAGATACTTTGATTGTGTCTTTGTTTATTACGGGAGAAGTTTCAACTGCTTCTGCGATTGCTGGAGTTGATTTTGTGACAAAAATGATTTTATACTTCTTTCATGAAAGAGTGTGGAATACAATAAAATGGGGAAGATAATGAGTACAATTTACACAGAAGCACAGCTTCAAGAAATTAACGATTCTTTGAAAGGTAAGACACCTCAAGAAATCGTAGCATGGGGATTAGAAACAGCAAAGAAACCATTGATAACTACAAATTTCAGACCTTATGAAGGTTCTATCTTGCATTTAACAACGAGTCAGAAGCAAGATTTAAAGGTGGTTTGGTGTGATACAGGATATAATACTCCTAATACTTATAGACATGCAGAGGCTTTAAAGGAACAGTTGAGTTTGAATATTCATTTGTATGTACCGCAGCAAACGTCTTCTCATAGAGATGTTGTGATGGGAATTCCTCAGATTGAAGATCCGATGCATAAGGTATTTACAGAACAAGTAAAGTTAGAGCCTTTTAAAAGAGCAATGGCTGAGCATCAACCTGATTTATGGTTTACCAACTTGAGAAAAGGTCAAACTGCATTTAGAGATAGTATAGATATTGTTTCTCAGGGTGCGGATGGTGTTATCAAAGTAAGTCCTTTTTACGATTGGTCTGATGAACAATTAGATGCATACAACGAGGAAAACGGAATTCCAAATGAGCATAAATACTTTGATCCGACAAAAGTATTGGGGAATAGAGAGTGTGGATTACACGCTTAATTCTTTTTAAAATTTAGTTACACGAAATAAAATAAATATAATGAGTACAATATTAAATTCTAACGCTTTAGAAAACGAAGCTATCTACATCATGAGAGAGGTAGCGGCACAGTTTGAGAAACCTGTGTTGTTGTTTTCAGGAGGTAAAGATTCGATTACTTTGGTAAGGTTGGCACAGAAGGCCTTCTATCCAGCAAAAATACCATTCCCATTCTTGCATGTTGACACAGGGCATAATTTTCAGGAAACTATTGATTTTCGAGATAAGTTATGTAAAGATTTAGGGGTAGAGCTTATTGTGCGCAATGTGCAAGATAATATTGATTCAGGAAAAGTTCAGGAAGAGTCTGGAAAGTATGCAAGTAGAAATATGTTGCAAACAGAAACTTTATTAGATGCCTTAGAAGAGTTTGGTTTTGATGCCGCTATTGGTGGTGCTCGTAGAGATGAGGAAAAAGCAAGAGCCAAAGAACGTATCTTTTCTGTAAGAGATGATTTTGGTGGATGGGATGAAAGAAACCAACGACCAGAGTTGTTTGATATTTTAAATGGGAAAATTGATTTAGGACAAAATGTTCGTGTATTTCCTATTTCAAACTGGACAGAATTAGATGTTTGGTCTTATATAGAAAAGGAAGAAATTGAGATCCCTTCTATTTATTTTGCTCATAAACGTAAAACTTTTGTGAGAGATGGAATGATTTGGACAGCAGATGATGCCGTTGTGTATAGAGAAGAAGATGAGGAAGTTGTTGAAAGAATGGTTCGTTTTAGAACTGTAGGAGATATGAGTTGTACGGCAGCTGTTTTGTCTGATGCTGTAGACATTGCAAAAGTTGTTGAGGAAATTAGAGATTCTTCTATTTCAGAAAGAGGAGCGCGTATTGATGATAAGCGATCTGAAGCTGCTATGGAGAAACGTAAACAACAAGGATATTTCTAGAATTCGTAATACTACATTAGTATCTAGATTCTAATGTAACGAAGATTCGGTTAATAAATAAATTAAAAATTTTAGGAAATGGTCTAGCTACTAGATACCAACTACCAGATACGAAATTAAAATGGAAGTTTTAAAAATAGCAACAGCGGGAAGTGTAGATGATGGGAAAAGTACCCTTATCGGTCGTATTCTATATGATACGAAATCATTGACTGATGATAAATTAGAAGCAATTGAGCGAAGTAGTAAGCAAAAAGGATTTGATTATTTAGATTTTTCTTTGGCTACTGATGGATTGGTTGCTGAGAGAGAACAAGGAATTACAATTGATGTAGCTCATATTTATTTTTCAACAGCGAAAAAGAGTTATATCATCGCAGATACTCCTGGACATGTTGAGTATACAAGAAACATGGTAACAGGTGCATCTACATCGCAAGCGGCAATTATTTTAGTTGATGCGCGTAAAGGAGCAATTGAACAAACATACCGTCATTTCTTTATCAATAACTTATTAAAAGTTAAGGATATCGTTGTGGCTGTAAATAAAATGGATTTGGTAGATTTTTCTGAGGAAAAATTTAATGCCATCAAGGCAGAGATTTCTTCTTTGGCAGAAAAGGCAGATTACAAAGGACAGAACATTACGTTTATTCCAGTAAGTGCTTTAAAAGGAGATAATGTGGTGAATAAATCAGATCAAACTCCTTGGTATGATGGTGAAACTATGTTGGAGCACTTGGAAGCTTTAGATGCTCAGGATGTTTATGAAGTTTCACAAGCACGTTTGCCTATTCAAACTGTGATTCGTCCTAAAACTGAAGAATTTCATGACTTTAGAGGGTATGCAGGTAAATTGTATGGAGGTTCTTTAAGTGTTGGTGATGAGGTAACAGTTTTACCATCAAAAACATCTTCTAAAATTAAAGAAATTTACCATTTCGATAAGACTTTTGATAAAGCAGAAAGAGGTTCTTCTGTAAATATTACTTTAGAAAATGATATCAATATTTCGAGAGGAGATTTATTAGTGAAATCTTCTGAGTTGCCAAAAGAAGCAAAACAAATTGAAGCAAAAATCTGTTGGATGGATGCTAAAAATTTGGTGCCAGGAACGAAGTATTTAATTCAACATGGTGCCAATAGAGTAGTTGCAAAGATTGGAGACGTTAAATCTGTGATCAAAACTGATTTTACAGGAAAAGATGATTCTGCATCAAAATTAGCAATTAATGAAATAGGAGAGGTATCTATAAAATTAGCCAAACCTTTATTTTATGATGCATATGCTGATAATAAAGCAAATGGGTCATTCATTTTAATAGATGCACAAACTAACAATACCTCAGGAGTAGGTTTTATCCAATAAATATAACACGAGATGCAAAGTTTTAGATCAGAAATAGAAAATCCTATCGTTGAGAAAGATATCATCGATTTGGCAGATAAAATTCAATTGTTTCATGAAGGAAGAATTGATGAAGAAAAATTTAGAAGTTTACGTTTGGCTCGTGGAGTATACGGACAACGTCAGTTTGGTGTTCAAATGATACGTATCAAATTACCTTATGGTAAAGTTACAAGTGATCAATTGCACAGGATTTCTGATGTATCTGATGAGTATTCAAGAGGTCGTTTACATATTACAACACGTCAAGATATTCAAATTCATTACGTAAGTTTGGATAGAACTCCAGAGTTATGGGCTGAATTAGAAAAGAGTGATATTACTTTACGTGAGGCTTGTGGAAATGCAGTAAGAAACGTTACAGCTTCTGAAACTGCAGGAATTGACAAAAATGAGCCTTTTGATGTTTCTCCATATGCACATGCTGTATTCCAATTCTTTTTAAGAAATCCTATTTGTCAAGAGTTAGGACGTAAATTCAAAGTTTCTTTCTCTGGAACGGATGATGATACTGCTTTAAGTTTTATGCATGATATAGGTTTTATCGCAAAAACGAAAGTAATCAACGGTGAAGAAGTAAGAGGATTTAAAGTAATGTTAGGTGGAGGATTAGGTTCTCAGCCTCGTTTTGCTGATGTAGCTTTTGATTTCTTAGAAACAAACAAAATTATTCCTTACATGGAGTCTATTTTGCGTGTTTTTGATAGATACGGAGAGCGTTCTAAAAGAGCAAAAGCTCGTTTGAAATTCTTCATCAAAGATGTTGGATTGGAAAAATTTAATGAAATAGTAGCATTAGAGACAAAAGCATTGTCTAATCAAACTGTAGAAATTTCTGCAGAAGGATTTGATACACCAGATGTTTCAGGAATTGTAGCTCCAGAAGTTACCGTAGACCAAGCAGCATTTAATGCATGGAAAGCTTCTAACGTAATTGAGCAAAAACAAGAAGGATTATTTGCAATTGGAGTAAAAGTAAATATTGGAGATTTTTATACGAAAGAAGCTAGAATTTTAGCTGATTTGATTAAGAATTACGCAGGAGACGAATTGCGTTTCTCATTACGTCAAAATATATTAATTCGTCACGTACGTGAAGATTTATTACCATTCTTTTTCCAAGAATTAGGGAAATTAGGAATGGTAGATTTAGGATACGAATCTATTCAAGATGTTACGGCTTGTCCAGGAACGGATACATGTAACTTAGGTATTGCTTCTTCAACAGGTATTGCTGATGAACTAGGGAAAGTATTACGAGCAGAATACCCACAATTTGCAGATGACAAAGATTTAATGATCAAAATTTCTGGTTGTATGAATGCTTGTGGTCAACACAATATGGCAAACATTGGTTACCAAGGAATGTCTGTGAAGTCTGGGAAATTAGTTGCTCCTGCTTTACAAATTTTATTAGGAGGAGGAATCTTAAAAGATGGAAAAGGACGTATTTCTGATAAAGTAATTAAAATACCTTCTAAAAGAGGTCCAGAATCATTGCGTTTGATCTTAAATGATTTTATTGCGAATGCTGATGGAAAAGACTTTATCAACTATTACCTGAAACAAGGAGAAAAGTATTTTTATGATTTCTTAAAGCCATTATCTGATGTTTCTAATTTAGAAGAGTCTGATTTTATTGACTGGGGTAATGAAGAGAAGTATGAGAAAGCCGTAGGTATTGGAGAATGTGCTGGTGTTGTTATTGATTTGATTGCAACTTTATTGTTCGACAGTAAAGAAAAAATTGATAATGCTAAGGCATCTTTAGCAGAAGGAAAATTATCTGATGGTATTTATTATGCATATAGTTCAATTGTGAATACAGCGAAAGCTTTATTAACAGCAGAAGGAAAGAAAACAAATACGCACAATAAAATTATTTCTGATTTCAACGAAGTTTTCGTTGCAACAGGTAAAATTAAATTGGATACTGATTTTGAGACTTTTATTTATCAAATAAACCAAAATGAAGCTTCAGTTGAGTTTGCTGCTAAATATTTAGCAGATGCTGAAAAGTTTTACACTTTGGTAGATCAATACAGAGAACAAGAATTAGTTGAAGCATAATAGCTATTTTGAATTAGGAGTTGTTATTTTTGCAGCTCCTAATTTTTAAAATAAAAAGAATGAATAAGCAACCAAAATTAACATTAGTAGGAGCAGGCCCTGGAGATCCAGAGCTAATTACTTTAAAAGGAGTAAGAGCTTTGCGTGAAGCAGATGTAGTTTTATACGATGCTTTGGCTAATGAAAAGTTATTGGATTATGCTGAAAATGCAGAGAAAATTTTTGTTGGAAAACGAAAAGGAATGCATAAGTTTATTCAAGAAAAAATACAAGAATTAATTGTTGAACATGCTTTGAAAGGAAAGCATGTGGTAAGATTAAAAGGAGGAGATCCTTTTATTTTTGGACGTGGTTCTGAGGAATTGAAATTTGTAATTCAACACGGAATAGAAATAGATATTGTTTCAGGAGTAACTTCAGCAATTGCAGCACCAGCTAGTTTTGGAATTTCTTTAACACAGAGAGGTGTAAATGAAAGTTTTCGTGTGATTACAGGTACACGCTCTGATTTAAAGTTAAGTGAAGACATTGAGGCAGCTGCTAATTCTAATACAACCATCGTTATATTGATGGGGATGAGTAAGCTTGAAAATATAGTGAACATGTTCAAGGCAAAAGGGAAAAATACAATTCCTGTTGCTATTATTGAAAATGGAACCAAATCGCAAGAACGTTTGGCAGTGGGTACCATTGATACAATTTTGAATATTGTAAATGAAAAAGGTTTATCCAATCCATCTATAATTGTTGTAGGGGAGACCGTAAAAGAAAGTGAAGTTTTATATAGTCAATTGTTAAATCAAAAAGGAAAATCATTGTAATGCAAAATCAATTATATCCTGTTTTTTTAAAAGTTACCGAGCTTAATACTTTAATAGTTGGTGGTGGTAATGTGGCTTTAGAGAAGTTAACTTTTTTATTGAAGTCTAGTCCAGATGCGAAAGTTCAAATGGTTTCACCTATGTTTCGAGAAGAAACAATTGCTTTGGCAAATAAGCATGGGATTGAAATGTTTGAGCAACCTTATGATGTGCGTTTTTTAGAAAACAAACATATTGTAATTGCAACAACAGATTTAGAAGAAGTAAACAAACAAGTACATTCAGATTGTAAGCAAAGAAATATTCTTGTAAATCTGGCGGATAATCCTCCATTTTGTGATTTTTATATGGGAGGAATTGTAACGAAAGGAAACGTAAAAATTGCAATTTCAACAAATGGTAAGTCACCAACAATGGCGAAGCGTTTGAGACAATTTTTTGAAGAAGTGATTCCTGCTGATATTAATGAATTGGCAGAGAATTTAAATGAATACAGAAAAACTATCAAAGGAGATTTTGAAGAAAAAGTGGAAGCTTTGAACGAATTTACCAAAGGATTGGTAGCGAAGAAGAAATAATTGAATTAGTATAAGGCGAAATAGTATTTTATTACGATTTTTGCAAAACCAAATAAATTAAAATAATTACAAGATGATCGAAACAGATATATTAATAATTGGGGCCGGGCCAGTTGGAATGTTCGCCGTATTTGAAGCGGGATTATTAAAATTACGTTGTCATTTAATTGATGCTCTAGCTGAACCAGGTGGTCAGTGTACAGAAATTTATCCAAAGAAACCTATATATGATATTCCTGCTTATCCAGAAATTTTAGCGGGTGATTTGGTAAAAAACTTAGCAGAGCAAATTGCTCCATTTGAGCCAACTTATACATTAGGTGAACGAGCGGATACTATTGAGAAGTTAGACGATGGAACATTTGTTGTAACTACAAACAAAGGAACAAAACATCATGCACCAACAGTGTTTATCGCTGGTGGATTGGGATCTTTTGAGCCTAGAAAGCCGCCTATCAAAGAAATCGTAAACTACGAAGATAAAGGTGTTGAATACATTATTAAAGATCCTGAAATTTATAGAGGTAAACGAGTTGTAATTTCAGGTGGTGGAGATTCTGCCTTGGATTGGGCTATTTTCTTAGCGGATGTAGCTTCTGAAGTTTCATTGGTACACAGAAGAAAAGATTTCCGTGGTGCTTTGGATTCAGTAGAGAAAGTTGCTGAATTGTCTAAGGAAGGAAAAATAAACTTGATTACTGATGCTGAGGTGAAAGAAATTCACGGAGCAGACAAAGTTGAATCAGTTATGATTAAGCACAAAACAGAAGGTGAAAGTGTTAAAGAATGTGATCACTTTATACCTTTATTTGGATTGTCTCCAAAATTAGGACCTATTGCTGATTGGGGATTAGAAATTGAGAAAAATGCGATTGTTGTAAATAATGCATTGGATTATGGAACAAACATCCCAGGAATTTTTGCTATTGGAGATGTGAATACATACCCAGGAAAATTGAAATTGATTTTGAGTGGTTTCCATGAGGCTACAATTGCAGTTCAATTTGCTTATAACATTATCAACCCAGGAAAGAGATATGTAATGAAGTATACTACCGTAAATGGAGTTACAGGATTTGATGGGGAAAAGAAAGAAGCTAAAAAAGCAGTTGTTAAAACTATAGAATAACAAAATGTCAGATATTAAAGTAAAAATTACGGATAGAGAAGGTGTAGTTCATGAATTAGATGCTCCAACAGATATGGGGATGAATATCATGGAATTGTGTAAAGCATATGAGTTACCTGTAGAAGGTACTTGTGGTGGTATGGCCATGTGTGCTTCTTGTCAATGCTATGTAAAGTCTGAACATGAATTACCTGAAATGGGAGATGCTGAAGAAGATATGTTGGATCAAGCATTTTACGTAGAAGACAACAGTCGTTTGGGATGTCAATTACATATTACTCCTGAAATGGATGGTTTGGAAATTGAATTAGCACCGGAAAGCGAAGTGTAAGTTTTACTGAAATAAGCATAATAAAAGTCTCTAATCGAAAGGTTAGAGATTTTTTTTGTTTTTTATTTTGTAGGAATAGATTTTAGTCTATATTTGTAACTAAATATAAAGTATATTAAGTATGTCTTATTCGTTGTCTTTTTCTAAAGCTGTTTTGGTTGTAATTTTTATTGCGGATAAAATTCGACAAGGTCAGTTTGAGTTTCTTTCAACGAAATCTATTTCAGAAATATTAAATATTCCTAGACCAACATTGGTTAAAATAATGCAAAGCTTGACCTTAGCAGGTATCATTGAAACAAAAGAAGGTAAAAGCGGTGGAGTAAGGCTATTAAAAGATCCAAAGTCGATAACGGTATTAGATATCCTGGAAGCAACAGAAGGAGGTAAAACGCTATTTCAAACATCTTATAATATCTTGGCAGAGGGTAAGAGACCAGACAAAGCTCAAAAGTCAATTACAGGAGTTTTACAGCAAGCTGAAAAGCAAATGAAACTCAGTTTAGGTGCGAAATCAATAGCGGAAGTATTGCAAGATATGTCGTAAAAATTTTTACCCCAAACTAAATATAATAAATATATAGTATAATTAAAAATAAATTAAAATGAAAACTATTAAATTAACGGTACTACTAGCAATATTTTTCTTAGTTGGTACTAAAGCTGTAAAAGCTCAGAATCAGAATACAAAAAAAACTAAAATTAGCATAGAGGTGGATCCTGCTACCTTTTTATTTAATGGTTATAGTTTTCATCTCAGATTACAACCTAAAAATAGCGAACATCATTTATTTGGAGCAGGAGTCTATGCGATGGATTTACCAGATGTATTTGTTGATTTAAATGAGATGAATAAAGGTAAAGGATGGAAGGCTCGAATAAATTTAGGATATGGACTATTTGAAGAATATTATTTTTCAGAGGTTCATAAAAAATGGTTTATTGGTGGACAATTAAGTATTCAAGAATTTAGATTGGAAAACGATCATTATATGGAGACCTCTAATTTTTCTAATGTATTAGTGATGCCTTATGTAGGGTATTCGTTTATGCCATTTAATAACAATTTTTATATAAAACCATGGGGAGGTGTTGGTTATACTGCAAAAATAGCTGGTGATAATACAATTGAAGGAGAAAGTTATGACATTGCACCGCTTACCATGTTTTTAACAGTACACTTAGGTTATACTTTTTAAAGGTATAAAAACAGTCAGCTGAAGGGCTTCTTACAGTTGGCTGTTTTTTTCTTTTATCTAAGTGATGAAGTTGGATGCAATAGCTTTAGAATTCCGTACTTTTGCAATTCAATAGTACAAAATGGAGAATAATTTTAAAATGGTTGCTACAACCATGTTTGGTTTAGAGGAAGTATTGGCAAAGGAATTGAAAGATCTTGGTGCACAAGATGTTGAAATAGCCAATAGAAGTGTTAGTTTTAGAGGAGATAAAGGTTTTATGTATAAGGCTAATATTGCTTTACGAACTGCCATACGAATCTTAAAACCCATTAGAAAATTTAGAGTTAGAAATGAAGATGACCTTTATAAAAGTCTTCAAAAAATTGAATGGGAAAAATATTTGTCAGTAGAAGGTACTTTTTCTATTGGTGCAGTTGTGAATTCAAGAAATTTTACCACAAACTCGCATTATATTTCTTTAAAGTCTAAAGATGCCATAGCAGATTACTACCGTCATAAATATAGTAAAAGACCAAATGTAGATTTAAAATACCCGAATCTAAAAATTCATGTACATATAAAGAATGACCTATGTACTGTTTCTCTTGATAGTTCTGGAGATTCATTACATAAAAGAGGGTATAGAAGCTCAACCAATATTGCTCCTATTAATGAGGTATTAGCAGCAGGATTGGTTTTGTTATCCGGATATACAGGAGAAGAAAATTTTATTGATCCTATGTGTGGATCTGGTACTATTTTGATTGAGGCTACGATGATAGCTTGTAGAATTCCTGCCAATATAAACAGGAAACATTTTGCTTTTGAAAATTGGTTGGATTATGATGAAGACTTGTATTTTATTATCCAGGATTCCTTATTGAAAAAAATTAGTAGTCCACATTATAAAATAATGGGATTTGATAAGGCGCCTTCAGCGGTAAGGAAGGCAAATGAAAATATTGAAAATGCGAATTTAGCTGATTTTGCAGCAGTGCATCATGTGAACTTTTTTAACTCAAAAAAAGAAGTTTTTGGAAAGACGACTATAATGTTCAATCCACCTTACGGAGAACGTTTGGAATTAGCCGATTTAGAAGGCTTTTATAAAAATATTGGAGATACATTGAAATTTGGATATCCAGGTTCAACAGCATGGTTTATTACTTCTGATTTACAAGCATTGAAACATGTTGGTTTGCGAACATCGAAAAGAATTCCATTAAAAAATGGAGATTTGGATTGTCGTTTTGTAAGATACGATATGTACGAAGGCTCAAGAAAGCCTCAGAAAACAGAGTGGGGTACTACGGAAGAGTAGTTTGTAATAAACTCTCTTTTCTGTATTGATTTGGGGAAAGTCCGGTATTTCTTTTAAAGGCATGTGAAAAATGTGCGCTTTGTTGGTAGCCGACTTTCTCTGCTATGGTAGCGATGCTATGCGTCGATTTTTTCAAGAGTTTTTTCGCATATTTGATTCGTTTCTTTTGAGAATATTCAAAAATGGTGATCCCGTAAGCTTCTTTAAAATATTTTTTTAGATATGACGTATTTAAACCCGCCGTTTTAGATAGGGTTTCAATCGAAAATTGAATTTCTAAATTATTTTTTATTTGCTTGGTAACCTTTTCCAATTGCAAATGATACGGATGCTTTTTATTTTCTTTCTTTTGAACAGATGAAAAGTTGATTACAGACGCTAAAAATTCAAATATTTTATTATTCAAGCTCATCAACTGACACAAGCCAAGAGAATTTTGGTCGAAAATTTCTTTGAGTATTGCTTCTTTTTTAGCGTCAACGTTAAAAGTGAATCTGTCTTGAGAATTTAGAGTAGAGGTAATGTGATGTTGAAGACTTTCATTAAATATACTCTGTTTGAAATAGGCTTCTTTTAACTCAAAAATAATAATCTTAGTCTCTGTTAGTGTAGTACCTATTCTAAATGACTTTAACGGATTGTTTATGAATATTCCAGTTTTTTGAGAGAGTTCTTGGGCTTGATTTTCAACAGTCCATGTAAGAGCGGTAGAATTAGATACATTTAGAATAAAATATTTATGCTTTTTATTCAAAACCAATGCTGTATCTAAATTTTTAATTTCTTCAAGCGTGTGTCGTTGAATTCTCCATGTATTGAATTCGATGCTCTTGAAAAGACCTTTAATGTTGTTGTGCACATAGATATACGCTTCCTTTTTTAAACCAAATTCTTCTTTTGAATTATTTAGTCTAGAGGAAGTTTCAGTGGCTAAAAAAAAATCTAAATCATTACTCATCATAAGTCACGGCAAAAGTATTAATTTAAACTAATTAAAAATAAGAGTTTGAGTTATTTTTCCGAATTGGTAAAAATAATTTCCGTATTCGAAAGTTTGAAAGTCCTGTATTCATGTATTTTTGCATCTAAATATTATTTAGACTTAATAAAAATAAATAAAAATGAATACGATTAAAAAGATTTTAATGCTGTTGTTTCTTGGAACTACAGTTGTCACAAATGCACAGTCAAAAAAGAAAAAGGATCAGAATGCGATTAAGGAAATGTGTGGGTGTTTTGAAGTAACTTTTAATTTTACTGAAACTTTTGAATACAGCGAAGATTCTTTATATCATGCATCTGAGGATAAGGTGGCAACAGCTATTGAATGGGCAGGTTTAGTTACAGATGAAAAAAATAAAATTTCTATTCAACATCTTTTGCAAGTAGGAAATCCATCAGATCCTCATATAGTTAAACATTGGAGGCAAGATTGGTTGTATGAGAA
Source organism: Flavicella sp. IMCC45537 (assembly GCF_057197705.1). Lineage (NCBI taxonomy): Bacteria > Pseudomonadati > Bacteroidota > Flavobacteriia > Flavobacteriales > Flavobacteriaceae > Flavicella > Flavicella sp. IMCC45537. Next base: position 168,228 of record NZ_CM170067.1, read on the forward strand.
CAATGATTTATACAGTTTCAATGGAGATAATACTTGGCTTTTTGAACAAAAATCAAACAAGGATGTATCCAAACAATGGACTCAAAAAGTTTATCAAGTTGATGATAGTCCAAGATATGAAGGTACGGCAACATGGGTTCATGTAGATGGGAAAAGTTATTGGGAGAATACTACATCTGCACCCTTACCACGAAGAGAATACACCAAAAGAAGTGACTATAATGTAACAATGCGTGGGAATCGTCATGAAATTACGGAATATGGTTGGTTACATGATCAAGATAACTCAAAGTTGATTAGAGCTAAAGGAAAAGAGGATGTCGTATTAGCAAAAGAGAAGGGCTATAATACCTATGTAAGAATTGACGATAGTAGATGTGAGGCTGCTGCCAAATGGTGGAAAGAAAATACTTCTAAATGGGGAATAGTAAGAGCAAAATGGAACGAAGTTTACGCTAGAAATAGAGATTTGAACTTAAGAAGCAAAGTTGATAACAAGGCTTTGTATAAACATCTATTCAAAGAAGAAGTAAGTAGCGAAGAAGAAATCAATCAAATTATCGAATCATTTGTAAAATAATTCTTCATGAAGCTCTTGAAAATTTTCACGGTTCTTTTTGTCTTGTTTTTCACGGTGGTTAGTTTTAACGCTTTAAATGAAACGACTCCTGTAAAATGCATGATTCAGATGAATAAATATGAAGGAGAGCCAGCCTACATAGTGATTTCATTGTTGGATAATGAAAATAATTATGTAAAAACTCTTTATGTCCAGGGAGATGATAACGAGTGGTTTTCAGAGATTCCATCTTGGTGGCAATTTTATGGAAAGTACCGACCAAATATTGATGCAATCTCTGGGGCAACGGTGGGGTCAGGAAAACGCGTTGTTACGAATATTAAGATTCCTAAAGATGCTTTTGAAAAAGGTTTCAAGTTACGGTTTGAAACAGTTGTTGAGGACAATGATTATTTCGAAAAAGATATTCAAATAGAATTGACAACTAGTCAAGAATTGAATCAAAAAATTGAAGGTATTGGTTACATCAGTTATGTAAGAATGTTAGCTCAATAGAGGAGCAGAGTTCAAAAAATATTGAATAAAAATACAGGTAAATGAAAATTAAGATAACAGTTTTGCTTTTATGGGCATACACTTTGAGTTTAAGTTCACAAAATAATAATGTTTTTTTGGATAGATCTTTTTGGTCGCCAGAAACTACAATTTCAGCGGTAAAACAAGCGATTAAGAAAGGAAATGATATAACTGAATTTGATGAAAATAATTTCGATGCAGTTGTTAAGTCAATTTTTGGGAATGCACCCTTAGAAACTATAGAATATCTGCTCTCTTTTGATGGGAATGGAATTGATAAAAGAACGCATGACAAAAGAACTTATATTTTTTGGGCGGCTTATTCCGGAAATGTTGCATTGATTGAAAACTTGATAGAAAAGAAGGCATCTGTGAACGTAAAGGATTCTCATCAATTTTCTCCTTTGACCTTTGCCGCTTCTGCTGGTCAAACTAATATTGAGGTTTACAAATTATTGGTTGATGCAGGAATAGATATCAAAACCGATAAAGATGGCCATGGCGCAAATGGACTTTTATTAGCTTTTACAAGCGTTAAAGATTTTTCTCTTGTAGCATATTTTATTTCTGAGGGAGCCTTACTAACTGATACAGATGATCTAGGAAATGGAGCTTTTAATTATGCAGCAAAAGGAGGAAATCAACAAGTGTTACAAGAGTTAATTTCTCGAGGTTTACCTTATAACAAACCGAACAAAAACGGAGGGAATGCCATGCTTTTCGCAACAATGGGTTCAAGAAAAGGATACCAATCCTTAGAGAAATTTAAGTTTTTAGAATCACTTGGTGTTGAGGCAAATATTACCAATAATGATGGTATAAATGCCATTCATAATCTTTCATCAGGAAATAAAGACATTGCTTCTTTTGAGTTTTTTAAATCAAAAGGGGTATCTGTAGATCAAGTGGATTCTAAAGGAAATAATCCATTGATAAAGGCTGCGGAACGAAACTCTCTTAAGGTAGTTACTTGGTTGGAGGAAAATACCAAATCTATCAATCATAAAAATAACGAGGGAGAGACATGTTTGACCAAATCTATGGGAAATAATCCCAAAGTAATCCAATATCTATTGGATCAAAAGGCAGATATCAATGTAATTGATGCCAAAGGCAATAATATAGTTTATCATTTATTTAGGACTTTGAATAGGAGAAATTCAAAGGATTTCAAAATAAAATTAGACCTACTTAAAAATAATGGTTTTGATATTGCAGCAGCGCAAAAGAATGGGAATACTTTATATCACTTGGCAGCGGAAAAAAATAACGAAAAGTTATTAAAAACTGTAAGCAATTTAGGAGTTGATATCAATGTAAAAAATACAGATGGACTAACAGCTTTGCATATTGCAGTGATGAGTGCTACCAATATGAAAACCATTGATTATTTGCTGTCTCTTGGAGCTGATAAATCTATCCGAACAGATTTTGATGAAACCGGATATCAGTTAGCAAAAGAAAATGAGCAGCTGAATTCAAAAGAAATTAAAATTTTAAAATAAAAGGAATGAAAAAAACAGTTTTAATACTCTTTACATTAATCTCTATTCTAGCTTTTTCTACGAAAAAAACGAGTCTTTACAAATGTATGATTCAAATGAAGAATTATTCAGGAGAAGGGGCCTACATTGTTATTTCATTAATAAACCCAGATGGTTCTTATGCCAAAACGTTACAAGTATTTGGAGATGATAAAGAATGGTATCCAGAAGTAGATCACTGGTGGGCTTTTCAAAAATCTAAAAATGAAGAAATCGATGCAATCACAGGGGCAACCTTGTCAGGAGGGAAAAGACAAGTAGTTTCTTTTTCACTTGAAGATGCCGTTATCAATGCGGGGTATAAAATACGCATCGAAACATCGGTAGAGGATGATGAATACTACATGGATGATGTATCCTATGAACTGACAACAGAAACGATTCAATCAAAAATGGAAGGAAATGGTTTTATCCGATATGTTCGTATGATGCCAAAATAAATTTTCCTTGAATATTGAAAACGCACTAATTACAACCTGATAGCATAACGGCAATTAGATGAATTATTATTACTACATATTATTTTTCTTGATTTCAGCGATAAGTTCAGCTCAGAATGCGACACTTACTGGGGTTGTGAATTTCAAGAATGGAAAGCCAGTTCAACTAGCCTCTGTTTTCGTTTCAAAATCTCCTGTGTATTCGTATACCGATGATGAGGGGAAGTTTAAATTGACAGGCTTAAAACAGGGTTCTAACATAGTGTATTTTCAATATTACGGTAAAGATCCAGAAAAGGTAAATGTTGAGGTAGGAAAAGACCCTATTATTTTAGACCATACTTTTGGGTTCAATGAAGAAAATGAACTCACTGAGGTTTTAGTTATTGGTAAGTCTAAGGAAGCACAAATTGAAAGTAGAGGATATGCTGTAAATGCGATCAGTACAAAATCGGCTGAGTTACAGTCTATTCAGACTTCAGATGTATTGGATAGATCTTCAGGAGTTAGAGTTCGTCAAAGTGGAGGTATAGGATCAAGAATGAATTTTAATATCAATGGGTTATCAGGAAATGCTATTCGAGTTTTTATTGATGGCACACCCATAGAATCCTTTGGACCTTCTTTTTCACTAGCCAGTATTCCTACAAATTTAATTGAACGTATTGAGGTATATAAGGGAGTTGTATCTATTGAACTTTCTGGTGATGCGCTTGGGGGAGCTATCAATGTTGTGTTGAAAAAAACAGGAAGTAAAAATAAATTATTTACATCTTACTCCGCTGGATCTTTTAATACACATCAATTTAGTATTGCTGGAAATTATCATAATCCGAAAACGGGTTTTGTTTTTAGAGGATCAAGTTTTTACAATTACTCAGATAATAATTATAAAGTATGGGGGAATCAAGTATATACTACTACCCCTACTACGGGTGATATTACATATTTAAAAGCAACAAGATTTCATGATGCTTACTTGTCCTATGGAGTGAAAGCTGAGGCAGGTATTGTAGATAAATCATGGGCTGATGAATTTTTGATTGGATTTATATATTCAGAATTGGATAAAGAAATTCAACATGGCGCAACGATGGAGTCGGTTTACGGAAATAGAAATTATAATCAAGATACCAAGTTAGTAAGTCTTTCGTATAAAGATCAAACCTTCTTAGGCGCAAAAAAACTGAAAGCAGATATGTTTTCTTCCTACTCTAGGTTAACAAGAAACATAGTAGATACCATTCCCTATATATATGATTGGGATGGCAAAAAGAAAGTTAAATACGATAAGGATGGAAAACCCAATGGATATTATGAATACGCTTCTGGTGCAGAGGCTGGAAATCCTACCCTGCAAACTAGTAATGAAGAGATTCTTTTAGCTAGAGTAAATCTTTCTTATGCATTCGATTTACAAAATAAATTGGCAACCAATCATATGTACAATCGATTTGAAAGGGACTCAAAAGATCCATTACGCCATGTGGATATTAGAGATAAAGAGGATATTCGATTTACTAAAAAAAATATTTTAGGAGTTGGGTATACCAATACCTCTTTTCAAAATAAATTAACTAGTTCTGTTTTTTACAAAAGGTTTCATCAAAATATTGAAATTATTGAATATAAAAAAGAAGGGAACGATCCAGTAGTATATAATCAAACCGATAGATCTGTTGATGCCAATGGTTATGGTTTTACAGTAGCATATAAAATCTCACCAAAAATATTAATACAAACTTCAGCGGAGAATACATTTCGAATGCCAGTAGCAGGGGAGCTTTTTGGGAATTTAGCAGAAAGTTTAGAACCCAATTATAATTTAAAACCAGAACAAAGTTTGAACATCAATCTGGGATGTACCTTAGGAGTTTATTCGTTGGGCGTTCATGATTTTAGTATAAAACTAAACACATTTTTAAGAGACACCAAGGATAAAATAAAATTGAATGTTCGTGAAGATAGTACAGATGAAACCACTGAGTTTATTAATGATGACAATTATATCAGTCAAGGTTTTGATTTGGACCTTTTTTACTCCTTTAAAAGGAAAATAGATTTTAATGGAAATGTATCCTTATTTAACTCACGATTTAACACCCAGTTTGATGAGAATGGTTTGCCTTTCGCCTGGTATGGAGACAGAGAAAGAAACGCGCCTTTTTTTACAGCGAATGGAAATATTAGGTACAGAGGTGAAAATATGTTCCAGAAAAACTCTAAAACGAATATTACGGCAAATTTAGCTTATGTGCATTGGTTTTATAGAGATTGGGAGTCTTTGGGAGGAGCGGGTAAAGATATTATACCGACCCAATTGGTTCTAGATTTGGGATTGACACATCTATTTCCTGGTAATAAAACCAGTGTTTCTTTTGATATAAGGAACCTTTTGGACAAACAAGTATTTGACAATTATGCACTACAAAAGCCTGGAAGAGCATTTTACTTTAAAATAAATTATACAATTTTTTAAATATATTATTATGAAAAACCTACAAATTAATATTTCAACAATTCAAAAAGCAGTACTCGCTTGTATGCTTTTAGGAATTACGGCTGCATCTTGTGATGATAGCGACCAACTAGGGAATGAATCTGTTGTGGATCCATCGGAGGGAAGAACTCACTTTACTTTAGCGTTGTCCGCGAGTCCAACAGGTGAAACTAAAGTGTATACACAGGCGCATGAAAATGTTGGCAGTGATGTTACTGTTGATTATTCGGGAGTTGGATTTGAAATGCCATCAACAAGAACAGCAAGAATTTTTTCTTCAGCGGATGGTAAATACGTTTATAACTTAGATTATGGTGGTGGAAGAATTTATAAATTTTCTGTGGATGGTCTTCAAACATATACTCAAAAATTTGAAAAAAATGTGGAGTTTGCCATGGGAACAGCTTATCCAAGGTGGACCAAAGCAAGTGAAAGCTCAGCTTCTATACATTATGCAGACGGTTCAAACGCTGTTCGTGTTTTTGATGAAAATGATCCTACAAAATTCATCAGATCAGATGTGCAATTGAATGTGATGAGCGTTGATTTAGAAAACCTTTCTTTTGGAGCAATTGAGAATATTACAATTCCAGTAAGTGATCATGATTTAGCTCCTTATACAATCAATGTTGATGGGACGGATTACGATCATTATAATTATATAAGTAGAGTAGATGCTCCGGTAATAGCTGGTGATAAAATTTATTATGGACTAGGTAAGGGAGCATATAGCCCTGAAAATCCTTGTACTGGTAGAGGTTGCCCAGGAGCAGTTTATACAAATGTAGAAACATTAGTATTGGATTATCCTTCTTTAACAAATCCAAAAATTATAGCAACGGATATTGCTCAAGGTTCCACGAATGGCTACAGAACACCAGTTGCTTACACTGATGAGCTTGGTGATGTGTATCAAATTATTTCAGTGCCTGATAACACATATGAAACACACATTTTAAAAATTAGCAATGGTGAATATGATACCTCTTACGATTATAATTTATCAGATTTGTTAGGATTTAATGTAGCTTCTAATGGATGGTTTTATGTGGGAAATGGAATAGGGTATGTTCCTTATGCAAATACAGATTTAAGTTCTAGTTGGTTTAGTGATTCTGTATGGAGTGTTGCAAGAGTTGATTTGTACAACAAAACAGTTGTGAATCTTAATGTACCAAAGGATTTATGGTTGACTCAGTATCAAAATGCTGTTATTAAAGATGGTAAATTTTATATGTCTATTACACCAACGGGAGTAGATGGGAATGTTTACATTTTTGATATTAATTCAGAAAGTCCTGATGCCTTTACCAAAGGAGCAACTTTGAAAAATTTAGCAGAAGGTACTTTTATCGGTATTTACTAAAAATAAATAGTAATGATTATTTCTTTTTGGAGGTACAGCCATTTTACTTTGGCTGTATCTTCTTCTTTGTTTTTATTAATAGCAACTCTAACAGGGATTGTATTGGCTATTGAACCCATTGATTATCAAATTTCAAATGATTATTCCATGGATTTAAAGGGACTTTCCATAAAAGAGGTGTTGCAAAGTACAAAGTTGAAACATCAAGATATAATTTCCATAGAACTTACTTCAAGTGATGAAGTTATTGTATCTGCAATAAATCAAGAAGGAAACCTTGAGGATACTTATGTAAATCCAATTTCAGGAGAAAAATTAGGAATCCCTATAGCAAGAGCACCAATTTACCAATTTGCAACTTCCTTACATCGTTCTCTTTTTCTTAAAAAAATAGGAAGGTTTTTTGTTGGACTGACTTCGTTTCTACTACTTCTTATTAGTGTTTCAGGAATTTTACTTATTCTGAAAAGACAAGGAGGAATCCGTAAGTTTTTTTCTAAGATAAAAGATCAAAAAACATATCAATATTTACATGTTTTTTGGGGTAGAATATTCCTTGTACCCATTATGATTGTAACCTTGACAGGAGTTTACTTGTCTCTTGAAAAATTTGATTTAATACCTGAATTTGAAAATAACAAATCTACGCTAGAAACAAGTAAAGAGAGAAATAGTAAAAATACTTCCTCCTTGTCTTTTTTTGAGACAACAAGCTTTGATCGAGTAAAAACTATTGAGTTTCCTTTTTCGGACGATGATGAGGATTATTATACGGTTTTCTTAATAGATGCTGAGGTACATATCAACCAAAAAACTGAAACTATTGTAAATCAAAAAATATATCCATTTACAACCTTGGTTTCTTATTATAGTCTGATTTTACATACTGGTCAAGGCAGTTTTGTATGGAGTTTAATATTGTTGTTGTGTTGTTTTTCAATTTTATATTTTTTCTATTCAGGATTTAAAATTTCTTTTCAACGTAGAAAAGCATCTCAAAAAGTACAAAATAAATACAATAAAGATCAGGCAGAATTTATCATCTTTTATGGCTCAGAAAATGGTTCTACATATGCCTATGCTAAAGAATTTTACTTGGGACTTTTAAAATTAAATAAAAAAGTATTTTTAGATCAATTGAACCATTATTCTTCCTATGAAAAAGCGAACAGTATCATTGTATTTACAGCAACGTATGGAGAAGGGGAGTCACCGACTAACGCCAGAAAATTTGAAAGTATTTTGAATACCATAAAACAGAAAACTGAGATTCAGTATTCTGTGGTTGGTTTTGGATCTAAAGAATATCCAAAATATTGCCAATTTGCTTATGAAGTAAATGATGTTTTTCAAAATTTAGTTGGATTTGTTGAAAACACTCCTTTATGTAAAATAAACAATCAATGCTATGATACTTTTTCTAAATGGTTGGATTTATGGAATACTAACAACAATTTAGATGTAAAGATTAAGCCCCCCTTGATCACCTCCAAAATAAAAAAGTCACAAGTTAAAGTAGTTGCCAAAACTCAGTTGAATGTAGATGCCACTTTTCTGATCCAATTAAAAACTCCCAAATACTTGCAATTTTCGTCAGGAGATTTATTAGGCATTTTACCAGGGAATAGTAAAAGGGTTCGCTATTATTCAATTTCAAAATACAGAGGAAATATTTTACTAGCTGTTAAAAAGCATGAGTTTGGAGTAGTTTCTAACTTTTTGTACAATCAAGATATTGGCTCAAATCTTGAAATACAATTGCAAAGAAAATCGGATTTTTACTTTCCTAAAAAATCTCAGAATGTTATATTAATCGGGAACGGTACGGGGATAGCTCCTTTTATTGGTATGCTTTCAGAAATAAAGAAAGAACAAGCTGTGTATTTGTATTTAGGTATGCGTACAAAGAAATCTTTTGAGGTGTACAATAACTATGTGCAAGGATCCAATCTTAAAAAAATATCCTTTGCGTATTCCCAAGAAAAGATTAAATCTTATGTACAAGATGCTTTGTTTCAGGATAAGCTTTTGATAAAAGATTTAATTTTAAAAGATACTACAATGCTCATATGTGGCTCTTTGGCTATGCAGAATGAAGTACTCAAAACCCTTGATGAAATCTGCACAATGTATTTTAATTTTGATGTCAATTATTTGATAGATAATCAGAAGATTAAGATGGATTGTTATTAGTTTTTGTTGGCAATTCAATAAATATTTCCTTATTCGATATTAGTTTTTCTTTATTCGATATTTGGTTTCGAAGTATGCTTCTATTTTTGTATTGAGTTTATTTAGACTTGTTAAAAATAAAACAATGAAGCAAATAATTTTTTCTTTTTTAGTCCTTCTCTTTTCCAACTCATGGGGACAGCAGGTGATAGAATTGAAAGTAGTGGATAAATTTGAAAATATACCAATGGTTGGGGCTCATTTATGCTTGGTCTCCAAGACGGTGCTTCCCAAATATTTTTCTACAAATAGCAATGGAATAGCCAACATTAATTTTGCTGAAGATGCAGTATTAACCATATCCTATATGGGTTATATTACTCAAACGGTTGCATTAAAAAGGACTAAGTCTGTTACAGTTTTTTTAGAGGAGGATTTGCTAAATATTGAGCAAGTTGTTGTTACTGCAACCATTGAACCCCAAAAAGTGGATCAATCCATTTATAAAGTGCAAGTTATTTCTTCAAAGGAGATGGAAAAGCAAGGCGTACAAAATATTAGGGATGCGTTACGGTTTCAGCCAAATATAAATTTAATAGAGGATGGAGTATTAGGTTCTCAGATAATTATGCAAGGACTGGAAGGTCAGCATGTTAAATTTTTAATAGATGGGATGCCAATTATTGGTAGACAAGATGGGAATATTGATCTGTCTCAAATAGATATGACTCAAGTAGATCATATAGAGGTAATTGAAGGTCCGATGTCTGTTGTTTATGGATCAAATGCCTTGGCGGGAACGATTAATATTATTTCTAAAAAGAACAAATATTATACATTATCAGGGAATGCTACTGCTTATGCAGAATCCGTAGGACAATATAATGCCAGTATGAACCTTCAAGGGAACATTGGTAACTCTAATTATGGAATCTCTAGTGGTTATCGTTTTTTTGATGGTTACGATTTAAATTCATCGACCAGAGCTTTAGATTGGAATCCAAAATATCAATTAAATTCCGAAGGTTTTTACGGTATAAAGTTGGGAGGGTTTGATACCAAAGTTGGGGTGCGTTTTAGCAATGAAGATTTAACCTATAAAGGGGAGTACCGAGAAGGACCAAGAGCAATTGATACGCAATTTTTAACAGATAGGATTACCTATTATGGCCAGTTTACCAAAACGCTAAATCCTGAAGAAACCTTAGTGGGTTTGGTATCCTATAATACCTATAAACGAACAGCTCAAGATTATGTAGTTGATGATTTGCAAAACACAGGAATAAAAAAAGGAGCATCAGCCGAAGATTCTTTTGAAACTTTAAACGCACGTTTTTCTTATGGAAATATTATTTCTAAAGGACTTAATTGGCAAATCGGGTACGAATTAACAGATGAAAAAGGTAAAGGCGAAAAAGTAGTAGCGAATAATGGATTGACAGAAAATGCCTTATGGACAGATGTGAAAATGGAGATATCAGAGAAATTGATTTTTCAACCTGGATTGAGGTATTTACATCATAACGTTTTTAAGGCTCCGTTAATATATTCAGCGCATTTAAAATGGAATCCAAACAAATCTTGGCAATCAAGAATTTCTTATGCAAAAGGCTTTAGAGCTCCTAGCATGAAGGAGTTGTATATGGATTTTGTTGATACCAATCATATGATATTTGGTAATGAAAATTTAGTGCCTGAAACCTCTCATAATGTTACAGCAAACATTAATAAGACACTTAATTTTTCCAATGCGGCAATCTTAAGATTCAATCTTTCTGGTTTTTATAATTACTTAACCGACGTGATTGAATTAACCACAAGTGAAGGAGATAACCAAGCTTATTTTTATAGAAACATTTCGGAAAAGAAAACGCAAGGTGGGAACCTCTCTGTTGATTATGGTGTACAAAATTTTAAGATAAGTACAGGAGTTGTGGTAACAGGAATAGGTTATGATTTTAGAGACACGAACAATTTTAATTTTAGTTACGCTACCGATGTAACAGCCATGATAGGTTATTCTTTTAGAAAGCAAGATGTATCTATGAGAATAGATTATAAATACACTGGAGAAAGAGTTCAATTATTTTTAGATGCTAACGACGCTATTGCAGAAGGTTTCATTGAAGATTATCAAATGTTAAATTTCTCAATTACTAAAAACTTTTTTGATAAAAAGTTCAGTCTAACCGCAGGAGCAAAAAATATTTTGGATGTAAAAGCAGTATCAAACTCAACTTCGGGTGGTGCTCATTCGTCAGGTAATGGACGTCTAATAGCATGGGGACGCAGCTTTTTTATCTCAATAAAATACAACCTAAATAAAATTTAATAACAATCAATTAATTACTAAATATCAAAAAATGAAAAATTCAATTATTACAAGTATACTGTGTTCTTTTTTATTATTAGCCTGCGGAGAAGAAAATAGTCCTATTATTCCAGAAGATGTTAGTTTAGATGGTTCAACATTTAGTCTTCAAGTTTCTTTGCATAGTAGTCCAGAGGTTTTTGTAGAAGGATTCAATCACCACACTCAACAAGTAGAGCAAATTCAATTAGATTATAACCGTCAGGTATTTGTTGACCTTGATGCCGCTTCAGAAACTTCCAACGCTGATGTTTTTGGAGTGCATTATAATAATGACGATTTTGTAAAATTAGACGTTTGGGACCCAAACAAAGATCATGCTCAAGGTATAGATGGTTGGGATCTGGTACTAGCAAATTACAATGGAAGAACTGACAATGGTTCTGGTGTGTTGGTGCCATACAGTTTAACCGGTGCTCTTATCAATAAAGGAAAAACTTCAGCCATCCGTTTGAATAAACAAGAACTAGCGGCAGCGGATGAAACTTATATTTCATTTGAAGATATTACATATGCTGATGCCTTAAAAATTTCGCTAAGTGAAGAGGTGGATGCTATTGGTAGTGATTGGAAAAAATTAGACTTTGCTACTTTTAGTTTCAATATTGTAGAAGATCAATATTATATAATTAAGTCTACGGAAGGCGTATTTTTTAAATTGGCTTTTACCAGTTTTTATGATGAAAATTTAGACAAAGGAAACCCTAAATTTCTTTTTCAAAGAATATTGGAAGAGTAAAACTTGAAAATAATTAGAAATAAAAAAAACTGTAGTCAATATAATTGGGTACAGTTTTTTATTTTAGACCTATGTTAAAAGAGAAATTGTATCCTATGAAAAAAATGTTTTTTTATACTTTTATTTTTACAATTATTATTGGAGCGAATGCTCAAGATATTTTACAACCCTATCAAATATTTGATAAAAAGGAAGCGCCTATTTCTTTTGAAAAAATGGCTGATTCTTTAGTGAAGTATGATGTTGTGTTTTTTGGGGAATTGCACAATAATCCTATAGCTCATTGGTTACAGTTTGAATTAACAAGTAAACTTACAGCTTTAAAAAACAATGAAATTATCCTCGGTGCAGAAATGTTTGAAAAAGACAATCAATTACTAATTGATGAATACCTTTCAGGACTGATTATAGAGAAAACATTGATAAAAGATGGTAAAGCATGGGATAATTATAATACAGATTATGCGCCTTTGGTAAACTTCGCCAAAGACAATTCTTTACCTTTTATTGCTACAAATGTACCTAGAAGGTATGCCAGTTTGGTTTCTAAAAAAGGATTAGATTCGTTAAGGTTACTGTCTAAAGAAGCAAGAAAAAAATATATAGCGCCGCTCCCAATTAAGGTACCTTATGATAACGAATCCTATAAGGAAATGGAACAAATGATGTCCGGACACGGAATGCATGGAGCTGCTAAAAATTTTATTGATGCCCAAGCGTTAAAGGATGCAACGATGGGGTATAGTATAGTGGCTTCGTTAAAGAAAAAAAACAAGAACAAATTATTCTTGCATTTCAATGGCAATTTTCATTCAAAAAATCATGAAGGTACTGCTTGGTATGTACATGAGTATCATAAAAAATTAAAAATTGCAGTGATCTCTTTTGTTTCCCAAAAACAGGTAACAAGTATAGAGCAATCCAATAAAGGAAATAATGAGTTTACTATTGTCTGCAAAACTACCATGACTAAAACATTTTAGTAAAAAAAAATGGGCACCAAGGAAGGATGGTGCCCATCTAAAATTAATTGACCAAATTAATTTTGCTAACTTAACTCACTATTTTAAGTGTTTTAAAATTTTATTACTTTTTGGAGAGGTGGTTGAGTAGAAAAAATCTACAAAGTATCCTTCTTTATTGATAAGGTATTTTTGAAAATTCCAACGAACCTTAGAACTAGTATTACCGTTTAAACTCTCTTCGGTTAACCATTTGTACAGGGGATGCTTTTGGTTTCCTTTGACATCTACTTTCTCAGTAATAGGAAAACTAACGCCATAATTCAGTTGACAAAAATTAGAAATTTCTTCATGGTTACCAGGTTCTTGGTTGCCAAATTGGTTGCAGGGAACTCCAATGATAATCAGATTATCTTTATGTGATTGATACAGTTCTTCAAGTTCTTTGTACTGCGGGGTAAATCCACATTTAGATGCCACATTGACAAACAAAATATTTTTTCCTTGGTAAGACTTAAGATCTATGGGAGTTCCATTAACAGCATTAATTTGTAACTCATATAGAGACTGTTTCGATGGGACAATTTTATTGGATGATAAAAAATCTAACATAATTATATTCTAATTTTGGGTTTGAGTCTTGCTTCAAATTTTCGCTTGATCAGCGTCAGTCTTTTCATAATTTCCATAATTTTATCGTCTTTAGAATTTTTATAAAATTCATTCAATGATAAAATTAATTCCTTGGCTTTCAGTGAGGCCCAAATTTTTTGATCTCGACTTTTGTAGGTCTTAATATTTTCTTCGAATTCTAATGCTTCTTGTATAGTTTCCATAAAATATCATTTTTAGATATTCAAATATACAAAATGTTTATTAAAATATAATTTTTGTTAAACAAAAATACCACAATATAGTTTGTGTGTTTTTTTTATCATTAATTCCGTGGAAAATATTTTTTTTAAAAAGCTATCTTTGTGTCATAATTTCAAAAAATAAAAATTGCCACAGCTTCCGTTTAAGAATTTTTTCGTCAATGTAATTTTACCAATTCCTTTGCAAAGATTGTTCACGTATAGGATAACCGAAGCAGAGGCGACGTTCTTGAAAAAGGGAATGCGTATTGCAGTTCCGTTTGGTAAGAAAAAAATATATACTGCCTTAGTGTATAAAATTCATGAGGAAGAACCTGCTGCATATGAAGCCAAACCGATTCATCAAATATTGGATGAGGTACCTGTAGTGAATGAATTACAGTTACAACATTGGGAATGGATTTCTGAGTATTATATGTGTTCATTAGGCGAGGTTTATAGGGCTGCACTGCCATCTGCATTTTTGTTGGAAAGTGAGACAATCGTTCTTAAGAATCCAAGTTTTACAGATGAGAATGTTTTAACAGATTCAGAATTTTTAGTTTTTGAGGCTTTGGGACAACAAAGTCAATTATCCGTTTTAGAGATCAGCAGTATACTTTCAAGGAAAAATATATTTCCGCTTTTGAAAACAATGCTAGCTAAAAATGCCATTCTATTAAAAGAGGAGATATATGAGTCCTATAAGCCGAAATTGGTTAAATACATAAAATTGAATGAGGCTCATAAAGGGGATGCGGCACTATCTTCATTATTAGATTCTGTACAAAGAGCCAAACAGCAATATAATGCCTTATTGACGTACTTTTCATTAGAGGCTCAAACTCAAAAACCTATCAAAGCAAAAGATTTGCAAGAAAAAGCAAATGTGTCTGCGGCTGTTTTAAAGGGACTTGTGGATAAGGAAATTTTAGAATTTTATCATATCCAGGTAGATAGAGTTAGCTTTAGAGAAGGAGATGGGAACTTAAAAAATTTGAATGAGTTTCAAGAAAAGGCTTGTACGGAAATAAATAAGTCTTTTGAAACGAAGGCTGTAACTCTTTTACATGGGGTTACTAGCAGTGGAAAAACGGAAGTATATGCCCAATTAATTCAAAAACAAATTGAGCTCGGAAAGCAAGTCTTGTTTTTATTACCAGAAATTGCGCTAACCACACAACTTATAGGTAGATTGAAACAATATTTTGGTGGAAAAATATCTGTATTTCATTCTAAATACTCAATGAATGAACGTGTTGAAGTTTACAATAACGTTTTAAATGGCAAGGGAAAGGCCCAAATAGTTCTAGGTGCAAGGTCTTCTTTGTTTTTACCGTTTTCTAATTTAGGCTTGTTGATCATTGATGAAGAGCATGAGACTTCCTATAAACAGTTTGACCCTTCGCCTAGATACCATGCCAGAGATGCTGCAATATTATTGGCGCACATGCACCAAGCGAAAACTCTATTAGGGTCAGCAACACCAAGTTTAGAAAGTTATTACAATGCTACCAATAATAAGTATGGACTTGTTAATCTGACCAAAAGGTTTGGTGAAGTTCAATTGCCAGCCATTGAATTGGTCGATATAAAAGAGAAACACAGGAAAAAAAGGATGAACGGTCATTTTTCAGATCGTTTGATTTTAGAAATTGAAGAGGCCCTAAAGAATAAGGAACAAGTAATTTTGTTTCAAAATAGAAGAGGGTTCTCTCCCGTTGTTGAATGTGAGACTTGTGGAGTCTCTCCTGAATGTCCTAATTGTGATGTTTCTCTTACGTTTCACAAATACAGAAAAGAGTTGCGATGCCATTATTGTAACTACAGACAAGCAATGCCTTTAAATTGTGGTGCTTGTGGTTCTACAAAATTAAGTACCATCGGTTTTGGAACAGAACAGATTGAACTAGAGTTAAATGAATTATTTCCTGATGTAAATATAGGTCGTATGGATCTCGATACTACAAGAGGTAAATATGGGTACCAGAAAATTATTGGAGCTTTTCAGGCTCAAGAAATAGATATTCTGGTGGGAACTCAAATGTTATCAAAAGGGCTTGATTTTGGAAAGGTGAGTTTGGTTGGGGTTATGAATGCTGATAATATGTTGAATTTTCCAGACTTTAGAGCGCATGAAAGAACTTTTCAAATGATGGTTCAGGTAGCGGGAAGGTCTGGAAGATCCAAGAAAAGAGGAAAAGTGATAATACAAACATTTAATCCTTATCATCAAATATTACAACAGGTTTCTACCAATGATTATTCTGCCATGTATAAGGAACAATTAGAAGATCGTTGGCAGTTTCATTACCCACCTTTTTACAGAGTACTGAGGATAACTTTACGACACCGTGATTTAATGACCTTAGATAATGCTGCGGATTGGTTTGGAACTTCCTTGAAAAATGCTTTTAAAGACAATGTTCTCGGACCAACAGCTCCTAACGTTTCTAGGGTTAGAAATCTTTATATAAAACACATAACGCTAAAGATTCCACCCAAACAATCGTTAAAAGCAACTAAAAAGCATATTGAAAAAATTCAGAATACTTTTACTGCTATTGGAGCTTATAGATCTGTGAGATTAGGAATAGATATTGATTCTTATTAAGAAGGATCTTTTCCGTAAATATTGTTGTACAAGTCTTTATGAATTTCTTTAATAATCTTACGTTTCATTTTTAAGGTAGGAGTTAGGTGTCCACTTTCAATACTCCACTCCATGGGAGTCAATTCAAATTTTTTAATTTGTTCCCATTTCCCAAAGTTGGTATTGCATTTATCAACTTCTTTTTGAATCCGCTTGATAATTCTTTCATTAGAGCAAATATCCTTCGGTTCAGAACCACAAGTGATTTCTTTTCTCTTGATCCACTCTTTGATAAAAGTGAAATTTGGTTGAATGAAAGCGGCAGGCATTTTTTCACCTTCCCCAATAACCATTATCTGCTCTATAAAACGAGATTGTTTCAATTCATTTTCAAGAAGTGCCGGAGCCACGTATTTACCTCCAGAAGTTTTAAACATTTCTTTTTTACGATCAGTGATTGTAAGAAAGTTGTCATCAGATAATACACCAATATCACCTGTATGAAAATAATCACCGGTCATAACGCTGGCTGTTTTTTCTGGATCCTTGTAATAGCCTAACATAACATTCGGACCTTTGGCTAAAATTTCACCATCTTCTGCAATTTTAACTTCTACATTGTCAATAATTCTTCCAACAGTACCAATTCTTATCCCATTGTTGTAAGGGCAATTGACAGAAATTACTGGAGAAGTTTCCGTTAATCCATATCCTTCTAAAATAGGCATTCCAGCAGCTGAAAATACTCTGATTAATCTTGATTGTAAAGGAGCAGACCCAGAAACAAGTGTATTCATTTTTCCACCTAAGGCTTCTTTCCATTTAGAAAAAATTAATTTTCTCGCTAATTTTAGTTGTGTTTCATACCACCAACCATTCACTCCATAAGGTTCAAACCTTAACCCAAGGTTCAGTGCCCAAAAAAATAGACCCTTTTTAATTCCTGTTAAGTTGGTTCCCTTTTCAACAATTGCATCGTATATTTTTTCATATAACCTCGGTACGGCCGTCATAATGTCTGGCTGAACTTCTTTTAAATTATCACTGATTGTTTCTTGAGATTGCGCAAAATAAATCTCAATACCGCAATAGATGTATAAATAATGAATAATACGTTCAAATACATGACAAACAGGTAAAAAGCTCAAAGCTTTTGCCTCTCCATGTACTAAAGGAACTCTTGGGGTACTATCTAGCGTATTTGAAACCAAGTTTCGATGTGATAACATGACACCTTTTGGTTTACCTGTAGTCCCAGAAGTATAGATAATAGTGGCTAAATCATCTGGTTTAACCGTTTTTTTAATGGCTTCCACCTCAGGTTGTGTTTCTGTATTTTGTCCAAGTTCTAGTACTTCTTTCCAGTTTTTTTCTCCGGCAATGTCATCAAAAGTATAAATAGCTTTAAGATGTGTATCCTCCTTAATTTGATTAAGTTTTTCAATAATACTGACATCAGATACAAAACAGTAAGTTGCTTCAGAATGATTCAATACGTATTGATAATCTTCTTTACTTATGGTAGGGTAGATTGGGATGGTTTGCGCTCCAACTTGCAACACTCCCATATCCATAATATTCCATTCTGTTCTATTGGTACTAGAGATCAAGGCAATTTTATCATTTGGATTTACACCAAGTTTTAATAAACCTCTACTTATTTTATTTAATTCATCAATATATTCCTGTGAGGATAGACTTACCCAGGTATCTCCATATTTAGTAGAGAATGCTTTTTTCAAATTGAATTTTTCAAGTTGATATTGTGGGAAATCAAATAGTAAGGAAATATCTTTCATAATTTTATTTAAGTTTTAATCCAGTAAATTAACAGATGTTAATGCAAAATAGGAAATTTAATAAAAGCATCCAATTAAGAATACGTTAATTCTATGAGTTGTAACTCTGCAGTATTAGTTTTTGATAACTCTTAATGAAATAGGTTTATCCGTTTCTAAGATACGTAGAATATATAAACCATGTGGCAATTCTGAAATATCGATTCGTTTTCCGTTAGCTTTTCCTTTTTTAACGGTTTGATTGTTATGTGTAACTACTTCATAAACAAAATTATCAAAGTCAAAGTTTCTAAGTTCTATGATGTCAGACGCTGGATTTGGAAATACAAAAGGGAGTTCCTCTTTTTCTTTCTCCTCAATAAACACCTCTTTGTTACAAGCGAGATCGATATATTCTTGTAAATCTTTTTTTCTATGTTTGCTCTCGTAAAATAAATCCTTTGACTTTTGAAGAAGTTCACAGGCCTCTTCATAGTTCTCTGTTTCATATAAGACAACTCCAAGGTTTCTCATAGCAAATGAATTATTTTTATTGATATCCAAAGCCTCTTCTAAATCATGAATTCCTTTTTCAGTGTCTCCTAATTTATGGTAGAGTAAACCACGTATTGTCCGTAAATCACGTTCGGGATTACCGATACCAAACTTATATAGACTATTTTCATTTTTAAATGAAATTTGTACATGCTCCATTGCTTTTTCATATTGTCCAAGATCTGTGTAGGTTGCTGCTAATACCCAATGAGCAAATGAGTGATTGGGAACCATTTCGATAGCTTGGTTTAAATAATTTATACCTAAATCGTACGATTTTATTTCAATCAAGTACGAACCTAGATTATGATAGAGTCTACTTTGTTCAGGCGAAGCTCTTAAAGCTTTGTATTTGTATTGAATGGCATAATTTTCCAATTCATAACTATTGTAAATACTACCTAAATAATCATATACAGCAGCAATAAGTCTGTGGTATTTCGCTTGTTTTTCAACGGAGAACTTTTCAATGTGTCTTTCTAGTTTTTTTAGATCGTTCATTGCAAGAGTATAATTACCCAAGCGAAAACGTAAACTTGCCCTTTTATAAGTAGCGTAAAATGAAGTATTTGTTTTTTTTAATTTTGTATTAAGAGCGTTCAAAGACAAGTATAGTTTCTTTGTTCTTTCTTCAGTCTTTTTTGTGAATACCATTTTTTTGTCAATTCGTTCAACGAGTTTCCCGTTTTCAAATTCCCATATGGTTTTTACCTCACCTAGCGTTGTATATTGATAAAAGGTTCCATGGTATTTTCCATTTTTAAAATAGAGTTCTTCATTTAATTTACCTGATTTGTAATAAGTTTTTAAACTGTCAATTTTTTTATCGTAACCATACCATCTTATTTTAACAGGTACTCCATCATTGTAAAAGTCTTTTTTTATCAAAGGCGGAGTTTCGTAGATTTCCGTTTGGGCATTAGAAATCAGAAAACTAAAAATAATAAAGAACAGAGAAATTATTTTTGACATGGCATATTTTTACGTTCAAGTTACTGATTTTTTTATTCAACTAAAAAAGTCAATAAGGCTACTTACTTTCGATATCACTTATATGCTGTTCTAAAGCTTTTACTGAGATTTGAATTTCCAGGATGAGAACCGATAGAGAAATGATCAATAGGTATTTCGAAATAGCAAAACTGTTGCAATTTAAAGTTATTTCTTAGGTGTTTTATTCTCTAACACTAACTACTATATCATTTCTGATGTAATTATTTTTTTATATAATTACTAAATACATTTATATCGTTTGCTTCTATTATTTGTCCTAAAAAATTTATTGTCATTCGAATATCCTCTTTAGAAATAAGGTAGGTGTTAAATTCTTTATGATAATTGAAATATACAACAAGGTCCATTTTTTTTACTTTGAAGATTTTAATTTTCAAATCTTTTAGGTTGATAAATTCGGCTTTTTCTAATGTTTTCGTTTTTTTGTTGAAAAAAGCCAAACCTTTACAATCACCCAGATAACGGAATCGTTTAGGTAAAGATTTACTATCATATTGAAAAGAGATGATAATTTCGTCTTCAGAATCTTTTTCTATTTTCCATGAATTATCGTCTATTGTTCCGTTGACCTCGTCTTTATTGTTGTGCGTTTTATCAAAAGTATGTTTTTGTTTTTTTGTTGGTTCTTCTCCGTTTTCTTTTAAAAGTATCCAGCGTTTACCATTTTCCTTGGTTGCATCAAACTTTGCAATTTGAATGGTTGTTTTATCTGCTATAACGTTTGTGGTATTTATATCAAATGAATATTGTGCATCGGAATTTTTTAAGTTCTCTAATAGAAATTTTTCATCAAAATGGTAGTTTTTCAGTCTTTTTAAAACTTCTGACTTTTGTGCTGATGCTATAGTCGTAACAAGTGTCAATACAACAAGGAATAATTTTTTCATCTGGATTTAATTTTTATAGGAAAGATAACAAAAAGCTTAGACTTTAAAATTCTAATAAATATTGTCTCAATATCAGTAAGTTAAGCTACTTGCTTTCAATATCACTAATATGATGTTCTAAAGCTTTTACTGAGATTTGAATTTCCAAGATGAGGACCGATAGAGAAATGATCAATAGCAATAAAGCAAGACCAAAAACCCATATAGCCAAAGTATTGAATTCAATATAAATTAAAAACATAGAGATTACACAGAGTAGTAAACTTGAGATGCCAAAAATTTGCATGGCCCTAGTTAAATACAATCGTTGTTTGATATTTTTAATTTGTTTTATTAAAACAGCATCTTTGTTCTTTAGATAGGTGTCATGCAGACTTCTAACCACGGTTGCATAGGCCAAAAAACGATTTGTATAGGCAAGCATGATTAAGGATATTGCAGAAAATAATAGTGCAGGAGTTGTAAGCGTTAGTTCTTTCATAATCTATGATAAAGTTGCACTAAGTTAAGCAATTAATATCAGTAAAAAATAAATTCAGGCTGCTCTCTACTGCAGTGGCCAGACCACATACTTAATGTATTTGAACCTATGTTGAAAATAAAAAAAGTATCTCCTTCTTGTATTTTAGGGAACTGTAAGTCTTTAAAAAGAATATCACCAGCAAAGCATAAAGGACCAACAATATGATACGATTTTAGTGGTACATTTTCTTTCGGTTTATCTTTGTGTAAAATGGAGCAGGGGTAATCTGCATTTAAATTAGAATATACTTTTCTAACAAAAAGATCAGCACCTACATGCACATAAACAATCTCAGGCAAAGTCTCGTCGTTTGATAGTACATATTCTATGTTAGAGGTCACAAAACTGTTGTGTTTGTGTACAAAGTTTCCATATTCAGTTACGAGATTGAAATCTGAAATGTTTGGGATTTGATTCATTTCTGTTACAAATTCCGTCATTGTTTTTTTGTCAAATTCAATTCCTCCGCCGATATCTAGCGTCTTGATTTTGGTTTCAATGCCTTTTTCAATTCTTAGGGCATTTATTTCTTGTGCTAATTCTACCATTATAGAAATAGCTTTTAAATTTGGAGATAAATCAGTAAGACTTGAACCTATGTGAAAATGTAAAGCGTCAATTGAAGAATATTCAATACAACTTTTGATGATCTCATTTCTTTTGGTAATGGGAACTCCAAATTTAGAATTAGAAGTAGCTACATTAAAAAATGCGCCACCTGCATTTTCAACCAGAGGGTTAATTCTTAAGCCAATATGTCCGTTGAAATTTTCTGGATAGCGCTGTAATTCTTCCAACGAGTTAGCATTGAGGAGCATTCCAGGAAGATCGTGATGGCATTTATTTATTTCTGAAATTGTTTTTACAGGAGAGTCAAATACAATTTGATCGTTTTTGGCACCTGCCTTTTTTGCTAGCATTACCTCTTCAAACGAGGCGGCCTCTAATCCAAATCCTCTTTTTATTATGTGTGCCAAAACATCTTTTTGGTTACAGGTTTTGAT
The DNA here is from genome assembly GCF_057197705.1 of Flavicella sp. IMCC45537. Lineage (NCBI taxonomy): Bacteria > Pseudomonadati > Bacteroidota > Flavobacteriia > Flavobacteriales > Flavobacteriaceae > Flavicella > Flavicella sp. IMCC45537. Next base: position 190,626 of record NZ_CM170067.1, read on the forward strand.
AGCGATCGCATGCTTCGTATTCGCAGGGAAAATGGTTCTTAGCAAATCAAGCTGATTGTCTAAAGCATTTTTAGAGTAAAATATAGTTGCCTTTTCAGAGGAACATAATTTTTCTGTTACGGCTTTTAAATATTGTTCTTCGGCTTCTTGTTTAGAGATCATTATAATGTTCCTTTAGGTTGGCGATCAAAATGGCAACGATTTTGTTGTCTAATTCAAATTCTGTTTCGTTATTAGTAACAAATTCTCTAATGTTTTTAGAACCAATAGCCAAACGAAGAAAAGATTTATCGCTAAAATAAGTCACGGGTTGTCCAATAAATACCATAGATTTTCCGGCTGACAGATCTTCGTAGTTTTTAGTAACCGTTAAGTAATGTAATTTTCTTAATTGTTTTTCATTCAGGTACGAACCTTGGTATTTTATTCTAAAGGAAATAATAGTTTTGTTCGTATCCTCTTGATAAGGCATCAACTCAAATTCTGGATAGCTATTTATAAATTTTATAACATGCGTTCTCCAAGAATTAATTTTTTCTTGAACTTGATCAGCAGGAATTAAATTAAAATTTAAGATTTCTTGTATGGTATACTTCCATTTGATGATCCTAGCAGGATTTAATTGATCTCTTAAGCCCAACTTAGGTCTTAGAGAGGGAGGCAAATCATAGGTAGAAAAAATAGCACTAAATTCTTCAATTGAATTCGCATTGGCTTTTTTAGAAATTTTATTCAGAATGGTTTTAGGGATCAATACTGCAGCACAAAAAGGTGGACATTGATAAAATTTAGAACCGGTAATCATCACAGTAGAATTTTTTCGGATCAGTTTTTTTATTATTTCCTTTGAATGTCTAAATTGGCATAAGTCTGTATTCCATAAAACATTTTCAGCATCAATCTTATCTATCAATTCCAGGTTGTCTTCAATTCCAGATTTGCTACCATAAACTAAATTAATAATTATGGTATGCTCTGGATGGTTTTTTACAACCTCTATTATTTCTTCTTGGTTGTTAATAATCTCCCCTTTTTCACAACGGGCTTTACAAAAATAAGTTTCAATATTATTGTTTTCTAAAATGCTATCTCCTTGAGGTACCGTTTCTCCAAATTGATTGTAGTTTGAATAATACTTTCCATTAGATGCCAATCTTGTTCCAGATCCGAGCTCTTCTATACAAGTGGTGATATTTAATATTTTTCTGTTTGGGGCAATTAATTTTGAAAGAATCAGAGGGACGTATACAAGATCAGTTCCTGAGGGAGCCAAGAATAATTCAAAATCATCTTCGTTTTTATCGTTGATAAAATCTTTTACTTTATCAAAAATCTGATCATTTTCTTGTATCCATTCAGTATTGGTTTTTACAGATTGATACATGTTTTTGATTCGCTCAATGCTGTCGTCAGTAACAACACTACAAGTACAGGAACCACGATTTATAACTTTTGCGTTGGTAGCACTTACTCCGTAACGGGTAAGACCTTTTTCATTGGTAAATATTCTTTCATCAGCTCCTTGCGACAGTAATTCTTTAATGTTTCTTTCTTCTTTTAACTCAATCATGTATTGGTATACGTATCTTAATTTGTGTTCAATTTAGAATTTAAATCTTACAAAGCAAATGCAAAGTATTATTTTATCCAAACTGAAATATAAAATATTAATCTTGATGGTTGCTTTTTTAGCAAAAACTATTTTATTCTAATGCTACAGAAGCTATCAATAATTTGAAATTTTCAGCGTTTTTGTTTGCAATTAAAAATGTTATTTGCTCCATAGTCCCGGTAGAATAATTTTCTAAATCTAATTTTTTACCTCTAAAGCCAGGGTACATTTCTTTTAATGGAATCTCAATTTCTTGCCATTTTCCATTGGTGTCAAAATGGAAAATGTAGGAATAATAATCCTGAATGGATGATTTAATTCTAAATTGATATTTTTTTTGATCTCCTTTTATTTTTAAAACAATCTTTGAATGTTGGGAGGTCTTCATAGTTGGAAATTGATATCTTACAGAAGAGAAACCTCCATTATTTTCTAAAGATACATTTCCTTCAAAAACACCAAAGTGTTCTTCGTTAAGACCAAAATTTCCTGAAGATTTTCCACCCATGACTACGTCATCCGTCACTACCCAATCCTCTATATTGGTGGTTTTGTTAAAATCAATTATTGTTTGTGCTCCCATAGCTATTGGCATAAGTATCAAAAATAGTAATTTCATCTTTTATTTGGACTTAAATTAGGGTCTTTCTTTTAGATTGTAGTTACTTCCTCTAGGGGTGTCAGATTCTTTTAGAACAACGTCAGAATGCAAATATAAGGCCGCATTTGCAGATCCTTTTACTTTTGAAGCACTCCTAGAAATCATTTCTTTTTCAAAATCTAATAAAACTGAATTTCTAATGCCTTTTTCACACCATTGAGAGCCTTCACCACAAAGCTTTGTTATTTTTCTTGCCAAAGCTATAGCATCTAATAAAGCTTGGTTGGCACCTTGGCCTTTGAAGGGACTCATGGGATGCGCCGCATCACCAATTAGAGTTGTTTTATCTGCGTTTAAAAAAGCTTTTTCAGAAATTAAATCTCTATCATAAACAGGATATCCAGAAACATTCTGTTCTGGAGTAGCCTGAATAATTTGTGGTATGGGGTTGTGCCAATCAGTTCTGCTAATGGCTTCTTTTTTTAATGATTTAGCACCCTTTTTACTCAGTGTTAAAGCTTCGTTTTCAGATAAAGGGAAACTTAGTTGCCACATAACAGATTCCTTATCAAAGGGCATGATATATATTCTTTCGTTTCCATTAGCTGTTTGAAATACCGTTTTTCCGTCCAGTAATTCATTATTAACTTCATTCAAAGTTTCTAGAGAACAGATTCCTAAAATTACGATACAGTTTAGATAACGTAGTGGGTTGTCTTTTTCCTGAATGATACTTTTTCTAACAGTACTTCTTATTCCATCGGCACCAACAATAATATCTGCGTCAGCAAAAACTTGTTTTCCATCAACATCAAATGTCAAGTCATGATTTTTATTTTTGTTTATTTCGAGGAGTTGATGGCTCCATTGGATACAGTTTTTAGAGCTCAATTGTTCTAAAAGTTCTTTGCGCAATTCTTGTCTAGCAATATGAATATTGGTTCTTTTATTTGTGGTATTTGAGTTTGTATCAATCCATTTTCGCATTCCCCATTCTCCAATTTTGGTTCCATCTGTTTTAAATACCATATGCTTGTTGGAGACAATTCCGTTTTTAAGTGTAACCAAACCTAAACCTTCTATGGCTCTACTTGCTTGTTGCAGGGTTAATCCATAACCTTGTGATCGCTCATTAAAACTTGCGTCTCTTTCATAAATGGTAAACGGAATACCTCTATGCAGACAAGCAACACCAAGGGCAATTCCTCCAATGCCACCACCAATAATGGCGACTTTCGGATATTTTTTTAAGATGGGTGGTGTGGCTGATTGAACGATACCTTTTCCGTTACAATTTAGGCAAGGTGTAAGTATTCGCTTTGGTCGTTTTGGCTCTGGAAAAGATTGCGGGTTTTTATGATGTTCTTCTAGTTGTTTTTGATATAATACACGAAGTTTTTTCTTAGGTTTTCTGCTTTTTTGACCCTGTCCTTGACATGCATCACATTCTATATAATAAATGTCTTTGTTTGAGTCCATCGCAGTTTTCAATGTTAGGTGTTATTCGCTGGGGAAATTACTGCTTTTTAAGATTTTATTGAAATGAATTGATAGATTGTATGATTATCAGGCGAATCAAAAAAAATCATGAAGCGGTAAAAATTAATCTTGTTTGTGCGTATAAGGTTTCCAATCGTTTAACAAATAAGAAAAAGTTTCCTGCAATACTTCTTTAGAATTTTTCGGATTGAAATTTAATTCTTCTTTAGAAGCTTCAATGTTATAATCTTGAGGCAATCCATAAAACATATCAAGATATTGTTTTTGTAATAAGGGTTCTTTACCTGTTATTTTACTTGCGGCTTCCATAAGAAAAGCAACTATGTATAATAAAAATCTAGGCGCTTTTAAGGGCGTTTTTATCTTTAGTTCTGGAAAAAAGTCAGCTGCAATTTTAACACTTTCTTGAATGGATGTGTGTTTTTCGTTAGCTAAGATATATCTTGATTTATTTTCACCTTGCTTCATCGCCATTATGGTTCCTTTTGCCACATCTTTTACATCTACCCAATTGATTGTAATATTTGTATCTACAGGAACCTTCCCTTGAATTATTTGAAGTGCAAGGTTGTTAGAGTAACTTAATTTAAACGCATTTTGACCAATCATAGCCGATGGTAAAACCAATACCGTTCTGATATTATATTTTTCGGCTAATTTAATAGCAAGTTTGTCTGAATCATTTTTTGAATTAAAATACCAATTTCTTCTGTCTTGATTATATCCATTTTTAGGGTCGGCAGGGAGTTTTGTAAAATCTAAACTAGCCACAGAACTTATGTAGACAATGTTTTTAACACCGCATTCATGTGCCATGTCAAAAAGGTTTTGAGTTCCTTGTAGGTTGTTATCGTAAATTTCTTCTTTTGGATTTTTAGCCCACATACTAAAATTAGCTGCGACAGCGTATAGATTAGTAACGTTTTTTAGAGCAGATTTTAAAGAATCTCTATCTCTAAGATCAGCAAAAACAACTTCACAGTCCAACCCTTCAAAAGGTGCCTTTTGTTCAATATTCCTAACGGTTGTTCTTACAGGTATGTTTTCTTTAAGAAGAAGTCGTATAATATTGTTTCCCAAATGTCCGTTACCACCTGTAACTAATGAAATTTCTTTGCTCATAATTATTGTTTTTTTATTGGGTGAATTTCCGTTAGATTTTACGTTATTAAAATAACAAATGTTAGAAAGTAAGTTGACTTCTGATTCTACTTAACGATTGAGGTTGCATTCCTAAATAAGAAGCAATTGTTTCAACAGAAACATGCAGTGCTAGCTCTTGATCATTTACTACAAATTTTTCATAACGTTGTTTGGCAGTCAAAACTTGAAAATCGGTAACACGTTCTAATTTGCATTGCAGATGTTCATCAGTAATCTGTTTTACCAAAGGTGCCCAAAAGGTTGTATTCTCATTTAAGAAGTCAAAATTTGTTTTTGAAATTTTTGATACACTACATTCTGTAATACTTTCGTAAAAATCTTTTGATGGAGTTTGTTCAGTAAAGCTTTCAAAAGATGTAAAAAAGGTATTGCTTGAAATTAAGTGTTGCACTACCATTTTACCGTCAATATTTTGGTAGCCTTTTACAATTCCTTTGTTTAAAAAGTATACATATTTTTCTGTCATTCCTTCTTTTAGAAATAGGGCGTTTTTCGGAATGATTTCGGTAGTGAACAATGAGTTTAAAAGGAGGCGGTCGTCATGAGAAAGTTTTATTTTTTTTAAAATAGTATAAATAAGTTCCTGCATTGTATTAGTATTTGTTGAAAGTCAAAATAACATATTTTTTTGTGGTATAGGAGTATGTATGACTTTGTTTTGGTAGCGAAATAAGTTATTATTTCAAATAAAATATTTCGCGTTAATATTTTTTAGCGATGTAAAATCCATAACTAAAATACTCTTGATATTTATGGTATTGCTGAATTTCTGCTTTATGATCCATAACTACTTTTTGTGCCAATTCTGAATTGTTATGACGTTTTAGAAATGAATCAAAAGAGGCTTCTAGTGGCTTAAAGTAGTGTGTTGTCCAACTTGTTGTAGGTAAATAAAAATACCCGAGTAGTGAAAATCCATTTTCTTCTAATTGATTTATTTTTTTAGAAGCTGTAGATACTTCAGGATATGCTGAATTCCAAAAATTAGTTATTTCAGAGGGGCGGTTTTGCGTAATCCAAGTAAGTTCGCTTATGGCAAGATAACCTTTCGGCTTTAAAAAATATTTCCATTTTTTTATTCCATTTTCAAAGCCAATATTGTAGATCGCGCCTTCAGACCAAATGATATCAAATTGCTCTTTTTGAAAGGGTAAGTTATCCATTGATGCTTCTATCGGATTAATATATCTAGCAGTTTCAGTTTGTTGCGCGTTTGTTTTTAGTGCTGCAAGGAACTCTGGAAATAGGTCTACTGCAGCAATATTTGCTTTTAATAATTTAGCCAATGCTACTGTTGGTCCACCTGTACCACAACCTATGTCAGCAATATCTAAAACCTTGTTTTTAGGAAGGTTCATAAAGCTGAGTGCTTTGATTAAATCTTTTTCACTTCCAGGACCTTGTCTTGGATTGTTTTTATGGAGGTCTATTATCAAATCCAATTCAGTCATATCCTTTTTATTTGTAGCTAGTTAAAATTATAATTTTGTGACTTTATTTTTGATGGATTGATACCAATTCTCATTTTCAATAAAATTAGGGTCAAAAAAACGTTTTATTATATTTTGTACCCTGCTATTGTTTAAAAAAAATGCATGCCAGTCATTTTGAATCAACTTTGAGTCAATTCGTTTTTCAAACCATGTTGTATCAATTTGATAGGTGTCTATCACGTTTTTGAATGCTGCTGAACTTATTATTGGGACAGTACCATCACCGCTATTTTTTTGTTCTCCGAATTTTTCAAAATCAAACAAAAATCGAAAGCCATCTTCGTTTTCCTCAATCTTTAGTTTTGTTTTTGTATCCTCACCACCTCCCGCTAGTACAATCATTTTACTTCTTAAAGAGGGGGATAAGGTATTAAAGTCGTAAATGAAATTATTTTGATTTCTAACGTTTTTCAGATGATTTAAACGGTTCTTAATTACGGAGTTTTCTTTAGAATTTTGCTGGTTTTCTTTATGTTGCCAATACGTATCAAAGTTATAGAAATTTTCCACTTTGGGAGAATAAGCTTCTTTGTACACAGGAAGTAATTCATAAATACCAGGAAATGTTCTACCTACCTTTCTAAAATCATCACTAGAATTAAATAAACGAGATTTTCCTATTACCAAATTAAAAACGGCTTCAAGTGAACCTAAAAAAGGAGGGGTAGTGAATATTACTTTATTTGTGAATTGGTCAATTTTTGAAGGAGATAGGGTTTTAAAATAACTGGATAAAACAAGTGCCCCCATACTGTGTGTAAGGAAATTGAAATCTGTTCTATCAAGTTTCTTTTGTAACTTGGTTATATAGTTACTCAGGTCTTCTGCGATATAATTGTTTGATTTCCTCCAATCATAACCAAAAATATAAACAGAATAACCTAGATCTCGTAAATAGTTTACTATTTCAGAGTAGGCTAGATTTTCAATATCTGCCCTTTCAATAATAACTTGTTTTTTTGCGTCGCTCTCTCCATCAGGCTTAAGGGCTAATTTATGAATATCTGCAAAGAATTTTTTGACACCAGACCAAAGTACTTTAAAATCCGTTTCATTAGAATTGTTTAATCTCGTTCCTTGAATTCCTGGGATTAAAATAATTGGAAGTTTTTTTTTAACAGTCATATTTAATCTTTTTCATTTTCATGAAAAAGATACCAAATTTGAATTTTATAAACAATTTGAAGAGAATAAATAGGTTGAAAAACGACGATGCTGCTTTTTTAGCAGAAAAAAAGCAGCATCTTTGAATTGTAAGATGTAAGTTTTACGAGGCTACAAGAAAAACAATAATTCCGATAATAGCTGAAAAACCATAAAGAACAACACCGATTGCTGCCATAACTCCAAAAAACTTAAAAAATGATTTTTGGTTTCCTAAGGCTTCTTCTAAATTCTGACTGTTTTTGGAGTTAAGTGCTAACTTCAATTTTTGAGAATATTTAAAAAGGTAATACGCAGGAAAAAAATACAAAAGTCCTAGAGCAATGTAAAGTATACCAAACAAAGCTCCAAAGCCACTTGGTATTTCATTCAATTCATTGGAAGGTAGCATTGTCATTATGCTTCCAAAGGAAAGTCCCATAATAATTATTAAACTAGAAAAAATGAAGCCAATAATGGATAAGAATTTTGTCCATTTCGCTATTTCGGTTAAAAAACCTTCAGAAGATTGAGTAATTGATAATTGGTTTGTACTGTTTGTGTCTGATTGTGTGATAGTTTCCATAGTAATTTTTTTTCGAATAGATAATTTGTCCATCTATCGATGGCGAATTTAATTAAAGTTAAAGAATGTTCCATATTTACTTGAAAAATATAAGACTCATTTTTTTATTACATTCCTAATAGGAGTGAATCTCGATTTAAAATAGGATTCAAGTTATACAATCAAAAACTAAGTTGTCAGAATTTTTATTTTAAGATTTAGGGTTGTCTTTGTTCGAATTTAAATGATAGATTTTGATAAAATAATAAATAAAGAATGCACAAAAAATAAAGTCTCCTGCAATAATGATAAGTACGTATGAAGTTGCAAGGTTGTTTAGGTATAATTTTAATTCAGCAAAAGCAAACGCGAATTTTCCAATAGCGCCAATTATTGCTATCCCAACGTGTTTTACTGGATCTATTGCTACCATAATATAACCAACAAAAAACAGGAGAGTTGTACCCCAGGCACCCTTATAAATTTCAAATAATAGAGGGTCAGTTAATTCTCTATTAAATAGTGCTTGAAAGGTGTATTCGGTATTAAAATAACCGAATCCAGCTCCAATAGCATTCCATAAGGATGCAAGTAAAAATAAGGTTGTGAAAATAGAATGATTCGTAGTTTTCATAATTTCTAATTTTGAGTTTTTAGTAGAAGTCAAAATTAGAGTCTAAGAAAAAGACTTGCATTTACATAGGTAAATTTTATTTTGAAGAAGTGGCTAATTTATTGCGTATCCTACTTAATTGAGTTGCACTGATGCCTAAGTAAGAAGCAATATGATACTGGGGTATTAATTGTTCTGCGGTTGGGAATTCTTTTTTGAAAATCAAATATCTTTCTTCCGCTTGCAGTAGCGCCATTTCTAGTTCTCTTTTTTCTTTGAGAACAAAAAAATGCTCTGCCACTTTTCTGCGTAGTCTTTCTATTTCAATATGGTTTTTGGAGAGTTTTTCTATTTCTGCTAGGGGGATTTTTGTAATAGTACAGTCTGTAAGTGCTTGTTGGGGTAATTTATTGGGTTTTCCTGTTATTATCGAAACATAAGAGCCAATTATATTTGGTGCAGCAAATAGTGTTTTATTGTATTCTTTGCCATCATCGGTTACATAAAATGATCGAACGAGTCCGTCTGTAAGGATTCCAATTTCTTGCGAAACTTCATTGAACTTTACAAAATAATCATGTTTTTTTAAAGTTGTTTGAACTGCGGTTTTAGAGAGTTGTTCCCATGTTTTATTGGATATTTCACTGATGCTGCTTAAAAATTGAAATATAGGGTCAGTGTGATGCGTTTTTAAATTGTCTTGTAGAGATTCCAATATTCTAAAGGTAAAGATATTATTTCACAGAAGAGGTATAAAAACCTCCAGAAGATTGAGTAATTGATAATTGGTTTGTACCGTTTGTGTCTGATTGTGTGATAGTTTCCATAGTATTTTTTATCTCCGTAAACGAGGTGCTTTTTGCAAACATAATCAAAATATTAATATATGTTTTTCTGCTAACTATAGATAGTAGAATCGGATGAACTTACTTTAATTTTGATTTTCGCCCAAAGCATAAATTTTTTGAATCCACTTTTTTCTAAACGTAGCTGAAGAACCTTTTATGGATGAAATATATGTTGTTTTGACAGGGTTTATGCCGCATAACTTAAGGGTTCCATTTTTTAATTGATTCTCTGCAGGACTTCTCATGAAAAGGATATTATACCATCTAGGTGTGTTAGATGTTATAATTATTCTAGCTGTTTTACCCTTGAAAAGTTTTTTTAGGACAGCTTTTCCCTCGATTGATTCAAATGCTATCCCAGGTAAAAATGTTCTGTCAATAAAGCCTTTCATAATGGCTGGGTAACCAAACCACCACATAGGAAACACCCACACTAAATGGTCTGATTTTTTAATTTTTTCGATTGCATTCAGAAGGTCAGGTTCAAGTTCTGTTCTTTTACGATATCCAAACTCAAGGTTGGGATTAAAATTTAGTTTGTTGATGTTGATTTTAGTGATTTTGGCATTTGTTGTCTGTGCTCCATTATGGTAAGCATTGGATAAAGCAAAATTAAAACTTTCACTGTCTGGGTGACCGTTGATGATAACTATTTTTTTCATTCTTTTTTGTTTTAGACAAAGAACGATAGTATCCATTTTTAGAAAAAGGACATTTGTCTAATTCTAAATGTTTTTTCTAATTCTGCTGAGGTGCCTTTGCGTGATCCCTAAATAGGATGCTAAATAGGTAAGAGGGACTTGTTGAAGAAAATCGGGGTTGTTGATGATTAAGTCTTGGTAACGTTTTTCTGCAGACTCCTTCTGTAACAAGAAAATTCGTTTTTCCATCTTAATATATTCCTGCTCAGCGATATATTTGAAGAAACGTAGCCAATTGGTGCTTGAGCTTTCTAGTTTTAGAATTTCTTTTCTATCAAGCGTTAAAATAGTTGCATCAGTAAGTGCTTGAATATTTTCTTGTGTAGGAGTTTGTGATAAAAATGAAGAATACGCACTGACAAAATAATTTGAAAATGTAAAACAATAGGTTATTTCTTCTTCTGTTGAAGAGTGATAAAAAGATCTAAAAGAGCCGGAAGTTACAAAAGCAACTTCATTCGAAGTTTGACCGGCTTTTATGAAAAAGTCGCCTTTTTTTAGTTTTTTTGATGTGAGTAGCGACGCTACACTATCGATTTCTTCGGAAGTTAGAATACCAAATTGGTTCAGGTAGTCTTTCATAAAAAAAGAATTGCTTAGAAATATCTGTAGTTTTTGAAAAAAAGCATTTTTAGAATTTATTTTACAGCAGAGGTATAAAAACCTTCCATGATCATAGTTTTTCCTTGGAACTCAAGTTCTGGTTCAGGAATTATTTCAGTAGTGATATTTTTAAAGCCAGTAATTTTTAATAAATCTTCCACTTCGTTCTGCGAATATTTCTCAAAGTTATGTTTTGTGAAGGAAATTTTATTCATCATTTCTTTGTTTCGAAATCCAATAAGTACTTTTCCATCGGGTTTTAAAACTCGTAAAAGTTCCTTTGCATTGGCAACAGGGTTTGGCCAAAAATAAATTGTATTTGTTGTAGTAATATAATCGATACTTTGGTCTTCAAATGGAAGCTTTTCTATGGAGCCATTTATTAGCGTAACTTGTTTTTTATCTATCAATTTTTTATTGAGTATGGTTGCTTCTTCAATCATTGTTTGCGAAAAATCCAACCCATAATACTGTAAATTTTTATTGAGAGTCAACAAGTCTTTTATGAAATAACCATTTCCCATGCCAATTTCAAGTATCAAGCTGTTAGCTTCCGGAGCCAAACACTTATATGAATTCAGGCATATATGCTTATTTCCTTTATTCATTTGCTTGCCAACTTCTTTTCCTTGCGCTCCGGTGGGTTTATAAAGTTGACTCGCTAGTTCTTTGTCAGGAAGCTGAGTGCTATTAAATTCTTGGGCCATAGTAAGTTTTTCTTTTTTTCGTGAAAGTAGAGATAAAAATTAAAAAAAGAAAAGGAGTGTGGGGTTAATCGAAAATTTTCCATAATCTAGCACCAACCCTTATAATTGGGGAGATTTCAAAAGTAGGAATGTTGTAGGTGTCAGCGTTAGAAAATTGTATTTCTTTGGCTGCTCTAAAATAGCTATGTATCCCGGGTTGTATATAAAATGTACGACCGATAAAAAATTGATAACTCATTCCAATTCCTACATCATTCGAAGGGATTTGAAGTGTTTCTCCCGTGGAAATTTGTTCTATATCAAAATTATGGTTCTCATAATAACCATAGATTTCCAAATTTCTCCAAACATTGTATCCAAAGAAAATTCCAGGAGAAGTAGTATAGTATCTATTGTAGTTTTCATCAGTTGCTCCAATTGCCTGTTGGTCTGCGTTATAAGTACCACCATTAATCACACTTACCCTAAGTCTAAATTTTTTATATCGATATCCAATTCCAACATGAAAACCACCGGTAAAAAACATAGGGAATAAACTTTCAACTTCAACGGCTTGTTCAACTTCATAGTTTGGTGGAGAAGGATGCCAGAAATTTGATTTTTCATTTTGGGATTGGGTTGTGAGGCAAACGAATAGGATGCTTATTGCAAGGAGTTTTTTTATAGTTTTCATAGCTTTATTTTTTTGTCAAAAATAAAATAGCACTACTTAAATCTTCTTGAATTAATTCAATAAATTATTTTTTTGATCTTAGTTTTGATAACCATTCTGCAGAAATTCCCAAAAAGGAGGCTATCTTATATTGAGGAATTTCTTGAATCCATTCTGGTTTGTCTTCTACTAATTTGTGATATCGTTGTTCTGGAGGTAAAAAGTTATCTCTAATTCTTTTAGCAAATTCGGTAAAAAATTGTTCGGTAATCACTCGTCCTAACTTAGAAAAATTGATACTACTATCAAATAAAGCATCAAGTTCTATTTTTTCAATAATATAAATTTCCGTTTTTTTCAGGGCACGAATGTTCATTTCACTAGGAGTATTATTTAGATAGGAAACATAATCAGTAGCAAAACTTTGAGCAAAAATAAAATCTAGGGTGCGTTCGTTTCCTAATGCATCTATCGTAAACATTTCTAAGCTCCCTGATGCCACAAGTGCGATCTGATTTACTGTTGTTCCTTGCTTTAAAAATACTTCCCCTTTTTTTAAAGTGAGCGGTTGTAACGCATTCTGTAATTGTTTGTTTTCATTATCCGATAGGGAAACAATTGAATTGATTGTTTTTAATAAATCTTTCAAGATATAATTGGAGGTTTGATTATTTATTATTTTTAATGATTTTTAAAATTCTATTATAAAATATTTCAGCAAGATTCCATTGGTAGCCATTAAAATCTGTGGTGTTATTAAATTGAATAACAACAGTATCTATATCTTTATGGAATTTAGCAATACTCTGGTATCCAGCTGCTAGTCCTGTATGTTCATACTTATACAAAGTATTGTAAATATCTTGCTCACCAGTATCAAAGATGCTTCCATTGTTAAGGGCTCTTATAAAAACGGCAACATCATGTGCAGTAGCAAACATCCCTTGGTTTTTATGTTTTTGATCCTTTTCAATTCCAACATAATAACCGCTCATTATTCGTTCTGGGTCTATGTTTTTATTGGAGTTAAAAGTATTTTTTAATGCAAGTGGAAGTAGTATTTTTTCTTTGATGTAAAAAAAACGATCCTTACCAGTTATTTTCTCAATGAGTTTAGAGAGTAACAAGTAGTTCGTATTGCTGTATCCATAGGATGCATTTGGTTTAAATTTTGCAGGTTTGTCTAAAACCATTGCGATAGTACTCTCACTGTCTTTTGGTGGGTTTTGCCAAAATTCATTAAAATCTGTGAAATTAGGAATTCCACTGCGATGCTGTACTAACATGGCAATCGAAATGTCATCAATATACTCAATACGATTTTTGTATTCTGGAAAATAATAGGCTAGACTTTTTTGCAGGTCAATTTTGTTTTCCTTGGCTAGTTTGGTAATCGCAACAGCAACATATAACTTACTTATGCTAGCAATACAAAAAATAGCATCTGTTTTAGCGGGTGTTTTAGTCTCTTTATTATGCCATCCGACTGCAAATTTTTGAGGTTCCTTTCCTTGTTCATCCACATAAACAATCATCCCATCAAAGCCAAATTCCAAACTTTGTTCAAGTTGTTCTTCAATCGAATTAGGTAAAGGAAGTATCCACGCCTTAATCAATATCCATGGAACAAAAAACAAAGAAACGATCGTTCCTGAAAAGAGGAGTGTTCTAAAAATATAGATGCTGTTTTTTTTCTTCATATTGAATTAGTTGATTTTCAAGCGGTTTTGGTGATTGGGCTTCAGGTAAAAATAGTAATATCTTTTGTGATAATCCTTTTGTTCCTCAGGTGTTTGTGTTTAAAAGTTAAACTAATTAAACTCCATGTATGTTTTTATAAAAAGTCAAAATTATTGGTAATGATGGTATCATGCAGCGAAAGTATAAAAAGCAATAAATATTGCTGGATGAGTTATCCTAATTCAAAAGTGGTGATGCCAAATACTTTATCAATCGGTATGTTGGGCGCATTACCATGATACATTCTTGCACATTCGAAAATAAAAGTAGCTTTAAAATTTTCAACAAGTTTGACCGCATTAGGATTTGACATCGGAATATCTAAATAAACCGCTTCATCCTTAGCGGCATTCATTCGAGTCTTCGAAAAAAAAATGCGTTAGGTTAAGCAACCTAACGCATTTGATAATTGTCTCAATTTTTTTAAAAAATTATTTAGCGAAATGTTCTGAAATTTTTTCAGCTACTTGATTGCAAATTTGAACATTTGATAATAATAATTCATCGTCATTTGCAACTTTATTTGAAGATTGTCTTACAATAACAATCTTTTTGTTAGGGTTGATAAAGATTCCTTGACCGTATACCCCAACTGCAGAAAAAGCACCATCATCATTATTTGTCATCCAAAACTGATTGTGATATGACCATTCTTCTCTGCCTGGATCTCCTCCAGATTTACCATCTTTAAAGCTTTGTCTCATTTCTTGATTGTCAGCGTTACTTACCAATCCATGAAATACAGATTTGTTCATGATGGTTTCATCTGAAATAGAAATTCCGTTGTTTAAAATCATTTGGCCAAATTTGGCAGCTGCACTTAAAGTCATATTTAATCCACCTCCGGCTGCCTCAATTCCTGAAGCATCTAATGTCCAAAATGCGTCCTCCATAGCACCGATTTTACTATAAATTTCATCACTAAAAAGAGTACTAATATTTTTTTCAGTTGCGCGTGATGCAATCCAGCCTAATACATCAGTATTTGGTGTACAATATTGAAATGATTTTTCAATTCCAACTCCTTGCTTTAATGTAGGTAGGTACTCGTAAATATTTCGTGGTGCGGTTGAAGTAGAGTCTCTATGAGCAAACCCCATGGCAGGTGCATATTTCCATACCGCAGCTTCAGGATTGGCATAATCTTCAGAATATTCAATGTTCAATTGCATATCTAAAACTTCTTGTACAGTTTTCTCATCATACACACTACCCAGCAATTCAGGAATGAACTTTGTAACTTTGTCACTTCCTTTTATTTTTTGTTTATATGGGTAGTCTGAGTTTTTTGAATCGTCCATTAACTTCATTATGAGTGTACCAATGATGGATTTTGAAACTGACATCATTATATGGAGTGTATCCTTAGTATTACCATTATAATGTTGTTCAAATATTTTTTTTCCTTCATGTAAAATAATGATCCCGTCGCATGCAGTAAGTCCAAGAAATTCTTGAAAATCTAATTTTTTACAATAGACGTCCTTAACAGTGAAATTATTAATGAGTTCGTTCGTTTCTTTTGATGTGCAGTCCTCTAAAATGGTGTTTTTTTCAGCACCTTTTATAGTGCGTGTTGGAAGAATTTCTCTTACATGAGAATAACTATATCGATTGTAAGGGGCGTCCATCCAATTATAAATATTTACTTGATTACATAATGGAGGAGGAAAACCTTCCATCAACTTTAAGTCTTTGTACGTCGGTTCATCTCTTCTTAATCTCTTTGCAGGTTGAATCCAAAACGTGTTTTTTTCATCAAGCTCGCATTCTTTTTCTAAGTTGTCTTTCATCACTTTTTTTTTGTTTATTATTTTATGATTCTATGTCTCTGAATTTGAAATGGACTATTTGATTAGTACTTAAACGAATAATCCATATTTTTTTATGAGCATAAAAATTGATAGCATTACAAAAATGAAGAGAAAAGAAGTGCTTTATATAATAAAATCATGAGTGCTGAAAGATTTGTAATAAATGTTTCCGTATTCAGAATAACTGCAGCAACAAGATCAAAATTTAAGACCAAAATTGATTTGTAGAGCCCCGAACTTCCAATAATCATCACCAATGTCAGTAACTTCAACTCGAGTGGAATACATTTGATAATTTCCTTCGAAAAATATTGAAGTATGTTTGTTTGAAAATGGTGTCAATTCATAACCTAAACCTAATCCAAGTTCATTACCAATACCAAATTGATGAAAATAATCCTGTTCATTTTTTTCATTAAGAAACCTGTTTTTAGTTAGAACAGCTCCCATAGCTATTTCTCCTCTGAGATAGAAGTTAAAAGACTCAATGGGATAATATTTTGTTAAAAGCCCAAAACTTAAGAAATTAAAATAGTAAGCTTCATTTTCACCACCAACAGTTGGAGAGCTACCTGTTTGTCCATTAGTCACAACAGCTCCTAACCACAAACCTTTGATATTTTTAATTCTTTTTTGAAATCCTAAAGTAATTACAAAACCTGTATTTGAAGGGTAGATTCCAACGTTCTTACGAGAACCATCTAGGTTTTGAAAATAACTTAATCCTTGGTTTCTTAATTCTTTTGAACGAAGTAGTTCTATCCCTGAATTTAGTTGTGGCGTTGTATAGCCAACGGATAGAAATACAAATGTGTCTTTGTTTGTTGAGTTTTGTGCCTTAATCTGAATTGATAGGGCAAAACAAATAAGTCCAATGATTAGCTGCTTCACTTTGTTAGTTTTAATGTTAAAAAAAACAAACTTCAGTGTTATTTGAGTAAAAATCGCTTTAAGTTATAAGTTGAGACCTATTTAATCAGGTTTTTATGTAGTTTCTTTTCTCTTAAACTCGCTGGGACTCATTCCTGTATTTTTTTTAAAAATTCGATTCATGGAGGCTTTAGAATTAAATCCACTTTCCAGTCCTAATGCTAGAATAGTTAGCTTCTCATTTTCTGGGTTCAGTAAAAGTTGTTTCAAATGACTTACTCTATGTTGATTAATTAAATCATAAAAAGAACGGTTTGGTTTCAGATTAATAATTTTAGAAACCAAATGTGTACTTTGGTTTAGTGTAACTGCCACATCTTTTAAACTTATTTTTGGATTTAAGTATAAGTTTTGATCTTTTAGAGCAGTCAGCATCTGAGCTTCAATGATTTTTTCATTTTTCGTCAACTCTTTTCTGGTGGGAAGGGCAATTTTGTTTTGAACAGCATGATTGTTTAATTCCACTAAACTTGTTTTAGGGATTACTTGATCAAGTGTGTAGTGTTGAATACCATGATACGTCATATAGAAGATTCCAAAAATTAAAATAGAATAGATAATAGAGTATACTTGAGTTACACTAAAGGACAACAAACCTAAATTTTGGAATGCAAATAAAACAAAAGAAATGGAGAGAGCATAAAGATAGATTCTAGTAAAGTTAACTAACCATTTTGCTTCTATTTCTTCTGTATTGGAATAACCATCTTTTAAACTGTAGTTATAGGATTTTAGTTCTTTAAGAAGATAGTATAGAATAATAATAAATAACATTTGAGAGCCCTTAAACAAAATTTGATAAATTAATGAAGGATTGTTAAACTGCAATATTAATTGACTTTTGTTGTAGTTATGATAAACAAAATGATCAATTATACTTATTGCTAACATTAAAATGAGTGGTAAAAATAAACTATACCAAACTAAGGTGATTTTTCTATGACTATGGGTATATTGTAAAGCAAAGAATATAAAAATAGGAAGCAGCAATAAAGGTATACTGTTCTGTAATATTAATGTAATGGAATTAAGGTCCCATCTTACCAATACGTCAGATAGTAAAAATAAACCAAGTGTTAGGTTTAAGGCAATCAATAGGTAATCTGCAATCGCTCTTTCTTTTTTACGCAAGATCAGCAGGATAAAAACTAAGATGAGACCACCAATAGCGGAATAAATATAATTCATGAAATATACTCTTATAGTTTAAAGATAAGGCTATGCGAATATAGGATTTCTATATGATACACTTTGGTTTTGTCTTTTAAGTTTGAATGTTGTTGATCTAGATCTTCTGATTATCAAATAGATAATATAGTTGATAAATAATCTGTAGAAGAGAAATAAATACAAAGGAATATAATTTAGGAATGCTATCAAAATAGGAAACAAAAAAGTCCTTCAAGGTAGCTTGAAGGACTTTCTAAATTGGAAAAATTAAGTTTGGTTATATTTTATCTCCTAAAAAGGCTTGGATTTTTTTAGGATTTCCAGCATCATCTCCCGTTAGCAAATAATAAATCATTCCAGCGTCAGAAATATCTGCTCTTTTCTCGCTATGTTTTTTCATGCATACCCAAATCCATGCAATATCGGGATCTTCATGGTTTTTTAACCAATCCCAGACACTCCAGTCGTGATTAGAACTCAAACCTACATGAGGGTTGTTTTTCATATTCTGATCTTTGATTCGCTCAAAATGAAGTTGTCCTTCACTTAAAGCAAGTACTTGGTCTATGGTGTGATGTTCTGGCCGTCTTAAATGATTATCATTGTAATAGCTGTGAGAAATAATATAAACGGATTTTAAGGATTCTTTTTTCGCACTTTTCATCACGATTGCTACAGATTGATATAGAAATTCAGAAGGCCCCATGTTTACAAAAAACAAGGGGTTTTCTGGAGTAGATTTTTCAATCTCTTTTGCCAGATGCAGAATGGCTTTCTCTTTATCAAAACCTACATCAAAGAATACATTTTTGTTAAAGTTCCACCTTTCAATAGAACCATCAACACCTTCTTTCATGTAGTTTCGTACCGTAGTATGCGGTGGTGATGGCATAAAATTATTGTAAGAGAAATGTACCAATTGATCTTGTAAATCTTTTTTAGCAAGGAAGGCTAGGGCAGCGGGTGTTGCACCCCAATCATCAGGATCTGCATAATTGTATTTGCCTTTGTGTTCCAAGTCAGGTTGTGCATTTCCATCTGCACTACAGGCAATGCGATAATTGTTGTATTTCAATCCTTGAGCCTGTAAGTTAAAGAATACAGTGCCGAAAAAAATAAGAAATGATAGTTTGTTTTTCATAGTAAAAAACTCTAAAATGATTATTCACAAATGATGGTCTCTGTTACATCTTTAGATTGTACCATCGCTTCATCGTTTGTAATTCCAGAGGAAAGTACCATTTTATCCAATTGGAAAAATTCAGACCGTGCACATATTTTTAAGGTATATTCACCAGGTTCAGGAAACTTAACTGTAAACCAAGAACTAGATTTGGGATTGTGTAAATCTAAAGCTCCTCCATATGTAAATTCACCTTTTCCTCTACTTACAAATTTTTCATAATGCTCCAATGCTACAGATTGTTGATTTACCCAAGCATAACCTATGTTTCCTGGGAAGTATATCCACGCATCGTTGGATTTGTCTCCTTCGGCATGATCGGGTTGTCTCATAAACCATTTTACAAGGTAGCCTTTGGCTTCTGGGATGTTAAAGGTGATCGAGATTTCGTGGTCTAGGTTTTGCGCATTGTAGCTGTTGTATCCATAATATTCAATGTATTTTCCGCCAGAGGCTTTTGTATCTTCCACGATTCTCCATTTTCCCTTTAAATCAAAATTTTCTGCTTCTAAAATTAAAAGGCCATCTTTAGGGTTGATGCTACATTTTTTTTCTGGTTCTATCGGAGTTTCTTCTTCGGGAATGGTCTCATCAATAGGAGCTTCTTCATTTTCTAATGATTCGGTTTTATCTTCATTACAAGAAATATTCACAAAGGAAAAAAGACAGAAAATAAATAGAATGAAGGTTGCTTTAATTTTGTTTAAATCAGTTTTTATCATGTTTAAAATAGTTTTTATAGCCTTAAATCCTTTTAAATTTGTAGACTATGGTTTAGTTGGGTTTAAAAAATATTTTGTTGTTTCAAAATTAGTATAACATCTATCATCCCTGTGTAAATAGGACTTTACAATAACTTTACTGTTTGGTTTTGTTGCTGAAATTAACTTTACTATTAGTTTATCAATCATAATTATTAACTACATTGGTCGCCATGAATAAAAAAAATAGAATTGCCATTTTGTCTATTTGCTATCTAACTTTTTGTGCGCTAAGCAGTATTTTGTTTGCTCAAACAAATGGAGAGTTAGAATTAGAACAAGGTTTAAAGAAAAGAAATTCTATCCTTGTTAAAGAAAAAGATACGGTTGCTTTAATTGATTTGTTTTTGGAGTTTGCAAACGAAGAAAAAAATAATGGACATTATACAGAGGCTTATGATCATTTGTGGAATGCAATGTTGTTGGCTGATGCTGCACATATTGATTCAAAACAGGCTTTGATTCATGATGAACTAGGAGTTTTATACGGGATTTATGGACAAGAGAAAGAGGCAATCCGTCATAAAAATATTGCACTTGATTTTGTGAAAAAAAATATTGAATTTAAAGAGGCTCGCAACTCTAGTTTAGGAAAGGCCTATTTTAGTTTGGCTGTCCAATACAGAAAGGCGCAAAAATTAGACAAAGCACTTGTATATTTGGATAGTTGCGACATGTATGATGGAAAGAAGTATGAGTTTACCGAAGAGAACCCTTATATAAATGCTGAAAAAGGGGTGATTTATTATTTGCAAAATGACTTTGATACTGCTGAAGGATATTTATTAAAGGCAAAGCAATTATTAGAAAAAGAAAAAAAGCATTTTACAATTATAGTGTATGCTTCTTTGGGAGATTTGTATGTCAAAAAAAAATCTTTTCAAAAGGCAATTTATTATTATCAAAAAAGTCTTGATGATATGGGGTTATATAAATCACATACAGACTTTAAGGCAGATGTGTTACGGAAATTAGCAAGGCTTCATAAAACAATGAATCAGGATCAAATTGCTTATGCATATTTAAATGCTTCCATAAAAATAGCAGATAGTTTGTTTAGTATCCGTAGTAGTAATAATAGCAAAATGTTTCAAGTGAAAAACAAATATCAAGAAACGATTGCTATAAAAAATAAAGAAATTT
The DNA here is from genome assembly GCF_057197705.1 of Flavicella sp. IMCC45537. Taxonomy (NCBI): domain Bacteria; kingdom Pseudomonadati; phylum Bacteroidota; class Flavobacteriia; order Flavobacteriales; family Flavobacteriaceae; genus Flavicella; species Flavicella sp. IMCC45537. The sequence goes on from NZ_CM170067.1 coordinate 211,569, forward strand.
TAAAACAAGAACTGGATCTAGCAAAAAAAGATAAAATTCAATTTCGTTTGATCCTTATTTTGTGTTCGATCATTGTTCTAATACTATTACTTTCTCTAATTTTATCTCATAAATCAAAAATTAAGCGCTTAAAATTTGAAAAACAACAAGTATTAATTCAAGAGAAACACAATAAAGAAAAGTATGATCTGATGGCAGAAACCAAGAGTAAAGAACTTACGGTATCTGCATTGCAATTGATAGAAAAAGATAAAAAAATAGAATCTTTATTGAGTTTGATTAAAGATGAATCTCCTGAGAAGTATGGTAAGGTGAAGCAAAAAATTGTAAATGAGAATAAAGATTTATGGCAAAGTTTTAACCTGAGATTTACAGAGGTCAATGTAGATTTTTACAAACGTTTGAGGTTGAAACATGATACTTTGACGCCAACCGAAGAAAAACATTGTGCCTTAATTAAATTGAAATTTGATAGCAAAGAAATGGCTCGTTTGTTAAATATTTCTGTGAGTAGTGTTCATATTTCAAGGCATCGAATTCGAAAAAAAATGGGACTAGAGAGAGGAGATGATTTGAGTAATTATATTGGCTCGATTTAGCAATTGGTAGGTGGATAGATTTCTAGTTGTTTATGTTAACGGTTTATCTAAATTGGTGGTTTTGGGAAATTTAGGGCGACCACAACGTCAGATTACTCAATTGGTATTTTAGTAGGTAACTTGATGAATACTTGTATTTAGAAATAGGCGTTCATCAGTATATTGTAAATCAGTGATTTATTTTTATACTAATTATATACATCAGGCCTACGATGGTTTTGAGGTACGTTTCATAAGTCTTTAAAGACTAGTTTTAAGGCAACTAACCAAAACCAATAAAAATGAAATTTAAATCAAAAAGAACTGTTCAAATACAGTTCCTAGTACTGTTGTGCTTAATTTTTAGCTTAACATGTACAGCCAAAGAAATTCATGTAGCTAAATCAGGAGTTAATGCACCAACTGGCAGAGGCTCTTTAAATGCGCCCTATTTAACCATAAGTTATTTATTTAATACTAAATTAGTACAACCTGGTGATATTATTTTAATGCATCAAGGTGTTTACAGAGAAACAGTTGTTGTAAATGTAAATGATGTAACCATCAAACCATATAACAATGCTATTGTAACTGTATCTGGTGCTAATTGGTATGGAGATAGTAATTGGACAAGAGATCCTAATAGGACGGGTGTTTTTAAAATGACTTTAAACCAAAATCAAGTCGAAACCGAATTCACACAATTTTTTGTCAATGGACAGCACAAACAAATAGCGAGGTTCCCGAACAATACTTCTCCGTACATAAGTTACATCAAAGGAAGTAATAGAGAAATGATGAACCCCAGGGATCAGAAAACAGGATTTGCTGTATTGTTAAATGCAAGCAAACCTGCAGGTAACAATCAAACAGGACAAGTTACATTCTCTTGGCATGGAGGAACACAAAAGTTGCCAAATGTAACTTTTTCGGACGAAGCAATTGTCAGAGGGTTTATTGGGAAATTGAGAAATAATATTTTTTCTTATTCGGGTGATGGTGGACAAGTAACCAAAGCTGGAGATAGATTAGTGAAATTTAAATCTTATAATACTCAAGGTAATATTTGGGGAACTGATGTAGCGGTAACACAACCAGAAGGGTTTGGATACATTATGGATTTATCAGTTTTAGATTATGAAGGGGAGTGGTTTTACAAAAAAAAGCAAAATACGATTTACTACAAACCAGTAGGTGGAACCATAGCAGGAAAAAACTTTGAAATTCAAAGAAGAAAATTCACACTGAAAGTTCATGCAAATAATGTAAAAATCCAAAATATAGATTTTAAAGTGGGAGAAGTCGAGTTAAAAAATGCCAACGCAACTACTTTGTCTAATTGTACATTTACATATCTGTCTCCTTTTCAGTATAGACGAACATATGGATCCTTTAGACAAGGAATTCTATTAAATAATGCGGATAATACAACTTTTGAAAGTTGCTATATCGGACATACGTGGGGAAGTGGAATTATTATTTTAAAAGGTTCAGATAATTCCAAAATTAACAATAGTTATATTGAAGATATTGGTTGGATGGGACAGTTTACTATAGCTGTGGAAAACAATGGGAATAATACAAAGATTACGAAAAACACATTCAATAAAGCTTCCCGATTTCATATTAGAACAACAGAGTCAGTGTATGCCAAAATTACAGATAATGATTTTTCTGGTGCCATGTCTTTAGGAGAGGATGCTGGTTCTATTATGTTTACAAGTACAGGAAAAGCAGAAGGATTGGATATGAAAGGCACAGAAATAGCTTGGAATAAAATTCATGATCAAAAAGGGATTCCTGCCTATGACCCTCAAGATTGGAGTAATAAAAAGTTTATTGTTGCCTTGTATTTAGAAGATACCGATAATTACACAGTACATCATAATTTAATTTATGGTTTGGATGATGAATATACAAGTGTTCGTTTAAAAAGTAATGGAGAACCTGAAACTACAAAAAACAATAATATTATTGCATACCTAGGTCCTAGAACTAAAAACATGGCAAATAAAATGAATTATTACAATAATACTTTTTGGGGGTATAATCATTTAATTAGCTTCTGGCACTTAGAGGGAGGAAAAGTAAATAATATGGAGGTTAAAAATAATTTAATGATGAATGGAAAGACAAATTATTTAAGTGCTGGAAATAATAGCGTTACAGAAACTAACTTTTTTAATTTTACTCAAGAAATTGCAAAGCCTCCTTTGAATTATAATATTATTTCTGGTAGAAACAAATCTGTTGTAAATGCTTCTGACCATTTTATAGATGCAGGGAATGGTAATTTTAGGTTGAAAACGAGTTCAACTTATAATACCGGAGGGTTGAAAATTTCCGGTGTTACAAAAGCTTCTGATCCTGCTATTGGTGCTTGGGAAGGAAGTACTACTTGGTGGAAAGACCGTGTTATTAATGCAGGTTCATCATTGAGTTCTGTTTTGTTAAAGGACGTGAAAGGGAAAGCAAACGTTAAGAATATAAACGAAGAACAAGGCGATGTTTTTAAAAGCTTAGTAATATATCCTAATCCTTTTAATGAAACTATTCATGTGGTATTGGACACTCAATTAAATCAAACGAATGAAATAAAAATAAAAATTATAAATAGCATAGGAATGTTAGTGATCGCTGAGTCAATTGATGCTAGAGTGGATAAAGAAATAGTAATTCCTACAAGTAAATTGGCAAATGGTATCTATTTTATTGAGGTAGTACAGGGAGAGAGTAGCATTGTGAGAAAACTTGTTAAATAAATGTATATACCCAAAAAGCAAAAACCAGTGATAGTAGTCACTGGTTTTTTTATAAAAAAATGTTTTTAGATCATTTAACAATCAATTTTTGTGTTTTTACAGTTTCCTCGGTGGAAATTGTAATATAATAGACTCCAGAACTGAGTTGTTGTATGTTTGTTTCAGAATCATCATTGGCTGACTTGTCAAATGAAAGCTCTAGGCCACCATTTATGTTAAAGATTTTAATACTGCTTTGTTGTTGACATAAAACGGTAATAAATCCATTTTTACTTGGGTTTGGGTATACTATAGGACTATTTTTACCTTCATTATTTAATTGGATACTCTCCTTGGTGCTAATTTCCTTAGAAGAAAGGTTAGTATAGTTTTTTACATATATTTTTAGTTTTACGGGAGTGATATTTCCTGAAACTCGATTGGAAATATATTCTATGAAATTAAAATATTTTTTAGAACCTTCATTTTTGATGCCACCATGATTGTTGATGTAGCTTTGCGCAGCTGATTTAGAATTGAATTTATAAGTTCTTTTCATAGAAGGGGCATTTTTAGGAGTCAAGTTTGCAAAGTTTACTGTTCCTGCTTTATCTGTAATATTACCTTTGATGTTGAATTCCAGACTTCCATTCAAATTAATTTCATCATCCATATCATTGTGTTTTACAAATGAAACATCAAATACTTCATTAGGATTAAAGTTTGTTGTTTTTATTTGAACTTTTTCATTAGGGTCAGGATATGGGTCTTTATGATTTAATCTATGAATACCGTTTTCTCCAGAGTTATTTAACCAAAACACTTTGTTAAATATAAATTTTGCCGCAGGGTTGTTTTGACTGAACCCTTCCTTAGCTTCAACTTCCGCGCCATCTGTGGTGAAATTGTGAAATCTTACGTAATTAAGGTTGATATTATCATTGTCTTTTTGAATAAGTATCCCACTTGCCGTATTGGTTAGGTTACTATCCGATTGATGAATGATTGAATTTTTTATTAAGTAACCAAAATTAGATGAGATGTAGATCCCGAAACGACTAGCATTAATTACAGTCAATTGGTCAACGATAGATAGAACCCTATGAGAAGAACCTGATAACCTATTTTGTGATTTAAATCCATCAGAACATCCTATAGATTTATTACCTTTAAATTGTATGAGTGGTACCGCGGTCCTAACAATTTCTAAGTCTAAAGGAAATGGGTTGATCATTCCTTCTTTTTCAAAAATACTGGTATCAACTTTGTCTGCAACTATAGAGTTTTCTCCGCTTCCTTGGTAATGAAAAGCAACACCTGAAGTTGTTGCGATATTGTTAAGCATTTTCACGGCTCTACCTTGCATACCATAAGCTGCCCCTCCTTTAAAATCATCATCCAGATCTACTCTTAAAGTTCTTCTAATCGGGCTTGTCATGGGTTCATTATTTGGTAAAAAAGGAGAGGTGGCATCATAGCGAATATTAACCACTAAATTTTTTCTCCAGATTCCTGTCTCAGAACCACTTTCAGCAATCATACCACCACCTTCAATATCAAAAACCACATTGTCTGAAAAATCTGCATGACTATCGTGGTGAACCATTCCCCAGCCGGGTGATCCCCAGACCACATTTCCTCTGGCGATGATTAATTTTTCAGAATTCAAGCCTCTTAGTGATTTGTGAAAATGAAAACTATATCTACCTCTTTGGTTTTCTATATTTTGGATGGCATCAAATTCGTCTAGGTTTGCGTTGTTGAATTCTATGTCTCTTGCATTTCCTGTTCCTGTAATTGTAGGGACTCCTAATTTTAAATCATCTACAATATTACTTTTGTCAGTTCTACCAAGATCTTTAAAAAGTGTGTTTATTATTTGGATGTCGCCGTTTAACATAAACATGGTATGCCCTCTTTTGGTGATGTTTGTTTGTGTTTCGGTAAACGTTGAGTGAATTTTGATGTTTCTGGTTAAATTAGCAACATATGGAAAATAGCTTTTATCTTTTATGGTAACACCTTTATGTTCTCTTTTTGTTGGAGAGTCTATGGATATTTTAGTGCCGTTGATGTTGGTAATAGTAAATACTTCATCTGCATCTCTCCCTATTAATTTTGTGCCTGTCACGACTATTTTGTCACCTACTTTCCAGTTTTTTGGTACTGATTTAATAAAAATTGTTTTTGAATTCAGAGGTACATTTCCTGATAATTCTGAAAAGTCCAATTTATCAGTCCCTTTGATTCTTACGATTCCCATAGTCATAAGGCATAGACTTACTTGGTTTTTATCCCATTTATATCTACCATATACTCCAGAACCGTCCGAAGGAATTTTTTTTCCAAAATGATCATAAACGGGTTGGTTTTCACCGTTCGTAAAATAATTCAACGTATTGTTACTCCAAGGAATACCGCCATAATTATTATTGTTGTTTACTTTTTTTAAAATATCATAAGGCCGTATTTCAATGTCTATGTCCGATGCGCTATCGGAGGTAGCTGTAATATTTAGCTTAGAAGTGGGAGTGTTATAAAAGGTATCGACAATAAGTTTTCTCTTACTTGTATTTCCGTAAACGTTAAATTCTCCCTCATTTTTTATTACAAAAATATGTGCACTTGTGCTGACCACATTATAATTTACTTTTTTGCCATTAGGAATACGTACAATTGCTCCTGTCGATGGTATGGTTCCAGTATTCCAGGTAGATTTTGAGTTCCAGTTTCCGTTTTTAATGGCAATATGTGTAAATACATTGTTCGGGATAATAATTTGAGAATACCCTTTGAACATAATTAATCCGTACAGCAATATGCTGTAGATAGTCTTTTTTAACATGATTTTTTGGTTTAAGTTTGGTTGGTCAAAAAATCCTATTTATAAATTATTAATTTGTGGCTATCAGTAAATTAATTGTAGTATAATTAGTTTTGTTAAAGAATTTGTTACCAGCAATCAGTCGGTATAGATAATTGCATATTGGTATGTAGTGTTTTTTTAGATAAATAGAATCATAATTTACTAAGAACGACATCAATGGAATTAAAAATAAGCTTTTGTGTTTGGAATATAGGGAGTTATCCTTTGATGCGTGTTAGATAAAACTATGGCAAAGGATAATTGGTTAGATTACATAATTAACGAAGTTGATTGTGTAATGAGAAAAGATAAAAAGCGCTCATAAAAAATCCCTCAAGAATTTCTTGAGGGATTTTTAGTTTTAATGAAATAAGTTAACGATTATTTTGTCAACCAATTTTTAGCATTTGTAAAAGCTTCTAACCAAGGAGAAACTTCATCTTTTCTGTCTACTGGATAGTTAGCCCAGTTCCATTGAAATATAGAACGTTCAATATGAGGCATCATTACCAAGTGACGTCCATCATTAGATGTCATCATGGCTGTATTAAAATCAGAACCATTAGGATTTGCTGGATAACCATCATAACCATATTTCGCTACGATGTTGTATTTTTCTTCGTTGTAAGGTAAATTGAATTTTCCTTCACCATGAGAAATCCATACTCCTAAAGTGCTTCCTGCCAGTGTGTTTAACATAACAGAATTGTTTTCTTGAATAGCCACAGAAGTAAACCCACTTTCGTGTTTGAAAGAATCATTATGACCCATTTTTGGTTTTTCTTCATGATCTGGATTGATCAATCCTAGTTCTACAAATAACTGACAACCGTTGCAAATTCCGATAGACAAAGTGTCTTCTCTTTTAAAGAAATTGTCTAAAGCTGTTTTTGCTTTTTCATTGTACAAAAATGCTCCAGCCCAACCTTTAGCAGATCCTAAAACATCAGAGTTAGAGAATCCTCCAACGGCTCCAATAAACTGAACATCTTCTAGGTTTTCGCGCCCTGATATTAAGTCTGTCATATGTACATCCTTTACATCAAAACCAGCTAAATACATAGCATTTGCCATTTCTCTTTCTGAGTTAGATCCTTTTTCACGGATAATGGCTGCTTTTGGTCTTGGTTTGCTAGCATCTAGTTCCGGTAATTTTCCAGTAAAGTTTGATGGGAAATCAAATTGCAAAGGTTGTTCTTTGTAATTATTGAAACGAGTTGTAGCCAATCCATTTGCTGTTTGTTTGTCGTCTAATAAATAAGACGTTCCAAACCAAATATCACGTAGGTAGGCAACATTAAATATTTCCGTAACATCTCCATTTTTGATGGTAACTTCACTACTTCTAATAGCGTTACCTAAAACAGTAAATGCAACTCCGTTTGCATTCAAGATATTTTCAATTTCTGCATCATCAGATTGAATAATCACTCCACTATTTTCAGCAAATAAAGCTTTTATTGTGTCAGCTTCTCCTAGTGCTGTAATATCAATATTAGCACCCACCATAGTTTGAGAGAAACACATTTCTAAAATAGTAGTTAACATACCACCTGCAGAAATATCATGTCCTGCTAAAATACGTCCTTCTTTGATTAATTGTTGAACCGTATTAAACGCAGTTTTAAACTTCTCTGAATCATTGATATTAGGACTTTCGTTACCAATACCTGCTACCGCTTGAGCAAAAGAAGAACCTCCTAACTTAAAACTATCATTAGAAAAGTCAATATGATAAATTTTATTTTGAGCTTTTTTCTTGAATACTGGCTCAACAACCTTGTTGATATCATTACAATGTCCCGCCGCAGAAATAATCACTGTTCCTGGAGAGATCACATCCTCGTTCGGGTATTTTTGCTTCATTGATAAAGAATCTTTTCCTGTAGGGATGTTGATTCCTAATTCAATAGCAAAGTTAGAAACTGCTTCTACTGCATTGTATAAACGAGCATCTTCACCTTCATTTTTACAAGGCCACATCCAGTTTGCAGATAAGGATACAGATTTTAAATCCTCTTCAAGCGGAGCCCAAACTATGTTTGTTAATGACTCTGCGATTGCATTTCTAGATCCAGCAACTTCATCAATTAAACTTGCAATTGGAGCATGTCCAATACTTGTAGCAATTCCTTCTTTACCTTTAAAGTCTAATGCCATAACAGCTACGTCATTCAATGGTAATTGTAATGGTCCGGCAGTTTGTTGTTTTGCAACTTTACCACCTACACAACGATCTACTTTGTTAGTTAGCCAATCTTTACAAGCTACGGCTTCTAATTGAAGAACGTTTTCAAGGTATTCATGTATGTGTTCTGCTTCGTATGATAAAGCATCGTATTTTCTTTGAATTGATTTATCGTTCATGATTGTTTTTGGAGAACTTCCAAACATATCATTCATAGATAAGTCCATTGGTTTTTCACCTGTAGTAGCAGATTCAAAGGTAAATTGATCATCATTGGTGACATCACCAACAGTGTACATAGGAGAACGTTCTCTGTCTGCAACACGTTTTAAATAATCAACATCTTTTTCATTGATAACCAATCCCATTCTTTCTTGAGACTCGTTTCCTATTTTTTCTTTAGCAGAAAGGGTAGGGTCTCCTACGGGTAATTTATCAAGATCAATTTTACCTCCTGTATCTTCTACAAGTTCAGATAAACAATTTAAATGTCCACCTGCACCATGATCATGAATAGAAACAATAGGATTTATATCACTTTCTACCATTCCACGAACTGCATTTGCAGCTCTTTTTTGCATTTCAGGATTAGAACGTTGTACCGCGTTTAATTCAAGTTGACTGTCCATTCCACCGGTATCAGCTGAAGAAACTGCAGCTCCACCCATACCAATTCTGTAGTTGTCACCTCCTAAAATTACAATTTTATCTCCTTCGTTAGGAGTATCTTTTAACGCTTGCTCGTTTTTACCGTATCCAATTCCTCCGGCTTGCATGATTACTTTGTCAAATCCTAATTTTCTTAGAGAATCAGAACTTGTTGTAGTTTCATCAGCTTCAAAAGTCAATAATGAACCAGAAATTAATGGTTGACCGAATTTATTTCCAAAGTCAGAAGCTCCATTAGAAGCTTTGATCAAGATATCCATAGGAGTTTGGTATAGCCAATCTCTTTCTTGCATGGTTTCCCATGGTCTGTTTTCAGATAAACGAGAATAAGATGTCATGTAAACGGCAGTACCTGCCAACGGTAAAGATCCTTTACCTCCAGCTAATCTATCTCTAATTTCTCCTCCAGACCCTGTTGCAGCACCGTTAAAAGGCTCAACTGTTGTTGGGAAATTGTGTGTTTCTGCTTTTAATGAAATTACAGAATCAAAATCTTTAGTTTCATAAAAATCAGGTTTGTCCGCAGATTTTGGAGCAAATTGCTCTACTTTAGGCCCTTTTACAAAAGCAACATTGTCTTTGTAAGCAGATACAATCCCATTTGGATTTTGTTCTGATGTTTTACGAATCATTTTGAATAAAGAAATATCTTTTTCTTCACCATCAATTACAAATGTTCCGTTAAATATTTTATGTCTACAGTGTTCTGAGTTGATTTGTGAAAAACCAAATACTTCTGAATCAGTTAATTTTCTTCCGATTTTTTGAGACATTCCCTCTAAGTAAGCAACTTCGTCATCACTTAAAGAAAGTCCTTCTTGCTGGTTAAATGCTTCAATATCTTCAATATCTAAAACAGCTTGCGGTTGTACGTTTATTGTAAACAACTCTTGATCCAGATTAGTATATAATACTTGTAGCATAGGATCAATGGCCGCATCTTTTGAATCTACTTTTGTAAATTCTTCAATTCTGATAATTCCTTCAATACTCATGTTTTGAGTAATCTCTACGGCATTGGTACTCCAAGGAGTAATCATTTCTTTTCTTGGCCCTACAAAGTAACCATCAATTGCTGATGCTTCTGCTTGTGTAGCGTTTCCAAAAAGCCAAACTAATTTTTGAATGTTTTCTTGTGATAGTTCTTTGGTTTGAACTGCAAATACTGTTGTATCGCGTTGAAAGAATAGAATCATTGAGTCTTAAATGTTAAAAGCTTTATTGCTTAGATTTTTAAAAGCACAAAAGTACAAAAAATGTTACAAAATCTGATGAAAGAATTCTACCTAAAAACCAAAGATTTTTTTTGAAAAAATGAACGGATAATATGTTTTTAATTAGTTGTTTGTCATGTTTTTAATCGTATTTTTTTGAAATCAGCTTTGAGATAGTAAAAACATGATTTAAATGGATTTTAGTCTGAGTATTAAAAAAGACGCAATAAAATATTGCGTCTTTTAAAATTTAATAAGTGTAAGTGTTAATTAACAACAAATGTTTCTCGTATAGAGTTGTTTATGATTAAATAATAATTTCCTTTTTGTAGCGGTTTAATATTTAATTCAATTAAACTATCGTTACTTATGAATGTAGTTTTTGTAATTCCTTGACTGTTTATGATTTTGATATTGAAATTTTGGCATTTTGGATTTTTTATTCTCATCCAATTTTGTGCTGGATTAGGGTAAAATTCAATTCTCTCGTGTTCAGAGGTTTTGGAGCCTAAGAAATATGCAAAACTATGGCCTTGATAAACTGAAAAATTTTCTGCTTTTTCAGGGAAGGCTTTATCAAACTCATGTTTGAAATAAAACACCTTATTATTTGGGGTTGCTGTAGAGCTATAAATATGGTGTCCATCTCTATTGTAAAGTGTCATTATCCAATACTTTCCCGGAATTAACACTTGATCAGGTATGGACATAGTAGTAATGCCATCATCAATGCTTTTTGATTCTGACATTGCAATAAGTTGATATGGCGCATTGTTACTATCAGAGTAGATTGCCGTTTTCACTTGGGCTCCAGATTGATTTCCTATTAAATTAATAGTATTTATAGTGCTTGTTTCTAAATTAGAAAATTGGGTTCCAGTAATAAAGTCTCCCAGTGAATTTATTGTGGTAGTCATTCCTTTCTTAGAATTCAAGCCGATTATGTTTTTCGATTGAGAGTGTAATTGGAAACATATAAAAAATGCAATTGTATAAATATGTAGTTTTCTCATAGTGTTATTATTTGTTTATTAAATCAGTATTAGGAGTACTATCAACAAGGTTAATAGCTTCGTTTCTGTAGACCACTTTTTTGCCTTCAAAGAAGCCTGATGTTTTTATTTCAGCTTCATTTGGAATTGAAATTTTGTATCTACCTTGATTTAGGTTTCCAGTTGAGGTTTTAGAGAATGCAGAGGTCATAATTACTGCAGCAATTGGGTAAGTCGTCCATCTTTGTAGACTGGCATCTTTTTCGACTAAAGTTAAAATAGGAGGTTTAGGTGAGGTATTATTTCTTTTATTTTGTAGGAGTGTTCGGTACGTAGGAAGCGCAAAACTTAGACCTTCTAAACCTGTGTCAGCTAAATAAACGCCCTCTTGATTTTTTTTGTCTTGTTTGAAAGAAATGTTTTTAATGGAGGTGTTTTTAAAATTTCCCCTTCTGCTTTTGGGTGTAAGTGTGGCTGCTGCAACATATAAGGAGGAAAGACTGTTTTTTGCACGAATATTAATAGCAGTCACGTTTTCGCACAATTTAGCATGTGGTTTTAGGAATAATGAAGTGAAACCATCATTATTTGAAATGTTAACAAGTCTTATGTTGGCAATATTTCCTGTTCTTCGATTTGTTACTTTGTTTAGGTCATCATTTCCTTTTCCGCTTCCTGGCTCAAGGCGTACAGTAATTCCTTTTTTTCCAAAAAGTTTTTCTAACATGATGTTTCTACCACTGAATAATTGAACTAAGGCATAGCCTGTTGCAATATTTGTTGCTTTGGCAGATTTTACGACTCCAAATTCGGGGATTCGTCCAAAGGTATTTAGGTCATACCCCTCAGATGCACTTATGTATTTACTATCCGCCACCATAAATACAGAAGGGATGTTGGTGAAGTTGTCTTTTACAAAAAAACGTGATAAGGCAAAGTTTTTTACGTAGCCAACTTTAAAAGGGGCTGCTTTTTCTAGGATTCCAAAATTTCGAACATCGATGGTAAACCATTGGTTTTGTTTTTCTCCTGCACCAACAATTTCAATGTTTTCAATTTTTGCTTGATTGGTTCTTGTGTTTCTTCCCAAATTGAATAAAGTATGATTGTTTCCGCTTTTGTCAATTTTGAAAATAACATTGTCTTCTACTTCAATTCGGATATTCGATTTTAATTTTATCTCACCAAGTGTGTAGGTTGTGTTCGTAGCATTCGGAGCTGTAAATCTTAAAACACCGCCTCCAAGATTAGATATTCTTGTGATTTCGGAATTGATAAATGATGTTGTAGCATTACTAGGAGTAAGGACTCGAGTAGCATTAACGATTATTTTATTTTTAAAAAAAGTAATGTTTGTTCCTTCTACATTTCCTGATTGGGTTCCTATAGAGCCAATATTTTGTGCTGAGAGAGTGGTGACACAGAATAATAAAAGTGTTTGAGCACTTCGTTTTACAATGGAGGTGTTTTTTTGAAACACATCAAATTTCTTGTTGAAAAAAGAATGTTTTTTCTTCATGGATTTAAGTTTAGTTAATTAATAATTCAATTGGTTGTATTGAATTATTAAAACTAAGCCTTAAACAAAATGAGGATTAATACTATTTTATCTATTCCTGTAGTTGTTTATTCTCTAGAGCATGGTAAATGCAAGTTTATTGTTCTTATTTTATTCGAAGGAAATAGCGTAATTAAAAAAGGAATGCCGGTAAGCATTCCTTTTTTTAATTTCTTTTTTTTCTAATTTTCATATTCAATGCCTCTACACCTAAAGAGAAGGCAATTGCAAAATATAGATACCCTTTTGGAATGGCTCCAATTTCTTGGTCAAAAACAGTTGTATGAGCAAGATGGGCACCTTCCGTAATCAACATAAAACCAATTAAAATTAAAAATGATAATGCAAGCATTTGTATCGTAGGGTGTGCATTTACAAATTTTCCAACTGGATTTGCAAAAAGCATCATGATGGCCATTGATACAACGACTGCTGTAATCATAATATACAAAGCCCCGTTGGTACCGTTGGTCATGCCTACAGCAGTTAACACAGAATCGAAAGAAAATACTATATCAATCAAAACAATTTGTAGTATGGTCTTGGACATGGTTGAGGTTGGCTTGTGTTCGTTGTTTTGAGTTTCTTCAGCTCCTTCAACTTTATGTCTGATTTCACTGGTGCTTTTGTATAATAAAAAGAGTCCTCCAAGAAATAAAATAATACTTTGACCAGAAACATGTGTGTTTAACCAGGAAGTTTCAATTGTGATAATCGGGTCTTTCATGGCAATCAAGTAAGAGACTCCTAGTAAAAGAATAACTCTGAAAACCATTGCTAATAGCAGACCTATATTGGTTGCTTTTTTTTGTTGGTGTTTTGGTAATTTTCCTGTTGCAATAGAAATAAAAATTATATTATCGATTCCTAATACGATTTCTAAAAATGTTAAAGTTAGTAAAGCTACCCAGGTGTCTACTTGTGAAAAAATTTCCATGAAGTTAAGTTGTTGTTAGTTTGAAAGTTTATTGAGATATTTTTATGGTGCTACCTTTTTGCTTGAAATTATTGTTTTCGTAGCCGGCTTCAAAATCGTAGGCATTGTTTTTTATTTTGGTGATTTTCACCACAAAATTAGAACTGTCTAGTTTTGATTTTGGGTTTACTTTTTTCAAATGGAATTCAAACTTATTTTTCCATGTGATATTAAAAGTGTCTATTTTGTTTTTGTAGGTTTCAATTTGTAGGTTGTCTACCCTGTAAAAACTTGAACTATCTCTCTTATTCTCTAGGTAAGATTTAAAATGACCTGATTCAAAAGAATAAGAGTTTTTGTTTTGTTTGTGACTGCAGGCAATGACAATCCCAACAATCATAATACTAATAGCAATTTTTTGTAACATGCTTTAAAATTAAATAAAAAAAGTACCCGTCAGCTAGTTCAGGGTACTTTTTTGTAGGTATTGTTTTTTTAGCTTTATTATGAGGATTACATAATAAAATAAATATTTAGATCCCAGTATAATTACTTGGAGTGATAACTTTTAATTCATCTTTAATAGCATCGGAAACTTCTAAAGTGTCAATAAAGTCTGCAATTGACTTTTGATTAATAACAGAATTGGTTCTAGTCAAACCTTTTAATGCTTCGTATGGGTTTGGATACGCCTCTCTTCTTAAAATTGTTTGGATAGCCTCAGCAACTACGGCCCAATTATTCTCTAGGTCTTGTTCGAAAGCTTCTTTATTTAATAATAATTTGTTTAAACCTTTTAAGGTAGAAGCAAAAGCAATTAAAGTATGTCCAAAAGGAACTCCAACATTTCTAAGAACTGTTGAGTCTGTTAAGTCACGTTGCAAACGAGAAACAGGCAATTTAGCAGCTAGGTGCTCAAATAAAGCATTTGCAATTCCTATATTTCCTTCTGAATTTTCAAAGTCAATAGGATTTACTTTATGTGGCATTGCAGAGGAACCAACTTCTCCTTTTTTGATTTTTTGTTTGAAGTAATTACTAGAAATATAAGTCCAAATATCCCTGTCTAAATCCATAATAACATTATTGATACGTTTCATTGCATCAAAAACACCTGCCATATGGTCATAGTGTTCAATTTGAGTTGTTGGGAATGAGTGATGTAGTCCTAAAATGTCTTCTACAAAATGTGTTCCAAAAGCTTTCCAATCAATATCAGGGTAGGCTACTTTATGTGCATTGTAGTTTCCTGTAGCACCACCAAATTTAGCAGCATGAGGTGTGTGTTGTAAATGCAATACTTGTTGGTTTACACGCTCAACGAATACAAACAATTCTTTACCTAGTCTAGTAGGAGAAGCAGGTTGTCCGTGTGTACGTGCCAACATAGGAATATCTTCCCACTCTTCAGATAAATCCGCTAATTTAGCTGTCAATTCATCTAATGAAGGATAATAAACTTCCTCTAAAGAATCTTTGATTGATAAGGGAATAGCAGTGTTGTTTATGTCCTGAGAAGTCAATCCAAAATGGATAAACTCTTTAAAAGCTTGAAGATTTAAAGCATCAAATTTTTCTTTGATGAAATATTCTACAGCTTTTACATCATGATTGGTAATACTTTCAATTTCTTTAATTTTCAATGCGTCATCACTGCTAAAAGAAGTATAGATTTCTCTTAATGCAGGAAATACTGATGTATCAAAGTTTTCTAATTGTGGTAAAGGAATTTCACAAAGAGCAATAAAATATTCAATTTCAACTTTAACTCTATATTTAATCAAAGCTTCCTCCGAATAATATCCTGCTAATGATTCTACTTTTCCTCTATATCTACCGTCAATTGGTGAAATAGCATTTAAACTTGATAACGACATTTTTGTATATTGAAAATTAAGCGCCAAAAATACACAATTTAATAGAAATATAAGAAACTATGTATGGAAAATTAAATAGGGTTTATGACATCTTGATTTGTTCGAATAAAGGTTTGAGAAATAATGAACAGCTTGGTGTTTGGAATTTCATAATATCGATTTCTTGTTTCAATGACTGAATAATAAAAATCTTAAATATGAAAACATTTGTTGCAAAAGTTGTGTGCTTGGTCTTTATTTTTTGTGTATATTCTATTCAGGCTCAAAAGGAAGGGGTTATTGATAAGCAAAAAGGACCTTCCGTTTTGGTAAAGTCCAAAGATTGGACGTCTCTTCTGGATAAAGATTTGAGCCTTTGGGAGGTGTGGACCGGGGTGCCACATAAGTCTGTTCTTGACTTGCCTAGTACTTATAAAACACCTGAGAGCGGGATTCCTGTAGAGCCAATAGGTTTAGATAATTCCCTAGAGGTTTTTAAAGTTGTTGAGGATGCAAATGGAGAGCTGATATTACAGATTTCGGGTTTGGTATATGCAGGACTAACTTCAAAACAAGTTTATCAGAACTATCATTTAACAATGCTTTTTAAATGGGGAGATAAAAAATATGCTCCAAGAATAAATAAAAAACGAGACAACGGATTGTTGTACCATTGCTACGGTGCACATGGTGCTTTTTGGAATGTTTGGAAGCGTTGTTTAGAGTCTCAAATTCAAGAAGGGGATTTTGGTGATTTGTATACTTTGGCAGGGACCAAAGCAAAAGTACATGTAAATAAGTATAACCGTTGGGATCCGAATGCTGATCTTGTTAAAAGTGGAGGAAAAAGAATGTATGATACCGAAAGTGTGCATGGAGCTTGGACGAGAATTGACTTGTATGTTATTGAAGATAGTGCGGTTCATGTAACAAATGGTACCGTAACGTTTGCGCTTACAGGAGCTTTGACTCACGATAATAAAAAGTTAGATAAAGGAGAATTGCAAATTCAATCCGAAGGAGCAGAGGCTTATGTAAAGGGGATTCAAATTCGGCCAATAAAAAAGTTTCCTAAACGAATTAAAAAAGCAGCAGGTTTTTAGAGGTGGGTTATTTAGATTAATGAATGAAATTTAGTCGTTTAAAAACTTGTTCATAATTATTTTTATTCTTCTTTTTATTTTTAGGCTAAATCTCTATTTTAGCAAGGTTCACAACGTACCAACTGTTTTTTAACAGTAAAATGGAATCAACTTAGTATCACGGAGATAATTATGGCAGAAACTACTTATACAGAAGATAATATACGATCACTTGACTGGAAGGAGCATATTAGAATGCGACCTGGTATGTATATCGGTAAATTGGGTGATGGTACTTCGCAAGATGATGGTATTTATATTTTGATCAAGGAAGTTTTAGACAACTCAATTGATGAATTTGTTATGAATGCCGGTAAGACGATTGAGATTTCGGTCAGAAACACCAATGTTACTGTGAGAGATTATGGTAGGGGAATTCCTTTAGGGAAGGTAGTTGATGTGGTCTCTAAAATGAATACTGGTGGTAAATATGATTCAAAAGCGTTTAAAAAATCTGTAGGATTGAATGGTGTTGGTACCAAGGCTGTGAATGCGTTATCTTCAAATTTTAGAGTTCAGTCAATTAGAGATGGACAAACAGTATTTGCTGAGTTTGAAAAAGGAGAGTTGATTACAAAAGGAGAACCTGAGAGTTCAAGCCAAAGAAAAGGAACACGTGTTTCTTTTACGCCTGATCCGAGTATTTTTGCAAATTATAAATTTAGAAATGAGTATGTGATAAAAATGATCAAAAACTATGTGTATTTAAACACTGGTTTAACGATTATTTTTAATGGAGAAAAATATTTTTCTGAAAACGGTTTGAAAGATTTGTTGGAAGAGAATATGAACTCTGAAGATATGGCGTACCCTGTAATCCATCTGAAAGGAGCTGATATTGAGGTAGCAATGACTCATAGTAAAACTCAATATTCAGAGGAGTACCATTCCTTTGTAAATGGACAGCATACAACACAAGGAGGTACGCATCAAGTTGCTTTTAGAGAAGCCGTGGTGAAAACAGTTCGTGAATTTTTTGGTAAAAGTTTTGAAGCTTCAGATGTTAGGAAGTCTATTGTTTCTGGAATAAGTATCAAAGTAATGGAGCCTGTTTTTGAAAGTCAAACAAAAACGAAATTAGGGTCTACAGAAATGGGAGGTGGCTTACCAACCGTTAGAACATTTATCAATGACTTTGTTAAAACACAGTTAGATAATTACCTGCATAAGAATCCTGAAACTGCAGATCAAATTCAACGAAAGATTCTTCAAGCGGAGAGAGAGCGTAAAGAATTGTCTGGCGTTCGTAAACTAGCAAGAGAAAGAGCGAAAAAGGCCAATCTTCATAATAAAAAATTAAGAGATTGCAGAGTTCATTTAGGAGATCTTAAAAAAGACAATAGATTAGATACTACCTTATTTATTACTGAGGGAGATTCAGCGAGTGGTTCCATTACTAAATCTAGAAATGTGAACACTCAAGCAGTATTTAGTCTGAAAGGAAAGCCTTTGAATTCTTATGGGATGAGTAAAAAGGTAGTGTATGAAAATGAGGAGTTCAACTTATTGCAAGCTGCATTAAATATTGAAGAAGGCTTAGATGATTTGAGATATAACAATATTGTAATCGCAACGGATGCCGATGTAGATGGTATGCACATTCGTTTGTTGTTGATTACGTTTTTCTTACAATTTTTTCCGGAAGTGATCAGAGAGGGGCATTTGTTTATTTTGGAAACTCCTTTGTTTAGGGTTAGAAATAAAAAAGAGACTATTTATTGTTACTCGGAAGAGGAAAGAAGAAACGCAATAGATAAATTATCTGGGAAACCTGAAATCACACGATTTAAAGGACTGGGTGAGATTTCTCCGAATGAATTTGTTCACTTTATTGGAGAAAATATTCGTTTGGATCCAGTGATGTTAGATAAGGAAATGCCGATAGAAAAAATGCTTGAATTTTATATGGGTAAAAACACTCCTGATAGGCAGAAATTCATTATTGAAAATCTGAAAGTTGAATTAGATGTTGTAGAGGAGTAGACTTATTCCAAAGAGAGTAAAAGTATAATCAAAGTTTTTAAGAGAGACAAAGATCTGATCATTTGTTGAATAATAGAATATAAATAGATGCAAGAAGAAAACGAAGAGCAATTAAATGAATCACAAGAAAATCAGAGTCAAGAAACGATTACTAAGGTAACCGGGATGTATAAGGAGTGGTTTTTGGATTATGCTTCTTATGTTATTTTGGAGAGAGCCGTTCCTGCGCTTGATGATGGTTTTAAGCCGGTACAACGTAGGATTATGCAGTCTATGAAAGACTTGGATGATGGGCGTTATAATAAGGTAGCAAACTTAGTAGGGCATACTATGCAGTACCATCCCCACGGAGATGCTTCTATTGCAGATGCTATGGTTCAACTTGGTCAAAAAGAATTGCTGATAGATATGCAAGGAAACTGGGGGAATATCCTGACTGGAGACCGCGCCGCAGCATCAAGGTATATTGAGGCAAGATTATCGAAATTTGCTTTAGAAGTTCTCTTTAATCCAAAAACTACGCATTGGCAAGCTTCTTATGATGGTCGAAGAAAAGAACCCATCCATCTGCCTGTAAAGTTTCCGTTATTGTTGGCTCAAGGAGCAGAAGGAATTGCAGTAGGGTTGTCTACAAAGGTATTGCCTCATAACTTTCTAGAGTTGATAGATGCATCGATTAAATACTTGAAGGGTAGAAGTTTTAAAATTGTGCCCGATTTTTTAACGGGAGGTATCGCTGATTTCACAAACTATAATGATGGAAAAAGAGGAGGTAAGGTTAGGGTTAGAGCGAGGATTGCTCAGGTAGATAAAAAAACACTAGCTATAACAGAAATTCCATTTGCAACTACTACTTCGTCTTTGATCGATTCTATTTTGAAAGCGAATGACAAAGGAAAGATAAAAATTAAACGGATTGAGGATAATACAGCGGCTAAGGTTGAGATTTTAATTCACTTGCCGCCAAACGTTTCTCCGGATAAAACAATTGATGCTTTGTATGCTTTTACAAACTGTGAAACTTCGATTTCGCCTTTGAGTTGTATTATAGAAGATCATAAGCCTTTATTTATCGGAGTATCAGAGCAATTGAAGCGCTCAACGGATAGAACGGTTGCGTTGCTGAAAAAAGAGCTCGAAATTCAGTTAGGGGAATTGAATGAGCAATGGCATTTTGCTTCCTTAGAAAGAATATTTATTGAAAACAGAATATATCGTGATATTGAAGAAGTGGCTACCTGGGATGGAGTAATTGAGGCCATTGACTTAGGATTGAAACCTTATACAACTCATTTAAAACGTGCGGTTACTACTGAGGATATTCTTAGGCTTACAGAGATTCGAATTAAAAAGATATCTAAATTTGATATAGATAAGGCGAAACAGTTTATTGAAGCTTTGGAGGATAAAATAGCCGAAGTAAAAAATAAGCTTGAGAATTTGGTAGATTTTGCCATTGATTATTTTAAACATTTAAAAGATACATACGGAAAAGGTAAAGAACGTAAAACTGAGATTAGAATTTTTGATGATATTGTAGCATCTAAAGTTGCGTTGAGCAACACAAAGATATATGTAAATAAAGAAGAGGGGTTTATTGGGACTTCGTTGCGTAAAGATGAATTCGTAGCGGACTGTTCTGATATTGATGATATTATCGTTTTTCGAAATAACGGGACAATGATGATTACCAAAGTAGCCTCCAAAACTTTTGTGGGTAAAGGGATTATTCATTTAGCGGTATTTAAAAAAGGAGATAAAAGAACAGTTTATAACTTGATGTATAGGGATGGAAGGTCTGGTCCTAGCTATATGAAACGTTTTAACGTCACGAGTATTACTAGAGATAAGGAGTATGATTTAACAAACGGGAACAAAGGTTCTATGTTGCATTATTTTTCTGCAAATCCTAATGGTGAAGCTGAGGTGGTTTCGGTAAACCTCAGAGCTGTAGGAAGTGTTAAAAAATTGAAATGGGATATTGACTTTTCGGATTTGTTAATCAAAGGTCGTTCGTCAAAGGGTAATTTGATAACAAAATTACCTATCAGAAAAATTGAGTTTAAATCGGCGGGTAAATCTACTTTGAAACCTAGAAAAATATGGTTTGATGATACGGTACAAAGATTAAATGTTGATGATAGAGGAGAATTGTTGGGAGAATTTACAGCAGAGGATAAGTTGTTGATAGTGACACAATCAGGAATTGCTAAAACAATTGCTCCAGCTTTAAATTATCATTTTGAAGAGGATATGATTGTTCTGGAAAAATGGGAGCCGAACAAGCCGGTATCCGCTATTTATTTCGATGGGGAGAAGGAAAAGTACTTTGTGAAAAGGTTTATGATTGATCATCCTGAAAGAGAAGATAGGTTTATAACAGATCACCCTAAATCACAATTAGAAATCGTAGCAACAGATCATAGACCCAATGCAGAGGTTGTGTTTTCTAAACGAAGTCTAGATCCGATTATCGTAGATTTTGAGGAGTTTATTGCAGTTAAAGGAATCAAGGCTATTGGAAATCAATTATCAACGGATAAGATAAAAACGGTGAATTTATTGGAGCCAAAACCATATACGCCGCCTGTGTTGGATGATCTTGAGGTGACGGAAGATACGGATACAGATAAAGGAGATGCACAACCTACATTGTTTTGATATGAAATACATTTTTTTCTCAATCGTTATTTTGATTTTTTTGAACGCGTGTTCAGAAGGTTCAAAAAGTAAATCTGACCCTAATAAAGAAGAGTGGATTTCTTTATTTAATGGGGTTGATTTAGAGAATTGGGATGTGAAATTCACGAAAAGGAATTTGAATGAAAATTATAAAAACACCTTTGTTGTTGAAGATGGGATGATTCGGGTGAGTTATGATAATTACAAAGTTTTTGACAAAGACTTTGGTCATATGTATTACAAAACACCTTATTCTTATTATAGATTACGATTTGATTACCGCTTTGTTGGAGATCAAATAGAAGGAGGTTCTATTGGGAATGTAAGAAATAGTGGTGTGATGCTTCATTCTCAATCAGCAAAAAGTAATGAGAAAAATCAAACATTTCCTTTTTCAGTTGAATTTCAGTTATTGGGGGGCTTAGGGAATGAGGATAGAACAACAGGGAATGTTTGTACGCCAGGAACTGTTGTTATGATGCAAGATACTTTGAATTACGATCATTGTATTAAATCTGTTTCTAAAACGTATCACGGGGATCAATGGGTGCATGTTGAGGCTATTGTTTTAGGAGGAGAATCAATGATTTTTAAAATAAATGATGAAGTTGTTTTAGAGTTTGATTTGCCTCAGATAGAGGATTTTTCAAAAAGAAAACCAAATTACTGGGAGAAGTTCGGAATTGAAAACTCCATAAAGTACTGGACTAATAGAGAAGGAGAAGTTTTAAATTCTGGTTATATTGCCTTACAAGCGGAAAGTAGTCCTGTAGATTTTAAAAATATCGAGCTTCTTGATCTTTGTGGTTGTATGGATAGAAATGCTAAGAATTACAAAACTTATTATGTAAAAAATATCCCTTCTGGTTGTGAGTATTGATCTTACAATTTGCCATTTTTTTTATTTATTTTATAATTGATAAAATTTGTTTATTTTTGTTTAAATAAATCAATTTTTTGATGAACAAAATTAAAGATTCCTTTTTGATTCAAGACCTAGAAACCCTGAGTGGTATCAAGGCTCATACGATTCGTATTTGGGAAAAAAGGTATAACTTATTAAACCCAGAGAGACTTAATAGGAATATTAGAAAGTATAGTTTAACAGATTTACAAAAACTTTTAAACGTTAGTATTTTATATAGTAATGGGCATAAAATATCTAAATTGTCTGTTTTGTCTGAAACGGAGCTGCATGAGACTGCCAGAAAAATAAGTTTAGAATCGGTTAAGCCTGATTATAATGTTAATGAACTGATTCTTGCAATGTATGCTTTTGATAGTCTGAAATTTGATGAAGTTTATGATGAGTTGTCAAAGTCGATGGATTTTGAAGAGTTGTTTGTGAAAGTTTACATTCCTTTGTTAGATCATATTGGTGTTTTGTGGCAAACGGATGCTATCAAGCCAGCTCATGAGCATTTTATATCAAACCTAATTATTGGGAAGATTGTTTTAAATACTGCAAAAATAGATTTAAAAAGTTCTGATGATGATTTCACCTATGTTTTGTTTTTACCAGTAGGAGAGTTACATAGTTTAGGTTTGTTGTTTTTAAATTATTGTTTGAAAAAAAGAGGTAAAAAAACAGTTTACTTAGGAGGTGGAATTCCGTTTTCTAATCTAGAGACTCTAAACACAAAATTTTTGTCTATTAAATGGATATGTTCTTTTGTTGTTGAAAGAACGAGAGAAGAAAAAGAAGCTTTTTTGTTAGAGTATTCAGAATTTTTGAAATCCTCTAACAGCTCTAGTTTACTTGTTGGAAGGGTGATGGAAGAAGTTTCTGGAAAAGAGGATTTCAAGGAGAGAATTCATTTCTTTAATAGTTTTAAAGAATTACCATTTTTTGAATAAATATTTTTATTTGTTTAATTAATTTATATATTTGTTAAACATGAAGAAAAAAGTAAAAATATTAGGATCTGGTTTTTCATCATTGTCAGCAGCTTGTTATTTGGCTAAAGACGGATATGATGTTGAGGTTTACGAAAAAAACAGTCAAATAGGAGGTAGAGCTCGGCAGTATAAAAAAGATGGTTTTCTTTTTGATATGGGGCCTACTTGGTACTGGATGCCAGATGTTTTTGAGCGGTTTTTTAATGATTTTAACCGAGTTCCGGAGAAGTATTATACCCTAGAAAAACTAAACCCGGCCTATGAGGTGTATTTTGGAATTGGAGACAGTGTTAAAATTGGAGATGATTTAGAAAAGATATATTCATTATTTGAAAAGGAGGAGAAAGGAAGTTCTAAATATCTAAAAGAATTTTTAAAATTAGCTGAGAGTAATTACAATGTTGCAGTAAAAGATTTGGTATATCGTCCGGGAGTTTCGCCTTTGGAGTTGATAAGTCCGAAAACTGTAACGAAGTTAAATCAGTTGTTTTTTGATATTAGAAAATTAATTCAAAAAAGATTTAACAACCCTAGACTTATAAAGATCCTTGAATTTCCAGTATTATTTTTAGGAGCCAAGCCAGGTAATACGCCTGCTATGTATAATTTTATGAATTGGGCCGACTTTGGATTGGGAACTTGGCATCCTAAAGGAGGGATGTTTGAGGTTGCAGATGGGATGGCTCAACTGGCCATAGAGTTAGGGGTAAGTTTTAAATTAAATGCTGCGGTTGATAAGATAGCAGTAAATTCTGCGGGAATAGCTGAAGGTATTGTAGTGAATGATACTTTTGTTCAAGCGGATATTGTTTTGAGTGGTGCTGATTATCATCATACTGAAAAATTAGTAAGCAAAGAGTATAGACAGTACTCAGAAAAATACTGGGACAAAAAGACCTTTGCTCCATCTTCGTTGTTGTTTTATGTTGGTTTTGATAAAAAAATCGAAAATGTTTCACATCATACTTTGTTTTTTGATGAAGAGTTTGACTCACATGCAGAGTATATATATGATACACCAGCTTGGCCAAAGGATCCACTTTTTTACGCGAGTTTTCCTAGTATAAGTGACGATGCTTTTGCTCCAGAAGGAAAAGAGGCCGCAACTTTTTTAATACCAATAGCTGCGGGATTAGAGGATACTGAGGAACACAGAGAGGAGTATTTTGATATAATAATTGAAAGATTAGAGAAATTAACAGGTCAAAAAGTGAAAGATTCTGTATTGTTCAAGCAGTCGTATTGTGTAAAAGATTTTGTGAAAGATTATAATTCCTATAAAGGTAATGCCTACGGATTAGCAAATACTTTAACACAAACTGCATTTTTAAGACCAAAAATTAAAAGTAGTAAAGTAAAAAATTTGTATTTTACAGGACAGTTAACGGTTCCAGGACCAGGAGTACCACCGGCTTTAATATCTGGTAAAATAGCGGCAGAATTGATTTTTAAAAAGGAAGGTAAATGAAAGAATTATTCGATAAAGTATCCGATACTACAGCAGTAATGATTACGAAAAAGTACAGCACTTCTTTTTCAATAGCGGTTAGGTTACTTGCTCCAAGTATAAGGCAAGCTGTCTATAACGTCTATGGTTTTGTGCGGGTAGCAGATGAAATAGTAGATAGTTTTGATGGATATCAACAAAAACAGTTGTTAGATAGGTTTGAGGATGAGTATCACTATGCTAGAGTATATGGCATCAGTTCAAATCCGGTAATAAATGCTTTTCAAAGGACAGTTGAGGAATATGATATTGATCGTGATCTGGTAGACGCTTTTTTAAAAAGTATGAGAGCAGATCTATCCAAACAAGTGTATACAACAGATCAAGAGATAAAAGATTATATCTATGGCTCTGCGGATGTGGTTGGTTTGATGTGTTTGAAAATTTTTGTTCAAGGAAATCAAGAAAAATACTTGAAACTAGTTGAGCCAGCAATGAAACTTGGATCGGCATTTCAAAAAGTGAATTTTTTAAGAGATTTTAAGGCGGATTATGATGGATTAAGCAGGACTTATTTTCCTAATGTAGATCCAAATAAACTGACACAGCAAGATAAAGAAAATATAATTCGAGATATTGAAATTGAATTTGAAGAGGCTTTAAGTGGGATAAAGAAATTACCAAAGGAAGCAAGATTAGGGGTTTATGTTGCATATCGTTACTATCTAAGATTATTAAAAAAAATAGACAATACACCTGCCACGGCATTACTTGAAAGTAGAATTAGAGTTTCCAATGGTTTGAAAACTTATTTGTTATTTAAATCTTATGTAAGATATCAGTTTAATATTGTTTAAGAATGAAAGTTTTTTTTATGTGTTTGTTTTTTATGGCATTTTTTTCGGAAGATCAGGTTATTGTTAAAAACTTTCATGAACTAAGAACAAAACAAGAGGAACAATCTTTTTTAAAAAAGTTCTCTAATAATTCTAGTGTCATGGTTCAAGCTTATGTTTGTGCTGTTGAAATGAAGCAAGCTGAATATGCAATGAATCCAATTACAAAACTGAAAATTTTTAACAAAACGAAAAAGAAGTTAGCTTTGTTGATTAAAGATAATCCTGAAAATGTTCATTTAAGATACGTTCGTTTATTGTTGCAAGAAAAAACACCTTCTATTTTGGGGTATAAAGATGATATTGAACAGGATAAATTATATCTTCAGAAACAAATACAGAATAATAATATAACAAAAGAATTTCAAGCTTTTATTGAAAACAACACTTCCATATGATTTACATTTTTTATTTTTTGATTACCGTTTTTACATATCTAACAATGGAAGTTGTAACTTGGTTAACGCATAAGTATGTGATGCATGGTTTTTTATGGGTATTGCATGAAGATCATCATCAGCCAAGGTATCAACATGCTTTTGAGAAAAATGATGCGTTTTTTGTAATTGGTGCAATTCCAAGTATCACCTTATTTTATTTTGGAGTGCATCCAGAATTGAATTATAAGTTTTTTATTGGTCTGGGGGTTTTGTTCTATGGGATCACCTACTTTTTGGTGCATGATGTTTTGATTCATCAACGTTTTAAATGGTTTAAAAAAACTAAAAACAAATATCTGATTGGTTTAAGGAAAGCTCATAAAGTACATCATAAACACCTAGGGAAAGAAGATGGTGAGTGTTTCGGTATGCTCAATGTACCAAATAAATATTTCAAAATATAAGTGCCATGACTCCATTGTATTTTTATTTGTTGATGGGGTCTTTAAGTGTCCCTTTATTGTTTTCCGTTTTTGTAATTGACTTTATTAAAAGATGGAGGCATTTTGTAATATCGACTTCGATAATTGCCGTTGTTTTTTTAATTTGGGATGTCATATTTACAGAAAATGCTATATGGGGGTTTGAGGAAAATTATTGTTTAGGAATTAAATTTCTTAAAATGCCCATAGAGGAATGGTTGTTCTTTTTTGTAATTCCTTTTTGTAGTTTATTTACGCATTTTGCATTTTTTTATAAATTTCCAGAGGTTAAACTGTCATTAAAATTTACAAGGTGGTTCACTATATTTCTAAAATTGTTGTGTTTGTTTTTGGTGTACAGTTATCCTCATAAGGCTTACACATCTGTCAATTACTCATTTTTGTTTGTTGTGTTGGCTATTGGTTTGTTCTTTAATATCCAATTATTGCAAAAATTTTATATTTCGTTTTTGATAATTTTAGTTCCGTTTTTCCTAGTAAATGGAGCTCTTACAGGTATGTTTACGGAAATACCCGTGGTGTGGTATGACAATTCAGAAAATCTAGGTATAAGATTGATAAGTATTCCGGTAGAAGATATTGGTTATGCTTTTTCTATGCTGTTTGGAAATTTATTTTTATTTGAAAAATTAAACGCTTTTAATAAATGAGTATTACATTTAAAAAACATTCTGGGATTTTTACGTTAGAGTCAAGGCAAAAGGCACCAATTTCTGTTGATAAGGCATGGGAGTTTTTTAGTTCACCAGACAATTTAGAGAAGCTAACTCCTAAAGAAATGAATTTTCAAGTAACGTCAGGAAAACCTAAAAAGGCGTATCCAGGTCAGATTATTTCTTATAAAGTGAGTGTTTTACCAGGAGTTAGATTGAATTGGGTAACCGAGATTACACAGGTGAAAAAAGGGATGTTTTTCATAGATGAGCAAAGGTTTGGACCGTACAAAATGTGGCATCATGAACATTTTTTTGAGAAAATTGATGAAAATTCATGTTGGTTAGGAGATAAAGTCTCTTATAAATTGCCTTTAGGTTTTTTAGGAAACATTGCCCATGTACTATTTGTAAAGAAGCAATTGAAAGGGATTTTTGAATTTAGATCTAAGCAAATTATTGCACTTTTCAAGTAACCTATTCTTCATATCATACTTACAATTATTTAACTCTATTGATACTTTATTTTCGAGAGATTGAAATAGTTTCGCGTAGCACTTAAAATAAGTCAATATTATTTTGAGCTGTATCTTATGGCTAAAAAAGAATTAAATAAATCTGATTTCTCTGATGATTTTGTATGGGGTGTTGCTACGGCGGCTTATCAAACAGAAGGGGCTTATAATGTGGATGGAAAAGGAATTTCTATTTGGGATACCTTTACGGATGATAAAAAATTTAAAAATGGAAATGCCAATAAAGCTATTGATTTTTATAATAACTATGAGGCTGATATAAATAGGATTAAAGATTTAAATTTGGATTCTTTTCGATTCTCGTTATCTTGGTCAAGGTTGTTTCCAAAAGGAACTGGTGAGGTAAATTTGAAAGGTGTTGCTTTTTATCACAAAGTGATTGACACATGTCTAGACAATGGAATCACTCCTTGGGTTACTTTATATCATTGGGATTTACCTCAAACGCTAGAGGACAAAGGTGGCTGGACGAGTCGTTCTATTTTAGATTGGTTTTCGTATTATGTGGATTTTTGCACGAAAGAATATGGCGATAAGGTTACTAATTGGATGGTTGTGAATGAACCGATGAGTTTTATCGGTTTGGGCTATTTTACAGGAGAGCACGCTCCAGGCAAAAAAGGGTTGAAAAGCTTTTTGCCGGCGGCACATCATGTCACACTCTGTCAAGCTATTGGAGGTCGTATTGTTAGGGAAAATGTTGAAGGGGCTTATGTGGGGACTACTTTTTCTTGTTCTCATGTAACACCCAAAAATTATTTATGGAGTAATATAAAAGCTGCAAAAAGGGTAGATGCCTTGCTCAATAGGTTTTTTATTGAACCATTGCTGGGTTTGGGGTATCCATATAAGGAGTTCATTGGGTTGAAAAAAATCAAAAAGTATTTTAAGCCAGGAGACGAAAAATTAATGAAGTTTGATTTTGACTTTATCGGACTTCAGTATTATTTTAGAATTGTTGCTAAGTATAATTTATTACCTCCCATTTTATTTGCGAAAGAAGTGCCGGCAAGTAAAAGAAATGTGAAAATGAATTCC
This sequence comes from Flavicella sp. IMCC45537, assembly GCF_057197705.1. Taxonomy (NCBI): domain Bacteria; kingdom Pseudomonadati; phylum Bacteroidota; class Flavobacteriia; order Flavobacteriales; family Flavobacteriaceae; genus Flavicella; species Flavicella sp. IMCC45537. Next base: position 240,306 of record NZ_CM170067.1, read on the forward strand.
ATGGGGATGGAAATTTATCATAAAGGATTGTACAAAACCATTAAAAAATTCAGCAAATATAAGGGAGTAGATGCTATATTTATAACTGAGGCTGGAGTCTGTTTGAATGATGAAAAAATTGATGGTAAAATTAAAGACCCAAAACGAATTAAGTACATGAAAAAAACATTCGCTAAAATTCATAAGGCGATTAAAAAGGGAATCAACGTGAAAGGCGTTTTTTTATGGACTTTAGTTGATAATTTTGAATGGGCTGAGGGATATAAGCCTCGGTTTGGTTTGATTTTTAATGATTTTGAAACACAAAAAAGAACCTATAAAAAATCTGCTTTTTGGTTGCAAAATTTTTTAAAGAGAAAAGAGAAGATATACCCTGATGCTTAAGTGATAATCCTCTTAAAATGCAATGATAAAATAAAAAAAATAATTACTTTCGAGTATGAAAAAATTGATCTTCATACTTTGGGTAATTTTACTTGGTTGCAATCCTATGGTTGGTCAAGAAGATTCTAAGTTTATTGATCTTTCTAAAACCACAAAATTCATAGATACCTTATTGATTGATAGGGATCTGAATAACTGGTCTGTACGTGCTCTGAGTAGTTTTAAGCAACAGCAATTTATTTTAAGACCTGCCGGGAACAGGTATACTTACCGTCCTAATAATCCTTATGGAGTTGGTTTGGGGGTTGGTACTAAAAAGTTGATTCTAGACTTCTCTTTTAATCTAAAGGCTTCTGAAGAAAATCCTACAGAGCGCTACGATATTTTATGGTCATTTTTTAAAAAGAATCATTTGGTTGATTTTTATTTTCAACACTATAGAGGTTTTGAAGTAAACGATGCATCAACGGGTGAAACTTTGTTTAGAGAGGATATCAGGTCTTTGTCAACTGCTATTAGATATATGTATATGTTTCATGAAGCGGAATATTCTATTGCATCTATGAAAACTGGATTAGTAACCGCGGAAAAATCTTCATTCTCATTAGGATTGGGTGGTTTTCTTTTATATAATAATCAAAGTGCTGATGAGTCAATTATTCCTATTCCAACTGATGGTGCTATTTTAACGGAGCCAGTGGAGAAGTTTCAAGGAACTGGATTGGGAGTAATGGTAGGATTTTCATCACTAATTGTTTTGCCTCATAATTTCTTTTTGTCCTTAAATGCAGCACCTGGTATTGGTTTGATGAGTAAATATGTGACTACCAATGATGCTGGGTATCAGCCAAAACAACCCGTTATTCATCAATTAGGTTTGTCTATGATGTTAGGTTATAATGCGGATCAATATTATGTTAACTTAGCCATTTCCAATGGTTATTATACTACTGACTATAATATTGGGGATGATGTAATCTTTGGGTATCTAAATGCTAAGTTGGCTTTTGGTTATAAGTTAAAGGGGAAAATTAAAAAGAATTGGAAAAAATAATATTTATGTTGAAGCTTAATAAGATTAGCTTGTTACTAGTGATGTGTATGATGCAAATAGGAAACTTATCAAGTCAAGAAAATATAATTGCATTATGGAATGACGGAATCCCTAATTCAAAAAAATCAGATGAGGTTGAAACCTATCCGACTGCTAAATCCGGTATTTTTAAGATTTCTCAAATTCAAAATCCGACCCTTGAGGTATTTGAACCTGCGAAACCAAATAAAAAAGGAAAAGCTGTTATTATTTGTCCTGGTGGGGGGTATCATAGTGTAGCTTATGATTGGGAAGGAACAGATGTTGCGAAATGGTTAAATTCTATTGGTATAACTGCCTTTGTTCTGAAATATAGAATGCCAAATTCTGCATCTGTAAAAGTATCGTATGAAGCTCCGTTGCAAGATGCTCAAAGAGCAATGCGATTGGTGCGTAGAAATGCTGAAAAATACGGTATACAGAAAGATCAAATTGGAATTATGGGATTTTCTGCTGGAGGACATTTAGCTTCTACTTTGGGAACTCAATTCAACGCACCCAATAATTTTAAGGAATCAGTTTTAGAGAGTGTTTCTGCAAGACCCGATTTTATGATTTTAGTGTATCCAGTAGTTACCATGCAGGATGATTATACTCATAAGGGATCAAGAAGTTCTTTGCTTGGTAAAATGCCAAGTAAAAAATTGATGACACAATTTTCAAACGAGCTGCAAGTAACCACCGAAACGCCTCAGACATTTATAGTGCACTCATCAGATGATAAGGCAGTTCCTGTTGAGAATAGTTTACAGTTGTATCAGAGTTTAAAGCAGCATCATGTCAAAACAGAGATGCATATTTACCCATATGGAGGACATGGTTTTGCTATGGCGATAGACAAAGGTAGGTTAGAAACTTGGAAAGATAGATTGGAAGACTGGTTGTCTGAATTAAATTAAGATTTTTTCTGTTTGTGATATGCTTCCAAAACAGTTTTTCTACCAATTGTTTTCGTAATAATATCGTTTTCAAGATTCCATCCACGAGCAGGAGAGTAGTCTCGTCCGTACCAAATGATTTGTAAATGTAAGTCGTTCCAAAGTTCTTTTGGAAATAATCTTTTTGCATCCTTTTCGGTTTGAACAACATTTTTTCCATTGCTTAGATTCCAGCGGTACATCAAGCGATGAATATGGGTGTCTACCGCAAAAGCTGGAATGTTAAAAGCTTGACTAAGTACCACACTTGCCGTTTTGTGGCCAACAGCAGGTAGTTCTTCCAAATCTTTAAAATTAGATGGAACTTCTCCGTTATGCTTTTCAATTAATATTTTCGAGAGGCCATGTATTCCTTTAGATTTCATTGGAGATAAGCCGCAAGGTCTGATAATCTCTTTAATTTCATCAACAGACATTTTAACCATGTCATACGGATTGTCTGCTTTTGCAAAAAGAAGCGGCGTGATTTTATTTACCCTTACATCCGTACATTGTGCCGAGAGTAAAACAGCAACTAGCAAAGTATAAGGGTCTTTATGATCTAATGGAATAGGAATTTCGGGATATAATTCTTCAAGTTTATCTATTACAAATTGAACTTTTTCTTGCTTTGTCATGTGATTGATTTGAGAGGATAAAAATACAAAACATACTTGTATGATGCATGTTTTAGCGCTTTAGAATTTAGAGTAAGTTTAGGGTTTTAAGTTTTGTATTTGTGCCTATTACTTTATAACTTCGGTACTTTAAAACAAAGACAAATAAGATTATGACAACATTAAAAATAGGGGATAAGGCCCCAAGTTTTGAGGCTTTAGATAATGCAGGAAACACTGTTAAATTAGAGGATTACTCTGGTAAAAAGTTAGTGTTGTTCTTTTATCCTAAAGCGAGTACTCCGGGATGCACTGCTGAAGCTTGTGATTTGAGAGATAACTATCAAACATTTTTAGCCAAAGGTTATGATGTGTTAGGTGTAAGCGCAGATTCGGCAAAAAGGCAGCAAAATTGGATCAATAAGCATGAATTGCCATTTCCTTTATTGGCTGATGAAGATAAATCAGTGATTGAGGCTTTTGGGGTTTGGGGACCTAAAAAGTTTATGGGGCGTGAATATGATGGGATTCACAGAACTACTTTTGTAATTGATGAAAATGGAATTATAGAAGATGTTATCTTAAAAGTAAAAACAAAAGCTCATGCAGAGCAAATTTTATCTGAATGATATTAAAACTTCATGGCCAGTCGAGCATTTATTACTCTGCTGGTCATGTAATTAGGGACACCATATGCTTGCTTAGTATAAGCGTCTCTAACCCAGGTGTTGGTATTGGAATTCTGAATATCAAAAATATTAAAGATTTCAATTCCTACGTTTAAATCTTCGAAACTACTTAGAAAACCAGTTTTATAAGTTTTCTTTTGGTCTACAATAATATAAGAGAAGCCAACATCAGCACGTTTGTACGAAGGCAATCTAGATTGATATTCATAAGGATCACTGTAAGAAGGTGATCCTCCAGGAAGACCTGAATTGTACACCATGTTTAGATATACTTTTAAATCTGGTACACTTGGTACATAGTCTTGAAATAAAATTCCGAGTTTGAATCGTTGATCTGTTGGTCTCGCAATTTCACCTCTACCATCAATATTTTCTTTGGTACTTAATATCCCCATGCTAATCCAACTTTCATTTCCTGGCACAAATTCACCATTTAATCTAAAGTCAATTCCAATAGCATTTGCTGTAGTTACGTTGTCTGCTCTATATCTAATTCTTACATTGTCAACAGAGTAGGCGTTAACATCACTTAGTCTTTTGGTGTATGCCTCTGTGGTAAATTTAAAGGGTCTGTTCCACATTAAAAAGCTGTATTCGTTTCCTACTACAAAATGAATAGATTGCTGTGCCTTTACATTTTTTACAATTTGTCCTTCATAGTTTTTAAGTTCCTTGTACATTGGGGGTTGATGATACCATCCTCCGGAAACTCTAAATAGCATATCTTTTTCCCAATTAGGTTTGATAGAAAATTGTCCTCTTGGACTAAAAGTAAATTGTGTTTCGGATGTGAAATTATCCGAGTTTACATTCCAAAATTGACTACGTACCCCAAAATTATACCATACTTGATTTTCTTTCCATTCAGATTGTTTACTCCATTGCGCGTATGCAAATAATCTATTAATAGTAACATTGTTTAAAGCTCTTATGGATCTATATGGTTCAATCGGACCTGTATAAGGTTCTGCAGGTTGATTGTTAGGTACCTGATTTTCTAGTGGTCTGATAGAGAAACCAGTAGAGTCAATAATTTCCCACTCGTTAATACTTTCTCTTATATTTTCCTTTTGAAGCTTCATTCCCAATTCATAGTAATTGTCATCTTCTCTGGTAGAAAGTTTTAATTGAATGTTCTGGATTAAGGCATCTAATTCATTTCTGGAGTGGTTTATTTGTCCACCAATTCCTTCACTGTATTCTGTTTCACCAAAATTAGGAGAATCTATATCTCCATTTGTTTGATTAAGAGAATAGGCTCCTATAATATCAAAATACTCTTCTTCTTGTGTATTGTATATAGATGAGGTAATTGTTAATTTTAGGTCGTCGGCATGTCTATAAGTAGCATTTAAAGCACCAAAATAGGTTCTGAAGGTATCGTTTTCATTACCTTGGTAAACGACTACTAATTCCAAAGGGTTGGTGATGGTACCAAAAGTTGTCCTTCTTGTCAACGGTTGGTAGTTGTATTTATTTACCGATATATTACCAAGAAAATCTAAGGTCCATTTTTTTGATAATTTATAAGATAAAAAGGTTTGCACATCAGCAAATTGTGGTTTGTAATTTGTTTCTGTGTCCTTTGTATTAACTAGAAGTGAATTATCTCTGTATCTAAAGCTTGTAATGGTTGAAAGTTTATTTTCAGCAAATCTACCTTCAAATGTAGCACTTCCGCCCATCATATCAAGTTCAATGGTGGTGGCTGTTTTAGTTGGTTTTCTGTAGGTAATATCTAAAACCGACGATAGTCTATCACCGTATTTAGCCTGAAATCCACCTGCAGAGAAATTAATGTTTTGGATCATTTCCGTATTTACAAAACTTAGACCTTCTTGTTGCCCGGATCGAACGAGAAAAGGTCTGTATATTTCAATTCCATTAACATAAACAAGATTTTCATCAAAGTTACCTCCTCGCACATTGTATTGTGTACTCAATTCGTTGTTATTACTAACACCAGCGAAGGTCATTAAAAGATTTTCCACACCTGGATTAGCACCAGGTAGTTTTTTTACTTTTTCTTTTTTGATCGTTGTAAAACCTTCAACGGCTTTTCTTTTGTCTTGAATAGTTACCTCGTTAATTTCTTCTGTTTTTAAGGTAAGGATAGGAGAAAAACGATATGTTTTGTTTTTAGGGATTTTTACACGTTTGTAGAAATCATTATAACTAATATGGCTAAATTCTAAAATTATTTCAGCTTTTGCAGGGATGGTAATTATGTATTCACCTTTGCTATTAGAAGTTGTTCCACTTGTGGAATTCGTAAAAGTAATATTTACGCCTTCAATAGGCTTTCTTTTAGTGTCACGTATATATCCCTTTACAGTTGCCGTTTGGGCAAACATTGGCATGCTACATAATAGAAATTTTATTAAATATGTAAATTTTGTATTCAAGTAAAGCGTCTCGTTATTTTATTTGAAATGTGGAGGTAAATGTACGGGTATTTCCAACGTTATCCATAGCGATTAAATTAAATGTATGGCTCCCATTTGTTAGATTTAAATCATTAAAGTCAAAAGTAAGTTTATTTGTCTTAACATTCAACTCCATGCGTATCCATTTACCATCTATTTCACCTCGATATTTTTTTAAGCCAGATTCTTTGTCATAAACCTTTATACTAAAATAATGATATTTTGATAAATTTTGGTTTTTGTAAAAACTACATTTTTCAATAGTTGGTGGTATTTTGTCGGAATGAAGCGTAAATGAACCAAGTGATCTAGTACTTGTGGAGAATACGCTGTCATTTTTTGTTGTATTACAATAATTATAGTATTTGTTTTTTACAACACTGGCAATATACATTTTGTCTTTTTCTTCTTTTGAAAAATTACGAACATCAAAAGAGATGTAATAATTTTTATGTAACGGAACAACAGGTTTATGGATAGAAATGACAGAGTCTTTTTCTTTGATATCTAAATACATGTTGTCATAGAAAACATTCTTAGGGAACTTAAGTTTTACGTCATTTATTTGAAATACATTCTCTTGATTTTTATGGATGTAATAATTTGTATTTGCCGTTTTATCTGTTAGGGTAGGAGCAGATTTGATACCTTTTATTGGAATCGTAAGTTCACTGATGTTACCAACAAAATCAGATACACGTATTTGAACCTGATAACTTTTACCATTTTCAATATTTATTTTTCCAGTACCTAGTTTTCTATTATAAGTGCTTAATTTGTTTTCATGATGAATGTGTGTACGCTGGTATTTTCTTTTGTGTTCACCGTAATATGGGTAGTCGATAAGAAGATTTATGTATTTAGACTCATCAAAGGAAAAAGTTTCAACTTTGTGTTCGAAATTTTTGATTCCGTTTACATACATTTCAAGTTTATAGATACCATTTTTATTAAGAGCACCATCTTGTTGGTCATAGGTGTTTAGAGAAAAGCCTATGGTACCATAAGCTTTGACTTCACTTGCTATGTATGTGCCGGATGCCATATGTTTAAAATTTATGGGGATGGCTAGGTTACTAGCGTTTACTGAGGAAGAATCTGTAAAGGAATAAGCTCTTAAATGGTTTATTCTTGGTCTTTTGGTGTCTTTCGGGACTAGCCCAAAATGCATTGGGTTGATTATTTTTTCAGTTTTAGTATTTCGAATTTCAAAATGTAAATGAGGAGCAATAAAACCGCCGGTACTTCCAGAATATGCTATGATTTCATCTTTTAGGATTGGTAATTTATCCTTTTTTGGGAATAATTGAATTTCTTCTTTTTCAAGACGGTATTGGTTTTTTCTCACATAATCTTCAATATTTTTATTGAATTTTTTTAGATGTGCATAGACCGTTGTATAGCCATTAGGATGTGTTATATAGAGTGCTTTTCCATAGCCCCAATTAGAAACTTTAATTCTTGAAACATAGCCAGGAGCAGAGGTGTGAATTTTTAATCCTTCTTTTTGTTGTGTTTTTAGGTCCATTCCAGAGTGGAAATGAGCCGTTCTTAATTCACCAAAGGTACCAGCTAATATAATTGGTATTTCTAAAGGGTTTCTGAAATAATCCTGTGGGTATTGCGTTTGAGCGATTGTCTTGTATATCGATAAAACTAAAATAAGAGTAAATAAAATGTTGTTTTTCAAGGGTGTTTTTTTTAGAGCTAAAATACCGTTTTACTAGAAAATATAAGAATGAAAAATTATAAAAAACACATGTAATGCAGTTCTGTTTACTCTCTGTATTTGAGTGTTTTATATGTGTAATCTAAAAATCTGTATGAAAATACGTAGAAATTGTTGCGTTTTAACTTTGGAATGTTAACTTTGTAGAGATAGTTTTCGTAATTCGCACTTATGAGTATAAATTTGGAATCTGTTGATTTATTGGAAAGTAAGTTAACTACATTAGTAGAAAGATATACTTTTTTAAAAGAAGAAAATGATATTCTAATTTCCAATATTAACAAATTACAAAATTTGGTTTCTCAATTAGAAGATAAGTATAATGAGGAGCAGGAAAAATATAGGTTGCTAAAAATTGCAAAAACTATTGAAGGTAGTAGAACCGATAGCAGAGAAACAAAAAACAAAATAAATACTTTGATTCGTGAAATTGACAAGTGTATTGTTAAATTGAATCAATGAGTTCATTAAAATGGCGGAAAAAGTTAAAATCAATGTTGTGATTGGCGGTAGAACTTATCCTTTGCATGTAAACACTGCAAAAGAGGAAGAGGGTACTAGAAAAGCTGCTGATAAAATAAACAACTTAATTTTAAAATTTGAAGAAAATTATGCCGTTAGTGATAAGCAAGACGTATTAGCCATGTGTGCTTTACAATTTGCTTCTCAACTTGAGATAACAAATATTGTAGATCAAGAAAATGAACAAAAAGCTAAAGAGAAAATTGAAAAAATGCATGATATTTTAGATGCAAATTTGAGATGATCTCTTGAATAAGAGAATACTACCTACATTAGTTAATGTTTGATAAACTCAACGCAATTCCATTAAAAAGGATGAGTCTTAGTTGTAAAAGCGTGTCGATTCGATCGAATACTTGAGCCTCTAGTTAGTCCTAAACTTGTTATTTGGGAGTTTATATAAACCAACTGATGTAGGTTTTTTTATATATATAATTAAATTAAATGGAAACAACAACGATAGTAGTAGTAGCGATAGGAGCTGGTGTTGGTCTGGTAATTGGGCTTTTGATAAGCAATATCTTGCAAAAGCGAAAAGGATCATCAATAATAAAATCGGCGAAAAGAACCGCTTCAAATAGAGTAAAATCAGCACATAAAGAGGCTGAGGCTATTAAAAAAGATAAAATTTTACAAGCGAAAGAACGATTTATTGAATTGAAGGCTGAACACGAGAAAGTGGTTCAGGCAAGAGAAAAGAAAGTTGTTGATGTAGAAAAAAGAATTAGAGATAAGGAATCTCAGTTGGCATCGGAAATTGATAAAAATCGAAGATCTAACAAAGAATTAGATGCCAAACAAAAAGATTATGATTACAAACTTGAGTTTTTAGACAAAAAACAGCTCGAGGTTGAAAAGATTCACAAGAGGCAGGTAGAACAATTAGAAGTAATGTCTGGTTTGTCTGCAGAGGATGCGAAGGCTGAGCTGATCAAATCGTTGAAAGATGAGGCTAAGTCTGATGCTATGTCTTACGTTCAAGATATTCTAGAGGAAGCAAAGCTTACTGCAGAGCAAGATGCTAGAAAAATTATTTTAAATACCATTCAACGAGTAGGGGTAGAGCAATCTATTGAAAATTGTGTGTCTGTTTTTAATTTAGAATCAGACGATGTTAAAGGTAGAATTATTGGTAGAGAAGGTAGAAATATTAGAGCTATTGAGGCAGCTACTGGAGTAGAGATTATTGTTGACGATACACCTGAGGCAATTATTTTATCTTGTTTCGATCCGGTAAGGAGAGAGGTAGCAAGATTGTCATTACATAATTTAGTGACGGATGGTAGAATTCATCCAGCTAGGATTGAAGAAGTTGTTAAGAAAACAGAGAAACAAATAAATCAAGAAATTGTTGAGGTTGGAAAACGTACGGTAATAGATTTAGGAATTCATGGTTTACATCCAGAATTGATAAAAACGGTGGGTAGAATGAAATTCCGTTCTTCTTATGGGCAGAACTTATTACAGCACTCTAGAGAGGTAGCAAACCTATGTGCCTTGATGGCAACAGAGTTGGGGTTAAATCCAAAGATAGCCAAGAGAGCAGGATTGTTGCATGATATAGGTAAAGTGCCTGATACGGAGACAGAATTGCCACATGCTTTGTTAGGTATGCAATGGGCTGAAAAATATGGAGAGAAACCGGACGTTTGTAATGCAATTGGAGCTCACCATGATGAGATTGAAATGAAAACATTATACGCACCAATTGTTCAGGTCTGTGATGCAATTTCTGGAGCAAGACCAGGAGCGAGAAGACAGGTGCTAGACTCGTATATTCAAAGGTTAAAGGATTTAGAAGATCTTGCCTTTGGTTTTTCAGGTGTTCAAAAAGCCTATGCCATTCAGGCTGGTAGAGAATTGCGTGTGTTGGTAGAAAGTTCAAAAGTGAATGACGAGAAAGCAGCGGAGCTTTCGTTTGGGATTTCACAGAAAATTCAGAATGATATGACTTATCCTGGACAAGTTAAAGTAACTGTAATTCGTGAAACAAGAGCAGTCAATGTAGCTAAATAATTAGGTTTACAAAAGCATAAAAAAACTCCTTAATTTAATTAAGGAGTTTTTTTATGCTTTATATATTATTTGTCTATTACTTTCGTATGTTTCTTACTCCATATACCAATGCAGATGCAGCTAAAAACAGAATACCACCATCTATAGGTAGACCTGGAGGAGGAGGAGGTGGTGGTGGCCCACCAGCAAACAACTCACCTGAATTTATAAGTACTAAACTTATAAATAATATGAATGGGGTATAGTTTTTCAAGTTATTTAATTTAAACAAAACGTATGCAATTTAGATTTATCTCTTTTCCTTAGTACAAAATTATCGTATTTCCTTACGAAATACTATTATTAAGTCTCAAATTACGAGGGAATGTCTAAATACTTAACATTTGTATACTGTAAATAACGTAATTTTATTTGAAATATTATAATGTTCGTAAAAAAATCATTTCATTATTTCAATAAAATCAGCTAACGTTTCGAAATTATTTCAGCAAGTAATTTTTTTGCTCTTAATAATTTCACTTTAATGTTGTTTAAAGGTTCATCTAATTCTTGAGAAATTTCTTTATATGATAACTCTTGGAAATATCTCAAATTTATGATTTGCTGATAATGTGGTTTTAGTTGTTTGATATATCTTAAAAGTTGTGCCAGATTTTGTTCAATAATTAATTGATCTTCAGGAGAGGGAGCTTCATCAGTGATATCATAAGAATCCTTTAAACCTGTATTGAGTGAGATTGTAGGAGTTTTAGATTTTCGATATTCGTCTATTTGAATATTTCTAGAAATGGTTATAATCCATGATTTAAAGCTATATTTTTCGTCAAACAGCTCTAGCTTGTCAAAGGCTTTGGAAAAGGTTTGAATGGTGATATCTTCAGCTTCATTTTCATTGCTCGTTTTGGCAAGTTGAAATCTATAGATATCATTCCAATAATGATTTAAAAGTGCTTTGTAGGAAGATTGTTCTCCATTTTTAGCTCTTTTAATATGAGTTAAAATATCGTTTTCCATATAACCTAGTTCATTTCCAGTTCTTTGGAGTAGAGATTGTGTTTTTTAAATATATGTATAATTGGGTGAAAATTAATGAGATTTCTAAAAAAGGAATCCAAAGAATGATATCGTGTTGTTTTAGTTTTTTTGAAAAGTAACCGAAAGAGACATATAAAATAATATATCGAAAAAGTAGAGGAATTAAGAGTAGTCTTATATCGGATACAAACGGAATTAGAATAAATGGTGATACTATTGTAAGGATTTGGGTAAGATAAAAGATACCTAATAACATTTTGTTCGAAGTTTTATAGAAACTTGCTGTTGAGATATGCCTTCTTTTTTGCAAAATCCAATCTTTAAAATTAGTTTTTGGTATGGAGACTGTGCTGCTGTCTATGGATAAAGAAATTCCAGTGTTTATATGATTAGCAACTTCATTAATAAATAAATCATCATCTCCTGATTTGATTTTAATATGTTTTATAAAACCGTTGACTTTGAAAAATTCTTTTTTGGTATAAGCTAGATTTCTGCCTACTCCCATGTATGGAATTCCTAGTTTAGCATAAGAGAAGTATTGTAAAGCGGTAAGTAGGGTTTCATATCTAATGATTTTGTTTAAAAAAGATGAATTAGTTTTTTCATATCCTCCATAGCCAAGAACAATAGATTTTTTTTCGGAAAATTTAGAAGCCATCTGTTCAATCCAATTTTCACTAGCAGGATAACAGTCGGCATCAGTAAATAATAAATGTTCGTATTTGGCAGCCTTAATACCTAATGTTAATGCGTATTTTTTATTTCCCCAAAAATTTTCACATTCTTCAACGTTTACAATTTTAATATTTAAATTTTCTTGTGAAAGTTCATGAATGACTTCGCCTGTGTTATCTGTAGAACGGTCATTTATAAGAACTAATTCAAACGATGCATTATATTTTTGATTAAGTATAAGCGGAACAAATTTCTTTAAATTGTCGGCTTCGTTTTTTGCACAAACAACAACAGAAATAGGAGGACTATTTCTGTTGTTATTCTGCTTAGCCTCCGATAGAGGAGTTAAAAATATAAGGTAATACAAACACTGTAAAACGATGACCACATAAAAAGCAATCAATAAATAATCAAGCATATTTATTTGTTTTCACAATCCTCTGGCATTTTACCACAAAATCCACAAGGTTCTCCTTTTTCATTAAAATTGGAGTTTTGACTAGCACAAGTTCCAGCAAATTTACCATCCTTTTTAGCCCATATTTTAATTGCAATTCCAGCAAAGGCAAGTGCAAGTAAAATAAATGTTATTATTGCTAATTTCATATAAAAAATATTTGTTGCAAAGATAATTAAATCTTCTTTAAGCAACTATTTTAGGGTTAAAAAGAGTACTGGTTTTCTTCAATCATTTTTTTTGCGATTCGCCTTCTTAGTTCAACAATATTTGGAAAATTACTGTATTTGGTAAAACGTTTTAATCCCATTAATAACATTTTTTGTTCATCTCCAGATGTAAACGAAATAATAGCTTCTTTTCCCTGCTTATTTATTTTTTCAACTGCATTATATAAGTTTAATTGAGCCATTGCTATTTGGGATTCGCATTCAGATTCTGATGTTTTTGATACTAGTTTTTCTGCTTTGAGAATTGTTGATTCTGCCATATATATATCAATCATAATATCTGAAGCAGCAGAAATAATTTGTTGTTGTGACTCTAGTTCCATACCAAATGTTTCAACTGCCTTACCTGCAATCATCAAAAAGGTTTTCTTTAACTTTTCAATAATTTCTTTTTCTTCTGAGAAAAGTATTGAATAATCAGGAGTATCAAAAGAAGGTATAGCCATTAAATCATTGGCAACAGCCATGGCAGGAGTAATTAAATCTAATTCTCCTTTGAACGCTTTTTTTAAGAGCATCCCTACACTTAATAGACGGTTAATTTCATTTGTTCCTTCGTATATTCTTCCAATTCTAGCATCCCTCCAGGCAGATTCCATAGGAGTGTCTTGTGAGAATCCCATACCTCCAAATACCTGTATTCCTTCATCCGTTACATATTGTGCAGTTTCGGAAGCATATACTTTTAGTAAGGCACATTCTATTGCATATTCTTCTACACCCTTAAGTTCTGCTTCTTGGTGCGTACTTCCTGATGCGATATATTCATCTATTTTATTTTGAATGTCCTTTGCAGCACGATAACTTCCAGATTCAGTGACAAAAGTTTTAGTAGCCATTTCAGCTAATTTATACTGGATGGCACCAAAACTAGAGATTGGGGTTTTAAATTGTTGTCTTTCATTTGCGTATTTAACAGCTTCGGTAGTTACCCTTCTACAAGCATCTAAGCAGGCTGCAGCTAATTTTATTCTTCCAACATTTAATGAGTTTAAGGCAATCTTAAAACCTTTGCCTCTTTCTGAAAGCATATTTTCTACTGGTACCATAGTATCATTGTAAAATACCTGACGGGTAGAGGAGGCCTTGATTCCTAATTTGTGTTCTTCTTCACCTAAGGTGATACCATTAGGGTTTTCTGAATCATATTCAACAATAAAAGCGGTAATGTTTTTGTCGTCTTCAATTCGAGCGAAAACAATCATTAAGCTACAGAAACCGGCATTGGAAATCCACATTTTTTGCCCATTTATTTTATAGTGCTTACCATCTTCGGATAAAACAGCCTTCGTTTTTCCGGAGTTTGCATCACTACCAGCACCAGGTTCTGTTAAACAATAGGATCCAAACCATTCTCCACTAGCCAGCTTGGGTACATATTTTTGTTTTTGTTCTTCAGTTCCATAAAGTAATATGGGCATTGTCCCAATCCCAGTATGTGCGCCATAAGCAGTTGCTAATGAACCACTAGATCCAGAAATATAATCACAAACTAACATAGTAGAAATAAAGCCCATTCCCATTCCTCCATATTGCTCAGGCACTGAAATACTTAAAAGGCCCATTTCAGCAGCTTTTTTCATTATTTCTTCCGTAAAAGCATAGTCGGATTTTTCAAACCTTTCTTTATGTGGCCAAACTTCCTTGTCAATAAATTCTTTGACAGATTCTTTCATCATTTGTTGTTCCTCAGAAAAATCCTCAGTGATAAATATATCTGCTGCTTTTGTTGTTTTTAATAAAAACTCTCCTCCTTTTATTGTACCCATGGTTTATGTTTTGTTTAGTTTGTAATTCAGTTTATTTTAAGAACTCATATACTCCAGCAGCTCCTTGTCCTGTTCCAACACACATGGTAACCATACCATATTTGTTTTTCCTTCTTCTCATTTCATTAAAAAGCTGCACAGATAATTTGGCTCCTGTACATCCTAATGGATGTCCAAGTGAAATGGCACCTCCATTTACATTCACGATATCCTGGTTTAGTCCAAGTTCTCTAATAACTGCCAATGACTGTGAAGCAAAAGCTTCATTTAATTCAATAAGGTCAATATCATTCAAATTTAAACCAGCTCTATCCAAAGCCTTAGGAATAGCCTTAACAGGACCAATTCCCATTATTTTCGGAGGAACTCCAGCTACTGCAAAAGAAACCATTCTTGCAATAGGTTCTAAATTCAGTTCTTTAACCATTGCTTCACTCATTACTAAAACAAAGGCTGCTCCATCACTCATTTGTGAGGAGTTTCCTGCGGTAACACTTCCATCCGCAGCAAAAACAGGTCTTAATTTAGAGAGGGCTTCCTTTGAGGTACCTCGTCTAGGGCCTTCATCTGTTTTGACTTCATAACTCTTGGTTTGTTTTTTTCCGGATTCATCAATGAATATTTCTTCTATATTTATAGGAACAATATCATCCTCAAAGATGTTGTTATCCAAGGCATTTAATGCTTTTTGATGAGAATTGAATGCAAATTCATCTTGATCTTCACGTGAGACTTTAAATTGATGAGCGACAGCTTCTGCTGTTAAACCCATTCCCCAATAATAATCTTCATGCCCTTCTGCCGCTGCTTTGTAGTTGGGTACCGGTCTATATCCTCCCATCGGTATGTAACTCATACTTTCTACACCTCCAGCTATTATGCAGTCTGCCATTCCAGATTGGATTTTTGCAGCAGCAATACTAATAGTTTCTAAACCAGAGGCACAGTATCTATTTACTGTCATTCCTGCAACGGTATCAATTTTTAAACCCATTAAGGAAACTAAACGTCCCATATTAAGGCCTTGTTCTGCTTCTGGCATTGCATTTCCTACAATTACATCATCAATTCTAGATTTATCGAGTTCCGGTGTGTTTTTTAATAGATGTTCTATGGTTTCAGCAGCCAATTCATCTGGTCTTTTAAAACGGAAAAGTCCTTTTGGTGCTTTTCCCACGGCCGTTCTGTATCCTTGTACTATATATGCTGTTTTCATTTTTTTTAGTTTTTTAATGATTGGAAGGTTCCGTGAATTAGTTTCTTAATGGTTTTCCTGTTTTTAAAGTATGTTGGATTCTTTCTAAAGTTTTTCTTTCGCCTAGAAGGGACAGAATTGCTTCTCGTTCTAAATCCAATAAATATTGTTCACTTACGTAATTCGGTTCAGATAAATCTCCACCTGCCATGATGTACCCAAGTTTATTTGCGATTTTTTTATCATGCTCTGAGGCATAATGCCCTTTTTCTAAACTATCGGTTCCAACTCTGAACATTCCCAAAACTTGTTGTCCTAAAACTTTCACCTTTTTAGGAGTCGGTTGCGTATAACCATCTTCTAACATTTGAAGAGCATATCTTTTTGCTGTTGCGATTTGTCTTTGTTCATTCACTACCACCATATCTTTGCCTTTTTGATAAAATCCGAGATCAAAAGCTTCATGTGCAGAAGTAGCCACTTTAGCCATTGCTATATTTATGAAACTATCTCTGAGGCGGTTTAACTTCACATCATCTTTTAAAAACTCTTCAGATGCTCTTAAAGTCATTTCTTTGGTACCGGCTCCTGCCGGAATAATTCCTACACCAAACTCGACAAGTCCAGTATATGTTTCCGCAGCTGCAATTACCTTGTCTACATGCATGCTCATTTCACAGGCTCCTCCAAAGGTCATCCCTCTCGGCGTTAATAAGGTAGGAACGGAAGAGTATCTTAGTCTCATTACAGTATCTTGGAATAGTTTAGTTGCCATGTTTAATTCATCATACTCTTGTTCTATGGCTAATAAAAATGCCATTGCTAGATTTGCTCCAACAGAAAAATTGGCAGCTTGATTTCCTAAAATAACAGCTTCATACTCTTGTTCAGCAAGATCAATTCCTTTGTTGATGGCTTGTAAAACACCACCTCCGATCGTGTTCATTTTAGATTGGAATTCTACATTCAGAATTCCATCGCCTAAATGCTGGATGGAAGCTTCTTTATTAGACCATATAGTACTGTTTTCTCTAATATGATTTAAAATGATAAATGAATCTTGTCCGGGTTTCTTTTTGTTTTGTTGGGATGGAATATCATAATAATTCTCGATTCCATTAGTCACAGAATAGAAAGATTTTTGTCCTCCTTTGAGCATTTCTGCTACCCAATTATTTAATTGTAGTCCTTCCTTTTCAATTAATTCGATCCCTTTTTCGACACCGATAGCATCCCAAATTTGAAAAGGACCATGTTCCCAACCGAATCCAGCTTTCATGGCATCGTCAATTCTAAATAGCTCATCTGAAATTTCAGGAATTCTATTAGCACTGTAAGCAAACAAAGCGGCAAATGTTTTTCTATAAAACTCAGCAGCCTTATCCTTTCCTTTTATCAATACAGCAAAACGATCAATCACATTGGAAATAGATTTTGTAGAATCTAAAGTGTTGAATTTAATTTTCTGTGCAAGCGAATATTCAAAGGTATCTAAGTTTAATGCATGAATTTCTTTTTTGCCTTTTTCAGAAATCACTTTTTTGTAAAAACCTTGTTTGCTTTTATTTCCTAGCCATTGGTTTTCCATTAATTTCTTTACAAAATCAGGTAATTCAAATAGATCATGAGCTTCATCTGTTGGGCAATTTTTATGTAGACCTTCTGCTACATGAACAAGGGTGTCTAAACCGACTACATCCACAGTTCTAAAGGTAGCAGACTTTGGACGTCCAATAACGGGACCAGTTAATTTGTCTACTTCTTCTACAGTCAATCCAAGTTCTTTTACAATGTGAAAAAGACTCATAATTCCAAATATTCCTATTCGGTTTCCAATGAAGGCTGGAGTATCTTTGGCTAAAACAGAGGTTTTCCCTAAAAATTGTTCTCCATATCCCATTAAAAAATCAATAATTTCTGGTTTGCAGGATGGCCCTGGTACCACTTCAAACAATTTTAAATATCTAGGTGGATTGAAGAAATGAGTGACCGCAAAATGATTCTGAAAATCTTCGCTACGACCCTCATTCATAAAACTGATGGGAATCCCAGACGTGTTTGAACTTATAATTGTACCAGGTGTCCTGTGCTTTTCAATTAATTCAAATACCTTTTGCTTGATATCCAAACGCTCAACAACAACTTCTATGATCCAATCCACAGAGGCTATTTTTGAAATATCATCTTGCAAGTTTCCTGTTTTTATTCTTGAGGCGAACTCTTTTTTATAAATAGGAGAGGGTTTTGATTTTAATGAGGTTGATAGGCTATGATTAACAATTCGGTTTCTAACAACTTTAGACTCAAGCGTAAGCCCTTGCGACTTTTCTTTTTCGTTCAATTCTTTTGGAACAATGTCTAATAAAAGTACTTCTACCCCTATATTGGCAAAGTGGCATGCGATTCCAGACCCCATGATTCCTGAGCCAATAACGGCAATCTTTTTAATGTGCTTTTTCATTTGATTGAGTTTACTTGCTTATTGTTTAGTATTGAATATTAATTTTTTGGAAACTAATTCTTGAATTGTTTCAGTGACTTCAAAAAAGTGCTTTAGTTTGAAATCTGAAATATTGTCTTTAATCATATCATTAAATTGTAGAACACTTTGCTTAGAGGTTTCCCTTTTTTCTATGCCAAATTCAGTGAGTTTAATCAAAACACCTCGTCCGTCTTCTGGATTTTTTTCTCGGTAGATCAATCCTTTTTCTTCCATTTTTTTTATGAGTCGGGAAAGGCTCGTGGGTTCCATGCCCATTTTTGGACCAAGAGATGTAGAGGGGGTTCCTTTGTCAAAATCAATATTTAGTAATAGAAATCCAGTAGCCATAGTGCTTCCATAAGTGGCTGCTTCTTCGTTATACATCTTAGCTACGGTTTGCCAAGTTGCTCTTAATTGATGATCTATGGATTTATTTTTTGTTGGCATTTAAAAATATTTAATAAATTATATTATGCATGCACAGTAAATATATGAATTTATTTCGATAGAAAACAAAATTATCTGTTAAATAAAAAGGGCTTTTAATTTTTGATATATTTGAATCCTATCTTTAAAATACAAAAAATTGCTACAAATAAATAATGTGAGTAAATTTTATGGTAGTTATACTGCCTTAGATGATATTTCTTTTTCTATACCGAAAGGTTCGGTTTTTGGTCTATTGGGGCCAAACGGAGCAGGAAAAACTTCTTTGATTAGAATATTGAATCAAATTGTTCTTGCAGATAAAGGAACCGTATTATTGGATGGTGAAGAGTTAAATCAAAGCCATATTTCGCAAATAGGTTATTTGCCGGAAGAAAGAGGTTTGTATAAATCGATGAAGGTAGGTGAGCAAGCCATGTACTTGGCGCGATTGAAAGGGATGTCTAAGCAAGATGCTAAAGAAAAGCTTTTGATTTGGTTTGAAAAATTTGGAATTACTGATTGGTGGGATAAAAAAATTCAAGAATTATCAAAAGGTATGGCCCAAAAGGTACAGTTTATTGTTACTGTTTTACATGAACCTAAACTTTTGATATTTGACGAACCCTTTAGTGGATTTGACCCTGTAAATGCAGAATTGATTGCGAATGAGATTTTAGAACTAAAAGAGAAAGGAACGACCATTATTTTTTCGACGCACAGAATGGAGTCTGTAGAGAAAATGTGTGATTATATTGTATTGATTCATAAATCGAAGAAAATTTTGGAAGGAAAACTGCTCGATTTACAGAAGAAATATAGATCCAATCTTTTTGAAATTGCTGTAAAAACCGATCATGAGGAAGATATAATGTTTGCTATGTCTAAAGAATATAATGTTCAACCTGCAAATTTTCAAACGTTGTATGAGGATACCAGGTTGATAGTGAAATTGGAGGAGGGACAATCAAGGGATGTCCTATTTGATAAAATTAAGACGTATGGAACAGTGACACATTTTTTAGAACAAATCCCCACAATGAATTCAATTTTTATGAAGGCTGTGTCAAATAAAAAGATAAATGTATAGTGGTATGGAAAAACTGAAACTGATCATTTATCGAGAGTTTCTGACTAAAGTGAGAAATAAGTCTTTTATCATTCTTACTTTTTTGAGTCCTTTTTTAGTTATTGGTATGGGATTGTTGATTGCTTATTTGACAAAAGTAAACGAATCTAATATTAAGGAGATTGTTATTGTTGATAATTCGGAGCTTGGAATAAGTAAAGATTTCAATAATACTGAAACAGTGTATTATATAGATCTTACCAAAGTAGGAAT
Source organism: Flavicella sp. IMCC45537 (assembly GCF_057197705.1). Lineage (NCBI taxonomy): Bacteria > Pseudomonadati > Bacteroidota > Flavobacteriia > Flavobacteriales > Flavobacteriaceae > Flavicella > Flavicella sp. IMCC45537. The sequence continues at coordinate 260,313 of NZ_CM170067.1, forward strand.
AGAGAAATGTAAGACATTGGTTGAAGAAGCTAAATATGATGGATTGTTATTTTTACCATCAGACTACACTAATTTAAAAGATTTATCTGAAAGTATTGAGTTTTATTCAATAGATGCTCCCAATTTGATGTTCATAAAAGGCATTGAAGAAAAGATAGCGAATAGATTAAAATTTTCTCACTTGAAAGCTATTGGTATTCAACCAAAGACTATAAAAAATGCGAGTTATCAGGTGAGTATGCATCAAATAAACTTTTCAGGTGGTGAGTCTTCAAAATTGGGAAGTGGCATAAAAATCGGACTCGGAATGGCTGCAGGTTATTTAATAATGATGTTTATAGTGGTCTACGGGAACTCAGTGATGAGATCTGTAATTGAAGAGAAAACAAGTAGAATTATTGAAGTAATAATTTCTTCGGTACAACCGTTTCAACTTTTAATGGGAAAAATAATAGGGAATGCTTCGGCAGGTTTATTACAGTTTCTTATCTGGGGAGTATTGCTGATAACCTTTAGTTTCGGCGCTTCGTTTTTTATTGGAATTGATTTAATGGCAGTGCAATCAAATGAAATAATGAATTCTAATATTTCTATGCCATCTGGTCAAATAAATGATATTGTTAAAGTGGTCCGTGAAGTGTTGGATTTACCGTTGATTAGCATGTTTTTTCTGTTTATATTTTATTTTATTGCAGGTTTCTTTTTATACAGTTCAATCTATGCGGCAATAGGAGCGGCTGTAGATAGTGAAACAGATACACAACAATTTATGTTACCCGTTATTATTCCATTGATTTTAGGAGTCTATGTTGGTTTTGCAGCCGTTATTAGTGACCCACACGGACCTGTTGCGACAACATTTTCAATGATACCATTTACCTCTCCTATAGTAATGATGATGCGTATTCCTTTTGAAGTGGCATGGTACGAGATAATCCTATCAATGTTTATTTTAGTAATTACATTTGTTGGGATAGTATATGTGGCCGCAAAAATTTACAAAATAGGAATATTGATGTATGGTAAAAAACCTAGCTATAAAGATTTATACAAATGGCTTAAATATTAATAATAATTGAGAAAGTTTTGTTAGGTTTGAGTTTGAAAACTATTAAAAGAAATCCATTTAAATGAGTAATATATTAATAATTGAAGATGAAGCAGCAATACGTAGAGTATTGACTAAGATTATCAGTGAAGAAAATGATGCTTACCATGTTGAAGAGGCTGAGAATGGATTGATAGGACTTGAAAAAGTAATGGAAAAAGAGTATGATTTGATTCTTTGTGATATTAAAATGCCTAAAATGGATGGTGTTGAGGTGTTAGAGAAATTAAAGAAAATTAAATCTCAAGTTCCGGTTATTATGATTTCTGGGCATGGAGATTTGGATACTGCTGTGGAAACGATGAGACTAGGTGCATTTGATTATATCTCAAAACCGCCAGATTTAAATCGTTTGTTAACAACGGTTAGAAATGCATTAATGAGTAATAATCTTATAGTTGAAAATACTCGTCTTAAGAAAAAGGTTAGTAAAAAGTACGAAATGATTGGTGAAAGCGAGGCTATTTCACATATCAAAACAATGATAGAAAAAGTAGCCGCCACGGATGCAAGAGTCTTGGTTACTGGTCCTAATGGAACAGGAAAAGAATTAGTGGCTCATTGGTTGCATGAGAAAAGTGATCGATCTAAGGCTCCAATGGTTGAGGTAAATTGCGCCGCTATTCCTTCTGAATTAATAGAAAGTGAATTGTTTGGTCATGTAAAAGGATCTTTTACAGGAGCAAATAAAGATAGAGCAGGGAAATTTGAAGCAGCGAATAATGGAACAATTTTTCTAGATGAGATAGGGGATATGAGTTTGTCTGCTCAAGCAAAAGTTCTTAGAGCTTTACAAGAAAGTAGAATTAGTAGAGTTGGAAGCGACAAGGATATAAAAGTTAATGTGAGAGTGGTAGCGGCAACAAATAAAGATTTAAAAAAAGAGATTGCTGAAGGAAGGTTTAGAGAGGATCTTTACCATAGGTTAGCTGTTATTTTAATAAAAGTTCCTGCATTAAATGATAGGAGGGATGATATCCCTCTTTTGGTTAATTATTTTGCCAAAATATTGGCAGGGGAACAAGGCTTACCCGTAAAGAGTTTTTCAGCGAAGGCAATAGATTTGCTCAAGGCTTATGATTGGACTGGAAATATACGTGAATTACGTAATGTTGTGGAACGTTTGATGATTCTTGGAGCTTCTGAGGTTTCTGAAGAAGATGTAAAATTGTTTGCAAGTAAATAAAATTAAAAACCCCATTTCTAAATAGAAATGGGGTTTTTAATTTAAGAAGCTTCTTCTGTTTTACTAGAATTCCCAACCAATTTATTGATGGTTAAAAGTTCATCTCTAGTAAAAGCTCTGTATTTACCAGGTTTGATATTATTCAAACGGATATTCATGATTCTTACCCGTTTCAGTTTCTTGACTTCATATCCAAGGTACTCGCACATACGTCTAATTTGACGATTCAAACCTTGTGTTAGAATAATTTTGAAGGTATAATCATTGATTTTCTCAACGAAACATTTATCGGTAATCGTATCTAAAACAGGTATTCCGTTTCCCATTTTTTTTATAAAGCTTTCTGTGATTTTTTTGTCTACAGTCACAATATATTCTTTTTCATGGTTGTTTTTAGAACGTAAAATTTTATTTACGATATCACCATCATTGGTCATGAAAATTAAACCTTCACTAGGTTTGTCGAGTCTACCCACAGGGAATATCCTTTCAGGATAATTCATGTAGGTAATAATATTTCCTCTAATTTTTGTGTCTGTTGTGCAAGTAATCCCAACAGGTTTATTAAATGCTAAATAAATATTTTCTACTTCTTTGGTGATCATTTGGCCGTGAACCATAATAGTATCCTTTGAAGTTACCTTTACACCAAGACCAACAGTTTCACCATTCACTTTAACGTGTCCGTCTTCAATTAATTTATCAGCGGCACGTCTTGAACAATATCCAGTTTCAGAAATAGCTTTGTTAAGTCTTTTGGTTTCCATGGGCTCTAGATCTTGAATTTATCGAAAATGGCACCTTTAATTTTTTCACCAATTCTTGCTTTTATATCCGTTGGATATGATCTTTCTCCCATAAAAACATCCGTCATAGCTTCACAAAAACGAGGTCCATACATCTTCATTAAAAAGTGACGTGCTTTTTCATTTTCATAGAATAATTTAGCTAAGTATACTCCTGTTTTCAGTTCAGGAAGTAATACTTTACTAAGTTTTGCCTCGAACAATTCTTCCGTTTTACTGCTGTCTAATTTTGCTTCAATAATAGATTCAGCAGCCATTACACCTGTCAAAATTGCATTAGAGATACCTTCTGCAGTTACTGGATCTGCAAAACCGGCAGCATCACCTACAAGTAATACGTTTTTTCTAAAATACCCATCCTCTCTCGGGGTAACAGGGATTTGGAAACCATGAAATTGTTCGTTTACAATTTTTTCGATTCCCAGTGTTTTTAAATATTCTTGGTAGTGCTTTTTTAGATCTATTTTTGTTCTACGTGCTGAAGCCACTCCAATAGATAAATGGTTTTTCTTAGGGAAAGACCATCCGTATCCTAAGGGAACAGCATCAAAATCAAAACGAACTTCTTTAGAGAGTCTTTCGAAGTCTTCAGGAGAAACTTCCACCTCGTATTCTAAGGCGGGAATAAGATATCTTGTTTCTTCCCAACCTGTTAATTTTGCTGTCGGACTCAATGCTCCGTCTGCTGCGATTACAAATTTAGATTGAAGGTCACCTTTGGATGTGTGCAATGTAATAACATCTCCAAAAGTCATGTCTTTTAATTTATGGTCTTCCAAAAGAGTGATCCCTGCTTTTTTAGCCTTTTCAACAATTAAATTATCAAAATCATCACGCATGATCATGCTAATTATTGGCTCTTCTCTTTCTGAGGTTAAATGAATTCCAGCTTTGTCAAAATAAATATCAATTTTATTGAACTCTCTTTCAACTACAGAACTTACGTCAAACGGCATGTTTCTTCTACCTCTATAGACAAAACCACCTCCACAGGTTTTATACCTAGGGAGTGTTTCTTTTTCAATAAGTACCACAGAAATTCCGTTTTCTGCCAGTTTTAATGCAGCTGAAGCACCTGAAGGTCCACTTCCTATAACTGCAACATCAAATGTTTTCATAATTCGGTTTTTTGCAAATGTATTAATTTCAAAGAGTTATTCTAGTCATTATTGGGTAATGATCAGAATAATTTACTTTGTATGTGTTAAAATCATGTATGTCTATGCTGGGATCTGTTAAGATAAAGTCGATACGAAATGGAAATATATAATCAAATGATTTTCCAAAGCCATTACCAGCTTCAATAAATGCATCTTTTTTGTTTTTACTAAGTTCTTTATAGATCCATGAAAAAGCGGTATTGTTAAAATCTCCCATAAAAATATTTTTATGAGGAGAATTTTTTGCATGGTTTAGTATTTTTTCAACTTGCGTTTGTTGTTTGACAAATCTAGTCGTAAATTTTTTCAATAATTTTTCAGAGTCCTTTTCACCGAAATTCTCTTTGTTTTTATCGATGCTAAATGATTGTAAGTGTATGTTGTAAATTCTAAGGGTATCATGTTTTACAATGATATCAGCAAAAATAGCATTGTTGCCAGAGCGTGCAAACTCTAAGGAGCCTTTCTTGATTATTCTGTATTTGGAATAAATAGCTTGACTTGCTTTCGAGCCTTTGTTGTTAAGAATGTATTTATATGGAAAATCAAGTTGAATGTCCTTCTTTTGAAAATATTCTTGAAAGGAAATAATATCAGGAGATTTGATATTGATGAACTCATAGATGTTTTTGTCAAGGTCATTCTTCTTAGACCATTTGTAAGCATTAAAAAGCCGAACATTATAAGACATTATTTTGATATTCTCCTTATCGGTAGCTGGCTTAGAATTTCCAAACTGTACAAAAGCATTGATATGCTGAAAACCGATACCTAAAATTAACAGAGACAAGAAAAATTGCTTTTTCATTGTTACCATCCAGTAAATAAAATATGCAGCATTAATTATGATAAGCACAGGCATTCCTAAGCTAAATACAGAGATTGTGGCTGTTACTTTTGGAGGGACATAGGGGATTATATAGGAAGCAAGTAAAAAAAATGCTGCTAGAGAATTTAAAAAAAACAGTATTTTATCTAAGAAGGAAAGGTTTTTCATGAATTCTTTTTTCCTTGTTTGAACAACAAATTTTTTTCTTCCTGATTTAAAGAATCATAACCAGATTTACTAATCTTGTCTAAAATGGCATCGATTTGCTGTTGATTCGTTTTAACAGGTTTTGCAGAAGGTTTCGCCTTCGCTTTTTTTCGTTTCGCTTTGTAAACAGTTCTTAAAGTACTTTTTCTTGTAAATAAAGAACTAAAAGGATTGTTGATTTTGAAAGATAAAGCACCTTTTCTAATCTGGCTCATATAAATTAAACCAAATAAAGCTCCACCTAAATGTGCTAAATGACCACCTGCATTGCCGCTTGGAATTTGAATTAAATCCAGTCCGACAAAAAAGGCTGCGAGCTTCCATAGTTTGACAAAACCAATAAATCTAATGTTGATTTCATAATTGGGAATGTAAGTAGCAATTCCGATAAATATCGCCATTACTGCGGCACTGGCTCCAACTAGGGTGGCATTTGTGTTTTGTAATGCAGGGAAAATAGTATAACTAACTAAATAAAGCAATCCACCAAAAACGGTTCCAAATAAATAAAAACTCAATAGTTGTTTTTGAGTAAAATAATCAATAAACAGATTTCCTATGTAATATAAAACCAATAAATTGGAAAGGATGTGAAAGAACCCTGCATGAAGAAATCCATAAGAAACAATACTCCAAGGTCTCAATAAAAAGGAATCGATATCTGAAGGCATGGAAAACCAATCCATCACAATATTCGAGTTGGATTGAAACAAAAAGCCAAAGGAATTTAATAGAAATGTCAATAGAAATACTACAACATTTATATAGATGAGTTTTTCTACAATAGTTCCTTGATTGTATTTGTTTAGATACTTATTCATATGATTAATCCCAGCGTTTGAATTGATTGTTTTTCCAGTACCAAGCAATAATAAAACCGATTAAGGCACCTCCAATATGAGCAAAATGCGCTACGTTTCCAATAGAATATTTGGTAACCCCAAAGAATAAATCTCCAAGGATCATCACGGGTATAAAATATTTTGCAGCGATGGGTACGGGAAAGAATATCAAAGCTAATTTAGATTCAGGGAAAGATAATCCAAATGCAACTAACACTCCATAAATGGCTCCAGAAGCCCCAACGGCAGGTGTGTGATATAAACTGAAAAATTCACTTAAAGCTTCATTTGATAAACTAACCATATTGGCATTATATTTACCAGTGTCTAAAAGATTCTGGATATCACCACTACTTAAGCCATCAGAAATTAATTGTTCGTAGAATCCATTGAATTGATAATAATTGACAGCTGTATAAATCAATCCAGCTCCAATTCCTGCTGAGAAATAGAAAAATAAAAATTTATTTCTACCCCACATTTGTTCCAAAGGTGTCCCAAATGCCCAAAGTCCATACATATTAAACAAGATATGTGAAAAACTTCCGTGCATAAATATATGCGTAAGATATTGCCAAACCCCAAACTCAGGATTTCCTGGAAAGTGCAGTGCGAAAAGAGTTTGCAAATCAATTCCTTTGAAAAATTGAGGTGCTATGAATAAAATGACATTGATAATAATCAAATGCTTTATGCTTTCTGTAATTCTACCCATGTTAATTATAGTTTTGAATTAAAAATTTTATCTAATTCTCCAATGGTTAAGGTTTCAAAAACTTTTTTTCCGTAAGGAGAAATAGAGGGTTCTTTGCAAGCGAATAGATTAAAAACCAAACTCTCTTGTTCTTTTTCAGTCAGTTTACTTCCTGTTTTGATAGCAAGTGATTTAGCTAAAGATTTAGAAATAATATCCAATTGACTAAAACTGCTTTCAGGAACTTCTTCTTTTATATCATCTAGCAACTGTTCTATGATAATTGTAATCTGACTTTCTGTGATAGAGGTCGGAATACCTTTTACAATGATGCTTTCGTTGGTGATTTTATCAAAAAGAAAGCCAGTGTTTTCTAGGTCTAATTTTAATTCTCTTAAAATTTCAATTTCTTCTTTTGTGAATGAAATTTCTACAGGGAATAATAATTGTTGACTAGCAGCTTCTTTTACTGTAATGTTTTCTAAAAATTCTTCATACAAAATTCTCTGATGAGCTAAGTTTTGATGAATTAAAACGACACCTGACTTAATTGTGCTCAACAGGTATTTATTGTGAATTTGAAATGTTTTACCAGTTGCTTTTTCTTCCTCTTGTAAATCCAAACCTAATTCCGTTTGAACAGGTTCTGATTGGATTTCAAAAGTTTCATTTTCAGCACTATCTGTATACAAGGATTCCCAAGCCGGAAGTTCTGATTTTGATGCAAAACTTGGCGCTGTGTAAGTATTTGTGTTCGATTGTGTAGAAGTGCTATAAGAATTTGAAGCCGCCTCCGTTTTAAAAGGGTTGAAATTAGGATCAATTTCTATTTTCGGTTCAGAAGAATATTCTTTTCCTTCTAATGCATACGGTGTATCCATAGAAGAGTCTCTATTAAAATCTAAAACAGGTGATACGTTGTATTGACCTAAACCATGTTTTACCGTTGCTCGGATAATAGCATACAGAATCTTTTCGTTATCAAATTTAATCTCAGTTTTAGTTGGATGTATGTTAATATCGATACTTTCTGGTGGTACGTTTAAATAGAGAAAATACGATGGATGGTACCCATTTCCTAACAAACCATCAAAGGCGCTAGAAACTGCATGGTGTAAATAGGAACTTTTGATATATCTATCGTTGACAAAAAAGAATTGCTCTCCGCGTTTTTTCTTAGCAAACTCTGGTTTAGCAACAAAACCATCCACTCTAATAACATCGGTATCCTCTGTGATCGGAACTAATTTTTCATTCGTTTTACCACCAAAAACCCCAACGATTCGTTGTTTTAAGTTTCCTGCTTTTAAATTATAAACTTCAGAGTTATTGTGGTTTAATGAAAACCCAATATCATTGTGCGCCAAGGCAACTCGTTGAAACTCATTTACGATGTGTCGAGTTTCAATGGTATCAGATTTTAAAAAATTTCTTCGAGCAGGAATATTGTAGAATAAATTTTTTACAGCTACGCTAGTTCCTTTGGCAGGGCAATCTGGTTCTTGTGACGTTATTTTGCTGCCTTCTATTTTTAAACAGGTTCCAATGTCTTGTCCTTCTTGTTTGGTTTTTAATTCAACATGGGCAATAGCAGCTATAGAGGCCATTGCTTCTCCTCTAAAACCTTTAGTGTTTAAGTTGAATAAATCTTGCGCTTCCTTAATTTTAGAAGTCGCATGTCTTTCAAAGCACAATCTAGCATCAGTCATGGTCATTCCACTTCCGTTGTCAATAACTTGAATTAATGTTTTTCCAGCATCTTTTATGATCAGCTTGATGTTGGTAGCTCCTGCATCAATGGCATTTTCTAATAATTCTTTTACAACAGAAGCAGGACGTTGTACAACTTCCCCTGCAGCAATTTGATTTGCTACGTGATCTGGTAACAATTGTATAATGTCTGTCATTAAATAAGTGTGTGTAATTCAAAAAGATAGGCGCAGATTCCTACTAAAAGAGCAATGATTATTGCCAAGCGTTTGCTCGAACCACCGTCATTGGGACCTTTTTTTGATTTTGCCCAATCATTTTTTAAGTTGTTTTTTACTAAGGAAACTCTGTAATCTTTGTTTTCTGAGTTTTCAGAATCTTCCGCATATTTTCCTTTTAAATTTTCCAAACGTTCTTTACGCTCACTATAATAGCGAGGCTTGTAGTTAAAAACGTAATGAGCTCTTTGTTTAAAAGGAGTTCCGAACATATAATTTCATTTTGATTGTATCCTCAAAATTAAAGAAATTAATGAAGGAATAAAAGTCAATTCCTTGAAAACTTTGTTAAAGAAATTAACAAAGTATTTCAAGGAAATAAGAGTTTGTAATAAGGATTAAATATTTTTAATCACAGCCATCTTAATCGCTGCGATAGCACATTCTACTCCTTTGTTTCCGTGCTTACCTCCAGATCTTTCAATAGATTGTTGCATGGTATCGTCGGTTAAAACGCAAAAGATAACAGGAATGTCTTGTATTATGTTTAAGTCTTTGATTCCTTGTGTTACTCCATCGCAAACAAAATCAAAGTGTTTGGTTTCTCCTTTGATCACGTTTCCTATTGCGATTACCGCATCGAGATCTTGAGAATTAACCATTTTTTTTGCTCCATAAATCAATTCATAACTCCCGGGAACGTCCCATTTTATTATGTTTTCTTCAAGAGCTCCGTTTTCTAAAAGAGCCTTTACAGCTCCTTTGTATAAGCCATCTGTAATAGATTCATTCCATTCAGAAACAACAATTCCAAACCGAAAATTTTTCGCGTTTGGAACTGTATTTTTGTCATATGCTGATAAGTCAGTAGTAGCCATGAATGCTAATTTTATATTGAGTAGGTAACTACTAATTAATTTTGTGCGTACTTAGCTTTATTGATGTGCATTTCAATATTGTTAGCTAAAGCAGATTCAGGGTATTTGTTTTTGATTTCAGAAAAGAAACCTTCTGCTTTCTTTGCATCACCTAAATCTAAAGCAGTATTACCAGCTTTTAATAAGTACAATGGAGTAGTAGATGCATTCGGTTTGGTATTTGCTGCTTTTTCGTAGTAAGATAAAGCATCGTTGTTTTGATCTAAATCAGCAAAAGCATCACCAATAGCACCTAAGGCTGCAGGACTTAACAAAGCATCGCTTGAAGAAAATTTCTCTAAGTAAGCAATAGCGTTTTTGTAGTCATTTGTTTTTAAGTAAGAAAGACCTGCGTAGTAATTGGCAAGGTTTCCTGCTTTAGTTCCGCTGTATTTGTCTGCGATATCGATAAAACCGTATTTACCGTTAGCACCTTCTAAAGCCAAATTGAATAAAGATTGAGCGTCATCGGTAGCATTGATAGCTTCTTCAAAGTTTTCTTTAGGGAAAGATAATTCGTTTGCCGCTTCTTGCTCTTTTGGTTCTATAACATAAGAGTTATAAGCAATGTATCCCAAGATTAGAACAACAACAAGTACCAATCCAGAAAATAATGGTTTTTGATATTTTTCAATCCATTGTTCAGACTTTGAAGCACTTTCCTCTAAATTTTTGAATACTTCAGCAGTTGTGCTTTCTTCTTCAACGTGATCTACAGGTGCACTTTTAACTTTTTTCTGTCCTTTTTTCTTGTATGTTGCCATCTATTTTTGTTTTTCTTTTTTTTGGTTTATTTCGATCGAAAAAATAAGTTTTTTAATTTATTTTCGATTTATAAGCAAGCAAAAATAGTTTTTTTAATTGAATTTAAAAAGTCTCTTTTTCGCAAAACTTTTAATAATTTGCGGCCTCTTATTTATATGACAACTGAACTATGTATTTGCGTAAATTATCTTTAGTAAATTATAAAAACCTAACACAGCAAGTGTTTGATTTTAAGGAGAAGATAAATTGTTTTGTTGGAAATAATGGCGTTGGAAAAACAAATGTGTTAGATTCTATTTATTATTTGTCATTTGCGAAAAGTTATTTTAATTCTGTCGCTGTTCAGAATATTCGACATGGTGAGGAGTTTTTTATGCTAGAAGGAACTTATGAAGTTGATGATCGTGAGGAGGTGATTCTTTGCAGTTTAAAAAAAGGGCAAAAAAAAATAATTAAAAGAAATGGTAAGGCTTATGAAAAATTTTCTGAACATATAGGTAAGTTCCCTTTAGTGATTATTTCTCCAGCGGATAGAGATTTGATTATAGAGGGGAGTGAAACACGTAGGAAATTTATTGATAGTGTGATTTCTCAGCAGAATCAGTCCTATTTAAAAACTCTAATTGCATATAACAAAACATTGGTGCAAAGAAATGCCTTACTGAAATTTTTTGCAGCCAATAGAACGTTTGATGCGGTTAATTTAGAAGTGTATAACCAGCAGTTGATTTCATACGGTGAAATTATTCATAAAGAAAGAAGAGAGTTTTTAAAGATATTTATACCTATCTTTAATGAGAGGTATCGTACGATATCCGAAGGAAAAGAGGAGGTGAATTTAGTATATAAGTCTCAGTTATTAGAAGTGGATTTTGAAACACTTTTAGCGGAAAGCTTGCAAAAAGATAAAATGCTTCAGTACACTAGTTCTGGTGTGCATAAGGATGATTTAGTTTTTGAAATCGGAGGGTATCCCATAAAAAAGTTTGGTTCTCAAGGACAACAAAAATCATATTTGATAGCCTTAAAGTTAGCTCAGTTTGATTTTATAAAGAAAGAATCTAAGGTAGTACCGATTCTTTTGTTGGATGATATATTTGATAAGCTTGATGAAAATAGGGTTTCTAAACTTATTTCACTGGTTAATAATGATCAGTTTGGTCAATTGTTTATTACGGATACTCATGCGGAAAGAACAGAAGAAGTAGTGCAAAGAATTAATAAATCGTATAAAATGTTTGAACTTTCTTAAAGTTCGCAATAAATAGATATGGCAAAACGTCAAGAGGAGTATCTCTCGCTTAAAGATTTAATGGGGAGCTTTATAAAAGAAAATAATCTTTCTAAAGGGATGCAGAAAATTTCTGTGAAAGAAAACTGGGATTCTCTTATGGGAAATGGTGTTGCAAGTTATACAGAGAAAGTAGAGCTGCGAAATGGTACTTTATTTGTAAAGCTAACTTCTTCTGTACTTAGGGAGGAACTAGGGTATGGTAAAGAGAAAATTCTAGCCATGATGAATGAGGCGCTGGGAGGTAATGAAATAAAAAAAGTAATGTTACTATAATAAAAAAGCCAACTCTTACAAGTTGGCTTTTTTTATGTTTTGTAAAGGAAAGTTTTAAGCTAATAAAATTTTAGCATCCGTTGTTTCGTGGATATTTAAAATTTTCAACGATTTAGTAACTTCAACTTTTGAATCTTGCTTTTTAGAGCTAGAAGCTAATGTGAATAATGCCAGTGCTGATAAAACGATAAATACTTTCATTTCTGATTTTAATTTTTACACTGCAAAAATAGATACGATATCAGAATTTAAAGTTATGTCAATGTTAAGAAAAGGTTAGTTATGTCAATGTTAAGAAAAGGTTGTTAAAAATAAAAGCGCTGTCTTTTTCAAGAAGCGCTTTTAAAAATACTTTTTATAAATTAGTTTTTCCAGTTATTAATCCAGTCAACCATAACGTCAACCCAATCATCATTGTCATTTAAACAAGGGATATGTTTGTAGGATTCTCCTCCTCCTTCTTTAAATTGTTCTTCACCTTCCATTGCTATTTCCTCTAGTGTTTCTAGACAGTCAGAAACAAAAGCAGGCGTAATTACAGCTAATTTCTTTTTTCCTTCTTCTTGAGGAAGTCTTTCAAATTCAAAATCTGTATATGGTTTTAACCAAGGATCTCTACCTAGTCTAGATTGAAAAGAGTTACTGTAAGTCCCTTCTTTAAGTCCCAGTTCTTTTACGATCTCTTTAGTGGTTTCAAAACATTGATGTCTGTAACAAGTAGCGTGTGCTTTTGAGGGTTTGTTACAGCAAGATCCATCTAATTTACAATGAGAACCTGTAGTATCGGATTTTAGAATATGACGCTCTGGTATTCCGTGGTAAGAAAATAAGATATGGTCATGTTCAAACCCCTCAATGTTTTTCTTGATATTTTCCGCCATTACTTTAATGTAATCTGGCTTATTGTAAAATGCAGGAAGTACCTCAGTAGTCATTTCAGGGAAAAACTTTTGCTGTACTTCTTTTGCTTTTACTTCTACCGTTTCAAAAGAGGACATTGCGTAATGCGGGTATAAAGGAACCAGTAAAACTTCTGTAACACCTTGTTCGGCCAGTTTTTGATATCCTTCTTTAATACTCATAGAACCATAACGCATTCCTAATGCAACTGGAATGTCAGTTTTTGCAACTACTTTTTTATGGAACCTTTCAGAAAGTACGATTAATGGAGAGCCTTCGTCCCACCAAATTTTTTGGTAAGCTTCTGCAGATTTCTTAGGTCTCGTGTTTAGTATGATACCTCTAACTAGTATGTTTCTTAAAATAACGTTTGTGTCAATCACACGTTCGTCCATTAAAAATTCATCCAAATACCTTCTTACGTCTTTAGGATTTGGTGTGTCCGGAGATCCTAAATTTACTAATAATACACCTTTCATTATTTTATTCTTGTTTTGTAAATTGTTTGGGAGTAATTTCAAAACGTTTTTTGAATGCAGCGATAAAGTGACTAGAGTTGCTGTAGCCAATTTGAGTTGCTATTTCAGAAACGTTTAATTTGTTTTCTTCTAAAAGTTTTTTTGAATAATCCAGTTTGTAATTCAAAAGGAAAGTAAAAACAGGGGTTCCATAAAACTCTTTGAAACCCATTTTTAATTTTTTGATATTAAGTCCTACCTGTTTAGAAAGTTCTTCTAAACTTGGTGGATTGGCCATATTCTCAATCATAATATCTTTGGCCTTTTTAATTTGAGCAACCGTTTCTTCGTTAGCCATAAATGGGCAGTGGTCTGATTCGGTTTCTTCGGAGATGTTAAAATACAGACTTAAGAGTTCGTATATTTTTCCCTTCATATATATGTTCTGAAGTGCTCCGTGTAGTTTTTTATCAACTAATTGGTTTAGAACTAGTTTTGTTGAGTTGCTTACAACTTTTTCTTCAATAATCGGTCTTCCACCTTTGATGCTTGCGAAATTGAAAAAAGAGTCTCCTTCGTGTGCAAATAATGAGTGAAAATAAGGAACAGGTATAAGAAGTCCAAGTAACTCTCCATGAGGAGGTAATGTTGTCAAAACTTTGGTGTTGTCCTCTTTAAAATACACCAAGCCAGAGTCTTCTGGAGTGAGGTGTATGGCACAATGTTCCATATTAAAGGCAACGGATATTTTTTTATTTAAACTAAAGTAAATCTGTATATAGTTGTCTTCTAGTTCAAATTGTTGAAATAAAGTCTCGTCTGTGTCATTTCGGTAATTCACTAACGTAAAAGTTCCTTTTTCTCTGTAAAGACGAATAGTACTTTTGTCGATGTTTTTAAATTTTGAGGTATCGAAATTCATACGTGATAAATTATTTACACAGCAAAAATACGATAAAAAAACCGATAAATATCAAAGTTTTTTGACTGTTGTTTTTATGTTTTAAGCGCAATAAAAATTATGTAATTTACCATATGATTATTGTAAATGGTTGTTTTTTAAAGGGTTTTGTTTTGTTTGTAATGATTCTAAATTAAGGCTTCGTTCCTTTCAACGATATTTAAAGTCCTTTTAGCGATGTTTTTATCGGAAGTAAGGTGGTACTTTTGGCGTGGTTTATTTATCCTAATCAATGAATAGACTGTAATCAGAACGAAATATAGTATTGATGAGTATCGAATCTAAAGGAAGAAAATTATATAATGTAGGTTTAAGTTATAAAAAAGCCGACGTGAAAACGAGAGGGGCTTTTAGTATAACTAAAGAAAACCAAGTTTTACTTCTTAGAGAAGCAAAGAAGTTTGGAGTAGATGGAGTGTTTATTTTATCTACTTGTAATCGAACTGAAATAATGGGATTTGCAAATCATCCATTTGAGTTGATTTCTTTGCTATGTAAATACTCACAAGGTTCTGTTGAAGAATTTGTAAACGTTTCGAATGTTTATAAAGGAAAAGATGCGATTCGTCATTTGTTTAAAATAGCTACAGGTTTAGATAGTCAGATATTAGGAGATTATGAAATTGTTGGGCAATTAAAAGAGTCTTTTCAAATAGCAAAAGATCAAAACACCCTAAATGCTTATTTAGAGAGATTGATCAATTTGGTGTTGCAGGCTAGTAAAAAAGTAAAAAATTCAACAAAATTAAGTTCAGGTACCACATCAGTTTCTTATGCCGCGGTTCAGTATATTATTGAAAAAGTGGAAGATTTTGAATCGAAAAACATTTTGGTTTATGGTTTGGGTGATATAGGTAAAAACACTTGTAAAAATCTAATTCAGTATACTGAAAATGATAATGTTGTATTGATAAATAGAACAGAAAGTAAAGCAAGGGCGTTTCATGAACAACATAAAGAAGTTAGAATAGAAACGTTGTCAGCATTGAACGCTGAAATTGAAAAAGCTGATATTTTAATTGTATCCACTGGAGCAAACGTACCAACAATAACTACAGAAAATGTTGCTGAGAATAAAAAGTTGCTGATCCTTGATTTATCCATGCCAGAGAATGTTGACTTGGCTGTAGGTGAATTGGAATCAGTTAATTTGGTAAATATTGACGAGTTATCAAAAATTACCAATAAAACAATTGCTGAACGAGAAAAAGAAATCCCTAAAGCGGAAGCAATCATTGATGAACATAAATCTGAGTTTATGGAATGGTTGGATCACAGAAAGTTTACCCCTGCGGTGAATGCATTGAAATCTTCATTGATGTCAATTCAAAATGATGCAATCGATTTTCAGAGTAAAAAAACAGATGGATTTAATGTTGAACATGCTGAAGTTATCGCTTCAAGAATGATTCAAAAAATCACAACCCAATTTGTCAAACATTTAAAAGCTGAAGATACTTCTGTAGATCAAAGTATTGATGTGATTTCAAAAATGTTTGATATGCAGATAAATAAATAATTTTCCCAATCAATTATATGACCAAAGCAATTAGAATTGGAACTAGAAATAGTGAGTTGGCCTTGTGGCAAGCCCATTTAGTTCAGGACTCCTTAAATGAATTAGGGTATACCACGGAAATAATTGAATTGTCTTCGGTAGGAGATGAAATTTTAGATATACCCTTGCATCAAATTGGTAGTATGGGAGTGTTTACAAAAACACTTGATGTTGCTATGCTACGTGGTCAGATTGACATTGCGGTACATTCTTTAAAAGATGTACCTACTCAATTACCAGATACAATAGTACAAGCTGCTGTTTTGGAAAGGGCTGATGTAAATGATGTAATTGTTTATAAAGGAACAGAGGAAGAGTTGGTTGCCGAAGGAGCAACAATTGCAACAGGTAGTTTAAGAAGAACTGCGCAATGGTTACATAAATATCCAACACATAAGCTTACGGATTTGCGTGGAAATGTGAATACTCGTTTGAAAAAATTAGAAGATAATAATTGGAATGGGGCTATTTTTGCAAAAGCAGGACTAGAACGTATAAAGTTGTTGCCAAAAGAACACCTGGTGTTGGATTGGATGATACCGGCTCCGGCGCAAGGGGCAATCATGATTACGGCACTAGAATCAGATGCTTTTGTTTTGGATGCTTGTAAAAAATTACATCATGATGATACTGCTTTATGTGTAGGGATTGAAAGAGATTTTATGAGAACCTTAGAAGGAGGTTGTACTGCACCAATAGGTGGTTATGCAGAAATAGATGGAGAAAATGTATCCTTCAAAGGACTGTTGAGTTCAATTGACGGTAAGGAGCAAAAAGGTGTTTTTAGAATGGCTTCGCTTCATAATGCTAAGCAATTAGGAGTTCATAGCGCAAAGGAGATTCTTGAAGATGGTGGTGCTGAGTTGATGAAGGAAATAAAAAAAGTGATTAAAAAATAATTCAATAACTAACGAACGTGAGAGTTTTATCAACTAAAATTTTATCCAATCCTCAAAAATCAGTAATTGAAGGAATTACGCTGGATGAAATTTCGATGATAGAAATTTCTTATGGAAGTGACTTTGAAATAAAAGAGAATATTTTAAATGCAGTTTTTACCAGCGCTAATAGTGTTCGGTCTGTGTTTGAAAAACATCAAATTTCAACTTCTTTTTTTGATGTTGTGTTTTGTGTGGGAACTAAAACAAAAGAATTATTAGAATGTTTTGGTATACAGGTTGCCTTGGTAGCAAATAATGCTTTAGAGTTAGCGGAGCTTTTGGCTGAACGATTTTCAAATGAAGCGCTTAACATCAAAGAAATAAGTTGGTTCTGTGGCAATCTAAGAAATAATGATTTACCACAAGTAATGGCCGCAAATGGGGTTTTGGTTACTGAATATTTGGTGTATCAAACTAAATTAATTCCTGTGAAAGTTGCGGAGAATTATGATGCTATCTTATTTTATAGTCCCTCTGGAGTTGAGAGCTATATTAAAAAGAATAGAGTGAATTCAACTCCCGTGTTTTGTATAGGGACTACCACAGCAACAAAAGCAATTGAATATTTTGATAATGTGTATATATCAGATACTACTACGGTGGAGTCTGTGTTAGATAAAGTAAATGAAATACTAGTAAAATAAGTATGAATAGAACAAGACGTCTTAGGAAAACGGAAGGAATTAGAAGGTTGGTTCGTGAGAATAAATTGACAACTGATGATTTGATTTATCCTTTGTTTATTGAAGAGGGTGAAAATATTGAAAAAGAAATTGTTTCTATGCCAGGCATCAAACGTTTTTCTTTAGATTGTTTGCATACTGAGTTAGACGAGGTTGTGGAACTTGATATTCCAGCAGTTTTATTATTTGGTATCCCTTCTGAAAAAGATGATTCTGGAACAGAAACTTGGAATGATCAAGGAATTATGCAACAAGCAATTCGCTATATTAAAAAAAACTATCCAAGTTTGTATGTAATTACTGATGTGTGTTTTTGCGAATACACAAGCCACGGTCA
Organism: Flavicella sp. IMCC45537; assembly: GCF_057197705.1. NCBI lineage: Bacteria > Pseudomonadati > Bacteroidota > Flavobacteriia > Flavobacteriales > Flavobacteriaceae > Flavicella > Flavicella sp. IMCC45537. The sequence goes on from NZ_CM170067.1 coordinate 278,160, forward strand.
TTGTGGTGTAATTCACGACAATGATGTAGATAATGATGCTACATTAGTGAATTTAGCAAAACAGGTTATTTCGCATGCAAAAGCAGGTGTTGATATGGTTGCACCGTCAGGTATGATGGATGGAACAATTGCCACAATTCGTGAAGCTCTTGACAATACTGGTTTTTATAATTTGCCTATTATGGGGTATTCTGTTAAATATGCCTCAGCATTTTATGGGCCGTTTAGAGATGCTGCAGATTCTGCACCAACATTTGGGGATAGAAGAACGTATCAAATGGATCCATCAAATAGAGATGAAGGTTTAAGAGAAGCAACTTTTGATGATCAAGAAGGTGCAGATATTCTAATGGTGAAGCCAGCGTTGTCTTATTTAGATATTATCAGAGACTTAAAAAATACGTATGATCGTCCGATTGCATGTTATAATGTAAGCGGAGAATATGCCATGGTGAAGGCCGCCGCAGAAAAAGGATGGATAGATGGTGAGCGAGTGATGATGGAGTCCTTGTTGTCTATGAAACGGGCTGGAGCAGATATCATTATTACTTATTTCGCAAAGGAAGTGGCAAAATTATTAAAAGACAAATAGTAGTTAGATAAAGTATTAGCATTGGACTATTAATAATAGTCGAATAGGAAAGACCAAATACAAAAAATATGAAATTCAAACAATCAGAAAAACTATACAATAAAGGTTTAGAAAATCTTGTAGGGGCTGTAAATTCACCTGTTAGAGCATTTGCATCAGTAGGCGGAAATCCTTTGTTTATCGATAAAGCTAAAGGAAGTAAGATTAAAGATGTAGATGGCAATAGATATATTGATATGGTTTTGTCTTATGGACCAATGATTTTAGGGCATCGTCATAAAAAAGTAGAAAAAGCAATTTCTAAGGCCTTGAAAAATGGTTATTCTTTTGGTGCTTCTACGAATGCAGAAATAAAATTAGCCAAAATTGTATGTGATGCTTTTCCGGGCATGGATAAAGTACGTTTTGTGAATTCAGGTACTGAAGCTGTTTTGAGCGCTATTCGTTTGGCAAGAGCGCATACAGGAAACGATAAAATAGTAAAGTTTTCTGGTTGCTATCACGGACATATGGATGCTATGTTGGTGGCTGCAGGTTCTGGTTTGGCTACTTTAAGTTTACCAGGATCAAAAGGAGTGCCTTCGCAAGCGGTAGAAAATACGTTGATTGCAGAGTATAATAATTTAGAAAGTGTAGAAAAACATTTTCAAGAGCACAAAGATATTGCTGCGGTAATTTTAGAGCCAGTTACGGGTAATATGGGAGTTGTACAACCATCTCAAGAATTTATCCACGGATTGAGAAAGTTAACAAAAGAGAACGGTGTACTTTTGATTTGTGATGAGGTAATGACTGGTTTTCGTTCTAAATTTGGTGGAGCGCAAGAACTTTTAGGTATTGAAGCAGATATTACTTGTTTGGGTAAAGTTATTGGAGGAGGATTTCCGGTAGGAGCTTATGGTGCTAGGAATGAAATTATGGAAAATGTAGCGCCTTTAGGAGGGATGTATCAAGCAGGAACCTTGTCAGGAAACCCAATTGCAATGGCTGCTGGAATTTCTACATTGTCTGAATTAAAGCGTCAAAATCCATACGAGAAATTCGAAAAAACTGCAGAAAAAATTGCTTCAATATTATCAAGTGCAGCTTCTCAATATGGGGTTGACATTACTGTGAATAAATTTGGATCGATGATCAATCCATTTTTTGCAAAAGAAGAAATTACAAATTTTACAGAGGCTCAAAAGTGCGATACAGAAAAGTTTGCAGTTTTCTTTTGGGAGATGATCAAACATGGAGTGTTTTTGCCACCATCTCAATTTGAGTCATGGTTTTTGTGTTCTGCATTGTCAAGTAAAGATTTAGAAAATTTTGAAGTAGCGGTGGATGCAGCTATGAAAAAAGTGTCAGAAATAAAATAAGATACGGGAATAAGGATTCAAGAATCAGGAATTGCTACGATGTACAATTTTAAAGAATTACATGTTTGGAAGTTGTCTAAGGATCTTTGTAAAGAGATTTACTTGGTGACGAATACTTTTCCAGATTCTGAAAAGTTTGAATTAACTTTTAAAAAGGTTGAAAATTCAATTCAGTAAGTACAAAAGATGTTATATAAATTTAACCAACAATTAAAATAAAGCTTGAATCTTGTTTCTTGATTCGAGATACTATTATATTATGATAAAAAACGATTTATACTTAAGAGCATTAAAAGGAGAGGTAGTTGAAAGACCACCTGTTTGGATGATGCGTCAAGCAGGAAGGTATTTACCAGAATTTCAAGAAATCAAGAAAAAATATGATTTCTTTACGAGATGTCAGACTCCAGAATTGGCTGCAGAAATTACCGTACAACCGATCAGAAGATATGGTATGGATGCTGCGATTTTATTTTCTGATATTTTGGTAATTCCTCAAGCGATGAATATTGAAGTAGAAATGAAAAATGGAATCGGACCATGGTTGCCTAATCCGATTCGTACTATGGAAGATGTTAACAAAGCGATTGTTCCTGATATTGATGAGACCTTGGGGTATGTAATGGATGCTATCAAGCTAACCAAACAAATGTTAGAGGATGAAATTCCTTTGATTGGTTTCGCTGGGTCTCCTTGGACAATTTTGTGTTACTGTATACAAGGGCAAGGTTCCAAAAACTTTGATAAAGCTAAGGAGTTCTGTTTTACACAGCCGGTTGCTGCACATACTTTATTGCAGAAAATTACAGATACTACAATTGCCTACTTAAAGAAAAAAGTAGAAGCAGGTGTAAATGCCGTTCAAGTTTTTGATTCTTGGGGAGGTATGTTATCTCCAGTAGATTATCAAGAGTTTTCTTGGAAATATATCAATCAAATTATTGAAGCGTTGAAAGATGATGCTCCAGTTGTTGCTTTTGGAAAAGGATGTTGGTTTGCATTGGAAGAAATGTCAAAATCAAATGCTTCTGCTTTGGGAGTTGATTGGACGATTACTCCAGAATGGGCTAGAAAATTAACAGGTGGAAATATCACTTTACAAGGGAATTTTGATCCAACTCGTTTGTTTTCTCCTCCTGCAGAAATCAAGAAACAAGTTAAAACAATGATTGATGCTTTTGGAAAAGATAAATATATTGTGAATTTAGGTCATGGAATATTACCAAATATTGGACTTGAAAACGCAGGTGCTTTTATAGAAGCAGTGAAAGAATATCGTAGTTAGAATCGAGATTCAGGAGTCAAGTGGTTTATTTTGAGTATCATGAGTCTTGAGTCCTATGTCCAGAATCCCAATAAATATGAAAGAACAATTTTATAAGTACATACAAGATCTTCAAGATACCATTACTTCTAAGTTAGAAGCAGTTGATGGAAAAGCAAAATTTGTAGAAGATTTATGGAAACGACCAGAAGGAGGTGGGGGTAGAACTCGTGTAATTGAAAACGGAGCTATTTTTGAAAAGGGTGGTGTAAATATTTCTGCGGTTGAAGGGGAGCTGCCACAAGCGTTGCGTGACAATTTTGGTGTCAAAGAAGGAAACTTTTTTGCCTGTGGCCTGTCTTTGGTATTACATCCAAAAAATCCAATGGTACCAACAGTGCATGCAAATTGGCGTTATTTTGAAATGTATGATGATACAGGTGAGATAGTAACGCAATGGTTTGGAGGTGGACAAGATTTAACTCCTTATTATTTATTTGATGAGGATGCGGTTCATTTTCATTCTGTATGCAAAAAAGCATGTGATAAGCATCATAAAGAATTTTATCCGATGTATAAAAAACGTTGTGATGAATATTTTTGGAATGCACACAGAAATGAAGCAAGAGGAATAGGTGGTTTATTTTTTGATTATTTGAAAAAGAATGATGAATTTAGTTTACAAGATCGATATGACTTTGTAACTGAGGTAGGAAATAGCTTTTTAGAAAGTTACGTTCCAATTGTTGAAAAGCGAAAAGAATTAAAATATACAGAGTCACAACGTGACTGGCAAGAGGTTAGAAGGGGACGTTATGTAGAATTTAATTTAGTTCATGATAAAGGAACTTTATTCGGCTTGAAAACAAATGGAAGGATAGAATCTATTTTAATGAGTTTACCTCCAAAGGTACAATGGCATTACAATCATAAGCCTATAGAGGGTAGTGATGAGGCATATTTAGTTTCAATATTGGAGCAGCCGAAAGAATGGATATAAAAAAATAGAGGATACTAATTTAGTATCCTTTTTTTTCTCCAACGAATGAATACAACTTCAGATTCATTTTTAGGTAGAAGAGATGGTGTGTTGTATATTTATGTAATGATACAGAAAAATTAAAAATTATGATAAAGAAAATTATAAGTCTTTTGTTGGTTGGTTTGGTTTTTATTGCTTGTAAGGAAGGTGGTAAAAAAATAAATAAAGAAAGTGCCTTTGCTCATGAAGTTGTAGCGAAAGAAGTTATTCAGGTTAGTGGTTATACATATGTGCGTTCAGATGAAAATGGAAAAGAAGTTTGGTTAGCAGCTCCTTCTTTTGAAGGTAAAGTAGGGGAAACCTATTACTTTAATGATGGATTAGAAATGTTTAAGTTTAAAAGCAAAGAGTTGAATAGAACGTTCAATTCTATTTTGTTTTTACAAAGAATTCATAAGGATACTAATGGAGATGATAATGATCAACCAATAATGAAAAAATCAAAATTACCTAAGGGAGAAGCTATTGTTATAGAGAAGATAGAAGGAGTAACTACAGTAGTGGAATTAAATAAGGACTACAAAAAGTATAATGGAAAGAAAATTGTAGTGAAAGGAAAAGTAACCAAATTCAATCCTATGATTATGAATAAAAATTGGATTCATTTAGAGGATGGAACCAAGTATGGTGACGATTTTGATTTGATTATTACTTCAAAAGAGGTTTTTGAAGTAGGGGATATCGTAACCTTAGAAGGAATTATTGCTACAGATATTGATTTAGGATATGGTTATAAGTATAAGGTTCTTTTAGAGCAAGCAGTTCCTCTGATTAGTTTATAAATTTTTGAATATAGAGATAAAAAAAAGGATGTTATTTTATAACATCCTTTTTTTATTTTTTTGTAAAAACTTATTGTTTTATATAAACCGTAGGCCCATTTTCATTGGCCATAGTTAAAATAAGCTCTAAATCGGTAGAGGTGTATTTGCCTGTGTCGGTAGAACCATTTGAATAAGTGAATGATAAGTTTGTACCGTCAGATTCGTAGGTTCCTGTTAGCGTAACATTTAATTCAGGACTCGTGTTGTTTACACCTTGGTATATATAGGATTGATCTGCTTTAAAAGTCCTAGTGATAGATATACTTCCTCCATCAGAAGTGTATTTCCATTTTCCGATAATAGGATACTCCCCTGGTGTAACCGTTGCTCTGTCACAAGAAGAAATAGAAACAGATAGAATCGTAATAAATGCGATAAAAATATTTTTCAAAATAGTTAGTTTTAGCAGTCAAAATTAAAACAATTAAACATGAATTCCTTTTATTCCACAATTTTTTTTAACATTCCTTGAAATATAACTCCATGAAATGGAAGCACAGTGTACCAATAAAGACGCCCCATTATTCCCTTAGGTCTAAAAACAGCACGTTGGTAAAGCTGATCTTTAATCATTTTAAATTCGAGCCATGCCTCTCCAGGAAGTTTCATTTCTGCGTATAGCAATAATCTACCTTCTTTTTTATTCGCGTATATCACTCTCCAAAAATCTAATGCATCTCCAGTTTGCAATTTGGTAGGGTGGGTTCTTCCTCTTCTAAGTCCAATGCCGCCAACTAGTTTATCCATATATCCTCTTACGCGCCATAAAAAATCGGCAATATACCAACCGGTATCTCCGCCAATAGCCCAAATTTTATCTAAAGATTTTTCTCTGTTTTTAACCGTTTTATGTCTTATATCTCTAAAACATCCGAAGTGAGGAATGTTAATATGTTTAGAAAGTTTATCCTCATTAGTTCCATTAACCATTGCATCTTTCCAACTAGAAATTAAAATGTTTTGCTCTATAGTGTCAAAGGCTCTTTCAACAGCAGTTTTATAAGAAATTGGTTTAATGTTTAAAATGCTTGCTAGGTTGTTTTTTTTGGCGATAATTTCTACCTTCATACTATCTACAAGAGAAGATGCTAAAGAGTAGGATGTTGAGGTTACAAAGTACAACCAGTAAGATGATAGTTTAGGGGTCATTACAGGTACTGTAATGATAGTTCTTTTTAATTTTCTTACATCAGCAAATTCTAACAGCATTTTTTTATAGGTAAGAATTTCAGGACCATAAATATCAAAAGATTGGTTGAATAATTCTTTTTTAAGTAATACTCGGTTTAGAAATAAAATAACGTCTGATATTCCAATTGGTTGTGTTTTGGTTTGTAGCCATTTGGGAGCAATCATTATGGGAAGTTTTTCGACTAAATCTCTTATGATTTCAAAAGAGGCACTACCACTTCCTACAATGATTCCTGCTTTTAAAGTGGTAAGGGCGTATTTAGGAGAGGCCAAATTTAGCTCAACATTTTTTCTAGACATCAGGTGGTCTGATAGTTCTTCATCGTTGGTGATACCGCTTAGATAAATTACCTGTTGTAAATTAGATTCGGAGACATATTTTTTAAAATTTTTCGCACAGGTTTCTTCTAGCGAACTGAAATCAGTTGAAGAGGTTGACATGGAGTGTATTAAATAATAGGCAGCATCAATGTCTATGGGGAATTTTAGGTTTTTGTCAAATTTTAAAAAATCTACCTCAATAAAGGTGATGAGATCGTTGTTTTTGAAATTTTCAGGGATTCTCATAAGGTCTCTGATACAACAAACAAGCTCATGTTTTTGATCTAAGAGTAATGGGATGAGTCTTTTTGCAATGTATCCAGTTGTACCAGTTATAAGAATTTTCATAGTTTATTTAGGTCTTTGGTAAGCTTGTCTTTTTGGATTAGAAGGTATCGTGTATCCATCAAGACCGTTAATGGTTGCAATGTTAGCTTTGCTTAAATTAATAAAAAAATCATTTTCTATCAAGGATTCTTTTACATATAATTTCACAATTTCTCCCAAAACTAGAATTGTACCATTTGCTTTTATAGGGTGTTCTTCAATGAGTTTTAATCCGATTTGTATTGGGGAATCTTTTACAAAAGGAGCTAGGAAGTCGTCTTTATATTCTTCTTCTAAGTTGGTTTTATCAAACTCACTAATCCCTTCTGGATATTTAGCGGACGTATGATGAGCATCTTCTATAATAGAAGCATGAACGGGGTTTATTGTAAAATAACCTGTGTTTTTTATGTTGGTATATGTATTTCTAGCAACGGTTGTGGGTCTCAACACAAAACCAAATATAGCAGGTGCAGAACCGTAATGAGTAACGGAGCTAAAGATTGCTAAATTGGTGATACCATCATTCGATATAGTTCCTATTAAATTTGCTGATTTATAACCGGTTGCTGAGTTTATTAAGTTTATTTTTTCTAAATGTGGTAATCCGTCAATTTTATTTTTTGAAAATTCAATCATCCTATGGTGTAATATGTTTTTATATTGATGTCTTTGGCTTTTAAATCGTGCATCAAATTATAGAGTCCGAAAAAAGTTCTGTTGATGTAAATGAAATGTTTTGAACCCCTGTTTCCGTTCATGTCTTTGAGTTCTGTAGATTTTGCATATTTAGCTCCTAACTCGGCTATTTTATTAAAGAAAATTCCATCAGAAAAATCAAAAGTGTCTACCTGAAATGGTTGCGTGAATAAACTGAGCATTTCATGAAATAATTCTTTGAAAAAAGCTTTTTCCCTGTCTGTATCATCTTCTCGTAAGATTTCTAATTCAAATAAGGTTTTCTCAAAAATTTCAGGATTGTCAATATTTTCTTTTTTCGCAAGTTCAAAATATGGAACATAAAATTCATCAGGAATGGATTTCATGCAGCCAAAATCAATCACGATCAATTCGCCTTGTTTGTTAACCAAAAAATTTCCTGGATGAGGGTCTGCATGAACTTTTTTCAATTTATGGATTTGAAACATATAAAAATCCCACAAAGCTTGTCCTAGTTTTTTCGAGACCTCAGAATCCATCGGCTGATTGGTGTACTCTGATAAATGAATACCGTCCATCCAGCTCATCGTTAATATTCGCTCAGATGAATATTCTTTATAGTAGTTTGGAAATTTTAAATTAGGGATGTGTACACAAGCATTGGCAATTTCCTCACTTTGTGCAAACTCTAAATTATAGTTGGTTTCTTCGGTAAGTTTATCTTCAACTTCTTTGAAGTATCTATCTGAATTTTCTCCTTTGATATTGAACATTTTCATGGCGATCGGTTTCACCAAAGCAAGATCGGTTGAGATGCTTTCTGCTACTCCCGGATATTGGATTTTTACAGCCAGTTTTTCTCCATCTTTTTCGGCTTTGTGCACCTGACCAATACTGGCGGCATTTACAGAGTTTAAATTGAAAGAGTCAAATAAATCAGAAGGGTGTTTGCCAAAATAATTTTTGAATGATTTGATAACTAGTGGAGGTGATAATGGAGGGACAGAAAATTGGGCTAAAGAAAACTTTTCAACATAAGCTCTTGGTAAAATATTCTTTTCCATGCTTAACATCTGAGCTACCTTTAGGGCGCTCCCTTTCATGGTTTTTAGACCATCATAAATATCTTCAGCATTTGCTTTGTTTAATTTTTCTTTAGCTTCTTCTTCGGTACTTAATATTTTATCACCATAGTATTTCATATAGTTAACTCCAACTTTGGCACCTGTAGTTACTAGCTTAGTAGCTCTTTGTATTTTGGAAGTGGGGATATTGTCTATTGTTTTCATACTGGATATTTTAAAGTTTAAAATCCATTTTTTCTTTTAGGATGAATTTACCTAAGTCAATAAAACTTTTGATGGGTTGTGTGTTGATCATGTCAAAAGATGCATGAACACTTTTCTCAATAAAAACATCTGTCTTTTCAAAAGATTGAGAAGTGTCATTCATCCAGAATTTTAAGATTAATAAAAATTGCATCCAAAATGCTTCTTCAAAACCTTTGTTCTGTATTTTCTGCAGCTTTTCTTGTTTTAGGTCTATTTTGTCAATACCTATACTGTTTACAAACCTTGTGAAATCTTGCTTTAGATCAGTTAGCTTTTTTAATGATTTCAATTTAGATGATTCACCTTGCAAGTCCATTAATAGGTAAGAGCGGTTTGCAGTAAAGTTTTCAAAAAGTGTAAAATAAAGACTCAGTAACTTGTTCTTTGGGTCATATTGATGAAATTCTTCGTTTTTTTCAAGTAATGAAACAGAATTCTCTAGAAAAAGCGCGTAGATTTTCTTTTCTATTTGTTCGAAAGAACTAAAGAAATTGTAGAACTCTGATTCTTCAATTTCTAATTCCTTCGTAAATTTATATATGGAGTGTGGTTTGTTCCCTTCTGTAAGGGTAACATCCATATATTTTGAAATGATTTCTTGTGATGTGATTTTTTTTTGTGTTGCCATGATATTCGTTTCTGTTTATCAAAGATACATAATGTTTAATAAATAATATTGTTTATTAAACAAAAAAATGTAGTTTTGTATAATGTTATGTTTTATAAAGTTAATCTATTTATTATGAAAACAATAGGAATAATTGGAGGAAGTAGTGGTATTGGTAGAGCTCTTATAGAGTCCGAAATTGAGCACTCAAAAATAATTAGCATCCAACGTAATTCTGTGGGTATAGAGCATGAGAATTTAAAAGAGTATCATTTAGATGTTCTTTCAGATGAATTGCCAGAATTAGAGAATTTAGATGCTCTTATTTACTGTCCGGGAAGTATAAATTTAAAGCCTTTTTCTAGGCTGAAAGAAGAAGATTTTTATGCAGACTATCAGATAAATGTGATGGGAGCAATAAAAGTACTTCAGAAATACTTGCCTGTATTAAAGAAAGGAATGTCACCTTCGGTAGTTATGTTTAGTACAGTTGCGGTAAAAATAGGGATGCCATTTCATACAAGTATCGCCTCGGCTAAAGGGGCTGTGGAGGGCTTGGTAAAATCTTTAGCAGCAGAGTATGCACCTACGGTTAGAGTTAATGGGATTGCTCCAACGTTAACGAATACTAGATTGGCAGAAAAAATTTTAAGGAATGATAAATCAAAAGAGTTAAGTGCTGACCGACATCCTTTGAAAAGATATTTAGAAGCCGCCGAAGTAGCAGAAATGGCTAGTTTTTTAATTTCTGATAAAGCCAAGTCTTTTTCTGGTCAGGTTATAGAAATGGATTGTGGAATTACAAATTTAAAAGTTTAAAAGATGTTTGGATTGTTTAAGAAAAAATCAAAGTTAGAAATATTGCAAGATTCGTATGAAAAGTTACTTCGGGAATCTTTTGAGTTATCGAAGATCAACAGAACAGAAAGTGATAAAAAAATAGTGGAAGCCCAAGCGGTTCTTGAGCAAATTGAGGCGCATCAAATATGATAGAAAAGAAGCCAGATAATGTAGTGTTTAATGAAGATAAAGGTGTTTATGATGCATCTTATAAGGAGTATGGAACAAACCTAAGCGCTCCTGTAATATCAATACCAAACACCATTTCTTGGAAACAAACCAATTTACAAACGGTGAATGCTCAGTTCAAAACAAAATTTGAAGAATTGACTGCAAAGTTAGAAGAGTTTAAACAAAATTTTACGGACAATCAAATGTTGTACAATGCAAAATTTAGTTTTGAGCCTATTGTAGGAAAAACATATCATCTGTACATAAATAAAAATGGAGAAAATTTTCTTTCAATTCTCTCTCCAAAAGAATGTAATTTTGATTATCTAGGGAGTTTTCTCTTGAATAGTGATAAATTATGGACCAAAATATAAATATTAATGAAACAGTTTGTTAGAGTACTTTTATTTTTTACCTTAAATTTTGCCGCTTTAGGGATAGGTGCTTGGCTTATGAATTCTGGCCCAACGAGTGATTGGTATTTGAAATTACATAAAGCTCCTTGGACACCGCCTGGTTGGGTTTTTGGTGCTGCATGGTCAACTATTATGGTTTGCTTTTCTTTTTATATGGCGATTTTGATGCAAAAAGAACAAGTAATAAAGATCTCAAAACTTTTTTTTATTCAATGGTTGTTAAATATTTCATGGAATTGGGTGTTTTTCAATCAACATCAGATGCTAGTGGCAGGGATTATTTTAATTTCTCTAACGGTAATTGTTGGTTTTTTTCTGTTTACATATTTAAAAAAAATGAAATATTACAGCCTGTTGGTAGTTCCTTATTTTCTTTGGTTACTGATAGCTAATTCATTGAATATCTTTGCGGTTATCATGAATTAATATTTCAGCTTTCAGTAAGATTGATTTCTTTGAAATTCTTTAGTTATTACTGAACTTTTATCTAGATTGATTCCTTAAGATTGTTGTCTATATTTTTACTAAATTTGCGAAGCATTAAAATAATGAACTTAGCCACTAATTTGGCGGTTCAACTATTGAATACGAGGGATGTTAAGTTCCCAATAAATTGTTACTATGGCTAAATTTGAATTGAAACTACCAAAAATGGGTGAAAGTGTTGCTGAGGCAACAGTTACAGGTTGGTTGAAAGAAGTAGGAGATGTTATTGAAGCTGATGAGTCTGTTGTGGAAATTGCAACAGATAAGGTGGATTCTGATGTTCCTTGTGAAGTTTCTGGTACGTTAGTTCAAATTTTACATGAGAAAGATTCAGTAGTAAAAGTTGGGGAGACTTTAGCGATTATTGAAGTAGAGGGAGAGCTTGAGAGTTCTGTGAATGATATTGTCGTTGAAAAAGTTGATAGTTCTGTTTCCGAAGCTGCCCAGCAAGTTGAAAAAGATATAGAAAAAGCCGTAATATCTAAAACAGCAGTTACTAAAGTGGTTACCTCTGATAGATTTTATTCTCCACTGGTAAGAAATATTGCAAGTGAAGAAGGTATTGGTCAAGAAGAGTTAGATAAAATTCCTGGTTCAGGATTAGAAGGTAGGGTTACAAAATCTGATATTTTAGAATACTTAGAAACACGTGTTGTAGAGAAAAAAACAGAGCCTACTGTCTCAGTATCTAAAGCCCAAGCCGTAGTTCCATTATCTTTAAATGGAGAAGATGAATTGATAGAATTAAGTAGAATGGGAAAGATGATCTCTGATCATATGATTCATTCTGTTCAAAAGTCAGCTCATGTACAATCTTTTATAGAGGTTGATGTTACTAATTTGGTAACATGGAGGTCAAATAACAAAGATGCTTTTCTAAAAAGAGAGGGAGAAAAATTGACTTATACTCCTGTGTTTATGATGGCGGTAGCAGCTGCTATTAAAGAATATCCGTTGGTGAACTTGTCATTTGATGGTGATAAAAAAGTTGCAATTAGAAAAGATATCAATCTTGGACTAGCTGCCGCATTAGGTGATGGTAACCTAATTGTTCCTGTAATTCATAAAGCAGATGAATTGAATTTAATTGGTATGGCAAAAGTTGTAAATGACTTGGCTGCAAGAGCTAAAAACAACAAGCTAAAACCAGATGAGATTCAAGGTGGTACTTATACGGTAACAAATGTTGGAGGTTTCGGAAGTTTATTTGGTACTCCAATCATAAATCAACCAGAAGCTGCAATATTAGCTATTGGTGCCATTCGTAAAGTTCCTGCAGTACTTGAAACACCGGAAGGGGATGTTATAGCAATTCGTCAGAAAATGTTTTTATCACACTCTTATGACCATAGAGTTATAAATGGTGCATTGGGAGGGTTGTTTATTAAATTTATTAAGGATTACCTAGAAGCTTGGGATGCTGATGCAGCATTTTAGTTTTTTATAGCTTCACTAATTACTTTACCTGTAACACCGTTTGGAAATTCAATTTCTAAAAGATTGCATAGCGTTGGTGCGATGTCAATAATTGGATAATAGTTGCTTGAAGAACCTTTTTGTATCCCTTTACCAAAAAACAATAATGGAACATGGGTATCATAGCTATAACCACTTCCATGAGTAGTTCCAAAGGCATCATGTCCTAGCAGCACAGAAGGATTCGGGACCAAAATAACATCACCAGATAATTTTTGATTGTACCCTTGTTGTACTAAACTGTAAATACCTTTTCTAAATTCACTAGTTTGAAGCGTATGTGCTGTAATCGTTTTGTATACTTGATTGAAATTTATTAATTCTTGAGCAAAAAAGTTTTGAACTTCTACAGAAGAAAGTTTTAATTTCTTTAATTCATTATAATTGAAAAATAATTGGTAATTAGAGATAGTCTCCACAATTTTATCTGAACCATAATTTTCTAAGGATAATTCTTTAATTCTTGTTTTTAATTTAGAGTATTCAAAATGTCCACCAGGGATTCCAAGTGTTTTTAAATAATTTGGAGTTTGTGCCACGGCGTGATCAGCGGTTAAAAATAAGGTGTAATTGTTTTTACCGACGGTTTTATCTAAGTAAATTAATAATCGTTCTATTTCCAAATCCATTCGAATATAGGTATCCTCAATCTCCTTGGAATCCACCCCATATTTATGACCAACATAATCTGTACTGGAATAGCTAATGGTTAAAAAATCAATGGTACCATCAGTTTGTCCCAAATTTTCATTTTTGATTGCAGCTAGCGCAAAGTCTGTCGTCAAAGAATTTCCAAAAGGAGTAGATTTTAAAATATTAGAACCTCCATTTTTTTCTTTTAAGAGGGGAAGCTTATGTGGGAAAACAGGTTTTTCTTCTCCTTTAAATTTCCATTCAAAAGGATTGTCATCCTCCATACTTTCGGTATAAGTTTCTATTGGGTAATAAGTGTTCCAATCTTTTTCTAGATATTGATTTATAGAATTTCCATTATTGTATTCCTGTACCCATTTTGGCAGTTCTTTCGTGTAAAAACTACTGGTAATCCAATGTGAGTTTTTGCCTCCTTCAAACCAATAGACACCATCTGCCGTGTGCCCTGCTGGTAATATAGATGATCTATCTTTGATGGCGATGCTGATGGTCTTGTTTTTTAAATTCTGGGCAAGTTTCAGTTGATCCGTAACAGTTGTTGTATGCATCCTATAAGGAGACTTTTGCCCAGCTTTGGTGCTTGTACCAACTGAAGAATATGCAGCATCATCTACACAATAAATACTTTTTTTAAGAAATTTATCATACCAATCGTTTCCAATAATACCATGGTTTTGCGGGGTAGTTCCGGTGTAAATTGAAGCATGGCCTACCGCAGTATAAGTAGGTACATAGTTATAATGTGTGTTTTCCGCATGGAATCCTTTGTTCATTAATCTTTTAAAACCACCATTACCATATTTGTTTTCAAACCGATATAAATAATCATAGCGCATTTGGTCTACGACAATTCCAACCATTAACTTGGGTTTGTTTTTGTTTTGAGCAAACGTTGAGGTTAAAGAAAATAAGATTGCTGTACAGAAAAGAATTGTGTTTTGCATAGGAATATTGTTTGGTATAAAATTAGTCAATTATTGTTATAAAAAACGGTAGAATATGTGATTCTATTCCTAATTTTAATGTAATATAGTTTCTGATTATTTAATACTTTAGCAAAAAATTAATACATGAATTATATAGAACATATCGGTAAGTATTTTATTATGCTTAAAGAGGTTTTTAAAAAGCCGCAGAAATGGAATGTTTTCCGAGAGGCTTTATTTAGAGAAATTGAAGATTTGGGTTTGAAGTCTATAGGAATCGTTTCTTTTATTTCTTTCTTCGTTGGAGGAGTTGTTGCTATTCAAACAGCTTTGAATGTTGATAGTCCACTGATTCCAAAATACCTTATCGGATTTGCTACAAAAAGATCAATGATACTAGAATTCGCTCCGACTTTTGCTTCTGTTATTTTGGCGGGTAAAGTTGGGTCGTTTATTACCTCTAGTATTGGTACAATGCGAGTAACTGAACAAATTGATGCTTTGGAGGTGATGGGAATAAACTCGTTGAACTATCTTGTGATGCCTAAAGTATTGGCGACTGTGTTTTTTTATCCTTTAATTGTAATTGTAGGAATGTTTCTTGGGATTTTTGGAGGATGGGTTGCAGGCTCTTTAACAGGGTTGTTTCATTCAGCAGATTATATAGGTGGAATTCAATTAGATTTTGATCCATTTTTAGTTCAATATGCTTTGATTAAGTCTGTAGTTTTTGCATTTCTTATAGCTACGATACCTTCTTACCATGGTTTCTATGTAAAAGGAGGTGCTCTAGAGGTAGGTCGTGCAAGTACACAAGCAGTGGTTTGGACCAGTGTAGTTATTATTTTAATGAATTATTTTTTAACACAAACACTTTTAGGATAGATGATAGAAGTTAAGGGGATACAAAAGAGTTTTGGTGATACAACTATTTTAAAAGGGGTAGACGCAACCTTTGAACGCGGAAAGACTAGTTTGATCATTGGTCAGAGTGGTTCTGGAAAAACCGTGTTTTTAAAAAGTTTATTGGGTTTACATGTTCCAGAGGTCGGTACCATCGCATTTGACGGAAAGATCAGTAAAGATTTGGATGAAGACGGTAGAAGACAATTAAGACAAGATATAGGAATGGTTTTTCAAGGAAGCGCATTGTTTGACTCGTTAACGGTTGAAGAGAATGTGATGTTTCCGATGAAAATGTTTACAGATAAATCGATGTCTGAAATGATGGATCGTGTCAATACGGTTCTAAAAAGAGTGAACTTAACAAATGCAAATAAAAAATTTCCAGCGGAACTTTCTGGAGGGATGCAAAAACGTGTAGCAATTGCAAGAGCGATTGTGATGAATCCCAAATATTTGTTTTGTGATGAACCAAATTCTGGACTTGATCCAAAAACAGCTATTGTTATTGATAATTTGATTCAAGAAATAACAGCCGAATTTCAAATAACAACAGTTATAAATACCCATGATATGAACTCGGTGATGGAAATTGGAGAAAAAATTATTTTTTTAAAAAATGGTTTGAAAGAGTGGGAAGGGACGAGTAAAGATGTCTTTAAAACTGATAATGAATCTGTTGTGGATTTTGTTTACAGTTCCAATTTATTCAAGAAAGTAAGACAAGCATATTTAGATGAAATTAATTAAAAAAAAGCTTTGTTATATTGGAATAACGTTCTATATTTGCACCCGCTAAAACAAAGGAAATAATGACCTGGTAGCTCAGTTGGTAGAGCATCTCCCTTTTAAGGAGAGGGTCCTGGGTTCGAGCCCCAGCCCGGTCACTAATTTAGGTAAACTAAATTTTCCTTTTTATTGAAATATTGGTGAGATACTCAAGTGGCCAACGAGGGCAGACTGTAAATCTGCTGCGCAAGCTTCGTAGGTTCGAATCCTACTCTCACCACTATATTTCTTTTGCTTTTAGCAATGACCTGGTAGCTCAGTTGGTAGAGCATCTCCCTTTTAAGGAGAGGGTCCTGGGTTCGAGCCCCAGCCCGGTCACAGAAAAGTCTGCAATTTATTGCAGACTTTTTTTTTGTCTATATTTTTTGTGTTTTCTGTCTATAAATTGAAAAATAAGCCATTTGTTGCCCTTCCAAAATGTTTTCTTATCCTTTTTTGGTTGCGTTGTGAATAAACTTGCAGTAGAATTAATAACCATAAAATAGATTAGAATTATGAAAACAATTGGATTAAAATTAAGAGGACTTGTTGCGCTATTGGTATTGGCAGTTGGACTGGTGTCATGGAGCTCGGAAACGTACGCTGTAGATAGTTTAAAGGAAGAGTCGATTCAAGTATTAAATATTGATAAAGGCTTTACAGCAGCAATTAAGATGGATTTTGAAATAGAGTATACTGCTAAAAGTGGAAGAGAGGTTGCTATTGAGTTGAGAGAAGATGGTAAGTGGATTGGAGGTAAAGTAATGCAGGTTGAAAAAGGAACCAATAAAGGTGTTATTTCAATTAAGTTTAAGAAAGCGCCTGTAGCAGGTAGTAATCATGAAATACGAATTAATATTAGACCTAAAGGAACTACTTGGAAAGAGTCTTTAAATGGTGCTTCGTATAAAAATGTTGTATTGCATTAGTATGATGTAGTTGATAAAAGAAATACTAAAATTTAAAAGTCAGATGGTAAGGAAGTTTTTATTCTATAGACCATCTGGCTTTTTTATTTATTTGTAAGGATTGTTCTTTCTTTTAATTTTTTATTGAGGGGGCTGCTTTTTTTTTATCAATGTTTTAAAATCATTGAAACTCATCAAATTTAAGTCTTCGATTCTGTTTTTATACATTTTGGAAAATTCGTAATATGGATTGGTTAGAGTGGTGTTGTTTCCGATGTATTTGTTCTTTGATAATACACCAATACCCCAGTCCGTATCTACGCAAAGTGAAAAAATATCTGCTTTACATCTCCATGTGTAAAACGCCTTCCATGAAGTTCCATTCCAAATTCCACCCGCTGGGCTGTAACGATAATTGTATGTTTCTCTCGCATGCCACTCTGTTGGAGGGTTACAGTCGTGCATAACGATAAAACCATCTTTGCTGAGATGATTAAAGGCGTTATTGATATCTCTGTTTACTTGTTCCGCAAGATGTAGACCGTCAATAAATATAACATCAAATAATTGGTTTTTATGAAGTACTTCACCTTTCTTTAGTTTTTTAAAAAAAGTGTCACTCGTCATTTTAAAATCTACTGGGTTTTTCTTGAATTCTACACCAGGATCTACACTGTATTTTTGGTCTGCTTCGACAAGATTAAAGTTATGAGAAGGGTTTCTTGTTCCAATTTCTAAATACGCAGTCTTTCTATTGAAGGTTTTTAAAATAGCATTTATCGTTTCGGTTCGATTTCCGTTCTTGTTCTTTTCTAGTTTAACGTTTTTCCTTCCTGATATGTAAATAGGATTGCTAAGAAATAAAAAGCCTTTTCGATATGTTCTGATAATATTGAGTGCAATCCATAATTTCTGCAGTACTTTCATTTTTGTTTTTTTTGTTTAAATGTACGTAACAAATATTAAAAACTGGGACAAAAAAAACTCCATCTTAAAAAGATGGAGTTTTGAGCGAAAGACCGGGTTCGAACCGGCGACATTCAGCTTGGAAGGCTGACGCTCTACCAACTGAGCTACTTTCGCGTTTGGTATTGCTCTGCAAATATAGTACGTTTCTTCGTTTTGGCAAGGGAAATAGCACAATAAATTTACCTTTTTTTAATGTTTTTTTATAACTATTTGTATACGAGAAACATGCGTTAAAACTTTTTTTTAAATTGTTTTTAGAAACAAAAAAGACCTGTTTAAAACAGGTCTTTTTTTATTATTTGAAGAAGATAATTACTTTACAGCAACCAATTCAACATCAAAAATAAGTATTGCATCGGCAGGAATTACTCCTCCAGCTCCAGCAGAACCATAAGCTAATTCAGAAGGGATAACCAAACGAGCTTTGTCTCCAACTTTTAATAACTGAATTCCTTCATCCCATCCTTTAATAACCTGACCCACTCCAACATTGAAGTCGATTGGTTGTTTACGTTTGTAAGATGAATCAAATACGGTTCCGTCTAATAATTGACCTTTATAATGAACAGAAACACCAGCTCCTTTAGTTGCTTGTTTTCCATTACCGTTTTCTAATATTTTGTAACGTAATCCTGAAGCAGTTTCTTCGTATCCTGCAGAAACTTCATCCAAAATTGCTTTTTGTTTAGCATTTGCTTCAGCGATTCTAGCCTCTCTAGATCCTTCAAAAGTTCTAAAAGCTTCTATTGCATTGAAGTTTTCAGCTTCTTCTCCTACACGGACAATTTCTAAAGATTCAATAACATCATCCTGAGCAATGGTATCAACTATATCTTGACCTTCTACAACAAAACCGAAAACTGTATGTTTGTTGTCTAGCCATGGCGTTGCAACGTGAGTAATAAAAAATTGACTACCATTTGAAGCAGGACCAGAATTAGCCATAGATAAAACACCAGGTTTATCGTGCTTTAATTCAGGGTGAAATTCATCATCAAAACTATATCCAGGGCTACCAGTTCCAGTTCCTTGAGGACATCCTCCTTGAATCATAAAATCAGCAATAACTCTATGGAATTTTAATCCATCATAATATGGCTTTCCTTGTGGTTTTGCATTGTTTTCTAAATTCCCTTCAGCCAAAGCTACAAAGTTACCAACTGTACCAGGAGTTTTGTCGTGTGTTAAATTCACCAAAATAGCACCTTTGCTTGTGTTGAATTTAGCGTATAATCCGTTGTTCATTTTTATATGTTTTTTTAAGTGATGCAAATATAGCTATTCTGCATTGATCTACAAGTCAACCTAGAATGCTTATGTGTTGAATTTTTGTTAAATAATAATTTTCTACTCGCTTAATTTTGAGAAGAATACTGTTTTGTATTCAGGTAATAATTCTGGGTGTGCTATTTTAATGATGTCCTTAAGAAGTAGGTCGGGTCTAATAGGACCTAATTCGAAATAAAACATCCCTCCGGTAGCTCCTTTGTATTTTGCAAATGTATAGACGTTATTTTTTTGGTAGGCATCAAATTGAGCATAGTGCGCATTAGAATTTAACAATTCTTGTTTAGTGTTATTCATGCTGCAACCAATCCATAGATCTGCATGTTGTCCTTTCTCAAAAACATTCTCAAAATTTAAAGATAGACTCCCTGTTCCTTTACTGTCTTTCCATAAATAATTGGTTTGTGCATCTTTAAAGTAGGTGGCAATAAAACTTTCTCCAGCAGGTAAGTACCAAACATCTTGAAAAATTGATCCCGAAAGAACGGTAGGCTTAGTTTTTACCTCCTGTGTCGCAATTTTCTTAGCTTTCAGGTATTCTTGCTCAATATGGTTAAAAATACTATCTGCTTTTTGAGTTTCATTAAAAATAGCTCCAAAAACATGAATCCATTCCGCTCTTCCAAGTGGGGTTTCCTCTAGCCAATCTCCATTTAAAAGAATGGGAATGCCCATTTTTTGAATGGTTGTGAATGATTTATTGGGTTTGTCTACAGCAAAACTCATCACTAGTTCAGGAGATAGGTCTAGAAGTATTTCTGTGTTTATATGCTCTTCTTTTCCAATTTCTTTCACTTGGTTGTGGTCTACTAAGGCTCTGGTTTTTGGAGAGGAGATAAAATTTGTATTTGGGAAACCTACCAGTGTTTTTTCTTTTTCTAATAATTCTAGTAACGGAATGTGTGAAGTAGAGGTGACGATAATTTTTTCTACGGGAGTTCTTACGATTTGAACTTCAGTTGTGTGCTTTGGTATTTTCTCACCTTTTGGGATGAGCAGGTATTCATATTTTTTTTCGGCGTTTTTATAAGGATTACTGATGGTTATTTTTTTGAAACCATTTTCTGTGGTAATGGAAAAGCCTTTGGCATATTTTAAGCTTTGGGTAACAGCAACTGTTTCTTTTTTTTGAGGTGAAGAACAGGAGGTGATTATTCCGATAAATAAGAAAAATGAATATATGTTTTTCATGACATTATATAGATATTTGAACCTTAGTAGTTTTATGAATTGTAATTTTACTTACCTGGCCGTAAATTACTTTGATGTTAAACGAATCTTTTAGTGCTGTTTCTGTAAGATGTGCTAAGAGGCTTCTAATAGGGCCTCCGTGTGATACAATTACATTTTGTTGATGATTTTTATGAAGTATTTCTGAGAAAACTTCCAATACTCTTTCTGATAAATTAGTATATGATTCTCCATTAGGTACTTTTACTGAAACAAAGTCTTTCATCCATGGAGTCATTTCTTTATTAGGAATGTCATCCCATTTTTTCATCTCCCAATCTCCAAAATTCAATTCCATAAGTCGTTTGTCAATTGTGATTTTTTTTGCAAATTTTTCAGCTAAAAGAGTACAGCGTTTGGATGGGCTTGAAAATATTTTAACATCATTGTTGAGTTTTATTTTCTCTAAAATGATGTTGCTTTCATCTTCAAAAGTAGGAGATAGGTTTAAATCAGTCTGCCCATAACAGATTCCTTTATCAATTAAGGGTGTGGTATGTCTTACCAAATATATTTCCATATTGCAATAAGGGATAAATAATAAACTACTTCAGCTAATTGTTGTAAGGCTCCAGCGCAATCTCCAGTTTGACCCCCAATCCATTTTTTGAAAAATCTAGAGAGCCACCATTTTGTGATTCCTAATGGTATAAGTACAAGAAATATCAAGTGGTTTTGAAAAAATATGAGTGGAAGTAGGCCGAAAAATGCACTTGTAATTAAGGAGTTTAATGACATTCTATCGGCTGCTGGTTTACTTTTGCTATCCTCGGTTTCTCTCACATAGGGATGCGTAAAAATTAAGGTAGTGGCGGTAAATCGGCTAATACTATGACCGGATATAATAGCAAGAGCGACAAATTCATTAGGAATTTCATTAAGAGCCGTAAATTTCAAGGCTAGAATAAATAGAATTCCCACAGTACCATAAGTCCCCAAACGAGAATCTTTCATGATCATTAAGATTTTATCTTTGGTCCAGCCTCCACCAAAACCGTCACAAACATCGGCAAATCCATCTTCATGAAAAGCACCGGTGGTCCAAACTGATGCAACCATACTTATTATAATCGCAATTTGGTTGGAGAATAATAAGGTACCTATATAGTAGAACGAAGCAGCTATAAGACCAACCAAAATTCCGACTAAAGAGAAGTAACGAGTACTTTTGTTTAATATTTCAGGAGAATGATCTACCCATTTTGGGCAGGGTATTCTAGTGAAAAACATCACTGCGGTTAAAAATATGTGTATTTGGTTTTTCATAGTTTAATTTTTTTCAGAAACGCCTGCGCTTTCAAAAGAGGCCATTTTATTTATAAATGCTGTTGCTGCGTTTAGAGTAGGAATAGCCAATGCGGCACCAGTTCCTTCTCCAAGCCTTAATCCGAAATTGAGTAGAGGTTTTGCATTTAAATAGGCTAACATTTTTTCATGTCCTTTTTCTCCAGATGTATGTGAGAAAATACAATAATCCAATACATTTTTATTGATTGCATTCGCCGCTAGTAAAGCACTTGTTGTAATAAACCCATCAACAATGATAGTCATTTTCAATTTTGCGGCTTGAAGAAATGCACCAGTCATCATTGAAATTTCATATCCGCCAAAGGCAGCCAGAACATCCATACATTCCTTGCTGTCTGAATGTTTTATTTTGGCTTTTTTTAGAATATCAATTTTATTCTTGACACCTGCTTCCGAATGTCCAGTTCCTTTACCAGTACAGGCTTCAATTGGTGTATTGGTGTACGCGCTCATTAGTAAGGAAGCCGAAGATGTATTTCCAATTCCCATTTCTCCAAAGCCAATGGTGTTACAGCCTGTGGAATATATTTTTGTAATAATTTCAGCCCCTTTAAGAATTGAAGATTTACATTCTTCAAGAGTCATGGCTGGTCCT
Organism: Flavicella sp. IMCC45537; assembly: GCF_057197705.1. Classification (NCBI taxonomy): domain Bacteria; kingdom Pseudomonadati; phylum Bacteroidota; class Flavobacteriia; order Flavobacteriales; family Flavobacteriaceae; genus Flavicella; species Flavicella sp. IMCC45537. Next base: position 300,617 of record NZ_CM170067.1, read on the forward strand.
TGTGTATAATCTTTAGTTCCTTTGTTGATTTTAGCATTAATAAGGTGGGGATTCGATTCAAAATCAAAATTAACACCTGCATCAACTATATGTAAATCAACTTTGTTTATTTCAGAAAACACATTTATAGCAGCGCCTCCAGAGAGGAAATTCAATACCATTTGAGCAGTTACCTCTTGAGGGAATGGACTTACAGGATGGTTTTTTACAACTCCATGGTCACCTGCGAATATGACAATGGAAGGTTTTGATATTTTTGGGGTTAAGGTGTTTTGAATCAGGCTTATTTGTGATCCTATTGATTCTAGAATACCTAAAGATCCTATTGGTTTTGTTTTAAAATCAATTTTAAGTTGAATGTCTTTTGCCAAAGATTGATCTACTTTTTTTATATCAAATTTCATGTGTGTTATTTTAATTGTAAAGGAAGTCCTGAAACCATAAAGATTGCTTTGTCGGCTATTTTGGCAATTGCCTGATTTGTCCAACCTTGCAATTCTGTAAATTTTCTACCAGATTCATGTTCAGAATGTATACCCATTCCAATTTCGTTTGAAATAATGATTAAAGTAGCATCTATATTTTTTAGGCTTTCTATTTCTTGTTTAGCTAATTCTAAAGATTTTGAAACGTCGTATTTGGTGTCTACAAAAAAATTGGTCAGCCACAGGGTTACACAGTCGATTACAACAACGGCATTGTTTGGAATTACTTTACTTAAATGTTTTTCCTCTTCAATAGTAGTCCAACGTTCATCTCTGTCTGAAACATGCCGATCCACTCTTTTTTGAAAGTCTGTATCCCAGATTCTAGAAGTAGCCAAATAATAAGGAGTTGGAGATAGTTTTTCCGCTAATTCTTGAGCGTAAGAACTTTTCCCTGAACGCTCTCCACCGGTTATATAATAGATCATTTTACTTATGTTTGAACTGCAAAGATTGGTAGATTTTTTAGAATATTTTTAAAAATGTTATGATTATCTTTAAAAGAAGTTAATTTCGCATACCGAACTACTATCGTTTTTATGATTCAATTTAAGATTAGAAAATTTGATGATTTTACAATTCAAGAACTCTATAAGGTATTAAACTTAAGAGCGGAGGTATTTGTTGTAGAACAAGATTCTGCCTATTTAGATGTCGATTTTAAAGATCAAAAAGCGCTCCATATCCTTGGTTATATTAAAAATGAATTGGTGGCCTATTCAAGAATTTTTAAAAGTAAGGATTGCTACGACTTAGCAAGTTTAGGTAGGGTGGTAGTAGCAAAAAAATATAGAAATTTTGATTATGGAAATCAATTGGTTCGATATTCTATTGATTGTATTAATAATGAATTCAAAGAAACTAAAATCCATATATCTGCACAATTGTATTTAAAGAATTTCTATGAATCTCATGGTTTTGTTGCCATCGGAGAAGAGTATCTAGAAGATTCTATACCGCATATTGCGATGGAAATAAATAAAGATTATTAAGAATGAAAGTGTCCTCTTTTTTACCAGCTATTACCCAAATGATTTACGACATGGGTTTGCAAGATTCTTTAGATGGAATCACGTTTGAGTGTCCGGCAACTGCCTTACAAGAGAAAACGCGAGTTGTAAGGTGTGTTATGGAAGGAAAAAATTATACAAGTGATGAGATAAATACCTTGTTTTCGAATAGTAAAAAAACTGGAGAAAGTCTTTATTATGTTGATGAAAAGGAATTGGCGAAAATTGCACCAGATATTATCTTTACACAAGATGTATGCGAGGTGTGCCAAATTGATACGAAATGTACAGCGGCGGCGGTTGCAAAATTAGAAAAAGAACCAAGGTTGATACCGATCAATCCTGGTTCATTACAAGATGTTTTAGATTCAGTGATAACGATAGCATCTGCAATGGGTAAAAAAGAATATGGTGTTCAACATGTTTGCGAGTTAGAGAACCGGATAGCAAAAGTAATTGATGTGCAACGCGAGAATAGGTTGTTGCAAAAGTCGGTGATGCTTTTGGAATGGATAGATCCTTTGTTTAACTGTGGTCACTGGATTCCTCATCAAATAGGTTGTGCAGGTGGTGTTGATTTATTATCACATCCATCAGGAGATAGTATTGTAATTGATTGGGATAAAATTGTAAAATATGATCCTGAGGTATTGGTAATTGCTCCTTGTGGTTATACTACAGAAACAACTTTGAATGATATGCCATTTTTAACAAATCGTCTTGAGTGGAATTCTTTAAGAGCTGTAAAAAATAATGCTGTATATATTGCAGATTTTGATATGTTTACACAACCCTCTGCAAGTACCTTGGTAAATGGAATTGAAGTATTGGCAAAAATGATTCATCCATCATATTATGAAGTCTCTCAAGAGCAGAGTGCAAAGTTTTCAAATTTCTCTTCACTTTTAGAAGAATATAAGTAAAAGTGTCTTTCTTTTTATGGTTTCTATTTTAATGAAATAGAAAAATTGTAAAGTATCTAGTTGATATTTATTGTTTTAATTATTTACGAGTAATTAAATTGTTTATCCAAACATTGTAACTATTTTTGCAGCGAATTTGGTTTTCATTTCAAATGGTATGAAATGAGATTAAAAGGGAATTTCGTTCAATTCGAAAGCTGTACCCGCAACTGTAAGCTTAATCATGAAAATGATGCTTGTTGTAAGCTTATACCACTGTAAAATAATTTACGGGAAGGTAACAACAAGACGCAAGCCAGGAGACCTGCCTAGTTCGTAATTATAAATTCTTTCGGGAACAAAGGAAATTATTATGGATCTATGTAGAGTATTGAGTTTACTGGCAATGATGGGGATGTATTCGATTTTTTCGCAAGAGAAAAATTTGGATAATAATTCTTTGGACTCTATCCAGAATTTGAACACAGTTGATATAAAGGCCTCAAAGCATCATAAAGTTGAAAGACTGGGGCAAAAAACAATTGAAGTTTCAGCAAAAGAAATAGTACGAAATCCGACCAATTTTACGGAACTTCTTAGGTATAACAGTCCCATAGCGTTTAAAGATTATGGAAATGGAGGTACAAGCTCAGCCAGGTTTAGAGGGACTTCTGCCTCAAATACAGTAGTATTATGGAATGGAATAAATATCAATTCCGTTGGTTCAGGACAAACCGATTTTAATTCCTTATCAGCAAATACAGCGGATGAAATAATTGTAAAAAGTGGAGGTGGAAGTGTTCAATACGGTTCTGGTGCTATTGGAGGGACAGTTCATTTGAAAGATCACTTGGATTTTAAAATTCATGATACGTATCAATTGTTTGCTTCCTATGGAAGTTTCAATACAAGTTCAAATTTTTTTAAGGCAAATATTGGAACAGGAAGATGGGCAATTAAATTATCAGGAGTTTTTAATAGTTCGGATAATGATTATCCATTTATCGATGAGAGGTATCAGGATGAAGATGGAAATTCTTTAAAAAATGAAAATGGGAATTATATAAACTATGGGATTGATTTAGGAGTAGGATATAAGATTTCTGATAAGAATAAAATATATTTCTATACCACGGGTTATTATGGGGATAGGTTGTTCTCAGATGGGCTACCTAATCCTTCAGCGGGAAGTGAAAGAAATGAGGATTTCAACCAAAGAAATTTATTGAAGTGGTATTTTAAGTTTGGAAGTTTTGCGCAGGAAATAAATACAAGTTTTATTAGTCAGGAATATCGATATTATGAAGATAAAGAAAATGAAGAGTTTAGTTTTGGAAAGTCTCAAACTTTATCTTTGAATTATTCTTTGAATTATAGAATTTCAAATTTATGGAGTGTAAAATATTTGATGCTTGCGGACCATATAAATGGACAAACCACCGATTTAATTTCTGAAGAAAGAAATGTTTTTTCTATGGGAGGAATTGTTAGTTACACCCCAACTTCAGATTTGATTTTTTCAGTAGGAGCAAGGAAGGAGTATAATTCAGATTTTGAAGTTCCTTTTTCAGTAACGCTTTCTGGCGAGCAAAAGATAGCCAAGTACTTTTGGTTAAAGGCTAATGTCTCTGCTAATTATCGGGTACCAACTTTCAACGAAATGTATTGGCCCCTAGTGGGGAACAAAAATTTAATTCCAGAAAATTCCAAACAAGGTGAATTTGGTGTTGAATTTGAAAATTTTGGTTTGAAATTAAATAGTACTCTTTTTTATATTGATTTGAAAGATAAAATAATTTGGAAACCAGCAGGAAATTCAAACTTATGGACCCCTGTTAATTTAGATGCGGCAGTAAATAAAGGTGCCGAATTCTTTTTAGGGTATACAAAAGTAATCGACAATCATTCTTTCCATCTTTCTGGAAATTACACCTATACCGAAGCAAATGACTCTGGAAATGGAAGACAGCTACCCTATGCTCCAAAACATTTGTTGAACTATAATTTAGAGTATGGTTATGGAATAGCCAAGCTTTATTTTCAAGATTTATATCAAAGTAAGGTTTTTACCAATAGATTGGCTTTAGATTTTTATTCTCTTGATCCCGTTCATGTGATGAACTTAGGGTTAGATATAAGTCTACTTGAAAATGAAAACACCAAATTGGTGTTAGGTTGTAAGATAAATAATATAGGGAACAACCTATATTATTTTACAAACCTTAGACCTATGCCAGGAAGAAATTACACAATAAATATCAACTATAAATTTTAACTATTTAATTAAATAAAAATGAAAACAACAAAATTAATTTTTAAACTATTCATATTAAGTTTAGTTTTTATGTCATGTTCAAATGAGGAAGAAGATAACATTTTAGAAACTGAAGTCATGGTTGTTGAAAATGTCGATCCAAGTAATATTTCAAGCTTTAGTAGTGGTGTATGGGTTAGTGCTGAGGGAAATTCAGGCGATAAAGATGGTTCGGTAGCATTTATGGAATCTGATTTTTCTAAGATTGCTAATTATAGTTATACAAGCGTAAATGGTGCTCAATTAGGTGGGTTGATTCAATCAGTTGCGTTTAATGGAGACGATGCTTATATTGTCTTAAATGACGCAAATTCTATAGTAGTGGTGGATAGAAATACCTTGGTTAAGAAAGCAGTTGTAACATCAGGATTATCAAATCCTAGGTATATGACAATTGAGGGAGGTGTAGGATATGTTACCAATTGGGGTGGGGCATCTGATGAAACTGATGATTATGTTGCAGTTTTAGATTTAACTACTAATAAAATTGATGAATCTGCAAAAATAGGACTAGATAATGGAGTTGAACAAATAGTTTCTAAGGATAATAAATTATATGTTTCTCATAAAGGAGCATGGTCTTCTAATAATATCGTTTCAGTAATTGATCTATCTGATAAATCAGTGGTGGAAATTACTGTAAATGATAACCCTGATGAGATTATATTCTCAACAAAAGGGGAGTTGATTGTGTTGTGCGAGGGAAAACCTATCAGTTATGGTGGTGCACCAGAATGGGATACTACTGAAGCTACAACATCTTCTATTTCATTTATTGATGTATCAAATAATACAGTGATTAAATCCTTAGATTTTGCTGAGAATGTGGTGGGTAATCAAATGTGTATTGATAGTGGAATAATCTATTATTATTTAGATACAGATAATAAGGTTTATCATATTACTGAAGATGCAACAGAGCTTAGTACCCAAGGTTATGAGGTTGGGGAGATATATGGAATAAATTTTAAGGACGATATGCTTTATACAATTGTTTACAACTTTGTAGATCTTACATTATTGAATATTGCAGATTATGACTTGAAAGAAAAAGTATACGAAGCGGAGGTAGGTTTAGGTGCCTCTAAAATCTATTTCAACGAATAACATAAAATAGTACCCCTAGATTTAAAAAAGCCCTTGAGATTCCTCAAGGGCTTTTTTTATAATAATTTTTGAACCTCTGTTTTTAAAAATGATAAAGCTACAGATGACGGAGGAGTTGTTTCCATCATTTTCTTTAAAATGGCTTCACGCAATTCTTGTGAGTTGTTAACAGTATCTTTTTTTACTGTTTCTGAAATAATATGTGAGATCGCATTTTTAGAAGATGTAATTACATTCCAACATTCTTCTGAAATATAAATTTGTTGACTAATATTATGTTCGTATTCTTGTTCTATAGTGCTTAATAATAAGGAGCTATAGGCTTCTTTGTTCTCGCCAAGTGGTTTTACTCGAAGTAGCAATTGACTAGGGTTTATTCTTTCTAAAAACAGAGTTATACGTTCGTATGCCTGCAAACGAACCGGTAAAGTTGCTTTTCTGTTTTCTTGCATAAGCTTGAATTTTCTTCGGTGGTTTTCATTTTTAAAATGAGCATTGAGGAAATAATAAGCAACACCCCCTGTGATGATTGCCGGTAGTATTGAAAAAGCTAGTGTTGTAAAGTCCATTTTTTCTTGTAAAATTAGATAAGAGGAACGAATTTAAACATTTTTTTAAAATAGCGAATATGTAGATAACTTTTATTGCTTTACTAGACCTTAAAACTTATTTTTGATGCTTGTAGTAGAGATACTTTTTTATTAAAATTCAAAAGAAATTAGTTTGGCAGATTATTTAGAAGGATTGAATCCATCGCAAAAGGCGGCAGTTTTACAAACCAAAGGACCCATGATTATTATTGCAGGTGCAGGTTCAGGAAAAACAAGAGTGCTTACCTATAGAATTGCCCATTTGATGAAGAGTGGTGTGGATGCATTTAATATTTTGAATTTGACTTTTACCAACAAAGCAGCTCGTGAGATGAAAGAGCGTATTGCTACTGTAGTTGGGGAAAGTGAAGCTAAAAATTTATGGATGGGTACCTTTCACTCCGTATTTGCCAGAATTTTAAGATCGGAATCGGATAAGTTAGGGTATCCTTCAAACTTTACGATTTATGATTCGCAAGATTCTGTAAAATTAATTGGCTCTATTATTAAAGAATTGCAACTAGACAAAGAACGTTATAAAGCAAAGCAAGTTCTGAGTAGAATATCGCAGTTTAAAAATAGTCTGATAACAGTGAAAGCTTATTTTAATAACGCTGATTTAAAAGAGGCAGATACTATGGCAAGTCGACCCAAAATGGGGGAGATTTATAAAGCCTATGTAGAACGATGCTTTAAGTCTGGAGCAATGGATTTTGATGATTTGCTATTGAGAACTAATGAATTGTTATCTAGGTTTCCAGATGTTTTAGCAAAATATCAAGATAGATTTCGTTATGTAATGGTTGATGAGTACCAAGATACCAACCATTCACAGTATTTGATAGTAAGAGCTTTGGCAGATAGATTTCAAAATATATGTGTTGTTGGGGATGATTCTCAAAGTATTTATGCCTTCCGTGGAGCTAATATCAATAATATATTGAATTTCCAAAAGCATTATACCGATGTAAAAACATTTAAGTTAGAGCAGAATTACAGGTCTTCTAAAAATATAGTAGAGGCGGCCAATAGCGTTATTGATAAAAATAAAACCAAATTAGATAAAGAAATTTTTACAGAAAACGCGGATGGACCAAAGGTGAAAGTAATGCGTACCATTTCTGATGGTGAAGAAGGTCGATGGGTTGCAAACTCCATTTTTGAAAATAAAATGAATCATCAGTTGACGAATGATAAATTTTGTATTCTTTATAGAACCAATGCTCAGTCAAGAGCAATGGAAGATGCTTTGAGAAAAAAAAGAATAGCTTATAAAATTTACGGAGGTACTTCATTTTACCAACGTAAAGAGATCAAAGATGTCTTGTCTTATTTACGTGTACTGATAAATCCAAAAGATGATATTGCTTTGACACGTATCATAAATTATCCTGCAAGAGGAATTGGTGCTACCACGATTGATAAATTGACTATTGCCGCAAATCATTACAATAAATCTATATTTGAGATTGTTGCTCATATTGATAAGCTAGATATTAAAATCAATGCAGGGACAAAAACAAAGTTGAAGAACTTTGCTAATATGATTCAAGCACTTTCTATCAATGCTCAAAAAATGAATGCATTTGAAGTTGCTGATCAAGTAGTAAAGCAAATTCAAATTGTAAAAGACTTAGAGGCTGATGGTACACCGGAAGGGATTAGTAAGGTTGAAAATGTTCAAGAATTATTGAATGGAATTCAATATTTTGTAGATGATGCCAAAGAGAAAGAACAAGAAGACTCTCTTGCTGTGTTTTTGGAGGATGTCGCTTTAAAATCTGATTTAGATAGTGATAAGGAAGATGATGAACCTATGGTGTCATTGATGACGATTCACCTAGCAAAAGGATTGGAATACCCTTATGTGTATATTGTTGGGCTTGAGGAGTCGTTATTTCCTTCGGCAATGAGCATGAACACTAGAAGTGAATTAGAAGAGGAGCGTAGATTGTTTTATGTTGCTTTAACAAGAGCAGAACATCAAGCTTATTTGAGCTTTGCACAAACTAGGTATCGTTGGGGGAAATTGACAGATGGTGAGCCGAGTAGGTTTTTAGAAGAAATAGATCCAGTTTATTTAGAATATTTAACACCTAAAAAATTAGCTCCTAGAACCAATAATTTTGTAGATAGTAGTTTGTTTGAGGATGACGTTCCTAAAGATAAAATTAGATTTAGAAAACCAATCCCAAGAAAATCGGCTAGTGTAAGAACAGCCAAACCGAGTGTTTTAAAGAAACCTTTAGTGGCTCCAAAAAATATGAAACCTGTATCTAAAGTCGCTGCAAGATCAGGTGGGATTTCTGATGCAAAAATTGCAGTTGGGACAAAAGTAGAACACATTCGTTTTGGACAAGGTGAGGTAATGAAATTGGAAGGTGTCGGTGGTGATGCAAAAGCAGAAATAAAATTTGAAAAAGAAGGAATGAAAAAGCTTATTTTAAAATTCGCGAAACTTAATGTAGTGAGCTAGTTGTGATAAATTATTTGTAGATTTATAAGGATCTAGTATAAAAAAAATGTTGCCATGAGAGTACGATTTACCTTTATGTTAGTGGTTTTTGCCCTAATAAGTTCTTGTGAAACTCCAAAAGAAGAGGTGAGTTTTACTAAAACTAATTTTGAGAAACGATATGTTTCAAATATAGAGCTTAATAATTTTGAGCAAGGGACTACCTATCTTCCAGTGTATTCTCATGTATATCAAATGCATGAGGAGAATCATTTGTATTTGACCATCACAACGAGTTTGCGCAATACTTCTACAACCGAATCTATTTATATTTTAAAAGCAGATTATTTTGATACTGCTGGAAAAAAAATAAGAGAATATTTAAAAAAGCCGATTGAATTAAAACCATTGGAAACAGTTGAAATAATTATTGATCAAGTGGATAGGGAAGGTGGTTCTGGAGCAAATTTTATTTTTGATTGGGCTTTAAAAGATAAAAGAAATTTACCTTTGTTTGAAGCCGTAATGATTTCTACGTACGGGCAACAAGGGGTTTCCTTTACCACTAACGGAACTCAAATTTTTAAATAATTATGGCTGAGGTTTTTAGTGCTATATTGTTATTAATTGCTGTAATTGACCCTATGGGGTCTGTGCCTGTATATTTAGAGGCTACCAAAAACTTTGAGGATGCTAAAAGGAAAAAGATTGCAATAAACTCTTCGTTAATTGCATTTTTTGTGCTTCTTTTTTTTATTGTTGTCGGTCAAATAATTTTAGATGGGATGGAGATTAGTCTAGAGGCTTTTCAAATTTCTGGAGGTGTAATTTTATTTTTGTTTGCTATTTCAATGGTGCTTGGTGAAAGTAAACCAGAATCTGAAATGAGTTTAATTACAGATTATAAAAAAGTGACCATTTTTCCTGTCGCATTGCCTTCAATCGCATCGCCAGGTGCTATTTTAGCCGTGGTTCTCATGACTGATAATAAATTTATTCCATAACCCAACAGGCCATAACTACCTTAGAATTAGCTTTTGTAGTGGGGCTTACTTGTTTGGTTTTGTTACTTTCTAGTAAAATTCAAAAAAGGATAGGAGAAGGTGGGATCATTGTCATTAGTAAAGTTATGGGCTTGATTTTGGCAGCATATGCGGCACAAAGTATTTTGAGTGGGGTGAAAGTGTTTTTCATGAGTTAGAAGATTCAAGCTAACGAACATTGATTGCCTAGGATTTATTTCTTACATTTAAGTTTATGAAAACGATTAAACCAGATTACTATGTATAATTCTAAAATTACAGGACTTGGATTTTATGTTCCTGAAAATATTGTGACAAATGATGATTTGTCTAAAATGATGGATACAAATGATGAATGGATCCAAGAACGTACGGGAATAAAAGAACGAAGATGGATAAAAGAAGGTTCTGGTGATTCTACATCCGTTATGGGGGCAAAGGCTGCAAAGAAAGCTATAGAGCGTTCTGGTTTGACTAAAGATGATATTGATTTTATTGTATTTGCAACATTAAGTCCGGATATGTATTTTCCTGGAGGAGGTGTTGAAATTCAAGAAATGCTTGAAATGCCAACAATTGGTGCTTTGGATGTAAGAAATCAATGTTCGGGATTTGTGTATGCAATGTCTGTAGCGGATCAATTTATCAAAACCGGGATGTATAAAAATATTTTAGTGATTGGTTCCGAGAATCATTCAGGAGGATTAGATAAAACAACAAGAGGAAGAAATGTTTCGGTAATTTTTGGTGATGGTGCAGGAGCGGTTGTTTTGAGTAGAACAGAAGAAAAAGGAAAAGGAATTTTATCAACCCATTTACATTCAGAAGGGAAGCATGCCAAGGAGTTAGTTTTAGAAGGACCTAGTACAGGAAGATGGGTTCCAGAAATAATTGAAAATAATGATCCCGATGATATATCCTATTATCCATATATGAATGGTCAATTTGTTTTTAAACATGCTGTAACGCGTTTTTCAGAAGCTATTATTGAGGGGCTTGAAAAGAATGGATTAAAATCAGATGATATTGATTTGTTGGTTCCGCATCAAGCGAACTTAAGAATCGCACAGTTTATCCAAAAAAAGTTTAGGTTATCGGACGATCAGGTTTATAATAATATCATGCATTATGGAAATACTACTGCCGCTTCTGTTGTTATAGCGTTGAGTGAGGCATGGGAAAAAGGAAGAATTAAAGACAATGATCTTGTAGTACTAGCTGCTTTTGGGAGCGGATTTACTTGGGGTTCCGTTTTTATAAGATGGTAATATTGTAAAAATGGATAGAGATAAAAAAAGGCAGTTTCATTAGAAACTGCCTTTTTTTATATTTTTGTAAGTGCTTATTTGAATTTGTTTTCTTTTAAAATAAAGCTTTCTCCAAGGTATACTTTTCTTACAGTTGGATCATCAGCAAGCTCTTGAGGAGTCCCTTCTTTTAAAATTCCTCCTTCATACATTAAATAAGTTTTATCTGTAATAGCCAAGGTTGCTTGTACATCGTGATCTGTAATTAGGATGCCAATATTTCTGTTTTTTAATTGCGCTACAATACTTTGAATATCCTCAACGGCAATAGGGTCAACTCCTGCAAAAGGTTCATCTAGTAATATGAATTTCGGATCAGAAGCCAAACAACGTGCAATTTCTGTACGTCTTCTTTCACCACCAGAGAGTAAATCACCTCTGTTTTTTCTTACGTGTCCAAGACTAAATTCTTCAATTAAAGATTCTAGCTTTTCATTTTCTTCTTTTTTTGTTCTACCTGTAAATTGTAGAACCGATCTAATATTATCTTCCACAGATAATTTTCTAAAAACAGAAGCTTCCTGCGCCAAATAACCAACTCCATGTTGAGCTCTTTTGTACATCGGAAATTCAGTGACTTCAAGGTCGTCCAAAAAAATCTTTCCAAAATTAGGCTGCACCATTCCAACAATCATATAAAAAGAAGTCGTTTTACCGGCACCATTCGGTCCTAATAGACCAATAATTTCACCCTGATTTACCTCAAGAGAAATACCTTTAACAACTTTTCTGTTACCGTATAGTTTTTGAATGTTTTCAGCTCTAAGTTTCATAAAAGAGAAATAAATTATATTATGCTTGTTCTTGTTTTTTTACTACAAATCTTGATACGTGAATACTAACTTCATATAATATTAGTACCGGAATTGAGACAATAATCTGACTTGCTACATCAGGAGGTGTAATTACTGCAGATAATAAAAGTACAACAACCAAAGCATGTTTTCTGTATGTTTTTAAGAATTCTGGAGTGATCAAACCTAATTTTGTTAGGAAAAATATCAAAACAGGGAGTTCAAAAACCACAGAAACACCAAGGATGGTATTGGTCACCATAGAAATATAAGAAGACAAAGTAAAGTTATTTTGAATAGTATCCGTGATTTCAAAATGATAGAAAAAATAGACGGACATGGGTACAATCACGTAAAAACTAAATGCAACTCCTGTGAAAAATAGAATCGAGGTAATAAATAAAAAACCTTTCGATTTTTTTATTTCACTTTCATGTAGGCCTGGGGCAATGAATTTCCACATTTCCCATAGTATATATGGAAAAGAAATGATCAACCCTAGAATTAACGAAGTCCAGATAGCATTCATTAATTGGTTGGTCATAGAGAGACTTTGTAATTTTTGAGGGAATTGAACACCACAAAAATCGCTATCAATACCTATGGAACTAAATACTTCGCAAAACCACTGATAAGTAACAAAGTTTGTGTCTAAATGGGCTAGCAGAAATCCATCGTATACTTCTTTTTTGAATACAAATAATATGATTCCAAATAAAAATATGGCTGCGGTTGATCTTACTAAATGCCATCTTAATTCTTCTAGATGGGATAAAAATGACATTTGGTTTTTTTCTTCACTCATGAATTAAAAATTTGCGCGTACTATAATTTTAAAATATTCCTTCTTTGATAAGATCATGTAAATGAATGATTCCGATGTATTCCTTTTTTTCATTCAATACTAATACTTGAGTAATACCAAAATTCTCTAAGGTGTTCAAAGCATCAATAGCCATGGCATCAGCATCAAGTGTTTTCGGGTTTGTAGACATGATGTCTTTTGCTTTAAGCAGAGAGATATCACTGTGTTTTTCTAACATTCTACGGATATCACCATCCGTAATCATTCCTGTTACGGTTCCATTGTCAATAACAGCAGCAGCACCCAATCTTTTTTTAGATATTTCAATGATAACATCCTTTACGTTTGTTTCAGAATTCACGGCAGGGACATCGTCAGTATTTACTAGATCACTTACCCTTAAATACAAACGTTTTCCAAGGGCACCACCTGGGTGGTATTTAGCAAAATCTTTACTTGAAAAATCTTTAAGATCTAAGAGGCAAATTGCTAGAGCATCTCCCATAACTAATTGTGCGGTGGTACTTGTTGTAGGAGCCAAATTGTTTGGACAAGCTTCTTTTTCAACAGCACAATTCAGCACAAAATCAGCATTGGTTGCTAAAAATGAATCAGGATTACCTGTTAAGGCAATTATTTTATTTCCATAATTTTGAATGAAAGGTACTAAAACTTTAATTTCAGGAGTGTTTCCACTTTTTGAGATACAAATAACAGTATCTTCTTCCTGAATATTCCCTAGATCTCCATGAATGGCATCAGCAGCATGCATAAAAACAGCTGGGGTACCAGTAGAGTTCATAGTAGCCACAATTTTATTGGCAATAATGGCACTTTTTCCAATTCCAGTAATGATAACTCTTCCTTTGGAATTAAATATGAAATTTACGGCTTTTTCAAAATCAGAATTGATTAATTTTTTTAAATTCGCTATCGCTTTACTTTCTATGTCAATAGTTAGTAACGCTTTGTCAATAATTGTATTCGAGTTTTTCAAAAGTTTTAATTTTGTAGAATAAAAAAAAGTGATACCTTTATTTGCAAATGTATCTAAAAATAGATTAGGAAAGGTAATGAATAGAAAGGAAATTGACTTACATAGTCCTTTAAAAAAGTTTTTTGGGTTCTCTAAATTCAAAGGCTTACAGGAAGATGTAATTAGAAGTATAGTTGCAGGAGATAACACTTTTGCTATTATGCCAACAGGAGGAGGGAAATCATTGTGTTATCAGTTACCAGCGTTGATGAAAGAAGGAACAGCAATTGTGGTTTCTCCATTAATTGCTTTGATGAAAAATCAAGTGGATGCGATACGTGGAATTTCTGAAAATGATGGAATTGCGCATGTATTGAATTCTTCGTTAAATAAAACTGAAATAACTAGAGTAAAATCTGATATTGAGAATGGGCTTACTAAATTATTATATGTAGCACCAGAATCATTGATTAAAGATGAATATGTTGAGTTTCTAAAAACTCAAAAAATATCATTTGTAGCAATTGACGAAGCACATTGTATTTCTGAATGGGGACATGATTTTAGGCCCGAGTACAGAAACTTACGTAATATTATAAAAAACATAGATAATGTTCCGGTAATTGGTTTAACTGCTACTGCTACAGAAAAAGTTCAAGAAGATATTTTAAAGACACTTGGAATTTCTGATGCAAATACATTCAAAGCTTCGTTTAATAGACCCAATTTGTTTTATGACGTAAGACCGAAAACGAAAGATATTTATAGTGATATGATTCGTTTCGTTCGTGGGTATCAAGGAAAATCTGGAGTCATATATTGCTTGAGTAGAAAAAAGGTGGAAGAAGTGGCTCAAATTCTGCAAGTTAATGGTATCAAAGCGATGCCATACCATGCTGGATTGGATGCTAAGACTAGAGCAAAGCATCAAGATATGTTTTTAATGGAAGATACCGATGTAATAGTTGCAACCATTGCCTTTGGGATGGGGATCGATAAACCGGATGTGCGTTTTGTGATTCATCATGATATTCCAAAAAGTTTAGAAAGTTATTACCAAGAAACGGGTAGAGCCGGTAGAGACGATGGTGAGGGGTATTGTTTAGCGTATTATTCATATAAAGACATAGAAAAATTAGAAAAATTTATGTCTAGCAAGCCTGTAGCAGAACAAGAAATTGGACATGCTTTGTTGCAAGAAGTTGTGGGCTATGCTGAGACATCTATGAGTAGACGTAAATATTTATTGCATTATTTTGGAGAAGAATTTGATGAAATAAATGGTTTAGGAGCTGATATGGATGACAATACTCGAACGCCAAAACCAAAAGTAGAGGCAGGCGAGGAAGTTAAATTATTGTTATCTGTAGTAAGAGACTCAAAAGAAAAATACAAAGCAAAAGATATCGTTGCTACTTTGATAGGAAAGGAAAATGCGATGTTGAACTCACATAAAACTCCTGAACGACCATTCTTTGGAATTGGGAAAAAACACAAAGCCGATTACTGGATGGCTTTGATAAGACAAACTTTTGTTGTAGATCTTTTAAAGAAAGAAATAGAGCAATATGGAGTTCTTAAAATGACTGAATCAGGTCATGATTTTATTGGAAATCCAAGGTCGTTTATGATGACGGCTGATCATACCTATACACATACTGAAAATGTAGGTGAAGGAGTGGTGAATTCTAAATCTCAAGGTGGAGTTAGTGATCAAAAACTAATGGCTATTTTAAAAGATTTGAGAAAGAAAGTAGCAAAGAAAAAAGGAGTTCCTCCATTTGCTATATTTCAAGATCCAAGTTTAGAGGCAATGGCATTAAGATATCCAATAACGATTGAAGAGCTATCTAATGTTCATGGTGTTGGAGACGGGAAAGCAAAGAAGTTTGGAAAAGATTTTGTCACGCTTATTGAAAGTTATGTAAATGAAAATGACATCGTTCGTCCAGATGATTTAATTGTAAAAGGGACTGGGGTTAAATCTGGTTTGAAGCTGTATATTATTCAAAATACAGATAGGAAATTATCGTTGGAGGATATTTCTAAATCAAAAGGTTTAGAAATGGATCAGTTGATTAAAGAGATTGAAACCATTGTTTATTCAGGAACAAAATTGGACATTTCCTATTGTATTGATGATATTCTTGATGAAGATCAGCAGGAAGAAATTATGGAGTATTTTATGGAGTCTGAGACCGATGATATTCAAGCTGCAATGGATGAGTTTGATGGTGATTATGAGGAGGAAGATATGCGTTTGATGCGTATCAAATTTTTAAGCGAGGTAGCGAATTGATACTTTGTAAAATTGGAAAAAGAAAATAAAAGTATGGAAGAAAAGCAAGGCTTATCTTTAGAAGAAATAGAAAAAATTGAAACCAAAGAGGATTTAAAAAAACTGCTTGGTGAGAAGGATGGAAAGTATAAAAAAATACTTGAGACGATAGAATATGAAGAAGAACTGAAAAAACTTCAAGTAGAACTTGTAAAATTTCAACAATGGGTTGCTAAAAACAATAAAAGAGTTGCTGTAATTTTTGAAGGAAGGGATGCTGCAGGAAAAGGTGGTGCTATCAGAAGGTTTATGGAACATTTGAGTCCGAGAACTTCTCGACTTGTTGCTTTGAATAAACCAACAGATATAGAGCGAGGACAGTGGTATTTTATGCGATATATTAAAGAATTGCCAAACCCAGGCGAAATTGTTTTTTTTGATAGAAGCTGGTATAACCGTGCGGTTGTAGAGCCAGTGATGGGATTTTGTAGCGATCACCAATACAATGAATTTATGTCTCAAGTTCCGGAATTTGAACATATGCTTTATGAAGACGGTTTGATAATTGTGAAGTTCTGGTTGTCGATTTCTAAAGATGAACAAGAAAAGAGGTTTAACTCTAGAATGAAGAATCCGTTGAAAAGATGGAAATTTAGTCCGGTTGATCAAAAAGGACAGGAGTTATGGGATAAGTATTCTCACTTTAAGGAACAGATGTATAGTAAAACACACACAAGCTATAGTCCATGGGTTATTGTAAAAACTAATAATAAAGAAGTAGCGAGACTTGAATGTATTAGATATGTGTTGTCTAAATTTGAGTACGAAGGAAAAGATTTTTCTCAGACCAGTTTGTTTCCAGATCCTAACGTAATTATGCATTATTTTAGGTCATCTCATTCAATAGATTAAGGTATTTAGAGTTAAGGTATTAAAAAAAACAATTGCGAATAAGGATGGAAGGTAGCTTAGAAGGGAAACCGTTTATAGATAAATTAAATACCAAGATTGGTATCAAAGGTTTGTTAGGTAAGGAGGGCATAAATATAGAACGTGCTTTACGTGTTTATGACTATGAAAAGAAGTTGAAAAAACTTCAAGTGCAACTCATAAAAATGCAAACGGAAGTTATAGAGAATAACCAACGTGTGATTGTAATATTTGAAGGTAGAGATGCAGCTGGAAAAGGAGGTGCGATTCGTAGAATTACGGAAAGAATCAATCCACGTCATTTTAGAATTGTGGCGCTTAGAAAACCATCGGAGGAAGAAAGTACACAATGGTATTTTCAACGATATATTAAAAAGTTTCCAAAAGCAGGTGAAATTGTTTTTTTTGATCGAAGCTGGTATAATAGAGCTGTAGTGGAGCCGGTAAATGGTTTTTGTACAGAAGAGGAGTATGAGATTTTCATGAGTCAGGTGAACGATTTTGAAAAAATGATTACACAATCGGGGATTAAATTGGTTAAAATTTATATGTCTATCAATAAAAGAGAACAGGCAAAACGATTTGATGATATCAAGAAGAATCCTTTGAAACAATGGAAAATGACTTCAGTTGATGAGGCGGCTCAAGATCTCTGGGATGAGTATACAAAGTACAAAACAAAAATGTTTGAGAATACTCCAGAGACGGGAGTTCCATGGAAAATAATTAAGGCGAATAGAAAAACATCGGCTAGAATTGGTGCGATAGAGTATTTGTTATCTCAGATCTCCTATGATAAGAAACGAGAAGTATAAGAATGAAATTCAGTATAGGTGATAAGGTAGCGGTTTTGGATGATGCTATCCGTGGTGTTGTTGTTTCCGTTGAAAAGAATAAAGTTGTTATTGAAGATGAGCTAGGGTTTGAATTGACCTATGAAGAGCGTCATTTGGTAAAAATAGCAAAGGATCAAGGTGAGTTGTCTAAGTTTTCAGATATAAATAATCCGTTGTTAAAGGCAAAAACGCTACCAGAAAAAAAGAAAAATTTCCAGGTTAAAAAAAATAAAAAGGAAGGAACTGTTCCGCCTATGGAAGTAGATTTGCACATTCAAAATTTGGTAAAATCTACTAAAGGAATGCAGAATTTTGATATGTTAACCATCCAGTTGGATACGGCAAAGCATAAATTAGAATTTGCTATTCGCAAACGTATACCACGAATTGTTTTTATCCATGGGGTTGGAGAAGGTGTACTTCAAAAAGAATTACATTACTTATTAGGAAGGTATCCTGTAAAAATTTCAGAAGGTTCCTATTTAAAGTACGGAAAAGGTGCAACTGAGGTATATATAATCCAAAGTCGCGGATAGATAATTAAATTATTCTGTAATATCCCCAGGGTTTTCTGTTGAAGTGTATTCTCCACTTTTAGTACCATAGTTGTAACCATCTTGGTAATTAATAGTGCTAGAGTCGTTATAAAGTGTCAATTCCGAGAATTCAAATCGCATCACATATTTGTATGCATAGGTGTTTGTAACTGGACTTGCTGGTGTAATAGGAGTAATATCATCTTTGTCAAGATAGTCTACTATAGTATTTACATTGGTGTCCGCAGTTTCAGATTCTTCAATAGAAGGTATTCCATCGTTATCATCATCCGTATCAAGGTAATTTGGTATTCCGTCACCATCAGTATCTACAGTTTGTGGATCTCCAGTAGATGTTGGAGGTAGGTTTGCTATTTGAATGTCTTCATTAATGGTTAGCTTGTTGTCACCATCATCATCAATATCAATATAATCCGGGTAGCCATCTCCATCTGTGTCTAATAACTCTCCTGTGTTTGGATCGATTACTTTTTCTATTTCTGAGGGCACACCATCATTATCATCCAACGTAATGGTGTTTGTTAGGTAAAGATCTCCCTCACCAAACCATTCTTCGGTCACAATAGGTGTAGATTGTGGAATTTCAACACAAAAATAGCTTGAAGTGATGCTTTCATCAAAGATCTTATAATACATGGTATTATTGGTTCCAGGCTCTATTCTAACAGGTACACTATCTAAGGGTGTTTTAAAGAAAACGTCGTCTGTATTATCAATGTTCAATTGAAGAATCAAAGATTCTGTACCACTTGAAGTAATTTTGTTCAATACGGTGTTTCCACAATTGTTAATTGTTAAGCCGTCAAAATCAAAAGATGGAACATTAAAATCACCATCATCGCAAGCTAATAAAAGGCTTAGAATCGCCAGAAAACCGTATTTTTTCATTATATCAAATGTATAAAACAAATGTAGGGGTTTTAAAGAGAATGTAAAAAGTGTTTTTTGTTAATTTTAATTGACATACATTTGTTATTAAAGAAAATACAGTGCTTATAACCCCAATTAAATGAGAAAAGTTTATTTAGATAATGCTGCTACAACACCTGTTTTTGAGGAGGTTATTGAGCGTATGTCTGCTTCAATGAGAGAGAATTTTGGTAATCCTTCCTCAACCCATCAATTTGGGAGAACAGCAAAGTCTTTAATAGAAACAAACCGTAAGAATATAGCACATCATTTAAATGTAAATTCAAGTGAAATTATCTTTACTTCAGGAGGGACAGAGGCTAATAATTTAATTTTAAAAAATGCAGTCCTAAATTCAGGAGTAGAGAAAATCATTACTTCTAAATTAGAACATCATGCAGTATTGAAAACTGTGAACGAGCTTTGTTTGACTTATGCTGTTGATGTTGAATATGTAGAAACCTCTAGCGAAGGTATTGTAGACATCGTTTCTTTAAGAAAATTATTGGGAGGCGATGGTAAAAAGACCTTAGTGAGTTTAATGTTTGTGAACAATGAAATCGGAACGATCCTGGAAGTGAAAAAGGTGGCTGGTATTTGTAAAGAATACGAAGCACTATTTCATTCAGATGCCGTTCAAGCAATAGGACATTTTGATATTGATTTATCAGATTTAAAGGTAGATTTTATTTCTGCAAGTGCTCATAAATTCCATGGCCCCAAAGGAGTTGGGTTTGCATACTTTAAAAAAGGTTTTGGTGTAAAACCAATGATTTTTGGTGGTGAACAAGAAAAAGGGGCTAGGGCAGGAACAGAGGCTGTTCATTCTATTTTGGGGATGGATGTGGCACTGCAATCCTGTTTAGAAACCTTAAATAAGGATTTAGAACAATTACAACTAATAAAGAGTTACTGTATTGAAAGTATTAAGAATGAATTGCCATCAATTATTTTTAATGCAGGTTCTGAAAACTTGACAAAAACAAGCATGACAGTTCTAAATATTAGACTTCCGAAGGAAGTACCTTTTTTAATGTTTAATTTAGATTTAAAGGGGATTGCTGTGTCTGGAGGAAGTGCTTGTCAAAGCGGAAGTAACAAGGGATCACATGTATTAGAGGCCTTATTAACCCCAGACGAAGCAACACATACTTCGCTGAGATTGTCTTTTTCGAAATTTACATCTAAAGAGGATATAAATTATTTTGTCGGAACACTAAAAGAATTACTATTGAAAAAGTAATTCTTATGGCGTTAGTCTCCCTTTTAATCTTTTCTCAAATTTTTGTTTAATAGCTGTGATTCGTTTCATTACATCCATAATGTTTGGATCTTTAGTTTCTTTGTAAATTTCATTTAACGAAAGAACTAATTCTTTGGCAGTATGTGAAGCTTTGATACGTTCATCTCTTGATTTAAATGTAGATACATTTTCTTCAAATTCTAAAGCTCTATCTAGTAATTCCATAGGTTTCTCTGAATGTTTAATTTCTGTTATTTGGGCAATATAATAAAATAGTTTGATTTTGAACGTTTATTGATAAAAAAATAAATAAATACTTTTATTGTTGATTTTTTAAACAAAGCTTCAAAATGGAACTGTTTTTTTTATTCTTTCTAGTAAACAGTGTTTTAAATTATTTTTTATCTACCAACACCCTTTTTTCACGATTGGCAATTTCCCATGCTGTATGAAAAACGAGTCTGGTTCGTTTTGTCAATATATCATAATTAATCTTTTCAGGCGTATCTGTTGGTTTATGATAATCTTTGTGAACACCATTGAAATAAAAAATAATTGGGATATTGTTTTTAGCAAAATTATAATGATCTGATCGATAATAAAAACGGTTTGGATCGTTTTCATCATTATATGTATAATCGAGATGTAAGTTTATAAATTCAGAATTTACCTGCTCGGATAAATTATGTAATTCGGTACTTAATTTGTCTGATCCAATGAGATACACATAGTTACTTTTCCCTATGTGAGCATCATCAACGCGTCCGATCATATCAATATTTAAATTAGCGATATGGTTTTTCAAAGGGAATAAGGGGTTTTTCACATACCATTTAGAGCCATATAAACCTTTTTCTTCCGCTGTTAAATGAAGGAATAGAATGGATCTTTTTGGCCCATTGCCTTCATTTTTTGCTTGTTTAAAGGCTTGAGCAATTTCTAAGACAGCAACGGTACCTGAGGCATCATCGTCTGCACCATTAAAAATATCTACTGCGTTGGTTCCAAGGTGATCATAATGTGCTGAAATAACAATAATTTCATCCGGCTTGGTAGTACCTTCAATAAACGCCACAACGTTTTCTGAAGCTTTAACTCCACCCGGTAAAAAATCTTTCGGAATTTTCTGAAAATAATTATCTTCCGAAATCGGACTAGGTATACCGTAATTTTGATATTGTTTTTTTAAAAAGTCGGCTGCTATTTTTTGTCCTTTTTCACCTGTTTCTCGTCCTTCATAATCGTCGGAGGCAAAGGTGTATAGGTTTGTTTTTAGTTCATTTAGAGTAATCGTGTTAGCATATTTCACCACGGATTTGTCGTTAGATGCTTCCTTGGTAGTAGTGCAAGAGAAAAGTAAAAAGTTCAGAATTACTGATAAAAATATGTGCTTCATTCTATAAGGTTGTCTTTGATATCTTATAAAAATACTTATTTTTTTAAAGTAAATTGTTTTAAATCTGGATTAAAAATAATTTGATTTGCCGGAAATAAATTTTCTAAATCTTTTGATTCTATTAGTGAGTCTGTTGTCCCTGTAACAAAATTGTTTTCTGTCATTAACCAAAGTTCATCTGCAAGTGGAAGGGCTAAATTGACTTCATGTGTTGAAAGAATAATAGTTTTTTTAGTTTTGTGAACAAGTTCTTGTAGTAGTTTAAAAACCTCAATTTTGTGATGTAGGTCTAAATGAGCAGTTGGTTCATCTAGTATGATTATATCTGTATCTTGTGCCAAAGCACGTGCAATCATAACTTTTTGTAATTGACCATCACTAAGTTCATAATTTTTTTTGTTACAAATGTGTGAAATATTAACCCATTCAATAGCCTGTTCTATTTTCGTGATATCTTTCGGAGAGAGTTTGCCTAGCCAATTGGTATATGGTTGTCTGCCAAGAGCAATTAAATCATAAACAGATAGCTGACTTTCAGGTATTTTTTCAGTGAGTACCAAACTCATTTTTCTAGCAAAAGTCGATGGAGATATTCTAAGTAAGTTTTGATTATCTATATATACTTCACCATGTAGCTTATGTTGGGTGTTAGATAGTGTTCTTAACAAGGTGGATTTTCCAATACCATTTTTTCCTAATAAACAAACTAATTTTTCTTTTTCTAGTTCAATATTAAGGTTTTTTGCAACAAAGTTAGTTCCATTTTTGTCGCAATACCCAATGGTTAAATTTTCGGTTTTTAATATGATATGTTTCTTTTTAGCATCCATCATATCATAGATTTTTGTTTTCGGATCAATAACCAAATCACAATTGGAGCTCCAAAGAGTGATGTGATTGCATTAATTGGTAGGGTATATTCACTATTCGGAACTTGTGCAATGGTATCACATATAAGCATGAGTATAGCACCAGTAAATGCAACAGACGGTATTAAAACCTTATGGTCTGAGGTGTCAAATATTAATTTGGTAAGATGTGGTACAGCCAATCCAATAAAGGCAATAGGACCAGAAAAAGCAGTAATAACTCCTGTCATTAAACTCGTAACAATCAAAACTAAATTTCTTGTTTTTTTTAGATCTATTCCCAGGCTAATGGCATAATTCTCACCTAATAATAATCCGTTTAAGGGTTTGATACTTTTAAGTAAAAACAAAACACTCAAAGCTAATACTCCTGCAAAAACACCTAATTCTTGCCAACTTAAATTGCCTAAACTTCCAAAGCTCCAAAAGATAAATTGTTGCAAAGACTCTGCAGAGCTGAAATAACTTAATACGTTAATAATGGCAGCACTAATACTTCCGAACATAAGACCAATGATAAGTATCGACATAGTATTTCGTATTTTTTTTATCGCAATTAAAACAACGGAAAGTACCAAAAAAGAGCCGAGACTTGAGGCAATAGTTACAGTATAACTCGATGGTGAAAAAGCACCAAGAAAACTTCCTAAAAAAGTTGAACCTAAAATTAAAGTCGCAACCCCTAAACTAGCTCCAGAACTGATTCCTAGGACAAAAGGACCTGCCAAGGGGTTTCTAAATAAAGTTTGCATTAAAAGTCCGCTGATTCCAAGACCAGAACCTACAAGCATTGCTGTTAAGGATTTTGGAATACGGAAATTCCAGATAATATAATTCCAACTCTCTTTACTTTCAGAATTTCCAAAAATAATATGAAACAAGTCCAGCATAGGTATCTTAACAGATCCTAAACTAATATTGATCAACCAAGTTGTTATGAGAAGGACGCCTAAAAGGACTGCCTGTTTTTTATATGTTTTTTGAGTTATCAAAAAATTATAGTGTGTTTAAAAAAGAAATAAGTTTTGAAACGGCAAGGCCTCTATGACTTATTTTTCCTTTTTCTTCCATGGTCATTTCGGCAAAGGAAATGTCGTATCCATTGGGTTTGAAAATTGGATCGTAACCAAAACCGTCTGTTCCGGATTTTTTTTCAAGAATTTCTCCCTCACACACACCCTGAAATATATGTTGTTTACCTTCTAGGTTTAATACAATAACAGTTCTGAATTTAGCTTTTCTATTCGTTTCACCTTCAAGAGCAGATAATAGTTTGTCCATGTTTTTAGTAGCATCAGCCTTTTCCCCTGCATACCTTGCAGAGTATACTCCTGGGGCACCATCTAACGCTTCAACTTCAAGTCCGGTATCATCGGCAAAACAATTGAGGTCAAAGTTTTTGGTAACATAATTCGCCTTTAATTTTGCATTGCCTTCAAGCGTATCTTCTGTTTCTTCAATTTCATCGTAGCACTGGATACTTTCCAGAGATAATAATTCAATGGTTGGCACTAAAGCAGCAACTTCTCTCGTTTTGTTTTGGTTATGGGTAGCAAAAACAATTTTCATATCGTATTCTTTTGTTAAGCAAATATACTTTTGATTTATCAATTATTACGGAAGAAATTTATTTTGTTTGGGTAGGGTTTTTAAAAGGTCAGTTGTTTTAATAGTAGAACCCTAATAATTTTATTAAATTTAGATATTATGAAATTAACTACTAAACTATTTAGACTGATTAAATTAATGATGATGAGCTTACTTGTTTTGTTTTTTGTAAGCTGTGCAACAAATACTCAAACTGTTGTTGAAGAGGAAGAGCTTATTGATGATACTGAGAATGTAGAAGAAGTGGAAGAGCCTGAAGAGGAAAATAATGAAGAGGAGGAACCAGAAAACACCAATTATGATATTACACCGATATTGACTTTGTTTGATAATGTGGAAGCGATTAATTATTCTGTATCTAACGGAACGGTAACATTTACAACGACTAATTTGCCAGATCATAAATCTCCTTATTATGCAGATACGGAATGGGCAAATGAAAAATATGCTGATTACAGTGGAACGAATTCTAGTTTTCGTTTGAATCCAAACAGAATAGGTGAGCAGAACATTACATTTACGATAACTTTGAATCCAGAAGAAGCTACAAATAAAGAGGCTACTGAGATGGGACCTATGGGGATTTCAAGAAATGGAGTTGTATTTTTTAATCAATATGCTGCTGGGTTTTCAGCTTTGGATAATGAGATAGATTCATTTGATCAGTATCTTGGTCACCCTGCAGGAAATGGTGCGTATCATTATCATATTGAGCCAGCGTATTTAACGGAACAATTTGGAGATGAAGCCTTTTTAGGTTTGTTGGCGGATGGTTTTCCTGTATATGGACCTGTTGAGAATGGGCAAATAGTATCAAGTTCAGATTTAGATGATTATCATGGTCATTATTCTGCAACAGAAGAATTTCCTAATGGAATCTATCATTATCATATATCTGCGGATGCACCATATATTAATGGAGATGGTTTTTATGGTACTCCTGGATCAATATCTAGATAATGAAAAAATTAATCCTACTTATCTTTGGCGTGTTAGTTATAACATCTTGTAGTAAAGTACCCCTTAGTTTGGAGTTAGGCGCTAAAGATTTGTCTTTTGAAAAAGGGCTGTTGTTGTATAAGGGAGATTTCTTTACAGGTAAATTATATTCCTTTTATCCAAAAACCAAACAGCTTAAAACTGAAAAATATTATATGGATGGCAAACTTCATGGTATTGAGAAGCAATGGTATTTATCAGGGAAAATAGCTTCGGAACGCTACTATACCAATGGATATAAAACAGGGAAACATGTTGGATACTGGCCGAATGAACAAATAAAATTTGAATATTATTTTAATGCCCTTGGTCAGCACCATGGGGAAGCAAATGAATGGTTTTCAAATGGAGTACCCATGCGATATTTTCATTATGAAAATGGAAAAGAAGAGGGGAGTCAAAAAATGTTTAAACCCAATGGGACACTAAGGTCTAATTATGTTGTTGTAAACGGTGAGCGATTTGGGTTAATAGGGTTAAAAAAATGTGATGCTGTATCTACATTATAAAAGAATCCCAAACAGAACAATGCAAAGTTAAGAGCTCTTAATTGATTAAATAATTTTTTACTTATACGACTTATGAAGTACTTTATAATAGCCTCTCTTTTTACTCTATTATTTTTATCATGTAAGAAGTCAGAAAAAAAAGTAGAAAAAAGGGAACATTCAGTTCAAACATTGCCTTTTTTTAATTCTGGTGATTTCACACCGGAATGGATAAGTAAAGATTCTAAAGATTATGAAAAGATTCATAAAATTCCAGATTTTTCTTTTACCAATCAAAATGGCATAACAGTTACTAATAAAGATTATCTAGGGAAAATCTATGTGGCTGATTTTTTCTTTACTACATGCACAGGAATCTGTAGGAGTTTGAGTTTAAATATGAAGTTATTACAGGATGAATTTAAAAATGATCTGGATGTTTTGTTGCTTTCACATTCTGTAACCCCTGCAATAGACTCGGTGCCAGTGTTAAAAAAATATGCGGATAATTATGGGGTGAATTCTAAGAAATGGAATTTGGTAACTGGGGAGAAAGAAGCTATTTACGAATTAGCAAGGACAGCATATTTTTCCGATGAAGATTTTGTAAAAACAAAAGAAGCGAGCGAATTTATTCATACTGAAAATTTTCTTTTGATAGATAAACAAGGTAGAATAAGAGGCGTTTATAACGGTACATTAAAACTAGCAACAAAACGATTAATCAAGCATATTGAGATGTTGAAGAATGAAGAGTAATTTTGTATATTTACCTTCCTAATTTTTAGGGAAATATAATTGACTCTCTTTAACACTATCTGCTTACCTTGAAGAATAAAAAAATAAAAATTGTTTCAGGCGTTATTTTAGTTTTTATAACGCTAGTTTTGTGGTTGTTACCCGTAGTTGCAAAAAGCTTAGTTGAAAAAAACGGAAAAGAATGGGTTGGTAGAAAGATAACTGTAGAGGATATAGATATCAATCTTTTTACTGGAACTATTAAGGTTTTTGATTTTGATTTATACGAATCCGATGACCTATCGAGTTTTGTATCCTTTGATACTCTTGTTTTAAATGCCAGACCTTATCATTATTTTACCTCAAAGATAACACTGCAACAATTTTACGTTAAAAATTTAGCAACAAATGTGATCAAAGAAAATGATTCTACGTTTAATTTTGACAGTTTGATTGCATTTTATGATACGCCGAATGATTCCCTTGTAGAGGAAGAAGAAGTATTGGATTCCACAGAGGTGTTTAAATTTAGCTTGTCCGATATTGAATTTTTAAATGCAGAAATATCTTTTAAAGATAAGGTGATTGATGAAGAATTTATTTTTGATGAGTTGGATTTAATTATTCCAAATATAGAGTGGAATCAAGTAGATGAAAGTAATGCTGATCTTGAATTTAAATTTAGAGATGGAGGTAGGTTTTATTCCTCCACAAATTTTGATCCCATAGACGGTGGGTTTAGTGCAAACATTGGATTAGAGGATTTAGATTTATCTGCCTATACAAAGTACTTACAAGATTTCTTATTGTTAGAATCTGCGAATGGTTTACTTTCTACAAACTTAAACTTCATAGGGAATACTAATTATTTAGACACTCTAGCAATAGATGGTTTTGTGCGTCTTAATGATTTTAAGATAAATGATACCTTGAAGAAACCAATATTAATGGCAGAGCAAATTAATTGCGTCTTTGAAAAATTAGAACCCTTAAAAAATAATTTTATCATTGATTCAGTTAAGTTAAAAAGACCATATGTTCGTTTCGATATGTTTCAAACAACAACTAATTTTGAGTCTTTTCTTCGACTTAATGAATCGGTAGACTCTACAGAAGTTGTGGCGGCGGAACTTGAAAATGCAGCTGAAGTAGAGAATGATAGTACACCAGAGTTGTATTATAGATTAAATTCTTTTGAGATTATTGATGGGAAGTTACAGTTTAATGATAAAACTACGTCACAACCATTTCAATACAATTTAACGAGTATAGAGGTAGATCTAGATTCTATGGATAGTAAAACAGAATGGGTAGATATGCAAGCCAAGATGTTACTAAACAAGAGAGGTGTAATGAAGGTAGATGTTAGTTTTAATCCGCTAGATCCTATGGAATTGGAATTGAAATATGTTATTTCAGGGTTTAAATTAAATGACTTGAATATATATTCGATGGATTATATGGGGGTTCCTGTATTGGAAGGGGATATGTATTATAAAACGAATACTAAAATACACAACGGGGAGTTGGATAGTCAAAATAAATTAATTGTTCACAATGCAACTTTAGGAGATAAAAGAGGAGGTTTATATAACTTGCCACTCAAGTTTGCGTTATTTTTATTGAAGGATAAAGATGGTGTTGTGAATTTGGATGTTCCTGTAGGTGGAGATTTAAATGATCCAAGTGTTAGTGTAAACAAAATTGTTTGGTATTCCTTTAAAAACTTATTGGTAAAAACCGTAGCCTCACCTGTTAAGTTTTTAGGCGGGTTGGTAGGAGGAGACCCAAAAGACTTAGAAACTTTTGAGTTTTCTTATTTGGATACCGCTTTAAGTGACGCTCACTTGAAACAACTAGATAAGTTACAGGAACTTGAAAAAAAGAAAGAAGGTTTGCTTATTGATATGTTGTATTTTAATGATGTAGCAATAGAAAAGAAACATATTGCCGTACAACAAATAGGAAATGAATTCAATAAAAAGCATAGTAAAAAGAACTATTTAGAAGATGAAAAAGAGTTTAAACTTTACTTACTAGAGAAAACACAAAAGGATGCGACGGAAGCAACGATTGAAAAAATGTTAGATTCTTCTTTTGTGGAAGGAGCTTGTGTATCTTTAGCAAGTCCTGCTCTAGTGGATTCTTTAGCACAGGTTTATGAAAGTAAGCGTATTGAAGGAATTAGGAAACAACTGCTTGAAAGCGAGACAAAAAATCACATCAAGGTTACAAAAGCGAAAGCAGATGATGCTGAAAATACTGCTAGCAAACCTATTTTTAAAATAGTGTATTCCATAGAGGAGTAATATTTATTTGAGCGAAAAAAATCCCCAATCCTTTTAGGATTGGGGATTTTTTTATTGAATTTCTATATCAGATTTTAGGTAAGTCGTTCGTTTTTGAGGGTCTTTGATGTTTAATACTTTATGCAGAGTCAAACCGTTTATCAATACTTTTGAATCGATTTTTACTTTCGTCCCTGGGTTTGAAGTAAAGGATTGGTTGATATTTATTCCTCGTTTTTTTCCGTTAATAGTATTGTCTTCTGAAATGATTAAATAACCATTTAAATATGTTGAAGAAATTGCATCTCCATCTGCATCAATAGTATTATTTATGATGCGTACATTTCCAGTTCCTTTGGTCTTTTTTATCGCAGGTTCAAATCTCTTTCCTTGACCGTGCCCTACTTTACCTGTTGAGAAAAGCAGAATCCCTGTTTGTTTACTTTTCATGGTGTTACCGATAATTTCAATATTACTACAACGGTCTTCTAGGTGTATCGGTTGAGAATATTTTACATGACTACCACCTTCCAATATATTATTTCTGATGATCACATTTTTAGTATAAGCTAATGCGATATTAAAAGATTCAGTAAGGTTAAATCTATTATTTTCGATAATAATATTTTCATGTTTTTCTAAACTTATTTCTAAGCCATAGGTGGGATCTGGTTCATCTAATAAGGCACCATCAAATGATATTTGGTGGCTACCATTAAAAAATTCACAATGTGAGATTCTGAAACCATCGAGAACGGGACAGTCTCTGGCAACAATACTAAACCAATAATTGAATTTGCAGTTTTCGATTAAAACATTTTTAAATTTTCCTTGAAAGAATAATCCTCTTGCTGAATAATGAACATCTGATTGTAGAAAGTCACAGTTTTTAAATGAAAAATTTTGATAAAGTTTTAAGTCTTGCGAGTTTTTACCTATTTCAATGGCTTTGTAACCTTGCCCTTTTTTTATCGAGATAATCAAGTTTTCTAAATGAAAATTATCCGTGTGAATCGCAAGAATCGAACTATTTGAAGTGTTTTTAAATTTTGATTCTCTTAGTAGACTGAATTTATTTTTTCGTTGTGCTCCTTTTATAGTTAGGTGCTTTGTAATTGCAATTTTAGGGTCTTTATTACTAAAGGTAATATCTAAATCTACAAGAATTTCGTCACCATTCTTGGCTTTAGAGATTGCATTTT
This sequence comes from Flavicella sp. IMCC45537, assembly GCF_057197705.1. Classification (NCBI taxonomy): domain Bacteria; kingdom Pseudomonadati; phylum Bacteroidota; class Flavobacteriia; order Flavobacteriales; family Flavobacteriaceae; genus Flavicella; species Flavicella sp. IMCC45537. The sequence continues at coordinate 330,725 of NZ_CM170067.1, forward strand.
TAAATTTGACATAGCTAGTGTTTCCTTTTGTTTTTTTTACCGATATCTCTGTAGCTATGGCTGAAGTACCTGCTAATATGAATGAGATTACGGTTAGGTAGATTTTTATTGTGTGTTTCATGAGTTTTAAATGATTAAAGTATTTGTGTTTTGTATTAGTTATTACTTGGAATGTTGGGTCGGTAAAAATTTCAGTTTGGTATATCCAACTAATAATTCTCCAGAGTTTGTTTTTCCTATCAGTTTTCCCACAAAATTAGTATCTGTCAATCCGTTTCCTGTTGCATTAAATTCAATAATTAAATCTTTACCCTTATTTTTTGTTTTTTTGACTTTACAACCCTTTCCAAAATCTACTACTTCATTCGCTCCAAATCGGATGGTAGAGAGGTCGATATCAGTTTGGGCATCAAAGCCATATTCTGAAAGAATTTTTACTTTTATGGTTTTGGTTTTAGAAGTGATTTTCTTTTTATTTAAGAGTTCCATTCGTCGGTTAAGGACGAGCGGTAAAATAATATTCTTAGAGTTATGGTTGTCTTTTGCTAAATCATCTGCTTTAGGTACATCTATTACAGCTAATGACAAATGAGTCGCACGTCCATAGGAATCTTGTAAAACGTGTGGTCTTTCTAATTTATACCAATGGGTTCTCGTACCATCTACATAAGAAGTGTTATCGGGTGTATAGGCAGTTCCTGAATTAAATTTCCAATGTATTCCATCTGGTGAGCGTAAGTAAATTGCACGGTAGTCCCAGAAAGCATTGATAATCATATGATATTGTACTTCGTCCTTCCATAAAACAGGGTCTTCATAATTCGAATTTCTATATTTTTCAGGTATAATGCTGTTGCCTTTTATTGCTTTTGTAATTACTCTATATGGCCCAAGTGGATTATTGTTTTCACTCATCATCATGGCACCGGCTTTGGTTACAAATAAGAATTTATTGTTAGGTAAGTGAACTCCTGACAAGTTTCTATAAAATCGATAGCTCAGCTCTGGTGTTTCATGTGATGATTCCCAATCAACTTCCATAATGCCCAATCTTTTCCACGGACCATTTATTGTTTTAGAGGAGAATAAAGTAGCCTCCCAGTCAATTAGTGAATAAAGCAAAAAGGAACCATCATTTAGTTTAATGATATCAGGGTTGTGTCCTTTACCATTGTGGTATTCGTAAGTAATATTTTTTTTGATTTTGTAAGGGCCGGTTGGTGTATTTGAAATTACATGAGCAACCGTTGAATTAGGCCATTCCCAATGTCCTTTGGTCGCATTAGCGGGCCATCGGGTTATATTCATATGAAACTTACCATCCTTTCCTTTAACAGGTGTTCCACCCCAGTACGTCCAATCAGAGTCTTCAATTCCGTTATCAGGATCTCTCGGAACGACCCCTTTTGCTCCCCATATATTTTCCTGTAAGGATTTATGAATTGGCATGGGAAGAATTAAATCGCTGAAAGACGTTCCCAGTTTAGAGTTTACAGATGCTTGTATTGGTTTGGAGGCTAAACTTTTGTTTCCGCTATAGTCATAGGCATAAATAACATAGGTATTTGGTACTTCTTTTTTGGGAGTGTAGTCAGTATAATGTGTTTTGGTGAGATCATGCGCAATTTCTCTTAGATGCTCTCCATTGGCATCTCCTCTATAAAGGGCATAGTTTTTTACGTCTATCGAATTGCTTTTAGTCCAGTTTATTTTAATCTCAGTATCAAAAATTTCAGTATTAATATTCTTCGGAGGGGTAGGAGGTATTGTATCTTTTCTAGTAGCATCTATCGTATTAGAAGCAATTTGAGATGTGTCATCTCTGGTTATAACATAGCAATACTTAATACCATTGATAAAGTTGTTGTCAGTAAATTGAAATTCGTTAGTAGTTCCAATCTTTTTGTAACTATTACTTCCGTATATACTACGGTAAATTTTATAGTTTGCCTTTTTATAATCCGTCCAATGGAGTTGAATATCATTTGATGAATTGGTGATTTTTAATTTAGGCCCTTCGAATAAGGGATCTTCTATACTGATATTTACATAATGTAGGTAAACCTTAACCTCTTCACTAGAATAAAAAGTTGCCCTCACAAAAGGCAGTCCATTTTTAGCATCAGTTTCGGTAGCGTGATAAACACCTTTAAAGTGTTCAGTTTTTTTGTCAGAGCCGATGAGTGAAGCTTTCTCTTTTAACATTACTGCATTGTTTCCGAATACTAGTTCAAGGCTAATCGATCCTGAACTTATGTATTCCAAATCTGCACCGAAACTCCAACGGAATTTATCTCCTACTTTTACAGTTTGATATTTTTTATTTCCATTCAATATTTTTGACTCTGCAATACCAATAGGGTTCATGCTAAACATGGTACCTTTATGCAGCCCCATTTTTTCTTTGCCTTCAACTACTGTTGTTTTCCAGAAAGGGGACTGTTGCGCTTTCCTCCAATACCCTTTTATTAACTGAAAATCTCCATCAAATAAATTCTTTTCAGGAGGGTTGTCTCCAAGTAAGACAATCTGTGAATTCACAATATTAGAAAATGTCATACAAATAAATAGATTCAAACAAAACAAGAAATGTCGCATCAATATTTTTTTTGGGTTTATTCAAAGCTACTTAAGAAAAGTAATTATCACGAAGAGATATTGATTTTTGCGTTGTACATATGTTCTTTTTTATTTCTGAAAGGGGTAAAATATGGGTATATATTCATCTTAAATGAAAACGCCTCCAAAACAATAAAGTTTAGGAGGCGTAAATTAGAATTTGTAGTTGGCTCAATCTATTGTAATCAAACTTCCCCACCAATTATTTTTGGGGTCGAAATTTTTATCTAAAAATCCAAGTCTTTGTTTTTCTAATGATTTAAGTTTTTTAGTGGCTATTTTATGTAAATGCTTTTGTTCCATCTCTTCATTGTAATTTGGATCTTTTTCAGGGAAATTAGCGTTAACATTTTTTAAATAGTCAAATAGCTCCTTATCTAATTTATGCGCAATTTGCTCGTTTTGTAAGATTACGTTGTTTTTTTCAGAAATATCGTCCTTTATATTATAAAGTTCTTTTCTTCCGTCTTCGTAATAATGAATAAGTTTCCAATTTCCTTTTCTAATGACTGAGGAAGGTTCTCCTCCTTGGTTTCCATAATGAGGATAGTGCCATATCAGTGGTCTTTCTTCAATTTTTCCTCCCTTTAAAATAGGCAATAGACTTACACCATCTTGGTGTTCTGAGGGACGCAATTTTGCTCCAACCAAATCTAAAATAGTTGGGTAGAAATCTGTTCCGGATACTGGCGTATTACTTAGTTTAACGGTGTTTTTTAGCCAAGGGACTTTTATAAAATAAGGCTCTCTAATTCCTCCTTCAAATTGATACCCCTTACCACCACGCAAGGGAAGATTAGATGTAGAAAAGGAATCTCCAGCCGAAACACCTCCATTATCTGAGGTAAATACTACCAATGTGTTTTGATCCAAACCAAGTTCTTTTAAACCTTGCATTACTCTTCCAACAGCATCATCCATAGATTCTACCAAGCCACCATAGATTGGGTTGTCTTGAACCTGTCTTATCGGCAAGTATTTGGCCATTTTGAAGCCTGTTTCATCAATGCCGTTTTTTTCTGCTTTTTCTCGGTATTTTTTCCATTTTGATTGTGTCGTTTGGATAGCTCCGTGTACTGCATAAAAAGAAAGATAGGCAAAGAATTTTTCGTTTTTATGTGTCTTCATAAAATTTACAGTTTCTTCTGCTAGCCTCATGCTTAGGTTTTCTCCGTCCTTTTTGTTTTCTAAATTAGGATTCTTCCAGGGAGAAAAGTAACCTCCTCTCGGACCACCCGCATCAAAACCACCAATATTAATATCAAAACCATGGTCTTCAGGCCAAGAACCTTTTTCTCCAAGATGCCATTTTCCTGCGAAGAAAGTTGTATAACCTTCTTTTTTTAATGCTTCGGGTAAAGTAATGTCTTTATGTTCTAAATTGTGTTTGTATGCTGCTGGAAGTAATTTAGAATAGCGCTTTTTTTCTCTCCATTTTTCACCAGATCTAGCACCAATCCAGTCGGTGATACCATGTCTTGCTGGGAATTTTCCATTTAAAATACTTGCCCTTGAAGGACTGCATACTTGACAGGTTGCATACCCTTCATTAAAAATAGTTCCTTCTTTAGCTATTTTATCAATGTTCGGAGTTTCATAAAAACTATCATTTCTTAAGCTTAAATCGTTGTAGCCATAATCATCGGCTAGTATAAACAAAACATTCTTTATTTCTGGTTCCTGCTCAACGGGTGCTTGCTTACAACTGTGCAGTAGCGATACAAGTATGGCAATTGTGATTAAGTTTTTCATTTTTATTTTTTTGCTGATTTATTAAACTCTATTGGAATGGCAATGTTTCCATTTACATTATTGTCGTAGACAGCTACATACAACATTAAAGGTTGACCTTTATCGTTTGTTAACACAAAAGGTCTTTCTACTCTTTTAGGTTTCCATATGCTACCATTATCAAGTACAAATTCTTTTTTCATGAACACTTTACGTTCGTCTGGTTGCCAATCGAAACCATTGTCAGAACTAAATAAGGCCAATTCATTTTTTCCCATTACATGACATACCATAAAATGTTTCTTTAGAGTTTGGTCATACCAAAAGCATGCATCTTCCGTTTGGGCTTTATCGTACACTGGCTTTGGATTAAAATCAAAAGGGCCATCAGGATTTTTTGAACTTCCTACTAACTGAATACGAAACGGTTTTTTATGAGCCATATCATCTCCTTTCATAATCATATAATAGAGTCCATCTTTATATATTACGGCTGGATTTACTGCGATTTTTTTAAATTTCTCATTATCTGGGGCAACTACTATTTTTTCAGATCTGATAAAAGGACCTTCAGGATTGTCTGCACTTGCAACACCTATACATTGACTTTCTCTTAAAATAGTTCTATTGTTTTCTAACCATTCAGAAGAAGGGTAGGTTGTATTTCCGTTCTTCGCTGGTAAAAATGATTTGATGTTATTCGCAATATAGTACAAATGTATTTTTCCTTCGGCAACAACCGCATATGGATTGTGTGAATTGTTGATATCCCAACCACCTTGTTTTTTCGCTTTTAAAACCACATTTTGAAATTTAAAAGGTCCCATTGGGCTATCAGAAATTGCATGGGCAATTTCGCAATGCGTCATCCAACCTTTGTGCTGGTGTTCTTTTTTCCACCTAGAGTAATAAGCATGGTATTTTCCGTTCCAATTCACTACACTTAAGCCCCAAACGTAATAACCTGGTTCTACTAAAATCTGTGAGCTAAGTTTTTCATTGTAGAAACTTGTTTGTTTTGATCGCTCTAGTTTAGGAAAAGAGATCTCATTATAATCACTCTTTTGATGTTTTTGAGTAGGTTGGTTTTGTTGTTTACAAGAGGCAAGTCCTATTAAAAGGAGGATAAAGGTAATGCTAATTCTCATTGTTGAATATTAGTAGGTTGTAGATTATTTGAAAACAAATTAACTACAAATTATGAGATAGCATTGAAAGCATTGGTTTTATTAGCGTAACAAATGTCCAAAAAAAAGCTCCAATGGATACTGTGGAGCTTTTATTGGTTTATTTAAACTTTATTTTAACTGAATCTCGGCTGTTTGTGGTATTGCAGCTCCTAATTTTTGACTTAGTTCGGAAGGTGAGGAGTTTCCAATAATTATTTTGTAACGTCCCTTTTTCCATATTTTTTCACCTTTGCTATTGATTACTTTTAAGTCTTCAGAGGCAATAGTGAAGTTTAGTTTTTTTGATTCTCCTTTGTTAAGTGAAACTCTTTGAAAACCTTTAAGACTAGTTTGTGGCAAATTATCATTGTTATGAATTGGACTGATGTATACTTGAACTACCTCATCGATATCATAATCTCCCGTGTTACTTACCTGTAAAGAAAATTCTAGATTTTTATTTTTTCTAAGTTTCGAGGTTTCAATTTTTAATGAATCAAAAGAGGTGCTAGAGTAGGTAAGTCCAAAACCAAATGGAAACATAGGTTCTTTTGTCATGTACTTATAAGTACGACCCTGCATAGAATAGTCTTCAAAAGGAGGTAGTTGTTCTACATTTTTAGGAAAAGTTATCGGAAGATGGCCCGAAGGAGAGATGTTTCCAAATAATACATCTGCAACTGCATTTCCACCTTGTTCACCAGGGTACCACATTTGTAAAATAGCATCACAGCCTTCCTCAATACCTTCTAACGAAACAGCACTACCACTTGCAATTACCAAAATTAAAGGTTTGTCCTTTTTCTTTTGAATCATAGTTTTTATGTATTCTATTTGGTTTTGTGGAAGTTTTAAATCCTTACGATCTCCTTTACTTGGCGATGCGATAGCATCCACTTCTTCTCCTTCCATATCTGCAGAAATTCCCACAACACATATGGTAGCATCGGACATACCTACAACCACAGGTGCATAATTTAAAGGGTTTAAGTTTTTTTGAAACGGCAATGCTCCACTTCTGTAGTTTAATGAGGTTCCTAAAGAAACAGCATCTGCAATTCCTTCTAGAACTGTTACTAAATTGGGGCTAACTCCATAATAATTCCCCATTAACACGTCAGCAGAATTTGCAAAAGGACCTGTAACATAAGGAACGCGAATGTTTTTTGAGAGTGGAAGTGTGTTGTTTTCGTTTTTTAAAAGAACTATTGATTTTTGTGCTGCTTCTCTAGCTAAAGCTATATGTGCATCACAATGAATTTTATCCGCACCAATTGAACTGTATGGGTTTTCACTGTTTTCTTTGTCAAGAATACCAAGTCTAAATCTAGTTTTAAAAAGTTGCTCTGTTCTTTCGTTTAATAAGCTTTCCGAGATCAATCCTTGTTCAAGGGCTTTTCCTAAGAATTTATAAGTGAAGCCACAGTTTAGGTTGACACCAGCCATTAGAGCAATAGCAGCCGCCTCTTCTTTGGTTTTAGCAGTTTTATGTCCTTTAAAAATGTCGTTAATTGCTCCGCAATCAGAAACAATATAACCATCAAAATTCCAATCCTCTCGTAGTATTTCTTTTAGTAGAAATTCACTTCCTGAGGCTGCTTTGCCATATACAGCGTTATAAGCACTCATAACTCCTTCCACCTTCGCTTCTTTAATTAAGGCTTCAAATGCAGGTAGGTAAGTTTCATATAAATCTTGCTTAGTTGGTTCTGCATTGAAATGATGACGTAATTCTTCAGGACCAGAATGTACGGCAAAATGTTTAGCACAAGCTGCAGACTTCAAATAGTTGCTATTATCTCCTTGTAATCCTTTGACAAAGGCTACCCCCATTTTAGACATTAAGTATGGGTCTTCACCATATGTTTCTTGACCTCGTCCCCATCTAGGATCTCTGAATATATTTACATTAGGAGTCCAAAATGTTAATCCGGCATATTTTCCTCTGTTTCCCATATTTTGAGATATTTCATACTTCGCTCTTGCTTCGGTAGAGATGGCCGAAGAAACTCGGTGGGCTAGTTCGGGGTCAAAAGAAGCCCCAATGGCAATTCCTTGAGGGAAAATGGTAGCTTTTCCATTTCTGGCAACACCATGCAATGCTTCGTTCCACCAATCATAACTCGGAATTTGTAATCTTTCTATAGCTGGTGCACTACTTAAAAGCTGTTTTAGCTTTTCCTCATTTGTCATCTGAGAAACTAAAATTTCAGCTCTTTTTTCTGCCGGAAGTTTTGGGTTTTGAAAAGAAAAATCTATTTCTTGTGCAGAGCCAGAAATTATGGTGCTGATAAATAGCAGTAATGTGTATTTTAAAGGATTAAGACTATCCATAAGCTTATTTTTTGAAGGTAAAGTTGAATTCATCTTGAGTCAACGCTTTTTTCTGATGTTGCTCTTTTACGATCAGTTTGATTGTGAATCTCTGGTTGTTTTTTAATTTATCAAATTTAGAGATAGACAGTGCTTTATGACCATGACCAGCCAAGAGTTTTTCTTTGGATTGAAAAACTACTTTTTTATTGGAATCAATAATTTTGATAAATAATTCACAATTGCTATTTGCTTTATAGATATAACTTGTTTCAATTCCATTCTTCGCATGTATTATTTCCGGTTTTACGTTGAAATAAATGTTTGCGTTGAAAAGATTTTTATTAGGGTAACTTACTTTTTTTACTTTCTCATCAATATCTACCAAAGTATAAGCTCTAACCCAATCATAAAGACAGGTGTTTTTTGAAGGATCCGCCAATTCTTTCTCATTAGGCAGTTCAATCCAAGGAAAAGGATAGGTTTCAGAAACTAAATTCACATGCATTGGTTGATCAAACGGTTTTTCTTTTATATCTGAATAAAATTGAACGGATTTTACCTTACGATCATCAACATAGTAACTTACTTTACTTGCATCATGCCACCAACCTCCATATGTGTAAAAGTCATCTGAAGGTAACGTTTTTGTTTTTATTTTGGATTGAGGTGCTCGTAAATCATGTTTTTTCTTTTCACAATCTGTATACCAAAAATGAGAGTTTGAATTCATTCCTTGTGCAAAATAGCTTCCATTAAAATCGCCAGTTCTTCCAATACATTCCTGAATATCTAATTCTAAACCATAATTATCACAACCATTAGGCCCTTCAGCTCTTTGGTTTGTAGATAGCCAAAAAGTTGTAGACATAGTTGTTTTGGCTGCCTTGAATTTACATTCGTAGTAACCATAAAAAGCATCATTACTTTTTGAAATAACAGCACCACCTGCAATATTGAAAGTTAATTCTCTACCATAAGCCTTTACAATAGTGTCTTTTTTAAGTTTTTTTCCTGTGATTTTCATATAGCCACCACCAACAGAGACCTGTGAGGGTAAAAATATTCCAGGTTCTCTACCAATCCATTTTGGATGATAATCGTACCATTTATTACTGTCTAAAGCGGTACCATTGAACTCATCAGAAAAGGTTTCGTTAAGAATCCATCGTTTTCCAATAGGAGGGTTAGGAGGATCTGCTAGTAGAAAAAAAACATTAAATAAAAAGAGTAATGCGGTGATACTGTTTTTCATAAGTTTATTTATTGAGCTTGTAAAATTTTATTTTCTTCAGCAATTCTTTTCTTTTGAGCGCCGTTTAAACCATGTTTAAAATAATGTTCTGGCTTGTAGTAAACATGGTTTTTCTTCATCCCAGGATCATTGATGTCTTGACTTAAGTCGCAATCAAACCTTGTAAGAATAGAGTGATTTGTTTTCCAACCATTAACCGCTGTAAAATGAGAAATTCCCCAAGTAATACCTCTACCATCTTTAGTATCTGTAAAAGCATCAGGAATAAATGGTCCCCCTGCATTAGGCATTAATTCTGTTATGGAAGCAATATCAAAGTTAATTCCGTCTTTTGCATATTGAATGGTGTTATGTTCATTACCATCTCTAATAACTAATGCGGCAATTCCTTCCTTAAATGGAAACAAAGTTGTTTCATGACCAGAATTAATAACTGGGTTTTGTGCATATTTAGTAAATGGACCTAGAGGGTTGTCTGCTGTGGCAAGACCTTGCATTCTAATCAAATCACCTTTAACTCCATAATCTGACTTATAATATAAATATATTTTCCCTTTGTACACTAAAGGGTAAGGATCATGAATAGAGTATTGATCCCATTGACCTGGTGCTCCGTTTGGAATTACAATTTTGTTATATGGTGTCCAAGGACCATCTGGAGAATCTGAATAAGAAACAGCTACAGGGCAATCATCACCACGTTTCCCGCTAGCTTCTTGAAAACCTTGATAGTATAAATAATATTTTCCTTTCCATTTTAAAATATCTGTAGTGGCAACCGATCTCCATCCAACATTTGGTTTCGGAGGTCTTGGCACAGCAACTCCTTGTTCCTCCCAAGTAAAGCCATCTTTACTAGTTGCATACCAGATATCGCATAAATCCCAGTCGCTTGAAGGTATTGTTTCGGTGCTAAGTTTAGCTCCTTTTGGTGAAGTTGGTGTTTGTCTGTGTGTATACCAAACATAATATTTGCCATTTTCAAAAATTACCTTTGAAGGATCTCTACGCGTTATGGTTCCATCATGGTTACTGTAATCCAATCCTTTTAACTCGGTATATTTAAATTGAGTGTAAAGTTCATTGTACTTTGGTTGAATTCCCATATACGCATCATAGTTTCGTTCCATAGCATGACTTAACTTGATGTTTGGTTTTTCATGTAGAATTTCAAAAGGAAATCCTTTATCCTCTTTTTCTGTTTGTTTAGAATTTTCAGCAGTTGAATTAGACGTTACACTTGAACAAGAAATTGCTAAGGGCAATAAAGCTCCAATGAATAGGCTTTTTATTGTTTTCATAAAATTATAATTATTGATGTTTATGTCACATTATCAATTACAAATTTCAATAAAAATCAATAATTCAAAGAACTATCAACTAGACTTTAACTAGATGAACGTTATTGTTTCTAGATTTTAGCAAGACATTTGGTTTTAATTATAACAAATGGTTTATTTTCAAAAAAAAAGCACTCATTAAATGAATGCCTTATAGGTTAAACTGAAAATTGATGTAGATGGTGGTCTAGATGCTTATAAAACATATTATTCCATTCACGTGCATTTAAAGCTCCAAAAGAATGTGATTCTTTATTGTTGAAATAAGTTGCTCCTAACTCTTGTGTTTTTTGAATATACTGAATCAATCTTTCTTTTTCGGTATTAAAGTCCCTAAGATCAGATATTAGAAATTCAGGCGCTGTTCTGCTATTTGTTTTGTATGGTTTTTCACCAACAACTATATTTTTCACAAATAAATTCAACATCAGTGCCTTAAATTTATTTGGTTTGGTGTGTTTTTTCTCGTAAATAAACTCGTAGGTAACACAGCAGTGAGCAAGCATTTGTGCAACATTCATTTTACCCCAAACAGGAGCAGTGTCATGTTTTAGTTTTTCAATTCTTGAAATGACTTCCTTGCTTATTTTTTCGTCAAAAATATCTTTCATAGTATTTATTTTTTCTTCATGTCAATCAAAATAGAAAATGTGTTATTTACATCTTCTTCTTTTACTACAATAGTCATTTCATGTGTAGTAGAAATAATTTCTTGAACTGAAATTCCTGCCCATGCCAATTGTTTTAAAATAAAATAATAAACTCCAGATTGTTCAACATTAGTTTTTGGCAGTTTAATTGTGATAGAAGCCAATTCGTTGTGTCCATAGATTAAAATTTCTTTAGCAAATAATTCTTTAACCTGCTCTTCTAGGTTTTTACTTGTTACAATATTAGTTTCGAAAATTCCTTGTGATATTGTAAAAAAATAATCTTTATCATCTCCAATTACATTCAATAAAGAGGTAATGGACCTTAATAAGGTTGGTGTATTTTTATAAGTGAAGTTACATAGGTTAGAACGTACAATAAAGTCGCCAAGTGAAAAAGTAAATTTTCGAATGTTTTTTCTGATTCTTAAAAGGTTCGAAGGAGAAAGTCTATTGATTGCCATCATAATTGCTCCTGACTTCACCTCTTTACCAAGGTCACTCTCAACATCTTCTTGAATGGCACGGGCCAAAGAGGAAACATTGATTAATTTGTCATTTAAAGCTTCTTCATAAAAAGGCGTTTTTCTGATGATGCTTTCTACCGATTCTTGAATAGTTTTCATGGCGTGTTTAATTTTAAACAATTTGTAATAAAGTGTAAATATATTATAATTTTTTGCTGCAAATTAACAATTGGAGGATTTTTGCGAAACATTTTAGCTTGGTAGTTATAACTATTTCAATAGGGGAGGCTTAGAGCATTTGAATGAATTTAAATAAAATCAAAATGAAAGTATTAAAATTTGGTGGAACTTCTGTAGGAAGTCCTGAAAGTATAAAGGAAGTAGCAAAAATTGTTTCTAATATCAAAGGACAAAAAATTGTTGTTTTATCGGCAATGTCTCAAACTACGAATGTCTTACATCAAATCACAGATGCAATTGGAGCTTCTAATTTTGAAGAGGCGAATTCAATTATTGATATGATGATTGATCGTTATAAAAAAGTAATTGAAGGATTGTTTGCAACTGAAACTGTTAAAAATACTGCAAGCGCTTTTATTGAAGAGCGTTTTGATTTCATAAAATCATATGCTCATGAAGGTTCTGTTGAAATTATTGAGGCAATTGAAAAGATTATTGTAGCTCAAGGAGAGATTTTATCTACAAATATGTTCTCTATGTATTTGAATGAAATTAATACACCAGCGAGTTTGCTTTCTGCTTTTGATTTTATGCGAATTGATGAAGCTGGGGAGCCTGATTCAGATTTTATTACAGAGAGCTTAGGAGAAATTATCAAAGCCAATGAGGATACAAACATATTTATTACCCAAGGGTATATTTGTTTGAGTCATTTGGGAGATATAGATAATCTGAAGAGAGGAGGAAGTGATTATTCTGCTTCGTTGATTGGAGCTGCAATTGTAGCAGAAGAGATTCAAATATGGACTGATATTGATGGGATGCATAACAATGATCCTAGATATGTGGATAAAACGTTTTCATTGAAAGAAATTTCTTTTGATGAGGCAGCTGAGTTAGCTTATTTTGGAGCTAAGATATTACATCCGCAAAGTGTAATTCCCGCAAAAGAGAAAAATGTACCGGTACTTTTAAAAGATACTTTTAATCCTGAATCTGCAGGTACAATTATTAGAAATTGTGAAGTGCCAAATAAAGTGAGAGCCATTGCTGCAAAAGATGGAATTACTGCGATAAGAATTAAATCGTACCGAATGCTAATGGCCTATGGTTTCTTAAAAAATATTTTCGAGGTATTTGAAAAATTTAAAACTTCTATTGACATGATTACGACTTCTGAAGTAGCTGTGTCGTTGACAATTGATGATGCTACTTATTTAGAAGAAATTGTAAAAGAACTAGAAGATATAGGAAGTGTAAAAGTTGATTCAGACTTGAGTATTATTTGTTTGGCAGGAGATTTTTCTGAAAAACAAAAAGGAGGTAGTGCTGCTATATTTAATAGTCTGACTAATATTCCTATTCGAATGATTTCTTATGGAGGAAGCAATTACAATGTTTCTTTGGTAGTAAATTCTAAAGATAAAATCCAAGCCTTGCGTGATTTGAATGCAGGGGTTTTTGAAAGTAAATAAACTTATTAATAGGAAAATGAAAAAGCTTCTGTAATGAGAAGCTTTTTTTAGATTGATACTAAACAAGGCATAGGGTTTAAAAAAGCTGTCTTTTATCATAAAACGGATAGATATTTAAGAAACTTTTTTTTATTTTTGCGTTTCACAATTTAAGAAATTACAACAATGGCAATTATAATAACAGACGAATGTATTAACTGTGGGGCTTGTGAGCCAGAATGTCCAAACAATGCAATTTACGAAGGTGCAGAAGATTGGCGTTATTCAGATGGTACAGAACTATCTGGAGATATCGTATTACCTAACGGAACAAAAGCAAATGCAGATGAAGATCAAGAGGCTGTAGATGATGAGGTTTATTTTATTGTACCAGATAAATGTACAGAATGTAAAGGATTTCATGATGAGCCACAATGTGCTGCTGTTTGTCCAGTAGACTGTTGTGTTCCTGATGATGATATCGTAGAAACAGAAGAAGAGCTTTTAGGAAAAAAAGCATTTATGCACGGAGAGTAATTTTCAGGTAAATAAAAATAAAAAATCCCGCTATACATTTGTATAGCGGGATTTTTATTATAAAATATTTGAAAATGAGGGTTTTATTTTTTGAATAAAATTTCAAGAAATGATTACATTTGCAACCTCTTAACAAGAATAAAAAGATCTCATATTAAAGTGTTTTTAGTAGGTCTAATAAAATTTATAACATGAAAGCAGGAATTGTAGGATTACCTAATGTAGGAAAATCAACTTTATTTAATTGTTTATCAAATGCAAAAGCACAAAGTGCAAACTTCCCTTTTTGTACTATTGAGCCAAATATTGGGGTGGTAAATGTACCAGACTCAAGAGTTGCAACGTTGGAAGGAATGGTAAATCCAGAACGTGTTGTTCCCGCTACTGTTGAGATTGTTGATATTGCTGGTTTGGTAAAGGGAGCCAGTAAAGGAGAAGGTTTAGGAAATCAGTTTTTAGGTAATATTAGAGAAACAGATGCGATTATTCATGTATTGCGTTGTTTTGATAATGACAATATTGTGCATGTTGATGCTTCTGTAGATCCTGTAAGAGATAAAGAAACTATCGATATCGAATTACAATTAAAAGATTTAGAAACTGTTGAGAAAAGGCTAGAACGTGTAAAACGAAATGCTAAAACAGGTAATAAAGAAGCACAAGCCGAGTTTGATGTTTTGACTAGAATTCAAGAAGTTCTTTTAGAAGGAAAATCGGTTAGAACTTTAGAGTTTACAGAAAAAGAAATGGAGTACGTAGCTCCTATGCAGTTTATTACATCAAAACCTGTTATGTATGTTTGTAATGTAGATGAAAGTGCTGCAGTTTCAGGAAATGATTATGTAGATAGAGTGAAACAAGCAGTTAAAGATGAAAACGCTGAAATTGTTGTGTTAGCCGTTGGAACAGAGGCTGATATTAATGAATTGGATGATTATGAAGAGCGTCAAGTGTTTTTAGAGGATATAGGTTTAGATGAGCCAGGATCTGCTAAATTAATTCGTTCAGCTTATAAATTGTTAAACCTGCAAACTTATTTTACTGTAGGAGTTAAAGAAGTAAGAGCTTGGACAATAAATATTGGAGATTCGGCACCTCAAGCGGCTGGTGTAATCCATACTGATTTTGAAAAAGGTTTTATTAGAGCTGAGGTAATTAAATACAAGGATTATATAGAACTTGGTTCGGAAGTTAAAGTTAAAGAGGCTGGAAAACTAGGGGTTGAAGGAAAAGAGTATATAGTAGAGGACGGTGATATTATGAATTTTAGATTCAATGTGTAAATCTTCTATTAAAAAGAAAAAAGGTTCAAACTAACAGTTTGAACCTTTTTTTATTACAGTTTTTGAAATTTAAATGTTTTTTCTTCTATTTTTAAAAGATATATATTTAATGATAGGCTTGAGATGTCTATCGTATTCCCATTGCCTTCTAGAACAAGTGTGCCAAACATATTGTAAATTTTCCAAGGATAGGTCGAATGATTTCCTTTTATGAAAAGGACTTCTTTTGCCGGGTTTGGGAAGATATTTATTCGTGGTTTTTCAGTATACGTTACTGATAATTCATCATCAGTGATATCCAAGAATTCTTTTTTGTTTACGATATCTGATTCAGGTGATGAGCCACCAACAGGTCTGATAGAAATAGAAACGGTGTAATCCTCTGCTATTTCTGGTAGTTCGGATAAAGAAATATTTAAAATAGTTGAAGAGTTTTCTGCGGATACATTTTGTTTTGCGTTTCCTAGCCATTTTCCGGTAGGAGAGTTTAATATGGCTACCAAAAGACGATCTTCTAATGTGTTATATTCGATTTCTATTGGAATTGTTAGACTTGGGTTAATCGTGTTCTTAAAGTTTACAAAATTTATGTCTTCTTGAAATAGAGCGGTGTTAATTGTTGCTTTACTCCAAGATTGACCAAAGTGAGCGCACCAGATAACATCTTCATCCACAGGGTCAGGTTTTAAGTCAGTAATGTGATCAGGCCTTCCAATATTGTTGTTTATTTTATACCAAGTTAGTCCGGCATCTCGGGACATATAAGCCCCAGGATTTATGGGGTACGATCCTCTATTTTCATGTTGTAATGGTACATTTACTAGAATAATATTAGAGTTGACCGGAGATACTTCCGTTTGCCATACATAAGGCATGTCAAAAATTTTACTCCAAGTAGTACCGTTGTCTTTACTTACCCAAACTCCACCTGCATTAAGTTCTCCTTCCTCATCTCCACAGGAAATAAAAATATGAGCAGTATTTCTGTCGATGAACACATTGTTTACAGCTTTTATGTTTTCAGGGATGTTTATTTCTGTCCATGTTGAAGCTTTATCGATGGATTTGTATAAGCCTCCATTACCTCCGTTTTTTCCAATATTTAAGGCTGCATAGAGGATATCAGGATTTTTTGGATCCATTTTCAATCGTCTTACGGAAGCATCACTAGGTAAGCCATTATTTTCTATTGTCCAAGTATATCCGCCATCTGTACTTTTGTAAACTCCTGTATCGGTAAAATCCTCTGGCTGCTTAGAGGAAGAAACTTCTGCAATAGGATTTGCTATAGACGTAAAATAAATATTATCAGTATCGTTATAATCTACAAGTAATGAGTATTGAAATAAGTTATCACCAGATATGTCAGTGTCAGGGTACACTAGGGGTTGAGAGATATTGGTCCAGGTTTTACCTGCGTCAATTGATTTTCTAAAATAGCCTCGGTGCGATTGCCTGAATTGTAAAGTGTAAATTATATCTGGGTTCTTAGGGTCCACGGCCACTGTAGCTGTTGAATGTGCTCCTCCTTCATTTACTTGACCTTCTAGTTGTTTTACGGCTATTTTGGTGTCATTCGGATAATCACCTAATGGAGCAGATTCCCATAAGCCATGTTCTCCACTACAAAATAGTTTTCTATCTGTAACTCCTGTTTCGAGTAGCATAAACCTACCTGGTAAATTACTACCCCCTCTACCGATCCAATGTCCACTATCTTCTGTTGTTTCTTTGTCGTCAATTTGTTCCCAGCTGGTTCCGTTATTGGTGGATTTTAAAATTTGTTGATCCAAACAAATGAACACATGTCCTTGAGAGTTGATGTTTAAAAATCGATTCCCCCATGTTTCTTGGTTTCTGTCAATTTCTGGTTGTAAATGCGCAAATTTTGTGTTTACTTCCATGGATACGGAGCGACTATCCCAATAATCTTTGTTTTTTTGTTCAGACCAGTACGGACCTGTTTTCGCACAAGGAAACCATGTGGTACCACCATCTTCGGTTTTCCAGATATCGCCAGGTCCAAAAGACTTATCATGTTTTACGTTGTTACCAATATAAATTTCATTTTTATTTAAGGGATTTACAACAATCCTGTTGTAGTTGGGTAAGATGGAAGTTGGGTAATCTGGGTATTCGGTTTGGATGTATGATTTCTCTTCTTCTAACCAAAAGGCTACTGTTTTATAATATTTATCTCGAGTACTGTGGTTCGTTACTTGTGTTAAATCCAAAGCTAAGTTACCTGTTATGCTAGACCATGAATTTCCGGAATCTGTACTTTTAAAAATTCCACCTGTTGATGAAATTGTGGTTCCAGACGGAGAATAAACTGCTTGCTCAACCAAATACAAAATGAATTCGTTGGTGTCAGGATTGTAATAAGAAGTAAGATCTTTTGGTAGGTTGTTAGGCAAACCGTTGTTTGTACTTTTTGTCCAATTGATTCCTTGGTTATCGCTAATATATAAGCCACTTTTAGCTATGAGTACGATTCTGTTTGTATTGGAGGGGTCTATTACAATTTGTGCAACATCTAAAGTAGAAGGTAAGCCAGCGGTAATTTTTGTCCATGTTTCACCCTTATCTGTACTTTTATAAACGTGACCGTATTCGGCATATTGATAGACATGACCTTGAATATTGTTAACGCTTCTGTGATATTCTTTTACGTCCCAAAAAGTTCCGGCACCTATATACCATATATCATCATCGGTTGGGTCAACTACTAACTTGGAGTGTCTTCCGCCAAAATCAATTGGTTGTAATATCCAATTTTTACCTTTATCTGTAGTTTTTAAAAGGTTTCCTCTTGTGTCAATTGCATATCCAAAGTTTTCATCTTGATGGGAGAAGGTGATATCTCGAACTCTTTTCATGAGTTGGCCTGTTCCGTCACTATCTTTAAGTGTGTTCCAAGTGTCTCCGCCGTCAGGTGTGTAATAGGAATCAAACATATCTGGACTCTGGTACATGTAATTATCATCTGTAGGATGGATCCAGAAATGCTCACAATAACCAGCCATTCCGGGACCGAATTGAACCCAGTTGACAGAATTATGCGAAATAACTTTTTCTGTTCTCAATTTCTCGAAGTAGTCCTCGTCTAATTGAGCATGTATGCTTAAGGAAATAAATAATAATGTGAAAAATACGTTGTAAGTTTTTATGCGTTGCATTGCTTTTTAGTTTGGTTACAACGAATAAAAATATAATTGTCACAATGATTTATGACATATGTGTAAACTTGTTTTCAAAATACATATAAGGTTGTTTTTAGCACATATCTTGTACAGAACAAGTAAATGATTAAATTTAATCTAGTTAAAAAACAAAATTATTAAAAGAATTAACCAGAAGTAAAAACCATCCAATAACTAAAAAAAGACCACCCAAAGGAGTGATTGGACCTAGTAATTTTATCTTTTTGTTTTTGGCTGCGCTCAAGACCAATCCATATATACTGAATGAAAATAAAAAGGTTCCAATAATAAAACTATAGGAAATGTAATTTTCTATAGCCTTATTGAAACTAAATTGAGTTGAAATATATAATAATACAAGTGCGTGATACATTTGGTATTTTACACCTGTTTCAAAGCTTTTAAGCAGATCTTCTGATAATACTTTTTTTAAAGCATGAGCTCCGAAAGCTCCAGAAATAACTGCAAACATTCCGTAAAAGCTTGCAAATAATAAGGTAATATGATTCATAATGGTGTTAATAATAGTTGTGATTAAATTATTTATGAGCTGCAGGATAGCATTGAGCATCCAACTTTATTTTTTGCCCAATCAGGTCGTTTAGAAAACCATTTTTTAAAATTTGGTTGTTCGTCGTATGGTTTTTTTAGTAATTGATATAACTCATTAATTAAAGTGTAATCAGCATTATCTGCAGCATCAATTGCCAATTGAGCCATGTAATTTCTTAAAACATATTTAGGGTTTACAAGATGCATCTTGGTTTTTCTGTCAAGATCACTTATTTTTTCTTTTTTTAATCTAAGAGTGTAATTTTCAATCCATTGAATCCATTTAGATTTATGGGTTTTATTGACTTCAGATAGATCATAAAAAGCATCAGATATTTTTTTTAAGGCTAAATCAGGCGTGTCATTTTTTGATATATTACCTAGGTTTCTAAAAAATATAGTCATATCCGTTTCGGTCAAATGCAATGTGTTTTCAAGCTCAGTAATCAATTGATGGTCTGTATCCATGAGGTTTTCTAGACCAATTTTTGAGCACATCATGTGGTGGTATTTCTTCTCGAAATCTGATTTGTAATTTTCTAAAACAGATTCAAGTGGAGCTGTTTCTTCAATAAGAGGATAAATAGCATTTGCTAATTTTAATAAATTCCATAAGCCCATATTGGCTTGGTTTCCGTACCTGTATCTTTTATTTTGACGATCTGTTGTGTTTGGAGTCCAGTTGTAGTCATAGCCTTCTAACCATCCGTAAGGACCATAATCTATAGTGAGACCAAGAATAGACATATTATCTGTATTCATTACTCCGTGTACAAAACCAACTCGTTGCCAATGAATGATCATGTCAAGTGTTTTATCCGCAACCTCTTTAAAAAAATCGAGATACACAGCCTTAGAAGGTTTTCCTAAATGTGAATAAAATTGGTTGATAGTATAGTCGAGTAGTGTTTTTAATGTGGGAATTTCCTCTCGTGCTGCGAAAATTTCAAAGCTTCCGAAACGAATAAAGGTTGGAGCTACTCTAGAAACTACGGCACCTTTTTCATAAGCCGGATTTCCGTTGTATAAAATATCTCTAAGTACTTTATCTCCGGTTAAGGACAAGCTTAAAGCGCGTGTTGTTGGAACGTTTAGATGAAACATAGCTTCACTACATAAGTATTCTCTAATGGAAGATCTTAAAACAGCTAGCCCATCTGCTGTTCTTGAATAGGGAGTTGGTCCAGCTCCTTTTAGCTGGATTGCCCAGATTGCGTTTTTGTGTTCTATTTCACCTAAGTTGATTGCTCTACCATCCCCTAATTGACCTGCCCAATTTCCAAATTGGTGACCACCATAACACATGGCATAGGGCTGTGTTCCATTAATAATTTTGTTTCCTGTAAATACTTTAAGAAACTCATCTGACATAGCATCTTCTTGAGTTAGGCCTAAAAGCTCCTGAACTTCAGTTGCTGTATGTACGATTTTAGGTGCTTTCGTTTTTATAGGGTTCACAAAAGAAAAGCAAGCGTTTGAGACTTGTCTTCGTGAATTTTCTAAAATAGGATCCGATGGTAACTCTTTGTTAAAGGTGTCTCTTAGGTTCAGCTTCATGTATACAAAGTTACTATATTAGAAGTAATCGAGCCGACTTTGTGTATCTTAAAATAAAAAAGAAGGTCATTGGACCTTCTTTTTTATAATAGGGGGGAGAATTTTAGTTGATTTGAATAATGTCTGGCCTATAGGCTTCAGGCAGTTTTACTGCAGGATCATCATGTGTTTCAATACTATAATTACGCACATCATTGTAAAAAAGAATATAATCTAAACTACATCCTTG
This sequence comes from Flavicella sp. IMCC45537, assembly GCF_057197705.1. NCBI lineage: Bacteria > Pseudomonadati > Bacteroidota > Flavobacteriia > Flavobacteriales > Flavobacteriaceae > Flavicella > Flavicella sp. IMCC45537. The sequence goes on from NZ_CM170067.1 coordinate 351,264, forward strand.
CGCTCTTCCCGAAATGGTTAAGGTGTAAGTCTGTCCAGCAGAGAGATAGTAAATGGCTTTGTTTAGCTTTTTAACGCCGTTCACATGACCTTCCATTTTATGAGCCGAACCCCATTTTCTGACACCACGGCCCCAAAATTTATGGTTATGCTTTAAGGCATCAGTGGGAAATACACAGGAGGAAGTAAAAGTTCCAGTTAACTTTATCCATACATCATTTCTTTTATCTCCTTCTTCATGATCGTTTAGTGGTTGGTACATACGCATTACTATTCTGTATTTACCTGTCTTTGGACAAACAAAGTTGTAGGTAAGTGGAGATTTAGCGGAGCCTCCATTGAGGTTGTTTCCTGTAAACTCTAGATAGCCATTGTTTACAGGTGGTACATTTCCGGCGTGATAATTAGGGTCTCCGGGCACACGTTTCACCCATAAGCCTAAATCGGATTTTGTTATTTCTGGTTCAAAAACAATATAATCTTCACCATATTTCACACCATCTTTTGTGTATGGGTATTCGATAGTTTCTGGTTCTTCTTCAGGAGTTTCGTCTTCAATAGGATTGTCTTTAGGTGTTTCTTTATTATCAGTTTCTGAAATGTCAGTATCTGAGTTAGAATTACATGCTTGAATTGTCATGGCTATTAATAATAGCATTAGAAGTTTTGTTTTCATAGGTTCAGTTGTAGTAGTGTTTAGTTAGTTTAAAACTAGTTGTTTAATTCAAGTTGTTGTAGAACCATGGTTTTTAAGGTTAGAACATATGTTTCAGTTGACTCTGATATAATTGTTGTAGAATACTTACTTCTATTAGTACCGGTATATGACAATAATGGATGAAGATCGATGTTGAACATCGTATAATGAATTTATTTTAAGGAATTGACTAATAAGAAAGAATCATATTTGTTTTATGGTAAAAATTAAGGCAAATACTCTTGGTGTATTTTTAGCGATAATTGGGGTGGTGTTGTTTTCGGCAAAGGCAATTATGGTAAAATTAGCCTATCAATATGAAATTGATTCGGTAAGTTTATTGTTACTTCGGATGTTATTTTCGTTGCCCGTTTACATTATTATCGCTTGTGTCACTTTTCGCAGGTCAAAAAATAACATAAAAAAAGCAGATTATTTATGGTTGGTGTTTTTTGGATTTGTAGGGTATTATTTAGCTAGTTATTTTGATTTTGAAGGATTGCAATTTATAAAAGCAGGTTTAGAAAGAATAGTATTATTTGTGTACCCTACTTTAGTGTTAATTATTTCTCGGGTGTTTTTGAAAACTAAAATTTCTAGAATTCAAATCTTTGCAATTTTTCTAACTTATATTGGTGTTCTTACCGCTTTTTCTGGTGAACTTGATATGTCTAGTGAGAACTTGTTTTTAGGGGTTGGATTGATTTTTATGAGTGCGTTAACCTATGCAATGTATTTGGTTGGTAGTGGTTGGTTGATACCCAAGTTTGGAGTGGTACGTTTTACTTCCTATGCGATGATTGTTAGTACTGTTTGTGTTTTGTTTCATTATCTTTTTACCCACGAAATTGATTTATTGGGGTATCCAAATGAAGTATATTATTTAGGAGTTGGCATGGCTATTTTATCAACGATTATTCCTTCATTCATGGTTTCTAAGTCGATTGAACTAATTGGCAGTAATAATTTTTCAATTATAGCAAGTATAGGTCCAATTTCCACAATAGTATTGGCATATATAATTCTGGGAGAAGAATTAACTTTGAGTCAAGTTTTAGGAACTGTAGTAGTTATTTTTGGGGTTTCACTTGTGTCTAAGAAAACAGAAAGATAATTAATTGATGATAAGTTTTTTTGTAGAGCTTCCTTTTTCACTTGTAAGTTGGATATAATAAATTCCTTGGGCAAGATTTTGAGTGTTTAGATCTAATAAATCAGAGTTTTTTTGTGAGGATAGAATACTTATACCTGTAGCGTTATAAATATTTATTTGACCTTTGCTTTCAGAACTAATTTGTATATAATCTTGAGCTGGATTAGGAATTATTTTAAAATCTATTTGTTCCTTTGTGGTGCTAATTGAAGCCGTGTTGTCATTTTCAAAAACAATATCATCAATATATAATAAGGCACTTGAGCTTGAAATATCCTGTCCTCTTAATCGGATAGAAAGTCTATCTCCATCTGTTAAGTTAGTATCTGATGCCGTGGATCTATTGAATGTTTTAGAGATGTTTTGCCAAGCCCCTTTTTGAACATCAGCCAAATCGATATAAATGGTTGTGCTAGGGTTTTTAAGTTGGCAATAGATTCTATCAATTTCTGTATCTGGATCAATCCATATTTTCATCGATATTTTATTGCTTCCAGAAGGTAGATCTAGTGAACCAAACGGTGCATCAGCATAAGTGTTCGTAGCATAAGGAGTTGCTTTTTCAAACCGTAGTGAGATATCTCCACTTGCTGCTTTTTCGTCCTTTAATCTAAAACCAGAATTGGGATTTGTAGACCAGTTTCGGCTGCGACCTTGGTAATAAAAAGGACCTTCGAAGCCTAAAGAATAAAAATCGGGACCAATAATTTCTTTTTGCCAAATTCTAACATAATCAATTTTATATTCGGCATCAGGAGTTAAGTCGGCTAAGGTCGGCATACCATACCATGAAAACACTTCAGAATCAAGCCAAAGTTCTTGTGGATATTGATGTCTCCATTGGTCGTTGGCTTCTAGTTCAGCTCTTGTAGCGGTTCTTAATAATTCTCCTTCAAAATATATTTTTATATAGTCTTCATCCCATTCAAAACCATAAACAAAATAGTCGCTTGCAACTCTAACATCAAGTGTAGATTCTACTTTGTAATTTGTATGATCATCAGCGGCATCAGGATCCCAGCTTATCATATTGGTACGGTATTTTCTTTCTAATTCTTCTGGTCTATTTTCTGGATTTCCAATAGGTCTTTTACCATAATTCTCAGTCATGTCAATTTCAGAGTGGTAGCCAGTTGTCCAGAATGAAGAGGTGACAGGTGCATCGGCTGCAATACATCTTATCTCCATGTACCCATACTTAAAAAAGCGTTCACTTATAATGGCAGCTTGTGTAATTGGTTGGCTTTTGTTCTCTCCTCCATAGGGAATATCTCCTAAAGATTCATTTGCAAATTCAAAATTTGGATCCCATTTAGAGTATAGTATTAATTCGTCGTTGACAACTGATACATTATAGGCTGCAAATTGAGCTGGAGCACGTCCTTTCCATTTATTTCTATAGTCATCGTTTTCTCCAAGAATCCACCATTTGTCCTTGTCTAATGTGTTTCCATCAAATTCATCACTTAAAGCTTCATTTAAAATCCAACCGTCAATGTTTGTTGGATCAGATGTTGGATAGACTTGCCCATATAATAGATTGACAAAATTGGATAATAAAACAAAAATTGTAAGCTTTACCTGGCCTTTTGTGGATATATATTTCATTGTTTTCTTTTAGTATCAAAATAGGGTTAAAATCAAAACAGGTAAAAAGTAACTGATCTGAATTACAAAGTAACTTATTGTGATTCAATTTTTCAGTAACGTTTTTACCTGTTTGTCTGACTATTTTAACCTATTGCTAGAAAGCAATCAAATAATGGATGGCTTTTATTTTTGGATTCCGAATTGATAACTACAAAAAGAATAATACTCTTCTCCCGGGTTTAATAAGGTTGTAGGGTATTCTGATGTATTTGGGGTGTTAGGGAAATGTTGTGTTTCAATACAAAAGGCATCTTGGTTAAGGTACGTTTTGTTTTGTTTTCCTGTTCCACATCCTGTTACCCAATTACCTGTATAGAATTGAGCTCCTGGCTCGTTGGTATAAACGGTCAATGTTCTTTTTGAGATCGGATCAATTGCGAATGCAGCAATTTCTTTTTTATCTTGATTTGCGAAAACAAAGGTGTGGTCATATCCATGTGCCATTTCTAATTGTTTATTAGAATCGTTGATGTTTTGACCTATTGGTTTCAAAGTTCTAAAATCAAAAGGAGTGTTTTCTACATTTTTAGGATTACCGAGTGGAATGGCAGTTTCATCTGTAGGTAAATAACTGTTTGCATTTAACTGTAACAAGTGATTTTTTATAGTTCCAGAACCAGCGCCATTTAGATTAAAGTACGAGTGATTCGTAAGGTTCAAATGAGTTGCTTGGTCTGTTGTTGCTTTGTATTCAATTTCCAATGCATTGTTATCTGTTAGACTATATAAAACAGTAACTTTTAAATTACCTGGGTATCCTTCCTCTCCATCTTTAGAAATATAACTCAATTCTAGTTGAGATTCATTTAGTAATACAGCATCCCAAACTACATGTGAAAAACCTTTTAAACCACCGTGTAAATGGTTTGGACCATTGTTAATAGCTCCATTAAATTCTTTCCCATTCAATTCAAATCTTCCTTCAGCGATTCTGTTTCCGTATCTTCCAATAAGTGCTCCTAGATAAACTTCACTAGGAGGTGTTATATAGGTTTCTAAATTATCATAGCCTAAAACGACATCTTCAAAGTTGCCATTAGCATCGGGAGCCCAAAGAGAAACTACTCTTCCTCCGAAATTGGTGATTTGAGAAGTGAGACCGTTATTGTTAGTCAAGGTAAAAAGTTGCACATTTTTACCATCAATGATTTTTTCAAAATTGTTTGGGTTCACTAAGTTGAGGCTCATTTTTTTATTTTTTTTTTAATAAAGATTTCTTCAAAGGTAGCAGATGAATCACATCTTTTAACCAACAGAGAAACTTCCATGTCTTTTAGCTCTCCATTGATTTTGTAGGTTTGACATGGTTTTTTCGTATCAGTATCGCTTTCGGAAAAGTCTACATCACTTTGCGTTAATAGATACTCCATTTGAATAGAGTCTAAATTATATTGAGTGTAGGCTTTTTTTGCTTGATCAGAAAAAAAACGTTTTTCTTTAACACGAATACTTTTTAAGGTCCTTGCATCAGGTCCATATGGAAATTGTATGTTCTTTTTTTTTGCTAAAAATAGTACAGCAATAACACCTAGCGTTAGTCCGAAAAAGAAATATATGAAGCGATTAGCTATGTTCATAAGATGATTTTAAGGCGCAAAAATACCATTATAAAGCGAAAAACATAAAGAAAAACAGATATTTATAAGATTAACAGATTGATATCATTATAAGGTAAGTTGAACCATTCTCCAACGGCTTTATTCGTTAGAATTCCATGGTAGTAATACATTCCACTTCTTAGCGTTCTTTCTTTTCTAAATGCTTGTTCAAAACCTCCTTCATTGGCAATATGTATTAAAAAAGGTGTTAGAATATTACTTATCGATACAGTTGCTGTTCGAGCATACCTGGAAGGAATATTAGGGACACAATAATGTACAACATCATGTTTGTTAAATGTTGGATGACTATGTGTTGTTACTTCTGAGGTTTCAATACAACCACCACGATCAATACTAACATCAACGATAACGGATCCTGGTTTCATTAATTGAACCATAGCATCTGTTATTACAATCGGGGCTCTAGATTTACCTCTAATAGCTCCAATTAGAACGTCACATCGCATCAATGCTTTTTGTAAAGTTCGAGGTTGCAGGGTAGAAGTGTAAATTGGTTGGTTTAGGCTTTTTTGCAGACATCTTAGTTTGGAGATGGAATTGTCAAAAACTTTCACTGAAGCACCGAGTCCAATGGCTGATTTTGCAGCAAATTCTCCTACGGTACCAGCTCCAATAATAACTACTTCTGCCGGAGGAACTCCTCCGATATTTCCAAGTAGTAATCCGTTCCCTTTGTTTTGAGTACTCATTAACTCTGCTGCAATAAGGATAGAGGCGGTTCCAGCAATTTCACTAAGTGATTGAACTACTGGATACATTCCTTCATGATCTTTAATGAAGTCAAAGGCAATAGCAGTAATTCTTTTGATGGCTAAGGCTTCAAAATATTTTTTTTCCTGCGTTTTTAATTGGAGTGCAGAAACTAAAATAGTCTGCGGTTTGATCATTTCTATTTCCTTAAGTGTAGGAGGTTCAATTTTTAAAATAATATTACAACCAAATACTTCCTTAGGGTTATAAGCGATTTTGGCTCCAGCTTCAGAATAATTTTGATCTGTAAAATTTGCTCCTTCACCAGCACCTGTTTCTACTACGATTCTATGACCACATTGAGTCATTGCCGCCACTGCATCAGGGGTGAGACAAATTCTTTTTTCTTCAAAATAGGTTTCTTTGGGAAGTCCAATAAAAAGTTCTCCTTTTTGTTTTTGAGTTTCAAGTTTTTCTTCTTGCGGCATTAATTCTTCTTTGCTGAATGGGGAAAAATGTTGACTCATATTTATTTGGTACGTAGGTTAGCAGTTTTTTTGCGTTAATTTTCTATACTTATCGTTCTAGAATTGTCATCATTTTTGGTGATGCGTAGCTTAACACTTTCTAAAGGTAATAAATTTTCTAGTACAGAAGGCCATTCAATAAAACACCAAGCGTCATTATATAAATATTCTTCTAGGCCAATGTCATATGCTTCTTCTTCATGATTTATTCTATAGAAGTCAAAGTGGTATAGCTTTTCTTTGCTATTTGTAACGTATTCATTTACTAGAGAAAATGTAGGGGAACTAGCCTCTTCTTCAACACCTAGTTGTTTTGCTAGTTCCTTGATCAATGTTGTTTTGCCCATTCCCATTTCACCGTAAAATAAAAATGTTTTATGTTTTGCATTTTTTAGGATTTCTTGTGCTGTGTCCTTTAAGTTTTCTAGGGTGTATTCTAATTCCATGATGATTTTAAAAGAAAATTATTTTGGTTCAAAGATAGCACATGGAATGATCATTTCCTCTAAAGAAATTCCTCCATGTTGGTAGGTGTTTTTATAATATTTCACAAAATGATTGTAATTATTTGGATATGCAAAAAACAGATCTTCTTTTGCAAATATAAACGAGCTATTCATATGTTGTGTTGGTAGAAAAATATCTTTTGGGTTTTGGACAGCATAAACATCTTTGTCTTCATAGGTTAAGCTTCTACCAGTTTTATACCTAAGATTGGAACTGATGCTTTTAGTTCCGATTACTTTTGTTGGTGTTTTACTATTGATAGTCCCATGATCTGTGGTAATTATTAACTGCATACCCGCTTTTTTTGCTTTTTGAATTGTGCTAAAGATAGGACTGTTTTTAAACCAACTTAGTGTGAGAGATCTATATGCTTTTTCATCACCAGTAAGCTCTTTTATGACATCTAGTTCTGTTCTAGAATGTGATAACATATCCACAAAATTATATACAATCACAGAAAGATCAGTCGCCTTTAAACTATTGAAATTGGAATCTAATTCTTTGGCGCCTTTTAAAGTTGTTATTTTGTTGTAGTCAAATGTAAGTTCTGGTTTTAATCTTTTGATCTGAGCAGCTAGAAAATCTTTTTCGTGCAAGTTTTTACCCCCCTCATCCTCATCATTTTTCCAAAATTCAGGATATTGCTTTTCCATGTCTAATGGAGTCATTCCTGAGAAAAAAGCATTTCGTGCGTATTGCGTTGCTGTGGGTAGGATGCTAAAATAAGGGGTTTCTTTTGTTTTTTTATAGAACGGACTGATATGCGTTTCAATGGATTTCCATTGATCGTACCTAAGGTTGTCAATGACAATTAATAAAGTTCCATTTTTATTGGTCATTTCAGGAAGTATTTCCTCTTTAAAAAGTGTATGAGAAAAAGCTGGCCTGTCATTTTCTGTTAAAAGATCCTGATAGTTTTTTTTAATAAACTTAAAAAACAAGCTATTAGCTTCCTGTTTCTGACTTTCTAAAATACTTAGCATTCCTGAATCACTGATGTTTTCTAACTCCAGCTCCCAATGCAGCAGTTTTTGATACAGTTCAATCCATTCTTCATAAGAGTTAACCATTGCTAAATCCATTGAGATTTTTCTAAACTCCTGTTGGTAATTTGAAGTTGTTTTTTGAGAAATCAATCGAGAGTGATCTAAGTTCTTCTTTAAACTTAACAATATTTGACTAGGGTTAACTGGTTTTATAAGGTAATCTGCAATTTTAGAGCCTATAGCATCTTCCATGATATACTCCTCCTCACTCTTTGTAATCATTATTACCGGCAGATTTGGTTTTGAATTTTTGATCTCTGTCAATGTTTCAATACCTGTCAATCCAGGCATGTTTTCATCTAAGAAAACAATATCATAATTGTTTTCAGCGATTAAATCAATGGCATCCGCTCCATTTGTACATTTTGAAACCTCATAGTTTTTACCTTCTAGAAATAAAATATGAGGTTTTAATAATTCAATTTCGTCATCAACCCAAAGAATATGTATGTTTTTCATTTTTTGCCTTTCGTGTTATTTAAAGCAATCATTTGCAATAGAGCTAATAATTGAATATTTGGTTACTGTTTATTAAAGAATGTTATATTTGTTACAATCAAAAAAACAAAATTTTGAGCGCCAAACAAACAAATAAATTAAAAATATTAAACGACCCAATTTACGGATTTATTGCTATTCCGAATGCATTAATTTTTGATTTAATAGAACACTCTTATTTTCAGCGATTAAGACGGATTTCTCAAATGGGACTTTCTTATTTGGTATACCCTGGAGCGCATCATACGAGATTTCATCACGCAATTGGATGTATGCATTTGATGCAGAGTGCCGTTCAAACGTTGAGGTCTAAAGGTGTAGAAATATCTGAGGAGGAGGCAACAGCTCTTTATATAGCTATTTTATTACATGATATTGGGCATGGTCCATTTTCACATGCACTAGAACATAGTATCGTTACAGGAATTAGTCATGAAGAAATTTCTTTATTTTATATGAAGGAATTAAATAAAGAATTTGAAGGGCAACTAAGTTTAGCTATTGAAGTGTTTGAAGGAAAATATCCAAGAAAATTCATGCATCAATTGATTTCTAGTCAATTGGATATGGATCGATTAGATTACTTGAAACGAGATAGCTTTTACAGTGGGGTTGCTGAAGGAAATATAAATTCTGAACGTCTGATCGCCATGTTATATGTAGTGGATGATGAATTGGTACTGGAAGAAAAAGGAATTTATTCGGCTGAAAAATTTATTGTAGGGAGACGGTTAATGTATTGGCAAGTATACCTACATAAAACAGGTGTAGTTGCAGAAAAAATGCTTGTCAATTTACTGAGGAGAGCGAATGAATTATCGAAAAAAGGAAATTCTTTAAGCGGAAGTAAGGCATTTAGTTTCTTTTTAGAAAATCAAATATCGGAGAATAATTTTGATTTTGATGTACTAAAAACCTTTGCCAAATTAGATGATTATGATATTCTTTCAGCCATAAAAGATTGGATAATTCATGAGGATAAAGTACTATCAAGCTTATCTAAAATGATTATTAATAGAAACCTGCTGAAAATTGAATTGAAAAATGAACCGATTGATGAAGACTATTTCAATTCGGTATTTCAATCGAAACAAATGGAATTAGGATTGTCAGAGGAAGAGTTGAGTTATTTTGTTTTTACAGATTGTGTTCAAAATCAAGCGTATGACTCTTTGAAAAGTAAAATAAATATTTATTTCAAAAAGGGAGACATAAAGGATATTACTGAGGCATCAGATCAATTAAATATTCAAGCCTTGACCAAACCTGTGGTCAAATACTTCATATGTTATCCAAAGAAATAGGATTGGCAGAAACCATATTAATTTTATACTTTTGCAAGCAATGAAATTTACAGCAACGCAAATAGCAGAGTTATTAGAAGGCGATATTGTGGGAGATCCCAATGTTGAGGTTTCTAAACTCGCAAAAATAGAAGAAGGGACAGAGGGAGCTTTGACCTTTTTATCTAATGAAAAATATACCTCTTATATATACACAACAAACGCCTCTTTGGCAATTGTAAATAAGAGTTTTGAGCCAACAAAAGAAATTTCGGCAACTTTAATAAAAGTTGATGATGCTTATGCGGCTTTTACCAAACTGCTTACTTTTTATAACGAAGTAAAGCAGAATAAATCAGGTAAAGAAGAACCGCATTTTGTAAGTGATTCAGCTGAGATAGGAATTAATATTTATTTAGGTGCTTTTGCCTATATAGGAAACAATGTAAAAATAGGAGATGACGTAAAAATTTATCCTCACTGTTACATTGGTGATAATGTTACTATTGAAAGTGGTACGACTTTATTCAGTGGTGTAAAAGTGTACTCAGATTGTAAAATAGGAAATAATTGTAAAATTCATTCAGGTGCTATTATTGGTGCTGATGGTTTTGGGTTTGCTCCAGATGAACATAAAGTATACACGGCTATTCCTCAAATTGGGAATGTAGTTATAGAAGATAATGTAGACATTGGTGCTAATACAACAATTGATAGAGCTACATTGGGATCTACAATTATTAGAAAAGGTGTGAAATTGGATAATTTAATTCAAGTAGCTCACAACTGTGAAATTGATGAGAATACCGTTATCGCGGCGCAAACTGGAATTTCAGGTTCTACTAAAATTGGTAAGAGAACAATGATTGGTGGTCAAGCAGCCTTTGCTGGACATATAAAGATTGGAGATGATGTAGTTGTTTCAGGATTTTCTGGGGTGCGCAAGAATGTAAAGGATAAGGACATTGTTATTGGTTTTCCTGCGTACAATATTCAGAAATGGAATAAGTCATCTGCTATTGTTAGGAACCTACCATCATATGTCGAGAAAATAAACGAATTAGAAAAAGAAATTAAAGCATTAAAAGAAAAATAGAATGCAACGCAACCAACAAACTATAGAAAAAGAAATTACTCTTAAGGGTATTGGATTACATACAGGAAAAGAGGTAACGTTAACTTTTAAACCTGCACCTGAAAATCACGGGTATGCTTTTGTTAGGGTTGACTTAGAAGGTAACCCGAGTATTGAGCCAAAAGCAGAATATGTTACGGATACACAAAGAGGGACTAATTTAGAGAAAAATGGGGTAAGTATAAATACTTCTGAGCATGTTTTAGCGGCAGCTGTAGGATTGGGAGTTACTAATTTAATTATCGAATTAGATGCGTCTGAGCCACCAATTATGGATGGTTCTTCTAAGTTTTTTGTGCAAGCAATTGAGGAAGCGGGTATTGTATCACAAGAAGCTATTGTTGATGAGTATATAGTAAAAGAAATTATCAGTTACCGTGATGAGGAGTCTGGTAGTGAGATAATGATTGTTCCTTCAGAGGAGTACCAAGTAACTACAATGGTTGATTTTGGGACTCAAATTTTAGGTACTCAGAATGCTTCTTTAGAGAAGATGAGTAACTTTAAGTCGGAAATTGCAAATGCACGTACTTTTAGTTTTCTACATGAGTTAGAGATGTTATTGGATAACAACTTGATTAAAGGTGGAGATTTGAATAATGCTATTGTCTATGTTGATAAAGAAATTTCAGACAATACCATGACAAAATTGAAAAAAGCATTCAATAAAGATGCTATTTCAGTTACGGCAAATGGTGTTTTAGATAATTTAACCTTGCATTGGGCAAATGAAGCAGCGAAGCATAAATTGTTAGATGTAATTGGTGATTTAGCTTTGGTAGGAACACCTATAAGAGGGAAAGTAATAGCCAACAAGCCAGGGCATTCAATCAATACTAAATTTGCTAAAAAATTAGCAAACATTATAAAAAAAGAGAAAAGAAATAAGGTGCCTCAATACGATTTGAATACACCTCCTTTGATGGATATTCATAGAATTATGGAGATTCTTCCTCATAGACCTCCTTTTTTATTGATAGATAAAATATTGGAGTTGACGGATACTTATGTGGTGGGTTCTAAGAATGTTTCAATGAATGAACCATTTTTTGTTGGACATTTTCCAGATGCACCGGTGATGCCAGGAGTATTGCAAATTGAAGCAATGGCACAATGTGGGGGTGTTTTAGTATTAAGTACGGTACCAGATCCAGAGAATTATCTTACGTTCTTTATGAAAATGGATAATGTTAAATTTAAACAAAAAGTATTACCAGGTGATACCTTGATTTTTAAAGCCGAATTAATATCTCCTATTAGAAGAGGTATTTGTCATATGCAAGCTTTTGGATATGCAAATAATAAAGTAGTAGTAGAAGCTGAATTAATGGCACAAATCGCAAAAAAACAATAATATGAATCAACCGTTAGCATATATTCATCCTCAAGCAAAAATTGCTAGAAACGTGGTAATTGAACCGTTTTCTACAATTCATAATAATGTTACTATTGGTTCAGGAACTTGGATTGGTTCTAATGTTACCATTATGGAGGGGGCTGTAATTGGTGAGAATTGTAAAATTTTTCCTGGAGCAGTAATTTCTGCAATGCCTCAAGATTTGAAGTATAATGGGGAAGAAACAAAAACAATTATAGGTGATAATGTAACCATAAGAGAATGTGTTACAATCAACAGAGGAACTTCTGACAGATTGAAAACTGTGATTGGTAATAACTGTTTGATCATGGCTTATTGTCACGTTGCACATGATTGTATTGTGGGTAATGATTGTATTTTTTCAAATGGAAGTACTTTAGCTGGGCATGCTAATATTGGAAACAGTGTAATTTTGGCAGGAATGACAGCAATTCATCAGTTTTGTTCTATTGGAGATCATGCTTTTGTAACGGGAGGATCTTTGGTAAGAAAAGATGTACCACCATTTGTGAAGGCAGCAAGAGAACCTTTATCGTACGTTGGTATTAATTCTGTAGGACTAAGACGTAGAGGGTTTACAACTGAGAAAATTAGAGAAATTCAGAATATATACAGAATTTTATTTCAAAGTAAATACAACAACAGCCAAGCGATAAGAATTATTGAGGCTGAAATGGAAGTATCAAACGAGAGAGATGAAATCATAAGGTTCATACAAACTTCACAAAGAGGTATTATGAAAGGATATTTTAATAGTTAAAAGAAAACATATAATGGCATCAACATCAGATATTAAAAATGGATTGTGTATCAAGTATAACAGTGATACGTATAAAATAATTGAGTTCCAACATGTAAAACCAGGAAAAGGACCTGCTTTTGTAAGAACAAAATTAAAAAGTTTAACAACAGGGAAAGTAATTGATAATACCTTCTCTGCAGGTCATAAGATTGAAGAGGTAAGAGTTGAAACTAGAAAGTATCAATACTTATATGCAGAAGGGGATATGTACAACTTTATGAATACAATTGATTACAATCAAATTACTTTGGAAAAAGCGATTTTAGATTCTCCAGGATTGATGAAAGAAGGAGAGGTTGTAACCGTAGTTGTTAGAGCAGAAGATGAATTACCATTAGCTGTAGATATGCCAGCAAATGTAATCTTAGAAGTAACGTATACCGAACCTGGAGTAAAAGGGAATACGGCTACGAATGCTACAAAACCTGCTACTGTTGAAACAGGTGCAACAATTAATGTACCTTTATTTATCAACGAAGGAGACAAGATTAAAATTGAAACGACGAAAGGTACTTACCAAGAGCGTATCAAGGAGTAATTATAGCGGTTAGAAATTACAATAAAACAATCATAAAGGAATCTTACGGTTAACTAATTCTAGTTGAGTAAGGTTCCTTTTTCTTTTAAAAGTAAACAAGATGAAATTCAAAGAACAACAAGAATTGAAAGATATTGCTACAATATTAAATTGTAAATACGTTGGACCTGATTCCTTTCCTGTTTTGGGAATGAATGAAATTCATGTTGTAACGCCAGGAGATATCGTTTTTGTAGATCATCCGAAATATTATGATAAAGCTTTAGAATCAGCAGCGACTGTTGTTTTGATTAATAAAGAGGTAGCTTGTCCAGAAGGAAAAGCACTTTTAATCTCTGAGGATCCTTTTCGAGATTTTAATACATTGACGAAACATTTTAACCCATTTATAGCCAGTACAGCAAGTATAAGCGCATCTTCTGTAATTGGAGAGAATACTGTTATTCAACCAAATGTGTTTATAGGAAATAATGTAATTATTGGAAAGAACTGCCTGATTCATCCGAATGTAGCTATATATGATAATTGTATTCTTGGTGATAATGTAACCATACATAGTGGTACTGTATTGGGTGGAGATGCCTTTTATTACAAGAAAAGAGAAACAGGTTTTGATAAATTAATATCAGGAGGAAGGGTTGTTTTAGAGGATAATGTTGATTTGGGGGCACTTTGTACTTTAGATAGAGGTGTGACTGGTGATACCTTGGTAAAAGAAGGCACAAAAATTGATAATCAAGTTCATATTGGTCACGATACCGTGATAGGGAAACGATGTTTGATCGCTTCTCAAACAGGTATAGCAGGATGTGTGATTGTAGAAGATGAGGTTACTTTATGGGGGCAAGTTGGTGTCACTTCCGGAATTACCATTGGAGAAAAGGCGGTTGTATTAGCACAAACAGGTGTTTCTAAAGGATTAGAAGGAGGGAAAACTTATTTTGGGTCTCCTGTATCTGAAGCAAGAGAAAAGTTAAAAGAAATTGCTGGTATAAGAAAAATACTGAAAGATACTCATATTTAATAGTTACCTTTTGTAAGTAATGATTGATGTATCGAACAAATAGAACAAATTATAGAAAATAAGATTCATGAAGATCGGAATTGTGTGTTATCCTACTTTTGGTGGGAGTGGTGTAGTAGCGACTGAATTAGGAATGGCTTTGGCTCATAAGAACCATGAGGTACATTTTATTACTTACAATCAGCCGGTTCGCTTGGATTTTATTTCTAGTGGTTTGCATTTTCATCAAGTGCAGATTAAAGAATACCCTCTTTTTGAATACCAGCCCTACGAGTTGGCATTATCTGCCAAAATGGTAGAAATTGTTTCAAAATTTGATTTAGAAATATTGCATGTGCATTATGCTATTCCACATGCTTATGCTGCGTTTATGGCGAAGCAGATGCTAAAGGAACAAGGGATAGACATAAAAGTAGTAACAACCTTGCACGGGACTGATATTACTTTGGTGGGGAGCCATCCAAGTTATAAAAAATCAGTAGAATTTAGTATCAATAGTTCTGATGCGGTAACAACCGTTTCTAACAGTTTAAAAAATCAAACGTTAGACTTGTTTGATATTAAAAAGGAAATACATGTCATTTATAATTTTATTGAATTAGAGAAGTACCCAGATATTCTTCATGAAGAATGTCAAAGAAATTCAATAGCAGAAGAAAATGAAAGAATACTTACTCATATAAGTAATTTTAGACCGGTTAAAAGAACTTCTGATGTTGTAGAGATTTTTTATAAAGTTCAAAAAGAAGTACCCTCTAAATTATTATTGGTGGGAGATGGACCAGATTTGCATTCGGCAAGATTGAAGGCCAAAGAATTAGGGATTTATGATAATGTATTAATATTGGGGAATAGTGTGGAATTGGAAAAAATTCTGTGTTATACTGATTTGTTTTTGCTTCCTTCAGAAACAGAAAGTTTTGGATTGGCAGCGCTAGAAGCAATGGCTGCAAAAAGTCCAGTTATTTCAAGTAATTCCGGTGGGTTGCCAGAGGTTAATGTAGATGGGGTGACCGGTTATTTAAGCGATGTAGGAGATGTAGATAGTATGGCTAAAAATGCGATTTATATCCTTAGTGACTCTGAGCGTTTAAAGAAGTTTAAAAATAATGCTTGGTTACATTCTAGGAAATTTGCGATTGATGAAATATTGCCTTCATACGAAAAAATATATGCAGATTTGGATGCGGAAAGAGATAAGTAACTAGTGGTCTCTTTCTAAAATTGCAAGTCCGAATTTTATGGTGTTGTAAGAAAGTTCTTCTTTAAAATATTCGTAATATGTCTTTAAACTTTTGGAGTTTTTAAGGTCAATTTTGGCATTTTCTAAAAGTTCTAATTCTTTGCTATTTACAAATTCATTTAAATCTATATCGTGATTTTCTTGATATAGTTTGATAAAATGTGTTTGAATGGTCATTAAATTAAGTTTTCTTTCTTTTGAAATTTCTTCGGCAGAAAACCCTTTTTTATATAGTTTTAAAGTTTCCAAAAGTGTATCTCCCTTGTTTTTTTTTACTTTCTTTTTTGTAATTGTTTTTTCTTTTTGAAAAGCTATAATTTCTTTGATAAAATCAAATCCAAAATCTTCAAACTTTTTTCGTCCGACACCATCAATGGCTAGGAAGTCCTCATCGGTCATCGGTCTTTCTTTTTCCATTTGTTTCAATGCTGCATCATTAAACACTAAATAGGCTGGAATTTCATGTTCTTGAGCTATTTTCAATCGTAACAAGCGTAATCTTTCAAATAGATCAGTAGTAGATTTTTTCGTTTTAGCAGCTTTAGCAAGCTCCTTTTTAGTCAATGGAACAGGTAGCACTTTTGTTAATCTAACTTTTTCTCCTTCAAAAAGGACGTTCTTTGCAAGTGAACTAAAGTTTAAAGCATTGTTTTGATGAAACGCAATTTCACAATACCCGAGGTTAATTAACTGTATGATGTACTGCTGAACATCTCTCCAGGGTACATCTTTGGCAATTCCATAGGTTTTTAAATTTTGATATCCTTTATCATAAATGACTGCATTTTGAGAACCTCGTAAAAAATCAACTAGAGTTCCGATTGGTTCACTTTCCTTAAGTCTGAAAACTCCAGAGAGTATTTTTTGAGCTATGACAGTTCCATCGAAAAATTCAGGTGGGTTTTTGCAGACATCACAGTTGCCACAGTCTTTTTCAATGAATTCTCCAAAATAACTTAATAAAATTTTTCGTCTGCAGCTCAGTGCTTCTGTATATTGCTGCATTCTTTCTAATTTAGAAAGTTGTACTTCTTTATTTCCTGAGTTTTGGGCAAACTTTTGAAGTTGAATAACATCAGCGTAGCTATAAAATAAAATGGTTTCTGAGTTAACACCATCCCTACCAGCTCTACCAATTTCTTGATAATACCCTTCCATGTTTTTGGGTAAATTATAATGAATTACCCAGCGTACATTAGATTTGTCAATTCCCATTCCAAAAGCAATGGTAGCACAAATTATTTGACTTTTGTCGTAAATGAAATCTTCTTGAATTTGTGCTCTTTCCTCATGTGGTAGTCCCGCATGATAGGCTTTAGCTTTGAATCCGTTTTTAGATAATCTAGCAGCAACTTGTTCAGTAGCCTTTCGGCTTAAACAATATATGATTCCAGAGGTGTTAGGTCGTTCTTTTATGAATTTTACAATTTGAATTATTCTATCCTGAGCACTTCTAACTTCAAGGGAAATATTTGGTCTGTCAAAAGACGCAATATGTCGCTCGGCATGAGGAAGTCCTAATTGATTAAGGATATCTTCTCTTGTGGCTTTATCAGCGGTAGCTGTAAGTGCCACTATAGGAGTTTGAGGGAGTCTTTTCTTTAAAAAACCTAGCTGCGTATAAGCAGGTCTAAAGTCATGCCCCCACGATGAAATGCAATGCGCCTCGTCAATTGCGATTAAGCTAATTTTGATTTCTTGCACTACCATTTCAAAAAAGGCCAAACTTTCTGGAGCTAGGTATAATAATTTAATGGCTCCTTTTTTAAGTTTGTTAATGATAATTTGATTTTCTTCTTCAGTTTGAGAACTGTTTAAAAATGCAGAGGGGATTCCGTTGGCATTTAACCCATCCACCTGATCTTTCATTAAAGCGATTAAGGGAGATATCACTAATGTTACACCTTCTAAGATAAGGGCAGGTAGCTGAAAACAAACAGATTTACCACCACCAGTTGGCATTATGACAAGATTATCGTTACCATCTAGAATGGATGTAATTATTTTTTCTTGATGAGGTCTGAAGTTTTCATAACCAAAATATTCTTTTAAAGTACTGTGTAATAATTCTTTTTGAGACATCGAAAAAATAAACTTTTATAAGCCAACAAATATAGTTTTTTCGTCCCTATTCTTAATTTTTTAGTGCATAATTAAAAAATAATTTTGACTGTTTTTAGCTGTTAAATCTTTTGTATCTTACTTTGAAATAAAGAAAACGTTGCTTGATAGAAAAATAATATTCTTATTGGGAGTTCTGTTTGTTAACCATTCGTTATGTGCTCAGGAGTGGAAAAATTTGAAAGCCTATAACCGTGAGATGGGGTCAACTTTGTTAACAAAGGGATGTTGGTTAAAAGAAGATAGAAAAAAAAATACAGAACGTTGGAAGAAGGCTAACTCTTTTAACCTTCAAGATTCATTAGGATTTAAAAAATATAAAAGTGTTTCTGAAATAAGAGATTTTTACATATGGTTTGATGAGGTTCGGAAAAAAAAAGGCGATGAAATAGAGTGGGTTGGTTATGCTGCAATAGCATCCAAACAGTTGTCAAAAATTGATATTGATATTATTCGATTTTTGGTAGTTAGAAATAAAGAAATTGTTGCATTTATTAAGGCTGGGTCCTTTAGGGTTCTTGAATTTTCGTTTCCATTACTTAAAGAAGTATATAATAGTCCGATTCGAATTCAAAATGATCAGGCGCTTCAATGGGATATCGATTATGGGAGAATTGAGCAATGTGAAATCATAGAACCTCTGTATCATGAACTATCTCCTAAAGCCTTAAAAAAGTTAAACAGAATGGCTGGAGGGAAAGGTATTTATGCTTTTGGTGTCCCAAAAGAAATTCGTTTTGAAGGGACTATTGAAAACTGTGAGAACAGAGTTGAACATATCGAATTGAAAATAAAGCCATTTTACAAAAGCAATTCAAACAGTCAAAGTCCATAAGAACAAAGTATTTTTTGGATTGAATAGTTATAAAATGTAAATGGAATTTAGATCGGCCTTACCTCTTTTTAAAAACTATATTGTTTATAAAATGTGTACTTAGGTTAAAGATTTAATTTAGATAATACATGTACAGTTTTAATAAAACGATTAACATTTGTTTGTTTTATTCTTGTTGAAGTATATAAAGGAGGTGTTTTGTAATAGAATAAACCATACATTGACTATACATCTAAGTTTTATCCTGAGTTATTTTTATTCGCTATTGCGTTTTTACTCCTTTAAATACCATTGTTTACTGGAGTTTTTAAGATGTTTTAGAGTCGTAGGATTTCTTTCTGTAATGTAAGGTTTGTGTAGTGTCGTAATTATAGCTGGAGGTTTCAGCTTTTATTAATTTTGGTTACAACCAAATAAATTAAACCAAAACATAATTATGAAGTATTCTCAATTAAGGTACACAGGTTTCATCTTGTTACTATTTATAAGCTATACTCAAGGTATTTTAACCGCGCAAACTGTAGGAGTCGGAAGTGGTAGTTATACCAAAACTTTTCCTGGAGTAGATGAGGCGGGAAGAAATGGATATCCAAGTGGTGCTCCACAATTAAGTGGTGAAGCTTTAGGAAAACCAGTGCCTACAAATGACTGGTGGTCAACTGTGGTAAAGGAAGATCATGCCTCAAACTTATTTACCTATCCTATGACCTTGAAAACTACTGATGCTGGACTCGTGGTGACTTATATTCCTTGGGGGGTTATTGGTGATTCTGCTCCAATAATTATTGGTCTTACTAATTTAAATACTTCTAAGACTACAGTTTCAGATTATTCTGACTGGACTGTTACTTTAGATTGGACGGATGGTTCAAGAAATATGAAAACCACTGCAGGTATTGCAATGCCTTTTTTGTATTTTGAAAAAGATGCTAGCTCTGAAGTTAGAATTCAAGTGGTTTCAGGTACGACAACGGTTTCAAATGAAATGCTATTAGTTGAAAATGCTAGTCATGGAGCAGACTTTGTTATATATGCACCTGTAGGAAGTCAATGGACTGTTTCAGGAAACGTATATACTTCTACACTAAATGGAAAAAATTACTGGTCCGCAGCAATGCTACCTCAAAACGCAACAAATCTTTCGACTATAGCGAATGAATATAAAAAATATGCCTATGTATTTCCAGTAAATACTGAAGTCAATTGGGATTATAATCCTTCAGAGGGGACGGTTGTGACCGATTTTAGTGTTACTACAGAAGTGAAAGAAGGAACGGATACAAACATGTTGTTAGGTTTGTTACCCCATCAATGGAATAATTTAGCTGTCGGGTCAAACACACCAGAAGAGCATAGTTATGAATCGGTTAGAGGAGAAATCAAGTCTATGAGTGGTAACAATTTTACAGTATCAAACGATTACAGTGGAATTCTACCTACGTTACCATATTTATCTAATTATAGTGATAGTTTTAGTCCTTCTGAATTGTCTGAGAAGATCAGTCAAATTGAAAACGATGCATTGGCTACTTGGACGGATTCTTATAATGAGGGTCAAGTAATGAATCGATTGATTCAAACCGCAAGGATTGCAGATCAAACGGGGGATATAGAAGCGCGTGATAAAATGATTGCAACCATAAAAGAAAGGTTAGAAGATTGGTTGACCTATCAATCTGGAGAAGTGGCGTTTCTGTTTTATTATAACGAAACTTGGTCAGCAATGCTAGGGTATCCTGCAGGTCATGGTCAAGATTCAAATATTAATGATCATCATTTTCATTGGGGGTATTTTATTCATGCTGCTGCATTTATGGAGCAATTTGAACCTGGATGGGCAAATGAATGGGGTGAGTTCATAAATATTTTGGTGAGAGATGCCGCAAGTGCAGATAGAAATGATGATAAATTTCCTTTTTTAAGAAATTTCAGTCCTTATGCAGGCCATTGTTGGGCTAATGGTTTTGCCTCTTTTCCGCAGGGGAACGATCAAGAATCAACCTCAGAGAGCATGCAATTTAATTCTTCATTAATTCACTGGGGAACCATCACTGGTAATGATGAAATTAGAGACTTGGGTGTTTATTTGTATACCACAGAACAAACTGCTATTGAAGAGTATTGGTTTGATATGGAAGAACGTAATTTTAAAGACGATCAATTGTACGGATTGGTTTCTAGGGTTTGGGGTAACTCATATGACAATGGAACTTTTTGGACTTCAGATATTACCGCATCTTATGGAATAGAGTTGTATCCTATGCATGGAGGATCTTTGTATTTAGGTCAAAATCAAGATTACTTACAGAAAATTTGGGATGAACTTCAAGCGAATACAGGTATTTTAAGTACTAATGATACAAATCCAAATTTATGGCACGATACCATATGGAAATATCTATCGTTTTTAGATCCAGAGAGAGCAATTGAACTGTATGATTCTTATCCAGATAGAGTAATGAAGTTCGGCGTTTCGGATGCGCAAACCTATCATTGGATTCATAGTATGAATGCTATGGGGCAATTGAAAAATGAAATAAAAGCCAATTACCCAATCGCAGCTGTTTTTGAAAAAAACGGTGCCAAAACCTATGTAGCTCATAATTATTCAGATCAAGAGTTGGTGGTTTCGTTTTCTGATGGATTTCAGTTGACGGTGGCTCCAAATTCAATGGGAACAAATAAAGATGTTCAAATTACAGGTACCCTTGCTTCAAGCTTTGATAGCGCTTATGCAAATGGAAGTGTTGCATTAACGGTTGAAGTAGGGGCAGGAAATGTTTCTAAAGTTGAGTTTTACGATAATGGTAAATTGATTGGCGAAGATGCTACTGCACCTTATGATATAGAGGCTACAAATTTGAGTTTAGGGAAACATGGAATGTATTCTAAAATTTATGATGGAGCCAATTTTAATGTATCGAATACTGTTGAAGTAATTGTAGGAGAGCAGCAACCATATAGCGGTACCCCATTTTCGATTCCAGGTAGTTTTGAAGCAGGACATTATGATAGTTTTGAAGGTGGAAATGCAAGTGGCATCTCTTATGTTGATGTTTCTACTGTAAATGAAGGGGATTTTAGATTGGATGAAGCGGTAGATGTGGCATCTGTGAATGGAGAAGGAGCCACGATAGGTTGGATTTCATCAGGAGAGTGGGTTGAGTATACAATAGATGTTGAAAGTTCAGGATTTTATGATTTAAGTTTGAGATATGCATCAGGTAATGCCAACGGCGGTGGTGCATTCCATTTAGAGGTGAACGGAACAAAAATCAGTTCTGATATTAATTTGAATTCGACAAGTAATAGCAATTGGTCTACTTTTACTAGTAAAACGGTAAATGCCATTCCGCTATATAAAGGTAAACAAGTACTGAGGTTGAATTTTGACCAGGGAGAATTTAATCTTGGGAAGTTGACATTCTCAAGAACGGGTGATTTAAATTATGCTGCTCCTTATGCAAATGCAGGTGAAAATGTGGTGGTGGTATCTCCTGTTAGTATGGCTACTTTAGATGGCTCTGCTAGTAGTTCTGTTTCAGAGGGAGCAAGTTATTTATGGGAACAAATATATGGACCAACAGTAGTAAGTTTCTCAGATCAAACTAATATGTCTCCTATCATTAACAATTTAGTTGATGGAGTATATAAATTCAGGTTAAAGGTAAACAAAGGAGTGAATGCAGCAACTAGTGATGTGTTGGTGATTGTTTCTGCAACCGGGAATACCAACCCAACCGTAACAATAACATCTCCAGAGGCGGGAACTACCTTTAAACAAGGACAAAATATAGAAATTAATACGTTGGCTAGTGATCTAGAAGGTGAGGTTGTTAAAGTTGAATTTTATGATGGAGAATTAAAATTAGGTGAGGATTTAACAGCTCCATTCGAATTCGTTTTTCAAGAGGCTAGTGTTGGGAGTCATACGATTACAGCAAAAGCGTTTGATCAAGATGGTTTGGAAGGTGTTTCAGAAGCAGTGGTTATTGCTGTTGAAGCTGTTAAATTTTGTGAAGAAACTTCCTCTGAAAGTCAACAAGGTAGTTTTTCAGTAGGTTATAAGGCAACATTTGAATCAGTTGGGGAAACCGTAACAATTTTCTTCGAGTTGTTAGATTTAGACAAGCTAGGAGCTGCTGCTTATCTATGGAAAGAAAGTCCGTTTGAAGAATCGGAAATGGATTATTTAGGGGATGGAGTTTATTCTAAAACAATAGCAGGAGTGAGCAATGGTGAAACCATTAGTTATGCATGTAAGTTTGCTTTTAATGGAGGACAGGCAGTAACAAAATATCTTAGCTATGTGGTAGGTACTGATTGTAGTGGAAATGGTGGCAATGATACAACGGCTCCAACTAACTTTACCGCTAACTCAGCAAGTGTTACTGGTAGTTCAGTGGTTTTAGATGCATTTGCAAATGATGATTCTGGTGTAGTCGTGTATACAGTAAACTACGGAAATAAAGAA
The DNA here is from genome assembly GCF_057197705.1 of Flavicella sp. IMCC45537. Taxonomy (NCBI): domain Bacteria; kingdom Pseudomonadati; phylum Bacteroidota; class Flavobacteriia; order Flavobacteriales; family Flavobacteriaceae; genus Flavicella; species Flavicella sp. IMCC45537. Next base: position 374,486 of record NZ_CM170067.1, read on the forward strand.
GTTGTTGTATCTGCTGAGTCTGGTAAAACTGAGGCGATTACGATCACGGCGTTGAATCCTAATACAGCCTATACTTTTAATGTTTCTGCCGCTGATTTGGCTGGAAATATTGCATCCAATGCTCCCATTGTTGTTTCAGCGACCACATCTGTAGATACAAATACGGATTGTGAAGGACAGAAATCAGGTGCAATTGAAGGAAGTTTTGGTGTTGGGTATAATTATACATTTGAGACCATAGGAAACGATGTTAAGATAACATTTGAATTGTTAGATGATAAAGATGGTGTGATAGCGTTTTTATGGCAAAAAAGTCCTTTTGTTGAAACTCAAATGGATTTGGTTTCTGGAAAAAAGTTCTCCAAAACGATTAGCAATGTTAGCAACGGAACAATTTTGAATTATGCTTGTAAGTTCGCTTTTGCAGGAGGTTTAGCGGTAACGGATTATTTAACGTATGAAGTTGGTCAAGATTGTGAAGATACAGGAGGTGGTTTAGATAGTGATGGTGATGGTGTGGTTGATATTAGCGATTTATGCCCTGGTACTCCGGAAAACACAATGGTAGATGCCAATGGTTGTCCTACTGATTATGAAATTCCATCAAATAATTTTACGATTAAAACTATTGGAGAAGGTTGTGTAGGTAAAGGAAATGGAGTGATTGAAATATCTGCAAATGAAAACTTTAATTATAAAGCTAGTTTGAATTCAGTTCAATACGATTTTGAAGATAATAAATTAATGCTTGAAGATTTGGATCCTGGTGATTATGAAATTTGTATTGAAACCATTGGAATGAATCATACTCAGTGTTTTAATGTAGCAATTGAAGCTGGTGTTTCTGTGGCAGCAAAAAGCGTTACTTCAAATAAATATACGACCATTACGATGCAAAAAGGAACTGCACCTTATCAAGTCTATGTGAACGATGCTATAATTTTGAAAACAGATTTAACCACTTTTACTATTCCAGCGGGTCAAGGGGATATTGTATCTGTGAAAACCGACGCTGATTGTGAAGGGGTATATGAAGAAAAAATTGATTTATACGCTGATATTAAGACCTATCCAAATCCAGTGAAGGGGGAGCTATTTATCTATACACCAAACCTTGAGGATCAAGTACAAGTATATATCTATACCACCTATGGAGCTCTTATGTTTTCAGAGAAAGTTTCTGTGGAAAATCAACGTATCTCATTAAAAGTAGATCATTTATCTAAAGGTGTGTACTATGTGCAGTTGGAATTAGATGAAACGGTTCAATTAAAAATTATTAAAGAATAGATTATGAAAAAAATAATATATATCATTGGGCTAGCTGTTTTGTTTTATAATTGCGGGAAAGAAGATTCAAATAGTGCACCTACAATTCCTGAGCTGGTGTTCCCCAAAAATAATCAAGCATGTACAGATTTAAATCTAATATTGCAATGGGAACCATCGGTTGATTCTGAAGGTGATAAAGTTTCTTATTTATTAGAGGTTTCCAATACAATGTCTTTTTCTCAATTAGTGTATGAAGAGGTGGTTGAAGAAGCAACAAAGCCGATTACTGTAACTGGTGATGCTTTTTATTATTGGAGAGTTCAAGCAAGAGATAATTCTGGTGCATCAAGTGAATATAGTAGTGTTTATAGTTTTTATTCAGAAACAGAAGGAGTTGAAAATCATGTTCCTTTTGCTGCAAATTTGTTAGAGCCTTCTATGAATGGGAATGTTATAGCAGGTGACATTAGATTGCAATGGCAAGCAGAAGATTTAGACGAAAATGAGGTTTTAACTTTTGATGTGTATATGGGAACTTCTCAAAATATGTTACAGAATGAGGCCATGCGTATTTCTAACAATTATTTTGAGGTTAGTTTAACAACGGGGACATATTTCTGGAGAATTGATGTTAGCGATATTGATGGAGCTCAAGCTATTGGACAAGTTTGGAAGTTTACAGTAGAGTAGAGATTAGAATTCACAGTTTCTTGTTTGTTATTTTTATCTTATTTTGCCATAAATAATTCTTTTATGGAAGAACTTAATGAACTATTAAATTTTGAATTGTATGTGTATCAAGAACACTCCTTGACGGTATTTGAGGTGGTCACAGCAATTATTTTGTTTTTTGCTACAAAATTAATTTTGTGGTTGATAAAAAAGGCATTAGATAGAGAAACTAGAGTTCATAATATTGATACAGGTAATTCATTTGCCATGTTTCAAATAATAAAATATTTTATTTGGATTGTAGTGGTGATTTTGATTCTCGAGATTGTTGGAGTTAAAATAAGTGTTTTATTGGCTGGATCTGCGGCATTGTTAGTGGGTATTGGTCTTGGTTTACAGCAAACATTTAATGATATTCTGTCTGGGGTACTGCTACTTTTTGAGAAGTCGGTAAAAGTAGGTGATATTTTAGATATTGATGGAGAGATTGTTATTATAGAAGAGATAGGATTACGTACTTCACAGGCGAAAACAAGAATGAATATTGTAATTCTTATTCCAAATTCTATCATCACAACAAACAAGGTGATCAATTGGAGTAATCAGACAAGAAAAACACAGTTTAGTATTTCTGTTGGGGTTGCATATGGGAGTGATGTGAATTTGGTAATGCAGTTGTTGTGTGATGCCGCTTCTAATCATATTGAGGTTTTAAATGATGGAAGTATTCAAGCTAGATTGTCAAATTTTGGAAATTCCTCTTTAGATTTTACACTGCTATTTTCGAGTGTAAATATATTTGAAATTGAAAGGATAAAAAGTGATATACGAATTGCAATTGAAAAGAAATTCCAAATAAATAACATAAATATTCCTTTTCCTCAGTTGGATGTACATATGAGAAATATGGAATAAATAGAGTAAACAGTTAAATGAAATTATAAAATGCTCATGATTATCTCATGAGCATTTTAATTATCCGTAACAGTTATTTATTGGATTAGTGTTCACCATCATTATAACCTTTTAATGTGCCAGGTAGTGCGGCGTAATTTTAAACTTTTTCAAGCAAGTAGTTTAAAATTGTTTTTATAGATGGAATTTTAGAATAGATTATTTTGTGTAGGTAGCTTAGTATTTTATTCCCAGGTTACTGTAAATAAAATGTAATAGCCAACCTGGACCTACTAGTAAAAATTGCAGATCTTTAAAAAATGATGGTTTTTTACCCTCAACTTTATGCCCATAAAATTGCCCAATCCAAGCAAGAACAAATACGATCAAACTTATTTGCCACAAAGGAAGTTGAATGTAAGTTTCTAAAAATTCACACAAAAAAATGCAAATAATGCTAAACACAAGCATCCCTATGGCTAGTGATTTTGAAAGCGTAACATAATATATGAGTACCAAAAACAAGGAAATAGTGGCCCAATTAGAAAATGTACTAACTCCTATTAGATTGTGTAAGTGTATTTTAGGAATACTGTACAATAATGCAACAATAGACCAAAAAATTAAGGGAACACAGATCCAGTGAATAGCTTTGTTGGTTTTATTTTTGTGACTTTCACCATATTCTTCTAATAGCGCATCAATTTTCCTAGACATAGTAGTAACTATTTATTTTAAAAGTTACTGAATTTCAACCAAAATTAAAAATACTAGGTAAAAGTAGTTTCTGTAATTCTATAGGGGTTTATATCATTCTGGCTTATAAACTCTAATCCAATCAAAACGGGCAGTAGACCTGGCTTCAGAGCGAACAGATGGATCTGTAAGGTAATTGATACCTTGGTTCGCTCTCCATGGCTGTGCAGCGGCACTAATTATTAAAAACATAGGTTTCGTCAATCCATTTCCGTTCGTATGATTTCTAGGATCAATTTCGTTTTTTGGTGTTGTCCTTACTAGTTCACCATCCACATAATATTTTAAAGTCCATGGGTCTTCCCATAAAACCCCATATTCATGAAAATCATCAGCCCAATAAGTTCCTTTTCCGTCTGCGTAATAAGTTTCCGGTCCAGAAGGTTGATAGTCATCAAAAGGGTCTCTGATAAATGTATGATGACTTAAATGTAAACGTTTGGAGAAGTAGTCATTTGTTTTATCTCCATACGCTTCTAAGTTGTCGATTTCTTGAGTTGAATCTTGACTTAACATCCATACTGCAGTGGCTAATGAAGATTCACTAATTTTTGCTCTTACAACCATATACATTGGATATTGTACGGAATTTTTAGAACTGATGCATCCTGTCTTAATAGTCTCACCAACTATTGTGGCTTTGTATATCATTTCACCATTTGTAATCGTTGACTGAGAACCGCTGTATTGAGTCATACCTGGTCCAGTCCAAGCATTTATATAGCCAACTTTCCAATCATTATTAAATTCGTCTGTTTCTTTTCCTTCATAGTTGAACTCATTAGATAACTTTTCTTGCAGTACCCATTTTTTATCATCTGGTAATTCAGGTAGATTGTTATTCTCTTCAGATTGCCCTTCCTCATTATCATCTTCTTCAGTTGGAGTTGATGGCACTTCAGTTTCCGTTTTTACATCATTTTGATGGATGTCGTCATCGCTACTGCATGAGGTCATTATATTGAAAGTAAATATTAGAAGTGAAATTAAGCTGATCATATTGGTTTTCATATTATGATATCTAAGTTTATTAAGGTGTCAAATTTAAAACACTACATCTTTGTGAAATCAGAACTATACTTGATTAAAAATAGACAAAAAATAAAAATGAATCACTAGAAATGTCATGAGTCAACAACAGAAAGCAATAAACTAGACAGTTTTGAAACTATTTTAATATTAGTTTTTGAATAGTCAAAAGTTTTGAAAACGTACTTAATTTTTAGATCCTAAAAGTTGCGCTGTTTTTTTAGTAAAAGGTAAAAGAATACAGGCAATCGCTATATTGAAAAATAAGTGAGCAAAAGCTACTTGATAGGCTAGTGAGTTGGTTAGTGATTCTACTAGTATAACAAAGTAGGAGGAAAGAGGTAAGTATATTATAACTCCAATACTGTTGAATATTAAGTTAGCAACTGCAGTTCTTTTTGCAGCGTGTTGTAAGTTTATAGCGGCCAAAAAAGCGGTACTTGTTGTTCCTATGTTGGAACCTACCACAATGGCAATGGCACCACTAAGATCTAGAACTCCATTCGAACATAAAATAATGGCTAAACCTATAGTGACCGAACTAGATTGACATATTGCTGTAACAAAAGCACCTATGAGAATACCAATTAACGGTATGGTAGCATAGGAAAGTAAGGTTTCCAATAGAGGGCTGTTTTTGATTGGATCAAGGTTTTGACTGATTAGCTCTAAACTAAATAAAATCAGACCTAAATAAAAAATTGGTTTTGAAACTACAGATAGTTTTCCTTTAAAATAGCCTAAAATAAAACCTAAGGCAATTAGAGATACTCCTAAAGCTTCTATCTTAAATGAAACCAACCAGGCGGTTACCGTCGTTCCAATGTTACTCCCAAGTAAAATGGGTAAGGAATTCCCAAATGAAATAACCCCGCTGTCCACAATGCTTATAACAATTGCAACTACGGCGCTACTAGACTGAACTAATGCTGTAGCGGAAAATCCAAAAATAATTCCTTTGAATCTATTTTGAGTAAAACGTTCAATGCTGGTCTGCATTGTACCACTTAAATATTTTAATAGATTTTCAGAAAAACTTTCGAGACTATGTGTGAAAAGACCTATCGCTGCAATTACTGATACCAAAACTTTCCACCAAATTATTTCCATTGCTTTTTTTTATGTTATGGTAAATTTAGAAAAAAGGAAGCAATTATGTTTTTTTGTGTTTATAAAAATAGCGAAAAATAGAAGCATTTTCCATCATGTGGATGAGGAGAATTGAAATCGAACTACAAATAAAAAAACCAACGAACATAGGAAGGGCTGTTGTATCTATATTTCGTCCTATCCATAGTGCTATAGGGACTGCAATTACCGTAGATAAAAAACCTGATAAAGCTGCTCCAATTCCTGCTACATGTCCAATAGGTTCCATAGTAAGTGCCCTTATGTTCCCAAAAATAAACCCAAGACATAGAAATAGAAAAGATAAATAAGAATACAGTATAATAGTATGTGGATTTGGTTGTTGGTAAAATAGGACTACATAAGATAAAGAAACAGTTGAAAATACATACAATGCAAGATTTGAAATTTTTTTCATACCTAGTTTTAAAACTATGCTTCCGTTAAAAAGTGTGGCAAGTCCAAGAAAGAAAGAAATTGCAGCAATGATGTAAACATAAGCATCTGTGAATCCGTATTGGTCCTGAAATATTTGTTTTGAAGCACTCAAAAACACCATAAAACATCCTGTAATGATCCCAGTGATAGCTGTATACAACAGGGTGCTTTTGAATTTGAAAAACTCTTTTGTACCGTTGATAAAAAGCACTTTTGTTAGTTTTAGTCTCTTAGATTTTTTTAAAGTTTCTTCTTGGCGTAGGATAAACCATAACAGGACTATCAAGGCAAAAAGTATTTGAAAATAGAATATTCCTTGCCAATTAAAATAAATTATAATTTGTTGTCCTATGATAGGGGCTATCATTGGAATAAGAATAAAAATTACAGTAACAAAAGACATGATTCTTGCCATATGGTTTCCTGTGTATTTATCTCTTATAATTGAAACACTGATAGTTCTAGGAGCGGAGAGTCCAATTCCTTGAAGTACCCTACCTATGAGCATTGTGGTTAAATCTTTAGAAAATAGGCAAATAATACTCGCAATTATAAAAATTGAAAATCCGTAATAAACAACAGGTTTTCTTCCCAAGCTATCTGAAATTGTACCGAAAATTAGTTGACCGATACCTAAGCCTAGAAAGATCATTGTAATAAGTAACTGCAAGTTTGTGCTGCTAGGATTCCCAATCGAATTTCCTATTTGTGCAAGTCCCGGTAATATAGAATCTATAGACATGGCAACATTTGCCATTAGTAAGGCCATTAATGCAATAAATTCTAATTCTGAATATTTTTTATTTGCCATATAACTTTTTTAGTAGGTTGGTATGGCTTCCATATTAGGTATTTGAAATCCTGTTGCAAAGTTACATTTGTATAGATGGTTAAATGTTAATTTTTTTCAAATGTTTTGAAAAGTATCCTGAGGTTAAGTTGTTAGTGTTTATTTAAAAAAAAAAGAGAAACCAAAGGTTTCTCTTTTAACTAAACTAATCGTATGAAATCAATTACTTTTTCCAGTATGAGTTCATTGCCTTCATTTTTTCTGGACCTACTAGGTCTTTAATTTTTTTAGTTGCTTTTTGTTTAGCTTCCTTAATTTGAGCTTTTTCCTGGTCTTTTGGTAATTTTTGTTTTCTTATGGCTTTGATTTCTTTTGTCTTTTCAGCATTGATTTTATTAGCTTCTACAGTTTCTTGTTCTGTAAAGTTAGCATGCTCTATCGCACCTTGAAAAGTTTTTTTCTCTTGAGAGAATCCACTTACTGCTACAAATAGGAATAAAACAAAGAATACTTGTGTTACTTTTTTCATGTTATAATGTTTATTGGTTATTATTGTAGTACAATATTATTGCTTTTTACGAATAAGGACTTGTTCAAATCGGTTAAGAATTAGAACAGATGTTCAAATTTTTTTTTTTTAAGCTGTTAGTTTTTATCTATCAAAAAAGCCGCTTTGAAGAAAAAAAGCGGCTTTTGCTTGGGACTTGTATACCTATTTTATAATTAATTTAGTCACTATTTTTTTTGTCCCTGTGTTTATTTCAACAAAATACATTCCCTTTTTTAGGTTTTCTGTAGTCACTGTTGAAATAGTATTATTATGGCTACCAAAATAAACTTGTTTTCCGTGGATATCGAAAATTCTAACCGTTGCGTTTGAATTTTCGGGTAATGCAATATTAATTTCACCAATTGACGATGGGTTCGGGTAGATATTAATTTTATCTGATGCTATAATTGGATCGCTGTTTTTGATTATTCCAGTTTTTGCTGAGGTTCCAGAGATGTATTCAAATTTCCACTGCGTCCAGTCCCCAGAATATGTTGTAGGCCTTTGGAGTAAAATTGAATTATCAGAATTTGTTTCTGGTCTAAAGTACATTCCTGTAGTTCTGTTTTGCAAATAGAAATATCCATCTGTAGTATTTGTTTTTTTCCACTGAGTATAGTTTCCAGTATAATTTGTTGGTCTTTGACTCAATGCATCTCCATCGTTCATATCATCAGGTCTAAAATACATTCCCGTCTCTACATTTTTTAAATAAAAGTAATCATCACTCGTTGCAACAGTTGTCCACCTCGTATAATCACCAGTCCAAGATGACGGTACTTGTATTAGGTTGGCACCATCTGTGTTATCGGTTGGACGAATTTTTTTTCCAGTTTGTTTATTTATGATGTAAAATTGTTGATTGTTTTCGGGAGTAGCAGTACTTGTAGGGTACCATTGACCTCGATACCATCCACTACCTAATTCGGATAGCCAAAAAACATTTTCGTTTTGAGGGTCAGTTTTAATGTCTGTTATTCTATCATGATTGGCAAGGTTTTTACTAACTTTAATCCATGTGTTACCTCCATTTCTTGAAATATAAGCTCCTCCGTTAAGAAAATTCTTATGTCTACCTACAGCGGCTACTATAATGTTGCTGTTTTTTTGAGAGACATCAACATGCCAAACTTGAGGCATTTCAAATATTTTTGTCCAGGTAACCGCTTTGTCAGTACTTTTCCAAATACCTCCTTGCGCTGCAGAAGCACTGTAAGTTCCACATGCAATGTAAATATCATTGTTTTTTGAACTAATAAAGACATTGTTTACTGAGGTAATATCCGAAGGGAGGCTGTTGATTTTATTCCATGAACCACCATTGTTATACGATCTATATAAGCCACCCTTTACGCCATTTCTGCCTTGGTTTAATGCGGCATAGACAGTATTGTTATTTGAAGGAAAAAGTGCCATTCGATTCACACTGCAACCGGAAGGTAGTCCGCTGTTTGATAGACTCCAATTTGCTCCTCCATTAGTGCTTTTGTACACTCCAAATTTACCATGATCTAATTTATTAAAACCTCCTACTTCGGTAATTGGATTACTCGTTAGACAAGCAAGCATGTTATTCGGATTAACTTTATCAATTAACAACGAACTCCAATGCATCACATCTTGTGATAAGTTTGAATTCGGGTAATCAATAATTTCACCTGCTGTTTTCCAAGTTTTACCACCATCTGTAGATTTTCTTAAATCATCTCGGAAATTTTGACGGTGTTGAAGTGTAAAAATAATGTCAGGATTATTAGGATGGACTGCTACTGTAGCGGTAGAATGTGCTCCTCCAGGATTCACTTGTCCTTCAAGTTGTTTTACAGCAATAGGTCTTTGGGTAGATTCTGAATTTGCAGATTTCCATAAACCATGCTCACCACTAGCAAACAGTTTTCTACCGGGAATTCCTGTTTCAACAAGCATCATTCGACCGGGCAAATTACTACCACCTCGACCCGTCCAAGCTTTACTGCCAGGACTTGATTCTATATCATCAATTTGTTTCCAGTTGTTTCCATTGTCAGTAGATTTTAATATTTGTTGGTCTAAACTTATAAAGAGGTCACCATTAGAATTGATCGATAAAAACCTACATCCCCAAAGCTCTTCTCTAATATCCATTTCATGTTGAAGATGGGCGAACTTTGTGTTTATAGTTGTCTTTGGTGTTTTTCTAATATTGTTCCAATAATTTTTGTCTGTTTCGTTTTTCCAATAAGAACCAGTTCTAGTTGCAGGAAACCAATTTTTTCCCCCATTTGTTGTTTTCCAAACATCCCCAGGTCCAAAAGAATAATCATGTTTTACATTGTGTGAAATGTAAATTTCTTTTGAGTTTTTTGGGTTTATTACGATTCGGTTGAAGGTTGGTAATATACTTTTAGGGTAGGTATTACTTATGTCGGATTGGTTTATTCCCAACCAATGAGCAACCGTTTTTTTGTAATAGTTTTTTGTTAAATTACTGTTGATTTCTGTTAAGTCAATTGCCAGATCACCAGTAATGGAGGTCCAGCTATCTCCCATATCTTCACTTAGATATATTCCGCCTGTAGAAGTATAGGTGTTACCAGATTTGTAATAATTAGTTTGTTCAATCAAATAATACTTTAAAACATTAGTTGCTTTGTCGTAGTAATAGATCATATCCTTTGGTGCATTATTAGGAAGACCGTTTCTGCTTGAACTCCATGTTTTACCGCCATCTAAACTTTTATAAACACCGGTATTAGCCGCCATTAGTACTTTGTTTGAGTTTTTAGGGTTTACTAAGATTTTACAAACACTTAAAGTAGAAGGAAGTCCTGCTGTTATTTTTTGCCAACTTACTCCTTTGTTGGTAGAGCGGTAAATGTGCCCAGTTACAGCAGTTGACCTTTGTTCCCCTGTTTTATCGGCCTTGGTTCTGTGGTTTCTTTTAACATCCCAAAAGGTTCCGGCTCCAATAAACCAATTGTTGTCGTTTGATGGATCTACAGAGATTTCATTGTGGGCTTTGCCTAATGAAAAACTTTGTTTCTGCCATGTTTTTCCCTTGTCAGTGGTTTTGAATAATCCACCTAGTTCATCGGTAGCAAATCCTAATTTTGCATTTTGTCGAGAGAATTCTATATCATAAGTTCTGCTCATATCTCTTGGGTTCCCATCATAATCTAAAATAGTTTGCCAGGAGTTTCCACCATCGAAAGAGCCATATGCATTGAACATATCAGGTGCCATATGAATTGTAGAGGGATCGGTAGGGTGGCACCAAAAAAACTCGGTATAACCTGAAGTTCCAGGACCGAATTGAGTCCAGACTAACTTTTCTGAAGAGGTGACCCTTTTCGTTTGTAATTTTTGAAAATAGTCTTCATCTAATTGTGCAAACATTGTTGTACTGGAAATAAAGAACAACAAAAGTTTAAATTGTTTGTTTTTTAACATTTGGTTTGGTTTAGTTAATGAAAGTCACAATTTAAGGTGTAAAAGAGCTTTTTTTAGGGGTGTTTTTCCTTTTTTAGAGGTGAGTTGTACAGATTATCACTTTGTCTAGTTTTTGTAATAGTGTGATAAATACAGGGTTTGCAGCTTTTTTAAAGGGGGAATTTAGTTTTGGTTTGTGCCATAAAGATGATTTTATGTGTAGAATGAAAATCATTTGTTGCACAATCTTTTTTTTTAGATTTTGATTTGAAAGTTTACAAACCCTTATTAATATTGAGAATTAACTATTGTTAAGGAGCTATGTTTTTTAATTAAAAATGATGAAAGTTGCCTGATTCATATCTAAGTATAAAAAAATCACTTGTTTATTTGGTTTGAAATTACCCAATAGACAAGTGAATTTTTCTATGAAGATCTTACTTTGATTCAATAAGTTTTTTAATTGAATCAGTTTACATTTGTGTATGAAATAGTTCAGGATGTTGTTTGGGGATGTTTTCTTTCGAATCTCCTATGATCTCTCTAATGTCAATTTCAATTCCTCTAGAAATTGTTGTAATAGGAACATCATTACTCATTCCTTCAAAAGGATTTTCTGAAACATCACCAACACGCTCCATCAACATAAATACCATGAAATGATAATGTTAAAAGGGATGGTAAGCCATACAAAATGTGATGCAATAAAAGTATACATGGGGTTATTTGAGTTTGTTTTAAGTAGTTCTTCTCCAATTTGATCAAATTCATTCATCAATCCAAAGGGAAGTAGTAGTACAAAAATCCACACGAAAAAATTATTAAGGGTTGCGAATTGCCTTGGATAGGGGAAATTTTTTATTCTTTCTGCTTTTCCCTGTAAGGCAAAGAATTCTTCTATTAAATTTTTAAATTCAATATGTCTAAAATCATCAATTAATCCAGCGAGTTTTAGTTCTTTGAAATGGTTTGATTGAAGTTTTAAGCAACCGACTTGTTTGTTCGTCATGCTAAGAACGTCATTGGTTTCACTATCGGATAAATATCCTTGTAATTCCTCCTCTAATGAGAATTCATACTCCCTTACTTTTATACCAGACATATGTTCTTTATCTGAAGTATTCGTATGGGTGGTTTCCCATCCTTTTTTTGATCTTAAAGCGTGTCTTAAGCAGGTCATCCAAGCGATATGTCTTAAAATAATTGCTTTCTTAATTTGAAAAAAATCTTCCTCAGATCTTGGCGTCTCCGTGAATTCATTCGTAAGGAAGTCGTTTAGCATTGTTGCTAATAGCCTCGAGCTGTTGACAATTCCACCGTAAATTTTTCTGGCCTCCCATAACCTCCCGTAAGATGCATTGTTTTTGAAACCACTAATAAATGCCAGTGCGGTACCGATTAAACTAATAGGCAACCAAGGTAGGTGAAGCCAATTCCAATCAAATAGGTCATAAAGGATTACAGGAATTAAAGAAATGGGTATAAAATAATAAATATATCTCCTGGTCCATTTTATTACAGTTGCTACGGGGTATATTTTTTTAGTAAACATAAAGCGAAAATTTTTATTTAAGAAAGGTACTACTATTTAGAAAATAATGTTTTTGATTTGAATGACATTTTTTTGTTATTGATGAATAAGAACAGGCTTACGAGTTTTTTTATTGAAATGTCATATATAAAACAGTGTGCGTTTCATTACTGTTTTCCATTTGTTTATTAGATATATGCTCTGTTTTTTTTAAGTGGTTTATTATTAACCTGTTGAGGTCGTTTCTATCGGGGCTAACTTGCCGAAGATATATTAATTGTTCAATAAATTTAAAATATATATACGTTTGCTGCTTTTAGTTTGATAAACTAAGTATAACTTTTAAAAAAATTACAATGAAAAAAACAATGAAGATCACAGGCCTATTTTTATGTACAACCTTGTTATTAGGTTTGCAGTCTTGCAAAGAAGATGTAATCGAAGAAAATAGTATTACAAAAATTTCAGACCCTACAGTTAAAAGTAATTCTTTAAAAAGAGTTTCAGAAATATGTTTGTTTGATGATTTGAGTTTCCAAAGTAATTCAACGAATCTTGTATCGTGTATTTGGGATTTAGGAGGAGCGGTTGTTATCCTTGAACCCAATATAAATTTTGTTTTTAATGGAGGAGATATAGTTAATGGTACTTTGGTTTTTGATGGTGGAGGATTGGATGGTGCTTTATTGAATTCAACTTTGAATATTGAAGGAAACGTTTCTTTGTTATCAAATGAATATAATTTTGAAGCAGCTAGATGGAATGTTACAGAAGGTATTGTTGAGGATTCAATAGCTAGTAAAAATACCTTACAGATGAATAGGGCTATTGCAACGGTAAAAGGATTGAATGGTAGTTCTATGTATATTGATGATCTTGACGCATTTTTCAATGTAGAAACAGCATTTGCAAATAATGTAAAAATGACTGAAAATTCAATTTTAATACCTTCTAATTTCCATTTGAGACTAGGGGAGATGGCTTATATCAAAGTACAGCCTACCCATATGCCTGCTTATGCTTTGATATCCATGTACGATACGGAGAATTCTTCAATTACTGGCGGGCATCTTGTGGGAGATAGAGCTGCACATGATTACAGTCCTTTTACAAGTGTTTATGGAGTTTCTAGAGATACTCATGAGTTTGGTTATTTGTTAAATATAATTGGCGCTCATGATGCAGTTGTTGAGGGAGTTAAGATGAGTGAAGCTATTGGTGATGGAATCATGGTAAGTCAAAGTAAATTAAGAAATACGGATGGAAGTTTGACAGATGGAAATAGGACTACTGAAAGATTGCTTATTACCGAATGTGAAATATTTAGTGTGAGAAGAAATGGTATTTCTATAACTGATGCATACGAAACTAGGATTGAAAATTGTCATATACATCATGTAGGAATAGGCAATCAACATTATGATAGTTCAGGAAATTTGGTTTACAGTAGTGCAGGTGTAGCTCCTAAATATGGAATTGATCTAGAAGCATATCGTGAACGTACTGCTGATGGTACTTTATTGGAATATCAAAAAGTAGAGGGTGTTGTGATAGATAATTGCGATTTGTATGAGAATGAAGCTGGTGACATTGTTAGTTATTCTGCAAGTTATGTGGTTATAGAAAATAATAGAATGGATAAAAGATTAGGTACGGGACATTCTAATAATGTTGTTGTAAAAAACAATGTATTTGTAAATAGGGAAGCGGCATCTGTAAATGGGATTTTTGCGATAAATGTGAAGTCTAAAAAAATATTGGGAGAAGAAATTGTTCAAAATATCATGGTTTCGGGAAATCAAATTACAGGTTATTATACAGGATTAACCTTGGGTGGAAATAACATTAATGCTGAGAATAATACAATTACGGATTGTAGAAATGGGATTTCTTTAGGAATACTATCTAATGCTTCCGTTTTGAACAATGATATTATTAGCAATTTGGATATCAAATGTTATGGTTTTATTGGATACAAGTCAGAAATATTTAACACGGTGGTTGATGGTGGTCATGTTAGTGTTAGTCATGCATCTATGATTCTTCAAAAAATTAACGAATTTAGTACTACTACAGCTTACGATTTGACGTTTCAGAATTTAACATTGGATTCTAATAAAAGTTACAAATACACACTTATGTATGATAGTAAAAATATTTTATTTAAAGATATAATGAGTAACACAAAATTGTACAAACGTAACTGTACAAACATCGGTAGAGATAATGCTCAGTTTCAAAATTGATGTTTTTTGGATTTCTATTCAGATCCGAACAGCCGTAATTGCTGTTCGGATTTTTTTTGAAGTTTTTTGAATCAATATTTCAAGATGCTTTAGTAAAATATGTTTGTTTTATTACCGTAGTTGTAAGGGATTTCTCCAAATAGAATTTCACAGATGTCTATGATTGTTGTTGGTTTTTAATGTGTTTGTTTACAGTGTTTTATTTGTTTTTAGGGTTAGGGTTTTGCTATTAAAGGTAAGAGTGAAAAAGTCATTAAATGGTATATAAAGTTTTAATCAAGTTTTTTACAAGTCCTTAAAAACATATGTTCTAATTGGAAATTCATTTCGAATGCAAAATGCTTTTTTGTTCTTATATATTTGATGAAAAATATTTTATATGATGATTTCAAAAATTTGTTTAGCATTTGGAGCAGTATTAAGTTTATCTAATATTGCCTGTGCAAAAAATGAGGAGAATAATAATTTAACGACAGATAATGTAAAGCCAACCATTGAATGTGTCGAAAATATAGAGATACAAGTTTCTGAAGGTGTAAATTCGGTAATTGTTAATTATGTAGCACCCAAAGGGTATGACAACAAAGCTGGAGCGGTAACAAATCAAACGGCTGGTTTGAGCTCAGGATCTCAATTTTCAATTGGTACCACTAGAAATGAATTTAGAGTTATAGATAAAGCGGGTAATATTACTTCTTGTAGTTTTGAGGTAATTGTCTCGGTAAAAAAAGAGGGACCTTATGCTGTTCAAAATGGAGTAGGGGTGCCAGACGGAAAGAAATGGGTGAAAGTTGAAGAACTTTCAGATGAGTTTAACGATGCTCACTTTGATGATGATAAATGGCATCGTGATCCAGCAACGGATGGTTTTCGTTGGTATGGTAGGGAACCTGCCTTGTTTGAATCAAAAAATGTTTCAGTTAGTGATGGAAATTTAAATGTAACAACGTTGAAATATGAAACTCCGAAAAGTTTTAGAGGTGTTGATTGGACGCATGGAGGTGCAATTATTAGATCTAAAGTAAAAGCTGAGCCAGGTAGGTATTATGAATGTAGAATGCAGGCTAATAAAACAATTATGTCGTCTACGTTTTGGATTGCAATGCAACAGAATTGTAACAATGGACCGATACGAAAATTAGAATTAGATATTCAAGAATGTGTAGGACGTGTGCATAGTGGAACTCACTCATGGGCAAAAAAATGGGATAATATATATCATTCAAATGCCATTCGTCATAAAAGATCTTGTGATATTAATGAGGAAACAAGAAAATCTGGAGTTAAAAATCTTACAGAAAAAAATCATTCTCGATTTTTTGTATATGGTTGCTGGTGGAAATCGCCAACAGAATTATTGTTTTATTTAGATGGAGAATACATGTATACGGTTACACCTACCACAGATTTTGATATTGCAGGATATATAACAATGGCAATTGAAACCTATGATTGGAATCCAGTTGATGAAACGGGGAGTATTTTTGAAACAGCTTCATGGGATGATAGAACTACAAAATATGACTGGGTGCGTACCTGGGTTTTAGAAGATAAATAGTTCTTTTTAAAAAATTAAAAGCACCTTTGTTTTATTGAATAAAGGTGCTTTTTTTATTTCAGGTTATATCAATAAACAACCTTGTATTTTAATTGTACAAAATCATTTTCAAAGACAGAAACTGATGGATTTACGAGTGTTATATTTTTAGAAGTTTTACCAAACAATGGTTTCCCTTCACCTAGAAGCAAAGGAACTCTTGTAATGGTGATTTCTTCGATGAGCCCTAGATTGATGAAGTTTTGAATTGTTGTTCCACCATCTATATAGGCGTGTTTAAAACCATTTTTTTCTAAGGAATTTGTTAGTTCCAAAAGATTACCGGAGTAATATTCTATTTTACCAGTTAAACTTTCAGGAATCTTTGTAAGTGTGTTGCTTAGAACAATTATTTTTAAATTTCTATAGGGCCATAGTTCTTCAGTAAGATTCATGTTAGCAATTACTTCCATACATTTTCTGCCCATGATAATGCAATCAACGGAGTCTAAGAATTTTCCAAATCCCATATCCGCGTTTTCAGGTTTTAATTGCTTTCCATTTCCTGCAGCATGTAGCCAATCAATATTATCATCTTTGGTGGCAATATAGCCATCTAAACTTGTTGCAATGTATGCAGAGCATTTCATAAATTATTTTTTTAGTTTTTTATAAATTTCAATATTTTGAAAGAGGGTATCGTTAGAAATGTAAGTGTTAATTTGTTTGTAACTATTTTTATTTAATTCAATAGGAATAGAATACGTATTATTGTCGCTTTTCATCGAATTGGACATAGATGTTAACTTTTCGGTAAGGGTATCATTAGAAAAATTATAGGTTCCAAATCCGTGCCATTCATCATTTTTATGTGTTGGACTCACATTCCAAATAACATAGCCATCTAAATATATTTTATGCTGTGTTTTTTTTGTATCAATAATCAGTGTATCCCCATTTGCAGTATGATAAAAATGAGTTAATTCCCAAACCCCTTGCATTGGATCTTGATTTTTATCTTTTTTAATTTCACATGATTCAAATGTAAAAATAAAAATGGAGCTTAAGAAAAAGATAATAATTAAAGCTTTTGCGGAATTGTTTTTAAGGAAACTCATAGCATAATTTTTTAGTTATGTTAAGTTAGGTAATTAAATAATAAGAAGGTGGTTTATTCTATTTTCATTGCATAAAAAAAGCTATCCAAGAAATTTGGATAGCTTTTTTTTTTTGAAATAATAATTTGATTAATTTTTAATAAACTTCAACGTTTTAGAGTTTTCTCCTTTTAGGATCAGAATATAAACTCCACTCGCAAATTGAGAAATATCAACAGTTTGATTATTTACATCATTTGATATTGTTTCTTCTAAAATAATCTGACCATTCAAGCTTAATATCTGAATAGAAGTATAGTTGTCATCTTCATTAAATGAAACCGAAATTTTATCCATAGCAGGATTGGGGTATATATTGGTTAATTTAACTTCTTTTTCTATGTTCGATTGTTTACCGAATTTTGCACTTGTACTACCCCAATTGAAAGTCTCCCAACCTTGTATATCTGGTCCTACTGCAGCTAATGGAGCATCCGTAAGATGTAACCTAGCTTGTACATATTTACCATTTGCGTTGGCTTTTAATGCAACTTTTCCGGTTCCTTGACTCTCCCAAGAAAATTTTTCCCAACTACCAATGTAAGTCTGAAACGCTCTTATAGGACTTCCGCTTACATCAATTCTTGCACTAACATAGGTGTTAGTTGAGTTCGCTTTTAATGCAATTAAACCATTTCCAGCATCTTCAATCGTAAATTTTTCCCAAGCCCCAACTGTATTTCTGTCCGCTTCTAGTGGGTTGTTTGTTACTGATTTCTCTGCACAAACATATTTTCCAGAACCATTATTTGCTTTTAGCCAAATGGTTTGACCGATAGGAGCATCGGAAACATTGTTAGAAACAGGTTTATAAGTTCTCACCCAATCAACGTACATTTTATTTTTATTATTGTTTGCTAAATCACTGTCAGATGCAACAATACCGGCATTTGATCTCCATTCATGATCTTCAGTGTCTAATATCATAAACATTTCCTCACTCATGTTGTATTGAGTTTTATCCAGAATAGCACCCGTGTAATCTTTGTCCTTCATAATAGCATTTTGCCAAGAACCAGACGTAGATTCTACTCCGTCAATAAAGAAACGAACTTCTGTTGGACTTTTCCAATAAACACCATATGTGTGCCAAGTGTCGCTCCATTTACCATTGTTTGGGGCAGGAATATGGTTTTGAGCATTAAAGTCACTAATGATTGAATTATCGTTATTATCTCTATAAAAAACGTGGAAATTCGTTGACATGTTTTTCGCAAACCATTCTGAACTTGCTCCTCCATAAACTTCTAAAACGTCAATTTCTCGTTTTGAGTTTTCACTTAAGAACCAGAAATTAGAGGACAGTTCTAGTTTATTTACCAAAATTCTAGACTCCATATAGACTGGGTATTTTACTTTGGTTTTAGAAGTAATGATTCCAGTGTTTACTTTGTTTGTTCCCGATTTTCTGGATGATCTTAGAATTAAGTTGCCATCAGCAACCCAAGAATGATTGCTAGCCCATTCAGTAAGACCAGGTCCTAGCCAGCCATTGAAATAACCATCCTTCCACTTATTTGTGAAAGCTGTTGTTTTTCCTGTGTAATTAAATTGATCTGAATGAGACTCTAATAGTTCCCATGTTTTTCCTGAGCCTGCAGAAACAGGAATAGGAGTGTTGGACCAATCTTGAGCCATAAGACTCCCGCATCCAAGTAGAAAAATACTACTTAGAGTTTTTAATGTTTGTTTCATATTGATTTAGTTTAGTTGATGGTAAACTTATATAAAACAAGTGTTAATGCTTTGTTTGGTAACTAGATAATACATTGATGAAGACTCAATTTAATCTAGATTTGGCTTTTGATGTTTGGTAGGGAATTTTGAAAGAATGGTAAGGTTCAATTATTGTTTAGCTCTTTTGTGCTGTTTGTTTTACCCAAATAAGTTCGTTTGTGTTGTAACCAATTTCCTTGGCAATTTTTAGATATTTATTCTTTATAGTTTCAGGAATAGTTGTTTCTCTGGAAAGGAACCATAAATATTTTAAGGATCCTCCACCAACTAAAGCATATTTATAATCATCATCGATAGATAGTATATTATATCCACCATAAAATGGTCCAAAAAATGAAACCTTGAGCATTGCTATAGAATCTGCGGTAACAAATTTAGCTTTGCCAATGGCTTGTTTCCATTTCTCTTTTTTTATATCATATCCCTTATTGACCACTTTAATTGTTCCGTTGTTGTTAAGACTATATTCTGCCGTTGTGTTGTTTAAGTTTTTTTCAAATTTAAAATCTAACCGAGCAATTTCATACCATTTTCCTAAATAACGTTCTTTTGAAAATGGTGTTACTGTTTGCGCTGTTTTAGGGATAGTCGAACATGATAGTAATAACCCTAAAATTAAAAGAATAGAAAAATTTTTAAATTTCATTTTTTTGATTGGAAACGGTTTTGGTTTGCGATTATGGGAGTGTAAATAAAAAAAATGTAAAACAGGATTGTAAATTTTATTCTTTAATACTGTCAACGATTAATAGGGTAGGGCCACCCTCTATAGGATAGCCTTGAGCAATTTTTGCAGAGATTGTAATGGTCTTGTTTAAATAATTTTCAAGCTGGATCTTTTCACTTTTAACGACATAACTATTGATACGATGTGTTCCATATTGAAAGGTCGTCATTCCTAATTCTTCTAGTTTACCTGTTACTTTGATAACATCACTTTTTTCATTGTTCTTGGAACAGCTTGGAAGCCCTAATCCAAAAATCAAAATAAATAAAAATAATTTGATGTATTTCATATGGTTCAGATTTATTCACTTGCGGCCTTGAAAGGATTCCATTCGGGAACTACCTCCATTATATTATGTTCTTTGGCATAGGATAAATATAAATTTTTCATATTAATAAATTTTTCAGGCATACTTGCTTCTAAGGGGTTCATTTCAGATGGATCAGAAACAACATCATACAAATGCCATTTACCATCACCAAACATCCCTTTTCTAACTTTTATTACTTTATAATTACCTTGCATTAGATACCCATTTCCAAAAAGTTCAAATGCATACCATTGATCTTCCGATCGTACATGTTTTTTTTGTCCTTCTAAAAATGGTCGAGCACTAACTCCTGATGGTGCTACAATTTCTCTGTCTTTGTATTTTGTTTGTGGGTGCTTGATACCTGCATAATCTAAAATTGTCATTGGTAAATCTTTAACAGAAATTACAGCATTTGAAATATGTCCTGCTTTGCTATAATCGGTTGAAAATGCTCCTGGTGGAACAATCATCATAGGAACTCTAATACCTCCCTCACCGATAAACCATTTCCACCATTGAAGACCACCTGTTGCTGCATTTGCCCAAGAAACCCCAATTGTATGTTCAGAATTAGCGCTACCTATTGCTTCAAAACTTTGATCAAATTGTGTTTCAATCCATTTTGCCATTTCAGGATTTCCTGTTTTCGGATGGGTAGCTTCGAAACCTTCAGGGCCGTTGTCAGTAAGGTATATAATTAAGGTATTGTCAAGCTGCCCAGAGGTTTTTAAATAATTTAAAATTTGTCCAGTTCTGTCATCTTGATCCTCAATCATAGCAGCATAAGTTGCCATTACCTTAGCCTGTATTTCTTTTTCTTTTTGAGATAAACTTTCCCATTTATGGGTAATATCATTAAACAAAGGTTCTGTGGCTGTTTTAGTTATTAACCCCTGTTTTTTTAAACTTTCGTATCGTTCTTTTTTGAGACCTGAAAATCCTAATTTTAAATATTTTTTATAGTGCTTGTCAATTTTATCAGCCGGTGCTTGAATAGGAAAATGTGCTGTTGTAAAAGCCATATATGCAAACCAAGGCTTGTTTTCAGAAGCACCTTCTTTTATGAACTCTAACATTTGATTTGTGTATAGCTCTCCTGAGTATACACCATTTGGCCTTTCAAAATGTTTTCCATTTAGAGTAAAATGTTCTTTTCTTTTTACGTTTAATCCATTTGGATCACTAAAATCTGGTGTCATTGCCCAGTTATTCCAGTGGTTTGAGCCACCTGATAAAATACCAAATTCTTTTGTGAATCCCCATTCTAAAGGGCCGTATCCACCTGCTGCTTCTCCACCTAAATGCCATTTTCCGGATTTATATACTTCGTAGCCGGCATCTTTCATTAATTCAGAAATTGCAACTGCATTTTTAGTTAAATAACCTTCGTAACCCGATTTTCCTTTTGTAGGTGGGTAAAAGGAGTAATCGAAAGAACCTAATCCAATTTCAATATTGTTACAACCAGTCATTAACATCGAGCGAGTAACACTACAAACAGGTGAGGCATGAAAATTTGTAAATCTTACACCAGCTTCTGCAAGTTTGTTCATGTGGGGTGTTTCTATTTCTGATCCATATGAACTTAAGTCTCCGAAACCAATATCATCTCCTACTAACAATAAAATGTTTGGTTTAACCGCCTTAGAAGGAGTGTTTTTTGGGGTACAACTCATTAAAAATGACCCAAAAGCAAATAATACGAGAATATTTTTCATTTTTTTATTTTTTTTAATTAAAAGATACAAAATTTTAGCTGTTATATTGAATTTGAGAAAGGGCAAATTTTCTTTTAAATATCAGGTTTTCTTAAATTCTTTTTTTGATAAATTAATTTCATCACAGAAGATGAAAATTGAATTCCCTTCATCTATTTCAAATTGATAGTAGTGGTGTTAACTCTCACCGCTGCAATGAAAGAAATCTGGTTTGTAGAATCATAAAGTTTGTTTAATTAACGTTATTATAAGGATTACTGTTGTTTTCTGAGCCAATACTGCGTTCTTCCTAGAAGAGAAAAGCCAATAAAACCTCTTACTTTAAGCTTGTTGTCTTCAACTAATTTTAAATAGCATTTGTAGATATCACCAGATTCAGGGTCAAGAATAGTTCCTCCGTCGTACTCATCCTTATTTTCTCTTAGGTTTTCTATGATTACAAGGCCAATTATCGGTTGGTTTTTTTGAGCACCTTCACATTTTTCACACACAGCATTTTCATCTCTAACAAAATTTTTGACGATTTTGGCAAAATAAGATTCGTTCTGTTTATAAATTTCTATGATGGCTTTTTTCTCATTTGTTTTGTCATCATATGTTTCCCATTGTCCGATAATGGTCTGTGCCTGTGATTGAAAAGTTATAGCAAATAGAAGTACAAGAAAGATTGTTTTTTTCATAAGTTAGTTTTTTTCTAAGTTATAAAAAAAATGAAAATTAAACTAATGATGATAAATCCTTTCCTTTTAATTCTTTAAAATTGTATAATTTTTTATCTAGTAAATGTGACGGAAATACATTTGATAATGCATTCATCATGATAGAGCTTCTGTCTGGAAATTCGGATTCCCAATCTGAAATCATCTGTTTTACTTTTTTTCGTTGCAAATTTTCTTGTGAGCCACAAAGGTTGCAAGGGATGATAGGGAAATTCATGTGACTTGCATATGCTTCTATGTCACTTTCTTTGCATAAAGCGAGAGGGCGTAGCACTTCTAAATCCTTTGCGTCATTTAAAAATTTAGGAGGCATCGTTTCAAGTTTTCCTGAGAAGAAAAAATTAAGTAAAAATGTTTCTAGAATATCATCTCTATGATGTCCAAGTGCAATTTTATTACAGCCCAAATCTTTGGCCGCTTCATAGAGTGTTCCTCGCCTTAGTCTCGAGCATAAACTACAGGTGGTTTTCCCTTCTGGAGTTTTCTCCATCACCACTTTATAGGTGTTTTTTTCGATAATTTTAAAAGGGACGTCTAATTTTGTCAAATAGGTAGGTAGAACCTCTTCTGGAAATCCAGGTTGTTTTTGATCTAGATTGACTGCTATAATATCAAAATTAATAGGAGCAACTTTTTGAAAGTGCATTAACATATGGAGAAGGGTGTAACTATCCTTACCGCCCGAGAGACAAACCATTATTTTATCTCCATCTTGAATCATTGAGTATTGCTCTATAGATTCTCCAACTGCCCTGTGAAGTTTTTTTAAAACCGACTTTCTGTTTTCCATGTCGGCAAAAATACTGCTTACAAATAAATAAAACTAATCCGAAAAAATAATTATCAAATACCCCCTATTTAATAGTTATTCGGATTAGTTTTAAAATCTAACTTAACCTTAATTTACGAAAAGTCTTAAAAATGAAACTAATTCGCGTTTAAACAATATTTTTTCCCCCGATCCATATTGTGCGAACTAGTTTCAATATTTATTTTATGTTTTTTTGTGCTCTGCTTATGCTATTCCCATAATGGCGGTATCCTTCGGATTCATTAATTTCAGGAGCTTTACCTTCTTGGAAAAGTAAAATCACATCAGATCCTCCAAATTTGAAGTAACCAAATTCTTCTCCTTTTTCAATCACTGTATCCGGCGTAGCTAACATATGCACAGATGAGATTTGAGACATTCCAACTGGAACTACAGCTACTAAGCCCATGTCTCCATAAGGTGAGTTTCTTGTGTCTAATATCAAGATTCCTCTAGATTGAGAAAATTGATAGCCATTTGCTGTATTACTAGTAGTATTAAATTGTCCGTTGTATTCAATGTTTACATCCAAAGAAGTCAAACCATAAACAGGATAACTTTCTTTTACTAATCCACACACAGGAGAGTGGAATCTGTGGTAAGAATAGGGACCTAAAAAGTAATGAACAAAAGTCCCATTAGCAAAAGAATCTTTGTATTTACTATCTTTTAATAGGTCTGGAATGTTATTGAATATATGAGTTTGTTTTATGGTGATCTCTTCTATTTCGGAATTTGAATTTATAGAGTATTTCTTTTTAAAGGTAGAATCTGCAGGACTCGTAACAATTGAGTTATCCTCTGGGCTATCTATTTTTCGTAATCCAGGATTTAATTCTCTGGCAAAAAAATCGTTAAAGCAATTCCATTTACTATTGGGTCTTCCGTTAATTAAGGAGTCTTGTACGCGGTATTGTGGTGAGAATTTAATGTGCTCTGTTAAAATGACATCATTAAAAGATTCATTAGTGTCTAGGAATGATCCCCAGTTTTCCGAAAAATGAAGTAAAAATTCCGTAAACCATTCAATATTTTCAGATAAAATACCAATTCCAGTTTGTTGGTCTACAAGGAAATAAAAATGACACAAACGATCATATACTTCTTGGCTGTGTGGTGTACCAGGTTTTTTCCAAACTTTAGAGTTACTTTGTTGTGGTACCCATTTTTGGAAACTTTCTAAGTAATTTAAATAAGAAGTTCTGTCTAAAGGCCAGTCTAAAGCATCGAATAAATCCTTATCAAGATTTAAATCAGCCTTAAACTTTGCCATGATTAAGGATTCCTCAATGTAATTCCAGTTGTCAAGTGAAACATTTTTCGTCAAAAAATTAATAGCATCTTGTGACGATTCAATTTGGGTTAATAGTGAATTCATAGTCAGTATAATTGGTAGTTGGTTGAATAAAACGTTGTGAAAAAATCATTTTACCTTTAATTTATGTGAGGTAGTCATAAATTAATTTCCGTCAATAGGCTATGAAAAAAAATATTTCTAAATGAAATGTCAATTCTTTGTTTGAAATTTTTCAAACAGAGTCAAAACATTGTTTCATTTAGAAATATTCGTAATGTTAATAAGTTCCTTTTCATAGCATAGTAAAGATAGGAAATAATTATTCATAAAAACAACAAGTATCTTAAAAAAAAATGCAATTATTTTAACCTGTATTTAATACATTTAATTTTTAAGTTGTTGTTTTGTAGTGTTTTGTGGTGTTTTTAATGGAAAAACACTAACTGATTTTTTATTGCGCAGACTAGCAGTATTTAAGGATACTACTTAATAGTTTTTAAGGATGATTCTTGACTTTCAAATTGTTGAAAAGTTGAGTTGCGACTCTCTTTTGTATAAAATATTTTAGTTAATGTTCTACTTCTACTAAATTAAGATGTTTTTTTAGAACTCCTGATGGCGTTTCACTATTTTCATCAAAAATACGTGTGTCACCAAACAAAATAAAACTATCTCTCGCTCTAGATACTGCAACGTTTAGCATATTAGGTTTGTTATCTCTATCAAAAAATAAAGTTCCTTCGTCTTCATCAGTGTAAACCGAGCTGAATAGTACGATGTTCCGTTCAGCTCCTTGCAAAGCATGTACGGTTCCTAGTTTGATATCATTTATTTTGTATCCTGAGTCGGTTAGCGCTTTGGAAAGTTCGCTTTTCTGACTTGTAAAGGGAGTAATTATTCCTAAAACTTTTTCTACAGATTCTACATTATAAGCCTCTTTAATGGCTTCTTTGTTTTTATTTAGCCAAGAAACAATTGACTTTACTTCAATAAGATTACATCTACTGTTGTATTTTCTTTCACTTACACCCTCAATATGATAGGCCATCATTGAAGGGAAAATTTGATCAGGCTTGGCGGTACCCTTCATAGGTTTTAGGATTCCACCATAGGCAAGTTCATTGCAAAAACCGATAATTTCGTCATTACACCTTCTGTGTTCAAGTAATAAGAGACCTTTTTCTTTTTCAGCTTCCTTAATTAATGGGGTTTCAAACTCACAAGCATTTTGAGCCATTTTCATGATGCTTCCACTTGATGAAAGGAAACCCAGGTTTTCTAAGTAGCTGTTTTCTTCCTTTGACGAAGTGATATTTTGATTACTCAAGTTACCGGCATCAATGCCTGGAGGAATCATCCAAATAGGTTCTATTTGTTTTAAGTCACCTACTACAATCGCTTTACTTGCTAAAGAAAATAATGGAATACTTACCTCTGGAGTTACTTGTCCGGCTTCATCAATAATTAATAAATCCAAGAAATTATAAAGTGGGAGGTACTCAAATATAGGATTTCCTTCTTCGTTCTCACCCTGAAATTGGCTGTAAACAAAATGTGTTGGAGCCATGTAAAAAGTAGCTACAAAACAAGGAGTTAACATCGCTCTTCTTTTCCATTTTTGTTGAATTACTAGTTCCCCTGTTCCTTTCTCGGTGTTTTCCTCTAACATTTCCAGCGTTGCACTAATCCATCTTGCTTCCCAGTAATGAGTTGCCAACAAGAATGCTTTATGCCTTAATGTGATATCAATTTCATCATAGAAAAATCGCTGAGAAAAATCTTTGGTATCCATTTTCTCATATTCATAATTCCACATTTCTTCTTCAGAAACTAAAGGGAACCCTTTGATGTTATTTTGTTCTTTCCATTCTTTTAATCGAGCGAAAGAATTCAACACGCCATTCAGGTCAGAAATTACTTGTTTTATAAAGTTCAAAGCAGATTCTATGTTTTCAAGAATGTCTAACGGGATAATAAATATTTGAGAAGCACCAATTTCTTGTGATTCCGATACCTTAAAAATAGTTGAAATTTGATCTTTAAAATCTAGATCTTTAGATTTGGATTTTAATGCTGTAAGCGATTTTCTCCATTGTTGAATTTTTAAGACATTGACTTGATCTTTTTTGATGTATTGTTGGTCATCAATTAAAACGTTATTGGTTTTATTGATGTATTGAATAAATTCTCTTGAAATATTAACCCCATTGATTAGATTGTCTTCAACAATTGTTATTTCTTCTTGAAGATGGTCGCAGGCATCCTCAAGTGAGTCGGCTTCAAAACCAAAGTAGTCATAGTATTTGTCAAAGAAAAAATTTTCAGCATCATATACAAATGTTTCGTTTTCAAGATCACATAAGGTTCCTTCATGTCCAAATAGATTTCCTTTTAAGAAATTTATATTTTTTAAAGTTTTTTCGCTCTTTGAATTAGAAGGTAGGTAAGTTGCATACCCATGAAAACCTGGGATCCAGCGTTCAGAAAGGTCATCCATAGTACTGACAGAATTTATAAAACTATCAATAATATTTGTTACAGCTTGGTTGTTCGTAGAGCAGGCAAGTATCACTGGGGCTTCTTCACCTTTTATCGCAGATCTAACAACTTCGGTGGCAACTAGACTTTGTAACAACGTAGTTTTTCCTGTCCCAGGAGGGCCGTTTACCGCAGTTACTGAATTGGCTTCTGCTGTGAGGTACGATAACAGTGTTTTTCTTTGACTTATTGAGAGTGGGAATTCATTGGACATTTGCCCTAAATGCAAGTGGTTGTAATTTAAAAAACCATCATCAGTAATTGCAGTTTTTCTTTCTCTATCAATTGGGTCTACTAATTTCTCAATTAATGGAAAATCAATGGTTTCGTTGAGAAGATTTTCATACAAAAAAAGAATACTTTTAGCAGTAGCAATTTTTGAGCTTTTGGCAAAATAAGTTACTTTGTGTCGTGTTGTGTATCCTTCAGCATTAAAATAATTCATGTCGCTAAAAGCAATAGCTTCAAATACATCATTGATATAAGCCCAGTAAATATCCCAAGAAACAAGTTCTTCATCATCTAAAAGAAAAGGTTCTTCCATTTCTCTCGCTTCTTCAACAAGATCCATTTTTGAAAAAATAAAATCGTTTCCTATATCAGCAATAGGAGCTAAATAGTTTCTTACGATTAGCGGAAACATGTCTTTTGGAGCCGTTAATTGACCTGATCTATTCACTCTAGCTCTGATCCAAAAAGGGTGGATTGGAGCAGCTTTAAAATTTGAATTTTGTAATTCCAACTCAAAGGGAGCAATGATGATTTCAGTATCTGTTACTTCGTACCAGTTCGGACTATCTTTTTTAGTGATACCTTTAAGTCTGTTGATTCTTCTTTCTTCAAGATCCAACATTTGTGTTGCATTTTTCTCCTGGATGGTTCCAGTTTCTAGGTTGCAATTAACTTGGTGGTATAAATTTTTGATACGAGCAATATCAACAGCCAAATTTTCACTATCAAATAAACTATTTCGATAGTAATTAAGCCAATTCTTTACGTTATTCATTGATCCTGTTTGGTTTCTATAATTCTATTGTAGCAAAATGAATGCAAGCGAATATATAATTTTCAATAGAAGGAAATAGATAACTTTTTCAGAAGTTATTTACAATTTGAAAGAATGTGACAAAATCTAAGTAGCAAATATAAATAGATAGGGACTAAAGTTTTATTTACAAGCTTGTTATAAATAACTATTTAGAAGCTGCAAAAGTAGTTATGCACTAAGGGATGTTTAAGTATTTATGAGTTTGTAAAGAAATTTTCCATTTAGGGTGTTTCATTACATAATCAATGATTTGAGGAATCATTTTTTCTTTTTTACTCCATTCTGGTTGTAGGTATAATTGACAAGAACTAGAAACTTTTGCTGCTTGTTCTTCTGCAAAAATAAAATCATTTGCGTTGTGAATTATCATTTTAAGTTCATCTGCAGCTTGATGACACTCTTTTAATGGTAGTTTTGTTTTTTTAGGAGATAAACAGAACCAATCCCACGTTCCTGAAAGTTTATAAGCGCCTGAAGTTTCAATATGGGTACGAATTCCTACGGTTCTTAATTTTGAGGTGATATAATCTAGAGACCACATCAAGGGTTCTCCACCAGTAACAACTACCGTTTTAGCATAATTTTTAGCATTAGAAACAATCGTGTCGGTTAAGGTAGGAGGGTGTAAATTAGCATCCCAACTTTCTTTAACATCACACCAATGACAACCTACATCGCAACCACCAATTCTAATAAAATATGCTGCTGTACCGGTATAACCACCTTCCCCTTGAATGGTATAAAATTCTTCCATTAATGGGAGCATTTCTCCAGAGGCAATTAATTCTTTATTGTTTTCCGTACTCATAATCTAAATTTCAGGGTGCAAAGATACTCAATCCAAATAGTTTACAAGCTATCTAGAATAATTATATTTTTATTTGAAATTTATAGTGTAGTAAAGAGAATATAAAAGTTATGCCCCCTTCTTTTGTGGTCATTTTGTGAAAATTATAGCAGCTTTTTTAAAAGAAAAAAACTACTTTTAGCCATTATAATATAATACCCAAATAGCCATGCGTAAATTTAGTTTTAAATCTTTTTTCATCTTAGTCTTAGCGATATTGCTTTTCAGTTGTTCTAATAAAGATGAATATACCGTTGAGAAAAATAGGGTGGGAGTGCTTACTTCAGAGACTAAGGTAATGGAAATAGAATCTTTATTTGAAAATGATTCCGTTGTAAAAAGGTTGAGTGAAGGAATACTTGGTTATAAGGGAAGGTACGCTCAAGAAGATGATTATTATTTGATATATTCAAAGGAAGGGAAGCATATGTTAACCTTAACACCAAAAGAATCATTAGATTCTTTATCTACCATAAGAACGGTTGATATTCATGATGCAAAATATATTACAAAGCAAGGTGGCGTTGGATTGGGGTCTAAATTTGAAGAGATAAATTTGGCAATGAATGTGTCTAAAATTGAGTCTACTTTTACTAAAGTGGTCTTGTATTTGGATAAAATGAATGCTACTATGACTTTGGATAAGTTGGATTTGGGAATTAATACAATTCAAACGAATGATGTGCAATTAGAACAAATACCTAATTTAGTGAAGCCAAAGACCTTTGTTGTTTGGTTTGATTAAATAATTAATCTAATATTGTTATTTTCATAGGAATGTCTTTTTCGGGCCATTCGTATCTGTCAATGCTTACTTGTGTTATTTTATCAATAACATCTAGTCCTTTTGTAATTTCGCCAAAAACAGTGTGTTCATAATTTAAATGTGACTGATCTTTGGTTGCTTGAATAAAATAAAATTCGAAAGGTGTAGATTCTTTTGTGGGATTGTTTTCCCAATCTCTAGCAGCTGCCATACAGCCTCTTTTATGAACTCTATTTTTTCTAAACTCAGAAGGGATTCTGTAATCATTTAATTGAGTTTTGTACGCTGGAGTTACTAAGTTATCAGAACTTCCTCCTTGTACAATAAAATCAGGAACAATTCTATAAAAGCAAGTTGTATCGTAATAGCCTTTTTCTACTAAATATAGAAAACTGGCTCTGTGTATTGGTGTGTCTTTGTACAAACGAACATAAATATCTCCTAATCGTGTAGTTATTTTTAATTTTGTTTGTGGATGAGATTTTCCGTATTCAGTAAAAAAAGCAACCGCATTTTCAGTACTGATAGAATCAAAAATATATTGACGATCTTCAGGTGCTAAAAGTCTTTTTTGAGGCGTTTTTTTTACTTTTATTTCGGTTTGTTTGCTTTCTGCATTAGTTTCTTTTTTAGTAGTTTCAGTTTTACATGAAACGACAATAGTTAACATACAACAAATTAATAACGGAATATATTTCGACATTGATTATGCTTCTAGAACTCCGCTATACAAACTTTTAATAATTCCATCTGAAAGACCAATTTTTGGAACATAGATTTTTTTAGCACCACTCCATTTCATGGCAGATAGATAAATTTTTGTTGCTGGAATTATTACATCTGCTCGGTCAGGGTTAAGTCCAAGTTCAGAAATACGTTCATCATAACTCATTTTCTTTAAAAATTGATAATGCGCATTCATATAAATATAAGAAAGTGGCTTGTCAATTTTTTGGCCAGACATTTTAAAAATCTTATTAATGTTTCCACCAGAACCAATCAACACGATTTTTTTCATGTCTTTGGTGTTGGCTTCAATCCATTTTTTTATTTCTTTCCAAGTTTCTTTTTTGTCCACTTCTTTATTTAGCAAACGGACTGTTCCCATTTTAAAAGATTTTGAAGCAATCAATTTTTGCTTTGAAAAGACGGTAAACTCGGTACTACCACCACCTACATCTACATATAAATAAGATTTATGACCTTCAATTAATTGAGATAAATCTGTAGAAGCAATAATTTGAGCTTCCTTTTTTCCATCAATTATTTCAATCGATATGTCCGATTCTTCTTTGATTCTTTGAATCAGTTCCTTACCATTAGAGGAGTCGCGCATTGCAGAAGTAGCACATGCTTTGTATTTTTCTACACCATGCACTTTCATTAAAAGTTTAAATGCTTTCATTGCATCTATCATTCTAATAGAATTTTCTTCAGAAATAGTTCCAGATATAAAAGCATCTGCCCCTAAACGTATTGGAACACGAATCAAAGCTGATTTTTTAAATTTAGGTTCTTCGTCTTTAACAAGAACAATATTTGATATTAATAAGCGCACAGCATTAGATCCTATATCTATGGCTGCATATTTTTTAATTTCTAACAATGTAATTCGTTTTTATTTGTGGTTTTTAGGAAAATCTTGAAACAAAGTTTTTCCCTTTTTTACACTCTTCCAATGATTGTTTTCAAATTGAATAGCAACAACACCACATGTAGGAACATGTGGAATAAAAGTGTCACCAAATTTATTTACAAAATCATTGATTCCATGATCATGACTAAAAATGATTGCAGAATCAAATTCATCATCAAGTGCTTTTATGGTTTTTACCAAATAGCCATCACTAAAATTATACAAAGATTTTTTTATTTGCAAGTTTGAGAGAGGATAGCTAAAAACATTTGAGAAAATTACCGCTGTTGATAGGGCTCTAGATGCACTACTGGTAATAAAAACATCAGGCTTATCAATTTTTTTAACAAGTGCCGAGGCAACTAAATAAGAGTCTTTTATACCTCTTTTTTTTAAGGGTCTATCAATGTCCTCTATGCCCTTGTACTCCCAAGAAGATTTTGCGTGACGTACAATATATACTGTTTTCATGTATACAAATTAATGGTTCAAAGATACTAAAAATGTTTTATGGGGACTGATTAATTTGCTAATTACTCTTGGTTTATCCCTATTAATAACTGGTTTGTATCATTGTTTTTATGGAGCTAGCCGATCAATTTTCCAGCTGTAATCTTTTTGAAGTTGATATCTGATTCTATCATGCATTCTATTGGGTCTACCTTGCCAAAACTCAATTGACTGAGGTTTAATTATATATCCACCCCAGTGATCGGGTCTTGGGATTTCTTTGTCTTTAAATTGATTTTCAAATTTTTCTAAATTAGAAGTTAATACCTTTTTTGAGGTTACCACTTCACTTTGATTAGAGGCCCATGCTCCAAGTTTACTTCCGTTAGGTCTAGACTCAAAATAACCATCAGATAAATTTTCTGCAATTTTTTCAGCTTTTCCTTTGATAATGATTTGTTGTTCCATTCCTTGCCAAAAAAAGGATAGACAAACATTTGGATTCGCAGCAATTGCCTTCCCTTTTTCACTTGTGTAATTTGTATAAAAGATAAAACCTTCCCAAGTAAACTTTTTTAATAGTACAATTCTACTTTTTGGAAAACCATCTGTTCCAATCGTTGAAATAGTCATAGCATTGGCTTCATCAACTGTATTTGATTGTTCTACATCATGAAACCATTTTTGAAATAATTCCATTGGGTTTTCGGGAACATCTTTTTTTAGGAGTTCTTTTTTTACGTAAACTTTTCTATAGTTACTTAGGTCTTTTTCCATGCTGTAAAAATACTTATATTTTGGAATGAAAACGTTGTTTTTACCCTATTTTATTGGTTTTAATCTTCAAAAAAATGAGGCCAACGTAAGTGATCAATCCATTTAAAATTAACAATTCATAGCCAAATTTATAACCTGAAAACCATGTTTCAGCATAAATATCTAATAACGCAGTGATTAATAGTGAAACAATCGCAACAAAAGGTACTCTTTTTTCTTGAATTTTGTGTTTTGAAAATATTCCAAATGCGAATAGTCCTAACAGTGGTCCATAAGTGTAGCTAGCAACTTTTAAGAGACTGCTAATAACATTGTCTTCTAGTATGTGTTTGAATAATGTGATGACAAAGATTAATAAAATTGAAACACCGATATGTACTTTTTTTCTTGTCTTTTTTTTGTCCAGTTCAGGCAGGTTTTCAATAGAAAGAAAATCATAGCAGAATGAAGTTGTTAAGGATGTAAGAGCACTGTCAGCACTTGAATAGGCTGCTGCGATCAAGCCTAAAATAAAAACAAGTGCGATAGGGACTCCTAAGTTTTGGTTTAAGGCAATCTCTGGAAATAATAAATCTGTTTTTGGATTCCCATCTACCATAGGTATTGAAATTCCATGTTTGTCAGCATAGATGTATAATAGAGCTCCTAGAGATAAAAAAATAAAATTGACAAAAATGAGGACAAAACCAAGAGATAAAATATTCCACTGAGCCTCTTTTGTGCTTTTACAAGTGAGGTTTTTTTGCATCATATCTTGATCTAGTCCAGTCATTGCTATGGCAATAAACATTCCTCCAAAAAATGATTTTACAACATGCTTATTATTGTTTAAATCATCATGGAAAAATATTTTTGAATAATTTTTAAATTCATGAGATTGAAATGCTTCAATGATGGTCCAATTAAAACTATCACAAATTATATAAATAGCAACTATTACAGCGGTTAACATAAAAGTTGTTTGCAGTGTGTCTGTCCAAACAATTGTTTTCATTCCTCCTTTATAGGTGTACATCCAGATTAATAAAATCGAGATTACTACCGTGAGTTCAAACGGAATATTCCAAGCGTCAAAAATAAAATACTGAAAAACAGAAGCTACTAGGAAAAGTCTAAATGATGCACCTAATACCCTAGAAACAAAGAAAAATAAAGCCCCTGTTTTGTGGGTAACATTTCCGAATCTATTTTGTAGGTATTCATAAATAGAAGTAATGTTAGTTCTATAATATATTGGGAGTAAAATATAGGCGATCACTATATATCCAGCTAAGTACCCTAGTACTATTTGCATATAGCTAAATTGACTTGCTTGCACCCAACCAGGAACTGATATAAATGTGACGCCAGACAAAGAAGCACCAATCATACCAAAGGCAACAACATACCAAGGAGATTTTTTTTCGGCTTTAAAAAAGGAATCATTGGAGTCGTTTTTACCAGTGAAATAAGAAATTCCTAACAGTACGAAAAAGTAGGCTAAGACAATAAAAACTATTTGATAGGCTTGCATGAAATAAAGTGTTAAAAAAAGTGAAAATACTAAAGATTTATTAGCAGCGGCTTATTTGAGAAGAATTATTCTGGAATTAATACAAATTGATTAGTTTTTATCGTTTTTTGATTTGATGATGTAGCTATTTACTTGTCTAAATTAGTACATTTGTGATATGAATTTTTCATCAAAATTGTTAGAAAAAGCTGTGAATGAAGTTTCACAGTTACCTGGAATAGGAAAAAGAACTGCGTTAAGACTTGTATTACACCTTTTAAAGCAACCTAAATCTCATACGAATCATTTAGCGAACGCTTTGAATGATTTGGTAGAAGAGGTAAAGTTGTGTAAAAAGTGCCATAATATTTCTGATGTGGAGCTTTGTGAAATTTGCTCAAACCATAATCGTAGTGAGAATATTGTTTGTGTAGTTGAAGATATTAGAGATGTAATGGCTATTGAGAATACGGTTCAATATAAGGGGTTGTACCATGTTTTGGGTGGTAGAATTTCACCAATGGAAGGCATAGGTCCTCATAATTTAACTATAGAAAGTCTGATAGATAAGGTGAAAGAGGGCAGTGTTACTGAAGTTGTATTGGCTCTTAGTTCTACTATGGAAGGGGATACAACGAATTTTTATTTGTATAAACAATTACAAAATTATTCTATTACTATTTCTACCATTGCACGAGGTATTTCCGTGGGAGATGAGCTGCAATATACTGATGAAGTCACTTTAGGTAGAAGTATTGCAAATAGAGTGCCTTTTAGTGATTCATTAAATCAATAAATTTTTTATCTTTCAAAATACAATAACCACTCTGTATTTTCGTTATACAGAAACCAATTTAATTAACTTACTTGACTTCTAAACCTAACATTCAACTCTCCGTTGTTATAGTCAATTATAATGTGTATCATTTTTTAGATTTATGTCTAAGAAGTGTTGAAAAAGCATGTTTGCACTTAAATGCGGAAATTATTGTTGTAGACAATGCTTCTACAGATAATAGCTGCGCTTTAATTTCTAAAAACTTTTCATCTGTAAACCTTATTTGTAATAAAGATAATATTGGTTTTTCTAAGGCGAATAATCAAGGAGTAGCTCTTGCAAGAGGAGAGTACGTTTTAATATTGAATCCCGATACAGTTGTTGGTGAATCAACTTTTTTAGAGTTATTGTCTTTTGCAGTTGAACATGAAAATATGGGAGCCGTGGGGGTGCAATTGGTAGACGGTACTGGTGCATATTTACCAGAAAGTAAACGAGGAATCCCTACCCTAAAAGCATCGTTCAATAGATTTTTAGGGAAAGATAAAAATAAAGGAACTTACTATGCTAACAATGTAGAGCAAGATGGAGAAGGCGAGATTGAGATACTTGTAGGGGCGTTTATGTTTCTTAAAACCAAAGTTTACAAGGAGGTTGGTGGTTTCGATGAGGATTACTTTATGTATGGAGAAGACATTGATCTTAGTTATAAGTTACTGCAGGCAGGTTACAAAAACTATTATTTAGGAAGTTTGAAATGCATTCATTTTAAAGGAGAGTCTACTCGGAAGGATGTGAAATATTTAAAATATTTTCATGGAGCTATGGAAATATTTTACAAAAAACATTTTACTTCCAACTTTTTTCAGGATGCAGGAATGAAGATTTGCATCAAATTGTGGTATTTATTTAAGTATTTTCAGCTTTCAGATCAAACAATTCTTATTGAAGACAGAGAAAATGTATTGTATGTTGGAGATAAAAAAGTAGCGATAGATAAAAATATTCGTAGAAAATTAAGTTTTGTCAAGTTTAATTCTATGAAACAATTACAGCGCTACGCTCAGAAAAATAAAATTGAAGAAGTGTGGTTAGATGAATCCTCTTTAAACTATGAAAAGATAATTGATCTGATTTCTACATTACATTCCGATAAACTAATTTATAAAATCCATTCGCAAGATACCCACTATGTAATCGGTAGTAATTCTTCTGATGGACGAGGAGAAATCATTGATTTACTCTAGAGAATCATCTGGATCCCAGCTTCTCTTTTTTCTAGATTTTTTGTAAAGTTTTACAAGTAGCATTAAAATTATTCCAAAAGAAAATATTCCAACAACACCCCATATCCAATCTATGTTGTTTTGTAATTCTACCAAAAAGACTACCGCAAATAAAACCACTGTTGCCACTTCGTTCCATAACCTTAGTTTAGCTGAGCTATATTTAATAATGTCATCTTGAAGTTGTTTGTAGATGACATGACATCCCCATTGATAAAAATATAATAAAATTACAAACGATAGTTTGATCCACATCCATTGCTGTTTTAAAAGAGTAGGGTTTTCATAAAGTAACCAAAACGCAAAAAAACTAGCCAGTACTGCAGAGGGCCAGGTAATAATATACCAAAGCCTTTTGCTCATAATTTTGTATTGCCTTTGTAAAATCCCTTTGTCAGGTTGTTGCTTTTTGTCTGCTTCTACATGATAAATAAATAACCTAACTATGTAAAATAAACCTGCAAACCAGGTAACGATAAAAATTATATGTAAGGCTTTTATATAGTAATAGTTCATTTGTAATTTATTGTAATGTCTAGTGACAAAGATATCAATTAATCTCTCTTAAGTGTTAATAGCTAGTAAACAACTATAAATTTCTAAGGATAGCTAATGAGATTGTCTTATCAGAGTTTTTGTTGAAATGTTTTGAAGCTGTTTTCTTTTGAAATGTAACAACATTATTTTGGTTTATACCATAAGCAAATACCGTTTTGAGACGTGGTCATTGGTACAAAAACAGAGAAGGGTTAAAGTAAATTTAATCGTCGCATTAATTCACTTCGATTTGATCTACTTACAGGAATTATGTCTTGTTTTATCAGAACACTGTTGTCTTCAATATCAACTATTTTGTTAAAGTTAATAATATAAGATCTGTGTACTTTTATAAAAGTCTGAGAAGGTAATTTGTTTTCTATTTTTTTTAAAGTAGAATGTACAATATAGTTTTTACTCTCTGTTTTGATGTTTATATAGTCGCCTTTGGCTTCGATTAAATAAATATCAGGGATATGTATTTTTACTAATCTTCTATCAATGTTTACATAAAGTTTATCTTCTGTAGTATCCTTGTTTTCTTCTTTTTTCTGTTGAATTGGTGCTCCAAATGAAGATATTTTGTCCATAGATTTTTGAAATCTTTCAAATGTCAAAGGTTTTACAAGATAATCTACTACGCAGTTATATTCGAAGGCGTCTAAAGCAAAATTTCTGTCAGAAGTTACAAGAACAATGCTAGGAGGTGTTTTAAGCGTTTTTATAAAATCAAATCCAGAAAAAGTAGGCATATGAATATCAAGAAAAATGAGATCTACCGTTTGGTCATTTAAAAATTTAATGGCATCAATTGCATTTTCAAAATCTCCAACTACCTCTAAATCTTCTACTTTAGAAATCATTTGTTGGGTTATCAATCTTGCAGTAGCATCATCATCAATTAAGATACACTTTTTCATAAATTATTATTTTTTAATAAATAGCACTACGTTTTAAAAATGGTTTACGCCTTTTGGTTTTGTTATCGGCAGACTTAAAAAGTAGTTTGTTCAGGTAGCTATATAAAAACTAAGATACTTATTTTATGTATTATTCAAATAAAAAAGATAAAATATTTCTATACTTAACATCACAATTCTATTATTCTTGGATGAATTTCTTTTTAGATATTTTGGTTTTCAAAGTAGGTTCTGTTATCATAATATTTTACGCTACATCAAATAGAGTTGTTTCATAAAAAGGAATTAAATAAAAAGCTTAAATTTAATTTCTAATAAATGTTATGATATGAAATATTATTTTTTAGGCTTTGTGTTTTTTCTATCTGTAGGCTTTCAAAGTTTTGCGCAAGATCGATTTTTGACAGTAACTTCAAAAGATTCTATTAATGGGAAACCTTATTTTAAAAGTAGTTTTGGAGCCAATATTAAATTGAACGGTTATTATGATGTTTTTGGTGGACTTCAGGATAGTGAGACGTTTAATATAGGTAAGATTAATGTTTTTGGAACAGATGATTCAGGTAGTTTTAAAATGGACATGTATCAAACGCAACTAAAGTTTGAGTCTACAATTATGACCAAAGAAGGAGAACGCATTTATGCGATTGTTGAGTTTGATTTTTGGGGAGGAAATGGAACCATGCGTTTAAGAAAGGCTTATGTTGAGTTTGATCATTGGCAAATAGGTCAGGGCTGGGCATCCTTTGGAGACGAAGC
Organism: Flavicella sp. IMCC45537; assembly: GCF_057197705.1. Taxonomy (NCBI): domain Bacteria; kingdom Pseudomonadati; phylum Bacteroidota; class Flavobacteriia; order Flavobacteriales; family Flavobacteriaceae; genus Flavicella; species Flavicella sp. IMCC45537. Next base: position 413,050 of record NZ_CM170067.1, read on the forward strand.
TTTATGGCCGAATATTTTGGAGTGGGAAGGACCACCTTCAGGGGTTTGGGTTCGTAGTCCACATATTAAATATTTCAATAAAATAGGAAACGATCCCGACTGGAGATATATTATTGCCTTAGATGCACCGATTACTGATTATAATAGGTATGATGAAATTGAACCACTAATTGGGAATGCACATCAAACAACTCCAGATCTTATTTTGGGTGTGAAACATGAAAAAAAATGGGGACATTTGAGAATGTCAACAATGTTTCGAAATATCAATTATGAGTATGATGATGTCAAAAGTTCGTTTTTCGGATATGGTGTTTCTTTTTCAGGACGATTATTGAAAGGTAAAAATAGCTTTCAATTTCAAGGAACAGCCGGAAAAGGGATAACCTCTTATATAACAAGTATTGCAGGGTTTGGGTATGATGGATTTCCTACTGTTAACAATGAGCTTGATGCGACACCTTCCTATGGAGGTTGGATGGCCTATGAACATTTTTGGACAGATAAATTACATACAAATTTAGTAGGTGGTTATACAAGATTTTTTACAAATGATATTTCTAGATTTCTGGTTTCTGAAAATGAGAGTCCAGAGCTTGTTGTTCTAAATGGTGATGTAGATCATATTCATTATTATGGGATTGTAAATATTATGTATGACCATTATAGTAGGATGACCTATGGGGTGGAGTTAGATTATGGAGCAAAGATGTTAGTCATGAATGGTCAGGTTAATGGAGCTGAAATGGATGTCAATAAAGCTAGAGATGCCATGCGAATCAGTTTTGGGTTGATGTTTTACTTTTAATCGAGTTCCGTTTTTTTAAGGATTTATTATAATTTCTTGTCTATAATTTTTAAAAAATTAACTTTTAGTTTTCATTTGTTTCTAAGTATCTTTGTCGCTTATGAAGTTTGAAATAAAATCGAAAGATCCACAAAGTAAAGCCAGAGCAGGTGTAATGACAACTGATCATGGTCCTATAGAAACTCCAATTTTTATGCCCGTAGGAACTATGGGAACCGTAAAAGGAGTGCACCAAAAAGAATTAAAGGAAGAAGTAAATCCAGATATTATTCTTGCGAATACTTATCATTTGTATTTACGTCCAAAAATGGATATTCTTGAAAAAGCAGGTGGGATTCATAAATTCATGAACTGGGATAGGCCTGTTTTGACAGATAGTGGTGGATATCAAGTATACTCTTTGTCTGGTAGAAGAAAAATTAAAGAAGAAGGAGTGAAGTTTAAAAGTCATATTGACGGCTCTTATCATTTCTTTTCTCCAGAAAATGTGATGGAAACACAGCGTACCATTGGTGCTGATATTATCATGGCTTTTGATGAATGTACACCTTATCCATGCGATTATAAATATGCAAAGCGATCTATGCATATGACGCATCGTTGGTTGAATAGGTGTATGACGCATTTAGAAAAACTACCTTTTAAATATGGGTATTCACAAACGTTTTTTCCAATTGTTCAAGGAAGTACTTATAAAGATTTGCGTAAACAATCTGCAGAGTTTATTGCAGGTGTAGGAGCGGAAGGAAATGCCATTGGAGGATTGTCTGTTGGGGAACCAGCTGAAGAAATGTACGCAATGACAGATGTTGTTTGTAGTGTATTGCCAGAGGATAAACCAAGATACTTAATGGGGGTTGGAACACCGATTAATATTTTAGAGAATATAGCTCTTGGAGTAGATATGTTTGATTGTGTTATGCCAACACGTAATGCTAGGAATGGAATGTTGTTTACAGCTTATGGTAGTATTAACATAAAAAACAAAAAATGGGAAGATGATTTCTCTCCAATTGATTCTATGGGAATTACTTATGTAGATACTTTTTATTCAAAGGCTTATTTGCGTCATTTGTTTGCTTCTAATGAAATGTTAGGAAAGCAAATTGCAACTATTCATAATTTAGGATTCTATTTATGGCTAACCCGTGAAGCTAGAAAACATATTTTGGCAGGTGATTTTGCTGAGTGGAAAAATAAAATGGTTCGTCAAATGAATAACCGTTTGTAATTCTTATATATTTACGATTCAATTTTTGAACTTGAGAATATTAGATAAATACATATTAAAAAAGTACTTAGGGTCTTTTTTCTTTACCTTATTTATTTTGATACCCATTGCAATAGCGATTGATGTGTCAGAGAAAATTGATAAATTTTTACGTCATACTAATTTATCAGTAGGAGAGATAATAGAAGATTATTACGTCAATTTTATTATTTATTATGCCAATACGTTTATGCCATTGGCTTTGTTTATATCTGTAATATTCTTTACCTCAAAGCTGTCAAATAATACAGAGATTATTGCCATTAATAGTGCAAGTATCTCCTTTACCAGGTTTTTAAAACCTTATTTTATAGGTGCTACCCTTGTAACGGTTTATGCTTTGTTTATGAATCATTATGTGGTGCCAAATAGTAATGAAACGCTTACAAAATTTGATAAAAAGTATTTAGCAAATAGAAATAATGTTAAAGAAAATTATGTAAAAGAATTTAGTATGCGCCTTGGAAAAGGGAGGTATATTTATATTCAGAATTTTGGTATTAGAACTAATAGAGGGTATGATTTTTCATATGAAGAATATGATGGATTAAAAATGAAGTATCGCTTGACTGCAAACGAAATCACATGGTCTAAAAAAGACAGTACATTTTCCTTAAAGAATTTTACCAAAAGAAAGAGGTTTAATGATATGGATAGTATTGAAGTTGGAAGAAAGTTTGATACTATTTTTGATTTTTCTCCTAAAGATCTTTTGTATGTTGATTACTTGTCTAAAGAGATGACTTCTGCAGAACTAAAGAATTTTATAAAAAAATCACAAGATAGAGGTGTGAAAAATTTGAATGCCTATTATGTGGAGCTTTATAAGAGAACTACATTACCTGTATCTTCTTATATCATGACATTACTAGCTGTTTGTTTGTCTTTCCGTAAAAAACGTGGAGGAATGGGAATCAACATGGCTGTAGGAATTGGGTTGATGTTTATATATGTTTTCTTTATGAAAGTGGCAGAAGTGCTAGGTGCAGTTGCGGGTAGCAATACTGTGTTACTCATCTGGATGCCGAATATAGCATTTGGGTCGTTAGCCTTTTACTTGTATTTAAAATCAAAAAAATAAAAAATATGATTTTGATACTTTCATTAAGTTAGTATCTTTGTCATCTTATAACAATAACAATATGGAATATTTAGACTTTGAATTACCAATTAAGGAACTTGAAGAACAATTGGATAAATGCCAAGTGATCGGAGAGGAAAGTGCTGTTGATGTTTCTGAAACATGTAAGAAATTAACAGAGAAATTAGAGGTAACTAAAAAAGAAATCTATAAAAATTTATCTCCTTGGCAAAGAGTTCAGTTGTCAAGACATCCTAACAGACCGTATACTTTGGATTATGTAAAAGCCTTAGCAGGAGATACTTTTATGGAGTTACACGGAGATAGAAGTGTAAAAGACGATAAAGCTATTATTGGTGGTTTAGGTAAAATAGGAGATCAATCTTTTATGTTTATCGGACAGCAAAAAGGTTACAATACAAAAACACGTCAATATAGAAATTTTGGGATGGCAAATCCTGAGGGGTACAGAAAAGCATTGCGTTTAATGCGTATGGCTGAAAAGTTTGATATCCCTGTACTTACTTTTGTTGATACTCCTGGTGCTTATCCTGGTTTAGAAGCAGAGGAAAGAGGACAAGGGGAAGCAATAGCACGTAATATTTTTGAAATGTGTGTGTTGAAAGTGCCTATTATTACTGTAATTATTGGAGAAGGAGCTTCAGGTGGAGCTTTAGGTATAGGTGTTGGTGATAGAGTAATGATGATGGAGAACTCATGGTATTCTGTTATATCTCCTGAAAACTGTTCTACTATTTTGTGGAGAAGTTGGGATTATAAAATTGAAGCTGCTTCTGCTTTGAAATTGACATCTAAAGATATGTCTAGTCTTAACTTAGTTGATGGAGTGATTAGAGAACCTGTTGGAGGAGCACATTTTAATAGGGAAGAGACTTTTGAAACAGTAAGGAAAACAGTAATGGACGAATTGGCTGCGATCAAAAAGTTATCTGTAGAGAAAATGATTGAATCTCGTATTGCTAAATATGAGAACATGGGAGTTTACAAAGAATAGTAAATTGCTGTAAATATTAAAAACCATCTATTTATAGATGGTTTTTTTATACATAAATATGTCAGAGAAAATACATTCACATTTTATCATTCACAAACCTTTTGGTTATATCTCTCAGTTTGTAAATAATAAAACTAGAAAGAAAAAGTTATTGGGAGATTTACATGATTTTCCAGAGGGAACCATGGCTGTTGGTCGACTTGATGTAAAAACGGAAGGTTTATTGTTATTAACTACTGATGGTAAGTTAAGTCATACTATTTGCAGTACGAAAGTTGAAAAGGAGTATTATGTGCAGGTTGATGGCGTGATGAATGCTGAGGCATTACAGAAATTAAACAAGGGTGTTGAGATTGGAATAAAAGGCGTGAAGTATATTACCAAACCAAGTATTTGTGTGTTGTTAGAAAAGGAACCTGATTTTGCAGACCGATCTACAAAAATCCGTGATGATCGGCATGGACCCACTTCATGGATTTCTGTTCGCATCAAGGAAGGAAAGTTTAGGCAGGTTAGAAAAATGACTTCTTCAGTTGGTTTTCCTACATTAAGATTGGTGCGTGTAAGAATTGGGAATATCCTGTTGGGAAGTTTAGAGCCCGGCAAAGTAATGCCTGTTAAAGAACTTAAATATTAGATGTATTTAAAAAATATAAAAATGATAAAAAATGTTTGGGGAATAATGGTATTTGTACTTTTGTTCTCTTGCGAAAAAGAAAAGAAGGTAAACAAAAACAGTCCTAATGTTTTATTTATTTTGGTAGATGATTTTGGGGTGTATGATACCAGTGGTTCAGGAAGTAAGTTTTACGAAACACCTCATATCGATAGTTTAGCGAATCAAAGCACTGTGTTTACACAGGGGTATGCTAGTTGTAGGGTGTGCAGTCCTTCTCGGGCAAGTATTATGACAGGTCAGTCTACCGCAAGACATGGGGTTACGGATTGGATTGGAGCTAAATCAGGAGAGCAATGGAGAGATTTGAATCGATATGATAAAATGTTGCCAGCTAGTTATAAAAAAGAGTTGCCTGCAAAAAACATTGTTTTAGCAGAAGCTTTCCAAAATCAAGGTTACAAAACTTTTTTTGCTGGAAAGTGGCATTTAGGCGGTGTTGGGTCGTTGCCTGAAGATCATGGTTTTGATATCAATAAAGCTGGTTATCATAAAGGAAGTCCAGCAGGAGGATATTTTTCACCTTTTAAAAATCCGAAATTAAAGGACGAAATAGCTGGAGAGAATCTTTCAATGCGTTTAGCTAATGAAACAGTTGAATTTATGAAAGAGCATAAAGAAGAACCATTTTTTGCATTTCTATCTTTTTATGCCGTACATGGTCCTTTGCAAACAACAAAGGAACTTAGAATGAAATACAGGAATAAGGCCGTAGCATTAGGTTTGTCTGATGAAGGATACCAGTTGGAACGTGTTTTACCTGTACGTGTAAGTCAGGATAACCCTATTTATGCTGGTTTGGTTGAGTCGATGGATTCCGCTGTTGGGAAAGTTTTGAATAGTTTAAAGGAATTTGGTTTAGAAGAACATACGATAGTAGTTTTTACCTCCGATAATGGAGGAGTTGCTTCTGGTGATGCTTTTTCTACTTCAAACTTGCCGTTAAGAGGAGGGAAAGGTTATCAATGGGAAGGAGGAATAAGAGAGCCATATTTTATAAAGGTTCCTTGGTTGAATACTAAGATAAACTCTATAGATACACCTGTAACGGGAACTGACTTGTATCCAACTTTATTAGATTTGTCTGGAATGTCACTTATGCCTTCTGAACATAGAGATGGAATAAGTTTAAAACCTTTATTAGAGGGTAAATCTATTAAAGAAAGGCCTTTGTATTGGCATTACCCTCATTATGGGAATCAAGGGGGAGAGCCTTCCTCTATTATTCGATTAGGGAAATGGAAGTTGATTCATTATTATGAGGATTCAAGAAATGAGCTATACGATCTAGAAAATGATATACATGAGGATAATGATTTGTCTTCAGAGTTAAAAGAACGAACAGGAATCATGCATACCATGTTAAAAGCATATCTTAAGGAAGTAGGAGCGAAATATCCTACTGTTGATAGTACTTATAGCAAAGTTATTGCAGGCAAAATGAGGGCTGCAAAACAACAACAATACAAGGTGATTTTAGAAAAATACCGAAAGAAAATGCTGAAGGAGAATTTTGAACCAAATAAGGATTGGTGGGGTAGTCAGTTAACAAAAGATTAAATCTTGTGAGCTGCTAAAAAAAGCAGGAATTGGTGAAGTAATTTATAATTAAATTAATTATATTTGCGTCGTAAAAATAAAACAAATGAATACAAATAAACTACATCATCATCATTCTAAATCTTGTGATCAAACGAGCTAGGAATGTTATGTAGTTTATAAACATATTTTCAAAAAACCCGTTTGAGTAGCTCAAATGGGTTTTTTTAGTAAAAATCAAATCATTGACAGTTGCTTAAACACAATTAAAAATCAAAATGACAAAATTAAAAATCGCCATTCAGAAATCAGGAAGACTTAACCAAGAATCGTTAGGTTTATTAAAAAATTGTGGAATTTCTATAGATAATGGAAAGGATCAATTGAAGGCTTCAGCACGTAATTTTCCTGTAGAAGTTTTGTATTTAAGAAACGGTGACATTCCTCAATATTTGAGAGATGGAGTTGTTGATGTTGCTATTTTAGGTGAAAATACCTTGGTAGAAAAAGGTGAAGATCTTGCGATAATTGAGCGTTTAGGTTTTTCTAAATGTAGAGTGTCTTTAGCGGTGCCTAAGGAAGTTGAGTTTAATACTTTGCAAGATTTAGATGGTAAAAGAATTGCAACTTCATACCCAAATACAGTAAAGAAATTTTTTGCAAAAAATGGAATCTCAGCTGATTTACATATCATTAACGGATCTGTAGAGATTGCACCGAATATTGGATTAGCGGATGCAATTTGTGATATTGTTTCTAGTGGAAGTACTTTGTTCAAAAATGGATTGAAGGAAGTAGTGAAGATGGATGAAAGCGAAGCTGTTTTAACTGCTGGACCAAATTTATCTGCTGAAAAACAAGAAATATTAGATATAATTCAATTTCGTATTCAATCAGTCTTGAGAGGTCAGAACTCTAAATATATCCTATTAAACGCTCCTAATGATAAAATTGATTCAATTTTAGAGTTATTACCAGGAATGAGAAGCCCAACGGTTTTGCCACTTGCTCAAGAGGGGTGGAGTTCTATTCATACTGTGGTTGAAGGAAAAACTAAATTCTGGGATATCATAGATGAGTTGAAAAAACGTGGTGCTGAAGGAATTTTGGTGGTGCCGATTGAGAAAATGGTATTGTAATTTATTCTTAATTAGAAAAGCAATGAATATTATAGAAAACCCAGCAAGAGAAACTTGGAACTCTTTAACGGAACGTCCGGCTAAAGAAGCGAGTGATCTAGGGAAAATTATATCTGAAGTTTTCGATAAAGTAGAAGCGGAAGGAGATAAGGCTTTGAAAGAATATACGCTAAAGTTTGATAAGGCGAATTTAAGAAGTTTGAAGGTTTCTGAGGAAGAAATCAATCAGGGAGTTTCATTAGTTTCGGAGGAACTTAAGGATGCTATTGCTTTAGCAAAACAAAATATTAAAATCTTTCATGCCTCCCAATTCATATCTAAAAAAGTAGTTAAAACTACAGATGGGGTTGAATGTTGGCAAGAAATGAGACCTATTGAAAAAGTTGGTTTGTATATTCCAGGCGGTACAGCTCCGTTGTTCTCTACGATATTAATGTTAGGGATTCCGGCAAAATTAGCTGGTTGTAAAGAGATTGTTCTTTGTACACCTCCTGATGAAAATGGAAAAATCAATCCTGCTATTTTGTACGCTGCAAAATTAGTAGGGGTCACAGATATTTTTAAACTTGGTGGAGTACAGGCAATTGCAGCCATGACGTTAGGAACGGAATCCGTACCAAATGTTTATAAAATATTTGGACCAGGAAATCAATTTGTTACAGGAGCTAAACAATTCGCTCTAACAAAAGGTGTTGCGATTGATATGCCAGCGGGACCCTCAGAATTGATGGTGGTGGCAGATCAAATGGCTTCTCCTGCCTTTGTAGCTTCTGATTTATTGTCGCAAGCTGAACACGGGCATGATAGTCAGGTTATTTGTGTCTCAAATTCTAAGGAGAGTTTAGAGGCAATTCAAGAGGAAGTTGCTTCTCAATTAGCGGTTTTACCAAGAAAAGAAATGGCACAGAGTGCAATTGATAATTCTCAGTTTGTGTTAATTCCAAGTTTGGTAGATCAAATTGATTTTATAAATGAATATGCTCCAGAGCATCTGATTTTAAATGTTCAGAATGAGGATTTATATTTAGATAGAATCGTAAATTCTGGGTCTGTTTTTATTGGTCCTTATACGCCAGAAAGTGCAGGTGACTATGCTTCTGGTACGAATCATACATTACCAACTAATGCCTATGCTCGTATGTATAGCGGTGTCAATATGGATGCTTTTACCAAAAAGATTACCTTTCAGAAGCTTTCAAAAGAAGGGATTCAAAATATAGGACAAGCTATTGAATTAATGGCTGAAGCAGAGGGGTTACAAGCTCATAAAAATGCGGTAACATTGAGGTTGAAAGCTATAGAGAAGGAGTCATAATTTATCCTTGATAAAGTTTAGAGAAAAGAAATGAAATTTGATTTAAATAAAATAGTAAGAGATAATATTGCAAAGTTAAAAGCTTATTCTTCTGCAAGGGATGAATTTGAAGAGGCGACTGCAAATATGATTTTCTTGGATGCAAACGAAAATCCTTTTCAAAATGGGGTAAATCGTTATCCTGATCCCAAACAGCAGAATGTAAAAGAATTGCTTTCTAGGTTGAAAGGGATTCCAACAGAACAGATATTGTTGGGGAATGGAAGTGATGAAGTATTGGATCTTATATTCAGAGCTTTTTGCGAGCCAAAAGAGGATAATGTCGTGTTTTTACCCCCTACCTATGGAATGTATGGGGTTTTAGCGGCTTTAAATAATATTGAGACAAAAGAGGTATTACTTACGGAAGATTTCGATATCCGAGTAGAAGAAACTTTAGCTAGTGTATCGGAGCATTCCAAAATTATCTTTTTATGTTCTCCTAATAATCCATCAGGGAACGCTTTTTCTGAAGAAAAGATAAAGGCAATTGTTGAAGGATTTAATGGTTTAGTAGTGATCGATGAGGCATATATAGATTTTTCTGGTTCAGAGAGTTGGTTAGAAAAATTAAAATTATATCCAAACTTAATTATAACACAAACCTTATCTAAAGCTTTTGGAATGGCTGGAATTCGTTTAGGGATTTGTTATGCTTCAGAGGAAATTATTGAGGTGCTGAATAGGATTAAACCTCCATATAATGTTAATGAGTTAACACAGCAAAGAGCAAAAGAACGCTTGTTGAAATATGATGAGGTTAAAGAAGAAATAGCTAGAATTTTAGAAAGTAGGGGAGATCTAGAAAAAAGACTAGAGACCATCTCTTATGTTTCTAGAATATATCCATCAGATTCAAACTTTGTTTTGGTAAAAGTGGATGATGCGAACAAACGTTATAATCAGTTGATTGAAAAAGGAATTGTAATTCGTAATAGAACAACTCAAGCTTTATGCGAAAATACGTTACGTTTGACCGTTGGTACTAAGGAAGAGAACAAGAAATTGATTGAAGCTTTAGAAAGTATAGAATAGAAATTAAAAGATAGCAAAATCTAATACATCATAATTGTTTGATAAAATTGTATTTAGCTAAATAAAAGACAGAATGAAGAAAGTATTATTTATCGACAGAGACGGAACTTTATGTATTGAGCCTCCTGTAGATTATCAATTAGATAGTTTAGAAAAACTAGAGTTTTATCCTAAAGTATTCCAATACATGGCAAAAATTGCTGCTGAGTTGGATTATGAATTAGTGATGGTAACCAATCAAGATGGACTTGGTACGGATTCATTTCCTGAAGATACGTTTTGGCCTGCTCAAAATAAGGTTATTCAGGCTTTTGAAAATGAAGGTGTAGTTTTTTCTGACATAGCGATTGATAGAACATTTCCTCATGAAAATGCTCCAACACGTAAACCTCGTACAGGATTGTTGACGAAGTATTTAAATACTGAAGCGTACGATTTAGAAAATTCATTTGTGTTAGGCGATAGAATCACAGATATGGAATTGGCAAAAAATCTTGGAGCTAAAGGTATTTATTTATCTGAGAACCCAGAATTAGGAGCTGATGAAATAGAGTCTGATAAGCAAGAAATAATTGATTGCATCGCACTGACAAGTACTGATTGGAAAGCGATATATGAGTTTTTAAAACTGGAAGATAGATCAGCTGAAATTACAAGAAACACGAATGAAACTAAAATTTATATCAAATTAAATTTAGATGGTTCAGGAAAGAATGATATTTCAACAGGAGTGAAGTTTTTTGATCACATGTTAGATCAGATAGGACGTCATGGAGCTATGGATTTGACTGTAAAAGTTGATGGTGATTTAGAAGTTGATGAACATCATACCATAGAGGATACAATGATTGCTTTAGGGGAGTTGTTTAGTAAAGCCTTGGGGAATAAATTAGGTATTGAAAGATACGGTTTCTGTTTACCAATGGACGATTGTTTGGCACAAGCTGCGGTTGATTTTGGAGGTAGACCTTGGATAGAATGGGATGCAGAATTTAAGCGAGAAATGATAGGTGATATGCCAACGGAAATGTTTTTCCATTTATTTAAATCATTTTCAGATGGTGCAAAATGTAATTTAAATATCAAAGCAGAAGGTGTAAACGAACATCATAAAATAGAAGGAATTTTCAAAGCCTTTGCAAAAGCAATGAAAATGGCGGTGAAAAGAGATGCGAATAAAATGTTTTTACCGAGTACAAAGGGAATGTTATAATTGAGTAGTTAAGAATTTTGAAGTTATGATTATGCTAACTTCCTATTTACTTAACTCCTTAACTACTGAAAATATATGAAAATAGTAATAATAAATTACGGAGCAGGAAATATTCAGTCTATTAAATTTGCAGTGCAACGTTTAGGACATGAAGCTGTTTTAAGTAATGATGCTGAAGAGATAAAGGCTGCGGATAAGGTTATTTTTCCTGGAGTTGGTGAAGCTAGTAGTGCAATGAAAATGTTGCGTGCTACAGGTTTAGATGAAATTATTCCTAATTTAAAACAACCGGTATTAGGTATTTGTTTGGGAATGCAACTGATGTGTCATTCAAGTGAAGAAGGGGATACAAAAGGTTTGAGTATTTTTGATGTAGATGTACATCGATTTTCCAATGATGTAAAAGTGCCTCAAATAGGATGGAATCAGATTGCTGAATTAAAAAGTGACTTATTTTCCGGAATTAAGGAGGATGAGTTTATTTATTTAGTTCATAGTTTTTATGCACCGATTTGTTCTGAAACTATTGCAACTACAAACTATGGATTGAAATATTCAACGGCTTTGCAAAAGAATAATTTCTATGGAACACAATTTCACCCAGAAAAAAGTAGCAAAGCAGGAACACAAATATTAAAGAATTTCTTGAACCTATAGGTTCTGAATCAAGTAACAGCTAGCGAGCATCAAGAATTGATTTCGTAATGTTACTTATTTTATAAATAAAAAAGTATCGAGTACTTGATACCTGATATTAAATACGAGTTGAAAAATGAGATTAATACCCGCAATTGATATAATAGACGGACAATGTGTTCGGTTATCGAAAGGAGATTACAATACGAAAAAAGTATACAATGAAAATCCTTTAGAGATCGCAAAACAATACGAAGCTCATGGAATTGAACATCTGCACTTGGTAGATTTAGATGGTGCGAAAGCAAGTCATATTGTAAATCATAAAGTTTTAGAGAAGATTGCAACTAAAACAAGTTTGAAGATTGATTTTGGAGGCGGTTTAAAAACAGATGATGATCTAAGAATTGCTTTTGAGTCAGGTGCTGGTCAAATTACCGGAGGAAGTATCGCTGTAAAACAGCCAGAAGTATTTAGAAATTGGTTGTCTAAGTTTGGAGCAGACAAGATTATTTTAGGTGCAGACGCCAATAATGAAAAAATAGCCATCAGTGGTTGGTTAGAAGAATCTGATAAAGAGTTGATTCCATTTGTAGAAAGTTATATGAAAGATGGTGTATCTTATGTGATTTGTACGGACATTGCTAAAGACGGGATGTTGCAAGGACCTTCTTTTGATTTATATAAAAAAATGTTAGAGCAACTTCCGGGAGTAAAATTGATTGCAAGTGGTGGAATCTCTACGTTTGAGGAATTACCTAGACTAGCGGAGTTAGGTTGTGAAGGAACGATTATTGGTAAAGCTATTTATGAGAATAAAATAAGCTTGAAACAGTTAGAAAACTATATTGTTTCTGCCAGTTAGTAGTTTAAAAAAAGATTAGTGTAAAAATGTATTTTGCATAAAGCTAAAATGGCGGATGTAAAATACTTAATACTCAATAGAATGTTAACAAAGAGAATAGTTCCATGTCTAGATATCAAGAATGGACGAACTGTAAAAGGAGTAAATTTTGTAGATTTAAGAGATGCTGGAGATCCAGTTGAATTGGCAAAGATTTATGCGGACACAGGAGCGGACGAATTGGTGTTTTTGGATATATCGGCCACAGAAGAAAAAAGAAGAACGCTTTTAGATCTAGTAATGCGTGTGGCTGCAGCGGTGGATATTCCATTTACCGTTGGTGGTGGAATTTCTTCTGTTGAAGATATTGACAATCTTTTGCATGCAGGTGCGGATAAGGTTTCTATTAATTCATCAGCAGTCAAAAATCCACAATTAATAAATGATGCTTCCGCTAAATTTGGTTCTCAGTGCATTACAGTTGCTATTGATGCAAAGCAAATTGAAGGAGAGTGGTATGTGCATTTGGTTGGAGGAAAAGTACCTACAGATATTAACTTATTTGAATGGGCTCAGGAAGTTGAAGCACGTGGAGCTGGTGAAATTTTGTTTACCTCAATGGATCATGATGGAACTAAAGATGGATTTGCTAATGAGGCCTTAGAAATTTTATCTGAAATGTTAAACATACCGATAATTGCTTCTGGTGGGGCGGGGAATATGCAGCATTTTGCAGATACTTTTATCAAAGGTAAATCTGATGCGGCATTGGCTGCAAGTGTTTTTCACTTTAAAGAAATTGATATACAAGACCTAAAAAAGGAATTGAAAAAGCAAGGGATTGCTGTTAGAATATAAGGAATAGTTTCGTAGACTTAGTTTTTTCTAAGTTTTCATAATAAAGAGCCGTTTGACTAGTTTAAGGCTTATAAAAAATAGATAATAATGAAAATAGATTTTTCTAAAGACAACGGTTTGGTACCGGCAATTGTTCAAGATGCCACAACAAAAAATGTGTTGATGTTGGGCTATATGAATCAAGATGCTTTTGATAAAACAATGGAAACTGGAAAAGTAACTTTTTTTAGCCGAAGCAAGGAGCGTTTATGGACAAAAGGAGAGGAAAGTGGTAACTTTTTAGAGCTTGTGAGTATTGCAAATGATTGTGATAACGACTCTTTATTAGTAAAAGTAAACCCTGTTGGGCCAACTTGTCATACCGGTACGGATACATGTTGGAAAGAAGAGAACAAACAAACTTATGGTTTCTTTTCAACCTTAGAGGACGTGATAACAGAAAGAGTAGAAAACAAGGATACTAAAAAATCTTATGTAGCAAGTTTGTTTTCTAAAGGTATCAATAAAGTAGCTCAGAAGGTCGGAGAAGAGGCAGTAGAGACTGTTATTGAAGCAATGGATAACAACGATGAGTTGTTTTTATATGAATCAGCAGATTTATTATTTCACTATTTGATGTTACTTCAAGCAAAAGGATTTACTTTAAAGGATATTGAAAACGAATTGAAAGGAAGGCATAAATAGATTTCTTTTTGTTTATAAAAGTAGAGCAAATAAAAAAGTCCCATTAAATTAATAATGGGACTTTTTTATTTTTAATGGTAATTCTATAAACCTAGTTCATCAAAAATAGATGTTAAATTGGGGTCAGAGGGTCTAGGAGCATTTGCTTCAACTATTTTTCCTTGAGGGTCAATTAAGATAAATCTAGGAATTCCAGATATCTGATAAGAATTGGCGAAAGATTGATCAGTACCTGCAAAAAGTTGAACTCCGCCCATGTCTTTATCAGTAATCATTTGTTTCCAAGCATTTTTCGCATTGGGTTTATCAATTGATATACTAACAAACTCGATATTTTTACCGTGGTATTTTTTCTCTAAAGATTGTAAAAATGGAATCTGTTGTTTACAAGGACCACACCAAGTAGCCCAAACATCAATATAAACGTATTTCCCTTTAAAATCGTCTAATGAGCTGGTTCCTCCTTTAAAGTTCTCGTAGTTCTGGAATTTAGGGGAATCACTACCTTTAGCTGTACTTTTTAACAAATTATGTTGTTCCTCGTAGTTTTCAGTTAAAGTAGTATATAATTGCTCGTTATTATCTTTTTCGGCTTTGGCAAAAGCTGGATCTAGATCATTATATTTTATCAATAATTGGTCAAAAGTTGATTTAGCTTCATTTAATTTTGAGTCAAAATCTTTTTTTTCTAAACTAAAGTACTCAGGAATATTCATGAATTTACTTCCTGTTTCTAGCTTTTCTTTAATATAATTAGTGTTTTGAGCTCCTTTTCCGTCAAATGTAAATTCATCACCGCTAATTGTTAATTTTAAATCAAAACCGTTTTGGATGTAAGAAAATGTTCTATTTTGACCGACTGTTATACCATAAAAATTTTCTTCATAAGAAGCTAATTCTGCAACTTTTTTAAGATGTAAAGTATCTTTAAAGTGTCCATTTTCATCAATGCTAATCTGCTTGTTGTAATTTTGATTTTCAATTATCAAAACTTTTTCAGACGTATCTACAACAGTTCCTGATATAGTCAAATAATCTTTTTTTCCATTAGTACATGAAAATAAAAAGACTGATGCTATAACTAATACTATATTTTTCATTTTAGATTATTTTATTGAGTTTCAAATATACAATTTATAGACGAAGACAAATCTTATATTTTACAGACTTTAACATAATATTAGGCTAGAATAGGAGCCAAAAAAAGCCCTTGTATAATTACAAGGGCTTCAAATATGATTAAGTAGAATCTTAAGCTAACATAGTAACTGGATTCTCAATATATTGCTTTACAGTATTCATAAATGCGGCACCAACAGCACCATCAATCGTTCTATGATCACAAGCTAAAGTTAAATTCATAATATTTCCAACTACAATAGCTCCGTCTTTTACAACAGGCTTTTGTTTAATTCCTCCAACTGATAAAATTGCAGAGTTTGGTTGGTTGATGATTGAAGTAAAATTATCAACACCAAACATACCTAGATTAGAAACAGTAAAAGTTGAACCTGACATCTCTGCAGGAGTCAATTTTTTAGTTTTAGCCTTGATTGCTAAATCTTTTACTTCAGCACCAATTTGAGTTAAGCTCTTAGTATCTGTGAAAGGAATAACAGGCACCACTAGTCCGTCTTCAATCGCTACAGCAACACCAATGCTAATATGGTTATTGTAGATAGTTTGTTCATCAGTCCATTGTGTGTTGATTTGTGGATGTGATTTTAATGCCATAGCACATGCCTTTACAACCAAGTCATTGAAAGAAACTTTTGTATCAGGTAAACTGTTGATCTCTTTACGAGATGCAATAGCATTATCCATATTGATATCCATTCCAATAGTGAAATTCACAGCAGTAGTCTGAGAGTTGTCCAAAGCTCTTACAATTGCTTTACGCATTTGAGAGTTTTTAACTTCTGTTTGACTAACTTCTCCAGCAGGAGCAGCAACAACACTTACAGCAGGAGCTTCAGAAATGACAACATCCGTAAAGTTTTCAATATCTGTTTTAACAATACGTCCACCTTCACCAGTACCAACAACTTTCGCAAGGTTGATTCCTTTTTCAGCAGCTAACGCTTTTGCTAAAGGAGAAGCAACGATTCTTCCATTTTCAGATTTTATGTTGCTTACAGTTCTTGTAGCGCTTGCTGTAGAACCTGTAGCTTGTTTCGGAGCCGCAGGAGCAGCTTTTTTTTCTGTTGCAGCAGGAGCGGGAGTAGCCTCAGCTTTCGGTGCTTCCGCAACTGGCTCGTTTGAACCTCCTCCAATTTGAAAAGAAGAAACAACACCAGAAACATCAGTTCCAGCATCACCAATAACAGCTAACAAGCTATCAACTGGTGCAGTTTGTCCTTCCTCAAGACCAATATATAATAAAGTACCTTCGTTAAAAGATTCAAATTCCATGGTAGCCTTGTCCGTTTCAATCTCCGCAAGTATGTCTCCTTCAGAAACTTCATCACCAACTTTTTTAAGCCAAGTAGCAACAGTTCCATCCGTCATTGTATCACTTAAACGAGGCATGGTAACAACTGTAATCCCTTCAGGAATAGCAGCTGCAGCAGGAGCAGCAGCTTCAGCCTTTGGTTCTTCCGGAGCAGGCGCTTCTGATGCAGGTTCAGCTTCGGCAGCTGGAGCAGCGGCAGCATCACCAGAAAGCAAAGCAGAAAAATCTTCTCCTTCTTCTCCTATAATAGCTAATAAGCTATCAACAGGTGCTGTTTCACCTTCTTGCAGACCAATATGTAATAAAGTACCTTCGTTAAAAGACTCAAACTCCATGGTTGCTTTGTCAGTTTCAATTTCAGCAAGAATATCTCCTTCTTCAATTTTATCACCCACAGCTTTCAACCATTTAGCAACGACTCCTTCAGTCATTGTATCACTCAAACGGGGCATTGTAATAATTTGTGCCATACTATTATTTCGTTATGTTTTTAATATAAGTTGTTAGAACAAGTGGTTTAAACACTTTTGATAAATGGGTAGTCTTCTTGTTCGTAAACTACATCGTATAATTGTTGTACTTCTGGATATGGAGATTCTTCAGCGAATTTCTCACATTCAGATACTTTAGCTTTTACGTCTTTTTCAACTTGCTTGATCTCATAAGCAGATAAATAATCATTTTCTTTAATGATATCTAAAACTTGTGTGATTGGATCAATTTTTTTGTATTCTGCAACTTCGTCTTTTGTTCGATAGTGTTGTGCATCAGACATTGAGTGTCCTCTATATCTGTATGTTTTCATTTCTAAGAATGTTGGTCCATCTCCTCTACGAGCTCTTTCCATAGCTTCGTCCATTGCTTCAGCAACTTTAATTGGATTCATGGCATCAACAGGACCAGAAGGCATTTCGTACCCTAATCCTAGTTTCCAGATATCTTCATGGTTTGCAGTTCTTTCTACAGAAGTTCCCATTGCATATCCATTGTTTTCAACAATAAATACTACTGGTAATTTCCATAACATAGCCATATTGAATGTTTCATGTAACGATCCTTGACGAGCAGCACCATCACCAAAACAACAGATTGTTACAGCACCAGTGTTGTGATATTTATCCCCAAATGCCATTCCAGCACCTAAAGGAATTTGACCACCAACAATACCGTGACCACCGTAAAAACCTTTTTCTTTAGAAAAGATATGCATTGACCCTCCCATACCATGAGAAGTTCCAGTTACTTTTCCATACAATTCAGCCATTACTCTTTTAGGATCAACACCCATTCCAATTGGTTGAACGTGATTTCTATAAGCGGTAATCATTTTATCCTTTGAAAGGTCCATCACGTGTAAAGCTCCAGCTAAGATAGCTTCTTGACCATTGTATAAATGTAAGAAACCTCTTACTTTTTGTTGGATGTAAACTGCAGCTAATTTGTCTTCAAATTTTCTCCAGAATAACATGTCCTTGTACCAATTGATGTATGTTTCTTTTGTAATTTCTTTCATGATGAATTTTAATAATTATTCAAAGTATGACCGCAAAAATAATATATTACTGTATCATATTGAAGTATTCTAAGTACTTTTTTTGTTGCTGAACGTCATAACTTTGAATATGGCAATTTTTGGTAGTTAAAAACAAAAAAGCCAAACATTTTAGTTTGGCTTTTTTGCAAATTTACAATTTGTAAACTGTTTTTTAACAGAATTAAGAATGTGGGTATCGTAATTTTATTCTGTTTTTTGGATGATTTTTATGAATCATCTAACAAAATCTAAAATATGTTATTACATATAGTCTTCAATTGGTGTGCAAGAGCAAATTAAATTACGATCGCCAAAGGCATCATCAACACGTCTTACTGAAGGCCAGAATTTATTATCTGCTATCGAGTCCATTGGAAAAGCAGCTTGTTTTCTAGTGTATGAGAAATTCCAAGCATCACTAGTTAGCATTTGTTGCGTATGTGGTGCATTTTTCAAAATAGACTCTTCACCATGCTTTTCAGAAGCTTCAATTTCTTTTTTGATACTTTTTAAAGCTGCAATAAAATTGTCTAATTCCCCTTTTGATTCACTTTCCGTTGGTTCAATCATTAAGGTTCCAGCAACGGGGAATGAAACAGTAGGAGCATGATAACCATAATCCATTAATCGTTTAGCAATATCTACAACTTCTATTCCTTTTTCTTTGAAGGATCGGAAGTCAACGATCATTTCATGAGCACAAAATCCATTTTCTCCTGTGTACAAAATATCATAAGAATCTTCTAAGTTTTTCTTGATGTAGTTTGCATTTAGTATAGCGTTCTCTGTAGCGGTTTTAAGTCCATTAGCACCAAGCATTTTTATATAACCATAGGATATTAAAAGCACTAAAGCAGACCCCCAAGGAGCTGAAGATACAGAAGTAATCGGAGAATCTCCACCAGTAGGGATGACTGGATTCGAAGGTAAATAGGGTGCTAAATGTTCAACAACACATATAGGTCCTACTCCAGGTCCACCACCACCATGTGGTATCGCAAAGGTTTTGTGTAAGTTAAGATGACAAACATCCGCACCAATAGTTGCCGGGTTTGTTAAACCTACTTGTGCGTTCATATTAGCTCCATCCATATAAACTTGTCCACCATTTTCATGAATTAATTGAGTGATTTCCTTGATTCCACTTTCAAAAACACCATGAGTAGATGGATAGGTTACCATTAGAGCAGAAAGGTTGTCTTTATGTAATAGCGCCTTTTCCCTTAGATCATCAAAATCAATATTACCTTCTGCTGTTGCTTTGGTAACAACGACTTTCATTCCCGCCATTACAGCTGAGGCAGGATTCGTACCGTGAGCAGAAGATGGAATCAAGCATATATTTCTATGATGATCTCCTCTAGCTTCATGGTAAGCTTTGATAACAAGTAATCCTGCATATTCACCTTGTGCACCTGAATTGGGTTGAAGGGAAGTAGCATGAAAACCAGTGATTTCATTTAGATCACTTTCAAGTTGTCTAAAAACCTCTTGGTACCCTGCAGCTTGTTCGATTGGGACAAAAGGGTGGATATTAGCCCAGTTTGCCCAACTTAGTGGAAACATCTCAGAAGCGGCATTCAATTTCATAGTACATGAACCTAAAGAGATCATGGAATGGTTGAGAGATAGATCTTTTCTTTCAAGTTTTTTTATGTAACGCATCATTTCTGTTTCTGAATGATAGCTATTAAAGACAGGATTCTGCATAAATTCAGATGTCCTTGAAAGGTTTTGAGGTATCGTTATTTGTGGGTTTATTGAAGTGACCTCCGTAAATATTTTTCCTTCAGATTTCGCAATGATTTTTACAATTTCATTGATATCCTCTAGGGTAGTAGTTTCGTTAAGGGAAATGCTAACTGTATTTTTGTTCGTGTAATAAAAATTTACATTTAACAATTCAGCATTATCTTTAATTGTTTTGATATCATTCACCTCAATATTAAGGGTATCAAAGAACGTTTTGTTGATTTGTAAGATCCCCAATTTTGTTAGTTCATCGTGCAATGTATAGGCAAGTTGATGAATCGTATTCGCGATATACCTTAATCCTTTAGGACCATGATATACACCATACATACCAGCCATAACAGCTAATAGTACCTGAGCGGTACAGATATTAGATGTTGCTTTTTCTCTTTTGATGTGCTGCTCTCTGGTCTGTAACGCCATACGAAGGGCACGATCTCCATTAGCATCTTTTGTTACACCGATAATTCTACCAGGAATATTACGTTTATAAGCTTGTTTGGTAGCAAAGTATGCAGCATGAGGTCCTCCATATCCCATTGGAATTCCAAATCTTTGAGTAGTTCCGATAACGACATCTGCTCCCCATTCTCCAGGTGGAGTTAGTATTGATAAACTTAGTAGGTCCGCGGCCACGGCAACACGAACTTCTTTTTCGTTCGCTGCTTTCGTAAAGTCTGAGTAGTCTAAAACTTGACCGTTTTTCCCAGGATATTGGATTAAGGCACCAAAATAATTTTCTGTAAAAGTAATTGATTCATAATCTCCAATAATTAATTCGATATCCAGTGGAGTAGCTCTTGTTTTTAAAATGTCTATGGTTTGTGGTAACACATTTTCCGAAACGAAAAATTGCATAGAATTATTCTTTTTCTGACTTCTAGAACGTGTATTGTAAAGCATTATCATTGCCTCACCTGCTGCAGTTCCTTCATCTAGTAAAGAAGCATTTGCAAGTTCCATTCCTGTAAGTTCAGAAACCATTGTTTGATAGTTCAGTAACGCCTCAAGCCTACCCTGAGCTATCTCAGCTTGATAGGGAGTGTAAGCAGTGTACCATCCAGGATTTTCTAATATATTTCTTTGAATTACTCCAGGTGTTATTGTTGGGTGATATCCTAAACCGATGTAATTTTTAAACAATTTATTTTGAATAGATAAGTCATGAACATGGGCTAAATATTCATGTTCACTCATTGCTTTGTCTAAATTCAAGCCTTTCGAAATAAATATATCTGAAGGAATTGTTTTTTTTATCAACTCGTCCATTGAATCAACTCCAATGGTTTTTAGCATTTCTTGAACATTTGTACCTCTTGGACCAACGTGTCTCGCAACAAAAGAATCTGTCTTCATTCGTGTTTAATATGAATTATTGTGTCAAATTTGTGCTGCAAAAATAAATATAAATAAAGCAAGTTATGAATAAAGCATCTTAAATTGTTAACGAAAGGAACAGGGTTATGAACAATATTAATTATGGGGTAGGAATTAACTGATGTTCTTGGTGGAAATAATTATTGTTCTGTGAACATTTGTTATTTTCGCAGTATCAACTTTTCACATCTGCAACTATTTATAGGAATATACGTTGCATAAAAGATTGCTTAATGTCATTGATAGCCAAACTGTTTTTGTTTTATGTGCAAAGTAATATTCATGTGTCAATATCTGCTGCTTTATTGGTGATGATTACAGGAAAGTATTTGAATTTAAATACTTTGTTTCCAGCAGTTTTTGTAGGGTTGTCCACTTTTTTTTCCTACAATCTTATTAGGTTCTTGAAGTCCGACAATAAGTTACTCAAGCAAGAAATAAAAATTTGGTTTGATCAAAATTTAAAGTCATTGTTAGCTTTGAATTTTATGGTGTTTATTTTGTTGCTTTTTTGCGCAATGAAATTAACATTACGTGAAGTGATTTTTATCATTCCTTTTGCTCTTTGTACACTTTTCTATATGTTGCCTTCAGTCGTTATTTTTAAAAGAAGTATTTTTTTAAGAAATGTTCCGGGGCTTAAAATATTTTTAATTGCCTTTTCTTGGGCTGGATTGACAACTTTATACCCTGCTTATCATAATTTTTATGAAATCGGTAGTGATGAATTATTGTTATTTATAAACCGGTTATTATTTGTTATTGTATGGACAATTCCTTTTGATATTAGAGATTTGGACTTTGATTCGCATGATTTAAAAACGATTCCTAGAGTGATTGGGCTGAAATATACAAAGGTGCTTTCTATTGTGATTTTACTAGGTTCTTTGTTAATAACAAGAAATATGAATATTCCGTTTGTTTTTTTTCAAGTTGAAGGAGTCGTAAGTATAGTTTTATTATTATTGGTTCTAAAATCGACAAGAAAACAATCTCAATTTTATGCCTCGTTTTGGGTAGAAGGAATTCCTATTTTATGGTGGAGTTTATTAATAATTGCGGATAGGATATAAAAAAAGGTCTTTCATTTATGAAAGACCTTTTTTTTATTTTGTTCGTTTATTAATTAAAAAAAACTGAAATATCTATCGCTACATCGCTCCAAGTTTTACTAATTCCGTCGGCTCCTTTATGTAGTTCAAAACAAGCTTTGTTTATAGATTCGATAGCAGCTTGCGCTTGCCAGCTATTCGTATCCATAATTGATTTAATTTCTAATGAGTTTTCAGTTGTTGTATAAGAAAAAGGAAGTTTTTCAATAATTCCATTCATAGAAAAGTCTACATAACCAGATTGAGGTGTGTCGATATGAATGGTTCCTGAAAGGATTTCTGCATTTTTCATAACCCCAAAGAAAAGTGTTTTTAACTTGTGATCTCTATCTGCATTATTTGAAAATATACTGCTTACTGGGATTGAAAATTCAGTTCCATTTAAAGCTTCTGCGAATGTTTTTCCTGGAGTACTTTTCTTTATATTAAGTTTGGTAAACTTTCCTTTTACGGGTACCTTTTCTGTAGTTTTAAATGCAGTCCAATTAATTTCCGACTTGTTAGTGTTTATCGAGAATTGTTTTTCCTGTGTTTCAACTTTTTTTTCTTTTCCAGCTTTTTGCTTACAAGAAGTTGAAGACATGGAAATTGCAATAACAGCAACGAAGAGAAGAACTTTTTTCATAATTATTTTGAGTATTTATTAACTAAATCTATATATTTTCTTTTTGCCTCATCCGGACTAATTCCCTTTAGTTGCATCCATGCATTAAATTTAAAAGCATTACGAACATCAAAATTTGCATTGAAAGAAAAGTTATCTCCTGCAGTGGCTTGTTTGTAATATGCATAGAACAATAACATAACGTCTTGTGGAAGTGGAGTTTCCATGGCACTAGCTTTTGCATATGCCTTTTCAAACTCTTCATGTAGTTCTTTATCTACACCCATTAATCTTACATTTTATAGAGTAGCAATAATGTTTTCAGCACCTTTTACTACATCATTTAATTCAACTTTAATATTTGAATTTAAAGGTAAGAATAAATCTACTCTTGAACCAAATTTAATAAATCCAGCGTCAGTTCCTTGAACAACTTGCATATCTTTTTTTGCGTAGTTGACAATTCTTCTTGCTAAGGCTCCAGCAATTTGTCGGTATAAAACTTCTCCAAATACAGGGCTTTCTACTACCACCGTCGTTCTTTCATTTTCTTCTGAAGCTTTAGGGTGCCAAGCTACAAGATATTTACCTGGATGGTATTTGCTAAATTTCACGATTCCACTTAAGGCATATCTGGTAACATGTACGTTGATAGGAGACATGAAAATTGAAACTTGTATTCTTTTATCTTTAAAATATTCAGGTTCATAAACTTCCTCAATAACAACCACTTTTCCGTCTACAGGAGACACTACATGGTTTTCCCCAATCGAAGTTTTTCTACTTGGATTTCTGAAAAATTGAAGATTGATTACTAACAAAAACAGTAATGCAAAATAGATTGTGTATTGTAACCAAGCAATACTGATAAAATGATCTGTTAATAAATAACCTCCAGCTACTACAATAGCAGCAATTGCAATACTTGCATTTCCTTCTTTATGAAACATGTTCCGTAATAAATTTTAAATATAAATAGATAAATGGTGCCGCAAAGATAATACTATCTAGGCGATCTATAACTCCTCCATGACCAGGAATAATTTTCCCTGTGTCTTTTACACCTGTTTGACGTTTAAACATAGATGCAATAAGATCTCCAATCACTCCAAATACACTAACAATGACTCCTAAGATGATCCATTGGTGTGGGAGTAGTATAGTAAATTTTAATGAAATTAAATAAGAAATCAACATGGTTGCTATTACACCACCAACGAATCCTTCAATTGTTTTTTTTGGAGAAATCCTTTCTAGTAATTTAGTTTTCCCGATGGTAACACCAGTTAAATAGGCAAAAGTATCGCTAGACCAAATAAGAACAAAAACTCCTAGGATTAAAATTCCATTATATTCAGTGGGGTTGACAGTATATGGTATTTTAACAATAAAAAGGTAGCTTACACATGAGTATACAACACAGAGCATTAGTTTTCCTAATTGTTCAATTGCATTGCTGTTTTCTTTGAAAAGTACTTTTATAAAAACAAAAAGAATGATAAGAATACTTAGTGTGTCGGTATAAAAGGAATCATAACCCCAAAACGGTAGTATGGTTGAGATAAATAACGAAATACTTATGAGATAAGGTTCGAGTCCTTTAAGCTTAAGCATTTTAGAAAATTCGTTGACGCTTACAAGCATCAGTAGGAGGAACAACCCAAGAAAGGTAATAGGGCTGTATAAGATAGAGAATACAAGAACTGATACAAATACAGCACCTGAAATTGCTCTGGTTAGCATGTTGTTCATAGGTTATAGGTCTTCGAACAAAAGTAAATATAAATTTTTTGAATTGCTATTCGGAGTCGAAAGGAAATTATCTTCGTCTTTTTCAGGAGCAAAATTCTTTATAGCACTAATATTTGTGGGTATAGATTCTTTATAATTGTTTTTAATTCCAGTTAGACTTTGCCCCATATCCTTTACTAGTTGACTCGTGTTGGCAAAAACAATAAAGTTATTAGAAAGTTCGTGGATCTTCTTTTCTTTCAATTGATGTGATGAAAATAATACACTTCCTGAATCCGATATAATATGCTCACATGTGGTAAAAATTGGAGCTGTATTATTAATATCAAAACTGATGTCAATAGACAAAGCGTCTGTAAAATTGGATAAATTATTTTCGTCTAAACAGGTAATGCTTTTCCATTTGTTTTCATCAAGTATACCAACAAGGTTGTCTAATACTTCTTGGTTGCTTGTACAGTATAAAAACTTACCACCTTTATTAATGAAATTATGAACAAATAAGTCGTCTAAAGAAAGATGTACCTCTTGTTTCTGGATATTCTTTTCTTTAGGCGACTCTAATTTATTAGAAAATAATTTTTTAAAAAAATTCATTCTCGGGTCTTTGTATTCTAGTTCGTTTAAAATGTAGTAGAGTTATTCTGCTACTTTTTTATCGTCTTCAACAATTTCTGCAGGGATCTCTACAGTCTCTTCTTTTTTTGAAACCAATTCTTCAGTTTCAAAGGGTCTTTCTCCAAAAATATGAACCAAATCATCTTTAAAAATAACCTCTTTTTCAAGTAGTTTTTCTGCTAAAGTGACTAGTTTATCTTTGTTTTCTGTTAAGATAGTAATCGCTCTTTGGTATTGAGTTTCAATAATTGTAGAAATCTCTTCATCAATTGTTTTAGCAGTCTCTTCACTATAAGGTTTAGAGAAACTATATTCACTTTGACCGGAAGAATCGTAATAAGTAATATTTCCAATTTTTTCGTTCAATCCATAGACACTCACAATTGCTTTTGCTTGACGTGTAACTTTTTCTAAATCATTTAATGCCCCTGTTGAAATTTTATCAAACATCACTTTCTCAGCAGCTCTACCTGCCAATGTTGCGCACATTTCATCTAACATTTGTTCTGTTTGAACAATCATTCTTTCTTCAGGTAAATACCAGGCAGCTCCTAAAGATTGTCCTCTAGGAACAATAGTTACTTTTACTAAAGGTGCAGCATGCTCTAACATCCAACTTGCTGTTGCATGTCCTGCTTCATGGTAAGCGATGGTTTTCTTTTCTTTTACAGAAATGATTTTATTTTTCTTTTCTAATCCACCTACAATTCTGTCTACAGCGTCTAAGAAATCTTGATTATGAATTTCATTGTTGCCTTTACGTGCAGCAATCAAAGCAGCTTCATTACAAAGGTTCGCAATATCTGCTCCGGAGAAACCAGGAGTCTGTTGAGATAAGAAATCAGCATTCACATCTTTCCCTAGCTTAAGAGGTTTCATATGTACTTCAAAAATCGCTTTTCTTTCATTTAAGTCAGGAAGATCTACAAATATTTGTCTATCAAAACGACCTGCACGCATTAAAGCTTTGTCTAAAACATCTGCTCGGTTGGTTGCTGCTAATACAATTACATTTGTATCAGTACCAAAACCATCCATCTCAGTTAACAACTGATTAAGTGTATTTTCGCGTTCGTCATTACCACCTGTCATGTTATTTTTACCACGTGCGCGTCCAATAGCATCAATTTCATCAATAAAAATAATTGATGGAGACTTTTGCTGTGCTTGTTTGAATAAATCTCTAACTCTAGAGGCACCTACACCCACAAACATTTCAACAAAATCAGATCCTGATAAAGAGAAAAAAGGTACGCCAGCTTCTCCGGCTACAGCTTTCGCTAGCAAAGTTTTACCAGTTCCTGGTGAACCTACTAATAAGGCACCTTTCGGTATTTTTCCTCCTAACGAGGTGTATTTTTCAGGTGTTTTCAAGAAATCAACAATTTCTTGCACCTCTTCTTTGGCTCCTTGTAAACCAGCCACATCTTTAAAGGTTACTTTAACTTTTTGATTTTCGTCAAATAATTTTGCTTTAGATTTTCCAATATTAAAGATTTGTCCACCGGCACCACCACCAGCTCCACCACCAGACATTCTTCTCATAAAAAAGATCCACAATCCAATTAAAAAGATAAATGGTAAATAAGAAAGTAAAGAATCAAACAGGTCTGTTTGTTCATCATTTTGCTTATCAAAGTCTAAATCGTTTTCTTTTTTCAGTTCTGCTAACTTTTTTTCAAAATTTTGTAGATCACCAAAATTGTATTCAAACATTGGTGCGTTTTTATTGAAAAGGGGACTACCATTAGACAATTTAGAATACTCATCCTTAGAGAGAGCTTCCTCTTTGATATAAAGCTGTGCAATACTTCTGTTAAGAATTACAATTTTAGAAATGTCATTGCTTTCTAAAATGCTCTCAAACTTATTTTGTGAGATTTCTTTTTGAGTTAAATTCTCACTGTTGAAAAATTGAAATACGACAAATAAAACAAATAAAGCTCCATACACCCAGTAAAAATTAAACTTGGGTTTGAAGTTTGAATCTTTGATTATATTTTTTTTGTCTTTTTTGTTATTTGTAGCCATAGCGTGGTAATTCTTTAAGATTTGAATTATTTAGATGTTGAGATTGTAGTGATTTTAGCATCACCCCACAAACCTTCAATATCATAAAATTCTCTAATTGATTTTTGAAAAACATGAACAACTACGTTTACGTAGTCCATTAAAATCCATTCAGCAACAGATTCACCTTCAACGTGCCATGCTTTTTCTTGACCTTCTTTTCCTACAATTTTTTGTACAGAATTGGATATAGCTTTTACTTGAGTGTTTGAGTTTCCTGAACAAACTACAAAATAATCACATACAGTATTGTCTATATCTCTTAGGTCTAATAGTTGGATATCTTCTCCTTTTACCTCTTCAATTCCTTTAATGATGATAGAAATTAATTCGTCGGTACTTATATTTTTTTTAGACATTAAATTTTATTTAATTTGTGGCAAAGTTATCGTTTTTTCCGTAACAAAACACGAAATAAAACCTTGTTTCCATTATATTTTACAAATGCATATAATCAAACTTGATGCCATTGAATCTACCAGTACTTTTTTGAAAGAATTAGTGACAAAACAGGTTATGGAAAATTATACAATTGTTAGTTCTGAAAGCCAATTTGAAGGTAGAGGACAGATGGGAGCAAAGTGGATTTCAGAACCCGGTAAAAACCTTTTATTCAGCATGTATATTAATGACTTAGAGCTAAGTACAAAGAATTCTGTGTTTCTGAATTATGCTGTTTCAATCGCTTTGTATGAGTCACTAAATGAATATGGAATCCCT
The DNA here is from genome assembly GCF_057197705.1 of Flavicella sp. IMCC45537. NCBI lineage: Bacteria > Pseudomonadati > Bacteroidota > Flavobacteriia > Flavobacteriales > Flavobacteriaceae > Flavicella > Flavicella sp. IMCC45537. The sequence continues at coordinate 441,193 of NZ_CM170067.1, forward strand.
AATTTAAGAATAAAATGGCCTAACGACATTTTGGCAGGTAACAAAAAGTTATGTGGCATATTAATAGAGAATTCTCTTAACAATCATGTTGTTAAAAACACAATTATTGGAATCGGTTTAAATGTAAATCAACAAATATTCACAGAAGATCTTAGTAATGCAACTTCGATGAAAAATTGTATTGAAAAAACTATTGATAGAGAGAGTTTGTTGATTTCTGTTGTAAAAAAAATAAAAAAGCAGATAGAGAAATGTAACTCAGGAAACTTCTTGAAATTGAAAGAAACCTATCTTTCTTTGCTGTATAAAATGGAGATTCCCGCAATGTTTAGAAATTCTAGAAAGGGAATTTTTATAGGGAAAATCGTAGGTGTAAATTCTAAAGGAGATTTAGAAATAGAGTTAGAAGATGAGTCTGTGGAAAATTTTGGGCTTAAAGAAATTGAATTTTTACGTTAAGCCCAAATAAATTATAATTTTTCAATATTGTCAATTAGCGTTTCCATGAATTTTGATAAAGGTTTTTTAACCATCATGCTAATCATCGGGTTGAACTCACCGTTAAAAAACATCTGTACATCAGAAGAATCTGGAGTAGTTTCATTAATGTTAACTTCAAGGGTAAATGGCATTTTACTACTTGCAGCCCCTAAAACAATTTTAGAATTTGGTGTTTTTTCTTTTAAAACCAATCTAATTTCTGGCATTCCTTTAAGTCCGAAAATGAATGAGTCGTTGTCTATTTCAAATTTTTCAATACTTTCAGGCATTAATCCTTCATAAGAACTCAATTGTTCTAAAGTAGTAAAAAGATATTCAGATGATTTTGATACAGTAATTTTTCGACTTTCTAATTTCATAGGATGCGGTTTAAATATTTGTTATTGGTTCCAAGTGCTTGGAGATTCTCTCCATTCTGATAAAGTATCTAATTCCTTTTTTGAGATATAGCTATCTTTATGAGCTTGTTTTAACATGTTTTCATAATCACTTAAAGTAGTTAAGTCTACGTTTGCTTTTTTAAAGTTTTCAAGTGCTACTTCAAAACCATAAGTAAATATGGCAATCATACCTTTCACATTTACATTTGCAGCATTTAAAGCATCCACAGCAAGTAAACTACTCATTCCAGTGCTTATTAAATCTTCCACCACTACAACGTTACTTCCGGTTTCCAAGAATCCTTCTATTTGATTCTGACGACCGTGCTTTTTTGCTTCAGGGCGCACATATACAAAAGGAACTCCTAGTTCTTGAGCTACCAATACTCCTATAGCAATTGCCCCTGTGGCAACCCCAGCGATTACATCTGGTTTTCCGTATTTTTCTACAATGGCTTTGGCCATGTTTTCCTTTAAGAAATTACGAATAGGAGGATATGATAATGTGATTCTATTGTCACAATAGATTGGTGATTTCCATCCAGAAGCCCATGTAAATGGCTCTTTAGGTTCTAATTTTATTGCTTTAATTTGTAAAAGCAATTTTGCTGTAGCATTTGCTGTATCTTTGTTCAAAATCATGTTGCAAATGTATAAAGTTTTTATGAATGATAAGCCAATTATCATTGCCGATTCTTCACAGAAATTAAAAAATTGTAAAGTATTTGAGTTTGATGAAATTAAATTCACAGAAGTACAAGCACTTATAAATTCAGAGGATGTTTCATGTGTTTTTTTAAAGTCAAGGGATTTAAATAAAGACTGGATTTCTTTTCAAGAGAACTTTAAAGTAATAGAAGCAGCTGGAGGAAAAGTATTGAATGCTGAAAATGAAATACTGTTTATTTACAGGTTTGATACATGGGATTTACCAAAGGGACATATAGAAGTTGGGGAGGATAGGAGAACCGCCGCAATTAGAGAAGTAGAGGAGGAGTGTGGTATTTCAGGATTGTCTATTTTAAAGTCTTTAGAAACTACCTATCATTCGTTTTATTATAAAGAAGAGCTGCGTTTAAAAGTTACCTATTGGTATTTGATGGAAACTACTGATAAAAATAAATTAGTTCCTCAACTAGAAGAAGGAATTACAAAAGTAGCTTTTAAAAATGGAGAAGATTTAGTAAAGGCTTTAGAGAATACATATCCTAATATTAGATTATTATTTTAATAATTTAATAATCTAAAGATTTCATTTTTTTGATAATTAACCTGCTTAAAATCGGGACTTTTGTTTTTTTAGGTTTCATATTGCCAGTGCAAATAATAGCTGTACTTTTGCAATTCAAAAAAAACACGAGAAATGACTGAATTTATTAGAAAAATTGCTCAAAATCCTAAAGATGATATATTAGCTGGGGTTACAGTTTCTTTGGCAATGATTCCTGAAGTGGTAGCATTTGCATTTGTTGCTCAAATAGATCCATTAGTAGCGCTTTCAGGTGCTTTTATGATTGGTTTGATAACGGCAATTTTCGGAGGTAGACCCGGTTTAATTTCTGGTGCTGCAGGTGCTGTAGCCGTGATTTTTGTAAACATGATTGCTGAAGGTCATTCGAAAGGGATGTTGTTCGATGCGCCAGTTGAGAATATGGGGTACTTTTATCTTTTAGCGGCTGTTGTATTGATGGGAATCATTCAAATAGGAGCAGGAGTTTTGAAGCTAGGAAGATTTGTAAGATTGATTCCGCACCCGGTAATGATGGGGTTTGTGAACGGTTTGGCAATTGTAATCTTTATGGCTCAAGTGAGAATGTTTTCACATAAAGAAATGTCTGTTGCAGCTGATGGAGTAAAACAATATCTCAATATTCCAATGGAGGGAGTTGAGTTGTATACGATGCTAGCTTTGGTTGGGTTAACGATGGGGATCATTTGGCTCTTACCAAAAATAACAACCAAAATCCCAGCGGCCTTAACAGCTATTTTAGTAACAACAGCAGTTGTTGTATTTGGTGGTTTGGATGTAAGTACGGTTGGTTCCTATATTGTTGAAGGTGGAGGAGAAGGGTTAAAAGGAGAGTTTCCTACGCCAAATACGGATCTTTGGAAGAATTTACCAATCAATTTAGATACGTTAAAATTTATATTGCCATATGCCTTCTTGGCGGCGTCTGTTGGTCTGATTGAATCATTGATGACCATGAATTTAGTTGATGATTTGACGGAAACACGAGGAAATGGAAATAGAGAATGTGTGGCTCAAGGTGCTGGAAATATTGTAAGTGGTTTGTTTGGTGGAACTGGTGGTTGCGGAATGATTGGGCAAACAGTTATTAATATCAATGCAGGAGGTAGAGGTCGTTTGTCTGGTATTATGATGGCTCTAACTTTATTGACGTTTATTTTGTTTACAGATAAATATATTGAGCAGGTTCCGATTGCCGCATTAGTTGGAGTGATGTTTATGATGGTTATAGAAACTTTTGCTTGGTCTAGTTTTAGAATTATTAGAAAAATTCCTGTTGCGGATGCTGTGGTGTTAGTCATTGTTTCTGCGGTTACTGTTGTTTTTGATTTAGCAATTGCAGTATTTGTTGGTGTAATTATCTCTGCGCTAGTTTTTGCTTGGGAAAATGCCACTAAAATTAGAGCGAGAAAACGTGTAAAAGAGGATGGAACAAAAATTTATGAAATTTGGGGGCCTTTGTTTTTTGGTTCTGTTTCAGGATTTTTAGAAAAGTTTGATATAAAGAATGATCCGGATCACGTAGAAATTGATTTTGTGGAGTCGCGTGTAAGTGATCACTCTGCGATTGAGGCTATTTCTAATATTGTAGCGAAATACGAAGAAGCGGGGAAAACAATTCGTTTGAAACATTTAAGCGAAGAGTGTAAGATTTTGTTAACAAAAGGAGATGATAAATTTGAGCGTTTGATAATTCAGGATATTGATGACCCTCGTTACCATCTTGCTGCCAATCCAGAAAGATTTACTAAAGGACTTTATTCTAAATAAAAAGCTACGATGCAGCGTTACCTAAATTTATATTATCAATACTTGAATAGATCTGGATTATTTCAGTTTTTAGGTAAAAACTTGTTGAAATTAGGTGCTGTTGTAGCTTTGTTTTTTGCAACGGTATTTTTGTTAGAGAAGTTTGTGATTTCTTTGAAAGAGGTTTTCTCTATTATTGTGGATAACGTTGAAGCTTGGATGGTTTTTGTGATATTTATTGTTTCAGAATCATTCCTTGGGTTGTTGCCTCCTGATTTTTTTATTGTATGGACTAAAGAGTTGGGAGGAGATATTGGTATTAATCCTTGGTTGCTTACATTATTCTTGGCTTGTCTTTCCTATGTAGGAGGGTTGATTTCCTATTTTATTGGAGCCAAATTAATTCATGTACCTAAAATACATGATTGGGCGCTTAAGAAGTATGGGGAACTGTTTAAGAACCTGAAAAAATGGGGAGGTTTTTTTGTTGTTATCTCTGCCTTATTGCCTATTCCGTTTTCTATCGTACTTATGATCTGCGGATTGACAGGATACCCATTTAAATGGGTAGTGTATTTAGGCTTGTTTCGATTTTTGAGGTTTGGTCTGTATGCAATTTTTCTTTTTACACTAGTTTAATTCGTTTCCAAAACACTGTTTGGAACAAGAATACTAGCGTCACCATTATTTCTCATGATGTCTCTAACGATACTTGAACTAATATAAGAAGTTTCTGCACTTGTAAGTAAAAAAACAGTTTCAATCCCAGATAATTTTCGATTGGCAATGGCAATTGCTTTTTCAAACTCAAAATCGGCAGGATTTCTTAAGCCTCTTAAAATAAAATCAGCATCAATAGTTTTGCAATAATCAACGGTTAATCCTTTGTAAGTAGTAACTGTTATTTTGGGTTCGTCTTTAAAGGTCTTTTTGATAAAATTCATGCGTTGTTCAAGGGAGAACATATATTTTTTATCTGCATTGATTCCAATTGCGATAACAATTTCATCAAATAAAGGTAAAGCTCTGTTGATAATGTCATAATGACCTAAAGTGATAGGGTCAAAAGATCCTGGAAAAACTGCTTTTTTCATAATACTAAGTGTAATAATATCAAAGATACTATTTATTGTTTAGAGTTTCTGTGGTGGTTTAGATATCCGCTTGTTTGATAAAGTCTTCGAATTCGTAGAACCAAAGTTCAAAAGCAGACATGTTTTTATTAAAAAACTGAAATGCATTACCCCAGGTATTTTGGTTGTAGATACTGAATTTTTGGTCTAGTTTTACGTAGACCCGAGAGATTTTTTTTCCGGTTTCTTCTAAAATATGCTGTTCATCAAATATAACTTCAGGAATATAGTCGTTCTCTGTAACGGTTTTTAAAGCAGCTACTTGTTGGTATAATAAATCTCTTTTGGTTTCGCTATTAGGTTCTATATCCAAAAGGACCATTGCCGTTTTGTTGTCTGCATAAAATTTAAAACTAAAGCCTTTGATTTTTGTATTGTATAAGAGCCATTTTCTTGGAAACGATTTGCCGTAACTTGTCCAGAAATGTTTTCTTAACCTAGCTGCTTCTTCTTTGCTAAACATGATTTTAATTTGATTGCAAATGTAAATTATTAATTACGATAAGTTGTAATTGAATCCGATTCTTTAATTGATATTCCTGCAGTTTACGGCTTGCTTGTTTAAAAAAAATCGTCGCTACCAGAGTAACGACGATTTTTAGTCAGTTTACGTAAAATATATTACTTGATCATTTTATAGCTACGTTTGATAAAATTAGTCAATTCCTCACCATGAAGTAAGTTTTGAGATAATTTTGCTAAATCAAAAGCTTGACCAATCAGTTCTTTTTGGATCGCTTCATCTTTATTATCAAGAATTTCTTTTACTAAATCATTGTTTGTATTTACAACCAAATTGTACATTTCTGGCATGTTTTGCATTCCAAACATTCCACCGCCACCGGTCTGACTCATTTCTTTCATTCTTCTCATGAATTCTGGAACAGTGATGCTAAATGGATTTGCGTTTGAATCTAAAGCTTCCAATTGAACAGTGTAGCTCTCTTTTGGTACATTTGCTTCAATAATAGGTTTTAACGCTTCTTTTTCTTCATCAGAAAGTTTGCTGATTTTCTCTTCATCCTTTTTGATAAGGTTGTCGATATGGTCAGAATCTACACGAGTAAATTTAAGTTTTTCATTACTTGCTTCAATTTTCTGAATTAAGTGAGATACAATAGGAGAATCTAAAAGTAATACTTCGTAACCTTTTTCTTTAGCTTCTTGAATGTATCCGTGTTGTGCTTCTTTGTTGGCTGCATACAATACAATTGTATTTCCATCTTTGTCAGTTTGAGCAGCTTTAATTTTTTCTTGAAGTTCTTCAATAGTAAAGAAAGTATCATCTACCGTTGGGAACAAAGAGAATTTTTTAGCCTTGTCGTAAAATTTATCATCAGACAACATTCCGTACTCAATAATTACCTTGATATCGTTCCATTTTTGTTCGAAATCTGCTCGGTCTTTTTTGAATAATGATGTTAGCTTGTCTGCAATTTTTTTAGTGATATATCCAGAAATCTTTTTTACAGCACCATCAGCCTGTAAGTAAGAACGAGATACGTTTAATGGAATATCTGGTGAGTCAATTACACCTTTTAACATTTGTAAGAAATCAGGAACAATTCCTTCTACGTTATCCGTAATAAATACTTGGTTTTGGTATAATTGAATTTTATCCTTTTGGATATCCATGCTTTGACTTAATTTAGGAAAGTATAAGATTCCTGTTAAGTTAAATGGATAATCAACATTTAAGTGGATGTTGAATAATGGCTCTTCAAATTGAGTAGGATATAATTCTCTGTAAAAAGAATTGTAGTCATCTGCTTCTAAATCAGATGGTTTTTTTGTCCATGCTGGGTTCACATTATTGATGATATTATCAACAGTAATTTGCTTGTGTGGCTCTGTAGTTTCTTTTCCATCAGCATCCGTAGTTGTCTGCGGAGTAAATTCTGGATCATTGATTTCTTTAGTTCCAAACTTAATTGGAATTTGATTGAAACGATTGTATTTGTTTAAAAGCTCATTTATTTTAGAGTCTTCTAAAAAGTCTAATGAGTCTTCTGCAATATGAAGTACAATTTCAGAACCTCTTGTTTCTTTTTCAACAGGTTCAATTTCATAATTAGGAGATCCATCACAAGTCCATTTAACAGCAGCTGGATCTTTGAAAGATTTTGTAATAATTTCAACTTTATCGGCAACCATAAAGGCAGAGTAAAATCCTAAACCAAAATGACCAATAATTCCAGAATCTTCAACTTTGTCTTTGTATTTGTCGATAAATTCTTCAGCTCCAGAGAAAGCAATCTGGTTGATGTATTTTTCAACTTCTTCTTCGTTCATACCAATTCCTTGATCAATAATACGAAGTGTTTTGTTTTCTTTATCAGCAATAACTTCTACTACTGGATTACCATACTCTTCACTTCCAGCTTCACCCATAGTAATAAGGTGTTTCATTTTTGAAGTTGCATCTGTAGCGTTTGAAATTAATTCACGTAAAAATATTTCGTGATCAGAGTACAAGAATTTTTTAATTAACGGAAAGATATTTTCTACCGATACATTAATGTTTCCTTTAGCCATAATTATATGTTTTAATTATTATTTTAATTTAGAATACCATTTACTTGACAAAAAAAATACCAAAAAGAGTTTTCTGACTACAAGACAGTGTTGGCTGACAAGTTGGCATTTGAAGATAAAGTTATAAGCATTGCCTATTGGACTATTAATTTATATGATTTTAAAATATAAATTATCTGTGTTTTGATTGTTAAGTTTGTTAAAACTAAAGCTTTAAGTTTTTTGTAAATTGATGTTGTAAGTGGGGAAGAAAATATTTTTATTTTTTTTGAAAAACATCTTGCTAGACGTAAAAGGTTTTGTATATTTGCCAACGCTTTTAGTGGATGGTTTTTGTACCGAAGCTAGTATAAATAAAATAAGATTTTTAAAAATATAAGTAATGCCGAAAAGAACATTCCAACCATCAAAGAGAAAAAGAAGAAACAAACACGGTTTTAGAGAAAGAATGGCTTCAGCTAATGGACGTAAAGTTTTAGCTAGAAGAAGAGCTAAAGGAAGAAAGAGATTATCTGTTTCATCTTCAGCTAGACCAAAAAAATAATGAATATTTAATTCATATAAAACAGGTGTTACTATTTATTAGTAACACCTTTTTTTTGAATAAACGAATCAGAAGTAAGTTAAAAATTAAAGGTGCTGATTACCTTTTCGTTATAAAATTAATAGGATGCCAAAAAACAAAAACATTAAGTCGGTTTTAATTATAGGTTCTGGTCCAATTGTAATTGGACAAGCATGTGAATTTGATTATTCAGGTTCTCAATCTATACGATCTTTAAAGGAAGAAGGTATTGAGGTGACATTGATCAACTCTAACCCTGCAACAATTATGACAGATCCGTCATTAGCGGATAATGTTTATTTGAAGCCGTTGACTACAAAGTCAATTATTGAAATCTTAAAAAATCATCCAAACATTGATTCGGTTTTACCCACAATGGGTGGTCAAACAGCGTTGAATCTTTGTATTGAAGCTGACGAAAAAGGAATTTGGGAAGATTTTAATGTAAATATGATTGGTGTGGATATTGACGCCATTAATATTACTGAAGATAGAGAACAATTCCGTGAGTTAATGGGGAAAATAGGTGTTGATATGGCGCCTCAAGCAACGGCAACATCTTTCTTACAAGGAAAAACAATTGCTCAAGAGTTTGGTTTCCCATTATGTATTCGTTCTTCCTTTACTTTAGGGGGAGCAGGAGCTGCAATTGTTTATGATGAAGCTGATTTTGATGATTTATTATCACATGGTTTGGAAATTTCTCCAATTCATGAGGTGATGATCGATAAAGCAATGATGGGATGGAAAGAATACGAACTGGAGTTGTTACGTGATCGTAATGATAATGTTGTAATCGTTTGTTCTATTGAAAATATGGATCCGATGGGAATCCATACTGGAGATTCAATCACTGTTGCACCAGCAATGACTTTGAGTGATTCTACTTTCCAAAAAATGCGTGATATGGCAATCCATATGATGCGTTCAATCGGTGATTTCGAAGGAGGATGTAACGTTCAGTTCGCAGTTTCTCCAGATGAGAAAGAAGATATCATTGCTATTGAAATTAATCCACGTGTATCTCGTTCTTCTGCATTGGCATCGAAAGCGACTGGATACCCAATTGCAAAAATTGCAACTAAATTAGCTCTAGGGTATAGTTTAGATGAGTTGAACAATCAAATTACAGGATTTACTTCTGCTTTGTTTGAGCCAACTTTGGATTATGTAATTGTAAAAATTCCTCGTTTTAACTTCGATAAATTTGAAGGGGCTGATAGAACTTTAGGTCTTCAAATGAAAGCAGTAGGAGAGGTAATGGGAATTGGACGTTCTTTCCAAGAAGCATTGCACAAAGCAACACAATCATTAGAAATTAAACGTAACGGTTTAGGAGCGGATGGTAAAGAGGAAACTCATTATGATACGATTATCTCTAAATTAACTTATGCATCTTGGGATAGAGTATTCTCTATTTACGATGCAATCAAAGCTGGAATTTCTTTAAGTAAGATTCATGATATCACTAAAATTGATATGTGGTACTTAAAGCAATATGAAGAGTTATTTACTTTGGAAAAAGAAATTTCTTCTTTCAAATTAGATACTTTGTCTAAAGACTTATTGTTAGAAGCAAAGCAAAAAGGTTACGGTGATAGACAAATTGCACATATGTTAGGTTGTTTAGAATCTGAAGTTTACAAAAAACGTGAGGAGTTAAACATCAACCGTGTATATAAATTAGTAGATACTTGTGCTGCTGAGTTTGCTGCACAGACACCATATTACTATTCAACTTTTGAGAATACCATGACTACTGCAGATGGAAAAACTTTTTCTGCAAATGAGTCAGTTGTTACAGATAAGAAAAAAGTAGTTGTATTAGGTTCTGGACCAAATAGAATTGGTCAAGGGATTGAGTTTGATTACTGTTGTGTACACGGTGTATTAGCTGCAAAAGAAGCAGGTTATGAAACTGTAATGATCAACTGTAACCCAGAAACTGTTTCTACAGATTTTGATACAGCTGATAAATTATATTTTGAGCCTGTGTTCTGGGAGCATATTTATGACATTATTCGTCATGAAAAGCCAGAAGGAGTGATAGTTCAGTTAGGTGGACAAACAGCATTGAAATTGGCTGAGAAATTAGAAGCGTATGGTGTAAAAATCATGGGAACTAGTTTTGAGGCGTTGGATTTAGCTGAAGATAGAGGGCGTTTCTCTGATATGTTAACATCTTTAGAAATTCCTTTCCCACAATTTGGAACGGCTACAAATGCTGATGAAGCATTAGAGATTGCAGATAATTTAGATTTCCCAATATTAGTTCGTCCATCTTATGTATTAGGAGGGCAGGGAATGAAAATTGTAATTAACAAAGAAGAATTAGAAGCTCATGTTGTTGAGTTATTACGTTCTATTCCTGGAAATAAATTATTATTGGATCACTATTTAGAAGGTGCTATTGAAGCTGAAGCTGATGCAATTTGTGATGAGGATGGTAATGTTTACATTATCGGAATTATGGAGCATATTGAGCCTTGTGGAGTACACTCTGGGGATTCAAATGCTACCTTGCCTCCATTTAACTTAGGGGAATTTGTAATGAATCAAATTAAGGAGCATACTAAAAAAATAGCAGTTGCTTTAAAAACTAAAGGATTGATCAATATTCAGTTTGCTGTAAAAGATGATACAGTATACATTATTGAGGCAAACCCAAGAGCATCTCGTACGGTTCCATTTATCGCAAAAGCTTATGGTGAGCCTTATGTGAACTATGCAACAAAAGTGATGTTAGGAGCAAATAAGGTAACTGATTTTGATTTCAAACCTGAATTGGAAGGTTTTGCAATCAAGCAACCAGTTTTCTCTTTCAATAAGTTCCCGAATGTAGATAAGAAATTAGGACCTGAAATGAAATCAACAGGTGAGAGTATCTTGTTTATAGATGATCTTAAAGATGATGCATTTTATGAGTTGTACTCAAGAAGAAAAATGTACTTAAATAAATAAAAGCGAATCGCTTTTGAAAATTAAAAAGGCTTTCCATTTGGAAAGCCTTTTTTATCTATTACAGTGAGTTTGTTTAAGAGTTGTAGTAAAATTGTACGGTTGTTATTGTTGAATGAAACCTGTTTCAATCCAAGTATTTAATAAATCAATATTAGATTGTGCTAATTTTGAGCTGTTTTTAGGCATATTACCGCTTTCAATTCTGCCTATAGAACTGCTTGCCCCTGTTGCTTCAAAAGCTGTTTTTACTAAAGAGTAGCTTGTAAGTGTTGGAGAGGTTGCTCCGCCATGACAGTTAGTTGTAGCGCAACTTTGATTTACCAACGGAGCAATGTCATTAACATAACTAACGGTTACCAATTCTCCAGACGGATATCCGGCATTTATCCATTGTTCTATATTGTTTTTTTCTTCCTGAGTGAGTGCTGGAATAGGGTCTGATGGTCTAAATTTAGGCATTGTTCCATCTAAAATTTCCTGCCATGATCTATCATTTTTAAATCCATCTTTAACTTCCGAGAAATTTGTTAAACTAATGCCATCAGAAGGATTGTTTCCACTATGACATCCGGTGACGGAACAACTTTGTGCCATAATTGGTGCAATGGTATTGTCATAGGTTTTCGCGCTCGTTGAAGCGATACCTGTACCTGCAACACTAATTGTAGCAGCGGTACTGGTTGAATTTGATGTAATAGCCATACTTCCATTATAGTTGGAGATTGTTGTTGGACTAAACCCTACGGTAAAGGTTTTAGAAGTTCCCGTAGCAATACTACCAGAAGTAGGGTTAACTGTAAAACCTTCAGGGGTAGTGATGTTACTGATAGTAATTTCTTCGGTACCTGTATTTGTAACTGTAAAAGTTTTTTCGGTGGTTTGGGTAACTTCTACATTTCCGAAAATTAAAGAGGTTCCAGAGAGTTGAGTTGTAAAAGTCTTTGTTTCGATTTCTTCAGAACTTGAAGAGGAGCAGGCCCCAAATATCAAAACGATAGATAGTAATGCCGCGGCTGTGATTTTTTTCATAAATAAGTTTAGTTTGATTTTTGGTCGATTTAATAGCATCATCTTACAAAAGATGATGTTCTTAAAATTAATGATTTTAATTGATATAGAGAAACCACATAAATTATGAGAGCAAAATTTGATGTCAATTCGATACCTTTGCTTAAAAGAAATTGACAATGAATTATATTTTATTTGATGGTCCAACAAGGGATAATCTATTACCGTTTACATTTACCAAACCTGTTTCTGAGATGAGAATAGGGGTTCTTACAATTAAAGAAAAATGGGAGAAATTGCTTGGTTGTACTGTTACTTATCTGACAGAAGAATATTTGGAATCCAAATATCCTATAGTTGAGTTTGATGAAAATATTTATATTGATGCTTCTGTGATTCCTAATAAAACACTAGCCACTGAGATAAGTTTTCTTGGCGAGAATCAGGCTTTGATGAGTAATGAAGATATGATTGCGTTTTTTGCTTCAAAAGAGCAAGAAGAAATAGATTTTGAATCTTACGAATTGGTAGAGTTTCAAGAGGAATTTTATAAACTAGAAACAAAATCAGATATTTTTTCAAATAATTATAGGGAGATTAACGAGGATTTCAAGTTGTTAAAAGGAGATAGAACTTCTGCAGCAATTTCTAGTACCAATACAATAGTAGGGGCCCGAGATAATGTATTTCTAGAAGAAGGTGTTGTTTTGGAGTGTACTGTGATTAATGTAACGGACGGACCTGTGTACATTGGAAAAAGTGCTGTTGTGATGGAGGGATCCTTACTAAGAGGTCCTATTTCAATAGGAGAGAATGCTGTCGTAAAGATGGGGGCTAAAATATATGGAGGAACAACGGTAGGTCCAAATTGTACGGTTGGAGGAGAAATTAAGAATGTGGTCTTTTTGGGGAATTCTAATAAAGGGCATGATGGATATTTAGGAAATTCTGTAGTAGGAGAGTGGTGTAATTTTGGGGCTGATACCAATGTTTCAAATATGAAAAATAACCATAGTGAAGTAAGTGTATGGGATTATGCAGAAAATGATTTTGTGACTACAGGTTTGCGTTTTTGCGGTCTGTTTTTGGGAGATTACTCAAAGTTAGGAATTAACACAATGATAAATACAGGAACAGTTATTGGCGTTTCATCAAATGTATTTGGATCTGGTTTTCCTTCCAAGTTTGTTCCTTCGTTTAGTTGGGGGGGGAGTGATGCACAACATGAGTACGAAATTGAAAAAGCTATTGTAGATGCACAAAAAATGTGTGAATTGAAAAAAGGAAACTTTGATATTAAAGATAAAGAAATATTAAAACATCTTTTTGAAGCGACTAAAGTTTACAAAAACTAGTCATAAAAAAAGCCTTTCATTTGAAAGGCTTTTTTTTGTTTTATGAATCTTTATTTTTTTTCAGGTAATACTTCCCCTTTTATTCTCAATACTTTTTTAGGCTCTGATGCATTAGAGGTTAACGTTACCGTTTTAGAAAAACGTCCTACTCGGTTTGTTGCATATTTTACTCTTATTTCTCCAGATTCTCCTGGCATGATTGGTTCTTTATCATAGGTAGGAACTGTACATCCACAGCTACCTTTTGCATTCGCAATAATTAGTGGACTTCCTCCTGTATTGGTAAATTTAAAAACTCTATTCCCATCAGAGTCTTTTTCTATGACACCATAGTTAATTACTTCTTCTTCAAATTGAAATACTGCAGCATTTGCATCAAAATCTTCAACGGGTTGTGCTATTGGAGAATTAAGTGAATCTTTTGGTACAGTGGTTTCTTGTGCATTGATAGCAAAAGTCCCTGCAAACAAGGCTATAGCCATTAATATATTTTTCATAATTATAGTTTTACAAAAACAAAAATAAACATATTTATGACCCTACAAAATATAGGTTTGTTAACTTTTTAGTTAAAAGAGATAATTGTACTTTTGCCATCACTTAAAAAGTTAAGAAGACTTTTAGAATAAAAAGAAAAATAATTTCAATTCATTTCAAATGATCCCAAATAAATACAATCCGGAAAAAGTAGAAGATAAATGGTATAGCTATTGGATGGAGAATGGATATTTTCATTCTACACCTAACGAAAAAGAGGCTTACACTATTGTCATCCCTCCACCTAATGTAACGGGTGTATTGCATATGGGACACATGTTGAATAATACCATTCAAGATGTTTTGATTCGTCGTGCTAGATTGAAAGGTTTCAATGCATGTTGGGTACCTGGAACGGATCATGCTTCTATTGCTACAGAGGCAAAAGTAGTAGCAAAGTTGAAAGAAGAGGGGATTCATAAAGACGATTTAACTCGTGATGAGTTCTTAAAACATGCTTGGGAATGGACTGATAAACATGGTGGAATTATTTTAGAACAACTTAAAAAGTTAGGAGCTTCTTGTGATTGGGAGCGTACTGCTTTTACCATGGATGACGATTTAAGTGCTGCGGTGAGTAAGGTTTTTGTTGATTTATATGCCAAAGGATTAATTTACCGAGGATATAGAATGGTAAACTGGGATCCTGAAGCAAAGACAACTTTGTCAGATGAAGAGGTTGAGTTTGTTGAGAAACAAGGTAATTTATATTATATCAATTATCAGATAGAGGGATCTGAAGAAACAGTTACAGTTGCTACCACCAGACCTGAAACATTATTAGGGGATACAGCAATATGCATCAACCCTACAGATGAACGTTTTGCTCATTTGAAAGGGAAAAAAGTGATAGTTCCTATTGCCAATAGAGTGATTCCTATTATAGAAGATGAATATGTTGATTTAGAATTTGGTACAGGATGTTTGAAAATTACTCCTGCTCATGATCAAAACGATAAAGCGATTGGAGAGAAACATAATTTAGAAGTGATTGATATTCTAAATGATGATGGTTCTTTAAATTCTTTAGGATTGCATTATGAAGGGAAAGATCGTTTTGTAGTTCGTAAAGAGATTGCTGAAGAATTACGAGCTCTTGGAGCGTTAGTGAAAACAGAAAAACACATCAATAAAGTTGGTGTTTCTGAAAGAACAAAGGCGGTAATTGAACCTAAAATTTCGGTTCAATGGTTCCTGAAAATGGAAGAAATTGTGAAACCAGCCTTAGACGCAGTTTTAAAAGATGAGGATATCAAGTTTTATCCAAAACACTACAATAGTACCTATAAATATTGGTTAGAAAATATTAGAGATTGGAATATATCTCGTCAATTATGGTGGGGACACCAAATTCCGGCATATTTCTATGGAGAAGGTTTAGAAGACTATGTAGTGGCTGAATCTAAAGAGGAAGCATTGCAAAAGGCTCAAGAGGTAACAGGAAATAAAGAATTGACTTTAGAAGAAATCAAACAAGATCCAGATGCTTTGGATACATGGTTTTCATCTTGGTTATGGCCAATTTCGTTATTTGATGGAATTAAAAATCCGGATAACGAAGAATTTAATTACTATTATCCTACAAATGACTTGGTTACTGGGCCTGATATTATTTTCTTTTGGGTTGCTAGAATGATTTTTGCAGGATATGAGTTTGCAGATGCAAAACCATTTAGCAATGTTTATTTTACGGGAATTGTAAGAGACAAGCAAAGAAGAAAAATGTCTAAATCTTTAGGAAACTCGCCAGATCCTATTGAGTTGATGAAAAAATATGGGGCAGATGGTGTTCGTACAGGGTTGTTGTTAAGTGCAGCAGCTGGAAATGATTTATTATTCGACGAAGAATTATGTGAACAAGGACGTAATTTTTCCAGTAAAATTTGGAATGCCTTCCGTTTGATTAATGGATGGGAAGTTTCAGAAACAATTGAACAACCAGCATCCTCTAAAACAGCGATTGCTTGGTACAACGCAAAGTTCCAAAAGGCATTGTTAAGTATCGAAAAGTCATTTGAAGAATACAGAATATCTGAGGCTTTGATGACAATTTATAAATTGATTTATGATGATTTTTCGTCATGGTTCTTAGAAATGATCAAACCTGGTTACCAACAACCAATTGATGCGGTTACCTATAAAGCTGCTATTTCTTGCTTAGAGGATAATCTTAAGGTTTTACATCCTTACATGCCTTTCTTGACAGAAGAAATTTGGCAACACTTAGAGGAGAGATCAACGGAAGAAGCTTTAATTATTGCAGAATATCCGGAATTGGTTTCTTTTGATGAAAAAATTATCCATGATTTTGAGTTTGCTTCAGAAGTAATCTCTGGAATAAGAAAAATTAGAAAAGATAAAAACATCAGTTTTAAAGACGCCATTGAATTATCTGTTTTAGACAATGAGAAGTCAAGTGCCACTTTTGATGCGGTTATTGAAAAACTAGGGAATACTTCTAAAATTAATAAAGTGGATGCTGCCGTTGAAGGAGCTTTAAGTTTTAGAATCAAATCAAACGAGTACTTTATTCCAATTTCAGGAGCCATTAATGTAGAGGAAGAGATTGCAAAAATTACCGAAGAATTAAAATATATTGAAGGTTTTTTAAAATCGGTTCAAAAGAAGTTAAGCAATGAGCGTTTTGTAAATAACGCCCCTGAAAAAGTGATTACCTTAGAGAGAAATAAGGAAGCAGATGCTTTGGCTAAAATAGAAACGTTAAAGGCGAGCCTTGCTGCACTATAATAATTAAAGTATATTAATTTCAATATTAAAAAACAGAATCATGAGCTCATTTGATACATTTTCAGAAGTAATACAAACTAGTATTGCAGCAGATGATTTTGTTAAAATTACTTTAAGTAAACCGCTTCGTAAAAACGATGGATTAAGAAATATTTATGTTCGACTGGTTTTGATTAAAGAGGAAGTAAAAATGTCTTTCACCTATCATTACAAAACTAATGATCAGGTGAAGAACTTTGGAATTAATGAAGGGATTGAAGAGTTGCAAAACTTTTTATTAACTACCTTTAGAACAGCTGTAGTTTTTACACTGAGAGAGGATTTACAAGTTTTTGTTTCAAAAAAGAAAGTTGTTTCATTTAAAAAAGGGGCACCAAGTTTTACGAATAAGCCACCGATAACACACGATAAACCAAAAGAAAAACGTGCGGAAATGGGGGCATATTTACGTTATTTAGGGGTGACAGATGCTAGTAATACTGTGATTCCTAAAATGGCTGATAAATTCCGTCAAATAAACAAATATTTGGAAATCATGGAAGGTTTGATTTCTAATGCTAAATTACCGAAGCAGATTCAAATTGTGGATATGGGATCAGGTAAAGGATATTTGACTTTCGCTTTGTATGATTATTTGGTAGTTCAAAGAAAAATGAACGTTACAGTTACCGGAATAGAATTACGAAAAGAATTAGTAGATTACTGTAATGATGTTGCTGAAAAGTGTGAGTTTGAGAATTTAAAGTTTGAATGCAAGCCAATTCAAGAATATGAAAATAAAAAAATTGATATTTTAATAGCCTTGCACGCTTGTGATACTGCTACTGATGATGCTATAACGAAAGGAATTATGGCAAAAGCAGGTTTGATAGTTTGTGCTCCTTGTTGTCATAAACAAGTGCGTCAGTCCTTAAAAGGGAAAGAGCAGGAAGATCCTATTTTAAAATACGGAATTTTTAAAGAGCGTCAATTTGAAATGGTAACGGATACTATTCGTGCATTGATATTAGAGAAGAGGCACTACCAGACTAAAATTTTCGAATTTGTATCCAATGAACATACACGTAAAAATGTAATGTTGGTTGCAACAAAATCCAATAAGGAGGTTGATGAAAAGGCTTTGAATCAGAAAATTAAGGGAATCAAAACTACTTATGGTATTGAGGAACATTATTTAGAAACTCAAATAAAATAGACTTATCGTTTTAAGTAATTTTTTTTTATTGCTGTTTAATCTTTTTTTTCTTTTGAGCCAATGTCAAATAATCAAAACGTGAAACCTAATTTTAATATTGTTTTAGTCAATCCACAAATTCCAAATAACACGGGGAATATAGGACGTTTGTGTGTAGGTAGCTTGAGTACATTGCACTTGGTAAAACCTTTGGGCTTTGAAATTACGGACAGTCGTGTGAAAAGAGCAGGTTTAGATTATTGGGGCGATTTGAATCTTTCATATCATGACAATTTTGAAAAATTGATAGAAAGTATACCAGATATCTCTAGAGTTTTCTTTTTTACAACACGTGCGGAGAAAGCTTATTACGATGTGGACTATAGGGAAGGAGATTGGTTGATTTTTGGAAGAGAATCAGATGGTTTATCTCAAGATATTGTAGATACCTATATAAAACAATGTATTAAAATTCCTTTCCCAGGTACTGTGCGAAGTTTTAATTTAGGGAATGCCGTTGCAATGGCTTTAGGAGAAGGTTTGCGTCAGCTTCAAAAACAATAGAAATTACTTTAATTCCTTAAGTATTCTTACATTTTCAGGCATATATCATGCTTTTTATTTATTTTTGCAAAAAAATAAAAAATCATACAATGCTTTCAGTATCAAACTTATCTGTTCAGTTCGGTAAACGTGTTTTATTCGACGAAGTAAATACAAAATTCGTTCAAGGAAACTGTTATGGAATTATTGGGGCCAATGGAGCCGGTAAATCTACTTTTCTAAAAATATTAACGGGTCAATTAGAGCCTACTTCAGGATATGTTTCTTTGGAGAAAGGTAAAAGAATGTCTGTTTTATCTCAGGATCACTTTGCTTTTGACGAATTTCCAGTTTTAGAATCAGTAATGATGGGGAACAAGGAAATGTTTAGTGTAAAGAAAGAAATTGATGATTTGTATGCCAATTATACAGATGAAAATGCTGATAAAATTGGAGAACTTCAAGTTACATTTGAAGAAATGGGAGGTTGGACTGCAGAAAGTGATGCAGCTACGCTTTTGTCGTCTTTGGGAATTAAAGATGATATGCATTATACGCTTATGGGCGATTTGGATGGTAAACAAAAAGTACGTGTATTAATTGCTCAGGCTTTGTTTGGTAATCCAGATGTATTGATTATGGATGAGCCTACCAACGATTTGGATTTTGAAACAATTGCTTGGTTAGAGCATTTTTTGGCAAATTATGAAAATACTGTAATTGTTGTTTCTCATGACCGTCACTTTTTAGATGCTGTATGTACGCATATTTCAGATATTGATTTTGGAAAAGTAAATCAATACTCAGGAAATTATACTTTTTGGTATGAGTCAAGTCAGTTAGCTGCCAAGCAAAGAGCGCAACAAAATAAAAAGGCAGAGGATAAAAAGAAAGAACTAGAAGAGTTTATCCGTCGTTTTTCTGCAAATATGGCGAAGTCTAAACAGGCTACCAGTAGAAAGAAGATGATTGAAAAATTAAATGTAGATGATATCAAGCCTTCAAGTAGAAGATATCCTGCGATCATTTTTGAAAGAGAACGTGAAGCCGGAGATCAGATTTTGAATGTTGAGAATTTATCAAAAGAAATTGATGGAGAAGTTTTGTTTCAGAATGTAAATATCAATTTAGCAAAGGGAGATAAAGTTGCGGTAATATCTAAAAGTTCTAAAGCGGTAACTTCTTTTTATGAAATTTTGAATGGTAATTTGGATGCAGATTCAGGTTCGTTTGATTTTGGTGTGACTACAAATCAATCTTATTTGCCTTTAGAAAATGCAGAGTTCTTTCAGAATGCTGAGTTGGACTTGGTAGATTGGCTACGTCAATATGCTAAAACTGAAGAAGAGCGTGAAGCGGTTCATTTAAGAGGGTTCTTAGGTAAAATGATTTTTAGTGGGGAAGAGGCATTGAAAAAATGTAACGTTCTTTCTGGAGGAGAAAAAGTGAGATGTATGTTGTCTCGTATGATGATGGTAAGAGCAAATGTTTTAATGTTAGATGAGCCAACCAATCACTTAGATTTGGAATCGATTCAGGCATTGAATAATTCTTTGACTAATTTTAAAGGTACTGTATTGTTCTCTACGCATGATCATGAGTTTGCGCAAACTGTTGCCAATAGAATTATTGAAATTACTCCTAAAGGAGTGATTGACAAATATGCTACCTTTGATGAGTATTTGTCTGATCCGAAAGTAAAAGAACAGAGAAAAAAGATGTATAGTTAAAGACCTACATCTTATTTATATTAAAAAAAGCATCTCTTTAAAGAGGTGCTTTTTTGATTTTGACAGATAAATACATTTTAAGAACTGTTATTGACATTGGTATGTCAGAATTTATATATTTTTAAATTATATTTATAATAATTAATAACCAAAACAATTAAACATGAAAAAATTATTAAGTATCGTAGCAGTTTTATTTTTTGCATTTTCTGTATCAGCACAAAAAACACCAAAATGGATAGATAAAAAAGCAACAGCTGTATCTCAGGATATGAAAACATTTTTGTCTTTGGATGATGCACAAACGAAAGTGGTATATGATGAAGAGGTAAAAAAGCAAAAAGCTATATACGAAGCGAAACAAGCGAATGGAGGTAAGAAGCCGAGTAAAGAAGAGTATAAAGCTATTGTAGCTCCCTTTGCAGCTGCTCAAACTGAAGCTGTTGGAGGTAAAAAACAAATGAATAAGTATTGGGCTCATGCAAAGGAAGAAAGAGAAAAAGCCAAAAAATAATTACTTGAGTTCATAAAAAAGCCCAATCTGTTAGGATTGGGCTTTTTTTATATTTAAACGATTTGTAATTATCTTACAATTGTTTGTTTTCTATCAGGTCCTACAGAAACGATACTGATTTTAATTTCAGTTTCTTTTTCTATAAATGCAATGTATTCTGACAATTCTTTCGGGAATTCTGCTTCAGAAGAAATTTCTGTTATATCTTCTTTCCATCCTTTAAACTCCGTGTAAATAGGTTTTACGTTTTCTGGCTCAATATTGTATGGGAAGTGTTCAATTACTTCTCCTTTGTATTCATAAGCAGTACATACTTTCAAAGTTTCAAAACCAGAAAGAACATCACCTTTCATCATGTTTAGTTGCGTAACTCCGTTTACCTGACAAGCGTATTTTAAAGCTACTAAGTCTAACCAACCACATCTTCTAGCTCTACCTGTAGTAGCTCCAAATTCATGACCTACTTTAGCCATTCTTTCACCATCAGCATCAAATAATTCTGTTGGGAATGGTCCAGATCCTACACGAGTAGTGTAAGCTTTAAAGATACCGTATACTTCACCAATCGAGTTAGGAGCAATTCCTAAACCAGTACAAGCACCAGCTGCTGTAGTGTTTGAAGAAGTAACAAATGGGTATGTTCCAAAATCAACATCTAATAAAGAACCTTGTGCACCTTCTGCCAAAATTGTTTGGTTAGATTTTATTGCTTTATGTAAGTACTCTTCACTATCGATAAAAGTCATTTCTTTTAAGCGAGCAACAGCAGTAAAGAATTCAGCTTTTAATTCACCTAAGTTGTATTCTAGTGCTACATCAAAGAACTCTAACATTTTTAAGTGTTTCTGAGTTAAGATGTCAAAAATTTCTTCCCAGTTACTTAATTCTAAATCACCAACACGCATTCCGTTACGTCCTGTTTTGTCCATGTAAGTTGGTCCAATTCCTTTTAAAGTAGAACCAATTTTAGCCTTACCTTTTGATGCTTCAGAAGCAGCATCTAATAAACGGTGGGTTGGTAGTATTAAATGCGCTTTTCTTGAAATAAGAATTTTAGCATTTAAGTCTAAGTTAAACTTATCTAAGTTTTCTAATTCTTTTTTAAAGATAACAGGGTCAATAACTACTCCGTTTCCAATAATGTTTAAAGCATCATCATGAAATATCCCTGAAGGAATTGTATGTAACACGTGTTTGTGTCCATCAAAAATCAAAGTGTGTCCTGCGTTAGGTCCTCCTTGGAAACGAGAAATTAAGTTGTAATTTTTTGTAAGAACGTCTACAATCTTACCTTTCCCTTCATCTCCCCATTGTAAGCCTAATAATAAATCTACAGCCATTATCTAAAAATTAATTTGTTTTATTGTTTTGATTGTCTTTTTTTTCCATAGAAATATAGCGAGTGATCTTCAATATCTATATTGAAAAACTCTTCTATTGATTTTTTGATATTTTGAATTCTTGGATCGCAAAATTCAATAACCTCACCAGTATCTAGGATTACGTGATCATGTTGTTTGTTGAAGAAACTTTTTTCATAGTGAGCTTGGTTTTGACCAAATTGGTGTTTTCTTACCAAACCACTACTTAATAATAATTCAATCGTATTGTATAAAGTAGCACGACTTACTCGGTAGTTCTTGTTCTTCATACTTATGTATAAAGATTCAATGTCAAAATGATCATCTAAATCATAGATTTCTTGAAGTATAGCAAACCTTTCCGGAGTTTTTCTGTGACTGTGTTTCTCTAGAAACTTCACAAAAACGGCCTTAACTGTTTCTTGATTATTATTGTTTTCTTTCATCCTATAAACTATTTAAAATAGCAAAACGCAAATTTAACTTTATTTTTCATTTAGACGAGTGGATTTGTCAATTTATTTACCTGATTTTAAAGAAAAAATACTTCAAAGCAAATAATTGAATTTTAGGAAGTCAGATACATAAAAACTACCGATCTCTTTTAAATGAAAAACGGTAGTTTTTATGGGCTTTATATTAGTCTACTCTTGAGACTTTATTGATTCCATCAATTTTAAGAATGTTTTCAGTTAGCTTTTTTAACTGGGTTTTATTCTTTACATCAATAGTAATTTTTCCTTGGAAAATAGAACCTCTAGTAACAGAGTTGATGTTGTAGATGTTCATATTGGAATTTCCAGATATAATTCGAGTCAAGTTATTTAGAATTCCAAGTTTATCTTCACCACTAATTTTTAGGGTCACTTTGAAATTTTGCTTTGAGGAATCAATCCACTTAGCAAACATAACCCGGTAGGCATAGTTTGATTGCATGCTAATTGCATTGGGACAATCATGCTTATGAACTTTTATTCCATCGTTTATAGTTAGGAAACCAAATACTTTATCACCTGGAATAGGATTACAACACTTAGATAATTTGTATTCTAGTTTTTCCTCGTCTTTTCCAAAAACTAATAAATCATAATTATTGGTAAGCTCATCTGGTTCCTGGTCTTTTCCTTTTTTGTTGCTCCCGCTTCGTTGAATTTTATTTTTAAAGAAGTTGTAAATAGAATTACTTCTTTGATTTGCAAATGCTTTTAATTCAGAGTTTTCAATTGCCCCAGTTCCAACCCTGTAAAATAGATCGAAGCTAGTTTTTAATTTGTTAAAACGAACAAGGTCGTTTACTGTTTTATCATTAAAAGGAATTTTTAGTTGTCGTAATTTACGAGTTAATAAAACTTTTCCTTCTTCTGCGATTCCTTTTTCTTCTTCTTTTAAAGCGGCTCTAATTCTAGCACGTGCTCTTGCAGTCACTACAAATTCTAGCCACCTATTATTAGGTTTTTTAACGTTAGAGGTTAGGACCTCTACTTGATCTCCACTTCCTAAAACAGTATCTAACGGTGTCAGTTTACCATTTACTTTTGCTCCCCTACATTTTAGGCCGATATCCGTATGAATAGAAAAGGCAAAATCAAGAGCCGACGCACCTTTTGGAAGTGTTTTTAATTCCCCTTTTGGAGTAAAAACAAAAATCTCTTCTGAATATAAATTTAATTTAAAATCTTCTACAAAATCAACAGCATTAATGTTACCATTTTCTAGAGAGTCTTTTAAACGATCTAACCAAGTTTCTAGACCTTTTTCATTCTGGTTTCCTTGTTTGTATTTAAAATGTGCAGCATATCCCTTTTCAGCAATTTCGTCCATTCGATTTGAACGAATTTGAACCTCTACCCAGTTACCACCTGGACCCATAACAGTTATATGCAGGGATTCATATCCAGTAGTTTTTGGATTTGTTATCCAGTCTCTTAATCGTAAAGGGTTCGGGTTGTATTGTTCTGTGATGATGGAGTAGATTTTCCATGCATCAAATTTTTCATTGTTTACATCAGAATCATAGATAATTCTAATGGCGAACTTATCATAAACTTCATCAAAGGAAACATTCTGCGCTCGCATTTTTCTACGAATAGAATAGATAGATTTTGTACGCCCTTTAATTTTATATGAGAAACCTTCTTTATCTAGATTCTCACGAATGTTATCAGAAAATCGTTCAATATATGCGTTCTGTTCTTCTTTGTTTGCATTAAGTTTTTCTTTAATATCATTAAAAACTTCTGGTTCTGTATATTTCAAACCTAAGTCTTCTAGTTCCGTTTTGATATTATAAAGTCCTAAACGATGTGCTAAAGGAGCGTAGATATATAGTGTTTCTGAGGAAATTTTAACCTGTTTGTAACCAGGCATTGATTCCATGGTTTGCATATTATGCAAACGGTCAGCAATTTTGATTAGAATTACACGAACATCATCATGTAATGTAAGTAGCATTTTTCTAAAATTCTCTGCTTGAATTGAGGCGTCTTGTTCCTTATTAAGTCTGGAAATCTTGGTAAGTCCACTTACAATTTTGGCTATGGTTTCACCAAAAAGACGTTCCATATCATTAACAGTATAAGGAGTGTCTTCAACAACATCATGCAATAAAGCAGCAGCAATGGATTCTGCACCTAAACCAATTTCATAGGCCACAATTTTCGCAACAGCAATAGGATGAAAAATATAAGGCTCTCCTGTTTTTCTCCTTTGATCACTGTGCGCTTCAAGTGCAAGATCAAAGGCTTTTCTAATTAAAACTTTATCACTTTCGGATAATGTTTGATAAGTACCTTTTAAAAGATCTTTATACCTATTGGCTATTTCTTTATTTTCTTCTTCTATAGTTACATTATACGTCATAAAATAAAAGACATTTTAATTCTAAATATTATTTTCTCAGACTACGAATACGTTGCAATAAAGTAGGATGAGAGTAGTGCGCAAAAACAGTTGCTTTGTGGGGTGTTAAGTTACTCAAACTATTTTTGGATAGTTTTTTTAAGGAACTTATCAGGTTTTCTGCATTTGTATATTTTTTAGCATAACTGTCTGCTTGATATTCAAAAGTACGAGAAATTGCATTCATAGCAAGGCCTGTAATTTCTGAGATTGGACTATACAGTATACTAAATGTTATCAGTCCAATATGAAAACTTGGTTCCTCAATACGTAGAGCATCTGATAGTAAGGGGTTTCCAATCAAAAGGGATAATATGTATAAAGTGAAACCTGTTAATAATATGGAAGCAAATAAATTAAAAATAATATGCTTTTTTTTATAATGGCCTACTTCATGAGCAAAGACTGCAACAATTTCTTGTGTTGTGAGTTCCTTTATCAGCGTGTCGTAAAGTACAATACGCTTTTTAGGACCAAAACCTGAAAAATATGCATTTGCTTTTGTTGATCTTTTAGAGCCATCAATGACAAATATTTTATCCAATTGAAACCCAATTTTTGCAGCAAAGTTTTCTAGTTCTGTTTTTAATTCTCCAGCTTCTAAGGCTGTTTGTTTGTTAAATAATGGAACAATTAATGAAGAATAAAATAAATTCATGAATAAAGTAAATAGGGTAATCACTGCCCAAGTGTAGATCCAAAATTTATTTTCTGTTTTTAGATAAAACCATGTGATTAAGGCTAAAAGAGGTCCTCCAACAACGATAGCTAAAGCCCATCCTTTTAGTTTGTCTAAAATAAAAAGTCTTTTGGTCGACTTGTTAAATCCGAATCTTTCTTCGATTACAAAGGTTTTATAGAATGCAAAGGGAGTGTTTAAAATATCACTTCCGAAAAACAAAATTGCAAAATATATTAAGGTTTGAGTGATTTCATTGTTCGTGAAACCTCTAACAAAGGAATCAATCCAAGCAAAACCTTCAAAAAAGAATAAAGATAATGTGAGAATGATAGAAAAACTATTGGTATAAAATGAAAAATCATAATTAGTTTTCTTGTAATTCTGAGATTCTTTATAGGCTTTATCATCATAAACATCTTTTAACTCATCTGGTAATTTGTCGTTAAAATGTTTCGCGTTTAAGAAAGAAAGAACTTCTTCCTTGATGAAATTAATAATTATGATTCCAATTAAAATTTTAAATACTAAAGATGCAGTCATGTTTAATTAATTGAAATGGTTTAAGATTACAAAAATAGGAAGATTGTTTCAGGATTGTGCAAAATGTTTCAGGTTATTATATTCTGCAGAATTACTCGAAGTTTCTTTGCCTACTGGCCTCAAAGATAAGAATTGAAGCCGCAACAGAAACATTCATTGAATCTATTTTTCCATTCATTGGAATGATTATTTTTTTGGAGGCGTTATCTAGCCATAAATCTGAAAGTCCTGTAGATTCTGTACCAACAACAATGGCACTTGCTTCTTTAAAATCTTGATTTTGATAAGGTTGAGAATCTTCTTTTAAAGCAGCAGCGTATGAGGTAATATTATGATTCTTGAGGTAGGTTAAAATTTCGTTAGTTGAACCAGTGGCAATTTGCGTAGTAAATAGGCAACCAACACTACTTCTAATAATATTTGGATTGTATAAATCTGTTTTAGGGTTGGCAATCAAAACAGCATCTACGTTTGCCGCGTCGGCAGTCCTCAATAAGGCACCTATATTACCTGGTTTTTCTGGTGCTTCTGCAATTAATAATAGCGGTTTGTTTCTTTTGAAGACAATGTTTTCTAATTCGTGTTTTTTTGCACAGACAACTGCTAGAATTCCTTCTGTAGTTTCTCTGTACGCAATTTTTTGATACACTTCTTTTGTAACCTCTAAATATTCAATTGAAGGATTAAGGCTAGACTCTAAGGAATTTATTTTATCTAGACTTGAAATCTGGGAGCAATAAATTATTTTTTCTAATGTATATGCTCCCAGAGTTGCTAGTTCAATTTCCCGTTGTCCTTCCAATAAAAATTTTCCACTTTTTTTTCTAACTCTTGATTTTTCTTTCAATTGTACCAATTCCTTTATCAGTGGATTTTGTAAGCTGGAAATTTTTTTATGCATCAATTTTGTTTTGTGCAAAAATAAATTAATAATCCATATGTCCTAAAAAGAGGCTTTGGTAATTTTTATAATTGCATGAAAACTAATTTAGAGCTTTTTCGGTCTTTAAGATTATATTGGTCAATGTCAATATCCATGCTATAGAAATATTCACCATATTCAGTAAATTCCATTTCTAATTCTAATATAGCGTTTGTGTTTTCATTAAAGTTAAAGGAATGACAGACAATTTCATATTTCTTTTCAGGAAATCTAATTAGAATACAACCATTGTTTGAGATGTTTTTTACTTTCAGCAAATTTATTTCCCAAAGTTTCAGCCGCTCTTCTGCTCTTGTTTTTTGAGGAACAACAATTTTGGAATGTGATTTGCCGCTTAAGTTTTCTTTAGAAGGTATTACTTGGTTGATTTTCATGGAGTCAACCGCGATAAAGGTGTCTTTAACGGTTGCGCCGATGTAAATAAAGGTACCTTCAGGGAATTCAAGGTCTGAATAGTTGAGAATGTTTACCGCGATTTCATAGTTGTAGTTATCTTCTCTCGGTAATATTTCAGAATTGTCGCAAGCGATGAGCAAGGCGAACATGAGGAGCCCAATAAGTGTGTAAATTCTTTTCATAGCAATTGATTTAGAACATTATACAATAGACTAACTCAACAACACTAGGGGTGTAAATAAACAAAAGTTTATAAACAGTACTTGTTTTATTAATTACTCTAATTTAAAGATTAAATAAATACAAATCAATGATTTATATCAGTTAATTTATCTGTGTCTTCACGCAGGTTTTAAGTTTGTTATTTGTCTATTGAGTAATGAATTAACAAATCAACCATATAGTTATAACTTTTGATTCCAGATTTTTGCTTGTTTGCTTTTAGATAAACGTTATAAGATTTTTTAAAAATAGGTTCTAATGGGTTTTCATAAGAATTCCAAAAATTATAGGATTCCCTAAAGTTGATTAAAATTCCTTGGTGAAGTATTTGAGTCGCTTCTTTATAGAGATCCTCGTCTCTTTTAGCCAATTCATTCAATAAATATTTTAAGGCCGTAACATGACCAGCAAGTTGAAAATAAACATCAGGATGTTTTGTGCAGGCTAGATAGCCGATAAAGTTAGCCTCGTTTTCTGCGGCATAGCCTAGTTGATGCGCAACTTCATGACTAATAGTGAATGGGTATGTATATAATGGAATTTTTGAATTTACTTGCGCTTCTCCGGTAAAAGGGTTCAGGTAGCCTGCAAATCCCATATAGGTTAAAGGTGTACTTAGCAAAGAGTGTTTAATAGAGGGAACTTGATATTTGAAATTTTGATGCGTTTTTGATAATTCATAGAATCCACTCTTAGTCTTTTTATAGAGTTCTTTTTTAGTATATGGAATTCTAAAAGGGATCGTGTCATTTTTAACCACAGAAGAATGAAGCCTGTTAATAGTTTTAATAGTTTTAAGAGTAAAATGATTGAGTGTCTCGGTACTGTAGTTTTCTCTTTCTAATTGAAGTTTTTGAGCCAAAGGAATTCGATAATAATTCATTCCCCAACTAAAATAAAATAAAAAATACAGTACGGATAATGCTGCACCAATAGACAGTCGATAAGAGCGTAATTCTGTCATTTTATCCCTAAAAATGACATATAAAAATCTTATAAAAATAAATGCAAAGATTATGTAAACAAGGTCTCCAATGCTGAATGGAATCCATCCTAAGGCTGTTCTGTAGAAAACAGATATTCCTTTGTAGATTCCATTGGAATAATATTTTTCTATAAAGTTGGGGTATCTAGATGTTATTTGAACAAATAGAATTTGTACGAATAAAAAATTTGATAAATATTTTGCAAGTAAATCGTCTTTCATATGAGAACAAGGCTAGATTCAAAATTAATGAATATAGTTCTATCAGCCTGTGAGACAGGAGTAGATTTTTATTTTATTTGAAGAATTATATAATTACCAGCTAATTTTCTGTAAATAATACAGGCAGAAATGGGGTGAAAAAATGTTGTTAACAATTTGAACCTTTTATAAACAAGGATGTGTACAAATAAAGTGCTCTAAAAAATTTAATAATAGAATTAAAAAATTAATTTTGTCATATGGAGCAAGCAAGAACCGTCAAAGGGCAAAAAGTTGATAAAAGCAGGATTATAAACCTTGAAAAAGGTAAAATTCCACCACAGGCTATTGATTTAGAAGAGGCTGTATTAGGGGCTATGATGATTGATAAAAAGGGGATTGATGATGTGATTGATATATTGCATGCAGAGGCCTTTTATAAAGAAGCACATCAAGAAGTTTATGATGCTATTTATACTTTGTTTCAGAATTCTGAGCCAACAGATTTACTTACGGTATCAAATCAATTGCGTAAAAATGGAAAATTAGATTTTGTTGGAGGTGATTTTTATTTGATAGGATTGACTCAGAAAGTTGCTTCTTCTGCGCATATTGAATTCCATGCCCGTATTATCATTCAAAAATATATTCAAAGAAGGTTGATTAGTATCTCAAGTGAGATTATTGAGCAGTCTTATGATGAAACTGCTGATGTTTTTGATTTGTTAGATGATGCTGAATCTAAACTTTTTGAAGTAACTCAAGGTAATCTTAAGAAAAGTTCTGAAAGTGCAAAGGACTTGGTAAAGCAAGCGGTAACTAAAATTCAAGAAATTGGAAACCAAGAAGGAATGAGTGGTTTGGAAACTGGTTTTACAAAGTTAGATGCTTTGACTTCTGGTTGGCAGCCTTCCGATTTAATTATTATTGCCGCACGTCCGGGTATGGGGAAAACGGCTTTTGTTATTTCTATGGCTAAGAATATGGCGATAGACTTTGGACATCCTGTAGCTTTGTTTTCTTTGGAGATGTCATCAGTACAGTTGATTACACGTATGATTTCTAGTGAGACGGGATTGACTTCTGAAAAATTACGTAAAGGTAATCTGGAACCACATGAATGGGAGCAGTTGAATGTGAAAGTGAAAAACTTAACGGATTCGCCGATATTTATTGATGACACCCCTTCGTTATCCATTTTTGATTTACGTGCCAAGGCACGTCGTTTGGCTTCTCAACACGGAATTAAAATTATAGTTATTGATTACTTGCAATTGATGACGGCCGGTGGAGCGGCTAATGGAAACCGTGAGCAGGAAATTTCCATGATTTCTCGAAACCTAAAGGCTTTGGCAAAGGAATTGAATATTCCTGTGATTGCCTTGTCTCAGTTATCTCGTGCTGTTGAAACTCGTGGAGGATCAAAAAGACCATTACTTTCTGATTTACGTGAATCTGGTGCGATTGAGCAAGATGCCGATATTGTATCGTTTATTTTCCGTCCGGAATACTATGGTATCACAGAATGGGATGATGACGATCATTCACCGTGTGAAGGACAGGGGGAGTTTATTGTAGCAAAACACAGAAATGGTGGTTTAGAGAATATTCGATTGAAGTTTACTGGGCATTTGGCAAAATTCTCTGATTTAGAAGAAGGTTTTGGAAATGAGTTCCAGTCAAAAATGAATGATTTCAATCAAGAGATATCATCAAATAATTTCCCTAGTGCAGAGGATGCCTTTGGAGCACCGGATGATGATGGGATGCCGTTTTAATAAATAAAGATCTTATATAAAAAAAGGAACCGATTTAGGTTCCTTTTTTTATGCCTTTAAAATAATCAAGTTCTGATCGTTTTTTTTAAGATATCCCTTTAGGATCCTATTGATATCTTTGTTGTCTTTTTGTGGCTCAATAGCAGATAAAAAATCCTCTTTAGAGGAAGGGGTTTCATTACTGTTGAGGTAACCATAACCGCGATATACACCATTGAGCACAAGAGCATATGCTGATTCTTCTTTGCTACGTCCCTTTTCTTTGATAACAAAGTTTTCTGTTTTAAAACGAACAGAGTCAATTGCTTTTAGTACGCGTTTATTGTAGTCTTTTATGCTTTCTTCTTCTCTACAGATTCCTTTGCATTGTTTTAGTTGGTAATGAAAACAACTGCTTACGTTGGTTTGTAAGTTGCAGTATTTAGGACAAAGCTCATGAGTTTCGCAAAGTTTTTCCATAAATTGTCTGGCCTCAGATAAGCTATAGAACTTTAGCAATGGATTGGGAACGTTTTTTAATTGATTCCATGCCAAATGGAGGATTCCTTTTCTGTCTTCGTATGAGAATAATGCAAACCCTTCTTTTGTTTTTCGTTGTGCTCTGTTGTATTTAGGAAAATGATATTTTATCTCTGTAGATTCTAATAATAGTGCTAGTAATTCACTGCCTGTTTCAGTATAGGCAATATCTGCCGTTGCCATACACATGGTGATTTCTTTCTTTTTTTTATCATAAAAATGACTTAAGACACGCTGTTTTATATTGTTTGCTTTTCCAACGTAAATAATTTCCTTGTCTTCGTTTTTAAAATAATACACCCCTTCAGTTTCGGGTAGTTTGTCAAAAACATTTTTGGGTAACAAAGGAGGTAGGGTTGCTTCTCTTGATTTAGGGTTTAAGAAAGAGGCAAATACAGAACCATTGTCTAGGTTATAAAGACGTTGAAATAGTATGGTGGTAGCTTCAGCATCTCCTCTTGCTCGGTGCCTGTCTACCAAGGGAATGTTTTCTGAGATACATAGTTTACCAAGACTGTAAGATTTTCTGCCGGGAAGTAATTTTCTTGAAAGTCGTACGGTACAAAGTTTTTTACGCTTGAAAGTAAGTCCGAGCTCTTTGAATTCTTTTGCGATGATATTGTAGTCAAAATTAACATTATGAGCTACAAAAATACAGTCTTCTGTGATTTCAACTATTTTTTTTGCAACCTCAAAAAACTTAGGAGCGTCCTTAACCATATTATTGGTAATGCCCGTTAAGTTGGTTATAAAAGCAGGGATATTACATTCAGGATTGATCAAGGTAGTGTATTCATCTACCACTTGTTCTCCATCAAAAATAAAGATACTTATTTCTGTAATTTTGACTCCTCCGTTGGTTTCTATGTCGATCACGGAATATTTCATGAAACCATTTTTTTTAGTTCTTTTAATTCCACTCCAAGTTGATTCAACATCATAGCAATACTGCTTATTTTTAGGTCACGTTCGTCGTATTCTTGTGTATTGATACTACATGTATATTCCCAAACTTCTAGAACTTCGTTTAAAGGGACCTCGTAAGAATTATAATTTTTATTGTCAGGAGCGAGTAGTAGTGTTCCGCTTTCTTCAATTTTGTTATAAACTCTCTTATAAGTCATTCCATCATTTAAAGTAACAATGATATAAGAGGTTCCGTTTTTTACATCTCTAATGTCTTCTAGATATTGTGCTACTACATATGAGCCGTCTTTCATAGGCAGCATTGAATCTCCCTTGATTGGAAAAGCTCTATGTTTTCCTGTCGGTAAAAATGGAAGTTTTATTTTGTCTAGTTGCTCAATATATTCAGGGTCATTATAGCCTAACAGATACCCAGCAGAAGCTTTTACAGGAACTACTTCTATCAGGTCTTCGTTGTCAGCATCTACGGTAATTGGAAATAGTACGCGTTGATTACCGATTTCTATAAAGGATGTGTCTGCAGCATAGGTAAGGTCATTTTTTATCAATACATCAATAGGTAGTTTGAAGTAATTAGAAAATTTAACTAACATATCAATAGGAGGGTCAGAACGACCTTCTTCATAAGAACCAACTTTAGAACGTGTAATTTCTAGTTCCTCAGAGAGTTGCTCTTGGGTTAGCGCTTTTATTTTTCTTAGATGACGGATGTTTTTAGCAATATTATTCATAATACTACAAATGTAAGCATTAAAAACTATAATTTGTAGTTAGTTTTGTAAAATGTTTTTGAATGCACATACATATTATAGTTTACGCTATGGGACAATAGCGCCAGAACGCTTGTTACACTTGGCGTTGGAGCATAATGTAAAAGAAATGGCTTTTACCGATATAAATAGCACTTCAATAAGTTTAGAACTTATACGTTTGGCGAAAAAGTACGGAATACGTCCTGTTTTAGGTGTGGATTTTAGAAATGGTGCACAGCAAGAATATATAATGTTGGCAAAAAATAATATTGGATTTGAAGAGATCAATATTTTTTTATCAGAGTTTTTACATCAGTCTAATTTTAAGATTTCAGAACAGGCGAAAAATTTACCAGATACTTTTGTGATTTATCCGTTTCATAAAAACATAGACTTTGTACTAAAGGCGCATGAGTTTATAGGAATAAGAAAGGAAGATTTACATACGTTGAAATTTTTAAAATCAACTCATCTACTTTCTAAAATGGTGGTTTTGCAAACGGTTTCTTTTGAAAATAAAAAAGGATTTAACACACATCGTTTGCTACGTGCGATAGACAATAATACTTTGTTGAGTAAGTTGCCTAGTTCAGAGCAAGGAGATGAGTTTGATATGTTTGTTCCTGTAGAAACATTAAAAAATATATTTTCTGAATACCCACAGATAATTGAGAATACTGAGCATTTACTGGCTCAATGCAATATAGAATTTGATTTTTCTGAGGATATAACTAACAACCAACGATCGTACACCGCTAATGAAGCCTTGGATTTTAGATTGTTGAAAAAATTGACATATCAAGGAATTGATTACCGCTTTGGAGAGGCAAATCAAAAAGTTTTGGATAGAATAGAAAAAGAGCTGTATATAATCCAAGAAAAAGGTTTTGTATCTTATTTTTTAATCAATTGGAAAATTTTAAAATATGCACGGTCTAAAGGCTATTTTTATGTAGGTAGAGGTAGTGGAGCCAATAGTATTGTGGCATATTTATTACGAATTACGGATGTGGATCCCGTAGAGTTAGATTTGTATTTTGAGCGATTTATCAACTTGTACCGTAAAAATCCACCGGATTTTGATATTGATTTTTCATGGACAGATAGGGATGATATTACTCGTTTTATTTTTGAGCGTTTTAAAAATACTGCGTTGATTGCAGTTTACAATACTTTTAAATACAAAGCTTCTGTAAGAGAATTAGGAAAAGTATTTGGCTTGCCTAAGTCTGAAATAGATGCCTTGTGTGTGCAGAATTATTCTTTTGAAAAATTAGACAGACTATCTCAGCTAGTACTTATTTACAGTCAGTATATTCAGGGCTTTCCTAATTATTTAGGGATTCATGCTGGAGGTATCTTGATTTCGGAGAAGCCAATTCATCATTATGTAGCTACGTTTTTTCCGCCTAAGGGCTATGCAACTGCTCAGTTTGATATGGTAGTGGCAGAAAATAGTCAGTTGTATAAGTTTGATATTTTAAGTCAACGTGGTTTAGGCAAGATAAAAGATGCTGTTACAATAGTACATCAAAATTATCCCAATCAGCCTTTGTTAGATATTCATGATATTCAGCGTTTTAAAGAGGATGAAAAAATCAAATATTTATTAAAAAACGCTAAGGCTATAGGTTGTTTTTATGTAGAGTCACCGGCCATGCGTATGTTGTTGAAGAAGTTGCAGGTTGATAATTATTTAGGTTTGGTAGCTGCAAGTTCGGTTATTCGCCCAGGAGTTGCAAAGTCAGGTATGATGCGTGAATATATTATGCGTTATCGTTTTCCAGAAAAAAGAGAAAATGCACACCCTATTATGTTGGATATTATGCCAGAAACTTATGGAGTGATGGTGTATCAAGAAGATGTGATAAAAGTAGCACATTATTTTGGGGGCTTGAGTTTAGGAGAGTCAGATGTATTGCGTAGAGGGATGTCGGGAAAGTCTAGGTCTAAAGATGAATTTACAAGAGTAAAAGAACGTTTTTTTAAAAATTGTTTGCGCTCTGGAAAGCCAGCAAAATTAGTTCAAGAGATTTGGATGCAAATAGAAAGTTTTGCGGGGTATGCTTTTGCAAAAGGACACTCAGCGTCTTATGCTGTTGAAAGCTATCAAAGTTTGTTTTTAAAAGCGTATTATCCGTTAGAGTATATGGTTGCAACACTTAATAATTCTGGGGGCTTTTATAGTGCAGAATTATATATACACGAGGCGCGTATGCATGGTGGAGTGATTCATGCTCCTTGTATAAATAAAAGTGATGATAAAACCATTATTGAAGGGCAAGATATTTATATAGGCTTTGCTTTTTTACAAGCTTTAGAAGCTAAAACAAGAGAGCGTATTCTTGTGGCTAGAAGCAGTGGTGTTTTTAAAAGCTTGAATGATTTTATTGATAGAGTTCCAATCTCTATGGAGCAAATACGGATTTTGATTAAAATTAATGCATTTCGGTTTACTGGAGTTTTGAAAAGAGAATTGTTGTGGGAAGCACATATGAAAATTAAAAAGCTTGTGTTTGAAACACCAGCTCAAACTTTGTTTAAATCAGAGCCGGTAAATTATACAACTCCAAGACTACCTTCCTCTCATTTAGAAGATGCTTTTGATCAAATAGAGTTATTGGGCTATCCATTGTGTAGTCCTTTTGATTTATTAGTAGAGGAGTTTGTCAATTTATTTAGAGTTAAGGGATTAGATAAATTTAATGGTAGAATGGTCTGTATTGAAGGGTA
The DNA here is from genome assembly GCF_057197705.1 of Flavicella sp. IMCC45537. NCBI lineage: Bacteria > Pseudomonadati > Bacteroidota > Flavobacteriia > Flavobacteriales > Flavobacteriaceae > Flavicella > Flavicella sp. IMCC45537. The sequence goes on from NZ_CM170067.1 coordinate 476,812, forward strand.
TCTAGTAACGGTAAAAAAAACGAGAACTAATAATGGTAAAACAATGTATTTCGGTACGTTTTTAGATTTAGATGGTGATTTTTTAGATACAGTTCATTTTCCTCCAGTAGCAGAAAAATTTCCTTTTCGAGGGAAGGGGATTTATAGGTTGATGGGCAAGGTTGTGGTAGAGTTGGATTGTGTATCTATAGAAATAACCAGTATGGAGCGTTTGGCAATTGTAGAAGATCCTCGTTATGCAGATAGTAGAAAAGCACAAAGACCCAAAAATAAAAGAGTAGGCTGATGGAGAGATCAATAGTACATATGGATTTAGATACTTTTTTTGTGTCTTGTGAGCGTTTATTGGATAGTAGACTAAATGGAAAACCTATTTTGATAGGTGGTACTTCTGATAGGGGAGTTGTGGCATCTTGTAGTTATGAAGCAAGGTCTTATGGGGTGCATTCCGCAATGCCTATGCGTATGGCGAAACAGTTATGTCCAGAAGCAATTGTGTTACGAGGAAATTCGGGTATATATACCAAGTATTCACAGTTGGTAACAGAAGTTGTTAAAGAGGCAGTTCCCTTGTATGAAAAGACCTCTGTAGATGAATTTTATATTGATCTTACGGGGATGGATCAGTTTTTTGGGTGTCATCAATTGGCTTCTGAATTGAGGCAGCGTATTATGAGAGAAACAGGGTTGCCTATTTCTTTTGGGTTGTCTGTAAATAAAACAGTTTCAAAAATAGCCACAGGAGAAGCAAAGCCCAATAACGAGATTAAGGTGCATAAAGGAACAGAAAAACCTTTTTTATCTCCTCTATCTGTAAAAAAAATACCCATGGTAGGTGAGGTGACTTATAAGTCTTTATGCGATTTAGGAATTAAAAAAATTCAAACAGTACAAGAAATGCCAATGGATATGTTAGCCAGGGTTTTTGGGAAATCAGGAGTATCTATATGGAAAAAAGCAAACGGAATTGATAACAGTCCTGTAGTGCAGTATAGAGAAAGGAAATCGATTTCTACAGAACGTACTTTTGATAAAGATACTACGGATATAGGAAAACTAGAGAGTATTTTAGTAGCGATGGCAGAAAATTTAGTATATCAATTGAGAAGAGGTAATAAATTAACCTCTTGCATAACCTTTAAAATACGGTATTCAGATTTTCAAACATACACGACACAAAAAAGGATTCCTTATAGTTCTGCGGATCATAAAATTATTCCTGTAGTAAAAGAGTTATATAAAAAATTATATGAACGTAGAATGTTGGTGCGTTTGATTGGTGTTAAGTTTAGTCATTTGGTAGAAGGAGGTTTTCAAATAGATTTATTTGATGATGATGAGAAAATATTAAATCTGTACCATGCAATGGATAAAATGAGAGAGCGTTATGGAGATAGAGCGGTAATACGAGCTAGAGGAATGGATGCAAAAACAATTTCACGCTTTAATCCATTTAATGGAGAGGCCCCTCCGTTATTAGCAAATAGGAGGAGATAGGAAGTTTTAGACTTCTCGTTCTAAGGTGAAAATAGTTATTTCAGGTTTTACATTAAATCGAATTTGCCATAAATGACCTAGTGCTCTATTGATATACAGTGTTTTCCCATTTTCTAAATTGATTTTACCAGCGGAGTATTTTTTGTTTTTTACGGGGAGCATTGGTGCGGGTAAGAAGGGAGGTTTTACTTGACCTCCATGAGTGTGCCCAGCTAAAATCCAACCTTGATAGTTTTCCCAAATATCTTCGTCACAAACATCAGGGTTGTGACATAGTACCAAATTGGCTTTTGAAGAATCTAAGGTAGGTAGTACTTTTTCAGGATGAAAATTTGTTCCCCAGTAGTCATCTATTCCTGCGATGGTCAAACCATTTAATTCTATTTTTTCGTTTCGTAAAACTTTAATGTTTTCTTTGTCAAGAGTATCAACAATATTATCAGCAACATCAACTTCTATCCAGTCTTTTCCGTAATCATGGTTTCCTAATACACCTACTGAACCCATTTTTCCATGCACTGCATGATTCATTACTTTTTTGAATAAGTTTAGTTGCTCTGTGTCTTCATAATGGACAAAATCTCCTGTATAGACAACAAAATCTGGATCGTACTTTTTTGCTTTTTCAAATGATTCAATTAGGTAGTTTGGATCAAAACGATTGCCTACATGAATATCACTAATTTGCATTAGTTTTTTACCTATTAAATGCTTGGGTAAATTTTTAACAGGCATTTTTTCTTCCACAAACTCTAACCAAAAAGGTTCTATTTTGATGCTATAGAGTGCGGTTGAAACAATTGCTCCTAAGGAAGCAATAATACTTTTTTTTATGAATTTTCTGCGTTTCAAATCATTAGATATTCAATAATAAATTTAGATAACTTTTTTTTCTAAAGCAATATAATGAGTTGTTCTGTTTGTATAAAGAGGGAAAATCTTCACTTCACACTCATAGGCTGTTTTATCTTTTTTATGATTGATGATTGTGTGTGTAAATGGTTTGTTTGTCTTTATTTTATCTCTAAAAGTAATTTTTGAATCAAGCAAGGTTTCAGGGCCTTGTAAAAAAGAAGGCTTTTTATTTAAAGCAAAATTTTTAGGAAAACCAGTCATTTGAGTGAATCCCTGATTGACCCATAAAATTTCTTGTTCACTATTAGTAATCACTAGAGCTTCAAAATCATTGGAGTCAAAAATTTTATTAATATCATTTTTCCAACCATGTTTTTCAGCCAATTCTTTTACAATTTTTATGTCAAAATCTGATTTTAGTTTTTTCCTTTTTTCAGAAAAAGAATCATAAAAAATATCCCAACTTGCTAAAGGAGTTCGTGAAGTATCTGTAAATGAAATTTTATCTTTTACTTTATCAAATTTTTTTGTGTCTAATTCAGAAACAAAAAGATCCAAGCATTTCATTTGAGTTAATTTATTTTCCATAGTCGCATTTTTATAATTTTTTAGCAATTACAAAGTTATCTTTTCATTTTTTGTTTTTCTTTATTTTTCACAAAAATTAATTTGTGCTTACTTTTAGCGTTTTCGCGCTGTTCTAATTCAAAGTTACCAATAGATTTTATTAATGGTGTAAGTTTATCAAACCCGTAATTTCTAGAATCAAAATTTGGTTGTTTTTTCTGAAGCAAACTACCTACATCACCTAAAAACGCCCACCCATCATCATCAGATAAAGTGGCGATGGTATTAGAAATTAGTTTTATTTCTTTTCTAGTGATGGTATCTACTACAGGTTTATCAGATTCGATAGCATTATTGCTTTTCTTCTCTGGTTGTTTCTTTAAAATTTCAATATATATAAAACGATCGCATGCAACAATAAATGGGTTTGGAGTTTTCTTTTCTCCAATTCCAATAACTTGCATACCGGCTTCTCTAAGTCTGGTTGCTAACCTTGTAAAGTCGCTATCACTTGACACCAGACAAAAACCATTTACTTTACCACTATAGAGGATATCCATAGCATCAATAATCATTGCAGAGTCAGTGGCGTTTTTACCCGTGGTATATCCATATTGTTGAATAGGCGTAATGGCGTTTTCTAATAATAAATTTTTCCATTTACTAAGGTTGGGCTTGGTCCAGTCACCATAAATTCTTTTGATCGTTGGATTCCCGTAATTGGCAATTTCTTCCATCATTTCTTTTACATAGGCAGAGGGAATATTGTCACCATCAATCAATACAGCTAAATTTATATTCGCTTTCATAGAGGTTATTTCTTTTTGTAAGATTTATAAAGGTACAGTAGAGTTGGGATTAGAAATAGTGAAATTGTTAAAGGAAAAAACCAGGTTCCAAGGCCATCAGTCGTTCCGTAAATATTTTCAATGGTTCTATAAAATAATAAGCCAAATACAATTAATGCGATTAACTTTAGAATTCTAATTAGTCTAATCGCGTATCTGTACTGAATTTCTGCGTTTTCTTTAGTGATTTGTACAATAAAGTTAAGTTTGTGTGGGAATTTGGTTAAAATCGTCATCCCAATATATAGTAAGGTAAGCACACCTTGAATATTGATAATGTTGCTCTTAGACCCAAAACTGTCGGCTTGTCCTTTAGCATCAAAATGTGTAGGGATTGTTTCAGGTAGTTCAGAATAATTGATGAAAATCATGGCCCATATTGCAACTATAGATACCCAACCGAGGCTTTCTAAAAAGAGGTCAAAACCATCTAGTTTTAATTTGATAAAAGGTCTGTTGTTCATTTGTAATCGGTATAAAAAATAATATTGAAAACCTTAATCAAGATACTACTTTTTTAACTTGTATACAGGTGAAATTTTGTTAAACAGGAACTAAACGTTTTTTTATATAATTAGGTTTTTAAGTGATCCGGTCGATTGTTCCAAATGGTTAAAAATTGTCCAGTGGCCATTTTGGTGGCTGACTGTTTTGCTTTATTTGCCAATTCGCCTTCAAATAAATGATCAATAGTTTCAAACCATAATTCAAGCCATCTATCAAAATGACTAGGAGTGATGGTGTGATTCATGTGGGCATCTACATTGGCATGTTTTTGAGAAGGACTACCTTTAAATTTAGGAATTCCGAAAAGATTTGTTTCCCAAAAATCTGTCAATTTTTCTAAATGTATTGGCCATTCATTTGCTTCAATATGATTATTGAAAATAGGACCTAAAGTTGTGTCATTTCTTATTTTGTCATAAAAAGTATGCACCAGTATTGAAATGTCTTTTCTTGATTCAATTAAATTCATGTAAAAATAAGACTGTTTTAAAATACTGTATAAAGGTAGTCAAATTCAATGGTAACTGCTTGTTAAAATAATTTATTGCTCCAAAAATTGTACTTGAGGATGCTTAAATCCAAATCCGAAGGGTGCTTTAAGATCTCCCTTGTCGTATAAATTAATAAATATGGAAATTGTGTCTTTTGAGTTTTCCCAAGTCACCCGATAATTATCTAAAATAGCCATTCCGTTAAACCCATTTTTACTTTTGATAGGACAACAACTTCCAGCTCTGTAATAAGAAATCATTTCACCGTTAGGTCCCGTTAAAAGGTTGAGGTACCTTCTCTCGTTATATGCACCAGATTCAACACCTCCACCAACTTCAACTGGATTTTTAGGTGTTAATCCATACGATTTATTTTTAGAAATTTCTGTAATAGAAAAGCTTTCCATTAATTGATCGTTATGAGAAGCTGCTTTTTTTGATGTAGTGCATGAGAATAATGCAAATACAGAGATGGTGAATAAAGTCTTTTTCATAGGATAGTTTTTTGTTTATTGGTTTCAAAAACTATTCCATAAAAAAAAATATTTACAAGAAAGGTTAAAAAGTTAAACGAAATTCAATCTAGATAATATGCTCGATACTCTTTTGGAAGTGTTTCAATAATTCTAATTTGAATATTTTTAAAATATACTTCAGCTGCTTCTGATTGAATTTGAATTTTCCCTTTATTCATTGGGTACTTTGTGCCTTCTTTAACATATCTGGAGTTTTTTAAAACCATAACAACTTTACCATTTACAATATGGAGACTTTTATTTTCAAAACATATAAGTTCAACACTTGTCCATTCCCCCATAGGATTTTCATGATTAGAACTACGCATACAATAACCAAATAAATCTTCTCCTTCACCAAAAGGTATAAAGGGTTGGGAAACATCAGCACTTGCACTCATTGCTGATTCTGGTGGGTATGCTCTGATATCAATGGCAGAATTAGCTTGTGCCCAGAAGTCACCAAAATGACCTTCCATAATTTGAAATTCCTGAGATAGCATCCAGGATCTCCAAAACTCAGCACCATTTGGGCCGATGGAGTGATAGAGAATACCTGAATCTTTTAATTTGTTTTTTCTAGGAGAATACTTTTGTGTTCCCCATTTTACATCTAATCTTAGATGATAATTTTCAAACTCCTTTTTGGTGGAAATACAACCATATATCTCACCACTTACTTTTAGTATTTGTTCTCCATTTATTTTGGTTACTTTAAATACCTCAAGACTGTCATTATTGATACCAATGGGTTCAATAAGAATTCCGTTTTTGTTTTTAGGTTGCTCTCCGGAGTAGTTTTCTTTGTGTTGATAGCTTAAATAATTATTCCATTGTGATAGATTTTCATCTATTAAGTTGTGCCATTCTTGTTTTTTTGTAGTGCAAGAGAGTAATATAAATGTGGTGACAAAATAAATTAGAAATTTCATTAGAATGGAATTAATAAATGGGTTAGTAGGAGGAAAGTTAGAGAATAAATTTTCAATATTTTGTTTTTGTAGATAACCGAAAAAGGAATGTCTAGTTTTGAGAAGGATAATTTTTATAGATTGCTGTTTTCGGAAGTTTGGTTGTTATTTTGTCTAGTTAATTTTTAGTTTTTATGAGAATATAATTGTCCTTAAAACCCTAATTTTAAAAGGATTTATAAATAATAATAAAATGTATAAAGCTTTGCAAAATCAATTTCAGAAATATTCTTTAAAATTAACTTGTCTAATGTTATTGTTTCTGCTTGGTGGTCAGGTGTTGAAAGCTCAAAAAAATCAATTGAATGAATCATCTAATACTAAAGAAGTGGCCAGAGTTACCGGATTAAGATATGTCAGTATTCATGTTTTAGAATTAGAGAAAACACTTTTTTTGTATAGAGAAATTTTAGGTTTTAAACTTTCTGACGCAGAAATCTTACATGGAGAAGGAATTGAAGGGATGTTAGTATTAAAGTTAAAAGCAAACGAATTGGAAATTGGTTTGTCTGTAACTGCTCCGGAGTTTAAACACACTATTGGTCCAATAGGAAATACAAACCACAACCATATTATGTTAAAGGTAAATGATATTAAGGTAATAGGTGATAAATTAAAAAAAGCAGGGTATGCCTTGGAGAATGAGAATTATGTGAAAGATAAATATACCTTTTTTGTAGGGCCCAATGGTGAGATTATTGGTCTTTCGTCTTGGTAGTTTTCAAGAAAACTCTGCTCCGCAACTGTTGCATTTATTTATGGTTTTGAAATAAATAGGAAAGACCATAAAAAGAAATGACAAAATGATTGCAAATATTCCTTTGGTATTCTTGATAGATTTGAAGTTATAATTGATGTCTTGAGATTTACAAACAGAACAACTAATTATTTGATTTTGTTCATCTGTTAATTTCAGACCATCCATTTCGTCTGAAATCTCTTTAGCTGTATGCCATTGACTTTTATCAATTTTTAATTTGATACCACCGATGGTTACATTATATAAAGGATTTAATGAAATTAAATTTTCATCAAAAATAAAAACTTGAATACCTTGACTCTCTAATTTAGTTTTTAGGAGATGGGCTTCAAATGAAGTGTCAAAAGTTTTTAAGGTAACTAATCCCATAGACAATAATTTATCTACAACTGTTTTATCTAGTGGTGTTTTTATTTAATTTCTAGTGGTTTTGTAGTGATGCTTTAAACAAAACCACTAGAAAATAAGATTTAATTAATAGGTTCAAATGGAGGTTGTTTCCATGTTCCATTCCGAATGGCAGCATTAGGGCCATAGGTTCTTAATACAGCCCAAAAAGGACCATCAGGAGCCGGAAGCCAGTTACTTTCTTTTGATTTTCCGGGTGATTTTTTTGAGAAATATATGGTAATGGAACCATCTTTGTTTTTCTTTAATCCTTCAGTACTTGAGCCAATAGAATATCTTTTTATAGGGTTTGCAACAAGCCATCTTTGAGGAAGCGTATACATAGTGTAAGACCAAAAGTATTTTACCGGAGGCAATTGTCCTGCCTTAAAGGTTACCTTGTAGTCATGTTTGCTCCCATCGGTTTGATTTCCGTGGATGTCATTTACTTCAGTTAAATATACAGATTGATTTGTAACATTACCAAAAATACCAACAAAAACGCCAAGGGCTCTATTGGTGTAATCTGTACCAATTTCTTTTCTATTATTATAGAATTTAGCAGGGATAAATAATTCTTCTGATAATTTTTTAAGTTCAGCTCTAGCCTCTGCAATACCTGATTTTATTGCTTTTGCTGTTTGAAAATCTAAATTACTAGAACTCCAATTGCCTCCTTTTATAATGCCAATAGACTCTAAAAGTTTGTACGCTTCTTTGTCTTTATTGTTTGTAGATACAAACTGTAAAATGAATTGAACATAGTCGAAATATTTTAGAGTTGTTTCATCACCTTCTGTCCATGTTGGCCATGCAATGGATGGCGCTTTAGCTGGTGCAGAATGGTTTAAAAAACTACTTAGCGGTTGAAGGTGATATTCTTTTTGAATATTTTTTACATTTTGCAAATCTTTTGTACCACCAATTAGTTGCGTACGTGTAAGACTTCCTAAGAATTCACTTTCTCCTTTGATAACACGATTAATTCCTTCCGGAATGCTACCATTCCAATCAGGAGCAGTTAATAAAAATGTAGTTCCATTGTTTCCGTCATTTACGGACCCTGCATTGTCAAGTACATAACCCCACAGGTCGTCCCATTGACTTGTGTAAAACCTATTTTTCTCTATTTTAGGCAAAGTCAAAACCCATGGTTCAGCCCTTAAATCTAACCATGCATATGAATAAGGTGTGTCATTGTTTGGGGTAACAATATCTGTATCGGCAGGAGACGAAGTGCCAAAATGTAACCACTGCCCAAAAGATCCACTTGCAATTGCCTGAGCATGCATGGTACGATAATTCATTACCAAGGGATAAGAAAAAATGTAAGCTTCTTTGGTTATTTTTTTTAATTGCTCTGCGGTAAGCTGGGGTTCTGATGTTTTCTTATTTGAGTTTTTCTTACAACTAACAGCAAATAGACTTGTCATTATGATTAGGTAAATAAAGTTACGTTTCATAGTTGGTTTTTATTAATAGAAAGGTAGAATATTTAAATAAATTTGTTCTAGGGTTATATCAGAATTTTATAACTTATTTTGTCGTTTATGGTTGCTGAAATTACAATTCAATAATTTTTTTATGTGAATTTTTGACGATAATCACTGCGTTTTTAATCATGAGTAGCTACTTATTATCGTTCAAAATCTATTTCTAAATCGTTATAATGTGGATTGTTATTCATGTCAAAAGCATTTCCATAAATTTCTACACCTTTGAAATCAGAAGATATCCTAGCGTTTTTATTGTCAACAGATTTTATTTTATATGGAAATTTATAGACAGTCTTAAAACGCAGCATATTTGCCATTGGACTGTCTTTTGTTAAAGTTGTATCACGGTTTTTCTCATTTTCCAAGATAGCTTCTTGACTAATTTTTGTCGAAAAATGTTTTTTATTGAAAACAGTAATATAATCTTGGTTGAAATCTAGTATTTTTTCAGATTGTTTTGACTTACCAGATTTACCACCAAGAAAATCTAAATCTTTGAGGTCTTGGTCTTTTAACTTTTGCCCAAATTGCTGTAAATCTTTGATGTTTTTGAAAGAATAGTCTATTTTGAACTCATAGCGATCAGAAATCGTATCCATTTTAATAGCGAAACTGAAATTTTCTAAATTTTGCAGTTTTTTTCTTTCTTCTTTGCTAAGTTTAGAGATGCTATCTTTTTTTTCTTTTAGCATCTGTGAAAAATCAATCACAGTATCTATTTGTTTTTTCATGGTGTTTTTTTGAGAATTCATTCCCATTTTTACCATTTCAGACATATCAAACCCTAAGCTGTAGGTACCACTACCATTGCAGTTGAATTCGGTTTCTTGTACTATTTCACAAGAGCTAAATAAATTTAGAAAGAAGATTAAAACAATACTGTAATAAATTTTCATAAGTACTTTTTTGATAAAAATACTTATAAATATTTTTATATCATTTGCCTACAAATATTAATACAGAGGTTAAAATCTATTTATGCGTTTTTAGCGAGAATATAGGGGACTTTTATTTTTCAAGTTGAATTAATTTTTCTTGGTAGTTTTTTATTCTTCCGTGTGCGGTACCATCAACTAATAAAATAACAACTAACATGGCAATTGTTGTAATGCAAATAGCTCTCCAAGTAGGACTCGGTAAAAATAGAATACCTAAGGATGCTAAAATTATAATTATTGGAATTCCTTTAAAAACGACATTTTGATATTCCTTTAATGTTGCTTCTGTACGACTCATTTCCGATTCATAAAACGCAATTGCATCCATGTGATAGGCTTTTTCAAATTGGTGTACTCTTGACTTGTTGGTAAAAAATAACCCGAGTCCAATAGTCATAAGTAAAACACCTGCCACTAAGGTTGGAATAATATATGCTTTAGCGATATCTGTTTTTCCAAGTTGCCAAAAACCAATACTAGCAAGTAAAAATAATATGGCGAAAATGATAAAAAATCGTGTTGAAAAGACCTCTGATTTAGCCCATTCGATTGCTAATTTTAAAAGTTCCATAGTTAATTCATTTTATATTTTTGTCTAAATTCTGTAGGGCTGATGCCTTCTTTTTTTCTGAATAACCTTGAAAAATAAGGAGGATATTCAAAGCCTAATTCATAAGCAACTTCTGCAATACTCTTGTTGGGGGTTAATAAAATATTTTTTGCTTCATTGATTAATTGCAATTGCAAATGTTCGGTACTACTTTTACCTGTTTCTTTTTTTAGTGTATCACTTAAATATCTTTGAGAGACCCCAATTTGAGTGGCAATTTTTTCTATACTAGGAATTCCATTTTTTTGTAACTGTCCTGATTCAAAATAATGATTCATATGTTGATTAAAACTTTCTAAAAGTGAATTTGATAGTTCTTTTCTGTTTAGAAATTGCCTTTCATAGAAACGATTTGCATATTTTAAAAGTGTAGATAATTGAGAAATAATAATCTCTTTGCTAAACGCATCTTGATTGTTTTGGTATTCAATTTTTATATTTTCTACAATAGATTCTAGTTGTATTTCTTCCTTAGGTGATAAGTGTAAAGACTCATTAACAGTGTATGAAAAAAAGCCGTATTTTTTTATTTCTTGATCCAGTTCGGTACCTTTTAAAAAATCTTCATGAAAATTAATAGAAAAGCCTTTCTGATCGTAAACAACACTTTCATCCCATTGTAATACTTGCCTTGGGGCAATAAAAATCAATGCACCATTGGAAAAATCATACCGTGTTCTGCCATAATTAAGATCTCCTTGAATTATTTTTTTCAAACTAATCGAATAACAGTCGTTTGTAATAGGAGGAGAGCTTTTTATAGGGCAAGGTAAAAAGCCTTCTCCTTTTTCAGAAAAAACACTTAGCATAGGATGTTCCGGTCTAGGAAGGCCTAAATAATCAATATAGGAAACTAATGTTTTAAAGTGTTGCATCATACAAATTTAAAAATTCCATTGAATACCAGTTTCTTTTTCTGAAAGTTCCCATAATTTTTTTGTAACAAAACTATCTTTAGCATGAGGTTCTAATGTATGAGCACCTACGGGACCTGTCCAATAATTTCTACCGGTTGGGCCATAAAATTCGTTTTGATCTAAATTAGGCTCGGTAGCACACATTAATTGTGGGTATGCGCCTTTTTCAGCAGATTGTGTTAAAGGAGAAAGTTTCATTAAATTGAAAATAAACTTCATCATAAAACTACCACTTGAATTTATCAAGTTTGTTCTTGAGGAACCAGGATGACAAGCATAAGCTTTTACATTTGTGTTATGGACTTCTTTTAGTTTGTTTTGAAGTTCGTAAATTGTCATAATTTGAGCAAGTTTACTTTGGCTGTAAGCATTATTTGGAGTATAATCTTTGTCCCAATTTAGATCATCAAATTTAATGGTCTTAAGGCCCATGTTATATCCTAGACTTCCAACAGTAACAATCCTTCCTTTTGATTTTTCTATCAGTGGAAAAAGTAATGCTTGTAGTGAAAAGTTGCCAAAGAAGTTTGTTCCCATTTGACTTTCCCAACCATCAACTGTTAACTTTTTAGTTGGTACTTGTGCTATTGCTGCATTACAAATTAAAGCGTCAATTTTTGGAATGGTTTTGATGATTTCGGCAGCAGCCTCCTTTACTGAAGTTTGTACTGATAAATCCATTTTAAGAGATACAACATCAATTTGATCACCAAGTTCTTGTTTGATGATTTTTATAGAGTGCTCCGCTTTCTGTGTGTTTCGATTAAGCATAACCACTTTGGCACCTTTTGAAAGCAAGATTTTTGCCGCTTCAAATCCAGTTCCACTTGTTGTACCCGTAATTATATATGTTTTTCCATTTAAATTACTTATTCTGTCGGGCGTCCAACCTTTTTTACCGTATTTATTTGTATTCATAATAGCACATTTTTAAACGATTAATAATGATACAAAGATAATAGCGATTACCTTTTACTGAGTTATACATATTTTCATATGTCGTATACTTTTTGGAATATTTAACTAGTTTTTAGTTTTTTAGCCACTACAAAATGCTCTATGTATCATGTATTGTTCCTAACCTTCAGCCGCTTTTTTTTCTACAAGTTCATCAGTAAATCCGGTTCGTGAGATCAAATGTTCATTAAAATCAGGAGTGACTTTTTTAGTAATCCAAACAGTCAGTTTATGCTCCATGATTTTAATAATACTTGCATTAAGAACAAATGTTTTAGCTAATGGATCAAAAAATTACGCGTTTATCTGCTTTAGCTAGGCTTTCAATTATGCGTTGTTTTGTAACGCCTTGTGATATAACGTCTCTTTTGAAAATAAAATTAGTCGTCTCTAACATTTATGAATTCAAATTTATTAAATTCAATTAACTAGTCTGAATTATTTTAGAAATTAACTCAATGAATAGGTAATTGACGTATTCATTGAGTTAAGGTAACTTTAATTAATGTAAGACATTAATTCAGATAAATGCGTAAATTAAAAAATGTGTTTTATTGGTTATATTTCTTAAAAACAGTGTTGTAATTGTCTTTGTTTACTGTTTTTCCAGTTTCTAGGTAATATTTTAGACCAAAAAGATGTTGTTTCAAACCTTTTCCTAATTGCCTTTTCATTAAGGAAATCATAAACTTAGGAGAAGAGGTGACTACGGAAGTCATAGTGATCAGGGTTTTATTTTCTTCAATGGTTGTTAATTCATAAACTGCCGACATATCTTTTAAGAAAGGAAGGTTGTGTTTATCGGCAACAACTTTGAATCTTTTATTTCGATCGACTTCTGTAATGGTTTCCTCCAAGTATAGCTTCTCGTTAAAAGTTACATGTCTAGGACAATTTAAATCCCCCTTAGAAAAATGTTCTAAATATTTAGAACTTGTCATGTTTGGATTATGGGTATGAATGTCGCCGTATTGCTCAAATAGTACCTCCCAAACTTTATCTGCTGATACATTTACTGTTTCTTGAAATTTTGATGTGCTCATTTTGTTTTAGTTTTAAACAAAAGTAATGGTCAAGTATGACAAGGGTGTGTCAGGGGTATTGTGTTTTTTTGACCAAGTTAGGGAAGTTTAAATTATGCTACCCACTTATTTGACAATCGTTAGTTGTTTTTAAAAAATGAAATGATTTCTAACACTGTTTGTTTGGCTGTTTTACCAACACCATATATGGTTGCAGACGCGAATCCAGTCCAATTTCCATAGCCAACTAACCAAAGTGTAGGTTCATCAATAGAACGACAAGTATTGGTTTTAATCTTGTTGTTTTCTATAATGTTTAAGTTTTCTAAATGCTTTAGATTAGGGCTAAAACCTGTACACCAAATAACCATGTCAAACTTTTCTTTTGTGCCGTTACTCCAAATGACACCTTGATCATAAAAAGATTTGAAAGGTCTATGATCTTTGTAGATACCTTTTTCTAATCCTTCTTTTACACTTTCTACTTGAACTATGTTGTTTAAAGAAATTTTTTCTTTGGTATTGTCTGTTTCTTTTTTTAGATAACTGTTATTTGCTTGTATAAATAGATAGCGACCATCAATATCTTCTGGTAAAAATACAGGGGTGTCAATTGTAACCCAGGTAGTTTGATTGGTTTTTGAAACTTCTGCTAGAATTTGTGATCCTGAGTTTCCGGCTCCAATCAGAAGAATTTTTTTATCATTAATATCATTGGTGTTTTTGTAATTTATAGAATGAATTTGTTTTCCTTGAAATAAGTGAGCATTTGGGTATTGGGGGATAAAAGGGGATAGGTAGGTCCCGGTAGCACTCACCAAAGTTTTGCATAAAAAGTTCCCTTGGTTGGTTTCTAATTGGAAAATAGCACTGTGTTTAGAAACCTTAATTACGTTGCAATTACGTTTTATAGGGAAATTATAGCGCTTTTCGTAGCCCTTTAAATAGTTTAGGAATTCTGTTTTTGTAGGATACTCATTTTCGGTTTCAGGCATTTGCCAGCCGGATAAAGAGCTGTATTGCGATGGAGAAAATAATTTCAAACTATCCCAAGTATGTAACCAAGCACCTCCAGCTTTTGATTGGTTGTCTAAGATTAAAAAATTTAAATTGGTTTTTCGCAGATAATATGCTACCGAAAGTCCCGCTTGTCCACCACCGATAATAATTGTGTCATAAATTTCTAATTCCGAAGTATCAACCATAAGTTCTTGAATTATAAAATCAAGAAGTTATGAATTTTTTTCGAATAGAGATAAATGAATTTCCTCACCAATATGGGTTTCTAGACTTTTGAAATTTTCAATTAGTAGGAACCCATTTTTTTCAAAAGAATCTATGTAGTTATGATTTAAAAGCCAAGGTGGACCATTTTCGTAATTTCTTTTGGAAGTCTGAACTTCTGTAATGATCATTAATCTACCCTTTGGCTTTACAAAATCAGATATGTTATTAATTAAAACAGCCTCATATTTAGGAGGAAGTGCTTGAATAGTGAAAATCTCCAAAACAAAATCATACTTTTCTTTCCATTCTGGTACCCCTGCAAGTAGGTCACTTTTTAGAAATTTCACCTTGGTGGCAGGAAATCGTTTTTTACATATCTCAATGGCACTTTCAGAAACATCGAAAGCAGTTACCTTATAGCCATTTCTCTCAAGTTCAATAGCATCATCACCTAATCCGCAGCCAATAACTAAAGCTGTCTTGTTATTCTGTATTGGAGTCTTGTTCTGTATCCAGTTTTGGAATAGCGGATGTGCTTGCATATTGGCCCAAGGCACACCCTGACCAGAATCATTGGAATCAGCATATAAATTTTCAAACCAATCGTTGGGTTTGTCTTCTTGAATACCTAGTTTTTTTCTGAATTCATGATTCATATGGTGATTGTTTATTGCGTCAAAGGAATTTCTAAATTCGCTAAAAAGGTTTTATACAAAATTGAATTTTAGGTATACTCTTAAAAGCTATAGCATTCCAATGGTGCTTCTTGACGAACTTCTTATCTTTTCTATACCAATGATAATATTGTAATTCCTATACTCTCCAATTCTGGGGTCGTATAATTCTTGTTGCTTGTAAGTAATCGATACGGCTTTACTTTTCATTGTCTTATAATCTGTAAATAAGTCAATTTTACTTTCAACATAGTAAAGCCAAATAAATTTTTTAGTTTTACCAGTCCCATCCTTAAGGAGGAAGGTTACAAATTGATTTTCTTCAATGTCTACAATCTTTCCTTGTATTTTTAGGGATACTTCTTCTAGTATAGGATCTTCATTTCTTTTAGCAATTTCCATCATGGTATTTGGACAAGATCCAATCATTTGCATTCCGATAAGTTCTCCCAACTGTTCCGCTTGTCCGTCAATATGATTGAAATCAATATTGAAATCTTTTTTGAGTTTCTTTTTATAGGGTTTTGCTGAAGCTATCATACAAATACCAAGTTGCATATTGTAATTATCATTGCTTAAAGAATCAGGGATTTTACTGGCACACAGACAAGTTTTATCCGCTATTTTTTTTATGTAGTCTTGACAGATTCCGCCAAAACTAACAGAAATGAGTAGTATGATTAAAAGGTACTTTTTTTTCATCTCGATTTTGTTTTTTATTTAGGAGTCCGATTCTTGAGCACGTTCTAAAAGCGTATTCGGTAGCGCTTTTTTAGCCTTAGCACCTAATTTTTTAATTTTTTCAACGCTAGTGATAAGGTTTCCACGACCGTTAACAAGTTTATTCATAGCACCTTCGTATTCGGTTTTTGTGTCTTTAAGTTTGTTTCCTACTTTTATTAAATCTTGTAGCAATCCTTCAAATTTATCATACAAGGCACCAGCTTGTCTTGCTATTTCAATAGCATTTTTTTGTTGCTTTTCATTTTGCCACATACTATCGATAGTTCTAAGGGTAGCTAATAATGTTGAAGGGGTAACAATCACAATATTTTTTACAAAGGCTTTGTTGTATAGTTCATGATCTGCTTCAAGTGCCACGGCAAACGCAGGTTCTATTGGGATAAATAATAACACAAAGTCTGGAGATTCAATTTGGTGTAAATCTTCGTATTTTTTTGCACTTAACTGGTCCACATGTCTTTTTAAAGAATTTACATGTTCTTTGATAAAAGTAATCCTTTCATTTTCGGTTTCAGCATTCACATACTGTTCGTACGCAGTTAAGGATACCTTAGAATCCACTACCATTTTTCTGTTGTCGGGTAGGTTGATAATTACATCAGGCCTTAATCTTGTTTTTCCTTCTTCCTCTGTAGCAAAACTTTTTTCCAAATCATATTCTCTTCCTTTTTCAAGTCCAGATTTTTCTAAGACTCTTTCAAGAATTAATTCACCCCAATTCCCTTGAGTTTTGCTATCTCCTTTTAAGGCTTTTGTTAGATTAATGGCCTCTTGACTCATTTTTAAGTTTAGTTTCTCTAGGCCTTCTATTTGTTGTTTTAAAGCAGAATTTCTAACAATACTTTCTTTATTGGTGTCTTCTACCTTTTTTTCAAAAGTTTGAATTTTTTCTTTTAACGGGTTCAATATTTCTCCAATACTTTCCTTGTTTTGTTCTTTGAATTTTATAGATTTTTCGTCTAAGATTTTGTTTGCTAGGTTTTCAAATTCTTTTGTGAATTTTTCTTGAAGTTGTTCAACTTCTTGCTTGTTTTCTTTAAGCTTCACTTGTGTGTTTTTTAGTTCCGCTTCTAGTTTGGTATGTTCAATAGACAGGGTATTGTTTTTTTGTCGTAATTCTTCTAGTTCATTATCCTTTGCAGTCCTAAGTTGTTCTATGTTTTTGGCAGCTTCAAATTTAATTGTTTCCGTTGTTTTTTCTGATTTAGAGATGGTTTCAATCAAATTATTTTTTTCTGTTTCAGAAGAAATTTTCTGTTGTTCTAATTGTTGGTTTAATAAATTAATTTTTTCATCAGAGGCAATGGTTTCTTTGTCAGATTTTAGCTTAGAAATTTTTTGTCCGATTAGGTAGCCAACAAAACTTGCAACAAGAATAATTACAAGTAAAATTAAAGGGTTTTGCATTGAATAAATATTTTATAAAGATGGAATCTTCAACAAATTTACACAATAATTAAAATGAAAGAAGAGATAAAACTATGAAAAAAATAAATGTTATAAACAATAAGGTTATTGCTATTTAATTTCAAATACCTTTCCACTTTCGGCTAAAGATACCTTAGGGAATATGCTTGCTGCTTCCTCTTTAAAAAGATTCAAATCATCATAGCGAGAAGAGTAGTGGCCTAAGATTAATTGACCAACATTTGCTTGCTGTGCTATTGAGGCTGCTTCTTTTGCTGTAGAATGTTTGGTTCTGTCAGTTAATTCCTTTTTGTCTTCTAAAAATGTAGCTTCATGGTAGAGTAAGTCTACGTTTTTGATAATTGGAATAATGGGAGGGTGGTACTGAGTATCGCTGCAAAAAGCGTAAGACAGTGCTTTGTTAGGCGGGAAAGTTAATTTAGTATTGGCAATTGTACTTTTTCCATCTTCAGATGTAAAGTCTTTGCCTTTTTTTAAATTATGGTAATCGCAAATTTCTATCTCTGGATTTGCTTGGATGGCGTCCATGTTAAGTTTGCGTTCCCCTGTTTTTTCTTGAAATAAAAAACCATTCGTATACACCCTATGTTTTAGAGGAATGGTAAAAACTTTTACTTTTCTATCTTCAAAAATAAGTTCACTTTCATGACTCTCCAATTCATGAAAAAATAGTTTGTATTTGGTCCATGATTTGGCTAATTTAATTTGAAGTGTAATTACCTCCTTAATTCCTTTTGGTCCGTAAATATGCAAATCATTTTCTCGATTGTGTAATCCAAAAGTAGAAATCAAACCAATCAAACCATAGAAATGATCTCCATGGAGGTGAGAAATAAATATATGTTTTATTTTAGAAAAGGCAACTTTGTGTTTTCTTAATAACGTTTGGGTTCCTTCTCCGCAATCGATTAAAAAATTACGATCTTTAATTTCTAAAAATTGAGCAGTAGGAAAGGCGTTCTGTCTTGGAGAAGCAGAGTGACATCCTAAAATGGTTAGTTTAATGCTCATTTTTTGAAATTAATTAAAGTCCTAAGTCACGTTCAATAGCATCCATTTCCAAAGTATCCTCAGCTTCTATTAACGTAGGTACAACACTAAGTGTTTCGTCTTCTAAATCATCAATTTCAATACCTGAAGCAATGATGATAAAAGAAGTTCCATTTTCTTTTTTATTCATGGATATTTCTGAAAAACTATCTATTTGTGCTGTTGTAACTTCAAAAGCATCTATAAAATTTAGGAATAAGTTTTCTTTAGAAAAATCATCAATTTGAAACGTTTCAGAAAAGGCTTCGAATGAAGATTCTGTAACTTGAATGAGGGTGTAATTATCTTTTTTTTCAATATTCATTTTCAAAAAATTTAAAAGTAAAACTATCTTTTAATTTGCTCAGCCAATAAATAAATACAGGCCATTCTAACCGCAACACCATTCTCAACCTGATCTAAAATAATAGATTGATCTGAATCGGCTACATCACTTGTAATTTCAACCCCTCTATTGATAGGTCCAGGGTGCATAATAACAATTTCTTTGTCAAGTGAATTAAGGATTTCTTTATTAATTCCAAATAACTGCGTGTATTCTCTTGTAGAAGGGAAATATTTGATATCCATTCTTTCGTGTTGTACTCTAAGCACGTTTGCTACATCACACCATTCTAAAGCTTTTCTAAGGTTTGTTTCTACTTTTACTCCTAAACTTTCAATATGCTTCGGAATCAAAGTTGTTGGACCACATACTTTAACCTCTGCACCTTGCAGTTTCAAAGCAAAAATATTTGATAAAGCTACTCTTGAATGTAAAATATCTCCAATGATAACAACTTTTTTACCAGCCACGTCTCCTAATTTTTCTCGAATGGAATAGGAGTCTAATAAGGCTTGGGTTGGATGTTCGTGTGTACCGTCACCGGCATTGATTATTTTGGCATCTACATGTTCTGATAAAAATACTCCGGCTCCTACATTAGGGTGACGCATTACAACAATATCTACTTTCATAGAAAGAATATTGTTTACCGTATCAATTAAAGTTTCTCCTTTTTTAACAGACGATTGAGCCGCAGAGAAATTGATAACATCTGCAGAAAGTCTTTTTTCAGCTAATTCAAAAGAAAGTTTGGTTCTAGTACTGTTTTCAAAAAAGAGATTTGCAATGGTAATATCTCTTAATGATGGAACCTTTTTTATAGGTCTGTTGATCACCTCTTTAAAGTGATCGGCAGTTTCAAAAATCAAATCCAAATCTTGTGGATTCAAATGTTTAATACCTAATAAATTATTAACACTTAATGATTTCATTCTTTAATTGTTCGTTGTTAAATATACTGCATCTTCCGTGTCATTCTCATTCCAATGAACAGATACTTTTTCGTTATTGATTACATCTACTTGTCTCCCTCTATAGTCAGGTTGTATAGGTAAATGTCTACTAAACCTTCTGTCAATCAATACTAAAAGTTCAATTTGTTCGGGTCTCCCGTACGATTGTAAGGCAGCTAATGAGGCATTGATACTTCTACCTGAATATAAAACATCATCAATAATCACTACTTTTTTACCTTCCACTAGAAAATCAATCTGAGTAGAATTTGCCTCAAGAGGTGCTTCTCTTCTTCTAAAATCATCTCTAAAAAAAGTAATATCTAATTTCCCTAAAAGAATTTCTTTAATTTGATATTCTTCTTTTAAAAGTTTCGCAAGTCTGTCTGCTAAAAAAGTACCCCTAGGTTGAAGTCCAAGTAAAACGGTGTTTGAAAAATCATCATGATTTTCGATTAACTGACAGGCTAATCTATGTAAAATGATTTCAATTTCTCTAGAGTTTAGTAATATTTTGTTGCCCATATAACTGAATAGAAAGCTTGTTTTTGTTACAACAAATATACTCAAACAAATATGTTTTATTAAGTTAATGAGAAATATTTTAAAGGCAATTTTTTATGTAAAATCTTCATTTCTTTTCATGTGATAATTAATTAATTACAAGTTGAATAAAAATATT
This sequence comes from Flavicella sp. IMCC45537, assembly GCF_057197705.1. Lineage (NCBI taxonomy): Bacteria > Pseudomonadati > Bacteroidota > Flavobacteriia > Flavobacteriales > Flavobacteriaceae > Flavicella > Flavicella sp. IMCC45537. The sequence goes on from NZ_CM170067.1 coordinate 497,233, forward strand.
TTGGTGCGTTTTTTGATCATTATACTGATAAGCAGGGAGCTAAAGAGCCTGTTTTGTTGATTAAATTGTTAAAAACAATTTCTTTTTTCCGTATATTAAGAAAAGAGAAATACTAATTTTAAACAAGTAGAGTTATTGTTTCACCTAAAAGCAAGAATATGTCTTTATCAAAATTTGAATCGATGTTGAAAACCAACAAAGTGTATTTTTTTGATTCGTCTGAATTCGAAGAAATTATTCATTACTATTTAGATAATGGGCGGCATTCTTTGGCAAAAAAAGCAGTTAAATTAGGGCTTGAACAACATCCTAGTTCTATTTTGTTGAAATTGTTAGAAGTAGAGCTATTTATCTTTGAAGAGCAATTTGATACGGCCGAAAAGCTTTTGAATGAATTAGAAGCAATAGAACCTACCAATGAGGAGGTGCATATTCAAAGGGCCGCTATTTTTTCTAAAATAGACAAACACATAGAAGCGATTGATTCTCTAAAAATAGCCTTAGAATTTACAAATGATGTGGCAGATGTATCTTCATTGTTGGCCATGGAGTATCTTTATTTAGATGACTTTGATCAAGCTAGATTGAATTTTGCAAAATGTTTAGAAGTTGATTTTGAAGATTATTCTTCATTATATAATATCATCTATTGTTTTGATATGGATGAAAAGCATCAGGAGGCCATTGTTTATTTGAAGCAATATTTAGATATGAACCCTTACTGTGAAGTAGCTTGGCATCAATTAGGGAGGCAATATATGGTGTTAGAGAACCACGAAGAGGCTCTGAAAGCATTTGACTACGCTGTTTTAATTGATGAATCTTTTATTGGGGGCTATTTAGAGAAAGCGAAAACTTTGGAGATACTAGGGCGTTACGAGGAAGCTGTTGAAAATTATTCCATTTCTTTGGAGTTAGATGATCCAACTGCTTTTGTGTTTTTGCGTATGGGAGATTGTTTTAGAAATTTAAATCAATTGAAGAAGTCTGCAGAATTTTATAAAAAAGCAGTTAACGAAGATCCATTATTGGATAAAGCATGGATGTCTTTGACGGATGTATATTATTTATTAGAGGACTATTCAAAATCTTTATATTACATAAAAAAAGTACTTTCTATTGATGAGTTTAACGCTGTTTATTGGAGAAAATATGGGGAGATAAATATTAAACTAAGCTTTTTTGAAGAGGCAATAGTTGCGTTTAAACGTTGTCTGAGTTTGGATGATAAGTCTTTAGAGATTTGGTTAGCTCTTGCTGATGTTCAATATTATTTAGGAGATTATTCAGAATCTTTAAACACCTTGGTAAAGGCAAAAAAATATTTTAACGAAGCGGCTGAAATAGAGTTCAGGTTGTTTGGGTTATTTCTACAGTTAGGAGATAAGGATGCTTCCTATTTACACTTAAAAAACGGGTTAGCTATTGACTTTGAATTTCATGAAGTAATGAAAGAATTGTATCCTGGTTTTTTTAAAATAGAAGAAGTGAAGTCGATCATAGAAAATTTTAAAAAATAAAAGAGATATAAAAATTGTTCCAGATTAGGAACTTTTTTTATGCATTATTTGTAATAAAATACATTTTAGTATTAAAATAATTAGAGAAAAGCTTATTGAAAAAGAACTATGGAAAGAAGAGAGTTTGTTAAAAAAGGAAGTGCATTATCTGCAGGTTTATTTTTAGGGGGATCTGCGATGGCTACAGGTTTGTCAAGTGATTTATTTAAAAGAAATATCAGGCTCGCGATTATTGGTTCCGGAAGCCGTGGAATAGGGTTGTTGCCTGTTGTTAAATCTGTTCAGGGAATTGATGTTGTTGCACTTTGTGATGTGTTAGAGTTCCGATTGGTGAATGGATTAGCTAAAACCGATGGTACTGTAAAAGGATATAAGGATTATCGAGAAATTTTAAAAAATAAAAAAATCGACGCTGTTTTAATCGCTACACCTTTTTATACACATGAAAAAATAGCGATGGATGCTATAGAGGCTGGTAAACATGTGTATTGCGAAAAGACTACTGTTAAAGGAATTAATGGAATCAAGTCTTTGGTCGAAAAAGTAGAAAACTCAAAATTAATATTTCAAACTGGGCATCAATATCATAGTTCTAAATTGTATCAGAAAGTTGTAGAAATAATAAATTCTAAGGAAATCGGAGAAATTAGCTCTTTTGAGTGTCAATGGTACAGAAAAGGTGATTGGAGACAACCTGTGCCGAAACCTTCATTGGAAAGATCCATCAATTGGAGGATGTATAGAGAGTACTCAGGTGGATTAACAGCGGAGTTAAGTTCTCATCAAATAGATTTTGTAAATTGGGTATTAGGAGAAAATCCGAAAAAAATTATGGGTACTGGGGGGATCGATTTTTATCAAGACGGAAGAGAGACTTATGACAACACTCATTTGTTGTTTGAATATCCAAGTGGAGTGAAAGCAAGTTTTAAGTGCTTAACGGGTAATATACCAGGTGGCTATGAAATTAAGGTTATTGGAAGAAAAGGAGTAATTACAATTGGGCCGAATGCAGCTTGGATTAAATATTATTCTAAAGACCAAAAACCTTCAATAGGTTTAGTAGATGGAGTTTCTGGTGCCACAAAAACGAATGGTTATGGTTCTGATAAAGGAAAGAAAATAAACATATCTCATATGGAACCAACTAAACAAGCTTTGTTTGATTTTAAAGAAGCTATTGCAAACAAAACACAGCCGATTTCTAATATATATACAGGTGGACATACTGCTATAGCTGTCCAGATGTCACTAGACGCTATGTATACTGGTGTTACTCAGTATTGGAAAGAGTCCTATGATTTAAAATAAAAATACCTAAAAAATTATATTTGAAAGGATAGAGGTAGGAATTATCTCTTTTATAAATGTTACATTTGTTAAAATAAAATTTACATATGGAAAGATCAATTAAAGGATATATAGTCTTATTTTTAAAAGGAATGGCTATGGGGGCTGCTGATGTAGTACCAGGAGTTTCAGGAGGTACTATTGCATTTATCTCAGGTATCTATGAAGAACTTTTAGGTAGTATTAGTAGCATCAATTTCAAAACAATTTCTATTTTAAAAAAGGATGGAATAAAAGCTGCATGGAATTCAATAAATGGTAACTTTTTAAGTGTGTTACTCTTCGGAATAGCGGCAAGTGTTATATCATTAGCTAAAGGAATCTCTTACCTTTTAGAAACAGAGCCTATATTACTTTGGTCGTTTTTCTTTGGTTTGGTTTTGGCTAGTGTAATTTTTATAGGAAAACAAATTACAAAGTGGGATATTAAAACGGTGTTACTTATGGTAATTGGTGCAGGGATTGCTTATTATATAACTATATTAGAGCCGTTGGTGTCAGATGAAGCCTCTTTGTTGTTTTATTTTATATCAGGAGCTTTGGCTATTTGTGCTATGATTCTTCCTGGAATATCTGGGTCTTTTATATTGGTTCTGCTAGGTTCTTATAAGATGATTTTAGAAGCGATTCATTCCAGAGATATACAATTAATAGCTACAGTTGGAGCCGGAGTTGTAGTCGGGTTATTGAGTTTTTCTAAAATTTTAAAATGGTTGTTTTCAAACTTTAAAAATTTGACTTTAGCTGGATTAACTGGGTTTATTATTGGTTCATTAAATAAAATTTGGCCCTGGAAAGAAACCCTAACATGGAGAACGAATTCTCATGGTGAGGAGGTTCCATTGCTTCAAAAAAGTATAAGTCCTTTTGATTACGAAGATAACCAACTGTTATTAGCAGTTGTTCTGGCCATTGTTGGATATGCAGTTATCTTATTTTTAGAAAAAGTACAAGCAGAGAAAAAATTAGATTAAAATGATGTGCTGATGTCAGAAAAACGAAGTTCAAAAGAGAAAGTATTTCTTTTCCTTAAAGGATTGGCAATGGGTTCTGCAAATAAAGTACCAGGTGTTTCAGGTGGTGCAGTAGCTTTTGTCCTTGGTTTTTACGAAGAAATGATTTACACCTTTAGAAAGGTAAACATAAAAGCCTTTAAATTATTGATTGCAGGGAGATTCAGTTCTTTGTTTCAGTATTTAAATATTTCTTTTCTTTTGTTGGTAATGGGAGGAAGTCTATTTAGTTATTTTTCTGTATCTATAGTGTTAGATTTTCTTTTAACAGGTTATGAAACCTATGTGTGGAGTACTTTTTTTGGAATGATTTTGGGTTCTATTTATTATATAGGTAAAAACTATAAATATTGGAGTACAAAAAATTTAAGCTTTGTTTTATTGGGTATTTTGATTGGTGCAGCATTAAGTTATCTTCCTCCAGCAACGGAAAATAGTAACTTATGGTTTGTTTTCTTTTGTGGCGTTATTGGAGTTAGTGGTATGACAATCCCTGGTTTGTCTGGCTCTTTTATTTTGATGGTAATGGGAAATTATGTGTTGCTTTTGGTAGATAGTGTAAATGTAGTTTTTGAGGTAGCAAGCTCAGTTATTTTGGGACATTTTGAAGTATTGGACGTTGAAAAAAATATAAAATATATAAAGATTGCAATAACATTTTTCTTTGGGTCTTTTTTCGGTTTGATTACCTTATCTCATATTTTAGGATATGTTTTGAAGCGATGGAATCATATAGTAACGGCCTTGATTATTGGCTTTATTGTTGGTTCTTTAGGAATGGTATGGCCATGGAAAGAGAAGATTTTAGCAACAGAAAATGGTGTAGTTTTATTGGATAATGATGGAGTAGGAGTTGTTGAGAATTATAAGAGGTTTGTTCCCGATATGGGGATAGTTGAAAATTGGTATTCTGTACTTTTTATTTTATTTGGGGTAGGAGTTGTTTTAGCAATAGATTTTTATGAAAGAAAAAGAAAAGCCGTTACAAACTAAATTGTAACGGCTTTTTTTAATATTTGTGTTTTTTTTTATTTTCTACTGCAAGCTAATAAGGTATTCTTCAATAACATCGCGATAGTCATAGGACCTACACCACCTGGCACAGGAGTAATAAAATTAGCTTTTTTGCTAACACTTTCAAAGTGTACATCTCCGGCAAGTCTAAAACCACTTTTCTTTGAGGCATCGTCAACTCTAGTAATTCCAACATCAACAATAGTAACTCCTTCTTTTACCATGTCTCCTGTTAAGAATTCAGCTATACCAAGAGCTGCAACAATAATATCAGCTTCTTGAGTAATTTCTTTTAGGTTTTTTGTTCTACTATGAGTTAGAGTAACGGTAGCATTCCCAGCAGTTCTTTTTTGACTTAAAAGTATACTCATAGGTCGTCCTACAATATGACTTCTTCCAATAACCACAACGTTTTTTCCAGAAGTTTCAACCTTGTATCTTTCTAATAATTCCATGATTCCATAAGGAGTAGCTGGTAAGAAAGTAGGTAGTTCTAGTGCCATTTTTCCAACATTGGTTGGGTGAAATCCATCAACATCTTTATCAGGGTCAATAGCCATCAGAACTTTATGTTCGTCTATATGCTTTGGAAGTGGTAATTGAACTATAAATCCGTCTATTTCAGGATTGTTGTTTAAGTCAGCGATAACACTTAATACTTTTTCTTCAGTAGTTTCTTCAGGTAATTCAATCAAAGTAGATTCAAATCCAACTAAATTACATGCCTTTACTTTGGCACCTACATAGGTCATACTAGCACCATCAGTACCAACTAAAACAGCTGCTAAATGTGGTGTTTTTTTACCGTTGTTTTTTATCTCAACTACTGCTTCAGCAATTTCCGCTTTAATATCTGCAGAAGTTTGTTTTCCGTCTAAAATTGTCATGGTACAAATTTTTGTTTCTTTATAAAATGGTTTAGCGCATTCCTTGCATCATCTGCATCATTTTGCGGCCACCACCACCTTGCATCATTTTCATCATTTTACTCATTTGATTGAATTGCTTCATCAACTGATTTACCTCTTGAATGCTTGTTCCCGAACCTTTTGCGATTCTTTTTTTACGACTAGCATTGATTGATTTAGGGTCTGTTCTTTCTCCAGGTGTCATAGAATGAATAATTGCCTCGATACCTTTAAAAGCATCGTCATCAATATCAACATCTTTCATTGCTTTTCCTGCTCCAGGAATCATTCCCATTAAATCTTTAACGTTACCCATTTTTTTAATCTGTTGGATCTGTGCTAAGAAATCGTCAAATCCAAATTGATCTTTGGCAATTTTTTTCTGGATTTTTCGAGCTTCTTCTTCATCATATTGCTCTTGGGCTCTTTCAACCAAAGAAACAACATCTCCCATTCCAAGAATTCTATCGGCCATACGGTCTGGATGGAAAACATCAATAGCTTCCATTTTTTCACCAGTACCAATAAATTTAATTGGTTTGTTTACAACAGATTTAATAGATAAAGCGGCTCCACCGCGTGTATCACCGTCTAATTTTGTTAGAATTACTCCATCAAAATTTAATAAATCATTAAAGGCCTTCGCTGTGTTAACAGCATCTTGACCCGTCATTGAATCAACCACAAATAATGTTTCTTGTGGACTAACCGCCTTATGGATGTTAGAGATTTCGGTCATCATCTCTTGGTCAACGGCTAAACGACCAGCGGTATCAATTATTACTGTGTTTTTACCTGTAGCTTTGGCATGCTTGATAGCGTTAAGAGATATCTCTACGGGATTGTTATTCCCAACTTCTGCATATACTTCAACGCCAATTTGTTCACCAACAACCTGCAATTGATTTATTGCGGCCGGACGATAAACATCACATCCTACAAGTAATACTTGTTTCGATTTTTTTGATTTTAAATAGTTTGCTAATTTACCTGAAAAGGTAGTTTTACCTGACCCTTGCAATCCAGACATTAAAATTACAGTAGGATTTCCAGCTAAATTTACACCAACAGTTTCACCTCCCATCAACTCCGTTAACTCGTCTTTCACAAGTTTTACTAAAAGCTGGCTAGGGTTTAAGGTAGTCAATACATCTTGTCCAATAGCTTTTTCTTTTACTCTAGAAGTAAAATCTTTAGCAATTTTGTAGTTAACATCTGCAGTGATCAAAGCCTTACGAACTTCTTTCAGGGTTTCTGCAACATTTACTTCAGTAATTTTACCATGACCCTTTAAAACATGTAGAGCCTTGTCTAATTTTTCGCTTAAATTTTGAAACATACTATTAAATATAGATTTTTAAAGCGACAAAGATACTAGAAACTCGAAGTCTATCAAAGAGTACAGTAAAAATAATTTATGCTAATTTCTAGTAGCTAAAACGGTTCTCTTATAAACATAAGATCTATCATTTATACGAGAATATACATAATAAGTATTGCAACTCATACATTTATAAAGAGATGTGTAAGGAAGCATTTTCAATTTCAAAGGCCTTTTTGTTTTGTACCTTGTGTTTGATCCGCAAGAAGGACAATCTTTTCCCATTTTTTAATACATTAGGCTTTGGTATTCATTGTGATCTTAAAACTAGGTCTTTTATTCAAAAAAGATTTGTTAAGAGCAACAATATAAATAAAGGTAGCGTAGCAATTTGCACACTTATATCTGTAGGAACCCGGGATTAATTTCATCCATAGGTTTCTATTAATTCTAATTCGGTTACTTGAAGAATTACAGTTTGGACATGATTTACTCATGATTGTTATAGGTTTTCAAGAGGGGTATGTGGTTATACTATATTGAAATGTAAAATTAGTTTAATTTTTTTCATTTTCAAAATCTATTGATAACGAGTTGACACAATATCTTAAACCGGTGTTCGTCGGGCCGTCCTCAAAAACATGTCCCAAGTGTCCATCACAAGTACTACAAACAATTTCTGTTCTAGTTCTGCTTAATGAGGTGTCTTTTAAATAATTTATTTTATTAGGTAAAGACTTGTCAAAAGAAGGCCAACCGCAATGGGCATCAAATTTAGAATTAGATTCAAATAAAGGAGTACCACAGCCTTTACATGTATATCTCCCTTTTTCAAAGTGTAGATTAAATTTTCCAGTATGAGGGCGTTCTGTGCCTTTTTCACGAAGAATGTAATATTCATTTTCATTCAATTGCTCTTTCCATTCTTTTTCAGATTTCGTAATTTTTTTCATCAAATTATTTTTTAGGTTCAAAAGTTAAAGAAACGGAATTTATACAATATCTTAAACCAGTCGTTTTGGGTCCGTCGTTAAAAACATGTCCAAGATGTCCATCACAAAAGGCACAAACCACTTCAGTTCTTTTCATGCCATGACTGTTGTCAGAAATTTCTGAGACATTTTTATTTATAAATCTATCAAAAGAAGGCCAGCCACTGTAGGAATTATATTTGTTTTTGGAGTCAAATAAAGCAGTATTACAACCTTTACAATAGTAAATACCGGGCTCATAAAATTTATTATACTTTCCAGAAGAAGGAGCTTCAGTACCTTTTTCTCGCAAAACATAATATTCCATTTCAGACAATTGCTGTTTCCATTCTTTATCCGTTTTTATTATTTTTTTTTGAGAAACTGCATTTAGAGTTGTTAGTAGGGTTAGGAGTACTATAGATATTTGGTATTTCATATGTTGAACATTTTCAATATAGACGAGATAATTTTAGAAGACTTACAGTCGTGTTTAATTATCTATATTCTATATTTGCATATCAAAGTTAAAAAAATATTATGAAGTTTTACGGTTCTCTTTTGTCTTTTGTTTTAATCGTGGTAAGTTGTTCAACAGTTCCAATTACTGGTAGGAAAAGACTTAATTTTGTTTCTGACGAAGAAGTTTTACCAATGAGTTTTGCTCAGTACAAAACGTTCTTAGAAGAAAATACTTTATCGAAGAATAAAGAACAATCTGAGGAGATTTCTGAAGTAGGGAAAAGAATATCAATCGCAGTTACAAAATTCATGAGAGAAAATCACATGAGTAAGGAGGCAGATAGCTATGAATGGGAGTTTAACTTAGTGCAAGATGAAACAATGAATGCTTGGTGTATGCCAGGGGGAAAAGTTGTTTTTTATACAGGGATTTTACCAATAGCTAAAAATACGGATGGTATTGCAGCGATTATGGGACATGAAGTAGCACATGCCTTTGCTAAGCATGGTCAAGAAAGAATGTCTTCCCAAAAGATTCAGCAAATGGGTGCGGTAGCAGTGGCTGCTGGAAGTTCAGGACAAGAGACTCAGGATCAAATGATGTGGAATATGGCCTATGGTTTAGGTTCGCAACTTGGAATGCTTAAATTTAGTCGTCAGCATGAAACAGAAGCAGACAAATTAGGAATGGTTTTTATGATCATGGCAGGATATAATCCAGAGGAGGCAGTGAATGTTTGGAAACGCATGAAAGAAGTTGGATCTAGTAGTACTCCTGAATTTATGAGTACACACCCATCGAATGACACACGAATTAAAGAATTACAAGCGTTTATTCCAGAAGCTAAAAGTTTGGCTGCCAAATACAAATAATCAATTCATCTTTTTGCTGTTGATATAGTAATTCTGATCTATTGCGAATGTGTTTATTTTGTAGTTGAACTTGGTTTTTTTCCATTCCAATGCAGGTTTGATAACATGTTGTACATTATTTATATAAATACGGATTGGTAATTTTAAATCCGGTACACAATTTGTCCAACGGTATTTTACATATTTTTTTCCGAGTTTGTATTCTAAGGTTGGTATTTGTGTAGTTCTTAAATATTGGTTGAAGATGGAAGAAAAGTCTGTTTTTGTAAAATCAGAGATATAAGCTTCGATTTGCTCTGTTGTTACAGTTTTATGATAAAATTGATGATTCAATCCTCTTAAAAGAAGTCGCCAAGTACCTTCGTTTCCTATCACATATCGTATAGTATGTAACATATTTGCTCCCTTATAATACATGTCTTCAGAACCTCTTTGGTTTACTCCATAAGGACCGATAATAGGTTTGTCATTTTTTATGTTCTTTCGAATACCTTGAACATATTCATTTCCTGCCTTAAGTCCATAAAAATAATCTAGATACATCACTTCAGAATAATTAGTAAAAGATTCGTGGATCCACATATCAGCAATATCTTTGTTGGTGATGTTATTTCCAAACCATTCATGACCCGATTCATGAATGATAATAAAATCAAATTTTTGCCCCCAACCAGAACCACTTAAATCAGTACCTCGGTATCCATTATCATAATTGTTTCCGTAACTCACCGCGCTTTGATGTTCCATCCCTAAATAAGGAACTTCTACAATTTTGTATCCGTCTTCATAAAAAGGATAAGGACCAAACCAGAACTCAAAGGCTTGTAGCATTTTATCTACTTGTTTGAATTGTTTTTTCGCTTTATAGAAATTTTGCTTTAACACATAGTAGTCGCAATATAAGTCACCTGCTTCACCTTGATGTGTGTTAGAAAAGGAGACATAATTCCCTATTGACATTTGAACTCCATAATTGTTTATTGGGTTGATAACTTTCCAATGGTAGCTTTTTGTTTTTTTTATACTATCGAAATTGGTTTCTACAAGCCTACCATTTCCAACTGCAACTAAATGTTGAGGAACAGTATAAGAAAGTTCCATTCCTAAATCCGGTTCATCGGAAAGATGATCTTTACAAGGCCACCATAAACTAGCACCATCACCTTGGCAGGCTGTGGCAATAAAATCAAAACCATTGCTGTCCTTTGCCCAAGTAAAACCTCCTTCCCAAGGTGCTTTTGTCGTTTCTTTAGGAGTTCCTTGGAATTTAATCTTAACAGTCTCTACGGAATCAAGGTTTTGTTTTTTTGTGAATTCGATATAATAAACGGCTCCTTCTTTTTTAAATTTTAGCGATTGACCATCTTGTAATATTTCTGTAATCAACATAGGGTATTGAAGATCAATTTGCATGATTCTCGCCTCTCTGATTACTTTGTATGTGATAGTATTTTGACCAGCGATAGATTTATGAGAGAGATCAACATCTATTTCTAAATTATATTTTTGCAGATCCCACCAACTTCTATATTCGTTTAAACTACCACGCAGACTGTCTTGTTTTGTGTAAAATTCTTTTTGTCCAAATGAGATAAATGTTAGGAATAGCAGGGGAATTACTACAATATATTTCATGCAATTTGATTTGGTTAATACGTAAATATAATAAAAAGCGATTTAGATATGATTTTCTTTTTTGGAGCTATTATTTTTTTTTAAAACTATAAATGAACCATTGATAGTAATAGTAGAGGTTTATGGAAGAAATCGATAACAAAAAAAAGTCCTGATTTAAGATCAGGACTTTTTTTGTTTTTAGTTTTGTTTTCTTTTGGTAAAAGAAGTAAGGAGAACGATTCCCATAACCAACATGGCAATTCTAAATATATAATCGCCTTGTTCCGTATAGTAAGTAGTTTTTGAATTAGTCTTAATAGAGCCTTTTATCGCTCCCTTAGCTCCATACGCTATACTTTGCATAATATCTCCCTTTTGATTGATAAGGGCTGATACTCCTGTATTGGCTGATCTAGCAATACTTCTTCTGTTTTCAATAGCCCTTAGTCTAGCTAAGCTTAAATGTTGCTTGTGTCCTTGACTGGTACTCCACCAACCATCGTTGGTAATGATTGCTAAAAAGTTGGCACCCAATTTAACATAGTCTGTAACGTATTCTCCGTATACGGATTCATAACAAATCACCGGAGCTAAGGTATTTTTATTAAAAGTGAAAACCTGTCTTTCTTTTTGTGTCGTTAAAGTAGAAACAGAACCACCTAAATCAATCATATACCCACCTAATAGCGGTGAAATAATATTTCGATAAGGTATGTGTTCTACACCAACTACTAATTTTGATTTATGGTAAAACTCAAATTCTTTTTTCGCTCTAAGAAAAATAGAGGAGTTGTAACTGTTATACCAGTTTTTGCTATTTCTAAAATAATTTGCCGTGGCATTAGGCTTTTGGTTTGAATCAAAACTATCATAAAAGGTAATTCCTGATAAAAAAGCTACATTACGATTTGAAAGTACAAAACTATTTAATTTAAAATATTCTTTCGTTCTTTTGAATTTATTGAGTTGTACAGGTTTCGATAGGGTTGTTTCTGGCGCTATCACAAAGTAATTATTAGAATCAAGTTTTGTTTGGGTTAAGTCAATTAAATCTTGAGCCATACCATAATTGGTAGTTTTGTATTTCTCTGTATAAGGATCAATATTAGGTTGTAATACTATAACATTTACACTTTCCTCAGATTCCTTAAAAGTATCGTAGAGGTAAAGTGATGAAAAAATTCCGATAATTATAACCGAGAGTGGTAGTAAGCTAGTCTTGATTAACAGTCTGTAGTTTTTGTGTTTTTGAAAATCGATTGCCACATAGAAAAATAAAATATTGACAATCCAAATCCAAAGCGTACCTCCAAAGGTTCCTGTATATTCATACCATTGAATCCATTTATAGTATTCTGAAAATCCATTTCCTAAATTGAGCCAAGGCCATGATAGTTCCCAATTTAAATGGAATTTTTCAAAACCAATCCATAAACACACTAACATCCATAGACTAAGTTTTTGGGAGATTTTTTTTGCAATGATGTGATACAAAAGAAAGATAATACTCATCAAAAAGGCATTTGCAAAAACAGCAAAATACATTCCAAATGGAGTTGCGTAATACAACCACCACGTAGTAATTGCATTGAAAATTAAAAAGCTAACATAGGATAATCCAAGAATTTTTAAATTAGATTTTTTAGTTCCATTATCTCTTAAGCTTTTTTCAGCAATAAGCAGTGGAACAAAAGCAATGAATAAAAATAAAGGGAAACCATACGTTGGCCAGGAGATGGCAAAAAATATACCTGACAATATCGCCAGTACTAATTTTTTCATGCTATTTATTTTGTTTTCTAGGTTTCATAAAGTCGAAATCTACTTTAATAGAAAATGTATTGGAGTACAATGCGTTTCCTGTACTTGCAATGTTTGATAGTGCATAGTCCACTTGGATCCCATGATAACTGAAACCAAGTCCTATATTGGGTTGGAAACTAAGAGAAGTACTGTCATCAAATTCATTGACATTTTGAAAATTTCCAACACCTAGTCTTAAAAATACTAATTTCTGATAATCCAATTGAAAACCTAAGGACGGATCTATACTAAGGGATTCATTAGAAATAATATCATTAGTTTGAGCAAATCTTGTATGGAAATTTACTTCTGTCAGTAATTTAAAGTCTTTGTTTTTAAAATCAAAATTTCTAGCAATTCCTAAATGTACTTTAGGAATTGTTAATTCCGTAGTTGTAGGTAATTCATCATTTTGTCCGGGAATAGCATTTTTAATATCCTCAAAGCCCTCTGAATCTATGGTCCATGTATTCACCGTTGTTGTAATATCACGCACCATTAAACCAAACTGCCATTTTTCTAAACGGTATTGCGCACCTGCATCAATTCCAAAACCCCATGATGATGCAAATTCACCAATCGTTCTACGAATAATTTTTGCGTTTAATCCAATACTTAATCCTTTCACAGATTTAATCTCCTTGGCAACTCCAAATGTAAAGGCATAATCAGCAGCAGAAAAAAGACTTACTCTATTGAAATCGATATTTCCGTTGTTATCAATTAATTGTGTAGTATTCAATATATCATCCACACCAAAACGAATTACTGAAAAAGCTAGAACAAGGCCATCATCTTCTTTTGGAGCTAAGGCCACAGCAGCGTAATCATAATTTGCAATTCCAGCAAAATGAGAGGTATGCATTAAAGCACCTTGACTTACTTTTATTTTTGAAAGACCTGCTGGGTTCCAGTAAATGGAATTCACATCAGAGCTGGTAGCGGTTACAGATTTACTCATCCCTAAAGCAGCCGCATCTACACCAATGTTTAAAAATTCATTAGAATATTTACGAGCTGTTTGCCCAACTATTGAGTTTGTAAAGGCAAAAATGAATAAAATGAAAGTTAATTTTTTCAAATGATTGTAATCTTTTTATCATGGTTACCCCATGTTATTGCAAATATATTGTATTTATGTTCAGTATTTAAATCAATGTAGCTAATCCTTTAAATAATTCAATATTTTTCTCTCAAACCATTGGTCGTTTCTTTTTCTAAAAGATTTCACAAATCCAATATGCCCACCTTTGTCAGCTAGTTCTAAATGCAAATAATCACTGGCTTTTGCTATTTCTATTGGAAAACATGATGCCGATAAAAAAGGATCATTCTTTGCTGTTAATAAATAACTAGAGACTTTAATGTCTTTTAAAAAAGACTTGCAGCTCGCTTTCTCCCAGTAATCTTCTGCGTCTTTAAATCCAAATGAAGGAGCGGTAAATAAGGAATCAAAATCTGCAAAATTTTGCGCCTTTTTTAATGTGTCAATGTCCAATTTTTTATCAGGGTATAATGCCGCCTTTTGCAATGCTTTTGATACTAACGTTTTTAAAAAGCGTTTCATATAAATAAAATTACTTTTTTTTGCCAATGCTATAGAAGCACCTTTTAAATCACAAGGAGCAGAAATAGAGATCACTTTATTAACAAGAGCGTTCAAATTATTTTTTTGTTCTCCTGCGTATTTTAAAACAACATTGCCTCCTAAACTAAAACCGAGTAATGAAATATTTTGATAGTCATAGTGGGTAGCTAAATGGTTTAAAACATAATGCAAATCTCCTGTTTCACCAGTGTGATAGGCTTTGAATTTATTGTTTAATTGACCACTACATCCTCTTAAATTAATAACGATTACATCATAATTATGATTATTCAAGAAAGAAGTTGTGGTCAAGACATATTTTGATTCAGAGCTTCCTTCTAAACCATGAATTACAAGTACAGCCTGCTTTGAGTTACAGGTAGCGAAGTCTAGATCTAAAAAATCACCATCAGGTGTCTCTATTCTTTTTCTATTAAAGCTAGCCGAAGGGTTTGTAAACAACGTTCGGTACATGGTACTGAAATGACTATTGGTAAACGGAAATGAGGCTTTAAAGGAAGTATTAATTAGTGGCATAGACTGAATGTTAATACAAAGATACTAGAGAATATTGAGAGATTAGATGAAAGAGACATGTAATTTTTTAAGTCGAGAAACTTTAAAAATTTAAGATTATGATTTTATGAGGGATTGTCTATTTTTACAAAAAAATAAAAAATGAATATCAAGAAACATATTCCCAATACAATTACGCTTTTAAATCTATTATCAGGGATTATTGCTGTTTTTTATGCAATATTTGGAGCTCTAGAATTAGCAGGTGTATTCGTAATCATAGGTATCGTATTTGATTTTTTTGATGGGTTTGCCGCTAGGGTTCTTAATGTACAAGGGGAGTTAGGAAAGCAATTAGATTCATTAGCGGACATGGTAACCTCTGGTTTGGTACCTGGAATCGTTTTATTTCAATTAATTTTAAGATCCACAACAAATGTCCCTATTGAAACCTTGTTTCAAAGTGAAGGTTTTGAGTTTTTGCCATTTATCGGTTTGTTAGTTCCTCTGGCATCCGCATATAGGTTAGCGAAGTTTAACATTGATACACGACAAAGTTCATCTTTTATTGGGCTACCGACCCCTGCAAATACTTTACTGATTGTTTCCTTGCCTTGGATTTTGGCTTATAGCAATATTGAAATTTTTACGGAATTTTTACAAAACGCATATGTATTGGTAGCGATATCAATTTTATGTTCGTATTTGCTAAATGCAGATATTCCATTGTTTGCTCTGAAATTTCAAAATTTTTCATGGAAGGACAATAGCTATAAATTTGTGTTTTTAGGAGTTTCAATGTTGATGTTAATTGGATTAAAATTTATTGCGATTCCGTTGATTATTTTACTGTACGTAATTGTTTCTGTTTGGAATAATAGAAAATAAATTCAAAACATTAGATCATAAAAAAGGCGATTCCATTGTATTGAAATCGCCTTTTTTATGATGTTTATGAAAAGTAATTATTCTTTAGGGAAAGATTTTTTTACAAATTTTGTTAGGATAACGATATGTACTCCGTTGATTCTACCTTCAATATGTTCTGCATTATCGTGCGTTAATGATATATTACGTACCGCAGTACCTCGCTTTGCCGTAAAATTCCCACCACCTTTTACATCTAAATCCTGCGTAAGGGTAATAGTATCCCCATTGCTAAGCAAAGCACCGTTGCAATCTTTATGAATAATTTTTTCATCTTCGCTTAAGCCTTCTCCTGTAGCGGCAGCATATTTTAAAATATCTTCTTCTAGATACATCATATCTAATAAATCTTGCGGCCATCCTTCGTTTTTTAAACGATTTAACATGCGCCAAGCGATCACCTTAACACTATCAAATTCACTCCACATACTGTCATTTAAACAACGCCAATGATTAGGGTCTGTGCTATCAGGGTTTTCAATTTGTTCTATACAAGTTGTACAGGCTAAAATATTTTCATCAATACCTCCTGTGTTCATTGGTTTAATTTGATAAGCAGCCAAGCTTTGTGTGGAACCACAAAGTTCACAGGTTTTTCCACTTCTTGATTCTAATTCGGATAATATACTCATGAGTTTATTGATGTTTTTTAGAGACACAAACTTACACTAATCTTTCAGATTGAGGTGTGATTTATAAATTAAAATTCTACCGATAGCGTGGTTATAACTAGTACAAAAATTAGTAAAACAAAAACTAATGGCATAATGAATCTTAGCCATTTATCGTAACCAACATTAACGATAGCTAGAGAAGCTAAAATTAAACCTGTTGGATTGATAAAGGCAAATAAGCCCATGCCATATAAATAACAATTGACAATTATTTCTCTTCCAAAACCTAAACTATCAGCTAAAGGTGCCATAATTGGCATTGTTAAAACCGCCATTCCGGATGAGGATGGTATAAAAAAGGACAAGGCTCCATAGATAAAAACTAATAGATTAGCGAATAGACTTTGAGGCATATTTGAAGTAAGCTCACTGGCATAATAAAGTATGGTATTACTGATCATAGCATCATCCATAACAATAGAAATTCCTCTTGCAATACCAATAATGAATGCGACTCCTAAAAGTTCACTTGCACCTTTTACAAAAGTTGAAACGAATATTTTTTCATTTATCTTTCCTAGGAAACCGATCAGTATCGCTCCAGAAAAAAAGACAGTGGTCATTTCTAAAAACCACCATTCTAATTTAGAAACTCCATAGATCATTATTATAAAACAACTAATAAAAACTAATAGTATGGATCTTAAACGCAAATTCAATTCTTTTTTATGAATGCTCATAAATTGATTTTCGATTTCTTGTTTTTGATCGTAAATCAGTGAAGATTCTGGTGATTTTTGAACTTTTTTACCATATCGAATGATATAGATGACACATATTGCGGTTGCTAAAACTAGAAATAATAGGCGTAACTCGATTCCAGTTGTCCAACTGATACCAGCTGTATCTGAGGCAATGATGGTACTAAATGGATTTGTGGTAGAAAACATGGTTCCTATACTAGACCCAATATAAATACAAGCTAAGGCAACCATAGCGTCGTATTGAGCAGCTAAAAATATGGGAATCAAAATTGGATAAAAAGCGATGGTTTCTTCGGCCAAGCCAAAAGTAGTTCCCCCAATGGCAATTGTAGTTGTCGTGAAGATAATTAACAAGTATTCTTTTCCTTGTAAAGTATCTCCAAGCCAAGATATTCCGGCATCAAAAGCACCAGTAAAATTCATAATTCCAATCAATCCTCCTAAAATGAGAACTAAAAATATTATATCAGATGCAGCTATGATTCCTTTGATAGGGGCTTTTAATAGAGCAATTATATTTTGAGGTTTTGATTCCAGTTGTTGGTAAGTATTTGGAATGGTAATGGGTTTCCAAATGGCACCTGATGTGAATTTTTCTAAGGGAATTACAATTTGCAAAGAATCTAAAGATTGTTCATTTGCTTTTATTTTTTTATCCGTTTCTTGAGAATGAATGATAAAGGTAGTGTCTTCAGAATCGAAAGCTAAGGTATCATAGGATCCTGCAGGAATGAACCAAGTAAGCCCAACAACAAAGGCACAAATGAGCAGCAAAAAAGTAGGAGCGGAGGGAATGCTAATTTTTTTCATTTTAAAAACTCCATTTGAATCTCCAATAAATTCCGTTACCAACATTTTGAAATGAACTGGTGGAAAATTCTTGCCAGAAAAACTGACCAATTACATCCAAGTCTAGATTATTCATGATGCTAAAAGTAGTGGTAGGTGCAATTGATAAACTATTTACACCAAAACTATATACTGTCATCAAAGAGCCTGTAAAAATAGGACTAAACATATAGGATGCGGTTCCCATGATGTTGTGTTTTGCAGGCATTAAATATTCTGCATTGGGAACTTCAAACACATCGTTCACAGCGTCAGAAACTAAGTTTGTACCTGAGGAGTTAAATAAATAACTGGTCATTAAATAAGTTCCATTTTTTAAGGAATAATCTAAGCTGGTAGAAAAGGAGGTATTGGTTGCCTCTTCATTATTTTCATAAGGTTTAAATACGGTTAATTCCCCTTTAAATCCAATACTTTTGATGCTTCCTGCCCACCCAGTTCCTACAGAAATTTTTTCTTGAAATTTACCTGCTAAAAATTGAAAGTCATAATTCATGGTATTGAATTTATACATTGCTGAGAAGATATCTGTCTTCCAGTCCCCTGTAAATTTATAGGCAAAATCTATGCTAGACATATAAGTAGGGAAATATGAGAATCTCACAGCGTCTGCACCTTCACGCTCTTCATAATCAAAATCATAGATATTATAACTGTTGAAAACATCATTCGGATTCCAAGTAGTATTTATGCCCCAGTTGATGCGTTGTCTACCAAGTCTTAATTGTGTTTTTTCACTAGAATATTGATAATAGGCTCTGTCAATAATGGTACTCATAACAATATTACTATTTCCAATAATTAAAAATTCAAAAGGAAGAACGCCGTCGTATTCGTTGATTAGTTTTCCGTAATTGGGTATGGATGATACAGAGGCTCCGTAAAAAATACGATTTCTTAATTCCGTTACAATTCTGTGTCCTTGGCCAAGATCATATGCAAAATTCAAACGGTTGTGAATAAGATTGTCAACTGCTAAATCAGATTCTGCTACAAATCCAAGAGTCTGCATATACTTTAGATATCCCCTAAAAGATAAATTCTCTTTGAATGCACTTTTTTCTTGCGCAAAACAGGTGCATGAGCTGTATATTAAAATGAGTAAGCAAAAGCGTTTAACGTTGTTCATCATTTACAATTTTTCCATCATCTAAATAAATAACTCTTTTGGCTCTATCAATCACTCTTTGATCATGTGTAGAGAACACAAAAGTCATATTTTCTTCCTCATTTAATCTAGCCATTAAATCCAAAAGATCTTTTGTAGAGGTACTGTCTAAGTTAGCTGTAGGTTCATCTGCTAAAATATAGGCCGGTTTTGCAGCCAAAGCTCTCACAACGGCCACTCTTTGCTGTTGTCCGCCAGAAAGTTCACCTGGCTTGCTGTCTTCTTTTCCTTCTAAGCCAACTTCTTTTAATAGTTTATAAACTCTTTCTTTTCTCTCTTCTTTAGGGATGTCTTGTAAAAGCATAATAAACTCGGCATTTTCATAGGCAGATAAAACAGGAATTAAATTATAAGCTTGAAAAACAAAACCTATATTTTTTTGACGGAAGTTTGTCATTTCCGATTTGTTCAGTTCTGCGATATCTTGATTGTTTAGAATAATATTTCCAGAATTTGGACTATCCAAACCGCCAATCATATTGAGTAAAGTTGTTTTTCCTGAACCAGAGGGACCAACCAATGCTGTAAATTCACCTTCATTGATTTGAATAGATACATCGTTTAAGGCATGTACAGCGATATCACCTTCACCGAATATTTTATGAACCTTGATTGTTTCAATTACTTTTTTCATAATTCTTGTATTAAATAGACCTGATGGCTTCTATGGGATTTAGTTTCGTTGCAATTCTACTCGGATAAAACCCACCAATAAACGTTGCAAAAAGAATGTAAAGTGTATAGATTATGTAGTACTGTGGGTCAATTTCAAAATAGACCATAGGATCATAGCCAAACGACTCCAAACCTTGTCCAAAACCGGATAAATCAAAGCCTTTATTTCCAAAATATTGCATGGTTAGAAAGCCTAATAAAATTCCAATAGGACCTCCCACAATACCGTATACTAGTGATTCAAAAACAATCATCAAGCGAATGTTCCATTTTTTCATACCCACGGCCATTAAAATTCCCAGTTCTTTTTTTCTTTCTAAAATAGACATGGTGAGTGTATTGATAATTCCAAACAGCAAAGCTGCAATAATTATGGACATCAAGATGTACATGGTAGAATCCATCATTTCTACACCATAGGCAATCTCAGGAAAACGAGTTTTCCAACTTTCAATTAAACTTTCAGAATGTTTTTGTTGAAGGTTCTGTGCAATTTGCGCGGCCTGTGTTTCGTGTTTTGTTTTGATAATAATTTCATGGGTTGGCACGGATCCAATAATTTTTTGAATCGTGTTTTTGGGAACGAATACTGTAGTTGCATCAAAGGCTTCATTTCCTGCATTAAATATGCCACAAACTTTAAAATTTTTTGAAACTTGTATCGTATTAGGATCTGTAAAATTCAATTGAATTTTTGAGTTCATCCTTAGGTGTAATTCTTCTGCTAGTTTTTTACCAACCAATATAGGGTAGGTATTGTTAGATTCTAAAAAAGTACCTTCGAGTAATCTTGTTTCTAAATTTAAAACCTGTTGTTCGGCTTTGGCATCAACCCCAAGTAGTTTCACTCCCATCTGGCCGTGTGGACTTACTGCATAGGCTTCTGTTTTAAATCTGGAGGAATAGGAATGAATGTCAGGATTGCTATCCAAGGTTTGAATTAGGTTTTCAATATTTTCAATAGTGTTTGTAATATCTCCATCTACATCATAGGTGGTAGAGTGTATTTGGATATCACCGATTTCTAAATGAATCATTTTATCAACCCGCTGGTTTACTAAGCCTGTAGAAAAGCCCATCAAGAAAATGGAACTCCATATTCCTAAAGCTATAGAAAGAATGACAATTGAAGTACGCAAAGGGTTTCTCCAACAATTTCTCCAAGCAATTTTTATAATGGTTTTCATAATTTACTGTTTCATGGATTCAATTGCGTTGATTTTTATCAACTTAAAAATAATATAGGTAGAAGCAACTCCTGCAATGGCCAATACAGCAAAGGAATTTGCTAAAAATACCTCTAAAAACATTCCTGTTCCCACATAAGGTTCAAAACCTTGATCAATAATAGCTTTGGCAGCTTCACCGCCTAATTCTATTGGGTTGTTATTTAAATAATATAAGAATGGCATGGCTATCAAGTTACCAAAGAGCACACCAATACTGGCTAGTAAAAATAACTCTGTCATGGTGATAAATATCAAACTACTCCTTCCTGTTCCGATAGCTGAAAGCACACCGAATTCAAATTTTCTTTCGTTATATAACATCACAATGGTTCCAAAAATTCCAAAACCAACAATCATATAAAGTATACCAGAAATGATTAATCCAGAATTAGCATCTAATTCTAATCCTTGTTTTAATCCAGGTAATACCTCCATCCATGTTCTAAGTTTTAGCAAGGGATCTGTTAGTTCATTTTGAATTTTTTCAGCAACGATAGGAAGGTCATTACTGTTCTCTAAATCTATCAGTACATGGGTAAATCTATTTTCTGCTACATGCATATACTGAGCCTCTTTTATGGGCATAAAAACCATATTAGAAAAATCACCCACTGAAAAACTTAACAAACCTTTGATTGGATATAATCCGGCAGCCGTATACCCTTGATAACCTTGGCCCATCAAAACTAAAGTGTCACCAACAGTAACCTTATAATAATCTGCCATTCTTTCTGTGATTAATATCGCTTTATCATCAGGCGAGAGTAGGGCACCTTTTTTTAGTTTTCTGTCTAGCTTTAGTAATTTATTATCGGTTAATGGATTGATTCCGTTTAAAGCGGCAAATCTAGATTTTAGTCCAGTTGAGACCAAAGCTCCCGATTGAAACTTGGTATAAACACCACTAACACCATCAATTTCTCTTATTTTTTTTAAATCAATTTGGTCAGAGGTAAGTGTGTTGTCAATTATTTTTTCATCAACATAGCTACTGTCAGTTATTTGAAGGTATCCAACACTTCCGGAAACAGTGTTTTTGATATTAAAATCATAGGTCCAGAATTGCATTTGACGTAAGAAAAGAACAAAAAATAGCGAAGCGGCAATAGAAGAGATCGTCAGAAAAGCTCTTTTTCTATTTCGCCAAATATTTCGCCAAGCGAGCATGATAAATGTAAACCTCATATTATGCTTTTATTTTGGTCATATATTGAGTAGTAAAATAATGAGAAGGAACTTTTACATCAAATTCAATTGATTCATATTCCATCAATGTCTTTTGGTTAGGTTTGTCTGCAGGGAAAAATTCCATTTTACTAGGAATTATTTCTCCTCCCATGTTTTTGATGTCAGAGGCTAGCATTGTGTTTACCAACTCCATGTCTTCATCAAAAGATTCCTGCTTCATTACATTATAATTTTCCTTTTCAATCCAAAGTTCAATTTTCCCCCAGATTACATCGGCATTTTCATGCGGAATTAGCTTAATGCGGTAACAGTCTTTTTCTGAAATAGTTTCTGTACCTAGCAGCGTGTGATCAAAATCTTTTGAAAGTGAGGTTTTCTTTACCAAATCATCATTACTCAAGTCCGTTCCCATCCAACTCTGATTCATCATTGAAGGAGGCATTTTTATATTACGTTCTATAGAAGGAAGATAATACCAAATTTCTCTGTTTCGTTTTAAGTAGGTTGTTCCTTTGTCACGTACAGGTTCCATAATATACATTAAACTAAGATCCTCACCCTGTGTCCATGATTTCATTCTCATTTCACGTGTGTATCTTGCTCGGATAGTGGTTATTTTCATTTCTGAAATAGAGCTTTTACCTCTTAATTTATTCTCAGCTTTGTATATTATTTTTTCTATCTCTGTAGTATTTTGAGCAGTGATTGAGAAGAAAGAAAAAGCAATCAAACAAAATGTTAGTATGGAAGTAGAAAAAGGATTTTTCATCATGAGAAAAAAAGAATTAATAAGTTTAAAAGTAATAATTTAATAAGGGACTAACAATTTATTAATTGTCTAAAATTTTATGTACCTGTTTGCTTAAACTGTGTTTTATACCCGGAGAAAGACTTTCAGTGTATTGGTCTTGTGTCCAAAGTTTAATTTCACTTTTTAGCTCTGGGAATTTATCTACAGTACTCAAAATAAATTTCATTGCTGTAATTCTAGTAGAGGGAATCAGTTTTATGTTCTCCCAGATATTCAAACAGATATCAAAAAGTTTTCCTTCTTGTTCTTCTCCAAGTTCCATCTTTAATAAAATAATTATGGTTTGTCTTTGATGTCCTTCTTTTAAGGTTGGGAGTTGTTCTATCAAGCGATCTATAAAACCAAAAATTCTTGAATCATTGCGAGACATCGCATGACCGATGAGCCAAGATGCTTTCCAAGCGTCAGGAGTATTTTTTAATGAAAGTTCAAGTAATGGTAAAAAGGCATTTGGATTGGATTTGATAAAACGCATCAATCCTTCTTTATTTTTTCTTGTCTCAAATAACTCTTTTAGATTTTCTTCTGTATACATAATATTAAAATATGAACGATGGGAAAAGGCGTTGAAATTTTTTTGTGACACTAGCTTTAAAAAATAAAATCTCTCGCGTTATGGGGTGCGTAAATTCTAAAGAGTAGGCATGTAAATACAAACCATTTCCTTTTGCCCGTTTTTCTGGATTACAATAAATGGAGTCGCCTAGAATAGGGTTTCCAATGGAAGAAAGGTGTTTTCGTATTTGATGTTTTCTACCAGTTGCTGGGTATAGTTTAACCAAATTCAGAAACTCATATTTTTCAGAAATTTCAGAAACTAAAATTTTATATTTTGTGCTTGATGGTTTAGCATCTATCGGAGTGTTAATATCCCCTTCAGCATTCATTTTTCCTGTAGAGACGGCAAAATATGTTTTGTTTATTTTTTTTTCTTCAAATAATTTATTCAGTTTGATTACTGAACTACTCGTTTTTCCAATTAGTAAAATTCCACTTGTTGGATGGTCCAATCGATGAATAGGTTCTGGAGATACTAAGGCGTCTGGGTGACTACTTTTTTTTAAATGTGAGGACAATGCATTTTCTAAGGTCCATTTTTTATTACCACTGACAGTTATCCCAGCAGGTTTATTTACAAGTGCTAGATAGTCATCTTCAAAAATAACTTCTAGCTGGATGTCAATTTTTGGTTTGTTTTTTTTTGAACTAGATTCATATAGTTCTATGATTTCTCCACCTAGCAAGAAAGTTCCAGAATTAACGCAATTACCATTGATTTTAATAAGTTTGTTTTTAAGCGCTTTTTTTACACCACTTTTTGTTGGAATATGTTCAAACATACCAGGAGCTAAATCTTGTAGTCTTGTTTTTTTCTCTAGCAATGGAACTTTGAAAGTTTCAATGATTTTCAAAGTTTTTTCAGGTGTATTCATAAGTCAAAGTTAATGAAAATGGAATCAAGAATTGACTTTTGTATTTGTTATTGTTTGTGAAAGTAGCGTTGCGTAAATCGGTTTGTTTCCCATGAGAGTAGTCAATACAGAGGCGGTTACTGTTGTTATAATTAGTGGTAAAATTAATTCGTAGTTTGAAGTCATTTCAACGGCTAGCACCAAACCGGTTAATGGAGCTCTCACGGTTGCTGCAAAAATTGCAGCCATTCCTGCTACAGCGAATACTCCCGGATGCTGAATAAAGTTAGGGAAGTAGGTTTGCATTGCGATCCCATAATACATACCAAATAAGATTCCTAATGTCAACATGGGAACAAAAATCCCCCCGGATACTCCTGAAGAATAGCTAAAAATGGTAAGCAACATTCTGATGCCAAGTAAAAACAATAAAAAACTCAATGAAAAATTATGATTGAGGACTTGTGTAATAGTATGATAACCGCCACCAATCATCTCAGGGAAAAACAAGCCTGTAGATCCTATAATAATGGCCATAAAAATTCCAATTATGATAACTGGTTTTTCCTTGAGAAAAGAAAATAGAGTAAGTGAACCAATTAATAAATAATTAAACAAATATCCGAGAATTCCAAATATCAGACCAAGAATGGCAAACATCCATAAGGAACTAGGATCAGGACTTACAAAAATTGTCATTTTAATACTAGGTGCAGGTTCCAGTAACAAACGAACCATTAAATCAGCAGTACCTGCGCCTACCATAATGGCAGCAACTGAGAAAAAATTCCATTTAAAATGTTCGTGCATTTCTTCAATAACAAAAATAATTCCGGCAAAAGGTGCATTAAAAGCACTAGCTAAACCAGCTGCTGCACCCGCGGATATTAAAGCATTTTCTTTTATGGAGGAAGGAGCAAGGATATCCTTTACCATTTTACCTATATTGGCACCTAATTGAATTGTTGGACCTTCTCTGCCGAGTAGCAAGCCACTACCTAAGGATAGTAGAGATGCAAAGAATTTTACCGGTAGTACTCTTTTCCATCGCATCGGACGGATTCCATCCAAAGCACCTTCAATTTCTTGAATTCCACTACCTGTGGTCTCTGGTGCGTATTTTCTGACTAAAAATAGAGACAACGAAACAGTGATTGCGATAAAAATAATTGGATAAATCCATGAAATACTAGCCTCAGTGGTTGAGATAGAAAATAATTTATCTCTATACTGCTCAATAAAATTCAAACAAATCCTGAAAAAGGAACTTACTATACCAACAAGAACACCTATTACGAAAGCATAGAACAATAATTTATTATTGCTGCCATTGTTTTTATGGAGGCGAAATTTAGATCTGAAATTCATAAAATAGCAATAGGAATATGACTAAAAATAATAAAAATATTGAAGTTAGGCATGCATTGATTTTTATATTTGTGGAAAGCGTTAGAAACTTATGCTAAAAGAATTTGAAAGAGATATTTTAGAACAGCTAAAAGCTAATACAATAGAGCCTTTAGAGGAAATACAAGCACTTTGGAGTGGTTATGGTAGTATTGTTCGCTATCGTGTGCTTGGTGGAATGGTAGAGACTGTAATCATCAAACACATTAAACCTCCTAAACAAGGTAATCATCCGAGGGGATGGAATACCAATATTTCTCACCAGAGAAAGTTAAAGTCCTATCAGGTAGAGTCTTCTTGGTATCAAAGCTGGAGTTCAAAATGTATGGAAGCTTCAAGAATTCCTAAATGTTTTGGTGTAATAAAAAAAGAGGAAGAAATATGCATTATTTTAGAAGATATGGATGCTGCCGGATATCCAATACGATTACAACATGTTTCAGAAAAGCATTTGCAGAACTGTATCAAATGGTTGGCAAATTTTCATGCCACTTATCTCCATCAAAAACCAAAAGATTTATGGACAGTGGGAACTTATTGGCATTTAGAAACACGACCTGAAGAACTTGATGTTTTGAGCGATATTAAATTGAAACAAAATGCCAAAAATATTGATGCCATTTTGGTGAATAGTACTTACCAAACCTTTGTTCATGGGGATGCAAAGCTTGCTAATTTTTGTTTTTCTTCAACAGGTGAAGTTGCAGCTGTCGATTTTCAATATGTTGGAGGAGGAGTGGGGATGAAAGATTTAGCCTATTTTGTTGGGAGTTGTTTTTACGAGGATGAATGTGAACGTAAAGAGCAAGAAATTTTAGATCGTTATTTTTCAGAATTGAAAATAGCTCTTAGAAAGAATAACTCCTCTGTAATATTTGATAAATTAGAAGAAGAATGGCGTGCTCTTTATCCAGTAGCATGGGCAGATTTTCATCGTTTTTTAAAAGGATGGAGTCCTGGTCATTGGAAAATAAATAGTTACAGTGAAAAGATTTGTAACGAAGTATTAAAAAAAATAAATAATTAAAATTTCTCAAATACACCAAGCCCAAAAAGTGCAAAGTCATATTTTACAGGGTCGGATGGATCTAGTTTACGAAGGGCGGTATCAAGTTCTAACAGTGCTTTACCGTCATTTTGTTTTCTTGTAAGGATTCCCAGTTTTCGAGCAACATTTCCTGAATGTACATCTAATGGGCAAGAAAGTAGGGCTGGACTGATTTCTTTCCATAATCCAAAATCAACGCCTTTTGTATCCTGTCTAACCATCCATCTAAGGTACATGTTAATTCGTTTAGCAGCGGAGCCATTTTTAGGATCGGAGACATGTTTGGTACTTCTAGGAAGATGAGGAATTTCAAAAAACACTTTTTTAAACTCATGAATAGCTGATTGTAAGGAATCTTGAGTTTGATTTTTTGTAAAAACACCTTCTAATCCATTATGATTGAGGTAAATGTTTTTTAGGGAACGAATAAAGAATTTGAAATCTTCTAAGTTATAGGTTCTATGCACAAAGTGTTCGATTTTGGACAAATCCTCTTCCGTATGATTTAAAATAAAGTCGTAAGGAGAGTTTCCAAGGAAATCCATCATTTTATGACTGTTTTTTATAATCATTTCCCTTTTACCCCAAGCAATTGTTGCAGCTAAGAAACCAGCAATTTCTATATCTTCTTTTTGAGTATATAGATGTGGGATTTGTACTGGGTCAGAATCTATAAAATCTAAGGTGTTGTACTCTATAACCTTAGTATCTAAAAATTCTTTTAGTTCCTTAGAATTCATTTTTCTAACCGTGTATAGATTGTGTAGTTCCTAAATCCTTCATAATATTTGCTTCGTATTCCAACAAAGCATTCCATTTTTCATTTACTTGATTTACATCACCATAATTTCTGGCGAATTGTAAAAATAGAGTGTAGTGATTTGCTTCAGAGACCATTAAATCTCTATAGAATTTTGCTAATTCTTTGTCTTCAAGATTTTCAGATAATAATCTAAAACGTTCACAACTTCTAGCTTCAATCAAAGCAGCATACAAAAGTCTGTGTACCAATTGATCTGTTCTAGAACCTCCTTTAGGAAAGAATTTTAATAATTCAACAACGTATAAATCTTTTCGATCTCTACCCAAGGTTACGCCTTTAGCAACTAATTTATCAAGCACTAACTTAAAATGACTCATTTCTTCCTTTACCAAAGCAATCATTTCTTGTACAAGATCTGTGTATTCCGGGAAACTAACAATTAATGAAATCGCTGTTGAGGCTGCTTTTTGCTCACAATGTGCATGATCAATTAATATTTCATCAATGTTTTTTTCTGCAATGTTTACCCATCTAGGGTCTGTAGGTAATTTTAATCCTAACATATTTTACTCTGTTATTTGTGTTTCGAAACCATCAAAACTAGTGGAGTTCTTTTCTAATTGGTATTCTTTTATTTTTTCTTCACCCTGCTTTGTAGCCCAGTCATTGAGGTGAGTTCTTTCTTCTTTGAAATCATAAAAAGGTACTGCCATTCCGCAAGATTCTTGAACAGCTTCAATATCTAATTCTATAATTTGACGCGCCCCTGCTAAAGGAGGGAAATACGAGATATAATCAGTGAATTCAGTATCTCTTTCATGGAAAATTTTTGCTTTTCCATATAGTCTTAGAATATTTGGTTTTCCTTCAAAAGCAGTAAACATGATGGTCATTCTGTTATCTTGTAATAAATGAGCAGCGGTTTCATTTCCACTTCCAGTCACATTCAGCCAGATAATTTTATTATTATTTAAAACTCTAAAAGAGTCCATTCCCTTTGGTGAAATATTAATAGTTCCAGTAGGGGCAGCGGTAGCAACAAAAAACAATTTTTGCGCTTTTATAAAGGAAATAATTCCGTCGTTTAATTCTTTTTGTTTCTTTCCCATAATTATTGATTTATGATTTTTTGTAAACGGACACCAAAATCAGTCATAGCTTTGATTTCTTTTACTGATGCAAGTCTCTCTTTATACACAATTAATAATCCATTTTTAGAAGCTTCTATATGATAGTATGTATTGCTTTCAAAAAACAAAACTAATTCATCATTAAATAATTTTTCAATGGCTTCCGTTTCGTTACCAGAAAGATAAAATCTTTTTGTGAAATCTTGATGATTTTTAATTCTAATATCTTCATAACCTGCAAGGTGATAAATGTATTCAAATAAACCATCTCTGTCTAATATAAAACTAGGGATATCTTTATTCACTTTTATGTGCATCATGGTACTTCTCACCACCTGCTTTGCAATAAATTCCCCTTCTGTATAAATCACATCAAATACAGTGGTGTCTTTATTAGAGAGAACATTTTTAATTTTACTGATATTTTTTGATTTAAAAAAACCATAATTTTCCAGAAACAAAAATGGCTTTTTTTGAAGGGCACGGTAGTTATAATGAAATGCCTCTGAAATATTTTTGATGGCTTTTTGTCTTCTTGTAAGATTTTTTGAGGCAAGTCTTTTTGTGGCACTTATTCTTCGCAAAGCAAATGGGTGCTCAGTATGTGAACCATGTAAGTCTAATCCGGTAACTTCAAAATGCCCTCCTTTAGAGGTAAAGGTATTAATGTAGTCGTTTACATTTTCCATTACGGTATGATCTACAAAGCTACATCTAGAAAAATCTAAAATAACATCTTCGTTTTCTGGAATTTGATCCAATTTGGATTTTAGTTTAGAGTAATTTAAAAATGTACAGAAATTAACAACACTTACATAGTAGTTGTTTTTCTCATCATCTTCTTTATACATTAAAACATTAGGCTTTAATAAGTTTCGAGTGAATAAAGTAAAGTTTTTGTTTAAAATGACATGAATGATAAATGTAATCAGGATACCACTAAAAATTCCAATAATTAAATTGAAGAATATGGTAGCGAGCAAAGTAGTCATAAAAATAATTAGCTGCTCACCTCCAATTTTAAATACTTTAGCAATGTTTGTTGGGTTTGCTAGTTTGTAACCTGTATATACTAAAATTGCAGATAAGGCAGGTAAAGGAATTTTACATAATTGATCTTGAAATAAAAGGATAAATAAAACAAGAAAAAATGCATGAAAAAAATTGGCAGATCGATTGGAAGCTCCGTTGTTTGCTGCAACTGAACTTCTGGCAATTACAGTAACCACATTTAGGCCACCCAAAAAACCACTCACTGTAGTTGCAATCCCTAAGGCTTTTAAATCTTTGTTGATATTTGATCTTCTTCTTAAGGGATCCAATTTATCTACTGCTTTGATACTTAAAAGCGATTCTATACTTGAGATTAATGTGATTGCAAGTACCACATTTATAAATTTAATACTAAAAATATTAGAAAAGTCGGGAAAAGCAAGACTTTGAACGATATTGTCGGGTATATTGATCAATAAACTTTTATCTACAGGATATTCTTGTTGTAAGAAATATTCATAATGGTACGCCAAACCAACTGCTAACATTACAATCCACATAGGAGCAGGAATCAACTGGAAATAACGATTTCTAATTTTAGAATAGAAAACCATGATAAACAAACTCATAATACCCTCCATACCTGCAATATAATTGTTGTGTGTATCTACAAAAAAGTGATACACGGTAAATGGAATTTCATATAATAATTCTATCGTAGTTCCTTTGATGGTAATATATCCGAACATTACATGAAACTGTTTGGCAAGAATACCAATACCAATAGCTGCTAACATTCCTTGAATAGCAGAAGAAGGAAAGAAATCACTAAGACTTCCCATCCTTAAAAAGCCAAGTATTAGCATCAGAATACCTGCAAAAACAATGGCAGCAAGCGTGAATAAGTATCCTTGATGTAAGTCCCCGCCTGCTAAGGTAGTGATGGCTCCAAGAAGTACAACTACCAACCCGTTACCCGGTCCTGTTATGGTGACGTTAGATCCTCCTAAAAAGGCAACCAGAATACCACCAATTACAGAAGATATAACTCCCGCTACCGGAGGCGCTTCAGAGGCTATTGCCAAGCCTAAGCCTAGTGGTAATGCTATTAATGATACTACAAAACCAGCAAATATATTTTTAGGAATTGTGGAGATAAAACTTTTGAGCGCAGATTCTTTTTGTACCATATGTTATTTAACAATGAGAACATCCGTTGGGAGTTCAGATAATATATACTCCATATCGTGCGGAAACAATCTATCTAATATAGTTGTTTTGTTAGGAGCGTTCATAATCAATAAGTCAGCTCTCACAACACGGGCATAATGACCG
The DNA here is from genome assembly GCF_057197705.1 of Flavicella sp. IMCC45537. NCBI lineage: Bacteria > Pseudomonadati > Bacteroidota > Flavobacteriia > Flavobacteriales > Flavobacteriaceae > Flavicella > Flavicella sp. IMCC45537. The sequence continues at coordinate 528,502 of NZ_CM170067.1, forward strand.
ATAGAATAACCTCTTTTACCAAAAATACTTTGAGTTTTTATAGCAATTCCATTTTTATTTTCTTCAGAAATATGAGTTAGAATATCTTTAACCCTCATTTCTTCTCTATTGGCAATCCTTTCTTTTTCGATCTTCATTTTTCGCAATGAAATATCATCATTTGCTTTTGCATGAATTTCTTGTTGGGTAACCTCTTCCACAATTGTAATTTTTGGACATGATAGTCCTTGAGAGACATAAAAGGAGGTTTGAATTGTTTCTTCAGTTCTAGGATCTTGCAATCCATTTACAACAATATGTTTACACGGAACTCTTTCTACTGAATGTTTTATCAATAAAAGTACCGAACATGGAGCTTTTCTGGTAAGAATTCTTGCAATAGATCCTACATAGTATTTGTATATATTCTCCTTTTGAAGGGCTCCTAGAATAAGCAAATCTATTTGATGTGTTTTGCAGGTGTCTAAAATAACATCAACAGGATTACCTGTTTGAAATACTAAATTTTTTTTAGAATGAAGTTTAGGAGCGTTTTGGAAAATATTTTCCAGTTTAGATTCTTTTTCCTTGGTTTTTTCGCCTACATGAACACAGACTAATTCCGAGTTAAACATATTTGCCAGTCGAACGGCTTCATGTATGTTGGCAACTATATTTGGGGAAAATGCAATACCTATTAAAATTTTATCAAATGAATGCATTTAGTTTATATTTGTTAGGGCGGCAAGATATTAAAAAAATGTAACTAACTGATATTAAATGTCGAGACCAAATAAATTTCTAAGTAAATCTATTGTTGGGTTTAATTCTTGCAATTTTTCAAATTTTTCTTGCGGTGTATACACAAACTTTTTAACCTCGGTAACTTCAATTTTTATAGTCAAATCAATACTATAATTGTTAAGCGAATCTCTTAGGAATTTCAACAATCTAGGTCTCAGTCTTTCCAATTGTTCAGCCATCAGCTGATTAGGAAGTATATAATGAATGTGGAATTCTGATAATGTAGGTTTGGATGCCATTAAAATAGAAGCCAAACTTTTATCTCCTCTTTTGATAAGTTGCTGTGCGTACTGCGACCATAAGTTCACCAATTTTCCTTCAGAGAAAGGAGTTTTCGGTAAGGTATCTCTATCAATTTCAGTTTCAGGCGTGATTTCCACGGCTTCAACTTTTTCAGTCAAACTTTTTAAAGAAAGAGCAGAAGTTCTCCTTTTGCCGGTTCTCATTCGTGGAGCCGGTTTTGGTGGGGCCACATTTTGCGAAGGACTTTCTGGGAGTGATTTTTCTTTTGGGATCTCTTTTTTTACCGTTTGAATTTTTTCTTCAACCAATTGAGATTTAAAAAATGAGGCAGGTATTATGTAGTTACTGCTTTTTTTTTTTCTGCCTCGAAGGTTATAGAAGCAATTTGCATCAAAGTCAATTCAACTAATAAACGTTGATTTTTACTAGTCTTGTATTTTAAATCACAATCGTTCGCTTTTTCAATGGCTTGAAGTAAAAAAGGCAACGAAGCCGCACTAGCTTGTTCTAAATATCTTTTTTTAGCAATATCTCCAACTTCTAAAAGAGGGATTGTTTCAGCATCTTTTGCGACTAATAAATCTCTAAAGTGTGATGCCAGTCCGTTGATGTAATGATGTCCTTCAAACCCTTTACTTAAAACAGAATTGAATTCAATCAGTACTTGAGGAATGTTGTTTTTTAAAACTAAATCAGTTGTTTTAAAATAAACATCATAATCCAATACATTCAAGTTTTCAGTAACAGCCTCTCTAGTAAGGTTTTTTCCGGAAAAACTAATAACCCTATCAAAAATCGACAAGGCATCACGCATAGCACCATCTGCTTTTTGAGCAATGATATGCAATGCATCATCATCAGCCGTTATTCCTTCTTGTTCTGCAATTTTCTTTAAATGTAATTTTGCATCTAGCACACCAATTCTTTTGAAATCAAAAATTTGACAACGAGAGAGAATGGTAGGGATTATTTTGTGTTTTTCAGTTGTAGCTAAAATAAAAATAGCATGAGCAGGTGGTTCTTCTAATGTTTTAAGAAAAGCATTAAATGCTGCTTGAGATAACATATGAACCTCATCAATGATGTATACTTTGTATTTTCCTGTTTGAGGAGGAATACGAACTTGATCGGTTAAGGATCGAATATCATCTACGGAGTTGTTAGAGGCAGCATCCAATTCAAATATATTGAAAGCAAAATCTTCATCCGCATGAGTTCCATCTTCATCATTAATTTTTTTAGCAAGAATCCTGGCACAACTAGTTTTTCCAACTCCTCTAGGTCCTGTAAACAATAAAGCTTGTGCTAAATGGTTGTTTTTTATAGCATTCTCCAAAGTATTGGTAATGGCTTGTTGGCCAACCACGTCTTCAAAAATTTGAGGACGATACTTACGAGCAGATACTATAAATTGTTCCATAGAGTGATAAAAATTGAAAGACAAATGTAGGGATTCGAACAGCGATAAGCAACAAAAAAATACTGCTAGAATAAAAAGATTTTTTTGTAATGAATATGAGCTAGTTATTTAAAAAAAAATTAATATTGCTTGTAATTATTTAAGATACCTGCGTACTAAATGGTGTAGGTTTAAAATGAAAATTAAATATGAGGAATAATAAAATTGTAGTGCTAATAGTGGGATTGTTTTTTACTATGTCTTCATTAGAGGCTCAGAATTATGAGAAAAAAGTAAAAAATGGAACTTTAAAAGTGGCTTATTTTGCTAGTGGTTGTTTTTGGTGTGTTGAGGCAATTTATGAGAGTGTGAATGGGGTAGAAGAAGCGATATCTGGTTATTCTGGTGGACATACTAAAAATCCAACTTATAAATCAACGGGTACTGGAAAAACCGGACATGCTGAAACAGTTGCAGTATATTATGACCCCAATATTGTGAGTTATGAAAGTTTGGTTGAGGTATATTTTGGAAGCCAAGATCCGACTACTTTTGGGCAAAATCCAGATTTTGGTTCTCCTTACAGAAGTATTATTTTTTATCAAAATGCAACAGAGAAATTAATTGCTACAACCATGTTTGATGCTTTAAATAAAGAGGTTTATAGAAATAAAATGGTAACTGAGATTAAGGCTTATGAAAAATTTTATGAAGCAGAAGACTACCACCAAGATTTTGAGAAATTACATCCGAACAATGGCTATGTAAAAAATGTATCGATACCGAGATTGAATCGATTTAAAAAGGCTTATCCTGAATTGTTAAAATAAAACAAGAGGAGTAATTATTAGATTACTCCTCTTGTTTTTTAGGGGCTCTTTTATGTTCTTTAAGACTTTGCATAAGCATCCATTCAATCTGTCCGTTGGTAGATCGAAATTCATCAGAAGCCCATTTTTCAATAGCCTTAATCATATCTTCGTTGATGCGTAATGCAAATGCTTTCTTTTTAGCCATATTATTTTTTATATCGCAGCAATATTTCTTTTGCTTTTGCTTCTAATTGAGTGCCAATTAAAATTTTCTTACCATTGTTTAAATGCAACTGAATTCCTTTGTTTCCTGATACATTCATGGCAGTTCCATTTAATTTTTTCCAAAATCTTCCACCTTTTAAGCCATAGCCACCAAATTCGGTAAAAGCATTGTAGGTTCTAACTTCAGCTGTTTTAATTTGATCCCATGAAATAATATTATTGCTAAAATGAAATGGTAAAAATTGATAATGAATTCCTTTTTCATCAATTCTAGTTTTTAATTTAAAAAGAAAAATCAAGCTTGCAGAAGCAATAATAATGGACAAAGTTACAAGATACTCATAGATATTCATTCCATTTTTATTTAGAAATAAATGAGTAACTAAAAGCAATGGCCCCAAGCTGCTGACAGCGAGTAGGGTAATAAGCCATTTTTGTTTGAATTGTTGTTCTTCCACAAATACTCTCATAATTAGCGGTTTTTTTCTCTTTCAAAAACAATTCTTGTAGAGCTCTCAGAAATATGTCTCGCTTCCCATCCAGCCCTTCCATATTCATTCAGCACATCTTCCAGCTTTTCATTGTTATTTGAAAAACCCATTTTCCAATTGATAACTTTATATTCTTTCATGTTTCTTGATTAATGGTTTAGTGTTCCTGTATTTAAAACAGGTGAAGCTTCTTTATCACCGCATAAAATAACCATTAGGTTACTTACCATAGCAGCTTTTCTTTCTTCATCTAGCACTACAATTTCCTTTTTATTCAGTTCTTCTAAAGCCATTTCTACCATGCTTACCGCTCCTTCTACAATTTTGTGTCTTGCTGCAACAATAGCGGTTGCTTGTTGTCTTTTGAGCATTGCATTTGCGATTTCTTGAGCGTAAGCTAAGTAACCAATTCTAGCTTCTAGAACTTCTATTCCAGCAATAGATAGTCGTTCTTCAATTTCTTTCTCTAAGGCTTCACTTACTTCGTTTACACTAGAGCGTAAAGTAATATCTTCAGCAAGTCCTTCGTCTGCAAAATTATCATAAGGGTACATACTCGCAAGTTTTCTAACGGCCGCGTCTGTTTGAACACGTACAAAGTTCTCGTAATTGTCAACATCAAACGCCGCTTTGTATGTATTGGTAACACGCCAAACTAAAATAGTACTGATCATGACAGGGTTACCGAGTTTGTCGTTTACTTTTAAGCGTTCACTGTCAAAATTACTTGCTCTTAATGAGATTTTCTTTTTCTTATAAAAAGGATTTGCCCAATAAAGTCCATTGGTTTTTACAGTTCCGATGTATTTACCAAATAGTAATAATACTTTAGAGCTGTTTGGATTCACCAAAACAAGTCCAAATGATAAGAATAGCCCGATAAATGAGAGAGGAATATAAATACCAGTTTCGTTACTTATTGATAGAAATATTCCACCGAATAATAATAAAAAGATGAGTACTAACATGAAATACCCGTTGAGAAGTTTAATAGTTTTTTCTTGGTTCATAGTAATAGATTTAAAGTGATATCAAAATGATATCACAAATATAAGAACAAAATACTTTGATTTGCAAGTGTTTAAGGAAAAATGTTTTTTTAGAGTTTAACAATAAGCTTTCCATGACGATTTGTCCTAATTTATTTTTTGGCTTGATATTCGTATCTTTTCAAGCATGAGCAAAAAACAAGTATCCTTTAAATGGGCCTTTACAGAGTATATTTGGCCAAGAAGAAAAACTATGTTTGTTGGACTTTTACTGATTATAGTAAGAAGTTTAGCAGGAATGGTTTTACCATATTCAAGTAAAACGTTAATTGACGATGTCATTCCATCACAAAATATTCAAAATCTATTGTTGTTGCTTGGAATAGTGTGTTTTGCTATTTTAGTGCAAGCGCTATCTTCATTTTCGTTAACTAGGGTATTGAGCGTAGAAGCACAGCATTTAATTTCAGTTTTAAGGGCACAGGTGCAAAAAAAATTATTAAAATTACCCATACGTTTTTTTGATAATAACAAATCCGGGGCTTTGGTTTCTAGAGTAATGTCTGATGTGGAAGGTGTGCGAAATTTAGTTGGAACAGGGTTGGTTCAATTGGTAGGAGGTTCTTTTACGGCGATTATTTCTCTTGTAGTTCTGATAAGAATTAATGCCTTGATGACTGTCTGTGTTTTAGTACCTGTTTTGATTTTTGCATTTGTAGCATTAAAAGCTTTTGGGTATATCCGACCGATTTTTAAAGATAGAGGAAAGATTAATGCCGAGGTAAAAGGAAGGCTGACAGAAACTTTAAATGGAATTCGTGTGATCAAAGGGTTTAATGCGGAGGAACAAGAAAGTAAATCGTTTGAGAAAGGGGTAGAACGTATTTTTCTGAATGTAAAGAAGAGTTTGACTGCGACGGCGATAATAACAAGTTCTTCTACATTTTTATTAGGATTGGCCTCTGCCGGAATCATGGGAATTGGTGGCTATTTTATGATGGATAATACGATGACTTATGGTGAATTTATTTCTTTTACCTTGTTTTTAGGGTTTATGATTGCACCGATTGTTCAAATGAGTAATATTGGTAGTCAATTGACAGAAGCTATGGCAGGCCTAGATAGAACTCAAGAATTGATGGAGATGGATGAGGAAGATGATCCAGAGCAAAGAAAAGTGGTGTTAAAAAATATCGAAGGTAAAATTGATTTTGAAAATGTTTCATTTAGTTATGAAGAGCATAAGGAAGTTTTACATGATATTAGTTTTTCAGCGAAAGCAGGTTCTGTTACAGCATTAGTAGGTTCTTCAGGATCAGGAAAATCCACTATTGCTGGGTTAGCAGCAACATTTTTAAACCCTAGTTCAGGTAGCGTTCTTTTGGATGGAATTGATATGTCTACTGTTAATTTAAGTAGCTTTCGAAGAAATTTGGCCGTGGTTTTACAAGATGATTTTTTATATGAAGGTACCATTCGTGAAAACATTTTGTTTCCAAAACCAGAGGCTAGTGAGGAGGAGTTGTTGGCAGCCGTGAAAGGCGCATATGTAAATGAGTTTACTGATCGTTTTGAAGAAGGTTTAGAAACTGTAATTGGAGAAAGAGGAGTGAAGCTTTCAGGAGGTCAAAGACAACGTATTTCTATTGCTAGAGCTATTTTAGCAGATCCTAAAATTATTATTCTAGATGAGGCAACTTCGAATCTAGATACACAAAGTGAAAGTTTTATTCAAAAGAGTTTGCAGGAGCTAATGAAAAATAGAACCACTTTTGTAATTGCACATCGATTGAGTACGATTCAAAAAGCAGATCAGATTTTAGTGATAGAAAAAGGAAATATAGTTGAATCTGGAAAGCATACTGAGCTTATAGAGAAAGAAGGTAGATATTACGAATTATTCACCTACCAAAGTAGGATATAAAGAAAGAGGTTTTACATTTTGTAAAACCTCTTTTTGTTTAACTCTTGATTCCATCATATATAAGCACCTTGCTCCAAAGTGGGCTAGCTTCATTTATAAAATCAATATGCGCTTTTTCTACTTGGTAGGCATCATGTCTTTCTTTAGAGGTGAATCCTACGGTGAGTTTAAAACTGAAGGAGTCATCTACAACATCTCGTTCTGCTTTCGGTGAAGTTCCATAAAAGGATAGATCTACATATTTTGAGTCTTCAATAAAAGTTTTCAGGCATTTTTCGAAAGTATGAGCCTCTTTTTCAGGTTCTTTTAGCCAGAATAAAACAGTGTGCAAGAATTGGATAGATTTCATATCAAATTATTTTTTTGAGTTATATGTGAAGTTATGTTCTTTAGCAATTGCATTAAAGGCTTCCATTTGATTTTTTGCATGCATCGTTGCATGGATAGAATCAATTAATGTGTTTGCTTTTTCTATCTCAGTTAATGCAGTTTTTGGTGTGTATTGCAATGCTTTTATCGAGTGTAATAAGGCAGCTTCGTTTAGTTCATCTCTGTATTCTGTTTTAGCCAATCCTAAATAAACATTGGACATTTGTGGGAAGTGAGTTGTAAGTGTACTAAAATAGACAGAAGCATCTTTGTTGTCTTCAAGTTGGTAATAAAGTTCTCCCAGATTCAATAAGGCTACATCTCCTTCTGGAAAAATTTTTAAGGAAGATTTAAATGATTTGATGGCTTTTTTTTGCTCGTTATTGTACATATAAGCAATACCAAGTTTGTCCATGGCCATTACAAAACTTTCATCAAGCCTAATAGCTTTTTTATATGCGCTTATGGCAGAAGCGTATTTTTTTTCCGTGATGAGTTTATCTCCTTTTAGGTAGTTAAATGTTGCTTCCTTATTAGAAGAGGGAGTGTAGGCTAAATATTTTTTGCGTTCTGACCTTTTGGTAGTAAGTGTGCTGCAGTTTTTGGTAAGTAACTCAAAAACGTTTTTGTATTTTTCTCTAAGTTCTTCTATAGAAACCTTAGGTTTTAATTCAGGAAATTCTTGTTCAATTTCAAATTTGGCTTGCAAAATACATTTTTTCATGCCTTTGTCTATGTCCTCTTTAATATCAATATCTTGGATATATGTACAACTTAATTCAGCAATTTTTTCTTCGTATTGCTGTGCAAATAAAGTGCTTCCAATAAAAAATATTGCGATGGTTACTATAGATTTCATATCTGATTCTTTGGCTTTGATTTTGAGCTATTAAACATACAAAAATAAAAGGCTTTTATACATTTATCCCTATTCTTTTATAAATTCTTTATAATGGTTGTAACGTTGGTAAATTTGCGACACATAGTTATATGGTTCAATTCCTCTTACATATCCATAACTAACCACAGGATCGGAAAAATGTTTTTTATGACTTAAATCTAAGATCATTTGTTCAACATTATCATCCCAGATATTTTTATTCAATCCTCTTTTTGTTGCCAGTTTTTGAGCGTCTAGTACATGATAGTAGCCGCAATTGTAGGAGGCCATTGTTAGTTTTTGTCGTTGGGTTTTGTCTTCTGCTTCTTCAAATTTGTTATAAAGAGATGCTAAATATTTAGTACCTCCTTGCACGCTATGCTTTGGGTCAGATCTGTTAGGGACTCCTAATTCTTTGGCAGTAGAGGGCATTATTTGCATCAAACCACCTGCACCTGCCCATGATTTTGCTTTGGGATCAAATCGAGATTCTTGATAGATCAATGAAGCAACCAGTCTCCAGTCCCAGCCGATTTTTTTAGATTCTGTTTTGATCAAATTATCATAAATACTGATTTTGTTTGTGTTGATACTGTAAAAGCTACTTTTGATACGTTTTTTAAAATCTTTTTTATTCTTGAAGTATTTGTTGTAGATAACATAATAGTCTACATTTTTCTTCGCTTTTTTTAGCCATTTGTTTAGTTCTGCAAGTAACTCGGTAGATTCTTTTCTAGTGGCCCAAGCTGTTCTTTGTGAAAAACTGATGGGAACATCAATATCTAAAATAGGATAATAGGACGCCATGATTTTTGCAATATTATCGTCTGCAACGGTGTATTTAATTTTACCTTCTGCAACCATTTTAATGATCTCATCGGTGGTTAGTTCTCCGTTTAGGGTGTCAATGTGGATGGTACCTCCCAGTTCTTCGGACAAGTTCTCTAGTCTTTCTCTATAGGATGTTTCTGCTCTTACAGAGACGGTGTCATTCAAAAGCTCCATGGGGTCATGTATAACAGAACGCTCAAGTGTGCTCCATTTTAAGGATCTCCAATTATTCGGTTTTTTCTGTACTAAAACTTGTTTGGTTAGGTAAATGTAATCAGAAAAATTAATCAATTCTTTTCGCTCATTTGTCACAGTCAAACCATGAGCCATTAAGTCTACTTTGCCGCTTTGAAGGTTAGGGATTAGGTTATTAATATCTTGTGCTACAACAATTTCTAATCGAACTCCTAAGTGTTTTGCAAAGCGTTCTAATAACTCATATTCAAACCCCATTGTTTTTCCTTTGTAGAGAAAATAACTAGTGGCACTATAGGTAGTTGAAACCTTTAGGACTCCAGATTTTTTGATGTCATCCAAGCTTCTTTTTTCGTAAGCTATTGGTGTTTCTTGTGTCTTTGTGGTATTCTCAACTATTCCATTTTTTTTATACTCTTTTTTATCAGAAGCACAAGATAGTGTACTTAGTAACAACGAAATAATAATAAGTTTTTTCATAAAACAAAGGTGGTTTGGTAAGGGGAAAATACAATTATTTTTTTGCGATTACAATGGAAGTTTGCCTTCTATTTTAGAAACGTTTTTCTTTAAGAATTTTGGAGAGTCTATTCTTAATCCAAAAAATAAATTATAAAAGACTCTTGTTTCATTGTTTCTAGCGGTTGTATGTTGTTGCTTGTAGTGCGTATCTGAAAGGGTAGCAAAGATACCGCTGTAGAATTTTTTTCCATTGTAACCCGTACCTATTTTTCCTTGCCATTGCGTGAGTAAATTGTTTTGATAGCTTAGATTGCTGGTTGCAGTACTTCTTGTTGTCAATTTGGTATGTATGTTTCCTATGCTTACGAGTGCACCAATGGTGGCATAAAAATTTTCTTTGAGTACAAAATTATAGGCGTAACCGGGGCCAATGGTGAATTCAAGGTTGTCTGATTTTTGAGTGTTTATGTTGGATGATAGATCATCTATTGTGTACTGTCTTAGTTTTAGAACAGGAAGGAAGGTGCCTGCACTTTTTAATTGCCTTTCCATATGTGAGGTGATACTTCTATAAGAGAATTTTGAATTTTGGATAAATCCTGTTTCTATTTCATAGGCGGTATAATGTAAATCAGGGAATTGAATGAAGTTATTTTCTGGAATGCTGGTAAAATCTGAGCTGTTTTTTAAGTAGTAACCTTGAATGTCTGAATATTGTAGAGTTGTGAACCAGTGTTTTAAAACCAATTTTATTTTTAAGTTGAAAGAACTGGTTTTTCCTTTGGAATCATTATCGTTGTTGTTAGGGAAAATTTTTGGAGCAAATTGAAAGCCAGCTAGTATAAATTTATAATTTAATTGAATGCGATAATTAGTTCGGATATTTGGTGATAGTTCGTAGCTAGTGTTATTCGTTTTTACTTTAAAAATTTCATACTCATTATTGATAGAATTTTCAATTGCTAATTTGTTCCGCATTTTTTCGATAAACCCGTTTTCCACAATAACTCTGGTAGAGTCAATTTGGCCAAAACTCCATAGGGTCAACATTAAAAATGATAATAAGGAAAATAAGTCCTTTTTATGAAGTTGTCTCATAGTTGTAATAGTTCTATTCTCCGAGTTTTTGTATTTCGTCAGACAAAAATAGAGAGCTATTCATTTTAGAATTGGCAACTTTAATCATAGCACTGGCAACGGTTATGGTTTTAATGGCTCTGTATTTTTTTAAAGGACCTAAAAATAAAAAGTTGACTCCTTTCATAAAAATAGCTGCTATGGATTCTAGGATACGAGTCTCTTTGGAGTTTCTGAGTAAAAGAGAAGGTCTGAAAATAAACGTTTGCTCAATGTTAAAGTTAGAAATCCTAACCTCCATTTCACCCTTTGTTTTTGTGTAGAAAGTATTACTTTGACTATTGGCTCCCATTGACGAGATTACTAAAAATTTGGGAATCTTATTTTGCTTAGCCATTTTTGCCGCAGTTACGGGAATTCCAAAGTCAATTTTTCTGTAAACGTTTTCATCGGGGGTTTGTTTTTTTGTGGTACCGATACAGCAATATACTTCGTCAGCAGTGAACTCTTCAATTTGTTTTTCTAGTTCAAAAAGGTTGCCTAAATATTCTTTTATTTTCGGGTTGCTTATATTGCAGGTTGATCTAGAGAAAAGTTTAACCGTGCTATATCTCTTATCTAGCAGTAATAATCTTAATATATGATTTCCTGTTGCCCCTGTGGCTCCGATGATAATAGCTGTTTTTCCCATTTTTTCTAGTTTTAGATGCGGTCTACAAACGAAAGGTAATAATTAATGCTGAAATATTTACGATGCTTTTTTAAAGCATGGCATCATATAAGATTTCTACGGGGTGTGTTGCGGTTTTATTCACTCCATCTTTTATTTGGTGTCTGCAGCTTGTTCCTGAGGCGGCGATAGTTACAGAATTGTCAAGTTTTCTCAGTTTTGGAAATAATGTATCTTCTCCTATTTGCATACTGATGTCATAATGTTCCTTTTCATACCCGAAGGATCCAGCCATTCCACAACATCCAGTGTTTAAAATGGTCACTGTGTAGTTTTCTGGTAAATTTAAAATACTGAAAACAGGGGAGGTGGAGCTTAGTGATTTCTGATGACAATGTCCGTGTATTTTTATGGTCTTTTTATCTTTTGTAAACTGTTTGGCGGTCAGTATGTTTTTATCAATACAGTTTGCTAGAAATTCTTCTATGGTAAAAGTGTTTTCTGAAATTTGAATCGCTTTTTCTTTGTCGGACACCATTCGATGGTACTCATCTCTGAAAGTTAAAATAGCAGAGGGTTCAATTCCAATAAGGGGTGTTTCTTTGGAGATAAGCGGATGGAAAATAGCAATGTTTTCTTCTGCTTTTTCTTTTGCAAAGGAAAGAAGTCCTTTGGAAATAGCGCTTCTTCCAGATTCAGCATGATTGATAATTTTAGGATCGTACCCCAATTTAGTTAGTGTTTTTAACGTCGCAATTCCTGCCGATACATCAAAATAATTGGTAAACTCATCACAAAAAACATACACTATTCCAATTGGATTCACTGGAGTGTAAAGCTTTAGCTTGTTTTTTTTATAATGTTGAAGTAGTGTTTTGGTATTAAGTTTAGGTAGTTCTCTTTTGTTGCTAATACCTAAAATATTTTTAACAAAGTTTTTATTTAGGAAAAAGTTGGTTATTCCTGGAGTGATGCTTCCTAGCTTATTATATTTTTCGTTGTAAGCAAATAGTTTTGTTCTCAGACTAGGAGTGTTGTTTTTGTAGTATTGATGTAAAAATTCAGCTTTTAGAACAGATACATCTACATTACTAGGACATTCACTAGTGCACCCTTTGCAATTTAAACACAAGTCAAAAGCTTCGTATAATTCTTGATGGTTGAACTTATTAATTTTATCACTGTTGGTTAAGAATTCTCTCAACGCATTAGCTCTAGCTCGAGTAGTGTTTTTTTCGTCTCTTGTAGCACGGTAACTAGGGCACATGGTGCCGCCTGCTTCTGCTGATTTTCTACAGTCTCCTGATCCGTTACATTTTTCTGTCAATCTCAGGATGCCTTGATTGTCAGAAAAATCTAAGAAAGTTGTAACTTCTGGTTCTTTTCTGTTTGGTGTATATCTTAGGTCTTCGTCCATGGAGTAAGAATCAATGATTTTCCCTGGGTTTAATATATGATTTGGATCGAAAGCGGCTTTAATTCGTTTGAGAAGAGCATAGTTTTGTTCTCCAATCATTAAAGGTATAAATTCAGAACGAACAATTCCGTCTCCATGTTCACCACTAAAAGAACCTCTGTATTTTTTTACTAATTTAGCAGTGGCGGTAGTTATTTCTCTAAATAACTTTACATCTGCTTTTTTCTTTAGATTTAGAATAGGACGGAGGTGTATTTCACCGGCACCTGCATGAGCATAATAAACAGCTTCTTGTCCATAGTTATCCATCATTTTAGTGAACTCTGATATATAAACAGGTAAATCTTCTAATACAACCGCTGTATCTTCAATACATGCTACTGCTTTTGGGTCACCAATTATATTTCCGAGTAAACCAAGTCCTGCCTTTCTTAATTCATGCACTTTTTGAATATCAGCACCATGTATTTTAGGAAAATGATATCCGAAATTAGAATTCTTTAAATCTGCAATAAGAGCATCCGCTAATATCTCTGTTTCTTCAGGGGAGTTAGAAGCAACTTCTAGCATCAATATAGCTTCAGGATCTCCATTTAAAAAAAATCTATTTTTCTTTTGATCTGCATTGTTTTTGGTACAATCAAGAATTATTTTATCCATTAATTCACAATTGTACAAAGTGTGTTTCATTGCCGTAACAACTGCCTCAAGACTCTCTTGGATACTTTTAAAATGAGCACCAATCATAATATTATGAGAAGGAGGTAGGTGATCTAGTTTGATAGTGATCTCTGTACTAAAAGCCAAAGTACCTTCACTTCCGCAGAGGAGTTGTGCTAAATTGATATTTTCTTTAGTCCCTCCAAATAATTTTGATTCTAATAATAAATCTATTGCATAACCAGTATTTCTTCTGTGAATTTCTTTTTTAGGAAATTCTTTATGAATCTCATCTTGTTGATTTTTTTTAGAAAGCTCCTCATAAATGCTTTTGTAAAGTTGTCCCTCTAAAGAATTTTCTTGGGTCTTTTCTTTAAATTGTTCTGAAGTCATTTCATGGAAATAGGCAATACTTCCATCGCTTAAAATAGTTTTTAAGGCAATTACTTTATCTCTAGTAACCCCATATCTAATGGAAGTTGTTCCAGATGAATTATTACCTACCATTCCGCCAATCATACATCTATTGGAAGTAGAAGTATTTGGGCCAAAGAATAAACCATGTGGTTTTAAATATCTATTCAAATCATCTCTTATCACTCCAGGTTGAACGGTAACCGTGCGTTCTTTTTTGTTAAAAGAGATTATTTGGTTTAAATATTTAGAAGTATCTACTACAATTCCATTGGTCACACATTGTCCTGCTAACGAAGTTCCTGCGGTTCTAGGAGTTAATCCTATCAGGTGTTTGTTGGCAAAAGATAAGAGTTCAATAATATCCGACTCGTCTTTTACAATGCTTATGGCTGATGGTTTTTTTCTGTAAACTGACGCATCTGTAGCATAAATACTTTTGTGTAGTTCATCAGTAAATAGTTCTCCCTTTAATTTGGCACGTAACTTATTGAAATGTTCTTCTGTTGGCATAAATGGTAAATAAGACCTAGATGATTATAGAAAGTAAAATTAATTATATAATTGAATTTAAGATAGAATTACAGAAAAGTTTCCATCTGAGGATTGAAGTTTTTGGTTTTCTTTCTTTTTTGAATAAAAATTATTTTTTTTATTCTTCTAATCGATTCAATCTCAAAGATTAAGCGTTTTTAAGCTGTTTTAATTGAAAAAAAACCAATAAAAACGCTTGTTTATCTAAATATCGGTGCTATATTTGTAACCGCTAAGGGCAATTAGCTCAGTTGGTTCAGAGCACCTCGTTTACACCGAGGGGGTCGGGGGTTCGAATCCCTCATTGCCCACAAGAAAATTAAAAGACTACATGAAAATGTAGTCTTTTTTTTGTTTTACAAAATTTCAAAAAAATAAAAATTAATTTTTTGAAATGTAAAATAATGGGATTTAGTTAAATAAATAGCAGCTATTCTCCTCAAACCAGTTAGATTTAGGGTTGTGTAATTTCTCATTGCTAACAAAAGTATAAGCTTTACAGGCTATGTAGCTTTTTGTTAGCCCCTACTTTTTATATATGGTACAGTTTTCTTTCAGTTCAAATCCATTGAGGAATTAAGTATTGTTTAACAGGTATTGAAAGGTCCATTTAGGCACGATGTTTGTATATTTGAGGGCTTAAACAGAGTATGATAAAATTATTGTATTTTGTTTTAGAGAAAAATAGAATTCATCTTACTTAAACAGTACAAATTATTTCATGGGAAAAGCTAGATTCGTTATTCTTGGGATTGTCATATTAGCTCTTTCTGTATGGGCTTACCAAGGTTTCATAAATAATAAAAAAGAAAAAAAAAGAGTTTTAACAAAAGTTGAAAAAACTGTTTTTACAGAAGTCGTACAGAATTCAGAAATCCCTATTGTTATAAAAGAAAAAGGAAGTCTTCGCTCAAAGGATCGAGTTGTTTTGTACTCTGAAGTGCAAGGGGTACTAGAGAATTCAAAAAAAGAATTTAGAGTAGGAGTTGCTTTTAAGAAAGGAGAAACACTTTTAGCGATAAATAGTGATGAGCATATTGCTACTTTAAAAGCTCAGAAAAGTATTTTTCAAAATTTAATTGTATCCATCATGCCTGATTTAAGAATGGATTATCCAGATTCTTTTGAGAAGTGGGTAAAATACTTAGACAGTTTTGATGTGAATAAAAGAATTAAAGAAATTCCTGAGCCTTCTTCCGATAAAGAAAAATACTTTATTACAGCCAAAGATATTTACACTACTTACTACAATATCAAAAATTTAGAAGTGCGCTTAGAAAAGTATAATTTAAAAGCACCTTTTGATGGTGTTATTACAGAGGTAAATGTAAATGAAGGTGCACTGGTTCGTCAGGGGCAGATAATGGGAGAGTTTATCAATACTGATAAGTATGAGTTAACGCTTTCAGTCAACGCTAGTTTAGCGAATGATATTAGAATTGGAAAAAAGGTAGAATTAACTGATTTAACTGAAACGATTAAAGTTACTGGAAAAGTTGTTAGAATTGGTGGTAAAATCGATTTAAGTAGTCAAACCTTAGATGTGTTTATTGAGGTGAGTGGGAAGAATCTAAGAGAAGGAATTTATTTAGAGGCTGAAGTTACCGCAAGAGGTGTTCCTGATTCCTATGAAATAGCAAGAAATTTATTGATTAAAAAGGAACATGTGTTTGTTTTTAAAGATTCTGTATTAAATAAAATTCCTGTTACTCCAATTTATTACAAAAGAAATACGGTCATTGTAAAAGGAATTCCAAATGGGGCAGAGTTGATTTCTAGACCTGTATTAGGAGCTTTTGATGGAATGCCAGCTAAGAAATTTAATACTTCCAAAGAGTAAGTAATATGAAAAAAATAATTTCTTATTTTATTAAATATCCTGTCTCTGTTAATATTATTATCATCGCTTTCGTTCTGTTAGGGATTTTAGGATATTCTAATTTAAACTCTTCATTTTTTCCTTTGTCAGATTCGGATCAGATTTCGGTCAATGTGGCGTATCCAGGAGCTTCTCCATTAGAAATGGAAGAAGGGGTTGTGTTGAAAATTGAAGACAATCTAAAGGGAATTGTTGGGATAGATAGAATTACTTCCACATCAAAAGAAAATTCTTCCTCTATTGCCATAGAAATTATCAAAGGGTATGATATCAATGTGGTTTTGGCGGATGTTAAAAATGCAGTTGACAAAGTACCTAATTTTCCAACCGGTATGGAGCCGCCTGTTGTGGCAAAAGTAGAACGTATTAGAGAAACAATAAGTTTTGTGATTACAGGAAAAGATATTCCTTTAAAATCGCTTAAAACATTTTCGAGAGAAATAGAAAATGATTTAAGAAGAATGGAAGGAGTATCTCAGATTTCTATAATGGGGTTTCCAGAAGAAGAAATAGAAATAGCAGTGAGTGAGAGTTCTTTAAGGGCTTTTGATTTAACTTTTGCCGATGTTGCGCAAGCTGTTTCAAAAAACAATATTCTTACTTCAGGAGGATCTGTAAAGACTAGCTCGGAGGAATTTTTAATTCGTGCCAAGAATAGATCTTATTATGGAATTGATATGAATGCTATCGTGGTTAGAGCTGACCCAAATGGTAGAGTCATTCGATTGAAAGATATTGCTGAGGTTTCAGATAGATGGAATGAATCACCAAATCGTTTGTATTATAATGGAGATTTATCTGTTAGAGTGCGCGTGGATAATACCAATAGTGAAGATTTAATAGGTACTGCAGATAAGGTAAACGAATATATTGAAGAGTTCAATATAAGACATGATAATGTTCAGTTAGTGGTTGCTAGAGACTCTTCAATCACCTTGGTAGAAAGAACAAAATTATTGTTTACCAATGCTTGGCAAGGAATGTTGTTGGTATTATTGTTTTTGTCACTTTTTTTAAGACCTCGTTTGGCTTTATGGGTTGCTGCAGGGTTACCAGTTGCCTTTTTTGGTATGTTCATGTTAGCAGGGTACTTTAATGTTACTATAAATGTGTTATCTCTTTTTGGGATGATTATAGTAATTGGAATTTTGGTTGATGATGGAATTGTAATATCTGAAAATATTTACCATCATTACGAACAAGGTAAGAATCCAGTAAGGGCAGCAATTGATGGAACCATGGAGGTTGTTCCTCCGATATTTTCTGCGATTTTTACTACAATCTTGGCTTTTTCAGTTTTCTTTTTTCTAGATGGACGATTAGGAGAATATTTTAGTGAAGTAGCGACTGTAGTAGCTTTAACTTTGGTAGTTTCATTAGTTGAAGCTTTGATTATTTTACCGGCTCACGTAGCACATTCTAAGGCTTTAGACAGAAATGAGAAAGTAAATATAATCAACAAACACGCTGAAAGGGTAATGGATTATATGCGAGATCGTTTGTATGGTCCCTCATTGAAATTTGTATTGAAAAATAAGTTTTTTGGTATTGTGATTCCGATTGCACTTTTCATAATTACATTAGGAGCTTTTAAAGGAGGATTGATAAGAGCTACTTTTTTTCCGAATATTGCTAGTGACAGGGTTGCTATTTCCTTACAAATGCCGCAAGGAACCAATGAAAAAATAACAGACTCGATTATAAGTATGATAGAGGATAAGGTCTGGGAGGTAAATGAGGAGTTGACAGCCGAACAAACAGGTAATTTATCTGTTGTAGATAATGTGATTAAAAGATTAGGAGCGGGTACATCAACAGCGTCTTTAAACGTGAACTTATTACCTGGACAAACAAGGGATTTTAACGCTATTGAAGTAGCAAATAGGTTTCGAACAGCTGTAGGACCTGTATATGGAGTTGAGTCTTTGGTTTTTGGTTCAGGAGGTAGGTTTGGAGGAAGCCCAATTTCAGTTTCATTATTATCAAATGATATTGAGCAACTAAAACAAGCCAAGGAAGAGCTAAAACAAGATTTTTCTGATAATCCAATATTAAAAGATATTTCAGATAATGACCCTCAGGGAATTAAAGAAATTAAGATCAAACTTAAAGAAAGTGCTTATTTGCTTGGTTTGACGTATCAAGATATCATGACTCAAGTAAGGAGTGGTTTTTTTGGATATCAAATCCAGCGTTTTCAGCGTGGTCAAGACGAAATAAAGATTTGGGTTCGTTACAACCGAGAAGAGCGTTCTTCAATTAAAAACTTAGATGATATGAGAATTGCGACACCTACAGGGGCAAAAGTTGCTTTTTCAGAAGTCGCTACTTATGAAATTGAACGTGGTGAAATTAAAATCAATCACCTTAATGGTTTAAGGGAAATTAGAATTGAGGCCGATTTAAAAGATGATAAAGCTTCTGCTACAGAAGTCTTGCAAGAGATGAAATCAACCGTCATTGCTGATATGTTGGCTCGATATCCGCAAGTATCCGTTTTATATGAAGGTCAAAATAGAGAAGCTGCAAAAGTGATGAGTAATATTCCAACGGTAGGAGGAATTATTCTTTTATTAATTTATATAGTCATTGTATTTACTTTTAGATCCTATGGTCAACCATTTATGCTTTTACTAATGGTTCCTATCAGTTTTGTAGGAGTTGGTTGGGGGCATTATATTCATAATTTCCCAGTGAATATGCTCTCGATGTTAGGGATTATTGCGTTGATTGGAATAATGGTAAATGATGGGTTGGTTTTGATAAGTAAATTTAATTCTTATCTAAAAGAGGGCTTAGAATTTGATGAAGCTTTACTTAAGGCAGGTAAATCTAGGTTTAGAGCCATTTTTTTAACAACCATTACTACTGTTGCCGGTTTAGTTCCCTTAATTTTTGAAACGAGTAGACAAGCACAGTTCTTGATTCCAATGGCCATATCAATTGCTTATGGGATCATCATTGCTACTTTTTTAACGTTGTTGACTTTGCCAATTTTATTGTCTTTTGCGAATTGGGTAAAGGTTTATGTGAAATGGTTTTTCAGTGGATCAAAACCTACTCGAGAATCTGTAGAAAGGGCTATCAAAGAAATGGAGTACGAACAAAAAGAATTAGAACTATAATATGAGAAAAAAATATTTTATACTAGTTGTCTTATTTCTGGCTGTGTTTTCGGAGTTTTCAGCACAAGAGTTGCTTACCAAAGAAGAGGCAATCTTGCAAACATTGGAGAATAATTATGATATTATTCTGACCGAGAACAGTCTTGAAACTGCTAAAAATAATGCGAGTTTGTATAATAGTGGTTATTTACCAACTTTGTTTACCAATGCGAATGCCACATATGACTTAAATGATTCTGAAGCAACTCAAATTTCTGGAGATGTTGTGTCTACCAATAGTTTAGAATCAAAGAATCTGAATGCCTCTGTTGGTTTTAATTATACCTTGTTCAATGGTTTAGGCAGATATTATACCTATGGAAAACTGAAAGAGACTTATAATTTGACAGAGCTGCAAGCAAGATCGGTATTGGAAAACACACTGATAACCTTGTTTTCTGCTTATTATGAGGTGGCTAGGTTAACAGAAAACTTAAACAATCAAAAGCAGACGCTTGAAATCTCAAAAGAAAGATTGAAAAGAGCTGTTTATGGATCTGATTATGGTCAGAATACAAAGTTAGATGTTTTGAATGCTGAGGTAGATTTAAATAATGATAGTATTACTTATCTGGGAGTTCAACGTGAGTTGGCAAATGCAAAACGAGATTTGAATATTGTATTGGGGACTGATGTAAACAATGAAGTTTCAGTAGATACTACAATTGTTTATTTAGATGATTTGTATTTAGAAAACGTTTTAGACAAATCACTAGACAATAATGTAGATTATTTGCAAGCAGAAAAAGCATTAGAATTGGGTGAGTATGACGTGAAAATTAACAATTCTGGTTGGATGCCGAATGTGAGTTTAACAAGTTCTTATGCTTGGTCAAAAAACTATAGTGATCCTTTTAATCCAGACAATCCATTTAGTACGGTTGAGCGTTATCAAAATGGTTTGAATGCGGGAGTAGGGTTGACTTGGAATTTATTTGATGGAGGAAGTACAACTACTCGCGTAAGAAATGCTAAAATCGCTGTAGATCGTTTGGAAACGCAAAAGGAACAGCAAGAAGAATTTTTGAAACGAGATGTAAATAATGCTTGGGAAATCTATCAAAATGCTCTGTTTACCTTAAAAGTTCAAAAAGTAAATGTGGCAACGAACAAATTAAATTTTGAACGTTCAACCGAGTATTATAAACTTGGGCAAATTAGTTCGATTGACTTTAGATTGGCGCAAGTGAATTTAGTGAATGCGGAGCTAACTTATAGTGCGGCAAAATATTCTGCAAAAACCGCAGAACTTGTTTTATTACAATTGGCAGGAGATATTATAGCGAATAAACAATTCTAGGATGCCTAAAAAGGGAAAGGAAAAAAACACAAAAAATAAATCAAAGCATACCAAGTTGATGAATCGTAAGTTAAATAAACAGCGCGAAGAAAAACTAACGCGACAAAAACGATTAAAAGAGTTGGTGCAGAAACATAATGAACTCAAAAAGGAGAGTGAATTATGAATGCTGTAAAGTGTCATTGTGGTAGAGAGATTCACTACCAAGATTGTTGTGAATTGATTCATAGAGGTGTTAAAAAGGCGGAATCGGCTGAGGACTTAATGCGTTCACGTTATGCTGCATTTGTGTTGGCTAACGGGAAGTATCTACAGAAAAGTCATCATACAAAAACAAGACCAACCAAAAAAGAAGCCATTGAAATTGAAAACTGGGCAAAGTCAGTGGATTGGGTTAAGTTAGACGTTTTAAATTCTACCAAGGGAGCAGCCAAAGATTCCGAGGGTACCGTTGAGTTTAAAGCCTATTTTTATGAGAATGGGAGGATTTCAATTATCCATGAAAATTCATTTTTTGAAAAGGAATCTAGTATTTGGAAATACAAATCTCAATTGTAATTAGTTATTATTTTCAGTAGCAAGTGCTGCTAGGTAAATAATGTGTTTATTTTTAGTAACTTTAAAAGACTAGCCATACTAAATTTAGATATGAGGTTTCTTTTAAAAGTTTTTTCATTGTTTTTTCTTTCATCTTGTTTTAATACGGAATTATTTAAAGAGAAAATGTTCTTTAAAAATTTAGTGGAATATGAAGAGAACTTTGACAATGAAGCAAAATTTAAAAAATATTGGAGTAACGGATCTCAGAATATTACATATATCAATTATTTTTTAGATTCAAGTTATGTTCGGTTGAAAACCAAGAGAGGATCCGACGAACGTGTTAAAATTATGTTTAACAAGACAAATTTATCATTTGGCACCTTCAAATGGCGTGTTTATGTTCCGAGAATGAAAATATATGAAAATTGTAGTATTGGAGCGTTTTTGTATTCAGATAATCAACATGAATTAGATTTTGAAATAGGTTCTGGTAACAGAGAGGATAGAGAAAAATATCAAGCTCTAGACGATGAACTTTTGCTATTTTGTAGTTCTCAAAATAATCCACATGTATCCAATGTGATAAAAATTAAAAGTTCGCAGTGGTACGAGTTAGAACTTGTATTGGATAGAGGAGAGAAAAATAAATATTATGTTCAATGGTTGTTAAATAATTCTTTGATTCAAGAAGTACAGTTAGCCTATGGGAGAACTCATAAGTTTGAAGCTTATTGCAGTTTAGAAAATATTCACTTTATCGGTGATAAAGCTACAACGCAAGAAAATTATGTTTTGTTTGATTATTTTAAATTTGAAAGTTTGAAATAATTTCTACTTCATTTTTTTAGCTTTCTATTTAGATTTTTAAGATCCCTAAAAAGATTTTTTTATTGAAATTATATAATTATTTTTTTGACATTTATTTGAAACTAAAATTGTAAATTTGCACTTTATTTTTATAAACTGTAAATCTTAAAAGGATGCAACGTGATCAAATCATCTTCGACTTAGTACAAGACGAAAAAGAAAGACAATTAGAGGGATTAGAATTAATCGCTTCTGAAAATTTTGTTAGTGAGCAAGTAATGGAAGCACAAGGTTCTGTGTTGACTAATAAATATGCTGAAGGATATCCTGGTAAGCGTTATTATGGTGGTTGTGAAGTAGTAGATGTTGTTGAGCAAATTGCTATTGACAGAGCTAAAGAATTATTTGGAGCTGCATATGTAAATGTACAACCTCATTCTGGTTCTCAAGCAAATGCTGCTGTGTATTTGGCAGTATTAAACCCTGGAGATAAAATTTTAGGATTTGATCTTTCTCATGGAGGACATTTAACACATGGTTCACCAGTAAATTTTTCAGGAAAAACTTACAAAACTTCTTTCTATGGAGTTGAAGAGGAAACAGGTCGTTTAGATTATGATAATATTCAAAAAATAGCATTAGAAGAAAAACCAAAATTAATTATTGCTGGGGCTTCTTCTTATTCAAGAGATATTGATTTTGCTCGTTTTAGAGAAATTGCTGATAGTATTGATGCTTATTTAATGGCTGATATTTCTCATCCAGCAGGTATGATTGCAAAAGGATTATTGAATGATCCAATGCCTCATTGTCATTTTGTAACTACAACTACTCACAAGACTTTAAGAGGTCCAAGAGGAGGTATGATTATGATGGGTGAAGATTTTGACAATAAAATGGGACTTACATTAAAAAGTGGAAAGTTGCGTAAAATGTCTGCAATATTAAATTCTGCTGTATTCCCAGGAATGCAAGGTGGGCCATTAGAGCATGTGATTGCTGCAAAAGCAATTGCATTTGGAGAGGCATTGACAGATAACTTTTTGCATTACCAAGTACAGGTGAAAGAAAATGCTGCTGCCTTAGCTGCTGCATTTGTTGCAAAAGGATACAAATTGATTTCTGGAGGAACAGATAATCACTGTATGTTGATTGATTTACGTAATAAAAATTTGTCAGGAAAAGATGCTGAGGAAGCTCTAGTAAAGGCAGATATTACAGTAAACAAAAATATGGTTCCTTTTGATGATAAATCACCATTTGTAACTTCAGGTATTCGTATTGGTGCTGCTGCTGTTACTACACGTGGTTTAAAAGCTGATGAAATGGCAACTGTTGTTGATTTAATTGATGAGGTAATCATGAATTTTGAAGACGAAGCCGTTTTAGAAGTTGTTGGAGAAAAAGTAAACAAATTAATGAGCGGAAGAAAATTATTCAACGCTTAATAATTTTATAAAATTTATTTGAAATCCCTTTCTATTTATTTAGAAAGGGATTTTTTTGTGAAAAAGAGTTAACTATCATGGTTTTAGTGATAGTGTATATTAAGATCGTGCTATAAATAAAATTTAATCAGTTTTAGCTTAGATTGATGTGAATTGTTTACTGTGAAAACACTCAGTCAAAAGATTGATGTTTTTTTTTCGAGAGCAAGGAGATTGTTGTAGAATTGCCGCATAAAAATAAATGTTATGAAAAAAATGTTATTCACTGCCATTTTGGTAGTATTGTGCTTGTCAAATGTTATCGGACAAGAAAATTCTTTTGGAATTAGTGCTGGATATAGTTCTTTGATTGTCAAAGTGAAGGGATCTTATCAAGGACAAACAGATTCAGATTCAGATTCAGCAGGTGGATTCTACTTAGGTTTGTTTAAGGAATTTAATATTGATGAAAAGTTTACTATTCGTCCAGAATTTCAATTTGCTGTTTACATTTCTGATGGAGAAAATAGTTCAGAATTATTGATACCAGTTATGTTTAAGTATGAGGTAGCCAGAAGTTTTAGTTTGATGGCAGGACCACAATTTGATTATTTGTTAGATGACGATGCGGATGGTCTTAATAAATTTGGTCTTGGTCTAGCATTAGGTGCAGAAGTAGATTTAACAGAGAAATTATTTCTAAATCTTAGATATTCATTTGGTGTTTCAGAAAGGTTAGAGGATGATGAAATGTTTGCTCCTGTTGATATAGACTCGAGATTTGATACATTCAATCTAGGTTTAGGATATAAATTCTAGAATAATAATACTCATAAAAAATCCCTTTCATTTATTTGAAAAGGGATTTTTTTTGTTTTGAAGGGTAGGGTATAGTGAAAATTGATTGTTTTAATAGTAAACAATCTAAAACCTATTATTATGAAAAATTATTCCATTCAACTTTTATCGGCACTTTGTTTTTCAAGCATATTGTTCTTGAGTTGTGCGTCACATGATACTACAGGAAATATAGAAGAAGAAACAAATGAAACGGAAACGGAGGTTGTGTCGGGTGAACTGCATGCAGCTTTTGCGGAGTTTGATGAGGGAGAAACGGATGTGTTTTTAACAAATGGAGGGTCTGATGTCACAATTGAAACAACAGGACTTCCCAATCATGAATCCTTTTATTGGGGAAGTAATCACGAGTTGTATAGACAAGAAGGTAGTGGTTTTGAAGGAACTCCTTCTACTATAAATCCAGATGGTACTTATACAGATATGAGAGGGGTAGCGAGAACTTATGATGATTCTTTTACGGTTTCTACAAACCCTACTTTAGCAAATAATACAACAGCAACTACCTTAGGCCTGATAGGAATTTCAGTTTCTGGGGCTGCAATTTATAATGATCAAGAAGGATCAGGTTCTTTAGATGAAGCAGCGGCAACCTTAGATTGGACCGGGGGGCATATTGGGCCGGATGTGTATCATTACCATTTGGAACCACATGCAATAACAAATGACGATGATAAGCTTGTTGGAATTTTGAAAGATGGATTCTTTATTTATGGTAGAAAATGTAACGCAACAGGAGATTATCCGACGGATTTAGATAGTTCAGGAGGACATACTTCTACAACTCAGCATACAACAACATCAGAGTATCATTATCATATTATCAATGAGATGTATTCAACTACCTCAGGCGGAGAGGTAGGTTATATATTATTTGCAGGTCCTTATAATGGAAACTTATAACATTAGGTATGAGGTCTTATAGCTACATATGGTTGTTTTATTTCATTCTATCCTATGGATGTTCAAGTAATGTAAAGACTGACGATAGAATCTATTTTGAAGAAATTAAAAATGAGGTGGTATTAAAATCAGATTTGAAACTTGATGGAAATCGTGGTGTTTGGAGTTTTCAAGGTAAACCTTATGATGGCTTCGCGGTAAGGTATTATGGTAACGGTAGAAAAGCTGAATTTATTGGTTTTTTTAAAGGACAAAAGGAAGGAGTAGCCAAACAATGGTTTGCTAATGGTAAAGTGCGTAAAATATGTCATTACAAACGGAATGTGCTTGTGATGGATTATATAACTTTTTGGTCAAATGGTAATAAAGCCTATCAAGTTGTCTACAATCACAAAGGAAAAAGACAGGGAAAAGAAACTAGTTGGTGGGCCGATGGAAAAGTCTCTAAAATTAGGAATTTAGATAACGGTAAAGAAAATGGTTTGCAAAAAGCATGGTTGCAGAATGGCAAATTATATGTAAATTATGAAGCGAGAGAAGGAAGAATATTTGGGATGCGTCGGGCAAATTCTTGTTATAATTTAAAAAAGGAAACCGTTGTTAGATATGAGAATTATAAAAATTAACTTACTTTTTTTATTTTTAGTTTGTTTGGCATGTAAAGATGCTAAAACAAAGAGTCGTGTTGCTAATTTGCCATTTTATAAAGATGAAAGTTTTACCCCTTATTGGTTGGAACCTGGTAGTGATGAAGAAAAGAAATTTCATAAAATTTCAGAATTCTCATTGAGGAACCAAGATGCGAAAATAGTTAATGAAGATACTTTTATTGGGAAAATTTACGTTGCGGACTTTTTCTTTACATCTTGTCCTGGTATTTGTCCTAAAATGACTGCAAATATGAAAGAAATTCAAGATTCTTTTTCAACGGAGGAAAGATTATTATTACTATCACACTCGGTTACTCCAGAAAAAGATTCAGTTTCAGTGTTAAAAAGCTACGCAATAAATAAAGGAGCTATTTCTGATAAATGGCATTTTGTGACAGGGGAGAGAGATGCTATTTATAATTTGGGCAGGAACCAATATTTTGTAGAAAATGATTTGGGTAATGTAAAAAATAATGATGATTTTTTACATACCGAGAATTTTTTATTGATTGATGAGAATAGACATATCAGAGGGATTTATAATGGTTTGAATAGAGCTTCGATGAATCAACTTAAAATTGATATTCAAACTTTGCTGAAAGAATAAATATTGATTAGAAAAGAGTAGAATTTTATGGTCACCAACTAGGATTTCAATATTTTTGCGCACAAAATAGATATTATGTGTGCAAAAAAGCTTTTTGGATTAGTAGGTAAAAATATTGAGTACTCTTTTTCAAGAGGTTATTTCTCTGAAAAATTTGAAAAATTAAATTTGAAGGAAAATTCATACGTGAATTTTGATTTACAAAGCATTGAAGAATTTCCTGCTGTTTTTGAAACACATAAAGAAAGTTTATTAGGGATGAATGTTACCATTCCTTACAAAGAGGATGTGGGAGCATTTTTAGATGAAATTGATGAGGAGGCTGAAGAAATAGGTGCTATCAATACCATTAAAATTTACAAAGATGGGAAGCGTAAAGGGTTCAATACTGATGTTTATGGATTTGATCAATCTATTGATCCTTTTATCAAAGAAACTCATAAAACAGCATTGATTTTAGGTACTGGAGGGGCGTCTAAGGCTGTTGCATATGCCTTTAAGAAACGTGGTATTTCGTATAAATTTGTATCTAGAATCCCTAAAGATGAAAACCAAATTAGTTATGAAAATTTGACTGAAAAGGTTATTTCAGAAACAGGAATTATTGTAAACTGTTCTCCACTCGGAACGCATCCTGATGTTGAAAAACATCCAAACATTCCATTTCAATATTTAAATGAAACTCATTTGTTGTTTGATTTGATTTATAACCCTTCAGAAACTGCTTTTTTAAGAAAAGGAAAGGAGCAAGGTGCTAGCATTGCCAACGGAATGAAAATGTTGGAACTTCAAGCGGAAAAATCTTGGGAAATCTGGAATAGAGATTAGGGAATTTACATGTTTCATTACATATAATGAGGTCTTTTTTAAAGCGTTTAATTTTGTTGTTTAAGATGCTATAGCTATATTTAAACAATTATAATTAGGAACTTTAAACACGTTAAGATGTTAGACGCAGTAAATAATAATTCTGAAGAGATAGAAAAATCAACCGAAGAACAAAAGGATATAGATTCTTCAACAAATAGCGAGGCCAATGAGGTAGAGGATTCTACTGACAAAACTTCTGATTCGGCTGCAGAAGCTATGGAAAAAGTTGTTTCTTCGATAGAAGATAAAGTGGCTGCTGATGCTGAAAAGGTAGAAGAAAAAGAGGTAGTTCCTACCATAGACTATACTTCCTTGAGTATGGAAGAGATTGTAAAGGAAATTCAGAAGCTAGTTAAAAATGAGAAAATTCAAGCAATTAAAACTAGTGTAGAATCGCTTAGAAAATCGTTTGATACTAAATTTAGCGAGTTGTTAGCATCTAAAAAAGCTGCATTTTTAGAAGAAGGAGGAGAGTCTATTGATTTTCATTTTTCAAGTCCTGTAAAAGTTGAGTTTAATGAAATTATCAATGAATACAGAACGAAAAGAAATAAGCACTATGCGGATGTAGAATCGCAACTGAAAGAAAATCTTGATAAGAGATTGGCTACGATTGAAGCTTTGAAACAAATTATTGAAAAGGCAGACTCAAAGACCATGCATAAGGAGTTTAAAGAGCTTCAAGAAACCTGGAAAACAATAGGTCCAGTACCTAGAACAAAATACAATAATACCTGGAGAAATTATCACCATCATGTAGAGCGTTTTTACGACTTGTTACATATGAATAATGACTTACGTGAATTAGATTTTAAGCATAATCTAGAAGAGAAAATAAAAATTGTTGAAAAGGCTTTTGAACTTACTTTAATGGAGGATGTTTCAAAAGCATTTAAAGGCTTGCAAGAATTGCACAAGGCATGGAAAGAAGACGTTGGTCCTGTTTCAAGAGAATTTAGAGAGGAAATTTGGCAAAAGTTTAGTGAAGCTACAAAGATTATTCATGACAAGCGTGATAAATATTTTGACGAGCAAAAATCAAAATACCAAGAGAATATTCAAAAGAAATTGGAAGTTATTGCTGCTCTAGATAAATTTGATATCTCAAAAAATAAAACGCATTCAGATTGGCAGAGATCTATCAAGGATTTTGAGGCGCAAAGAGAGGTGTTTTTTACGATTGGTAAAGTACCAAGAAATAAAAGTCAAAAAATTTGGGATCAGTTAAAAGCGGTAACTAAAAGTTTTAATCATGCCAAAAATCAGTTCTATAAAGATTTAAATTCGGTACAGCATTCAAATTTAGAAAAAAAGATGGCGCTTTTAGAATTGGCTAAATCTTTAAAGGATAGCGATGATTTTAAAAGTGTAACCGGGCAAATGAAGAAAATCCAAGCAGATTGGAAAACTATTGGTCATGTTCCAAGAAAGCACTCTGATAAAATCTGGAAGGAATTTAAAGATGCTTGTAATTATTATTTTGACCGTGTTCATCAAATTCAAGATAATGGATCTAATGAGGAGTTAGAAGCTTTGGCTACCAAAAAAGATTTTTTGTCTCAGATATTGGGTGTTATTGGAAATTCAGACATTACGCTTGATGAAGTTAAAGCATATATGCAAACCTGGAAAAATATAGGGAGAGTGCCAAGAAAGGATAAGCAAATTGAAGCTGATTTCAATGAAGCTTTGGAAAAGTTATTTGCACAATTATCTATTGAAGGGGATGAGTTACAGATGTTGAAATACAAAATGCAAATAGATACTTATTTGACTTCTAATAATTCTAGAAAAATTGAAAGTGAAGTTCAGTTTGTTAGGAAAAAGATTGATGAAATCACAAAAGGAATTCAACAACTGGATAATAATATAAGTTTTATTGCCAATGCAACAGAGGAAAATCCTTTGGTTAAGAATGTAAGAAATTCTATCGCTGAGCAAACAAAAGGATTGAAAATTTGGAAAGATAAACTTGCTTATTTGAGAAGTGTGAATTAACATGTTTTCATATTACATAAAAAAAGCTACTCTCTTTGAGTAGCTTTTTTTATGCAATAATTTAATGATGGGTATTGATGATGTAGATTCTTTTTAACTGTACATAAAACATGTTGCGCAGAAAAAAAGGCTATTCGTAAGAATAGCCTTTTTGTTATAGAGTAAAAGAAATTACTTCTTTTTCTTTTGTTGGATTTGTTGCTGCTCTTGAGCTTGTTTCATAGCATCGTCCATTCTTTGTCTGAATTTACTTTTCTTCTTTTCAGGACGTTTTTTGTTTTCTTGTATTTGTGCGTGAATTTTGTCTTCATCAATGATGAAATTTTTAATCACTAACATAATTGTAATCGTCAATAAGTTAGATACAAAATAGTACAAACTTAAACCTGATCCATATGAGTTAAAGAATATCAACATCATGATAGGAGAGAAGTACATCATCATCTTCATCATTTTCTGCATATCAGGCATTCCTTCTTGCGCAGGTTGTTGCATATTCATTTGTTGACTTTGACTCATTCTCATATAGAAAAAGATTGCTACCGAAGCTAAAATTGGAAACAAACTAATATGATCTCCGTAAAATGGAATTGTAAATGGTAACTGAAAAACAGAATCATAAGAAGATAAATCATCAGCCCATAAAAATCCTTGTTGACGTAAATCAATAGCCGCAGGGAAGAATCTAAACAAAGCAAAGAAAACTGGCATCTGCAACAATGCAGGAATACAACCAGCCATCATACTAACTCCAGCTTTACGTTGCAAAGCCATTGTTTCTTGCTGACGCTTCATGGCATTTTCTTTACCAGGATACTTTTCATTGATCGCTGTCATTTCAGGTTTCAATACTTTCATTCTTGCACTAGACAAGTATGATTTGTAAACCAAAGGAGACATGAAAATTCTAACCACAATAGTCATCAAAATAATAACCAAACCGTAGTTACTTATAAGACCTCCTAAAAGGTTAAATAAAGGAATAAATGCATGTTTATTGATCCATCCAAAAATACCCCAACCTAAATCTACTACATTTTCAATGTTTTTTTCGTAGCTAGACAGTAAGCTATAATCATTAGGTCCTATAAATAAACTAAAACCATTGTTTAATTCCCCGTTGTTTAATTCTAAAGGAGCTGATACCTCAAAGTTTTTTGTAAAAACTTTATCCGTAGCCTCGTCTTTAAAAAGTGTTTGAGAAACCAAGTCAGCTGTTTTAAATGGAGTGTCTGGAATAAGGATGGTTGAGAAAAAGTGTTGTTTGAAAGCAAACCATGAAACTTCAGACTCTTGTTCGTTATCATCACCAGAGATTGAAAGGTCATCTTTTTTACCTCCCTCTTTTTCATAAATTAAAGCAGTCATTTGATTTTCATATTTCATGCTTTTTTCATGACGAAATGCTTTCAATTTATAGTTTAGATTTATTTTATTAGAACTATTAATAATAGTACCTAATCCAACAGAACGAATAGCAAAACCAACCATGTAATTATTAGGCTTCAATTCATATCTGTATTCTAAATATTTACTTTCAGAAACCTTTAATTTCATAGAAAGAACGGTGTTCTCCCCATTTTGAGATAGGTTTGGTTGGAATACCAAATCTTTCGTGTTGAAGTTTCTGTTAGAAGTAGTCCCAAAATTAATATTAAAAGAAGCGTTTGCGTCTTTTACTAAGTATAATGGTAAAGAGTCATATGATTTGTAGTTTTTTACTAAAGCTTCTACAATTTGTCCTCCTTTGTTTGCAATGGTAAGTTTTAACAAGTCATTTTCAATAATGGTTGTACCATCTTGAGCTACCTGTAAACCTGCAGAGTAGGCAAAGCTTCCTAATCTTTTTTGTGCTTCTATAGATGCAATTGAATCAGAGACAACGGCTGCAGTTTCCAAGTTACCTTCTACCGGAGCAGAAAAACCTTGTTCTGTTGAAGTTTCTTCAGTAGTAGTAGTTGTTTCAGGTGCTACTTCAGGTTGGTTTGTATACATAAACCAAAGCATGATTGCTCCTAAAAGTAAAAATCCAATTATAGAATTGGTGTCAAATTTTTTTTCTTCCATTTTGATTTTATTAAACTGAGAATTCAGTTTTTAATGATTAATCGTCTTTTTTAAAGTGTACTGTAAAGCCGCATCTACGAATTCCACAAATAATGGATGTGGGTTCAATACTGTACTTTTGTATTCTGGGTGATACTGAACAGAAACAAACCAAGGATGATCTTCTACTTCTACAATTTCTACCAATCCAGTTTTAGGGTTTACACCTGTTACTTTTAAACCAGCATCAGTTAATTGTTTTAAGTATTCGTTGTTGAATTCATAACGATGTCTATGACGCTCACTAATTAATTCAGATCTATAGGCTGCGAATACTTTAGAATCTTCAGATATTTTACAATCCCATGCTCCTAAACGCATTGTACCACCTTTTTCTGTTACATCCTTTTGATCTTCCATCAGGTTGATTACAGGATTCGGACAGTTGCTATCCATTTCTAATGAACCAGCATCTTGAATTCCTACAACATTTCGTGCGTATTCTATAACGGCCATTTGCATTCCTAAACAGATCCCCAAGAAAGGAATTTTGTTTTCACGTGCGTATCGTACGGCATCAATTTTTCCTTCTGTACCACGATTTCCAAATCCAGGAGCTACCAAAATAGCATCTAAATCTTTCATTTTTCGAGGAATGTTTTCAAGAGTCAAATCTTCAGAGTGGATCCATTGAATTTTAACTTTTACTTCGTTTGCAGCTCCAGCATGAATAAAAGCTTCAGAAATAGATTTATAGGCATCATGTAATTCAACATATTTACCAATCAATCCAATTTTTACTTTGTTTTTAGGACTTTTGTGTTTTCCTAAAAATTTATTCCAGTCAACAAGCTTAGGTTGATCATTATCACATAAATCTAATTTTTTCAAGACAACTTTGTCCAATCCTTCATAAAACATAAGATTTGGAACGTCGTAAATAGTTTCAGCATCTAAAGAAGAAATCACATCTTCTTTTTTAACGTTACAGAACAATGCTAATTTACGTTTGATATCATCTGAAATTTTATGTTCAGACCTACAGACTAATACATCTGGACTAACTCCGCTTTGCATCAACATTTTTACAGAATGTTGTGTTGGCTTTGTTTTTAATTCTCCGGCTGCAGCTAAAAATGGTACTAAAGTTAAGTGAACAACAATTGCATTGTTGTCTCCTAATTCCCATAATAATTGACGAACAGATTCTACATATGGTAAAGATTCTATATCACCAACAGTTCCACCAATTTCTGTAATTACTACGTCATAATCACCTGTTTTACCAAGAATCTGAATTCTTTCCTTGATTTCATTTGTGATATGAGGAATTACTTGAACGGTTTTTCCTAAAAATTCACCTTTTCTTTCTTTATCAATCACAGACTGATAAATTCTTCCCGTGGTAACATTGTTAGCCTGAGAAGTAGGAATGTTTAAAAATCGTTCGTAGTGACCTAAATCTAAATCTGTTTCCGCTCCGTCATCCGTAACATAACATTCTCCATGCTCGTATGGGTTTAAGGTTCCGGGATCGATGTTGATATAAGGATCTAATTTCTGAATAGTAACAGAATATCCTCTTTCTTGTAGTAATTTCGCTAGTGAAGCAGCAATAATACCTTTTCCTAGTGATGAAGTAACGCCTCCTGTAACAAAAACGTATTTGGTGTTTTTCATTGTCCTTATGTTTCGGCAAAAATACTAACTCTATTTTAGTTGACAAACCAATTTTGTCTAAAAATATTGTGAAATTTAAGGAACAATTATTTCATCCTTTTATAAAGGAGTTGGATTTGTTTAATTAGCCATTAATCAGTTCTTTAAGAATCCTTTCGTATTCTTGATAACATTCATCATAGATAGGAATTGTTTTTTCAAATATATCTTTGATTTTTAGAATGTCATCATTTTCTCGTGCTAATTCTTCAAGTAGAAGGTACTCATTGTTTATAGGGACCCCTAGAGTAGAGAAGGTAGATTTTAAATAATGTGCATTTTCTTTAATTTGAATGTGATTTTTTTCTAGAATTCCTGATTTAATAGATTCAATTTTAACAGGTGTTTCTTTTAAGAATATATTGATTACATCAATTTGCAAGGCAGTTTCTCCAAAAAAACAATCGTTTAATAGATTTAAATCTACAATAGTGCTTGTAAGTTTCTTTGTCATAACAATGAATTTAAATTTTGATACCTAGATAAGTAGGTTAATTCTTTCTTGTGTTAGCTTTTTTTTTTACTTTAACTAAATATAGTTAGAAAGTTGCATTTTAACTACATTTTGAACGAATGAATTTTCATTTATTTGAAATTATCATGTATTACTAATACCTGATTGTTATGAAAAAAATTGTACTTGCCGAAGATAATACCGTATTATCAATGCTTTTGAAGTTCAAACTTGAAAAAGCTGGATTTAATGTCTTCATTGTTGGAGATGGTAAATTGGCTATAGAAAGTATTGAAAAAAACTATCCAGATTTAATTTTAACAGATGTTATGATGCCTTATATCAGTGGATTAGAGGTGATCAGTCATGTGCGTAATAAATTGAATAGAGAAACACCAATTATTGTTTTTTCAGTGGCAGGCCAAGAGGAAAACGTATTAAATGCTTTTAACCTAGGGGCTTCTGATTTTATGACCAAACCGTTTAGTCCAAATGAATTATTAATTAGAATTAAACGATTGTTAGCTTGAAAGAAATTAAATAGTATATGAGTGTAACCAACACATTATATGAATATTTTAATTCGGTCCCCTTTATAATACGTGCTGTATGGTTTATTGGGATGTTTTTCTTTGTTTCTCTTTTCTTGTTGGTTGTTGGTCATAATGCATTACGATACTATTTATTTGGAAAAATTGATAAGGACAAAAATTTCTCCGACAAATATGAGCTTTTATTGATTGAGTTTTTAAGTATGTACGAGGAAGGGGTTTCTTATAACGATCGTCAAATTGAAATCATTTCTGTTATCAAAAATCATGTTTATAAAAGACACATGCGTAGTGCAATTGTCGGAACGTTAATCAAATTAAAAACTGAGATTTCTGGGGAGTTTGAGTTGGCAATTGATGATTTGTATCGAGAGATAGATTTAAAAAAATATGCCCTTTCGAAATTAACATCTATTGAAGATTTTAGATTGGTGAACGGGATCAGACAATTGCGTCTTTTTAATGTGAAAGAAGCTTTGGAACCCATCAAAGAATTATTAAGTCATCAGAAAGATGCTGTGAGGAATGAAGCTCAGTTGTATGTTGTGAAAATAGAAAAAATTGAAGGTCTAAACTTTTTAGACGATTTGGATAAACCTCTGACAGAGTGGAATCAAATTCAGATCTTGGATATTTTAAAAAACATTCAAGATCAAGAGATCCGTGATGTTTCAAATTGGTTGTATTCAAAAAATAACTACGTGGTT
This sequence comes from Flavicella sp. IMCC45537, assembly GCF_057197705.1. Classification (NCBI taxonomy): domain Bacteria; kingdom Pseudomonadati; phylum Bacteroidota; class Flavobacteriia; order Flavobacteriales; family Flavobacteriaceae; genus Flavicella; species Flavicella sp. IMCC45537. The sequence goes on from NZ_CM170067.1 coordinate 563,360, forward strand.
TTATTTGCTTTAAAATTAGTTAAAATATACAATCTATTTGATATGGAATCTAATGCTTTGGAGTTGTTGGAACATGATTTTAAAGAGATTCGTATAGATGCCATTAAGGTATTGTTGTTTTTGACAAGTATAGAAGCAAAGGACAGGATTATATCAAAATTTGATGCCATTTCAATAGAGGAAAAGATTGTGTTTTTTCAAGAGTTGCATCACGTGGCATTACCTTCAGATATTGATTTTATACGAAAACATGCCGATAATGATTGCTTTGAGATAAAACTAGAAGCTTTAGAGTTGTTGAATACCATAGATGTGAAGGTTTTTAAAGAAGTAGTTAAAGTTATGGTGGACAAAGATTCACAAGAAATAATTAAATATTTAGCGAGTTGACGGGAGAATATTTTCATACTATTGAAATGATTTTTGTGTATCTGTTTATTATTTATTCAGCTACGCTAATCATCTCGTATGTGGTGTTGTCAATCTTATCATCTATAGAAACCATAACCTATTTTAAAAAGAACGGGTTTATTAATTATAAAAATATTATGGCGTCTAATTATTCTCCATCTATTTCTATAATTGCTCCTGCCTATAATGAAAGTTTAAATATTGTTGATAACGCAAGGTCTTTACTTTCTAATCATTATGTAAACTATAATGTGATTCTTGTGAATGACGGAAGCACGGACGATAGTTTAGAAAAATTAATAGAAGCATATGATTTAGAGAAAATAAATTATCTAATAGACTCAAAAATTGAAACGAAACCGCTAAGAGCAGGGGTTTTTAAATCAAAAAATCCTGCCTTCGAAAAATTAATTGTGGTGGATAAAGAAAATGGAGGAAAATCCGATGCATTGAATTTAGGGATTAATATTAGTAAAAGTCGTTTTGTGGCTTGTGTAGATGTTGATTGCTTGTTGATTGAAGATGCTTTGCTAAAAATGGTTAAACCTTTTTTAGAGATTACAGATAAAAAGGTAATTGCCACGGGCGGAGTTATAAGAATAGCCAATTCATGTGTAATCAAAAACGGAAAATTGATAGAAGTTAACTTTCCTAAAAACTTGTTGGTAAGCTCTCAGATTTTAGAGTATTTAAGAAGTTTTTCTCTAGGAAGAATGGCATGGAGTAGGCTTAATGGATTATTGGTGATTTCTGGGGCGTTTGGTCTGTTTGATAGAGAAATAGCAGTAAAAGTAGGAGGGTATGATGTACATACCGTAGGAGAGGATATGGAAATTATTGTTAGAATGCGACGATATATGGAAGAAGCAAAACTTCCTTATAAGGTTAATTTTATTCCTGATCCCTTGTGTTGGACAGAGGCACCTGATAATTTTAAAGTATTGATATCTCAACGGAATAGATGGACAAGAGGTACAATTGAAACTTTAAAAAAACACAAAAAAATGGCTTTGAATTGGAGGTATGGCAAATTAGGTTTGATTAGTGTTCCGTATTGGTTTTTGTATGAACGTATGGCTCCGATTATTGAGGTGATTGGGATATTTTATTTTATCTTTTTACTATATATAGGTAGGCTCCGATGGGATTATGCACTTTCATTTTTTTTAGCAGCATATTTCTTTTCCATATTATTTTCTCTATTAGCAATATTTACTGAGGAACTCACTTATAATGAATACAAGAAAAAAGGAGTCGCATTTAGAATGTTATTAACCCTGTTTTTAGAACCTTTTATTCTGCATACGGCAATTTTATACGCTGCTCTAAAAGGAAATTTTGATTATTATTTTAATAAGAAAAAAAAATGGGGAGTAATGGTTAGAAAAGGGTTGAAAAATGATTTAAAGAAATAGTTATGAAAAATAATTTTTGGAACATAAGTCACTATCTATATTTGTTTTTTCCGTTGTTTTTGGTGTTCTTTTTGTTTAGCGTCATAGAAATATTTTTGGGAATTGGAAATTATGAGATTTCCTTTTTAGAATTTTATTTTTTCAAAGTCACTAATGATTTTTGGACCTGTGTAACCATTGTAATTGGTCTTTTACCTTTGTATTTGATACTGAGTATATTTGGATTTGAATTTCAGAAAAAAGCCTTTTTAGCACTTTTTTCATTCTTTTTAATTGTACAGTTTATTTTAGTGAAATATGCACTCACTTCAATGGTTTATTTGGGGTCAGATGTTTTGGGGTATAGTATTAAAGAATTATTTTTTATTGTGAAAGCCTCAAAAGAAACAAGTGTTTTAGAAATTGTTCCATTGCTATTTATTTGGATGTTATTTTTTGAGTTTTATTATTTTTTAGATAAAAGAGCACATTTAAAGGTTTTGATGGCTGTTTTTGCGAGTCTTTTTGTGTATCATGGAGTTGGTATCTTTTATTTTGATGAAATCAATGATGAAAAATTTCAGAACAAAACAAGCTATTTTATTCAAGATATTGTAGAGTTTAAATGGCAACAACAAAAAATAGCAGATTTAAATTTACACAATAGGGAAGATTATCCTTTTTATAGATACGTGAATCAAGTGCCAGATGTTTTGTCTCCATTTTTTAATTTAGAAAAAAAGAATCCGCCAAATATTGTGGTTTTGGTTGTAGAAGGTTTGGGAACAGAGTTTTTAACATCTAAAAGTTTGGGTGGCTGTATGCCTTATACAACCAGTCTAACTGAAAAATCGTTGTATTGGGAGAATTTTATTGCGAATACTGGAAGAACTTTTGGAGTATTGCCTTCTTTATTGGGGTCATTGCCAATGAGTGAAAATGGTTTTTTAGAGAATGATGTTTTACCAGATCACAAATCAATGTTTAATATTTTAAAACAAAATGGATACCATACCTCTTTTTATTCTGGTGATAAATCTAGTTTTGATAAAAAGATTAAATTCCTAGAATATAATAAAGTAGATCTTGTGATTGATCAGGATAAATATAATGCCTCTTATAAATTAACACCTTCTAACCAAGGAGGTTTTTCATGGGGATATCCAGATAAAGAAATATTTAGAAGAACTCTTGATGAAATGCCTCTTGAGGATCAACCAAGATTAGATGTTATCATGACTCTATCTAATCATGAACCCTTTAATTTTCCAGAAAGATCAGAATATGCTTCAAAGCTAGATAGTTTGATTAGAACAGATAAATTAAAAATAGATAAAGAAGATCTTATTAAGCATAATGATATTTTTAAAACATTACTTTATACAGATACATCTATTAAATATTTTATTGAGAATTATAAAAAAAGAGAAGATTTTTCTAATACTATTTTTGTCATTACAGGGGATCACAGGTTGATTCCAATAAATCAAAAAGATAAATTATGTAGGTTTCATGTTCCTCTTATTATTTATAGTCCAATGCTTCAAAAGACACAGAAAATGAAATCAGTAGGTTCGCATTGGGATGTTGCTCCGAGTATAATTTCTATGTTGCATAAAAATTATAATTTAAAGAAAGTTTCTAATATAGCATGGGTTGGAACTGGTTTGGATACTCTAAAAACCTATCGGAATAAGAATAAAATTGCGATGATGAGATATAAAGGCAGTATCAATGATTTTCTGTATAAAGATTTTTTACTCTCTGATAACGAGTTGTATAAGGTTAAAGAAAGTTTTGGGATTTATAAAGTTAATAATGATTCCATAAAAAAAATAATGCAAGCAGAGTTAGATAAGTTTATTGTAAATAACGCCTATGTTTCACAAGAAAATAAATTAATACCACAAAGTGCAGTTATTTATCCTAGACGGAAAAGTAAAATCAGTAAAAAAGTATGGAAAGAGTTAATTGCTGAAACCAAAGGATTGGATTACGACGCGATATTTTTTAGAGCAAGAGATAGTGCATTTTTTAAAAAATATGATAAAGCATTATTGTTATGTAATTATGTATTAGAAGAGTATCCTAATTATGTGGATGCTCAAATTTTAAAGGGAAGAATTTATGCTTGGAGTGGACGCTATGAGAATTCAGAGAAAAATTTGTTAGAAGCGATTAAAAAATCTCCTTTTTATGATGATGCTTATTTAGCAATGATGGATCTTTATTGGTGGTCAGATCAAAACAGCAAATCTGTAGCACTTGCAAATATGGCCTTTAATAGAAATATAAAAAATCCAGATATATATTTCAAATTAGCAAAAGCACATGAAAGAATGGGGCAAAAAGAAATGGCTTTTCGAGTAACAGATAGTATTGCTAGGCAACATCCAGATAGTTTGAAATATGTGAAATATAAAAATATTTTGAAATGAAAATAGGCTCAAAAAAACATATAACTCTCGTTGCTATTTTCTGTCTCATGGGATTGGGCGTTTTTGCTCAAACTCAGAAATTTGAAGGGGATCCAGATGTCGGTTTTGAAAAGGCACGGGAAATGGCTTTTGATAAAAAAAGAGCAGAAGCTCAAGAATTATTAATTTCTATTTTAGATAAATATCCAACCTATTTAGATGTACGATCTTTTTTGGCAAGTACTTATGCCTGGGACGGAGCTTATAAAAAGGCGAGGAAACAATATGAGAAGATTTTAAAAGAAGATCCTAAAAGAAGATCGGATTGGGTCGCTGCAATTAATAATGAGTTTTGGGGAGATTACCCATATCATGCTGGGGAGTTGGTAGAAAAAGCACTAGTTCATTTTGAAAACGATGAAGAGTTTAGACTTTTTGAAGCAGTAGTACAAGAAAAAACACAACATAGGAAAGAGGCCTTAAGGATTGTAGAACAGGTTTTGGAGAAAAATCCGAATAATGAAAATGCCATTAAATATAGAGATAAATTAACCTTTTTGTTAAGCTATAATACCATAGGAATTAGAACGGCTGTAAATATATATGCAAAAAATGAACGGGATATGATGGAGTATTATACCATCAATTATGGTAGAGACACCAAGTATGGATCGTTGATTGCCAAAGTAAATGTGGATCGGAGATTTGGAGATACTGGAGTACAATATGAATTAGATTTATATCCTAGAATAGCCAATGGCTTGTACGCTTATGTAAGTGGGGGGTATTCTAATACTTCCTTATTTCCGCAATGGAGATATGGATTTGAATTGTACAAAAATCTTCCAAAAAGTTTTGAGGTTTCTTTAGGATTTCGTGGACTAGAGTATACAGATACAACCATTATTTATACAGGTTCTCTTGGTTGGTATACCGGGAATGCCTATTGGTCATTCAGAACGTATTTAACACCTGGCGGAGCAGGAACTAGCAAATCAGGTACTCTTACTTACAGAAAATATAGAGCAGACGCAGATAATTATTTCGGGGTTGGAGTCGGAATAGGTTTTTCGCCTGAATTTGATCCGTACCCGATTGATGAAACTAACGCGCCTACTTTTGATTTAAAATCACAGAAAATAGATGTCAATTACTTCTTTTCAACCAAGGATAAAAAACATTTTTTTGGTACTGGATTAGGGATATCACATGAAGAGAAAATAAATGACAGAGGGAATTATTTTTTAGTGTTTTTTGCAGGGATCAGTTATGATGTAAGGTTTAAATGATTAATTTTAAATAAAAATAAATTGAATATGGAAATATTGGGAATAGATATTGGAGGTACAGGTATTAAAGGAGCTATTGTAAATGTTGAGACAGGAGAATTGGTTTCGGAAAGACATAGAATACCTACTCCTTTAGGAGCTAAGCCAAAAGATGTTGCAACGGAAGTTGGTAAAATGGTAACACATTTTAATTGGAAAGGGAAAGTAGGATGTGGTTTTCCTACAATAGTTTCAAATGGTAAAGCTCGTTCTTTTGGAAATATTGATAAAAGCTGGGTAGGGGTTCAAATAGATGCGTTATTTTCAGAAATAACCGGATTGGAATTTTTTGTGGCGAATGATGCAGACGCTGCTGGTTTGGCTGAAATTAAACTAGGAAAAGGAAAGGATGTTCCGGGTGTTGTGATTATGATTACTATCGGAACCGGTTTAGGATCCGGGGTTTTTGTGGATGGTAAATTAGTTCCCAACGTAGAGTTAGGTACCGTTCCTTATAAAGATTATGAACGATTTGAATTTTATGCCTCTGATGCTGCCAGGAAAAGAGAAGATTTATCCTATAAAAAATGGGGAAAACGATTTAAGAAATTTTTACGTTTTACAGAAACAACCTTTTCTCCAGATTTAATTATTCTTGGAGGTGGAGCTAGTAAAAAGACAGAAAAATTTAAAGAAGCATTAGAAATAGATACTCCAGTAAAATCTGCCAAATATGAAAACAACGCAGGCATAATTGGTGCTGCTATGACGGCAGTTCAATAATTTTTAATTGGCTTGTTTTCTGTGTTGTGTAACCAAATATATTTAGTTACTTTGCGAAAGTATTTGTGGTTAGAGAAAAAAATGCATCACTTCGCATATTTCCTAAGCCACATATGTAAACTACACAAATATAAACTGCAGATTTCTGTAATTATTTATAAGTATTAATGGAATATAATTTAGAATATAATTCGGATCGTCCTTTGATGATTATTCCTGAATATGGTAGACATATTCAAAAATTGGTAGATCACTGCGTAGCATTGGAGAGTGATGAGGAAAGAAAAAAAATGGCGCATGCTATTGTTGATGTAATGGGGAATTTACAACCTCATTTAAGAGATGTACCTGATTTTAAGCATAAATTATGGGATCAGCTGTTTATTATGTCACGCTTTGAGTTAAATGTAGAGGCGCCTTTTGGAAAGCCTGATAAGATTGAATTAGAAGCAAAGCCAGAGCCATTACCTTATCCTAAAATGGCATCAAAGTACCGTTTTTACGGACATAATATTCAAACCATGATAAAGGTAGCTTTATCTTGGGATGAAGGAGAATTGAGAACAGCACTTATTTTTAATATAGCAAATCACATGAAAAAGTGTTATTTGAACTGGAATAAGGATACGGTGGATGATTCTGTAATATTTAAACATTTAAATGACTTGTCAAATGGTAAAATAAATTTGACAGAAAGTGATGAAGTATTGTCTTCTAGTAGTAGTTTGATAAAAAAGACTGCGAATTCAAGAGGAGGGTCAAATCATCAGCATAAAAATCATAAAAACAATAAGAATAAAAATAATAGAAACTATAAAGGACATCAGAATCGTCATAAAAACTAGTTTCTATTTCTTCTCACAGCATAATTACTACAAAATACATTTCGTAAATGGCAATATTTAAAATTGAAGGAGGACATAAATTATCGGGTTCGATAACTCCTCAAGGTGCAAAGAATGAAGCTTTGCAAATTATTTGTGCGGTGTTATTAACGCCAGAAAAAGTTAGGATAGAGAACATACCCAATATTATTGATGTAAATAAACTGATCTTTATTTTAGGTGAGTTAGGTGTGAAAATTGAAAAACACGACGTAAACACATATACTTTTCAGGCAGATGAGATCAATTTAGAGTATTTGGAATCTGCGGAATTTAAAAGAGATGGTAGCTCTCTTAGAGGGTCGATTATGATTGTAGGGCCATTGTTAGCGAGATTTGGTAAAGGTTATATTCCTAGACCGGGTGGCGATAAAATTGGTCGTAGAAGATTAGATACTCATTTTGAAGGTTTCATAAAATTAGGAGCCACTTTTAGATATAATAGAGAAGAGCATTTTTATGGAGTAGATGCTGAGGAGTTGTTTGGGACTGATATGTTGTTAGATGAAGCTTCTGTAACCGGTACTGCTAATATATTAATGGCCGCTGTTTTGGCAACAGGAAAAACAACAATCTACAACGCGGCTTGTGAACCTTATATCCAGCAATTGTCGAAAATGTTGAATAGCATGGGGGCCAAGATTACCGGTGTAGGATCTAATTTATTGGAGATTGAAGGTGTAAAAGAATTGAACGGTTGTACTCATCGTGTGCTACCAGATATGATTGAAATTGGAAGTTGGATTGGGATGGCAGTAATGACCAAATCTGAAATGACCATCAAAAATGTGAGTTGGAAAGATCTTGGACAAATCCCAAGAGTGTTTCAAAAACTAGGAATCAATTTAGAAAAAAGAAATGATGATATTTATATTCCAGCACAAGAATCATATGAAATTCAAAATTATATAGATGGGTCATTTTTAACAGTTTCTGATGCTCCTTGGCCAGGTTTTACCCCTGATTTATTGAGTATTGTTTTGGTGGTTGCCACGCAAGCCAAAGGATCTGTTTTGATACATCAAAAAATGTTTGAGAGTCGTTTGTTTTTTGTAGATAAATTGATTGACATGGGGGCAAAAGTAATTTTGTGTGACCCACATAGAGCCACAGTAATTGGAATGGATCATCAATCATCGTTAAAAGCAACTACGATGACTTCTCCAGATATTAGAGCTGGTATTTCATTATTAATAGCAGCTTTGTCCGCAAAAGGTACTTCAGTAATTCATAATATAGATCAGATTGATAGAGGTTATGAAGATATTGAAGGTAGATTAAAAGCATTAGGAGCAAAAATAGAACGAATAGAGGAATAGCAACACAACATAGGAGTTGCTACAGGCAAAATCCCTTTTCCAAAAGAAAAGGGATTTTTATATGAATAAGAATTATGACATTTTGACACAGTAAGAACAATGGCAATATTGTTGCGTACTTACGAGTGTATTTTTAATTAACATTACAAATGAGTACAGAAGAACAAACAAAGAACGAAGAAACACAAGAGCAAGATCAAGCTGTTTCTCAAGAAAATAAAAACGAGGAAACTCAGGAAGAAAAGGCGGTAGAGGCGAAAGTAGAACCAACTCCAGAGGAACTTATTCAGGCTGAAAAAGATAAATATTTACGTCTTTTTGCAGAGTTTGAAAATTATAAGAAACGTACTTCAAAAGAACGAATCGAGTTGTATAGAACAGCTGGACAAGATATCATGGTGTCATTACTGCCAATTTTGGATGATTTTGACAGAGGTTTGGCAGAAATCAAGAAAGTGAAAGACAAAGAATTATTGAAAGGTATGACTTTGATTAATGATAAGTTTTCTTCTGTTTTGAAACAAAAAGGATTGGAAGTTGTTGAAGCAAAAGCTGGTGATGTTTTTGATGGAGATTTGCATGAAGCAATTACTCAAATTCCTGCTCCTTCAGATGATTTAAAAGGAAAAATTATTGATGTAATTGAAAAGGGATACAAATTAGGAGACAAGGTAATTCGTTATCCTAAAGTTGTAATCGGACAAGCATAAAAAATAATAATATTGATTTATTAGCATTGATATCAATTATTGATTGTTAGTAGTTTATTGAAAGAATATGGCAAAAAGAGATTATTACGAGGTGTTGGGGTTATCAAAATCTGCATCTACAGGTGAGATCAAAAAAGGTTATCGTAAAATGGCGGTAAAGTATCATCCTGATAAAAACCCTGATGATAAAGAAGCTGAAGAAAAATTTAAAGAAGCTGCTGAAGCCTATGAGGTTTTAAGTGATGAGAATAAAAAAGCACGTTACGATCAATACGGTCATGCTGCCTTTGAAGGTGGTCAAGGCGGTGGCGGTTTTGGAGGCTTCGGTGGAGGCGGTATGGATATGGATGATATCTTTAGCCAATTTGGTGATATTTTCGGAGGAGGCTTCGGAGGAGGAAGACGTCAATCTCGTGGTCCTGTGCGTGCTAAAGGAAGTAATCTTCGTATTCGTGTAAAATTGACTCTAGAAGAAATAGCAAATGGAGTTGATAAAAAAGTTAAGGTACGTAGAAAAATTCAAGCAAAAGGTGTAAAATATTCTACTTGTGGAACTTGTAATGGACAAGGACAAGTGATGCGTGTTACGAATACAATGCTTGGTAGAATGCAAACTGCAGCAACCTGTCCTACTTGTAACGGAGCCGGACAGTCTATCAAAAGTAAACCAAGTAATGCTGATGCTCAAGGATTAATCGTATCTGAAGAAACTGTAACAATTAATATTCCTGAAGGAGTTACTGAAGGAGTGCAATTAAAGGTAGCAGGAAAAGGAAATGAAGCTGCTGGAAATAATTCAATTGCTGGTGATTTATTAGTGGTGATAGAAGAAATTCCGCATGAAAAATTAAAGAGAGAAGGAGTTAACCTGCATTATGACTTGTATGTAAGTTTTTCTGAGGCTGTTTTAGGTGCGTCTAAAGAAATTGAAACGGTTACAGGAAAAGTGAAAATTAAAATAGAAGCAGGAGCTCAATCTGGAAAAATTTTACGTTTGAAAGGAAAAGGTTTGCCAAGTATTGAAAGATATGGAACAGGAGATTTGATGGTTCATATTAATGTTTGGACGCCAACAACTTTAGATAAAAAACAGAAAAAGTTTTTTGAAAGTATGTTAGATGATGAAAATTTCATCCCAAATCCGACAGTATCTGATAAGTCTTTCTTTGAGAAAGTTAAAGATATGTTCTCTTAAAAAGAAAAGAAAAAGTTACGTTTATTAAATTTAATTAAACTATCTTTGTGGAGTTATTAACTTCTTGGTTAATAACATCTTTTTCATAGCAATTTTCCCACTCTGGTCACAGAGTGGGTTTTTTATGAAGTACAATATTGAAGTAGGCCATCTTATCGTCTTGAATTTAATTCAGGAAAGGAAAGTCCGGACATCATAGAGTAGTATAGCGGATAACATCCGTCCAACGTGAGTTGAGGACAAGTGCAACAGAAAGCAAGTACAGTTCGGCTGTAGTGAAACCAGGTAAACTCTATACGATGCAATGCCATGTACATTGGAGCTTGAGGGCTACTCGCTCGATTCCAAGGGGTAGGCAGATTGATTCCATAAGTAATTTTGGAACTAGATAAATGATAAGAGTCTGTGTAAACAGAAACAGGATCCGGCTTATCGGCCTACTTTATTTTTTTGCCCAATTTATCGATTATTGATTCTTTAATAAATGGATAAAATTAGAAATTACCACTAAAGTTCTGTTTGTTTAAAGTGAATTCTTTAATGTATTCGTAAAATTAATCAGGTTTATTGAGAATATTTATAATTTAAGTATTCTTAAAATTCTAATCTCATTTATATTTATAATTTCATTGATAACATAGCAAGACCTCTTTTAAATACAAGCTATATTTTGTAATTTCGCAACAAATTATTTAACAAATAGATAGCTATAGCATTTGATACATTGGATGAGATGCTAAAACTATAAATTCCTAATATATTATGAGCATATACAACGATTACATTAAGCAGATCGAGGAAAGAAAAGGTCAGGGATTACATGCCTTACCGATTGATGGAGCTGAATTATTGAGCGAAATTATTTCTCAAATTAAAGATTTAAATAATGAAAACAGAGAAGATTCTCTAAACTTTTTCATTTATAATGTTGTACCGGGTACAACAAGTGCTGCTGGTGTAAAAGCAAAATTTTTAAAAGAAATTATTCTTGGAACCTCTGAAGTAAAAGAGATTACTCCAAGTTTTGCTTTAGAATTGTTGTCTCATATGAAAGGAGGTCCTTCTGTAGAAGTATTGTTGGATTTAGCTTTGAGCAATGAAGCAATCGCTTTGGAAGCTGCTAAAGTTTTAAAAACACAAGTATTCTTATATGAAGCAGATACAGAACGTTTAGAGGCAGCTTATAAAGAAGGAAACGAAATTGCAAAAGACTTATTAGAGAGTTATGCAAAGGGTGAATTCTTTACAACTTTACCTGAGGTAGAAGAAGAAATAGAGATTGTAACTTACATCGCAGGTGTTGGTGATATCTCAACAGATTTATTATCTCCTGGTGCTGATGCACATTCACGTTCAGATCGTGAGTTGCATGGTCAGTGTCTTTTTGAGCATAATAAAGAAATGCAAAAAGAACTTAGTGCGTTGAAAGCACAACACCCAAATAAGCGTGTGATGTTAGTAGCGGAAAAAGGAACAATGGGAGTTGGTTCTTCTAGAATGTCTGGTGTGAATAACGTTGCGTTATGGACAGGGATTCAAGCAAGTCCTTATGTACCTTTTATTAATATTGCTCCGGTAATTGCTGGAACAAATGGTATATCACCAATTTTCTTAACTACTGTTGGGGTAACTGGAGGTATTGGAATAGATTTACAAAACTGGGTAAAACAATATGATGCTGACGGGAATGTAATTGTTGACGAAGAAGGAGAACCAGTATTAAAAGAAAATTATTCTGTTGAAACAGGAACTGTTTTGACTATTAATACTAAAGAAAAACAACTTTATAAAGATGGAAAAGCGGTAAAAGATATTTCTGCAGCTTTAACTCCTCAAAAAGTTGAGTTTATCAAAGCAGGTGGATCTTATGCCGTTGTATTTGGTAAAAAAATTCAAACATTTGCTGCTAAAACTCTAGGAATTGACGTTCCTACAGTATTTGCTCCTTCTAAAGAAATCTCTGTGGAAGGACAAGGATTGACGGCAGTAGAAAAAATATTTAATAAAAATGCAGTAGGAAATACTCCAGGTAAAACCTTACATGCAGGTTCTGATGTTCGTGTAGAAGTTAATATTGTAGGATCTCAAGATACTACTGGATTGATGACTTCTCAGGAGTTGGAATCTATGGCTGCAACAGTTATTTCTCCAATTGTTGATGGAGCATACCAATCAGGATGTCATACGGCTTCTGTTTGGGATAATAAATCAAAAGCAAATATTCCTAGATTGATGAAATTTATGAATGACTTTGGTTTGATTACTGCACGTGACCCTAAAGGAAATTACCATGCAATGACTGATGTAATTCATAAAGTATTGAATGATATTACCGTTGGTGATTGGGATATTATTATTGGTGGAGATTCGCATACACGTATGTCTAAAGGTGTTGCTTTTGGTGCTGATTCAGGAACTGTTGCCTTAGCATTGGCGACAGGAGAAGCTACAATGCCAATACCACAATCTGTAAAAGTAACCTTCAAAGGAGAAATGAAAGGTTATATGGATTTCCGTGATGTTGTTCATGCTACACAACAGCAAATGTTAAAGCAGTTTGGTGGAGAAAATGTATTCCAAGGAAGAATCATTGAGGTTCACATTGGTACCTTAACAGCTGATCAAGCTTTTACATTTACTGACTGGACGGCTGAGATGAAAGCAAAAGCTTCTATCTGTATTTCTGAAGATGCTACTTTGATTGAATCTTTAGAGATTGCAAAAGGACGTATCCAGATCATGATTGAGAAAGGTATGGATAATGAAAAACAAGTTCTTAAAGGATTAGTTGACAAGGCTGATGCGAGAATTGAAGAAATCAAATCTGGTGCGAAGCCAGCATTGAGACCTGATTCTAATGCAAAATACCATGCAGAAGTTGTGGTTGATTTGGATGAAGTTTTAGAACCAATGATTGCGGATCCAGATGTAAATAATGAAGATGTATCTAAACGTTATACACACGATACTATTCGTCCATTATCATTCTACGGTGGAACAAAAACTGTTGATTTAGGGTTTGTTGGATCATGTATGGTGCATAAAGGAGATATGAAAATCTTGGCTCAGATGTTAAAAAACATTGAAGCACAGCAAGGGAAAGTTGAATTCAAAGCACCATTAGTGGTAGCGCCTCCTACATACAATATTGTAGATGAGTTGAAAGAAGAAGGAGACTGGGAAGTATTGACAAAATATTCTGGTTTTGAATTTGATGACAATGATCCAAAAGGTGCTGCACGTACAAAATATGAAAACATGTTGTATCTAGAGCGTCCAGGATGTAACCTTTGTATGGGTAACCAAGAAAAAGCAGAGCCAGGTGATACGGTTATGGCAACATCTACTCGTTTGTTCCAAGGAAGAGTTGTAAAAGATTCTGGTGAGAAGAAAGGAGAATCTTTATTGTCATCTACACCTGTTGTTGTGTTGTCTACAATTTTAGGTAGAACACCAAATTTAGAAGAATACCAAGCGGCTGTTGAAGGAATAAACTTAACAAAGTTCAAACCTTCAAGTAAGTTGTTAGTTCTTTAATTAGAATTGATTTTATAATTTTTAAAAGCCTGAGTTTGTACTCAGGCTTTTTTGATTTTTATTGTAAGGTTCTGTATTTATTCTCGTCTTGAAATAATAAAAAACTGTACGATGTCAAATATTTGGTTCCTAGAAAATATCAATCTATTTCAGAAATTATGTCCTCATAAATTTAAAGAGTATAAAAGCTGTCATGAATTTGATCTTTACAAGAAAAGTGAATATGTTTATTTTTCTGAAGATGCAGCAAATAAAGTATATCTGATAGAAAAAGGGAAAGTTAAAATAGGATACTATACAGAAGACGGTGAAGAAGTGGTAAAGGCGATTTTGACAAAAGGAGAATTGTTTGGAGAAAAAGCAATTTTAGGGCAAGAAAGACGAAATGAATTTGCCCAATCTATTGATAATAAAACTTCTATATGCCCGATCGGGATTCCTGTATTGCATGATTTAATGCGGGATAATCAAAATTTAACCACGAGTGTTTATAAATTTTTAAATTTTAGATTTAAAAAACTAGAACGACGTTTAGAACTGCTGTTATATAAGGATAGTACGGAAAGGGTAGTAGCTTTTTTAGAAGATTTAAAAAAAGAATACGGTTATTGTTGTCCAAAAACAGGAGATACCATTGTAAAGCATCCTTATACGCAAAAGGATATTGCTAGTCTAATCGGTACCTCTAGACCTACTTTAAATATTATTATGAATCAGCTAAAAGATGCTGGTGGTTTTTTATTTGAGCGAAATCAATTTGTTTTTCAAAATTTATCACTACAAGTAAATTAAACTTCTTTTTTTAATCCTTATTATATGGATTTGAGTCTATTTACAAAGAAATGAAAGTTGCTATCGTATATCCGCAAAAAAATAATTTTAAAAAAAATCGCTTAATGTTAGCTAGCTAACATTTAAATATTTTGATAGGTTTTAAATTTGAAATATAATTTTAAAACTTAACAAAATGATACAGAAAAAAATAGCAATTGCTTTATTAGCTTGTAGTACAGCATTCATATCGTGTAACGATGATGAAGGAGGAGAAGAAATTTCAACGTCACAAATTACATTAGACATTGATGGCTTAAATGATCTTGGTGATGATTATAAGTATGAAGGTTGGATTATTGTTAACGGGACTCCAGTAACAACAGGTGTTTTTAGTGTGAATGCCGAAGGTGCATTGTCACAAACAAAATTTGATGTAGACAAAACACAATTGGCAAATGCAACCAAATTTGTTTTAAGTATTGAACCAGCAAACGATACCGATCCTGCCCCAGCTGCTACCAAATACTTAGTAGGTGATTTTAGTGGAAGTTCAGCTACTTTATCAACTGGAATCATTGCAGATTTTTCGGGTATAGCAGGACAATTTGTTTTAGCAACACCTTCAGATAATACCACAAACACAATGAATAATGAAAGTGGAATTTGGTTTATGAAACCTGGAGACCCTGCAACAGCTGGATTGACTTTGCCAACGTTGGCGGCAGGGTGGAAGTATGAAGGTTGGGTTGTTGCCGATGGAACTCCTCTTACTACAGGAACGTTTACTGCAGTAGATATGGCAGATGAGATGGCTCCTTATAGTGGTGCTGATGGTACACCGGCATATCCTGGAGAAGACTTTTTAGAAAATGCTCCGAATGGGGTTACTTTTCCTTTAGATGTTAGAGGTAAAACAGCTGTGATTTCTATAGAACCTTATCCAGATAATAGTGCAGCTCCTTTTACGCTTAAGCCATTGGTGGTAACAGTAGGTCAAGAAACAGCGCCAATGTTACATACGATGAATGATAATGTGACAGCTAGTTTTCCTACAGGAAGTGTATGGAGATAATCTAATTAAAGTTTAAATCAAAAAAAAAGGGAATCCAATGGACTCCCTTTTTTTAATTCTACTAATTTTTTTTAGAATTTATATGATAAACCTACAATTACTTGGTTAGGTTTTTGACCAGACAATGCGTCTAATAAAGGTTCAAGATCTTCTGGTCCATTTATATCAGAGATATCTTTAGCGTCAGGAGAGACAAATCCGGTTTCAAACCTTACATCTAAACCTAATTTCCAAAATTCAACACCAGCTCCAAGAACTAGTCCGACAGAAACTTCTTCTTCCAAAGAGTCCAAAGAACCATATTCAGTAGAAGACTCAGATTTTAGAGTGTATTGAAGATTTGGTCCTAAAAATACATTTCCAAATTTTAAAAATTTCAATCCAAGTAATACAGGTACATCAACTTTAGTTAAAGAATTTTCTATTTTAGTAGATTCAAAACCGTCGATACTTGTTTTCAAGGTATACTCACTTGATAAATCTGTATAAATAATTTCCGGACGTACATATAAACCTAATACAGGTATCTTTACTCTTAACCAAGCACCTGCGTGATAACCACCGTTGCTTCCAACAGATTCAATACTAATCCCGTCAGGAAGTGTAACATATTCAATAGCTTCACCGTTAAGGTCAAAGTTCATACCGGCTTTTACACCATAACTAATTTGTGCGTTCGAAAATTGCAGTGCTCCGAAAACGAAAGCAACAGCCAAAAGTACTTTTTTCATATTAGGTTTTTTTAGGTTACTATGTAAATATAGTTATTTTCTCTTGATCACTTTTTGAACAGCTGCAACAATTGCTTTGTCGTTCAATCCGTATTTTTCCATCAATTGTGCAGGAGTTCCTGATTCACCAAAACTATCATTAACAGCAACAAATTCTTGAGGAATAGGGTTGTTTTTAGCTAAAACACCAGAAATACTTTCTCCTAATCCACCAATGTAGTTGTGCTCTTCAGCAGTAACAATACATCCTGTTTTGGCAACAGATTCTAATACTGCAGCAGCATCTAAAGGTTTGATGGTATGCATGTTTAATACTTCAGCAGAGATTCCAAGTTCTTCTAATTGCTCAGATGCTTGCAATGCCTCCCATACTAAATGTCCTGTTGCTACTATGGTTACATCAGCACCTTCAGTTAATTTAATTGCTTTCCCTATTACAAATTTATTTTCGTGTTCTGTATCTGTATGTTTAGGCATGTAGATTGGTACTACCGGACGACCAAAACGTAAATAAACAGGACCATCGTGTTCTGCGATTGCAATTGTTGCAGCTTCTGTTTGATTGTAATCACAAGTATTGATTACAGTCATACCAGGCAACATTTTCATCAAACCGATATCTTCTAAAATTTGGTGTGTAGCACCATCTTCTCCTAAAGTTAAACCTGCGTGAGATGCACAAATTTTTACATTTTTATCAGAATAAGCAACAGATTGACGAATTTGATCGTAAACTCTACCTGTTGAAAAGTTAGCAAAAGTACCCGTAAATGGAATTTTACCACCAATAGTAAGACCTGCAGCAATTCCAATCATGTTTGCCTCAGCAATTCCGATTTGAAAAAAACGTTCAGGGTTCTCTTCAATAAATTTATCCATTTTCAAAGAACCAATCAAATCAGCACATAATGCTACTACATTTGGGTTTGTTCTTCCTAATTCTGCTAAACCAGCTCCAAAACCAGAACGAGTATCTTTTTGCTCAGTAAAAGTGTATTTTTTCATTATATATTATCTACTATTAGTATGGCACAAAAGTAGTTATTTTTTATAGTTTTAAGAATTTTTATTTCCAACTTTTTCATCGTGTTTTTTAGACTGATTTCTGAGGCTAAAAAAAGCATAAAATAGCGTTGTTAAAGAACTTTGTTTTTTAGAAAATCGTACAATTTGTGGAGGGGAAGTCCTATAACATTTGAATAATTCCCTTCTATTTTTTCAACCCCAATGTATCCTAACCACTCTTGGATTCCATAACTTCCTGCTTTATCAAATGGCTGGTAGGTATCGATGTAAAATTGAATTTCATCATTTGTGAATTCTTTGAAGTAAACCTTTGTAACATCATGTAGTGTGTGAATTTCGCTTATCGTTTTAAAACTGATGGAGCTAATAACTTCGTGACTTTTACCGGACAGGGATCTTAGCATGTCAAAAGATTCCTGTTTGTTTTTTGGTTTTCCGAGTGCCTTGTCTTCAAACCAAACAATGGTATCGGAGGTAATGATCAAATCGTTTTTTTTTATAATATTTTCAAAAGGTTCTGCCTTTAATTCAGCTAAGAAATTTGTAATTTCTTCTCTCTTCAATATAGGATCATAAATTTCCTCTACATTAAATAATTGAACCGTAAAAGGTATTTTTAAATCTTTAAAAAACTGCTGTCGTCTAGGGGAACCAGAAGCCAGAATTATATTAAATTTTTCCGTTAATTTTTGTAACATAATTATGTTGTAATAATGAATAATAAAAGTAATCCAAAACCTAAAATAACTTTTAGGAAATTGCTCAACCAAGTAAAGTCTTTTTTACTTTTTGCAATATATAATTTATACAGGTATATAAAATAGGGAAGGGCAATAATAAGAAAATATATGATTTGGGCAGTAAGGTTACTCTCTAGATTTCGTAATCCAAAATTGATCACAAAATAGATAGGTATAAAAGAAAAAATAAGTAGCAGTTTTACCGTTCTTTCTCTACCTAAAACTATGGGAAGTGTTTTCATTTTGGCATTAAAGTCTCCTTTTTGATCTTCGAGATCTTTAATGATTTCTCTAAAAATATTTATAAAAAAAGAAAAATAAGCAAAATGAATTATCAATAGAACTCCTTCATTTGTACTGGTCAAGTAAGTTTCAAATGAGATCAATAAAATTAAGGTAAAACAGATCAGGCTTGCAATAACTATATTCCCAATCAAAGCTATTTTTTTTAAGCCATAAGAATATAAGTATAGCAATAAAACAATTCCTGAAAAGGTAAATATATGAAGGGGTTTATCGTTATGAATGGATAAAATACTTCCAGAAATGATACCTAAAACAGAAAGAATACTGTAGGTAATTTTAGAATGCTTTATTGATATTTTATGAGGAATATATACCTTATCAGGTTTGTTAATTTTATCACATTCAATATCAAAAAAATCATTGATAATGTAACCTGCTGCTGCAATAGTTAAAACACTAAAAACCAATAAAAAGAACTCGATGTCAGTTAAGTTTTGGCTTGTGTTATAAAAAGTAAAAACCCTGTATTTAATAAGGAGTTGACAAAAAAGAAGTAGTAGTAAATTTTTCCATCGAATTATATGTAACCACAGAAAAACTTGTTTCATTTAGAAATTCTTTTTAATTCTAGCGAGGTCTCTTTTGTTATCTCTGTCTTTTAAAGTATTTCGTTTGTCATGTAGTTTTTTACCTCTACACAAAGCGATATTTAGTTTTGCCCACCCTTTGTCTGTGATAAATAATTTTAAAGGAACAATAGTAAGTCCAACATTTTTCACCTGCTTCTCAAGTTTTTTTAATTCTTTTTTGTTTAATAATAAACGACGAGAACTTTTAGGCTTGTGATTGTAAGAATGACCATAAGTGTATTCCTCAATATACATATTGATAACAAAGAGTTCTAATTGATCATTAAACTCACAGAAACTTTCAGTTATTCTAGCCTTGCTTTGACGAATAGATTTTATTTCTGTACCGGTTAACTGAATACCTGCGGTATAGGTCTCCAGTATTTCATACTCAAAGCGGGCTTTTTTGTTTTGTATATTGATGTTCTTTTGCATGGTTTTGCAAATGTAATTAATATCTAAGGAATATGAATGTACTTATTTTAAAAAGCTTATTCGTTAGAGGATTTTAATTTTTTTACCTCTTTTAAAGAAATTACTTTTTTCTCTTTTGGCTTACAATCAAAAGTTTTTCTCAGGTTTTTAGAAGGAGCGTAGAAATTAAAAACCAATGAATTATTTTTTTCTAAAATAAATAAACTGTTTTTTTTAGAATCAATAATTTGATACTTCTTCTTGTTAAGTTGGTTTCCGAATTTTTCTACGCTGTAGTCCTTAAGAATTTGCTTTTCTTTTTTATCTAGGTTAGGGAATACATAGTTGAAAAGAACTAATTTATTTTTATGAAAGATCACACTACATCGGGTACCAATACCAGCTACTTTAGCCTTGAAAACAAAGTTTTTTATATTTGGGTTTTTATCCGAAACTTCACTGTATTTTGGTCTTCCTAAAAGATTTATAAATTCTGAAGTTGTTGTTTTAAAGTCAATAAAATTATTGAATTTTAACTCATTAGGTGAAAGTAATACCAATTCGTTTTGTTTAAAGTTTTTTTTGAAAAACTCTAAATCGAATTCTTTTGTGAAGTTTTTGTAAAATGTTTGCTTCTTTTCAAAATCATCTATAAACATAGCTTTAAAAGCTGAGAGCAATCCATTTTTACTATGTTTATCAGGTTTCATAAATAATTCTTAGGGGAATTCAAAGATAAAAAAAAACCATCAGTTATAAAACTGATGGCTTGATAAAAAATGATTTCTCTTCTTTTAAAATGTCTGTACTTTTGCTTCTAAAGATGTAAAAGCGTTAATGAAATCAGCATCCTTAAAAATAGATTTGTAATATAAAATACCTTCATTCAGGTTTTTATAGAATTTATTCAGGTATTTTTCCTGTTTCTTGTCAGGACTGATTTTAAATTGTTCAAATTTTTCATTGAAATATTGAACATACATCTCCAGTTCTTTAACAAACATATTGGGTCTTGATATAGGTGTTAAATTAGCCGCTTTCCCATAGATATGTTGCACCATATTTTTTAAAGATACCTTTTTGTCAAAGTAAGCGATATTAGGTCCTGGGCATACCAAAACTCCGGCTTTTTTGTCTTTAGATTCTATTTCATGTTCAATCAAACCAGCATTTGCTAATCCAATACATAAGCATGATTTTTCTGTGATTTTTGCAAATTTATCTTTGTATTGTTCTGCTGATAAATTCTCAGATTTTAATTTTTCAATTTCAGCATTTTGAAACTTTTGAGAGGCAGTACAAATTGATTTTCCATTTTCATCTCTATTCAGAGCCAAGAATTTTTTAGGACAAGGACTACCTATATTGTCATTTTTTAACTTAGAAAGTTTATAGGCGTCATTGGATACGCCTTTGACACTATTAAAAGGGACACCTAAAGGTGAAATATTACTTAAGTATAAATCTTCTTCTTTGGCTTTAGATAGTACCTCCAAGGTATCCGGGTCTACGGTAGTGGCCTCTGGGACTAATAAAAAGGGTGATCCCCATCCTACAGAATTGACATCATAGTTGTCAAGTAAAAATTGATGTTCACTAGCGGTACCAACTCCTCCTTGAACAGTAATCTCAATATCTAATGGCTTTGCTGGAACATGTTTCCCCTTGGCTTCTAAGGCTGCCTTATAGGTTTCGAACGTGTTTTCTATTAAACTTTGTTTGTTTTCTGTGAAAGAGTCCAAAATTGGACCCAATAATAGTCCCTCTGTCGCGAAGGCATGTCCACCACAGTTCAAACCTGATTCAATTCTATATTCAGAAACCCACAATCCTTTTTTAGCGAAAAACATTCCCTGAATAGTTGCCGATCTGTAGTCGCTAACTTTCAAGATTATTTTTTTGTTTAACTGATCCAACTCATTTGGGTAAAAGTCTTCAAATTGTTCAAAATAGCTATATAGTCTAGGGTTCATTCCTGCTGATAATACGATGGAAGACTTTAAAGTACTTTCAGCAAAACCTTTTAAAGCGGTGTGTGCATCATTGTAGTGGGAGGGAAGTGCCTCGTTTTTATGCATACGTCCGTTGTCCAATTTGGTCATGATGTTCACATCAATACTTCCTGGTGCTAAGTTTTCTTGAATCCAATTTTGAATGACCTCTTTAGGCGTATTATTTTCCACCATTTGAACAAGACTTTTTTTAACCTCAGAAATGTCTGGCAGTAAATCTAAGTAATTATCTAGCGCTTCTTTTTTTTCTGTTAAAGACAACTTGAAATCATGAAATTTTTGTTTCACAATAGTATCCATATTATTCAGATAAGAAGTAATTCTGTTTGATCTTGCTTCTGGATCTTTTGTTGAATATTTCTTGAATGGTAAACTGTATTTTTCACTATAAAATGAATTCATGTTTTCTATCAGAATGTCGTCAACAATAGAAACAACCGATGAGATTCCATATTTAGCAATTTTTATAGGGCTATCAACAGTAAACGCTAAACCCATCACAGGAATGTGAAATGAGTGTGTAGATGTTTTTTTAGTCATTATTTAAGTTCTTTAATTTTATACAAAGTTGTTGGAATAAAGAAAAAAAATCTATGATAAATATCATATGATGATCTAAATAAATTTCAATAATAATCTAAAAACATGACTGTTATCATTTTTTTGGTTGAAAAAGAGTTGTATATTTATAATACTAAATCGATCTATGGGTTTTTTGTTGTGAAAAAGAAAAGCCACACTAAAAAAAATAGTGTGGCTTTTTATGAGTTTGAATATTTCAATTAATCATTTGAAGTATGAAGGCTTTCGTTCAATTCAATTGTTTTAGGATTAGGTCTACAAACTAAATGACCGTTAGTACTATCTACTAAGAATAATAATTTATCCTTACCATTTAATTCTGCTCCTTTTACAATGTTTTGTCCTTCCTCTACAGAAGCTCCATTGATATCAATAGGTTTTTTATTTTCATCGTACAACCATACTTTAGCAGCAGCTGTAACGTAAACACCTGCAGCAATAGTACATCCAAAACCAAGAGAAATTCCTGTACCAGAGTTAGCTCCTAATAAACATTTATCCCCTATAGAAATTACATTTTTATTACCTCCTGATAAAGTTCCCATGATAGATACTCCACCACCTAAATCAGAATTATGTCCAACAACAACTCCTCCAGAAACTCTACCTTCAATCATAGCGTTTCCTAAAGTACCTGCGTTAAAGTTAATATATCCTGCTGGCATTACTGTTGTTCCTTCTGCAGCATGTGCTCCTAATCTTACTTGAGAAGCTGAGGCGATTCTTACCCCATTCGGTACATGGTAATCAACCATATATGGAAATTTATCCACATGAGTTACATTTAGACTTTCTCCTTTAAAAGTAGCCTTAATTCTTTCAGCACTTAAGTCCTCAGGTAAAATAGGTCCTTGATTCGTCCAAGCAACATTGTTTAATTTTCCAAAAACACCCTCTAAAGACAAACCATGAGGTTTTACGTGTAATTGAGATAAACATTGTAATTTAAAGTAAGCTTCAACAGCATTTTCTACAGCTGTATCTTTATCAAATAAGAAATACGCTACAACATCAATTGCTTGGTATCCTTCAGGTTGATTATAATTATCTAATAATTGTTTGATTAAAACAATATTAGGGTGTTTTTCAATTTCAGAATGAAATGCTGCAAAATTATCAAAGGCTTTTTGCAATTGTTCCTTAGAAACTGAAATAAATCCATTTTCCGAAGAAGTGTATCCTGTAACATCTTGTAATAAAGCTGCTGTTCCAAAGGCGCTATCCCAGTTTATTGAAGGGAAGTTTACATCTAAAGTTTTATCTCCTTTGGATTTTCTAATTCCTAATCCAAAAGCTAAAGGTTTAGCATATCCTTCTTTTGAAGTTATATCTTGTACGTATTCTTTAAAATTTTCTACAGTATTCATTTTGAAATCTTTTGTTTTATCAAGCGCAAATATACTTAAAACTTAGACATATTTATTCCTTGAAAACTGTAATTTTGGGGAAGTGAAGTTTATTTTCTTTTTTGTTGAGATCGAAAGAATAATTCTCTTGCTTCAAATGTTTTTTGCGGAATTTCTAAAAGAACTTCGGTAAAGATTTTTGAGTACTTTTCTTCGTGAAGTTCTACCTTGTTTTTTCTTAAATTAAAAGGAACAAAAGAAAACCAAGCAACAGATTTTAAAATACTTTTATCCGCATTAAACATTCGCATTTCAACTTGTAAATGCTTTGGCGAATGTCCTATAAGTTGCGATTCTATCACCACAGTTTCCATCGTGAAAACGGGTTTAAGATAACTCACTTGGTTGTTAGCCACAACCCAGCCTAAACCTTCTTCTTTGATGATTTTGAATAAATCAATTCCGTAATTTTCTAAAACCTGATCTTCACGAGCATTGATATAATAATCTACATACCTACCATTATTTAGATGGTTGAAAGGATCACAATCTTGAAATCTAATCTTTTTTGAACTTTCAATAATCTTAGGAAGTGGAGACATATCTACAGTGTTTAGGAGTTTTGGGGTGCTAATTTTTTAGAAACAACCTCAAAAATTATATTCGTATCCGAAAGATAGTCAAACCAAATGGTTTCCGGGTCTTTTTTAAACCAAGTTATTTGTCTTTTGGCAAACCTTCTTGTGTTTTTTTTGATTTCAGAGATGGCAAAATCTAAGTCGTATGTGCCATCAAAATACGAAAATAACTCCCGGTATCCTACGGTTTGTAATGCATTAAGTTCTTTGTGTGGATAAACTGCTTTAGCCTCATCTAAAAGCCCTTCTTTTATCATAATATCCACGCGTTGATTGATTCTGTCATAGATAATTTCACGATCCGCTTTGATCCCGATTTTTACAGTATTAAAGTTTCTCGGTGTTTTTGGTTTATTTTTAAAGGAGGAATAAGTGTTTCCACTCCCAATACAAACTTCCAAGGCTCTGATTACTCTGTGTGGATTATCTAAAGCAATGGCATCATAAGTTTCGGGGTCTAATTGTCTCAATCTTTCTTGTAATGAAATGATTCCGTTCGTTTCAAGGTCTTTGTTTAGCTGTTTGCGAACTTCTGGATTTATTTCAGGAAAATGATCAAGTCCTTTTAGCACAGCATCTACATATAATCCGCTACCACCAACCATTATTACAACCTCGTGTTTTTCAAATAAATCTTCTAATTTATCTAAAGCATCACGTTCAAATTGTCCTACATTATAGTCATCAAAAATAGAACGGTCTTGAATAAAGTAATGGGGGGCTTGTGCTTGTTCTTCTTTAGTAGGAACCGCGGTGCCTATGCTAGTTTCTTTGTAAAACTGTCTTGAATCGCAAGAGATAATCGGTGCATTGTACTGTTTAGCAAGCTTGATACTTAATGCTGTTTTACCAATGGCTGTTGGCCCTACAATAGTTATTAAATTTTTGGTATTCATAAATTAAAATTTATCACCACAATTATGGCAGAACTTAGCGTTGTCATTGTGTTTTTCGGTTCCACAAGTTTCACAAGTTTTAGTATTGGTATGTGTTTTTTTAAACTGGGCAGTGTATTCTGCAGAAACAATTCCTGTGGGTACTGCAATAATTCCATATCCTAAAATCATTACAATAGAGGCAATAAATTGTCCAAGTGTGGTAACCGGGGCAATATCTCCATAGCCCACGGTGGTAAGTGTTACGATAGTCCAATAAACACTCCTTGGAATACTTATAAAACCACTATCTTCTCCAGCTTCCACGATATACATGATACTACCAAGGATAAGGCAAATAACTACAACAGCAAATACAAAAACAGTTATTTTGGCTTTGCTTTCTCTTAGTGCTGCTAATAAGCGATTAGATTCTCCTAGATATCTTGTTATTTTTAGAACCCTGAAAATTCTTAGCAATCGTAAAGATCTTAAAACGATTAATGCATGGGCACCACCAAAAATTAACGACAAGTATTTTGGAATAGTAGATAAGAAATCAATGATGCCATAATAACTAAATATATAGTGCTTTGGTTTTTTTATGGAAATAATTCTTAAAATATATTCTATGGTAAACAGAGCGGTAATAACCCATTCAGAAATATCAAAAATAACGTTGTATTTTTCATTGATAGAGGGCACACTTTCTAGCATAACCAGAACAATACTTGTAAATATTGTTACCAATAGCAATACATCAAACAGTTTTCCTGCAGGAGTATCTGCTTCATAAATCACCTCATGAAGTTTGGATTTCCAAGTATGTTGTTGTGCACTCATTTTTTAGGTTTTAAAAGCGAACTATTTTTTCGGGTCTACCTTTTTCTAAAAATTTCTTGGTGATATAACGTGTTGTTAAATTATCAACAATAGGACTTATCATTGTTTTAACGATGTCAATATTTTCTATTTGATGGGCTAAATCAATAAATGCTGAGCCAACTATTTGATTATCTTCAATGAGTAATACTGATTTTTCATTAGCATGCCTTCCTTTGTTGATCAACATCATATTATCATTGTTAAATACCACAGTGGGAATGTTTTTTCTTCTTTTGGTATTGTATTTAGGTTTGTGTTTTTTGTTAGCTTCAATAAATTTAAGATCTGAAATCAATTCGTTACCTGTCTCTTCAGTACTGATAGAGTAGGTCTGTTTTAATAAGTTTTTTGTTTTTTTAGAAGTTCTTAAATACAATTGATTGATCCCTTTTTTTATGTTTTTATTTTTTCCAACATATAAAACGGTTCCTGCTTCATCATGGATAAAAAACAGTCCTGTTGTTGTTGGTGTTTTATCAATATGATCTAAAATTTTTGTTGGAATCACTACTTCCTTATCCGCAATTACCTTAATAGAACTTTTGGTGATATTTTTCTCAAGATCTTTGTCTAACAAAAGTTTAAATAATTTAACTGTTGCCAAAGCATCACCACTAGCTCTATGTCTATCATTCATAGGAATTCCTAAGGATTTACATAATTTCCCCAAACTATAGGAAGGCATGTCTGGAATCAACTCTTTGCTTAATTCTACTGTACAAAGGGTTTCTCTGAAGTAATCATAGCCTAAACGTCCAAATTCTGTTCGTATAATTCTATAATCAAAGCTGGTATTATGTGCAATAAAAACACAATCTTGAGTGATTTCAATAATTCTTTTTGCTACCTCGTGGAATTTCGGAGCGGTTCGAACCATTTTTTCTGTGATTCCTGTCAAATTGACTACAAAAGGTTGTATCGGTCTTTCTGGGTTAACCAAACTAATAAATTGATCAACAATTTCATGTCCATCAAACCTGTAGATAGCAACCTCGGTAATACCTTCTTCGTTAAATTTACCTCCAGTTGTTTCTATATCTATAATTGCGTACATGTATCTTTTTTACGATAATAAAATTATGATCTTGATCCAAAAATAGCACTTCCAACGCGTACCATAGTACTGCCTTCTTCAATAGCTAATTTATAATCTCCACTCATACCCATAGACAATGTACTCAATTTTGTCTTGTCAAAAAACCTTTTCAACGAATTAAATTCTTGCTTTATTTGATTTTTATCTTCTGTAAAACTAGCCATTCCCATAAGGCCTATGACTTTGACGTTTTCTAGTTGTTTAAATTCTTCTGAGTTAAGAATGGATTCAATTTCTTGAAAGCTTAAACCAAACTTCGTATTTTCTGTAGCAATTTTTGCTTGTAGTAAGCATTCTATGGTTCTTTGATTCTTTTTGCCTTGCTTGTTAATTTCTTTTAAAGTAGATAAACTATCCACTCCGTGGATTAAAGTTACAAAGGGTGCAATATATTTTACTTTGTTTTTCTGTAAATGACCAATCAAATGCCATTGAATGTCTTTAGGTAATGCAGCTGCTTTTTCAACCATTTCTTGCACCTTATTCTCTCCAAAAACACGTTGACCAAAGGCATATGCTTCTTCAATAAATGAATTTGGTTTTGTTTTAGAAACAGCAACTAACGTTACGATTTTAGGAATACTGGTCGAAACCTTCCCAAGATTTTCTTTAATAGACATTACAATTTTATTTGGAATTCAATTTGCTGCAAATATAGTTGATTATTATGGTTTTTTAAGGACTTGAACTTTTTAATGCATTTATAGGTTTTATAGATGGTTAGGAGTTGTTTCTTCTGAAATGAGCAGGAGTGGAGCCTGTTATTTTTTTAAAGGTTTTAGAGAAATAAGAAATGTTTTCAAAGCCTGTTTTATCAGCTATTTCTTTTAAAGATTTTTCTGAGGTTAAAAGTAAAAACTGGGCACGTTCTATTCTTATGTTATTGATATAGTTAATAGGTCGCTTGCCGTATTTTTTATTAAAAATTCTTGAAAAATAATCAGGATTAAGGTGGCAATAATCTGCTAAATGATTTACGGTAAGTTGTTCTTGTAGATGAGAATTGATATATCTTAAAATTTGATTGAAATTTTTGTTTGTATTTTTTTTAGATATTGTTTTTTTTCCTTGAATAAATCTTGCGATTAAAATAGATAGAATCCCTTTTGTTTCGATGTAATCTGAATCGGTGATTTGATTATTTTCTTTAAAAAAGTCAGCAGGAGATAAACTATGTTTTAAAATTTGAGGGTTGCTATTGATCAGTTCTCTGTTGGGGTTGATTTTTATGAGTCTTTCAAATAAATACAAATCATGCTCAGTAGCCTTGGTTTCATAGATAAAATCATTATGGTCGTAAATAGACATTCCTTCC
This sequence comes from Flavicella sp. IMCC45537, assembly GCF_057197705.1. NCBI lineage: Bacteria > Pseudomonadati > Bacteroidota > Flavobacteriia > Flavobacteriales > Flavobacteriaceae > Flavicella > Flavicella sp. IMCC45537. Next base: position 591,659 of record NZ_CM170067.1, read on the forward strand.
CCTAGCTCTTCAAAAAATGATAAGTAAATCTGTTCATGATAATGGTCGCAGTAATAGTTGCTAGGTGTAAAACTTGGAATCAAATATATATGGTCAGGTATTAAGTGAAATACTTTGTTGTTATGGTAAACGGTAGCATGACCTTCTGTGATGTAATACATCCTAGAAAAAGGACTGATGACATTCTTATAATCCCAATTGGTATCCAGTTTAACTTTTGCAGTATTTAATAAAGTGAGCTGAAGAGCTTGGAGTTTTTTTTTCATTAGAAAATTCTGATTAATTCTTTAAAACCTGATAAATATCCTTGTTTGTCTAGTCCAAATATAGTAAAAAGTCGGATTTGTCTATTTTTTTGTCAGATATATTTACGGAATTTACAATGAAACGAAGGTATTTTTGTAACATACTTATGAAACCAATGATGAAAATAAAATTAACAAACCTTGTAATTATAACATTTCTTATGATTTCTTGTGGTACGGATTTACCAGAATCTGTTTCGGAAGAATATAAATCGTTAAGTAGAAAATTAGATTATAACATAGATGTAAAGCCAATATTGTCGGATAAGTGTTTTTTGTGTCACGGACCAGATAAAGGGAAAATTTCCGCGGGTTTACAATTGCATAGTCCTGAATTTTCATATGCAGAACTTCCTGAGACTCCAGGTAAATATGCAATAGTACCTAAAGCATCTCACAAAAGTGAATTGGTAGCTAGAATTTTGTCAGATGATGCTAAAACCATTATGCCAACTCCAGAATCTCATCTTTCTTTAACGGATAAAGAAAAGGCGATTCTTGTCAAGTGGATTGATCAAGGGGCGGAATATAAAGACCATTGGGCATTTGTAAAGCCCGAATTGGCAGAAGTTCCTGTGGTTAAAGGAAAGCCATTTAATGAAGTGGATAATTTTATTTATGAGAAATTAGAGGAATTAAAATTAAAACCATCACCAAAGGCGGATAAGGAGATATTATTGCGTAGAGCCTCATTTGATTTGATTGGGCTTCCACCAACAGAAAAAGAAATTGAATCGTTTTTAGCGGATACTTCTGAAGATGCATTTGAAAAGCAAATAGATAGGTTGCTAGCTTCACCTCATTATGGAGAGCGTATGACATTAGATTGGATGGATGTCGCTAGATATGCAGATACACATGGTTATAGTAACGATAGATATAGAGATACTTCTCCTTGGCGTGATTGGGTAATAAAAGCCTTTAATGAAAATATGCCGTATGATCAATTTGTTACATGGCAGTTGGCAGGTGATTTGTTAGAAAACCCGACAAGAGAACAACGCTTGGCAACCACTTTTAACAGATTACATCCTCAAAATTTAGAGGGGGGGATTATAGACGAAGAATTTAGGTCGGAGTATGTTGCAGATAGAACAGCAACTGTAAGTCAAGGGTTATTAGGTCTTTCTTATGCTTGTGCGAAGTGTCATGATCATAAATATGATCCTATTTCACAAAAAGATTACTATGAGATGTACAGCTTTTTTAATAATGTAGATGAAACAGGGTTGATTCCATGGGATAATGCTACTCCTGTGCCAGCAATGATGTTGCCTACGAAAAAACAAGAGGAAGTAATTGCATACTTAGAAAACTTGGTAGAAGAAACAATCGAGACTACAGAAGAAGTAAAACTGAAAGAGAGTAAAAAGTCAAAAGATTGGTTGGCATCAAATCAGCATAAAACAATTTCAACACATCAAAGACCTTCAAATCTGATTGCAGAATTTAATTTTGATTCTAAGAAATTGGTAAATAAAATTGGAGGTAATGGGATGAATAATATTCAAATGCGCCAGCAATTTGTTAAAAAAGAGCCCGTAACTCTAAAGCAAGGAAAAAGAGGAAATGGATTAGCGTTAAATGGAGATACTTGGTTGGATTTAGATAAAATAGGAATCTTTCAGCGCAACCAGCCATTTAGTATCGGAATTCAGGTTTTTGTTCCTAAGGAGTTGGAAACCGGAGTGATCTTTCATAAAATGAATAGTCCAGAATTGCATAGTTTCAGAGGATATCACTTAAAGATAAAAGACAACAAACTAGAAGCATTGTTGGCACATGTGTATCCTGATAATGCGATTGTAATTGAATCGGTTGATGAAATTCCTAAAGAGGAGTGGGTGCAAGTTACCATGACTTATGATGGTTCTAGTAAGGCAGATGGATTGTCAATCTATATGAATGGAAAGCAATTAAAAACAACAACTTCTTTTGATAACTTATATAAAGATATCATTTTCCACGGTTTACGTTTGTATGGAAAAAAGAGCCCGAAGTTGGAGCCAGGTTTACGAATTGGTGCCGTTTGGAGAGGAAAAGGTATACGGGGTGCAACCGTTGATGATTTGTTGGTTTTTGACAAAGAATTGAGTGCTATTGAAGTGATGCAAATTGCAGATACCAAAGCATTGAACGATTTGAAGAAAAAGTCAGTCGGTAATTTAAATCCTTCAGAGAAAGCGTTATTAGAAGCCTATTATTTGTCAGCCAAATCAAAGCCTTTTGCAAAAGCGTTGAAAAAGTTAGAAAAGGAACGTTTGGTTTATGTGGATAGTGTGAATAAGGTGCAACAAATAATGGTAATGAAAGAAAGAGTGACACCAAGACAAACTCATATATTAGATCGTGGAAATTACGATTCACCTACAGAAGAAGTATTTCCGAATGCTCCTGAGGATATATTCCCAATGGCTGAATCTTTACCAAAGAATAGATTAGGATTGGCAAAATGGATTACAGATGGAGACAATCCTTTAACAGCTAGAGTTACCGTAAATAGATATTGGCAGAATTTATTTGGAAGGGGGATTGTAAATACTTCAGAAGATTTTGGAAATCAAGGAGAAATTCCGAGTCATCTTGAATTATTAGATTGGTTAGCTGTTAATTTTGTTGCTTCTGGTTGGGATGTAAAAGCGCTGCATAAAACAATGATGCTTTCTAATACCTATCAACAAAGTTCTGTGGTGTCTAAAGAATTATTAGAGTTTGATGGTGAAAACAAATGGTTAGCGAGAGGTCCGGCTACACGTCTTTCTGGAGAAATGCTAAGAGATAATGCTTTGTTCGCTTCAGGTTTATTGGATGCTGAAATTGGAGGTAAAAGTGTACGGCCTTACCAACCCAATGGGCTTTGGAAGGTAAACGGAGATACTTATGTGAGAGATGGATTAGAAGGTCTTTATAGAAGAAGTATGTATACCATATGGAAGCGTACTGTACCAAATCCTACTATTGCAACATTCGATGCACCAACCAGAGACTTATGTTCTTCTAGAAGACAAAAAACAAATACGCCGTTGCAAGCTCTGGTAATCCTTAACGATCCTACTTATGTGGAAGCCTCTCGTGTGTTAGGAAAGCATATGGCTGATACAGGTGATGTGAAAACAGGGATTAAATCAGCATTTAGGAAATTAACAGGTAGGAGTATTTCAGATAGAGAATTACAAGTGCTATCAAAATTACAAGAAACCGAATATGAAAAATTTAAGAAAAACCTTGATAAAACGAAAGGTTGGTTGAATACCGGAGAATTTAAAATTTCAAGTTCAGATGATAAAGCTTTGGTTGCAGCAAATGCAGTAGTTGCAAGTACCATTATGAATTCTGACGCAAGTATTACTAAAAGATAATTGTTTATTTCTAAAAAATATAAATATGTGTAATAATCATGAACATAGTAAATTAAGATCAAATAATAGAGATTTACAAGAAATAGAAAAACAAGTTGATAGGAGACATTTTTTAAAGAAAACATCTTTGGGATTGGGTGCCTTAGCTTTTAGTAGTTTGTTAGGAGCAGATAAAGTATGGTCTTCAATTAATAAAGCTAAATCAGACGAAGAGCTTTTAAAAGCATTCAATAAAAATAATCTAGGATTACCACATCATTTGCCAAAAGCAAAACGAATTATTTATTTATTTCAAAGTGGAGGTCCGTCTCAATTAGATTTGTTTGATTACAAACCGAAGTTGACGGATATGTTTGGAAAAGAATTACCTGATTCTGTGATTGCTGGACAACGTTTGACGGGGATGAGTGGTAGTCAAAGTACTTTGCCAATTGCTCCATCTTCATTAAAGTTTAAACAGTATGGAGAGTCAAGAGCTTGGGTAAGTGAAGCGATGCCTTATCTATCTGAAGTTGTGGATGATATTTGTTTTATAAAAGGAATGCAAACAGACCAGATAAACCATACTCCAGCCATTACATTTATGCAAACAGGACACCAGTTACCGGGTAGGCCTGCGATTGGTTCTTGGTTGAGTTATGGATTAGGATCAGATAATGAAAATTTACCGACCTTTATTACGTTAGTTTCAAAAAACGGAAAAGGACAACCTTTGAAAGCTAGTCTTTGGGGGAATGGATTTTTACCTACAGAACACCAAGGGGTTCAATTTAGATCAGGGAAAGATCCAGTGTTGTTTTTAAGTGATCCAGAAAATTATGATGGACATGATAGAAGGCATATGTTAGATTATTTGAATAACTTAAATGACTTGCAAAGTGATGCTTATGGGGACCCTGAAATTCAAGCAAGAATGTCACAATATGAAATGGCTTTTAAAATGCAAACTTCAGTGCCCGAGGTAACAGATTTATCTGATGAGCCAGATTATATGTTTGATTTGTATGGTAAAGACAGTCGTGATCCAGGTACTTATGCAGCCAATTGTTTAATGGCTCGTAAGTTATTAGAAAAAGGAGTAAAGTTTGTACAATTATATCATCAAGGTTGGGATCAACATGGATACTGTCCGAGTGGTGTAAAGTCAAATTCAAAGAAAACAGATCAAGCAAATGCTGCTTTGATTAAGGATTTGAAACAACGAGGAATGTTTGAAGATACGTTGATTGTTTGGGGAGGAGAGTTCGGGAGAACGGTTTACTCTCAAGGACAGTTGACAACTACCAATTATGGACGTGATCATCACCCTAAAGCATTTACAATGTGGATGGCTGGGGCAGGAGTAAAACCAGGTTTTAGCTATGGTGAAACTGATGATTTTAGTTATAATGTGGTAAAAGATCCGGTACATGTTCATGATTTTCATGCTACTTTGATGCATTTATTTGGTGTGGATCATGAAAAACTTACTTTCAAACATCAAGGACGACGTTATCGATTGACAGATGTTCATGGAAATGTTGTGAATGATTTATTAGCCTAAAAAAGAAACAAAAACCTAAACCAATATACATGGAAAGTTCAAGAAGAAATTTTATTAAAAAATCCAGTTTGGCAGGAGTTGCTTTAGCTTCAATTCCTTCCTTTGGGTTCCATATGATTAAAAAGCCAATAGAAAAGGAAACAATTCTGGGGCATGGAGATTATCAATATAAATTAGTAAAAGACTGGGCTCAAATGAGTTATGTTCATACTCCTTTGTTAAACTGTCATGAAATGCAAATGGATAGTAAAGGAAGATTGATCATGATTGGAGATCATCCTTCCAATAACATCATCATATTTGATAAATCAGGTAAAGTTTTGGATACTTGGGGAACTGCGTATCCAGGTGGACATGGCTTGACAATTAGTAATGAAGGGGGAGAAGACTTTTTGTTTTTAGCGGACTCTGGTTGGTTTCTAGGAAAAAGTGGAAAATGGATCAAACATAACGGTCGTATTTCAAAAACAACAACAGATGGTCGTGTGCTATTTGATATAGGGCATCCTCAAACTATTGGAGTTTATAAACCTGGAGAATCATTTTGTCCGACAGAGGTAGCAATTGGACCAAATGGTGATATTTATGTTGCGGATGGGTATGGTATGAGTAGAATTATTCAGTATGATTATAATGGTCAATATATCAGACATTGGGGAGGGAGTGATAACCCCGACAAAAATTACCAATTGAAAAGTGCGCATGGTGTTGCTATAGATTATCGAGATAAAAACAATCCTATGGTGATTTGTACCTCAAGAAATCAAGCCTCGTTTAAATGGTTTACGCTCGATGGGAAATATGTTAAAACCCTACATCTTCCTAATATGCAGGTTTGTAGGCCAGTTTTAGATGGTGATAATCTGTATGCAGGTGTGTGTTGGTCGCAACCAAAAGTCGGTAGAACAACATGGAAAGAACCTACTGGGTTTGTAACAATTTTGGAAGGAGATACGGTAGTATCTAATCCGGGAGCAACTGCACCATTATATGTTGATGGCGAATTGCAAAAATCGTATCAATTACATGAAAGACCTATATCTCATGGACATGATGTATGCGTAGATAATGATAAAAATATTTATGTATGTCAATGGAATGCCAATAAAACACCTCCGTTAAAATTAGAAAGAATTTAATATAGCCAGGCTATTCATATTTTTAAAGTATATATAGATGAATGAAGTACCAGATTTTGTGATTTTTTTAGGGAGGTTTCACCCGCTATTGGTTCATTTACCAATTGGCTTTTTGTTGTTTGCCTTTTTGTTAGAAATCTTTCAAAGAATCAAGAAAATAAATGAGTTTGATAAAGCTATATCTGCGGCTTTGTTGTTAGGAGGAGTAGGAGCAATTGGAGCAAGTGTTTTGGGGTATATGTTGTCACAAAGTGGTGGGTATAATCAAGATATGTTAGACCAGCATTTTTGGTTCGCCATCGTAACCATTATAATATCCTTGTTGGCTTGGGCCTTAAAAGAGAATTATTTAAAAATAAAATTAGATCAAAACTCTAAAATTCACCTTTATCTAAGTATTGTTATTGTCGTTTTAATAAGTATAACGGGGCATTTAGGTGGGAATTTAACACATGGTAGTGAATATTTATTAGAATATGCACCTTTTGGAAGACCGGAACAATTAGTTTTAGAACCGGTAACAGAAGTGCAAGAAGCAACTGTATATGGACATTTAGTTGCACCAATATTAAAAGAAAAATGTTTGAGTTGTCATAATGAATCCAAGCTTAAGGGTGCCCTATCATTACAGGATTCTATATCTATGTTTAAGGGAGGGAAACATGGTTTTTCTTTGGTTGTAGGTGATGCCAATGCATCAGAAATATACAAACGTGTAATGCTTGATCCGCATGATAAAAAATTTATGCCACCGGAGGGAAAACCTGGATTGACAGATGATGAAAAGGAAATATTAGCGTATTGGATCAATACTGGAAAAGCAGATTTTTCTAAGAAATTGAATGAAATAGAAACGAATGACGAAATTCTAAAAACAGCAAGTAAGTTGTTAGGACTAGATGAAAAAAGTGCTGCAGCAAAGCTAGCAACTGTATCAGAAATTCCTCAAGAAATTTTAAATGAGTTGACTAAGGAAGGATTTGTTTTGAGGGAATTAGTATTTGGATCTAATTTATACGATGTGGTATTGCCAGAGAATTCAAGTAAATCAGAAGAAGAAATGATTAGAAAAATAGATGTTTTGACAAAAGCCAGGAATAATATTTTATGGCTTTCAATTCAAAATAATCATTTGAATGATGCGTTATTAGTTAAGTTAACTGCCTTTGAAAATTTGCAAAAATTACATTTAAATAAAAACCCAATTACAGATGTTGGGATTCAAAAATTGACATCAATTCCAAATTTAAGGAGTTTGAATATCTATGAAACAAAGGTTACACAAAACTGTTTTGAGGCATTGAATTCGATTAAAACCTTGAAAAATGTATATCTATGGAAAACTGAAATTACTGATGCTCAGATTCAAGAGTTCAATAAAAAGGATTCTCATTTAAATTTAATACTAGGTATTTAATGCGGTTTTGTTTCGTTTTGATTGTAGTGTTGTCTTTTGTGGCCTGTAAGGATTCAAATGATACTCTAAAAAAAGAAATAAAAAATGAGGGAGTTTATATCCCTCTTCCGAAAATTGTTTTACACCCAAAAGACAATCCATCTAACAAAGATAAAATTAGGTTAGGTAAATTGTTGTTTTATGACCCGATAATATCAGGGAATAAAGATGTGGCTTGTGTTTCTTGTCATCATCCTGATTTTGGATATGCGGAGGGCTTAGATCTGTCTATTGGTGTAAATGGAGTGGGATTGAGCCGCTCTAGAAAGTTTCTAAAAGGTACTAAAATTCCTATTGTGAAACGAAATGCCCACACGATTTTAAATACTGCATTTAATGGCATTAATGAAAATGGATTTTATGATCCTGCAATTGCACCTATGTTTTGGGATGTTAGAAAAAAGAGTTTGGAAGATCAAGCTATAGGACCTATACAATCTTTAGAAGAAATGAGGGGATTTCGTTACTCTGAAGAAGAAATTTTGGATACCATCGTAGCTAGATTGAATACTATAAAAGAATACCGAGAATATTTTAGCATTGCATTTCCAGAAAATCCAGTTGTAGATATTTCTAATGTAGCCAAAGCCATTGCAAGTTTTGAACGAACTTTAGTGACCCCAAATTCGAGATTTGATCAATATATGGCAGGGGACAAGCATGCTTTGTCTGAGGGAGAAAAAAAAGGATTTGAACTTTTTAAAACTGTAGGATGTGCGACTTGTCATAGTGGTCCTATGTTTTCGGACTATAAATTACATGTGTTAGGAGTTCCAGAAAACCCAAAGCTTTCTTATGTTGATGTTGGTACAGATAGTACATTTGCGTTTAGGACGCCAAGTTTAAGAAATTTACGATTTACAGCTCCATATATGCATAATGGACAGTTTGACGACTTGCAAGCGGTATTAGAATTTTATGAAGATATTGCAATAGGTCATTCGATAAATCCAAATGTGTCTGATAAAGAAATGGATAGCTTGATAGAAAATATTTCTATAAAAGTTAAGGATATGTCATTAATTATTTCTTTCTTTAATAGCTTAAATTCAACAAATTTTGATAAAGAAATTCCTTCTTCGGTACCAAGTAAACTGCCCGTAGGAGGTAACATCCATTAATTATGAAAAAAATAGTATTCCTACCCCTAGTACTCTTTAGTTTTTTAACTTTTGCGCAAAAAATAACATTTAAAATTCCTGAGGATGCCAAAAGAATTGTATTTCTTGGAAATAGCATTACTTATCAAGGGCATTATATTTCTTATTTAGAAGCATATTATAAATTAAAATATCCAGATCGTGTTTTAGAATTTATAAACGTGGGTTTGCCTAGTGAAACTGTCTCACAGTTATCAGAAGAAGGGCACGCAGATGGTAAATTTGAGAGACCTAAGTTACAAGAAAGGTTAAAACGCATCTTAAAGAAAACGAAACCCGATTTTATTTTTGCTTGTTATGGTATCAATGATGGGATATATTTACCTTTTGATGAAACTAGATTTGATGCTTTTAAAAAAGGCATGAATTGGTTAAACAAACGTTTGATAAAAGAAGAAATTCCTGTAATTTATATAACACCAACTATTTATGAGAAGGAGGGAGATTTGGCTTATACGAATGTGGTTGATATTTACTCTAATTGGGTGGTCAGTAATATGTATACAAATGATTGGAATGTGATTGATATTCATACGCCTTTAATGGTTAAAATTGGCATGAATAGGCTGAATAATCCGTACTATAAATTTGCTAATGATGGAATTCATCCAACACAAAATTCTCATTGGTTGATGGCCAATCAAATATTAATCTCGTTAGATGAATTAGAAAGACTTCAAAATACAAGTAAGGAGTGTTTTGATACTTTTAGTAATGGTGATAGAATATTAAGTTTGGTAGAACGTAAGCAAATTATACAAAAAGATGCATGGCTTACAGAAACAAAACATAAAAGACCAAATATGAAAGTAGGCTTACCAATGAGCAAAGCAATATCTGAGATAAAGGTAATTGACGCCGAAATTGATGTTTTAATAAAGGAATAAAAAAAAGCTATCCAATTGGATAGCTTTTTTATTAGGATAATTTAATGCTACAATGATAAAAATCTTGTGCTAATAAAAGACTTTCGTCAGTATATGAGTTGTTGATTTCTCTAATTTTTTTATGAATAGCAAGTAACTCTTCATCCTTAGAGATAAGGATATTAATAGTTTTCATTACTTTAAAAAATCGAGTAATATCTTTTTCAGTAGGAATGGATTTACTTTTTACAGCCTCCATAAACTGTTTGAATTCGTCATATTTATAGATAGAATATTTTTGAGGATATTTAAAAGACAAATAAATTGAAATCATGGCATAATCACCATGAAAATGATTTGTGAACTCCGGATTTGTTTTAATGATCTGATTTCTCATTGTATCACAATCATAAATAAAGAATTCTATTCTAGCTTCTAAATCCTTTTCTTCATTCAAAAGGTTCGTGAACATTCCTCGTACTTTTTCTTGATCGTAATCAAGCATGACAAACATAGCTTCTTTTGGGAAAAAATTTTCTCCTTCCCATAAACGTGTTGAAACATTTTTAGAAAAACTGTTTTCATACATTTGTTTGAAATCATCAGCTTTTAAGTCCCAGTTGTCTTGAAATTGTTTGATAGCATCCCATTTGAACAAAGATTTATAAGCAGAGCTATCTTGGATATGTTCTTTATAGGATTGTATTTTGGAATTGATAATATCTAATACCATATATGTGGGCTTATTTTAAGTAAGGTAAATTTACAATTTTATGAAATTGTAAAATAGAGCAGTATTATAATTTTATATTAAAATTAAAATAAGAGCAAAAAATAAGGCTGTCTTAAAAGACAGCCTTTTAATTTTTATGAAAGAGTGATTATTTCAACAATTCAATAATTTGAGTTGCTAATTCACCACCAATTCTATCTTGTGCTTCACCAGTTGCAGCACCAATATGAGGAGTTAATGAAATTTTAGAATTCATTAATACCTGTACAGCAGGTTTTGGTTCTGTTTCGAATACATCTAAAGCAGCTCCACTTAACTTTCCGCTTTCTAAAGCAGCAACTAAAGCAACCTCATCAACAACACCACCACGAGCAGCATTTGCAATAAAGGCACCATCTTTCATGATTTCAATTTCTTTAGCTCCAATTACGTACTCATCTTGAGCAGGTACGTGTAATGTTAAGAAATCAGCTTGTTTTAATACTTCTTCTTTAGAGATTGTATCAACTTTGATATCTATTTTTTGACCATCGATAAAGTCAAGAGAAATAGTAGCAGATTCCATAAAAGGATCAAAAGCAACAACTTTCATTCCTAGTCTTAAAGCAACTGCAGCAGTAGCTTGTCCAATTCTTCCAAATCCAAGAACACCAAGAGTTCTTCCTTTTAATTCAACTCCACCAGCATAAGCCTTTTTCAAACCTTTAAAGTTTGTTTCACCTTCTAAAGGCATATTTCTATTGGCATCATGTACAAAACGAGCTAAACCTGACAAATGAGCAAATACCAATTCAGCAACTGAATGTGAAGATGCAGCAGGAGTATTGATTACATGAACACCTTTATCTCTAGCGTATTGTACATCAATATTATCCATTCCAACACCACCACGTCCAATAATTTTGATTGATGGACATGCATCAATTAATTCTTGACGTACAGTAGTTGCACTACGTACTAAAATCACATCAATTCCTTCTTCATTGATGTAAGTTTCTAGTTGCTCTTGAGCAACCGTAGTTAAAATTACTTTGAAACCAGCAGCTTCTAAAGCAGTAACACCGCTTTGAGCTAATCCGTCATTTGCTAATACTTTCATTCTATGTTATTTTATAAGTAAAAAATAAAAGTGATGCCGAAAAGCATCACTTTATTAAATGTTATTTGTTTAATTCTTGCATTGCATTTACCAATACTTGAATACTTTCAATTGGCATTGCGTTATAGATACTTGCTCTATATCCTCCAACAGATCTATGTCCGTTGATTCCACTAATTCCAGCAGCAGCAGCTAACGCATCAAATTTTTCTTTTTGAGACTCATCTGCTAGAGTAAAGGTAACGTTCATGTTAGAACGATCTTCTTTTGCAGCAAACCCTACAAATGCAGGATTGTTATCTATTTCGTTGTATAATAAAGCAGCTTTCTCATTGTTGATTTTCTCCATAGCCTCAACACCACCTTTGGCTTTTAACCATTCTAAGGTCAACATAGAAACGTATACAGGGAAAACAGGCGGAGTATTAAACATACTTCCAGCTTTTGCGTGTACAGCGTAATCTAACATTGAAGGAATTGTTCTTCCTGATGTTCCAAAAACTGCATCCTTTACAATGACCAATGTAGTTCCAGAAGGTCCCATATTTTTCTGAGCACCAGCATAAACAACATCAAATTGAGAAAAGTCAATTTTTCTAGAGAAAATATCAGAACTCATGTCTACAACTTTCAATACATCACCACCTGGAAACTCATTTAATTGAGTTCCAAAAATAGTATTGTTTGAAGTAAAGTGAATATAGTCTGCATCAGCAGGAACATCATATCCTTTAGGAATATAATTGTATCCTTTATCTTTTGAAGAAGCAACAACAACTGTTTCTCCAAAGTTTTTAGCTTCTTTGATTGCTTTAGAACTCCATGCTCCAGTATCTACATAGGCAGCTTTACCACCTTCTTTTAATAAGTTGTAAGGAGCCATTAAGAACTCTGTACTTGCACCTCCTTGTAAGAATAATACAGAATACCCTTCTGGTAATTCTAATAATTCTTTTACCAAAGCTTGCGCTTTGTCCATTACAGCGATGAAATCTTTACTTCTGTGTGAAATTTCAATTAGAGATAATCCTAATCCGTTAAAATCAATAACTGCTTCACTTGCTTTTTTTAATACTTCTTGAGGCAAGATAGATGGTCCTGCGCTAAAATTATGTTTCTTCATGGTATTTGATTTCTATAATGATTGTCGTAAAAACGAATCGCAAATTTCGACAATTTTATTTATTTGACAATTTAAAATTTGTAAAATTATCAACTATAATGTTAATAAAAATTTAAGGGTATCTACGTTATCTGCATAATCCCATAATTGAGGGTTTTGTGTTTCACCCAATGGAATAGAATTAAGCTCTTGAATATCACTAGTTATGCATTGTATTTTATCTGAGTCTTGTTTAAGTTTACCCTTTAATTCCTCAATATTCTCATAGTATTCATAAAACAACGATGAAATAGGAGAGGCATAGCTTTTATCTTCTTTTAGCATTAAAAAACCATTTTCTCGAATGTTAAAAAGACTCATTAAATAAACGGCTTTATTATATTCATAGTTGTTTGCATATCTTTCATAATTCACAATGTCTTTATGAGGGAAAGCTGCTTTGAAAATCCTATCTAAATCAAAGTCTTTAGGCAGGAATAATTTAGAGACACTCCTACAACCTAAACCAAAGTATCTAAAAACATCATTCGCCATTTTTTCAAGTTGCTCATCATTTTCTTCCCCTGATAAAACAGCAGCAGTATTTCTGTTTTTTCTAATAATGTTTGGATGTTTACCAAAATAATATTCAAAATAACGAGCCGTATTGTCACTACCTGTTGCGATTACAGCATCAAAACTGTCTAGTTTTTTTTCTGTAAATTCAATTTTACCTTTGAATTCCGGTTCTACGTATTCTAAATATTTAGCTATAAGAGGAATAAAGTTTTTATCGTTTGAAGAAAGTTTAGCTAAAACAGAATGCCCTGACATAAGTACACATAAAAAATCATGGAATCCTACAAGAGGAATGTTTCCCGCCATTATAATAGCAACTCTTTTAGAAGTTGAGATGTTTAACTCATATGCAGAAAGCCACCTTTCAATGTTGTCATTAGTCAAAGCTTCGCTCCAGCTTTCTATGGAAAACAAAACGTTTTCTTGATTGAACCAGCCATTAAACTCTTTTGCTCGAGAAATCTGCATTTTAAAGGCGTCAAAAAATAAATCATTGAATAAGATGTCTTCTTTTTTTGTAATTCCTTTTGTAGCAAATTGACTTAGAAACAAACCTAGTTTGATAAATGCCTCTTTTCGTTGGGTCAAAACCATTGTATAAGTAATTTAAATAAAGTGCAAAGGTACTTAGTTTGTTTAAAGTAAGATTCTAAAAAGTAAAAAACCTTTAGTTGTATAAATGAAAAGTCCTTTGCGGGGTATGACAAAGGACTAGGTATTAAGAGTTATTCATTCTGTGGTATGGGGTAAGTACCATTCAAATATTAATTAACTCCATTCTTATTTCATAGTTTGGGGTATGAACATACTGATTTACAGTTTGTTTGTACAAATATATATTAATATTTGAATAAAACAACATATGTTCATATATTTGTTTAAAAATATTCTATGACTGCTAATCTCCAATCCAATTATTTAAGAAAACTTACAAAAACGGCAAGTGTTCTAAAGGTGATCGCGCATCCTGTTCGTTTGCAGATTTTGGAAGCTTTGGGAGATAAAGGTAGTTTGACAGTTTCTAAGATAAAAGAGATTATTTCCTCAGAAGTGGAACAATCTATGTTGTCACATCATTTGATAAAAATGAAAGACAACGGGGTTTTAAGTTCGGTGAAAAAAGGAAAATTTAATTATTATAGTTTGGTTGATAAGTCGTTAGTTTCCATTCTACCTGCACGCTGATGTCTAAGAAAAAAAACTGGCGATTTTAAAAATTGATACGGTTCGTAATGAGTTCTTCCAAGTGTTTTAAGATTTAAATGTAAACTAAAAAAGGTGAATCCATGGATTCACCTTTTTTAGTTTGACAGTTGCTTATGCTAGAATGTTTGTTTTGAATTTTTTCCAGTATTGCATTATGATAAATGTGCAGATAACAGAGGAGGCCAATCCTTCGATGAGAATTGCAAAAACTACTTTCCCTAAGGATAGGTTTTTTCCCCAAACACTTGAGTTTTCCATTACATGAAGTAATTCGTAATTTATAAAAGTGATATAGAAAATTAATGAAAAAGCTACAGCTAAAACAGCAAAAAAAGAAGTTGAGAAGCCAATGGATAAGTTTGTTAAATAGGTGTTGTTGTGGTTTCTGTAGAGGTTTTGTTTGATCGCTGAATTTACTCCCCATACTACAATCAGAAAATTAAATAATCGGAGTTCTGTAATGTTTTCAAGTCCTAGAACTTTCATTAGAAAGAAATAAGCAACAATTCCAAAGAAAATTTTTAACGCATTGTTGATGATAATTTTTGAAGTTTCCATATGCTTTGATTTGAAGTTTGTATTAGTGGTTCTTTTAAAGATACTAAAAATAAACATCAAATAAAAGCTTTAAAACGTGTCAATATAGAGTTTTAGTAATTTGGCATAGTTTTCAAACTCTGTAAATGGAAGTGTGTGGTATTGGTCGTAAATATCATGGTATGCCTTAATTCCGCCCAACGTATATATGTAAAAGCTAGGTACTCCTTTGTTGTAGAAAAAACAATGGTCACTGTTGCATGCTGGACCTCTTGGTTTAATGGCAGCTAATAAAGAGTATGTGTTGTTTAGGTTGGTTAATTGATTGAATTGATGCATGAATTCTGTAGCATTCACTACTTTAATTCCTTCGTCTCCGGTTCCAGCAAGATCAAAATTAAACAAGAATTTTATTTTATCGAGTGGTGCGAGTGGGTTTTCTGTATAGTGTTTAGACCCTAATAGCCCGATTTCTTCTCCTCCAAAGGCGATAAAAATGATATCGTATTTTGGTTGGTTTGTTTTGAGAGAGTAATGTTTGGCGAGGTCTAATAGTAGGGCAACTCCGCTCGCGTTGTCGTTGGCACCAGGGAAAATGGTTTTTTTACCCATCATACCAAGGTGGTCATAGTGTGCAGAGATAACTATAGTTGAGTCTGTTTGGGAGGAACCCTTGACGTAACCTATTACATTTTGTGTTTTTTCTTTTTCAAGAAATACGCTTTCACAGTTTAAGTAAACGGTTTTAATTTTTTTAGTGTCGATTGTCTTGTTTGTCGTAAAGCTGGCTTTCGAAATTTGCTGTGTGCTACCAGTCCAAGTGAGTTTTTCATGTTTAAAAATAATTGTAGCTCTACATTGAATGTCAGGAGAGTAGACTAGGAAGTTTGTAATTTCGTTTAGCTTTTTTTGATTGTTTTTGGAAACTTCTTTTATTTTTTGAAGGTCGATTAATAAAATTTTATTTTTTGAGTTTTCAATTTTTTCAAGGAGGGTATTTTTATCTAGTAGGTTTTCTATGGAGATATAGGTGGTTTCAAATTCTCCAGAAATGCTTGGACTTGCAGGGTTGATTAAAAAATCAACGCCAGGTTTTAGTTTGTTGTCGTTTAATTTGAGTAAAATTTTGTTGGGCTGCGTGTTGACAGAGGTGTGAAAAGTTTGGAAATAGCTATTTTCAAACTGCAATAGATGTTGTTTTTTAAATTCTTTGGCAATATAAGTAGCGGCTTTTAAATGTCCTTTTTTAACATAGCCTCTGCCATTCATTTTCTTGGAACTTAATTTTTTTACGTTTTTTTTTGCATACGATAGCTGACTGTAGTTGAGTTGAGAAATAAAGATCGCAAAAAAGAAACAAGCTACTTTTTTCATAATATGTTATTTTTTTCAGGTGTTAAAGAATAAGTTTCAATATCATTATCTTTGTTAAATATATTTTTTAAGATGACACTTTTTAAAAAGATTTTAGAGAAACAAAAAGAAAAGAATCACTCTGATGCAAAGCCTGTTAATTTGGAGGCTCTTGTGAATTCTGGTAGAGTTCGCATTTCTCAAAATAAATTAACTAAAATCAAAGATAAATCAAGTGAAAGAGAGGGTAAATGACTCTTACTTGTTGTAAACCACAAGTCTAGTGGTTTTTTCTTTGTTTTCTTTAGCTGAAAAATTTTGAATATATTTTTCTAAATATAAGATACATCTTTTTTCAGGGTAAAATAAAACTCTATTAATTTCTCCAGCCCATTCATTTGCGTAAATAATTGTTTTGTCTTCGTTTGTACGGTAATATTTTTTGATATGCGGTGGTAGATTTTCTTTTAAATCTTCATCAATGAGTTCAATATAGTAGTAATTCAACTTAGAGGTGAAAAAGCTAAATGATAATAGGTGATCATAGTAGCCAAAAAGATTGCTTAGTGGAAGAAGTATTGTAAACAGAATGACGACACTTTTTTTGTAATTGAAATTTTTAAAAAAAGTTTCTAATGTGTTTTGAGTTTGGTAGCTCCAGAATAAAATTATGACACTTAGAATGTTTTGAAGATTCCAAGGGACCACATTGAAACCATAACCTAAATAGAAAAGCATTACAACAATAGTTGCGTGCATCCCTACAATTCCTAAGATTGCTAACTTTCTGGTTTTGTTGATAAATAAACAAACACCCAATAAAGCTTCAATATAAGGAACAGCGTATGTGAAAGCTTGCAATAGTTGCTTAGGAACAAAAGAGAAATGTTTTAAAAGTGCTCCAAGCCATTGTTCGTAGAAAATAGCGTTTAGTTTGTGGATACCACTCCAAAAATAGGTAGCAAAAAACAATAAAGAAACTGTAAAAATGATGGTTCTTTCTCTTCCTTTGTTTGGGAATATGTTGATAAAGAAAATGGTTAATATGCTTTGATAGAAATAAGGTTGTAGTCTGTTCTGGTCAACAAAGCATAGGTAAATATAAAAGAGTGTAATACTGAGTCCGACTACTTTTTTAGGTTTAAAAATTTGAAAGATCATCAAGCCGAAAAAGATTCCGGCGAATATAGTGTCAAAGGGAGTTGTTGGTGTGTATATGTTTTCAAATAATGGAATTGTAGGGAAATCTTTAGTGTTGATCCATAGCTCTGGGGCATATATAGAGGTGACTAAAAAGCCTAAGATAGCAAGGTTTTGTATCCAGGATATTTTTTGACTGTCTGATAATTTATCTAAATATTGTGTCATAATTAATAAAAATAACTTTTTTCAATAATATGCAACGCCTTGCAAAAACGTTCTTCTTTATTTTGTTCTCCATATGCATCCATGGAAATAAGATAATAGGTGTTGTTTTGGTTTTGTAAAAATATTTCAACGCTATTTTTAGGGAAGTTTTTTTCTTTTGAATTGAAATAAAATATATAACCTTGTTTGTCTTGAAAGTTTATTTCTTCCGCTATAACTGTGAATTCCGGGTTGTTTTTTTTGAGTGATTTTGTTCTGTTTTGAAAAAAATCATTGTCAATATTTTTTTTCTCAAAGTATATTCCGATATCGGTAATTACAGTTTCGCTGAGTTCTTTTGTGGTGTCTGCAAAATAGAGTCTGGATTCATTTTCACTGATGAAAAATTCTCGTTTAAAGTGTTTAGGGAGGTTTATTTCAAAATGACCATTAGGTTCTTTACAGTTTTTTAACTCTTCAGAAGAAACTTGTGAAGTACAGTTTAAATTTAGTTTTGTACTAAGTTTATTATTAGTGCAATTGGTGAGTACTAGGGTTCCAAAGAGAAAGTATAAAAGAAAGTGTTTTTTCATAAATAAATGCAGTATTCTGTTTTCAATTGAGTGCAATTTCGCTACATTTATCAAAATTACTAAAAAAGAGAGGAACATTCTATGAAAGCATTGGTTATATCTGGCGGAGGAAGTAAAGGAGCTTTTGCTGGGGGTGTTGCAGAGTATCTTATCAAGAAGCAACAAAAATCGTATGATTTATTTATAGGGACTTCTACAGGAAGTTTGCTGATTTCTCATTTAGCTTTGGGGAGAACTGCGGAGTTGAAAGAATTGTATACAAACGTAACAAATCGTAGTATTTTTGATAACAACCCTTTTTATATTAAAAAAGTACATGGAGAAAAAGTGATAAGTATTAATCACATGCATGTACTTTGGAATTTTATTAGAAAGAAAAAAACTTTTGGGGAGAGTAATAATTTACGACGTCTTATTAAAAAAAACTTGACCGAAGCTTATTATAATGAGTTGCGTGAATATAATAAGGAAGTTGTTGTTACTGTTTCTAATCTAACGGAGAGTACAATTGAGTATAAGTCTATTTATGATTACGCATATGATGATTTTTGCGATTGGATATGGGCTTCGTGTAATTACGTTCCGTTTATGAGTTTGTTCGAGAAAAACAATTGTCAGTATGCAGATGGTGGCTTTGGTAGTTTGGTTCCTATTCGAGAAGCAATAAATCGAGGAGCAAAAGAGGTGGATGTGATTATTCTAGATACAGAAGTTAAGTACTATAACAATCTTCCGGTTAAAAATCCATTTTCTCTGATTTCATCTTTATTTGAGTTTTTGTTAGGTAATGTAGAAAAACACAATGTTACAATTGGTAAATTGGCGGCAAGGCACAAAGATGTAAAGCTGAATTTATATTATACACCAACTGTATTGACTGTGAATTCGTTGATTTTTGATAAGAAAAAAATGGCCTCATGGTGGAAAGAGGGCTATGCTTATGCAGAGTCTATTTATGATCAGCAAACAAATCACATTAAGTTTGATAAATAGTTCTGTATTGGGCTAAGCTTGCTTTTAACAGATAATTATAGGTCAAAATGACTAGGTTGGTTATTTTTGCAGTAAACACCTTTGTCTATATGAAAGTAATGAAAGTCTTAATAATTTTGTTGGTGGCTATACCAGCACTAGTGTTTGGTCAAGGAAATTCAAAAAAAACAAGTTATTTAAATGCTAGTTTGTATGAAAAAGAATTTGAACTGATTCATACAAAATTAGAGGTTGGTTTTGATATCCCAAAAGAATTGTTATTTGGAAAAGAGTGGGTTTCATTAAGGCCTCATTTTTATGAGGCAGATAAATTGACGCTGGATGCAAAAGGCATGCAAATTGCAAAAATCGTATCAGAAGGAAATGAGTTGAGTTATTCAAATAATGGTTCTAAGTTGTTTATTGATCTTGGTAGGTTGTATACAAGGTTAGATACTTTAGAGTTGTATATTGAATACGTTGCGGATCCTTCAAAAGTAAGGCAAGAAGGTAGTAGAGCAATAACAAGTGCTAAAGGATTGTATTTTGTGAATGCAAAAGGCTTGGATGAGGATAAGCCAACTCAAATTTGGACTCAAGGTGAAACGGAGGCAAGTAGTTGTTGGTTTCCTACGATAGATAGTCCAAATCAGAAAACAACTCAAGAGATTTCAATCAGGGTTCCAGATTCTTATGTAACCTTGTCTAACGGAGTGTTAGAGAAGCAGGTAACGCATGAGAATAAGGAGCGAACGGATTATTGGGTGATGAAACAAAAGCATGCTCCTTATTTGTTTTTTATGGGGATAGGTGAGTTTTCGATTGTTAAGGATGAGTGGAGAGGAAAAGAGGTTAGCTATTATGTAGAAAAAGAACAGGAACATTTGGCGAGGCGTATTTTTGGTAAAACGCCTAAAATGATGGATTTCTTTTCTGAAATTACTGGTGTTGATTATGTTTGGGATAAGTATAGTCAAGTGGTTGTTAGAGATTTTGTAAGTGGAGCAATGGAGAATACAACTGCTGTTTCACATGCAGATATGGCATATCAAACAGAGGGAGATTTGATCGATGGTAATTCTTGGGAGCCTATTATTGCACATGAGTTATTTCATCATTGGTTTGGTGATTTGGTAACAACGGAAAACTGGGCTAATATAAGTTTGAATGAATCATTTGCTAATTATAGTGAGTACTTGTGGTTAGAGCATGAATATGGTTATGACCGAGCTGAAGAGCACAGGGTTAAGGCTGTGGATGCCTACAAGAATGGGGGTGTGCAGCATAGAGATTTAGTGAGGTTTGATTATGAGAATAGAGAAGATGTTTTTGATCTTGTGAGCTATAATAAAGGAGGTGCTGTGCTGCATATGCTCAAGAATGATATAGGGGAAGAAGCTTTTTTTAAAGGGCTTCATTTGTATTTAGTTGAAAATCAATACGGGTCAACAGAAGTTCCTCAGTTGAGAATGGCTTTTGAAAAGGTTTCGGGGAAGGATTTGAATTGGTTTTTTGATCAATGGTTTTATGGATCTGGTCATCCTGAGATTAGGGTGTCGCATGATTATAATGTTTTGGAAAAAACGGTTACTGTTACTTTGAGGCAATTGGGGAAAGAGTTTTATTTTCCGATATTGATTGATGTATATGAAAATGGTAAAAAGCGACAAATTGAGTTGTTTGTCGATAATGTTGAGAAATCGGTGACTTTTTCTTATGAGAAATATCCAGATTGGATACATGTGGATGCGAATCATGTGTTGTTGGCAGAGTTTGTAGAGAATAAAACTTTAGCGGAGCATAAATTTATTTTAACACATGCTTCTCATTTTGAGGATAGAAAAAAAGCTTTGTCGGAGTTGGTGAGGCATCAGATGGATAAAAAGATATTCGGAATGGTGGTAGATGCCTTTGATGACGAGAATTATCAAGTACAAGTGTTGGCTTTAGAGAATATTGATCTTAGTGGAAAGTATGCTAAAACAAAAGTGATAAAGAAGATTGAAAATATTGCAAAAACGGCGAAAAATAATCATGTAAAGGCAGCGGCAATAAAGGTAATGGGGCGTTTGGTGTATTTTGATTACCAGCAGTTTTTTGAGAAAAGTTTCAATGCGCCATCAAATAAGGTTAAAGGAGCGGCTTTGGAAGCTTTGTATTATTTAGATAAGGAAGCTGCAATTGCGCGCGCTAAAACATTACCAAATAGCGTAAAAAAAACGATTGCTTATCCTTTGGCAAAGATTTATATAGAGGAGAAAGATGATAAGGAGTTGGAGTTTGTTTCTCATTATATTATACAAGGCATGTATCTCGGAAATAGCGAGGAGACAAAGAAGTTGTTTAAGTCAGGTTTTGATTGGGTTGCGAAATCTAACAATATAAAAGCGTTTAAGAATATAACGGGAGATATTGTTGCTAAAGGGCGTCAATATAAAAAATATGATTTTGATAAACAGGGTGTAAAGCTGTTGCGCAAGATGGTGAGTGAGCAGGATAAGTTGAATAATGCTAATAAAAAAGAGATTATTGGAATTGTGAATGAAGCGCTAGAGGAGTTGATAAGGATTTAGTGTGTATAAAAATTTTGAAATAAAAGCAGTAAACGTAAGTTTACTGCTTTTATTTTTTTTTCCGGTTTTTTTAGGATTGTCTTTTTGTGTACTCTTTAAAAGTTCCGTCTTTGTAGAAGATCATAATTTTTTCTACTTCTTCGTTTTGAGATAGGAGGGTTTGTGTAGTAGGTGTAGGTTTTGATTCAGGACTTGTTTGTGTGTGTTGTGGTAGTTCTTTTGGTTCGTTGAAGATTTCTTGTTGTTTGGGTGTGGATTTTTGAATTTGGTTCTTCAAAGGAGAGGAGGGTGCTGTTGATTTGGGGAATTGACCAATCCCTTTTAGTAACCAATACATGTCGACTTCTTGATATGTTTCGATTGTTTTTAGTACAAACTCTAGGCTTGGTTTGTTTCTTCCAGAGAGGATATGAGAGATACTTGAGCGTGGGACTTCTATAGTTTCTGCGAAGTTAGAGGCAGAAATATTGTAGTATTCCATTACTTTTTTAAGTCTGTTAGAGAAGTTCGAGGTGTTTAACATTGTAGTCGTTTTTGGTGTTTACAAATGTAATTAAATAGATTTAAATAGTCTACCTGTAGGGTTGTTACTTTTTTAAAACATAAACAATAGCTTTAGGTAAGTAATGTAAGTTGTTGGTTTAAATGTTTTTAAGTTATCTGAGAAAGAAGAATGCTGTGTTCGGGGTGATGAAATGAAATAGGTAATGGAAAGAAAGATTTTTTCAAGCGTGTAGTGTACACAAAAGTAAACAAAAACAAAAAAACACATTGTTACAAATGTAAACAGGGGATTATTTACATTTGTAACATGAAAATTATGGATACGAATAAGCTTGAAAATTGGTACGCTTCCAATTTTGAAAAAGAGCTAAAAGGAAAGCGAATATTGTTTGAAGATATTCACCCGTTAATAGAGGGTTTGAAATCGTCGCAATTCGATAAAGAAATTATAGGAACATCAGAGGAAGGGACTTCTATTTATAAATTAAAAATAGGTTCTGGAGAAAAAAGAATTCTTATTTGGTCTCAAATGCACGGAAATGAAAGTACTGGGACAAAAGCTGTATTTGATTTGTTTAAGTTTTTAATTGCTCCAAATGAGTTAGAAGAATTTAGAGATGATATTTTAAATAACTGTACTTTGGTTTTTATTCCTATGCTGAATCCTGATGGATCTAAAAAATTTACAAGGGTAAATGCTAATGATATCGATTTAAATAGGGATGCGGTAAATAGGGTAGCAAAAGAAAGTAATTTACTAAGAGGTGTTTTGGATGCTTTTAATCCCCAGTTTTGTTTTAATCTTCATGATCAAAGAACCATATTTAATGTGGAAGGAACAGAAAATCCTGCTACAATTTCCTTTCTAGCTCCTTCAGAGGATTTAGAACGTACGCTTACCGAGGGTAGAAAGGAAACAATGAGCGTAATTGTGTCGATGAATGCTTTGTTGTCTAAAATAATTCCTAATCATATAGGTAGATATACAGATGAGTTTTATCCTACTGCGACAGGTGATAATTTTCAAAAATTAGGGCATAACACTATTTTAATTGAAGCAGGACATTATTACGATGATTATGACAGAGAAGAGGTGCGTAAGTTTAATTTCTTTGCGATGTTACAAGGGATTCATTTTGTAGCAAAAGAAAGTGATTATTCAAACTATGAGCCTTATTTTGATATTCCAAATAACGATAAAAAATGTTATGATATCATTTATAGGAATGTAAAAAATTCGAACGGAGAAATAGAGGATGTTGCTTATCAGTATGATTATAAAGTTGTAGCGGATGAGTTGGTTTTTGTGAAAGAAGAAGCTCAGAGAGGTGTTTTAAAAGATTTTGTAGGTCATAAAGAATATGATTTAAAGAAAAAAGAAATGAATTTGGATTGAAAATTAGAGATTTCGTAAAGGAAATGTCTTTTTGATAGAAATATTTTATTATTTTTGCAGAATAGCGATTTATTACCAAAATTAAACTCATGAAAAAATATAATTTAGATGAAGTAGATCACCAGATCTTGGATATGTTGATTGAAAATGCAAGAACCCCTTTTACTGATATTGCTAAAAAGTTATTGGTTTCAGCCGGAACTATTCATGTTCGTGTAAAAAAAATGGAAGAAGAGGGGATTATTAAAGGTTCTACGCTGACATTGAATTACGAAAAAATGGGATATGCGTTTATTGCGCACATTGGAATTTACTTAGAAAGAACATCGATGACAAAAGATGTGATTGAGGATTTAAGAAAAATTTCAAACGTGACCGTTGCTTATGTAACTGCTGGAAAGTTTAATATTTTTTGTAAAATAAGAGCTAAGGATACTGAAGATGCTAAAAATATTATATTCCAAATTGATGATATCCCTGGAGTTAATAGAACAGAAACTATGATTTCTTTAGAGGAAAGTATCAATGATAAGAAAAGAATGATGCATGCAATTTTTAGAGATTACTAAAAAGAGGTTTGCTTGAAAATTTAAAACGATAAACAATCTATGTTTATCGTTTTTTTTATTGTAAAAATCAAACTAGAAACTATGCTACATATTTTTTCTAATGTATGAATAGTTTATATCTTTACACACTGTCAATATCGATTAAATAAGATGAGTTTATATAAAAAGAATGCGCTTAAATTATATAATTCTTTAAGCAAAGAAAAGGAAGTTTTTACACCAATAAATGAAGGTTCTGTGGGAATGTATGTTTGTGGACCTACCGTTTATAGCAATGTGCATCTTGGTAATGTTAGAACTTTTATGTCTTTTGATTTGGTCTTTAGGTATTTAAAGCATTTAGGCTATAAAGTAAGGTATGTAAGGAATATTACAGATGCTGGACATTTAGAAAATGATGCTGATGTAGGAGAGGATAGGATTGCAAAAAAAGCTAGGATTGAGCAAATAGAGCCAATGGAGGTTGTGCAGCGATATACCGTTGACTTTCATGAAATATTGCAAAAATTCAATAATTTACCTCCAAGTATAGAACCAACTGCAACAGGGCATATTGTAGAGCAAGTGGAAATCATAAAAGACATCATTGAAAAGGGGATGGCTTATGTAGTAAACGGATCAGTTTACTTTGATGTTTTAAAATACAATGAATCTGGTAAGTATGGTGTTTTATCAGGGAGAAACATTGAAGATTCTATACATAATACAAGGGCACTTGACGGCCAATCTGAAAAGAAAAATCCGCAAGATTTTGCTTTATGGAAAAAAGCAAGCCCTGAGCATATTATGAGATGGCCTTCGCCATGGAGTGATGGTTTTCCTGGTTGGCACTTGGAGTGTACAGCAATGAGTACAAAGTATTTGGGAGAGAAATTTGATATTCATGGAGGTGGAATGGATTTAAAATTTCCACATCATGAGTGTGAAATAGCACAAGCTAATTGTTCTAATGGAACAGATCCAGTAAATTATTGGATGCATGCAAATATGCTGACGTTGAACGGACAGAAAATGGCGAAATCTACAGGGAATAACATTTTACCAGGAGAAATATTTTCAGGCGATAACAACGTATTAGACAAACCTTTTAGTCCTAGTGTTACAAGGTTTTTTATGTTACAAGCTCATTATAGAAGTAATTTAGATTTTTCTAGTGCGGCGCTTGAGGCATCGGAAAAAGGGTATAATAAATTGTTTCAAGGTTTAGGACTTTTGGAAAGTTTGAAAACAAGTAAAGCCTCTAGTGTTGGTATTGAAAAATGGGTTCAGGCATGTTATGATGCTATGAATGATGATTTTAATAGTCCGATTCTGATTGCTAGTTTGTTTGAAGCTGTAAAGTTTATTCATTTAATTAATGATGGAAAGGAAACGATAACTCAAGAGGATTTAAACACATTATCATCTGTATTGAAATCATTTGTGTTTGATGTTCTAGGGTTGGTTGATGAGGCTTCTGAGGATAACTCAGAGAAACTAAGCGGTACTGTTGAGTTGTTGATCAAACTTAGAAAAGAAGCAAGGGATAATAAAAATTGGGCATTGTCAGATCAAATTAGAGATGAGTTATTGGCTTTAGGTATCCAATTAAAAGATGGTAAAGAAGGAACTAGCTTTACTGTAAATTGAGCTTGATCCAGAAAATAATAAGATTTCCTTTTATAGCGTTGGTAAGGATTTATCAGGCTATGATTTCACCGTATTTACCTGCAACATGTAGGTATGCTCCAACGTGTTCTCAGTATAGTATAGAGGCGATAGAAAGGCATGGTGTGTTAAAGGGAGGTTTACTGGCTTTAAAAAGAATAGGGAGTTGCCACCCTTGGGGAAGTAGCGGATATGATCCGGTTCCGGATAAAGAATCTAGAAACAACAATAAAGAAAAATGAATTTTAACGCAATAACTTGGGATCCTTCACTGGGCATAGAATTAGGCTTTTTTACGATACGCTATTATAGTTTAATGTTTGTACTTGCATTCGGTGTAGGTTTAGCCCTGATGAAAAGAATCTATATCAAAGATGGTATAGAGCTTGAAAAGCTTGATAAATTGTTTATGTATACAATTATTGCAACGATTCTAGGGGCAAGGTTAGGGCATGTTTTCTTTTATGACTGGGCATATTTTAAGAATCATTTGGGGGAAATTTTATTGCCTGTAAAATTCAATCCTTTCCGTTTTACTGGGTTTGCAGGGTTGGCGAGTCATGGTGCTGCCGTTGGGATAATAACTGCACTTTATTTTTACAGTAAAAATATTTTAAAAAAGCCGCTGTTGTTTGTGTTGGATAGGGTAGGTATTGTTGTGGCGCTCGCAGGTTTTTTTATTAGGATTGGTAATTTAATGAATTCTGAGATTATTGGTAAACCGACGGGTTCTGATTTTGGGATTATATTCAAAAAATTAGGAGAAGATTTTCCAAGACATCCTACTCAGTTGTATGAGGCGTTTAGTTATTTGGCTATTTTTGGATGTCTGTGGTATTTATATTGGAAAACGGATAAAAAAGAACAATATGGATATTTATTTGGTTTCTTTTTTGCAACCTTATGGTCCGTACGTTTTATTATAGAATTCTTAAAAGAAGCTCAAATAGAGAATAGAGGGGATTGGGATTTGAATACGGGGCAATGGCTAAGTATTCCATTAATAATAGTAGGATTGTATTATATGTTCAGAAAAAAATAATAAAAAAGCCCTTAATTACTTAAGGGCTTTTTTATTGTTCTTAAGTGAATTGGCAAAGTATGCCCCCCATTAATGCTAATGAAACAATCCAATATCCGGCATTGATCATTACATATTTAAAACTTCTTTTTTCGAAAATAGCATTGGTTCCAAAAATTGGAAGTACTAATAGCATTCCGATCATGGTTCCGTGTAAAGCACCGTGTTTAAAGGTTCTGTAGTTATTTCCATATTTCTCCATAAAGTCGGCAGCATAAAGATTGAGCTCTGATCCCTCCACCATTAGGCTTGCGTCACTCATAAGTACAGAAAAGAATCCAAATTGATGAATTACGAAGGTTCCTAAGATAAAAGCCATAAGGTAGCTTAAAATATAGCAGTATAGAAAAACGATCGGGTTTGGTTTTTCAAGGGTTTCTAATGTGAAATTGCACTCTTTCATCCAGGAGCTTCCAAAAACTTTTGGGTTGTACCAAATAAATCCCATAAATAAAGGAACAATTGCAGCAATAGCAATAACAACAAAGTTAAATTTCATATTCTTTTTTTTTAGGTTAGTAAGTAAATATAAGAATAATCTTAATATAATATAGTTGGTAGGCTTAGGCGAAAATGGAGAATAAAAAAAGTGCATTCGGTGAATGAATGCACTTTGAAAATCAATTTTTTTAGTAATTATGAATTTCTAAAAACAAATTTTCCGTCAAAAGCGTCTAATAAAATTTTTTGTTCAGCTGTAACTTTACCAGCTAAAATTTCTTTAGAAAGTGAATTTAACACCTCTTTTTGTATCACACGTTTTACGGGTCTTGCCCCAAATTGAGGATCGAATCCTTTGTCTGTAAGTTCTTCAATAGCTTCTTTTGTAGCATCTAAAACAATTTGTTTTTCTGCGAGCATTTTTGCTAATTTACTAATATGAATGTTCACAATATTCTTTATTTCCTCCTTGTTTAAAGGGGTGAACATGATTACTTCATCAATTCTATTTAAAAATTCAGGTCTTACTGATTTTTTCAATACCGCCATGACATCAATTTTCGCTTTTTCGGCTATACTAGCTCTATTATCTGCTGAAGCTTTTTCAAAATGTTCCTGGATACTTTCCGCTCCAATATTAGATGTCATAATAATGATAGAATTTTTGAAGTCCGCAATACGACCTTTATTATCTGTTAAACGCCCTTCATCAAGTACTTGAAGCAAGATATTGAAAGTATCAGGGTGTGCTTTTTCAATTTCATCTAGTAAAATTACTGAATACGGTTTTCTTCTAACAGCTTCCGTGAGTTGACCTCCTTCATCATAACCAACGTATCCAGGAGGAGCTCCAACCAATCTGCTTACAGAATGACGTTCTTGGTACTCACTCATATCTATTCTGGTCATGGCATTTTCATCATCAAACAAATAGGAAGCTAAGGCTTTTGCTAGTTCTGTTTTCCCAACACCCGTTGTTCCTAGAAACAAAAAGGAACCTAATGGCTTTTTATCATCTTGTAATCCAGCTCTAGACCTCCTTACAGCATCAGATACCGCTTCAATAGCTTCTTCTTGACCAACAACTCTTTTGTGAAGTTCATCTTCTAAGTTTAATAGTTTTTCTCTTTCGCTTTGTAGCATTTTTTGAACAGGTATCCCAGTCCATTTAGCAACAACTTCAGCAATATCATCAGAAGTAACCTCTTCTTTTATTAATGCGTTCTCTTGATTGTTGACTTCAACCTGTAATTTATCAAGCGCTTCTTGGGCGTCTTTTATTTTGCCATAACGCAATTCTGCTACCAATCCATAATCACCATCTCGTTCTGCTTTATCAGCTTCTAATTTGTGACTTTCAATCGCTTCTTTGATCTTTTGAACTTTATCTACTAAATCTTTCTCGCTTTTCCATTTACTATATATGGAATCTCTTTGTTCTTTTGTGTTGGCGAGTTCTTTTTTAAGCTGGGAAAGTTTCGTTTTGTCGTTTTCTCTTTTGATTGCCTCTAACTCAATTTCTATCTGCATGATTTTACGATCAAGAACATCAAGCTCTTCTGGTTTAGAGTTGATTTCCATGCGCATTTTAGAAGCAGATTCATCCATTAAGTCAATTGCTTTATCTGGCAAGAAACGGTTAGTAATATAGCGCTGTGAAAGTTCAACAGCGGCAATCACCGCTTCGTCTTTTATTCTAACTTTGTGATGTACTTCGTATTTGTCTTTAATACCTCGTAAAATTGAAATAGCACTTTCAGTATCCGGTTCATCCACAATTACTTTTTGGAAACGTCTTTCTAATGCTTTGTCTTTTTCAAAGTATTTTTGGTATTCATCTAGAGTAGTGGCTCCAATAGCTCGCAATTCACCTCTGGCTAAGGCTGGTTTAAGAATGTTGGCGGCATCCATAGCACCGTCACCACCTCCAGCGCCCACAAGAGTATGTATTTCATCAATAAAGAGTACTATAGATCCATCCGAATTGATCACTTCTTTAACTACAGATTTTAAGCGCTCTTCAAATTCTCCTTTGAATTTAGCTCCGGCAATCAATGCTCCCATATCTAAAGAAAAAATTTGTTTATCCTTTAGGTTTTCTGGAACATCTCCTTTGATAATTCTATGCGCTAATCCCTCTGCGATGGCAGTTTTACCAACACCTGGTTCTCCAACTAACATTGGGTTGTTTTTTGTTCTACGAGATAAAATTTGTAAAATTCTACGGATTTCTTCATCTCTTCCAATTACAGGGTCTAATTTTCCGTCATTGGCAAGCTGATTTAAGTTTTTTGCATACTTGCTTAAACTGTTATATGTGTCTTCCGCGCTTTGAGATTTAACATTCTCTCCTTGTCGAATTTCATCAATAGCGGCTTTTAATCCTTTTTCTGTAACTCCTTGATCTTTTATTTGTTGTGAAACCGTGTCTTTGCTTTTAAAGATTGCAATTAATAGATGTTCAATAGAGACATACTCATCATTCATTTTTTTTGCAATGTTATTTGCGTCAATGAACATTCTATTTGCTGTAGCAGAAAGACTTAGGTTGCCTCCAGAAACTTTTGGCAAGCTGTCAATGGTTCTGTCTAATACCTCTGTAAAAACAGGAATATTAATTTCTAATTTTTTTAATATGAAAGGAGTAACATTTTTGTCAACATTTAAAATAGCCTTAAAAACGTGAGCCACTTCAATTTGTTGTTGTCCTAAGCCTTGAGTAATCTCTTGTGCTTTTTGTACAACTTCTTGTGATTTTATGGTGTAATTATTAAAATTCATAACTCGTAATTTTTAAATTCAATCTAACATTGTCAAATAGCATTCCTTTTTATTGATGGGAGTAAAAGAGGTCAAAATGTCTTGTAAGGTCTTGTAATTAGAGACAAATTGTCTTTTTAGATTGATTTTTAACGACAATATTTCAGGTTTTAAAAAATAGTTAGTTTTGAAAGGATAGCTTATTTTTGTCGTCAATTAGACAAAACAAATAAAGATGGGAATATTAAGCGGAGTTTTTGGTTCAAAATCGGAAAAAAAAGAAACACCAGGTATTAACTGGATACAATTAACAAAAGAGGAGCAATTGGAGGGCTTGAGTAAAACTTCTGTTTTGTTTAAGCATAGTACACGCTGTGGTATCAGTAGTTCTGTGATCAAACGTTTTGAGAAACAACATGTAGATCTTAACGATCAGGTGGACTTCTATTATTTAGATTTATTAAATTTTAGAAACATTTCTAGCGCAATTGCAGAAAAATTTCAGGTAATTCATCAATCGCCTCAAGCTGTTGTTGTTAAGGGGGAGGAGTTGGTTGCCCATGGGTCTCATTATGACATTTTGGAACTTGATCTGAAGGAGTTTTTAGAGTAATTTTATTTAGGTAATTTAGGAGTTGGTTTTAAAAAACGGTTAACTCGATAAATTTATCGAAATGTTAGGGTTGGTATAAAAATATTTAAGACTATCTTTGCTACAAGAAAAATTTTAAACAAAATCTTTCAATTCTCGATGAAATTTTATAATTTGAGTATTGAAATTAATTAACAGAAACGGAATTATATTACATGGCTAAATCAGAACAAAGCTTCAACAAAAAAGAAAAAGAAAAGAAACGTTTGAAAAAACGTGAATTGAAAATGAAGAAAAAGGAGGAGCGTAAGGCCAATGCTACAGGTGGTGATATGATGATGTATGTTGATCAATTTGGGAACCTTACAGAAACTCCACCGGATCCAGCAGAAAAAGTGATTATTGATGCGGAAAGCATTGAAATTGGAATCCCTAAAAAAGTTGAAGAAGATATTGATCCTGTTCATAAGGGTAGAGTTGCTTTCTTTAATGACTCAAAAGGTTTTGGATTTATCAATGATGCTGATAATGGTGAAAAATATTTTGTACACGTTAATGGATTGTTACAAGAGATAAAAGAAAATGACAAAGTCCAGTTTGAACTTGAAAGAGGAATGAAGGGAATGAATGCAGTAAAGGTTAAGAAAATTTAATCTTTTAGAATTTATAAATAAAAATCCGGATACAATTTGTATCCGGATTTTTTTTTGCTCTTAACTGAATGTAAGTCTTTGTTTTTTAGTTGTTAAAGAGGGTGGTGTTTGTAAAAGGTTACTAAAATGTAAAATATTTATTAGGGTTTTTAAGATTGAGTTTGTTTCAATAATAAGAACATGAGTTGATAAAAGCTCAAAAACCCTATTAAGATGGAAATTTACCAAATACCTGTTTTTGATGATGATTTTTACAAAATGCTTTTTAGGTTTTGTATTAATATTAGTTTTCTTACAATTATCATTAGGTTTTTGTATTACCGAGGTTCAAAGAACAAAGAATATTTCTTTACTTATTATATGATTAGTGTAATCGTATTTTTTTTATGTTTCACTTTAAAAAAATACGAATTGGATTTGGGGATGGCGCTTGGACTTTTTGCCATATTTGGGATTATTAGATATCGTACCAATTCAATTCAAATAAAGGAGATGACTTATCTCTTTATTATCATAGGGGTATCTGTAATAAATTCATTGGCAAATAGAAAGATGAGTTATGCTGAAATTCTTGGGGCTAATACATTAGTTATTATAGTATTGTCACTTACAGAGTGGTTTTGGACTTTGAAACATCAAGTATCCAAAGATATTATATATGATGTTCTTGAAAACGTTAAGCCTTGTAACTACCAAATTTTAAAAAATGACCTGGAAATGAAAACAGGATTGACTATTGATAAAGTTTCAATAGGAGAAATAAACTTTCCTAAAAAGAGGGTTAAAATAACAGTTTATTATGAAAATGGAAATTCTTAAAAAAATGAAATTATATTGTAAAACCATAAAGTTATGCGTCGTAGTTGTCCTTGGAATGTTAGCTTTTGAATCAGAGGCACAAGGGGAATATGTAGAGGTAAGAGACTTGGAAACCTGGTCTAGTATCAATTTAAAATACAAGGTTAATAAAACTTGGAAAATGTCTTTTCAAGGGCAGTTAAGATTAGAAAATAATAGTTCTGAAGTAAGTCAATATTTTGGACAGTATGATCTAACATATGCTCCATTTAAACATTTCTCTTTTGCAGGAGCTTTACGTTATGTAAGAAAGAATGATAATACTGGAAATGTTCAGGGGTATGAGAATCATTTTAGGTATCACCTCGATGGAATTTTTAAACACAAAGCAGATCGGTTTAAATTCAAATACAGACTAAGGTATCAGAATAAAAATGAAATAGGGGTTGATGATGAGTCACGACAATACTTTCGTTTCAAAGCAGGTTTGGATTATAATATAAGAAAATGGAAACTGGACCCTGAACTTTCCGGAGAACTTTTTCATGGTTTAGGGAATCAGAATAATGAATTGGAAGGGTTTCGTATTACATTTGGAACTTCTTTTAAAGTTCATAAAGCGGGTGCTGTAGGTGTGTTTTATAGGTTTGAAGAAGAGCTTAACACCACTTACCCGAAATCTCGAAACATTTTAGGATTTAAATATACTTACTCATTAAAATAAAATAATATGAAAATTAATAAACTTAAATATGTACTTGTTGCATTTGTATTGGTAACCTTTGTAGCATGCAAGGAAACCATTTATGTGGAAGCTGATGAATTGGAAACTGAAGTTGAAAATGATAAAGAACCTGGAGAGGGCTTGGATGATTGGACTACAGAGACGCATACCAAGGATGGAGCGATAAATTATGAAATGGTGTTTCCACAAGACAAGGTAAATAGGATAGATATAGTTTTATCAGCAGCAGAACACGCAAGTATGCAGTCTAATTTGGCTTCTATTGTTGGATCAACAGGAGGTGGTCCTGGTGGAGGTGGTGGGAATTTCTCAGATGAAACACCAATGTATGTAGCATGTGATTTTTATTTTAATAATACGCAGTGGTATGAAGTTGGGGTTCGTTATAAAGGAAACTCTAGTTTGTATTCAGCATATAGAAGTGGAAATGGTAAGTTTCCGTTACGTTTTAAATTTGATGAGTTTGAAGATGATTATTCTGAAATAAAAAACCAACGTTTTTATGGATTTCAACACCTTTCGATGAATAGTAACTTTAAAGATGACTCCTTTATGCGAGAAAAAACAGCTTGCGATTTATTTAGAGACTTTGGAGTGCCAGCTGTAAAAACAGCATATTATGAAATTTATGTAGATGAAGGAAATGGTTCGCCTATTTATTATGGACTTTATACAATGGATGAGGTTGTTTTTGATACCATGTTGAATTCTGTATTTGGTAGCGAAACTGGAAATTGCTACAAACCAGATGGTGATGGGGCAAAGTTTTCTTCTAGTGGTTTTACCTTAGATGATTTTGAAAAGAAAACCAATGAGGATGAAGCGGATTGGTCTGATATTCAGGCAATGTATGATGCACTACATACTACAACTAGAACGACAGATGTTGAAAGTTGGAAAGATGGATTAGAAGCTGTTTTTGATGTTCAAGGGTTTTTAAAATATTTAGCAGTTAATAATACTATTCAGAATTGGGATACTTATGCTAATATGACCCATAATTATTATTTGTATCATGATCCAGCAGATGATCTGATCAAATGGATTGTTTGGGATAATAATGAGGCATTCAATAGTGGAGGTGGACCAGCAGGTGCAGTTTCAATAGATATGAGTGAGGTGAGTTCGGATTGGCCATTGATATCTTATTTAATAGCTATTCCTGAATACGAAGAGGATTATAAGACGTATTTGGAGGATTTTAATAATAATTATTATGTTCCTGCTGCTATGGATGCGATTTATACGAACTTATCTAGTTTGATTTATACTAGCGCCACATCAGAATCTTCGGGATATACGAATTTATCAGGAGGAGCTTCTGGCTTTACATCAGGTGTAGCAACTATAAAAGCGCATTGTGAAGCAAGAAATACAGTTGTAGATAATTATTTAAATGATTAATCATATGAAAAGAGAAATTATAGTATTAGTAGGGCTGGTAATTGCACTTATGGTTTTTGCAGGTTGTAAATCCAATAAACCCACTCAAAGTCGGGAGGGTCAAAGAGCACATAAAAGGCCAACTGTTGAGCAGTTGTTTGAAAAAATGGATTCAAATAAAGATGGGAAGCTTTCAGAGAAAGAAGTCAAAGGACCTTTAGCAAATGATTTTGATAAAATTGATTTAGATGAAGATGGGTTCTTGTCAAAAGAAGAGATAGAAAAAGCGCCTAAGCCTAATAATAATAGGAATAGGATGGAGCAAAACAGGCCTGAGTTTTAAGTGTATTCATTTGCCGGTTATTTACAATTTTAATTTTTAGGTATTAATAAAAATCAGTTTGTGTAAGGTTTATTGAATTTGGTCGACAGAAAATAGTAGTTCATCTAAATATATATGTTTTACAGTATGTTTTTATGAACTTTGAGTAAACGTTAAAACTTACGCTATGGTACGAACAAAGGAAATATCCAAACAAAAAGTGATTCAGACGGTAGTTGTAATTAATACCTTATTATTAGGATTGATATTTATTGCAACAAAAATTTAAAACTACCCACAAGATAATAGAAAGACATGGTTTTCCATGTCTTTTTTTTGTTTAATAAAATTAAGTATAACATAAACAAAAATTAAAACTTTTTTGTAATTTTACTTGAGTCCATAAATCAGAAAGAATGAAATTGAATAAAAATAGACATGGTTTTAAATTTTCAGCTTTTAAAGAAGAAGAGAAATCTAAATTTGATCAGTTATTTGGCATATTTAAAGAGATAATTACACATACTTCTGGGGATTTTGATGAAGCTATTAAATGGATGAAAACATTAGACAAAGAATATAAGTTAACTGATGAGACTTATTCTTTAGATGATTTTATTGACGAGTTAAAGGAGCGTGGCTATTTGAAAGATGAAATTGATCCAAACGGAAAGGGTAAAACAAAAATCACATCAAAAACAGAAAAGGCGATACGAAAAAATGCTTTAAACCAGATCTTTGGGAAAATAAAGAAAAATGGTTTAGGAAATCATAAAACAAAGCATAGTGGTTTAGGAGATGAAAAGACAGGAGATTTTAGGGCGTTTCAGTTTGGTGATTCTATCGATAGTTTGTCAGTTACAGAAAGTCTTAAAAATGCGCAAATCAATAATGGGTTAACAGATTTTAGTTTAACTGAGAAAGATCTAGTTATTGAGGATACGCATCATAAATCACAAATGAGTACGGTTTTAATGATTGATATTAGTCATAGTATGATTTTGTATGGAGAGGACAGAATTACTCCGGCAAAAAAAGTTGCCATGGCTTTATCAGAATTAATTACATCGAGGTATCCTAAAGACACCTTGGATATACTTGTTTTTGGAAATGATGCATGGACAATTAAAGTAAAAGATTTGCCTTATTTGCAAGTAGGCCCTTATCATACAAACACCGTTGCTGGGTTGAATTTAGCAATGGATATATTAAGAAGGAAAAGAAATACCAATAAGCATATTTTTATGATTACCGATGGAAAGCCAAGTTGTTTGAGGTTACCTGATGGTAGGTATTATAAAAATAGTAATGGTTTGGATCCATATATAACTGAAAAGTGCTATAATATGGCGGCATATGCCAGGAAATTGCATATTCCAATCACAACATTTATGATTGCAAGAGATCCTTATTTGCAAAATTTTGTAGATAAGTTCACAGAATCAAATAAAGGCAAGGCTTTTTATACAGGATTAGAAGGTTTAGGTGAAATGATATTTCACGATTATGAAAACAATAGAAAAAAACGCATGCGATAAATTATGGATATAACGATAAAAACTTTAGGTGAATTAAAAAAATCTGGATATGTTTCGAAAAGCATAAAAGCAGAATTAAGAGATAACTTAATAGTAAATATTAAGGCTAATAAAAATTCTTTTGAAGGAATTCATGGTTATGAAAACACGGTGATTCCTCAATTAGAAAGAGCAATTTTATCTCAACATAACATAAATTTATTAGGGTTAAGAGGACAAGCAAAAACAAGGTTGGCAAGATTGATGGTTCAGTTATTGGATGAATATATTCCGTTTATTGAAGGCTCAGAAATACATGATGATCCATTGCTTCCTATTAGTTCCTACGGACGTGAAACTGTTGAGAAAATGGGGGATAAGACTCCTATTGCATGGCTTCATAAAGAAGATCGTTTTTTTGAGAAATTGGCAACACCAGATGTAACAATTTCTGATTTGATTGGTGATATTGATCCTATCAAAGCAGCAACATTAAAATTGAGTTATGCAGATGAAAGGGTTTTGCATTATGGAATGATACCAAGAGCGAATCGTTGTATTTTTGTAATCAATGAACTACCTGATTTACAGGCAAGAATTCAAGTAGCGTTGTTCAATATTTTAGAAGAAGGAGATCTTCAGATTAGAGGCTTTCAGTTAAGAATGCCTGTAGATTTACAATTTGTTTTTACTGCCAATCCGGAGGATTATACCAATCGTGGAAGTATTGTTACTCCGTTAAAGGATAGAATAGGTTCTCAAATACTTACGCATTATCCAGAAAA
Organism: Flavicella sp. IMCC45537; assembly: GCF_057197705.1. Taxonomy (NCBI): domain Bacteria; kingdom Pseudomonadati; phylum Bacteroidota; class Flavobacteriia; order Flavobacteriales; family Flavobacteriaceae; genus Flavicella; species Flavicella sp. IMCC45537. The sequence continues at coordinate 628,774 of NZ_CM170067.1, forward strand.
TTTAGAGGTTGCAAAAACAATTACGGCACAGGAGGCAGCGCTTCAAGAAACGAGGTTGTGTGATATTCATATTCCTGAGTTGGTAAAAGATTTAGTAGAACGTATTGGGTTTGAAGCAAGAAAGAGTGAATACGTAGATGCTAAAAGTGGAATAAGCGCCAGAATGAGTATTACCGCATATGAAAACTTATTAAGTTCTGCAGAATACAGAGCCTTAGGTGCTAATGAAAATAGTACCTCCATAAGATTTAGCGATATTTTAGGGATGGTTCCTTCAATTATCGGAAAAATTGAATTAGTGTATGAGGGAGAGCAAGAAGGTGCTGCTTTTGTAGCTGAAAAATTAATTGGTGAAGCGGTAAAGACCTTATTTCTTGAAAAGTTCCCTAAAATATCGAAGCTCAAAAAAGAAAATCAAAAAGATGCATATGATCCATTATTAGATTGGTTTTTTGAGGAAACAAATTTTGAATTGTTTGATAATGGTGTTGAGGTAGAATATAAATCTGCTTTAGATGATATTGCACCTTTGGATGATTTGATAGAAACATATGCAAAAGAAACTGCAAAAGAAGATTCCTATTTTCTAAAAGAGTTTATTTTATGGGCGTTGGTAGAGTTTGAAAAGTTAACAAAAGAGAGGGTTAAAGAAGGGTATTCTTTTAGAGATCAGTATGGCGCTTTGTTTTCTGATATGTAGGAAATGAAAGAGCTTTTACAAGAAATTAGAAATTGTAAGGAATGCGCCCCTTTTTTGAAACAGGGGTGCAGACCTGTTTTGTCAGCATCAAAAAAATCGAAGATCATTATAATTGGACAGGCGCCTGGAAGTGTAGTGCATCGTACAGGGATTCCGTGGGATGACAAAAGTGGAGAGAATCTAAGAAACTGGATGGGAGTTGAAAGAGATTTGTTTTACAATGAAGATTTTATATCGATCATTCCAATGGGATTTTGTTATCCAGGAAAAGGGAAGTCGGGGGATTTACCTCCAAGAAAAGAATGTGCTCCGCTGTGGCATTCAAAATTAATTAAGGAATTAGAGGAAGTAGCTTTAGTGTTGTTGGTGGGTGGATATGCTCAGAAGTATTATTTAAAGGATACAATGAAGCGTACGCTTACTGAGACTGTAGTTGCTTATTCGGATTATTTGCCAAAATTTTTCGTATTACCACACCCTTCACCAAGAAATAATATTTGGATGAAAAAAAACGAATGGTTTAAAGATAAAGTACTCCCTGTTTTAAAAAACAAAATAGAAGAATTACTTTAAATATTGCATTATCTGCAATAATCTAAAAGGCTAACAGTATCTTTGCAAAAATTCAAAGGTATGTCTAAAACATTTTCTAGTCTTGGAATTCAAAAAGAGTTCTTAAAATCTTTACAAGGGGTTGGTATTGAAAATCCTACTGAAATTCAGGAAAAATCTATTCCGGTAATATTAAATCAAACAGATGATTTTGTAGGGTTAGCAAAAACAGGTACTGGTAAAACAGCTGCATTTGGTCTGCCTTTATTGCAAATGATTGATCTTTCTGTGGATGAGATTCAAACATTAATTTTGGCTCCTACAAGGGAGTTAGGTCAGCAGATATACAATAATTTAAAATCGTATTGTGTTCACTCAGATGAAATTTCAATAGCTTCTGTTTGTGGTGGTGTTCCGATTAAACCACAAATTGAGTTACTTAAAGATAAAACACATGTAGTGGTGGCTACTCCAGGAAGGTTGATTGATTTGATTCAACGAGGAGAGATAGATGTTACAAAAGTTAAAAATTTTGTTTTAGATGAGGCGGATGAAATGATCACCTCTCTTAAAGAAGGATTGGATAAAATTGTTGCGGTTTTACCTAAAAAAAGAAGAACGTTTTTGTTTACTGCTACCATGCCCGGTGTTGTAAAGCAGTTGATTCAGAATTATATGTCAAAACATATTACTCAAGTTTCTGTTGATATGGCGGTTACAGGTAATAATAAAATTGATCATAAATATGTTGTTGTCGAACCCATAGAAAAGTTAAATGTTTTGATGCATTTTCTGAATTCTAATGAAGGTGTTCAAGGGATTATATTTTGTAAAACGAAAGCAGCAGTAAACAAGTTAGCTAAAAATTTAGCGATAAATAAATTCTCTTCTGGAGCAATTCATGGAAGTTTATCTCAAGGAATACGAGATAGGATTATGGGACAATTTAGAATGGGGCATATTAATATTTTAGTAGCAACAGATTTGGCTGCAAGGGGGATTGATGTGAAAGATATTGCCTATGTGGTGAATTATCATTTGCCTGATACTTATGATACCTACGTCCATCGATCTGGAAGAACGGCTAGGGCAGGTGCTGATGGTTTGGCATTGTCTGTGATTCAACAAGAAGAAGTGGAGGATCTGGATGGTTTTGAAAATGAACTTGGAATTCGTTTTGGGGAATTTGAAAAAGCAACTGCGCAAAGTATTGAAGAAAATAATGGTTTGTTATGGGCAAAGAAGATATTTAAAACGAAACCCAATCATAATGTTTCTAAGGAATATAAGAATAAAATTCATACAATTTTTCATCATTTAACAAAAGAAGAGTTGGTTGAAAAATTATTTGCGAATTATGTGATGCAGCAAGAAAATAGTGCTTTAGAAAAGGAAACTTCAAAAAAGAAAAAAAGAAAGTAATGGCCAATAAAATAAAAGATCAACAGGAGATTTTGAATAAATTAAACATTTATCAATTGAATCCTATGCAAGAAGAAGCGTTAGGAGTAATTGACTCTAATGAAAATACGGTCATTCTTTCACCAACTGGGACCGGTAAAACCTTAGCGTTTTTATTGCCCCTTTTAGAAAGGTTAAATCCTGCTATACAAGAAGTCCAGGCAGTAATAGTAGTTCCGTCTAGAGAACTTGCAATTCAAATAGAACAGGTAATTCGTTCTATGGGCTCAGGATATAAAGTAAATGCAATTTATGGAGGAAGGGCTATTGCAAAAGATAAGATAGATTTAAAAACAACACCATCAATTTTGATTGGTACACCAGGTAGGTTGTCAGATCATTTCGGTAAAGAGAGGTTTACAACGAAAGAAGTTAAGACTTTGATTATTGATGAGTTTGATATTTCTTTTGAGGTAGGTGCAGGCGGAGATATGCAGCGAATTGTGAAATCTCTATCAAATGTTGATAAAAAAGTACTTACATCTGCAACTCAGGATATGGAAATTCCTAGATATATACAGATGGAGAAAGCGGTGACTTTAAATTATTTGACGGAAAAAAAAGATGCGAAACTGACCTTAAAAACGGTTATATCAACTTCTAAAAACAAGCACAATACTTTGGTTGAATTGCTTGAAATGTTAGGGGATGAACCAGGAATTGTTTTTTGTAATCAAAAGAATACGCTTGAAGATTTAAGTTCGTTTTTGACTAAGAAAAAAATTATACACACTTGTTTTCATGCAGGAGTAGATCAAAAAGAACGAGAAAGGGCTTTGATTCGTTTGAGAAATGGCTCTGCCACTATATTGTTAGCAAGTGACTTAGCGGCTAGAGGTATTGATATTCCGGAGATGAAGTATATTATTCATTTTGAAATTCCGGAAGGTGCTGAGGAATTTACGCATAGGAATGGGAGAACAGCAAGGGTAAATGCCAAAGGTACTGCTTATATGATAAAATGGAATAAGGAGGAGTTGCCAAGTTTTGTTGGCAAATCAGCTGTTCAAAACCTATCAGGGAAAAGTGTTATAAAGGCACCATTCTGGGAAACATTATTTATTTCAGGTGGTAGAAAGGATAAAATATCTAAAGGTGATATTGCAGGATTGTTTTTTAAACAAGGGAAAATAAACAAAGATCAATTAGGTGTTATCGAGCTTAAATCTGATTGTGCGTTTGTTGCTGTTCCTAAATCTATAGCATTTAAATTGGCACAAAGTTTAAATAATACAAGGTTGAAAAAGAAAAAAGTTAGGGTCTCTATATTATAAAGCAGTGTTATTAGTTAGTTTTTATTATGAGAGAGCCAGACAATTTAATGAATCATTCACAAGATTTATTTTATCAAATCAAATAATTCTTGTGGAGAGTCAATGATATAATCGGGATTTAGTTTTTGTAAATTTTCTTTAGATCTAAAACCCCAAGAAACCGCTACGGATATCATTCCTGCATTTTTTGCAGTAGCGATGTCTACAGAAGTATCTCCAATATAAACAGTGTTTTTAGGAGTTGTTTTCAGTGTTTTGCACATGTTTACAACGACTTCAGGATTTGGTTTTTTTAACTTTTCCGTTGTCATCCCTTGTACATGTAAAAAAATATCGGGTAGTTTCGCTTCAACTACCTTTTTAGTTAATTGATCTGCTTTGTTTGATAAGATAGCTAAAGGAATGTTTTTAGCATATAATTGAGTTAGTAATGTGTTGATTCCTTCATATACAGCTGTTTTGTTTGTGCAGTTAGTTGTGTAATGTTGCATCATTGCATCAAAACATGAGTCAACAATATTGTTTGAACTGTCTGCTGGAACTGCTTTGGAAACAAGGTTTTTTATTCCTCCACCAATAAAGGTAGCATAAGTAGCGTAGGAGTGTGTTGGGAAATTTGCTTGATTTAGCACATAGTTCATGGAATCCGCAATATCTTGTATCGAATTAACGAGTGTTCCATCTAGATCAAAAATAATTCCTTCTGCTTTAATTCCTGTCATTATTGGTTAATTAAGATAGTGTTCTAAAATTCCTTTTGCGTATTTGCTGGCAACTGCCTTTGTGAATTCTTGGAAATCTATAGGAGCATCGTCATTCGCATTGTCTGAGATGATTCTAATAATTGAAAATGGAATTCCATATTCATAACAAACTTGTGCTACAGAAGCTCCTTCCATTTCAACACATAAGGCATCGGGAATTTCTTTTTTTAGTTCAGATACTTTGGCTTTAGAACTTATAAATTGGTCACCGCTTAGAATAGCTCCTTTTCTGATGTCCACTGAATTAATATCAAACAGAGACAATTTATCAGCGCTAATATAATCAGCAATGTTTTTAGCAAAATTTGCACTAGACATTTCAAGTCTATTGTTTTTCTTGGTTTCAAAGTAAGTTTTTCCTAAAAGAGGAATTTCAAACTTTTTAAAAAGGGGAGTGGTATCCATATCATGCTGAAATAATTTTGTGCCCAATACGATATCCCCAACCTTAAGCTTATTGTCTAAAGATCCAGAAACTCCTGTAAAAATAATTTCATCTAGTTTGAAGTCGTTTATCATTTGGGTAGCAGTAATTGCTGATGCAACTTTGCCCCATCTAGAGAATGCAATGACAACGTTTGTTGAATTGATGGTACCGTTGTAATAGGTTCTCATTCCTTTATCTGTAATACGCACGTCTTCTATTATGTCAATCAATGATTGAACTTCTTCGGGCATGGCACTTATGATTCCTATGTTCATTATTTTAGGGGGTCTTCGGTTAATTTTTTTAGATTATTGGTTTCTTCAATAATAATCCCATCTTTCATTTCAAGCGTTTTATCAGCCATTTCTGCAAGTTTTTTATTGTGGGTGACTATGACAAAGGTTTGTCCCATTTCTTCACGTAATTTTAGAAATAAATGATGAAGGTTTTCTGCAGATTTAGAATCTAAATTACCACTAGGTTCGTCAGCAAAAATGACAGCGGGGTCATTTATTAAAGCTCTGGCAACGGCAACACGTTGTTGTTCTCCACCAGATAATTCATTGGGTTTGTGTGTAGTTCGGTCTGACAATCCAAGGTAATCTAATAGCTTGAGTGCTTTTGTCTCAGTCTCCTTTTTACTTTTATTAGCTATAAAGGCAGGGATACAAACATTTTCTAAAGCGGTAAATTCAGGTAAAAGTTGGTGAAACTGAAAAATGAATCCAATGTTTTCATTTCTAAATTTAGACAACATACTATCGGACATACTTTGAAGAGACTTTCCGTTGATTTCAAGTTTGTAATCTAGTTTTTTAGTTGGTCTGTCTAAAGTCCCTAAAATTTGGAGTAGTGTAGTTTTTCCTGTTCCAGAGGGACCAATAATAGCAATCACTTCTGCTTTTTTTATATGAATGTCCACTCCTTTAAGAACTTCTAAATCTCCATAATATTTATGTAAGTTACTTGCTTTTATCATTTTTGGCTTGCTTAAAAGCACGAAAATATTAAAAATGCAGCAAAATGAGGTTCCTTTTTTAGCTTTCTTGTTAATTTAGACTGTCAAAAATTTTGGAATGGATAATAACGTCCTAAAAACACTGAAAAACATGGGATTTGGTCAAAGGATTCCTACATTTGTGTACACACTTTTAAACTAAAATAGATGAATTTACACGAATATCAAGCGAAAGAAATTTTAAAAGGATTTGGAGTAAAGGTTCCTATGGAGATTGTTGCCAATACTCCAGACGAGGCTTTAGCTGCAGCCAAAGAAATTAATAAAGAAAAAGGATGTACTGTATTTGCAGTAAAAGCACAAATTCACGCTGGAGGACGTGGTAAAGGAGGTGGTGTAAAAATTGCTAAATCTATCGAAGAAGTAAAAACATATGCTGAACAGATTTTAGGGATGATGTTGGTAACTCCTCAGACTTCTGCAGAAGGAAAGGAAGTTCATAAAGTATTGATTTCTGAAAATGTATATTATGATGGGCCTTCTAAGCCAGAAGAATTTTATATGTCTGTTTTGTTGAATAGAGGAACAGGTAAAAATATGATTATGTATTCTACTGAGGGAGGTATGGATATTGAAACAGTTGCTGAAGAAACTCCACACTTAATTTTTACGGAGGAAATTGACCCAGCAACAGGTGTTTTACCATTTCAAGCTAGAAAAGTTGCTTTTAACTTAGGGTTGTCTGGAGCTGCTTTTAAAGATATGACAAAATTTGTAACAGCTTTATACAATGCCTATGTTGGTTCTGATTCTTCATTATTTGAAATCAATCCTGTTTTTAAAACAGCGGATGATCAAATCTTGGCTGTTGATTCAAAAGTTACTTTAGATGAGAATGCTTTGTATCGTCATAAAGATTATATTGAATTAAGAGATGTAAAAGAAGAAAACCCAATTGAAGTAGAAGCGAAAGCTGTAGGATTAAACTATGTAGATTTAGATGGGAATGTTGGATGTATGGTAAACGGAGCTGGATTGGCAATGGGAACAATGGATTTAATCAAGCAAGCTGGTGGAGATCCTGCTAACTTCTTAGATGTAGGAGGTACAGCGGATGCTGCACGTGTAGAGGCTGCTTTTGGGATTATCTTGAAAGATCCTAACGTAAAAGCTATTTTGGTTAATATTTTTGGTGGTATCGTGCGTTGTGATCGTGTAGCACAGGGAGTAGTAGATGCTTATAAAAATATGGGAGATAAGATTAACGTTCCTATTATTTGCCGTTTGCAAGGTACAAATGCTAAAGAAGCTAAGGAGTTGATTGATAATAGCGGAATGGAAATTATATCTGCTACGGAGTTTCAAGAAGCTGCTGATAAAGTACAAGAAGTTTTGGCTTAGACTATAAAATTAAATTTTCAAGAACCGTTTTCATTTTTATGGAAGCGGTTTTTTGCTTTAAATAGGCATGTTTTTTTATGAAATCATAATTACTAATACGTTTTCGTATCTATTTGATATTTTTAAAATTGATTGATGTTTTTTTTGTATTTGTTTTATATTAATTAGTATTTTCGCGACGGATTTTTTTTACAAAAAATATAAATTAAGATGAACTTACACGAATATCAAGGAAAAGAAATATTGAATAGTTTTGGAGTAAGAATTCAACGTGGTATCGTTGCAAGTACTCCTGAAGAAGCTGTAGAAGCTGCAAAAGAATTAACAAAACAAACTGAGACTAGCTGGTATGTGGTAAAAGCACAAGTTCATGCAGGTGGTCGTGGTAAAGGTGGTGGAGTTAAATTGGCCAAAAACCTTGATGAGGTAAAAAGTATCTCTAACGATATTTTAGGGATGATGCTAGTAACACCTCAAACTTCTGCTGAAGGTAAATTAGTAAATCAAGTATTGATTGCTGAGGATGTTTACTACCCTGGTGAAGCAGAAACGGAAGAGTTTTATGTGTCTGTTTTGTTAAATAGAGCAACTGGACGTAATATGGTAATGTATTCAACGGAAGGTGGTATGGATATTGAAACTGTTGCAGAAGAGACGCCACACTTAATTTTTACAGAAGAGATTGATCCTGCAACAGGAGTATTGCCTTTTCAAGCTAGAAAAATTGCTTTCAATTTAGGTTTGAGTGGTAATGCATTCAAAGAAATGACAAAATTTGTTACGGCTTTATACAATGCTTATGTGTCTTCTGACTCTGCAATGTTCGAAATCAATCCTGTTTTAAAAACTTCAGATAATAAGATTTTAGCAGTTGATGCTAAAGTAACTTTAGATGAGAATGCTTTGTATCGTCATAAGGATTATCTAGAAATGAGAGATATCCGTGAGGAGAATCCTATCGAAGTAGAAGCGAAAGCTGTAGGATTGAATTATGTAGATTTAGATGGTAATGTTGGATGTATGGTAAACGGAGCTGGATTGGCAATGGGAACGATGGATTTAATCAAGCAAGCTGGTGGAGATCCTGCTAACTTCTTAGACGTAGGAGGTACAGCAGATGCTGCCCGTGTTGAAGCTGCTTTTGGAATTATCTTGAAAGACCCTAATGTTAAAGCTATTTTAGTTAACATTTTTGGAGGTATCGTACGTTGTGATCGTGTAGCACAAGGAGTTGTAGATGCTTACAAAAGTATGGGAGATAAAATCAATGTGCCAATCATTTGCCGTTTGCAAGGAACAAATGCTAAAGAGGCTAAGGAGTTGATTGATAATAGCGGAATGGAAATTATTTCTGCTACAGAATTTCAAGAAGCTGCTGATAAAGTACAAGAAGTATTGGCTTAGGCTTATATCATAAAGTTTAAAACCGTTTTCAATTTTTTGGAAACGGTTTTTTTGTGCAATAAATTTCGCTTAGTTTTTTATTATCGAAGAAAATGCATAAAAAAAATAGCTTAGTTTAGAATATAATTAAAATATTGGAATGAAAATAGTTGTATTAGATGGATATACCCTGAATCCAGGGGATCTTAGTTGGAATGAATTAAATAAACTAGGTGATGTTACTGTATATGATAGATTGGTTAATGAAACCAATGAAATAGTAAAAGCTATAGCTGATGCAGAAGTGGTTTTTACAAATAAAACGATTCTCTCGAAAGAAGTATTAGACAAGGTTAAGAATCTTCAGTATATAGGTGTTTTAGCTACAGGGTTTAATGTTGTAGATGTGGCAACCGCAAGCTTAAGAAATATAGTGGTTACAAATATTCCATCCTATGGAACAAAAGCTGTTGCTCAATTTGTAATGGGGTTGTTATTGGAGATGTGTCATCGGGTAGGAGACCATAATAGTTCTGTTCAAAACGGGGACTGGGTAAAATCTGTTGATTTTTGTTATTGGAATTCGCCATTGATAGAGTTGGAAGGAAAAACTATGGGGCTCATTGGGTTTGGTAAAATTGGTCAAGCCACGGCTGTTTTGGCTGAAGCTTTTGGTATGAAAGTTTTGGTGTATAACAGAAGTTATAAGAAGGAGTTTGAGTCAGATTCTTTGCAATTTGTGTCTTTAGATGAGCTTGTTAGATCATCAGATGTGATAAGTTTACATTGTGCATTGACAGAAGCTAATAAAGAATTGATTGATAAAAAGTTAATCAATCAAATGAAAAAAGAGGTTATGATCATTAATACAGCTAGAGGTGGTTTGATAAATGAAATAGATTTAATGGAGGCATTGAACACAGAAAGGATAGCCGCGGCAGCTTTAGATGTGGTTTCTGTAGAGCCGATGGAAGCGAATAATCCTTTATTGAAAGCTAAAAATTGTATCATTACTCCTCATATAGCTTGGGCTACGAAAGCAGCAAGACAACGTCTGATTAATACGGCGGTAAATAATCTAAAAGAATATATTAAAGGCAACCCTATAAACAAAGTCAATTGATGTATTGAAAAAACTGATGTTAGGCTTTCGTTTATTTTCGTCCAAGTAAAAAAAAACAATTTTATCATGGATACAGTTATAAAAGATAGTTTACAAAAAGGAATCGGTTTTACAGAATATAGAGAAATGGTAAGTCGTTTGATAGAAGAAGGAAAATCTACAGGGAGCGATCAATCTGAGGCTTTGTTGAATTATTCCAAATTGAACGAGAGACGGATGTCTAGACTGCATAAAACCTTGAAAATTGATGCTGATTCTAAAAGTGTAATTGAAAATATAGAAACGAATCAAACATGGTTATTAATAACTGAAAGTTGGTGTGGAGATGCGGCACAAACAGCACCTATGATTGATAAAATTTCAGAATTGTCAGATCGAATTGATTTACAGGTTGTGCTTCGTGACGAAAACGAAGACTTGATGAATCAATTTTTAACCAATGGTAACAAAGCCATTCCAAAATTAATTGTAATTGATCAAAAAACTGAGGAAGTTGTTGGTGAATGGGGACCTCGTCCTAAAGTAGCCGCTAAAATGGTTGATGATTACAAAGAATTACATGGGGGCTTGGATCCTCAGTTTAAAGAAGATCTCCAAAGGTGGTATAATAAGGATAAAGGGAAAGATACGCTAGATGATATTTTGGCACTTATAAAAAAAGTCGATACAAATTCATGAAAAAAAGCAAGTTAAATTAAAACCCCATTCAAAATGAATGGGGTTTTAATTTGATAAAGTTTTTAGAATTACTTATTCAACAAGTTTATGTATTTGTGCGTATTGCAGTAATAACATGGTTTTTGCATCTTTAATTTTCCCTTCGTTTAAAAGGAGAATTGCTTCTGAGAAAGACATTTCTAGCACTTCAATATCTTCTTGTTCGGTATGCAATCCACCGCCTTTAGAGGTTTTCATGTCATCGGTATATTCCCCAATAAAATAATGTATTTGTTCGGTTACCGCTCCAGGTGTCATATAAGCTTCAAAAACCTTTTTAACTGATTTTATTTTGTAGCCCGTTTCTTCTAGGATTTCTTTTTTGATACATGTCTCGGGATCATCTTCATCCAGTAATCCAGCGCAAGCTTCAATTAAAAGTCCAGTTTTATTACCATTTTCATAACTGGGATAACGAAATTGCTTGATGAGAATTACGTTTTTTGTTATTTTATTATAGAGAAAAACAGCTGCCCCGTTGCCTCTGTCATAAGATTCTCTTATTTGTGTTTGCCAAGTACCATCATTTCTTAAATAATCAAAAGTAACTTTATTAAGGGTGTACCAATTGTCAGATAAAACTTCAACGTTTTTAACCTTTACGCGTTCACTATCCATTTTTCTTTTTGTTAAATTCAATCATTTTTTGTGTATAACTCAAATTAGTATCATGACAATCTTGGAAAATACCACAAGAAACTCCTGGCTTTGCCAACGATTTATTTGAAGTGCTTTTTGCAAGCTTTTCAATATCTGGTGTGAGGTACTTCATGGTAATATTCTTTTTAAGCTATTACAAATTTACTAAAAATTAAATATGCAATAACTGTGTTTTCTCATAGAAGAAACTTTGTTTAATGCAAGGTGTTATTTGTTCAGTATTGCTAAATAATAAAAAAGCATACAGGAATTAACCTGTACGCTTTATATACTAAACTAATTATTAGCGTGGTTTATTTTAGATAACCACAAAGAGATAATTCCACCATGGAAGCGCTATTCCACCATGAATATACTTGATAAGAAGCAACCTCTAGAGGATAATCAAAACCATCATTTAATACGATTGATAAGTTATCTACTGTTCCGTAATTATTAGGGATACCTGTAATGAATCCTACTTGAACATCATTTTCATCATAAAGGTAAATATAGGCATTAGATAGGGCGCTGGTATTTGCTCTTATCGCAGCAGTTCCTGAGTTTACGAGAAGAGTTTCATCTAAATACACTGTTTGTCCACCCGTACCCATGTACAACGGATTGACTCCTAGTGCAGTATCAGAAAACAAATAACAGGTTTCAGATTTTAGTAGCTCCACAATCAAAGGAGTATCATGATAAACGTTTACAATATCATCCCTATTCAAATTGATGCTGAACTCATCATAATCTTCAACAGAAATATGTAATTCATAAACGGCATCTGTAATATCTCTTACTGTTACTACATTTTCTTCAATAGCTGCAAAAGTTTTAGTGGTAGAAAAACCTTCGGTATGAATAAAATATTCTCCAGCTAATATGTCATTACTTCCTAACTGTGAAACAGCTAAAAGAAAATCTAATTTTTCAACTTCTGCAATAGGGAAGCTTACCAATCCAAAATCTTGTGGAGTGTATGTTTCCGTAGATACGACTTCAACATCTACAGGAGTTGCTGAACCATTCGCAACAGCGAAATTGATAGCCAACGGATTTGTTACAAGGTCTGCTAAATCTGAACCAGCTAATGGAGTTGTATAGATAATATCATTATTTACATCCATAAAACTAAATAGAGTTAGTTGATAATCTCCAATTGGCAAAGCAATTTTTTGAACTAATAATTCTCCATTCAATCTATTTACGTTTAGTTCTGTATTGTCATAATCTGTAGAGGAACCATCAGCAGCTAGAATTGTTATAATGGCTTTGGTAACATCTTCTAGTGAGTTTGTTTTAGCAGCTGTTCCTTTAGATTGTTTGCTTGAAGCATTTTTGATAACACTTTCCTGGATAGAGAATTCTATCGTTCCTGTGTTTTGTTCTTCAATAGAAACATTATCATTTTGCTCTGCACATGAAGTAACAAACAACATAAGTGATAGTGATGCAAGTACTAATTTTTGTATTGAATTTTTCATAATATAATAAGTTGATTTAGTGAAACAAAACACTAGAGTAAATCTGATGTTTTGTTAATTTTTTTATTAGTAAGTAAAAACGAAATTTGTGATGCTGCCGTAGTAGCTAGAAGATTGAGTAGTTCCCCATGTAGAGAATTCAAATACATCTCCGGCATTTACAGGAATCTCCACAACGCTTCCAGAAGCACTTCCACTTGTGGATAAATCTGTAGGAACACCATTGATGATATATTTGATTACATCTCCGTATTGACCAGCTGATCTAATTACAATATCCCAATCAAAACTAATGGTTCCGTTACTTGGGACTGTGATTTGTGCAACAACACCACCACCGCCACCTCCACAGTCAAAAGTGAAAGCGCTGTCAGAGAAAGAACGCACAATTACTCCAGAGGTAGACCAGTTTATTCCACTAAAATCATCAGAAAAACCTTGAATTGACTCGATTTTTATTAACTCAACTACTAAAGGAGCTGTATGATAGGTAGTTGCAATTTGATTCCTAGTAAGTTCAATAGTTTGAGATTCGTATCCGTCAACATTAACAATAAGTGTGTACGTTGCATTTTCTATGTCTCTTACGGTAATAACATTTTCTTCAATTGCAGTAAATGCTTTCGTAGTCGAAAAACCAGTTGCGGTTACAGAATATTCTCCTGCTAGAATTTCATTAGAACCTAATTCGGATACAGCTAAAAGAAAATCTAATTTTTCAACCTCTGTGATAGGGAAACTTACCAAACCAAAATCTTGTGGAGTGTATGTTTCCGTAGATACGACTTCAACATCTACAGGAGTTGCTGAACCATTCGCAACAGCGAAATTGATAGCCAACGGATTTGTTACAAGGTCTGCTAAATCAGAACCCGCTAACGGAGTTGTATAAATAATATCATTATTTACATCCATAAAACTAAACTGAGTCAGTTGATAATCTCCTAAAGGCAAAGCAATTTTTTGAACTAATAATTCTCCATTCAATTTATTTACGTTTAGTTCTGTATTGTCATAATCTGTAGAGGAACCATCATTATTTAGTATTGTTATAATGGCTTTGGTAGCATCTTCTAGTGAATTTGTTTTAGCAGCCGTTCCTTTAGATTGTTTACTCGAAGCATTTTTGATAACACTTTCTTGGATAGAGAATTCTACCGTTCCTGTGCTATGATTGTTTTCTGTTGTTTCTTGTTCTGAACAAGAAGTCATTGTAAAACCAATGGCAAACGCTATGACAGCTAATTTTGAAATAATTTTTTTCATAGTAGTTTATGAAATTTTAAGGGTTTAATTTTTCCTACTCTATTTGAAGGTTTTCGGATTCCACTTGTAAATCAATAAATTAGTGTAGCTACTTAACGAACTTATATCAGATTTTACTTTTAAAACATAATGATACTGGTGACAAACATGTCCTTCTGTTCATTATGTTTAGATGCTGCAAATTTGAAGTAATCGTTCTTTTTATTGAGAAAAAAGGCATAACTAGGTTGAAATAGAGTATAAAAGCGAGGAAATAGGTTATAAGTAGTTAGCTATAATAAGCTAGCTATTAATAGTAGGGAGTGGCTGATTAAATAACAATATTCATAAGCTTTACTATGGACTACTTTTTTATATTTGCGACTTATAAAATTATATTGAAATGAAAATTGCATTGTTCTCTGATATCCACGCCAATCTACCGGCTTTAGAATCATTTTTTGAAAATTTAAAAGAAGAAAAACCCGATCATATTTATTGTTTGGGGGATTTGGTAGGTTATAATATATGGCCAAATGAAGTAGTGAATGAGATTAGAAAACGCGGAATTTCAACCTTGTCTGGTAATCATGATGCTGTAGTTGGGATTCCAACAGATAAAGTTTCTGGGTCTTTTACCAATGCTATTCTGAATGAAGATGTTAAGGATTATCTTCTTTCTTTACCAGAGCACATTCGATTAGAGTTTAAGCTGCAAGGAAAGAAAGCCGACGTTTTATTCGTGCACGGGAGCACTTATCGAAACAATGAATATATTTTAGAAGAAACTGAAGATTCCTATTTGTTAGAAATGATGGATGCTGCAAGGGTGGATGTTTTATGTTGTGCCCATACGCACAAGCCTTTTCATAGAGCTATAAAAACGGAAACGGGTTTTAAGCATATTGTAAATATAGGTTCTCTAGGAAAACCAAAAGATGGTGACTCTAGGGGATGTTATGTGACTCTAGAAATAGATGAAAACAGTAGTTTAATCTCAGAACAAGGTGTTTCTGTGCGATTTAATAGGGTGAATTATGATGTTGAAAGGGCAGCCAAAGCTGTTGAAGAAAGTGAGTTGCCAAATTCTTTTGCAGAGGCCTTAAGAATAGCTAAGTGATAAAATTATCTTAAATTGTATCATTGTAAATAAGCCTTTAGGGATGCGTCTAAGAATTTAATTATTTTTAAATGAAAAAAAGAGGCAACCACACTACTTCAAACTATGCTTAATAGATTATTTAACTGCTCTCAAACAAAGGCCACTTTTAAGGTATACGATAGTATATTAAAGGTGAATCATCAAGAATGGGAAACAATAGATACTTTAGATAATATCTACTTGTCGATACCCTATTTGCTTGCATTGGAGCAGGGGATGAATGATACTATGAATTTTCGTTATATCGTTTTTTATAATCGTGAGAATTTAATTGTAGGAATTGCAGTATTTCAGTTGGTTGATTTCAGGGCAAAAGAATTACTGCAAGAAAGAATACCATGTACTATCGCGGATAAGGTTCAAGCATATTTTTTAAATGACAAAAAATTATCACTGTTGATATGTGGAAATTTATATGCTTGTGGAGAAAACGGATTTGCTTTTCAGGGAGTTGAGGAACATGTTTTTCTTACGATGTTGACAGGTGCTATTTCTCAAATACAGAACTCGAAGTATGAAGGTGAAAAAATTTCGTTTTCATTACTTAAAGAATTTTGGACAACAAAAGAAGAGCGTTATGATGAGTTGAATGATGCTGGTTTTATTGATTTTAAGATTGATGTAAATATGGTTTTAAAATTGCGTTCAGAATGGAGTGATTTCGAGTCTTATTTAAGTGCTATGAATACTAAGTATAGAACAAGAGCCAAGGCTGTGTTGAAAAAATCTAAGGAAATTTCGGTTGTTGAGCTCAAAGAGAATGATATATTAAAGCACTTAGAAAGGATAAAATATTTATATCATCAAGTTTTAGGAAAAGCAACATATAACTTGGGGGTGTTAGATGTGAATACTTTTTTAGAATTAAAAAAACAGTTAGGTAATTCCTTTATTTTTACAGGGTATTTCCTAGGTGATTTGTTGGTTGGCTTCTCAAGTTCTTTTTTATACAGAGATATTCTTGATGCAAATTTTGTAGGGATAGATTATAGTATAAATAACAAGTATAAGTTATACCAAAAAATGCTGTATGATTTTGTTTTGTTGGGAATTCATCATAAGAAGAATGAATTACGGCTAGGTAGAACTGCAGAAACAAGCAAGAGTGGGGTAGGTGCATTGCCAGTAGATATGAAACTTTTTGCAAAGCATAGAAATTTGTTACCATCAAAATTATTAAAACCATTGATGTCTTCAATTCAGCCAATAGATTTTGAATTGAGAACACCTTTTAAAGTATGATATGGATTCGTTAACACAAATTGTTTTAGGAGCCGCTGTCGGTGAGGCAGTACTAGGAAAAAAAGCAGGAAATAAAGCAATGTTATGGGGAGCCATTGCAGGTACAATTCCCGATTTAGATGTTGTAAATAAATTATTTTACGACTCTGTAACAGCGAATGAGTTGCATCGTGGTTTTTCACATTCAATTGTGTTTAGTCTTATTTTTGCACCTATTTTTGGATGGCTTATTTTTAAGCTTTATAAAGGAAAAAAAGCGACATGGCAAGGTTGGTCAAAATTAATGTTTTGGGGCTTGTTTACGCATCCTTTATTAGATATGCATACTAGTTGGGGGACTCAATTGCTTTGGCCCTTGGAATATAAGTTTTCATACAATAATATATTTGTTGTAGATCCATTGTATACTTTACCATTTTTATTCTTTTTGATTTTTGCAATGATTCAAAAGAGAGGAACGGTTAAAAGAGAACGACTTAACCGATTAGGGTTGATTGTAAGCTCTGGTTATATGGTTTTGACAATAGTATTTAAAGGAGTCACATATGTTGTTTTTAAAGAAAGTTTGAAAGAGCAAAATATTGAATATGTTGCTATGGAAACTAAACCAACCCCTTTGAATAGTATTTTGTGGACAGCAAATGTAGAGACCCAGTATGGTTTTTTAATTGGGTATTATTCATTGTTAGATGATGATAAAGAGATAACCTGGAGACGTTTTGAGAAAAATCATGATTTGTTAGGAGAGTTTATGTCAGATCCGTTAATCAAGCGATTGGCTAAATTATCTCACGATTGGTATACTATTGAAGAGAAACCGAACGGTATGCTTTATTTTAATGATTTACGTTTTGGTTTGATGGGGATTTCTCCAAAAGAAGAGAGGTTTGTCTTTTCATATCAGTTAACTGTAAAAAACGGTGTGTTGACTGCAGAGGAAACAGAGAAAAATACGGCTGATGCTGGTCCGTTGCTAGCGGATTTGTTTCATAGAGTTTTAGGGAATAAATAGTATAAATGAAGCAAAAAAAAAGCTACCCAATAGAGGTAGCTTTTTTTGTGTATGCTTTTTTTGATTATGCTAATACGTCAGACAATGCTTGTCTTTCTTCATCAGCCAATGTTGAGTCAACTAAGATTCTACCACTGTATTCATCAATAGTGATTTTCTTACGAGAAGCAATTTCGATTTGAACTTGTGGTGGGATTGTAAAGAAAGAACCTCCAGCAGCACCTCTTTCTATAGAAACAACAGCTAAACCATTCTTTACGTTAGAACGAATTCTTTTGTATGCTTTTAATAAATGAACATCAATCTTTTCAGATAACTCGCTGCTCAAGTTATTCATTAATTCTTCTTCTTTTTCAGTTTCTTTTGTAATCGCATCTAATTCAGTCTTCTTGTGGTTCAAGTGACCTTCTTGTCTTTCTAGTTTTTCAGTAGTACTAGCGATTACTTCTTTCTTCTGTTCAATTTTAACTTTGTATTCTTTGATACGTTTTTCAGCTAATTCAACTTCTAGTCCTTGAAATTCAATTTCTTTTGTTAAAGAATCAAATTCACGGTTGTTGCGAACACTTTCTTGTTGTTTTTCGTATTTTTTTGCAGCCGCCTTAGACTCTTCAATTGCTATTTTTTTAGCAGCAATATCTGCCTCAAAATTAGTAACATCTTCCGTTAATTTTGAAAGTCTTGTTTTAAGACCTGCTACCTCATCCTCTAAATCCTCAATTTCTAAAGGTAGTTCTCCACGTACACTTCTAATTGTATCAATTCTTGAGTCAATTAATTGTAATCTGTAAAGTGATCTTAGTTTTTCTTCAACGGTTAGTTCTTTGCTCTTAGCCATGTCTATATATAATAAATAGGATTCGTAATTTTATCTGATAAAATGATTGCAAAATTAGTGAATTTTTTTGTAAGATAATCCACTAATAAGTTTTTTGTGAACTGTTCAGATTCATAATGTCCAACATCTGTTATTAATATCTGATTTTCAGCCTTATAGAATTCGTGGTATTTGAAGTCTGCCGAAATAAAGGCATCTGCTCCGGCATTTTTAGCGTTTTCTATAGCGAAACTACCGGACCCTCCTAGTACAGCAACTTTTTTAATTTTTTTTCCTGTAAGTTTAGAATGACGTATACAATCCGTGTGTAGAGTGTTTTTTACAAAGTTCAAAAAATCCGTTTCTTCCATTTCTTGGTCAAATTCAGCGACCATACCCATTCCAATTTGTTGATGTTTGTTTTCTATAGTTGTAATTTCATAAGCAACTTCTTCATATGGGTGGTTGTCAAACATAGCCTTTAGAATTGCTCCTTCAAGATGTTTTTCAAAGATGACACCGATAATTATTTCTTTTTCAGTGTGTAAAACTCCTTTGGTACCAATGGTAGGATTAGAATCTTCGCCGCCTCGATAGGTTCCAAAGCCTTCTACATTGAAACTGCAATTATCGTATTTACCAATTTTACCAGCTCCTTTTGCAAACATTGCTTTTCTAAGTCGCTCAGCATTTTCAATAGGAACATAGGTTAATAATTTTTTGATGGTGTTTTTCTGAGGTATTAAGATATGTTTGTTTTTTAAACCTAACACATCACAAATTTTGGCATTTACCCCATTGATAGAATTATCGAGTGCTGTATGCATAGAATATATGGCAATATCATTTTTTATGGCTTTGATAATTACTCGTTCTACATACGAATTGCCGTTTATTTTTTTTAAACCGGAAAAAACGATCGGGTGAAAGCTAACAATTAAATTACATTTTTTTTCAATAGCCTCATCAATTACATTCTCTAAAGTATCTAAGGTTACAAGAACTCCAGAAACTTCAGTGCTATAATCTCCCACTAATAATCCAACATTATCAAAACCTTCGGCATAATTTAAAGGAGCCAGTTCTTCAATGCTATTTGTGATATCTTTTATCGTAGTCATAAATTTCTATTTGAAATCAAATGTAAAAAATATAGTTGAATTCTATTCTTTTCGATGTTACGAATTACTTACTTTTGTTGGTGTCTAAATTTTGATAGGAAAACATATGGTTGTGCAATCAATAATAAAATTACTGAGATATCTTTTGTGGCCCGTATCGCTCTTATATGCGTTGGTTTTAAGTATTCGTAATTTGTTTTTTGATAGAGGAATATTTGATTCATCGGAGTATGAAATTCCAGTGATTGCCGTTGGTAATTTAAGTGTTGGTGGGACAGGTAAAACACCTCAGATAGAATATCTGATTCGGTTATTACAAAAGGACTATACTATTGCTGTTTTAAGCAGGGGCTATAAACGTACGTCAAAGGGGTTTGTTTTAGCGGATGCGACTACCGCTGTTTTTGATATTGGTGATGAACCATTTCAGTTTTATAAAAAATTCAAGAAAATTATTGTTGCAGTAGATTCTGATAGAAGAAACGGGATTGAGAATATAATGAAGTTAGAGCCTGCTGTAAATTTAATATTGTTGGATGATGCTTTCCAGCATAGAAAGGTGAGAGCTAATTTTTATACTTTGTTAACTGCTTATGAAAATAGGTATACGAAAGATTTTGTATTGCCAACTGGTGACTTAAGGGAGGCACGTGTTGGAGCGAAAAGAGCAAATGCCATTATTGTAACCAAATGTCCTGATTCAATAACTGATGACGAAAAAAATAAAATTATTAAAGAGATAAAACCTAAGAACTATCAAAAGGTTTTCTTCAGCTCTATAAAATATGATACAATTGTTAGCTCTTCTAGTGAAGAAATAGCAGTAAATGATTTAAACGAGTATGTTGTTATTTTGGTGACAGGTATTGCGAATCCTAAGCCTTTGATGCATTATTTAAAATCGAAAGGTATTTTGTTTAAGCATATTGAGTTTGCGGACCATCATAGTTTTACTGAAGAAGATATACTCAGGATACATAGTCTTTTCTCTGAAATAAAGAGTTCGAGAAAGGTTATTTTGACAACGGAAAAGGATTATACTAGGTTGAGCGACTCCATTGAGAATTTATATTCTTTAGGGATTAGAACTGAGATACAAGAAAATAAATCTTTTGATCTGTATCTTAAACAATCATTAGGTTTAATTTGATTCGCTTCTTGGGTGAAATTTTTCGACTACTTGTTTTAGATGTGATTTATCTAAATGCATATAGATTTCAGTTGTTGTAATACTTTCATGACCCAACATTTGCTGAATAGCCCTTAGGTCAGCACCCCTTTCAAGCAAATGTGTTGCAAAGGAATGACGGAACGTATGAGGACTTATTTTTTTCTCAATGCCTGCTTCTAATGTGAGTGTTTTGATGATTGTAAAAATCATATTTCTGGTTAATTGTTTTCCTCTTCGGTTTAAAAACAGGGTGTCTTCAAACCCTAAGTGGGGAATGGTGTGACAGCGGATATATTTGATATACGTGTTTATGAAAGTTTGGGTCTCGTAACTTATGGGTATAAATCTTTGTTTGTCACCTTTTCCGATCACACGAATAAAACCTTCATCAAAAAATAAATCTGAGATTTTAAGACTTATTAATTCTGTAACCCTAAGTCCGCAGCTATAGAGTGTTTCTAGTATAGTTCTGTTTCTTTCTCCTTGCGGATGACTTAGGTTAATAGTATTAATAATTTCATCAATTTCTTTTATAGACAGTGTGTCGGGTAGTTTTCTACCTGTTTTTGGAGTTTCAATCAATTCAGTTGGATTATCCTCTCTATATTTTTCAAAAATTAAAAAATCAAAAAAACTTCTAAGTCCGGATATTAATCTTGCTTGTGATTTTGGATTGCTCGTTTTGGCATTTTGGTATATGAATTCTAGGAGGTGTTGTTGGTCGATCTTTTCAGGAGAAAGTTCTATTTTGTTAGTTTCTAGATGTAAAATTAATTTGTTAAGGTCTCCTAAATAACTTTCTATGGTGTTTTCGGACATTCCTCTTTCAATCTGAAGAAAATTTTTATAATCGTTCGCAGCTTGCATCCATTTCATATGGGTAAATATATTAAAAAGTATAAAGATATTTTGCCAAACAAAAAGAGGGGGTAATTAAAGGAGGAAATAGCTTTCTATGTTGAAGAACATTGTTATTTTTGTTGTTTACATGAGAGTTTTGAAATAATGATTTTAATTGCGATAATAAATAGAAAAATGGCTGAAAAACACACTAACTTTATGAAAAACTAAAATTTACTGTTTTTTTCTAAGGTAATATGAAATTTTTATTAAAGAGGTGTGCGAGTTCTAGTTATAAATTTGTAAAATTAGATTTTATATTATAGAAACATTTCATTAAAGAGTATTAACCCAATTAATAAATGAAAATTAATGGCAAATAAAATAGTTGAAGAAATAATTGAGTTGATATCTACTAATAGGATATCAAGTACTGAAGTTGCTGATGCACTTGGAAAAAAAGGTGTTTTAACGGGACTCAGTCCTATAAATTCAGGTCTACACAAAGTAGGAAGAGTTCATTATATATATGCTTTTGACGAATCAAATTGGCCTATTCATGAACAGATTCAAGAAGTTCCGGAAAATTGTTTTTTATATGTTGATGCCTTTAATTGTAAAGATAAAGCAATTTTTGGTGATTTGGTTAGTAAGTACTTAATACTTTATCAGAAGGTTGAGGGGATTGTTGTTGAAGGAAAAATGAGGGATATTCCAGATATAAAAAAATATTCTTTTCCTATTTGGTGTAGGGGATATAGCCCTTTAGGATGTTATAATAAAAAAGTGGAGGAGTCGGAAGAAATAACCTATAAAGTGGAGTTGAATAAAATAAAATATAATGGAGGAATTATGGTTTGTGATGACTCAGGTTGTACTTTTATTGAGAAATCTTTACTTAACGAACAAACGTATTCTAAACTAGAATTGATAGAGCTCCAGGAAGACATATGGGGATTTTGTATAAATACATTAAAATGGAGTACTTATGATACCATTTGTTTAAAAAAATATTTAGATACACCTGAAGTTTTACCGAAAATACTTAGAGATAAGGTCAAATCTATTTCTTTTAATAGTTAATAAAATGAAGTATATATTGTTTCTTTGTGGTGGTAAATGGCAGTTACCTTGGTTAAAAAAAATAAAATCAAAAGGGCATTCTGTGATACTAGTTGACCCTAATGATAATCCAATTTGTAAAGAGTATGCAGATTTGTATTTTCAATGTGATGTATTAGATGTTGATAAAATATTGAAATTTATTTACGAAAATAATTATGAAATAGAGAGTGTTACATCGGAACAAACGGATGTTGCTACAATTCCAGCAAGTATTTTAGCAGAAAAGTTAAATGTAAAGTATCACTCTTTGGATACTGTGAATAAATTTACAAATAAGTATATTTCAAGAAAATACATTGAAAAATTAGATAATTCACATATTCCAAAATATCAGAAATGTAATTCAGTAAAACAATTACAACATTTTTTAGAAGATAATTTTTTTAGAGTTATTATTAAACCTGCGAACTCTCAATCTAGTAGAGGTATACATTTAATTGATAAAAGCATATCTAAGATCAATTTGGAAAAATGCTTTAACGATGCAATTTCATTTGGAAGCGTAGATTATATTGTAGCAGAGGAATTCGTGAAAGGAGAAGAGTATACTGTTGAAGGAATAATTCATGAAAATAATCATGAGATACTTACTTTGAGTAGAAAAAAACATTTTAGAGAAGGAATTGCATCAGAGTTAAACTTCGGAGTTGAGTTAGATTATCTATTGATGGAGGAATTGTTGGTTTACCATAACAAATTAATAACTGAAACTGGAATAAAATTTGGGATTACTCATTCTGAGTATATAATTAATTTAGAGGAAAAGAAGTTTTGGTTGGTTGAAATGGCATGTCGTGGAGGAGGAACATTAATACCATCACATATTGTGCCATGGGTTACTGGGGTTGATGTTTATGAACATTTTTATAATCAATTTTTTTTAAATAGGAGTATTGAGTTGAACAGGATGAGTGTAAATAGAAATTCGATTTTACACTTTTTTGAATTTCCTGAAGGAGAGGTATTAAGTATTGAAGGATTAGAGTTTTGTAAATCTATTAAAGGAGTTTTGACTTTGGATCTGGAATTTCGTGTTGGGGATTTTTTGAAAAATGCTTCTGACGACAGGGGAAGACAAGGTTTTGTTATTGTGCTATCTAACAGTGAATTAGAGTCCAGAGATGTTATTTCAAAGATTTATGAAAACTTAAAAATTACATACCAGAATGCAGTTTAATAATTACTTAAAAAAAATTGTTGAATCTGCTTCAATGGCAAGAGGGATTACTGAGGTTTCAGTGAGGGCAAATTTAGCTGTTGGGAGTCCTGATATTGAACCTTCAAAAGAGATTTTCAATTTACTAAGCTCCATAAAAGATTTTAGAAAAATCAATTACATACCTTCTAAAGGATCGAACAAGGCGTTAGAAAACTTGCATAATGTTATACTGGATAAGTTTGATAAAATTGATTTCAAAAAAAATATTTCTTTATGTAATGGGGCAAAGTTTGGAGTTTATTTGGCGTTGAAAACTATTGCAAACCCGGGAGATAACGTAATCTTACTTCAGCCTTATTGGTTAAGTTACCCTGATATTTGTACTAGTTTAGGGTTGTATGTGAATAGTATGAAGTTGGAGATTTCAAAATTGAATTATAATAGTATCGAATTAAAGGAAAAGTTATTACTAACAAAATCAAAAGTCTTAATTTTAAATAACCCGAACAATCCTGGTGGTTTTGTGTTAGACGATAATTTTCTTAATGATATTATTAGTTTCTGTAAGTCAAATAATATTTGGATTTTAATAGATGAAGTATATAAAGATATGTACTTCGAAAAATCTGTAAAGTTACATCGATCAATATTCGATGAAAATGTTATTCGAATAGGTTCGGTTTCAAAGAGTCTTTCTATTCCAGGAATGAGGTTAGGTTATGTTGTCGGAAGTTCAGATTTTATTTCTAAGTTTAATTTGTTTAATCAGCATATATCTACTTGTGTAAATTATATTTCAAATTATCTAATAGAGAATCTTACCAAAAGTACTTTTGATAATTATATCGATAAAACCGTGATGGTTTATAAAAACAGAGCAAATCTTATTAAACAATTGTTAAGAGAAAAAGGATATTTTTTTATAGATAGTTGTTCTAGTTTTTATCTATTGGTTGATGTTTCAAATAAATACAGAACGAGTCAAGAATGTGTTTCTATTTTGGAGGAAAAAGGAATAATTGTTACAAATGGAAAAAGTTATGGAACGCAATTTGAGAATTATATAAGGATTTGCTTAACACTTGACGAGAATTTATTAATCAATGTAATTAAGGAATTTAGATGATGAGAATTTTTGACTGTCACACTCATATCTCAAATGGTTTTGAACAATATGACCTAGAGGTAGACTCTAAGAATATAATTTTTAACGATATAGAAGAATATAAACTGTTTGATTTCTCTGTATTAAAAGGCAACCATGTAAAGTCTTTGATTTTTGATACTGATAATCTTGAGTTTATGAAACAAGAAATAACTAATAAAAATGTTCAAGCTCTAAAAATTCATAGTCGTATTCAAAAACTATCTAAGGACAAGTATGAAGACTTTTTTGAAGTTTTAGATAAATTCCAACCGAATATTCCAATAATTTATGATGCCTTTTACTATGGGCATGAGTATGAATATAGACCAAGTTTAGAGAAATGTATCGAATTAGCAAAAAGGTTTCCTGAACTTCCCATTGTAGTGGCTCATAGTGGTGGCTATGAAATGCTCAAATATTTTATGCATTTAAGACAGCTAGAAAACGTTTATTACGATTTATCGTTAAGCTTGCAGTTTTTCCATGATTCGTCTGTATTTAGTGATATCCAAAAACTAATAAAATATACAGATTCGAAGAAGATAATGTTTGGATCTGATTATCATTTTGGTTCTCCTAAAAAACAATTGGAAATATTAAATTTAATAATAAGTACTAAAACGAATGAAGAGAGAGATGATATTTTGTTTAATACTGCGAATAAAGTATTCTCACTTAATAAATAGTTTGTTGTTTTGACAATGGAAAAGGTGAAATGTTGATCTTGGTGTAATTGTTTAAATTTTTAAGTAAAAATAATTTTTCTAAGATGAAAGGAAATAAGATTTCAGTAGTTACCACGTTATATCAGTCTGCACCATATGTGTTAGAGTTTTATAATAGAATTTTAAATCAAATTGTGAGTTATACTTCTGATTATGAGGTTGTTTTTGTGGATGATGGCTCTCCAGATGAATCGGTCCAGGTAGTACTTGAAATCATGGAATCCGATAAAAATGTGAAATTGGTTGAATTGGCAAGAAATTTTGGTCATCATAAAGCTATAATGACAGGTCTTGGTGTGACCCAAGGAGATATGGTTTTTTTAATTGATGTGGATTTGGAGGAATCTCCTGAGTCGTTTAGTCAATTTTATAAAGAATATTCTTTAAATGAACACGATGTTATTCTTGGTGTTCAAGATAATAGAAAAGGAAATTTCTTTGAAAGAATGTCTGGAGATTTGTTTTACACATTTTTTAATTATATGTCTGGTGTTGCGATGCCTAGGAATGCAATTACAAGTAGATTAATGTCTAAAAAATATGTCGAGGAATTAGTGAAATTTAGAGAAATAGATTTTTTTTTAGGAGGTATATCGGTTTTAGTTGGGTTTAGTCAAAAGACAATTGTTGTAAAGAAAGGAAGTAAAAAATCAACTACTTATACCTTTAGGAAAAAAATGAATCAAGCTTTAGATTCTATTGTTTCTTTCTCTTCAAAACCTTTGAGTCTTATTTTTAAAGCTGGAGTAATTCAGTTTTTCGCTTCTCTAGTTGCTATTGCTTATCTAATTATTAAAAAACTATTTTTTCATATCTCCATTGAAGGATGGACAAGTTTGGTTGTTTTACTGTTGTTTATTGGAAGTATTATTGTGATGAGTTTAGGGGTGATAGGGATATACCTATCCAAATTGTACATACAGAATAAGAACAGGCCATTTACCATAATTAAGAAAATACACAATAATGATTCCATTTAATCGACCATACCTAACAGGTAAAGAAACTAAATATATTGAAGAAGCTGTAGAAAAAGGTAAAATCTCGGGTAATGGATTTTTTACAAAAAAGTGTCAGCAATTTTTTGAAGAAAGTGTAGGTTGTAAAAAAGCATTGTTAACTACTTCTTGCACTGATGCTTTAGAAATGTGTGCAATTTTATTGAATATCCAAGAAGGGGATGAAGTAATTATGCCTTCGTTTACGTTTGTTTCTACGGCCAATGCCTTTGTGCTTAGAGGGGCTAAAATTATATTTGCTGATTCTAGAAATGACAATCCAAATATTGATGAAACTAAAATAGAGTCTTTAATTACAAAAAGAACAAAAGCTATCGTAGTTGTTCATTATGCTGGGGTAGCATGTGAAATGGATACTATCATGAATATAGCAGAGAGGAATGGTTTGTATGTAGTTGAAGATGCTGCTCAGGCTATAGATTCTTTTTACAAAGGCAAACCTTTGGGGAGTATTGGACATTTAGGAACATTTTCTTTTCATGAAACAAAAAACATACAATGTGGTGAGGGAGGTGTTTTGTTAATCAATGATGCTCGTTTTAGTGAACGTGCGGAAATAATTTGGGAGAAAGGGACAAATCGTTCCGCTTTTTTTAGAGGTGATGTTGCTAAGTATGGCTGGGTAGATATTGGTTCTTCGTTTTTGCCATCGGAATTAAATGCTGCTTTCCTTTGGGCTCAAATAGAAAATATTGACAATATTCAAAATAAGAGAAAAGAGACGTGGTCGAATTATTATGAGAGTTTTAAAGATTTGGCAAAAAGCAATAAGATTTCACTACCCGCTTTACCAAAAGAAACAACTAACAATGCTCATATGTTTTATTTAATTTGTAATTCATTAATTGAAAGAGATGCATTATTGGCTTATTTAAAAAAGAATAAAATTTCTGCCGTTTTTCATTATCAAAGTTTACATAAAAGTTCTTACTACAAAAGTAAACATAGACAACGAGAACTTACCTTTTCTGATAATTATACGGATACATTGGTGAGACTTCCATTGTTTGTTGACTTGGACGATAAGGATAAAAATTTAATAATAAATCATATTCATGAATTTTATAAAAACTAAGAGTAAACATTTATTAGGTTTTTGTGCAATTACAATTCTACTATATTATGTTCCCTATTTTTATTTAGGTGAGAGCTCTACTATTGGGATTCATGATAATTTAGACTCTAATATACCTTGGGCTAAAGTTTTTCTTGAGAATACAAGTTTTTTGAATAGTCCGAATATGAGAATTGAGCAAATTATGGGGGGGGTGCCTCAAGCAAATATCCAATCATCGTATCAAATTAGTTTTATCTGGTTTCATCTGTTTGGAATGTTTTGGGGGTATGTGATCAACAAAATAATTATGACATGTGTTGCATTTGTTGGAATGAGATTGCTTTTGGAAAAATTAAAAATTGATGATTTTATTTCTATTCTTGTTGCTCTGGTATTTGGTTTTTTGCCGTTTTGGAATTTTACACTTTCTGTCGCCGGACTTCCGCTTCTTTTATATGTTTTTCTGAAAATAAAAGATGCTGAAGATAAATTCTATCATTGGGTAATTCTATTGGTTTCCCCTTTTTATTTAAGTTTGGTGTTTTCAGGCTTGTTCTTTATTTCTATGATGTTGCCAGTAGTAGTTCTTGATTTTTTCAGAAAAATAAAAATAATAAATTATAAATTTTTAGGGGCCATAACATTGTTTTCATTAATGTTTTTAGTAAGTGAGTTCCCCTTGTTTTATAGTTTTTTAACCTCTAGCGAAACAACTCATCGTGTTGAGTTTAAGAAAGAATACCTTGATTTCAATGGGATGATCGATAAAATTTGGTGGCTGTTTTACAATGGACAATTTCATTCTAGAAGTATTCATAAATACTTCCTGTTTATACTTGGGGGCTTTATAGCGATTAAGCTTTACAAAAAAGAGAAAGCTAATAATTTCTTAAATATTCTTTCTTTTATTATTTGTTGCTGTATTTTTTACGGTTTGTATAGAGTAGAAGTTGTTTTTAATATATTCAAAAGCATTCCAATACAATTGGATAGATTTTACGTTATGTTTCCGATGCTTTGGTTTATGTTATTGGCGATTGCCTTGGATAGGATTTATAAATTTGTTGGCTACAGGCAAATTTTTATCATTTTGTTAGTTTTTTATCCTCTGAAGCGAATTCTGATGACGCATGAACTTTTAGAGAATAAAGGTAAACCTACTTTCAAACAATTTTATGCAGAAAACTTATTTGATGATTTAAAACAACATATTGGAAAACCACTTAAGGAATTCAAAGTAGTATCTATAGGACTTCATCCCACGATCGCTTTATACAATGGGTTTTACACTATGGATAGTTACGTGCCAAATTATCCTTTGATGTATAAGCATGAATTTAGAAAAATAATTGCTAAAGAGTTAGATAAGGATGTGGCTCTAAAAAAATATTTCGATACTTGGGGTAGCAGGTGTTATGCTTTCACTGCTGAACTTGGTGGTAATACACTTGCTAACGAGCCAAATCCGATTAATAATTTGGAATTTGATTTCAAGCAAATGAAAAAAATGGGAATCAATTACATTATTTCTTCTACGAAGATAAATAATTGTAAGAATTTAGAATTGTCTAAAAAAGTTAGCTCGGAGGAATCATATTGGACAATTTATCTATATAATGTTTTATAAATATGACCAAAATATTATTGATAAGTTCTAAATAATAAGCCAATTTCATGCAGTCAGATAGATGATTTTATTATTGTCTTATGAATTAAGAAAATTATACCAAAAACCATTGTTAATTCATGAACATTGTTATTTTTGTGTTTTATAAGAACTTGTGATATGAAAATTTTAATTTTAAATGGACCCAATTTAAATTTGTTAGGGAAGCGTGAGCCAGAAATTTACGGTTCGTATTCTTTTGAAGAGTATTTGATTGGATTAAAAGAAAAGTTTTCACCGGTTGAATTGGAATATTTACAATCAAACCATGAAGGAGCATTAATTGATAAATTGCATGAAGTTGGATTTTCATATGATGGTGTTGTTTTCAATGCAGGTGCTTATACACATACTTCGGTAGGTTTGGCAGATGCTATTAGTGGAATTACAACACCTGTTGTTGAAGTTCATATTTCAAATGTACACCAAAGGGAAGAGTTTCGACATAAATCCTTTTTATCACCTGTTTGTAAAGGTGTAGTTTTAGGTTTTGGTTTGAAGAGTTATGACTTGGCAATAGAGAGTTTTTTATAGTTCGTTTTAAAATTAATGAGAACAATTTTTTAACATATTTGTGAGAAACTTAAGTGCTCCATGGATAAAAGGATAGACTAATGTTTTTGTGGTTATAGAGTCGTGGATGTTTTACTTATTGGGGTGAAAAAATAGTTGTTAATTTGTTTTTATTACTAATTTTAAAGTAATCCTATGCGTTGTATAGAATATATAATGTTGTTGGTAGTCGATAATTTTGATTATTATTCTGAAAAAATTATATGGTCATTTTCTTTAAGAAAATTGCATATGAACAAGTTAAAAGTTAATAATATGATTAAGTGTTTTTAAGAATGATAAATAAAATTTCTTCTAAAAAGAATGTTTTTGAATTTTTTTTAGTAATATCTTTCTTGTGCTACATTGCAGTAACAACAATACTGTTGTTTGAATGGACGTTACAGTCTTCTTTTGTAGTTCAAGATAATGATGGCTATATAACTAATTTTTTAAGATATTTAGAAACAGGTTTTTATCAATCTAATGTAAATGGAACTACAGTTGTTTATTATTTTGTACTTAGTTTGTTTTACAGAGTTTTTGAAGATGTACAGCTTTGTTTCTTTTTAGTGAATGTTATTTCACAGTTTTTCATGCTTGCTTTTGGTGTTTTTATGATATTGAAATTAAAGCCAAAGCTTAAAGAAAATAGATTTATATTTTATATTGTGATTTGTTTTTTTTGTTTTAGAACATTGATATTGACATCGTATAATAAAGCTTCAAATGACACCTTTTTTGGAGTGTTTATTATGATGGTTTTATATTTGTTATTATTTAGAATTTATCCCAAAAAAAAATTAGAGAATTGTGATATGTTTTCTTTAGGTTTTTTATTAGCTGTTTGTTTGGGGATAAGATTAAATACTATATTGCTGCTCCCAGTTATTTCAGCTGTTATGATTGTGGGGGTGAAAAATATAAGCTACAAAGAGTTAATTAATAAAATTATACTTTTGGTTTGTACTTTTATTGCTTTTACTTCGTTCATAAATTTTCCTTCCATGAAAGAGAAAGGAAAGTTGAGTTTTTATAATAAGAATCACGTTGACTACAATTGGACACAACGTAATTTTTTAGCAATAAAAAAAATTGAAGAAAATAATGAATCTTTTAATAGTGGTAATGTATGGAAAACAAAGTTTGAAGATGTTAAAGTATATTTAGAAACAAATGGAGCCGGCTCTTTACCTGAAAGCTTGTCCGAAGTAATATTTAAGTACCCTAAAATGTATTTAAAAGTTGTTGTTTTAAATAGTTTGGCAGTTGTAGGATATTTTATAAGGTTTACAGGGGTGTTTTTATTGTTACCTCTACTTTATAGTTGGGGATGTCGAAATAATATTATCAGTAATATACCTTTTTTGAGTTTAATTATCTATAGTTTTTGTTTATTGTCTGTGGTGTTTACTAAAGTTGAATTTAGATGGTTTTCTGGATATGAAATCTTGATATATTTGTCAATTGTTTATTTCATGAAAAATTATCAACCTAAAAATATTAATTTAGCCTATTCCATTACAACTCTATCTTTGATATTGGTTTGTTTGTTTAATTTAAGAAGTATAATATATATTTAAATGAAAAAGAATGATATTTGGTTTAATGAAATAACTCCTAAAAACAATCTTCTGGATATAAAATTCAAGGAAGTTTGGGCTTATAGAGACTTATTGATTCTGTTTGTTAAAAGAGATGTAATTACTTTATACAAACAAACTATTTTAGGACCGCTATGGTATTTAATCCAACCTCTATTTACTTCTATAATTTTTACGATTGTTTTTAATAAAATCGCGAATATTCCAACCAATGGAGTGCCACCATTTTTATTCAATTTAGCTGGGATTACGGCTTGGAATTATTTTAAAGATTGTTTGATAGCGACTTCTGACACTTTTAAAAAAAATGAAGGCATTTTCGGGAAAGTATATTTTCCAAGGGTTATTATGCCAATGTCAATCATTGTCTCTAATTTATTGAAATTTGGAATACAGTTATTTATTTTTATATTGTTTTCTGTATATTATGTTTTTCAAGGAATGCCGTTAGATATATCTTTAAATATATTGTATTTACCTATTTTAATTGTTTCAATGGGAATGTTAGGTTTGGGATTAGGTATGGCTATTTCCTCAATGGTTACTAAATATAGAGATCTTACTTTCTTGGTGTCATTCGGAGTTCAGTTACTGATGTATTTGTCAGCCGTTGTATATCCAATTGAACTAATGAGAGAGGCTATGAAAGATTATGCCTGGATTGTTGAATACAACCCAATGACTACTGTTATTGTAACCTTCAGAAATTTGATGCTAAATACTGATGTAGTTTATATAGGAGATATACTATATATGTTAGGCGTTTCATTTACAATATTTATATTTGGAATGTTAGTCTTTAATAAAACGGAGAAAAGTTTTATAGATACGATATAATATGGAGAAAGAAATAATTTTAAAAGTAGAAAATCTTTCTAAACAATATCGACTTGGGACAATTGGGACGGGGACTATAAGTCATGATCTTAATAGATGGTGGGCCAACATAAGAGGAAAAGAAGATCCCTATCTTAAAATAGGAGAGTCAAATGATCGAAGTACTAAGGGAAATTCAGAATATGTTTGGTCCTTAAAGGATATTAATTTTGAAGTAAAGAAAGGAGAGGTACTAGGAATTATAGGAAAGAACGGTGCGGGAAAATCTACACTATTAAAAATATTGTCTAAAGTAACAGGACCTACAACGGGATCCATCAAATACAATGGAAGGATTGCGTCATTATTAGAAGTAGGTACAGGTTTTCATCCTGAAATGACAGGAAAGGAAAATGTTTTTCTAAATGGTGCTATTCTGGGGATGACTAAAAAGGAAATAGCGTCTAAATTAGCTGAAATTGTGGCTTTTTCTGGTTGTGAACGATATATTGACACACCGGTTAAGAGGTATTCATCTGGAATGAAGGTGCGATTGGCGTTTGCCGTAGCAGCTTTTTTAGAACCTGATATTTTGGTAGTAGATGAGGTTTTAGCGGTTGGTGATGCTGAATTTCAGAAAAAAGCCATCGGAAAAATGCAGGATATTTCTAAAGGTGACGGAAGAACGGTTTTGTTTGTGAGTCACGATATGGCAGCAATACAAGGCTTGTGCTCTCGATTATTTGTTTTAGATAATGGAAAAGTAGGCTATGAGGGGGGGGTTATAAAAGGAATTGATTTTTATCTATCAGAATATAAATTACAATCTAATAATGATTTAAAAAGTATTATTCACAGAAAAGGACATGGAAAAATGAAATTTTCAAGAATTGATTTCTCTTACGAATTGAATAATAATTTGATAGAGAACACCACTGAAATACCAAGTGGAGTAAAATTGTTTATCGATTTAACTGTTGAAAATTATCAAACAGAAATAAGCACTATATTTATTTCAATTCGAATTGCTAATTTAAGAGGTTTTCCTATTACCAATATGAGTAATGAGTTTACAAATGATGTTATAAAGGTAAAACCTGGGAAAAACATTATTCGTTTTGAAATGCCATCTTTTGATTTACGTGAAGGTGAATTTCTACTTACGCTTTGGGGAAAAGACGATTTTGGTGTTTTTGATAAATTAGAAGAGTGTAAAGCTTTTAAAGTCATTCCTTCTAATTTTTTTGGGACAGGAAAATATCCTAACCAAAAAATTCATGGGGTGTTTTTAATGAATAATAAAAGTTATTGTTATGAATAACACATTAGTTTCAATAATAATCCCAACATTTAACAGATCTCATTTAATAGGAGATACATGAGATTCAATGCAGGCTCAAACATATGATAATTGGGAGTGTATCATTATTGATGAAGGTAGGACTGATAAGACTCAAAATTTGGTGGAGAGCTCTGTAAAAAAGGATTATCGTTTTACCTTGGATATAAGACTAAAGGCCACAACCACTTTATGAGGTTGAGAAATATTTACTTGTAACTTAAAATCTTTGTAAAAGCCATTTTATGTTCATTAGAATGTAAAGCAGTTGATTATAAGAAAAGTGAAGATTTTATTAATGTTTTACCAAAATCTGTTTCAAAAGAAACATTTTTATTTTTTAATGAAGTTAAACAGTATAATTTACTGACATTAGTATTAAAATAAAAATAGACATGGAATAAGATTATTAAGAGTAATTAGTTTTTATAAAAAATATTATTAGAAAGAAGTGTCAATTAGTGATCAAAAAATATGAATCCACAAAAAATATTAGTAGTACTGGTTAATTTTGGAAACGAGCAGATTAATTATTTAGAAGAGGTTATTCGAAATCTTAGAAAAATTAGAAAATATGAGGTGAGAATAATTGTAAACTCTAATATAAAACTAAATATAGAAGGTGTTGATGAGCTAAACATATTTAAATTAGACGACTATCAATTATTACCATTGACATGTAGAAAAGTGATTTGGGATAATAGAAGTAAATATGATATTTTTATATATGGGGAAAATGATCATTTGTTTACTGAAGATCATATAGATAATCATATTTATTATTCTAAAATATTACCAAAAAATAGAATAGCTGGGTTGATTCAATTTGAGGAGGATTTAACAGGGAAATACTTCCCTGCATACCATGGGGATTTTGATTGGGATCTTAGTTCTGTTGAAATATATGAAGGAAAAAAGTTTGCTCATTTTTCAAATGTGCATCAAGCAACATTTATATTAACAAAAGAGCAATTGGAAAGAGTAGGAAGAAAATTTGATTTTACACAATTAAAAAAAGAAATAAATTTCTTCATTAGGCTAAAGAATAAAATCAAAGGTTTTTTAGGTTTAAAAAAAGAAAGATTGAATAAATATAGTGTAAAATGTAAAGTAAATACAGATGTATATAATTTTGGTGGGATGAAAAAAATGATATGTATTTCGGAGTTTGAGAAAAACTTAATACATCATCTACCTAATTTGTATATTGATGGGGAAAAAGGACGTAATAAATATAGATCAGACTCATTAAGAATGGAGATGAGTATTAACGCTTTACTAAAAGAAAGATAGTTGTTTTTATGAAATTGTCGATTGTTGTTCCGTATTTTAAAACCACATTTTTTGAAAAGACTATTCAGTCTCTAGCGAATCAGACAAATAAAGAATTTACTGTTTACATTGGTGATGACTTTAGTCCAAATAAACCTTTAAACATTCTTGAAAAATATAGTAATCAATTAAGTTTTGAATACAAAAGGTTTGATAGAAATGTAGGGAGTGTTTCTTTAGTAAAGCAGTGGGAACGTTGTTTAGAAATGGTTAAGGATGAAGCACAGTGGGTTATGATATTAGGAGATGATGATGTGATTGGTTCAAATGTGGTTGAAGAGTTTTATAAAAACATTGAAGAAATAGAGATGTTAGATATAAAAGTTATAAGATATGCAACTACTTTGATAGATCAAAATGATAAATCGATTTCTAATAAATTTGAGCATCCTAAGATTGAAAAATCTACGGATTTTATTTTTAGAAAATCTCGAAGTTCGTTGAGTGAATATATATTCAATAAAGCTCAACTAAATAAAGTGAAATTTAAAGATTTTCCTTTGGGTTGGTGTGCAGATCATTTAGGAGTATTGGAGTTTTCTAATTTTAAAGGTGTTTTCTCAATTAATACGGCAAATGTTTTTGTAAGAAAATCGGATGTAAGTATAAGTGGAAATAAAAATAATAATATTAAAGAAAAAACAGTAGCACAAGTTAGTTATTATTATTATTTATTGAAGTTCAAGAATTTATTCTTCACATTAAGTCAAAGAAAAGTATTACTAGATATGATTGATAAAATTTATATCAATGATAAAAAGAATATATTAATTTTAAAAAAAGTATTGTATCTTCATATAGTTATATTTAGGTTTAAATATTTTATCTCTTTTCTTCAGAATGTGTTAAAGTCCATAAAATTTGTTTGAATACATACTAATTCAATTAGATTATAGGTGTCGGCTTGAATGAAAGGTCAAATTTAATGTAAAATATAAAGAAAATAGTTTGTGTTTAATTTATAATGAATAATTAAACTGACTACAATAGATAAAATAAATAGTTGTTATATTTAAATTATTAATAACTATCATAAGTAAAAGATTTAATAATTGATAATTAAAAAGAAAAAATGCCCACAATATTAATAACAGGAGGTGCAGGAAATGTAGGTAGCGCGCTAGCAAAGAGGTTGTCCGAGAATACAAATAATCATATTGTGATTGTAGATAATTTTTCAACAGGGAGTTTATCTAAAGTACCTGATAAAAAAAATATAGATTTTATTAAAACCGATGTAAATGTTTACAATGATATAGTACCTGTATTTGGAAAATATATTTTCGATTATGTTTTTCATTATGCCGCCTTGGTTGGGGTTAAAAGAACTCTTGAAAACCCTATGAATGTACTTTATGATATTGAAGGAATAAAGAATGTTTTATCCTTATCAAAAAACTCTGGTGTAAAAAGAGTTTTTTACTCTAGTTCTTCAGAGGTATATGGTGAACCATTTGAAATTCCTCAGAATGAAAATACAACACCATTAAATTCAAGGTTGCCTTATGCAATTGTTAAAAATGTAGGAGAAGCATTTTTTAGATCATACCAACAAGAATACAATCTTGAATACACAATATTTAGATTTTTTAATACTTACGGACCCAACCAAAGTGAAGATTTTGTCGTTCCAAGGTTTTTAAAATTAGCGTTGAGAGATCAACCGATTACAATTTATGGTGATGGATTACAAACTAGGTCTTTTTGTTTTGTTGAAGACAATGCCGATACTTGTGTTAAAGCAATGATGAGTGAAAAATGTAAAAACGAGGTTATTAATGTTGGGAGTGATGTAGAAATGACTATTTTGGATCTCGCGAAAAAAATTATTGAAATCACAAAGTCAAAATCGGAAATAATCCATTTACCTGCTTTAGAGGAAGGAGATATGAAACGTAGATGTCCTGATACTACCAAAATGAGAGCAGTATTAGGAAGAGATTTAATAACCTTAGAAACAGGGATTTCAAAATTAATTGAATTTTATGAGGCTAGGTAGAAATCCAGAAAAAGATAATTTTAAATTAGATACCGAAAATTATCATAGAATTATTATACCAGTATATATTCCAAATTTTGAAGGTTATTTTTCTGATTCTTTTGACATTCTAAAGTTATGTATAGAATCTTTATTGCTTACGATACATGATAAAACAAAGATAACCATATATAATAATGATTCTCATGTAAAAGTTCGTGAATACATAGAAGAGTTATATCATAAAGAGTCTTTTATTGATCAGGTGTTTCACTCGAAAGAAAATGTAGGGAAAATAAATGCAATTTTGGCCGCTTCATCAGGAAATTTGGAACCTTTAGTTACTATTACAGATGCAGATGTCCTTTTTAAATCAGGTTGGCAAGGTGCCGTTGAAGATGTTTTTTTGAATTTTGAGTCAGCAGGAATGGTAAGCCCTGTACCTTCAAGTAAAGCTTTTAAAAACTTTGTAAATTCAACATGGTATTATGGGTTATTTAAAGGAAAATTGAAATTTAAAGATGTTTTAGATCCTGATGGATTGAAGAAATTTGATGCCAGCTTAGGTAACGATACCCCTTTGTATGATAAAGTTCACTTAGAGAAATATCTTACAGTTTCTAATAAAAAAATGGATGCGGTTGTGGGGTGTGGGCATTTTGTCGCTACTTTAAGACGTGAAGTTTTTGATCGTGGTACTTCTGAACCAGCTTTTGTGAAAATTGTAGGTGGAGTTGAGAATAAATTTATTGATGTTCCGAATGATAATTTAGGTTTTTTGAGACTCGCTACTAAGAATAATTATGCTTTTCATATGGGAAACGTTGTTGAAAATTGGATGTATGATGAATTTGATTTAATTCAAATAAAAATAAAGCAAGCTAGTATTGATGCCTCTCTTTTAAAAAGTTTTAATAATTTGTCTAAAACACAAATATTAATTGGCAAAATTTGTCGTAAGCTAGTTTTATCAAAAACGATGAAAAGAAAATTTTTCAAAAAAATAGGTTTGTCAAAATCAGCTTCTGAGATTTATTAATAGAACTTACATGAACGATATAAAAGTTATCTTACTATCAAAATTTCCACTTCCATATGCTGGGATTGGGAGTTGGACAACTATGATGAATTATCATCTTAAAAACAATAACTATATAGATGTGGTTATTTGTCCTGAGTCTGAAATTAAATTAATAGATACTGAACAAGTATTTGTTGCTAATCGAAAATTTACTGAAAAAATATCCAATAAACTTGGTTTCGGAACTAAACATTCACAGTATGTAAAGGCTTTTTCAAAGCAAATAAAAGGTTATGAAAAAATTATTGTACAAGTTATAGATGATATAGGTTTGTTATCACAAATAACAAATTATATTGAAAAAAATAATTTAAGAAGACGAGTTTACGTTCAATATTTTTATCATGGTTTTTCAGTTTTTTCAAATTCTACTCAATTATTATCAAAAATAGATGAATTGATCCTATTATCTAATTCTTCTTATGTTTTTTTTAAAAATAATTGTACTACATTACCAGTTAAAATTTCTGTTAATAATAATGGTGTGAGTAAAAAAATATTTTTTTCTGTCTCAAAAAAAAACAAATCAGAATTACGTACTAGTTATCAAATAAACCAAGAAAAAATTGTGTTTGTATGGTGTTCCCAAGATAGAAAAAAAAAAGGATTGGATATTATACTTCAAGCATGGTTGCACCTAGTCAAGTCATATAAAGACCGAATTGAATTATTAGTTATTGGAGTTGAAAAAGAAGTTCCTATAAAAAATGTTCGAGTTATCGGACGTGTACCAAATCATGAATTAGCCGCATATTACCAGCTTTCCGATTTCTATTTATTCCCAACATTATGGCATGAAGGTTTTGGGTTATCGCTTGCTGAAGCTTTAAAATGTGGTTCTTATTGTATCGCATCAGATAATGGAGCTGTTTCAGAAGTTTTGGGTTATGGTAAATATGGTATTTTAGTTGCCAATGCTAATATGGTACAGAGTTGGGTTGAAGTTATTGAAAATGAAATTGAGAGATATGATGAGTCTGGTCGAGTAAATCCGTTTATTGAAAATATTCCATCAAATTTATATGATATGGATGTTTGGCATAATAACTCAAATAACATAGTACAATCTGCCAAAGAGAATTTTTTAAATAGATACTACTTATGATATTTACAATTGCTGAAATAGGACAAGCACATGACGGTAGTTTAGGATTAGCTCATTCCTATATTGATGCGGTCTCTAAAACTGGATGTAACGCTATTAAATTTCAAACACATATAGCTGAAGCTGAAAGTAGTATTCATGAGCCTTTTAGGGTTAAGTTTTCCAAACAAGATGCAACAAGAATGGAGTATTGGAAACGTATGGAGTTTTCATTGGAGGAATGGAAAGGAATTAAGCAACACTGTGATGATGTTGGATTGGAATTTATGAGTTCTCCATTTAGCAATGCAGCGGTAGATTTATTGGAGAAAGTAGGAGTGAAAAGATATAAAATAGGTTCGGGTGAAGTGAATAATTTTGTACTCCTAGAAAAAATAACACAAACACAAAAACCTGTAATTATTTCATCAGGAATGAGTTCTTATGCAGAGTTAGATAAAACAGTATCTTTTTTAAAATCAAGAAATATAGACTATTCTATTTTACAATGTACTACATCATATCCGACTAAGCCTACTCAATATGGGTTAAATGTTATTCAAGAAATAAAAAATAAATATAAGGTTCCCGTTGGGTTTTCAGATCACTCGTCTACTATAGAAGCGTGTATTGCAGCAACAGCATTGGGTGCTGAAATATTAGAATTTCATGTCGTGTTTGATAAAGAAATGTTCGGTCCAGATGCGAAATCATCATTGACAATGAAAGAAACTTCTCAGTTAGTTTCTGCTGTAAATAATATCACAGATGCATTGCAAAACCCTGTAAATAAATCAGATAATTCTGAATTTAGTACCTTAAAATCAATTTTTGAAAAATCATTAGCAGTCAATAAAGATTTAAAAAAAGGAAATGTGATTAGATTTTCTGATTTAGAAACCAAAAAACCTAAAGGATTTGGTATCTTGGCTAGTGAATATAAAAAAGTCATTGGAAGAAAAGTCAATAAAGATTTAAAAAAATGGGATTTTTTAAATGATGATGATATAACAGAGTAATATGTTAGTAAAAAAAATATGTGTGGTAGTAACTGCACGTCCTTCTTATAGTAGAATTAAAACTGTATTAACTGCTATTAAAAATCATTCAAAGTTAGAGTTGCAATTAGTGATTGCAGGTCCAGCGTTATTAGGTCGTTATGGAAATGCGGTTGAATTTATTGAAAAGGATGGTTTTAATATAGCAGAGAAAGTATTTATGGTACTAGAAGGTGAAAATCCTACTTCTATGGCTAAAACTACTGGATTAGGGGTTATGGAGTTAGCCAATGTATTTTATCGTTTACAACCAGATGCAGTTGTGACAATAGCAGATAGATTTGAAACTATTTCAACAAGTATAGCTGCTTCTTACCAAAATATTCCACTGGTGCATATTCAGGGTGGAGAAGTAACGGGTAATATTGATGAAAAAGTACGTCATGCAAATACTAAATTAGCAGACGTTCATTTTGTAGCATCTGAAGATGCAAAGCAAAGAGTATTAAAAATGGGTGAAAATCCAGATATGGTATTTAATACTGGTTGTCCATCAATAGATATTGCAAAAGAAATAAAAAACAATGCTACTTTAGATTTTGATCCTATAGAAAAATACGGAGGAGTTGGGGTAGACATCAATTGGGAAAAAGAAGGCTATCTTGTAGTGATGCAACACCCTGTTACAACTGAGTATAAAACTGCTAGAAAGGATGTTGAAGAGACATTACATGCCATACATGAATTAAATATTCCTACATTTTGGTTTTGGCCAAATGTTGATGCAGGTTCAGATGGTACTTCTAGTGGAATTAGATCATTTAGAGAAATAAATCAACCAAAAAATATTCATTTTTTTAAAAATATGGAACCCAATGATTTTTTGAAATTATTGGTGAACAGTAAGTGTTTGGTAGGGAATTCAAGTGTTGGAATTAGAGAATGTTCTTATTTAGCAGTGCCTGTAGTAAACATTGGAACACGACAAAATAGAAGAGAAAGAGGTAGCAATGTTTTAGATACTATTTATGACAAAAATGAAATCATAAAAAGCGTCAATGATAGGATTTCAACATGTGCTATTGTTTCTGAAAATATATATGGTGATGGTATGTCAGGTCAAAAAATTGCTGACATTCTTGCGAATACGGAATTTACATTTCATAAAACAATTGTGTATTAATGAAAATATTAGTCATTATACCTGCTCGGGGTGGATCTAAAGGGGTTCCTAAAAAGAACATAAAATTATTAGATGGAAAACCACTTATACAATATACTACTGATATAGCTTTGAAATCGAAATTAATTTCAAAAATAGTAGTATCTTCTGATGACGATGAAATAATTGAAATTGCAAATGAACTAGGAGTTGATGTACCGTTTAAAAGACCAAATAGTTTAGCTGAGGATGAATCTCCCACACTTCCTGTTATTAAACATGCAATAGATTTTTTTGAGGAACAGGACATTTTTTTTGATGCCGTTTGTTTATTACAAATTACGAGTCCATTTAGAACTCTATCGTTTTTAAATGAGGCCATTCAGAAATTTTGTGAAGAACAAAATGATTCTTTAATATCTGTTCGAGAAGTACCACATGAATATAATCCGCATTGGGTTTTTGAACCTAATACAAACGGACAATTAGTAATTGCTACAGGTGAAAAAGAAATAATTACTAGAAGGCAGAATCTTCCAAAATCATATCATAGGGATGGTAGCATCTATATTACAAAAACTTCTGTTATTAAAAAGCAAAATTCTTTGTACGGGAACTCAATAGGATATATTGTATCGTCAGAAGAAAACTACGTGAATATTGATACAATGGAGGATTGGATTAAGGCAGAGGAATTTATTAAAATGAATAGTTTGTAAAAAATAGTTGAACAATTTTATGATGATATTCAAAAAAAACTGTTTTGTAAGCTGAGAACGATAAAATGAAAATAAAAAATAAAAATATTTGGATTTTTTTACCAGATGGTGTAGGTTTAAGGAACTTCGTTTATGGAAATATTTGTAAGTTTTCAATTGAAAAAGGACTTTCTTTAACCTATTGGAATAATACAACTTACTCTTTAAATGAAAACCTTGGACTCAAAGAAGTGAAGATAGAAAATGCGAAAAACCATTTTTTGTCTGATCTTTATAAAAGAGCAAAGAAAGAAATTGAGTTAAATTTATCTTTTAAAAAGACAAAGAATCCAGCGTATCTATCTTATAGTTTTCCTTCGACAAATAAAAACTTAAAAAGTTTTGTGAAAAATGTAATTGTTTACTTTTTTATTTTAAAATATAATTCTCAAAAAGGTTTACGTAAAATTAGTCAGAATATTACACGCTTAGAACGTAAAACAACCTATTATAAGAATTCATTAGCGCAACTAAAGAAAGAAATGCCAGCAATGGTTTTTTGTACGAATCAGCGGCCAATGTTAGGTGTTGCTCCTATACTAGCTGCCAAGGATCTAAATATACCTACAGTCACTTTTATTTTTTCATGGGATAATTTACCCAAAGGGATGTTGTTGATAGAAGCTGATTATTATTTGGTGTGGAGCGTACATATGAAAGAAGAATTGATGTATTATTATCCTCATATAAAAAAAGAACAAGTATACGTAACTGGATCTCCTCAGTTTGAAATGCATAAAGATTCTGCATTACATATGGATAAAGAGGATTTTTTTCAAGTTAATAATCTAGAAATAAACAAAAAATACATTTGTTTTTCAGGCGATGATGTTACAACTTCTCCTTTTGATCAATATTATTTAGAAGATGTTGCTCAAACAGTTAAAGAATTAAACAATGAAGGATATAATATAGGTATACTTTATAGAAAGTGTCCTGTTGACTTCACAGATCGACATATAGAAATTGTAGCTAGGTATGAAGAAATTATAACTTGTATTGATCCTAAATGGGCAAACCTAGGGAATGGATGGGATACAGTAATGCCTCTAAAAGAAGATATGAGGCTGTTATTTAATACCATTAAACATTCTGAGATGGTTATTAATGTGGGGTCATCAATGGCATTTGATGCAGTAAGTCATGACAAGCCTTGTGCGTATATAAATTACAATACTAAAAAGGGAGATATTACTAAATGGAATATCGATAAAATTTACAAATACATTCACTTTCAGTCAATGCCTTCGAAACAAGCTGTTTTATGGATTGATACGAAAGGTGGTTTAAAAAAAGTTATTTTGGATGCTATAAATGATAATTACTCTTTGTGTGAAATGAAAGAATGGTTTGATAAAATTTGTGTGGCACCTCAGAAAGATGCTTCTGCGAATATTATAAAAACTTTTAACGATATACTAAGTTAAAAATGCATATAGCATATATTACACCAGAATACCCTATAGAAGATTTCAAAGGAAATGTTGGAGGCATAGGTACATTTACAAGAAACATAGCTGAAAACCTTGTGAAGCAAGGTTTAAATATCACCATTTTTATTTACAGTCAACAAGAGAATTTTATTCGACATCAAAATGGAGTTGAGATTCATTTTGTGAAAAAGAAAGAATTAAAAGGGGGCACATGGTTGACAAATAGACGTTATTTCTATAAATATGTGAATGCTATTGTATTAATTAATAATATTGATATAGTTGAATCTCCTGAATGGACTGGATTTACGGCATTTATGAGATTTAGGTGTCCATTGGTTATTAGGTTACATGGTTCGGATACTTATTTTTGTGATTTAGAGAATAGATCGGTAAAATGGAAAAACAAGTTTTTTGAAAAAAAAGCATTACGCGCAGCAAATAGTATTATTGGGGTAAGTGATTTTGTTTCTAAAAAGACAAAAGAATTATTTAGATTAAAGAATGAAATAAAAACAATACATAACACGATTGATGTTACTCGATTTTCACCTGATCATGAAAATATTTTACATAAAACACTATTGTATTTTGGAACTTTGGTACGAAAAAAAGGGGTATTAGAAATTGCAAAAATGTTCAATTTATTGATAGAGAAAGATAATGAAGTTTCATTAACCCTATTGGGTAAAGATAATATTGACATACTCACTGGTGAATCTACTTTAACTTTGATGAAAAGATATTTATCGGAAAAAGCAAAATCTAAACTAAACTACGTAAACTACGTTCCTTACGATAAAGTAATTACATATATAAAACAAGCAGAAATAATATTGTTACCAAGTTTAGCAGAAGCTTTTCCTATGACTTGGCTTGAAGCAATGGCGATGGAAAAAAAAATGGTTACTTCAAACATAGGATGGGCAAATGA
The DNA here is from genome assembly GCF_057197705.1 of Flavicella sp. IMCC45537. NCBI lineage: Bacteria > Pseudomonadati > Bacteroidota > Flavobacteriia > Flavobacteriales > Flavobacteriaceae > Flavicella > Flavicella sp. IMCC45537. Next base: position 673,239 of record NZ_CM170067.1, read on the forward strand.
ATTAATGATTGATGGCAAAACAGGTTTTATGGTGACTCCTACCGATAGTATTAATTTTGCTTCGAAAGTTTATGAATTAATTGAAAATCATAGTTATTCAATGGATATGGCAAAAAATGCTAGACAAAGAATTGTAGAAAAATTTAACGATGCAAAATCTATAAACGTAAATATTGAATTCTATAAAAAGATGTTGAATGAAGTTTAGTTTAATCATTTGTACATATATGCGTCCAAAGGCGCTACATACTTTACTCAAATCTATTGATGAGCAAAGCATCTACCCAGATGAAGTTTTAGTGGTAGACGGCTCGTTAAATGAAAACACAAAAGAAGTTTTACAAAATAATTGTTTTAAAAACGTAAAGTATTATTTAATTTCTGAGGAAGATAGAGGATTAACCAAACAAAGAAATTTTGGAATATCTAAAGTCTCAAATGATATAGATGTTGTTTGTTTTTTAGATGATGATATAATTTTGAAGCCTTCTTATTTTGAAAATATAATGGAAACTTATAAATTGTTTCCGAACGCGGGAGGAGTTGGTGGTTATATAATGAATGAAGTAAAATGGAGAGAAATAAATAATGAAAAAAAAATAAATTTTGAAGAATATGAAATAGACGGTTATATCCGTAATTTGGGTAGTCGAAATGTTTTGAGAAAAAAAATTGGACTCTTATCGGATAAACCTCCGTGTATCATGCCAGAATTTGCAAACGGATTTTCAGTAAGTTTTTTACCACCAAGTAATAAAGTTTACGAAGTAGAGTACTTTATGGGTGGAGTTTCATCGTTTAAAAAAGAGGTTGTCGATAACATAAAATTTTCGACATATTTCGAAGGATATGGCTTGTATGAAGATGCTGATTATTGTTTAAGGGTGTCTAAAAAATATAATTTGTATGTAAATACGAGTGCACAACTCTATCATTACCATGAAAGTTCAGGTAGACCGAATCAATATACTTACGGAAAAATGGTAGTTAGGAATGGTTGGTATGTATGGAGGGTAAAGTATGAAAAACCATCACTAAATGCTAAAATTAAGTGGAGCTGTATCACAATTTTGTTGCTAATGGTTAGATTTTCGAATGTCGTGTCAGGTGATTCAAAGCTGAAGGCCTTGACCGAATCATCGGGTCGATTAGTTGCATTGTTTCAATTATTAGTAAATAAACCTAAAATTCATCAATGAAGTTCGGAATCATAACGCATTGTGCCCATAAAATACATGAAGAACAATTTTTTGCTTACGAACCATATGTTCGTGAAATGGATTTATGGGGAAAATATGTCGATGAAATAATTATAATTGCCCCAGTATCAAATCAAGTGTTGAATGAGATAGAAATACCTTATAAACATCAAAATATTAAGATTGTTCAGATACCTGATTTCGATGTTACAACTTTCAAAAATTGTATTAAAGCTATATTTTTAATTCCTATCATATGTGTTAGAATTACCAATGTAATGAGAGAAGTAGATCATATTCATTTGAGATCTCCTGGAAATGTTGGTTTATTAGGATGTGTTTTGCAAATATTTTTTCCAAAAAAGAAAAAAACTGCAAAATATGCAGGTAACTGGGATTTCAAGAGTAAACAGCCATTTACTTACAGTTTACAGAAAAGGATATTGAAAAATACCTGGTTGACTAAAAATATTAAAGTATTAGTGTACGGGAATTGGCCTAAACAAAGTGAAAATATTGTTCCCTTTTTTACAGCTAGTTATAGACAAAGTGAGATAATAGAAGTTCCATCAAAAGATTTTAAGGAATGTATAAAACTCATATACGTCGGGGCATTAACCAAAAGTAAGCAGCCGATTTTGTCGGTAAAAACTACTCAGGCATTATTGAAACGAGGTTATGATGTAGTTTTGGATATTTATGGTGATGGATTAGAAAGAAAAGGATTAGAAAATTATGTTTCTCTAAATAAATTAGAAAACAAAATTCTATTTCATGGAAATGTAAGTAAAGATGTGGTTAAAAAAGCTTTTAAAAGTAGTCATTTTTTAATTTTCATATCAAAATCCGAGGGGTGGCCGAAAGTTGTAGCTGAAGCGATGTTTTGGTCCTGTCTGCCTATAGCCTCCAGTGTGTCTTGTGTCCCCTTTATGCTTGATTATGGCAATAGAGGAGCATTGGTATCAAATAATTTAAATGAAATCGTTCAGAAGATAGAAAGTTACTTACAAAACGAGGACAAATTTAGAAATCAAGTGGAAGAAGGAAAAAAATGGTCGCAATTCTATACACTGGAAAAATTCGAGAAAGAAATTTCAAAATTTATATAATTGAAAGAATTAAAAGTCATACAAATAATTGATTCACTTAATGAAGGTGGAGCGGAAGTGTTGGCCGTTAATATTGCAAATTCTTTAGCTGAAAGAAATATCCCTTCATATCTTTGTGCAACAAGGGTTGAAGGTGGTTTGAGGAAAAAAATAAGCGATAACGTCGGGTATTTGTTTTTGAAGAGACGTAAATCTTTTGATTTAAAAGCTCTAATAAAACTTATAAAATTTATTAAAAAAGAAAAAATATCAATTGTTCATGCTCATTCTACATCTTCGTTTATAGCCTTTTGTTTAAAAGTTTGTCACCCACAAGTAAAGATAGTTTGGCACGATCACTATGGAGATAGTGAGTTTTTAGAGCAACGCCCGATAAAATTGCTGTATGCTTTTTCTTATTTTTATGAAGCAATTTTTGTTGTAAATTCTAATTTGAAAAGTTGGGCAGAATTGAAACTTAATTGTAGAAATGTGTATTTTCTGAATAATTTTGCACATTTCAGTGAAAATATCTCAAAAACTAAATTACAAGGTGTAAATGGGTTTAGAATTGTTCATGTAGCAGGGTTTAGGAAGCAAAAAGATCATTTAAACCTTTTGAAAGCTTTTAAACTAATTATAGAGAAGAATAGTCGTTTTACACTACATTTGATTGGTAGAGATTACAAAGATAATTACTCGAGAGAAATAAAAAATTTTATAGAAAAGAATAATTTAACAAAAGCGGTTTTTTTATATGGGGCTTGTAGCGATATGCAACATATTCTTTCTCAAGCAAACATGGGGGTTCTCTCATCTTTGTCTGAGGGATTGCCAATCTCACTTTTAGAATATGGTTTGGCAAAATTACCGGTGGTGGTAACTAATGTTGGAGAATGTGGTAATTTGATAGATGAAAATGAATATTTGGTTCCTCCGAATGATTATAGAAGATTGGCAGAAGCAATATGTTTATTATTTGAAGATGTGACAATTTGTGAAAAAATTCGAAAAAAATTATATGAAAAAGTTGATAAAGTATATTCAAAAAATACAGTAATGTCTGAAATGATTTTATTGTATGAAAAGATCCTGTTAGCGTAACCGTTGTTTTTTTGAAAAAATGTTATTAATTAACCTTTAAGAAATAAAAGAATTGTATAAGAAATTAAAATACAAACCTCTTGTGTTTATAATACTCCATATAGCTTTGGGCTATTTTGGAAGCTTTGGATTGTTGTTGAAAGTTTTATATTTAGGTATCTTTTTTTATAGTATTATTGATATTTATAAACATAAAAATTTTAATGAAGAGGCTTTTTTATGGGCCTGTTATTTTGTTGGTTCAGAAGTGTTTTTCAGAATGACGAAAAGTGCTATCTCATATGAATTTGGAAAATACTCAGTCATAGGAACTCTTGCAGTTGGGATGTTGGTGAGAAGTGATCAACAAAAATTTTCGATTAGTTATTTTATTTATTTGTTCTTATTGTTGTTGGGGATAGTTTTTACTGATGTTCCAGCAGGGGAATCAATTAGAAAAGCAATAGCCTTTAATTTAACTGGACCAGTTGTTCTTTTTATAAGTGCAGTATATTTTCATGGGAGGAAACTTTCGAGAAACACCTTACTCGAAGGTTTGATGTTTATGATTTTACCGATTTTTTCTATGATAAGCTATATGTATTTTAGAACCCCAGATATTAGAGAAATTGCATTTAGTGGTAGCGCTAATTTCGCAACTTCTGGAGGGTTTGGGCCAAACCAAGTTGCCACTATAATCGGATTGGGTATTTTTATTTTAGCAGTGATGGTCTTTTTAAATAAAAAATTATCAGGGTATGTTTTTTTAGATATTATATTTTTAATTTATTTTACTTATAGGGGGTTATTAACATTTTCAAGAGGAGGTATATTGACAGGAGCAATAGCATTTTTTGTTTTCGTTCTGTTTATGTTTTTTTATAAAATAGACTTGATTAAAATAATTTTTAAATATGTACTTATAGGCTTCGTTGCTTTGGCAGCTATTTGGTTGTATACCTCTGATGTTACCGGAGGTATGCTGAGCAATAGATATACCGGAAAAAATGCGAAAGGAGAACAAAAAGAAGATATTACCTCGGGAAGACTAGATATTATTAATACCCAATTTGAGAATTTTTATGAGTCTCCTTGGTTTGGTATTGGTGTTGGAAATGGTAAATATTTAAGGATTGAGAGCGATGAACATGTTACGGCAGCATCACATAACGAAGTAACACGTTTGATTGAGGAACATGGGTTTCTAGGTGTAATAATTTTATTTATTCTAATTTTTGTGCCGTTTTTACACTTTATTATATCTTCGAATTATCAACGAGCATTTTTAATTTCTTTTTATGCGCTTTGGTTTTTAACCATCAATCACTCAGCCATGCGAATCGCTTTTCCTGGATTTATCTATGGATTGAGTTTGATAAAAATTACACGTGATGAAGACTAAGAATATCCTTTACATTGGTAATGATTTATCAAAACATACTTTATATGTTACTGCAATGGATATATTAAGTGAAGAGTTGATTAAACAAGGCTATCAGGTTGAAAAATCGAGTGATGAATTGATGAAACTTAAAAGGTTTTATTGCATGTGTAGAAGTATATTTAAATATCGTAATGAAGTGGAATATGTACTCATTGATGTTTTTAGTACAAACTATTTTTATATAGTTTATATCTCATCTGTTCTTTGTCAAATTTTCGGATTAAAATACATCACAATTTTACATGGGGGAGATTTGCCTGCTAGAATAAAAAATTCTAGAAAACTAGCGAAGTTTATTTTTTCTAATGCATACACAAACGTAGCTCCATCCAATTACTTAAAAGAAGCGTTTGAAAGACAGGGATATACAACTGATTTTATTCCAAATATTTTAAATATCGAGAATTACCAATTTAAAGAAAGAAAAAATCCAGAACCAAAAATTTTATGGGTTCGTGCTTTTAGAGAGTTGTACAATCCTTCGATGGCGATTGAGGTATTAAATTTGATAAGGATGAAATATCCGAAGGCGACCTTGTGTATGGTTGGTCCAGAGAAAGACATTTCTAAAGTTGAAGTCAAAGAATTAGTTGGTAAGTACAACCTAGAAAAATCAGTAGAGTTTACAGGGGGCTTACAAAAGAAAGATTGGATAAAAAAAGCTGAAGATTTCGATATTTTCATCAATACTACCAATTTTGATAATACCCCCGTGAGTGTAATGGAAGCTATGGCTTTAGGCCTTTATGTGGTTAGTACAAATGCTGGGGGAATGCCCTATTTGATTGAGCATAATAAAGAAGGCTTATTGGTTGAAAAAAATAATGTAGAAGCAATGGCTAATTCTATAAAGGAAATTATAGAAAAATCTCCTGTTTCAATTACAAATTCTGCTCGACAAAAAGCGGAGTCATTTTCATCAGAAAATGTGATGAATAAATGGATTCAAACTTTGAAATAAATGATGTATTCAAACTTTTTAGAGAAAATAGTTTTACCATTGGGTGATTTACTTACCGGAAGTTCTTTTCTAGCCGAACTTAAAAAGTGGCGAGATATAGATCAGTTAAATGAATCAGAATTACTTGAACTTCAGACTGTAAATTTGAAAAAAATATTGCTTCATGCTCTTGAATATTCTGAATATTATAAAGATATAAAACTAACAGGTAATTCTTCAACAGAATGGTTAAAAAACTTTCCAGTTTTAACTAAAGATATATTAAGGAATCATTCTAAAAAACTTTTAACGTGCTCTAGAAAAAAGTTGAATAAAATATCTAGTAGTGGTTCTTCCGGAATTAGTTCGTCAGTTTATATGGATCAACAAGATTTATCGTCTTTAAGAGCTGGATTGATACACTGGTGGGAGTGGTCGGGGTATAGAATGGGCTATAAGTTGGTGCAAACTGGAATTTCCCCAAACCGAGGAATTTTAAAATCTATAAAAGATGTGTTGTTTCGTACCATTTATGTGAATGCTTTTGCACATGATGAAATTCAGGTAATTAAGGTTTTAAATAGAATAAGGAATAAAGACTATATGCTCATTGGATATGCCTCTTCATTAAATGTATTTGCTGATATTGCTAATGAAAATAATATCGATATAAGGTTAAAGGGCTGTATCAGTTTAGGAGACAAGTTGTTTGACCATTACCGAAAAAACATAACCAAAACTTTCAAATGCAATATTCAAGATACTTATGGCTCTGCTGAAGGATTTTTGATAAGTAGTCAATTAGATTTAGATTATTCATATATTTTGAGTCCTCAAGTTTATGTTGAAATTCTAGATGATGACGATCAACCTGTTCCTGATGGTCAATTAGGTCATGTAGTAGTAACTCGTCTCGATGGATTTTCGATGCCTTTAATTCGTTATAAAATAGGAGATCTAGCTATAAAATTACCCAAGGAGAAATATCCCAAAAACAGAAAATTTGCATACCCATTATTAGAGAAAATTATAGGAAGAGATACGGATGTTGTTAAAACAAACAAAGGAAAGGTCATGATTGTACATTCGTTTACAGGCATATTTGAGTACATTTTAGAAATTAAGCAATTCAAAATAATTCAGAATAGTTTAAATGGAATTCACATTCTTATTGTTAAAGGTGCTGGGTTTAAAAGTTCAATTTTGGAAGTAGTGAAAGAGAAGATATTAGAAATATTAGAATTTGAAGAATTTTCTATTACTTTTGAAATAGTTGATCGAATTTCACCAAGTAAATCAGGGAAACCACAAATCATAGAATCCAATTTGAATGAAGAAAAATAAAAATATTTGGATACTTAATCAAACTGCAGGAAAAAGTGACTCAGGTTGGGGAGAGAGGCATTTTTTTCTAAGTAAACACTGGGTTAAAAAGGGATATGAAGTTAAAATTATATCAGGAACTTACAACCATCTTTTTACTAATCAACCAAAAGTAGAAAATAAAATTTTTACAGTTGAAAATATTGAAAAAGGAATAGATTTTTGCTGGGTTAAAACACCTAATTATTCTGGTACGGGTTTTTCAAAGTTTTACAGCAATATTGTCTTTACTTTGAAAACTTTCTTTTTACGGTCTAAAGTTTTAGGTGTTCCTGATATTATTATTGTTTCTTCGATGCCAATTTTTCCAATAATTACAGGATTGTTTTTAAAGAAAAAATTCAAATCAGAAAAATTAATTACAGAAATACGAGATTTATGGCCTTTAACTCCTATTCACTTAAAGGGTTATAGTCCAAAACATCCTTTGGTAAAAGTATTGGGGTGGTTTGAGAAATTAGCCTATACTAAATCAAATTTTATTGTTTCATTATTACCTAATGCATATGATTATATAAACTCTATCTCAAAAGATCCGAAAAAATTTATTTATGTTCCCAATGGAATCGATGAGAGTCTCTTAGAAATAGAGGATCTGGCGGATTATGTTTTTAATGCAATTCCTAAGGATAAATTTATAGTTGGGTATGCGGGGACCATTGGAATGGCTAACGCAATGCATGTGTTAATTGATACTGCAATTTTATTAAAAAATGATGAGACAATTCATTTTGTTATTGTTGGTGATGGCTTAGAAAAGGCAAACTTACAAGCTAAGGTGATGGGACAGAAAAATATTACGTTTATCGATAAAATAAAAAAAAGCCAAGTACAAAATGTGGTTGCTTTATTTGATCTTTGTTATATCAGTAGGTTTGGTTCTCCATTATATAATCACGGTGTCTCGTATAATAAATATTTTGATTACATGTTGGCGAAAAAGCCTATCGTTGAATCATCAAATTTTATAAAAGATCAAGTTGAGCTTTCAGGCTGTGGTGTTATTGTCCCACCAGAGGATCCTGAGAAGTTGTGTATTGCACTAGTTGACTTAAAGAATAAACCTTTATCTGAGTTAAAGAAAATGGGAACAAAGGGATATGAATATGTGTTAAAATATCATAGTTATAAGTATTTGAGCGATTTATATGTAAATTTGTTTTAATTATTGTTTTTTCGCATTGACCACAGATACTGATAAAAGTTTTACATAACTTTGTTGCATTATGTTAAATTCCCCTCCCAAACAAACGAAAACTAAATATCTAAACATTTCAGAAAGAAAAGTCTTGTTGAGATTTTTTGATATGCTAAGTGTGCTTGTCGGTATGTACGCTATTTCGTCTTTTCTAAATGTAAATTATATTACATTTGATAGTGAGATGTCTTTAAAATGGGTACTGACTTTTATTTTATATTTCATTCTGTTCGGGAATATTTTTGAACTATATAATTTAAAAGTTTCCGCAAGTAGGTATTTAGTTTTTCAAAGTATTTTGATTACCTGTTTTGCGACTATCATATTTTACGTTTTTACACCAATTTTAACACCATCGCTACCAAAAAACAGGATTGAAATTCTATACCTTTTTTTAGGAATTGTCATCCCGTTAACTTATTGGAGGCTCATCTATAGTACTTTTATATACAGTCCAAAGTTTTTAAAGAATATTTTGATTATTGGTAGTTCTGAAAAAGTTGAGAACATTCTGAATATTGTTAAAAAGAAGAATTTTCAAATTAATGTCGTTAATTATATTTCAGATGCTCCTGTTGCCTTATTGGATAATAGTAAATATCATCAATTAGAAAATGCAAATCTATTAGAAATAATGAAGGTGAATTCTGTTGATGAAATTGTTGTTTCCACATCATCTTTGGGTATTAAACCGAATTCTAAATTAAATCAAGAATTAGTTTATTTATTTGAACATGGTGTAAATATTAAAAGTATAGGGAATCTATATGAAGAAATCACAGAAAGTGTAGCTAAAGAAAACTTGAATAAGGAGTTTTATAAATACATCTCGTTTAGTAAAAATCATGAAAACACGTTTTACCTGTTGTTTATGCGAGTTTTTGATATTATGGTTTCATTAGTGGGATTGACAAGTTTGATGTTTTATATCCCGTTTGTGTTTATTGGTAATTTATTCGGGAGCAGAGGACCTTTGTTTTATAAACAAGTTAGAGTAGGTTTGAATGGAGAACATTTTAATATTTACAAGTTTCGATCTATGATTGTTAATGCCGAAACAAACAAAGCAATTTGGGCAGAGAAAAATGATAAGAGAATTACTTCTTTTGGTAAATTTATCAGGAAAACTAGAATCGATGAAATTCCTCAGTTTTGGAATATTCTTATTGGAGAGATGAGTTTAATAGGACCAAGACCAGAAAGACCTGAGTTTGTGAAAAGTTTGAAAGAGGAACTACCTTTCTATGCAATCAGACACGTTATTCGACCAGGTTTAACAGGTTGGGCACAAGTAATGTATCCATATGCAAACACAACTAAAGAACAGGAAATTAAATTAAGATATGATTTATATTACATTAAATCGAGAGGGTTGTTTATGGATTTTAAAATTCTTATAAAAACCGTTAGTACAGTTGTTAAACTGAAAGGGCAGTAGGTTAGTGATAATAAACTTTTTGTATACAATTGTTTACAATTTGTTAACTTTTGCTCTATTGAATTTGTGTTTTGTACCTTTATAAAATGCACAAAATATCTAAGTTCATTTTATTCACTGTTTTGAGATGGAAAATTGTTGGAGATTTTCCTAAACAGGTCAAACAATATGTTGTTATCGCTGCTCCGCATACTAGTTGGATGGACGTACCTCTTGGGATATTGATTCGATCAATCAAGAAAACTAAAATTAACTTCATAGGTAAAAAAATACTTTTTAAAAATCCACAGGGCTTTTTTTTTAGATGGCTGGGTGGTTTTCCAATTGATAGGTCAAAAAGTAACAATACAGTTGATTTGTTAGTGGAATTGTTTAAAACGAATGAATTTTTTAAACTCGGTATTTCTCCTGAAGGGACAAGAAAAAAAGTAGAGGATTGGAAAACTGGTTATTATTATGTAGCAAAAGGAGCTGACGTGCCTGTGGTAAAAGTTGCTTTAGATTTTAAAAATAAACAGGTTTTGATCGACGAGCCGTATTATTTAACAGGAGATGCTGAGCATGATATGGAAACAATGAGACGTTTCTTTCATGGAGTAAAAGGGCGATTTGCTAACCTAAGTTAAGAGTTCTAATTTTCCCGAAATTTATCTTCGTTTGGTTTGATTTTAGTAGTATCTTTCCCAAGTTCTTAAGAGTTTATGATTATGAAGAAAATAGCATTGCATTGGAAAATCGTTATTGGAATGGTTTTAGGAATTATTCTAGGTTTTTTTTTATTACAATTTGATGCAGGGCCACAGTTTGCTAAAGATTGGATAGATCCCGTAGGGCGAGTATTTGTCCGAATGTTGAAATTAATTGCCGTACCACTAATCGTAGCATCTTTGATTAAAGGAATATCTGATCTAAAAGATATTTCTAAATTTAAATCAATGGGGGTAAAAACCATCATAGTGTATATTGTAACTACAGTATTTGCTATTAGCATAGGTTTGTCTTCTGTCAATATTTTCAAGCCGGGTGAAGGTATTTCTCAAAATACCATTGTTCATTTGAAAAATACGTACGCTTCTAGTTCAAAAATCCAAGAACGTATTTCGGAAGCTGAGAATCAACAGAATCAAGGACCGCTTCAATTTTTAGTAGATATGGTTCCAGATAATGCAATTAAGGCGATGAGTAACAATAAAATGATGCTTCAAGTCATTTTTTTTACAATTTGTATAGGGATAAGTATGTTGCTTATTCCGGAAAAGGAAGCTGCAGCGTTAAAGAAGTTTTTTGATTCTTTAAACTCTGTAGTGCTTAAAATGGTCGATCTGATTATGTTGTTGGCACCCATTGCTGTATTGTCTTTGTTAACTACAGTGATTGTTAGCACTAATGATGTAAATATTTTAATAGCTCTAATGAAATATGCTGGAGTTGTGGTATTTGGTTTAGTATTAATGATTTGTCTATATCTTGTTTTTATTTCAGTTTACACAAAAAAATCGCCTATTTGGTTTTTAAAACAAATCTCTCCTGCGCAACTTTTAGCTTTTTCTACAAGCTCTAGTGCGGCAACATTACCTGTTACTATGGAAAGGGTAGAGGAGCATATTGGAGTTGATAAAGAAGTTTCAAGTTTTGTATTGCCAGTTGGAGCCACCATAAATATGGATGGAACAAGTTTATATCAAGCAGTTGCTGCGGTGTTTATAATGCAAGTCTTATGGCCAGAAGGTTTGGGCTTTACAAATCAATTGATAATAATAATAACTGCATTGTTAGCTTCCATTGGTTCTGCTGCTGTACCTGGTGCAGGTATGGTAATGTTGGTAATTGTGTTAGATGCTATTGGATTCCCTAAAGATATGCTTCCCATCGGATTGGCACTTATTTTTGCGGTAGATAGACCTCTAGATATGCTTAGAACAACAGTTAATGTAACGGGGGATGCTTGTGTTGCTATGTTGATCGCAAAGTCGGAAGGAAAATTAGGCAAACCAAAAGTGAAAAATTGGGATGATAACTATCCTTACTAACAAATCAAGATAAAAACTTTGCTCTTTGTTCTTCGGAAGGAATTTTACAAGTATCGTATTTTCCAAACCATTTGTATCGGCGTTTTGCAATAAAATCATATACTGAATCTCTTATTACTTTTGGGATAATAAAAAAGATACTTGACAAATACCACAGACCACTTAATTTTGTAGCAATTTTTAAAGCAGCAGAAGATTTAGTGTAGACCTTGTCGCTTGTAACTAATAGAATGCTATCGATTTTCTGAGTTTTAAGATCTTGTTCTTTTATAAATTCTTGACCAGATTCAGATTGTAGAGAGGCATACAGAAACTCATTACTAGGGTCCCGTTTTATTACAAATTGAACCGAATGATCACAAAAATTGCAAAGTCCATCAAACAAAATGATGGACTTTGTATTTCTTATGGATTCTATGGATTCTTTTGTTTTCAAATATTTATTTTAAAAACAATCAATTATTTGCAAAGCAACTTGCAATGCCTCGGCTCCTTGTCCTAATGAAACTACTGGAGTAGTGTTTGTTGCAATCGCCTTGGCGAATGATTCTAATTCATCCAAAATAGCATTGTTTGGTTCTACAGTCGGGTTTTCAAAGTAAATTTGTTTTTTAACCCCTTCTGCGTTTTGTAATATCATTGCAAATTCATCTGGGTTTTCAGGAGCGTCATTCATTTTAACCAACTCACTTTTCTTATCTAAAAAATCAACTGATATGTACGCGTCTTTTTGAAAAAACCTAGATTTTCTCATGTTTTTTAAAGAAATTCTACTAGCAGTAAGGTTAGCAACACATCCGTTTTCAAATTCGATTCTTGCATTTGCAATATCTGGTGTTTGCGAGATTACAGAAATTCCACTTGCATTGATATTTTTGACTTTGGAGTTGACAACACTTAGTATGATGTCAATGTCATGAATCATTAAATCTAAAACCACAGGAACGTCTGTACCACGCGGATTGAATTCAGCCAAACGATGTGTTTCAATAAACATAGGATTTTGAATAGAGTCTTTTACAGCAGTAAATGCTGGATTAAAACGTTCTACATGTCCCACCTGACCACGAACATTATTCTCTTTAGCAAGAGATCTTAATTCTTCTGCCTCTTCATAAGTTTTTGTTATTGGTTTTTCAATAAATATATGTTTGCCACTTTTTAGGGCTTGTTTGGCGCATTCAAAATGAGATAATGTTGGAGTTACAATATCAACAACATCAACTTCTTTTAATAAAGCTTCAATGGTATCAAAAGCTTTGTATCCAAATTCTTGTGCAACCGCTTCAGCATTTTCTTTAATAGGATCATAAAAACCAACTAATTCATATTTGTCAGATTGTTGTAATAATCTCAAATGAATTTTTCCAAGATGGCCAGCACCTAATACTCCTGCTTTTAACATATTTTTCGTGTCTTTTATTAAATGTGAACGTTTTTAACTTGTATATTGATAGTTCACAATGACTTATTTAAAATTCTATAAATAACCGATGATTTCTCTGGCTAATTTTAAACAAAAATAAAAATCTTTAGGGATTAATTACTAATTTTATCCTCTTAAATAAAAACATTTCGTGAAGGATACGCTCAAACATCAAGGACTTAGAAATCAACTAGCTAAAGTAGTACAATCAAAAGGGATACATGCCAAAAATGTATTGGATGCCATGGCCAAAATACCTAGACATTTATTTTTAGACTCTAGCTTTGAAAGTTTTGCGTACCAAGATAAAGCATTTCCAATTTTAGCTGATCAAACTATATCTCAGCCTTATACAGTGGCATTCCAAACACAATTATTAGAAATTGAACCAGGGCAAAAAGTTTTAGAGATAGGTACAGGTTCGGGTTATCAAACAGCAATGTTACTTGAGTTAAAGGCGGAAGTTTATACAATTGAACGTCAAAATGAGCTTTTTAAGAAGACAAAAATGTTTTTACCCAAATTGGGATATCGACCTAAATACATGTCATTTGGAGATGGGTATAAAGGTTTACCCGAATATGCTCCGTTTGATAAAATCATTGTTACAGCAGGTGCACCATTTGTGCCGAAAGCATTATTAGCACAATTAAAAATAGGAGGAATATTAGTAATTCCAGTGGGAGATACCACTCAAATAATGCATTTATATAGAAGAACAGGAGTGAAATCTTTTGAAAAAGAAGAATTGGGAGAGTGTAAGTTTGTTCCTATGCTTGAAAAAAAGAATTAAAATGAAATGGAACAAAGTCGCTAGTCTTGTTTATATTTAAAAAAAATTAGAAAAAAGATGCTTGGAAAAAACAATAAGAGATTAATAAATGCTTGGGCATCTTTTGATTGGGCGAATTCAGTGTACAATTTAATTATTACCACTGCAATTTTTCCTGTTTATTTCTTAGGAACTACGGAGAACTTTTTTAAAGGAGATGAAATTCTGTTTTTTGGTTTGAAAATATCCAATTCAGTATTATATTCTTATGCTATTTCATTTTCGTTTTTAATAATTGTATTTATTTCACCTATTCTTTCAGGTATTGCTGACTATTCTGGTAGAAAAAAACGATTCATGAAGTTTTTTACTTATTTGGGTTCGTTTGCTTGTATTGGATTGTATTTTTTTACAGGAGAAAATGTAGAGTATGGAATTCTTTGTGCCATATTAGGAAGTATTGGATTTGCTGGTTCATTGGTGTTTTACAATAGCTTTTTACCAGAAGTAGCCACAGTAGATAAAATGGATGCTGTTAGTGCAAAAGGTTTTTCGATGGGATACATTGGATCTGTAATATTGTTAGTAGTAAACTTGGTTTTGTTCCAGTCATATGAATCTTTTGGTTTTGAATCTGGTTTATTGGCAACTCGATTTGGATTTGTCTTGGTAGGGGTTTGGTGGCTTGGATTTTCTCAGATAGCCTTTTATTATTTAATGGACAAGGAAAATAAAAATCCTATAAATAGAAAAATTCTTGGTAAAGGAAAGGATCAGATTTTAGATGTGTTGCATAAAGTAAAAGTCATGCCTAACATGAACTTTTATTTACTGTCATTTTTTATATTTAGCATGGGAGTTCAAACCGTAATGTTGTTAGCTCCGTTATTTGCAAATAAGGAAATTGGTATGGAATCGGATGAAATGATTCTTGTGGTTTTAATCATTCAAATTGTTGCTATTGGAGGTAGTTACTTTTTTGCATGGTTATCTCGTAAAAAAGGCAATGGATTTTCTATCAGCACGGCCTTGATTATTTGGGGAGCGATTTGTATTGCAGGTTATTTCCTAAACTCAAAAATTCCTTTTTATGCTATGGCTATGTTTTTAGGCTTTGTGATGGGAGGAATTCAGTCTATTTCTAGGTCAACATATTCAAAATTAATCCCAGAAAACACTAGAAATCATGCGTCTTTTTTTAGTTTTTATGATATTACAGAAAAGTTAGGAATTGTAATCGGTACTTTTTCCTATGGTTTAATAGATCAATTGACAGGGAGCATGCGGGTTAGTATGCTTTGTATGACCTTGTTTTTTGTGATAGGATTTGTAATTTTACAAAAAGCAAAGTTGAATACTTTAAAGAATTAATTATATGTATTTATCAAAACTGCACCCTTATAGGTTTGAAATTTTTTTTCTGAGTCAGTTTTTTATTTTGTTCGGATCAATTTTTGTTTCGAATTCGTTTTATGATTTGTGGTTATTACCTGCCATGTTTTTTATAAACATTTTTGCAGGTTTAATTATGATGTCAAAGAAGCATTTAAAATTTATTGTTTTTCTTGTCTTAATTGGAATCAGCGGGTTTTTGTTGGTGTATCGACTTTTAACAAATAAATATGAAGATGAGATTGTTTTTCTTAGAATGGCAATAAATTTTGTGTTTTATCTTTTTGTTACTTATGAGATTGTTCAGCAGGTTTGGGATTCTAAAAAAATATCTTCTAATGTTATTTTTGGTTTAATCAGCGGCTATATTTCTATAGGTTTGATAGGTTATTTTTTATGCATGACAATAGAATTAGCGGCTCCTGGTTCGTTTAACGCTTCTTTTGAAGGTGCGTTTTCTAGAGATACCTTTAATGATGAGTTTATGTATTTCAGTTATATAACTTTATTGTCTATTGGGTATGGGGATATAACACCTGCTTCGGCACTTGCGCAAAAAGTTAGTGTTCTTATTGGTTTGATTGGGCAAATGTATAATGTTATAATCACGGCAATTGTTGTTGGAAAATATATAAATCAACTAAACCACTCAAAAAAGAAAAATTAATTAGTTACTTCATAATTTATTGGCTAGATTTATGATACTAAAAAACCTAAGATGAGCTTGTTTTATCTCGATCAAATTGCATATATTGTGCACTACAAATAAGGTATTAACTTATTTTATAAACCGTATAAAAATAAAATTTATGAAAACAATAGTGAAAATTTCAAGTATTCTTTTGATTCTTGTCTCTATGGTAAGTTGTTCAACTGTAAAAGTATCAGATGCTTGGAAAGATTCTAGGATTCAAAATATTGATGGAGGAAAGGTGTTAATCGTGTTCAAATCAAAGGATAATGTTGCTAGACAGCGTTTTGAGAAAGATATGGCAGCACAATTTAAGGCTAGAGGGCCAGAGTTTGAAGTGTTACCGAGTTATGTGAATTTCCCAGATGCTGATCCAGATGAAAAACACACTCCTGAAGAGGTAAACCAAATACGTGAAAAATTAAGTAGTATGGGAGTTAATATTGCAATCATTACTACTGTTAAATCGGTAAAAGAATCTGTGGTTACTAATGTTACAGAAGATCCAACAGCTTATCCGTATTATGGTTATGGAGGATATGGAGGTTATGGTTATTATTCAGGTCGATATAGAACAGGGTACTATCATAATATGAATATGGGATATGTTGGAGGAGGAAGTTCAACAGCAATTACTTCTACTGAGAAAGAATTTGTGGTAGAAACGTTATTGTATGATTTATCATTACCAGAATCAGAACAATTATTAGCGGTTGTGACTTCATTAGTTGATAACCCTAAAAGTTTAGTAACTACTTCTGATGATTTTGCAAAGGCAGTTGTGAAGCAGTTGTTTAAGAAATAATATTTCTGAAAAGAATAGAAAGCCATTAATCTTAGGATTTAATGGCTTTTTTTATGCGTTTTTCTGACTAGAATAACGTTATGATTTTTTAAAATTTAATTACTTTAGCAGTTGAGGAGAATATAATTCTATCATTTAAACTTAACCCTCAAATTATAATATTACTATGAAAAAAATTGTTTTTTTACTTGCGTTTATTTCTCTTAAAATTTCAGCACAAGATTTATCCAAATTGTATGAAAAGGTAAGTAGTTCTGTGGTTTATATCAATATAGAGAGTTTTGATTATTCTGATGTTCTTTTTAGTCAACAAGTAAGAAAAGAGGAGTCTTTAGGCTCTGGAGTTTTAATAGGAGAAGAAGGTTTGATATGGACCGCAGCTCATGTAATTCAGGCTTCAGAAAAAATTACGGTCGAATTTACTGATGGTGATGTTTATGAGGCAGAAGTGATTTCCTCTGACACCAATGCGGATGTTGCGTTAATTAAAGTAAAAGATTCTTTTCAGTTAAAAGAAAAAGATATCGCAAAAATAGGTGATTCTGATAAAGTTAAAATAGGTGACAATGTATTTATTATAGGGGCACCACATGGTTTTAAACAATCTTTATCTAAAGGGATTATTAGTGGAAAGTATTCTCCAGAAAATTTAAGTAATAGATTTGAAAAAGTTGATTTCTTTCAAACCGATGCATCCATTAATCCAGGAAACTCTGGTGGTCCAATGTTTAATATGAAAGGAGAAATTGTAGGTATCGCAAGTCGCATATACACCGTTTCTGGCGGGTTCGATGGAATTGGGTTTGCTGTGACTTCAAACGTTGCTAAAAAGGTATTAGCAAATAGAGAAAATTGGTCTGGTATTGAATCTATGGTGCTTTCCCCTGAACTTTCGGCATTGCTAAATGTACCACAACAAGGAGGGATTTTAATAACAAAAGTTTCGACCCAAGGTAAAGCCGGTAAACTTGGCTTAATAGGAGGCTTTGTACCTGTTACCATTGCCGGACAAGATATTTTACTAGGTGGAGATATTATTTTAGAAATTGCAGGTGTGAAAATTTTAGATCCATCTTCGCTTGAATTAGTGCAAGAGAGATTAATGAATACCAATGCAGGTGATAAGGTGAGTATTGTTATTTTGAGGCAAGGACAAGTGGTATCAACTACATATGACAAATAGCTCAGTACCCATATTTGACCATTCGCATTTGGTTTTAACCACTTGATAGTGAAATTACATTTTTTGGATGATTTTTGAAATACTTTTAGCTTGTTAAACTAAAAGAAATTATCATGAGAATTGCCAACGATGTGACTAAAAAGGAATTGATTAAAACTGTTTTTATTATAAACTTTGTTTTTGTAATATTGGCTGTACTTGAAAGGGTGTTGTCATAACAAATTTGTATAATTAATTGTAATTCAAAATAGGAATTGGAAACAAAAATTGTAAAACAATCAGAAATACTGTTGATATCATTTTTGGTGAGTTTATTACAAAACTCTCCGAGATTGTTAGAATTAATTGGCTTTTTAAAGTATACAAAAGATTCATACATAACACCACCAACTACTATTGATGTGTTGTTTAGAATGTCATTTTTATTTGTGTTTTCCTATGTTGTATTGCAATACAACACAAACTTAGATACTTATTTTAAAAAGTATGGGAAATATATTTTTATTGCTTCTTCTATAGTTGTCAACGGAATAATTTTATATATATTTTCTGAATTTTACTTTGACCTTTATGATGATGTTACGGGACATGATCTCTATGTTAGAGATGAAAAATTATTACTTTTTATCCTTGTAATATTAATGTTGGGGCTAATCGCTTTGGCAAAAAATTTAATTTACAAAGCCAGGAGACAAGCTGATATACAGGAAAAAGAAAGACTTGCCAAGCAGAATTTGCAAAACGAACTTGCTGCTTTAAAAAATCAAATCAATCCTCATTTTTTGTTCAATTCCTTGAACTCTTTGAACTCCCTGATTAGAGATAATAAAGAAGCAACAAATTTTGTGAATCAACTTTCCTACATGTATCGCTATATTTTACAGAGTGGTAACCGAGACTTGGTTGATTTAAAAGAAGAATTGAAGTTTATAGATAGTTACGTGTTTCTCATCAAAACCAGATATAGAGATAAATTCTCTATTGAATTAGACGTAAAAGATGCAGTTTTGAGTTCTCAGATTCCAGTATTAGCTTTACAATTATTGGTAGAAAATGCCGTGAAGCACAATGAGATTTCTAATAGAAACCCATTGCATGTGAAAATATTTAATGATGATGAGTTTTTAATTATTGAGAATAAAATTCAGCCGAGAAGTACTTTCGTTGATAGTACAGGCCAAGGTTTGGTAAATATTAATAAAAGATATATGCTATTGAAGGAAAAAAGCATAAAAATATCAAATGAAAACAATATCTTTAGAGTCAAAATGCCTTTAAATTAAAAAAAATGAAAGTTGTAATAGTTGAAGATGAAATCGCTGCAAGTGATAACCTAACTCATATCTTAAAATCTATTAACTCAGAAATTGAAATTTTAACAGTTATAGATTCTGTAGCTGATACTATTGATTATTTCTCAAACCCTACAGAGGCGGTTTTGGTGTTTATGGATATTCATTTGGCAGATGGAATATCCTTTGAAATATTTGACAAAGTTAAAATAGAAACGCCAATCATTTTCACAACGGCTTATGATCAATATGCAATTCAAGCCTTCAAGGTAAATAGTTTAGATTATTTATTAAAGCCTATTTCAGAGGAGGATATGGCAGCGGCGCTTGATAAGTTTTATAAAAACAGCGCAAATAGTGAAGCTATTGAAGATCAATTAAAAGGTGTTTTGTCACTTTTGCAAGCATCAACCAATAACAATTTTAAGCTGAGTTATTTAATTCAGAAGCGAGATGAACTGATTCCAATTAAAGTTTCAGAAATTGCTTATTTTTATATTGATACAGGGATCGTTAAAGCCGTTACTTTTGAAAAAGAGGAATATACTTTAAATAAGAAACTAGAAACGATAGAGGAAGAATTGGATCCTACAAATTTTTCTAGAGTGAATAGACAATACATACTAAATAAAGATTGTATTGATAAGTTAAAGTTTCATTTCAATGGAAAGTTGATTGTAGATGTACATCCTAAAACGGAAGAAAGAATCATAGTTAGTAAATTAAAAGCGAGTGAAATAAAAGCTTGGTTGAATTCCTGATAGATTCTATCTTCTTTTTACTATTTGATTATGGGAATAAAGAATGATAGACGAAATTTTATTAAAAAAAGCATTTTAGGAACTGGAGGGTTATTCATTGCTACAAATATTGTTAGTTGTGAAGATGATTTCCAAGAGGAGCAAGCCATAAATTCTTTTTTAAATGAGGAAAATGAGACCTTTCCCTTAGGAGTTGCCAGTTTTGACCCAACAGGAACGAAGGTAATTATTTGGTGTTTTATAGAAAGCCTTCTGTCAGAAGCTAGATTGGAATGGCAAATAGCCTTAGATTCTAGCTTTAATCACATTATTAGATATGGTAGGGTATCAACGAGCGCTTCAGTTGATTATACGGTTGCTGTAGAAGTTCAGGACTTAGAAGAAAACCAAACATATTTTTATAGGTTTATAGATATTATTAGTAGATCTGTTTCTATAGTAGGGGAGACACGTACGTTTTCAAATACAAGTGTAGATAGTTTAAAAATTGCTGTTGCTTCTTGTTCTAATTATGAAATAGGCTATTTTAATGTTTATAAAGAAATCGCTCATTCAGAGGTTGATTTAGTGTTGCATCTCGGAGATTACATTTATGAGCAAAAAGCTAATAGTTTTGGTCAAACTGCGGATACGATCGCTCTAGGCAGAAATCATCTTCCGGAAAATGAGCTGCTTTCCTTGGAGGATTACAGAGCAAGATATCAGCAATATAGATCAGATGAAGATTTAAAGCTGTTACATCAAAAAAAGCCATTTATATGTATTTGGGATGATCATGAAATTGCCAATGATAGTTATAAAAATGGTGCAGGTGCACACCAAGAAACTGAAGGTGATTTTGAACAAAGAAAAAGGGTAGCTTTACAAGCTTATAGTGAGTATCTACCATTTATGTCTTCTGATAATGCCATAGGTTATAGGAGTTTCAAATTTGGCGCATTAGCTAAATTAATAGTTTTAGATACAAGAATAGCAGGTAGAGATAAGCAATTGGAGATAAATGATTATTACAATTTGGATGGTAGTTTAAATCAATCATTATTTCAACAAGATTGGGCAGATGCTTCAAGATCAATTTTAGGAACTACTCAAAAGAATTGGTTGAAGTCTGAAATATCGAATTCTACGGAAGAGTGGCTGGTTGTTGGACAGCAAGTTTTGATGGGTAAAATGTATTATCCTTTAGAATTGGTAGAAAGCCTTAACGCCATTGTTATAGAAAGGAATTCTACTGGTGTAGTTTCAGATCAAAGTATGAATAACTTTGAGTTGCTTTTGTTTGAATTGGTACGTATCAAGTTAAGAATACAAGCATTAGATCCTACATTAACAGAAGAGGAAAGTCTACGTGTCACGAATGTTTTTCCTTATAATTTAGACTCTTGGGATGGGTATCCAACAGAAAGGGAAGAAATTCTTGGTTTATTGGAAACAAAAAAAACACTTGTGTTAGCTGGCGATTCACACAATACTTGGCATAATCAAATTATGATAAATGGAGGAGGAGGTGTAGTGAATGAGTTTGCTACTGCTTCCGTAACATCACCAGGATTTGAAAATATTGTGGACGATTCAGATCAACGACAGAACTTCCAATCTGCAATAACATTGTTATTAGATCAATTAGCATATTTTAATAGCTCTGACAGAGGTTATGTGGAGTTATCAATAGAGCAAAATAAGGTAGATACTCAATGGAAAATGGTTGACTCTATATTGATCAAAGAATTTACCACAAATATTGATCACGAAGTGAATCTATAAAAACTTAAAAGATGACTAAGCTATTGTATAATTTGGCTTTTGTTTTTAAGTAAGTGTTGATCAGTTGTGCAAACTTTAATTCTGCTTCTATTTGTTTAGATTCTCTAATATTTACATAGAAAATCGAGCTTTCTCCAAGAGTGAATTTTCTTTGCTCTGCTTTGGACAGTGCTCCATAGTCTCTAACCAAAACTTTTGAAAATTGAATCTGAGTTTCAAAAGAATTTAATTCTTGTAATAAACCATTTACTTTGTTAGTAATAGAAAGTTCTTGCGTCGACCTTTCATAATTCAGCGCTTCAATTTTTAATTTAGATAATTTTAAATCAGAACGTTCTTTTCTGATAAAAATCGGGACACTTACCTTTATCCCAGCTTTGTAATTATCTAACCCAAAAGCATTGTCATTGCCTAAAGAACCTGATAAAAAGTTATATTCACCTTCTATTGTTGGGAGTAGTTTATTGAATTTAAGTTTTCTATCAATTTCAAGGTTTTCAGTTTTGAAACCTAAGGCTTTTAGTTTTGGGTGTTCACTAATTTCAAATTCGTCTGTTTCAATCTTGGAGGTATTTAAAGCGTTATCCACATTATTTATGGTTAACGTATCAGGTATTACGTTTGAATTTAGTTCAACAGGTACATTATTCTCTAGCCACAGATAATTAGACAATTCTAAGGTAGCTTTTATGTACTTAATGTTAGCCTTTTCAAGGTTTAATTTCCTATTCCCTATAGCAATGTTAGCTTCCAGAGTATCAACAGCAGCCATTTCACCGGAATAAAAACTTTTTTTTATGGCAACAAATCTAGATTCAGCATTGGTTAAGA
Organism: Flavicella sp. IMCC45537; assembly: GCF_057197705.1. Classification (NCBI taxonomy): domain Bacteria; kingdom Pseudomonadati; phylum Bacteroidota; class Flavobacteriia; order Flavobacteriales; family Flavobacteriaceae; genus Flavicella; species Flavicella sp. IMCC45537. The sequence goes on from NZ_CM170067.1 coordinate 695,959, forward strand.
AGGACTCATGTATTTTTCTTTCATTATAAAACCGAAGCCAATCAAAATAGCTATTTGCAGCATCGTATAAAATATTATTTACTAATATTTTTTGCTCTTCAATAGCCTGTTTTTGATAGTTTTTGGCTTGTTTAACATCTGCCATTCTTTGGTTCATCAACATGTTACCACCTATAGAAGCCGTAACTCCTAATCCGTATAAACCATCAGTTGGAGTTGTACTTTCAGGGTTTAAATATTCACCATCATTATTTTCATAATTTGCTTTTACGCCTACACCATACCAAACAGGTATTTTGAAGGTCGCATTTAGCTTGTCATAATATTCTTTGCTTTTGAATTGCTTTTTAGCATAATCAACTTCTAATTTGGGGTCAAAAGCTCCTCTTGATTTTAGTCTTTTTATATCACTCTCTGTAACAATCAAATTAGCTTGTTTAACAATAGGGTGAAATGTTTTTACGTAACTTAAAAATTCAGAAAGACTAATAAAATCATTAAACACACCAATAGAATCCACGGGTGTTAATTTATTTAGTGGTACTAAAGAGTCATTTTCTTTTAATACTATGTTAGACTCTTTTAATGAAAGAGAGTCATTTGAGATTTGTCCAATCAAAAAGCTTGGTCCTAATAGAAAAAAAAGAATATATTTTTTCATAGTTATTTTTTAGATTTTTCTTTGGATTGCATATCATTTGGTTGGTAATAGTTAGGTGGGAAACTATTGATTTGCCTCCATAGTTCATACCAAATCGGTACATCTTCTAACAATGCAAAGGTACGTGCTCCTGAACCAATTCTAATCGCATCTGGCCAAGCATGATCTGTAGAATCTGGTGCTAACAACACACGGTATTTTCCGTTTGGACTTATAAAATTTTGTATAGCCACAATTTGTCCACCATAAGTTCCATAAGACTGATTTGGCCATCCACTAAATACAATAGCTGGCCAACCTTCAAACTGAACCCTAACTTTTTCCCCAACATGAAGGAGCGGTAAGTCATTTGGTTTTACAAAAGTTTCTACTGCCAATTCGTACGAGGCAGGCATAATCCCTAAAAGTTCTTGTCCTTCCTTAAAGGTTTCTCCAATTCCTCCAATAATAGCTTTATTGATGTAACCATTTTGTGGACTAGTGATAAATAGAAGATCGTTTCTTTTTTGATAATTGGTAAAACTGTTCTCTAATTTTGAAACCTGTACTTGAGTATCGTAATGACTAGATTTAGCGGTATATAAATCACTTTGAGCTTTAGAAATTTTATCAACGTAAGTGTTTTCTATCTGTGATACATCCACCTGAGCATTGATGATGTTATTTAAACTAGTAAGTAGTTTATTTTCTTGCGCAATTAATTTGGCATTAGATTCTTGTAGTTTTAGGTTTTTTTCTTCCACATCTTTGATAGCCTTCAAGCCGTCTTCCGCAAGAATTACAGTACGATCATATTGACGTTTTGATATTTCTGCATTTATCTTTGCTGCTTCAAAATCAATACTATCACTTTTAGCCTTTAAATAAGATTGTAACAATTTATTTTTCGCTTGTTTCATTTTCAGCTTTTGCTCTTGTTTTAAGGCAACAATCTGTCTGTTTAAAGCTTCTATTTTAGATTTATAAGCGTCTACTGAAGAGCTTTTGGCAGTTATCTGATCGTTAGTTCTTTCAATCAAACGATCGTCAAAATAATCAATTTTAATTTCAGATATTCTAAGAATGGTATCTCCTTTTTCTACATAATCACCTTCTTGTACAAACCACTCTTCAACTCTTCCAGGAATTTGCGATTGTATTGTTTGAGGACGCTGATTCGGTCTTAAAGTAGTTACAATTCCATTGCTTTTTATATTTTGGGTCCAGGGCATAAACAAAGTGATGATACCGATAAAAGCGAATATCATGAGAAACCTATTGAAATGCTTGTAGTGTTTTTTATAATATGCAAACTGACCTGATTGATAGGACAATAAATCTATTTTGCTTCGTCCTTTTGTATTTGATATATTGAGCATATTGTTTAATTATTTTAATTTACCTTCTTCTAAAGTGATGATTTCATCAGTGTAGTTCTCCCATAATGGGTTGCTACTTACAACAATTAAAGTCCATGGTTGAGAAGGTTTTGATAAATATTCTACAATTGATTTAGTTTCTTGTTTATTAAATCTATCTAAAGGATCTTCCAAGATAAGTACCTTAGGTTTTTTAGCGATTGCCCTTGCCAAAATTATTTTTTTAGCAATGGTGTATGAAATTTGTTTTCCATCGGGCTGTAATATAGTTTGTAAGCCATTTGGTAGTTCCTTAACATATTGAGTAAGACCAACATATTTAATTATTTTGAAAACCGTTTCGTCTGATACTTCTTTGATTCCAAAAGTAATATTGTCTTTTAAGCTACCTTCAAACGGAGTTTCCTCTGATAATGATAGTCCTAATTGAGCACGATAGTGATTCAATTGCAAACTTTGAGCAGAGACATTGTTGATGTACATATTACCTTCTGTTGGCTCTATAACAGCTGAAATAACGCGAAGTAGACTAGATTTACCAGAACCACTTTCTCCTTTAATTAGAATTCTTTTTTTGAAAGGTATTTTTAAATTGATATCCTTTAAAATAGCTTTTTTTCTATTGGAAACCTCGTAAGTAACATTTTCCAATTCAATGTTAAAATCTTCTTTAAAAAGAGGTTTTTCTCCAACTTGTGGCTCTAATTCTTTGTCTACAACTTGACCCAGTTTTTCAATAGAGGTTAATACATCATAAAAAGACTCAAGTCCAAGTATTAATTTCTCTACCGATCCGATAACTAATAGAATAATAATTTCTGCTGCAACGAATTGCCCAATATTCATTTCTTGGTTTAATACTAAGGCCCCTCCAATAACCAATAAACTTGCCGTTATTAGCATTTTAAAACTGATCATTTGGGAGTATTGTATTACTAGTACTCTAAAGTGTTTCTCACGAGACTTTAAATATTTTATTACAAGCTCGTCGTTTTTCTTTAAAGCAATACTAGAATCTCCAGATAATTTAAAACTAACAATTGTTCTAGCAATCTCTTGAATCCAATGTGCTACTTTATATTTATTTTTTGATTCTTCTAAACTTGTTTCCAATCCTCTTTTTGCTGTGAATTTAAAAACGATATACACAAGCATTAATAACAATAAACCAAACAAAATAAAAAATGGATGATAAAAAGAAAGCAACATTAAGGCAAAAATTATTTGCAATAATGCTGTGGGGACATCTATTAAAATTTTTGATAGACCTTTTTGAATGGTTAGGGTGTCAAAAAAGCGATTCGCAAGTTCAGGTGGATAATAGTTCCTTAATTCATTCATTTTTATTTTAGGGAAACGATAACTTAATTCAAAAGCTGCTCTCGTAAAAACACGTTGCTGAATCGTTTCAATAATACGCAATTGCATTAATTGTAGACCTCCATTAAATAGTACTCCAATGGTTACTAATACAACCAACACTACCCATGAAGTAGATATTTGAGCACCTTGAATTAGATTAATAATAGCTTGAATTCCTAAAGGAAGTGACAAAGAAACGATTCCTGAAAAAATTGCATAATAGAAAATTTGAAAAATTTCTTTCTTTTCTAGCTTTAATAAACCTATGAATCGTTGCCACGGAGTTAAGTTATTCATAATGAGTTGTAAAATTTACATTTAATTGCAAAGATAATAGTAATACTATCGAAAAAAAGTTAATTACTGTTAAAAATATTTAATACATCCATAAACAAAATTTATAGATCCAATAAAAAAAGCATAAAAAAGCTTATATTTAAATTAGAGATATAAACACACCTCTATATTTACTTGCAAATATACCATAGTTGGATACATTTTTTTTATATTTTTGACCTAATGAAAAGCTTAATTTTTTTACTTTCTTTTTACCTATTATCATTGTCTTTTATTACATGTAATGATGAAGGATCTATTTGTAACAAGTTAAAAACAGAATTACAATTAGGGGAAGATTCAGATTCTCATACACATTCGGTTCCCAAAGAATCGGATAGTTGCTCTCCTTTTTGTTTTTGTGATTGCTGTCAAATGATCATAACTCCTATAGAACTTACCAGTATTGAATTGTCTATAGATGTATTTTTTGAAAATAAAATTTTAACTTTTTGTAACGATACAACACAGGAAGTATTGAGCTCATTATACCATCCACCAATAGTTACTGTTTAAAATTTAGTGGGATAAGTGTGTCTTTTTGGGGCACTCTATTACGATTTTTAACTTAAAACTATTAAAAATGATTAATAAGATCATTCAGTTTTCCATCCATAACAAGTTTGTTATAGGATTGTTAACGCTAGCTTTGATATTTGGGGGAATATATAGCGCCAGCAAAATCCCTGTAGATGCAGTGCCTGACATCACCAATAATCAAGTCCAAATTATAACTCAGGCTCCAAATTTAGGTACTGAGGAGATTGAGCAATTTGTTACATATCCTATTGAGATAGCGTTAGCAAATCTGCCGGATGTTACGGAGATAAGGTCCATCTCTAGATTTGGTTTATCCGTTGTGACCGTTGTTTTTAATGATCGTTTGGATACTTATTTACCTAGACAATTGGTATCGGAAAAATTGGGGGAAATAAACTCACAAATTCCGGAAGGTTTTGGGAAACCTTTTATGGGACCTATTTCTACTGGATTAGGGGAGATTTATCAGTATACATTGGAGGTAGATGAAGCGTATAAAGAAGCGTTTACTCCTCAAAAATTAAGAGAAATTCAAGACTGGATTATCAAACGACAGATGGCGATGGTACCCGGAGTCGTAGAGATAAACTCTTTTGGAGGGTATGTCAAACAATATGAAGTTGCGATTGATCCTGAAGAGTTAAATGCTATTGGGTTGACTATTAAAGAGGTGTATGTCGCTCTAGAAAAAAACAATCAAAATACGGGAGGAGCTTATATAGAGAAAAACCATCAAGCTAATTTTATAAGAGGTGAGGGCTTGTTGGGGAATATTGAAGATATCAAAAATATTGTGGTAGCCCATAAAAACGATCTCCCAATTTTAGTTAAGGATATAGGAGAGGTAAACTATGGAAATGCCATCCGCTATGGTGCTGTCACAAAGAATGGAAAAGGGGAAGCTGTTGGCGGCATGATTATGATGCTCAAAGGGGCCAATACCAATACAGTGATTCAGGCTGTTAGCAAAAGGATTCATATGATACAAAAATCTTTACCAAAAGGGGTTCGTATCAAACCGTTTTTAGATAGGTCTAATTTAATTGAAAGCACCACAAAAACAGTTCAAAAAAATTTATTGGAAGGGGCGTTGATCGTGCTTTTTATTTTAGTTCTTTTTCTAGGAAATTGGAGAGGCGGAATGATAGTGGCTTCTACAATTCCGTTAGCTTTACTTTTTGCTTTTATTTTGATGTATGCTTTTGATGTTTGGGCGAATTTAATGAGTTTGGGAGCAATTGATTTTGGTATTATTGTAGATGGATCCGTAATTATTGTTGAAAGTACCATTTTCTATTTGTACAAGCATATTTCGTCGCGTAAAAAAATAAGTCAAGACGATAAGGATGCAATTACCTTTAAAGCCTCCTCTAAAATGATGAATACTGCCTTTTTTGGTCAGTTTATTATTTTAATCGTGTTTTTGCCAATATTGTCACTTGAAGGAATAGAAGGAAAAATGTTTAAGCCAATGGCCTTTACCTTTATTTTTGCAATGATCGGGGCTATGATTCTATGTTTAACCTATGTACCCATGGCAACCGCTTTGTTCATCAAAGCTCCTAAGGAAAGTTCACATAGGAATTGGGGAGATCGAGTTGTTTTATGGATTGAGTTGCTTTATGAAAAAGTATTGAATCAAATAATGAGGTACTCAAAAATAGTTATTGGAATAGCATTATCCATGCTATTGGTTAGTGTTTATGTTTTTTCAAACCTGGGCGGTGAATTTATTCCAAAATTAGACGAAGGGGATATAGCTTTTCATGTGATATTAAAACCTGGTAGTTCTTTGTCTGAAACAATTAACGCAACAACAAAAGTAGAAAAGATATTGAAAAATCAGTTTCCTGAAGTAATGGATGTAATTAGTAAAATTGGTGTTGCTGATGTTCCAACAGATCCGATGCCGATGGATTTAGCGGATGTTTTTTTAATTCTAAAACCGATTGAGGAATGGTCGTCTGCACATTCTAAACCGGAACTCATAGCAAAAATAAAAAGGGTTTTGCAAGAGCTACCAGGAATCAATTATGAATTTAGTCAGCCAATAGAAATGCGTTTCAATGAATTGATAACAGGGGTTAGAGAGGATATCGCGATAAAACTTTATGGTGAAGATTTAGAGGTGTTGTCTGCAAAAGGAAAGGAAATTGGGGCTTTGGTCTCTGGTATTGATGGAGTTTCAGATATGAGGGTAGAGGCTACTGCTGGGCAGCCACAAATTACGATTAAGTATAATAGAAAAAAGATTGCTCAATATGGTCTACAAATAAATGAGATGAATAGATTAATTGAAACTGCGTTTGCAGGAGGTGTTGCGGGGGTTGTTTTTGAAGGTGAAAAACGTTTTGACCTTGTAGTTCGTTTGAAAAAAGAGTTGCGTCAAGATGTTCAGGATGTTGAGAATTTATTTGTGAGTTTACCAAATGGAAGTCAGATTCCATTAAAAGAACTAGCGAAAATTAGCTTTAAACCAGGACCTATGCAGATTAGCAGGGACAATACAAATAGACGTATTTATGTAGGGATAAATGTTCGAGGTAGGGATATTAAAACCTTAGTTAAAGAAATTCAATTAAAAATAGAACAAGAAATTAGTTTGCCTGCAGGTTATTATGTTAGATATGGTGGTGCTTTTGAAAATTTAGAAAGAGCTACAAATAAACTGCAAACAGTAGTTCCTATAGCTCTGATTTTAATTTTTGTTTTGATATTCTTTGCGTTAAAATCGTTCAAACAAACAATGATGATTTATATGGCGATTCCTTTGGCGACCATAGGAGGTGTTTTCTCCTTGTATTTCAGAGATATGCCTTTCAGTATCTCAGCAGGTGTTGGGTTTATTGTGCTTTTTGGCGTTGCTGTTTTGAATGGTTTGGTTTTAGTGAGTGGTTTTAATGAGTTGAAAGAAGAAGGCGTTAGCGATTTGGGTATTAGGATAAGAATGGGAACAAAAAGACGAATAAGACCAATATTGTTGACAGCCCTGACAGATATTTTTGGTTTTTTACCTATGGCTTTATCTTCCTCAGCAGGTGCTGAAGTACAACGTCCGTTGGCAACTGTCGTAATCGGAGGACTGATAACATCAACCTTATTAACACTATTTGTGATACCTATTTTGTATAAGTGGGTAGAATCTTTCAATAAAAATAGGAGCTTTGTGGGGTCTAATTCTATTTTGGTTATCGTATGTTTTGGATTGCTATTTTCTTCATCTATAGCTTCAGCACAAAAGCCAAAAGTTAATTTAGAACAGGCAATTGAGTTGGCTTGCCAGAATTACCCAGAGTTGATCGCTGCTGATTTGGTGATTGAAAAGGAGAAAGCTATAAAATCTACTGCATGGGATTTTGGGAATACAAGAATTTTTACTGCTGGTGACGAAATTGGTGCTGATGGAAGCGGAACTTATACAACGCTTGGTTTGGGACAATCTAATATTGCATTGTTTTCAATTGCTTCTAAGAATAAATTAGCAAAGGAAAATATTAAACTTGCAGAAACGAATAAAACTCTAAATAATATTCAGTTAAAACAAAGAGTTCAGTATGCTTGGATAAATGTCTATACAAAGAAGAGAATATACGACTCTTATATTGAAATTGATACCGTGTATTCAGGTTTAAAAAATGCTTTGGAAATACGGTATGAGACACAGGCTATTTCAAATTTAGAGTTCCATACAACAATGAACCAGGGTGCGTTGATTAAACTTCAAAAGGACCAATATAAAATGGCTTATGAGATTGCGTTGCAAGAGTTGAATCAATGGCTGTTCTCAGAAGAAAGTTATGAAATTTCAGATATCCCGATCGAAGAGTTATCATTGCCTCTGGATTTGAATAATAATACAATCACGGAGCATCCTTTAAATACGTTATGGGAAAACGAACTTGCTGTAGCTAAGGCAGAGTCAAAAGTATCAAGTTCAAAATACTTACCTACAATATCGGCCCAATATGGATTTCAGAAAATTGCGAATGAAAGTGGATTTAATAGTTATCAAGTAGGAGTACAATTACCACTAATTTTTAACAAAACGAAAGGTGAAACCAAGGCCTCCAAACTAAATGTTGCAATATTAGAACAGACTAATAAAATAAAACAATTAAAATTATCGAATAGCTTTACCAAAGCATTGGCAAAGTATAAGCAATTAAAGATAAAATGGGAGTATCATAAAAATAATGCGTTGCCCTTGGCAGTACAACAAAGAAATGGTGCAACCCTGTCATATGCAGAAGGCAAAATGAGTTATATCGAATTTATACAAACTATGAAAAATGCGGTAGAATTAGAAGTTAGTTCATGGGAGGTATTCAAAAATTATTATGAGAGTAAGGTAAACGTATCTTATTTTTTAGAAACTAAAATGAAATAACATGAAATTTATAAAAATATTACTGTTTTCTCTGATACTTTTGGGATGCAAGGAGTTAACGAATAAAAAGGAAGTTGGAGTGTCTAACGATGGCCAAAATATGGATGGTCGAAATAAGATTGAAGAGGAACATGATGAAGAACCTCATGAAAATGATTTGCATTTGACTCGAGAACAACTGCAAATTTTGGGGATAGACATAGGCGTCATTCCAAAACGAAATATGAATGGTTTCATTAAAGTTAATGGAAAAATCAGTGTTCCTCCACAAAACGAAGCTGTAATTACTACGAGTATCGGGGCCAACATAGTTAGTATTCAGGTAATAGAAGGACAAGAGGTTAAAAAAGGGGATATACTTGCTTATGTGGCGCACCCAGATTTGATAAAGCTTCAAACAGAATATTTAAATGTGTACAATCAATTAAATTTTTTAAAACAAGAATTTTTAAGACAAGAAAAACTGTACAAAGCAAAGGTCGGTTCTGGAAGAGATTATCAACAAGCCAAAGCTAATTATCATAGTTCGCAAGGTTTGGTAAAAGGTTTGGAAAGTCAATTGGGGTTATTGGGGTTTAACGCAGCATATATCAATAAAGGAAATATTTATTCTAAAGCACCTTTAAAAAGTACCATTGATGGTTTTATAGAAAAGGTTGCTGTGAAAACCGGACAATATGTAGCACCGCAAACTACTTTGTTTGAAATCATAAATACAGATCACATACATGTAGATCTTATGGTTTTTGAAAAGGATATTTCAAAAGTTAAAAATGGACAAAAAGTGAAGTTTTTAATTAAATCAGTTGGGAATAAAGAGTTTGAAGGTAAGATATTTTCTGTGGGTAAATCTATAGAAGAGGGACCAAAAGCAATGCACGTACATGCTGAAATTAATGATCATCTTGATAATTTAATTCTTGGAATGTATGTGAATGCAAGGATAATTTTTGAAGAAAAAGAAGAGCAAGCGCTTCCGGTTGAGGCATTTTTTAGGGATCAAGAAAAATTATTTTTATTTTCTGTATCCAAATTATCAGAGGATAGGGTAGAATTTGAGCCATTGGAAGTTTTAGAAAAGGAAAATGCAAATGGATATATATCTTTTGTTTTTAAAGATAAACCTGATGAAAATGTTCAAGTTGCCAAATCCGGAGCCTATTATTTGATTTCTGAGCTAAAAAAAAGTGAAGCGGGACATCATCATTAACTAAGACTTTTATTAAGTTTGAAGTCGTAGAATATTATTTAAAAAAAAGCCTATGTTAATCACAAAAAATATAAGTCTTCTAAATCTGCTGAAATGGTCTGGTGGCCATATAATCTGGCTTCTTTTGTTTACAGGTGGAGTAACGCTTTTGTATGATGCAAAAATTATAGAATTTGAAATTCCTTGGTTGCCAGTATCTGTAATTGGTACTGCGGTAGCTTTTTATGTTGGTTTTAAGAATAATCAAGCTTATGATAGAATGTGGGAAGCAAGGAAAATATGGGGTGGTATTGTAAATGACAGTAGATCTTGGGGAATGATGATTGACGGTTTTGTGAGCAATCAGTTCACAGATAATAAAGTTGAGCCAAAGGAAGTGGAGAAGATTAAAAAAAGATTGATCTATAGGCACCTAGGGTGGATGTATGCCCACAGAAGTCAATTATTGGTACCGACGCCTTGGGAGCATATCAGCCAAAAGGGACTGGTAGGTTTTGCTGCGAAACGTTCTGTAAGTAAATATGGAGTGGGTATGGTAGATGACGAAGTTTCTAAAGCACAACTTAAGTGTTTTTTACCTCAAGATGAATATGAACGTTTGATCAATAATAAAAATACAGCAACACAGATTATCAATGAGCAATCAAGAGATCTAAGCGATCTTAGAAAAGCAAATTTAATTGATGATTTTAGGCATATGAGATTAACCGATTTATTAAAAGGTTTCTATACGCTACAAGGAAAAAATGAAAGAATAAAAAAGTTCCCTTTACCAAGGCAATACGCTAATATGAGTCGAGTTTTTGTGTGGATATTTATTGGGTTATTACCTTTTAGTATGGTTCCAGAATTAATGAAAATAGGAAAAATGGCTATGTGGGCATCCATTCCTGTAACCGCTTTAATTGGTTGGGTATATTTAATGATGGAAGTGATAGGAGATTATTCTGAAAATCCATTTCAGGGGATGGCAAATGATATTCCGATGTTGTCTTTGTGCAGAACTATAGAGATAGATTTAAGAGAAATGTTAGGCGAAAAAGATTTGCCTTCTCCAATACAGGCTAAAAAAGGAATATTGATGTAATGAAAATTCATTACATCAATATTTTCAGTTTAACTTTTTAGAAAAAAGTAATTTTCAAGTTTAGCTGAATCTTTGAGGGAATTATATTTCTTTCCGTTCATTAAAACGTTGTCGTCAATATAAATTTTCATTGTGTTTTTTGTTTCATATCCACGAATAATTTTGTCTTCAGAATTAATAATATTATTTCCTAAGACTTTTAAAAAACCACGTCCGTAACCTATCATAATTGCAGCCTTTTTAGAATTGGTAATTGTATTTCCATCGAGTGTAATGTTGGATGATCCAAAGTCAATTTTTTCTTCATTTGGTATTTTTCTACCATTTCCATGTCCTGTGTAACCTGTTGAGAAAATAATAATGGCGTTTCCAACGTCATTTTTCATGGTGTTGTTTTTTATCAAAACATCTCTAGTATCATGTTCTATATGAATGGCTTGCGAATATCCTTGCAGTCCACCGTCCATTCTTTTATTATTACTGATCACAGCATTTCGGGTATTTGCTAGCGCAATATTGAAACGTGCTGCAACAAAGAACTCACAATCATCAATTAAAATATTTTCATGGTCTATTTTATTAGTATCTGCAAATGCATTGTCAATACTAATTTGATGGTCGCCTCTTTTAAAAATAGATTTTGTTACCGTAAAATTCTTTAGAATCACAGAGTCCATGGTTTGAACACCAAATTTACAATCATCAAATAAACAATTTACGACCATTATATCCGTAAAATTCCCTCTAAAGTCGACTCCCGTATATCTGGAGTTTAAAAAATCACAATTATTAATTTTTATGTTTGTTAGCATTTGTTTTTTTGCTTCAACTCTAAGCAAATTTACAGCAGTTGAAAAACTCAAATTTTCAAATTTTGTATGCCCCACGGCTAATACAATAATGTTTCCCTTTTTAGAAGATCTTGATAATTGATATTTTTCTCCTTTTTTATTCTTCGCTCCTTTAAAAGTTAATCCCGATTTTTTTATGGTTAGATGTTTGTCTGAATCGTTAAAGGTAATATTGATGTCAATTAAAACAACATCTCCCGCTTTCGCCTTATTGTAGGCGGTATTTAATTTTTCTACAGAATTTCCTTTTTGTTTAGATACTTTAATAGTTTTAGCATTCAGATTTTTCGCTACTCCTAATACAAATAAGAGTGCAATCATAAATTTTAATTTTTGTGTCATAGGTGTACATATTAATTCTTTTCAAAACTAATTAATTATAATATTTGTCACTATAACAAAAAAATGAAAGTCTAACTCTAATGGTTAATTGCCTATTTTTATTGTGTAAAAAAAGCCCACAATATTTAAAAAAATAAATAGTGCGGGCCAAATTCAGATCAGGGGTAATCTTATTTTCTATTCTATTAATGTGACTAAGTCTTCTGTGCTTTTTCTGACTTTTACAAGTGGCGCCAACCAATCATTTTTTTCTTCTCGATATCCAATAGGCAGCATTACTGCACTTCGTAAACCTTTAGATGCTAAGTCAAGTATTTTGTCTACAGCAGTCGGGTCAAAACCTTCTAATGGGGTGGCATCTACTTCTTCAAAAGCTGCGGCAATAATTGCTTGTGAAAAAGCAATGTAAGCCTGTTTCGCAGCATGATTAAAATTTTCTTCAGCATCTCTTTTAGGGTAGGAGTTTAGTAGCATTTGACGATAATCTTCCCAACCTTGATTTTTAAAGCCTCTTATTTCATTAGTCAGATCAAACATCATGTTTATTCTGTCTTCTGTATACGTGTCCCAAGCAGCAAATATCAACAAATGTGAACAATCACTAATTACAGATTGGTTCCATGCTACGGGACGTATTTTGTCTTTTATATCTTGATTGGTAATAACAATAATTTCAAAAGGTTGCAAACCACTTGAGGTAGGCGCTAATCTCGCTGCCTCAATAATTCTATCTATTTTATCTTGATCTACCTTTTTACCATTCATGGCTTTTGTAGCATATCTCCAATTTAATTTATCTAATAATTCCATAATGCTATTTTAATTTTTGATACTATTCCAAGCAGATTGAAATGCTTCCTCAATGTTTTTTTTATCCATAAAATGAGCTTCACGATTTTGCATTACTATCAAAAAAGAAATTGGGGTTATGGTATAAGCATATATAAGATAATCTGATATATTCTTAATTATTCCTTCCGTTTTTCCTCTGTGTATAACTTCTATAAGTGGAGTTAAATGAATAATTCCTTCTTGTCTAATGTTTTCGTCAATAATCGGAGTATTGTCACATTGTGCTAGAAACAATGCCTCATCAATTTCCTTTAATTTATAATCTGCGATGCGAAACCACATTTCTTTAAAATTATCTTCAACGCATAATTCAGAGTCGTAATTAGCAAAAGAATAGTTGGCAAATTTTTCTTTAACTTCTAGATAAACCTTGTTAACTAAATCTTGTTTGTTTTCAAAATATAAATAGATTGTTCCTGGTGATACGCCCGCCATTTTAGCTAATTTTGACATGGGAGTAGCATGAAAACCGTTGCTGTTAACTAGGGCCAAAGTTGCTTTAATAATTGCCTCTCTCTTTATTTTGCTTTTTTCTAGTTGTTTCATTGTAACTTATCAAATATATGAAAATAAAATGAATATTCATTCATTTTTATCTATGAATATTAATGTACGGTAATATTGTTAAGGAAAAACCATTACATTTTTTGTTAAGTATTATGAATACAATATCAATGCAACTCCAATAATAATCCCTACCAAAGGAACCAACTTTTTTCTTTTGTTTTTTTCTTTAAAAATTAAACCTCCTACAACCACTGCTATTAAGATTTGACTTCTTTTAATGGCAGACAAAAGCATAATAAGTGCTTCTGGATCTTGTAAAGCTTTAAAATAAAAATAATCAGCGGTTTGTAATAAAATTCCAACTGCAGGGATAGACCATCTAAAAGTGAAGGCATTTCGTTTCGATTTAAAAGGAAACCAAGTAAAGCCCAAGATGGTAATTAATATCAAAACTGTGTACCAACAAAACCAGAACTGTAAAGTTTGTGGATTTAATCCTTGGTATTGAATTAAAAACTTGTCATACAGACCACTTGACGCTCCTAAAAATGTGGCTCCAATAATAGCGAAAACCCATTTGTTTTTTTTAAAAACAATGCCTTCTTTTTTTCCAATTCTAGAATAAAGAAAAACGGAAAATATAATTAGAAAAAAACCAATCCATTGATAACCATTTGGTTTCTCTTGATAAATAAAAATAGCCCCCAAAAATGTAAAAAACGGTCCTGCCGATCGAATAGGAGTCACAATTGTGATGGGTAAATGTTTTAAGGCTTGGTAGGCTAAAACCCAACTACTAGCCATTATCATTGATTTGATAAAGATGAATCCATGTGTACTCCAAGGAATCGTATCTATATAAAATCCCATTTTTTTTGTCTCATCAGGAAAATACACGGAGCCGATAAAAAATGGTAGAATTAATAGAAAACCAGAAGTTATAGTCCCTAACAATACAGGAAAAACTTCATTTCCTTGGACAGCATGTTTTTTACATAAATTATGTAATCCTAAAAATAAAGCCGACAGCAGGCCTAAATACATCCACATGCCGGCAAAGGTACTTTTTATATACACTTTTGAAAGAAAAAACAGGACTTATTTAATCACTTTGTGGTTTGTATGTATAAACTGTAAGAAGTGATTAAGTCCGTCCGTTATTCAATATTCGATGCAATTTTTTATTTTATAAATTATGTAGATACTTTAGTTGATTTACCTGAAAAAGTAGTAACTTTTTTCCTGATTTATAATTAGAAAATATAGAAGTATGAAAAAGAAAATACTTGTCACAGGAGGGACCGCCGGAATTGGAAAGTTAGCAGCGATGGCGTTAGCAAAGAAAGGTCATACTGTGAGTATACATGGAAGAAATAAAGAGAAATTAGCGGCAACCATTGAAGAGATCAAAGAGGAGTCGGGGAATAAAAATATAAATGGATTCTTAGCAAATTTTGCAGATTTGAATGCGGTAAGGGAAATGGCAGAAGAGATAAAGAGTTCTATTAGTAGGTTGGATGTTATTATTAATAACGCTGGCGTATTCAAATCAAGTGTTGATAGAAACGATGAGGGGTTGGATGTTAGGTTTGTGGTAAACTATTTGGCGCCATATATTTTAACAAATGAACTGTTGGAGTTGTTAAGTGAAAATGAGTCTAGAATTATAAATTTAAGTTCTGCAGCTCAAGCAACAGTTTCATTGGTGCAATTAGCGGGTAAAGCATTGATAACTGATAATGAAGCTTATGCCCAAAGTAAGTTGGCATTGACTATGTGGAGTTTTGATTTAGCTAAAAAATTAGAGGATGTAGTGGTTATTGCTGTAAATCCAGGTTCTTTATTAGATACTAGAATGGCACAAGAGGGATACGGTCAAACATGGGCGCCTGCGGAAAAAGGAAGTAATATTTTAGTTGATTTAGCTCTGAATGAAGTTTATTCCGAAGATTCAGGTAAATACTTTGATAACGATAAAGGAGAGGATGTTGGATATTTTGCACCAGCTCATGCAGATGCATATGATGTAGAAAAGATACATGAATTGATAGAGGTTACAGAAAGTATTTTAAAAGGGTAAGATTTATGAAAGCAATCGGTTTTAAAGAGTCTTTGTCTATAAATCAAAAGGATAGTTTTATTGAGTTTGAAACGGAAATTGAGGCACCTAAGGGGCATGACATATTAGTGAAGGTTGAAGCTACTTCAGTTAATCCCGTTGATTTTAAGGTAAGACAAAATGCGGCGAAGGACACTGTTTTATCAACTCCAAAAATAATAGGTTGGGATGCTGTTGGTGTTGTGGAAGCAATTGGTGAAGCTGTAAAGAATTTTAAAATCGGTGATCAGGTGTATTATGCAGGGGATATCACCCGGAATGGAAGTAATGCAGAATACCAATTAGTTGACGAAAGAATTGTTGGGTTTAAACCTAAAAGTTGTACCAATGCGGAAGCTGCTGCAATGCCTTTAACTACCTTAACAGCTTACGAGTCGATTTTTGATAGAATCAAATATAATGATGCTAATGATGCTGGAAAAACTATTTTAATTCTAGCAGGAGCTGGTGGTGTTGGTTCAATAGCGATACAGCTAGCTAAAAAATTGACAAACCTAAAGGTGATCGCTACGGCGTCTAGAAAAGAATCAATCGATTGGTGTTTGCAATTAGGGGCAGATCATGTTGTGAATCATAGAGATTTAAAAGAATCCTTAAAATCTATTGAGCAAGAGCAAGTAGATTATATTCTCGACTTTGTAGATTTAGAAGGGTATTGGGATCTTATAGCGGATTTAATAAAGCCACAAGGACATATAGTATCTATTACAGGTAGTAATACTCCTTTAAGTTTAGATATTCTAAAATCTAAAAGTATTACCTTTTCCTGGGAGTTTATGTATACTAGATCTATGTATACAACTAAGGATATGCAACGGCAAGGTGATATCTTAAATCATGTTTCAGAACTTTTAGAGCAAGGCGTAATAATATCTACTTTGACAACTATATTGAAAGGATTTACAGTTGAAAATATTAAAAAATCCCACGAACTACAAGAGTCTGGCAGGTCAATAGGAAAAACGGTAATTGATTATTAATATTAAAAGTTGAAATTTTATTCAGAAGATAAACAGATGTTTAGAGGTGTAATTGGGAATATCTAGTATCAGTTAAGGACAAAATTGTTATGTTTTGAACACCGAATCCTATTTAATTTTGTTTGAGCAAATTTAATTGCAAAAATGAAATTAAAGATATGAATAAACTACAACTACTACTATTTACTTTTTTAATCTTGCATGGATCGAATGTTTTGTGCGCTCAAACCACCAATGGAACCAGACCTAATGTTATAGTTATCTTAGCAGATGATTTGGGGTATGGAGATGTTGGTTTCAATAGAGAAGATGATTTTCCTGTTGACAGGGGAGTGATTCCAACTCCAGAGATTGATAAACTTGCAAATAGCGGAATCGTTTGTAAAAATGCGCACGTAGCCCACCCATTTTGTGGACCTAGTAGAGCTGCATTGCTTACAGGAATGTTACCACATAGAATTGGGGCACAATATAATTTGCCTAATGATATTACTACCCCTTTAGGGATTCCAATAAATGAGACTTATTTTACAACTGTTTTACAGGATTCTGATTATAACACTGCTGCTTTTGGAAAGTGGCATTTAGGGTTTACAGAAGGTTCCTACCAACCACTTGACAGAGGGTTTGATTATTTTTTCGGTTTCTTAGGGGGAGGAAAGAATTATTTTGAGTCAATTTATGAGGATGCTTTCTATAATAGGTTAGGAGGAGATAACCCGGTAACAAATGAGTATCAGGATCCTGTATGGAGAAATCGAGGGTATGTGGATAGAGATGAGTACAGTAATTCTGGAGAAGAAGATTATTTGACAGATGTTATAACAGACGATGCCATTAATTATATTCAAAGTATTTCAAATTCATCAGATCCTTATTTTATGTATTTGTCTTATAATGCACCGCACACACCTTTACAAGTTCCAGCTGCGGAAGAAGCTCAATTCAAAATAGACAATCCTAATTTTGAAAGTTTAATTAGTAATAGTACTTATATAACAGAATCTACACCCGTAGAAAAACTTACAGATCCGCAAGAGAAACAAGATTTGATTGACGAATTTGTAGCCGCTAGGATTACTTATGCAACTATGGTCTCTAATATGGATACTAACATTGGTAGGTTGGTAACCGAATTGAAAAAAGATATGACCAAATTCAATAACACGGTAATCATATTTTTAAGTGATAATGGCGGTTATACGCATAGTAAAGGAGCAGTAAATTATCCTTTAGATGCTGGTAAGGGAAGTGTTAGAGATGGAGGACACAAAGTACCAATGTTCGTATCATGGCCGAATAAAATTTCACCTGCGACTTATGAGCATCAAATAAGTTCTTTAGATATATATCCAACCTTGATAAGTTTGGCAGGAGAGCCCGTACCCAATGGAAAAATTATTGATGGTGTTGATTTTATGGATGCGATGATTGATGGAGATGATGCTAGACCTAATGAAGGTTTATTGGTTATGAGACCTCAAAACGGTTTTCATAATGGGGCTTTCGCTTATGAGAATTATAAAATTGTAAAAACTGCTAATGGTGGACAATGGAGTTTATATGATATCGCAACTGATCCAGGCGAAAGTACAAATATCAGAAGTCAGTCTGGTGGAGAAGAAATAGTTCAGAATATTTTAGACAAAGCAGTGGATTTGGTTAAAGACTTTAAAGATGTAAAACCAGCGTGGTATGACAATAGCCATTACGATAGTGATAATGATGGTGTAGGAGATACTCATGTTCATGATCCTTTATGGAAAGACGGAACCTTGCCTGGTTATGATAGATTATTTGAGGACACATCACTTAAATTAGAGGGAGAATTAAGTGTTGTTTCAGTAACCGGAGCCAACGATGCTATTGAAGGAGGAACGAATGGCGTATTTACAGTAAGCCTACCTGAAGATGTTCTTGCGGAGGAGGATATTAATGTGGACTACACAATTTCTGGAGAAGCCACAAACGGTGTTGATTATACAATGGTTTCAGGAACTGTAACAATTTTAGAAGGAACCAATTCAAATGTAGTTACCATTAATGCTATTGAGGATGGTATTGATGAAACTAGCGAATCGGTGATCATATCCTTGACAGGAATATCAACAGGAACTGTAAATGAAACACCAGCTCAGATTATAGTATACGATGTTATAAACCCAACAATTATTACAGCAGGTGATATTGCAATCACAGGTTGGAAAGCTGGGGCAGGTAATATTTCATTTGTCTTATTAAAAGACATTAGTGCAACAACAAAAATTTCTATATCAAATAGAACCTGGAATAATACTTCCAATCAATTTACCGGAGACTATAGTGTTGATGACATATGGACTTGGTCTGTAGGAGAAGCGCTTCAAGTAGGGGATCATTTTATTCTTGATTCTGACGGTTCGGTAAAGCGTGTCGTAAACAATAATTTAGAGGTTGTCGGCACAACAACTCATGATTATACAGGTAAAGTGGCTGAATCAAGTGATGGAGATTTTGATTTATCTACAAATGGTGACGGAATCTTATTTTTTCAATCAGATCCTTTTGTGCTACCAACAGATGGAAATGCTAGTTCATGGGTAACTGGAATACATACTGGATTAGGATGGGGTCAAGGAGGAGGAAACTCATATTGTGAGTTACCATCTGTATTGACTAATGGTGGTAATGCCAATTTTGTAGGAGAAAAACACAATTATGGAGTTTATACAGGTGCATTATCTGGTTCTGAATCGGATTTAAGAACTAGCATTAATAACAGTTCAAATTGGATTTTTTCTGAAGATACCGAATATAATTTATGGCGATTTGATGTGACGGTTAACGGAGTATCTGGAAATATAGGATCTGAAGGAGAACTAAGTGTTGATAATGAGTTTTCTAAAAAACTTCAAATATACCCAAACCCATCAAGCGATTCTTTTTATATTTCAATTCAAGAACGAATCAAAAATTTAGAAGTGGAGATATTATCTGCTTCTGGGCAATTGATAAAGAAGATAACTTTAGATACTCGACTCCCAAGAATAGATGGATCTGATTTACCTTCAGGAATGTATTTTTTGCGCATTAAAGCTGATGACAATACTGCCTTCAAAAAGGTAATTAAGATATAAAATAAGAAAGTTCGATTATGAAAAAAGCCACCAGATAAAATGGTGGCTTTTTTTTATTGATTGTTTTCAATTTCTTTTCCGAGGTACACAAAACTGGTGCCAGATTGTATATTCTCCAAACGTGTTTTATTTACGTAAGTAATGATGTCTAAATGGCCATCAGGAAATTTGACGAATAGCGGTATCATATCCTCATCTTTCTCCGTCAAACGAATCAATGCTATATATTCTTCTTTGGTCGTAAATGGAACTTCTTGAACAGTAGGGAACTGATTGGCAACTTCCATTACAGAAACATAATCATTTTTATGATACATTAAATTTGAGTTCCTTGGGTTCTCAACAACCTCATCATGAGTACGAATTCTAAAAACACCATTTTCTCCAAATTGTTTTTTGAATCGTTGAATGGCGTATTTGTTTATTTCCGCATTTCCTGTTAATGCAATCAGAAACCCAATATTACTCAATTCAATATTGTCTATTAGTTCATCTGAATAAATGTCTACCAAAGAAGCATCTAATCCCATTTTTTTTGCCTTTTCAATATTAGCAATATTAGAGTCCATCAACACCACTTGTTGGTCGTTTTCATTTAGGTATTCCGCAATAAGTCTAGAGAATTTTGATGCACCGATGATTAGAATTCCGTTAGAGTTTTGTAAAAATACTTTGGATATTTTTGCAAATAAACGAGCTGTTGTGGCATTAAATAGTACTGTTCCCAACACAATAACAAAAACCAATGGTGTAATGTATTCTGCTCCTTCTACGCCGTTTTTAACAAGTTTTAAACCAAATAGAGAGGCAATACCTGCGGCAACAATACCACGAGGCCCAACCCAACTAATAAAGAGTTTTTCATTGAACTTTAAGGTAGAATTGATTGAAGATAGAAATACGCCCAATGGTCTCACTACAAAAACAACAATTAAAAAAATCGCCAAAGTTTTCCAGTTATAAATCAACATCAAATCACTCCAATTGACATTTGCAGCTAATAAAATGAATAAAATAGAAATCAGGAGTACACTTATAGATTCTTTAAAATCTAATATTTCATTTAAGTGTGGAAGATTAGAATTTCCTAAAACCATTCCCATCACAACAACAGATAATAATCCTGATTCGTGAGAGAAAGCATCAGATAATACAAATATTCCCAAAACAGAAGCAAGAACGAAAACGTTTAATAAATAATGTGGGATTAGTTTTCTTCTAATGGCGTAACCCAAGGCATGCGCAAATGTAAACCCGAAAGTTGAACCAAATAAAACAATTTTTCCAAATTCAACAAAAGCTGTTTTGGTATAGGTTGTTCCTGTGCCTACATTGATAAACTCAAATACCAATACGGCAACCAATGCTCCAATAGGATCAATTAATATTCCTTCCCATTTTAAAACAGCTGAGATGTCTTTCTTTAAAGGAATGTTTCTTAAAATCGGAGTGATTACAGTTGGACCAGTCACAATGATTAAGGCTGAAAATAGAAAGGAAACTTGCCAAGACAGTTCAAAAATAAAATGAACAGCAAATCCAGCTCCCCAAAAAGTAACTGCAGAACCGATAGTTATTAATTTCGTAATAACGGGACCAACATTTTTTATCTCGTTTAATTTCAACGTTAACCCTCCTTCAAATAGAATCAAACTAATAGCAAGAGAGACAAAGTAATAAAGACTTTCTCCAGGAAATAATCCTTTTTCACCATTCCATACTGGTTCAATCCATTTAGTACCATCAGAGCTAAGCCATTCAGAAGCAACAGGTCCCACTAAAAGACCAATTAAAATTAAAGGTAAAATGGCAGGTATTTTAAATTTCCAAGCTGACCATTGTGCTAAAATTCCAAGTATTATAATTCCGGAAAGTTCTATCATTTTATAATGTTAAGTAGTTCGTCACTTTGAACAAATATAACAATCCTTTTGAAATACAAGAGAAGTTCCTTGAATTGCTATTCAAATAAATAAAATTATCCTTCACGATCGTGTGTTTAGGAAATACACTTATACTTAAAATTAGGGTGTTTATGGAATTTGTAAAATTTCAGTTTCTCGAAATCTTTAATATTGATACTAAATTTAATCAAAATGTTTGTACTCATAATGATTGAATAAATAATCAACTAAAAAAAATAAAATGTCTTATTTACAAAGCCCTAGGCTCACCTTTTCAGGAAGGTTTCAGTCGGATGTATCCACGGTAAACAATGATCCTAATCATTTCAATAATGCCACATTTCAGTCGAGTTATCAAGAATTTCAAGATGAAAAAAATGCCAATGGTTGGTGGAACCCAACAGGTACAGGTAACTTTAGATTAATAGATCTGAAAATTCAAAGTGTTACCTATTTAGACGGAACTAGTACTAAAGATCCTAAAAAGGATCCCATTATCGGTATGAATATTATGGATACTGATTCAAGGGTTGCTGGAAAAATGGTGGATTTGGATTCACAGCAGCAAATGGTTTCAGAAATATGGGGATTGATCGTTCGTATTGGAAAAGGCGATCAAGTTTATCTTTCAGGTGATTACGATGTAGCAGCTTTTACCAATATTTGGTTTAATAGGTCTACAGATAAATCTCGTGATGCAGCGGCAGCTGCAACTTATCAATCTCAATTGAAAAATTTAGATTGGAAAAATATTGAAACCTCTGGTTCTAGGTATTTAAAAGAGTTAATGCAAACAAGTAAAGAAAAGTTGTCAATACAATTTACCGTGGATAGATATAATGGAGATCATACCTCTCCAGAATTTACACTTGGTAGAATGGTGGGGAGTATCGGACCTGTTTTTGATGATGAACCAATTCATCATATTCAAGGAAGACAGTTGTTTCCAAGTATTCCAACAGTTAATTATGCAATGGCGATAGTGGATGAAAAATTAAGCCAAGTTGTTTTGAATTTATCGAATTCCTTGCAATTTGGAATTGCGCCAGAAGCACCTGTTCAGATAATAGATACTGAAGGAAAAGCAGAACAGATAGCTACTGCCAATGTAGGTATTGTTGAAACAGCGACCATGACATTAGCAATTAATAACGGAACAAAAGAGGATCCGAATTATGTGTTTTTAGGTGCAGTAAATTATACTGATCCAGTCTGGTACGAACAAGATTCGGGAATTTGTACATTTCAACTATCTCCTGAAAATTTAGTCTTGATTCAAAATAATCCATTGGTGATTTTAGATTATTCCTCTACCCAAACAAGTAGTTTAAGCTTGAAACAAACGGTAACGCCGATGCTGGAAGAGAAGAAAAATTATGTGGTTGCAGATACCTATGTTTTTAGGATGAACCCGAATGATGAAGCAACGGTTAAATTTTATGCGACTCAATATGGTAAGCCATTAAAGAATAGTGCTATTGTGTTGAATGATGATACTACAAATTTATTGCAAGGTGCCAATAATCCAATTTTGGGAGTTCCTAAGAATGCTTTAAGTTTTACGGCAGCCACAGAGACAGATTCCAAAGGTATCGCGGAGGTCAAATTAAATGCTTCGGATCCAGGGAATCCAAGAGCGTTTATTGATGGTCAGTTGTATGCGTTGAATTATAGTTTAGAAGGTGAATTTTTTGCAGATTGTAATCCGATAAACTTTATCAGTATTATGGTTTTTGATAATGTAGATGCTGCTGTTGTAAAGAATCCTACTTGGGCTGATTTACAGCCAACAATGCAACAATACTCAAATTTGTATCCAATTATGTCAAGAGGAGTATTCAAATTATCAAATCAAGAGGTAGTCGATGAACATGCTGAAATTCTAAAATTTGTTTTTGGCAAAGAAGTATCTGATCCAAACTATATGCCGGTAACAAGGGATTTGTCTAGAGACAAACAACAGATGATTCTAAACTATTTAGACAGTGTTCTAAGTGAAAAGAAGAAGAACGAAACTATGGAAACAAATTAGAAAAACTTATAGAATATTATGATTTTACTAAAAAACAAAAAGATAGATTCACTTGAGAAATTAAAAGGTGCAATTCAAACAGCAATTGAGTTAGAACATGCTACAATTCCACCATATTTAACTGCAATGTTTTCTCTAGCGAATACAAAAAACACTAAAATAGCTGGGTTAATTCATTCCGTTGTTATTGAAGAAATGCTTCACTTAACTATCGCATGTAACTTATTGAATGCCATAAAAGGCGAGCCTGTTTTGAATAAACCAGAATTTGTTCCAAACTATCCCGGTCCTTTGCCAGGAGGTGTTGAAACAGGTTTAATTGTACCAATTGCAAAATTTTCTAAGAATTTGGTTAAAAATGTTTTTATGGTTATCGAAGAGCCTGAAAATCCTATCGATATTAAATTAAAAGCAAATAATTTAGAGGGAGCTACTAATTTAAAATCACAGCTAGAAGCAAGAGTTGTTATATTAGAAAAGAAAGATTCTTTGACTATTGGTGAGTATTATGAGTATATCACCTTATTATTGGAGATCTATGAAATTATTGCTCAATTAAAAGGAGATACGATTTTTAAAGGTGATGTGACTAAGCAAGTTGTAAACCCTAATTGGTTTCCTGAATCTGAGCTTTTTGCGATAACAGATTTAGCGAGTGCTAAAAGAGCCATTGAAATTATTGTAGATCAAGGTGAGGGTAGTGCGACTGATCCTTTTGTAGATACCGATAATGATGGAGATACACCAAGTGAGCCCGCTCATTATTACAGATTTGCCGAAATTTTTGCAGGAAAAGAATTAGTAAAAGATAGTAATGCTAAAGTGGGATATTCTTACTCAGGTGAAACCATTCCTTTTTATGAAAATGAAGTACCAAATATGACTGAAAATCCTAAAACGAGTAATTATTCCGTTTCATCATTGGCGTACTTGAACAGTAAATTATTTAATTATAATTATACCAATTTATTAAACGGTTTACATGATACGTTTAATGGGGCTCCAGAGAAGTTAAGTAATGCCATGGGATCTATGTATGCATTGCGCTTGTATGCATTAAAACTAATGGCTTTGCCTGATCCTAATAATCCTGGGTTTGTGGCAGGACCAAGCTATGAGTATGTCGTTTCTCAAGATTTAACGGAAAATGAAAAAGCCTCACTAAAAGTTGATTTAGAGCGAGTATCATGATTTTAGCATGATATTTGTTAAACAGAATTAGACTTTTGTTAGTTATTAGTCCGATAGCATGTTTGTTATCGGATTTTTAATAGGGTTTAGAGATGAATGTATAATTTGCTTAAACGATTAAGCAATAGTATATCCTTATAAAATAAAGGATTAGCGTGATGAAATAATAAGTTATAGATTTATTTTGAAAAGCATTTGATTATCTAATAATAAGAAAGTAATTTTAGAAACGGTTGCAGTGGTTATTTTAATTGAATTAAAACAAACTGCAGGCAAATAATATCAAGAAAGAAAGGAATATGTCGGGAATTAATAAAGGAGTGTTTCTAGAAAAAATATTAAGGAATCATTTACCTCAAAAAGAAGAGGAATGGTTAGATTCAAGTCTTCATAAAATTGATAAAGATACAACTGGAAATAAATTTTTATTGTCTTATAGTTTAGTGCAAAGATTTATTACAAAAGAAGCTGTTGCTTATACAGAAAAAGAACTTAAAGAGTTGGATGTTATTTATCCTTCTTTCTGTGGTGAACAATGGAACACACACTCTTTATCAAGAGCGGTGATGATGTCGCGTTTAAAAATAGAAAACAATAAATCAATTCTTCAGAAACTTGAGAATACTGCAAGTGATAAAGAACAAGAAGATTTATATAAAAGTCTTTACTTCCTTGAAAACGCAGAAGATTTTACGAGTTTTATAGAAGAGGGGATTCGAAGTAACGTAATTACGGTATACGATGCTATTGCACATAACAATCCGTTTGCGGCAACGTTTTTGTCTGAGAATAGCTGGAATCAACTTGTTCTAAAAGGGATATTTAATTTTCGCCCTTTATATTTAATTTACAATTTACAGCAACGTAACAATAAGCAATTAGCACTAGTAGCTAATGATTATGTTAAAGAACGCTGGGCGGCAGGTAGAACATTTACTCCAGAACTTTGGCAACTTATGATTGGGACCAATAATGACGAAATGAAAACATCATTAACAAAAGCTAAAAATTCAAGCGATGTTTTAGAAAAGAATGCTGCCACGAAAGTACTAAATATCAATAGTGGATCTGAAATTTATGAAATAGAATTTTGGAATACTATTGGAAAAGAATACATAAACACTACACTATATAATTAAACTTTTACAAATGCATTTTATTGATCCACATATACACATGGTTTCTCGTACTACAGATGATTACGAGGCTATGAGAGCGGCAGGAATTGTTGCTATTATTGAACCCGCTTTTTGGATGGGACAACCGCGAACATCGGTAGGTTCCTTTCAAGATTACTTTAATAGTTTAGTCAATTGGGAACGTTTTAGGGCATCTCAATTCGGAATTAAACATTATTGTACAATCGGACTGAATTCTAAAGAGGCTAATAATGAGGCTTTGGCGGAAGAAGTAATGGAGTTACTTCCGATCTATGCGGCTAAAGAAGGGGTAGTAGCCATTGGAGAAATTGGTTATGATGATCAAACTGCTGCTGAAGATAAATATTTTAGACAGCAGATAGAATTGGCAAAAGAATTGAATCTTCCAATTATGGTCCATACACCACACAGAGATAAAAAGAATGGTACTCTTAGGAGTATGGAGGTAATAAAAGAACATGGTGTTGCTCCAAACATGGTAGTGATAGATCATAACAATGAAGAAACAGTAAAAGATGTTTTGGATCGTGGGTATTGGGCTGCATTTACTATTTACCCTAATACAAAAATGGGGAACGAAAGAATGGTGGAAGTTGTAAAACAATATGGTTCTGAAAGAATCATTGTTGATAGTTCTGCCGATTGGGGAGTGAGTGATCCTTTAGCAGTTCCTAAGACTGCTGCGCTAATGTTAGAAAGAGGTGTTTCTAAAGAAGATATGCACCTTACATGTTATCAAAATGCTTTAGACGTATATGGACAAAGTGGCCAATTTAATGAGGCTGATTGGCTTACAGAAATGAAAATTGAAGAACAGGAATTGTTGAATGGGAATTCCGTGTTACGTGGACAAGAGTTTGTAAAAAAAACATACTCTAATATTATCAAGAACTAACATGAGGTTAGGTAGTTTTATAAAATTAGCTCGTCCGGCAAATATCATCACCGCCATTTCAGATATTGTTGCTGGGTTGGCAATTGCAGGAGTTTTTAATAATGGTTTTGAACAAACATTGTTTAATTCAAGTATGCTTTTGATGATTGCCACGATTGGACTTTATGGTGGAGGAATTGTTTTTAACGATGTTTTTGATTTTGAAGATGATAAAATAAATAGACCAGAACGAGTATTACCAAGAGGTATTATTACAAAAAAAGAGGCTATCTATTTTGGGGTAGTTTTGTTTGTAGTGGGGATAATATGTGCGTTAAATGTATCTGTTTTTAGTGGAGTTTTAGCAGCTATTACTGCTGTTTTGGCTTTGTCTTATGATAAATATGCCAAGCATCATGCTGTATTAGGTCCCATAAATATGGGATTATGTAGAGCAACAAACCTATTGTTAGGAATGAGTATTATTCCTGGGGTAGTTAGCTCTATGTGGTTTATTGGTTTTGTGCCGTTACTATTTGTTGGAGCCATTACCTTGGTTGGTCAAAAAGAAGCACAAGGAAACAATAGAAACGCCATTCTAAAAGCTATATTATTGGACACTTCTGTTGTCTGTTTTTTTATAGTTTTAATATTTAAAGGATACTTAAATACCTATGCAGCGATCCCTTTTTTATTATTTTGGTATGGAATTAACTTGAATGCAAAGATTAAGGCGATAAAAAATAATATTCCAGAAAAGATAATGAAGGCTGTTAAGACAGGTGTGTTGTCTTTAATTCCACTCAATGCTATTTATGTTGCTGGTTTTGCGAATCCGAT
The DNA here is from genome assembly GCF_057197705.1 of Flavicella sp. IMCC45537. Lineage (NCBI taxonomy): Bacteria > Pseudomonadati > Bacteroidota > Flavobacteriia > Flavobacteriales > Flavobacteriaceae > Flavicella > Flavicella sp. IMCC45537. The sequence continues at coordinate 723,668 of NZ_CM170067.1, forward strand.
TCATGGATTATTGCTTTTATGTTTATTGCCTTTGTCTGTTTTGATAGCAAAACGTTATGCAGTAACCTAGAAGGTTGAAGATAAGAATGAGTAGAATGATTATTTAGGTTTGTAAAATATGAATAAAGTAATACAACAAAATTTTGAAGTTAAATTCAATTATAACATTTCTTTTACAGAGGATGTTTTCGGAACAGAGAACCCTTTTTTAAAAGATGTTTTGAATAGTGTTCCAAGTATAGGTACAGCCAAAGTTGTGGTCGTATTAGACAGAGGGATGTTTGTTCATCATAGTTACTTAATAGAGAAGATAAAAAAGTATTTTCAGTCGTATCATAAAAATATAAGTTTACAGGTAACACCTTTAATTGTAGATGGAGGAGAACTTGTTAAAAATAACTGGCAAGCAGTTGAAAGTGTTTTAGAATTACTAAACACTCAAAAAATTGATCGACATTCCTTTATCATCACCGTTGGAGGAGGAGCTGTATTGGATATGGTTGGGTTTGCGAGTGCCATTGCCCATAGAGGGGTTCGTTTGATTAGGATTCCGACAACAGTATTATCACAAAATGACTCTGGAGTTGGGGTAAAGAATTCATTCAATTATTTTGAAAAAAAGAACTTTTTGGGAACTTTCCAACCACCTTTTGCTGTAATTAACGATGCTCGTTTTTTAGATAGTTTATCGGATCGTGATTATCGCTCTGGTATATCTGAAGCAATTAAGGTTGCTTTGATTAAAGATAGCCTGTTTTTTGAATGGATAGAATCTAATGTTAGCCTTTTGAATAAAAGGGATAAAGGGGCTATTGATTATTTGATATTTAGATGTGCCGAATTGCATACAGAGCATATAGCAACGGCAGGAGACCCTTTTGAGCAAGGTTCATCAAGACCGTTGGATTTTGGACATTGGGCCGCTCATAAATTAGAAAACTTAACAAATTATGAGCTAACCCATGGAGAAGCGGTTGCTGTAGGTATCGTTTTAGATAGTTGTTATTCATATTTTAAAGGTTTTATATCGGAAGAAGAGTTGTTAAGGATAGTACGTTGTTTTCATTCATTAAAATTTGAATTGAACCCTTTGTTGCTTTTCAATTCTGACGATCGTTCAAAAATCAATCCTGAATTATTAAGAGGTTTAGAAGAATTTAGAGAACATTTAGGAGGGAAACTAACTATTATGTTATTAAAAGCTATTGGTATAGGAGAGGAAATTAATGAGATGGAGGATTCTAAACTTCATCAATCAGTTGCTTATATTGATCAGTTTGTATCACAATTACAAGGTATATGAGAATAGGAAATGGAGATTTAAGTTATTGCACTAATATTCATGCCGGTGAAACATGGCAAGAAATATTTGATAATTTAAAAACGTATGTGATAGAAGTGAAACATAGAATTTCGCCTCAAGGAGCTTTTGGAGTTGGACTGCGTTTATCAAACCTGGCTGCAGTAGAATTGAGTAAACCTTCCGTTTTATTGGAGTTTAAAGAGTGGCTAACGTTGAACCAATTGTATGTATATACAATGAATGGTTTTCCGTTTGGCAGTTTTCATGACGAAGTGATAAAGGATCAGGTTCATGCACCGGATTGGACAAATGACACGAGAAAGCAATATACAAAGCAGCTGTTCGATATTCTAGGAGAATTGTTGCCAGATTCTATGGAAGGAGGGATCTCAACTTCTCCCATATCCTATAAATTTTGGCATGCTTCTGAGTTAGAATTAGAAATGGCTAAAAGTCAGGCTTGTACCTCCATAATAGAGGTAGTGGAGCATTTAATGAAAATTAAGCTGAGAACAGGTAAGTCTATGCATTTAGATATTGAACCTGAGCCGGATGGAATTATAGAAAACTCCATTGAGTTTGTTCAGTTTTATAATGATTACCTCATAGATAGAGGAGTAAATCAGTTAATGGATCTCGTGAAGTGTACAAAGTCGGAAGCTGAATCAGCAATCCGAGAGCATGTTCAATTGTGTTTTGATATTTGTCATGCTGCTGTGGCTTATGAAAAACCGTTGGAAGTTGTTAATATGATGGAAACGCATCGAATTAAAATAGGAAAATTACAATTAAGCTCTGCTTTGAAATGTAATATGGACGGTGCTTATTCAAGCTTGGAGTTACAAAAGTTCCTACAGGAGTTTTGTGAACCGAATTACCTTCATCAAGCAATCATTAAGTCAAAAGACGGAGAGTATCATAAATTTCCAGATTTAGATGTAGCCATAGAAGCTATGAGTTCATTGAGTTTTGAGGAATTAAGAACGCATTATCATGTACCAATATTTCTTGCAGATTATCAAAAATTGCAATCTACACAAGATGACTTGATAGAAGTTTTACAGTTGTGGAAATTAAGGTCTTTTACAAAGCATCTAGAAATTGAAACATATACTTGGGATGTTTTACCTAATCAAATGCAAACGGATATCACATCAGCAGTAACAAGGGAAATGAAATGGGTTTTGAACCAAATTAAATAATTAGATGAAGCAAACTGTAGTAATAAACGTAGTTGGACTAACTTCAAAGATATTAGAGGACAACAGTCTTTTTATTTCTAAATGGAGCAAAAAAGAAAAAAATGTTGCTACAATTACTCCAGTATTACCTGCAGTTACTTGTACAATGCAAACTACTTATTTAACAGGTAAATCTCCGTCGGAACATGGAATTGTTGGAAATGGATGGTATAACAAAGAACAATCTGAAGTTCAGTTTTGGAAACAATCTAATAAAATAGTAGAAGTACCAAGTTTGTGGGACGATGGTAAAGAAAGGGATGAAAATTTTACTTGTGCTAATATGTTTTGGTGGTATAATATGTATTCATCTGTAGATTATTCTGTTACACCAAGACCGCAATATTGGGCCAATGGTTTGAAAAAGCCAGATTGCTATAGTGTTCCTACTGGTTTAAGGGATGAATTGCAGGATAAGTTTGGTGTTTTTCCTTTGTTTGATTTTTGGGGCCCCAGAACAACGATAAAATCAAGTCAATGGATTGCAGATGCCTCAGTATATGTGCATGAAAAATACAATCCTACTTTACAGTTAATTTATTTGCCTCATTTGGACTATTGCTTTCAAAAATACAAAGCTGATTCTTATGACGTAAAAAAGGATATCAAGGAAATAGATGATCTGCTTAAAAATTTGATCCAGTATTATGAATCGAAAAATGTAAAGCCTATTGTCCTTTCTGAATATGGTATTTCTCCTGTAGATTCTCCAATTCATTTGAATAGAGTACTCCGTGATTCTGGATTGTTGCAGGTACGTACTGAAAATAATAAAGAATTATTAGATGCAGGTGCAAGTCAGGCTTTTGCGGTAGCAGACCATCAAGTTGCACATGTATATTGTACTCCGGAAGTAGAGGAAAAAGTGTATCAACTATTGCTTCACATAGATGGGGTGGAGGAAGTTTTAAATAAAAAAGAACAAGTACAAAGAAAATTATGGCATAAAGAACGTTCAGGGACTTTTATGGTAGTAGCCAAAAAGAATTCTTGGTTTACCTATTATTATTGGAAAAATGATAAGCAGGCACCTGATTTTGCTAGAACGGTTGCGATTCATGATAAGCCTGGCTATGATCCTGTTGAGATGTTTTTAGATACAGATAAGACGGCTGTTAAACTTCAAGTAGTAGCTAAATTATTACTAAAAAAAATGGGATTCAGAGTTTTATTTGATTTTATCCCTTTAAAAGGAGAGATGATTCAAGGGTCACACGGTAGGATAAATGTACCAAAGAATGAGCTGCCTATTCTTATTTCAGAAGATAATCATGATAAGACTATTGAAGCGATAGCTGTTAAAAATGTAATACTTTCTAGTGTATTTCACTAATTAATTGTGGAGTATTAAGAGTTAAGATAAAACCACTCTAAAGTCAAAAAGTCTACTAGAGTGGTTTGTTTTTGAATTATACAAAGGAGTTTTTCGAAAAATTCCTAAGTTTAAGAACCTTTAAAAAGCCTGCGGATAAGAAGAGTCCCATAGAGATATATGTATTCATAAAGGATAGAAATATACCGGCCAAACAAACGAAGGCACAACTGAAATCTATTGTTTTTTTACTTAGCATTTCAGACACCTTCGATTCTTTACCATGGATTTTAATAATGTAACTTCTTAAAAGCATAAATGACAATTGGCTCATCAATAAAATAAAACCATAGAGTAATACAGGAGTAATATCTGTATGGTGGTTTCCCTCACCAATCCAACTAGTTGAAAAGGGTATTAAAGAAAGCCAAAAAAGCAATAATAGATTTACCCACAATACCTTACCATCTATTTTTTCAACAATTTTAAAGAGTTGATGGTGGTTGACCCAATAAATGCTTACATAAAGAAAGCTCACAAAATACCCAATGAATTTAGGGACAACCTCATAAAACCCAACTAAAGTATATTCATTGGGTGCTTTTAAATCTAAAACCATAATTGTGATGATAATAGCTATTACCCCATCACTAAAAGCTTCTAGTCTAGATGATGTCATTTTGAAAAATTAATAAGTTCCTACCTCTAAAACCTCGTGTCCATATTTTTTCGAATATGCTTGAATTTCTTCAAAGTCATCAGAATCAACTTCTGTTAATTTATCGAAAAAGTCAAATGTTCCTGATGGGGTAAATGTACCAATCAAACGACCTTCGGTATCTCCAACATTTGTGAATTTGTGAGCTACACCTCGTGGTAAATAAATGAACGTTCCTACGGGTGCATCATAAACTGTTTCGTCAACCTGAAAAGTGAATGTTCCTTCAGTTACTTGTAAACTTTCATCGTTTTTATGGTGAATATGTAATGGGGCACCTTGTTTCGCAGGTACTACCAATTCAAAATAATCTAAATACTCACCGGTAACACTTTTTTCTGTTTTGTAGATAGCATCAAATCCTGTAATCTTTGTTGTTTTTCCTTCGTTCGGCTTTAATATTCTTGTTTCGCTCATGATATAAATTTTTATTTTTTAATTGGAAATCTTTTCAATAATTCATCAAATCCATTTTGATAAAACTCAGATATAGCATCTTCTTTGTAGTAAAAAGTGGCAACCCATTGCACAATAGAGGTTCCTCCTTTGATATCGAATACTCTTAGATCTGAATAATAGTTATGGATGGCTTCTCCCCATTCTCCAGCATGCCATTTGTATCGGTAATGGAAATTTTCATTATCCATCATTACCAATTCTTCAATAGCTTTTGGTTGCCCCGGAAATGTTAAAAGTCTTCTTATTTCCCTTGTTTCTGTTTGTTCTTTTAAAACATTTAATTCTGTAATATCTGGATGCCATTCATGGATGGTAAAAAAACCACCGATAACATTCCAAATTTCCTCCGCAGAGGCTCCTAATTCGATAGATTGTACTACGCGCCAATCTTTGTAACCAATTTCTGTCATATTATTTTTTATTTATTAAGTTTTTAAAAAAAGAAAGGCTAGGGGCGAAAAAATATTCACCTCCACGTACCTTGATTAAATCTTGAAAGCCAAACTCGGATTCTATTAACTTGTCACCGATTTTAATTTTCCATTGTTTTGATTGATTGTCAATCGTTGTGTTCTGCCCGGATGTTATTGGGTCGGTACCAATTCCTTTAATAGGGAAATTAGGGTTGTCTGACCAGCCGGTTTGCGTTACCAAAAATTGTTGTTCAATATCGCTTTGACAAGAAAGAAAAAGGAGTCCTGCATCTGTCCATTCTTTATCTGGGGTCAGGTTTTTGTCTCCATAACTGATACCTCTTCTTGTAATTCGTTTGCTTCTTTCGTTGAATATAGGAACACCATTTCGTACCGCCGTATCACCCCTAGGATTGGTTTTTCTAATATGGGATTGAAATGGACATTTGAATCCATGGGTATCATTAGCGAAATTGAAATTATTGGGGATTTCACCAGTATCAGAGGTAATGTTTTCATCCAAAGGAGCTCCATTTTTATGTCTTCCAATTGCTAATGCAGCGGCAAACTCTTCACTTACTTTTGAATTTGTTGCTTTTGATAAAAGGTCTGAGAATTGTTTGGCTTGCTCTTTAAACCCTTTTATATTTTGTTGAAGTTTTCTGTAAACGAAATAGCTTCCGTAACTTCTTTCAGCGAATACACCTCCTGGGTCTTCTGTGGCTACTAATCCAAACGAACCTGTCGGGTTGTATTTGTCAACTTCCTGTAAGCGCTCCATATCAGATTTGAAATAAACAGGGTTACTAACCCCATCTGCAAAACCAAAGTGTTCTATAGTGGTATCATTTTTATTTTTTAAAACATAGCCATTTTCAACACCAAGAATTTCACCAGTACCCGCTAATAGCTCTTTTAGTTTTTTTACCTCATCGCAAAGAGTGTTATCTGCTATCACAGCATTCGTTTGAGAGCTTCCATAGCCATAAATGATTAATAGATCAATATTGTTTTGGAATGTTGTTTCCCATGATTCTATCGTATCGTTTAATGGATTCTTTGTTCTAGCATGTACTCCTTTAGGGCCAGTGTCATATTGAAATTCTGTATCTTTCATCCCAGCCACAAATGCTTTGTCATCTGGGATGTATTTTGCATCAACTCCAAGTGCTTTATAGGCGGTATGACTTAACAAAAAACCAGTAAAAATGTGTTCTTTGCCGTTTTCTTTGTGATCAATTGAGGTTTGATGTTGTGTGTATGCTGATGTGATTTTGGGAGCTAAGGCGTTTAAAAATTTTCTATTTCGATGAATGTCATCGCCTAATTTTAAAAATACATGCTTTGAATAGGCACGACCATGACTTTTCAAAATATTTCCCTGAATATCCTCAAAAACATCTTTTAGTCCCGGATCTTCAATATCTAAATTAGTTTGGCTTAATTTTAATACTGATTTTTGTGATTCTTGGCAGTTTGACATGTGACTATTTGTAATAGTTTCGGTCGTCAGGTGCCTCATTTGTAGTAAATGTTTTTTGATACTCCGGACTATAGACATTTAGAATTTTATAGGTTCCCGATGTTTTCCATGAGCCTTCTGTCCAAGAACCATCGTCATTTAGCGATTTTTCTACCTTTTGAGATTGAATTAATACTCTTCCCCAAAACAACCACTTACCATTGATGTTATGAGCAAAATAAACTCTAACTGGATCTATTTGAAAAATACGAGCACTTGGTTTATTTTTAAATTCGAAAATTCTACCTTCCACATCTTTCAGTGTGACAGGGTTGACTTGGTGTTTCTCTAAGTTAAAAATTTCAACAGGGAAGCCTTGTTCCTCTGTTAGTTGTAATGTGTCATTGATTTCGACAAAACTTCCCATAATATATTTTTTGAGTTTTTATTTTTTATTTGGATTATAACATTCTAAAACAAGGACCGTATGTTTCTCCTTTAGTGTTATTAGGTATAGGTGTTTGCATTAGTGGAATTGCATATTTTTCTAGTTTAAACATAACCTCGATAGCATTTACCAAGGCCGCTTGTCCACGTCCCCCGATAGCCCAAGCATTTTCAAGTAATTTCACTAAATCTGTATAAGCTATATCAAACTCTCTAATAAGGTGCCATACTTTTTCATCAACATCTTCTTTTTGATAGCCACCATCAGGTATTCTGGCAGTTTTATAGGCATCAGGTCTAGGCAGCTCCTCTTTGAAATAAAACTTGTTGTTTTCTTCAATTATTTTTTTGCCTTGAAAAACCTCCCAGAATCTGTAAAAATGAGCAAGATTATCCATTCCGGTACTTTCCGGACCAACATCTTCAGATCCTTCTCCTTGTTCCTTAATCATGTCAATTGCTTTAGATACACTTGTTGCATCTGCCATTACCCACCATGATAAAGGCCCTGCTAATTGTCTTTCCACATCCATTTCTGGCTGTAGTTCTTGGAAAAGCTCATTAATTCGATCATATAGTTGACCTATTGTGGTGTTGTGAATATGATTGGTGTTAGCTTTTCCCGGTGTCCCATCAGCGTTGTATAAACCGCAAAGTTTTACAAGTTCGCCTGTTTCGTAATCATAGATGTCCGCAACGGCATCTGGTAATTCAATTTCTATAAAGTTTCTAAGTGAACGGTCACTCAACCCTTCTAAATGTAAAAACAAATCAGGATGAACCCCTCCTGGTAAGCCTGAGGGAAATTTTAATCCAAATTTCGGATCATAAATTCTTGGTTCTCCACCAATTCCAACAATCATATTACAAACCATTGCCATATGAAGCATTTCTTCTTGAAATATGTTTCTGATGGATTTGGCTACTTCACAGTTGTTGTCTTTGATAGACCACATGGCTTGTAAGTAGATAGGGATAGTAGCAAATTCTAATATTACCGCACTATTTAATAATTCTTTTAAGACAAATAATTTATCCTCATGAATGTCTTCAACGGATTTAGAATGATTTATTAATTCATTTATGTTGTTAGTTCGAAAGGCTTTTTCTTGAAAGGAATTTTGATATATTTCGGGTGTTGCAATCATGTATTTGAGTGTTTATTGACTAATTAAATGTTCTACGAGCCTAAATGATAAGGCAGTAAGTGTAAGTGTTGGGTTAACTGCGGATCCTGTAGGGAAAGCAGCATTGGAACAAATAAATAAATTATCTGTATTGTGTACTTTCATATATTTATCGGTGACACTATTTTCTGGAGAAGTTCCCATACGAGCAGTTCCCGTTGTGTGATGTCCTCCGGGTTTATCTACTTTTGAAGAGATGATTTCTAGCCCCATTTTAGTGATAACATCTTCTAGTAGTTTTAACCGATCATTAGCATTTTTTGTTTCCTCCTCAGTTCTGCTAAAATGAACTGATGTTTGGGGTAGGCCAAAACGATCCGTACCTTCTTTAGCTATCAGTCTATTTGAAAATTTACCTTTTTCTTCTAGGAAAGCTTGTAAATTGATTTTCATTTCACCGTATACAACTCGATCTATTTCTTCTCTTGATTTACCATCAATCATTAGTTGAGCAATATCTGTATCTGGTGTAGTTCTGTTTTTAAACATGAAAATTTTACCTTTTTTCTGATGTTCTTTAGTGTTGTAACTGTGAGACATTAGCGTAGGGAAATCGTATTCTTGAAACCAACCATTTGGGTTTGATTTTGCCTTACCCACTACATTTAACATAGAATGTGATACCACATATCTACCTACTAAATCATGATCGTTTCCGATACCTTCTGTCCAGTATTTACTTTTCGAAGCCATCAATAATTTTGGTACGTTATAAGCACCAGATGCAACTATTATTTTGTTACCATACACTGTGATCTCCTCACCGTTCAGATTATTTGTGTAACTAACGGACTCGATAGTGTTTTTACTTTTTACATTAATTTGATGAACAGGAGCGTTTGTTCGGACTTCAAAATTCACAAATCTTTTATCGTTTTTTAAATCATCAAGTATATATTGAGCGCTAAACCTTCCTCCAATAGGGCAGTATTTACAGCTTCCGGTAGTCATGCATTTTCTGTACCTTGCGATAGGCATTTTGCCCGATTTTATTTTTTCTTTTGTTCCAGGGTTTAGGTCACCTTCTTGGTATGTTACATCGAGTTGTTCCCAGGCTTTTATCATTTCGCCATCTGCTGCAGTCCAAAGAAATGGAGGTACAGGGTAGGGTTTTGATCTAGGAAACCAATTTTCAGAAGCATCACCACATACAGATAAATACGCTTCGGCTTTATTGTAATAATGTTCAAGGTCTTCATAATTAATTGGCCAATCGGCGCCTTCTCCGGTATTAGAAAAAAGATTAAAATCTTCTGGCTTAAATCTTAGACACCAAGCTCCCCAGTGCATAGTAGAACCACCGTATGCTTTTACTCGAACACCTTCTGTTTGATACTCAATATTTCCTGTGCTTTCTGCTTCCCATTTTTGATCATAAGTATACGTGTAAGGTCGTTCTCCTTTTGTAATATAGTCCCACCAAAAACGACGATCTTTTGCAATAATTTCAGGTCCAGCCTCAAGAATTAAAATGGACGTGTCGTGTTTGTGTTCTAGCAATCCTTTGGCTATCGTAGCAGCAGCAACACCGGCTCCCACAATGATATAATCAAAATTTTCATTCATGGTTGTTATCTTTGTTTTTTGGTTGGTATGCTCTTACCTTTGATTCTCGGTTGTAGCGAGTTCCGCTTAAAAAACCATGATAGTTTTTACCTTTTTCTCCGCCATATTTATTCCCCCAACTTTTAAAGCCACCTGCTGTGATCTGCATCCGGATAAATTCGTTTACAACATAAATTTTACAATGAGCCAATCTGGTAGTGGGAGGTAAATCGTTATCAACACCACTCTCAAAAAATAATCTCTTAAAAGCTTCTTCAGTACCATAAATTGATTTTAACTCATTTATTACGTATAATGCATTTACGTACTCTCCGGTATAATTTGGAGCATTTTCTGTTTTTGCTTTGATCATTTCATACCAAGAACTCCGTTGGTTGTTTGAGTTGTAGATGGTGTTGGACCAATTGCTTCCAATTGCTTCAAAAAGTTCCCATAAAGCTTCTTTGTTGGTGTGAGTAAGATGTTGACCTTCAGCGAATATTAATTCGGATTTTAGTTTGTCGTTGCAGACATCTCCACCTATTTGCTGCTCCTTTGTTTTTTTCATAAATTTTTATTTAGAAGAAATCTTTAATTAACTGAATAATTCACGTTCCATATGATGTTGAGTCCCTTCCTTGAAATATATATCTGTCCATGAATTGGATTCAAATAAATAGTCACTAAATAAAGATTCGTCTAAACCTTGATTTGCCATTTGATCTCTAAATTCAAAATGGTTGAACAAACGCACAAATTCAGTCAAATAAATGTCTACGACATTTGTATCTCCTTTTATAATGATCATGTTTTCATCATTATTTTTTGTAGAGGCTTCTGAAAAGTTTGCAGATCCCGTAATTAAGGTCGGGTTATCTGTTAGAGGGTCAACTAGTAGATATTTGGTGTGTAGGTATTTAACATGATCGTTTAATCCTGTTAAGTGTTCAGATTCCCAGCCTTTTAAACCTTCTTCTTTAATTTCTTCTTTATTTAAAACTGCACCAAGGGCAATTCTATTATTGGAGGTATCTTTAAACTTGTCAAAAGTATTTCCCTGGTGTTCTAGTAAAATGTAACGTAAGGATTCATCTTCCTTACTCATGATTTCAGCAAACTCTTGGTTTACCCCAAATGCAGCTGTAAAACCGATAGATTCGTTGGCATCCTTAATTTGATTACCGTACCAATCTAAAATACTTAAATCTGGTCTTGGACTAAATATTGGCGTGATTCCTTGATTGAGTTCAGAAGTTGGAGTAGGTGTGTGAGCATGATTTTCTGGTCTGATGTCTTTCATTTGAGGATCCTTTGATAACCGAGTCCAGTAATCAAAATAATCTTGCGCAATCTTTTTGTCTCTAACGATATGTCCAACGTTAGACTGACCAAATATTCCTCCTCTCGTAAAGTTGGTTGAGCCCATCCAAACTTCAGTGGGTGTTCCTTTGTGTAATAAAACAATAAATTTATTATGTTTTATAGAAGCATTTGAGCTCCTAGGAATCATGTGCTTTTCAATACCTGGTACTTTTGCTACAGCTTTATCAGTGTTTTCCCAAGGTCCTCGTTTAGAGCGATCATAAATAATTTTTACTTCAGCACCTCTTTTTGTAGCATCAGATAGGGCCTGGATTACCGGTACGTGGTCAAACTCATAGGCTGCGACATGCAAAGCATAGTTGGAATCTTTTGCATTGTTAATAAAAGAAAGCATAGCTTCTTCTAAGCCACGTGATAGCCATTTATAAGCTTCATTATTGGGGAATTTATCTGGACTTTGATTGTTGAACTTTCTTGCATAGGCTTGTCCAACAGTTCCACGATTAAAAAAAACACCATGAGTACCTTCGTCAGGGTTTTCTGTAGATATTTTGATGTCTATTGGAGCTCCTTTATCCATTTTTTCAGGACTTCCGTACACAGGCCTTGCCGAATAAGAATATGTTGTATTGGGTTTTGCGGTATAATCTCCCCAAAGAAATGCTTGAATTAATTCCTTGTCATCAATTTTTCCTTTGTTTTTAAACTCTTTAACTCCTGTCAGTTTTTTTACTTTTCCAGTAGTAATGTCTTTACGACTTAAATAAAATCCTAATAGGTTTTCTCTAGCTTGTGTATTTACGTTCAAGCAAAGTAATACCACATGTGTACCACTTATTAGGTGCATTGAAACCCCATTAATTTCTTTTCTTGATCTCATAACTTTATTTTTAAGATTATAAGCATACCATCATATCGATTATGGGTGTATTACTTATTTTACTTTAAGGGTAACAATTTTAAAAACTTAAAAAAGGATAATCAATCCCCAATAAAATTGGTATTTCCTTATCCGTATATATTAGGAGTTGTTAAAAATAAATAGTTGGTTGATTTAAGTGGTTTTAAAATTTAGCTATTATTTTATATATATGTAATTCAGTGCTTTAGTGTGTTATGGTTAGTGTTTTTTTACTAGCTATATCTAACTAGTGTAAATTAGCTGTGTTTTTATAGAATTTTACAAATAGAAACTGGGATAGAAAAGAGCTATGGATTAACAAATGTTAATCAAAAAAAATCCCATCTAAAAAGATGGGATTTAATATACTTAGAATTGTTTTTTTAAACGCTTACAATTTTCGCATATTCCATAAAATAGGAATCGAGTGAATTTAATTTTGGTGTCATTTTTTGTGCATATAGTACAAATTGACATTTCGTGATGCTTGGTGTGATCGAGAGCAAGGTTGAAAATGCAGTGCGTTGAGAAAGAAAGTCTGCATCATCAATATTAAACAACATCAATGAAGATGTACTTACTCCATTTGCCAATAAGAGTTTGTTTAAGGTTTGTGGTGTTGCAATAAGAACATCTACACCTTCAAAAATTTCAGATTTCAACAAGTCTATATGAGATTTTTCATCCGCATAATATACCCGCAAGCTATTGTATCTTGTATATGCTGAGAAGGTGTCATATAGCGTATTTGCTTTGTCTCTATTTTCAACAATAACAATTGCTCTAGGAGCTGTACCTACCGCTTCACATTTTAGTTTGTGCATGGTAGTTAGGATTAAAGTAGTTGTTTTCCCTGATTCAGCAGGACCAGTGCAGAAAACATTGGCACCACTTTTAATTACAGGGATGCTTTTTATTTGAAATTTTGTTGGTTCCGAAATTTCTAAATTTTCTAACAATTCTTTGATCGTTGTATGAAGCTTTTTAAAAGGCATTGGAAGTGCTGACATGGGCAAAATATTGTGAGTAATTTTTAAAAGAACAAAGATATACTATCTAGCTTTTAAATAACATATGAGCATTCTGATTAATCAAGAAAAATTTTAATTTAATTTTCTTACTTGTTCCGTTTGTATGCGTGAAATTTCTTCTAATTGATTCGATTCATATAATTGTCCAAGATGCTCTAGGTTAGTCCCTATTAAGGCTTTGAAATTGACGTAGTCTTGAAAAATAATTCCTGAAACGTTCCTTCTGTTGTAAGCAGCTCTGAAGCGAATTCCTCCGTTGTTAGTTTTATAGCTATAGGCTAAATAATCTATAAGATGATTTTTTTTATTGATCCAGTAAACAAACTGATCGTCATAATCTTCGCCGCCACCTTCTTTTAAAAAGGTAATTTTCAGTAATTCATATTCTTGTTCTTGAATAGTAGTACTTCCAATGTGTTTTTTGATTACTGAAGCGTCTCCAAGTTTATGTGGCAAGGTTGCAAAATAGATCACAGAGTTTAAACTATTCAAAGCACTGTTTGATTTTTCTTCTTTGAGCGTTATTATCTTGTTGTTCGTATATCTTGAGAATTTACCATTTTCCAGAATATCTTTGGTGATGGAATTTTTATTCGAACTAGTTTTTGAGTAAGTATAGGTACTGTTTTGATTCTGAAATTCATAACGGTTCCCTCTAAAAACAAAAGAATAATGGGCATGATTATAAAGTTCACCACCATGTGCTTTCATCGTTAGGTTAAAAATACTATCGGCTTTTGATAGTTTCGGAACAACGACATTTTGAACGTTTTTTTTGTGGTGAGATTTTTGTTGTTCACAGGCAAACAATGATGCAATGCTTATGGATAGAGCTAAAATCTTTAATGTTTTCATATAGCAATATTTAGGAGTTTTTTCTTAGAGTAAAAATTCAACTAAATATAGTTGAGTGCTTAGCTAAAGATACATTAATCAAATTTAGCATAAAACTTACCTTTCCATTTCCCTTGAACACGCATAATTTGCTCAATTACATCTCTAGCGCAGCCTTCGCCACCTTTTTTAGGAGAAACGTATTTTGATATTTTTTTGATTTCAGGTGCCGCATCGTTGGGAGCACAGGCAAATCCAACTTTTTCCATAACCGGATAATCAGGTACATCGTCTCCCATATACAGAACATTTTCAGGAGTTAAATTGAATTTTTCAATTAGCTCTTCGTAAACTTTTATTTTGTCATGCACACCTAAATGAATTTCTGTAACCCCAAGTCCTTGTAGTCTTGTCCTGACACTTTCACTAGAGCCACCAGAAATAATACATACATTGAAACCAGCATCTACTGCAGATTTTAAAGCATATCCATCTTTTATATTCATTTGACGTACCAATTCACCGTTAGGAAAAATTGTAACGATTCCATTGGTTAATACACCATCTACATCAAAGATAAAAGTATCGATTTGAGGCATTAATTCTTTATAACTTATTTCCATCTATTTGGGTATTTAAAATTGCTTCAGTGAGCAAGTTGTATATTTCTGTTTCTTCTTTTTTGAGCTCTTTTTTGTGAGCTGCAATAGTTTCTTTGTCGTTTCTAATGGCAGGTCCTGTTTGTGCTTGCGAAGGCGATAAGGTTTCCATTTTATCAGCTGTTTCTTGAATCAGCGGGATTAAAACTTCAAACGGTATTTTATTTTCAAGACATATTTTTTCACCAATCCCATACATGTAATTGACAAAATTATTTACAAACACAGCTGCTACATGTAGTTTCTTTCTCTGTTTGCTAGTCATTGGATAGACTTTTTCAGAAATAGCTGTGGCAAGTTTCTCTAAAATAAAATAGTCTTGTTTGTTATTCGTCTCAAGACACAAAGGAATTGTGTTGAAATTAACGTTTTTCTCTTTTGTAAAAGACTGTAGCGGGTAAAACACACCTCTGTTATTTGAGGCGAGTACATCCATTTCTGTGGCACCACTTGTATGAACAATCAATCCAGGTAGGTCGCCTAGTTTTAAAGATATGTCTGCAATTACATTATCGCTTGTTGCAATGATATAAATGTCGGCAATTTTCACATCTTCTATGGTATCTGTGATTGGAGCGAATTTTTCTAACTTCTGGATATTGGATAAGGTTCTGTTGTAAACTTGCATTAATTCAATATGTTCATTTTTCGCAAAAGTATTTGCTAAATGAAATGCAAGATTCCCGCCACCAAGTAAAACAACACGTACCATGCAGCGAATATACAAAGCAATCCTATTTTTAGGAAAGGAATTTGTACTTTTGATTATGCGAATTATTAAATCACCTTATATGTACTACGGAATTTTATCAGTCCTTTGTTTTTTTGCGATTCAGAAGATTGATTTTAAAGACAATGATAATACTGTTTTAACTCAAGAGATCGAAAATATTTATCAATATAAGGTTACAGATTTGTATGGGGATGAGTTTGATTTTAATACGCTTAAAGGTAAAAAAATCATCATTGTGAATACAGCATCTAAATGCGGTTTGACACCTCAATACGCAGGTTTACAAAAGTTATATGACACCTATAAAGATGCTGGAGTAGTGGTGGTTGGTTTTCCATCAAATGATTTTTTATGGCAGGAGCCAGGTTCATCAGAAGAGATTTCTAGTTTCTGTAAAGAAAACTATGGAGTTACCTTTCCTATGATGGAAAAAATTAAAGTGAAAGGAAGTTCAAAACATGACGTCTATTCTTTTTTAACAGAAAAGAAAAAAAATGGTTTAGAGGATTCAAAAGTCAAATGGAATTTTCAAAAATATTTAATCAATAGAGAAGGGGAGTTAGAAAAAGTGATTTCTCCTAAAACAAAACCAAATGATCCAGAAATGATTGCTTGGATAGAAAAGGAATAATATATGAAGTTAGATATACTTGCTATAGGAGCGCATCCAGATGATGTAGAGCTTAGCTGTGGAGCAACCATTGCGAAAGAAATTGCAAATGGAAAAAAAGTTGGGATATTAGACTTAACTCGTGGTGAGTTGGGTACTCGGGGATCGGCGGAAATACGAGATGAAGAAGCTGCAGCTGCGGCAGAAATCCTGGGAGTGTCTGTGCGAGAAAACTTGGCTTTTGCCGATGGCTTTTTTGTGAATGATAAAGAACATCAATTAAAAATTATAGAAATTATTAGAAAATACCAGCCTGATGTGGTTTTGTGTAATGCTATTGAGGATAGGCATATTGATCACCCTAAAGGAAGCAAATTGGCTTCGGACGCTTGTTTTTTATCAGGACTTAGAAAGATTGAAACGAGTTTAGATGGAGTGGAGCAAAATGCCTGGAGACCAAAAAAAGTATATCATTATATCCAATGGCAACCTTTAGAACCAGATTTTGTAGTTGATGTTACTGGGTTTGTAGATATAAAAACGAAAGCAGTAAAAGCATACGCTTCTCAGTTTTTTGACCCTAATAGTAAAGAGCCAGAATCTCCAATAACGAGTAAAAACTTCATTGATAGTGTGATCTATCGTGCAAATGATCTAGGAAGATTGATTGGAGTAGAAAGTGCAGAAGGTTTTGTATCAGAACGTTATGTGGCAGTAGAAAAATTAGATGATTTAATTTAAAAAAAATGCTTGCACAATTGTTGAAATAGTGTAAATTTGCAGCCGTTAAACATGGTGGTTGTAGCTCAGTTGGTTAGAGTATCGGTTTGTGGTACCGAGTGTCGCGGGTTCGAGTCCCGTCTTCCACCCACAGTTTTAAAGGTCTGTTTTTACAGACCTTTTTTTATGTTTAAAAAGTAAAAAATATTACTACAAATATGTTGCAAAAAAGTTTTGAAATTGGAAAAAAAATGTAAATTTGCAACCGTTAAACATGGTGGTTGTAGCTCAGTTGGTTAGAGTATCGGTTTGTGGTACCGAGTGTCGCGGGTTCGAGTCCCGTCTTCCACCCACAGTTTCAAAGGTCTGATTTTTATCAGACCTTTTTTTGTACCCCAAATCTAGGGATTGTATCTCACTAGAAATCATTAGCTATTTTTTTTAGAGAAGCTTATCCATATTTGTAGCTCACTAAAAACATCTCAAATATACATTCTAAGAACAGTATAGAGTTATTATATAAAGAAGTTAATTTACTGTTAGTTAAAGATTTCGACAGAACAAATGTCTTATTCAGGGCTAAAATTGTTTTCTTACTTTTTAGAGTACTGCTCTACCTTTATATTGCTATTCTAAAAAAGGTAACCCATGAAACCAATCAATCACATCGTGAATATTATTCATCAAAAAGGCATTTTAGTTTTGACAGTTTTTATGTGCTATTTAGGTATGCCATTAAAATCTACAGCACAGCAAAATATTAAGATAAGCGTATCTCCATCAGTGAATACTTCTATTGAGGGACATTTAGATCTGAATCGTAAAAAATATTTCAGTCTTGCGGGATCTTCAAGAGAAGCTGTTAAAAATTTAGATAACCATCAAATCAATTATTATTTCAAGGACTTAGAAATAACCTTAGGTAGAGCTTTGGGTATGGTTTATTCAGAAAACCGTTGGGGGAATTCTTTTAGAGAAGATTCGAATAGGCCTGGATTTATCGATGTCGATTATATGAAATCAAAGTTAAACCCTAATGATACCGGATACGATCTTATGAAATCTTTGCTAGGTGAAAATCAAGATTTAGCCATGCACGATAGGCATACAGCGTACCCAAGTTTTATGGAATCCTATACGAAAGAGGATACTCATGATACTTATTTCCCTGTTAATAATGGCGCTGCTGCAGAGATTGTTGCAAATTTTTTAAAATACAATTATACTGATTTTCAAAGACCTGCTTATTTTGAGCTTGTGAACGAACCGCACTGGAAATTCTGGGGAGACCCTAGGTTTCATGAGTTTCACAGAAAAGCAAAACTAAAAGTAGATGAATTAAATGTACCGACCAAAGTAGGAGGCCCCTGTATGTCGGTTTCCTATTTCTATAAGAAGGGCTTTGGTAACCTAAATCAAATTGTGGATTTTATTGATAATACTAATTTTGAACTGGATTTCTATTCTTTTCATACCTATGATTATATGCGTTGGGATCATGACAATAAAAATTTCATAGGTAGTGTCACCTCAGGTCTGCCTTTGGAAAGTGTTTTTGATGTATTAGCATCCTATACATTTAATACCTATGGTAGAGAGTTGAGTTATGTTGCATCAGAACACGGCGGATACATCTCAGATACTGATAACAGACAACAAGCTTTGGATTACTTGGCAAATACCTATTTTCCTGGAGATGGATTTGAGTTCGAAATGGAAAAAAGAAGCATTGATAATTTTTTAATGGTAAACAGTGCAATTGCCAATACACTTACTTTTATGAATCATCCACATGTGGTAGAAAAAACGGTTCCTTTTATTTTATTAGAGACCTCAGGATGGAATCCTTATTATTATTCTAGTCTGTTGGTTAAAGAAAACTTTGACAAAACTAGCGAAAAATTTGCTGAATCAAAATTGATTCATTTTTATCAGTTTTTTAAAGATGTAAAGGGTAGAAGAGTAGAGTCTTTTTCTAGAGACCCAGATATTCAACAACATGCTTTTGTAGATGGTAATAAGTTAATTTTAGTTTTGCACAATCAAAGTGATATTTCTGGAGAAATTTCTTTGGAGATTGATGATGTAACGCAAAACTCAATATTGAATTACCAAGTGAGGGAGTTGAAAAGAAAAGAAGATTTTAGACCGGAGTTAACTGAGAGCAATAGGGAAGATCTAAAAGATTTGACTATTGCCCCGCAAGGATCTTTGGTGGTTGTGGTGAACTACGAGAACCCAATACAAGCAACACAGACTATTGATGAACAAGTATATTATAGTAAGGATGTTGTAACTAGTTTTACTGGTAAAAAAGAGTTTACCGTTGAGATCCCTGAATACAAAAGAGTAAAGTACGGAGAGTTACGTGTTGGGATTGATAGAGATATCTCGTTTTCTAAAGAGGTTGAAATTACCTTGAATGGTACTAAACTAAAGGTTTCTTTAGAGGATTGCGCGGACAGAATTGCGGGTGATGATGATTATGCTACTACCAAATCATTTAAGATTGCTGGATACCTGCTTAGAGAACACAATAGCATTGAAGTCAATTTTCCAGATAATAAAGTTGGAGCAGTTGGCGCTATATTGATAAGAGCTGGACTGACGGAAAGTCCAATTGCAGCCATTGATACAGATGGAGATGGTGTGTTTGATGCTTATGACAATTGTCCAAACACGAAACTTGGTGTTTTGGTAAATCAATATGGATGTCCCTTAGTAAAAGGAAATTCAACTTTTGTTATTCAAACCAGATCTGAGACATGTCCAGATAATAATGATGGTAAAATCACGATTAATACGGATTTAGAAGTAACCTGTATTGCTAGTTTAGATGGTGTTGACAAAGAATTTGAGAGATCGATAACATTAGATCATTTGACACCTGGCACCTATGAAATCTGTGTTTCTCCCAAGGGACAACTTAGTAAAGAGTGTTATTCCTTTTATATTGCCGCCATAGAAAAGCTTTCATTAGTTACTAAAAATATTCAAAATAAAACTGAAATTACTATTTTACAAGGAACACCTCCGTTTACTATTTCTTTAAATAAAGAGGTGATGGCCAAGACTGATGATATGCGTTTTCATGTAGATGGAAAAATTGGTGATTTGATAGAAGTAAATTCAAACAAAGAATGTGAAGGAACGGTTGTTTCTAACATAACCGGATCTTTAATTATTTTTCCCAACCCATCAAAAGGTCGAACAAAAATTAACCTTATGGGAATTCCCGGCGGGATTGTGGAGCTTTCATTAATTGACTTTTCAGGCAAATTAATTAAAAACACCATTCGTACTGATATAGAGGAAGCTATAGATCTAGATTATTCTGATGTCTCTAGAGGAATCTACTTATTGAAAACTAAAGTGGATGGTATGGATCTCAATACAGAAAAAATATTTTTAAACTAATTGGTTTATTTCTTCTACCCTTTAAATTAGGAATTGAAGTATAATTTATTTGAGATCTTAATAAAAAAGTATGTTGAATTAAGATAAAAGTTTATTTTTGCCGTCAAATTTAGAGGTAGAAAATGGAAAAATTAAAACAACGTTGGGGAATAGAATCTAATTGGGATATCTTCTTTATTATAATAGCATTTTCTATCAACGGTTCCTTCGCTTCATACATCGCGAAGCCACTAACTGAATTTATTGGATTGGATTATGAAACAACAAACCCTTGGGTGTTTTGGCCAATTCGTATCTTTTTAATCTTTGTAGTATATCAAACAACATTGCCTATCGTAGGTTGGTGTGTAGGTCAGTTTAAATTTTTCTGGGCAATGGAGAAAAAAATGTTAAAGCGCATTGGTTTTAAACGTTTTTTTAAAGAAGAAGATACGACAAAGTAACAAGGAAACATTTTTAACATTTTTGAAACACTTCAGAGAAAGCCTGCTTGAACAAAGTTGGTATATTTGGGCTGAATTTTAAATCTATGTCATTTGTTGTGTAGGGTGCTTTTTTTTATTCAAATACTAAAGTCTTTTCTGGGAGTTGTCACGGTGTTAGGTTTCTTTTCTGGCTTTGCACAGAATGATGGTTATTTTCGCTCTAAAAATCTCCAGAAAAATGATGAAATTGAAATTCTAGAAAAAGTTGTGTTAGGGGAGTTTTCTAAAACTCCAGTTCTAGTGGTTCCTGAAATTATTCCTGAAAAAGATTATATAGCCGAAAATTGGATTACAACGAGGTTCAATCCTTATGAAAATACCGTCTTGGAATATCCTTTTAAATTAACTTTTAAGGATAGTGTATTCGCATCACCTATCAAAAGGAAAAAAGTAATTACATCTCATTTTGGATGGAGGAGAGGAAGTGCGCACAAGGGAATTGATATTGATTTGTACACAGGAGATAAAGTGCTGGCAATGTTGGGAGGTAAGGTGCGTTATGTAAAGTGGCATTACGGACATGGCAATGTCGTGGTGATTCGTCATTATAATGGTTTAGAGATGGTTTACGCTCACCTATCTAAACAATTAGTTCAAGTAAATGATTCTGTGAAAAAAGGTCAAATTATAGGAAAAGGTGGTGTTTCAGGTAATGCTAGGGGAAGTCATTTACATCTAGAAGTACGCTTTAAAGGAACCTGTATCAATCCTGAATATGTATTTGATTTCGGTCCAGAAAATAAAGTGAGAGCTTCTGAAATATGGGTGAATAAAAAGTGGTCTCAAGCTTATACACAAAATTCAAGACATCAAGAAGAAATTCATATATGTCACACGCTAGAGGAAGCGAAAGCAATAGCAGCACCGGAAATTACTTATCATATTATCAAAAGAGGTGATACGCTATCGTCAATTTCTCATAAATATCAAGTCTCCATACCAAATTTATGTAAGAGCAATCACATCACCACAAAAACTATGTTACGTGTAGGGCAAAAGATAGCAATTCGCTAATCGCATTATAGTCAAATTCAATACTTACTCGGAAACAATTACAAGAATAACGAGTATCTTGCATACCGATGGCTACAAACAAAGAAATTTTTGGAACAGAACCGCTTCGTAAATTATTAAAAGCACAATCTATTCCTGCGTCTATTGGTATTTTGGTAATGTCTGTGTATGGGATCGTAGATACTATATTTGTTGGGCGTTGGGTTGGTGCATATGGTATTGGTGCCATTACCGTGGTGATGCCAATTACCTTTTTAATCTCAAGTATTGGAATGGCTATTGGTGTTGGTGGAGCTTCTATTATTTCAAGAGCTTTTGGAGAAAAAAATGATCAAAAGGCATATAAAGTTTTTGGTAATCAAATGATGTTGACTCTCAGTTTAGCGCTTTTATTTGTGTTATTTGGTTTTTTATATCAAGATGAATTTTTAAATGCTTTTGGTGGTAAAGGTGAAATATTACAACCAGCAAGGGATTATTTCGGAATTACACTTATTGGAGTGCCATTTTTAGCTTGGGCGATGATGAGTAATAATGTGATTCGTGCAGAGGGGTATCCCAAAATGGCGATGTTAACGCTGTTGATTCCTGCGATGACTAATATTGTATTAGATCCTATATTTATCATTGGGTTTGACATGGGGATCAAAGGTGCCGCTTGGGCTACGAGTATTTCTTATATGGCTAGTGCGATGTTTACCCTGTGGTTTTTTATCAAAGGAGATTCTCAGATAAAAATAAATTTAGGCTGTATTCAGCCTAATATATCTATTATCAAGGAAATAGGAGCTATTGGTTCCGTTACGTTAGCTAGACAAGGAGCAGTTAGTTTATTGTCTGTTGTGTTGAATAATACTTTATTTGCGTATGGAGGAGAATTGTCATTATCAGCGTATGGAATAGCAAGTAGAATGTTGATGTTTGCGAATTTTCCTGTTTTGGGAATTACACAAGGAACCGTTCCGATTTTAGGATATAATTATGGAGCAAAATTATATCGCCGTGTCAAAGCCTTGGTAACCTTATCTATGAAAACGGCGACTGTAATTGCATTGATTATATTTACAATAATTATGAGCTTGACTCAGTATATTGTGCAAGCCTTTACCGATGATCCCGAATTAATTAGGCAAACTGTACCAGCGTTACGATTGATTTTTTTGGCAACACCTTTGATTGCTGTGAACATGATTGGTGGTGCATATTTTCAATCGATAGGAAAAGCTGTGCCAGCATTGTTGTTGACTTTATCAAAGCAAGGTTTCTTTTTGATTCCTTTAATTTTAATTCTTCCAAATTATTTTGGTGTATATGGAGCATGGTACGCATTTCCAATAGCTGATGTAGGCGCAACTATTGTGACCTATATTTTTTTAAGAAGAGAAACTCGAAAATTGAAATAGTCATAGGGTAGTATTTTTATGTTCAAGATGTATTCTAAAATAATTCTGTTTCGAGAAACCCTATTTAACATAATGTAAATTATAGTACAAATACGGTTTTATAAGTAAATAGGCAAATACGCAGTATTTGACATAATATCAGATATAACCAACACGCAGTGTTTTATATTTTTTGTATTTCATTTTATCAAGTATTCTTCCTGTTTTTTCGATTCTCTCTCCATATACCAGCAAAAAAAGTGATAATTGGTATTATCATTACAGAAATTGGCCATTTTATATCATCATGACATGCATCAACAAATAATTGCCAAGTACTTTTCGCAACTTTTACTTCAATATCTATTGTTTTAAATTCATTTAATAATTCGATTCCATTTTTATCAAAAGCGGTAATTCTAAAAGATAATGACACACCCTCTTTACCTGCAGTACCTTCATTTGGAGTAACATGCCATTTCCACCTTGTACCATTCGCGAGGTCTATTTCTTTTTCCTCATGGCCATTTATTAACTTCATTTTATTGAAATCATGATTTTCTAACAATTCAATTTTCATTTTCAATGCTAAATCCACAACTTTAGAATCTCTAATTATAGGAGGTTCTGTGCTTGCCGGATTTTCATCTTTTGAAAAATTAAGAATTTTAATTTTAAGTTTTAAAGAATCAATAACTTTACCTAGTAGAGCTGAAACATTTGTTTGTGTTCCTTCTTTCATAACTAAAGGACAATCAAAAACAACATATCCTTTGTCTTTTCCAAGATATTCATTACTTGTTAAACTATCAATCAGCTCTTTTGAATCGGCAATAGTATTCGTTAATTCATTATTTATTTTCTGAGAATCGTAAAGTTCTTTTTTATAAAATTCTAATTCTTCATTGTTTTTTTCTGACACTAATTCTGAAGCCTCCTCAACTGGACAACCATTATTTGATTTTATTCCAAATTCATTAGGACACATATCAATATCGTCAGGAACACCATCACTATCTCCGTCAGCTAGAGGACAACCATCGTTTAATGGAGTACCGGGTGAATTAGGACATCTATCAAGGGAATCAGAAATTCCATCTCCATCTTCATCCAATTGTTTGCTGTTTTCTATGTCTTTGGTTGATTTTTGTAATGTTTCTAACTCAGAATACATTTGGTCTTGTTCTTCAAGTAATATGCTATGTTTTGTCTCTAAATCCAAATATTTTTTTTTTGACACACACGAACTAATTAGAATAATAAAAATGATGTAAAACAAGAGTTCCTTTTTCATAATAAAAAAATAAAAGTTATGTAATCTATATTGGAGTAAAAATAAAAAGAGCACAAAATGAGCCCGTTCATTTATGCTCATAAAACTATACAATAATACTTGCCAAACTAGGGATTTTTTTAGCAATTTCAATTCCAATTTCTCCAAGTTCTATGATTTGCTCTTTTAACGCAGCCTGTGATTCATTGGTTGCTGATGCTTCTTTTACAATATCTATCAATTGTGCATAAATTTCTAAATCTGTAGTGTCTGGCGTAATAGCATCTATTTCTTCTTTTGATAGTTCATGTAACTTATCAATTTCTGTTTTATACAGACCTGTAAACGCGGCTCTATTAATTAAAGCTCTTTGCTTCATTCTTTCCTTAAACGATAATGGCATATTTTTTATTTTTTAAATAGTTTATCAAATTGTGTTTTTACTTCAGTCATTTGTTTCTCAACATCATCTACATCTACTTTTTGTACCTCTTTTAGTATTTTATCTACTTCTATGGAATATTCGGAAAGTTTTTGAGCTGTGTCAGCCCTTAAATTTTCTACGCCAAACTTATTTAATATATCCTCTTGTGCATCATGTACTTTACGGACAGAAGCCAAATGCCCAGTAACAATAGAATTTGCATAAATGATTTGATTGTAAGAACGATCAATTGAAGCGATTACTTCTTTCTCTTGTTTTTCAATAGGAGCTAATAAAATTTTACGATAATCTTCAATTTCTTCATAAACTACAGAGATAAAATCTTTCATTAAACTGATGGCTTGCTTTTGTTTTTCAAAATCATCACTGTTTTTTGCTGCATCAATTAAAGAACCAGTCATAGATTCAAATTCTCCTGAATTAGCATCAGCAAAATCACTTTCTAATAATTTTCCAATTTGATAGGGTGCATAAGTGTCATCAACAAACGTATTTACATCATTTTTCATTCTCGTAAATAAAATGTTTGCAAGTTCTTTGTGTGCATCATAGGCAACCACTACATCTCTACCAACAGTAGCAGACAATTCTACGGACTCTTTGGGGACAGAAGCACATGAATACAATAGGGCTATTAAGCTCAAATAATAAATTCCTCTTTTCATAACAATCAATTTTAACGTAATTATTCAACAATTTCTGGCCAATTTCCTTGGTTTTCTTTTAAATAATTTTCAACTGGCATACTTTTATAGTTCCCAGATTCATATCTCTTTTTTACACTTATATGGACCTCTGTTGGAATGCTATTGTAATCTGGTATTTCTCGAACATACTTCCCTAAAAGTTTAAATGTTCTTTTGTATTCATTGTGTTTTTTAGAGTTAGGGTTTAGATTTTCAACCTTTAAAAAAGATTCGAATTGTAACCCCAACATATTTGCTTCGTTTAACAACCACATCATGGGAATGTCCGATAAAAAAGTTTTATCTGTATCTGGAGCATAACTGCCTCCAACATCAGAATGACAGCCAGCAAACCACACTTGCTTTAAATCGGTTCCTTCCCTAGGTTGCCAAATGGTAGGTTCAAAATCTTTTCTTTTTTCATCTAACGATAATGCATGTCTCGCTATATTAATATTACTTCCCAATTTACGATCATAAAATAAATGTTTGTCTTTTATCAATCCAAATAATGAAAAAGGTAGCCCCATAGCACCCACTGTATCCCAAACACCTATAAAACTAATTGTTCCACTATTTGGGATGGAGTTATTCATCTTCCAATTGTTAGAAAACTCCCCATTTGGTGGGTGTTTGGTGTTTTTATATAAAGCAAATGCTTCTTCTACTTTATCAGAGTGTTCCCCTTTTAAGATATGGCAATTATTTAGTAAACCACATAAGCTCCTTACAGTGTATGCACCTCTACTAAAACCAAAAAGAAATATTTGATCCCCAGGTTCATAATTATGCATTATAAATCGATATCCATCCATGACATTTTTTTCCAAACCTTTCCCGAACGCTCCGCCAAGTGCTGAGTCATGATAAGAACCGATACCCCAATCATAAAAAACGACCTGCTTTACATCGTTTTCATCCTTTGGAGCAATACCTCTTGCAAATTTTAATACGTTTGTTGGGTAAACTTTCTTATTCAATTTCTCAGGACCATTCCATGTTCCATCTGAACAAATAATAATTCTTTTCATAGCAGTGAATTTTTTATTTTTGTCAATTTAAAAGTAAACTTTTTTTTAGTAAGCTATTTGTTTTTAGTAAGTTATTTCATAATTATATTCATATCATAAATATTTAACATATCTAAATTGAGTTTTATAAAAATAAGTTGGCAAAATTATATTATTGTTAGATACATTTTCACAAGACACTCTGATTCCACAAACATCCTCCCCCTACTCTACGACTTTCAATACGGTAAAAGTGTGTTCCATTACAAAGCATAACAGAAGTTTTAGTAAAAAACTTTTGAATATAGTTTTGTCAATCTTGGAACAAACTCACTTAACAACACTATACCAAGAACATAAAAACTTTTTTCAACCACATCAAAATCCTATATCTTATTTTGTAACGAACTCAAAATTAAAAACCTAACTAAGAAATAATTCTCAGTTAGGTTTTACAATTTATTACAACATAGAATCGTGTTTGAAAACTGACTACTATGGTATTATTTCCAAGTTACAATATCTTCAAAAGTTCTTCTTGATTTTCCATGTTCTGGGTCAGCTTTTCGGTATCCAAAAGCCGCCATAAATGACAAACCATATTTGTCAGTATCGATATCAAATTTTTCTCTTAATAAAGTTTCTGCTTTTTCTTGATGAAATCCTTCTATTGGGCAAGAATCAACACCGATCAAGGCAGCTGATGTCATCATATTCCCCAAGGCTATGTACGTCTGTTTAGAAGCCCAGTCGAATAATTTTTTATCAGTATCCAAATTAAAATCCCGCTCTTGAAACTCTCTATAAAATTTAGAATACATTTCAATCACATCAGCGGGTAGCTGTTTTACATCTTTCATCATATGCATGATATAATCCGAATCATGCTTTACCATGGGTGCTTTCATGCTCAAACCTAAAATAAAATGGCTCGCGGTATCCAATTTTAAGGGAGCCCCCCATGCCACTGTTTTTAAGAGCTCTCTTAGTTCTTTGTCTTGTACTACCACAAAATGCCAAGGTTCAAAACCAAAGGAACTTGGAGAAAGATTAGCGGTTTTTAAAATAAAAGTAATTTGCTCTTTGGTTAAGGTTTTAGAAGGGTCAAATTCTTTGGTTGCATGTCTGAAACTGAAGGCTTCTAAAATGTCTTTTGAGTCAATGTTTGGAGTATTCATAGATATTTATTTTTAAATATTTAAACTATCATTAGTATAGTGACAAAAATAAATATAGTTGTTGTCATTCGCAATAACGGTCAAATAGGATAGTATAAAATAAATAGTTAAACAACTGTGAATATGAAAGAAGTATCTATTGTGTAACTGCTAAAAAAGTATGCTTGAACCAAATTATCTAGAACCCTTTAAGGGAAAATTCATAGAAGTTACAGTTACCTGTATTGAAAAACAATTTGTTATTTGATAATAGGATCGGTTAATAATACATTCTAAAATCTAGAAGTTTACACATTTTAAAATGTCTTTGATGTAATTCCTCTACCACGTCCAACATATTTTCGTCCTCATTGAATAAATTAAAGAAAGCCATGTCTAGGTTTGAACTTGGTATCTCACCCAACTGTTTTCCATAACCAGAAATCGCTTTTGCTCCGGTGATGTCCAAAAAATATTGTGCTTCCTCCCCTTCTAGATCCAATACTTTAGCATTTGAGAAGTGTAAAATTTTCCCTTTCAATCTACCTTCAAAAATTTCTGCAATTTCTTGTAAGTTGTAATAATAATTATTGATGCAAATAGAATTGGATTCCCCTTTGATTACCAAATAAATTAACTCGTAATCCTTAAAATTATGATCTTCTAACACCAAGGCATTTAAGCAATTCTCAAGCCCTTCTATCGTATCACAAGTATTATAGATGCTGGCAACACCATAATCCATGGCCAGTTGTTCCATTTTCTTTTGTGTCTCTGTTCGTTTCTCTGATGAAACATCATGAACAGCTTCTAAACAGTAAATAAAATAATCTGTATCTAAAGAAGAATTTTCAGAAAATTGATGACTCTTTTGTAACAAGGCTAAAATTTTTATGACTTAATTATAAACAACAAAAATAAGATTTCTCAGCTATATTTTTTATAAGTTTTTTTTAAGATACTTTCCTTTTGAAAAGTAAGAATCAAAGTTGAAGTTATGATTGTTCCTACATTATATTCTTTATGAAGCAAAAAAAGGAGTAAAAGAAATTGTCTTTTACTCCTATCTTTCAAAAATAAAACTAATTATCCTTTCGGAGGTGTCAACACACAACCCCTATGGTTCACAGTAATCGAATCTATATTATAATTGTTTTGTAGCATAACCTCTGTAGATCTCAAAGAACCATTTACCCAACCTTGCATATCAGACCAAGATTCATTGCAAGTAAAAACATCTTCGTTTTCGAGTGGAGTTGCCATTCTAGTAATTACGGCACGATCATCAGCATTCAATGCCCACTGATGGTATGCATGTGGAAAATCATTTTCACCATCCCACGAACGGAAACTTGTCAATACAGGTTTTGGTATGTAATGCGTTGCAAATAATTTTTTTAATTGTTTAAGAGCTTCTTCTACAACTTTTTCAGAAGCCGGAAATAAGGTCTGTGGTGTTTTATCATGTTCTCTTTGCAGCTCGCTATCAAATTTTTCACCTACATTTTGTAAACCTTGCCAAAAAATGGTATTTGTATAATCACAATAAATGGTAAGTGCGGCTGGTTTTCCTTTATTTGGCTTTCCTGGTTCAGTTTGAACGGTATAGAATGGATAAATTGAATTTATTGGTAAATCCGTAAAAGAAGGACCTGCTAAAACATCAGGCTGTCCTGTGGATCCATCTGCCCACCATGGTCGATCAAAGTACAAGTTTATTTTTAGAAGACTCATGGATTGAATAGAATTGATATCCTTCCAAAAAGTACGCGCATTTTTGTTGCCGTTAAGGATTGGTGAAGTTGCAAATAAAACTTTCATAGCTTTACTTGGGATGGCCAAAATAAGTTGTTTCGACTCAAGAACATCGGATTTCGTATCCTGTTCAAAAACAAAAGCTGAATTTCCCTTATCGGCAATACTCACTTCTGTTTTATATGCTCCTTTTTGACCGTCAATTCTGTTGACATTGATTCCTGTTGCAATCACTCCTCCTAGAGCTTTGACCTTTTGCTCTAATTTCTGAATCAACGAACTAAAACCTCTTTTTAAAGTAAAATATTGTGGGTTTGCAGGAAAATCCTCAAGAATTTGCCATGCCTCTCCCGCATTTGGTAATCCTTGAAACGGTCCTCTAAAACCAAGTACTTCACTTAACATAGTAATGCATTCTTCAGAATACCCCATGCTTTTAATCAAACCTCCTAGTTGCCATTCATTTAAAGGAATTCCATCCCATTTAAAATCAAGACGAAATTTTTGCCAAAATTCTGGTGTAGGTTTTTCTGGAGGGGTTTCAACACCATTCACATTTAAAATTCGTTGATAAATAACCGTTAAAATTGCACCAGGACTCTGCTGTTGTTCAGCGGGCTCCAGGTCGTATAATTCTCCCCAAATAGCGTTGTTATTGGCATTAGATTCCTCTTCAGTAAAACTACGACCACGTACGTAATACCTATTTGTAGTCATAGGGAAATATACTGCATCCTTACAAAGATCTAAGACAGAAAATAAAGACATTAATTCCGCCATGGAATCTTCAAATCTCATACCTCCTTCTTCTTCTTTTACAATAGAACGTTTCTCATCATAAGGATCTTTAATAGTTACCAGATCAGAGTCAAGTCTTCCGCCAGTTCTATTCAAACGGTCTAAAACAACTACTTTTCTATTGGAATCTTGTTCTAACAATCTATATGCCGCATATAAGCCAGAAACACCGGCACCAACGATTAATATATCAGCATTGTTTATTTCATTTTTCATCATTCTTGTTTTTTATAAAAAGAAAGGCCCGAAAACAAATTGTTTGTTTTGAGCCTAACTTTAAGGTACTATTATAGTTTCATTTTTAAAGCTTATGAACGACGTTTGTGTCCCATCACTGGACAAACCGGTGGGGCTACAT
Organism: Flavicella sp. IMCC45537; assembly: GCF_057197705.1. Lineage (NCBI taxonomy): Bacteria > Pseudomonadati > Bacteroidota > Flavobacteriia > Flavobacteriales > Flavobacteriaceae > Flavicella > Flavicella sp. IMCC45537. The sequence goes on from NZ_CM170067.1 coordinate 754,346, forward strand.
TTTCATTACTTTTTTCATGAGCTTCCGTTGGTAATTGTATTGACGGAAGACGTCTGTTTGCTGGAATGTCTTTTTCTCTACGCAAAGTGTTCACCTGAATATGAGGCCATTTTGTAGTGCCACCTGTAGACCCAAATTGGAATTCAAAATCCACAATTTGTTCATATTGCAATTGTTCAATAATACCTCCGTACTCTTCATCTTCAATTTCTTCTAACCACATACGAAAACGCATTCTAGTAACTTTACAATAGCGATTTACCATTGGGTTATTGATGGTTGCCCCCTGTAGCCCTGTATCATGGAAAGAATCCAACTCAATCAAGTCGTATCTTTTAAACTTCAAACCTTCGTTGGCTTCTGATAACTTTAAATTAGGCTGTACTGTGTAAGGAAATTTAGCTCCGAATTGATCGTAATTAAATATTTTTTCAAAATAAGCGCGCCCACTGTTCACACCCGTATTTCCGATCCCTCCATCAGGGTTTTGTGCTTCACGAGGCAATTTGGTCCAATCCGGTTTTTTTAAGGAACCAGGGATCAAATCTGTAGCAGGGTCAATTCCCATTGTTGGAGATACTGCCAAATATTGCTGTTCCCACAGCTGTGCTATTTTTGGGGCTTCTCCTTTATTATTTTCCTGAGAATTCCCTGTAAGATGGATCGTTGTTCCATGAGGAATCACTCCAGATCGAGAAATTTGATAGGGTGGTACAAATTGTGGACCCAATTCTCCCGGTCCTATCACAGGCTCTCCCCCATCTTCTTTTACAGACTCTTCAGTAGAAGCATGACTGAACATATTTGGAGGGTTTTGATAAGGATTTTTTTCGCTCCAAGGCATATTATTATCTCCTAGCCATAGGTACATTCCATCCTCAAAATGTTGTAATTCATCATTATTATCAATAATCGCAGTTTCATATTTAACAGCAGCATTGAATTGCTCATTAGACCCCGCTCGATTTCTTACAGGAGCATTTACTTGTGTGAATTTTAACTGTTCTCTGTATTCTTGAGATTTGAAATGAAACACACCAAAAATAGTTTCTGATGTAGTTCCAGGGGAAGGCATTGGTGTAGTGTGTAAACCTGTTGGACCATCTTTCCAGTTGACCCAAGTACCATGTAATTTTGATAAAATTCCAAACTGAGCACCATCATTCTTTCCTTTAGGTAAACCTTCTTCCCAAGGTAAATAGGGTTTTACTGATGATTTTTGTGGTTCTTTTGACATTTCTTTTTCGTTTTAATTATTATTTATTGTTACTAATGCAATTTTTATTTTGGGCAGATAAAAGGGTATTCTTTATCATCAATTAATTTTTCAATATTGAAAAAGTCATTTAGAACTGATTCAGCAGTACAGAAAGCTCCTTCTACCCAAGCTTGGTCATTTGAATACGTGGAACCTATGATAAATATATTGGTATCTTTCCCTTCTACTAAAGTGGATGGTTTTCTTATTTTTTGTTGAACATCACCAATATTATAGTGAGAAAAATATGCGTGGTATCCTGCATTAAATGGAGGTAATGACCAATCCATGTATTTAGTTTCCAGAGGTTCTGGAATTGCTGTATAATTTGCTTGATCTCCATAATGCAAACTTGCCAATTGTTTACGCAACATTTTTACCATGATTGGAGTTGCTTTTCGTGGCCCTTCTAAAGGTTGAGTGTCCTGTGACTCTGGTGTTGTTCTCTCACCCTCAGGTCCAATTTCTAAAGCCTTCCAAAAAGTTGTGTATTGGATATCATCATAGCTAGCTAAAATTCCGTAAACTTTTTTCCCTTTTGTATCACGTGCATTATCTCCAAAATAAACTACTTGTCTAATAGGCATATCTGTTGCACTCGGTCCAATAGTGTCTAAATGTGCAATGCTAATAATTTGCTCCTTTTCTTTATAGGTAAAAAGTGCTTCTGTTATGGATTCTGCGGCACTTAAAAATGCTGCTTCACTAGTATAGCTTACCTCTATCAATGAAGTAACGGAATTATCGTAGGCTTTCCCTCCTTTTTCCGCCTTTTGCTTTGCTTTTGCGGCTTCTGAGGCTGCTTTTTCAATTGCTTTCAGGTATTTTGTTGGGAATTTTTCTTTCTTCAATGTTTTCATCCCTTCCTGCGTCAAAAAATAACTATTTAGCTTTGCGGGGTATTTTGCAGGTGAAGGAATATCATCTCTCCACCATGGAGTGTCGAAAAACATTCCAATTTTGTACGAAGGTTGCATTAATACTGATTCTAAATACAATTGTACTTTTTCTTCGTTTAATACATCAAAATCATCTTCATTTTTATGAGCATATCTGGTGGCTTGTGCTACCTGATCAATAGCATATCTACCCATAGCTAAAAATGCAGCATTACAGGTTTTCGAATCCAATTCTTTAGAAGGATCTTTTCTACTAGCTGTTGTAAAATGGATGGTATCCCCTTTTTCTAAGATAGATCGTAGTCGGGTATTTGGGTGATATTCAAATTTAATTCCGTTCTCTTTTGCCAATGCAACTACTTCCTGAAAAAGAGTGGAAAAGATTCCTGAGTATCCAATCGTTAATGTTTTGTATAAAGTACCTGGTGTAAACTCATTGTTTACCTCAAAAGACTGGGTGGAATTACTATTGACTACATTGGAGGAATATCCATTTCCATCGGCTAAATATGCAAAGCCTTCTTGTCCTAATACATCATACGCTAAGTTCCAATATCCTATATCCTTTAATTTTTGCCCTTTTTTAAAAATAGATTCGTCTCCCATATCTTTCGTGATCCTTCCATGCTCGTAAAAATCACACCATTGCTTTCTTGTAGGTGGTAAGGCATCTTCAGAAACATTTATCCCAACGCTTTCTATTTTAGTAAAACCATCATCTGGAGCACTATCTGCCGTATAATTATTGGCGTTATAAGGAGCTGGATTGCTCGCGTTGATATCTGACGTATACATACTTTTCGCCCTCAAAGACAACAAAGGGTCACTTGCTTCATTGAAAGGAACGGCATATTTTTCTAACCCGATTTCGCTGATGGTTTTAGTAACCAATCTATGTCCTGGATTGTTGGCGTCGTTTGGATTAGGGTTGTTCTTGGTTTTTTTATAATCCCAAGCTGAATATCGCATCCCTCCTAGTTCTAAATACGAAGCTTTTGGGTCGTCCTTATAATGCCAAGTACATACTCTAGCGCCAGCTTCACGCGTTCCTTTTTCTTCTTTTGAGAATTGATATTTCCCCCAATCATAGAGTTCAAGAATATCACCTTCTTTTAAATTTTTTGACCTGTCTTTGTCATGTGCAGGTTTCCCGTTTAATAATCTCCATGCAGTGTACAATCCTGCAGCTCCAGCTCCAAAGATTGAATAGGTTTTCTGATCCATTTTTATTTTTATTAGTTTTTACAATTCATAATTTGTGGTGTCAGATTTTTCATCTGACCTGCCAAATCCTTTCTTGGAATAACAATTTCTACCAACGTTGGTTTATCCGTTGTTGTGGTGTTTATTTTGTGAAGTACTTTTTCTAATTCCTGAACTGTATTGGCTTTATATCCATGTGCACCATATGCAGTTGCTAGTGCCATATAATCCCACTTGGCTAAATCATCAAAACTATCAAAGGTACCATTGGGACAAAATGCATTTACATCCACAAAAACTTGTTCAATAGCATATACTTGATTGCTCATTACAAAAATGACGCTGTTTACTTTATACTTAGCTAATGTTGATAAAGATTGACAAATCATCATAAAGCCGCCATCTCCAGCGATGGTCCATGATTGTTTTTTGCTTCCTAATTGAGCTCCTAAGGCCGCTCCTGTTTCATAACCAATACATTGCCAAGCTGCAGAACTTATAAAGCTATTTTGCTTCATGCCGTATATATTGGTTGCCACGTACATAGCAGAACTAACCCCAAAAGTGAGGTTGATGTCGTTCCATAGGTTATTACTTTCAATATGTTTTACGGTATGTTGAAAAAAACGATTGTAGGTTAGCATATCCGGCTTGTCATTGTATTTTGCGTCTGATTGTGACTGCCATGGTTCAGGATATGTTGGTTGTTTTGGCGCTATATGCTTTAATGGATATGCATTGCTCTGCTCAAACCGTACCAATAAAGCCTCCATAAAATCCTTCATGGTTACTTTATTATATGTAAAATACCCTGCTCTTATTTCTGAGGTTGTTGCCAAAATCATCTCTGAGAATTTATTTTCTACAAACCATAAATAATCATCGGTTATGAGTGTTCCTAAAGACAAAAAACAATCAGATTCTTGTACGTATTTGGTTACATTTTCTATAGAAGCTGCATCTGAATAGGTTCCAATAAATTTATCTCCCTCTTCGTTTAAAACTGTTTTTCCTAGAGAGGTGGTCGTATACACAAAACCACTGGCATCAATTAATTTTTGTAACAAGTCAGACAAGCCATGACGTAAAATTTCTACCCCCGCGAAAATCATAGGCTGTTTGGCTTCCGTAAGTTGTTTCCATGCTTGATCTACCGCATTTTGTAGGGCAGCTTCTTTGCTTTTTTTTACTTTGGGTTTTAGTTTTTTGGAGGAAGGTTTTTCACAAGGTTCTCCCCAAACTTCACTGAAACAAGCAATGTAAACTGGTTTTTTGTATGTAATTGCAGCTACGATCAAATTGTCAATCTTTTTGGCTGCTCCAACTGAAGTACTCAACGTTACTGAAGCAACAGTAACATGCTTGTAGATTTCTTGATCTGCTTTTAAATTCCCTGTAGAATGATGATATATGACATTGTACATATCACCAATTTGACGATCGTTAGAACCAGGTGTTGCACTGATCACTACCATTGGACTCGATTCAACATAAGCTCCAGCAACCGCGTTTAAAGCACTAAATGTACTCACACCATATTGCAATGAAACCGCAGACAATCCTCTGGTTCTACCATAGGCATCTGCTGCATAGGAAGCATCTAATTCGTTGGTGGTTCCAATGGTTTTAATGCCTTCGAAATGCTCTAAAGCCTGTGTGAAATTTTTAACATAATCACCAGGAATTTGAAACAATTCTGTGACATCCAATTGTTGCAAGCGTGTTAAAAGATAATCTGCAACTGTAAAGGTTTTCTTTTCCATAATTTTGACTTAAGCTTTCTTTGAATTTAGATATCAGTGATACCCATTTCAATGAAATTATTTACAATCAAAGTTGTGGAAATATTAGATTTGGTTTTTATAAAAATCCATAAGCGTTGGAATATTAGTTACAAAAGTGTCTAATATTTTATAAATTAAAAATTCACTTTATTAGATTAAAAAAAATCAAGTCATAAAACTTAAGGCGTTTTATGGAAATACGCTGTTGTTTCCAACAAGAAAATTGATTTAAAGATGAAACAAAGTGGTCACTTAACCATTCTAGTTTTTCTCTAACAATTATCCTACAAATATTTTTTGAAATATTTTAGCACAATAACAGGGGCTAATATGAGGTCTACTGCTAAAGTTATCAATACAATCAAGCCTACTAAAACACCTAGGGTGTATATTTCTAAAGAAATAGATTGCATTAAAATAAAAAAGCCCCCCATTAAAATAACACTCGTAGCTAGAATGGCTTTGCCACATTCCGCAACTGCATTTTTAATAGATTGCTCTATGGTGTTGCCTTTTTTTCGTTCCCATTGAAGTTTACTTAATAAATGGATCGTATCATCTACAGCGATTACAAATCCTACTGTAAAAATAAGTGCAATTTCAGCACGAAGTTCAACACCAAAATAGCCCATTATCCCGGCTGTTATAATCAATGGAATCATATTTAACACAATTGCCAAAAAACCTAAAGCCATATTTTTAAAGACTAAACTAAGTGTTATGGAAACAATAATAATGGCAATCAACAAACCTATAAAAGTGTTTTTAATACTTTTCTCTTGAGAGATACCTATCAATAAATCAATGCCAGATAACTTCGGTTTTATTGGGTGTGTAGCAAGAATTCCAGAAACATTTTTTAAAATTTCTTTTTCTAATTCAGCTACTTTTTCTGAGCCCAAATCTTTCATTTGAGCACTAAATTTAAAACGAGTTCTATTGGCATTCGCTAAATAATCTTTGCTCATAAACAAAGCCAATTGCTTGTCATTCTTTTTTAAAGACTGTAGGTTTAATGTGGAGTTTGTGTTTTGCAGAAGTCTGTAATAATTTACCGGAGACTTTAATTCGTTCAGTTCCTTTTTTGAGGATAAGTATTTTTCAACTTTTAATACTTGTACAAACAAAGTACTGTCCAATAAACTTTGATTTTCTGTGCTACTTAAAATTAATTCAAAGGTTCTAGAGCCTCCAAATTTAGTTTCAAAGAACTGATAGCTATTATGTAGATCTGTGTTTTTTGGAATGGAATAGTGGCTACGATTGGTGCTTATAAATTGAATTCCAAAAAGGCTTATAAAAATAAGCACCCCAAAAACCATCATAACTTGACGTTCTTTTTTATAGACTACATTCAACCAGTTATTTAATATTGTCGCTAGACTTGTAAAATTTTCCCTAATCTGAAATAAATGAATATCTCTAATTTTGCTAAAATATATCGGTAGAAATATCAAAGTAAGTATAAAGGTTAATACAACTAAAAACGCAGATTCTATTCCGAAATGACGAATGGCTTTGATAGGAGAAAAATACAAAACCATAAAACCAACTGCCGTTGTAAAAGAAGTAATAAAAGTTGTAAAACCTATTTCAGACAAGGTATGCTGAATTGCTTTTTTTATGGGAAGCCCTTTTTGAGATTCTGAATCAAACTTAATGCATAAGTGGATTACATCTGACACTGCCACAATGAGTATGATAGTGGGTAACAGATTAGACATTGTGGTTAACGGCCTATTTAGGATTGCCATTCCACCTAAAAATAAAATAACTACCACTATAACTAACAGGATAGGAAACAAGATCGCAATAGGCCTTTTAAAAATTAAAAGTAAGCTGATGCATAGGAATAGAATCACCCAAAATAAAAACCTACCTATTTCCAGTACTAGAATATTTTTAAAGGTAACATCTACTACTTCCCTACCCCAAAGAAAAGTTTTTTGTGTTGTTTGATCACGTATGTTATTGATATCTGCAATTAGTTTCTCTAGCGAAAGAGGGTCTAAGTTTGGTGTAATTTCCATCCAAATAAACAATGCATCGTCTGCAACAAAACTTTTCATCAATGGATCATTGTGTATCTTTTTAGGATTGTATTGATACTCACCTTGTTTGTTTTTTGAAATATAAGGTGTAGGAATCAATCCAAAACTAGTTTTAATAGGATAAGAAACTGTAAGAATACTGCTTACCTTTTCAATAGATGGCAGTTCTTTTATTTTTTGGGAGATGTTGTGTAAAGCTACTAAGGAACTATGTTCCAAACATGAATCATTTGGTTGGAATCCTAATAGAATTACATCTTCCTGATTGGCGAATTCTGATTTTAGTTCTTGGTAAAATTCAAAATCCTTATCATCCTCATGAAAAAACTGAGCAATATCTGCATCTATTTTTATGGCAGGTATGTTTAATAGAGAACCTATCAACAAAACAAATAGAATTATAAAACTTATGTTTTTAAGATGCAGTAATTTATGAATCATTGTAGTTAGGTTGCATTTTTATGGAAAGATACGAACAGAATAAAAGGTTAGAAAGCGTTTGTATTAAAATTTGCAGCCTTTTGTTATCAGTATTTATTAGACGCAAAAAAAAGCCCAATCAATAAATGATTGGGCTTTTATATTTTATAGGTACTTTAGAATTAGTAATCTCCTAAAGTAGCAGGGTTTTGAGCTAATGCTTCTTCTAATTGAGCATCATTTGGCGCTTTACCGTGCCAAGCATGCGTGTTCATCATAAAATCAACACCATTCCCCATTTCAGTTTCTAATAAAATACAAACAGGTTTACCATTACCAGATAAGTCTTTTGCTTTTGCTAGTACCGCTTGAATGGCCTCAATATCATTCCCTTCTTTTTCTTCTAAAACGATCCATCCGAAAGCTTCGAATTTATCTTTAACAGAACCCATTGCTAATACGTGATCTGTAGTACCATCAATTTGTTTACCGTTTAAATCTACTGTTGCGATTAAGTTGTCTACTTTTTTAGCAGATGCATACATAATTGCCTCCCAGTTTTGACCTTCTTGCAACTCACCATCTCCATGTAAAGAGTATACCAATTTATCTTCACCGTTTAATTTTTTAGCCTGTGCTGCTCCAATAGCATTTGACATTCCTTGTCCTAATGAACCAGAAGCCATACGGATACCCTCTAAACCTTCGTGTGTAGTTGGGTGTCCTTGTAAACGAGAATTTAATAATCTGAAAGTTGCTAATTCTGATACTGAGAAATAACCACTTCTAGCTAAAACACTGTAAAAAACAGGAGAAATATGACCATTAGATAAAAAGAATAAATCTTCATTTAAACCATCCATGTCAAAACTCTCAGAATTGTAAGACATTACATCTTGATACAAAACTGTTAAAAACTCTGTACATCCTAAAGATCCACCTGGGTGACCAGAATTCACTGCGTGTACCATACGTAATATATCTCTTCTAACTTGTTGAGAAAAATCTTTCAATTCTTGCGTTGTAGCCATTCTAATAAATTTGTTGGCAAAAGTACATTATTTTATATGATGTTACAAAAATAAAATCTTATTAAATGATGATTATTTTTTGTTGTTTTTTTCTGCTATATCTGTCCCCCACATTTTGTCACCCCTGACTAAATTTAGTTGTTCGTATAATTCTTTTTCCTTTTGAAGTGCCGCCTTTGTGGGATCATTGTTGTCGTTGGGGTTATTGGGATCATCCACCAATAAATTATTTCTCTCCCCTGGGTCTTTTTTGAGATTAAATAACTGGCGCGGTTGTTCTCTTAGCACGCCCAATTTGAGGATTCTATTATTATCAGCATCAACAGTCGTAGCGTTCCCACCACCTCCTGTTCCATCAATTAATTTATAGGTGCCTTTTTTATCAACAAAAGCAAACTGTCCACGACTCGAATGTTCAATGATTCCGGCACGTGAATTTTTAGGTTTTCTTTTTCCTTTTAAAATTGGTAATAAGCTTTCTGAATCTGGTGCTTGGTTCGGTTTTAACTCATATTTTAAATAGGAAGCCATGGTTGCCAAGATATCTCCTTGCAAACAAATTTCATTAGTAACTTTAGGCTTTGCAACTGTTGGCCATCTGATCATAAAGGGTACTCTAGTGCCACCTTCATAATTATCTCTTTTGATACCTGCCCAAGGACCGTTGGCATCATGATTTTGCGCTAAACTTTTATAAAATGCCCTTTGTTCTGGGCCATTGTCACTGGTAATAAGGACCACTGTATTTGATGCTAAGCTGTTTGGATCTTTAGGATCGCCTAAAGCATCAATAATTTGACCGGCATAGTAGTCTGTTTGTACCAGATAGTCGCCGTATTCGTAGCCAGTGGTTCCTTTAAACTTATTTTGTACCGCATGAGGTTCGTGTGGGGCTGGCATTGGAATATACATCATAAATGGTGTTTTTTCTTTTTTATAATTGGCAATCAGATCTGTTACTTTTTGAGCTTGTATTTGCAAATAATCTTCAAAAATAAAACTAGGATCTTTTGCGCCACCTCGAGCATGGACTCCATCATTCTTTTTAAAATTCACAAAATCTTTATTAGAAGCGGGTTTTGCTAGAGAGAAATCAACTTGATCATTTTTTACAACAGCCCCTTTGTAAAGTACCTGTACAGTTCCGTTTTTAGATTCTAACCAGGCATAAGGAGGCATATCTAAAGAAGCTGGGGTACCAAACCAATAATCAAACCCTCTATGAGCCGGTGTATCAGTAACAGGTTTTGAAAAATCAACAAAACCACGTTCCATAACGTTCGGATCGTTTCCTTTTTTGCTATAGGGTTTTCCGTGTACATCATAAAAAGTCATTCCGATATGCCATTTACCTACCATGGCAGTTTGGTAACCATTATTTTGAAATAAGGTACCAATTGTAAAACAATCTTTTTGCATAAATGTAGGACTGTATCCACCGGTAACCCCTTTTTTAAGTTTTGTTCTCCATGAATACTTACCTGTTACAAGTGAGTAACGCGAAGGAGAACAGACACCATCAGAAGAATGTCCGTTAGTAAAACGTACACTTTGACTAGCAAATTTATCGAGATTGGGTGTCAATGTTTTTTTGTTTGGGTCGAGAAATTTACAATCTTTTGGTATTTGCAGTCCTGTTTTGCCATTGGCTCCTAAATCACCATACCCCATGTCATCAAAATATAGAATAATCACATTGGGTTTATCACTATTTAAATGAGTTGTTAATTGGGCAGTTACTTTTACTGTGAAGCATAAGATTAGAAGGGTCTGATATATTTTAATCATCATCAAATAAATTTTGTTTCTAGGTTTCAAGAAATAAAATTTATTCCAAAAATTCTTTTCTATGGGATTTTTTTGGGTATTTGAAACGGAGCTCCCCTGAGATTAGGAACATACCCCCTGTTGTGATGATTGAAGCAGATATTGTTACGGGTTTTATGCATAGGTAATCGTATAAAAACCACCAGATTTAAACCCACTCACCCCGTTTAAGTCGTCTTTTTTTCTTATCTTATAGTGATGAAAAAAAATAAAAAAACCGTAACAGTTAGCATCACAAATCATAGAAAAGAGCGAGTTTATTCTTTAAAATTTAGCTATGATCGTGATTTAATAGAAATCTGTAAAGACTCAAAAGCTAGGTGGAGTGCTACGAAAGAATTTTGGTATTATCCCACAAGTCTTATGGATATGGATAGGCTACGGCATTTGTTTGAAAACGAAGCACATTTAGATATAAATTCAAACGATGGATCTCTAAAATTAGGCTCCAAAGAAGTGCGCTTAAAAGATAAATTGAGTGCCAGTCAAAGAGATCATTTGAATCAATTTTATATATTCTTAAAAGGCAAACGTTTTAGTGAAAGTACCTTAAAGACTTATACTCATTTAATTGCGGAGTTTATATTGCTAAAAAGAAAGGATCAGCCGATTGACGCCAAAGCGATAGAAGCGCATTCTGAAACGGTAATGGCTGCTAAGAAAAGGGCTATAAGTACACACAGGCAATTTATTAGTGCCATGAAGCACTATTTGTATTTTATTGGGTCTGATATAGCGTTGGAATTTCAAGAATTTGCTCCACGAAAAGACAAACGTTTACCACAAGTATTGTCTCATAATGAGGTGATTGAATTGATACGAGTAACCAAAAATTTAAAACACAGAATTTGCATTGCGCTTATATATTCTTCAGGGTTACGTATTGGGGAGTTGATTAGTTTACAATTGAAGGATTTAGATTTTGATCGAAAAATGCTAAAAGTTCAGAAGGGAAAAGGACGAAAGGATAGGTATGTTCCTATAGCGGAAGTGATGTTACCGTTATTACATAATTACATGAACACTTATGAACCTTTGAATTATTTGATAGAAGGCACAGAGAAAGGCAGTCCATATTCTCCTGTTTCTATACGTAGTTTTTTAAAAAGGAGTTGTGCCGCAGCAGGGATTATTAAAAAAGTTACACCGCATACGTTACGACATAGTTATGCCACTCATTTATTAGAAAACGGAACTGACATTAGGTATATACAAGTATTATTAGGCCACAGCAGACCAGAAACTACGATGATTTATACCCATGTACAAAGTCAAGATTTAAAAAAGATTACAAATCCATTAGATTTAATTGTAAAACAGTTAGAGCAGCGAAAAAAAATTAATTAGTTTTACCAAAAAGAACACATCATATACATCGTTATCCCGTTACTGAAACTGATAAACGATGTATTTATGAAACATATAACTAGTTGGGCAAAACGGGGGACTTTATACAAAAGTCCTACTCACAGTTTATTAGAAGTTGTTTAGTTGCATTCCCCAGTACCGAAAATTTACTCTGAAAATATTTAGGAATTTTAATCATGTGAACTTATTAAATTCTCTCGATTTTAGTTTCTTACGTTGTGAATCTTTTACAAAAGAATATTCCTTATGAAATAGTACGAATTATCATTTCTTGTAAAAAAATCATGAATTATGGAATAGTGTGAATGCTCAACACGAATGAGAATTTTTACGCAAGAAAATACTCAGACTTTTAGCTACTTGCGGAATGAAAATATGTATCTGGAAATATTTTTTATCATGAAAACGAAAATTATGTAAACACGAAAGAATTCTTACTCAGTACGAAACTAAGCTGTGTGCCCGCAATGCCCAACACCGCATAAAGCCAATGTGGGCATTTCAATAAAACTGAAAATTTATTCTTATTTAAAACGTCCGCTTAAACTTATTCCCTATTTTTAAACTCAAATTAAAAAATGAAAAAGTTTAAGCTCAGTGCTCGGCTGAAAATCCGCGGATTTTAATCCTCCCACACTGCCCTTATACAAAACCGTTGTAAGCAAGGTCGTGAAAAAAAAAAAAAAAAATGAAAAAATCTAAAGAACAAATTCTAAGAAAACATAAATCTAATCCTGAATTTATAAAGAAGTTTAGTTCATTATTTTCAATTAAAATACTTCTTGGAAAATGTCTAATTAATAAAAACTATAAACCGAATAAAAAATTCGAAGATTTAATAGTACTTTCAGAATCAGGGCAAAATATTTTTGATGCTATTCATAAAAAAAATATTAATTCTCAATATATAGAAAACCTTAAATTAATAATATTTTTAGAGTTTTACCACTTTGAATTATTCATTGATATTGAGAAAACAGATTTGACTTCAATAGAGGAACTAATAAATGAAGAAGTAAAATCTGAAAAATTAAGATATCCTTGGATATATGGTAGAACACTATACAACAAGTACTTCAATGATTTCAAAAATCAGGCTAGTTACTTAAGTGATGAGGAAACGACTAAATTAATAAAAGACACTCCACAAGGAGTTTTTCAGGTAGGTAAATATATAGTTGGTCCAATTGGCTTACTCAAATCTGAATTTTCAAGACGAAATTTCCCTATAAGAAATATTAAAATTTATCACTGTTCCGACTCTTCATGTTCAGCGTTTCATAAAACACACCTAAATACAGAAAATATATTTGAAGATATACAAAATGAAATTATTAAGTTATTACCTAAAAAAGAGCCATCTGAATGGATTAAAATTTTTAGAGAAACAATAGAAAATGAAGATAGATATTTCGATTTTGATTTACTTGAGGAAATAAATTTATTAGTAGTAAATACATTTGGTGAAGATGAAATAAGACTACTTCTCTCTAATATTATATCAGATTCGACAAACTTTCGTGAAAAACTTCCTGAAGAGAAAAAGTATAAAGGCTCGGCTAACACAATTGTTAAAAAACTTTCTAAAGCTGAAATGTACCAACTTCTATTATTAGAGGAGGGGTCTGTAATCGTCGAATATTTAGAGAAAATGATTTCTGCAAATGAGATAGTTATTCCTGCTACGGAAATCAGAGAAGTAAAACATTTGAGACTCTCTGGTTTTTATAATATTTCTCATCAGTGTAATAAACTAGGTGTTCGCTCAATCAGCAGCAGTAACTTGGCAATTAATCGTCTTAACAAACTGATATTGGATGTAAACATTGATGAATCAGCCAAACAACTTTTGGATTGGAAACTCAGGTTTTATGAATATGATACTTTAAAAGAAAAAATTGAGAGTTATACCAGAGTAACTGAACCTGTTAAAGTTATTAAAGAAACTATTTTATCTGGCCCCTTACAGATAAATAAAGTATTTGAAAAATTATATGGACACTTTTCACTTCCATCCAATGAAGAAAGTGAAAATGAGTTAATTAATAAAATATTGTGGAAATTAGGTTTTGACATAAATATATATCCCGATACAATTAATGACTTTTGGAAGAAACTTGAAGACTTTAAAAATACCGTTAGAAGTGTTAAAAATTTAAATACATTAGAAAAAGACCAAATTCGTAGTTCTTCCGTAAACCTCTTTGTTGCACTAGAAGACATATTAGAACAATCATTAGCATTTACAACTTGGCTTTTACTTTCTGATCATTACTATGGAACAAAATTCAAATATGATTATGAAACGTCTCGACATTTTATGTGTTCAAAACTTGAAGGACAAATAGTTGGTTCCAATGAACCATTACGCTTCGATAAAAGTGGAAAAAACACTCTTTTCCCTCTTACAGAAGGATTTTCTGCATTAATTCAAATATGTGATAATTTACTTTCATCTAATAGAGACGAATATTTGCGTTCAAAAGATGAACTTCCTAGCTTTAATGGAAAAGCTAATTATACGACATTTCCGTTTTTACATAAAATTATGTTATTTGATTTAAAGAATAATAATTACAAAAATATAAAGGAAAATATTGTTAATATTTCAAGTGAATTTAATAAAAATTCTGTTTTATCTATTAGAAATAAATTACAACACAAAAGAGATGACTTCCCTAATACGGATGAGATATTACAAGCATGTTACTCAATAGAAGATGTTGTAAACAAACTTGAAATTAATAGCTTGTGGCCAAATGTTTATCTCTTCAAAACACTTAATTTTGATAAATACAAACGTCAAAATTTCGCATTTGAAGATTACAAGGGAAGGTCAATAAATTTAACTCCAACTTCTGAATTCATTGGCAGTAAGCTAATAGGAGTATATGAACCGCAGATTATACTACCTAATGTACATATCGGAAATTCTCTTGAAGTTCTTAGATTTAAATACAATGAACCATCCGAATATTTAAACTATTGGAAGGATTATCCATTAAAAAAAGCTAAGAATAAAATTGAAAACTCTGCTAAAGAAGACTAAACCCAGCTTACAACACCGTATAAAATTAATGTGGGTTTTTCGTTTTGCCCAAAGTTTTGTGTTTGTTTACTATGTCACTTATACTTATTTGAGTATTTTTCGGTCGACAAGATAAAAACATAAAATAAGTATAAGCTTGTGGCTCGGCTGACAATTCTTCGATTGCCTACCTCCCACACTAATCTTATACAAAACCGTTAGCATACATTATGAAAAAAAATATCGTATTTGTACTAATAGCCCTACTCTATTTACAGACAAATGCTCAATCCGAATTTGATGAAATTAGTGATTGTTATTTCTCCAATTGGGAAAATGGTTCAGAATTGATAACTGAAATACAAAAATTTGAAAGCTTTCTTATTTCCAAGAAAGTTCTAAAAGACAATTCAGCTGACTCCTATTACAATTTATTTAAAATCACATCATACAATAATGTACCTACTGAATTCGAATATAATTTCCAGGATTCAATTAAAAACATCAAATTGGAACCAATTGCAAAATGCGATAGAATTAACCAAAATCTATTAAATGATAATAATTCTAAGTCGTTTAAATTAAATGTCAGTATTTCTTCTCTACAAAGTGAATCTAATTTATCACCAGAGAAAGTTGCAGATAAATTGTTTTTAATTTTAGAACCTAGTGATTTCAATAACTTCTTGCAGAAACTAAAAACACTACTTTTGGTTAATAATTTCAATCTTAATTCATCTGATATTATAACAAAAAACTCTAATGAAAAATTTAACATGGATGAAAACACCAAAATTTTATTAGTTGAGATTGATGAAAAAAACAACGTATATATTCAAGGTAAATTGACTAAAATTGATATCTATTTTGACAAAATGATAATGGACGTTATTAACACTCAAAATCAAATCGTTGAATTAAAAACATCTAGAAAAACATTATATTCTGCTTATATTAAAATGGTTGAGAGATTAGAAGGATTAGACTTAATTGTTAAAAATAATTTTTCAAAAAAACAATTTGGAAAAAAAACAAACAAGTTAACTCCATTAGAAAAGAAAGAATTCGACAAATTATATGGGGTGAGAATAAAAACGTAAGCTAACACCGTATAAAATTAATGTGGGTTATTATGGTTTGCCAAAAGTTTTGGTTTATTTATAAAGTCCGCTTAAACTTATTTATCTATTTTTAGGTCGACAAGATAAAAACACAAAATAAGTATAAGCTCAGTGCCTCGGCTGACAAAATAAAGTTTGTCTACCTCCCACACTAATCTTATACAAAAACGTTACATGCTATTACCCGAAAAAAAATAAAAATGAATAATTTTAAGGAAACATTTCAGATAAAAACAGACCTCGAATTAAAAGAAATAATTACTGAAAAAGAAAAATATACAGAGGAAGCATTAAGTGCTGCTTTAGAGATTCTAGAGAATAGAAATGGTAGTTCACATGATTTAACAAAAGAAAAGGAAGAAATATTTCTATTTAAGAAAGAACAAAAACATAACGAAGAAGAAGAGAATAAGTCTCTCAGGAAAAAAGAAAAAAAATATATAACTGAAGATATTTCTCATCCTGAATTATATACTAAAACTGTTATCAGAGGATTTTCTCTGTTTTTTTCTACAATTTTTGGTGCTGTATTATTAATGCACAATTTGAAAAAAACTGAGAATTTGAGAGCAAGAACTATAGTTTTATTGTTCGGAATATTATATACAATTTCCGCTATATCGTTAATAATATATTTTGAGATTGAGCAGAATATAGGATTAATGATAAATTTAATTGGAGGAGTTATTCTAACAGAGATTTTATGGAATAAATACATTGGAGAGGAATACTTACATCGGAAAAAAAAATGGACGAAGCCCGCATTAATTTCAACCTTTATAATCGGTCCTATTATATTTTTAATAATATACCTACAAACCAACAGCATGTAACACCGTATATAAAAAATTGCTACACTCCTATTCTGTTGAATAATTCATTACTTTTATAAAAAAAGAAAATACTATGAAAAATCATGTTTCAAAAAACGCAACTTTTCATATACAAAAACGTTGTATAAAACGGGTGAATTCACACTGAATTCACAACACGCAATTTATTCCTGAAAATGTAAGCGAGACTCCAAGCATACAAAAAAACAGTTTGAAAGGAATTTTAAAGCTCCAAACGAACCGAAAAATCATTTTGAAAGTCTTACTCAAACCTGAAAGAAAACTCTTGGAGAAAAGCCTCGTGTCGAATTCTCACTCTGAACTGAATAGAAACGCTGAATGGAAAGCTAGTTACCGAGTTTACACTAAAAATAATTCTCGAAAATCGGAAAAATGAAAATACTCAGAATTCAAAATGAAAGGAAATTGAACGAATTAAAATGAGATGCAAATAATCTGAAAAATTAGAGTTTATAACGGCGAGAATATAAGCTGAATGGTAAAACTCATGCGTGTCCGCATTATACAACACCGTTTATAAAAAATTGCTAGAATTTTAGTTTTAATCAAAAATTCAACTAATTTTAAAACTTGAAAAAGAAAATGAAAATTGCGTAATGTTAAACCGCACCTTTTCATAAACAAAAACGTTGGGCAACACGGCGGACTTTACACAAAAGTCCTACTCACAGTTTATTAGAAGTTGTTTAGTTGCATTCCCCAGTACCGAAATTTACTCTGAAAATATCTGGAATTTAAATAGTTTAGAATTTTTAATTCCTCTTAGATCTTAGTTTCTTACATAGATAATCTTTGAAAAAAACTCTAACAAAATTGTACGAATAATCACTTCTTGTGAAAAAATCATGAATTATGGAATTGTGTGAATCCTCAGCACGAATGAGAATTTTTACGCAGGAAAATACTCAGACTTTTAGCTACTTTCGGAATGAAAATATGTATTTGGAAAAATTTTTCATCATGAAAACTAAAATTATGTAAATGCGAAAGAATTCTTACTCAGTCCGAAACTCGGCTGTGTGTCCGCAATGCCCAACACCGCATAAAGCCAATATGGAAAATAGAAAAAAATTGAAAATTATTTATTATTTAAAAACGTTCGCTTAAACTTATTCCCTATTTTTAATCACAAATTAAAAAATAAAAAAGTTTAAGCTAAGTGCTAGGTTGAAAATTCACGGATTTTAAAACCCACACTGCCCTTATGCAAAAACGTTGTAAAGCATAAAAACTAACGACAAAAACTATATTCAATTCGAAATTTCTTATTTTTGTTTTAAATATTTTAAGTATGGATATACAAGCTGAAAAATTAGAATTAATGAAGTTGTTACTTAATACAGACAACCCTACAATTCTTGAGTCTATAAAGAATGTTTTTAGAAGAGATAAAACATCAGATTTTTGGGATGAACTTAGTCAAGAACAAAAAGAAGAAATCAACATTGCTGATTTAGAAATAAGTCGTGGTGAAACAGTTAACTATGATTCTTTTATTGCTTCTCATAGATAATGGAGAAAACAGTTATTATATCAAAAACAGCAAAGAAAAAACTTGAAAAACAATTTGAGTATCTTCTTGAAAACTGGAATCCTAAAGTTAAGTCCGACTTTATTAAAAAGTTAGATCGAAATATAAACCTAATAAAGTCTAATCCTGAAAGCTTTCCTGAATCTGAAAAGAAAAAAGGAATGCATAAATGTGTAATTACGAAACACACCTCTCTTTTTTATAGATATTCAATTAAGACTATAACAATTGTTACACTTTTTGATACTAGACAAAACCCTAAAAAATTAAAAGGCGAATTATAAATACAAAAAACGCATTACAACACCGGCTATAATAAATTGCTACACTCCTATTCGCAGTCAAAATTATTTTTCTAAATTACGGTCTTATAAAAGCTATGAAACTCTAGGTACGCAGTTTTAAAACACTCATAATGTTTTGGCTCAAGTACTGGTCGGTTCGGTTCGCCAAAACAGGTCGTTTTAAAAATGCCAACCGCAACTTATCATAGCCAAAAACGTTAGCCACAATATGAAAAATTGTAAAATCCTGAAATAGGTTGACTAAAAATTAAACACTTTTAGTTAAACTATGGAGACAAACAAAAAACCACCCTGCCGAAAAAAGAGCTACAATAAAGTAGGCTTCGAACTCAAACTTTTCATCATTGATCAAATTCATAATGGTAGAATTTCTATCAATTATGCAGCTAAGAAATATGATATTTCTAGACCAACTATTCAGTACTGGATTAAAAAATATAGTACTTTAGAGCAAAAGAAATTAGGCATGAGTAAACAGGATGAAATTAAAAGACTTAAAGAGAAAATTGAGGAACTGGAATTTGTAAAAGACTTTCAACAAGATATAATTGCTGACATGGAACTTATTACAGGAGTCGATATGTCAAAAAAGTCATTGCCCAAAACATTAGCAGACGAGATTCAGAAAAAGAAGCAAAACCGTTTAAAAGAAAATGGTTAATACAATGTTTTGGGATTAGTAAACAAGCCTTCTATAAACGCTTAAAATCTCATCAAATTAAACAAAATAACGAGCTTATTTTAATTCAAATGGTAAAGCAATGTCGTAACCAGATTGGACAGAGATTAGGCGCTAAAAAACTATATCATGAACTTAAAGAAGATATCAAAAAACAAGGTATCAAAATAGGTAGAGATAAATTCTATGCATTCCTTAAAGTCAATAGACTACTGGTTCCTAGAACAAAAAGGTTCCATATAACAACCAACTCTAATCATCACTTTTATAAATACAAAAACCTAGTAACTAATAAAGTTCCAACCAGAGCAGAACAATTTTGGGTAACCGATATAACCTACATTAAAACGCAAAAAGGACACAGTTATTTGGCTTTAGTAACAGACGCTTATTCTAAGAAAATAATGGGTTATAAATTAGACGACAATATGAGAACATCTCTTTGTATAGATGCTTTAAAAATGGCTCTTAAAAATCGTAAATACCCAGGTAAAAAATTGATTCATCATTCGGATAGAGGAATACAATATTGCAATCCAACCTATACCCTATTTGCAGAATCAAACGGATTAACAATGAGTATGACAGAGAAATATGACCCGTATGAAAATGCTATTGCTGAGAGAATAAACAGAACTTTAAAATATGAATACGGACTAAAACTTACAATTAAAAACACTAAATTAGCACAGAAGATTACAAAAAGAGCTATTAATATTTATAACAATATTCGACCACATTTAAGTCTTGATTTAAATACTCCTAAACAGGTTCATCTAAATCAAAATATTGACTACAAATCGTATCGGAAAAATAAAAACAAACTGGAATTATTAACCATTTAATCATTAAAAAAAGGTCAACCTATTTCAGGACAATACAAATTGAGAATATGCCAAAAAAACAATTAGAAACTCAAATAAAAAAAAATATTACAACTTTTCTAGAAATAGATTTTGACATATTATATTCCGCAGAGCCTCCAAGAATTGCCCACGCAAACAATGATATAAAAGACATCAAACAATTAGTTGAAGATGATTTAAGAATGCTAGGACAATTAAACGAGAAACCTGAATTATTTAAACAATTCAATTTCACACATCTTAATGGTTTAAATACACATTTAAATAATTTTATTGCTCAATTCAATTCGATAAGTAAAATAGCAAAAGGCCAAATACGGAATCAGCACCACAATGTAATTAATCAATTAGAAAACATTAATAATTCACTTCGACAATCTGGTGTTTATAGTATTTTAACACCTAGCCTTGATATACCTCAATTGGAATCCGAACTTACCAAATTAAGAGATGAAGCAAGTGTAATTGTAAAACAAGCCGAAGACAATGCAGAAATAATTAGAGGTCTAATTCCTGAAGCCACAGCCACTTCTTTGTCTGTTGCAATAGACGACAGAGCAAAATCTTTAAAGTTGAGAGTTGATATATGGTTATCTGTCGTAATAATAGTTCTTATATCAACATCCATATTTTCATGGAATTTTTTAAATGCTAATAGCAGTAGTGAGAAAGAAACAGGTATAATTACGAAAATAGATAGTTTAAAAACGGTAGATTCTTTAAATATAAAATCAGATGTTAACAATAAATCGAAACCTAAAAAAACGAAAAATTCAGCGAAAAATTTAAATTCGAATGAATCGTATACCCTAGTTTATTGGATTAAGAGGCTTGTTGTTTTTCTCCCTCTTTTTTATCTAATTGTATTTTGTATCCGTCAATATAACAAGGAAAGGAAATTATTAGAAATTTATATTCATAAGAAAACAATTAGTCAAACACTTCCAGCATATATGAAACAGGCACAAAATGTTGACATTATGGATGAAATATTATTAAGAGGCTCTTCAATGATATTTACTCTGCCTGAAAATCCGGACTCTCCAATACAAGGGAGTGATGGAATTGCAATGAATGAACTTAAAAGTTTTTTAGACATAAAGGATAAATTAAAATAAACAGTGGCTAACAACGTATAAGGTTAATGTGGGTTTTTATGGTTTAGCCCAAAGTTTTGGTTTATTTATAAAGTCCGCTTAAACTTATTTATCTATTTTTAGATCGACAAGATAAAAACACAAAATAAGTATAAGCTTGTGGCTCGGCTGACAAAATAAAGTTTGTCTACCTCCCACACTAATCTTATACAAAAACGTTGTACACAAGCAGAAAAAATCATGAAATTCAAAAGTAGAAAAGATATTTATTTTAAAGTTTTTATAACAGTAATATTATGCTTATTGCTTTCGTTACTATTCCTCCAAATATTTTTTGTTGGGTTTGAAAAACCTATTAGCATATTTATGGTTATACTTATGTCTTCAGCAATTGGACTATTACTTTGGACATTTTTTTCTACGGAATATGAACTTACTGAGAATATACTGTCATATAAAAGTGGGCCAATAAAAGGAGAAATAACAATTAAGAAAATTAACGAAATAATAATCGGAAAAACTCTTTTTTCAGGAACAAGACCAGCAACAGCGATGAATGGATTGATTCTTAAAATCGGAAAATACGAAGAGCTTTATATATCTCCTGAATCAAATAAGTCTTTTATAGAGAAAATATTAGAATATAATGACAAAATTAAAATCACGAAATAGAACCTGAAGAAAAAAGCCAGTGCACAACACCGTATATAAAAAATTGCTGTACTCCTACTCTGTAAAAAAAATCAGTACTTTTATAAAAAACAAAATAGCATGAAAAATCGCGGTTCAAAAAACGCAACTTTTCATATACAAAAACGTTGCCAACAATAAGGAAAATTTGCAGATGATTCATAATTGGTGTATTTTTACATCAAAACTAAAATTATGGCAAGACAAAGTATTTCATTCACACAACCGAACGACGAATGGTTAAAATCTCAAGTAGATAATCATGAGTATTCCAGTAAAAGTGAGCTTGTGAACGACTTAATAAGACAAGCGCGAAAACAACAAAAACAAATTGATTGGATAAGTTCTAAGCTGGAAAAAGCTGAGAATAGTGGCTTTACGAATGACAGCAAAGAACAGATCTTAGCTCAATCAAAATCTTTACTTAATGGCTAAATATAAGCTGAGTAATTCTGCGAAAGAAGACCTTATAAGAATTCACCATTTTGGAGTTAAGAAATTTGGAATGGCACAAGCCGACAAATATTTCGAATCATTTTTTGAATATTTTGAAATCATAGCTGAACGACCATTCTCTTTTGAATCGGTTGACTTTATAAAAGAAAATTATAGACGTTGTCCATGTGGTTCTGACAATATATATTACAGAGTTAATAATGAAATTGTGGAAATTATGAGTATTGTTGGACGTCAAGATTTGAAAAATATATTTTAAATTCCAAAATTACTGTAGGCAACACCGTATAAAATTAATGTGGGTTTTTATGGTTTATTCAAAGTTTCTGGCTTATTTATTAAGTCCGCTTAAACTTATTTAGCTATTTTTAGGTCGACAAAGATAAAAACACAAAATAAGTATAAGCTCAGTGGCTCGGCTGACAAAATAAAGTTTGTCTACCTCCCACACTAATCTTATACAAAACCGTTGCCTAACATTCAAAATGAAAAGATTCGCTTCAATTATTATTTTTCTATTTATATCAAAATTTACTTATTCACAAATTGAAAAATATGACGGAATTGAAATAAGATTTGAATTTAATATTGGTGAATATCAAAAAGTAATATTAAAGAAAGATAGTAATCAAATTTTTAAAGGAAAAATAATTAATCATATAGAAATGTATGAACCTCAAAAAAAAAATATCTATGAAAAATTTCGAATAAAAAAAACACTTGTGAAAAAACTCTTCCTTAAACTTGATTCATTAAAAATTGAGACCATAAAAAAAATGACATTTAAAGATTGTCAAAACATATATTACTCGGAAAATTCAATAATTAAGGACAGTGTTACTACCTATAATAATTACTGTAAGTGTATTGATGAGAATGAATGGTCATGTCTTGATGGAAATAGTTCTAGGTTTAAACTAAAAATTGGAGATATTGATAATACTTTTGATTTCGAATGTTTAGAAATAAATGAAAAAATTTCATTAGAGAAACCTAAATCAAGAATACAAGCTATTAAAATCATCAATATTTTAGATAAGGAATTAAATTTAACGGAATTAAAAAACATATTCAACAAATCATTACGTAAAGGAAGATATAGTGGATATGGAACAAATATTATGATAAAACGTTAGGCAACACCGTATAAAATTAATGTGGGTTTTTATGGTTTAGCCTAAAGTTTTGGTTTATTTATAAAGTCCGCTTAAACTTATTTATCTATTTTTAGGTAGACAAAAATAAAAACATAAAATAAGTATAAGCTCAGTGGCTCGGCTGACAATCCACGGATTGTCTACCTCCCACACTAATCTTATACAAAAACGTTGTGCCACATTAAGAAAAAATAGATGGACTTAAATAAATTTCCTAGTTACAAGGATACTCTCGAAAAAATAGAAAATCTAAAAAAAATTGAATGGCCAAAATTCAATAATTCAATTACTATTGAAGAGCATTTAAAAAAAGTTGAAAATTTAGTATTTAATGAATTCGAATTATTTCCTAATCTTTTTAAAATTATAGAACATAAAAATTTTGAGATGCCTTTTTATAGGGTTCGAGAATTAAGCACATTTACAAATATAAATCTATTTACAGAACACAGTTATCCTCCTTTACATATGACTGGACTTGGGAGGTGTAATTTCCCTAAACATCCTGTTTTTTATTGTTCAGACAATCCTATGGTTGCTCTTTCGGAAGTAGTTAGAAATAACAATTTTCGTGATAAGACATTCTGTATTTCAAAATGGGAACCAATTAAGTCCGACAAAAAATTTACTTTTCAAACTTTTATACAAACAGACTTACATCCAGAAAACAATATTAATTTTCTTAAAAATAATGAAACAGAGGAATTAAAGAAGCCGATAGATAAAAGACTTAATTTAGACAAACAAGCAGGCCTCGTTGCATTATATAATTATTTACAAACTATTTTTCTTAATGATCACGAATATGGTTTTTCAGCTAGCTTAGCACATCGCTCACTATACGCTAACCATAATTTGGCAACTGACATCTTAATGTACCCAAGTATTCAAACAAATTATATGGGAACAAATATGGCAATGCATCCAAATTTTGTTGAAAACAATTTACAAGCAAAAAGATTTTATCAAATTAATATAGAAGACGTAAATAAAAAATCAGGAACGTTTAATATTAAAATATCCAAATATGGTTTTATTGATAAAAACGTAATAATTTGGAGAGGACTCAAACCAGATGATATGTTTTACAGAGAATTACTAATGGAAGATTTCAAATCATACTTAACTCCTGATTTTGAATGGGAGTTTAATCCAATTCCAAAATAACATGGCACAACACCGTATAAAATTAATGTGGGTTTTTATGGTTTTCCTAAAGTTTTGGTTTATTTATAAAGTCCGCTTAAACTTATTTATCTATTTTTAGGTCGACAAAAATAAAAACATAAAATAAGTATAAGCTCAGTGGCTCGGCTGACAAAATAAAGTTTGTCTTCCTTCCACACTAATCTTATACAAAAACGTTGTAGCACATACCTGTAAAAAATGAACGAAAATAGATTTATTGAAAAATTTAAGACAAAGTCTGATTCTGACTTAAAAAATATCATTAATCAAAAAGAAAAATATGAAAGTATTGCAGTAGATGCTGCAAATAAAATATTAAAAGAAAGAGGAGTAAATATTCAAATTGAGAAAAACGAAGAATTATTAGATGTTAGCACTAATGTTACTAATAATGAAAATATAGAAATTAAGTCTAAGACCGAGACTGAGACTGAGACTGAGACTGAGACTGAGACTGAGACTGAGACTGAGACTGAGACTGAGACTGAGAATATAAATCAAAAATATCTTCCTGAGATGTATTCAAAGAAAACTATATTTATATTTTCAACTTTATTTACTCCACTGAGTGGAAGTTTATTAATGTATAATAATCTAAAAAAAATACAGAATACAAATGGGCAAGCCATCGTTTTAATTTTTGGTATATTATTTAACAAGCTATGTTTTGAAGCTTTAGATTATTTAAATCTTGGTTTTAGTCTTTGGATATTTATTAATATTATTGGAGCAATTATTCTAACCAAATACTTTTGGAATTTATTAATCGGAGTTGACTTTGAATACTCAAAAAAAAGTAATAAAAATCCATTTTTAATTATCTTAGGAACAATTTCTGCGTTAATAATATTAGTTATTCTTGCAGTTGCTTTTAGTTAAATAATAACGTGCTACAACACCGTATATAAAAAATTGCTGCACTCCTATTCCATTGAAAATTTATTACTTTTATCAAAAAAGAAAATAGTATGAATAATTACGTTCCAAAAAACGCAACTTTTCATATACAAAAACGTTGTGTATCACGGTGGAATTTCCGCTGAAATTCTAACTCACAGTATATTTCAGAAAATCATTATGCGCTTCCGAGTTCGGAAAATTTTGGTTGAAAAATTATTTTTTATTCTAAATTCCATTTGGACTTTCTTTCGGAATTCACAATATGAATCGACATTGGAATCTGGAAAGAAATACTCTGAATTATCACTCAACTCTAAAAAGTTATACTCCGAATGTTTACTCAATTCTGAATACTTTTACTTTGAATTATTTTACAAGACAAAGCGACTCTCCTACTCTGAAAATTTACTTGGAACTTAAAGTTTTATGCACAACCTAAAAATATTTTTAATAAGAATCTAATGCAAGTAATACACGGAAAAAAATTGTACGAACGAATTGCCACTCAGACGAAAACTCACTGTGAGTCCGCAAAACACAACACCGCATAAAGCCAATGTGGGAAATCTCAAAAAGTTAAAAATTTATTTTTATTTACACCATACGCTTAAACTTATTCCTTATTTTTAAACTGAATTAAAAAATAAAAAAGTTTAAGCTAAGTGCTAGGTTGAAAATTTACGGATTTTAAAACCCCACACTGCCCTTATGCAAAAACGTTGTGTATCACGGTGGAATTTCCACTGAAATTCTAACTCACAGTATATTTCAGGAATTCATAATGCGCTTCCAAGTTCGGAAAATTTTGGTTGAAATATTATTTTTTATTCCAAATTCCATTTGGACTTTCTTTCGGAATTCACAATATGAATCGACACTCAGATCTTGAAAAACACTCTGAATTATCACTCAACTCTTAAAAGTTATACTCCGAATGTTTACTCAATTCTGAATAATTTTAATTATCCTACAAAACAGTGCGACTCTCCTACTCCGAATATTTACTTGCGACTTAAAGTTTTATGCGAAATCGAGAAATATTTTTAACGAGAATTAGTTCTACAATTCATAAAAAGAAAAAAAATGTACGAAGGAATTGCCACTCAGACGAAAACTCACTGTGAGTCCGCAAAACACAACACCGCATAAAGCCAATGTGGGAAATAGAAAAAAATTGAAAATTATTTATTATTTAAAAACGTTCACTTAAACTTATTCCCTATTTTTAATCACAAATTAAAAAATAAAAAAGTTTAAGCTAAGTGCTAGGTTGAAAATTTACGAATTTTAAAACCCCACACTGCCCTTATGCAAAAACGTTGCAAATAATTATGAAAAAACTAATTCTTTTATTAATTACACTTTCAACAATATATTCATTTGGTCAAAAAATACAATTTGTGAATGCTCCTAATGGATTAATCATTAGAAAAGAACCTAATAAAACATCCGAACGTATTGGAAAATTACAATATGGTGACAGAGTAGACATAATTAGAAAAACGGAGTTATCAATAAGTATAGTAGATGAAGGTTCAATTATAAACGGATATTGGACAGAGATTAAAGAAAATAATTATACTCCGACAGGTTTTATCTTTAATGGCTACCTTTCTACAAGTGTCATTAATAAAGGGAAAGAAACAAAGAATTTTTATCTAACAAAAATCCCACCCGTAATGATAAAAAATTACTGGTATAATATGATGAATTCAAAAGAGGCAAAAGCCGCAATTATATATCTAAGAAATAAGGAAAATGAAAGTATTTTTGACTTTTCAATTTCTAATCTTGAATCTTTCGAAAGTACAGATCTTTATGAATTAGGTAATAAGGGGTTGCTCAATGTCAAAAAAATAATCTCTGTAGCAATTAATTACAACTCTTGTTGCTCGAATCATTACTATACGCATTTATTACAAACTAATGAGAACAAAATAATCCAGCTGCCTGATTTTGATTATGTGCATTGCGACGGACCTGAACCTTACAAAGGTTATTTGTTTCCAGATGACACACACGGGAAAAAAGATAAAATATTATACGTAAAAATAAACCCATCAAATGATAGCATTCCTGAAAACGTTGAGATTTTAAAAACCTTTTCATGGAATGGGAAAAAACTAGTTCAAGAATAACTATTTACAACACCGTATAAAATTAATGTGGGTTTTTATGGTTTTCCTAAAGTTTTGGTTTATTTATAAAGTCCGCTTAAACTTATTTATCTATTTTTAGGTCGACAAGATAAAAACATAAAATAAGTATAAGCTCAGTGGCTCGGTCGACAATTCATGAATTGTCAAACTCCCACACTAATCTTATACAAAAACGTTGTACGCAATTCACGAAAAATGAAACAAGAAAAAGAAAATTTAATGGATTCTTTTATAAAAAAAAGCATTTCATTCTCTATTGATTCTATAAAACATTTAGGTGAAGAAAATGCCTATAAAACTTCCTTAGAAAATTCATTAATTAATAATTGTATATCTACTAGTGTTAAAAAAGACAGATACATAATTAAATTTATAATAGATGAGAAAATTGATAATCGTCTAATTAAAGAGGTTCGGGAAAAAACAATAAAAGAAAAAATTTCATTGTTAAAAAGTGACCAACAATTTATTATCAATGCAAATAGTACTAAAAGTATTAAAGAAACTTTAAGTACCCCTAGAATAATAGAAATTGAGGTTGAGAATTTTCAAAATGCTGATAATTCATTTTTTGACGATAAACAGCTAAGAATAATCATTCCAACAAGTAAAGAACCAGACTTTGATGTATTTGAAACTAAAGAATTAATTATTGAAAACACTACTATTTTCAGGGGATTAATTCAACTAAATATAAATAACAAATCATACGAATTATTCAAATATACAAATGAAGACACTAAAGAATCATTTTTGATAATTGATAGTATTGAAGAAAATGATTTTAACGAATTTAAAGATAATACTTCTTCAATATTATTAGCCTTCGGCTTCATTACGGGAAACTTATTTCAAGATGAATATTATTACCAAGTTATTGAGCACGACAATGTAACAATATCAAAAGCAACAGCATATTTCAAGAAAGAACCATCAATTCTTTCAAACGCTTCATTATTTGATCCACATGAATTTATTCAATACGTGGAACATATAAAACCTGAGCAGTCAATTGACCCAAAAAAATTATATTTAAGTTTTACTGGATTTTCAGAAATAGCAGAATTAATTAGTAGAAACTCGGAATTAAAAAGAAGTATTCAATTAATTTTAGAAGGACATCAAACAAAATTATTACTATTAAGAGCAGGAATATACTCAATCGCTTTAGAAACAATTACCGGTTTTATTTACGAAGAAAACAAGGAAAAATTAAAACCAATTAATGACAAAAAATTGGCAAAAAAAATTGTTTCAAAATTAAAAGAGTCTTTAGATGAATACGAAAGTTTTATTTCAGAGTATGGAAATAATGTTTTAAAATCCAAAATTGATAATTTAAACACTCCCACTAATGCAAAAAAATTATCAAAACCATTTGAATTATATGGGTTGAAACTATCTCCTGAAGAGTTAAAAATACTTAATCATCGTAATAAATTCTTACATGGTACATCGCCATTTGAGGAAACAGAATTGGCTGATAAAGAAAATGAAATTGCTTACATCACAAAAAAACTTCTTACTCTTAATAACTCTTTAATTTTAAAGTACTGTAACTATAAAGGACATTTGATAGATTACGGTGGATACCACCAATTAAATTGGGAAAACGAAGTAAAAGAACACCTTTTCAAAATAATATAAAACTGCGTACAACACCGTATAAAATTAATGTGGGTTTTTATTGTTTACTCCAAAGTTTTGGTTTATTTATAAAGTCCGCTTAAACTTATTTATCTATTTTTAGGTCGACAAGATAAAAACACAAAATAAGTATAAGCTCAGTGGCTCGGGTGACAATTCACGAATTGTCTACCTCCCACACTAATCTTATACAAAAACGTTGTAAAACATTGCGAAAAAAAATAGAATGTTAGAATTAATACTTTCAACTTTAGCGGAATTTGGCCTACTTCGTGAGGATTTTAAACATCATAAAAATATCACAAAGAAGGAAAAGGAAGATGGGATAAAAAGACCTGTACAAAGATATTTTTTACAACCCAGCTCTATTATAACAATTGCTGTATTTATTATAGGAATAATATCCGCAGCTATATTTGTACGATATCAACAAACATCAATTTTCCCGAAAAAGACTAAAAAAGAAATTGCAGAAATCTGTGAACGAATGGAAAGTTGGAATGAAAACCTTGGAAAATATCCAACTGAGATGAAAGAATTAATAGGAAACAATCCATTAAGACAAAATTGGAATAAAGACTCCTGGAATAGAGAGTATAAATTTATAGTTTCAGAAAACGGAAAAGAATTTTTAATAGCCTCCTCTGGCTCTGATGGAATATTTGGAACTGAGGATGATATAAAATCAGAAAAAATAAATTAAGAATAAAACCATAAGAAATTGGAAATCATAAAAAAAATTGTAACAATTATATTACTAGTAATTATTATATTCCTGTGGAATAAATATATTGTAACGTATATAGTATCTGGAGTAGTCAAATTTCATAAAAAGAATAATTCTCATAATCTGAATAAACAGCCTTTGAAAATTTTTGTAGACAACGAATCTGGAATAATAAAGTTCATGAGAATATTCTATTGGATAGGAGGAGTTTTAATAATATATGGAATAGCTAACGACTAAAACATTTTACAACACCGGCTATAATAAATTGCTTCGCTCCTATTCGCATTCAAAATTATTTTTCTAAATTACGGTCTTATAAAAGCTATGAAACTCAAGGTACGCAGTTTTAAAACACTCTGCATTGTTTTGGCTCAGCCCGGTTGCGGTTCGATTTCGCCAAAACGGTTCGTTTCAAAACCGCCAAACGCAACTAACCATAGCCAAAACCGTTGGGTGTAATTAAAAAAAAAGCTAACTAAATGACAGGAGAAAGAATAAACGAAAATTTACAGATATTTATTAAACACATTGATGCTATAAGAGATTCCCTTCCAATGACATTGCTTTTGTTAGAACCATATAATAAAAAAGCAAATGATGATTTTGAAGAATTTTTAAAAACAAACGTGAAAGAAATTGAGGATGACAACGGAGAGAAAAAATTAGTCGTCAAAGTTGAGGATTCACGAATTCTAGATAAATTAGAGAATAACGCTTCGACTTCTTCATTAGCTTATAAAATCATTCCTGAAAGTTTATTTGTTTCTCTTATTTCTCAATATGATGCTTTTCTAAATCGATTATTAAGGACTATTTATGAAATTAAACCTGAGCTACTAAACAATTCAGAAAGAAATCTAACTTTCTCACAATTAGTTGAGTTCAAAACAATAGAAAACGCAAGAGATTATATTATCGAAAAAGAAATAGACACAGTTCTTAGAAAAAGTCATTCTGAGCAATTTGATTACTTAGAGAATCGAATTGGTTTAAAATTAAGAGTTAATTTACCTATCTGGAAAACATTCATCGAAATTACAGAAAGGAGAAATCTTTTTGTACATTGTGATGGAGTAATATCAAATCAATACCTTAAAAATTGTTATGAACATAAGTGTAAAATTGAGAAACTAAAAGTTGGAGATAGATTAAGAGTTAGTCCTGAGTATTTTTCAGAAGCATACAAAGCTCTTTATGAATTATCTGTAAAACTTGCACATACAATTTGGAGAAAACTACTACTATCTGATTTAAAACAAGCTGATTTAAGACTAAACGATATATGTTATGAATTGCTTAATTCAAAATCGTTCAAATTAGCTGACATATTACTTACTTTTGGTTGCAAACAAAAAAGTCACTTTAATGAAACTATGAAAAATGTTTTAACAATAAATGCTGCTTTGTCAAAATATCTACAAAAAGAATTTAAAGAATGTAAAAAAATATTGGAATCAAAAGATTGGAGTGCTAGTAGCGATGATTTTAAAATTGCTAATGAGGTCTTATCAGACAACTATGACAATGTTTATGATCTAATGAAAAAAATAGGTAAAAACGGAGATATTGACAAGACAGATTATCGTGAATGGCCAGTTTTTTCAATCATTAGAAAAGAAGATGAATTTCAAAAAGTTTATAAAGAAATATTTGAAGAAGAATATGCAGTTTTAGAAACTCCTAAAAAACCAGTTCAAGAACTAGTTGAGAAAGAATTAAAGAAAAATAAAGAGCTTAAGGGTAAGACTATAAAAAAAGAAAAATCAGAAAAAGAGAAAAAAGCTGAAATGGAATAGTCAACTACACCCAACACCGTATAAAGTTAATGTGGGTTTTTATTTCTTGCCCAAAGTTTTAGGCTTATTTACTGTGTCACTTATACTTATTTAAGTATTTTTAGGTCGACAAGATAAAAACATAAAATAAGTATAAGCTTAGTGCTAGGCTGATAATCCTTCGATTATCAACTCCCACACTAACCTTATACAAAAACGTTGTATACAATTAAAAAAATGAGCTACACGAAAGAAATTTCTGATATTATTCAACATCGACTAATACGTAATGATGAAATTTTCGACTACTCGGAATTACCACTCGAAAGTCATTGCGATAAGCTTTATTTATATTATAAAAAATTAATTGAAAACAATTCAGATTTATATAATATTGAGCCTAATTTCTTTTTTTACAGAAATAAAAGAACAATTAATGCTAGGTAATATATCAAAGGGGAAAACACTTTAATAGGCATCAATATTGGAACAATAAATATGCTGAAAAATACATTTTTAGACAACGAAGAACGGACAGAAGAAATCTTCGGAAAACCAATTCAAAAGCTGAACGAAATTCTTATTGAAAAAAACAGTTCTGTTATGGAATTCATGTATTATTCTGCTATTATCTTTTTGATAAATCATGAAATCGGTCATTTAATTCAAAACAATGGAGAAAAAGATAAAAATTTTGATGAATCAATTAAAGATATAGAAGACTTTAATATTGAAAATCATATTTATGAAATTGACTCGGATGCATTCGCTTCTATGAAACTTACTCAAGACATTCATAATGTTTGGCTAAAGTTTGAAGATGAATATAAGACAGATGGATTTCTTTGTGACTTAATTTCTTTAGCGACTTCTGCAATTGGAATATTTAAGTTTTTCAATCTTAATGCAGAGAACGAAATTTACTATAAAGAAAAATCTCATCCACATGTTGCTATTAGATATATTTTAATACATGAAAATATCGTAAATTATATTTCCCATATTAGAAATTCGGAAATATCAGAGGAATTTAAAGATTCTATGATGTCTAATTCATTTTCTATGATAGATATTTTTAACAAATTTCATAAAGATTCATTTTTTGATAATTTCGCAAAAATATGTACTCAAAACTCAGATGATATATTTGAATATGGAATGTTTTTATTTAACGAAATAGCTAAAAACGAAAAAAGTGCATATTATAAAATGAAAGCTTTAGAAAAAAACTGTATACAACACCGGCTATAATAAATTGCTACACTCCTATAAGCATTTAAAATTATTTTTCTAAATTACGGTCTTATAAAAGCTATGAAACTCAAGGTACGCGATTTTAAAACACTCATAATGTTTTGGCTCAAGTACTGGACGGTTCGGTTCGCCAAAACGGGTCGTTTTAAAACCGCCAATCGCAACTTATCATAGCCAAAAACGTTGGGCAACACGGCGGACTTTACACAAAAGTCCTACTCACAGTTTATTAGAAGTTGTTTAGTTGCATTCCCCAGTACCGAAATTTACTCTGAAAATATCTGGAATTTAAATAGTTTAGAATTTTTAATTCCTCTTAGATCTTAGTTTCTTACATAGATAATCTTTGAAAAAAACTCTAACAAAATTGTACGAATAATCACTTCTTGTGAAAAAATCATGAATTATGGAATTGTGTGAATCCTCAGCACGAATGAGAATTTTTACGCAGGAAAATACTCAGACTTTTAGCTACTTTCGGAATGAAAATATGTATTTGGAAAAATTTTTCATCATGAAAACTAAAATTATGTAAATGCGAAAGAATTCTTACTCAGTCCGAAACTCGGCTGTGTGTCCGCAATGCCCAACACCGCATAAAGCCAATATGGAAAATAGAAAAAAATTGAAAATTATTTATTATTTAAAAACGTTCGCTTAAACTTATTCCCTATTTTTAATCACAAATTAAAAAATAAAAAAGTTTAAGCTAAGTGCTAGGTTGAAAATTCACGGATTTTAAAACCCACACTGCCCTTATGCAAAAACGTTGTGTGTAATTTTCAAACAAAATAAAGTTTCAATAATTTCTGAAAGTTTAAAAAGTTTTATCTATATTTGAATCATGGAATTTGAAGAGGCAAAAAATAAATACATACAAACCTGGGGTGCTTTAGGCTCACAATGGGGTATCAATAAAACTATGGCTCAAATTCATGCACTTTTAATGATTTCTGATGAACCATTGTCTATTGAAGAAATAATGGGAGAGTTACAGATTTCACGAGGAAACACATCAATGAATATTAGAGCATTAATTGATTGGGGAATTGTATTTAAAGAGTCAAAATCCGGTGAAAGAAAAGAGTTTTTTTCAGCTGAAAAAGACCTTGACAAATTAGCTGTTACAATTGCTCAAGAAAGAAGCAAACGAGAGATAAAACCTGCTTTGAGAATCTTAAAAGAAGTTTCAAGTATAAATACAAATCAAACGAAGTCGGAAAAACAATTCATTGAACAAACCGAACGATTATATAATTTCGTTTTAAAAGCTGATAATATGTTAGATAAAATAACTCAATATAAAGAAAATTGGTTGAGCAAATTATTTATTAAAATTTTGAAATAAAAAAAATTTAAAACAAAGTTTCAATAATTTCTGAAACTTCAAAAATAAAAAAAATGAATTATAACATTATAGGTTACATAATATATTTAATTCTTACTTCTGTAATAATTATCTATGTAGGAAATAGCTGTTATAAAAACGGTAATATTTTTATTAGAAACTTAATCAAAGAGGAAGTTGAATTGTCACTACAGATAAACAAAACCTTATTAATTGGATACTATTTGTTAAATATTGGTTACTCAGCAATAACTATAATTTCTTGGAATAATATTGATTCTTTCCATTACTTAATAGAAATAATATCTAAAAAAATATCAGTCATTATCTTAACGATAGCGGTATTACACTACTCAAATATATATTTGATCAAAAAATTCATTCACAAATTAATATAAACACAAAAAATATAAAATTATGGACACTACAAAAATTTTAATCGGTTATTCAGTTTATTTACCAATTGTAATATTTTTAACTCTTTATGTTTCTAGAACCCTTTTTAAAAATGGAAAAATTTATATGCTTGACATATTTAACGGTAGAGAAGAAATTGCAATGGCAACGAATAAATTATTTGAAACAGGGTTTTATCTTTTAAATATAGGATATGCTCTTCTTATACTCGAAATACAAATGACATCTAATAATTATCAAACACTCATAGAAAAATTAAGTTATAAAATAGGAGGTTTTTCAATATATCTTGGAATAATGCTTTTTATTAATCTATTTTTATTTTTTAGAGGTAAAAAGAAAACTTCTGAAAAAAGACAACAAACTACACACAACAACGTATAAAATTAATGTGGGTTTTTATTGTTTTCCCAAAGTTTTGGTTTATTTATAAAGTCCGCTTAAACTTATTTATCTATTTTTAGGTCGACAAGAATAAAAACATAAAATAAGTATAAGCTTGTGGCTCGGGTGACAATTCTTCGATTGTCTACCTCCCACACTAATCTTATACAAAAACGTTAGCATACATAAGAATTCAAAATATTATAATGACAAGAAATCTAATTTTTATTTTAAGCATATTTTTTTCGTATCAAAGTGTATTAGCCGACGATGCTCCAATTTGTTTTACTCATGGTGGAAATGTTAAACCTATTGAAAATAAGGACATACAAATGTATAGTGAGACTATAGATATAACATTATTCCCTACATATTATGAAGTTGAAGTAAATTATGTTTTTAAAAATAAAGGGAATGAACAAAAAGTAATTTTAGGTTTTCCTAGCAGTTCTAATTTTGACATGGATTTTAAAGCTTTCGATGGAGATGCAGAGCTCGAAATAACTAAAAGGAATTCAGATTGGGAATTTAAACCTAAAAACGGTCTGAGCTGTCAATATTTATCGAATCCTATAGACCAATTTGAATGCCATACAGTATTCTTTAAAAAAGGAGAAACAAAGTATATTAAGAATACATACCAACAAAGTTATGACCCTACATATCACAATGAACAAAAGAGCTCATTTTATTATATAGTAACGACTGGTGCATTTTGGAAAGATAAAATAACATCTATCGAACTCCGTGTAAATACAGAAAACGCTCCAAGAGATTTTGATTTGGAGAATGCTTTTATTAATCAATCTAAAACTTCAATTAAAAATTATTACAAAAAAATTGAGAATGTCGAACCTACAGAAGATTTTTATTTTGGAATAAAATACACAAGTAAATTAACAGCATACAATAGAACATCAACACTTTTTTCATCTGGTAATATCAATTATGGTATTGAAAACTTAGAAGATCAAGATGTAAGAACAGCATGGATTGAAGGTGAAAACGACTCCGGAATTGGTTCCGTTGTTAAATTTAAGAACTTTAACAAATCATCAAATTTAATAAATGGTATTGAAATAATTAATGGTTATGCAAAAAGCTATAATTCATTCATCGAAAACAATCGAGTTTCCATAATAAAAGTTACCGTAATTAATAAGTTTTATCATGAAGAATATGAGGTCATACAGGATTTTTATAATGGAAAATATAAAACAAAAGAAGAATACATATTTGCACTAAACGACACACCGTATATTCAATATCTTGAATTTGATTCACCTATTCAAGCAACAGAAGTGATATTTGAAATAATAGAAGTTTATAAAGGAACTAAATATGACGACACTGCTATTTCGGAAATTCACTTTTGTGAGAATGGAATTCGATACCAAGGAAAAACAAGTAATATTCCAATGCATATGTTTAAACAGAAGAAATAACGTATGCTAACACCGTATAAAATTAATGTGGGTTTTTATGGTTTCACCAAAGTTTTGGTTTATTTATAAAGTCCGCTTAAACTTATTTATCTATTTTTAGGTCCGACAAGATAAAAACACAAAATAAGTATAAGCTCAGTGGCTCGGCTGACAAAATAAAGTTTGTCTACCTCCCACACTAATCTTATACAAAAACGTTGGCAGTAATTAGGTGTGCCTAGCGTGTCCTCGGTATAAATCCCAACCAAAGTGCTTTTTTGCTTCCTCTACTGCAACGTCAATATCTTTATAATACCAAGGTTGGTCGTCTATCCCCGAAACAGCTTCAATATGTTTCCAGTATTTCTTGCCATACCAAGTTTTAAACTGTCTTTCAACAACCCAACCTTTACTATGTTTCTTTACCCTAACTTTAGGCATATTTACTAAGTGCATAATCAAAAATTAACTACCGCCAACACTATATAAAAATAATAGCTAAGGCAGTGTTTAACTATTATTTGTTTTCTATTTACTTACCATATTCCCGACGTCAGGCAAATGGTCTATTTATACGCTACTATTCTTATATTTTAACGTTGCCAACAATTATGAAAAAAAGCTGCATTTCATTTTTGACATTCTTGAGCCTAATTTTAATGAGTGGAACTTGTCCCAAAATTAAAAATACGGAAACAGGTTGGGCTGGATTCGAGCATATGATGACTGTCTCAACATATACTTTGCTTGTTGAGAAAATTGAAACAAAATCGGATAGAGTAATTTTTAGAGTTGTTAGAGATTATAAGGAAAATTACAACCGTAATCAATTAACAATTTTAGACGGAGATCCTTCGTATACTACAAATCATGCAATAGAAAGGCTGAGAAGCGGCGATAAGTGGTTATTGAACATAATTTCAATTGACAAAACTCAGGCAGAATTTTATTTATCTATATGTTGGGAAGATGCTATAAATGTATCGCATGAATTTACTACAGCTGTTGTAAACTCAAATAAACCAGATGATTTAAAAAAGTGGAGTATTAACGAATTAGAAAAAGAACTAAACATTACAATTATTAAAAATGATAATAATCTATATTTTTGGCTAATATTATTATTTGTAGGACTATTCACTATAGGAAAACGATTTTTATACCGAAAATAATCTGGACGTAAAAAACTGTAGGCAACACCGTATAAAATTAATGTGGGTTTTTATGGTTTTCCAAAAGTTTTGGTTTATTTACAAAGTCCGCTTAAACTTATTTATCTATTTTTAGGTCGACAAAAATAAAAACACAAAATAAGTATAAGCTCAGTGGCTCGGCTGACAAAATAAAGTTTGTCTACCTCCCACACTAATCTTATACAAAAACGTTGGGGTATATTAGAAAAAATGAATATAAAAATCACATCCATACTATTAATCTTAACCTTATTATTTCTTGGATTAATATATGGACTCCCCATTGAAGTAAGAATTCAGCCAGCATATAGAATTTTTCATTTAGGAGCCTCAATACTAATCGGAGTAACATTTTTTATATTAATTCTGATTGGATCGAAAATAAAACAAAAAAAATTAAAAGCTATATTACTTAGTCTTATAGGAATTACAGCTTTCCCCTTTGTTTGGGTAGGAATTTGGAATTTATCAAACTCTGCAAAAGACTTAGCTTTGCGAGATATATCCGAATATAAAAATGAAAACGGAGAAATTATAGTTAAACAATATCTAGAATTAAGTGGTTCAATTCATCATTATCAAAATAGAAAAATATTACATGACTTTAAAAACGGTATCCGGATTTCATATTTATACCCTGACAAAAACATAAATGGTATTTGGGAATATCACTCTTATGATTTTGAAAACGGATTTATTTCACAAAGAGACACTACTTATATTTCGGAATTTAAGAATGGGCGCGAGATAAAATAAACATACCCCAACACCGGCTATAATAAATTGCTTCGCTCCTATTCGCATTCAAAATTATTTTTCTAAATTACCGTCTTATAAAAGCTATGAAATTCAAGGTATGCAGTTTTAAAACACTCATAATGTTTTGGCTCAAGTACTGGTCGGTTCGGTTCGCCAAAACGGGTCGTTTTAAAAATGCCAACCGCAACTTATCATAGCCAAAACCGTTGTACAATATTACGAAAATGAATAAAAATCCTGAAATCGAATTACGTGGAAAAATCATTGCTTCTAGTTTGAATGTCGAAGATTCAATGACTCGAATTATTCATAATTTTTTATATCCTAAATCAAAGGACAAAGAAAGTCAAATGATTTATTTCAGTGAAATAATAATTCCATTAGGATTTAGCAAAAAGAAAGAAATTTTAAAAAAGATATTGAATACTG
The DNA here is from genome assembly GCF_057197705.1 of Flavicella sp. IMCC45537. Taxonomy (NCBI): domain Bacteria; kingdom Pseudomonadati; phylum Bacteroidota; class Flavobacteriia; order Flavobacteriales; family Flavobacteriaceae; genus Flavicella; species Flavicella sp. IMCC45537. The sequence continues at coordinate 793,578 of NZ_CM170067.1, forward strand.
AACGGTATAAAACATTAATCACCCCTATTTTAGAAAACGAGAAATTAATTGGAAAAACAAAACAATTTAAAGATTACAATAGTTATACCTCATACATTATAAAAACCCTAGATAATGTCATCAAAGACCGAAATATAATTGCTCATGGATATGATTTTACTTTGGGTTTTCCATATTTAGCTTCAAAAGGAAATATAGTTTTAGCTAATAAAGCAAAGATGTATAAATACTCAGAAGAAAATATATCTGAGTTCTATGATAAAGCTGAAAAGCTTGTTTACTTTTTAAACTTATTACATATTGAAATATGAGTACAATTATACCAATTGATGAAAGGTTAATTAGGCATAGCCAACTAACTGAAAAAATATCCGAAAGCTTACTACTAATATTAGTTGAAAACTATAATTCTGATAATTTATCATTAGGCCATAACAACGGAGAAATAATTTCAGAAATTGAAATTTATTATACTTGTGTAGGTAGTGAGTTTGAAAATGAATTTTTAACTCTAAGATATAAAGACGTTGAATTTGGTTCACCATATGACATTATTTTTGAATGCCGAGGGAACGATTCAACTTCTGAATTAATTGTTAATTTATCTGACGATATGGTAAATCAACTTCCCGAAACAATGAAACTAAAAATGTCTGATAAAGTATTTGAAATCTTAACAGAATAAACATTGTACAACAACGTATAAAATTAATGTGGGTTTTAGGTTAACTCCAAAGTTTTGGTTTATTTATAAAGTCCGCTTAAACTTATTTCTCTATTTTTAGGTCGACAAAGAAAAAAACATAAAATAAGTATAAGCTCAGTGGTTCGGCTGACAAAATAAAGTTTGTTTACCTCCCACACTAATCTTATACAAAAACGTTACCTGCAAGCACCCTAAAAAATAAAAATGTCTACAGAAAATATTTTAAATGAAATGGACTTACCAGCATCTAGTCCAAACGTAGAATTAGAGACTATTTCTAGAGACAAATTAAGACCTCTTTTTGATTCTAAAAAATTCATTCTTAGAGATGAAGATGTTAGAGATAACGGAATTGACTTGTCAGGTGAAATTATTTACAAAAGTAGAGTGACTAACTTCAGGTTTGTAATCCAATTAAAAGCAACAGAAAGTATAAATTTTAATGTAGATAGTAGTTTTAGTCTGTCATTAAACACTTCGAATATAAATTATTTACTTAACAATGGTATGCCAGCATACTATATACTTTATTCAACAGAAAAGGATTTATTCTATTACGAGAATGTTGACTCTTTTGTAAAAGAATTAAACGAAAAAAAAAATAATTGGAAAGAACAAAAATCGCATGTACTAAGATTTAAAAAGATTTTAAATTATGAATCAATAGATGAAATATTTGAAACGACTAGGAAAAGAGGAGTTGCGCAAAGAAAAATAACTGAAAAAAACATACAATTATCAACAGCTATTGGTGAAAAAGGTAAAATTCATATCGATAAAAACTTAAACATCTATGATGATTCTGAAATTAGAGAATTAATTGAAAATGGTGGTTTTCAACTTATTAATCAAGGTAGGTGGCTAGATGTAATTAAACTTCACAATAGAGCATCTAACACCGTCAATTCCACTTCTATTTATAATGTTATTTTAGGCGTAAGCTATTATAATTCAGGTGATTTAATTAATGCCTATTCATTTTTAAAAAAAGCAAAAAAAATAAATACTGGTTTAAAGGAAGAAGTCAAACAATACTTAGAATATTACACTCATTCATCGAGATACTCATTGGGTCTAATAACTGAAGAAGAATACAATCAAGAAGTTAACAAGGTTGACTCTGAAAGCTTTTTCTATCCATATACAAAATTAGAAAATCTAAAATATAAATTCTCTCTAAAGGACCAACAATCGGAAGAAGAATACCAAAATTTATTAAAGGATATTGACTTAATAATTAACGACCCAAAGAATGATGATAATGTAAAAATATGTGCCTCGATTGAATATATATCTTATTTAGGCTCTTTTCTAAATATGTCGTTTTTTAAAAAAATTTGTCTCATGAATGCAAATCCTCTTATATACACAAACGAGCATAGAATAAGCGAAGCGAATAAGTTTATTGAAAATTATAATATAATTAATAGACAATATAGTCAGATTCAAAAAGAAGCTCTAGAATGTGATAATCTTTTTAATTATTTCATTTCTAAAAATAATTGTATCAAATTTAATTATGAATTAGACTACATGTCGAGTTATCTTATTCATAAAACAACTGAAAAACTTTATAAACCAGATTCAGATAAAAAAAACCAATTTACCGAATATCTAGAACAATTAGATAAAGCTTGTCAATTTTACGAAAGAGTTGGTCATATCCAAAATTTAAATGTTTCTTTATCTATCAAATTTGAATTATTAAAATACATTGGACAAGATAAACAAGCAACTATCATTAAGGAGAACATCAAAGATAACATAGAAGTCTACGAGTTAAACGAACAGAAGAAACGATTTGAATCCTTAATCAATGACGGTACGAGCCATGAGATATTTGCGAAATTTATAAACGATATTGATACTAAGAATCAAGCCAACAAAATAAAGTTAAAAAAAATGAGAAAGGAATTAGAATCATTCGATATTAGCGAAACTAATTCTGAAAAATTAGTGTATGAAAACACATATCAAATTCAATTGTTTCCAATTGGCTTTTTTAAGTTTCCTAAAAACAAAATGGATTTAGTATTTGAAATTTTAAATATTGCTGATACAGCTAAATCAAACTTTATATTTATGTTTGAAAACTCGATCATACCAATCGCAAATACATATTACAAACTTATAAAACATGAAGGCTCTCAAAATGGAAAACTAGCTTTAAAAGGATTCGAAAATTTTGAAAACATGTATCGAATTAGAAAAGCTTTTTTTGAAAACAAGTTTTACAGAATAGAAACAAAATAGCCAGCAGGTAACACCGTATATAAAAAATTGCTACACTCCTCTTCTGTTGAAAAATTCAGTACTTTTATAAAAAACAAAACAGCTTGAAAAATTACGTTTCAAAAAACGCAACTTTTCATATACAAAACCGTTGGCATTAATACTGAAAAAATGAAAATTAAAACGTCCGCAAAAACAATTAACGGTAAGCTTAGAGATAGCATTTTGAAAGGTTGGAGTGAGAAAGAGTCTAACTCATATGATTCAAACCTCACTAATAAAAATTATTATAAGAAACTGAGTTTACCTATACAAATTATGATTAAAGGACATAAAATAAATATTAGGTTCCCTTCAAAATTAGTTATTAATGAAAAAAATAATCAAATTATAATTAATCTTTACACCGATTTGAACAAGGCCTTTTTTATTGCTCTGCTAATAGGAGTAATTCCGTCATATTTATTTATGTATCTATATCAAGAAATTTTTTATTTCATTATATCTGGAATACTAATTTCAATATTTATTTTTGGAATAATGTATGCGAGAATTATGAAAATAAGTAAGAATTATATCAATAAGTTCTCGTTTTGAACTGATTGAAAATATATAGGTAGAATAACTAAAAATAATCGTACGAATAAAAGGTAAATTATAAAAAAGCACTAAATGCCAACACCGTATAAAATTAATGTGGGTTTTTAGTTTTTGTCCAAAGTTTTGGTTTATTTATAAAGTCCGCTTAAACTTATTTATCTATTTTTAGGTCGATAAGAATAAAAACACAAAATAAGCATAAGCTCAGTGGCTCGGCTGACAAAATAAAGTTTGTCTACCTCCCACACTAATCTTATACAAAAACGTTGTACTTAATTTACCAACTCTGCTGTAAAAATGACACCTAATGAATATAAAAATATTGCTCAGCATGAAATCATTTTTAAATTACGTTCTTTTTTTAACCTTAAATTTTGCAAAAAAAAGAGCAAATAAAATGCTGCATAACACATATGAGAAAAATGTTCAACTTGCATTTATATATAGACTTGCATTCATCATCTTTTTTTCTGCAATTTTTATCATTCTTAATTTTGCGTCTATTTTTAATTTTAAGTCGAATTACCTTGGTTACATCTGCGTATTCTTGTTTCTTATGACCATGATAGCAGTAGTGTTCGAGCCTTTCATAAACTTTAAAAAGATTGAGAATATCACTTTTGAAAATGAAGAAATACGAAAGAACCGAATTATCCTATGGACAATAATAACATTAGTCGCTATAAGATGTACTTTGCTTTTTATTAGTAAATAGTATTATGCACGAATAAGAACTACCGAATGAAATTATACTTTGACAAGAATAACATTAAAAGTTACATAAGAATATCCATTAGAAATAAGAACACTAAATGAGATCAAAAAACTAAGTACAACACCGTATAAAATTAATGTGGGTTTTTATGGTTTTTCCAAAGTTTTGGTTTATTTATAAAGTCCACTTAAACTTATTTATCTATTTTTAGGTCGACAAGATAAAAACACAAAATAAGTATAAGCTCAGTGGCTCGGCTGACAAAATAAAGTTTGTCTACCTCCCACACTAATCTTATACAAAAACGTTGTACACAATTAAATACCAAAAATGGACTATTCATTAATAATATCGATAATTGCAATCATCATCGCCGCGATATCTTTATATCAAACTTTTATTAAAAATACTTCAGACCGAAATATTGAAACTCATCTATTAAGGAACAGTCTTAGAGAAAACGTATTGCAATCAAGTTATCAAGTACGAAATCTTTTAAAAGAAATTTTAAATTCGGAAAACTTTAAAGAAAAAAATGAAATAATGTCTGAACTCATGAAAACTAGCAAAGGACTTGAAAAAATTCATAAGACTCTGAGTGAAGAAATAAATTCTAATACGAAACTAAATGCTAAAATTTTAATTGGATTAAATAGTATTTCTTCTTCTATGAATGAATTTAACATTGTGCTTTCACAAGCGCAAATAAATAATAAGAATAAAGATTATAAAATTTTATTGAGCTCAAGTAAAACATTAAGAGAAAGACTTTGGAATTCAACTAAGGACAAATAACAGTGTACAACATCGTATATAAAAAATTGCTACACTCTTAGTCTGTTGAAAAATTCGTTACTTTTATAAAAAACAAAATAGCATGAAAAATTGCGTTTCAAAAACCGCAACTTTTCATATACAAAAACGTTGGCGGTCAGCGAAAAACTACAGAGATATTGTTTATAAAACATAAAAATTGATATTGTCATGAATAAATTATTGATTCCATTTATTGTAATCTGTATTTCAATGTCTAATATTTACTCTCAGAAAAAAACTATTAGAGGAAAACTGATTTCTGAGAGTTTTGAAACTTTGCCAGGAGTTTCAATTATGATTGATAATGCTGTTGAAATTGGTAAAACAGATTTAAACGGATTTTTTCAAATAGACATCCCTATTTCCACGAAAAAAATATTATTTGAATTTGTTGGAATGGAATCAGAAACCATACAACTCGTGGATAAGTGTCATGAAATTGAGTTTGTAATGATGTACACCTATACTTATGATTTTATAACTTTAAAAAGAGCTGAAAGGAAGAGAAAAAAAAGATTTAAAAAACTTCCTAAAATTCATAAACAGGCATTTGAAAAAAATATATTCAAAACTGAGAAAGCATGTTATATTCGAGAGTTTGAATCATATTAGTTGAATTAGAATTCTCAAGAAAAATATGAAATCTCTTATTTGAGAGAATCAAATATATAAGCCAAGTAAGAAAAAACGCCGAACCGCCAACAACGTATAAAATTAATGTGGGTTTTTATGGTTTAGCCTAAAGTTTTGGTTTATTTATAAAGTCCGCTTAAACTTATTTATCTATTTTTAGGTCGACAAAGAAAAAAACACAAAATAAGTATAAGCTTGTGGCTCGGCTGACAAAATAAAGTTTGTCTACCCCCACACTAATCTTATACAAAAACGTTGTAGTTCATAAACTCAAATGTAAAATCCTGAAATAGGTTGACTAAAAATTAAACACTTTTAGTTAAACTATGGAGACAAACAAAAAACCACCCTGCCGAAAAAAGAGCTACAATAAAGTAGGCTTCGAACTCAAACTTTTCATCATTGATCAAATTCATAATGGTAGAATTTCTATCAATTATGCAGCTAAGAAATATGATATTTCTAGACCAACTATTCAGTACTGGATTAAAAAATATAGTACTTTAGAGCAAAAGAAATTAGGCATGAGTAAACAGGATGAAATTAAAAGACTTAAAGAGAAAATTGAGGAACTGGAATTTGTAAAAGACTTTCAACAAGATATAATTGCTGACATGGAACTTATTACAGGAGTCGATATGTCAAAAAAGTCATTGCCCAAAACATTAGCAGACGAGATTCAGAAAAAGAAGCAAAACCGTTTAAAAGAAAATGGTTAATACAATGTTTTGGGATTAGTAAACAAGCCTTCTATAAACGCTTAAAATCTCATCAAATTAAACAAAATAACGAGCTTATTTTAATTCAAATGGTAAAGCAATGTCGTAACCAGATTGGACAGAGATTAGGCGCTAAAAAACTATATCATGAACTTAAAGAAGATATCAAAAAACAAGGTATCAAAATAGGTAGAGATAAATTCTATGCATTCCTTAAAGTCAATAGACTACTGGTTCCTAGAACAAAAAGGTTCCATATAACAACCAACTCTAATCATCACTTTTATAAATACAAAAACCTAGTAACTAATAAAGTTCCAACCAGAGCAGAACAATTTTGGGTAACCGATATAACCTACATTAAAACGCAAAAAGGACACAGTTATTTGGCTTTAGTAACAGACGCTTATTCTAAGAAAATAATGGGTTATAAATTAGACGACAATATGAGAACATCTCTTTGTATAGATGCTTTAAAAATGGCTCTTAAAAATCGTAAATACCCAGGTAAAAAATTGATTCATCATTCGGATAGAGGAATACAATATTGCAATCCAACCTATACCCTATTTGCAGAATCAAACGGATTAACAATGAGTATGACAGAGAAATATGACCCGTATGAAAATGCTATTGCTGAGAGAATAAACAGAACTTTAAAATATGAATACGGACTAAAACTTACAATTAAAAACACTAAATTAGCACAGAAGATTACAAAAAGAGCTATTAATATTTATAACAATATTCGACCACATTTAAGTCTTGATTTAAATACTCCTAAACAGGTTCATCTAAATCAAAATATTGACTACAAATCGTATCGGAAAAATAAAAACAAACTGGAATTATTAACCATTTAATCATTAAAAAAAGGTCAACCTATTTCAGGACAATACACTTTACACGAAAGTCCTACACACAGTAAATTAGAAGTTGTTTAGTTGCCTTCCCGAGTACCGAAATTTACTATGAAAATATTCTGGAATTTTAATCATCTGTACTTTTAAAATTCTCTTGATTTTTAGCTTCTTACGTTGTGAATCTTTAACAAAAGAATATTCCTTATAAAATAGCACGAATTACCATTTCTTGTGAAAAAATCATGAAATATGTAATGGTGTGAATCCTCAACACGAATGAGAATTTTTACGCAGGAAAATACTCATACTTTTAAATAATTACGGTATGAATATATTTATCTGAAAATTATTTTCATCATGAAAACTAAAATAATGTAAACACGAAAGAATTCTTACTCAGTCCGAAACTCGGCTGTGTGTCCGCAATGCCCAACACCGCATAAAGCCAATGTGGGAAATAGAAAAAATTTGAAAATTATTTATTATTTAAAAACGTTCGCTTAAACTTATTCCCTATTTTTAATCACAAATTAAAAAATAAAAAAGTTTAAGCTAAGTGCTAGGTTGAAAATCCACGGATTTTAAAACCCCACACTGCCCTTATGCAAAAACGTTGGCAGCAAGTTTGACCAAATCAGAACGCGAATTGAAAAACCGAAAATGAAAAGAATTTTATCCCTAATTATTGTTTTGAGTTTAACTAGTTGCAGATATTTTAATGTTAGTCCTGTAAACGGAATAACAACTAAAAATTTGACTGATGAACCAACTCAATCGGAAATGATTGGAATTTGGGAAGTGGATAAATTCAGTTATGAATTAAATGAGCAAAAAGGATATGAAAAGAAAAAAATTGAACTAAATTTAAAGGAGAACGGAACTTTTAAAATTACCAACTTGCCGAATTATATCAATGTGTTTGACCAAACTGACGAAAAGTTTGTGAATACAAACGGAACTTGGAGAATTGGAAAAGACTTTAAAGGAGAGAAATGGGTTTTAAATATTAGATTTGACAAAAGCGATTTGTATAAAAATGGAATGACAACTTCATATGATTTATATTTACAAGACGATGGAATTATAATTTGGTATTTTATCGGAGACCCAGATTCTGGAGAAAGATTTTTGTACCGAAAAAAATAAAACCAGCTGCCAACACCGTATAAAATTAATGTGGGTTTTTATGGTTTAGCCCAAAGTTTTGGTTTATTTATAAAGTCCGCTTAAACTTATTTATCTATTTTTAGGTCGACAAAAATAAAAACATAAAATAAGTATAAGCTCAGTGGCTCGGCTGACAATCCACGGATTGTCTACCTCCCACACTAATCTTATACAAAAACGTTGGCTACTATACGAAATGAAGACAAAAATAATATTCCTTTCTATAATTCTTTGTGTTAGCATATCCTGTACAATAATGAGACAATTTAATGGATATTGGATTAATATAAAGAATGAAAGTATAGAGCACACTTTTATAGATTCAGCTCGAATGAATATTTTAAAAATTAAAGGAAATAAATATAAAATATATAGATCTGGAAAGAAAAATTCATTGACTAAAATAATGTCTAAAAATGTGTATGAAAAATTAATCTTTCATAAAAACGATAGTTTAATCATTCAAGATAAAAAATACTTGAGAACATATAGGAAACTTAATGACTCCCTTAAATTAGAGTCTTCGAAAAATTTATCATTGAAAAAAAGAGTTTTCACAATAAATAAAACATCTAACATTGACACTTTAAGGTTTTTAAATAAACGCCAAATTGAATATGTAAGTTCAAAAGGAAAATTTATTAGTGCATATAAACGAATAAAAGAAAATGGTTTCGACATCATACTTATTGATAATTTTTTTAAATCATTCGTAATAAGAAAAGTTATGGACCAAAAAATTAATATTACGACTTTATCAGATAAGAGTAAAAATTTTGAAATGAAAATAGTACAGTAGCCAACACCGTATAAAATTAATGTGGGTTTTTAGGCTAACTCCAAAGTTTTGGTTTATTTATAAAGTCCGCTTAAACTTATTTATCTATTTTTAGGTCGACAAAGATAAAAACACAAAATAAGTATAAGCTCAGTGGCTCGGTAGACAATTCACGAATTGTCAAACTCCCACACTAATCTTATACAAAAACGTTACCTGTAATTACCGTGAAAAAAGAAAAACTCATTGTTGGAATAACTGTTGGATACATGCTTAAAGTTATGAAATCCATTGAAGAAGAGATATCATACAAACGAGAATTCGCATCAATAAGACATGGGAATTTTCCTTTATTTATTTCCTATATAGAAAAGCCTATACCTGAAATGGTGATTTGGGACAAAGGTGAAATAAAAGTAAATCCAGAACCCGAAGAAAATAATTTTGATTTTATTGGATTATTTATGGCTGGTCCGTCAATGAAGGAATTTTATAATAAATGCGTGGAGCAATATGGGGTTATTATTGATAACGACATCTCAGATGAAGTTTTTTATAAACTAGCGTTATTTGAAATTTCTATTCGAATTCATGCAAATAATTTCCAAACATTAAAAATAGATGAAACGTTTCAAGATATAATTTCCAATCTTGGTAATTATATGAATTTAGAGCAAGAAGAAATAGATACTCTCCAAAAAGGAAGAAAATTATTAAATATAGTAAAACATGGTGAAAAAAATAATTATTCTTGGGAACAAGGAATAATAGATTTTGAAGAAGCTTACCAACTAACATTAGACAAAAAAATAACAACTATATAAACAAGATTAAATCTAAAAACAACTAAATTGGAATACACTAACATATTATTGTCTTTATTTCTAATTCTACATGGTCTATACTCTTTGTATGCAAGTTATAAGGGGAAAAAATCAATCCATTTCGAATTGCCTAGCACAACGTATTTATCAGAGAAAATATTTGGAAAACATTTTGACAAATGGCATAATTTTTTTTGGGGAATTGTTGAATTAATATTAGGAGTCGGATTATTGTTATTATATATCGAAACTTAAAACTACAGGTAACACCGTATAAAATTAATGTGGGTTTTTATGGTTTTCTCAAAGTTTTGGTTTATTTATAAAGTCCGCTTAAACTTATTTATCTATTTTTAGGTCGACAAAAATAAAAACACAAAATAAGTATAAGCTCAGTGACTCGGCTGACAAAATAAAGTTTGTCTACCTCCCACACTAATCTTATACAAAAACGTTACCTGCAAGCTGAAAAAATCCAACCACACAAAACAAAGAGTGCCGAAAAAGGCACACATTGTTTTTCTCCCACATAAAATTGGAAATCCAACAAAAAATCTTAAATTTGTCAAAAAATGACAAGTCTTATGAAAACCACATTTGGAGAATACATAAGGAAGTTAAGATTAGAAAACAATCTTACACTTACTCAATTAGCGGCTAAACTAAACTTAGATTCTGCAAACCTGAGTAAAATAGAGAATAACAAAAGAGATTTTGACGAAAAAAGGATTCCTTTATTGTCTGAAATATTTAAGTTAGATATTGAAGAACTTACAAATGAATATGTATCAGATAAAATCGGTAAAACAATTTATGAATATGATTGCTCTAAACAACTATTAAAAGTTGCGGAAGAAAAAGCAGAATATAGAAGAACCATTAAAGAAAAAGCATTATGAAGATAGTATCGTTTTTTGCAGGAGCAGGAGGTCTTGACCTTGGATTTGAAAAAGCAGGGTTTAATGTTATTTGGGCTAATGAATATGACAAAGAGATTTGGGAAACATATGAAAAGAACCATAAAAATACAATTTTAGACAAAAGAAGTATCGTCAACATTCCTGCCAATGAAGTACCAGAATGTGATGGTATTATTGGCGGACCTCCTTGTCAAAGTTGGAGTGAAGCTGGTGCAGCAAGAGGTATAAAAGATAAAAGAGGTCAATTATTTTACGATTTTATACGAATTTTAGAAGAAAAACAGCCAAAATTTTTTCTTGCAGAAAATGTAAGTGGAATGCTGATTTCAAAGCACACAGAAGCCTTAGAAGGAATAAAAGAAATGTTCAAGAACACAGGAATAGGATATGAACTTTCTTTTCAAATGTTAAATTCTTGTAATTATAATGTCCCACAAGACAGAAAACGTGTTTTCTTTATCGGAATAAGAAAAGATTTAGGTTTTAAATACCAATTTCCTACAGAAACATTTCCTAAAATTGATTTAGAAACAGCCATTAGTGATTTAAAAGAAGGTGTATTACCTGCACAAGAGTACAATAATACAAATGGAGATGAATGCAGTAAGCCAAATCACGAATATATGATTGGTAGTTTTTCTTCGATATATATGTCAAGAAACAGAGTAAGAGCTTGGGACGAGCAATCATTTACCATTCAAGCAGGAGGAAGACACGCTCCTATTCATCCACAAGCTCCAAAAATGAAATTTATTGAAAAAAATAAAAGAGTTTTCGTACCTGGAAAAGAAGATTTATATAGACGTCTAAGTGTAAGAGAATGTGCAAGGATTCAAACGTTTCCTGATAACTTTATTTTTCATTATAAAAAAATTGCAGCAGGTTATAAAATGATTGGAAATGCTGTTCCAGTAAATATGGCAAAGTTTTTAGCGGAAAGTATTAAAAAACAACTTAAAGCAAATGAACTTATTAAAAAAGTAAAGAAAACAGAAAAAACAATAAAAAAAGAACTTCATACAGTATGACCAATATTTTAGACGCAATATTCAATATCATTTCGTTTCCTGAAACAAAATTGAAAACATTTTATTCAGGAAGGAATAGAGCAAATAGTATGGGAGATGCTCTTGAAAATTACATAAAAGATTCATTTGCAAATACACTTCAGATAGAAGATGAAAAAGAAAGAATGAAAGTTTTTAATCAGGAATTTTCTTGGTTAGGTTCTCAAAACAACCCACCTGATATAATGATAAAAGGAGGAGATGCAATTGAAGTTAAGAAAACACAAAGTGCTGGTAGTAGTTTAGCATTAAATAGTTCTTATCCGAAAGCAAACATTCACTCAGATAGTCCAATGATTACAAAGGAATGTAAAGAATGTGAAAGCTGGACAGTAAAAGACTTGATTTATTGTGTTGGACACACAACTGATGTAGAATTAAAATCTTTGTGGTTAGTATATGGAAATATTTATGCCGCTAAACACGAGACATATCAAAGAATTAAAAATACAATTTCAGATGGAATAAAAACAATTCCTGATGTTGTATTTTCTGAGACAAAAGAGCTTGGTAGAGTTAACCAAGTCGACCCTTTAGGAATAACAAACCTAAGAATTAGAGGAATGTGGCAAATTGAAAACCCAAGAAAAGTATTTAATTATCTGCATACAACAGGAGAAAGTGAATTTGAAGTAATTTGTATAATACCGACTGAGAAATATCAATCATTTCCAGAAAAAAGTAGAATTAAAGTCGAGTCAATTAGCATTAAAGGATTTTCAATTGAAGATGTTGAAGTGAAAAACCCAAATAATCCTGCTAAATTAATAAACTGTAAACTAATAAAATATTTAAAATAGCCAACGCAAGTTCAAGCACATTTAAAGTTTGCTCGTGCCTCACAAATTTAAAAGAGCTTTCACGCCAACGCTAGCAAGTTTGTGGAAATAAAGCCAGCAGGTAACAATGTATATAAAAAATAGGGCGAAATTGCTTAAACGAAAGCTTGTGCTTATTGATGAAGTCCACCATATTTTTAATTTGTATTTTAGAAAACGAAAAGATAAAAATAAAATGAAAAATATGGCTCAGTGTATTAGTAAAAATAAGTTTTTATCAACCGCCCTACTTTTCATATACTTAACGTTGTACATAATGCAAAACGAAGCTCATCGATTCAATAAAACAATGAAAGAAAAACTAAATTATTTATTATTAACAACTTTGATTTTAATGAATATTTCGTGTAAAAATGAAAAGAAAAGCAATGTTATAAATTTAGAGAATAAAACTGAATTGATAACTGATTCTGTAGAAGCTTCTAATGAATTAGAAAATTCGGAGAATAAAAAAATAATTACAATTTCGGAATATAATACTGACAATTCAAAAATTGAAAATATTAAACGGCCAGAAAATACAATTATTCGGAATTTAACAGTTGACACAACTAAAGTATTCGGAATTTGGACTAAAGACCCAAATGGACCTCACGCAGACTTTTGGTTGACTAAAAAATCATTTTATGTAGTGGATTATGATGGAGATGGAGCAATGCCATATATTTTGGACAAAAATGAAATCACGATATTTTACAATGACTTTATTCAAAAAGGAATAATAACTTCAACCGAAAATAATATTCTGAAAATAAAGTGGTCAGATATTGATAAAGAAACTAAATATGTAAAATTTGAAAACTGAAAAAGCACTATGTACAACACCGTATAAAGTTAATGTGGGTTTTTATTTCTTTCCCAAAGTTTTAGGCTTATTTACTGTGTCACTTATGCTTATTTAAGTGTTTTTAGGTCGACTAAGATAAAAACACAAAATAAGTATAAGCTTAGTGCTAGGCCGATAATCATCCGATTATCAACTCCCACACTAATCTTATACAAAAACGTTGGCAACAATTTAAGAAATGACGAAATACATCAAAATATTAGTTCTGTTTTTAACTTTATCTGCTTGCGGACAAAATGCAACCGAAATGAAAACACCAGAAAATGCGAATGAAATGTTTGCGGAATTTCTCGCAAAGAAAAAATTTGTAGAAGAAATTTTTTATCCCGGAATTGCGGACGAAAAAATGCGACCAGTTTTTACGAAAAAAATAAATCAAATTGGAAATGATTTTAAATCTGTTGCGGAATCGGAAAAACCAACTGATAAAAAATATCAAGAAAAAATCGGAATTGGACTTTCGAGGTTTTCGAAAATTTATCTGGAATTAGATACTGAAGACCGAGAAAGAGTTTGTTCATATATTGAGGAATTAATGGACATTGTCGAATTGGAAAGTTCGAATGGACAATTAAATAAATTTATGTACGGATTTGACCCGAACAATTTCAAGAAAGAGAATTAAAATGTCTAATAAAAGAAAAGGTCAATTAACAACAGACTCTGAATGGCGAAAACATTTGAGAAAAATTGGAAAACGTTTCTTTTGGAAAGGAGAGCGTTTAGCCGAAAAGAAAATGATTGATAAGGAATTAGAAAAAAAAGAATAAAAACTGTAGCCAACACCGTATAAAATTAATGTGAGTTTTTATTGTTTAGCCTAAAGTTTTGGTTTATTTATAAAGTCCGCTTAAACTTATTTATCTATTTTTAGGTCGACAAGATAAAAACATAAAACAAGTATAAGCTCAGTGGCTCGGCTGATAATTCACGAATTATCTACCTCCCACACTAATCTTATACAAAAACGTTGCCCACAATTATGAAAAACGTCTTTTCGATAATAATTTCACTACTGATTGGACATTCTGTTTTTGGGCAGAAAACGCCAATATCATTCGTGAATAATGGAAGAGTAAAAGATAGTTCTTCAACCGGAATTGATTGGGATGAACGGATTAGCGAAATAACTCTTACATCACAAACCGAATTTGAATTTCGGAGTTTCCCAATGCCTTCAAGTTGCCTGACTTGGAGAGAATACAATGGAACTTGGAAAAAGAAAAATGACACACTTATTTTTTCTGACCATTATGAAGTTGTAGAAGAAGATGCACGATTTACATTCTCTACCAAAAATAAGAGTAAACAATTTCAACTTGATTTTAAAACAGACAAAAACTCAAAATTATCTGAAAAAAATATTGAAATTCAATTCGTTTACGATTATAATGCGAACCTAAAGGATATTAAGCGCAAAATGGAATTAGATAATAATTTTAGTTTAAAAATTCATTTCAATGACATTCCTAACCTGAAAAAATTAGCATCAATTAGATATGAATATTTTCTACCAAATGGTGAAAAAAGATATGGTTATATAACAGAAAATCAAACTGTAAATAAAAAAGAAAGTGACCTTCCAAATCAAATCGGAATTATACTAGTTGAGAAACCCGAAAAAGAAATTATTTACAGAGTTACAAAAGCGATTTTAATACATGATAAAATCAAAATAATCTCGAAAGAGAAAAGTAAATCTGATTTACTCGATTATACTGGAGAAATTAAATTTAAAGAGTTTTATGAAAAACTGAAGACAGAATAACTGCGGGCAACACCGTATAAAATTAATGTGGGTTTTTATGGTTTTCCTAAAGTTTTGGTTTAATTATAAAGTCCGCTTAAACTTATTTATCTATTTTTAGGTCGACAAAGATAAAAACACAAAATAAGTCTAAGCTTGTGGCTCGGCGGACAAAATAAAGTTTGTCTACCTCCCACACTAATCTTATACAAAAACGTTGGTAACAATGCTCTAAAAATGAAAATACCGTTTTTTAACACTAAAAACTCTACAGAATTAACTTTTGAAAAGTTGACTGAATTATTACATTCCAATAACCTGAAAAAACTTCAAAAGAAAAAGCAAAACGGAATTGACTTTAAAGTAACTGATTCTTATTACGGGAAAAACATACTCGAATACTACATCGAAAACGAGAAAGATTTAGATTATGATAAATTCGAAATTATTAATTTTTTCTCTGATTGCGGAATTGAAATAAATCATAAAGGAAATAAAAGAGCCGATGAAAATTCAGCGTTACATTTATCTGTTTATAATAAGGATTTAAATTTGATAAAAATTCTTCTAAGTCTAAATGCAGATATTGAAATCCAAGATAAATATGGAAACTCACCTTTGCTTAGAGCTGTTATGAATTATCGCGGAGAAAAAGAATTGAAAGAGATTATTATATTCTTAATTGGATTTGGAGCTTCTTTAGAACAGAAAAACTATCATGATGTTTCAGCTAAAGATCATATTTTGAATATTGGGGGTGGAATTGATGCAGGGTTTAACAATAAAGAATTGGATTTACGAGAAATAATGTAAACACAGTTACCAACACCGCATAAAGTTAATGTGGGTTTTTATGGTTTGCCCAAAGTTCTGTGTCTTTTTATTGTGTCACTTATACTTATTTAGTTATTTTTAGGTCGACTAAGATAAAAACAAAAAATAAGTATAAGCTCAGTGCTAGGCCGATAATCTAACGATTATCAACTCCCACACTAACCTTATGCAAAAACGTTGTGGCGCATAGCCGAGAACCGAAGTGCAATTGAACAATGAAAACAAGCTTGATAACATTAGGAATTATAATTGGCATAATCGGATTGATTTTTCTAATCTTTGTGTTTGGTGCCTATAATCGTAGACCAAAATTCAATAACAAGGGGTTTACTATTCTTGAGAAAACGCTTTTGAAAGTTTTTACTTCAATGTTTGACCCTAAATTGGCTGATAAGTTCAAAAAGCAGATTGACTATTTCGAGAATAAACGCAAATGGAGACAATATTGGGAAAAAAGTATGTCAATTGAACTATACGGAGACCAAGAACTATCAGCTGACTTGAAATACCCACGGAAAGACGAAAGCAAAATCGCAACGATTCGATTTAAGGTAAATGAAGAAAAATACAGCATTGAATTTGATTCTTACGATGGTCGGATTTGGGGGTGGAAAATTAGACCCAATCCTAAACAGATTCAGAAAATTGATACAGTTGAAGTAACAAGCAAGAAGATTAATAATGACCCAAATGAAAAAATTGAAATAAGGGTTAAAAAAACGGAAAGCAAACCGATTCCTGATTTTGGTGGAGTGATTGGAGAAATTGTGAAAGTAAAACCAATTGATAAAGCATATAATCCGCTGATTCCTGAACAGATTGAGATATTCAAGCAAAAAATTGACTCAAGATTACCAGATGGATATTTAAATATCATTGAGCAGGCCGAAGGGTTGGAATTCGAGGATTTTAGAATTTCTGGGATATCGGAAATTCAAAGGACAGGACTTGATGATGGAGATTATTTTCATTTGGTGGAATTCGATGATGGAGTGGTTACGACAAAAGAAAATGACATAAACGGAGAGCTTTACTTTTGCCATTATTCAGGTGGATTAATTGATGAATTAGGAACCGATTTTAATAAAGTACTGCTTGATAAAATATAAACTACGACGCCACAACACCGTATAAAATTAATGTGGGTATTTATGGCTTAATTCAAAGGTTTGTGTCTCTTTACTATGTCACTTCTACTTATTTAAGTATTTTTAGGTCGACAAATATAAAAACACATAATAAGTATAAGCTCAGTGGCTCGGTTGACAAAATAAAGCTTGTCTACCTCCCACACTAATCTTATACAAAAACGTTGGCATAAATTTAGAAATGACATTTTGACGATATGAAACTAAATAAATACTTAATACTAATAATTTTAATACTTTCTCTGTTATCCTGTGATAATCAACCTGAATGTTCTAGTAATGAAACTGTCAAGAGTGTAATAAAGTTATCTGAAAATATTTTAATTAGTAAAATAGCCTCGAACAAATATGTAGAATTAAACTCTGATATTGACCTGCATGAACACCCAGAAGAAATTTTATTTTTAATGGTTGAATCAAAAAATACTGAAATGGAAATTTTGAAGGAATTAAACGAAGGTATAAAAAAGGATTCTCAGTATGCTGAATTAATAAGTGAAGCTAAATCCGAATATAAAAATCAATACTTAAATCCAAAATTGACTAATATTAGAATCACTGAAATTCAAAAAGACATAAAAAAATGTTCATGTGAGGCGAACTTAAAAATTGAAAACGGAGATATAAAAGAGCTTCTTTATACTGTCCAGATAAACGAAAGTAATCACTCTTACATAGAAGTTCAATTCAAAAAAAACTCCTTAAACAAACAATAAAACTTATGCCAACACCGTATAAAATTAATGTGGGTTTTTATGGTTTTCCTAAAGTTTTGGTTTATTTATAAAGTCCGCTTAAACTTATTTATCTATTTTTAGGTCGACAAGATAAAAACACAAAATAAGTATAAGCTCAGTGGCTCGGCTGACAAAATAAAGTTTGTCTTCCTCCCACACTAATCTTATACAAAAACGTTGTAAAGCATAAAAACTAACGACAAAAACTATATTCAATTCGAAATTTCTTATTTTTGTTTTAAATATTTTAAGTATGGATATACAAGCTGAAAAATTAGAATTAATGAAGTTGTTACTTAATACAGACAACCCTACAATTCTTGAGTCTATAAAGAATGTTTTTAGAAGAGATAAAACATCAGATTTTTGGGATGAACTTAGTCAAGAACAAAAAGAAGAAATCAACATTGCTGATTTAGAAATAAGTCGTGGTGAAACAGTTAACTATGATTCTTTTATTGCTTCTCATAGATAATGGAGAAAACAGTTATTATATCAAAAACAGCAAAGAAAAAACTTGAAAAACAATTTGAGTATCTTCTTGAAAACTGGAATCCTAAAGTTAAGTCCGACTTTATTAAAAAGTTAGATCGAAATATAAACCTAATAAAGTCTAATCCTGAAAGCTTTCCTGAATCTGAAAAGAAAAAAGGAATGCATAAATGTGTAATTACGAAACACACCTCTCTTTTTTATAGATATTCAATTAAGACTATAACAATTGTTACACTTTTTGATACTAGACAAAACCCTAAAAAATTAAAAGGCGAATTATAAATACAAAAAACGCATTACAACACCGGCTATAATAAATTGCTACACTCCTATTCGCAGTCAAAATTATTTTTCTAAATTACGGTCTTATAAAAGCTATGAAACTCTAGGTACGCAGTTTTAAAACACTCATAATGTTTTGGCTCAAGTACTGGTCGGTTCGGTTCGCCAAAACAGGTCGTTTTAAAAATGCCAACCGCAACTTATCATAGCCAAAAACGTTGGGCAACACGGCGGACTTTATACAAAAGTCCTACTCACAGTTTATTAGAAGTTATTTAGTTGCATTCCCCAGTACCGAAAATTTACTCTGAAAATATTCTAGAATTATTAAACCCCCTTGATTTTTAGTTTCTTACGGAGTGAATATTTCACAAAAGAATATTCCTTATAAGATTGTACGAATTATCATTTCTTGTGAAAAAATCATGAATTATTGAATAGAGTGAATGCTCAACACGAATGAGAATTTTTACGCAGGAAAATAATCAGACTTTTATCTACTTGCGGAATGAAAATATGTATCTGGAAATATTTTTTATCATGAAAACGAAAACTTTGTAAACACGAAAGAATTCTTACTCAGTACGAAACTAAGCTGTGTGTCCGCAATGCCCAACACCGTATAAATCCAATGTGGGCATTTCAATAAAACTGAAAATTTATTCTTATTTAAAACGTCCGCTTAAACTTATTCCCTATTTTTAAACTCAAATTAAAAAATGAAAAAGTTTAAGCTCAGTGCTCGGCTGAAAATCCGCGGATTTTAATCCTCCCACACTGCCCTTATACAAAACCGTTGGGCAACATTAAGTGAAAATTCTGCTACAAAATATAATTCTAGGATTAATTTTAGTTTCTTGTAATAACCAAGAGATTAAAATATCTCTGCCAAAAATAAAAGATTCAATACCTCAGACGAAATCATTGATTTCTACAAAACAAATGTTAGAAGGAGGTTACTTGTTAATTGGATTTACACAAAATGGAAAAGATTTTAAAATCCAGAATTTGGATAAAAAAGATGACGAATATTTATTGAAATATTTTAAGTTTTTAGATTCAACAGAAAATAATCAAATATTAGATTTTGAGGAAATTATTGAGATAGAAGAATCTTCTAAACAGTTAGTAAAACCGAGAGTTCTTGAGGTAATTGAAAGAGAATACACTAAAAACAATAATTTAAAAATATATGTAGATACTACCCAAATTTTAAATTTACCTGACTACACAGATAACTTAAAATTAAATAGAAAAATAAAATCAGGAACGGGTGATATTATTGAATATTCTAATTCCATTAAAGAATCATACTCTAAATATTATTTACCTTCAGAAAAACAAAAACAAGCATATCCCTTATTAATTTATAACAAAACAGATTCAATTATTCCAATCGAGACAAAAGAAGGTTGGATTTATATGATACAGGAAGCTAAAGACAAACATGGAAAATGGAAACCTATTGAGTATTTTAATCCTCATACTTTCTGTGGAAATAGTTTTGGATTCAATAATTTGTTACCCAATCACTTTGTGATTTCTAAAATTTATAAATACTCGGGAGATTTTAAAACTAAGATTAGAATTAAATTCACAACTAATAAAAATGTATATTATTCTAACGAATTTATCGGTGAAATAAATTTAGAACAATTTGAATTACCTAATCAGTTAAGAAAAATTCCGATTAATAAGAGACATTATTATTTTTTCAACAACCGAAAGAAATAAACGTAGCCCAACACCGTATAAAATTAATGTGGGTTTTTATGGTTTTCCTAAAGTTTTGGTTTATTTATTAAGTCCGCTTAAACTTAATTATCTATTTTTAGGTCGACAAAGAAAAAAACACAAAGTAAGTATAAGCTCAGTGGCTCGGCTGACAAAATAAAGTTTGTCTACCTCCCACACTAATCTTATACAAAAACGTTGTGTATCACGGTGGAATTTCCGCTGAAATTCTAACTCACAGTATATTTCTGAAAATCATAATGCGCTTCCGAGCACGGAAAATTTTGGTTGAAAATTATTTTTTTATATAACTTAGATTTTCTTTCGGAATTCACAATATGAATCGCAACTCAAATCTGAAAAAAACACTCTGAATTATCACTCAACTCTGAAAAGTTATACTCCGAATGTTTACTCAATTCTGAATACATATACTTTGAATTATTTGCACAAAACAAAGCGACTCTCCTACTCTGAAAATATACTTGCGACTTAAAGTTTTATGCACAACCTAAAAATATTTTTAATAAGAATCTGTTCTACAATTAACAAAAAAGAAAAATGGTACGAACGAATTGCCACTCAGACGAAAACTCACTGTGAGTCCGCAAAACACAACACCGCATAAAGCCAATGTGGGAAATAGAAAAAAATGAAAATTATTTATTATTTAAAAACGTTCGCTTAAACTTATTCCCTATTTTTAATCACAAATTAAAAAATAAAAAAGTTTAAGCTAAGTGTTAGGTTGAAAATTCACGGATTTAAAAACCCCACACTGCCCTTATGCAAAACCGTTGGGTGCAATTAAAAATTTGACTTTTATACCAATTTTAGGTAACTTTGAATAAATTTATTTAAAATGGGAAAAAACACATCAATATCACTCGGAAATTACTTTGACGGATTTGTTCAAAATCGTGTTTCAGAAGGTCGATTCAAAAATGTTAGTGAAGTAATTAGAGCTGGTCTAAGATTACTTGAGGAAGAAGAATCTAAAGTTATCGCTTTGAGAAATTCTATCCAAGAAGGAATTAACAGCGGAATTGCCCACGATTTTAATCCTGAAAATCATCTGAAATCTTTAAAAGCTAAAAGATTATCGAATGACTAAATATTACTTAACGAACAAAGCTGTTGAGGATTTAACTAATATTTGGAATTATACTCTTGAGGAATGGTCTGAATCACAAGCTGACAATTATTACGAAATGTTGATTTCTAGTTGTCAAGAAATTGCCAAGAATCCAATGTTCGGAAAATCTTATGAAAATGTTACTCCTGACTTACTTGGAGTAAAAGCAAATAGACATATTATTTTTTATAGAAAAATCTCGGACGATAAAATTGAAATAACAAGAATATTACACGGAAGAATGGATTTAAAAAGACGGATTAAGGATTAAAAAAACTGCACCCAACACCGTATAAAATTAATGTGGGTTTTTATGGTTTTCCCAAAGTTTTTGTTTATTTATAAAGTCCGCTTAAACTTATTTATCTATTTTTAGGTCGACAAGATAAAAACACAAAATAAGTATAAGCTCAGTGGATCGGCTGACAAAATAAAGTTTGTCTACCTCCCACACTAATCTTATACAAAAACGTTGGCAGCAACTCGAGAACCGAAACTATAAAAATTTAATATTAAAAATTTTATTAATATGATTGGAGGATTAATTTTTCAAGTAATAGGAGCCACAACAGTATGGGCTTGCAAAGGTTTTAAAGGCAATTTCAATGATGAAATGGCTGGTCCAGAAGACAGAGGTTGGAAAAGATATCGAAACATTATTATTTCAATAATAATAGCATTATTAGCTATTGAATCATTCGATCATTAGCACAAACGACTTGACAAGGTTACTGAATTCTAATCTCTCTTTACATATTGAGTTTATATTATCAAAAAGCTAGAATCAGATAATTTGAATAATTCTGCAAAATTTAAAGAAAATAAACGCAGCGGCCAACACCGTATAAAATTAATGTGGGATTTTATTGTTTTCCCAAAGTTTTGGTTTATTTATAAAGTCCGCTTAAACTTATTTATCTATTTTTAGATCGACAAGATAAAAACATAAAATAAGTATAAGCTCAGTGGCTCGGCTGACAAAATAAAGTTTGTCTTCCTCCCACACTAATCTTATACAAAACCGTTGGCAAAAAGCAAAAAAAAAGATTTTACCGATAAAAAACAGTTGCAAAATTAGATTTTTGTATTTTTGAATAAATAATTTTATTATGGACATACAAGGTAGAAAGCTAGAGTTTATAGAAGAATTTATAAAAATTCAGAGTGAAGAAGCGTTAGCACGTTTTGAAAAACTTTTGAAAAAAGAAAAAACAGTTGAATTAAAACCTTTTTCTATTCAAGAATTAAACAATCGCATTGATAAATCTGAAAATGATTTTAGTAATAACAGATTCAAAACAAACTCTGAAATAATAGCTAAATATCAATAATGAATTATAAAATTATTTGGTCTAACTTTTCTGAAAAACAATTGGATGAAATTTTTATTTACTATTCCAAGAAAGTAAACAAAAGAACCGCTAAGAAAATAATAAAACAAATATTATCAGAAGCAATAATTCTTGAAACAACTCCTTTTGTCGGACAAATTGAAAATTTATTAACTGAGAGAAAAATATCATACAGATATTTAATTTGCAATAATTACAAAATTATTTATTCAATTGACGAAAATGAAAATCTGATAAAAATTTCAGACGTTTTTGACACTAGACAGAACCCGATTAAAATTACTAGAACTGAATAAAATGCCATTAGCCAACACCGGCTATAATAAATTGCTTCACTCCTATAAGCGTTTAAAATTTTATTTCTAAATTACGGTCTTATAAAAGCTATGAAACTCAAGGTACGCAGTTTTAAAACACTCACAATGTTTTGGCTCAAGTACTGGACTGTTCGGTTCGCCAAAACGGGTCGTTTTAAAAATGCCAACCGCAACTTATCATAGCCAAAAACGTTAGGCATTATTACCGCCGAAAAATCAGAATAAAACAACAATATCTTTTATTATCATAATATATACATATGTGGATTGCTAGAAAAAATGATTGGAATGAGTCACATACAGATTTAACAAAATACTTTATTGAAAAAATAAAACAGCGTGTTGATTACGAAGAAACTATATCTAATCGCCACAGAACAACAAATGGCTACACACTTGTTGCAGAAATTATCGAAGTGGCAATTCTTACTCAAAAAAGAATAAAGTCAATCCACAGGCTGCTTAGTTTAATTAACGAGGCTAATTCAGAAATATTAAGTTCTAGTTTAAAAAACGATTTTATATTACAAAAGTATCACTCAGATATTATTGAATATTACAAAAGTTTAAATATTAAAAAAATTAGAGAAAACGGTAACGCTCTTTTAGAACTAATTAACAAATCAAAAATTCATTTTTTAAGATTAAAAAAAGAGTATTATACAATCATACTCTTAGAAGTTAAAAAAATAGATTTTAAATCGGAAGAATTTAATAGGAATGCAATTCATATTGATTCTTTAATTGAGTCACTAATTCCATACCTTCTCCATATTGGATATTCCGTTACAAGTATTAGTGATATTTCATATTTAAACGTAAAAAGAGATAACGCCATTAAAAGCCCTTGGAGGATTATTAAAAAATTCTCTAATTCTGTTGGGAAATATTGTTTTTTAATTAAAGTTGAGTCCAAATACAAAGAAATAGATTCTATTTTAAATTATTTAAAATCTAGAAATATTGAATATAAAACAGTGACTAAGAAAGAAATTTCTAATTTTCTATTTAGCGACTTTCAAATTTTAGATTCAGAGGTTTTATATTTAATTAAACATTCAACTTTAGACCCCCATAATTATTTGAGAAACATATATGAAATGGGTTTGAAGAATTATGTATCTACAAAAGATAGATTTAGTTTACATTTCTTTACTGATTTCTTTGATAGAGTATATTGGAAATTTGATAATTCTACTCATATTTTTCAAAAATCGAATATAGCTTTAGACCCCATAAATGTACCTAAAAGAAAAAGCACATTATTTGAGACATTAGAAACTGTAAAACGTTCTTATGATTTTGAATTTGATTCTGAAATCGGTTTACCTAATATTAAAGAAATAAGAGATTCTTTGTATTATTATAATCTAGCTTTAGGTTCAAAATCTATTGAAAATTCATTATCGTTATTATGGACATCATTGGAAACACTATTACCTTACCGTTTAAAATCAAACGATATCGAAAATGTACAACATTTTGTATCAAAATCACTTAGTATAGGTTCATTAGGTAGAGAGATAACTTCTTTTGCTGTTCGTTATAAAGACACAAACTGGAATAACGACAACTGTTTTAAAGATTTAGAAATACTAACATCTTATATTAATTATAAGCCTGAAGGTATTGTGAAATGGATTTTATGGTTATCAACTGAGTTTGAGTCTAATAATGATCCTTATTATATTCTCAAAGAAAACTCAAATTTATTATGTCAAAAATTCTGCTTTTTAAATGATACTTTTTCAGGAAAAAACGAGAAAACAGTTGAATATTGGCTCAATAAAATTCAAAATTCACAAACATCTATCAAACATCAACTAGACAGAATTTACCTACATAGAAATCAAATTGTACACTCTGGTAAATTCATAAATGAATACTCCAATCTATGGAATCATTTAGAATGGTATGTAGGGAAATTACTTTCATTTGCAGTAATTAAGTATTTTGAAATACCAGACAAAACAAAATTTAATAAAGTGGACATATTCATGCAACTAGAAGCAAATGTAGACTCACTAACACATTTGTTGGAAAAGAATAAGGATAAAAAAATAAAAGATATTCCTTTTGCATTCACAGCAATTTGTAATGAATCTTGGCAGTTCTTTTAATAAATAACAATGCCTAACACCGTATAAAATTAATGTGGGTTTTTATGATTTTCCCAAAGTTTTGGTTTATTTATAAAGTCCGCTTAAACTTATTTAAGTATTTTTAGGTCGACAAGATAAAAACACAAAATAAGTATAAGCTTCTGGCTCGGCTGACAAAATAAAGTTTGTCTTCCTCCCACACTAATCTTATACAAAAACGTTAGGCATAATTAAAAAAAATGAGAAAATCAATTGCATTTTTATTGATAATAATATTTTCAACTACACAAATTACTTCACAAAATTCGGAGGAACAATGGGACACTTATATGGCAACATATGAAAATGAAAAACCTGGTTCTACTACATTAAGAATGGATTTAATCAATTCTACACCAATAAAAGAATATGATTTTGTTTTGGTTACTGGATTAACTTATGACACTTCAAAAGAAAACGGATTTCCAGAAAATGAGACTTTTAGTATTTTACACAAAGTTGCTGATGAACTAATTGAAATAATACAAAAAGAAACGGAATTTATTCTAGTTGGTTCGTTTATGTATAACAATGAAAGACTTGAATATTTCTATATTAAAGAACAAAAAAATATTATTTCAAAAATTGAGAATTTTTACAAAACTAATTATCCTGAATATAAATTTTACTTGAATTTAAAAGAAGATAAGGAATGGAAATATTATAGAGATTTCTTGTATCCAAACGAGGAAACCAGAAATTATATGGCTGACCAATCTGTATTACGAAATTTGGAGAATGCAGGAGACAATTTAACGAAATCAAGAAGAGTTGATTATTGGCTTTATTTTTCAAAAGAATCTGATATGAATAAATGTAAAGCGGATTTAGAAAAGTCAAATTTCAAGGTTCAAAACGCTGGAATTAATAAAGAAACGAACCTTCCATTTGAATTACAAATTTGGAGAATAGACAATGTGAATATTGATTCAATTTATCCAATTACGTCAGATTTAAGAAAAAGAGCGAAGAAATTTAATGGAGAATATGATGGATGGGAAACTTCGATTAAAAAGGAATAAAACTATGCCTAACAACGTATAAGTTTAATGTGGGTTTTATGGTTTATCCCAAAGTTTTGGTTTATTTATAAAGTCCGCTTAAACTTATTTATCTATTTTTAGGTCGACAAGATAAAAACAAGAAATAAGTATAAGCTCAGTGGCTCGGCTGACAAAATAAAGTTTGTCTACCTCCCACACTAATCTTATACAAAAACGTTGGCAAAAATTTCTTAAGAATGACAGATAGAAAAACATTATTGATAGAGGTATTAAAAACAAGATATAACTCGAAAGAAATAAGTGATTTCTTAAATTATAGATTAAATAAACACGATTTAGAATTCTTAAAAACTGTTATTACGGAAACGCTAAGAATGATTCCTCCAGACGCATACAATTGCGGAAATTTAAGCGCTCTTTTAGGCGCAATAATTATTGACAATTCTGAGATTAAAGCAAATATCATTACTGGTCATCTTGATTATAATGGAAAACGACTTTTTAATTGTAAAAATAATATCCCAACTAATAGTACTGACGAAATATGGAGTGGTCATTGCTGGATCGAATTGGCTGGTTATATTTTAGATATCTCTATTTTTAGAACGGTCTATTATACAGAAAATTTCCCTGAACTTATCAAAAATGAAATAATTAATAAATACGGTACAGGCAGAGGATCTTTAATGATACCTGTTGAATCTTGCGAGGATTATGGATTTACTTATACACCATGCTTTATATTAAGTGAGCAACAGATTAATGGTCTTGTATCAGGAACCAAAGAAAAATACTTGAGTAAAAACTAAAGCCAACATCAGCTCAAAAAAAGCTTTGCTCAGTTATAGGCTGACAATTTAATATTTGTCAAGCTCCACTTTTCTCTTAGCAAACACGTTAGAAAAACACCTATGAAAATAAGAAAATTCTTAGAAAGCCTAACACCCGAAGAAATTATAGACAAAAACGAACAACAAAATAAAGAGAACGATTTGTTTTTTTAAGAATTTAAAGATGCTCATGAAAAAAAATGTTGTGTCTTATGTGGTAATAAAATAGATTATTTTTCAGAAGATGAAACTTGTTACCATTGGTTTTTAATGCCTACTGGAATTAAAAAAAAACATTTCAAAAATTATCTATCTGAACCTATAGGTTTTGGAAAGTTAGAAAGTTATTTTAGATGGGTTGCAACATTAGAAAGTCCTTTAAAAAACATTAATGACTTATCTGACGAAAAATCGAATACCAAACTAAAAGAAATCACAATAAAATATAAGAATATAGAATGGTCTTTAAACTTTGGGAAAAGTGATTTAAACGGTCATAAAGATTCCAATCACGGAAAACTACCGCATTTTCATTTACAAATGTTAGTGGACAATAGACCATTTATAAGATTCAATGATTATCACATTCCATTTTCTAAAGAAGACCTTTTTAACTTTCAAATGATAGAAGAGGCTTCTGATTTAATTGGATTTGAACATGGAATAGCGGAAGGAATGTCTATTATTGAAGACAATGAAAATTTAATAGAACTTGATAAAGTAATGACACTTTCTGAAGATGAAAATAACGCTACTTTTAATACCACTTCCATGTTTCAAATGCCAGAAGGAAAAACCATGAATGGTGAAGACCTTGAAAATTACATTAAGGAGAGTAAGAAAACTAAAACACCTTTACGAAAAATCATAAAAGAAAAGATACCCGAAATAAAAATAGTTACAGAAATTAGACCTGGAAATTCAGTGCCAGAAATGAAAAAACGAACTTCAAGAAAATAACTTTTGCCAACACCGTATATAAAAAATTGCTGTACTTCTACTCTGTTGAAAAATTCGTTACTTTTATAAAAATAAAATACTATGAAAATTCGCGTTCCAAAAAACGCAACTTTTCATATACAAAAACGTTACCAGCAATATGAAAAATGATTAATTCTAAAAATTACAATAATTACAAAGACACGGTTTCTATTATAATTAAATTTATAAAATCAGAAAACAAACTCATTAAAGAACTGTTTGAATCTCCAGGGACTGACCCTATTGAAAATCTAAAGAAGTTAGAATTAAAGAGTGATAAAATAAAATTTAACAGTTTAAAAATAATGCTTTCTGACCTTATTATTTGGTTAAAAGATTTCCCTCAAGAAAGTATAAAAAACCTAAACACGGAATTATTAAAAAATAACTTTAACACGATTGAATTACTCACGAATGAACTAAAAAAAATTGATTTAAAAGTATTAGAAAGAGGATATATAAAAAACAATAATGAATATTATATTATCAAAAATGTCGTCGAGTATAAATCAGATTTAAAATTAAGAGAGTTATTAATCGATTACGAATTGAAATAAATAGCTGTGAAAGAAACATCAAGGAAATCCTTCATGAAAATTACCATTCCTATTTTCTCCATAGTTCTAATTCTTATTCAACTAAGCCTATCCATAAATACTCATTTAAATCATATTGAGTCTATTAATATATTGAAATCAGACAATCCTGATCTTTATGAATTAATTTGTTTTGCAACTAAATACAATTCTTTCTTTCTATTTGTACTAATAATCGGATTATAAGAAATTTCACTAAAACCAATTACTATTAAATATCTATTTAGAATATTTTTAATAATAGTCGGATTTAATTTCCCTCTATATATTCCCATAAAAGAGTTTTCATCCGGAGTATATAATACCGCTTGGTTTACAAGCATTATAATTTTAATTCTTATAAGAATACGAATAGGAAAATATAGTTATTCGAAGAAAATTGATAAACTGAATGAAAACAGCAGGTAACACCGTATAAAATTAATGTGGGTTTTTATGGTTTTCCTAAAGTTTTGGTTTATTTATAAAGTCCGCTTAAACTTATTTATCTATTTTTAGGTCGACAAAGAAAAAAACATAAAATAAGTATAAGCTCAGTGGCTCGGCTGACAAAATAAAGTTTGTCTACCTCCCACACTAATCTTATACAAAAACGTTGCCAATAATTATTAAGGAAGAATAATTTAGTACCATAATATATAATATGATAGAACACCTAAAATGTTTACTTTCCTCACTTGACACAGGAGAAACCATATCTCTAATTGCATTATTTATAAGTATTATTGCGATAATTTCTTCCTCAATTTACAATAGGAAAACCTATGATATAACAATAAAACACAATGTTTTATCTAATACCCCAATAATAGATACTAGCTACACATTTATTGAGGACAAAAAAAAAATTGAATTGAGGCTTTTAAACTTAGGATTAGGACCAGCAATTATTAAAAGTATAACTTTTGAATGCGTAGAAAAAAAATACACGAATTTCATAGATTTAATAGAAAACATAAAATTTATTCATAAAAAGCATGTTCGAATTTCAACGAATTACAGCATTGTTAATTTTAGCAAACAATTAGTAATACCAAATAATGATAATATTATTTTTTATGCAGTCACGTTAACTGATTATGAAGTTCTTGATATGGTTGAAATTTACAATTTAATAGGTAAATCAAAAATTGAGATTAATTACCTTGACATATACAATAATGAAAAAAAGTATATCGATAATATATCTGTAAATGAATTATAATTAACAAAAACTATAGGCAACACCGTATAAAATTAATGTGGGTTTTTATGGTTTCCCCAAAGTTTTAGTTTGTTTATAAAGTCCGCTTAAACTTATTTATCTATTTTTAGGTCGACAAGATAAAAACATAAAATAAGTATAAGCTCAGTGGCTCGGCTGACAAAATAAACTTTGTCTACCTCCCACACTAATCTTATACAAAAACGTTGGCAAACATATGAAAATATGTAAAATCCTGAAATAGGTTGACTAAAAATTAAACACTTTTAGTTAAACTATGGAGACAAACAAAAAACCACCCTGCCGAAAAAAGAGCTACAATAAAGTAGGCTTCGAACTCAAACTTTTCATCATTGATCAAATTCATAATGGTAGAATTTCTATCAATTATGCAGCTAAGAAATATGATATTTCTAGACCAACTATTCAGTACTGGATTAAAAAATATAGTACTTTAGAGCAAAAGAAATTAGGCATGAGTAAACAGGATGAAATTAAAAGACTTAAAGAGAAAATTGAGGAACTGGAATTTGTAAAAGACTTTCAACAAGATATAATTGCTGACATGGAACTTATTACAGGAGTCGATATGTCAAAAAAGTCATTGCCCAAAACATTAGCAGACGAGATTCAGAAAAAGAAGCAAAACCGTTTAAAAGAAAATGGTTAATACAATGTTTTGGGATTAGTAAACAAGCCTTCTATAAACGCTTAAAATCTCATCAAATTAAACAAAATAACGAGCTTATTTTAATTCAAATGGTAAAGCAATGTCGTAACCAGATTGGACAGAGATTAGGCGCTAAAAAACTATATCATGAACTTAAAGAAGATATCAAAAAACAAGGTATCAAAATAGGTAGAGATAAATTCTATGCATTCCTTAAAGTCAATAGACTACTGGTTCCTAGAACAAAAAGGTTCCATATAACAACCAACTCTAATCATCACTTTTATAAATACAAAAACCTAGTAACTAATAAAGTTCCAACCAGAGCAGAACAATTTTGGGTAACCGATATAACCTACATTAAAACGCAAAAAGGACACAGTTATTTGGCTTTAGTAACAGACGCTTATTCTAAGAAAATAATGGGTTATAAATTAGACGACAATATGAGAACATCTCTTTGTATAGATGCTTTAAAAATGGCTCTTAAAAATCGTAAATACCCAGGTAAAAAATTGATTCATCATTCGGATAGAGGAATACAATATTGCAATCCAACCTATACCCTATTTGCAGAATCAAACGGATTAACAATGAGTATGACAGAGAAATATGACCCGTATGAAAATGCTATTGCTGAGAGAATAAACAGAACTTTAAAATATGAATACGGACTAAAACTTACAATTAAAAACACTAAATTAGCACAGAAGATTACAAAAAGAGCTATTAATATTTATAACAATATTCGACCACATTTAAGTCTTGATTTAAATACTCCTAAACAGGTTCATCTAAATCAAAATATTGACTACAAATCGTATCGGAAAAATAAAAACAAACTGGAATTATTAACCATTTAATCATTAAAAAAAGGTCAACCTATTTCAGGACAATACAATACACCTAATACCTTTAATTGGTATTCTAATTTTAATGATTTCTTGTAAACAAAAAGAAATTCGAAAGATTGAAATTCCCAAACAAAATCCAACAACTGAATTAAAAGCAGAAATGGATAAAAGAGTTTCTGAAACCCCAATTTCTGAACAATATTTTGAAAGAGATAGTTTAAGAAATTTGTTAGAAACCGAATTTGGCAAACTTACTCTAAATTCGAAATTTGATTTAAAAAAAGATCCAAAAAGGAATAAACATAATGAGGCAATAATTGACACCATTAAAACATTAACTTTTGGTAACAGTAAAGTAGTTTCCTATATATCACAAAGCAAAGAGTTAATGTGTTCTGCAAAAATTAGAAGTTCTGAATTTATATTTCTGGAGTCTATCAAAATAGGAACAAAAAAACAAACACTTGAAAACATATTGAAAACGAAATTAAAATCTGATTTAATAAAGATTGGTGATTTAGAAGGTAATTCAGTTTTCATTTTTACATTTGAAAATAACATGCTGAAAGCTATTGATTATCAAGGTTACGTGGATTAAAATACGATTTGCCAACACCGTATAAAATTAATGTGGGTTTTTATGGTTTCCCCAAAGTTTCTCGCTTATTTACAAGGTCACTTATTCTTATTTGAGTATTTTTAAGTCGACAAGATAAAAACACAAAATAAGTATAAGCTTGTGGCTCGGCTGACAATTCACGAATTGTCTACCTCCCACACTAATCTTATACAAAAACGTTACCTGCAATAATAAAAGACACATTATATTTCATAAACAGAATATTTTAAGATAAATTTGTTTCATGATTAATCGCATTGAAATAAACGGATATAAATCCATAAAAGAATTACAAATAAATTTAGAGCGTATAAACGTTCTTATTGGAGCTAATGGTGTTGGTAAATCTAATTTCATTTCATTTTTTAAATTAATTAATGAAATATACGAGATGCGACTTGAAAATTATTCTATTAAAAAAGGTGCAGAAAGCATACTTCATTTTGGAAAAAAACACACTCCTGAATTATCTGGATATATTGAGTTTAATGAAACGAATGGATATAAAATATCTTTAGAACCTAATGATAAAAATGCACTTTTTATAAAAAAAGAACAAGCAACCTTTAACGGAAATAAAGGTATTTCTTTTAGAGAAAACACATGGTATGAACAAACACTAGGACATAACAATAGA
The DNA here is from genome assembly GCF_057197705.1 of Flavicella sp. IMCC45537. Lineage (NCBI taxonomy): Bacteria > Pseudomonadati > Bacteroidota > Flavobacteriia > Flavobacteriales > Flavobacteriaceae > Flavicella > Flavicella sp. IMCC45537. Next base: position 826,621 of record NZ_CM170067.1, read on the forward strand.
GAAAGTCAGTTAAGCTCAAGTAAAGGAAGCATTCCAAGATTTGTAAGTGAATATTTATCTAGCTTTAAAATATATCATTTTCATGACACAAGCGACACCTCAAAATTAAGGACTCCCGCAATGCTAAGTGATAATATTTTCTTAAGAGAAGATGGAGATAATCTAGCGTCATTTTTATATTTTTTACAAGAAAAGCACTTTAAAAACTTTAAACAAATAGAAAGAGTTGTAAAATCTATAGCTCCCTATTTCAATAAATTCAGTTTAACACCAGATAGAATTAATGAAGAAAGAATAAATTTAGAATGGAATGAAGTAGGTAATGATGATTTCCCTTTTAATGCTAAACATTTATCTGATGGTACTATTAGATTTATTGCACTTACCACCTTGTTAATGCAACCAAACTTACCGGAAGTTATAATAATTGATGAACCTGAATTAGGCCTACATCCAGTAGCTATTAATAAATTGGCTGGCTTAATGAAAAAAGCATCTCGTCATTCACAAATTATTATTTCTACACAATCAGTAAACCTTGTAAATAATTTTGAAGCCAAAAACATTATTACTGTTGATAGACAAAATAGTCATTCTAAGTTTGAAAAATTAGATAGTGACATCCTAGAAGATTGGTTGTCTAATTTCTCACTTGGTGACTTATGGTTAAAAAATTTAATTAAAGGACAGCCTTATTAATATGAAAAGATTGCATTGTATAGTTGAAGGACAAACAGAGGTTGCTGTTTTCACCTCTTTGCTCACACCATATATTTTTGAAAAAACAGGAGCATATTGTTTATTTACTCCTATAAAACATACTGGAGGAGGAATAGTTCAGTTTTCCAAAATATTGCCTGAGTTAAGGGAACACCTAAAAGAAAAAAAAATCGTTACCACATATTTTGATTATTATGGTATCCATGAAAGCCATAATTTCAAATTCTATAATGAAGCAAAGATTGAGCAATCAAATGCTCAAATTGGGGTTGAACTACTTGAAAAAGGGATGTCCGAAACTCTAGTTGAAAATGGTATTAATACTAGATATTTTATACCATACATTCAACTTCATGAATTTGAAGCTTTACTGTTTTCATCTTCAGATAGTTTTGAGCTAGTATATGAAAATAAAAAAATAACAGAAGAAATACAAAAAGTCAACAATCGATACCCTAACCCAGAAGATATCAACGACAGTCCAAAAACGGCACCCTCGAAAAGGATAATTAAAATAGTTGAAAAGTATCATACGAGTTATGAAAAAGTTGTTGACGGAGAAGATTTAGCTACTTTAACAAGCCTTGATACGATAATGGATAAATGTCCTAGATTCAAAAATTGGGTGAATAAAATAATAATTGAACTAAACAAACTTTAAAGCAGGTAACACCGTATAAAATTAATGTGGGTTTTTATGGTTTAATCCAAAGTTTTGGTTTATTTATAAAGTCCGCTTAAACTTATTTATCTATTTTTAGGTCGACAAGATAAAAACACAAAATAAGTATAAGCTCAGTGGCTCGTCTGACAAAATAAAGTCTGTCTACCTCCCACACTAATCTTATACAAAAACGTTGTAAGCAAGCACCGAAAAAAAATAAATTAAAACAATATAATATGAGTTTTGGAGGATCTGTTGCTGGAATGCTTGCTTCGTTAAAAGCTAACAAGAGAAGTAAAAATGATAATTTATTTAAAAGAGAAAAGTCATATTATAAAGACAAAATAAATATTGACAAACTACTTGAAAAAAAAGCTACTCCTGAACAACTTGAATCTATTCGACGAAATTTAATTATAGAAAACAGAAAGAATCAAATTAAAAATATTAAGCTTGTTTCTATAGTTTCTATTCTAATCATTATTATATATATGATTAGTGAAAAATTGATTCTTAATAATTAAGATTGCGATATGAATAATGAAAATAGTTTTTATATTAAACAAGAAGAAAACTTTAAATTATATATTCCATTAAAGGATCAAATAATGTTTGAATCCGAAATGTTTAAAAACGGAATTGACTTTTATTCCAATCTAAATGAACAGCCTTTTATTGACGAAGGAATCAGATATTTTTTATTAGAAAAAGACAAAATAAGAATTGATGAAATAATTAAAGAAAATCGAATACTTTCAGGAATTGAATCAACAGGAATTGTAGACTATATTGATACTAAAAAAATGTATAATCTTAATCTCAAAATGTTTTCAATGATATTTCTCCTATTCAGTATTCTGGGAGGAGTTCTATATCTCTATGACAAATTAATAACATAACTCAAAAGCCAGCTTACAACACCGTATAAAATTAATGTGGGTTTTAGTCATAGCCGAAAGTTTTAGATTATTTATAAAGTCCGCTTAAACTTATTTATCTATTTTTAGGTCGACAAAAATAAAAACACAAAATAAGTATAAGCTTAGTGGCTCGGCTGACAAAATAAAGTTTGTCTTCCTCCCACACTAATCTTATACAAAAACGTTGTAAAATATTACCGAAAATAAAATGTTAGAATTAATACTTACTACTTTAGCAGAATTCGGTCTAATTCGTGAAAATTTTAAACATCACAGAAAAATCACAAAGAAGGAAAAAGAAGACGGTAAAAAGAGACCAGTAGAAAGGTATTTATTTCAACCAAGTTCTATCCTAACAATTGCTGTTTTTATTATAGGAATAACTATTGCTGCAATATTTGTACGTCTTCAACAAACATCTATTTTTCCTAAAAAAACTAAAAATGAAATTTCAGAAATTTGTGACAGAATGGAAAACTGCAATGAAAACTTAGGAAAGTATCCAACAGAGTTAAAAGAGTTAATTGGAAATAATCCACTAAGACAAAATTGGTATAAAGACTCGTGGAACAGAGAATATAAGTTCAATATATCAGAAAACGGGAACGAATATTTAATCACTTCTGCTGGTTCCGATGGAATATTTGGAACTGAGGATGATATAATATCAGGAAATATAAATAACCAATAAAATCACAAGAAATTGGAAATAATAAAGAAAATCGGGACAATTATTTTACTAGTGATTATTATATTATTGTGGAATAAATATATTATAAAGTATATAGTATCCGGAGTAGTCAAATTTCACAAAAAGAATAATTCTAATAATCTGAATAAACAACCTTTGAAAATTTTTGTAAACAATGAATCTAGAATAATAAAGTTTATGAGAATATTTTATTGGATCGGTGGAGTTTTAATAATATATGGAATAGCTACCGATTAAAACATTTTACAACACCGTATAAAATTAATGTGGGTTTTTATGCTTTAGCCCAAAGTTTTGGTTTATTTATAAAGTCCGCTTAAACTTATTTATCTATTTTTAGGTCGACAAAAATAAAAACATAAAATAAGTATAAGCTCAGTGGCTCGGCTGACAAAATAAAGTTTGTCTACCTCCCACACTAATCTTATACAAAAACGTTGGCAAAAATTATGAAAAACATTTATTATTCGTTTTTAATGATAGTATTAGCATCTACTTTGAATCTAAATGCTCAAATTAAGGAAGAGAATATTCTGAATGTGGAAAATCACCAACTTGATTCTTGGCAAATAGAAATATCAAAAAAAGAAACTAAAAACATACTAGACTATTATCTCTTACTTCCAAAACAATTATTCGAAACTGAAATACCAATATTTAATGACTCTGAAGAGTTTAGAAAAAAAGCTATTAGAGGAAAAGTAAATGGTGAAATCGTAACGAAATATGGATTTTTAATAGCTCAGCCATTCGATAATATTGAAATGGCATTATTTAAAGACAGAACAAATAACATCGATATAATTGGTTTTGTTTTAGGATGCGGTCAGCCTCCAATTCAGTCTTGTTCATATGGGTTTATCGAGTTTAATAACATTACTAATACATGGAGAAACCGCTATGACATATTTCCTTGGAAGGAATACTATAAAAAATGTGAAATCCTTAGAAAAGACAGTGAATCGAAATCTAAAGAAGGTTTTTGGCCTAATTTAATTTTACCAGAAAGAGGAACTACAATTGAAATAATTGATGTATATGGAATTACGAATATAAATTTCAAGGCTCTTTGGAATGGAACAAAATTTATTATTAAATAACTTTAGCCAACACCGTATAAAATTAATGTGGGTTTTTAAGGTTTAACCAAAAGTTTTGGTTTGTTTATAAAGTCCACTTAAACTTATTTATCTATTTTTAGGTCGACAAGATAAAAACACAAAATAAGTATAAGCTTGTGGCTCGGCTGACAATTCACGAATTGTCAAACTCCCACACTAATCTTATACAAAAACGTTGTACACAATTAAAAAAATCAAGTTTTTAAATAAAAATTTCGGTAAATGATTATATCTTTGATAGTATCAAAAGATAGTATCAAATGAAACCACCTTACGAAATAACAACTAAGATTTTAAATTACATTACTTCAATTTCTGAAAAAATCGGAGAAGTCAATGCCAATTATTTAAATCGTCCTTCTCCACAATTAAGAAAGCAGAATAAAATAAAAACTATACATTCTTCATTAAAAATTGAAGGGAATACTTTAACTGAAGAACAAATAACTGCATTGATAGATAATAAACATGTTTTAGGACCTCAAAAAGACGTTAAGGAGGTTTTGAACGCTATAATTATTTATGACAACTTAAAAGAGTTCAAATCAAGTAATGAAAAATCATTTTTAAAAGCTCATAAAATATTATTATCCGAATTAATCGAAAATTCAGGTAAGTATAGAACTCAAGGAGTAGGAATTGTAAAAGGATCAAAAGTTGAACATTTAGCACCTCCAGCTGAAAATGTTCCGTTTTTAATGAAAGATTTGTTCGATTATTTAAAAAACACAGAGGAAATTGAACTTATAAAAAGCTGTGTGTTTCACTATGAAATGGAGTTTATTCATCCGTTTATTGATGGAAATGGAAGAATGGGTAGATTATGGCAAACTTTAATTTTAATGGAAAAATACCCCGTTTTCGAATATCTACCTTTTGAAACTCTTATAAGTAAAGACCAAGAAGAATATTACAAAGCGTTATCGGAAAGTGATAAATCAGGAAAATCTACAAAATTCATAGAATATATGTTGAGCGTTATTGATTCCTCGATTTCAGAATTATTGAATTTTAATAATCGTACATTCACTGAAAAAGAAAGATTAGAATATTTTATTTCTTTAAACAAGTCTGAGTTTACTCGGAAAAATTATATGGATGTTTTTAAAGATATTTCTTCAGCAACAGCAAGTCGAGATTTAAAAAAAGGTGTTGAGAATGGTTTTTTCAATAAAACAGGAGAAAAAAATAAAACAAAATACATTCTAAATTAACAGTGTACAACACCGTATATAAAAAATTGCTGTACTCCTAGTCTGTTGAAAAATTCATTACTTTTATAAAAAACAAAATAGCATGAAAAATCGCGTTTCAAAAAACGCAACTTTTCATATACAAAAACGTTGGGCAACACGGCGGACTTTATACGAAAGTCCTGCACACAGTTAATTAGAAGTTGTTTAGTTGCCTTCCCCAGTACCGAAAATTTACTCTGAAAATATTCTGGAATTTTAATCATCTGTACTTTTAAAATTCTCTTGATTTTTAGCTTCTTACGTTGTGAATCTTTCACAAAAGAATATTCCTTATAAAATAGCACGAATTACCATTTCTTTTGAAAAAATCATGAAATATGTAATGGTGTGAATCCTCAACACGAATGAAAATTTTACTCAGGAAAATACTCAAACTTTTAAATACTTACGATATGAATATATTTATCTGAAAATTATTTTTCATCATGAAAACTAAAATAATATAAACACGAAAGAATTCTTACTCAGTCCGAAACTCGGCTGTGTGTCCGCAATGCCCAACACCGCATAAAGCCAATGTGGGAAATAGAAAAAATTTGAAAATTATTTAAAAACATTCGCTTAAACTTATTCCCTATTTTTAGACTCAATTAAAAAATAAAAAAGTTTAAGCTAAGTGCTAGGTTGAAAATTCACGGATTTTAAAACCCCACACTACCCTTATGCAAAAACGTTGGGCAACACGGCGGACTTTACACAAAAGTCCTACCCACAGTTAATTAGAAGTTCTTTAGTTGCCTTCCCTAGTACCGAAAATTCATTCTAAAAATATTTTGGAATTTTAATCATCTGAACTTGTTAAATTCTTTGGATTTTTAGTTTCTAACGTTGTGAATCTTTTACAAAAGAATATTCCTTATGAAATAGTACGAATTACCATTTCTTGTGAAAAAATCATGAATTATGGAATAATTTGAACCCTCAACTCGAATGAGAATTTTTACGCAAGAAAATACTCAGACTTTTAGCTTCTTTCGGAATGAAAATATGTATCTAGATTTTTTTTATCATGAAAACGAAAATTATGTAAACACGAAAGAATTCTTACTCAGTCAGAAACTAAGCTGTGTGTCCGCAATGCCCAACACCGCATAAAGCCAATGTGGGAAATCTCAAAAAATTGAAAATTTATTTTTATTTACAACGTACGCTTAAACTTATTCCCTATTTTTAAACTCAATTAAAAAATAAAAAAGTTTAAGCTAAGTGCTAGGTTGAAAATTCACGGATTTTAAAACCCCACACTGCCCTTATGCAAAAACGTTGTAAGCAAGCACCGAAAAAAAATAAATTAAAACAATATAATATGAGTTTTGGAGGATCTGTTGCTGGAATGCTTGCTTCGTTAAAAGCTAACAAGAGAAGTAAAAATGATAATTTATTTAAAAGAGAAAAGTCATATTATAAAGACAAAATAAATATTGACAAACTACTTGAAAAAAAAGCTACTCCTGAACAACTTGAATCTATTCGACGAAATTTAATTATAGAAAACAGAAAGAATCAAATTAAAAATATTAAGCTTGTTTCTATAGTTTCTATTCTAATCATTATCATATATATGATTAGTGAAAAATTGATTCTTAATAATTAAGATTGCGATATGAATAATGAAAATAGTTTTTATATTAAACAAGAAGAAAACTTTAAATTATATATTCCATTAAAGGATCAAATAATGTTTGAATCCGAAATGTTTAAAAACGGAATTGACTTTTATTCCAATCTAAATGAACAGCCTTTTATTGACGAAGGAATCAGATATTTTTTATTAGAAAAAGACAAAATAAGAATTGATGAAATAATTAAAGAAAATCGAATACTTTCAGGAATTGAATCAACAGGAATTGTAGACTATATTGATACTAAAAAAATGTATAATCTTAATCTCAAAATGTTTTCAATGATATTTCTCCTATTCAGTATTCTGGGAGGAGTTCTATATCTCTATGACAAATTAATAACATAACTCAAAAGCCAGCTTACAACACCGTATAAAATTAATGTGGGTTTTAGTCATAGCCGAAAGTTTTAGATTATTTATAAAGTCCGCTTAAACTTATTTATCTATTTTTAGGTCGACAAAAATAAAAACACAAAATAAGTATAAGCTTAGTGGCTCGGCTGACAAAATAAAGTTTGTCTTCCTCCCACACTACCCTTATGCAAAAACGTTAGGCATAATTAAAAAAAAAGCTTGCGTACTCAAGAACTTAACGCAACAAATCTAAATTGATAGATTTGTAATTATGGTACGTAAAAAAAATGGTCGACTTACACTCAAAGAAAGAATACAAATAGAGACTCTTTTAAATGAAAATAAGTCTAAAGCTTACATCGTTAAAACTCTTAAAAGAGCTCGTTCTACTATCACCAGAGAAATTAATAAATTTGGTATATCTGACAAAGTAAAGTACTCTGCTGAACTTGCTCAATGGCATGCCAAGGATGATTATTTAAACAAAAGAAATACTGATAAAATATCCAACCATAAAAGACTTCGAATCTATGTCTTTAAAGGACTTTTGTCTGAGTGGACTCCTGAACAAATTTATGGTAGACTTAAAGATGACTTCCCTAATGATCCCATTATGTCTATTTCTCACGAATCTATTTACAGATTCATTTATACACATCCTCAGGCTAGTTTAAATAAAAAACTAATCAAACTACTCGTACGTAAAAAAACAAGACGTAAACCCTCTAAAAAAAGACGTAAAACGGGAAGTAAAATCATTAACCAAGTCAGTATTGACCTAAGACCTAAGTATATTAATCTGAGACAAGAAATTGGACATTGGGAAGGGGATTTAATGATTGGTAAAAACCAAAAATCTGCAATTGGGACTATCGTAGAACGAAAATCTAGATACACTCTAATCATCAAATTAAAAGCGAGAAACTCTAAAGAAATTGCAAAAATGTTTTCTAAAGAATTAAATAAACTAAACCCTATTTTCAAAAAAACAATGACTTACGACAACGGAATTGAAATGGCCAGACATCAAGAAATAACAAACAAAACAGGAATGAAAATATACTTTGCTCACCCCTACTCGTCATGGGAAAGAGGAACCAATGAAAACACAAATGGACTCATTAGAAGATACCTCCCAAAGGGAACTGATTTTAATTTAGTAGATAAAAAAACACTCTTCGAAATTCAAGAAAAGCTAAACACTAGACCTCGAAAAATAATTGGTTTTAAAACACCTAAAGAAATTATGCAAAATGAACTTAAAATTGTAGCTTAGACTCATATTTAAAAAGCAACGTTTGTTGCGTTACAACCTTGAATGCAGCGTAAAATCCTGAAATAGGTTGACTAAAATTTAAAAACTTTTGTGAAACTATGGAGACAAACAAAAAAACACCCTGCCCAAAAAAACTACAATAAAGTAAATTTCGAACTCGAGCTTTTCATAATTAATGAAATTTGAATTAGCTGATTGATTTCTTCAGTAAGAACTTCTTCATTTTTATTACAAAAAAATGACCTTGCTATAATTGTATTCCGTTTTAGACAAAAGGATATTGTTAATGATTGGATACAACATAATTCACAAAAAAAACAGTCCTTCTAAGAACTGTTCTCTATTATTATAATCCAAGATTAATATTATTGAATCATCAAGCTGTGTAACTCTTGAGTATGTTGAGAAATAATATGTACTGTATACAGACCTGATTCAAAACCATTCACATCTACTTGATGGGATGTTGTATTTATATTATCCATGCTATAAACTGTAACCCCATTCATACTTACAATTCTCACAGAGGAATTTGTAAGACCATTTAAATTAATTGTTACGAAAGAGTTAGAAGGATTTGGATATACTGAAGTTTCATTAGAACTTTCCATATTTAATTCTAAAACTTCATTAGTACCATCAGGAATGATTTCAACTTTAAAAGCCATATCAAAATCTAAATAGTCTCTACCACAAGATGAGGGCCTTGCGCTTAAAGATCCTCTTAAACAACCGTATATTTGATTTTGGTTACTGTATTGCACTTTCCATTCTTCACCAGAATCAGAAGTAATAGAAATATAATATGTGTGTTCTCTGTCTAAAATAAGATCTTCGGCAAAAATTACTTTGTTTTCTCCTTCAACCACGGAACCTAATGTTTGACTATACATTGCAGTATCTTCAACAATACCTTCATTGTTAATAACACCTTCACAATTAGGCCCATTGTAGACAGTTAAAGTAAAAGAAGTGTTCACGGTAGAAGCTGAATAGAAAGTAAAACTAGACAATTTACCAAAATGATTAGGCTTAAAAGATTGCCCCCAACTAACAGTAGCACTAGAAGTACTCGTACCCTCAGCCTCGATGATAGTAGGAGAATTGTTTACCTCATTTAAACTCGCTGTATTTGTTTTATTAGTTAATAATTGAAAATTATCAAATACCAGATTACCATGATCTAACAGACCTTGCGGAGCAAGATGGGTTTTGTCAGCTTTTAAAAAACCAACCATTGAGGTAAACTTTATGTTTGGGTCTTCTTGAGCAATTTTCTGATGAGCTGTATGTACAATTGGATTTTCTAGAATATTTGGATGTTGTTCATCCACTCCTAAAATAACCGGTAGTTCAGGTTTGTTAGTAAAGTCACGTACGTCATTTATTAATGTAGTAAGCCTTTGGTAATACAAGTGGGGTTGGTTGTCTACTGCAGGCCTGTTACCAGTTTCTGGAGTTACTTGTGCATCTGTCTCGCCTTGAATCCATATAAAGCCTCTATAAGCAACTCTGTATCCTTGGTCTAATAATTCTCTTCGAGCAAATTTTAATTTTTCTATCATCGCATCATAGTTCCCTCCGTCACCGGGAGCACCCCATTGCACATAAATACTACTAGACCCCTCTCCAAACTTAAAAATAGCAGGATCGTATCCGTTCAAAACTAAATTTCTACTGAATGTAACTTCAAGACCAAAATGACCAATAATTTTAGAAGGATCTTCAAGTGATGTATTCCAGTAACCATCCTGTATCTGCATGGTTGTCCAACCATTTGTGGTGAAAGGAGTATCTGGGTTTCGTTTTCGCACAAGAGTTTGATTCAATCTAATTGAGCTATCCAAGTTCTCTAGATCATCAGGGTAATAATTACCATCACCTGCTAGTCCAACAGCATTAGATTGTCCTGCAACAATAAATAAATCAATTACAGGTAACTTTTGGGAGAAAGAGTGATTAAGTACTCCTACAAGCATTGTAAATAATAAAAAAGTGTTTTTTTTCATAAGGGGGTGTTTTTAGTGATTTTTTGGTTAAAAATACGGACTAAACAAAACCATATTCTGTACCGTTATTTGTTAATTTGATGCAAATAAATTTTTATTGATTAATATTCGATTAATATATCATTAAGAAGAAATCTTACCAATGACAAAACTAAAAGTAAATGAACCATTAAGGATTGAATTTCTAATACTCTATTAAATTAATTCACAGTTTAATAAAACCATATACAGCGTCATAATGGAAAATTTATTTTTATTATTCATTTATTTTTTGAGTGCCAAGATAAAAACACAAAACAAGTATAGGCTGAGTGCCTCATCAAGTAATCCTTCTAAACTAAACCGCTACTCTACGCCAAAAAAGCCTGTTTGTCAATCACAATAAACATTAAAACAACATTCTAAATCTAAAAGAAAAAAATTATCATTTTTTTCATAAAACTATTAAGGGTTTTTATAAGTCTTTGCGCTATTAGAAGTATAGAGACATATACAAACATAAAATAGAATATTATGAAAAACTTAAAAAACAACTTAATGATTGCCCTGACAGTAATCGGGATGAACCTTACAATTTTTGCTCAAAAAACAGAAATTAGCAATATAAAAATACCAAAGGTAGAAGTAAAAGGTGGTGTGTTTTATTTGGAACTGGATGCTAAAACACCTTATGAGAGAGGATATCAACATGGTGCAGCAATGAAATATGTAATAACAAAAACAATTGTACAATTTGAGAAATGGTTAGCAGATAATGCCAATGAAAAAAATCCGGAAAAACTAATTCATGATTTTGCTAAAAATACAGGTCATATAAATTCAGTTAAAAACCATCTTCCTAAATTATATGATGAAATGCATGGAATAGCAGATGGAGCAAATGTAAATTTCAATAAATTATTTGTATACCAAAGCTTTGATGAACTATTTCTTTATTTAATGAATACTGGAAAAATTTCTTTAAAAGACGGACATTGTACAACCACCGCAGTGTATGGCAGACAAAACTTGCCAAATTACATTACACATAACAACGATATACCTACTTATCATGAAGGTGCTGTTACTGTATTAAAAATTAAATACCCTAATTCTGATTTAGAAATTCTACAACAAACATTTGCTGGTCAAATTGGACAAAATGGTGTCAATAACAAAGGGGTAAGCGTAGGTGTAAATACAATCGCAAACCTACCAACAACAGACTATGGAATACCTGTATCATTTAACGTTAGAAAAATTTTAGAAACAGAAACTGCTTCAAAAGCTTATGAATATCTCCAAACTATTACTGCAGGAACAGCAATGAATTATATGATCGGAGATCGAGAAACAGTGATATCTGTAGAAACATGGGAAAATAAGGCTGAGATTGTAACAGGTTATGGTGACTACTATGCTGTTCATACCAATCACACCCTTTTAAAAGAAGCACCTATTACCTTTAAAATGGATGCAGCATCTGGTGGTGGAAGTTACGGATACACACATCAAAGATTGAATTTGGCTACTGAAATTCTAAATTCTAAAGCAAATACAATGATTTTTAATGGTGTTCGTGAAATGAAAACTAAAAAACCAATATTAGTATATCCAGGCAGTCCAACAGGAAGAACTATCATGTGTATGATCATTGAAATACCGAAAGAAGGAAGTCCAATCCTATATACTACTCCTGATTCACCAAATATATTTGAACATGTGAAATTTGAATTTTAATATAAAACTATCTTAAATAAAATCATCCATAGTCAATCTATGGATGATTTATTAGTTAATAATAATTCAAATAAAAAGATTGAATCCAATTAATATATAACGACTCCCCTACTTATTATAAAAGCTATGTCATAAAAATGAATTAGGAAATTCATCAAACTCTTCTATATTCAATTTTACAACTCTTGGTATTGATAAGTATTTATATCATTCCAATCTAAATTTTGTGATTCAGATAATTGAAATAACATAAAATTTCAAATTTATTTTAGTTTTAGTAACCGTATTATAGTTTATAAATAGTTAATTTTAAAACTAAAAGATGTTAAAAAGAGCTCTTTACATTATTATTGGATTTTATATTCTTCAAACTGCATCCTCTTGTTGTGATTGTCCAGATGAAAAAGCAACAGAAAAAGAATATTTTGGATTCGAATTAGAGGTTGTAGATACCTCCGGATTTAATTCAACAGAAATAAAAAACCCTGTTTATAAAAACGCTATCGGAATACAAATAGAAATGACAACATATGAGCATGATTATTCATTTTTATCATTTCCTGTGAAGGCATTTTCCTTCCATAAAACGTATGCAATATTATGTGAATGCCTGACTGATGTAATTATTACAAATAATATTAAAGGAATAAATATTTATGGTCAAGAGACACTACAGCATGAAAAGAAAAATATTTCAGATCTATTTAGAATTGTAACCTATAACAATGAACAATTAAAAATTGATGATTTTTTTCATGAAATTCAGCTACAAGAATTCTTTAAGCTAGAGTTAGTAGACTTTAATAACTTGCCCAACAAAATTGTATTTACCGTAGAAATTGTTTTGGAAGATGAAACGAAACTTCAACGAACCTCTGAATCTATTGAATTTATAATTTGATAGAAACATCTCGAATTATTTAAGTAATCCCATATTCAAGTAGATTTTAAAATTCTTTTTCTAAATTACATAACTATAAACAGAATGAAAATTATGATCTCGAAGAATAATTCTCAGAATACCTCTTAGATAAAATCTTTCAATAGAATTTCATATTTATTTGATAGCGACAACGTGGATCATGATCTCGTTTTAAAAACCAATCTAACAATAACAAAAAAAATCAAAGCCTTTATTTAATTATGACCAACCAAGATGAAAAAATCTCAAAAATGACATTTGCATCTATATACCCTCATTATCTATCAAAAATTTAAAAAAAAGGCAGAACAAAAGAAGAGTTATATGCAGTAATTCAATGGCTTACGGGTTATGATGATATTGCATTAATGGAGCAAATCAAAAATAATGTTACATTTGAATCCTTTTTCCAAAATGCCAATCTTAACAAAATGGCCCATCACATTACAGGAAAAATTTGTGGTTATAAAGTGGAAGAAATCGAAAACACTTTAACACAACAAGTAAGGTATTTAGATAAATTAGTAGATGAATTAGCCAAAGGATGGAAATTAGAAAGGATTTTAAAAACAATTTAAACCGCCATCAATATCATTAACAACATGATAACCATTAAAATAGGATCACATCATTTTCTTTAATTTTTAAAGCTCAACCATGAAACTAAATAAATTAACTTTGATTTTTATGATATCAATTTGTCTAACCTCGTTTATAGGTTGTGCAAAAGACAATAGTAAACCAATATTTATTCTAGTCCATGGAACCTTTCAATGGGGTGGTCAATGGAACTTATTGAAGAATGATCTTATTTCAAAAGGTTATAAAGTTTATAACCCTACACTCACTGGTTTGGGAGAAAAAAATCATTTATTATCAAAAGAAACTGGAATAACAACCCATATAAATGATATTGTAAATTTTATAGAATGGAACAATTTTGAGAATATTATCCTTGTCGGTCATTCCTATGGTGGACCTGTGATTTCTGGTGTGGTTGATAAAGTTGGAAACAGGGTTATTCATCAAGTGTATGTTGATTGTGCTCCCGCAGACCATGGAGAAAATACTTTAGATGTCTTTGGTCCAGAAGTTGCTCGAATTTCTTTAGAGTCAGCAAATAAAAATGGTGATGGTTGGTTAATCACTGCCGATGCATTAAGAGAACCCATTCCCACAATGTCTAAGCACCCTTTAAAATCATACACAGAAAGAGTGGAAATCATTAATGATGTCAAAACTAACGGAACAATTATATTGGCTACAGAAGGCATGTCAATTTTTGGATTCATGAGAACAAAAAGTGCACCGAAAAAAGCAAAGGCAAGAAACTGGAAACTTATTACAATTGAAGGCCCACATACCTTACAAGAGCAAGATCCAACTATGTCTCAATTATCCAATATACTAACTCGTATTTATAACGATTTATCATACTAAATCTACAATAAATATAATATGCTCTAGAATGGTAAATTCCTTTCATTTGTCTAGTATTCGGTATGATTTTTGCAGAAATCAAGAAAAATTAAACAATATCTAAAACCAATCAAATGAAATCAAAAACGTTAAGTGTAATCGCTCTCCTGGTTATATCTTCAATTGCTACGGCACAGAAACAAAAAAAAATTAACTCAGATCAAATCAACGTCAAAGCCAACATCTGGGAAACCAAAGAAAACGGTGTAGGCGATTTTTTTCCTAATTTTACTATTGATGGTGATCTCTCTTCTAAATCAAGTTGGAGAGGAGAAAGAATAGAAGGTACTAAGCCTTGGATTCAATACAACCTTGGAAATCCAACAAACATCTCCTTTATAAATCTAGCTTTTTTCAGCGGAAATAAACGTAATTACTTCTTTGAAATTGCTATTTCTAAAGATGGAGAGCATTGGAAAAGTGTTTTTAATGGCCAATCGAATGGTACAACCCTGGATTTTGAAAAATTCGAAATAAATGAGAAAAAGGTACGCTATCTTAAAATCACTGGCAATGGAAATAATCATGATATCTATTTTAACTGGACCAATATTACAGAAATAGAAATTTACAAATCGTAATCATTCTTAAAAAAGCTTTTCTGATTTTAAATGTTAGAAAGTGCCTAAATTATTTTTAGTGATACTAACAAAAAAAATCCGTTCCAAACTTGGAACGGATTTTTTAATTTATAGCTACTTTTAAACTATGCTTTAAAAGTAATTTTTCGCATTCTTAAACTCTCTGGAGTTACCTCAAGATATTCATCAACTCTAATATACTCCATACATTCCTCTAATGAGAAATCAATTTTCGGAGCAATTTTCATTGCATCATCCGTACCAGATTTTCTCATATTTGTCAATTGTTTACCTTTGATTAAGTTTACAGACATATCTTCTGCTTTACTGTTTTCTCCAATAACTTGACCAATGTAAATTTCTTCATTAATATCAATAAAGAATTTACCTCTATCTTGCAAACGGTCTAAAGCATAAGCAGTAGCTTTACCAGCAGCGGCAGAAACAATTGCTCCTTTTTCCTCTTCTGTAAATTCTCCTTTGTAAGGACCATATTCACTAAATCTATGATTGATAATTGCCTGTCCAGCAGTCGCTGTTAAAATCTTATTTCTTAATCCAATCAATCCTCTAGAAGGAATTGTGAATTCTAAATGTTGCAAATCACCTTTAGGCTCCATAACCATTAGATCTCCTTTTCTCAAAGAAACTAAGTTTACGGCTCTCGAAGCTACATCTTCAGGTACATCAATAGATAAAGTTTCGTATGGTTCACATTTTTTACCATCAATTTCTTTTAAAATAACCTGTGGACGTCCAACTTGTAACTCATAACCTTCACGACGCATTGTTTCAATCAATACTGATAAATGCAATACACCACGACCAAATACGTTAAACTTGTCTTCAGAATCTGTAGTTTCAACTCTAAGAGCTAAATTCTTTTCTAATTCTTTAAACAATCTATCACGTAAATGACGAGAAGTTACAAATTTACCTTCTTTACCAAAGAAAGGAGAATTATTAATCGTAAACAACATACTCATCGTAGGTTGATCAATCTCTGTTCTAGGTAATTCTTCTGGGTTTTCTAAATCAGCAATAGTATCACCAATCTCGAAACCATCAATACCTGTAATTGCACAAATATCACCACAACGTACTTTATCTACCTGGGCTTTCCCCATTCCTTCAAATACGTGTAATTCTTTAATTCTTACTTTTTTCTTTGTCCCATCAGCTTTACATAACATGTAGTCTTTTGCAACTTCTAAATCTCCACGGAAAATACGTCCGATAGCAATTCTTCCTGTAAATGAAGAAAAGTCTAATGACGTAATTTGCATCTGCGGAGTTCCTTCATTGTATGGAGATTCTGGAATAGAATCTAATACCGCATCTAATAAAGGTACAATATCTTCTGTTTGATTTTTCCAATCAGTACTCATCCAGTTGTTCTTAGCAGAACCGTAGATCGTTGTAAAGTCTAACTGCTCTTCTGTTGCTTCTAAAGCAAACATCAAGTCAAATACTTTCTCATGTACAATATCAGGAGTACAGTTTTCTTTATCAACTTTATTAACAACAACAATTGGAGTCAATCCTAACTCTAACGCTTTTCCTAATACAAAACGTGTCTGAGGCATTGGTCCTTCAAAAGCATCTACCAATAATAAAACACCATCTGCCATTTTCAATACACGCTCAACCTCACCACCAAAATCGGCATGGCCAGGAGTATCAATAACGTTAATTTTTGTTCCTTTATAATTAACAGAAACGTTTTTAGAAAGAATCGTAATTCCTCTTTCACGTTCCAAGTCATTGTTATCTAACAAAAGATCTGTTCTTTCCTTTCTTTCGTCCAATACCTTTGCTTGGTCGATTATTTTATCAACCAAGGTAGTTTTACCGTGATCGACATGGGCTATAATAGCGATATTTCTAATTTGCATACGAGAATTTTAAGGTTGCAAAAGTACTATTAATAATTGAATATAAAACAGTTATTGAGGTTATTTTATTGTTACACTCTTTTTATGCCCTAAACACATCTAGGCCAAAAATTAGTTAAATTATCATTGCATGAATTATAGTTAACCTTCTCTATTTTAAGGCGTTTTATTTTATCAATAACTTCATTTTATTATTTTTTTGTGTTATATTTAAAGTAAACTCGCTGCTATGAAAAAGAAAACCGACTTCTCCCCTAGGAGAATTAAACTCGTATTTATTCTGAGTTTATTAACCTCAACAGTCTCTTTTATTTGGGCTGGAATTGCTTATTATTTAGAAATTGGTCATTTATCTACCTATATTTTAATTGCTGCAATTACATTTTTGATCTCTGCTATTGCTTCCAAATCAAATAAACTTTTGATAGCAAGAATTCTCTATATGTTCAATTTTATCATAAGTGTATCTATGACAGCCTCATTCATAGGTAAACCTGGTAGTGTTGAATTTGTACTTATGTTTGCACTTGGACTTCCCTTTTTGATATTTTCTTATAGAACAGAACGCTTGTTGGTATACTTCTTCTCTGGTGCCACTAGCATAGTTTGGTTTAGTTTATACTTAACCGATTTCAATTTATACACCAGCACTCATATGGATCCTGTAATAGCCGCAAACATTGTCTATCCGGTCTCTATTGGAACCACCATTATTTTAACTGGATACCAACTTGTGGTTTTTTCACATTTAAATATTGGATATTATACCAAAATACACAACAAAAAAGAAGATGCTATAATTGCCTCTAATGCAAAATCACAGTTTTTAAGTACGATGAGCCATGAAATCAGAACTCCATTAAACGCAATTATTGGACTATCTCATATCTTAAATGACAACAACCCAAAACCTGACCAAGTTGAAAATATAGAAGCACTAAACTACTCAGGGAAAATATTACTAAACCTTTTAAATAACGTACTGGATTTTAGTAAAATGGAATCAACAAATATTACACTAACCCCAGTATCTACGGATATTGCCCTAGCAATAAAGCAATTAAAAAAGATTTATGAAGCAAACTGCCTTAGAAAAAACATTTCTATGCATGTTGATATTCAAGAAAACATCCCTACCGTACAAATTGATATTGTTAGATTTAACCAAGTTATCAATAACTTAATTTCAAACGCTATAAAATTCACGGATAATGGAAGTGTAACTGTTAAAATCCGTATTGACAATGAAACGGATACTAGTATTGATCTAACAACTGAAATTATAGATACAGGAATCGGACTAACTGAAGAGCAACAAGCCGTCATCTTTGATGCTTTTACACAAGCTACAGAATCAACAACAAGGTTATATGGAGGAACTGGACTTGGTTTATCGATTGTGAAAAAAATTATAAAAGCAATGGATACAGAAATTCATATTGATAGTAAAGTAGGTTTTGGAAGTAATTTTTATTTCAAAATCAATTTACAGAAGGCACAAGACACTGTCGAAAGTACTGTAAATTTAAAGCAAAGAACCAAACTTAAAGGGAAAAAAGTATTGCTTGTAGAAGATAATCAAATTAACATTATGGTTGGAAAACAAATACTAGCAAAAGAACAAATGGATATTGATATAGCTTTAAATGGTCAAATTGCAGTTGACAAAGTTAAAGAGAATACATATGATATTGTTTTGATGGATATACAAATGCCTATCATGGATGGCTATACAGCAACTCGCGAAATAAGAAAATTTAATACTAGTATTCCAATACTTGCGCTATCTGCATCCGTTTTTATGGAAGTGAAAAATAAAATTTTAGAGAGTGGTATGAATGGCTTTATCTATAAACCTTTTGAACCTGAAGATTTACTAGCAGAACTAGATAAACAAATTCATGGTCCAATTAACGAACTACAGACAAATAAAGAGGCTTCCTAACAAAAGGTTAACTGAGATTAATAAAACATACATAAAGACACCGTATAAATTACCAAAAGCAACACAGGCCAATATACCAATTTTACGATCAAATTATTTTTATATTCTAACCAATTGTATTTATCCGTTTTTACATACAATAAAATCCCTGCTGATACAAAAGCAATCACTCCATACATTACAAAATAAAAAGTTTCTAAATAAGACAAATCTGGGGTTAACAAACTCCTTCTTAATTGTATATGTGACAATAACAAAACAAAGAAGAACCCTCCAGAGGCTTGAATTACAGACAAGGCATTTCCTTCTTTCAATTCCCCATCTTGTTTTGTAACAGTAAACAACAATAAAAAAATCAAAATAGCAATAACGAATATCGGTAGTATGTTTGATATCACAGGATTAATAATCTTACGCTTTATCATCATATTGTACACCAAAACCGGTGCTTGCGTAGGCCCGCTATAAGCTGTATTTCCTAAATTTGAATTAAAATCTCTATTTGAAAAACTAAAATAGCTAGATGTTAAGTTTGCTTCTGGAATATAAATATCAGTTTGAATTCCTGGTCTGTTTCCAGGGTTTAACAAACGATAACCATCCAGGTCGGGTACTAAAATTCTGTTATCATGAATATCCGGATACATCAATTCTAAATTTAACAACCTAAAGTCTAACGGGTATTTTGTATAATCAAAATCAAATTTTAGTGTTGCTGTATAGTTATACCTATACAGCCAATAATCCTCTATATGTGTTTTTGAAACAACTGAAGTTCTTACGGAAATTCCGTTTGAAGATTTTTGAGGGAAAACGAAATTTTCATCGTGTAAAATCTTAATGGAATCATTAAATTTTTGCCAGATCTTACCGCTAAAAGAAACCTCATAAGCATTTTTGAAAGTAACATTATTGATAAAAATTCCAGTCGGTATTTCTATAGAGCTTGGGTAGCCAATCTTCTTTAATTCTTCATTTCTTTTTGAAATAAAATTTTGAAGCGCAGTATTATTAGTAATTTTTAAATGATTAATATCTTCTCGAGTAGACTTCATTTCAATATTCACATACCACATCAAAACAATATTTAATAATAAAAGAAGAGATAATCCAATTGAAAAACTCCATAGATTTTCTGTTTTAGTATTGTAAACCTTACATATTAAGGTTAACATAAATAATAACAATACTGAAAACCAAAATGCCATTCCTATTATTTTATTGTCCAATTCTTTGGTCGGTCCTACCAAATCAACAGAGTTAAAAACAACAGAAATAATCCAATCATTCTTTAGCGTAGAAAAATAAATATCAGATTCCTGAAAGGTGTAATTACTAAATATTTTAAAATGTCCCTCTTTCTCAGACTTAAAACGATTGAAATTTGGTTCCTGATTCACCGCTTTTTTAACCAACTCAGGGTGAATCAAATAAGACAAATTTGGATGTGTAACCAATTCTAGGTTTCTTGTAGCTATGTATCCAAATCCAGAGGCTCCTAAGCTAATCTTATTCACAAACTTAGACAAGCTCTCAAGCGATAAAGTATAAGACACTACTCCTAAAATTTCTGAATCACCTGAAGGACTTTTATGAAATATTGGAACTCCATAATCTGCTACAAGTTGCTTTGCTCCTTCTGCATAATACGGTGCACTCCAAACAGCTTGTTTTGATGCAACCACTTTCGTATACCATTCTGTAGAGGGAATTCCCTTTTCTTGATAATTATATAAAGCTCCAATGTCAATTACTTTCCCCAACCGTTTATCATAATACGGAGAAAATAACGGAGCATCTTTAAACTTAAATGGCTCATATGCCACCGTTACCCCTAAACCCACATCATGTAAAATCCTGAAATAGGTTGACTAAAAATTAAACACTTTTAGTTAAACTATGGAGACAAACAAAAAACCACCCTGCCGAAAAAAGAGCTACAATAAAGTAGGCTTCGAACTCAAACTTTTCATCATTGATCAAATTCATAATGGTAGAATTTCTATCAATTATGCAGCTAAGAAATATGATATTTCTAGACCAACTATTCAGTACTGGATTAAAAAATATAGTACTTTAGAGCAAAAGAAATTAGGCATGAGTAAACAGGATGAAATTAAAAGACTTAAAGAGAAAATTGAGGAACTGGAATTTGTAAAAGACTTTCAACAAGATATAATTGCTGACATGGAACTTATTACAGGAGTCGATATGTCAAAAAAGTCATTGCCCAAAACATTAGCAGACGAGATTCAGAAAAAGAAGCAAAACCGTTTAAAAGAAAATGGTTAATACAATGTTTTGGGATTAGTAAACAAGCCTTCTATAAACGCTTAAAATCTCATCAAATTAAACAAAATAACGAGCTTATTTTAATTCAAATGGTAAAGCAATGTCGTAACCAGATTGGACAGAGATTAGGCGCTAAAAAACTATATCATGAACTTAAAGAAGATATCAAAAAACAAGGTATCAAAATAGGTAGAGATAAATTCTATGCATTCCTTAAAGTCAATAGACTACTGGTTCCTAGAACAAAAAGGTTCCATATAACAACCAACTCTAATCATCACTTTTATAAATACAAAAACCTAGTAACTAATAAAGTTCCAACCAGAGCAGAACAATTTTGGGTAACCGATATAACCTACATTAAAACGCAAAAAGGACACAGTTATTTGGCTTTAGTAACAGACGCTTATTCTAAGAAAATAATGGGTTATAAATTAGACGACAATATGAGAACATCTCTTTGTATAGATGCTTTAAAAATGGCTCTTAAAAATCGTAAATACCCAGGTAAAAAATTGATTCATCATTCGGATAGAGGAATACAATATTGCAATCCAACCTATACCCTATTTGCAGAATCAAACGGATTAACAATGAGTATGACAGAGAAATATGACCCGTATGAAAATGCTATTGCTGAGAGAATAAACAGAACTTTAAAATATGAATACGGACTAAAACTTACAATTAAAAACACTAAATTAGCACAGAAGATTACAAAAAGAGCTATTAATATTTATAACAATATTCGACCACATTTAAGTCTTGATTTAAATACTCCTAAACAGGTTCATCTAAATCAAAATATTGACTACAAATCGTATCGGAAAAATAAAAACAAACTGGAATTATTAACCATTTAATCATTAAAAAAAGGTCAACCTATTTCAGGACAATACATCAGATATTTTGCTCGCCTCTATGATTAAATTCACAAGGTCTTCTTCAGAATAATTCGAGTTTGCAACTTTATCCGCTAAGTTCTGAGTTATTTCTTCAAATTTTCGAATGTGCTTATCTATCACCAAACGAACTTCGTTGTTCTTCTCTTTTCCTAACGCTTCAGCTGCATCTTTTTTACTATGCTGGTAATGATAAAAATCAAAAACTGAGTAAATAAAAACAGCAGTAGTTATAAGAATTAGAATTTTATATACTTTGGATGATTTTAAGACCGAGAACATTTATAAGAAGGTTTACTAGCTAAATTAGGAAAAACTATTGAATCTAAAAATTCAATAGTCCACACCATCAAAGGACCGAAACTAATTAAAACCGAAATAACGCAAAGGATCCACATTATCGATTGATAACTTTCTTCCGAGTTCAATACCTATTGAATCACTTGCTTCTTCAACCCATTGTCCGTAAAGTATATTATTTGATAGAATTTGATAAGTAACCATTCCTGAATACTCTATATCGTCTTGTTCATACATGAAATTCAAGGATAAAATATTATTAATAAATAGACCATATCCGGTTTGAACGTCTTCACCTTCAATCAACCAATTCGCATAAATTTTATTATCCTCATACCTTAATGTTAGCATACCAGAATATCCTTGCTCTGAATTTTCAGAATTTGCACCTATAATTTGATAAACACCTTCAATATCTGAAATACTTAAATTGGAAGTAAAACCCATTGCATCACTAACCGCCTCTCTCCTTAAATTAAGTTCCTCAATGAAATGATTAGATTTTTCACTAGAAACATCAATTCTTGCCTTTAATAACTTCGTTGATACCTCGAGCCATTTACTCAGTTTTGAATCCATTCGCTATCCTTTTTTTAGCTCAATCACTGTAATTTCAGGCCACATTCCTACTCTACCAGGAAAGCCTAAAAATCCAAAACCTCTATTTACATATAAGTACTGTTTCGCCTCTTCATACAATCCAGACCACCTCGCATATCTATATTTAACCGGACTCCATTTAAATCCTGGAATATCAACCCCAAATTGCATTCCATGCGTATGTCCAGCCAGAGTCAAATCAATATGATCGGAATGAGGTACCGTTTTTAAATCCCAATGAGTCGGATCATGTGATAATAAAATTTTAAAATCATCCTTATCAACGCCAACAAGAGCTTTGTCTAGATCCCCTTTTTGTTTGAATCCTTTACCCCAATTTTCTACTCCAACCAAGGCTATTTCTTGATTCCCTTTGGTCAAACGTATGTTTTCATTTTTTAAGAGATGAAAATTCATTTCTTTATGATATACATCCATTAAATCTGCATTCTCTTGTTTTGCTTCCTTTGATGACCACTGATTATAATCACTATAATCATGATTCCCTAAAATGGAATACACCTGCGGTTTAATATTCTTAAAAGTATTGATAAAGGGTATTATTTCTCTTGAATCACCATTGACTAAATCTCCAGTAAACATAACAACATCCGCGTTCTGCGCATTTATTAAATCGATTCCTCTTTGAACATCTGCAATACTGTCGAAACTACCAGAGTGTATGTCTGATATTTGAACCAACTTATATCCATCAAAAGATTTAGGAAGATTTGGGAACGTAAGACTTAAGTTTTTCACCTTATAATTATACTTCCCTTTAGTTATACCATAAAGCATTGAAGCAAAAGGGATACTTGCGACCCCCAAACCTAATTTCACTAAAAACTTTCTTCGTTCTTCAAAATCGGCTTCTGGTGTATATCCTAAAAACTTAGCAAATACCTGAAAGATGTAATTTAAAATTCTTAAAACATCATCAATAACCAAAAACCCGAAAAATATGATTTTAAAAATGATAAATGCAAAACTTGTACCTATCAATAAATTCCTTCCTAGAGTAGCATTCAAAGTTCGCTCTTGAAAATATTGAATCATCACATAAACTCCTATATAAGAAATCAGTGCAAACACCAAATACGCTGCTAATACATATACTTGGATTTTACTTTTATCATAAACTGATCGAAGCCCCATAAACAAATAGGCATCTAAAAATACAAGTACTGCAATAAAAATAAGTAAACGGGTCATTATTCAAACAATTTATAACTACAAAGAAAAACTAAAAACTAGTGCAACTTGCCAAGAACTTCATAAATAAATATTAAAATTATTTTATTTAGAGATCACAACTTTTTTTGACACCGTTCCTTGGTCTGTTTGAATTTGAACTATATATACTCCAGAATTTAAATAAGGAACCTCAAGATTTCCCGAATTCTTTAACCCATCAAATTTCTGACTCTGAAGTAAATCTCCTGTTAATGAAAAAATATTGGCATTTGTCACATCAGCCTCAAAAGAATTAAACATAATGGCTTCTTTGCCTTTGTGATAGTATAAATAAACACGTTTATCCAAAACCTCATCATTAGACAAACTTTTTGAATCTTTTAAAAGAATACTAAACCTACCACTATGTAAATCACCACCTAATGTTATCACAGCTTTATCCACAGACAAATCTACTATTTCGGCAGTCTCTTTATCCAAAAGATACACATCATTCGAATAATTTTGAAGGGCATCTAACAATATCGTTACTTCAGTTTCTTTTTCTAAAACAATTGCAAGTGGTATCTCAAGATTTTCTACTAAAAATGGTACACCACTTATTACATATCTCAAATTATCACCAAAATCCCAAAACATATCATTGGCATAATTATCAAACATCGGAGCATCAAAACCACGATCAACATCTAAACTCAAACCTCTCGGAGATGTCACCAATTGACGATGAAAAATACCAGTCGGCGTTTTGTATTCAAAACCTATTCTAATAATCTCCAAATCATCTTTAGAAACTTTTTTCTTTTTACCATTTGATTTAAAGAACACCGTTGATCCGGATTCACGAAATGAATTTTTAAAACTAATTTCAGCACCATTGGACTTTCCAGCAACCATAAAACCTTGCCCCACAGCAATATGTTCTGTTGGGACTTTTGTGAAATTTATAGTATTTCCATCCACTACAATAGATGCCGCTGGACTCGATAATTCCCCTGCTCTTGTCGCATACCCTCCTTCGTAAGCTGCTTTATAATGTGAATCTCCCGACGGTTGATCCCAAAAATACAGATAACCATTTGTAATGTTATTTGTCAAATGATACTCATTAAAATCGTCGGCATTTATCGTCGAAGGGTAGGGATTTCCTAATAGATAATAATTATTCTCATCTAAATCTAAATTTATATCTCCGTTGGTTGGTCGCCCTACAAAAACATAATTCGTGGCAGTTCCAGTCCCTTTCATTGTAAAACCTTCTCCTTTTGGTTTGTCTGTATTCTCATTGATCGAATTCCATCCCAAAGCATTACTAAAATCATACAACCAATAACTACTAATCGTATTTGTGCTCCCATCAACACCACCAGTATAGGTAGGAGTTGTCAAAGAAGAAAAATCATTAGGATCTGAAGCAATTGATAGATTGGTTGCTAAATTATATATACCTGCGTTACTCACCGGAGCCCCCCAGTAATTAAATCTATGGATAGAGGAAGTACCATCTTGAACCATTTTATAAATATTACCGGATCCTGTATTCAAATCTGTTCCGTCCAAAGTTTGAATCAATTGGGCATCTCCATATAAGTACATGTCGCCTTCTAATTCTAGAACATCGCTAACCGTTAAATTCTTACCATCTTCAACAGTTAAAACAGCTCCGACTACAACCTCCATACATTTACAATTAGAGGTTGTAGGTAATACAACAGACTCTCTTATTTGCACTGATTTTAATAAATCTATAGAAGAATCATCCAACACGCCGCCAGCATTTCCCCCAGTCCAAGAACTACTTTCATAAATAATTTGTGCATCTGCATTATCACGAATCAATGTAAAAACCTCACCATCAGCAATATCAATATTAGAAAAAATTAAATTATTACCTGATAAAATACCGTTGTTTACAATCCTATGAACGCCATCAGAATAATCTGCATTTCCATCTTCATCAATCAAAAGATTAAATTCACTTGGATTCGCAAAACCTGTCATGTCAAATTGAAGAGTTACTCCAGTTACATTACCAATATTTTTTACTTTCCAATCTCTATCAAAACCTATATACCCATACTCACAAACACTAATTTCTGGAATTAAAGTAGGGAATGACAATTCACTAATAATAGCGTCTGAATCATTATTACCAACAGCAAAAAAATCCAAATCATTATTGAAAGAATTCGTGTTTGCATTATTTGACACAGCAACAGCACTCCCTAAGGCAACTGTCAATATTCCATCGGCATTAGTAGATTTAGACTGCTTTTGATTCAAACTTGAACTTTCATCTTTACCTATAACAACAATATCATTCCAAAAAGTTAAATCATCCCATATAGTAATCATGGCATCAGATGCAATATATTTTAATGAGGATGTATTTAGGGTAATTCCATACTTTATTGCCAAATAAGACTCTATCTTATTGATATTTTCTGCTGTAATAATTTGATTCTCATAATAAATAACTTCAGAGATTGAACCATTATAATAACCATTGTTTGCTGCACTATCAAATGTTCCTGCCTCAGAACCATCTCCCACATACCCGAAACGTGTGGTACTACTATTAATGGGCTGATCGGTAACATCAACAGATAAATCTTCATTACCATTCACACGTAATTTGGTTTCTTCTGTTATACTAGTATCAAAAATAAAACCACCTAATTTAGCCGTACCATCATTAGTAACTTCTACACCATAATTATCTTTAATCCCACCAGAATTATATCCAAATTGCAAAGTACCATCACCGTGAATAGAGGCATTGAACCACTCACTCCTATCAAAGTCTAAGAATGCCCAATTGGAGGTGTCTAGACTTCCAGAAGTGTTAGAACTCGAAAAATCAGTATTATACACCGTCCATACATACACCTGGTTTAGATTATCTGTACTTGTATAATTTTTATCCTTTATAGGCATTCGATCACTACTTCCATCAAAAGTCAAATTGTCATTAAAGTTTGTCATAGAAGAATTAGATGGCTGGTTAGACGTATTTGTTTGAGATAAATCATAGCCTTGAAATGTTTGATCTACAACATTTGTTACAGCGCTTCCCGAAGCAGTTACACCAGTATCTGATCTAAACCATAATTCTAATCCAGGAGCAACACCTCCAGGAGCTTTTGAAGATTGCGTCATTACAAATGACACATAAGAATTATCAGGTATATCAACTTCTCTATAATAATGTGTTCCTCCTTCTGTCATAGTATACCTTGTATCACCTGAATCAAATGTTGCATTATCACTAATGATTAAATCTACAGATTCTCCCGTAAAAACAGATTTTTCCATGGCGACAAACACATCTCCAACGTTTCCATTTTTTTCTTGAAACAACCATGTTTTACCAAAAAGAAACTCACTTCCAGACGAACCAAATGGACTAAATCCATCTGGGGAATTATTATGACCAAAAATTAAAGATTTACCATCTCCTACTGATGTCCTACTGACATCGCTATTGGATGACGAAAAATCAGCATCCATAGCTACAATGAATTTCTCATAATCATTTGATCTTGATATTTTTTGGTTTAAAGCCCCAGCGTCATCTTGAACGATACCAGCAACTCCATTCCAATAACCAGATATCGTATTGTCCCACAAAGTTAAATTAGAGCTATTAACGTAAGAAGTACCGCTTACATCCATGGTTATTCCATATTTCAGAGCTAAATATGATTCAATTTTTTTAACATCTTCCGTGCTTAAATCACCTTTATCGTAAAATATTATTTCAGCAATTTCACCATCATAATAAATATTATTTTTAGAACCATTAAATTCAGTGGCTTCGGAACCATCACCAATAAAACCATATCTATTTGCACTAACTGATATATCAATGCTAGTATTATCACCTGAGTAGTCTTGAAAACCATCCAGTCGCATAATAGATTCGTTTGTAATTGCTCCAGTTATATCATCATTATTATCAAATAAATAAGTGGCCATATGCGGAATTCCATCATTAGAAACACTTGTTGCTACTAAATCTTGTGTTCCTCCTGATTGATAAGACATTGCTAAACGCCCATTTCCATGAATATAAAAGTTAAAAGATTCGCTTCTATCAAAATCTAAAAAGGACCAGTTGCCGGAATATGATGAATTGGAAAAATTTGTTGCATAAACAACAAACATGGAAAGGTCTGTCAGATTTTGACCATTGGTATAATTTAATCCTGAAATAGCAAATCTATCACTGTTACCATCAAAAGTAAAAGTTTCATTGAAATTAAATAATTTAGATTGCTGGGGTTTTTCTGATTCTGTTGGCTGCAAAGCATGATTATCATCTGAACTTCTATCATCCCAAGTTAAAGTACCTAAATCTTCCACACCATGATCACCACTATACCATAGTGACATCTTAGTTGTGGGAACCCCTCCTGGTGCTTGAGCATAACTTGCTCCCCAAACGGAGATAAGCGCTATATATACCAATAACTTCTTCATTCTTACAAATTTATGAAGAAACAACACTTAAACTCCTTAAATAATGTTTAGGATTATTGGACACAAAAAAAGCCAAAAACTTTCATTTTTGGCCCTTGGTATAAAATTTAAGTAACTTATTTTTTCAAAGTATAGTAGATACCTACATTAAACAATGGCTGCTGTGACATATTAAAATCTAAAATAAATTCTTCATCTATTTGCCCAATAGAAGCCACTCTACCTACTACCCCCCATCGATCAGCTAATGCGTAAGAAAACCCTAAATCAATAAAAAAATCAGTATAAGAAGAGGAAACACCTGCCGTGTCTGTACTTGCATATCTTATATTAGCTCCACCATACACCGAAAACTTTTCACCTAAAGGAAAGAATTTCCTTAAATAAACATGCGGCTTGAAAGTTTTTACATCAGCTCCAGCAAATTTATCACTTTCATAAGAAATTACAGCTCCTAATTGAAGAGATTCTTGAAGCCAATATCCTGCTTCAGGTGCTATTTTAAAATAGTCTTCTTTAAACCCAATGGCTCCACCTGCATAAATACTCCCTTTTTGAGCGAATAAACTTGTTGTCGCGACAAATACTACTGCAATAATCAATAATTTTTTCATAATATATTTTTTGGTTAGTATGATAAATATAAAAAAAAATCAGTACTTCATTTTTATCTCAAGGTAAAGTTAACATCCATAAAAATGATTTTAAATCCTTATTTCAAATTCGCTATTAAATATGTAATATTGCATTTCAAATAAAATCACATGAAATCCATACAATCTACTAGCTGTCAGGTCCATTTTCAAGAGAATTCTTACAAAGAATTGAATCACTATTTAGCCAATAGCAATCATTCGTTAATTTTTGTTCTTGTTGACGAAAATACAAATAGAGATTGTTTGCCTAAATTAATGGCGGAAATGGCTACGGATCTCACGATTGAGATTGTTGAAATTGAATCAGGTGAAATCAATAAAAATTTAGACACTTGTACAGGTCTTTGGAATGTTTTAACAGAGCTTGGTGCAGATAGAAAAAGTTTAATGATTAACTTAGGTGGTGGTGTTATCACAGATATGGGAGGTTTTGTTGCATCCACATTCAAAAGAGGGATTACCTTTATCAACATCCCAACTACGTTATTAAGCATGGTAGATGCTTCTGTTGGAGGAAAAACAGGTGTAGATCTAGGGGTCTTAAAAAATCAAATTGGAATTTTCTCTGATCCTGAAATGGTATTGATCGATTTAGACTTTTTAAAAACAGTACCTGAAGAAGAAATTATCTCTGGGACTGCAGAAGTTATAAAACATGGGTTGATATATGATCTTGATTTATACAATGATGTTAGAAACAATAATTTAAAAAACGTTGCTTATTTAATCCATCGTTCAGTAGAAATTAAAAATGAGGTTGTACTTGCAGATCAAAAAGAAAGTAGCCTACGTAAAATATTAAACTACGGGCATACGATTGGGCATGCTGTAGAATCATATTTTTTAGAATCTGATCATAAAAAAACACTAACACACGGACAAGCGATTTCATTAGGAATGGTTACAGAAGCTTATATCTCTAATAAGTTATTTGGTTTTCCGGAAGAAATAGTAGCAGATTTAAAATCTTATGTACTGGATTTATTTGGTAAAGTGCCGATTACAAAAGAAGACTTTACAGCAGTTTTTGAATATTTAAAACATGACAAAAAAAATGTTGGTGGACAAGTAAACTTTGTATTATTAGAGGCAATTGCCACCTATAAAATTGATTGTAAAGTTTCTATTGAACTGGTAGAGGAATCTATCAATTATTACTTAGAATCGTGATCTTTATACTCTTAGAATAACCTAAAAAGAAAATCATTATAAGATTTTCTTTTTTTTTTGAAATAAAACATGAAAAAGAAATTCCTAACATTAATTATTGTATTCATTTCGTTTATCGTTGGCTTATCGGCTCAAAGTCATTACGAGAACGGTTATTTAATTTTAAATGATAATTCAAAACTAGAATGTCTTATCTTAAACAAAGATTGGCTTGACAACCCTACAACCGTTACTTATAAAATAAAAGATAAAAAACAAACAGACTCTATTAAATTCATTAAAGAGTTTTGTATAAATGGTAAATCGAAATACATACGATTTCATGGAGATATAGAACGTTCTGATAACAATTTGTCCAATTTAACGACTCAAAGAAATCCAAAATTCAACAATGAAATAATATATTTACGAGTCCTACTCGAAGGACCTGGTTCATTATATGAATATATCGATAACGGAATAACAAAGTATTTTTTCAAGACGCCAAATAACAACATTCAACAATTGATAAAAATTGAATATCTATCAAATGATGGAGGTGTAAAAACAAACAACATGTTTAGACAACAATTATCTAATCATTTAATTTGTGAGAGCATTCATCAAAAAGATTTAAAATGGCTCGATTACAACGATCATTCTTTATCTAAAATATTTAAGAAATATAATAATTGCATAGAACCCCAATCTCAACTATCAGATGAAGCAATAAAAAACACAAATTTTATTGATGTCAAAAAAAAGCGTAGTAAAACCAGATTCACCGTTACCGCTGGACCTACCTTTAATAAACTAGAGGTTCTTACCGACGATCAATATTACATCGGTCAAACGGAACTTGAAGTTGGTTATCGAATTGGAATTGAAGCTGAATTTACAATACCGTATTTCCATAATCAGTTCAGTCTACTTTTAGAACCTGTATTTTATAGTTTTTCATATAACGGTACTTTTCCACCAAACCCAGATTATTTTTATAGATTTAGTGCTACTAACACTTTTAAAGGTAGTTATTCAAATATTGATATCAATGTTGGTATTCGATACAAATATGTTTTCAATAAAAAAACTACAGTTTTTACAAACCTAATTTTATCCAACTCCTTGCCTCAAGATGCTGAGAAACCAGGAGTTATTTTAAATGATAGTGGTAGTAGTTATTTAACTTATCACGATTCTTTTTTATCTTACTACTCCTTAGGACTAGGATACAAATTAAATGATAAATTTTCATTAGAGGCTAGGCTTTCTAGAAAAAGAAGAATTGTATATAATTATGCTATCTCCGGAGCTGACCTTAGCTCAAGTTCACTTATTTTTGGCTATACGTTTTAAGTTCAACGAATCTTTTGATTGAGATGCACTTCGTATTTTTAAAATACAAAAATCTTAAAAAAACTAATTACATAACCTTTAATTTTTTGTTCTTACCAGATAACTAAATTCTATTTGTTTTAACACGGATATTTAAAATACTATATGAGTTACATATCAATTCAAACCTCTATTTCGTAAAATCTATTTGTAATTATATCTAATAACTTGCACTCATAACAGATTAATTTATCTTTGTCATAAAAACATGGCACTTACTGCATCAAACCCTTTTGAACTCCGTAAAAAAGCACCAGATTTCAATTTATTAGATACTGTATCAAATTTGAATATTTCGTTACAAGAATCGAAAGGAAATAAGGGAACTTTGATCCTATTTATTTGTAATCATTGCCCCTATGTAATTCATATCAATCCCTTTTTAGTTTCATTAGCCAACGAATACCAAGCAAAGGGAATCAATTTTATAGCCATTAGTAGTAACGATATTGAAAACTACCCACAAGACAGTCCTGATAAAATGAAGAAACTAGCTCGTGAAATTGGGTACCCTTTTCCTTATCTATTTGATGAAACACAAAAAGTTGCCAAGGCTTATGATGCCGCTTGTACACCAGACATTTTCTTGTTTGATAAAAATTTAGAAATCTTTTATCATGGTCAATTAGACGATTCTCGTCCTGGAAACGATATTCCTGTCACCGGAAAAGATCTTATTTCTGCGATGGATATCATGCTGAAAGGAGAGGTATATTCAAGAAAGGTATTACCTAGTATGGGGTGTGGTATAAAATGGAAAGAAATTTAGACGTAAAAAAATTATAAAAACAACCTTATTAATAGTTTAAATTAAAACAATCCATTCATTTACAGAATAATTTGTTCTTATTTTTTTTTATTTTTTCGAATGTAAAACTGATTTAAACTCTGAAAGACTTTTGTCTATTTCAACCAAAGGTAATTCATCCTTTTTAACAGGCTCTACATTTACAAAATTACATTTTTTGCAAAAATCTGGGGTTTCATTAGCATACCACATGGTTCTAAATTCCTGATAACTTTCAGAATTTAACATATCAATCACTTTATGACTAAAAACATTTCCAAAATTTAATTCCTTCGGAAAAGGTTTAGCACAGCAAGGTGGAATATAACCATCCCAACTAATATAGAAATGGCTCCAAGGTAGCGGACATTTTTGAAAACTATTTTCTGTTTTGAAATTTCTTTGCAACACCTCCACCGTTTTTACTTCATCAGCGATAAGATTCAATTCCTTAACTGATTTTAAAAATGTTTCACTTTTGTACAGCTCATAATACGATGTATCAATATCTGTTACTGATGCCAAATTAAATAAGGAAAAATCCATATATTTCACTCCTGAATTCTCGGCATATAAAACAAGTTCTCCCATTTGATGATGGTTCTCTTCAGTAACAACCATATTTAACATTAACTCAGTTTTGGTACCAGCACATAAATTAGACATTAACTTTATGTTTTCATCTAGCTCGTTAAAATCAGCATTGATCCTAATAGAATCATATACTTCATTTAGTCCATCTATAGAAATTTGAATCGTATCTATTTTCCCAATAACCTTTTTAACCAATTCAATAAAGTTAGGCAATACAGCATTTGTTGAGACTGAAATAATTATTCCTTTATTTTTCGCTTTGATATAATCAACAATCTCTTCTATCTCTTTATAGATAAAAGTCTCTCCCATTCCTGTCAAACCAACGGAGTCTAAATAAGGCCACATTTCATCAATAATTTCTTTTGCCCTAGCCATATCCATTCGACCTTTATCCATGTCTTTCCCATAATCGTACTCCCTTGGACATGTAGTACAAGCTAAGTTGCAATGATTATTTAACTCTAGCATTATAGTAGAGGGATATGCCACTTTCTTTGATTTAATCAATTTCAAATAGAAGTGCTGAATTTTGTTAATTAAATAATAAATCAAATATTTATTTCTTGGTAACAATGAGATTCTTCTCAATGCCATACCAACTCTCCTTCTGTTCATTGTAATTCAATATCTATTTTTGGTAAAATTATCATTTTTATATTTAAATCGCACTATAGAGCAACAACAAGTTAATAATTAAATAAATTCTAATAACACTATTTAAAAAAGCTATCGTAAAAGCATTATATTCGTTGCCTTTCTGATACACATCAAAAAAATTCATTATGTCAAAAAACACCCAACCTACTCCAGTAAAAGACAGAATTATATTTTTAGATATATTACGCGGATTTGCTCTATCAGGAATTCTTTTTGCGAATATTCTTAGTTGGAGCGGTTATAAATTTTTGCCGCAAGAGCTTATTGATCAACTCGGAAGTACTGAAACAGATTCTAACATTTATTATTTCCTTAAGTTTTTTATTGACACCAAGTTTTATACAATTTTCTCCATTTTATTTGGTATCGGATTTTACATGCAGGTAAGTAAAAACAGAGATAACCCGCTTTTTCCTCCGTTATATTTTAGAAGAATGTGTTTGTTATTAGTCATAGGCTTATTCCATGCAACATTTTGGTCAGGAGATATTCTAACGTTATATGCATTAACGGGAATGATTCTTTTGTCTATGAGAAATGTAAACCCTAAATTGCTACTACACTATTCAGCAATATTTTACTTTACTCCAGTATTATTAGACATTATTTACATGTATAGTTTTGCTAATGCATTACCTGACTTAAGCAAAAATGCTTTGAAACAATACCCAGATATGACACCATCGGAAGTTGTTACAACATTTCAAAGCCCGTATTTCTTAGACGCCATAAAAATAAATTTGCATAATTTAATGTGGCGCTGGTATGATTTTATTCCTTCAGGAAGGCCTTTTAAAATCCTTGGACTCTTTTTTCTCGGATCTCACCTATACAATACTAAGTTTTTTACAACAGGTGCCTTAAAATTTAAAAACACGCTTCTTTTTGGTGTTATAGGAATAACTCTCACTTATCTTTCAACGTATATAAAAGGAAATGCAGCAGAGTTTTCTAAAAATTGGTATCAGGTTGGAGCCAGGTTACTACATGAAACTGCACAGATAAACCTAAGCATGTTTTATATTTGTTTTCTCGCTATATTGGTTCACAAATGGCCTACATTTTTTGTGTTTAACGGACTTAAAAAATATGGTAGAATGTCATTAACCTCATACATTGGGCAAACCGTATTGGGAATATTAATTTTTTATCCTTTTGCTCACACCTTTCAACTCTTTGGATTATTATCTTTAGAATCTATTTATTATATTGGATGCGCAATGCTAATCTTTCAGTTAGCATTTAGTAACTTATGGTTTCGTTTTTTCAAGTTTGGCCCAGTTGAATGGTTATGGAGATGTGCTACCTTAAGAAAATGGTTACCAATAAAAATAAATGCTAAAATTTAGTCTGAACCTTACGCTATGAAATACCTATCAAAGTTTTCAACCCTATTTATTTTTCTTTTCGTCTGTTCCTCACAAACTACAATTGCACAAAATGGGAGCACATCCACTTCAAAGGATTCTACATCTGTTGTAAAACCTACATTTATTGAAACTATAAATATTGTAGATAAAATTGAAAGTGAAAAAGAATCCTTAAAAAACACTCAAAACGAACTCAAAAAAAATAAAGATTTAGCGTTGATAGACTCTTTATTACCGATCTATTCTAAATTTATAAAAGACCAAAGAAAAGACACAGAAGCTTTCATAAAAGCCAACCCTAATCGTTTAAAAATAAATATTTTAATAAAAAAATGGAATGGATATATAGACTATTTAAATATCTGGCAATCTGATGTA
Source organism: Flavicella sp. IMCC45537 (assembly GCF_057197705.1). Classification (NCBI taxonomy): domain Bacteria; kingdom Pseudomonadati; phylum Bacteroidota; class Flavobacteriia; order Flavobacteriales; family Flavobacteriaceae; genus Flavicella; species Flavicella sp. IMCC45537. The sequence goes on from NZ_CM170067.1 coordinate 862,577, forward strand.
AATAAATTCGCTAAAAACAATAATAGAATTAAGGAAAAAGTTTCCTTTGATAAAGAAACTTGGAAACTAACTTATGACAATTCTAAAGAAAATAAAATTCCATATGAAGTTTTAAAAAATGTTAAAACTGTTTTAGATGACGTAAGTAAATTAGAAAAAAACATCATCAATGAAAACAATGACTTATTAAAACTTGAATCTAAAATAAGTAAACAAATAGCAAGTTCTAAAGATGTTATTGTTCAACTAAATGACCTTAAAAATTCAAATGTTTATAACCTTTTTTACTTACGACATGAACCTTTATGGAAAGTAAGTTTTAAATCTACTAAAAATCAAAAAATACGGAGAGAAAACTCAGAATCTATTACGAAAAACATAAAAGATTTCTTACAACTTCTTAAAAACAGCGAAGAACAACTGAATCTTTTCACTTTTTTAGTGATTTTTCTATCTCTATTAATTCTATACATTAAAAGAACCTTATCCAAAAGTAAAATTTATGAAACTGGCTTTGAAATCACCAGAGCTAGAGATAATCTTAAAGATTTTACATTATCAACCATCTTGTTTGCTGCTATTGTAACAGCAAAATACACCTTTATAAATACACCAAAACTATTTGATGATTGCTTATCCATTTCGGTATTAATAGTCATTATTCCTTTGGTTAAAGCAAACCTAAACCCACACTATTACAAGGCGCTTTATTTTATTGTTGTTATCTATATATTAGATCTTTTAAAGACCTATTTATGGCTCACTATCGGTCAGTATAAATTGTATTTGTTAGCAATGAGTTTGTTAGTAATAATTGCCACTTTCATCATCAGACCTGATAAAATTACTGCAAGGAAGATGAAGATTGGATATTTTAGTCGATATCTTCAAAAACTAACCCCTACACTATATGTTATTGCCACAATAGCAATCATCTCAAATGTGTTAGGATATACTAATTTAACAGAAACCACTTTAAAAATATGTATTAGCGGAGCAGTAATCACGATGCTTTTCTACTACATACTACTCATCATCAACAGTATCTCTGTTATTGTGATTCATAGACACTACAACAGACAAGCTGGATATGATGTAAAGCTCAAAAAGAAAAGTCAAAGAAAGGCCTCTAAAATTATTAGAATCATCATGACTATTTTAGGAAGTCTTATATTCTTAAAATTGATAGATGTCCTAACCTATGTAATAGATTTTTTTGATGATATTTTGTCTGATCCCTATAAAATTGGTGACCTAACTTTTACGCTCGGTGCAGTGGTTAGCTTTATTTTAATCCTTAGCGGTTCTTTTATCATAACAAGGCTTGTTTCTTTTACCTTTGGAGAATCAGACAGGTTATTTAATATCATAAAACTACCTAAAGGTGTGCCAGCTGCGATTTCACTAGTGGTAAGATACTTTATTATCGCTTTCGGTATTATGCTTGCATTGTCTTCCTTAGGAATCGACCTAAGCAAATTCAACTTGATGGCTGGAGCACTTGGACTGGGTATTGGTTTTGGTTTACAAACGGTGATTTCTAATTTTGTTTCAGGACTTATTCTTGTTTTCGAACGTCCTATTTTCCCTGGTGATACTGTGGAAGTAGATAATCTTTTAGGAACAGTAAACAGAATTGGTGTTAGATCTTCTAGTATCACCACTTTTGATGGTGCTGAGGTTGTGGTTCCAAATAATAACTTGATTTCAAATAACCTTATCAACTGGACCCTTTCAAACAAGGTAAAAAGATTAGAAATTGTTATTGGAACTACTTATGCTGCTGATCCTAATGAGGTAATAAAAATTTTAGCGGACGCTGCCTTAAGTAGTGATAAGGTATTAAGAACCCCTGCTCCTCTTCCTTTATTAAACGACTTTGGAACAAGCTCTTTAAATTTTAAACTTAGATTCTGGGTTCAGAATGAAAATGGATTGAGTGCACGAAGTGATGTTTCTATTGCCATTTATAATAAATTCAAGGAAAACGGTATCGAAATCCCATATCCTCATCAAGATGTTTACATCAAAGATTTACCAAACAACATATTTCCTAAAAAGCAAGAGGAGTAAAACATACATACAAAATGAAAATTGTAATAGCTTACAAAAATAAAATTCCTGTTTTTTTATACGGAGGAACCGAAAGAGTTATTTGGGCATTAGGTAAAGAACTCACCAAACAAGGTCATGAGGTAACGTTTTTAGTTGGAAAAGGTTCTACTTGCGACTTTGCTAAAGTAATTCACATCAATCAAGATATCTCTATACTAGAACAGGTACCGAAAGATACTGATGTCGTACATTTTAATTTTGAACCTGAAGGATTAAGAACATTTGACATTCCATATGTGATTACCATGCATGGGAATATCAACGTGCAACATGAATTTGACAAAAACACTATTTTCGTTTCAAAGAATCATGCTGAAAGATACAATTCACATTCCTTTGTCCATAACGGAATGGACTGGGATACTTATGCAAAACCCAATTTGCAGCAACGGAGAGAGTACTTTCATTTTTTAGGGAATGCAGCTTGGCGCATTAAAAATGTACAAGGGGCCATAGATATAATTAACGAAACAAAATCTGAAAAACTAAAAGTCCTAGGTGGAGTTCGTTTTAATTTTAATATGGGAATGCGTTTCACTTTTTCTCCAAAAATATCTTTTGCTGGTATGGTTGGCGGAACTAAGAAAACAGATTTACTCAACAAATCCAAAGGACTAATTTTCCCTATTAAATGGCATGAACCTTTCGGAATAGCTATTACAGAAAGTTTGTTTTATGGCTGCCCAATTTTTGCAACACCGTATGGATCTCTAACTGAAATCGTTACTGAAGAATTCGGTTTTCTATCTAATAGCAAAGAAGAACTAAAAAGAGCTATTACTCACGTTGATTCCTTCTCTAAACAAAAATGTTATGAATATGCACGTGATGAATTCAACAGCTTTAAAATGTCGCAGGAGTATCTAAACAAATACAATCAAGTAATAAATGGAGCAACACTTAATAAAAAAGCTCCAAATCTTATTGAAATACAGAAAAAAAAGTATTTAGACTGGAAATAGAAAAAATAAAAAAATTCGGTTGCTTTTAAGCAACCGAATTAAACAGTAATCCTACCCCTAAGATAACTAGTTTAAAAAACTCTTTCATAGCAATCTTTGTTAATTTCCTTAGCAATTTCACTCTAAATTAACAAATGTTATCCTTCTAAATACAATTATACACCAAGCGTATTGAATTAAAGCATAAACGCAACAATACAAAGAATAAGTGTAGTTTGTTAATTATTTTTTTTTTGCAAAAAAAGCTCGAATATAAAATTATATTCGAGCTATATATAATCCTACCCCTAAGATTACGTTAACTTTTTAAAGTTATACAAATATAACTCCTTTCCTCTCCTAGTAAATAGTTAAAGTCGCAAACGTAGATAAACAAGGAATAAACGTAGCCTTTTTAAAAGTAAACAAACTAACCAAAAACCATTAGCTATCTATAGTGATATTTTAAATTACCTATTTTTAGTTATTGCGCTTAACTTTTGTTTAGATTAAACTTGTATCACTATATTTGTGGAGGGAAAGACCCTCTATTTTAAAACCCTTAAAAATTAAATATGTCAAAGAAAATTGCCATTGCAGGTTTAGAGTTTGATCTAAATTTTACAAACAAAATCAACAAAAAACCCATTTCAATTAATGAAATCTCAAAACAGCCTTTAGCAAACATCTATAAAGCTGATAACTTTACCCCAGAAGTCCCTATTTACACTGTAAATATATTATCTTATATCCCTACCGACATAGAAGCCTTTGATTTGACTGATCAAAGTTCATTTTATGTGTCTAATAAAAAAATTGCTTTTAAATATAGCGGTGTTGCATTGGTAGAAACAGAGGTAACTACAGAAAATGCAAACCAAGTAACTTGTAGAAATTTTGAAGTAGTATACGATGGACCTGAAGGCCAAAAAGAATTTGACTTATACCAAATTCAATTCAATTATTCATTTACAAACCCTAATTTGCAAGCTGTTGAAGCTATTTTTGTACAAGACCAGAACTTAGACCCTACTACGGATAGAGGAACTGTAATCACTCCAAGAAGACCATAATATCATTTATTTTTTATACATAATATTTTCTGTTGTATTTTTTCAAACTCTTACACCAAAAGAAAATATAGTCAAACGAGCTCAAACTATTTGTAACACTACAAATAATGAGCTCTTTTGTGCTTCATACAACTTCTATATAGAAAAGCAATACGATTCTTGTTACATCTACGCGAGTAGGGCATTATATTACGCAAAAACACAGAATGAGAAGGATCTTTTAAATTATTTTCAAGCGGAAGTTTCCTTTAAAAAAAAACTCTTCAAAAAATCCATAGAAAATAGTTTAGCAATCTCTAACGATTCAATATACAAAAGTATAAAGAATTATAATCTTGGCTATGCATACCTAGATCTTGAAGATTATGAAAAATCAATATACTATTATACTGAATGGTTAAAAACATCTAAGGAGAACGACACATTAAAACCCGCTGTTTACCATAATCTTGGTTCAATGTATATATTTGAAAAAAATTATGAGAAATCTAAATACTATCTTAATAAAGAGCTTGAAGTCATAAAAAACAAAAAAGACACTGGAGTATACATTTCTTGTATTAATGATATGGCGAATTTATATTATGCACAATATATGGATTCCCTAGCCATTCCTTTATTCAAAGAAGCCTATGATTTATCTCTCAAATACTCAGACATTACCTACAAAGAAGCTGCTTCTATAAATATGGCTGTTGTTGAAAAAAACAGAAATAATTTTGAAACCAGCGTAAAATACTTTACCGAAAATATAAAATGGAAAAAAATCCTTTTTGACAGAGACAGAATTTGGGAACTCACTGAAAAAGAAAAGCAAATTGCTGTTGCTCAAAAGGAATTAGAAATTGTTGTAGAAAAAGAAAAAGTAAAACGCCAGAAAACCCAAAGAAACGCTTTGATCATTGGGATTTCATTTTTATTTATTTTCATACTAGTACTTTGGTTTATCTACAAACAAAGAACTGCCCAAAACAAATTGATCACCCAACAAAAAGAAGATTTGGCTACTGCCAACAAAACCAAAGATTATTTGTTTTCAGTAGTTTCACATGATTTAAGGAGTCCTATCAATACCCTTGGTAAATTGCACAAGCGTTTGGCAAGACAAATAAAAAAAGAAGATATAGAAGCCATCAACACCACCAATAACAAGGCGCTTATTTTAACTGAAAGTACCTATAAGCTTTTGAACAATGTACTTAGTTGGTCTTTAGAACAAAGCAAACAAATGGTATTTGTACCAACAAAATATCCGTTACACAATTTAATAGAACATGTGTTGTATGATTTCAAAAATATTGCACTAGCCAGAAACATAGAACTTGCCACCTCCCTTGAAGAAGTCAATATAGAAGTGGATATAGAGTCCCTGAAAATTGTAATTCGTAACCTTGTAGACAATGCCATAAAATACACTCCAGAAGGAGGTCGTATCAAAGTTACTTGTGGTACCAATAAAGACCATAAAAAATTTGTTCGTATCAAAGATAATGGAATAGGAATCCATCCTGAAAATCTTGAAAAAATCAGAAATTTAAAAGATTTATCAATTGATAAAATTGACCGTGCAGAAGGTGTTGGTCTAGGAATGATTTTATGTCAAACCCTCATCAAAAAGAACCAAGGAGAGATAAAAATAGAAAGCAGCCTTGAAAAAGGTTCAAAATTTACTATTTTGCTACCCTAATTATTGCAAAGAAAATGAAAACCCTTAATTTACTTCTACTAGAAGATGATAAAGAAGATGCTAATGATTTAGCGGATTTTTTAAATGAAAACAATTACGATGTAATGATCAGTCACAACATCAACCAAACAGAACGTTTATTAAAAAGACATTCTTTTGATTTGGTGGTGCTTGACATTATGATTGACGGAAAACCAGATGGTATTACCATGGCAGAAAAAATGAATGAATTGGGATTTGATATTCCATTTATTTTTCTCTCTAGTATGCAAACCAAAATTCTATATGAAAAAGCCAAACATACCAAACCTGTCACCTATCTTATCAAACCTTATAACGAATTAGAGTTATTATTTACTTTAGAACTGGCTATTGAAAAATATTTTGACCAAGCAAATTCAATAAGTTTTGATCCACAAAACGCTGTACTTAGTCCTTCTTATATTTTCATCAAAAAGAAGAAAAGCTTGATGAAAGTTGATGTTTCAAAAATTAATTATATCGAAGTTCAGGACAAATATTGTCAGTTTTCATTAATTGATGAAGAATTTTTAGTAAAACTTTCTTTGAAAAAAGTAAAAGAATTACTCTCTAATCCTGATTTTATTCAAGTCCACAGGAATTATTTGGTCAATGTAAATAAAATCAATGAAATCTATCTTGAGGACAACCTAATTGTTCTAGATTGCAAACAGAATATCCCATTTAGTGAAAGACATAAAGCCAATTTTGTAAAGAACAATCATCTTTTAAAATAAAGCTACATCAGTCTTTTTAATTAATAAAACACCTATGGATTATAAAGACCTTGAACAACATGCCAATACAGAAAGACGTAATCGTTTAAAATTCTTGTGCGACATTATTTTTGGTAGCGCTATGACGGTAATGATTTTTAATATTGAAATTCCAGATTTTGGACATATTACAGACCCCAAAGAACTCGGTGTTTTTTTGATCAAGCAACTGAGTAATATGTGGGTGTTTTTTGTTTGTTTCATTGTTATTGCTGTCTACTGGATGAAACACCTAGAACATTACAGCTCTATATTATTAGTGAATCAAACTTTTATTTGGTTGCAGCTTTTGTTTTTAGCAAGTGTCATGTTGATTCCTTTTTGGAACAGCTATATCGAAATTTTCCCTGAAAATATTGCCATTAGAGTTTTTTTGAGTGTTAATATGGTATTGGTTGGTGCTTTTTCCTATTTAAGTGTCAATTACGCTGCCAATCCGAAACATAGATTAATGCATCAAGATGTGGATATGGACATCATCAACACCGCAAAAAAACAAATTCTTACAGAACCATTGATAGCCATACTTGCGGCAGGCATGGCTTTTATAGACGTAATTTATTGGGACATTGCTTTTATACTCGTTCCAATGGTATTTATGCTCCGCACAAAACTCTTAAATATTCCTTATTTCAAAATACTAAAATCCAAACAAAATTAAAGGCTCCAATGTAGCACATCTTTCATAATAGACCACCTTGGTTCTTTTACATCAGCTCCCTTCCCTTCTATCCAATGTTGAAACAGGCGTGCTTTCGTTCCATCTTTTTCTTTTAACTCTATCCAAGTATTCACATACTGAATCCATCCTTCATCCTTAGGCATAGGATATGCACAAGGAATTTTAACAAGCGTATTATCTGGTATTGCTATACTAAAAGACGGAAAAATAATAGTCCATGCTGATCCCGCTTCTGCAGAGACCAAATATGCATCTAAACTAGGATCTTTTCCTTTTAAAAACGGTCTTGGTGAAGCAGAATTTACAACAGTTGCATTGGGCAAATAATTTTTAAACTTGTCAGCAAAATAAGGATTTCCACAGCCGATTTTTAAAGTATCTAAGGCCATCATTGATTCTTTTGACTGAAAATTAGTACGATTATAATCTTTTACTAAAAAGGCCATCGTTTGATCTATATAGGAATCACTAAAAGCATACTCACTCAATCTACTTGTAGTAATTGCCATTCCTGACATAACTATATCTAATTTCCCTATAGCCAATAACTCTTTCAGTTGTTTCTTTGTCACTTTATAAAACTCTGGCTTCACCTTCAATTCCTTCGCCAGCAAATACCCCATTTCAATATCGTAACCCAATGCTTGCCCTTCATCATTTTTAAAGGCAAACGGCAAACAATCAGCCAAAAACCCTATTCTCAAAGTTCCTCTTTTTTTGATGGCTCTTATTTGATTTGTCGGCCGTCCGGAGGAATCTGACGCATATAGTTTTTCAATATTTTTTGTAGGTAACATTTTTAACTCTTTACTAAACTCCATATGAACAAAATTATCATACTGATTACTCTCTCCTAAAGTAACAGAAAGATACAGACGTGTTGCAATCAATAAAGCTACTGTAAGCCCAACACCTAAGACAGTACCTCGCACTAACTTCCCCCATAAAACAGGAGCCTTTGAAACCGTAATTTGAATCGTGATTATGGTAATTGCAATCAAATGAATAGAACCTAAAACAACTCTAATACGATCTGTGTATACGCTAGAAATCACAAATAATTGGAACATTTCTTGAGGTAATTTTAACAGATCCAATAAAAATGGAATACCGGTTACTGGTGCCACAAAACTACTCAATAGCGTGGCTCCTAAAAATGTTAAATTTTCTGAAATACTAAATGAACTTCCCAAAAACCAAGCTACAAAAGGAACAAATACAAAAATCACAAAAGTCCCAAGGTTAGGAAAAGGATATGCCAATGGCATTAATATTTCGGATTGCGCTTTTCTTTCTTTTTGAACTTCCTCAGTATCATTTACTAAAGTTTGCTTCATTAAACGCTGAATATCCTCTATTAATTGGGGTAACACTACAATAATTTTACCGGTTGCAAAAATAGTCAACAAAGTACTCTTCGTTTCTTTAAACAAGGCTTTTGGCGGAATCCCTGTAAAACTAGAAATCAACAATGGAATCCAATAAAACCCTAACAACAGCACAGCAACACTGTAAATTATAATGTAGGCATGTAATCTCTGAATCTCTTCAAAAGACATTGTACCTGCATTATAAGCAGCTATAGCAAATACACCATATGGTGTTAATTTAACTACCATTTTATTGATATGATTCAACCCCTCTCCAATCACATCCAGTCCAGAAAGTACCCCTTCTTTTTGCTCTATTTTACTAATTCCGATCCCCAAGAAAATACTAAAGAGCACCACCGCTGGCACTACATTATTTGACATTGAAGCAAATGGATTGGAAGGAATATATAGACTTAATAGATCTAAGGGAGGAACCACTTCAATACTAGATGGCTTAAAATAAGATGCGGCAGACCAACTTGGCAATGCCAAAGGAAGTAAAACCAAAAACACCACTCCTGTTGCTAGCAAAAGGAATAATATCTTCAATCCGTTCATCACCATAGTTTTTCCATCTTCCATAGACATACGTCCTAAATTTGCAATAATGGAAACCATTATATATGGTAAAACAGTCATTTGTAAAAGACCTATGAATCCATCTCCTATATAGGAAAAGAAATTACAATATTCCCCAAAGAACAATCCGATAAAAACTCCTAACAATAATCCAATTACAATCTTTTTCGATAAGCTCATATTTCAAATTTTTCTATTTCTTAAGCGGTTCTCAAATGTAATTTAAAAAAAGAATGCATCCAATACTGCATTCAATTTTAATGTTTTTTTTAAAATCCACCATCTCATCTAATATTTTGGTTACTTCACTTTAATTTATATTACTAAAAACAAGTGTTTTATTATTTTTACTATTATGAATTTTAAAGGAGAACGGTATGAGAAAATCAAAATTTAATTGGGAAGCTTTCTCTTCAAAAAACCGAATGAAAATTATTGAAGAGATTAAAAACATAATCAACAAGTATGGTTATATAGTTCACTCTAATATGTTTTCTGATCTCTCTTTAAGTCTGAGTGCAGAGGTGGAAGAAAATCAAATCGAAAATCTTTATAAAGATTTAGAAAAACATACCACCATGTCTAAACTAGATCGACTAAAATTAAATTTAAAGTCTAAAAAAGAGGCAGTTGTTTTTCTAAACATATTATTTGCAAGAGGAACGGGTGATGTAAGCCATTTTAAACCAATGGTTGACGGGTAATAACTAAATTTATCCAATATTTATGTTAGGTTTTAATTCATAGGAAACTATGGTTAAAACCTAACTTTTTTTTAGAAAAATCCAAATCAAAAAAAATCATCATTTAATTTACTTTATGTATCTTTGACCAATCTTAGGAAACAATGCAGCAGAAGTATCTTAAATCACTACTTTTCTACAAGCTAAATTCATTAGCAAGTACATTGTTTTTTTTTAATTCTAAATATTACAATACCATTTTATTACAAAATTTTTCATACAAGCAAACTTGTGTGAAGGGAATCTGTGTAAAAAATTAAAATATAATTCTCAATGAATATTCTATTAAAATCTGCAACCATTTTTGATAAAAACAGTAAGTTTCACAAGCAAACAAAAGATGTTTTAATTCAGAATAACACGTTTACTCAAATTGCAGATTCTATAGAATGCCCTAAAAACTGTGAGCAAATAACTCTAGAAAACTTACAAATATCAAATGGTTGGTTTGACTCCTCTGTATCCTTTGGAGAACCAGGATATGAAGAACGTGAGAACTTATCAAACGGTTTAGACACTGCTGCCAAATCCGGTTTTACAGAAGTAGCGGTAAACTCAAATACCAATCCATATTTAGACACCAAAGCTTCGGTTGCGTACTTGAAAAGTCTAAGCGCAATAAAAACAACCAATTTATATCCTATTGCTAGTTTAACTAGAAACTCTAAAGGGATAGAAATGGCTGAATTATTTGATATGCAAACTGCAGGTGCTATTGCTTTTGGAGACTACAACAAGGCTATTGAAAACGACAATTTAATGAAAGTTGCACTACAATATGCGCAAAATTTTAATGGTTTAGTTCTTAGCTTTCCATTAAACAACGCTATTGGTGGTGAAGGAATTGCTCATGAAGGTTTAAACAGCACCTTACTGGGTTTAAAAGGAATCCCAGGATTAGCAGAAGAGATGCAAATCACAAGAGATCTTTCCTTACTTGAATATACCGGTGGTAAACTGCACATTCCAACTATAAGTTCTAAAAAATCTGTAGAATTAATTAAAGAAGCCAAAAAGAAAAACCTTAAAGTTACTTGTAGTGTTACCACACATCATTTGACATTGACAGATGCAGAACTAAAAGGATTTAATGGAAATACTAAAGTGATGCCTCCTTTAAGAGCGGAAGAAGACAGGTTAGCTTTAATTGAAGGAGTCAAAGATGGCACCATAGATTGTATTACATCAGACCACAACCCTATCGACATTGAAAATAAAAAGGTAGAGTTTAATAATGCTGAATACGGTACCATCGGTCTTGAAAATCTTTTTGGAAGTTTAAAAACAATATTAGATACTGAAACAATTATTGATGCACTTACAACAGGTCCTAAAGCTATTTTTGGAATAAACCAAGAGCCTATCGAAGAAGGTAAACCTGCTAGTATCTCTCTATTTACAAATAGCAATGAAACTACTTTTGAACTAAAAGATGTTCTTTCTACCTCAAAAAACTCAATTTTTTTAAACAAAAAGATAAAAGGAAAAGCCTATGGAATCTTTTCAAAAGGTCAATTAGTTTTAAATAAATAGTATCAAACAAAACCGAATACGTATGAAAACAAAATTACATTTTGTAGAAAGAGTTCCTATAACAAATTCTAACGAACCTGCTCCTCTATTGATATTAATCCATGGCTATGGTAGTAATGAAATGGATTTGTTTTCATTTGCTTCAGAACTACCAGAAAATTTACATGTTGTTAGTTTAAGAGCTCCATTAGAGTTAGGATATAACAGCTTTGCTTGGTATAGTATCAATTTTGATGCTGACCAAAATAAGTTTTCAGACTTGGATGAAGCTAGAGAATCTTTAGACCAAATTTCTGAATTTGTTGATGAATTTGTTGAAAACCATAATGTTGATGCGAATAAATTATTTGTCGTCGGTTTCAGTCAAGGTGCTATTTTAAGTTATGGTCTCTCATTAAACACAGATAAAATCCCTTATGTAGTAGCTTTAAGCGGGTACTTAAATGAAGAATTAATAGCTGATGAGAAAGCCACTACGAACACACAATTTTTCTGTTCTCATGGTAGTGTTGATCAAGTAATACCGGTTGAATGGGCTAGAAAAGCTCCTGTTTTTTTAAACAACAAAGGAGTCTCAAATATTTTTAAAGAATATCCTGTAGGTCACGGGGTTCATCCACAAAATTTTTATGATTTTAAAGCCTGGATCGAAGAAAGACTCTAATTATTCTTGTTCCACTACTAAACCATCATATGCTAAAAACACATTATCTGGCAAATATTTAGATACTTGTTCATGAAACCCTAGTCTATGACTGATATGTGTTAAATAGGCTTTTTTCGGATTCAGTTCTTTGATCATTTGCAACGCTTCCTCAAGATTTAAATGTGTTGGATGCGGCTCGATTCGTAAAGCACTTATCACCAATATCTCTAGATTGAGTAGCTTTTTCTTTTCTTCTTGAGAAATCGTTTTTACATCCGTTAAATAGCCTACATCCCCTACTCTATATCCAAATATCTCTAAACGACCATGCATTACATTGATAGGAATAATTGGTGTTTCCATAAGATTAAACACTTTATCATCAATTACATTCTCTATAATTTTCGCAGCACCAGGATACCTGTTTTCTTTGGCAAAAATATACTCATATCTTCTCTCTAAAGATTTCATCACTCTATCCTTAGCATAGATATTTACTGCTCCTTGCTTATAACAATAAGGCCTAATTTCATCTAAGCCTGCTATATGATCAGAATGTTCATGAGTAAACAATATTCCTTCAATAGATTTTACCTTGGCACGTAACATTTGGTACCTAAAATCAGGTCCACAATCAATTAATACATTTTTACCCTTCCAAGTTAATAACACTGAAGACCGTAAGCGTTTGTCTCTTTTGTCTTGAGATAAATTTACCTCTTCATCAGAAAGCAGCATAGGAACCCCTTGGGAAGTACCCGTTCCTAAAAACGTTATTTTAATTTTTTCTCTGGACATAACTTAAAAATAATTGTTCATCTAATGTAACAAAAACAAGCATTGAACTATCATTAATACTGCATAATTACTATATTTGTGTAACATAAACAAACCTATTTTTCTAGATGGCTGTAACACTCAAAGGAGACAAAGAAATGAGCAACACCCCTACTATCAAAGGGAAAGCTCTTAGAATCAATTTAAATCATAATATATACGGTACTTTTTCTGAAATTGGGGCTGGACAAGAAACGGTTCGAAATTTTTTTAGAGCAGGTGGTTCTTCTGGAACAATTGCGAAAGCAATGAGCGCTTACGATAAAGATTTTTCAGATGCCATTTATGGAATGGAAGATGACAAAAGATATGTCACTGAAGGTCGTTTGAAAAAAATGCTACATCATGAAATTCGATTGATTGAGGATAGGTTGAGCAGAGAAAAGCACCCAGATAAGTTTTTCTTTAGTTATGCGAACACGGTTACCACCATTGATTTCGCTAAAAAATTTAAAGGTCATGGTTGGGTTGGAATTAGATTTCAATTAGATCCTTTAGAAGATTATAACGAAATTGTTTTACATCTTAGGTTCAAAGAAACGGATACTACGCTGCAACAAGAAACGCTTGGAAAACTAGGGGTAAACTTAATTCATGGTGCCTTTTACATGAACGATAATCCTAAGGATTTATTGATTTCATTGTATGATAATCTGCATAAAGACCAACTGGAAATTGACATGATTAATTTTTCTGGCCCTAGGTTTATGTATGTAGACAACAGGCTGATGAGCTTACAATTGGTAAAAAATGACATGACGAACGCCGTAATGTTTGATTCAAGCGGAGTTAACTTACTTCCTGCAAGTGTTTTGTACAAAAAGAACATCCTTGCATTACGTGGTAGCTTTAGACCTGTTACCAAAGTAAACATGGATATTTATGAAAATGCTCGTGAATTATTTTTCAAAGAAAACAAGGTAGAAAAAGAAAACACACAGATTATATTTGAGATTACACTTGCCAACCTTAGATCTGAAGGAAAAATCAACGAACGAGACTTTTTAGACAGAGCTGAGTTATTATGTTCTTTAGGTCAAAACGTAATGATTTCCAACTTCCAAGAGTATTATAAATTGGTTGAATATTTTAGTGAATTTACCAAATCAAGAATGGGATTGGCTTTAGGACTTGAAAGTCTGATCAATATATTTGATGAAAAATATTACAGAACCCTTAGTGGAGGTATTTTAGAAGCTATTGGAAAAATGTATTTCAAAGATTTAAAAATCTATGCATATCCTTTGAAAGATAGAAATAGTGGAAAAATAATTACAAGTGAAAATTTAGTGGTTCACCCAAGGATGACAGAGCTTTATAAGTTTTTCAAAAACAACGGAAAACTTGTAGACATCAAAAATTATGATCCTAAAATACTTACGGTTTTCTCAAAAACTATCTTAGATATGATTGCAACTTCTAAAGCTGGTTGGGAAGAAATGTTGCCAGAAGGTATATCTGAACTGATAAAAAGAAATAGATTGTTTGGATATTCAAGATCCAGACAGCAGGTAAAAAAATAATTTCGTAAACTTACACTCCTGAAAGTTGAATTCATAAGTGGAAAACGAAAAAAATTTTATCAATAGGCTTATTGACCCTAAAACAAAAGACAAGGCTTTTAGAGAACTTGTACAGTTGTATCAGGAGCGTTTGTATTGGCATATTCGAAAAATTTTAATTTCTCATGAAGACACCAATGATGTACTTCAGAACACTTTTATAAAGGTGCACAGAAGTATTTCTAACTTTAAAGGAGATTCTAAGTTATTTTCTTGGATGTACCGAATTGCTACAAATGAATCTATTACGTTTATCAACAAACGAGCAAAGGAAAAAAATGTATCCATCGATGAATATCAAATAACGCATATCCATTCCCTACAGGATGATATATTATTTGATGGTACTGCGATTCAAGAAATTTTACAAAAAGCAATACAAACCTTACCTCAAAAACAACGGTTGGTTTTTAATATGAAATATTTTGACAACTTAAAATATGAAGAAATTTCTGAAATCCTAGATACTTCTATCGGGGCACTAAAGGCCTCCTATTTTCATGCGGTAAAAAAAATCAAACAACATATTGAAGAACATTAAACCTTTATCAAAGGAATTGGTCTAACAATTATGAAACAAGAGGGAAGAAAAAATATAGATACTTTGAAAAAACTAGGTTTGACAAAACCTGGATTCAAAACTCCTGAAAATTACTTTGAGGAATTTTCTGACAATCTTTTTGCTAAATTAAACGAAGAAACACTGCCTAAAGATAGTGGTTTTACCGTACCTACAGGATATTTTGAAAACCTTGACGACTCCATTCTTTCAAACATACCTAAAACAAAAGAAAAACCAAAAGGCAAATTACGTGTACTTTATAGCATTTCAACCATTGCCGCAGCTTTTATTTTATATCTTGGAATTATCAAATACCAAGCATCCAAAGTTATTACATTTGACACCTTAGAAGTTACAGATATCGAGGCCTATATCGCTGACGGAAATATGAGTATTGACGCCTACTCTATTGCCAATATTGATGTGGACTTAAACCTCAATGATCTTATTGAAGATAATATTTCAAACGATGAATTGAATAATTATTTAGACCAAGTCGATCCTGAATTTTTATTTTTAGAAAATTAAAACATTATGAAAAAACAATATTTAATTCTTTTTTTTCTCACATTAACGAATATTTCTGTTTCCTTTGGACAACACAAAGGAATGAGTTTTGAAAAAATTGCGACTCTAAAAGTTAATTACATTTCAACAGAATTAAATTTAACTCCAGAAGTTGCTGAGAAATTTTGGCCTATCTACAATGAATATGAAAAAGTAAACAGAAAACTTAGATCGGTAAAAATAAAAAACATCAAGAAAAAGATTGAAACTAAAGGTTCTATAGAAACTCTTACTGATGCCGAAGCAACAGCTTTGTCTAATGATTTTATCAAAATCACAGAGAGATATGTAAATAATAAAAAGGTCACTTTTGAAAAACTTGAATTGATATTAACTCCACAACAATTGCTCAAACTGCATTTTGCAGAAATGGAATTCAATCAAAAAGTGTTACGAAAATTACACCATGAAAAGCACAAAAATGGGGAAAATTAATTTTTTTACCACAGGGGGTACCATTGATAAAGTATACAATCCATTGACTGGTGAGCTCGGCTTTGAAGATAGCAATATTCAAAAAATCCTTTCTGCCGCTAACCTTTCAGAAAAAACAGAAGTTATAAGCTTGATGTCTGTAGACAGTCTAGAGATGACTGATAGCCAAAGAGAAGCAATAGTATCGGCTTGTAAAACTTGTCAAAATGAGAAAATAATTATTACTCATGGAACTGACACTATGGTCATTACGGCAACCGCAATCGCAAAACTAAAACTAAAAAAAACTATCATTATAACCGGGGCAATGGTTCCTTTTTCCATTGAAAACTCAGATGCCACTTTCAATGTAGCCAATGCGATCGCCTATGTAAAAACTACAGAACCTGGTGTATATATTGTTATGAATGGAGTATGTTTTCCATGGAACAAAGTTCGTAAGAATAAACAATTAGGAGTTTTTGAATCTCTATAAAACCTTGAATTTTACTATTTCATACTTTAGAGCAATTTTAACAATGAAACTGCGCTACATAGCTCTTTTTGTTTATTTTTGTTCAAAATATATTTTCATTTGAAACACTTCATTTTTTTTCTAATCCTACTAGTGAGTTTTCCTATTGTTTCTGCACAACAAAAGAAAATAAAGATTCTCAACTCTGAACAAACCTATAAGGACCAAAAAAAATATCCTGGAGCAATTATTCTAAACGGAAACGTAAAAGTAAGTCATGAAGGTGCTACTTTAGACTGTAATAAAGCATTATTTTATCAAGAAAAGAATGTACTACATGCTTATGGTGATGTATTTGTAAACCAAGGAGACACTATTACACAAAAAAGTAATTATGCTAATTATAATGGAAACACTCAAAAAGTAATTTCTTGGGGAGATGTAGTTTTAAAAGACCCAAGTATGCGTCTAGAGACAGATACCTTACATTTTGATAGAGTTACGCAAGAAATGACTTATGATTGTTTTGCAACCATCACAGATGACAATAATCAATTAGAAAGTAAAAACGGAGTTTATGCAACCGATTTAAAACGTTTTACGGCAACTACCAATGTTGTTGTTCATAATCCTGAGAATAAGTTAGAGTCTAATCATTTGGATTATTATACAGAAACAGGACAAACTTATTTCTATGGTCCTTCTACCATTACTACCAAAGAAAGTGTTGCAGTAGCCAAAAAAGGTTTTTATGATACAAAAATAGGAATCTCCAGACTTACAAAAGATGCAAAAATCTACTATAACAATCGAATTATAGAGGGAGATAGTATTTATAGCGACAAAGAAAAAGGCTTTGCGTCCAGTACAGGGAACATCGTTATGACGGATACTGTAAATCAAACCATCGTAAAAGGTGGATACGCTGAATTTTTTAAAGAAAAAGACTCTGTTTTTGTTGTTAAAAGAGCTATGGCTATTTCTATCGCTGAAGCTGATTCATTATTTATTCATGGTGATACATTATTGATTACTGGAAAACCGGACGAAAGAATTATTAGAGCATATCATAAAGTAAAGTTTTTTAAATCTGATTTAAGAGGTAAATGTGATTCATTACACACCAACCAAAAACTAGGAATTACAAAAATGTTCAAACATCCTGTAATTTGGTCGGGAGAAAACCAAATCACAGGAGATAGTATTCATCTAACTTCCAACCTAGAAACAAGTAAATTAGATTCTCTATTCATTAAAAGAAATGCATTTATCATACAAAAAGACTCTGCTGGTTTTAGCCAAATCAAAGGAAAAAACATGTATGGAAAATTTGTTGACAATCAACTTGAATCACTTCTTACTAAAGGAAATGGGGAAGTAATTAATTATGCTCGTGATGAAGAAAAGAAACTGATTGCAATTCTAAACATGATCTGTAGTAATATCCTTTTTAGTTTAGAAGACAATGGAATTCAGTCTATTAAGTTCTTAATGAAACCTGAAGGAAAAACATATCCGCCATCAAAATATCCGGCAGACAAAAGATTTCTCAAAGGGTTCATTTGGAGAGAAAGTGAAAAACCTTTAGAAAAGGAGGACATCTTTATCGATGAACCTGTAATTAAAACAAATTTGTTTTTATAACAAAACACAATCCTATGATTGATGATTTTTTAAAACACCAAGCTCAAACCTCTCCCCATCCGCTTGCAATTGAAATTGAAAGGGCAGATGGAAGTTATGTTTATGACACCTCCGGAAAAAAATATCTTGATTTTGTGGCAGGAGTTTCTGCAAATAGCTTAGGTCACAATCACCCAAAAGTTAGTAAAGCTATAAAGGATCAAGTAGATGCCTACACCCATGTTATGGTTTATGGTGAATTTATTCAAAAACCTGCTTTAGATTTATGTAAACTTCTGGTTCAGCACTTACCTCAATCACTTAACTCTGTATACCTTACCAACTCTGGAACTGAAGCTACTGAGGGAGCAATGAAACTTGCCAAAAAAGCTACAGGTAGAAGTGAGTTTATAGCTTGTAAAAACGCCTATCACGGGAATACACAAGGTGCAATGAGTTTATGTGGATCTGAAGAGCAAAACAGTGCATTTAGACCCTTACTCCCTGGAGTCAAGTTTATAGAATACAACCACTTCCCCGATATAAACAAAATAACAAAAAAGACTGCTGCCGTTGTAATGGAGACTATACAAGGAGGTGCAGGCTGCATAGTACCTCAAAATGACTATCTCCTTAAAATAAAAGAACAATGTGAAAAGGTAGGTGCCTTGTTAATTTTAGATGAAATCCAATCTGGAATTGGCCGTACTGGATTCTTATTTGGGTTTCAAAAATATAATGTGACACCTGATATTTTTATTACAGGGAAAGGTTTGGGTGGCGGAATGCCGATAGGTGCTTTTATCGCATCTAAAGAAAAAATGGACCTCTTACAACGAAATCCAAAACTTGGACACATAACCACATTTGGTGGGCATCCTGTTATTGCTGCAGCCGCTTTAGCTACCCTTAAAGAAGTAACAAGAAGCAACTTAATGAAAGAGGTTTCCAGAAAAGAAAATCTTATAAAATCAAAACTTCAACATTCTGAAATAAAAGAAGTTAGAGGTACTGGATTAATGCTTTCCTTGATACTAGAGAATCCGGAAAAAGCGACTCGTGTTATTCTAGATTGCTTAGATAAAGGACTCCTCTTATTTTGGCTTTTATACGAGGGTCGTGCTGTTCGTATAACACCACCTCTCACCATTTCAGATAACGAGATTATAGAAGGTTGTGACCTTCTAATAAATAGTCTTAACAAACTTTAATGATTTACAAAAAACTCAAATAAAATTTGCCAGCTCAATTATTAATCGTAATATTGCAATAAACAAATACAATTAAAATGGGATTGACCAAATCAGAGAAATTTACAGAGGAACAAAATCAGATAGCGGGATTAGCTAAAGTTTTAGGACATCCAGCAAGAATTGCCATTTTACAACATATAGTAAAGGTAAATAGCTGTATTTGCGGAGATTTAGTTCAAGAAATAGGTTTAGCACAACCAACTATTTCTCAACATCTGAAAGAATTAAAAAACTCTGGAATTATAAAAGGAAACATTGAAGGAACCAGTATTTGTTATTGTATCGATGAAAAAAAATGGGCTCATATTAGAGCTACATTTGCTTCCTTTTTCGAATTTTCGTCAAATCCTTCAAACTGTTGTTAAACAATATTAAATATTTAAAACATGAGATTATCAGAAATCAAATCACACTTAGGGAATCTTAAACAAATAGGGTTTCAATTACCGAATGGAGACTTAGTTCCAGAACATTTCCATGTTACAGAAGTTGGAAAAATTTCTAAACACTTTATTGATTGCGGAGGAACCGTTAGAAAAGAAGAAGTTGTTAATTTTCAGTTATGGGAGGCCGATGATTACAACCATAGATTACATCCAGAAAAGCTTGTATCTATTATAGAGCTATCAGAAAAACTTTTAGAAATTGGCGATTTAAATATTGAAGTTGAGTACCAAGGCAATACTATTGGAAAATATGGTCTTGATTTTGATGGAAAACATTTTCTTTTAACAAACACATTAACAGATTGCTTGGCGAAAGACAAATGCGATATTCCTGCAAAACCGAAGATTCAATTAACTGAACTTACACAAAACAACGCTAACAGTTGCGCACCAGGTTCTGGATGTTGCTAAACAAAAATAACATGACAAAGAACAATCAATTTACAAAAATCACAGAGGTTATTGAAGGATTGGATACTTCAATAATCTCCTCTGATAGGAAGGCAGTATTATTGCCACTAATTGAATACATTAAAGATAAAGCAGCTAAAAATGAAATCATCCGATTGAATTTTATTTGTACGCACAACTCAAGAAGAAGTCACCTTTCACAGGTTTGGGCACAGGCATTGTCTACTTATTACGGAATATCCAATGTTTATTCTTATTCAGGAGGAACAGAAGCGACAGCGCTCTATCCTGTTGCGGCGCAAACTTTGAAAAACCAAGGATTTGAAATTGCCAAATTATCACAGTCTGAAAACCCTGTTTATGCTATAAAACATGCAGAAAACGAGGCAGCTGTGATTGGCTTTTCTAAAACCTTTGATAATTCATTCAATCCTCAATCAGAATTCGCAGCAATTTTAACATGCTCAAGTGCAGATGCTGGTTGTCCATTTATTGCTGGTGCTGAAAAAAGAATTCCTATTACTTTTGAAGACCCAAAAGCTTTTGACAACACACCTCAACAAGCAGAAAAATACTTGGAGCGCAGTGTTCAAATAGCAACTGAATTATCGTATGTTTTTCAACAAGTAAAACTCTAAACTATGTCAGAGAATAAAAAACTTAGCTTTTTAGATAGTAATTTAACTCTATGGATTTTTCTTGCAATGATTTTAGGGGTTGGAATAGGTTATTTTATTCCTTCTTTTCCTGAAAAAATAAATGCAATGAGCAACGGCACAACCAATATCCCTATTGCTGTAGGTTTGATATTGATGATGTACCCTCCACTAGCAAAAGTAAATTATGCCTTGCTTCCAAAAGTTTTTAAAAATGTAAAAATTTTAGGTACCTCTATATTTTTGAATTGGGTATTGGGACCTATTTTGATGTTTATTTTAGCAATTGTCTTTTTACATGATTATCCTGAGTACATGGTAGGACTTATTTTAATTGGTCTTGCCAGATGTATCGCCATGGTTTTAGTATGGAATGATTTAGCTGATGGAAGCTCTGAATATGGAGCTGGTTTAGTTGCCATCAATAGTGTTTTCCAAGTTTTTGCTTATAGTTTTTATGCATGGTTATTTATAACAGTCCTTCCTCCCTACTTTGGATTTGAAGGAGCTATTGTTGACATCTCAATCCAAACCATTGCGGAAAGTGTGGCTATTTATTTAGGACTTCCTTTTTTACTTGGAATTGCCAGCAGAATCGTCCTAGTAAAAATCAAAGGTGAAGAATGGTACGCGAAGCAATTTATCCCAACAATATCACCACTAACGCTCATATCATTATTATTTACTATTGTTGTGATGTTTAGTTTAAAAGGAGAAATGATTGTAAAAATACCGATGGATGTACTTATAATTGCAGTTCCGCTATTAATCTACTTTGTTTCCATGTTTATCATAGGTTTTTTTGTTACCAAAGCCATCGGTGCTAATTACAGTGAAACGGCATCAGTTGCATTTACTGCTTCTGGAAACAACTTTGAACTTGCCATTGCGGTTGCAATTGCTGTCTTCGGATTAAATTCAGGACAAGCTTTTACAGGCGTCATCGGGCCGCTAGTAGAAGTTCCTGCCTTGATTCTTCTAGTACGTGTATCTTTTTGGTTTAGAAAAAGATATTTCAAATTGGCATAGTTTTCACGTAAAAAAAATAAAACAAAATAAAACACAAAAAACTAAGGTGTGTGTATAATAAACACTACATTTGCGTTTTAAAATATATTATAATGAAAAACGGTACAGTAAAGTTTTTTAATGAATCTAAAGGATTTGGATTTATTACAGACACAGATTCAAACGAAGAGTTCTTCGTACACATCTCAGGATTAGTTGATGAGATTAGAGAAGGAGACTCAGTAGAGTTTGACTTAAAAGAAGGAAGAAAAGGTATGAATGCAGTAGACGTTAAAGTAATTTAATTAGCTACTCAATATTTTTATTGATCTCAAAAAGCTTGTCATAAATGACAAGCTTTTTTTTTGCCTTTCACCGAAATGCTTCTTTCTTGCGCACCACATATTTAAATTAAATTTTAACTATATTCGTTAAAACCATAACCAACCTAAATTAATTATGAAAAAAAACATATGTTTTCTATTTCTTTTATGCTGCGTTTCATCACTTTCTTTTGCTCAAAATTGGAATCACGATATAGAAGCTAGCAAAAAGCAAGCACAGAAGGAAAATAAAAATATTCTACTCGTTTTTAAAGGATCTGACTGGTGTGCTCCATGTATGAAATTAGATCAAAAAATTTTTACTTCAGATTATTTTATTTCAAATTATGATAAAAGTTTTATTCTTTTAGAAGCAGATTTCCCAAGAAAGAAAAAGAACTCATTAAGTAAAGAACAACAAAAGGCAAATAATAAATTAGCAAGTACTTATAACCAAAATGGACATTTCCCGTTGGTAGTTGTTCTAGATGCAGAAGGAAATGTTTTAGGGAAAACAGGGTACAACAAATTAGATCCCAAAGCATATTTAAACAGCTTAATTTCTTTTACTCAATAGAATGAAAAAGCTCATCATACTTTTATTTCTAGCCGGATTTACAGCGAATGCTCAACAGAATTTTAAAAAATCCTTAATCCTTATGGGAAGTGGATTTGATATAACAGTTGTTGCTGCCGACAAAACTTTAGGAGATCAGTACATCCTTCTAGCTATCAACGAAATAAAAAGAATAGAATCCCTAATTTCATCATGGGACAAAAATTCTGAGACAAGTAAAATAAATCATTTTGCTGGCGAAAAAGCAGTTCAAGTATCTCAAGAATTATTCAGTTTAATTGAACGTTGTTTATCAATTTCAAAATTAACAGATGGGGCTTTTGATATAAGCTATGCTTCTATGGATAAAATATGGAAATTTGATGGTAGTATGACATCAAAACCATCTGAACAAGCCATAAAAAAATCTGTCGCCAAAGTAAACTACCAAAATATCATCTTAAACAAAGAAAATCATTCCGTTTATTTAAAAACCAAAGGGATGAAAATTGGTTTTGGTGCTGTTGGAAAAGGATATGCTGCTGATAAAGCCAAGACTCTTTTAAAAAATAAAGGAGTAAAAGGTGGCATCATTAACGCATCAGGAGATCTGAACACCTGGGGACAACAAGCCAATGGTAATGATTGGATGGTGGCTATTACAAACCCTCTCAACAAGAAAAAAGCTTTTTCATGGATGCCTGTTAGAAATTCTGCAGTTGTTACTTCTGGGAATTATGAAAAATTTGTGGAATTTGATGGTATCCAATACACCCATATTATTGACCCTAGAACTGGATATCCTAGCCATGGCATACAAAGTGTTACAGTCTTTACAAAAAGTGCTGAATTAGCCGATGCCATTTCAACTTCTCTTTTTGTTATGGGAATTGATGTGGGCATAAACTTTATTAATCAATTAAAAGGGGTTGAATGTGTTTTTATTGACTCAAACAATAGAATACACAACTCTAAAAACATCTCGTTTAACGATATTACTAAAAATTAAGGGTATGAAATTTTTATTTTATTTAATCATTGTTATTTCTTGCTTATCCTCTTGCAGCACCGTAAAAGAATACGAAAAAGTAAATTTAAATGATCCTGACATGCAATTATCATCAAGGCCTATCGATAGATATGAAACAAATTTTCAAGTTTATAGAGAAAGTGCTTCAGGAGCCAATGGAGGGAAATCTGGTGGTGGATGTGGATGTAATTAAAAAAGGAAACTATGAAAAAAATAAACCTAACGATAGCCTGTTTCCTTTGTGTCGTTTTCACAACATTAGGACAACAAAAAAAGGATAATAATTCTAACTATAAAAAACGTGTTTTAGAATCAACAGAGGTTGACTTTTTAGCGAGCTATTATTCGCAAGATGGTGATAATGCATCTGTAACAGGTGGAATTGGAACCGAAGAATTAACTGATTTTGCACCGAGTATTGTTATTTCAATGCCTTTAAATGCTGATGATGTTTTGACGGTTGATGTTGGAATTTCTACCTATACTTCAGCATCATCTAGTAATCTAGATCCTTTTGATTCTTCCGGTGCCTCTGGAGGAGGTGATGACGATGACGACGATGACACTATTTTAGATCCTAGCAGTGTAACTGGTAGTCCTTGGGTAGCATCTTCAGGTCCTTCTAGACAGGATACATGGGTTTCCATTTCTAGCGCTTATAGTCATAGCTCAGACGATCGAAATACCATCACCGGGTTTCATGCTAATTTTGCTACAGAATGGGATTATATTTCTTTCGGTTTTGGAGGACAATTAACCAAACTCTTTAACAATAAAAATACTGAAGTTGGAATTAGTGCTCAAGTATATTTAGACAAGTGGTTGCCTGAATACCCTACAGAACTAGATAGTTATTTAGAAGCAGGACAAGATCTAAACGGAGGTTTTTTTGCTGGTTTGCCTATTTATAATGAATCTCAAACAGAAATTAACAAAGACATGAGTGATCCAAATTACGAAAACACAAACTGGACTCCAAATTTTTCAAGAATTCAAAACAAAGCAAGGCATAGCTATTCCGCTTCCATCAATTTTTCTCAAATCATAAATAAAAGAGCACAATTCTCTATTACCATGGACATAGTGCAACAGCAAGGTTGGTTGGCAAACCCAATGCAGCGTGTCTATTTTAAAGACAAAGCCAATTATTATGTTGGAAATAAAGACAATATTCCTAACTATACCTCTAAAACAAATACAGACGTTTTTCAACTAGCGGATGATATAGAACGCTTACCAGACACTCGTTTTAAAATTCCTCTTGGAGCACGATTCAATTATTATATCAATGAAATTTTTGTACTGCGTACGTATTACAGATTTTACACAGATAACTGGGGAGTAACATCAAACACGGCGTATATCGAATTACCAATAAAATTTATGAGTAAGTTCACTCTCTACCCTAGCTTTAGATACTACACCCAAACTGCAGCTGATTATTTCGCTGGTTTTGAAACCCATCAGTCTACACAAGAATTTTACACCTCTGATTATGATTTATCAGAGTTCACAACAAGTCAATATGGTATTGGATTAAATTATACTGATGTTTTTACCAAAGCCCATATTTGGAACTTCGGATTGAAAAGTTTGGATTTTAAATACAATATGTACGAAAGAAACACTGGTCTTAAAGCCAACTTGTTTTCTTTTGGATGTAAATTTGTGATGGATTAGCACTCACAGCTATAAAAAAGACCATTTAGTCTATTTATTTCATTTTTTTAAACCAATATGTAACACTTGTTACTTTTGGTAGCTTTAAATGGTTATAAATTTGTTGAAGAATTAAATATAAAATTAATTCAAGATATAGATTAATAACGAAAATAAAGAACATATGACAGTAATTGACGTAAGAACAACTGGAGAATACATGGGAGCTCATGTTCCTGGGAGCATCAACATACCACTCAATGAAATTCAATCAAGAATAAATGAATTCACTAACTTTAAAAGTCCGATTGTGCTGTGTTGTGCAAGTGGTAATAGGTCAGGACAGGCAACAAAATATCTACTTGCCAATGGTATAGATTGTGAAAACGGTGGAAGTTGGATGTCTATAAACGCTCTATAATTATGATAAACTTCCTAAGAAAAATATTTGGCATCACTACCGTTGATTACAAATCATTAATAAAAAATGGCGGACAAATTATTGATGTCCGAAGCCCACAAGAATATAAATCTGGACACATAAAAAACAGTAAAAATATTCCTTTACAGACATTATCTTCTAAACTAAATATGTTAGACAAAAAGTCAACTATTATTACGGTCTGTGCTTCGGGTATTAGAAGTTCGAACGCAAAAAGAATCCTAAAGGCGAACGGTTTTGATGCTTATAATGGTGGTGCATGGCAACAATTAAAAAACAAATTATCATGAAAAAAATTATTGTGATAGGAGGTTTATCCGCAGGCCCCTCAGCGGCAGCAAAAGCAAGAAGGCTTGATGAAAACGCAGAAATTATACTTTTTGAAAAAACAGCAGATATTAGTTATGCGACTTGCGGAATTCCATATGCTATATCTGGTGAAATTAAAGATAGAGAGCGTTTATTAGTCGTTAAACCAGAATTGTTGAAAAATCGTTTCCGTATTGATGTTCATTTAAACGAACCCGTTGTTAAAATCAACAGCGCTGACCAAACGGTAGAAACAACTCTCGGAATTTATTCATATGATAAATTAATTTTTGCAACTGGAGGAAGTGCCTTTACTCCCAATATCCCTGGATTAAAACAGTTTAAAAACTGGGCACATGCCAAGTCACTCACTGATTTTGATAGAATCAACACTTCAGAAGCCTTTAAAAAAGCCCATCACATAACCGTTGTTGGAGCTGGACTTATCGGACTAGAGACTGCAGAGAATATTAGAAAGATGGGTAAAAAAGTAACAGTTGTGGAATTGGCCGATCAAATACTTACTCCTTGGAATTCTAAATTTGCAACCTTTGGGACTAAAGTTTTGGAAGAAAATGGAGTTGAAGTAAAGTTAAAAACACAAATTGAGAACATTAACGAAGATGGTACACTAAGATTAAGTGATGAGACTATTTTAAAAACTTCATATGTAATCATTTCTATTGGTGTAAAACCAAATACACAATTACTTTCAGACATTGGGGCACATACTTTAAAAAATGGTGCATTAATTGTAAATACAAAAATGGAAACCTCCATTCCAAATATCTATGCCGCAGGTGATTGTGCTTCCCTACCACACGGACTTACACAAGAATCGGCTTGGTTTCCTATGGGAACACATTCTAACAAAGCAGGACGTGTTGCCGGTGCAAATGCAGCCGGATCCAACGAGCATTTTAACGGAGGTTATGGTACAGCTATCATGAAGATGTTTAATTATACCATAGCAAGAACTGGGATGGGTATAACTGAGTTGAAAAGAAAAGATATTGCATTTAACAAAACCTTGGTTATCTCCAATTCTCACCCCGGGTTTATGGGTATTGGTAAAGATATGTTTATTGAAATTTATTATGATTCCTCTACAAACGTTTTGTTAGGAGCTGAACTTATTGGAGAAAAAGGAGTTGACAAACGGGTAGATGTTTTAGCAACTGCTATCTATGCAAAATTAACCATTGAGGACTTAACTCAGTTAGATCTAGCATACGCTCCTCCCTTCTCACCTGCCAAAGATCCTGTAATTGTAGCTGGTTTTGTTGCGCAAAATTTTCAAAAAATCAACGTAAAAGAAATTAGCCCAGATCAAATTGCATTTTTAAACCCGATACAGCTAATAGATGTAAGAACAGAAACAGAGGTTGAAAATTCTACAATGATTAAAAATAATACAATCAACATCCCACTTGATGCATTGAGATCTAGAATCGAGGAATTAAACCCTGATACTCCCTACCTTGTTTATTGTGCAAAAGGCTTACGAGGTTATTTAGCGTCGTTAATCCTCATGCATCATGGATTTAAAAATGTTACTAATTTAGATGGCGGTTTTACTGCCTGGTCGAAAATGATCTAAATTTCTCAATGAGAACCATTTGACGCTTGTTTTGGAGTAGACAGCACCCCTAATTGCATAAAATTCAAGTCAATATTTAATAAAAAAAAGGATATCTTTAATGACGATAACTTAACCAACAACCATGTTAAAACAAGCATTAATTATCCTTTTTATAGCAGTACAATCAATTTCATTCGGCCAAACAAAACTCGCTTCCATTTTTAGCGATCAAATGGTATTGCAACAAAATGAAAAAGTTTCATTTTGGGGAACTGAAAAACCAAAGAAAAAAATCACCATATCTGCAAGTTGGGGAGCAACGTCAGCTGTTAAGGCAGACACTAATGGAAACTGGTCTGTTAAGATCCAAACACCGAAAGCAGGTGGTCCATATTCTATCAAGATAAATGGATCTGACGTTATTGTTTTGAAAGATATTTTAATCGGAGAAGTTTGGTTGTGCTCTGGTCAATCCAATATGGAAATGCCTGTAAAAGGGTTTCTAAATCAACCTATAAATGGTAGTCAGGAAGCTATTTTAAATGGTAACAACGACCAGCTTAGAGTTTTTAAAATTGAAAGAAACCAATCATTGCAACCTATAAACGAGGTTGCTGGATCATGGAAAAAAGCAACTTCTAGCACAGTTGGAAATTTTAGTGCCACAGCCTATTTTTTTGGTAATAAAATCCAACAATCAATAAAGGTTCCGGTGGGTTTAATTGTGACTTCCTGGGGTGGTTCAAGAGCAGAAGCTTGGACAGATGCAGCTACACTTGAAGAATTCAAATCTGTTCAATTACCAACTAAAATACCGCAAAAGGAGATTCAAAAAACACCTACCGTTTTGTACAATGCTATGTTACATCCTGTTATTGGCTATACCCTTAAAGGAGCTATATGGTATCAAGGTGAATCTAATAAAAATCATGCCTCTGAATATGAAAAACTAATCACTTCTATGGTAACCTCTTGGAGAGCTAGTTGGAACCAGGGGGACTTTCCTTTTTATTATGTACAAATAGCACCATTTAACTACGGAAAAAAAGCAAATTCTGCATTTCTAAGAGAAGCACAATTACACACCATGAAAAGCCTTAAAAATTCAGGAATGGCAGTAACCTTAGATATAGGAAACCCTACTTACATACATCCTGCTGAAAAAAGAAAAGTTGGAGAAAGACTTGCCTATTGGGCCTTAGCAAAGGATTATAAAATTTCTGGTATTGAATATGTTGGACCAACATATAAAGCAATGAAAATTGAAGGCTCAAAAATAACTTTAACATTCGACAACGCACCGAACGGT
The DNA here is from genome assembly GCF_057197705.1 of Flavicella sp. IMCC45537. Taxonomy (NCBI): domain Bacteria; kingdom Pseudomonadati; phylum Bacteroidota; class Flavobacteriia; order Flavobacteriales; family Flavobacteriaceae; genus Flavicella; species Flavicella sp. IMCC45537. The sequence continues at coordinate 891,770 of NZ_CM170067.1, forward strand.
ATTTCTTCTTTTGGAAAAAAAGTAACTGGTTTTGAGTTGGCTGGAGAAGATAAAGTATTTTATCCTGCGAATGCGAAAATCATTCGAAAAGGGTACCCTAATGGCGCTGTATTATTAACTAGTGAAAAAGTAAAATCTCCCATTGCGGTTAGATATAATTTTCACAATTTGGTAGAGGCGAGTATTTTTAGTACTGCAGGTTTACCAGCTTCTTCCTTTAGAACTGATACTTGGAAAGAATAAAAAAAGCGTTTTAAAGTATATTTCTCAATCCAGACAATAGCGGGTCTAATTTCAGAGTTATCCATAATCAAAACAACATATACAGAGGGTTTCTTATAAATATTTCCGTAAAATATCCGTCAAAGTAAAATAAATTAGTCTCTATCCATAGATTGTAAAAGCTTTTTTTATTTTTGAGCCATGGAAAAATTCATTGAAAAATTACCGAAAGCAGAATTGCATTTACATATAGAAGGAACTTTTGAACCCGAATTAATGTTCGAAATTGCAAAAAGAAACAAGATAGAGATTCCGTTTAAATCCATAGAAGAAATAAAGGCAGCATACGAGTTTGATTGTTTGCAAGATTTTTTAGATATCTATTATCAAGGAGCAAATGTTCTAATACATACTCAAGATTTTTATGATTTGACCTACTCCTATTTAAAAAAATGTGCTGATCAAAATGTAAGACATACTGAAATTATGTTTGACCCTCAAACACATACTGATAGGGGTGTTTCTTTTGAAACTGTGATTACAGGGATCTCCAATGCAATGAAGGATGCTCAGAACAACTTAAACGTATCTTCATTATTAATTATGAGCTACCTTAGACATTTAAGCGAGGAAGAAGCTTTTAAAACTTTAGAGGCCTCACTACCATTCAAACATTTGATCACCGCAGTAGGATTAGATTCCTCTGAAAATGGCAACCCTCCTTCAAAATTTAAAAAGGTTTTTGAAGCATCAGTAAATGAAGGATACATACCCCTAGCACATGCAGGTGAAGAGGGAAATGCTGACTATGTTTGGGAGGCTATTGATATATTAGGCATCAAAAGAATTGATCATGGAAACAATGCATTGCAAGACTCTAATTTGGTAAAAGAAATTATTAAAAGAGATATTGCTTTAACAGTATGTCCTTTATCCAATACTGCTTTGCAAGTTGTAGATGATTTATCCAATCACCCATTAAAAAAAATGATGGAACTTGGTTTAAAGGTTACCGTAAACTCTGATGATCCAGCTTATTTTGGAGGTCAAATAAATAAAAACTTTATCGATATACAGAAAGCTTTGCACTTAACTGTTGAAGATATCTATAACTTGAGTAAAAACTCATTTGAGTACTCTTTGTTAGATTCAAAAACAAAAACAAAATATATTGATGAATTAAACGAATACTATTCTAAAAATAATTAAGATGATTCTAGATAAAATTTCCAATAGTCATATATACAGTTCGGTTCATAAAGGTTTTGAAAAAGTTTTCGATTTTATAAAAAACAATGACTTAGCAGCAATTGATTTGGGAAAGCATCTCATTGACGGTGAAAACGTTTTTGTAGTTGTTATGGAATACACAACTCAAGAAGTGGCAGAATGTAAATCTGAAACACATAAAAAATATATTGATATTCAGTATATGATTGAGGGGTCTGAACATATTGGGATAACTACCCTAGATCAACAACAGCCAACAACACCTTATAACGAAGAAGGAGATTATATGTTCTATACCCTAGAAAACTTGCCTCTGATTCAATTACATAAAGGTCATTTTGCTATATTCTTCCCCGATGACATCCATCAAACCATGATGCAAATTGACCAACCGGCACCTTTAAGAAAAGCTGTATTCAAAATTCTTAAATAATTATTTTTTATGACTTGCTAAAAATTCTATTGAGTGGCCGATCATTTTATCTTTTGCGTCATCTAAAGAATTAGAATATGAAAACAAAACAACTTGATCCTCTCCATAGACATCAAAGTCAATGATTGGATCATGAGTTTTGACGTCAAACATTTTTACTTTTGCCGACAAATGAATCATCTCCGTTGTAGTATTATATTGACCATTATTAAAATCTCCAGCCCCTGTATATGTCGTAGTATTATTTATTATTTTCTTTAATTCAAACTCATCTAAAATAATCACATAGTCAGTTGTACACTCTTTTAATAATTCTTGAACTTTTAAATAGCTTTTTTTTGAAGCCATTGTATTTATGTGGTTCCATTCTGAAGAAAAGTCATAAATAGCTTTATGGAATGTAGCCCCGTTTAGGGAACTGGCAAATTGCTTTGCAATAGTTGCTACAAAATCAACGTCACTATTATAATTCTTGTACAGGGTCTTTTCATAATTATGTACAAAAACTCTATCTAACCCTACTACTGTAACCGACTTTTTATTTAGGTGTTGTACTTTCTCGTAACTTGTAATATTGGTAACATAATTGGGTGTTACACAAGACACAACCGAAAATAAAAATAGAACACAAGCAATTTTTTTCATCTGTGAGTTTATTTTATTCTCCGTTATAAGTAACATAATTCCTTGGTGTTTCATACAAGGTAACACCTAAATCCAAGTCACTTTTTATATGTTTTCGTAATATTTTCCAAATAACAACAGCAATATTCTCTGCCGTTGGATTTAAGGTTTTGAACTCCTCTACTTCTCTGTTTAGATTTTTATGATCTAATTTTTCTTCGACCTCCGAAGAAATTAATTTTCTTAATATTTTCATATCCATTACAAAACCTGTTTCTGGATCTACTTCACCTTTCACCGCAACAATCAATTCATAATTATGACCGTGATAATTAGGATTGCTACATTTACCAAAAACATTTTTGTTTTTTTCATCATCCCAAGCTGGGTTGAATAACCTATGAGCGGCATTAAAGTGTGCCTTTCTATGTACTGTTACTTTCATTTAAATCTTCTTCTGCTTATTTTTTAGAGCACTAGACCACAGAACATTTCCTAAAATAACATATCCAATAGCAAAAAATATGATATAATTAATCCAGAAATTTTCATCGTAAAATAATTTTTCGACAGGCATTTCATTTTTCGTGAATAATAATTTACCCAACATACCGAAAAAACTAAACACAAACCCTACGAATAATTTATAAAGTGTTTTTTTCATTTCACGAAATCGTAGAATTTTTCAAATATAATTTTAAACCAAGCCGTATAAACATCAGGTTGTTGAGCAATATCTTCTTTAATAGCCTCAGGAGTCATCCATTTATAACTTTCAACTTCTTCTTTATTGATATTTGGTTCACCATTATAATGACCTAACAGCACATGGTCCAATTCATGTTCTGTCAAACCATTATCAAAAGGAGCTTTGTAAATAAATGAAAAAGCCTCTTCTAACTCTGTTACAAACCCCATTTCCTCTTGAAGTCTACGTTTGCCAGCATCCAAATTAGCTTCACCATCTCTTTGGTGACTACAACAAGTATTTGCCCATAAAAGCGGCGAATGATACTTATCCGCTGCTCTTTGTTGTAACATTATCTCTCCCTTATCATTTTGTACAAAAACTGAAAATGCTCTGTGTAACACAGCTTTCTCATGCGCTTCCATCTTTGCCATCAATCCTATTTGTTGATCCTTCTCATCAACTAATATCACTTGTTCTTCTACCATCAAATTCTCTATGTAACTATAGTTTTTTATTTATTATCTGTCACCAATCGGAAACCTTCTCCATGGATATTTATGATTTCTACCGAAGGATCTTCCTTCAAGTATTTTCTTAGTTTTGCAATATACACATCCATACTTCGCGATGTAAAATAATTGTCATCTCTCCATATTTTTGTCAATGCCAATTCTCTAGGCATTAAGTCATTCTTATACAAAGCTAACATTTTCAACAACTTGTTCTCTTTTGGAGATAGCTTTATTGGGTCATTTCCTTTAAAAGAAAGTTGTCTAAGCTTTGAATTTAAAAAGAACGAACCGATCTCAAATTCAAACATATCATCTTCCGCACTTTTGTCAGTATCCTTGCGTTGCAAAATTGCATTAATTTTATATAATAATACCTCTGAATCGAAAGGTTTATTTAAATAATCATCTGCTCCTACTTGATATCCTTTCAAAATATCTTCCTTCATCGTTTTTGCAGTCAAAAATATAATGGGGATTTCTTTATTTGTTTTTCTGATATCTTCCGCTAAAGAAAATCCATCCTTCCTTGGCATCATCACATCAAGAATACACAAATCATAGTCGTTATTCTTGAACTCAATCAAACCTTCTAAACCATCTTTTGCGTGCGTAACATCATAGTTACTGATGGATAAATAATCCTTTAAAACAATTCCAAAATTTGGATCATCTTCTACTAGTAAAATCTTTTTATTACTCATATCTATATTTTTTTAAGACACCAACGGAAGTATAATTGTAAAAGTACTTCCTTTACCTTTTTCACTTTCCACAAATACTTTCCCGTGATGATTATCAATTATTTCTTTCACATACGCCAATCCTAATCCATGACCTTTTACATCATGAACATTTCCTGCTTGTTCTCGATAAAACTTCTCAAAAACTTGCTTTTGGGCAGCTTTGCTCATCCCAATTCCATTGTCTTTTATTTTGACAGTCAAAGACTTTACTGTGTTCTCTATAAAAATATCTATTTTAGGCGAGTTTTCAGCATATTTAATCGCATTTTCAATAATATTCACAAATACGTTTGTCAAATGAAACTCATTCCCTAAACCTTCTGACAAAGTTTGATTGCTATGAATTTCTAAGATCCCATTTTTATCCTTTAATAACAAAGCAGTATGAGAAACAGCATCTTCTAAAATCTCTGAATAATCAACAACCACTTTGTCCATCTCTATCTGATTCTTCTCTAGTTTAGAAATACGCAACACATTCTCTACTTGAGCATGCATCCTTTTATTTTCTTCTTTGATCATAGAAACATACTTCATCACCTTTTCATTATCATCGATTACAACTGGATTTTTTATCGCATCCAGAGCAAGATTAATGGTAGCAATGGGTGTTTTAAATTCATGGGTCATATTATTGATAAAATCCGTTTTAATCATAGATATTTTCTTTTGTTTCGCCATTTGATACAAACTACTTGCAAATGCAACCATAATAATTATGGTAAAAAATATCGACAATAAAAACATCAAGCCTATATCAGAAAATATATAATGCCCTTTTTTAGGAAATGCCACCTGTAAAGCATAATTATTTTGATGCCTGTCCTTGGTAAATAACGGAGCGGTAAAACTATGTGCTTCAGAAATTCTAAATTTCGGTGTTTTGATGTCCGTAAGTAAGCCTTTATCAAACACACCAAAATCATAATCTAAATCAATACCTAAACCAGCTAATTCTTTGCTGAAAATTTCTTTAACAGACTTTACTGAAAGACGCGATTCAATTGGTTTTACTTTGTTATGATAAGTATCTTCCAAGGTCATTTTTTCAATCTCATTTAAACTATTGAAAAATGTAAAACGCTCTACGGGGTTTACTTTAGAAAGTTCTGTATTATCCGTTAAGTTTTTAACCTTGTAAACATCATTTTTACTGGAAACCGAAGAAATTAATATGGAGTCATTTTTAAAAAAATTATTAACTCCTTTATAAAAGGTCTTCTCATACACACCACTTGATGCAAAACGAAAAGTTTCATTCGTAGATGTATTGATTTGCTCATATACAAACTTTGTAAAATCAGCTTGTTTTGCGAACTTTTTATTCTGGAAAAAATCCATAAACTGAACAGTAAAGTCTACAAAATCTTTTTTATAAAGCCGTTCATTAGTTCTTGCCAAGGCATAATTCACATCATGTGAAAACTGTTTTTCACGAATTTCAATTGCATTACTAATCCAAAAAACCTGAACCGTAATTATTCCAACAAGAGAAATACTCATTAAAAAAATAATAAGAACAAAAATCTTTTTCCTCATAACTCAAAAATAGGATTTTATTAACACTGTCTTCTCTATTTTAGTAAGTTTTTAATAGCAAATTAAGGATATTAACGAATAATTAAGAATAATGATAACCTACAAAGCCTACCGTTAACGCAGCCTTATAATAAGAACATTTCATGAAGTTGTTGTACTTCCAATTTTGTCTTCTCTAAATCTGTATTGTAAAGGATTAAATCGGTTTTTTTCATCTTCGCTTCATCCGACAATTGATTGTTAATTCTTGCTTCTATTTCTGCTCTTGTACTTCCATCTCTTTTCTGAATACGTTCTAGCTTAAGCTCTAATGGTGCAACCACCAACACAACAGCATCAAACTGTGCTTCAGATTTATTCTCAAATAACAACGCACTTTCATAAACGATATAAGGAGCTTTTTGAGTGCTGCAAAATTCCTGAAAATCATTTTGCACCGCTGGATGAACAATCGCATTCAGTGCTGTTAATTTAGATGTATCATTAAAAACGATACTTGCAATAAATTTTCTATTCAACGCTCCATTGATATAAGCTTTCTCTCCAAACAGTTTTGTTACCGCAGTCACCACCGTTTTATTGTGGTGCATTATTTTTTTTGCTTCAATATCTGAAACATAAATAGGAACATTTAACTCTTTAAAAAAATTAGCAATCGTGGATTTGCCACTTCCTATGCCACCTGTCAATCCAATTACTTTCATTTATGTATCAAATATTCTATCCTGTCCGGAACCAATCTAATCGAGGAGACCAAACTTGGTTTTTCTATTAATTTAGGTACTAAATAATGTTTATTCTGACCATTGGATTTCTTATAATCACAGATAACCTTAAAATCTGAAGCAGCGATCTTTTTATAATTACTCAATCCAACTTGAAAAACAACTTTTATGGTATTCGGGTACGTCGTTATTCTTGTATCCAATGGAAGTCCTTCTATTTGAAAGGGAATTTCAAAACTATCCTCTGTAAATTTTTCTACTTCTGCCACTACTTGTACTTTTTCAGCACTGTAAGTTAATTTATCAAGTCCTTTCGGTTTTACTAAAGAAATTTCCCTGTAAACATCATCAATAACATTCACAAGTTTCAGGCTTTCTGAACTAATCTCATTTATCTTATTCACTTGAATCTCTGGACCGCTTACCTCAATCGAATCAGGAACCAAAAAAACTCTATTTGAAACATTGTAACCCGACTTGAATCTTAGATCTAAATTAGAAATTACGGGAATTTTTTTATGTTTATTAAACCCCAACTCAAAGAACAAAGTGTCTTTCTCAAATCCAATCAATTTTATATGTTTATCTAGTTGATTTTGTATTTGAGTCTCTTTTGTTCGAGATAACAAATAATAGGAATACCCTCCATTGGGAACGACATTTCTTAAATTCATTTTCAATGGGGCACCTTTCATTTCTTCTCTTAAAAGTTTAAAACCAGTACCCTTTACAATCAAAGAAATTTGTTTACTTGGATTGTTCTGAAACAATTTAGAACTTGGAAGATTTTGATACTCTACATTATAAACTACGACCGTTTCATATTCCTTTGATAATTTAGTCAAAAACCAAAACAAGGTAGATATCAATAAAAAAACAATCAACACATGCTGTTTTTTTGTAGTGGATCTTTTGATAAAACTTTTTGTTATTCGGCCTTTCATAGAAGCTTTTTTACTTAAAAAAATAAATATACAAAAAGAGATTCGCTCTCTTATTATAACTCTACTAATTCGTTAAAATTAGTCAAAAAAAAAGTGAGCCAAAGCTCACTTTTAAATATTTTTGGAATCAAACTAGCTCGTTTTTACAGCATATTGCTTACTTAAATCCATAGATAACGAAGATTTCTCAAATTTAATCTTCCCAGCTCCAGTTTCAATTACAACAGTTGCATCGTTGATTTCAACTATTTTCCCGTGAATTCCACTTGTAGTAACCACCTTTGATCCTTTTCCAATTTCACTCTGAAATTTTTTCTCGTTTTTTTGCTTTTTAATCTGCGGACGAATCATGAACAAGTATAAAACGATGAACATTAATGCAAATGGTAATAAACTTTGGATGCTAAATTCTCCGGCTTGTAATGGTAACATAATTGTATTTTAATTTATTAGTACTTTATTTTTTTTCTTTTGGATTTACAAATCCTGTAATTTTCACGGTCTCTTTACCTGATTCTGTATTGGTAACCAAAGTAATAGTTTTAGAAATTTTATTACGTTTCCCACGAGAATTAAATTTAACTTTCATTGGAGCAGAAGCACCAGGCTTAATCGCATCTTTTGGCCAATCAGGAATTGTACAACCACAAGTAGCGCTTGCTTTTTTTATTATTAAATCTGATTTTCCGGTATTGGTAATCACAAAACTTGTTTCTACCACATCTCCCTCATTTATCTTCCCAAAATCATAAGAAGCTTTATCGAAAGAAATTACTGGTAAATTCTCATATTTCACATCTCTTTCCTTTGCCGATGCAACATTTTCATTTTTAACCTTTGACGCTGCACTTTCTTTACAAGAAACAACACTCAAAGCAACTGCTACTAATAATATTATTTTTCTCATCTTAATTTTGTTTCGGTAAATGTAACAATTAAAAAAATATGGAAAATTATTTTTTCCTTCAAAAAATCTTAAAATTTCCCTCTACCAATTTTATTTAATTTATTGGCTGCTTCGTATTCTTTACACAACTTATCTAAAACTCCATTGATAAAAAATCCACTTTTGGGTGTAGAGTAATCTTTGGCTAATTCTATATATTCATTGATTGTAGCTTTTGTTGGAATTGATGGAAAATTCAAAAACTCACAAATTCCCATTTTGATAATAATCATATCTAAATCTGCAATCCTATCAGTCTCCCAATTCGGAGTCTTATTCTCAATATCCTTTTCGAAATTTTTATGATTTAAAACTGTTTTTCTAAACAAATCAGAAACAAATTTTTTATCATCATCATCTTTAAAAATTCTCCCCAGCACCAATGATTTGTTCTCTTTTAAACCTTGCAATGTTTTAACAACCCAAGTATTTACAAAAGGAATATCATCTACCCAGCTAATATTAATATCCTCAAAATAATCCGCTAATTTTTCATTTGGAGCAATAAACTCAGAATATAGTGCTACAACAAACTTTACATCTTCTTTGAAAGAACTTGTTTCTTTCTCCATATATTTTTTATACAAAGCACTTTTTAATAAATGCTCATATATAGTTCTAATATATTTTTCTTCAAGATGCCAGTTATCTAAATTATGCTCCTCTTTATAAGTTTGAAAAGAAATACTCTCGTCAATCAAAGCTAAAACTTTGTTATCTATAAATTTGGTATTCGGATTTAAATCCTCTTTTGTTGCAAAATGTTTCTTTTTAGAAATTTCAATTTGCTCCTCTGCCAAATGCTTAATTCTTGGCAAAGTATCCAACATTAAAACATACAAATCGTACATTTTTTCAATACTATTGTTCAAAAAGTTTTCTTCTTTTACAATGTTATCACTATTTGATGTAGTTAATGCATATACAGATTGCATTACTTTTACACGAATATGTCTTCTGTTGATCATTTTAAAGAACTTAAGATTTATGTTTCAATACGGGCACAAAAGTACTATTTATTTTGTTTGTCTTTGGGAAAACGATGGCTTTTTTTTTCTTTAGAAAACACTTTGTAGCAATCCATTGTTTTCAATTAAACACGTATCTTGCAGGCTTAAAAATAATTTCCTATTCATCGGCTATAAATGAAAGCATTACAACATATAAACAAATACTTTTTCAAATACCGTTATCGTCTTATTGCAGGGATTGTTATCTCTATTCTTTCTAGATATTTGGCAGTTAAGGTTCCAGAAATAGTGAAAAACTCTATAAATGTTGCTGATGATTACAGAACCGGTGTAGTTACTAGTATTGATATCGTAAAAGATGAATTGTTTTATAATGTGTCATTAATCATTGGACTCGCCTTTTTATCTGGATTTTTTACTTTTTTAATGAGACAAACAATCATTGTAACCTCAAGATTGATTGAGTTTGATTTGAAAAATGAAATCTTCCAACAATACGAGCGTCTTTCTGTCAATTTTTACAAAAAAAATAGAACGGGTGACTTAATGAATCGTATCAGTGAAGATGTAGGAAAAGTTAGAATGTATGTTGGTCCTGCCGTGATGTATACGATCAATATGTTGGTTTTATTTAGTGTAGCCATTTACAAAATGATTCATATTGATGTAAAGCTTACTTTGTATACCTTAATTCCGTTCCCATTACTTTCGGTATCCGTTTTCTTTTTAAGTCGCGTCATTCATAAAAGAAGTACCATCGTACAAGAATACCTATCTAACCTGACCACCTTTGGACAAGAAATATTTTCAGGAATCAACGTAATTAAATCTTACAATACTGAACAAAATATGTTGAAGAGCTTTGAGGAACTTTCCAATGGAAGCAAAGAAAAAAACATCAACCTATACAAAGCCCAGGCCCTATTTTTCCCTTCTATGATTTTACTTATCGGGATTAGCAACTTGATCGTTTTATATGTTGGTGGGATGCAATACATAAATGGAATCATTAGTATTGGGACCATTGCTGAATTTATTATGTACGTAAACATGTTAACCTGGCCCGTGGCAATAGTAGGTTGGGTTACTTCTACCGTTCAACAAGCCGAAGCTTCACAAAAAAGAATTAATGAATTTTTAAAACATGATCCTGAAATTAAGAGCGGAACAGAAGCCCCTGCTCAGTACCGTGGTGAAATACTATTTGATAATGTTAGTTTAGTCTATGACGACACTAATATCACTGCTATTAAAAACATGAGTTTCCATGTAAAAGCAGGCGAAACCGTTGCTATTTTGGGTAAAACAGGTTGTGGTAAGTCTAGTGTATTAAATCTGATTTCTCGTATGTATGACCCAACAACAGGAAATATAAGTATCGATGGAATCAATCTAAAAGATCAAGATCTAGCTGAAATGAGAAAACACATTGGTGTGGTACCGCAAGATCCGTTTTTGTTCTCTGACAGCATTGCAAATAATATAAGATTTGGAATAGAAGATGCTGACCAAACAACGATTGAAAAAGCTGCCAAAGATGCCGTGATCCACGATAATATTATGGGCTTCAAAGAAAAATATGAAACCGTATTAGGAGAAAGAGGAATGACCATCTCTGGTGGTCAAAAACAACGTATATCAATCGCAAGGGCGTTGATCAAAAATCCAGAAATTTTATTATTTGATGATTGTCTTTCTGCGGTTGATACCGAGACAGAAGAGCTTATTTTAAACAACCTTAAAAGAATTTCTCAAGATAAAACCACTTTTATCGTTAGTCATAGAATCTCTTCCGCTAAATATGCGGACCGCATACTAATCGTTGATAATGGGGAGATTATCCAACAAGGAAAGCACGAAGACCTTATAAAAGCTGCAGGTTATTATAAAGAACTATACGAACAACAACTTTTAGAAAAAGAATAATGAAAATATTTTGTTGAGTTAAATATTTTTTTAGATTTGTGATGTAATCTAAAAAAAAATTAACATTTTTAAATAGGAAAAATCGCATGAAAGAAAACATTGAACAAGAAGAGATATTTTCACAAATATTAAGAGCAGGAAGAAGAACTTATTTTTTTGATGTAAGAGCTACCAAAGCAGGAGATTACTATCTTACCGTTACTGAAAGTAAAAAATTCACACATGATGATGGGTCTTTCCACTATCAAAAACATAAAATTTACATTTACAAAGAAGACTTTAACGAGTTTAACGAGATGTTAAGCGCTGCTACAGAGTTTATTTTAAATGAAAAAGGATCTGAAGTAATAAGTGAACGTCACCAAAAAGACTTTAAAAGAGATGAAAAGGAACCGGCTTTAGAAAGCGTTTCCTCTAGCTTTACTGATGTAAACTTTGATGACATTTAAGTCAACATTTATCAAATAAAAAACTCTTTAGAAATTCTAAAGAGTTTTTTTTTATTTTAAGAAAAAAATTTATTCGAACTATAAGTAAACAATTTAGCAGCTCCGGTACCTAACAAAAATCCAACCGTTGCTCCTGTTAATATATCTATCGGAAAATGCACTCCTAGATACAATCTACTATAAGCAAAGAACAACGGGAATAATACGAATAGATAAATATACTTAGTATATTCTTTAAGGCATAATATAGCAAAAACAGTAACCACAGTTGATGTAGTTGCATGCCCTGATATAAAACTATAATTCTGTGGATTGATCAATGTTCTTAACTGATCTTGAATTTCTGGATCATTGTTTGGTCGTAATCGCTCAAAAATTGCACGAATCATATTTACAAACTGATCTGAAAATGCTACTAGCACAGCCAAAAACAACAATAGATACAACCCTTTTTTCCAACCAAGATATCTAAAAAACAAGAATATAACCAAAATAAACACGGGCGCCCAATGGAATTGTTTTGTAATAAATAACCATAGACCATCCCATTGTGGCGATCCTAAATTATTTAAGAAAATTAAAAGCTGCTTGTCTAACTGAATTATTTTTTCAAACATTATTTTACTATTTCAATAATTTCTACTTCAAATATTAATTTTGCTTTTGCGGGAATAGGACCATAGCCTCCTGCTCCATATGCTAAATCATATGGAATAAAAAATCGTGCTTTATCACCTGCATTTAATAGAGCAATACCTTCTGTCCACCCTTCAATAACTCTATCTACACCCAATGTAAACTGGAATGGTTTATGTCTTTTATAAGAAGTATCAAATACTTTTCCATCTACAAAATATCCTTTGTAATGCACTTTTACATTATCTCCTTCCTTAACTCTTTTACCATGACCTTTATCCAACACCAAAATTTTCAACCCTGAAGCCAACACTTTTGCTTTTTCTTCTTCCATTGAAAGAGAAAATAACAAACTATCTTTTTTAAACTTTTCTTTTACTAGTAATTCTGCTTGAAGCTTCTTTTCTCTAGCGATTTCTATCGCTTTTTCTGGAATAAACTTCTTAGCCGTCTCCCCTTTTCTTACAATAGAAACAGAAACAATTTTATCATCTTGCTGAATAGAATCAATAATATCCAAGCCTTCAATCACTTTACCAAAAACGGTATGCTTACCATCTAGCCAAGAGGTTTCTTTGTGTGTAATAAAAAATTGACTCCCATTACTATTCGGACCAGAATTTGCCATGGATAAGGTTCCTTTAGAATCATGTTTATGCAGCAACTCTCCTAAACTATCCTTTGGAAATTCATCTTCAAAAGTATATCCTGGTGTTCCTTTTCCGTTTCTTAAAATATCTCCACCTTGAATCATAAAGTCTTTAACCACTCTATGAAAAGGCAATCCTTTATAAAACCTTTTCCCTATTAAAGAGTCGCTCACCCTTGTATTGGTACCTTCAGTCAACGATACAAAATTCGCAACCGTAATAGGTGTTTCTTGATAAAACAACTCTACAATGATCTTACCTTTCTCTGTATCGATATCCGCAAACATGCCATCATAAGGATGAGAGCGATCACAACTTATTAGGATTACAATAATAACGAGAGGTAATAGTTTAAATATTTTCATAGTATTTTTTTTCTAAAAGCAAAAATAGCAATTCCTATACATAAAGTATAAAAATTGCTACAATTATAAGTTACTATTAAATAAAAAATTTAATCTAATATTTCGATAAGCTCTATTTCAAATATTAATGCTGTATTTGAAGGGATTAAACCATTACCAGCAGTTCCATACGCCAAATTAGGCGGCATAAAGAATCTATACTTTGCTCCTTCATTCATCAATTGCACACCTTCTACCCAGCCTTCAATTACTGATGAATTTACATAAAATTCAAACGGTTCTTCACGCTCAATAGAACTATCAAACACAACACCGTTTAAGAAAGAACCTTCATAATGAACTTTTACTCTACTATTTGCAACCGGTTTTTCACCAGTTCCCTCTTCAAGTATATCATATCTTAATCCACTATTTTTAAATTGAATAAACGCGTTTTCCATCGGTTCTATCTCCATTATAATAACAGAATAAGGGTTTATAAAATTATAATCTAAAGACTCTCCATAAGCTAATTCGTATGGAATGTATAGCTTATAGTGGCCTCCAATTTGCATATACTGCAACCCCTCTTTAAGTCCTTCCAACAAAGTACTTATTTGATTATAACCTACTTGCTCATCCTCTAAAGCTTGATTCGAATACAACACCGTATCATCAATAAGAGTAGATTTATATTTCATTTTAATGATATCTAACTCACTCAAATAGTCTCCTTCTCCTTCAGACAGAATCTCATATTGTAAACCTGTTTCGGTCTCTACAACCCCTTCATTAGATTTATTAGCTTCTAAAAAAGCAATACCTGCGTCTCTATTTGGGTAATATTGCTCTATACCAGGTTCTGGATCTGACAAACAAGAACTTAATATTACTATGGATACAAACGAAAAAATTGCTTTTAGAAACTTCATATTTTTACTTATTTACTTTAATCAATTCTACTTCAAAAACCAATGGCATAAATGGCTTGATCGGACCACCTCCTCTTGGGTTAGCACCATATGCTAATTCTTGAGGAATATAAAAAGTATACTTAGCACCCTCTCCCATTAATTGTAATCCTTCTGTCCATCCTTTGATTACTTGGTTTAAACCAAATGACGCTGGCTGACCTCTGTCAACAGAACTATCAAACACTGTACCATCAGGTGTTGTTCCGTGGTAATGTACGGTAACATTATCTGTAGCAGATGGATGTGTAGCATTCCCTTCTTGAATAACTTTGTATTGCAATCCGCTTTCAGTAACAACAACTCCCTCTTTAGATTTGTTTTCCTCTAAAAATTTCAAACCATCTTCTTTTACTTGACCAAAGTCTTTGTTTGCTTGCTCCTCAGCTTGTTTTTGCTGTCTAGCCATAAAGAAAGTTCTTAAAATATTATCCAATCCATCTAATTGTAATAAAACTTTTTCATTCCCTAAGTCTTTATATCCTTGAATAAATAATGGGTCATTAATTTCTTCAAAACTTGGTTTCATTTTGATCGCCATATCTAAACCTAAAGCATAACTTACTGTATCATACTCGCTTAATAATTTAGAACTTGTATTGTTATTTACTTTTTCTGTTTCTGAAGCAGTTGAATCTGCAGCTTTCATAGCAGCTTCTTGCTGTTTCTTCATGAAAAAAGTTCTCAAAATATTATCTATATCAGCCACTTTAACTTTTACACTAGCAGTATCTGCTGCATCCTCATATCCATCGATAAATGCAGTTCCATTTGCATTTGGAAAGTTCAATTTAATCTTGTTGGCCATATCCAAACCTAAAGCATAACTTACAGAATCAATTTCTGTAGATAATTTATCTTGTCTTTTTTGTTTATTACAAGATGTGAATGCTACGGTAGCAACCAATCCAAGAACTGCGATACTTTTAATTTTCATTTTTGTTATTTTAATTGTTATATATTACTTGTTAATTTTTACTAAATGTATGTTACTTACAATAGGCTCATTACTTCCGATAATTCGGTTTTTATCTCCATTCATTCTGTAAGCTACAAAAGAAGAAAACAAAAACTTTACTTGTTCCCCCTCCTTCATTATTTTAATACCTTCTTTTAATCCTTTTATGATGTGTTCTTTATCTACAACATAGGTACGCAAACCTAAGTCTTTTTTTGCATATAAAATAACTCCATCTAAACCAATAATTTCTTGTTCAAACGAAACTACATCTCCTTTCACTGGAGTGCTTCCTTTTTCTTCTTTATTTACATATGCATACCAAAAACCTTTATTAGAATTTATATAGGTCAAAGTTGAATCCATGCGCATATATTTTTCCATCAAAGCCTTTTCTTCTGAAAACAAACGCTTATTTAAAGCAATTGTTTTCTCTAGGTTAGATCTTTTTGAAACAGAAACTGCGTATCTCGGCTTATCCTTAGCACATGACAAAATACTAAGCCCTAACAAAAGTAAGAGAAACTTAATTTTCATAAGAAGCAGCTAATTCCTTTTTATATCCTTTTAACTCCGTTAAAAATTGTTTTACAGTGTCATCAAGAGATGTCAATGATCTACCTCCAGCTGCATTGTCATGCCCACCTCCATTAAAATGATTACGAGAAAATTGATTCACTGAAAAACGCCCTTTAGATCTGAACGAAATTTTAATAATTCCTTGTTCTACATCTTCAATAAATATGGCAGCCAAATATATCCCCTTCATTGATAGTCCATAATTTACCAAACCTTCGGTATCACCCTTCTGGTAATTATACATATCTAATTCCTGTTGTGACAGCGTAATATAGGCAGTATGATATTCCTTAAGAACTGTTAAATTAGTTAATGCAGCTCCCATCAGTTGCAAACGACTATATGAATTTGCATTGAAAACCTTATCGTGAATTTTAGCATTATCAGCACCTTTATCTATTAACTCTCCTATTATTTTATGGGTTGTACTGGTGGTTGATGGAAACCTAAAAGAACCTGTATCTGTCATAATTCCAGTATACAAACAAGTAGCCACATCTGCATTTATCAAATCTAACTCCCCCACTTTTTCAATAAAATGATACACCATCTGACAAGTAGAACAAATAGAAGTATCAGAGTAAATGTACTTAGAAATTGGATCTGGCTGCTGATGATGGTCGATCATAATATACGTCCCTTTATATTCTTCTAAGGCTTTTTGCATATCATCACCCACTCTATGAAAAGCATTAAAGTCTAAAACAAAAACAATATCAGCTTCCTCCAAAGCACGTTTGGATTGTTTGTTTTGTTTATCATATTTATAAACAGTCTCTACCCCTGGCAACCATTGTAAAAATTCTGGTACATCATTTGGTAAAACCGTTGTTGCTTTATGTCCTTTTTGCTTTAAGTAATGTTGCATTCCCAAAGTAGAACCAATGGCATCACCATCAGGATTTTTATGCGCTACTAAAACAATATTTTTAGGAGTTGACAACAACTCTTTTATCTCTTTAATTTCATTTTCATTCATAGTTTGCGAATATACGATTTAAATAAGCCTTGATTTTATTAATCCTGCAAAAAAAAAGTTAAAAAAACTTAATATAAATCCTAATTTTTAACGCAGAACCAAAGGTTCATAAAAGCATTGTTTTGCAGTAACTTATTTTTCAATAGAATAAAGTATATTTGCGCACAAAATGTAGATAAAAAAATTAAACATGATAACAAATAGAACATTTACAATGTTAAAACCAGACGCTGTGTCTAAGGGAAACATTGGTGCTATTCTTGAAAAAATAAATGCATCTGGATTTAAAATAGTTGCAATGAAATTAACACAACTCTCTCAAAACGATGCTGAAAAATTTTATGCAGTACACATGGGACTTCCTTTTTTTGAAAGATTGGTTGCTTTCATGACCAGTGGTCCTATTGTAGCAGCCATTCTAGAAAAAGAAAATGCGGTTGAAGATTTTAGACTATTAATCGGTGCAACCAATCCGGACGATGCTGTTGAAGGAACCATTCGTAAAAGTTTTGCTACTTCCGTTACAGAAAATGCAGTACATGGATCTGATAGCGATGAAAATGCTCTTTTAGAATCTGAGTTTCATTTTTCTAAAGATCAAATTTTCGGATAACAATCCGTTTATACTATAAAAACAGCCCCATTGATAATTTATCAATGGGGATGTTTTTTTATGAATTTTAGAAATTCTTAAGCAAATTTAACAGCCTTTGCAGGACTAATTTTTGTTATTATATAAGATGGCACCAACAACATTACCAAACATAATACAAGTGTACCTAAATTCAGCAACAATACATGCCAAAGATTGATACTAACCGGAGCACTACTCACATAATAAGTTTCAGGATTTAATTGTATCACTTGGTAATATTTTTGAATCAACAAAAGTCCTATTCCCAAAACATTCCCTATCAACAGACCTCTAAAAATTAAATAAGAGGCATTGTACAAAAACATTTTTCTGATACTCCAATTGGTACTACCTAGCGACTTTAGAATTCCAATAGTTTGAGTCCTTTCCAATATCAATACCAACAAGGCCGTAATCATATTAATTCCAGCAACCAATATCATAATTCCAATAATTACCGCAATATTTGTATCAAACAACTTTAACCATTCAAAAATAGCAGGAAAAAGCTCTAGTAAAGTTTGACTATTCAACATGGGATCTATCTCTTTGTATACGGATAGTCCTGTTTCACTAATTTTTGAGAAATCATCTACAAAAACCTCAAAACCTCCCACCTGATTGGTAGTCCATTTATTTAATTTTTGAATTTGCTTTAAGTCTCCTAAAATAAAACTCTCATCAAAATCCTTAAAGCCTGAATTATAAATGCCAGTTACCGTAAAAATTCTCCTATTCGGCAGTCTTGAAGAATTTTCTTTGATAAAATACATATCAAATGTATCCGAAACCTTTAGGCCTAACCTATCTGCAAGAATTTTAGAGATTAAAACTTCTTTACCAATAGTCTTTTCTAAAACTGACGGAATTTTACCTTCAACCAAATATTCTTTTATACCTGACCAGTCATAATTTTCATCCACCCCTTTCAAAACAACACCTTCAAAATCTTTCTCTGTTCTAATAACCCCTGCTTTTGTAGCAAAAGGTTGTACTTTAGACACACCGTTTAACATGGTGTAATCTGGGTAAAATTCTTGACTTTTAGCTACCGGGTTTTGTGTAGTTTCCGAAGTATTATTGTCATAATTCGTAATCTGAATATGCCCCTTGAATACAGATATTTTTTCTCGTATTCTGTTCTGAAGTCCAACTCCAGTAGAAACCGTTATTAACATTAATAGAATTCCAATTGAAATGGCCGTAATAGCAATTTTTATTATTGGTGATGATATACTACTTTTATGCTTTTTAGAGGCGGTAAAACGTTTGGCTAAAAATAATTCGTAATTCAATTTATTCGTATCAATGTTGAGATTCAAAAATACATATAATTCCTTTGCAAATCCTACAAAGCAAAAAGATTTTAATGGCTTCATACATGACAAAATTAAGCTCCTTAATTTTATGCTTGTTTTCGTTTTCACAGGATTACAATTTTCATGTCAATCACAACAACAGATTTCTGTAGGAGCCAACCAGACAAAAAACTACCTACCATTACTAGCTGATAAAAAAATTGCCATTGTAGCAAATCAAACCTCAGTGATTTTCCACAAAACCTCTAGAAATAGGTATACTCATCTTGTGGATTCTTTGGTTTCTCATGATGTTTCAATTATCAAGGTGTTTTCTCCAGAACACGGGTTTAGAGGAAAAGCAGATGCCGCCGAACATGTTGCAAATGGAATAGACACAAAAACTGGCTTACCAATTATATCTCTGTATGGAAAAAATAAAAAACCAACTAAAGAGCAGCTAAAAAACATTGACATCGTTGTATTTGACATCCAAGACGTTGGGGTACGTTTTTATACCTATATCTCAACTTTGCACTATGTCATGGAGGCCTCCGCGGAAAACAATATTCCTGTAATAGTACTAGACAGGCCCAATCCAAATGCGCACTACATAGATGGCCCAACGTTAGACCTTCAATATAAAAGTTTTGTTGGCATGCATGCAGTTCCTTTGGTATATGGAATGACTATCGGAGAATATGCTAAAATGATCAATGGAGAACAATGGTTGAAAAACAAAATTCAATGTGATTTAACTATAGTCCCTTTAAAAAAATATAACCATCAGAAAGAATATGATTTACCAATAAGGCCCTCACCTAATCTCCCCAACTCAAAATCAATCAACCTATACCCTAGCTTAGGTTTTTTTGAAGGAACTCCTATCAATGCAGGTCGAGGAACCGAATATCAATTCCAACGTTATGGATCTTCAAAATTTCCAAATACGTTATTTGCATATTTTCCTGTTGCTAATTTTGGTAGTAAATACCCAAAAGATCAAAATAAAAAATGTTACGGTTACGATTTATCAAAAACAAAAAAACGCTCTAAAGTAGATATCTCTTTTCTAATGAATGCTTACAAGAAATACCCAAACAAAAAAGATTTTTTTGGCAAAACATTTACCATTCACGCTGGGAATAAAAAATTACAAGAGCAGCTAGAAAATAATAAAACGGCAGAAGAAATAGAGCAATCATGGCAAAACGATCTTATAAAATTTAAAGTAAAAAGAGCCAAGTATTTACTTTACCCATAAACCTGAAAATTAGAGATAACTATCGTGCCATGAAAAGTATTCCTCGATAATCTCTTGTTTATAGGTATCTAAAAATTCAAAATATTTTTCTACTACAGGGGTTCTTTTTTTTCCGCTTGGCCACACAAGGGACCATTGCGTTTCAATGGGTAAGTTTTTTAACGGAATAATTTTCAAACTCCCATTTAAAATTTCATTCTTTAGACCAATTAGCGGCATAATGGAGCAACCCATCCCTGCTAAAACTGCTTGCTTAACAGCTTCATTTGAAGTCAATTCAATCTTTTTAATATTGGATACATTTTCTTTTTTAATAAAATTCTCCATAGAAAAACGAGTCGCAGATCCTAACTCTCTATAAACAAGAGGAAAATTTTCTAAAATTTGCTTAGCAGATTCACCTTTTGGAATATCAACATCTGATTTAATTACCAAATACAACCTGTTTGCTAAAAGCTCATAACTACCTAAATTTATAGTATCCGGCATCACAGAAACTAAGGAAAAATCAACTAGATTATTCTCCAAATCTTTAACAACACTAGATTTGTTAGTTACATTCATTTCTAATTCTACCTCAGGGTACATTCTGATAAATTTACTCAAAAAATAGGGCATTACATATTTGGCCGTAGACACAATGGATAAGGTTAATTTTCCGTAAACCTTGCCTTGAAATGCTAAATTTCTTGCTTTTATCTGCTCCACTCCATCAATAATTTCACGTGCTAAAACAGCAATTTCTTTACCGAATTCAGTAATATAAATTTTTCTACCAATCACTTCTGTCAGTGGAATATCAAACTGTAATTGAAAATTTTTTAACTGAATAGAAACTGCAGGTTGTGTTAAATACAACTCCTCTGAAGCTTTAGTGATACTATGCGTTTCAACTATTTTCAAGAAGATTTGCAATTGATTCAAAGTATAATTCATAAAATATTTTAATACAATTCATTACAAACATAAATAAAAATTTATGACTATGAGCAATTACTTTTGCAATGTCTAATTTTAATAAGAACAAAATGAATATTCAAAACTCCACTAATTCGATGTCTTTATCAAATGAAAAATTAAAAAAAATCATCCAAAAAAAGTTGAATACCCTCAACTTAGAACTTTTAAAAAAATGTGAATCTCAAGATACCGACACCAATGAAATTCGTAAAAAAATTCTTCAAGAGAAAAAAGTTCTTAATGAAATCAAGAAAACTCCTAAAAACGTTTTATTGGAACTTATTATCACTGAATTGTCGTCGTCTATTATAGATGTAAAAAATTCAGAAGTATCAAAAAATTTTTATCACAAATCAATATAAATCATCAAATAACAAAAAATGAACATTGATCTACTTATCAGTAATTTAACCAACCCTGCTTTATTATTTTTTATTCTAGGTATCCTAGCTGTTTGCTTGAAGAGTGATCTAGAAATCCCCCCCAATTCCTCAAAATTCATCTCTCTTTACCTTTTATTTGCCATAGGTTTTAAAGGAGGGCAAGAGCTTTCTCATGAAGAATTTAATAGTGAGATTATATATTCCATGCTATTTGGAATCTTTATTGCTGTAGCCATACCCATTTACACGTTTTTTATTTTAAAAAAGAAATTCACTATTCAAAACGCAGGGGCAATTGCTGCTGCCTATGGCTCTGTAAGTGCAGTAACTTTTGTTACGGCTATCTCATATTTAGAAGCGCAAGGTTTACATATGGATGGTCATATGGTTGCGATTATGGCTATTATGGAGAGTCCCGCTATTATTGCCGGTTTGATACTAATATCATTATACAATAAAAACAATGACGACAAAATCAACAAAAAAGATGCCTTGAAACACTCCCTCACCAACGGAAGTGTACTATTAATTATGGGAAGTTTAGTGATTGGCTACCTTGCTAGTGCAGAACAAGCCAATGATATAAAACCATTTACAGATGATTTATTTAAAGGCTTCCTAGCCATATTTTTATTAGATATGGGAATTGTTAGTGGTCGTAAATTAAATGCATTAATCGCTAAGGGAATATATCCATTTATTTTTGCCATATTAATACCCCTAATCAATGGTAGCATCTTCGGAATCCTTAGTGGTTACATTACAGATGACATTTCTAATAGATTTATTTTTGCTATTCTAGCCGCAAGTGCTTCTTATATAGCTGTACCTGCAGCAATGAAAATGGCAGTACCAAAAGCAAACCCAGGTTTATATTTACCAATGGCCTTAGCGGTTACTTTCCCTGTAAATATAACCATTGGGATGCCACTTTATTTGGCTATAGTGCAAAATATCACTCCTTAAAAATTAATAAATATTAAATAAAAAAGACTGCAATAATTGTAGTCTTTTTTATTTACCATTTTTGTCTTATTTTTATTTTATCAACACTATACATAAAGCCAACATTTACAACCTAAATTATGCATAAAACATACTTTATATTTATATGTATCTTTTTTACTTTTACCTCTCAATCACAAACCATAGACTCTACTCAAATAGGTAAAGAATATCCTTATGTGTTACCTATTTTAGGAAAAAAAGCCTATGCTAAAGGATATGAATTACAAAAACCATTTGGTGTGATGCTCGGAACCCTGTTTAACAAACAAGGTATTGTGATTGATAATTTTGAAATGGCTATTAGTGATGATCAAACACCACCTACAAATTATTTCGCTCTTGATGGAATTCTAGATTTTGGCCCTTCTGAAGGTAGAATAAATACTGTCAATGCTCGCTTAGACACTTGGATTCTTCCATTTTTTTCAGTGGGTGGATATTATGGAGAAGTTTGGGGAGAACAAGACATTACATTCAGTGTGGTAGGTAGCGACTTGATAAAAAGTACTACTGATATACGTGGAAAATATTATGGTTTAAATTTACTTGCCGTTGCTCCAGTCGGACCTATTAACATTGCTGCAGATTACTCATGGTCTTGGACTACCAATGCTAGACTTGACAAACCGGTTTTGGTAAATGTAAGTGGTATGAGAGTTATCAAAAGAATCATGACCCCCACCAAAGGACGTTTTTGGGCAATTTGGGGAGGTGCACAGTTTCAAAAATTAGACAGCCAAACTTCTGGTAATATTGCCTTTGATGAAGCACTTGGAATCACAGAAGAAGACAAGCAAAACTTAGACAATCATTGGAATAGTTTTAAAAATGGTGATGTTCCTAATGGTAACGGCGATTATTGGGGTGATCTGACTTTAGCCGAAAAAATTAGAGCAGAAGCAACCTATAATTTGGTTCGTGGGGTTGTGGATCAAAATGTATATTACAAATTCAACAAACGATTGGAATATGAATGGAACATGCTATTGGGCTTCAATTATCAGCACAACGACAAGTGGCAATTTAGAGGAGAATATGGATTTTTAAAATCAAAACAACAACTCATGCTCTCCCTTAATTACAGGTTTGGATTGTAATAATTTTTTTCTATTTTTATTTTATAAAACTTAATGATACTTCTATGAAACAAAAATCACTACTGTCGCTATATATTGCCCTGGTGTTAAGTGTATTTACACTTTCGGCGCAAAAAAAACAAAAAGAAAAAAACAAGTATATCTTATTTAATAATATTCAAATTTTTGATGGAACTTCAGAAACACTGACTTCTGGAATGTCTGTTTTAATTGAAAACAATCTAATTAAAACAATAGCTGCAGATATTGCTGCTCCAAAAGGCACTAAAGTTATTGATGGAAAAGGAATGACCTTAATGCCCGGATTGATCGAAGGACATGGTCATTTACAAATGAACGGCCATTCTATAAGTGACATTGAGAATAGTAGAAATTGGGAAGAACTAGCCGTACGCTCTACTGTAAACGCTAAAAATGCTTTACTTTCTGGTTTTACAACTTGGAGAGATGCTGGTGGAATGGGTGCTGGACTAAAAAAAACTGTTGATGCTGGCTTGGTTTTAGGACCTAGAATTTATCCTTCTGGTGGTTTCATTGGACCAACCGGTTCTCATGCTGATTTTAGAAATTTCAATACACCAAATGAAACCTTTAACGGGATTCAATCTAGCGGAGGTAAATTAGGAATGACCATTACTGCAGATGGGATTGATCAAATTAAAGCAGCGGCTCGTCAAAACTTTATGCAAGGTGCTTCTCAAATAAAAATTATGTCTAGTGGCGGTGTAGTATCACAATTTGACCCTTGGCAGTTAGATGCGTACGGCCCTGAAGAAATTAGAGCAGCTGTGGAAGTAGCAGATGCCTATGGTACCTATGTAATGTCACATGCTTATAGTAAAAAATCAATCATGCGTTGCTTAGAAAATGGTGTAAAAACAATTGAGCACTGTTTTATGTTTGATGGTGATGTTGCTAAATTAATGAAGAAAAAAGGTGCTTATATGACAACTAATATGCAAGCTTTCTCTCCTGCTTTATCACAAGTTTCTGCTATCTCTGCAAGTAAAGCTTCTGCAAGAAAAGCTAATTCTGCTCAAGAAGCCTTTAAAGGATATATTGAAAATGTTAAAAAACATCGTCCAAAATTAGGATATCAGGGAGATTGTGTAGGTATGCCAGATGCTTGTAACAAACAAAATGACCATCAAATATATTTAGGTGCCCATTACTTCGGAAACCATTATTACTTAAAAGCGCTTACCTCTGTAAATGGAGAAATTGTAAAACTTTCAGGTGAGTTTATGGATCCATACCCAGATGGAAAACTAGGAGTTGTTGAAGAAGGTGCTTACGCAGATTTACTTTTAGTAGACGGAAATCCTTTGGAAGATATTTCAGTAATCGGAGGAAATGAAAAATGGTTTGATGCTCCTGTAAGAAAAGGTATCAAAACAATGAAAATAATTATGAAAGATGGGATTATTTACAAAAATACTTTAGGTAAATAATCTTCACTTTTCACAAAAACCAAAAACAATCTACTATCTTTAAGGATGCTAGATTGTTTTTTGTTTTCTCTAACCCTATTGCAATGAAAAAAATATTCTTATTATTTCTTTTACCGACAGCTATCTTTTCCCAAGCTCCTAAGCAACAAAAAACAAATTTTTCGATAGGAGGCTTTGCTAAAATGGATGCTATGATCACCGTATTTGAGGGAGGAGAACTTACCGATCCTGAAAGTCCACTAAGAGATATTCATTTGCCAAGTGCTATTCCGGTTGGTGGTAAACAGACATACGATACACATATGCATATTAAAGAATCAAGATTTTATTTAGATTTTGATCAAATAT
Organism: Flavicella sp. IMCC45537; assembly: GCF_057197705.1. NCBI lineage: Bacteria > Pseudomonadati > Bacteroidota > Flavobacteriia > Flavobacteriales > Flavobacteriaceae > Flavicella > Flavicella sp. IMCC45537. Next base: position 917,285 of record NZ_CM170067.1, read on the forward strand.
TGCAAAACAACAAAAAAATTGAAGCTTATTTTGAAATGGATTTTTTACTTTCAGCGGCAGGAGATGCTAGAGTTAGTAACTCATACAATCCAAGAATCAGACATTTTTATATCAATTATGAAAAATGGCTTTTTGGCCAAACCTGGTCAACATTTATGATTGTTATCATCCCTGATGATCTCGATTTTTCTGGAGCTGCTGAAGGAATTGTGTTCAATAGACAGCCTCAAATTCGTTATTCCACGAAACACTGGCAGTTTTCTTTAGAGGTACCAGAATCTACCGTTACTCCAAACGATGGCGGACCATTTGTAATTTCTTCAGGTGGAATACCCGACATTATCCTACGAAGAAATTTTAATGGGAATTGGGGTACTGCAGGGGTTTCAGCTATCTATAGAAACCCAAGATACTACGACATTAATGAAAATCGTAAAAGTTTTAATGCCTATGGGATCACGGGTGGTGCAAAGTTTAATATCGGTAAAAGCGACGATCTTAGAATTCAAGGTACTTATGGAAATGGTTTAGGTCGTTATCTTGCTTTAGCTTTTCTAAACAGTTCTATTGTGAATGATCAAGGAGATTTGAAAGCTATCAAATCTACAAATGGTTTCGTATCTTATCTGCATCATTGGAACCATAAATGGCGTTCTAGTGTTAATTATTCATTTTTAAATGCTGAAAACCCAAAGAATATCACAAAGCAAAACGCAAATAAAAATGCATGGAGCGGATCGGCAAATATTATTTACCAACCTGATAAAAATTTACTTTTTGGAATTGAAACCATGTATGCCTATCGTGGACTAGAAGATGGATCAGGTGATGGTTTTTACAGATTGCAATTTTCAGCAAAATACTCTTTCAATTATAAAGCAAAATAAATCAGTTTACTGTCTAAATATCCATTATTATTAATATTTACTAATCCTAGATTAATGATTTTAAGATTTGATCTTTTTTAATTTGATAAACTAGTATGAAAAGAAAATTACTAACCATTGGAACAATTATCGCACTCTTTCAAATTAATGCTCAAAAAGCCACTGAAAAATCTGCCGATGAAATAGCCCAAGAACTGTCAAATCCTGTAGGAACATTAGCAAGTCTAACATTCCAAGGAACCTACACAGGATGGGATGGTTCCATTTCAGGAGCTTCAAATCAACATACTTCAGCACTAGTTTTCATGCCTACAATCCCTGTTAAACTAAAAAAAGGAAGTATCAGTATTCGACCTAGTTTACCTGTAGCCGCAGCTCCTGTTAACCAAGCAGGGACATGGTCTACAGAAAGAGGATTGGGAGATATTGGATTAATGGCAATGTATGGAACAATGAATGAAAAAGGTTTTATCTGGGGTGCAGGTCCTACGATGTTCTTTCCCACAGCAAGCGAGACTTCATTAGGGAAAAATCAATTCCAGATCGGACCCGTTGCTTTAGTAGGGGTTGTAAAAAAATGGGGAGTCCTTGGGGTTTTATGGCAGCATTGGTGGGGAATTTCTGGACACAATGAAAACAACAATAAAGTTAATACCGGGACTGCACAGCTATTTTATTGGTTTCCTGTAGGAAATGGTTGGCAAATTGGAGGTAGCCCCATCCCTACTGCTAATTACATAACTGCTAGCGACATAGATTTTTCAATTCCGCTAAATCTAGGTTTCGCAAAAACTCAATTGATAGGAAAAACACCTCTTAAATTCACACTCCAAGCTCAATATTATGTTACAAGACCCGAAGCTATTGGACCTAGTTGGGGCATATTCTTTCAAATAACTCCTGTAATTAATCTTCCTTGGTAAACCATAAACTATGATAAAAAAATACACCTTATACACCTTAATGCTTCTGAACTTAGGAGCTCTTTATGCACAATCTGAAAACACTAAAAAAGATGAGGACTACAAATTAGGTAGTAAAGATCAAGTTGACAACCAACTAGCTCAGGATAAATCTTCTATATTCGAATTCGACTTTATGAAATCTTATTTTGATGCTAAAGGTAAATTAAAAGAAAAGTCAGGTTTTGATTTTGGAGTTGATTATTCCTCTGTCTACTTTGGAGCCTCAGAGAGTTTGGGAGATCAATCTTCCGCAGCTGGAATGGTAAGATTATATGGTTCATGGGAACTTGTGAACCGAGGTTCTAAAAACAACGGAGCGCTGGTTTACAAAATAGAGCACCGACATAAATACACAGCGATAACCCCAAAGAATTTCGGATTTGAAATGGGTTATGTTGGAATGCAGGTACCCGCTTTTAACGAAGATGGCTTTAGAATGACCAACTTTTATTGGAGACAACGGTTAATGGATGGAAGAATATCCTTTGTAGCCGGACTCTTGGATGCCACAGATTATGTAGACGTTTATGCATATGCTAGTCCTTGGACTGGTTTTATGAACTTCCAATTTAGTACCGGATCAGAAGCTGTATATATTCCCAATGATGCTGCATTAGGTGCGGCTGTTGCGATGTATATAACAGACAATATTTATGGAATCGCGAGCATCAGTGATGCTGGGTCGGACCCGACGAAACCATGGGATAATTTCAATTCATTTTTTTCAAACAACAACTATTTTAAAAGTGTAGAATTTGGATACACCACCGGAAAAGACCGTTTCTTTCTTGATAATATACATCTTACGTATTGGCATTCTGATGGTAGTCCTGTAACTGCATCACTACCGGGTTGGGGACTCGCTTTCTCTGCAACTCATTATTTCAAAAATGGACTGCATCCTTTTTTAAGAGGGGGCTATGCTAAAGACGGAGGAACTCTATTGCAAAAATCATTGGTTGGTGGCTTCGCTTATCAAACTACAGAACAGGGGAGTTTATTAGGAGTATCTTTAGGTTGGGGTGAAGTTAACGAAACTTCTTTTGGACCTGATTTAGACAATCAAATTACGGCAGAAATCTTTTATAAAATAAATTTCTCAAACAGATTTGCATTATCACCCGACCTTCAATATTTGGTAAACCCTGCTTTAAATCCGAACACAAACAACATTTTTATTGCCGGTATTAGAGGAAGAATAGCCCTATAATCAATTGAAATAATCTAGATTTATGAAAACAACCCGATTAGTAATTCTTGCTTTCTTATTTACTTCTTTTTTTGCACAAGCTCAAGACGACATTAATCGATGGGATAATTGGCTACTTGTGGGGAATAAAATTGTTTTTGGTGGTCAAAATGATTTTCAACATTCTCATGAATTACAATGGCGTGTTAATGAAAATATGAGTGCCTTAAAAGAATGGTACTATGAAGGTGTTTTAACCTACTCCCCTAACGCAAAATGGGAGATAGCACCTGATTTTAGAGCAAGTGTTAAAACGGATAGACAAGATTTTAGATTCGGATTAGGAGGTGTAAGAAAATTTAATTTCACCAATGATAAAAATGTATTAAAAGGCCAGTTTGTAAACCAAATAAAATACCAAATGGATATTGATACCAAAGGAAACTTAAGACACGGTTTCAGGTATGTAATCACCTATAACAAAATTGTAAGTGAAAAATTTATTGTAAGTGGATTGGTTGGACCTTTTTATAGATGGAGTGAAGATTTTACAGGTATAGAATTTGTAAGAGGTGGACCTGTATTTACCTATATTTTCGACAAACAACATACAGTTGCTATAGCCCCATTATTCGGAACCGCTAATCTTGGTGGTGATGCTGGCTGGGCTTATTCTTTTACTCCAATGATTTCACTCATTATTAGAGCGGGTAAAAAATACAAATACATCCCTGCTAAATACATCAACTTCTAACCCAAACCCTATAAAACAAAAAAAGCATCTAACTTAATTTAGATGCTTTTTTTGTTTTAAATATTTGTTTGAGCTCTTTTATAATTGTTACAAGATGAGAAACACCACCAATAATTTTTTGAGACTCTGTCAGTACATTTATTAAAACCTCATTTACTTTTTCTGCAAACGAAGATGAAAGCTGTTTCCCTTCAAACTTTAAAAACCGCTTCGCAATGTCTGGTAAAATTTTCAAAACTAAATTCTGAGGATTTACAGTAGTTTGAAATTTTTGCTCCAATATTTTTTCTTGAAGAGATATCTCTGTCTTTAATATTTCTTTTTGCAAGTGAAAATTTGATTTTTTCATATCAAAACAATTTAAGAGGGTATATTTCTATCAAGGTAATTCGTAAATATTTTACGAATTATTTTTTTTCGTTTCCATATTAAAAACAACATTGTTACTAATAACAACGAGGTAAAGGCTACAAATCCTAAATAAGTACTATCAAATGCCGCATTGAGCAATAACGCCATGGTAAACCCTAAAAACAGCAAAAAACAGAAGAATAAAAAAATAAACACGATATCAAAAAATAATTTCGCCCTGATATCAGCTACCTTTTCGGTGGCTTCAAATTTGAATAACTTTAATTTAAGTTCTATATATTTAGTAATTTCTTCCTTCATTTAATCAAGTTCTTTTAGACTATTTCTTGTCCTTCAATCTCCTTTTCTAAAGCGCTTATTTTATCTTTTAACAAGGCAACTTTTTCAGTAGTAAACTCACCACCTTTTTCAATAAGTTCATTTATTTTTTCTTTAAGCAAATCTATTTTACCTAATAATTCTTCACGTGTTTCATCACCCGAACTTGGTGCTAATAGGACTCCTGCGACTGCTCCAACGAACAGTCCAACCATTAAACCTGCAATCCATTTTGAAGTTGTACTCATAGCATCTCATTTTTTATATACTTTCAAAAATACTGAGAAAAAAACAAATAAAAGAATCAACTTTATTGAAAAGACTGAAAAACGATTGCATTATGTTGAACCTTTATATTACTTAGGTTCAATTCAAAAACGGTATCCGTTTTTATTTGAAGTTTAAAATGATCATATTCTTCTCCTTTTTCTAGAATAGAAATTATTTTTTTTATCACAAAAGACTCTTCAAATACATACGTATCATAATCTTCTTTATCGGTTAGGAAGAAAAAATAATCCAGCTTTTTCATCAAATCAAAACTAAAATAGGCAGATTTTCCTTTTGCAAAAAAAACAAAATTTTTAGCAAAAAAATCTTTTTCAGAAGAGGCATCACCAAATGCATAAAAAGAAAAACCGGATCGTTTTATTAATTCTTGCGACATAACAAACTATTTAAACTTAGACTCCGGACTTGCCTTTCCTCCTAACGGGATGGCTTTTTTAAGATTTTCAATTATATTAAAAGTGGCAGGACATATTTCAGCATTCTTGACGGTTAAATCCGTTATTTGAATAAATTTTTTGCGATTTGTGTGTGGATACTCACTACAAGCTTTTGGACGAACATCATAGATCATACAGCTGTTATCATTTTCATCTAAAAAATGACAAGGCACCTGTTGCAGCACGTAAAAATCATCTGAATCACGCTCTAGAAACTGCTCTATAAATTTGAATTCTTTCATCTTAAAATGCTTAGAAATTCTTTGAATGTCTTTTTCTGTAAAAATTGGACTTGAAGTTTTACAACAATTTGCACATGTCATACAATCCGTTTTCTCAAACTCCTTATCATGCAAATCACGCATTGTTAAATCCAATGTTTTTGGAGTACGCTTTTTTAAACGTTGAAAATATTTTAATGTGTCTTTTTCAACATCTTTAGCATCTTTGTGTAAAGTTGCTAGTCTAGCTTCCATATTTGCCATAACAATTCGCTTTAATTAGACAGCAAATATAAGCTTATTGCCGCAGTAAAAAACCCTTTTTGAATACTTGTATCCTCGAACCGAATATTTTTACTGAATAATTATTTAGAGCCATCTAATTATTGTTAAATTTGCAGCTCAAAATTTCAAGATAAATGAGTATCCAAAACACTTTAACAATTGCCGTAAAGGAAGCTGCGGCTAAAATTTTTGATAAAGAAATAGAAAATGTAGAATTTCAAGCTACGAAAAAAGATTTCGAAGGTGATATCACCATAGTTATCTTTGCTTTGTTAAGAACAATTAAAGGAAATCCTGCAGTTATCGGTGAACAAATAGGAACTTACCTAAAAGAAAACATAGCTCTTGTTGAAGATTTTAATGTGGTTAAAGGATTCTTAAACCTTGTTATTTCTGAAAATTATTTTATTGACAGTTTCGCTTCATTTTTCCCAACAGAAAATTTTGGAATTGTTACTCCTAACAAGGAGGATAAGGCTGTCATGGTAGAATACTCATCTCCTAACACAAATAAACCTTTGCATTTAGGCCATGTTAGAAATAATTTATTAGGTTTCTCTGTATCAAACATTATTGCAGGGGCAGGTAAAAAAGTCTTTAAAACGCAAATTATCAATGACCGAGGAATTCATATTTGTAAAAGTATGCTTGCCTGGGAAAAATTTGCTCCCAATGGGAATGATGGTAAAAAAGAGAATCCTGAAAACACTGGTATAAAAGGTGATAAATTAGTAGGTAACTACTATGTGAAATTTGATCAAGAGTACAAAAAAGAAATCAATGAACTTATTGCAAGTGGTGTTACTGAAGAGGAAGCTAAAAAACAAGCTCCTCTTTTAATAGAAGCGCAAGAAATACTTTTAAAATGGGAGTCTGGTGATGAAGCTGTGATCGAACTTTGGAAAAAAATGAACCAATGGGTATATGACGGATTTGATATTTCTTACAAAAACCTTGGGGTAGCTTTCGACAAAAACTATTATGAAAGCGATACTTATATTTTAGGAAAAGATGTTGTTGCCGAAGGTTTGAAAAAAGGAATATTTGAGCAAGATGCTGACGGCTCTGTTTGGATTGATTTGACTGAAGAAGGATTGGACAGAAAGATTGTTCAAAGATCTGATGGAACTTCAGTTTATATCACACAAGATATTGGTACTGCTATTGAACGTTTTAAAGATTATGACATTGATTCTTTAACCTATACAGTTGGAAATGAACAAGATTATCATTTTAAAGTATTATTCTTAATTCTTAAAAAACTTGGATTTTCATGGGCAGATAATATGTTTCACCTATCGTATGGTATGGTAGATTTACCTTCTGGAAAAATGAAATCTAGAGAAGGTACTGTTGTAGATGCAGATGATCTTATGCAGGAAATGACAAATACAGCTCGAGAAATTTCTCAAGAATTAGGGAAGTTAGATGGCTATTCTGATGAAGAAAAAGAAGAGTTATATAAGATAATTGGGATGGGTGCCCTAAAATATTATATTTTAAAAGTAGATCCTAAAAAAAGAATTTTATTTGACCCTAAAGAGTCCATTGACTTTAACGGAAACACAGGACCATTTATTCAATATACTTATGCCAGAATTCAGTCTATTTTAAGAAAGGCTACTTTTGAATACTCCACTCCTATCAATTCAATTTCAATTAGCGAAAAAGAACGTGCTGTAATCAAACAGCTTCAATTGTTTCCAGAAACGGTTCAATTAGCCTCAAAAAATCAAAGTCCTGCTTTGATTGCAAATTACACATATGATTTAGTGAAAGAATACAATTCTTTCTATCAAAGCTCCTATATACTAGGTTGTGAGGACGAAGATTTAAAAATCTTCAGAACACAATTATCAAAAAAAGTTGGAGAGGTTATCAAATCGGCTTTTGAATTACTTGGAATTGATGTTCCTGAACGCATGTAATCGATTCCATGATTTCTGATAAAAAAACATTCTTTATAGAGCTCCTAAAAGCAACCCTAAAAATAACTATCGCTGGGGTGGTTTTAGGAGTTTTACATAAGCACCATATTGTGTTAGCCTTACTATTAGCGGCTAGAACCATACAAGTTACTTATACCCTATCTTTTAAAAATGGTGTGAAAAATTGGATTTTACCTATAGGAATGCTATTCACTGCTATTAGCGGTTTGATTGTAGAATACATTGGAGTCAGTTTCAATCTTTGGGAATACCATAATATTACACCCAAATTACCTTATTGGCTACCATTTGCATGGCTACTCTCCTTTCCATTTATTTATAAAATTGAAAAGAAACTCATTGAAACACTTTCAGATAAATCATTAAAAAACAAGTTGTTTATCATCGGGTTTATCGCTTGTGTATTCCCAGCCTTTGGTGAAATGATTACCATTGCCTTGGGGGTATGGACTTACTATGTACCCTACCAACTTTTTGGGGTTCCATTTCTAGCCTTTTTGGTACTTCCATTACTACATATTTGTATCAACTTACTCCTTTTTAAAATTTGCAAAAAAAGGAATATTAACGATGTTGTTTTTAATAACATACCTACAGATTCAGATCAGATTTAACCTTTTACTAAGAAAATCTCTTACTTTTTCTAGTGGTGTTTTTTACAAAAAACCTACTTTGAAACACTAGAATCAATATACCTATAAGAAAAAAGCGTTCTTTTTTATCATAAAATTAATACTGTGATATTATTTTACATTTTTCATAAATAAGTAGAGGAATTGTAAAAATAAATATAGATTCATTAAATTTGCGTGCCTTTAATTTGGCATCTATGTTTGATATCAAAAAACATAGATTTTGAAAAAGTTAGAAAACAAAAAATCATATACAATGAAATACGACGTAATAGTTATTGGAAGTGGACCTGGTGGTTATGTAACTGCGATTAGAGCTTCTCAGTTAGGATTTAAAACTGCTGTAGTAGAAAAAGCTGAAATAGGTGGAATTTGTTTGAACTGGGGATGTATCCCAACTAAAGCATTATTAAAAAGTGCTCAAGTATATGATTACTTAAAGCATGTTGATGACTATGGTCTGAAAGCAGAAGCGATCGATAAAGACTTTGAAGCGGTTATCAAAAGAAGTCGTGGAGTTGCTGATGGAATGAGTAAAGGAGTTAACTTCTTAATGAAGAAAAATAAAATTGATGTAATCAAAGGTTTTGGAAAAATCAAGACTGGTAAAAAAGTAGACGTTACTACAGAAGATGGTACGGTTACTGAATACAGTGGTGATCATATCATTATTGCAACTGGAGCAAGGTCACGTGAATTACCAAATTTACCTCAAGATGGTAAAAAAGTAATCGGATACCGCCAAGCAATGACTTTACCTAAGCAACCTAAAAAAATGATTGTTGTTGGTTCTGGAGCTATTGGTGTTGAATTTGCACACTTTTACAACTCAATGGGAACTGAAGTAACTATTGTTGAATTTATGCCTAATGTAGTGCCTGTAGAAGATGCGGATGTTTCTAAGCAGTTTGAAAGATCTTTAAAGAAATCTGGAATCAAAGTAATGACAAATTCTTCTGTAGAATCTGTTGATACATCTGGTGAAGGAGTTGTTGCTACGGTAAAAACAAAAAAAGGAGAAGAAAAATTAGAAGCTGATATTTTATTATCTGCAGTAGGAATCAAATCTAATATTGAAAATATTGGATTAGAGGATGTTGGTATTGTAGTAGACAGAGATAAAATCTTAGTGAACGATTTCTATCAAACAAACATTCCTGGATACTATGCAATTGGAGACGTTGTTCCTGGACAAGCTTTAGCACACGTTGCTTCTGCAGAAGGAATTACTTGTGTTGAAAAAATTGCCGGGTTACATACAGAAGCTATCGACTATGGAAATATTCCTGGTTGTACGTATGCATCTCCTGAAATTGCATCTGTTGGTTTAACAGAAGCAAAAGCAAAGGAAGCAGGATACGAAATCAAAGTAGGAAAATTCCCATTCTCAGCATCTGGTAAAGCAAGTGCTGCTGGTAACAAAGATGGATTTGTAAAAGTTATTTTTGATGCTAAGTACGGAGAATGGCTAGGATGCCATATGATTGGAGCTGGTGTTACAGACATGATTGCAGAAGCAGTTCTTGGTCGTAAGTTAGAAACTACTGGACATGAAGTACTAAAAACAGTTCACCCTCACCCTACTATGAGTGAAGCGGTTATGGAAGCTGTAGCAGATGCATATGATGAAGTAATTCACTTATAAGAATTCTCACAAATATTAAAAAAAGCCGATACTTACGTATCGGCTTTTTTGTTATATATCCTACTCAATAAATTATATTTCAAACAAATAAAACAAATAAATAGACTATTTTACAGCACTTATTAAAAACGGCAAAATTTTTGATATAATTCATGTTCACTAATTAAACCATAGGTAAGATTTTGAGTCTTAACCAAACCAGATATAAACCTCTATGAAAAAAACAGCATACCCAGTCCTTTTATTGCTCCTTTGTTTAGTATCCTTTACAGTTGCTAACAAAGAAGTTTTAAATGACTTAATTGTGTCCAAACTTAAAGAGTATGACACAAAAAATTTCCCTGAAAAAATTTATCTCCATACAGACAAACCTTATTATTCTTTAGATGAATCTATATGGTTTACTGGATATTTGGTAAATGGTATCAGTCATTTAAAAAGTAACAAAAGCATGGTAATGCATGTCGATTTAATTGACAGCAACGACAGTATCATGGATTCGAAAAATATATTTGTCGCTCGCGTTACTGGTGCAGGAGATTTTAAAATTTCAAAAAAATGGAAACCTGGTAAATATTTATTGCGTGCTTATACCAATGAAATGAGAAATATGGATGCCAAAGATTTCTTTCAAAAGGAAATTACTGTTTTGGCAACCTCGGAAAACGATAGCCTAACGAATACAACGTCCATAGAAGAAAATGCTACTGAAAAAGAAGAAAAGGAAACCGTCTATAAAATCCCAAGGCCAGAATTAAATTTTTACCCAGAGGGTGGTTACCTTGTTGAAGGTCTAAGTAATAAAGTAGCAATTAAAGTTACAGACCCAATTTTTAAAAATCAAATTGTCAAAGGAACAATCGTTGACAATGACGGGAATGAAGTTTTTTCTTTTAGCACTGTTAAATTTGGTTTAGGATTGTTTATCATAACGCCAGAGGCAGGAAAATCATATACTGCCATTGTAGATGTGAATGGATCTGAAGAAACTTATCCTTTACCAAAGGCTTTGCCATCAGGATGTATCATCAGTGCCGTGAATAACGGAACAAATATTTCTATTAATGTTGCTTCAAATATAGAAGGAGGGCTTAAAGAGACATTTCTTGTTGCGCATCAAAGGGGAAAACACCTTTATAGCAAAATAGAATCTGGTGATGTTGATAGTTATAAACTAAATTTTCCAACTAAAAGTATGGACGATGGAATTGTTCATATAACTATTTTTAATGCAGATGGAAATCCTTTAGCAGAAAGATTGATGTTTGTTGAAAACGCAAATAACAATATATCTGTTAGCGTAACACCGGATAAAAATAAATTAGGAATTCGAGAGAAAATAACGCTTACAATTGACACAAAAGACATTGATGGTAACGTTGCTCCAAGTTCTTTATCTATGGCTGTTAGGGATATGCAAGCGGTACCTCAAAATAATTTTGCTGAGAATATTAAAACCTATTTATTACTTAATTCAGATCTTAGAGGTACTGTAGAAAACCCTGGTTATTTCTTCGAAAAACCGAATGATCCAAAAAGAAGGTATTTACTTGACCTTACGATGATGACTCATGGATGGAGACGATTCACTTGGCAAAGTTTGTTAAACAGTACAAAGAAAGAAAGACAATATCCGTTAGAAAAGGGAATTTATATCAAAGGGAGAACCAAAGCTTTGAAAAAACCATATGATTTTAAAAGTATGGAAACTAGAATCACTTTTATGGGAAAAACCTTTCATCAAGAGCCTCAGCAATCTGACTCATTAGGAAATTTTTCATATGGTCCTTTCATCTTCTTTGACACAATACCAACGCTTATTGAAGCAAGGCTTTATAGTTTTAAATCAGAAAGATATCGAAATAGAAACGTTGTTATTTTATTAGACAACAATGAACCAGAAAAGCCTGAAATAGAAAGACAACAAATTGTTCAATCAAATATTTCTGATGAAGATCAATTGGAAGCGTATTTAAAAATTTCTAAATACATAGAGCAAGTAAACCTAGAATACGAGCAACAAATGCAGTTATTAGATGAAGTTGTGGTTGTAGGACAAAGAAAAACAGAAGAAGAAATAAGAAACGAAGAATTTGACAATAGAACCTTACATGGTTACTCAGAAAAAAGAGTTGTACCTGAAGACATCATTGGAGCTGAAACCTACACTATATTTGATCTTTTACAGGGGTTGGCTGGTGTAAGTGTAGCCGGTACAAGTGTTAGTATTCGAGGTGGTGGTAGTCCTGCATTTTATTTAGACGGAATGCCTATTGACTCTACATTTGTTGAATCATTATATGGTTCAGATATTGATTTTATTGATGTTCTTACGGGAGCTGATGCTGCAGTATATTCAAATGCTGCAAATGGAGTCATTGCCATGTATTCCAAGATTGGTAGCAATATTTCAAGCAGAAATATCAAAAGAAAACCAGGAATAATTGATTTCCAAGCAGAAGGTTATTACACCACCAGAAAATTCTACGCACCTGACCACATCAATGGTTTTGAAGAGATGGGTAAGGTAGATCTAAGAACTACATTGCATTGGGAACCTTATATTAGGATACTCCCTGATAAAAAAGCAGAAATATCCTTTTTTAGTTGTGATACGCGTGGAGATTTTGTGATAGATATCCAAGGAATTTCAGACACAGGAACACCATTTTCTAACATAAGTACTTTCACTGTAAAATAAAAAAAATCCTCTTCGTTTGAAGAGGATTTTTTTTATTTCAAATCTGCCGAGAATTGCTTTAAAAATTTATTCAATTTGGGATTGATCACAAGTTTGCAATAAGGTTCTTCTTGGTGACCTTCAAAATAATCATGGTGATAACTTTCAGCCACATAAAAGGCATCAAACCTAGTCAACTCTGTTACAATAGGACTTTCAAATACACTTTGACGTTGCAAAGTATCCATGATTTTTTCAGCTGTAGCTTTTTGAATATCGTCATGGTAAAAAATGGCAGACCTATATTGAGTACCTACATCATTTCCTTGTCTATTTAATGTTGTCGGGTCATGAGTTGCAAAAAAAACTGACACTAATTTTTCAAATGAAATTTGAGTTGGGTCATATGTTATTTGTAGAACTTCCGCGTGCCCTGTCCTACCCGTAATAACCTCTCTATAGGCAGGATTTTTTATCGTACCTCCACTAAATCCAGGTAATACATTATGGACACCTTTCAATCTTTTAAATACTGCCTCTGTACACCAAAAACATCCATTTCCTAATGTTGCTATTTCCAAATTCATAATAACCTATTTTATTCCTACTTTAAATTGACCCCTCAGTCGGTTAAAATTTAATTTAATTACAACTGTAGTTTCAAGATATTTTTAATTCTTAATTTTATTACAAAAAACAAGTTTCGTTCACCTGTCTGCTAAAGATAATTGTTATTTTTGTTTCTATGATTACAACTGAGCAATTCCAAAAATACACTACAAGAATACAAAATTTAAAAGGCTATTTAGAAATTGATAGGAAAATTATTCTTATCAAAAATGAAGAAGAAAAAAGCGCTAATCCTGAATTTTGGAACAACCCTAAAGAAGCGGAAGTTGTTTTAAAAAACCTAAGATCCTTAAAAAAATGGGTAGAAGATTATAATCAACTTAGAACTCTTGAAGATGACCTTTCTGTACTGTTAGAGTTTTTTAAGGAGGGAGAAGCTACCGAAGAAGAGGTTGAAGAATTAACGGAAAAGCTGAAAACGCTTTTAGAAGATGTAGAATTCAGAAATATGCTTTCTGAAAAAGGAGATCAACTAAGTGCTGTTTTACAAATTACTGCGGGCGCAGGTGGAACTGAAAGCTGTGATTGGGCACAGATGCTGATGCGTATGTATATGATGTGGGCTCAAAAACAAGGTTTTAAGCTTAAAGAATTAAACTACCAAGAAGGAGAAGCAGCAGGAATAAAAACAGTTACATTAGAAATAGAGGGTGATTTTGCATTTGGGTATCTTAAAGGAGAAAACGGAGTGCATCGATTGGTACGAATCTCCCCTTTTGATAGCAATGCCAAAAGACATACTAGCTTTGCCTCTGTTTATGTATATCCATTGGTAGATGATTCTATAGAAATTGTAATCAACCCTGCTGATATCAACATCACTACCGCTAGGTCTAGTGGAGCAGGTGGTCAAAATGTAAATAAGGTAGAAACCAAAGTACAGCTTACACATAAACCATCAGGAATTCAAATCTCTTGTTCTGAAACACGTTCTCAACATGAAAATAGAGATAGAGCTATGCAAATGCTTAAATCTCAATTATACGAAATTGAACTACGAAAACAACAAGAAGCACGTAATGATATTGAGGCTGGAAAGATGAAAATTGAATGGGGTAGCCAAATTAGAAATTATGTTATGCACCCATACAAAATGGTAAAAGATGTGAGAACTGCTCATGAAACAGGAAATGTAGATGCCGTGATGAATGGTGAAATTGATGAATTCTTAAAGGCATATCTGATGTTGAATTCTGGACAAGAAGAAAGCAACGAACTATAAGTTATATGACGGCAAATATAGATACCATTATTTTTGATTTAGGTGGAGTTCTGATTGATCACAATCCTGAATATTTATATAAAAACATCTTTAAAAACAATCCTAAAAAAATGGACTGGTTTTTAAAACATGTTTGTACCCCCGAATGGAATATTGAGCAAGATGCTGGACGAACTATTGAAGCTGCAAATCAAATAAAAATCGCTGAGTTTCCTGAATATGAAAAAGAAATAAAGGCCTATTACAGACAATGGGAAACCATGTGTAAAGGTCCAATAGCCGGAACCTTAGAAATATTTGAGGCAATCAAAAGATCTGATAATTATAAGTATTATGCGCTCACAAACTTTAGTACCGAAACTTGGCCAACGGCAGTGAAACTATTTCCTTTTTTAAATAGTTTTCAAGGAATGGTTGTTTCTGGCGAAGTAAAAATGAGAAAACCTTTTGATAATATTTATCATCATCTTTTCCAAAAGTACAAGATCAATCCGAAAACTGCCGTATTTATTGATGATAGCAAAGCCAATATAGATACAGCTATCAAACTAGGATTACACGGAATTCATTTTAAATCACCCGAACAATTAGCGCAAGATCTAAAATCGATTGGAGTTAATTACTAATAAATAGCTTTCAACACATTTTACTCTAAAAAACTAAAAACATGATAAAAATATACCACAACCCAAGATGTACCAAAAGCCGTCAAGGTGTAGCTGCTTTAGAAGAGGCTAAAGTTGATTTTAATATCATCAAATATTTAGACACTCCCATTGATAAAAAGGAACTAAAAGAAATTTTAAACTTATTAGGCTTCTCTCCTATTCAATTAGTTAGAAAAACCGAAAAAATATGGAAAGAAAACTATAAAGGAAAAGAGTTATCTGACGACGACATTATACAGGCAATGATAGAAAACCCTAAACTTATTGAAAGACCTATAGTAGTAAAAGACGGCAAAGCCGTAGTTGGCAGACCAACGGAACTTATCATAGATTTGATTCAATAAAATTACAAAAATAGCTTAACACAATATGTTAAGCTATTTTTTTTGTTCTCCTACCAAATACTAGGTAAATATAAAGTATGTCAAAAACGGCACATAATATTCCTATGGTTAAAATAAATGAATTTTCCAGCCCAAATAAAATTGTTGGCGCCAAGGTTCCCACAAACTTAGCTACAGCCACAGTCATAGAAAATTCTTTCGAATCAACTCGTTTCAGCAACATATCAATAAACAATATCGACATGATTAGATTTTGCAAAAATGCAGCATACTTAGCCCCTTGCCCACCTGGAAACTCTTTTAAAAACGCAAATTGAATAATAAAACAACTCACTAAAATTAAAAGCGACCACGGAATAAAAAATAAAGGTTTAATTTTTTCAGAAAAATGTTTCCTTCCATATTTAAAATACTGATATACTATCACTAAGTCCAATAAAAACCAGAAAATATTAATTCCTCTTTGCAAACTAACCGACTCCCAGTTAAAGTTATGAAAGCTGTATAAAAATTCCCACCCAATATTTAAACCCAGAGCCACAAAAGGCATTCCATAAGATTTAATTTTAAAGCCTTGGTAAATCATTACTACATATACGGTAGACCAACAAACTCCACTTATGAGTTTTAATATTTCTTCCATTGCAATTATTTTTGCTGTAAATATAAAACTCTGCACTTAAACAAAATCAAAACAATCATGATAAATAACATTAATTCTGTTTAATGTTATATATTTTTAATTAAACGTTTTTTATCTTTGCATCCTATTACAATCTCTCCATAAAATGAATAAATTAAAAAACGGCGTGTGGGTTAGCTGGAACGAAAATATTCAGCACGACTACAACAGACTATATGAAGTAGTCACCGAAGAAGAACTACAAGAAATTATAAGAAAATCAAAAAAAGTAAGATCTTTTGGAAACAAGCAGTCTTCCGCAGATATTTCAGCAGGTGTAGACGCTTTAATTGATATTAGAGGATATAATAAAATAATTTCTTACAACGATACAGAACGACTAATTACAGTACAATCTGGAATCAAACTTGTTGACTTAATTGAAGCTATTGAAGCAAAAGACTGGTGTATCCCCTGTCTACCAGATATCAATACTGTAACTGTTGGAGGTGCATTGGCAACAGGTACACATGGAACAAGCGGACAATTGCTTGCCAGTTACGTAGAAAATATTCGTTTGGTTTTAGCTGATGGTAGTATAAAAGAAGTGAATAAAAATGATGAGTTGATGGATGCTTTAAGGGTTTCTATTGGTGCACTTGGTGTTTTCTCAACAGTTACTTTTAGATGTCAAGAAAAATTCACCTTACACATAAAAGAAGGACCTGAAAAGGATGCTGTTTGGATGGATAATTTAAAACAAAAAATCGATCAATTTGATTTTTTAAGAGTACTATGGATGCCTCATACAGGCAAAGGATATGTTATAACTGGCGATAAAATTCCAGAAAATCAATCTGTCACTATTAATAACGGGCCTTCCTACTTAAAATACAGAAGAGACGTATCAAAAATTCTTTATAAATATACGCACATTTTACCCTGGCTTACTTCCATAGCTAATAAAATTTTAGCTTATGCTTTTTTTAACAGTAAAAAAGAACACAAAGGAAGTTTATATGAGGCTACGGTAACAAAATCTAGAGGGTCTACACTAGAATTAGCCGAGTGGACTATAGGTATTGATAATTTCCCTAAAGTTTTCAATGAACTCAAACATGTGATTAATAATTGGGGTAATAAAGCCTTTATCCATATACCAATGGATGTTAGATTTGTTAAAAAAGACAATTCTTGGTTAAGCTATGCCTACGGTCAAGATACAGTTACAGTAGGATGTGTTTCGAGAAATGCAAAAACAGCTGATAGCTATGAAGCTTTTAAAACAGTAGAAAATATTTTCATCAAACATGGTGGCAGACCGCATTGGGGAAAAAGATTTAAAGCAAAGGACAAAGAACTTGATACTTTGTATCCAAAATGGAATGATTTTAAAAAATTACGTCAAGAACTTGACCCAACAAACAAATTCTTAAATAGCTATTTAAAAACGATTTTTAATGAAAAATAATTTAGAGTTCCCTACAGGCGTATTGTTCGATTTTGATGGCGTTATTGTTGATAGTTTTCAAAGTCATTTTAGAGCTTGGAATACTGCACATAAAAATTTATTCTCTAAAGAAATCACTCATTTTCCACATGACAAACTCTCTGGAAAATCACCACATATTATTGCACAGCACTTTTGTGATGAAGCTGGGTTTCCAGAAAAAGCATCCGAGCTTTTTCTAAAAAAAGGAGACTGTTTGCACAGAAGTACTACTCCGCCAGATTTACTTCCTGGAGTAAAAGAAATTCAAGAGTTTTTAGCAAAGAAAAGTATACCACATGGTATCGCTAGCAATGCAACAAGAGCCTTCGTTAAAAACAGTGTTTCTCAATTAAACCTTGGTTTTATCACCTGCTTTGGACTTGAAGATTATAAAAAACCGAAACCTGATCCTGAAGCGTATATTACTTTAGCTAAGGCTTTGCGTATTCCAAAAGAAAATTACAAAACCACCTGGGTTTTTGAAGATAGTATTACAGGCACACAATCGGCAAAAGAAGCAGGTATGTTACCTATTGGAATTTTAACTATGAATTCTAAAGAAAAAATGACTCAAGCAGGTAGTGTATTTTGTTTTCCTACTTTATTAGAAGCATATCACTTTTTAAAACACCAAGCTTAAAATTTTAATTGATTTAGCTCTTCTAAATATTCAAACTGTAAGTCTTCATGCACTTGTTTGATCTTTTTCTCTACTGAAGCTAACTCTCTATCATATAGGTTTTTGAGCACTGTACTATGTTGAATTGAGGGTTTTACCACTTTTAACTTTGTACAGAAGTATAAAATCAGTTCAATATCCGTTGTTTTTTTCTTAGAATAACGGATGTTGGTTTTGATAGTTCTTAAAATTTTACGAATCGTTTTTTTCATATAAAAATAACTCTTCGTATTGATTGTTTCAAACAAAAGATCTACTTCCTCTTTTACTGTTTCTATATATCCTTCTTCACTTTCTGACTCTAGCAAAAGATAAGTCAACAATTCTTTGTTCTCCTTTTTAAATTTTGCTAAATGCAAGCACAACTGTAAAAGTTGCTCATGGCTAGCATGCGATAATTCAACTTTTAACTCTTTTAAAGAAGCTGCTTTCATAGAAGGTTTTATAAAACGATTTTTATTAAAATACGCACTAAAGTACAAATCTTTTACATAAAAAAAGGGACTGCAAAAAATGCAATCCCTTCTATATAATTTAAGAACAATCTACTTTTTAGATTTTTCCTCTTTTTTCATTGTTAAATTTTCTAACAAAGTTCCACCAATCCAGTAAGGAACTACAAATGTCAACAAAAATATCAACAACCAAAATCCAGCTGTGAATACAAAAAGAAATAATAAAAATCCTAAATATTGAGAAACGTCCATAATAATTTTATCTGTAATTATAAATATGCAGCAAAAATAGTATTTTTTTCAAAGTATTACCATTTTTTTTTAGGTTATTTTTAAGGGTTAATAAAAGAGTAAAACATCTTTAAAAACTCCCTAAATCACAAGGTAAAAACCTTCTGATTCCTTATATTTGTGAAGCTTCAAAAAAACATTTTTGAGGACAAATAAAAGGCCTTACCAAAGCCTAATTGACTAGAAATAAAATAGTATCATTATGAAATATAGAATTGAAAAAGACACCATGGGAGAGGTAAAAGTCCCTGCCGATAAATATTGGGGTGCTCAAACAGAACGTTCAAGAAATAACTTTAAAATTGGTCCTGCAGGAAGTATGCCCTTAGAGGTTGTTTACGGATTTGCTTATTTGAAAAAAGCTGCCGCACATGCTAACTGTGAATTAGGAGTTTTAGCAGAAGACAAAAGAGATTTGATTTCAACAGCATGTGATGAAATATTAGCTGGTAAACACGATGATCAATTCCCTTTAGTAGTTTGGCAAACAGGATCTGGTACGCAATCAAACATGAACTCAAATGAAGTGATAGCTAATAGAGCACAAGAGCTTGCAGGTAGAGTGATTGGTGAAGGTGAAAAAGTTATTCAACCAAATGATGATGTAAATAAATCACAATCATCAAACGATACTTTCCCTACTGGAATGCATATTGCTGCTTACAAAGTTGTTGTAGAAACAACAATTCCAGGAGTGAAACAATTAAGAGATACACTTCAAGCTAAATCGGAAGCCTTTAAAGATGTTGTAAAAATTGGTCGTACACACTTAATGGATGCAACTCCTTTGACAATCGGACAAGAATTTTCTGGTTATGTTTCTCAATTAGATCATGGTTTAAAAGCCTTAGACAATACTTTAGCTCATTTAGCTGAATTGGCCTTAGGAGGTACTGCTGTTGGTACAGGATTGAATACCCCTGCTGGTTATGATGTTCTAGTTGCTGAAAAAATTGCGGAATTCACAGGTTTACCATTTATAACTGCTGAGAATAAATTTGAAGCTTTGGCAGCACATGATGCCATTGTAGAAACACATGGTGCGTTGAAACAAATTGCTGTTTCATTGAATAAAATTGCAAATGATATCCGATTGATGGCATCAGGACCACGTTCAGGTATTGGAGAATTGATTATTCCAGCTAATGAACCAGGTTCTTCAATTATGCCTGGAAAAGTTAACCCAACTCAATGTGAGGCAATCACAATGGTCGCTGCGCAAGTTATGGGTAACGATGTTGCTATTGGTGTTGGTGGTCTACAAGGACACTATGAATTGAATGTTTTTAAACCAGTAATGGCTAAAAACTTAATTGAATCTGCACGTTTGATTGGTGATGCTTGTGTGTCATTTGATGTAAATTGCGCTGTAGGTATTGAACCAAACTACCCAGTAATTGAAAAATTATTGAACAATTCTTTGATGTTGGTTACTGCTTTAAATACTAAAATTGGATATTACAAAGCTGCTGAAATTGCAAATACTGCACATGCAAACGGAACAACGTTGAAAGTAGAAGCTGTAAGGTTAGGTTATGTTACAGAGGCTGAATATGACGAATGGGTAAAACCGGAAGACATGATTGGAGCGATGAAATAATCCTTGAATAAAACGAAAAGAAAAGGTGCTACATTATTTTAGCACCTTTTTTTGTTTAAATAATTTTAAAATACGTTCTGTCCGTTCTAGTTAAATAAATCAAAACATAGTGGAGAATAATTTTGTATCGAGAACAGTGATATGCACTTCTCGATACGATTTCTCATTCTTCTAAATCACTCGAAGTGACAATTGTTACCCATTCTCACTCAGCTAGAATTAAATCAATAAAATTAAAAGTTTTACTCTCCTAGATTATGAATAGTTCTAAATGTCAAATTGATACGTGGGGTTGAAATTTTAGTTGTTTTTGGCAAACTGTGCAACCAATGTTTTTGAGTTTCTCCTTTCATTACTAAGAGTCCCGATTTCTGAAGAAGAATGCTTACTTTCTGCTTTGAATCCTTATGTTTGAATACAAAATTACGTTCTGCACCAAAACTCAAGGAAGCGATGGCTCCACTCTCTTTTAATTCCTTTTCAGCATCCGTATGCCATCCAATTCCTTCATTTCCGTTATGGTATAAATTCAACAAGCAAGAATTGTAAGTCTCCCCTGTTTTCTCCTCTATCAAATCTTTCAACACCAACAATTCTGAAGTCCAAGGCAGTGTCGTCTTTTTAATCCTCCCATATGTATAACTTAATTTTTCTTCTGCATAGAGCGCCACTTTTCTATCCGTTGTGATCAATTTTCCAAACATAATAGAAGTATCCTTCTTCCAGGCAATGTTATTATATAAAACATCAAAATATTCCTGTGCCTTTTGCAATGAAAAAATGGGGCCGTAATATATTACGTCCCCATCATATGGTAATTGATTTGTATGAATATCTGAATTAAATAAATCCATTTTATTCTAATTTCCCTTCCAAATCCAATATAAAAGTATAATCTCTAGCTGTTTCTTTCAAAGCATCAAACCTACCTGAGGCACCTCCATGTCCTGTTTCCATATCCGTATGCATCAGCAATTTATTCGTACCAGTTGAATAGTCACGTAATTTAGCAATCCATTTTGCCGGTTCCCAATACTGCACTTGAGAATCATGTAAACCAGTTGTAATTAATAAATTTGGATACACTTGAGCAACTACATTATCATACGGAGAATATTCTTTGATATAATCATAATACTCCTTGTTTTTTGGATTCCCCCACTCGTCAAACTCACCAGTTGTTAAAGGAATCGATTCATCTAACATGGTAGAAATCACATCTACAAAAGGCACAGCAGCAAGAACCCCATTGTACAATTCAGGATTCATATTAATTACAGCTCCCATCAACAAACCACCAGCAGAGCCACCCATAGCATATAAATGCTTAGCAGAAGTATACTTGTTTTCAATCAAGAATTTACTGCAATCTATAAAGTCTGTAAACGTATTCATTTTACGCAATAACTTTCCATCTTCATACCAATCTCTTCCCAAGTATTCGCTTCCTCTGATATGCGCAATTCCATATACAAATCCTCTATCTAACAAACTTAAGCGTGTAGTACTAAAACTTGCATCTATTGTATGGCCATAAGAGCCATAAGCATATTGCAAAAAAGGCGTGTTTTCATTCAACTCAGTATCTTTTCTATGAACCAAAGAAATGGCTACTTTTTTACCATCTCTGGCGGTCACCCAAACACGCTTGGATGTATAATTCTCTTTGTCAAAAGTACCTCCTAACACCTCTTGTTCCTTTTTTATTTCTTTGGATTGATCTACCATATTAAAATCGATAACAGAACTAGGTGTAGTCATTGAATTATAACCATAGCGGATAACCTCAGTATCAAATTCAGGATTTGCGTATACATAAGCAGAATAGGTTTCTTCTCCAAAAGGTAAATAATAATCTTCTGATCCATCCCATTTTTTAATTCTAATCAAATTCAAACCATTTGATCTTTCTTCTAAAACCAAGTGATTTTTAAATATTGAAATATCTTCAAGCAGTACATCTTTTCTATGTGGAATTAAATCCACCCAATTTTCCTTTTCTGTATGAGAAACCGGAGTTTTCATTAATTTAAAATTGGTGGCCTTATCCTTATTGGTCAAAACATAAAAATGATCCTCATAATGTGCAATGCTATATTCTAAATTACGCTCTCTAGCTTGAAACAACCTGAATTCCCCTGTTGGATTATCAGCTTCTAATAACTGATATTCCGTGGACAACGTACTATAAGATCCTATCAATAAATATTTTTGCGATTTAGATTTGGTTACATATGTACCAAAAGTTTCATCTTTTTCTTCAAAAACTAATGCATCATCATCTGTTTTGGTCCCAACTAAATGTCTTTTAATTTTCGTGCTTCTTAATGTCTCTGGATCTTTTTCTGTATAAAAAAAGGTAGCACTGTCATTTGCCCATACGGCGCCTCCTGTAGTATTTTCTATTTTATCTTCTAAAATTTCTCCAGTAATCAGGTCCTTTACATAAATAATGTACTGACGTCTACTTACGGTGTCAACAGCAAAAGCCGCTTTTGTATTATCCGGACTTATGGACAATCCTCCTAGCGTATAATAATCATAACCTTCTGCCATTTGATTCACATCAAACAACAACTCTTCCTTTGCATCTAGACGTTCTTTTTTTCTTGTATAAATTGGATATTGTTTCCCTTTTTCAAATCTTGTAATATAAAAATATCCATTCTTTTTATAGGGAACTGAAGCATCATCTTCTTTAATTCTGCCTTTCATTTCCTCAAATAAATCCTTCTGAAAATCTTCAGTATGTTTTAACGCAGCTTCTAAAAAATCATTCTCCGCATTTAAATAGTCTAAAACATCTTTTGTTTGCGCGTCTGGTTCTTTTGAATTCTTTTGAGCATCAGACAAACGCATCCAATGATAATTGTCAACACGTTGATCATCATGTATTTCAAATATTGTTGGAATCTTCTTAGCTACAGGTGCTTTCGCAGGTATTTTTGACATATTATTTTTATTACAAGAGAGCACAAAAATAAGACTTAAAAACCCGAAACCTAAATTTATTTTATACATTTATATAGATCGTTAGCTTGTATCAATACAAGTTACAATAATTGAAATATAAATACCTCAGATATGGAAAAAGATGCAGCAAGTTTATTAAATGAACTAAAACTCACCCAAGTAGAAATAGTCGCTAAAAAAGAGCATTTACGAACCGTATTTATTGATGGTGAATCTGGAAATGGTTTAGTAGTGGCTACAATTACCGGTAACAAACAGGTTGTAAATATTGCAATCGATTCCAGTGTTATGGATGACAAAACTGTTTTAGAAGAACATCTTATAACAGCACTCAACAATGCTTTAAGCAAAGCTTCTGATGTAAGAGAATCAGAAATAACGAAGATTAAACAACAAAGTTTCCCTTATGGCCTCGATTTTTAATTAGGCTTCAATTGCTGTTTTAGCTAAATTGTAAATCATATGAAACTGTTCTTCTCTGGAAAGCTCAGAATTGTCAATTTCAATAGCATCTTTAGCCTTTACCAAGGGAGAATCTTTACGCGATGTATCTTGAGCGTCTCTAGAAGTCACATTTTCTAAAATTGCTTCATAAGTAACAGTTTCTCCTTTTGCTAGCAATTCGTCATATCTTCTTTGCGCTCTGGTAGCTGCAGAAGCATTCATAAATAATTTCAATTCAGCCTCAGGAAACACAACGGTACCAATATCTCTTCCGTCCATTACCAATCCCTTATTTACCCCCAAATTTTGTTGTATTTCAACTAATTTGCTACGTACTTCAGAAATAGCTGCCACGCGACTAACATAATTAGAAATTTCTAAAGTTCTAATTCTTGTCTCAACATTAACACCGTTTAAATGAGCCTCCGCAAAACCAACCTTTGGATTAAAAACAAAATTCAATTCTATTTGTGGTAAGAATTCAATCAATTTATCAGCATCAACTATATTAGCATCTATACAACCATTTTCAACCGCAAATAAAGCAACCATTCTATACATGGCACCAGTATCAACATATATATAGCCTAATTTAGAGGCAAGTTCCTTTGCAACTGTAGATTTTCCTGTAGACGAAAACCCGTCTATTGCAATGATAATTCTGTTTGTATTATTCATATTCTAAAATAAATTAACCACCAAACTAAAGGTATTTGAATTGGCACTTGGATGGAATTTAGTTACTGCATAATTGAATTGAATTCTTTTCAAGTTCAAACCTAATCCATATGAAAAACCACCATAAGTATTGGTGCCGCTTATGGCCAATTCTTTAGCACGCCTAAAATTATACCCACCTCTAATGGTAATTTTTTTATCAGGAAATAGCTCAGCCCCTACTACCAAATGCCTAACAGCATTGTCTAGCGCAGAAATTTCCTCGGGATTCGAAACACCTTCTATGTCAATTTCACCATTTGAAGGGTTTGGAACTGCTACATTCCATTGTTGTAGATTTTCAATATTTACATACCATAATAAAGGTAAATGCTCTAGCTTAGAAGAGATTCCAAAATTTATTTGCAAGGGTAACTCTTCTAAAGTTCCATCATACGATTTTAATTGTGTCCCAACATTTCTAACAACTAAACTAAATAATGTTCTTTCATTTGAATGTCGATAAAGTGCTGCAAAATCAGCAGCAATTCCAAAGGAAGAAAAAGTATCTATCAAGGAATTGATCAACTTGATATTTGCCCCCACAGTAAAATTACTTTCTTTTGAAGTATAGGCATATCCAGCAGTAATTGCCAAATCATAAGCTTTAAACTCACCGGTAATGGTTCCATCTTCATCGGCCCTTGTAAAAGAACCATAATCTAAGTATTGAACTCCGCCGTAAAACATCCCTAATTTTTCGTTTACATTGGCAGCATAACTCACAGAACCTAAAGAGATACCAGCAAGATAAGATGTGTAATTTACCGCAAATTGATTATTCATAGAAGCATCCAACATGGCGGGATTCCATAAAGGCATGTTAACATCTCCCTCAATAGTATTCGCTGCACCACCTACACCCAACTGACGTGCAGATGAAGGAAGGTTTAAAAAACTATATACCTTTTCCCCACCTACTTGAGCGTATGAGCAAAGACAAGATAAAAAAGTTACGGTTAACAGTAGTTTCTTCATTAAAAATTTAACATCAATAGAGATACTAAACAAGAACGTAAAAATACTACAATATTTTAAACCACACAGAAAAATAATTGAAGTTAATCTCAATTCATACATATATATTTCTAGGATTTAGACTCGTTTAATCTCTCTAATTTATTCAAAAAAGAACTATTTTTGCAACATGAATCATAAAGATACCATTATTGCTTTAGCAACAGCCTCAGGGGTTGGTGCCATTGCTGTTATTCGCTTATCAGGACCCGAAGCTATCCAATTAGTCTCAGCTAATTTTCAATCCATAAAAGACAAAAAATCATTAACAGACCAAAAGTCACATACGTTGCACTTGGGTCATATTATGGATGGAACTCGGACTATAGATCAAGTATTAGTTTCTGTATTTAAAAATCCGCATTCGTATACTGGTGAAGATACAATTGAGATTTCTTGTCATGGTTCTACTTATATACAACAAGAAATAATACAATTATTCTTAAAAAAAAGTTGTAGAATGGCTGATGCAGGGGAATTTACCTTACGAGCTTTTTTAAATGGTAAATTAGATTTAAGTCAGGCAGAAGCTGTGGCTGATTTGATTTCTTCTGATTCTGAAGCTTCTCATCAAGTAGCCATGCAGCAAATGCGAGGTGGTTTTTCTAACGAAATACAGTTGTTAAGAGAACAGCTTTTAAACTTTGCTTCTTTGATAGAATTAGAATTAGATTTTGCAGAAGAAGATGTTGAATTTGCGGATAGATCTGAGTTTAAAACTTTAATTGAAAGAATTCAGTTGGTGTTAAAACGTTTGATTGATTCTTTTGCAGTAGGTAATGTTATAAAAAATGGAATTCCAGTTGCTATTGTTGGTGAACCAAATGTTGGTAAATCTACCCTATTAAACGCTTTACTAAACGAAGAGAGAGCCATTGTTTCTGATATCGCTGGAACTACTAGAGATGCGATAGAAGATGAAATAATAATCGACGGTGTTACCTATCGTTTTATTGATACTGCTGGAATTAGAGAAACATCAGATGTTGTTGAAAATATTGGAATTCAAAAAACCTTTGAGAAAATAACCCAAGCTCAAGTAGTGATTTATTTATTTGACTCAGAGAAATATAAGATCAAGAGTGATATTTTGAAACTTGAATTAGAAGTCATTAAAAATAAATATCCACAAAAGCAGTTGATCATTATAGCAAATAAGGCAGATAAGATAACTGACAAAGAACGTTCAAATATTGAAAGTGAAATACCTGAAATAATAAGTATCTCTGCAAAGGAAAAATCGGGTATTGAAACCTTGACCAATGAATTGACCAAATTGGTGAATATGGGGGCTTTGAATAATAATGATACTATTGTAACCAATTCACGTCATTATGATGCATTATTAAAAGCCTTAAATGAAATAAACAAAGTAGATGAAGGTACACAATTAGGAATTTCTAGCGATTTGTTAGCTATAGATATCCGAGAAGCCTTGTACTATTTTGGTTTGATTACTGGTGAAGTTACCAATGACGAATTATTAGGGAATATTTTTGCGAATTTCTGTATTGGAAAATAGAACCACACAAATGCATACGGGAACTGAGGGAGAAAGAGAGTTGCAAAGACAACATGGGACAAGTAGACGAGCGACAAAATTTTACGATTCTCAAATGAAAGATCAGCTTAGTAATAAAATGAAAGCTTTGATTGATCGTCAAGAAATGTTTTTTATCGCTACCTCTGATGCGAATGGCAATTGTGATTGCTCTCCTAGGTTCGGTCAACAAGGATTCATTAAAATTTTAGATGACAAAACATTGGCCTATCCTGAATACAGAGGAAACGGTGTTTTCGCAAGTTTAGGAAATATCTCGGAAAACCCTCATATCGGAATTGTGTTTGTTGATTTTTTTGATTCTACCGTTGGCTTGCATGTAAATGGTGCAGCCAATAGTTATAAAGATTATGAAATTCCAAAAATATACCAAGAACAAATATTAGAGTTTTCAAAAAACATTCTGGTTCCCATAGAACAATGGGTTATTGTAAATATTGATGAGGCATATATACACTGCTCTAAACATGTTCCTAAATTAGAAAAAAAAGTAAAAAAGATTCATTGGGGTACTGATAGCAACAAGGAAAAAGCAGTAGACTTTTTTGAGGTTTAGGTGATAAAAAACATCTCGTTGAAAACTCAAAAAATATTCATTTAAATAAAAAAAGCCAGTGACTTTTGTCGCTGGCTTTTCATTTTCTTATAATTTGACTATTTTTTTTAGTAAGCGATTATTTCCATCACTGATCTCAATAAAATAGACCCCCGGTCTTAGATGAGTTGTGCTTATCGTTGTATCATTACTTTCCGTTAAAATCGATTTTTTTTCAAAAACCAAAACGCCATTTATATTCACCATTCTTATAAAAACCTCATTTGTTAGGTCAATGCGGTTTAGGCTAATACAGATTTTTTCTTTAAACGGGTTAGGATAAATTAAAATATTACTAAGAAAATCTTCCTTCTCAATACTTAAAGCATCATTATCATTTTTGCTGTCTTCAGATTTTAAGAAAGTCGTTTCCAAAGATGACCCCGCATTAAAAACCCTTTCCTTCCACCAATTATTTTTTCCTTCCCAAGCACCGATAGCAGGATCCGCCTCTACCGTTATACCTGCCACAACATTTCCACCTGAATTATATTCCGATCCCGATTTTAATCTTAAATCACCTAAATCTACATCTACAAAATGATCCGCTCCTGTAGCCACTGTTTTATTTTTTGCAGTAACAATAGTATAGTTCAAAGGAGCTTTAGCAGCTTCTTGGGTAAATGTATATAAATCTGTTTCCGAAATACTATTAGCACCAGCACTCAACAAATATCCTTTGCCTTGCATCATAATATTATTTTTGAATTGTAAGTCATTGACACCACCACCATCATGCTGCCAAAAGGTTAGAAAATTATCATAGTTCCAACAACTATTGTTGTAATAATACATTTTTCGAGTTAGGTTTCTATTTCTAGGCCCTAAGTACATCACATCTCCTTTACTCTGAGTTTCTATCGGAAGTCCGTTACTTTGTAGCCTTTTACTAACATAAGTATCTCCTTTAATGTTATATATTAAATTATGATGCACCGTGTAATTATCTACATCCTCTAAATACAAAGCCACCACCTTTTGTCTTTTATAAATAGGATCTGTATCATATGCCGGAATACCTGAAATATCATGAATCTTGTTATAGGCTATCAATGTTCCTTGCATATTCAATTGTTCTGATTTACCAGTACTTGTAAACATTATAGAACCTGCATCCTCTCCCATTGCCATAGCTTCGTAAAAATCATTATCAACAATTTTCGCATAAACAGATTCCGTTGTTCTTATATGAAATCGAGCGCATCTACCAAAAGTATTTTTTGTCATTTGCGTATTATTTCCGTTGTTATAAACGGCAATTGTAAATTGTCCCATCCATCCAATATCCTCAATCCTGCAATTAGTAATTACAGTATTATCAGAACCTGATTCTATAATAATACCACTCCCCCATGTATGAGCAATATAACAAGTATCAAAGGTTGTATTATCTGCATTATCAAGCATGATACCTTCTTTTAAAACACCATAGGTTCTTCTATAATGATGAGGTAATAAATACGTGAAAGAACAATTTTTAGCTGTAAATCTTTTTGCATTTTCCACTTGCATCGTTGCGGCTTTGATATTGATGTTTTCTAACAGAATATCATCTGAAGTTACCTTTAAGGCAAACTTTCTTTTTTTAATTTCAAAATTTTTGCCTTCCATACTACCTCCTTCTGGCATATAGTAAATAGTATTAGCCTTACTTTTATAAAACCACTCTCCTGGATAATCTAACAAAGACAAATCCATTACATATCCGAATCCTTCTGGCGCTGAATAGGCTGCTTGATCACCCCAAGCATTTCCTTGTGTATTATATGCCTTAAACTCAACGAGTCTATCTCCAGAACGGCTAATTTCTCCGCCATCTTGGGAACTGGAAAATATATTATTTCTTAATTTCCCAATAAACCCTCTTAGTATGGCCTCATCAGAAAAACTAACATTTGGAATCTTTTGTGTTCCATCATGCCATGAAAAAGTAACTTTTGATCTTGCATGCTGTCCTGTTGGTTTACTGGCGTTTAACAAAACTGCAAATCCACTTTTCTGATTCAGGGGATCTAACATTTCCCTATTAGTTCCAGATACATAGGTTTGATAGTCAGATATATTGTTTGGATGACGCGCAATTTGTTGATGAATGCCATTTACAAACAATTGGGTATAATCTGTTTCAACCTCATTACTATTAAGGGTCATCTTAAAAACCCCCGGACGAGAACTATCTTCATCCCAACTGGAACCAGCATACCAATTAGCACCAGATATTACAACATAGTCGTTATTGAAAGCCTTTATCGTAATCCCAGGAACATCGGCTGTTACCGTTTCTCTATATGTCCCAGCATGTACTATCAATACATCACCTGAATGGATTAAACTATGTTGAAAAACATAATTAATTGTTTTATAAGGTAAGTTCTCAGAACCTCTCCCTGATTTAGCATTTATTCCTGTTTTTGCTACATGAATTTCATTTGCAAAACTTATGTAATTAAAACAAAAGCAGAACAATACAATAAACCTTAATTCTAAGGCCTTTTTTGGTTTAAGTTTCATTTATTTTGGTTTTGGTTAGTTGCTTTAAAACTAATACTTAAGTGAATATCGCAACAAAACAAATGGTCGAAATCGGCTTTTATATATATTAAGTATAAAACTAACCACATGAATTTCAGAAAATTGAGACAACTCAAAAATCATGTATAAGTATTTATCTAGTCCTAACACTCTTTATTTAGTATAATCAACATAGCAATCACAAAAGATTAACACACAACATATATAAAACTACTCTTCATAAATTAACGACAGATAAAGAAATGATACAATAAAATCTAGTTCATTAAGCTAGTTCAAGTTCAAAATCTCTACCACACACAAAACTCAAACAGTTCACTTTAACATGCTAAAAGAAAAACAGTTAAAGATATTTTAACCAAAAAATCTTAATTTTTCTCCTCAAAATTGACTAACTTATAGTATTGCTAACATAATCAACCTAAAAAATCATGAAAAAGATTAAACTAATTCTAGGGACGCTGTTACTGTTTGTAATATCATGTGACAAAGAAAATGATGCAATCAACACAAATAATGAAGATCTAATTTGTGAGAATTGCAATATTCAAGTAACCAAGGACAACAGTCGTATTTCTCATTACAATCAAGAAGTAGGTCTACTTCCTGTGGGCAATCAAGCCTCAAAAAGTGAGGCTTCGGCTAACAGTGTTGAATTGACGTTAAATGCCATAGTTGATCCATTGTATGTAACACATGCCGGTGAAAACGTTTTGTTAAATGCCAATCATGTGGATGTAAAAAATAAAAGAATAGCAGCATCTTACAGTTTAATTGGGGCTCCTTATTCTGGTGCGGTGGATATTATAGAAGCGCCTGAAGGTGAATTTCCGAATCTTGCTGGAACTTTACTACTACCCGACAGGGATGTTGACGCCGTAGATTTCATCAATAGAAACCACTTATTAGTTGGTGGTGGTTTTGATGCTGAAGTTCACTATGGAGGAAATCATCCTTCTTTTTTGGGTAGGTATCAAATTAAAGTTAATGAAGAGACTGAAGAACTCAGTTTAACAGAAAAAACTTTATATCATTCAATTTTTGGAAATAAACTTAGAAATATAAAAACCGTTAATGGAATCATAACAGGTTCTGGTGGTGGTAATTCAGGAATCATTTTTGCTTATAATGAAAAGGACAACACTATTATTGAACATACTTCCGGAGAAACGCAGGGTTTGTATATACTTGACACCTCTATAGAAGAAGAAGATAAAAATTATAAATTTGTTGCCCTGACTTATAACAACATAGATAATTCTTTAAAAGCTTTTTATTATGATATATTAAAAGAAACTGATATCATGACTTATAGCCATGCTGTTACGTTAGGCAGCTATCCTAATACAGATGTAGAAGCTAAACATAGTATTTATGCCATCCAAAAAGATTATTTAATTGCAAGTTTAGGAGCTGAAGGAATTGGTGTTTTTAAGATCGAAACCGATGAAAATCTAGAAAAATCAGCTATTTTAACGCAACAACTTAAATCTGAATTATTAAACGTGAACAATTCATCTCATGTGGTGAACTCCTTCGTTTATAAAAGTAAAACCTTTTATGTTGCTGCTGGTGGTGCAGGTTTCTTTTTAATAGATTACAATACTACACAAAATCAATTCAAAACATCATTTTCTAAAGTAGAATTACCTGAAGGAGAATCTGTAAATAGTGTTGCTATCAGTGACAACAATCTATTAATTGCCTCTACAAGAGGGGTTAGCATCTACACCATTACAGAACTAGAATAGATATTACAGCATGTAAAACAAATAAGTTTGGATGTGTCCTCTACCTTCTCCAAGGGCTATTGAAGCTAATTCAACTTTTTCAACACATTTAAAATCAAAGGGTGGCTTTAGAATATCTAAGCCACTCTTCTTTTTTATTCGAATACCTTGTCCAGAAATGATATCCAAATTAGGAATATAATCACCGTTAGGAACATGTTCTGTTAATATGATATATTTATACTTTTTAATTTTTTGTAAAATACGAATAACCTCAGCATTCGATAAATGCTGCAAAACTTGTCTAATAATCAAACAGTCTGCCATGGGCAAATCGTCCTTTACAATATCTAAAGTGACAAACTTTAATTTTTCTGATTGGAACTTCAATTTATTATGCTCGATTAGTTCCGGAACAATATCTACTGCTATATATCTCTTTGTTTTATGAACGAGCTGTTTTCCTATATTAAAATCACCACATCCCAAATCACAAACGGAAATTGGTTCTTCAAATGAATCTAGAAATTTAGAAACGTCCCTAAGGTAAGGACTAATAATACTGGTTTCGTGCGAACCTTCTCCTGAATAAAATACATCACCGTTATCACCCCACAATTTATTTCTATAAATTTGTGCCATTGCCTTATCAGTAGGCCAAGGAGTTTTATTTCTTTTTAAAGACATGTTTTAATTAATGATGCATTTTTATCTTACAAATGTAAAACTATCTAAACAAATCCCCTTAGAGCGCCTAGCAAATAAAATTCATAAAAAAAGTATCTATATTACTATAGATACTTTTTACTAAACTCAAACCTAATTACATGGTTACGAAACTCCAAACCTGTCCAATAGAATTCGCACCATTTGAATCTATTACATCTACTTTCCAAAAATAATTTTCAGCGGAAATGGTAACAACTTCTAAAAAAGAATCACTTATATCTATTGCTATTTTTTCTAAATTGTCTTTTGAAGTCCCCAGATAAACATCAAAAATCAATGCGTCATTGTCTAAATCCATTGCTGACCATTCTAATCTAATGGTACCAGCAGTAAACGAACTATACTGCTCTGGTGCTATCAGTTCGGCTGCAAAAGGAACATGGTTTTCAATCCCATCAGCTTCAGTATAGAAACTATTTATTGATGAAAACTCACCACTAGCTTCTTCCTCGTCCATGGACTTAACACGCCAATAAAAACCTTGATTTTTTGTTAGCGTAATCTCATTGCTTGTACCCTTAACTGTTTCTTGATGATATACATTTGTGAAATTAACATCAGTAGCCACTTGAAACAAATAAGAAACTGCATCCCCTTCACTATCAATCGATGGACTCCAATTAAAAACTAATGACAAATCAGTACATACTTCATTGTTCGATGGACTTAATAAACTTGGAACACTAGGAGCTGTATTCTTGTCATCTTCTGGTTCAGTAGAATCACTACCACAAGACACTAAAATTACAAATGCAAAAAAACTATATATATAATTCTTCATAATTTATTCTTTAATTATTTTTAAAATTACCGGTTCATTTAAGTTAAGTTTTATGTAATAAACACCTTTTGGGTTATTTCCTAAACTAAACTTTAAAACATTATCTTCTATGGATTCATTTTTAGAGTGAACCAACTTCCCAAAGGCATTAAAAACCTCAACAAACAAAGATTTTTTTTCAGAAGTAACTCGAATAGATACATTTGATGTAATTGGATTTGGAAATACTTCTATCTGTTGAAATAAATTAATCTTTTCATATACAACACCCTCACACTCATTTTTTGTATTTATTTCAAGTACATCTCCATCTTGGGTAAATAAACTAATATTCTTTTCAGAAGTCACTAAAACAGTTTCACCATTTTTAAATACAGAATAAGGTGCTGTTCCCGAAATAATTTCAATATTAGAATGGCTAGCACCTGTTGATATTTTAGCATTAATCTGCGTAGCTGAACTTATTTCTACTGTATAACATTGTGAATAACTTTCACTTTCTACTTCTATACAAAGTTCATAGGTTCCTGGCTCTAAGTCAACAATCCGGCATTCTTTACCTAAAAATTCATACTCAGTTCCATCCAACAATGCGGTGTACACCAAATTTTCTTTTGCAGTAATTTCAATAGCTCCATTATGTTTATCTTCACAAGATTCTCCGATAGACTTTATTGTAAAATTATCAGAAGGAAGACTAAAACTTAAAGGGCATCCATTTTCATCAACTTCCGTATCTAAAGGAGTGTTGTCGCACAAATCCATATCATCCTTTATACCATCTCCATCACTATCCTCAATCACTGAAGTTTCTTTTGATTTATAAAACTCAATTTCTTTTATCGTATTCCAATCACTTGGTCGGGCTGGCTGCCCAAACCCAATAACCTTTACATATCTTACATCAACGATAGGACTCGTTAAAATATAGCTTTCAAACTCACCTGTTGAATTACTTACAAGATTACCTGAATTATTTCCTTGATCAGAAAAGGCATTGATAAAATCTCCTGAATCTGTTCCTGTTGACGACACCCAAATTTGAAATTCATACGTTTTACCACTAGTAGTAGCAAAATCAACTAATCCCAATTCAAAAGCCCCTCCTAAATTATAAACAATTTCACCAGGTACCCCTTCACCAGACCACTGAGTTTCAAAACTTTTATCTAAACTATTGCTTGCTATATTGTTTTTAGTATCTGTTATTTCTTCATGAAAAACGGATGCTACGGTAACTAAATCACCTTCATTTCCATCATTAATCAATGTAAAACTTGATCGAGGGTCGGCAGCTCCTTGTGATACAGTCAAAGTTTTAACAATATCATCACCTCCTAGAACTTCAGAAAAAGTTATCATTCCGCTTCTAGCCGTAAAAGAAGTATTTTCTAATGCCGTAACTGTTACAGTTCCATTTTCCGAACCAGAACCAGGATCTACAGAAAGCCAATTATCATCTGTACCCACTGTCCATTGAACATTCGCAGATACTGAAACATTTTTACTACCACCTTCTGTTGAAAAACTATCTATGGTTCCGATAGACAAATAATTACCAGGCTCAGGAACTACGATAGTACAATCACCATCAGTTATGTTTGCCCCGGAATAATCGACAAAACATGCCCCGATGCTATATCCAACCATTGCATCTGTTGTAGGTTGGTAACTTCCCATATTTGCCCCTTTTCCAGAGGTATTGGTAAACGTAAAAATCTCACCACTAACTGTTGCTATAATTCCATTATCTTCACTAAAGCCTGCATTACTTACACCTAAGGTTGTCCCTTGAAACAAGTTACCAGAATAACTTAATGCGGTTCCTAAATTGGAATATTCACCAGAAATGACTTCTGAAATGTTTGAATCACCGTCTTCGAAATAAATTAAATTATCGTTAACGTTTCCTAACGGATCGGTCGAACCTTTGTCAGTATTATAAAACAAAGGAGCATTGGTGTTTATTATAGTATTGTTAGAAACATCAATATTTTCTGTTTTTTGATAACCATTGGAAACATTTGTAGATGTACATGCCACAGCATGGTTTGCGGAACCACCAATAAAAGTAATTCCATTATTCCACTTTGCTTGATTTTCAACGGCAATACAATCTTGAATATAATTATTTCTTATTGTGTGTTCACTATCTGTAATTCTGATTCCCCCAGTACCATCAATATCTTCTCCTAAAAAATAATTTTGATTTACCGTAGCATGTGAACCATGACGCAACACCAAAGAACCTCTACATCTTCTAAATGTATTATTATAATAAGTATTGTTTTTACTTTTATTCGTAATTATTTCATTTTCACCATCGGCTTGAACAAAATAATTATTACTGACCGTGGCACCAGAATTTACCATTTGGTACTCGCTAGTTCCAATTCGAATAGTCTCACTATCCCCGGCATTACTTAAAGAGGAGTCCATTTTTTCAAAATTAAAAAAATAGTTGTTGCTAATCGTATGTCCAACCAATTCGCAACTATTATTAACTTCTTCCTCACCATCCTCCACATTAGGAAAAGCATTGTAAGAATACTCGGCTAAAACAAGCGCTCCTGCCGTTGTTTTATTCATAAAAGAACAATTGATAACCGTATTATAAGTACCGTACAATACAATCCATCTATGTTTGGTTATCTGACCATCTGCCAAATCTTCAGCAAGTTCAGAAGGTTCTGCAGCTAATCCATCTATTACACAATTTTGAATTGTACTATGGTGTGCATAATCATAACCATTCCTAAACTCAATAAAATTACTCGCGCCATATCCTCCTTTCCAGTGAAAACCATCAACTATCAAATACTCACCTGTGGCATTTATCCCATCATCTGATTCTCCCCCAATTGTTAATCTTGGTCCTCCTGTAAAAATTACTCCACCTGGTGTTTCAGCACGTAATACAACCGGATTTTCTGCTGTACCAGAACCGAGAAACCGAATTCGTTCATCGGTACTATAGGTACCATTTTTTAAAATAATTACATCTCCTGGTTGATAGAATACATTCCTAACATCCTCTGGATCATCAATTTCATAGGTTTTGTTTTGTGTTTTTACAGATAAGGATACACAAATAAAAATAAGCAATAAAAGATTGTTTTTGCTTACAAATAATTTTTTCATAATACTGGTTTTTGGTTACCCAGTATGGTTTACCAAACTAGGTAACCAAAAGTATTAAAAAAAATCAAATTTACAAATGTTAAATTTCAATAAATAAAAACCTGATTGTGTGAAAGATAATTTGATTGTTATTACATACCACAGTGTACTTAAAAAAATAACCTTAATTGAAATACCCTTTATTCCTATTTATATAAACAAGCTTTCAAGTAAAAAGTAACTACTAATCAATATAATATAGTTATAAAGATAATAAGGATAGAACGTAGCAGAGACTTTTTATTTTCCCTAAACATTCTATCCTTAATATTTCGAAGATGTTTTGCAGAGGCCTTTCGCTCTAAAAGTTTTTTTAATGAGGTAACCAACTCTGCTACAACATCAAAGCTCCTGTTTTTTTTGGCTAAAATCAAACTTTATTAAATAGGAAAAGGTTAACGCAAATCAATTATTTTTAATCCTTATGTTTCAACTGTTCTTGTAATACTTGTTTGAATACTGAAATGGGTTGTGCACCTGTAACAGCACTTCTTCTGTCAAATACAACAGTGGGAACAGAATTTACACCCAAACCTTTCCAATAATTTTGTGCTTCTGACACTTCTCTTCTTTTCTCTTCAATATCTAATTGTTTTAAAGCATCTGCAGCATCTAAGCCTACATCTATCAACGCTTGTTCCAACACCGCTCTTTTTGAAACATTTTTTCCTTCACTAAAATAAGCTGTCGTCAAACGCATTTTTAAAGCTGTTTGTTTCCCAAACCTTTTTGCATATTCTAACAGCACGTGGGCTTCAAATGTGTTTACAATTTTCATTCCGTCAAAATAATCAAACTTAAATCCTAAATCCTCACCTGCTTCTACCAACATATTTTTTGATGCTTCCAGCTGCTCTTCCGAAGATCCATATTTTTCAGTTAAATGTTCATTTAAATCTTGTCCTTCTAATGGCATGTTTGGATTCAATTCAAATGGTTGCCATTCTATTTCAATTTTATCTTGAACACCTAATTCTTCTATTGCTTTTTCTAAACGCTTATAGCCAACGGTACACCAAGGGCAAACAACATCAGAAACTATATCTATCTTTAACTTTTCTTTCATAATATTCTTTCTATCTAGGATTAGATATGTCGGACTGCCAATCTTTTTCTTACAACAATCTCTAACATTTAAATTTAGTTTATTTTTGAGTTTTTCCTAAAAAAACAACAAATTTTTACTCAATATGGTTTTAGAAATTATTTATGAAGACGCCTATTGCATCGCAATTCATAAACCTAATAATATGTTGGTTCATCAT
This sequence comes from Flavicella sp. IMCC45537, assembly GCF_057197705.1. Classification (NCBI taxonomy): domain Bacteria; kingdom Pseudomonadati; phylum Bacteroidota; class Flavobacteriia; order Flavobacteriales; family Flavobacteriaceae; genus Flavicella; species Flavicella sp. IMCC45537. Next base: position 955,437 of record NZ_CM170067.1, read on the forward strand.
TCTACAATGGCGAATAATCAATTAGAAGAAAAATCTATGGTCCAACTTCTACAAACCCAGTTGAAGCATAAATATTATCCAGTTCATCGATTAGATAGAAAAACTTCTGGGATCATTTTATTTTCAAAACAAAAGGAATTTGTCTCAAAATTTCAAGCTCTTTTTCATAATAATCAAATTGAAAAAAATTATATAGGACTCGTTAGAGGCTTTATTCCCGAAGCTGGTAAAATTGACAGTCCTGTTAAAGGAAGAGATGCAAATACACATAAAGATGCGCTTACCTATTTTGTAAGAAAAGAAACATTTGAAATACCAATCAAAGTTGGACCTTATGAGAAATCCCGTTACAGCCTTGTTGAATTAACCCCCAAAACAGGCAGATTACATCAATTAAGAATCCATATGAATAAAATAAGTCATCCACTTATTGGAGACGCAAAGTACGGAGATCGCTTTCACAATCGTATGTTTGAAAATGAATTCCATAATGAGGCAATGTTTCTGCATGCAAAAACCTTATCTTTCAATCATCCATTTACTCACGAATCAATTCAAATAAAAAAAGCATGTCCGGATAATTGGAATAAAATTCTAAATCAAATTAGAAAATTCTGAGATAAAAAAAGTGATACTTTTTTATAAGTATCACTTTATAGATCTGGTTTATCAGGTTATTATACTATATTTTTATTACCTGTCGGTTCAATCCACTGTCACTTTGTAAAGTATAAACGCCAGCTGGAAGGTCAGATATATCTATTTTCTCATCGAGTTGAAAACTTCCAATAATTTTTCCTGTAACATCCAAAATCGATACAATTTCAACATTTGACAGCCCCTTAAACAAAATTTCGCCAGTTGTTGGGTTAGGGTAAATTGTCACTTTCTCTTTATCTTCATCCACTACATTCGCTACAGCAGCTTCTATTGTAATAGGTATTTCTGCTGCTCCGCTCGCCCAAGTGTTTTGATCATTTTGATAACCAACTCTTAAAACATGTGTCGTTCCTGATGGTAAGTCCGCCGACAAGGTAATATCCGGTACTGTCCAAGAAACTGTAGAAGTTCCAGAATGAGTTAAATTAGTTGTTGTGTCATTTTTACCAGCCTTCCAAGTATATACATTTCCAGTCTTTTCAGAAATTGAAAACTGTAAATTCATAGATTGTGCACCTCCTATGGTATATTCAACACCTCCTGAGGAATTACCTGCATCGTATGTTGCGGATAAATTTAAATCTTCTCCAATATTCAAAACTGCATTATCTGTAGGTCTTGATCCCCAGGCTGATGATGGAGCAACTGCACCAGCAACTAAAACTACAGGGAAATCTTCGGCCCCAGATGCCCATGCATTATTACTATTTTGCATTACAACTTTTAAAACATAGGTTGTTCCTGCAGGTAAATCAGCTGATAACGTTGCATTAGGAACCGTCCAATTTAATGTAGAAGTTCCAGAATGAGCACCTACTGTCGCCGATTCTCCAATACCAGATACCCATGAAGTTTCATATGGATCCTCTACTGTTCCTGCTCCGGTTCTTGTTTGTAAACTGTATTGAAATGTCCCTAAAGTTGCGCCCCCCACAACATATTCCGTTAAAGGATCCATTCCATCATCACCAGCATCAAAAGTAACCTCTAAAGTTAGCGGATCACCTAAACCTAAATTAGCATTATCAGCAGGTCTTGTCAGCCAACTAGTTGTTTGTGAAAAAGCTAAGGATACAGTGAATAAAATTGAAATAAAAAGTAGTGTTTTCTTCATACTTAAAAATATTTTAAATTAAACTTATAGAGTAAACTGATATTTACTCAAAAAAACATCTTCTAAATTAACAAAAATACTTTTAAACAAAAAAAAAAAATAATCCTTAACATTTGTAATCATTATTTTAAACTTCTCAATCAACTTAAAGATAACTATACAAACCTATTACTTCCCTAGCCAGCCAACCTTTTCCATTTTTCGCAACAGTTTTGAGACCAACTCGGAATTTTCAGCTTCAATATTTTTAGTTTCATTAGGGTCCTCTAAATGATCATATAATTCAATAAATAAAGGTTCTTCCTTTGGTTTTCTTCGATCTTTCCAAACAATAGTTCTATACCTATCTGTACGCATGGCATATCCCATTACGAACTCCTCAAATGTTTTCCTATCCCACTTATCTCCCATTTGAACAGAAATTCTATCCTCTATCTTTACAATTAAAGGAGCATAAAATGCAGTTCTGAAAGGAGGAGTAAAAGGACGCGCCGCCCACTCTCTTAATGCTGGTGTAGGAAATATACTATACGCGTTTTCACGCCATTTTTTTGTTGGGTTTTTCAATAAAGGAACCAAACTAGTTCCCTCTAGATGTTCGGGTTTATCCAAAGCTGCCAAGTCGCAAAGTGTTGGGAAAACATCAACTAACTCTACAAGCGCCTCCGATTTTTGACCCTTAACTTTCTTCGATACCTCCGGAGCTACAATAATAAATGGAACTTTGGTTGCAACTTCATAATTTGTAGCTTTCCCCCAATATCCCATTTCTCCTAAATTAAAACCATGATCAGACCATAATACAATGATGGTGTTTTCATATTGACCGGATTCTTTTAAGGCTTCTATCATCATCCCAATCTGAGTATCAATGTAGCTAGTACATGCATAATAGCCATGTCTTAACTTTTTCTGCAAATCTTCTGAAAACTCTTCTGTTTTTGGCATGTCTGCTGCAACACGAACCTCCATAGACTCAGATAAGCCAATAGCAGCACCATTTATTGGAGCATTCGAATGATTTGCCAAAGGAATTAAATTTCTATCATACATGTCCCAATACTTCTTTGGAGCAATCCAATCTAAATGTGGTTTCTTAAATCCTAAACCTAAAAACCATGGTTTTTCATTTTTAACCAATTCATGCAACGTAGCAATTGCTGCTTTTGTATTATAACCATCTTCGTAAGTATCATCAGGTACATCCGCACATTCGGTTACTGGTCCCTTCGCTAACCAATTTTCTCTAATTACCTTGGCTCCATATCGTTTTTCTAGAGCTATTTTATTCGCCACATACATATCTTGACTTTCTTTCAAAGCATATCCTCCTTTCGTTTCAGGAGCGTCTGCACTTCGTTGTGGCTTTACTGCTTTTCTAGACCACGACATTTCATCATCTGTATATTTACCATGAAAAACTTTTCCGGTATAAACTGTTTCGTACCCATTTTCTTTAAAATGCTGAGGAATCGTAACAATGCTCGGAACATTTGCTCTAAAATCTTGAAATAAATCTGTTACATTAATCGTTTCCGGTCGTGCACCTGTCATAATACTTGCTCTTGAAGGACCGCAAATTGCCTGCTGACAATATGCTCTAGAAAACATAATTCCACTTTCAGCTAACTTGTCTATATTTGGAGATTTCACCACATTAGAACCATAACATCCAAGCTCTGTTTTAAGGTCATCTACAGCAATAAATAAAACATTTTTCTTTTGTTTTTGTGAATACCCAAGGAAGATTGAGCACAATACCACCAAATAAAGTAATTTTTTCATATTCAATTATGATCTAAAAAATAATAGTTTTGTAACAAAAATAAACACTTAGAGGAGTTAAATTTGGTGAAAAATTACCAAAGACCAGTTCTATTTTATCTAACACATCAAATTATATTTTCAATCCCTCATACAGTTTTCTAAAAATATTTAGTTTTAATTTGCATCGGTACTAAACCCCCTATTATGTCGAATCCATTATCCTTAACAGTTTTTAAAACCAAACTTGAAACCAACAAATATATTTTAGTAGACCTTAGACATCAAAATGACTTTATCGAAAAACATGTTCCAAATTCACTTTTTGTTGGTATTGATGGACCTTTTGAAAAATGGATACAACTTGTGGTACCCAATAAAAATGCCAGGATTTTGCTTGTTTTACCACAAGATAAAATCACCTCCTGCTTAGAATTCTTAAAAACCTTAGGATATACAAATATTATTGGTTTTTTGGAAGGAGGAATTTCTAACTGGAGTAAATTTCACAAGACCGATGCTATAAAATCCATATCCCCAATGGAATATAAATCCTTCAAAGAAAACACCAAATCCATTTCCGTTGATGTAAGAAAAGAATCTGAATTTGAAAAGGATCACATCCCGAATAGCTCACTGATACCGTTAAAAATTGATAAAGATTTTCTGTCTAACTTTATAAATTCCAATCACTATTTTCTATTTTGTGGTGGCGGCTATAGAAGTGTCATTGCCATTTCCTACTTAAAGAAAAATGGTAAACAAAATTTCACCAATATTGAAAAAGGATTCAAAGGAATAAGAGAAGTTATAAGCGATATTATTTGATATCGTTAAAACTAATTTATTGAACTTTAAACCCAATGTTTGTATATTTACTTTAAAACCTAATTCTTATGAAAAAAACATTCTTTACAATTGTTCTTTTATTTAGTGCGCTTTCCTATGCACAAAATGATACAAAAACCACTACTATATCTCCTGAAGAAGCAAATAAAATACAACAAGAGACCTCGGCTAATCAAGGAAACGTACCCCCTGACACTCAAGTTCAGCAACCTAGTCAAACTCCAGAAAACAATACGACCACAGAAAACAAAAATACAAGCTCCAAACAAGCTAAAAACGAAAATCAAAAAAAATCTGCTGTTCCGTTTATTAAGAAATTTTATTTTGGAGGAACATTCGGAGCTACTTTTGGAAACTACACCTCTATCACCGTTGCGCCTACTGTAGGATATAGATTAAGACCTTCTGTTTATACTGGTTTGAAAGTTTATTACACGTATTCTTCTCAAAAAATACAGGGTGAAAAATACGACTACCATAATTATGGATTTGGAACCTTTTTAAGATGGTTTGCCTTTAGTGACCTATACCTTCATGTAGCCCCCGAAGTATTTAGCTACGAATATTTAACCGTTGATAACAATAGCAATGTAACCTCAAGAAAGGAATGGGTACCTTATTTATGGGCAGGAGCCGGAATAAGAAAAAGAACAAGCAAAAGATCTTGGGTATCGGTACATGTACTTTTTGATTTGTTGAATGATAAAAATTCCCCATACGATCAGTGGGAACCCAATTTAGTAATCGGAGCAGGTACCAGTTTTTAAAAATCAAAAAAGCGGCAAAACTTTAAAAATTTGCCGCTTTATTTTTTTTTATTACAATAGAAATCAATTTATATGATTTCCGTATTAATGTATTATTCTATTTTTCACCAAACCGTATAAAAAGGTCCCCATTAAAGCGCCTAAAATTACTACGACTATTGAAAATACTCCCTTACCTAACAGAATAAAAATAGGTCCTGGGCATGCCCCTACCATCGCCCATCCCAAGCCGAATATTGCTCCACCAAACAAATACCTAGGAATACTAAACGTTTTAGGTACAAACTGTACTTTATCTCCATTGGTCCCCCTCATCTCCATGCGCTTCATTATTTGAACCATCACAACACCAATAACAACAGCGGAACCAATTACGCCATACATATGGAAAGATTCAAAACGGAACATTTCATATATTCTATACCATGAAATTATTTCTGCCTTGCTTAATACGATACCAAACAAAACACCTACTAATAAAAACTTTAAATACCTCATTCTCTTTTCTTATAAAATATATGGCAATACCATATGTGTCATTATCAATCCTCCAATAAAAAAACCTACAACGGCTATTAACGAGGGTACTTGTAAATTACTCAATCCGCTAATTGCATGTCCGGATGTACAACCACCTGCATATCGGGTACCAAAACCGACCAATATCCCTCCGGTAAGTAAATACAACCAGCCTTTAACTGTCAACAAAACATCGATACCAAAAATGCCTTGGGGCATATAAGCCTCTCCTATATTTGTAAATCCTAATTTTGCTAAAGAAGCTATTGTATTAGGATTCAGACTAATTTCATGGGAAGACGTTAAGAAATTATGAGCGATATACCCTCCTATCATTGCTCCAGCAACAAAAATTAAATTCCAAATTTGAGTTCTCCATTCAAATTTGAAAAACTCCGCATATCTGCCTGCTCCTGCCAAGGAGCACATAGTTCTAAGATTTGAGGAAACCCCAAAAGATTTTCCAAAATATACTAACAATCCCATTACAAGTGCAATCCCCGGGCCTGCTACATACCATGGCCAGGGTTCTAAAATTATTTCCATTTTATTATTTTTAATTATATGTCCTATTGATTCTGTTATTTACGCTAATTCTTTTCTAAAAACACCAAAAAGAAAATCCTGTGTCGTTCCAAAAGGTGTTATATGCTTGTGGGATTCTAACCCGATGCTGTGAAAAAATGGCTGAAAAAAATTTTTCATCGTTTCTAGAGAATACTGCTGTACCTCTAAACCACTACATTTTTTGGGGCCCGATTTTGAAAAGGTTCCAACAACAATATTTTTGGCAACAGTCGCAACCAACTGCAAATATTTCTCCTGATCAACCGGTGAGGTTAAGAAATGAAACACAGCACGATCATGCCATAAATCATAAACTTCTAATGTTTTAAACTTATTAATATCCTCAACTAACCAGATTACTTTATCCGCAAGTTCCCCCAATCTAAGTTTTGCTTTTTCCAATGCTTTTTCGGAAATATCTAGCACAGTAATATTACTATACCCTAACTTTAAAAGCTCATCTACGAACAAACTATCACCACCACCTATGTCTATAATTTTAGCAGTTTTAGGCAACTTTAATTTCGCAATTAATGATAGAGAAATATCTTGCGTAAGTTGTGTCCAGCTAACTTCTTGAGGAGACTTTGTTTTATATACATTTTGCCAATGTTCCTTTAAATCAAAAACCATTAATTCTTTATTTTTCCTATAGCACAACTCACATATGATTTTGCCTTTCTAGATATTGTATTTTTTTCACCTGCAATAGGATAACCTATTTCTGAAAGTACTTTTATCACCATCTGTAACTGTGTATCTTCTAAATATTCAAAAGATAAAGTAGAAACATTCACATCAACTGAAACCGAAGAGATGCCTTCTATTTTCATTATTTTCTTGGTAATTGAAGAGGCACAACCTCCACATTTCAAATTCTGAATTTCAATATTTGCTTCCATAATTATAATGTTGATGGACATACAAAGTCCGTTGTTTTAATACCCGTTCCTTTAAGCGCCCCAAAACCTCCAGAAATATCAATCAGGTTATGAATACCTCTACTTTTAAGAATTGATATAGCTATCATACTTCTGTATCCTCCAGCACAATGCACAAAGAAATCCTCCGTTTCGGGAAATGATTGTAGATAATCATTTAACTTATCTAAAGGTGCATTGGTTGCATTTTCCAATCTTTCTGACAAAAACTCTGATTCCTTTCTAACATCAAAAATGTTCACTTCTTCTTTTATTTCTGCAAAAGATTCCGCTGAAATATTCTTTACAGAGTCGTGTTCCTTACCTGCTGCCATCCAAGCTTCCATACCACCATTCAAACAACCAAGTGTATTATCAAAACCTACCCTTGACAAACGAGTAATAGCTTCTTCCTCCTTACCTTCAGGCGTAATTAATAATAGCGGTTGTTTAACATCCCCTATCAAAGCGCCAACCCAAGGAGCAAATCCACCGTTTAATCCAATAAAAATAGCGTTTGGAATATGTGATTTGGCAAACTCATCTTGAGTCCTTACATCTAAAATCAATGCTTCTGTATCATTCGCTATTTTTTCAAATTCGTCCGGTTCAAGCGCATGAGATCCTTCTTTGATAATTTCAGAAATATCAGAATATCCCTCTCTATTCATTTTTACATTTAAAGGAAAATATACTGGCGGAGGCAATAACCCTAAAGTAACTTCTTTCACAAATTCGTCTTTTGTCATTTCAGACCGCAGAGCATAGTTGTTGCGTTTTTGGTCGCCTAGTACACCTACTGTTTCTTTACTCATATTTTTACCACAAGCAGAACCAGCACCATGTCCTGGATATACTAAAACATCATCTGGTAAGGTCATAATTTTCTGACGTAGACTATCAAACAATGTCTCAGCTAGTTCTTCCTGTGTCATACCCGTTGCATTCTGAGCTAAATCTGGTCTTCCCACATCTCCTAAAAAAAGAGTGTCACCACTAAAGATTGCATGCTCCTTTCCATTTTCATCAATCAACAAAAAGGTAGAACTTTCCATAGTATGCCCTGGTGTATGCAAAACTTTTATTTGCACGTTCCCTAAAGGAAATATTTCGTTGTCTTTTGCTTTATACGATTCAAAAGAAGTTTCCGCATTGGGACCATATATAATTTGCGCTCCCGTTCTTTCTGCAAGTGTCACGTGACCACTGACAAAATCTGCATGAAAATGAGTTTCGAAAATGTATTTAATTTTTGCATTATTCTTATTTGTAAGAGCGATATATGGCTTTACTTCTCTAAGAGGGTCAATAATAGCTACCTCACCCGCACTTTCAATATAATAAGCTCCTTGAGCTAAACAACCTGTATAAATTTGTTCTATTTTCATGATAATTCGTTTTGTATTACAAAGATACTTTCGCTTTAAATTTCTGGTTGTAACATATGTTACACTACATTTTATTTTGTTGTGTAATTTTTTTCTGAATTAAAGAAGGAGCGCATTTGCTATCGTAAAAACAAACTGCTTCAGAAGTTCTGACAAAAAGATTCTCCGATCCAATTGCATCAATAATCCCACCTGAATAAATAATATCCCTTGTTGGCCCAATAGCCCCTGATATGAAAAATTTCACACCACGTTCTTTTAATTTCGAAACGAGCTGTAGTAACATCAGATTTGCGCTACTATCAATATGACTAATTGATTCTGCATTCAAAACAACAGCTTTTAATCCATCACCTTTGGCTGCAATTAATTTGATTAACTCTTTTTTGAAATAATCTTTATTTCCAAAGTATAACTGAGCATCAAAACGTATAATTACAAGATCTTCTCTTATAGCAATATCCTTTGCAAAACGAGAAACGTTCTTGTAATAATCACTTCCTTTTACATTTCCTAAAACAGCAATATGTGGTTTAGACGTTCTGTAGATCAGTAAAAAAATTGAGAACAACACTCCTAAAAGTATTCCTTCCTTTACCCCCATTACAAGAGTGATTAGGAAAGTAAAAATCAACAAAAAGAATTCATCTTTTCTCTTACGATATAGTCGTTTTGGATACTCAAAATCAATTAAGCCACTAATTGCTACCATTACTAATGAGGCAAGTACAGCTTTGGGTAAATGATAAAATAAAGGAGTTAGAAACATTAGGGTTAACCCAATAATTATCATACTCACTAAAGCTCCCAAATTTGTTTTTCCTCCTGACTGAACGTTTACCGCTGTTCTTGAGAAACCACCAGTTGTTGCATAGGCTCCAAAAAAAGATCCTATAATATTAGCCGAACCTAAGGCAATCAACTCTTGATTAGGGTCAACCTCATAGTCAGACTGTTTCTCTTCAAAAGATTTACTAACTGCAATCGCCTCCATAAAAGCTATTAAAGCAAGTGTTAAAGCAATAGGGAAAAGCTGTTTTACTCTTTCAAAAGCCATTGTTGGTATTTGTACCTCTGGTAATCCTTCTGGTATAAAACCAATAACTGATACCCCTTTAGCCTCTAAATTCATGAAATAAGATATTATTAGAGATACTACAACCAATAGCAAGCCACTCGGTATTTTTAATGAAATTCTTTTTAGAAATACAATACTCAGAACACTAATAGAACCAATTATTAAAGTCGGCATATGAACCGTTTCCAAAGCACTTATTATAGAACACAACTTGCCGAGAAATGTAGCTTGATTGGTAACCTCTATTCCAGAAAAATTCTTTACCTGACTGACTCCAATAATGAGAGCAGCTGCAGATGTAAATCCGTTGATCACCGGTTTGGAAAGAAAATTAACCACAATTCCCATTTTAAGCAGACCTAATAGCAACTGAATTATCCCCATAAATAATGCTGAAAAAATCGCCGCAGCTATATAGTTTTCAATACCTACAATGCCCAAGGCTCCTAAACCACTTGCTACTAATAAAGAATCCATGGCTACAGGCCCTACCGCTAAAACGGGTGAGGTTCCCATCAACGCATACACTAATTGTGGCATCAAAGCTGCATATAACCCATATTGAGGAGGTAACCCAGCAATCATCGCATAAGCCATTCCTTGTGGTATTAACAATACTCCAACCGTAGCACCGGCTATCAAATCATTTTTCAGGTAACGACCTTTATAACTACCGATCCAATTAAGAATCGGAAAAAATTGTTTGAGCATAATTTTGTTTTGGACAAAATTAGAAGCAAAATTTATTGCGTACAGTAACATAAGTTACACTTGAACCTAAAAAACCCCAGTTAACTAAATAACTGGGGCTTCATTTTTCAAGCTTGTTATTATTTCTATGCTATTAGAGAACCTAACAACTCTAAACACAATTCTCAATTTAATAACCACTTCTAAAAAAACTAACCAATCTAAATATAAAATTTATATTTGATTCAAAGGTATTATACTGATCCTCTAAATTTGAACCTAACTGGGTGAAACGTCTTTTTTAATCAGTGAAGTAACATAGAGCCAATCTCAAGCATTTTTAAAAATATTCACGTCAAAAAACATTAAATTTTAGACATAAAAAAAATCCTGGAACCTAACAACCAGGATTTTTTTAAACTTTGAAATCGGTTTGAATTTTCTATAAAACAGGAGAACCTAACAACTCCTTTTTTAATTTTCAAAAAGCCAATAATTTCAAAATTACTAAACCAACCTAAATATGAAAATTTTTACTTATTTATACTTCAAAGATACATTACAACTATCATCTATATCAACCTAACTGGGTGAAACGTCTTTTTAAATTAGTGAAGTGACATAGAACCTATCTCAAGCATTTTTAAAAATATTCACGTCAAAAAACATTAAATTTTAGGCATAAAAAAAATCCTGGAACCTAACAACCAGGATTTTTTTAAACTTTGAAATCGGTTTGAATTTTCTATAAAACAGGAGAACCTAACAACTCCTTTTTTAATTTTCAAAAAGTCAATAATTTCAAAATTACTAAACCAACCTAAATATGAAAATTTTTACTTATTTATCCTCAAAGGTACATTACAACTATCATCTATATCAACCTAACTAGGTGAAACGTCATTTTTAATAAGTGAAGTGACATAGAACCTATCTCAAGCATTTTATAAAAACTCACTTCAAAAAAAACTAAATTTTAGGCATAAAAAAAATCCTGGAACCTAACAACCAGGATTTTTTTAAACTTTGAAATCGGTTTGAATTTTCTATAAAACAGGAGAACCTAACAACTCCTTTTTTAATTTTCAAAAAGACAATAATTTCAAAATTACTAAACCAACCTAAATATGAAAATTTTTACTTATTTATACCTCAAAGATACATTACAACTATCTTCAATATCAACCTAACTGGGTGAAACGTCTTTTTTAATAAGTGAAGTGACATTCTACCTTATTGAAGCTAATTCTTATTATTTTTATGTGATTTTAATCTTAAACGAAATACCTAAGAATAGAAAAAGGCCCAATCAAATAAATGATTGAACCCTTTTCGATCTCAGGGTAGTCTAGTTGCTGTAATAGTATGTTCTAACCCCTATACCACAACAATATTTTCCAAACTACAACTGAAAAAAAAATCAACTAATATTAACTTACAAAAACTAACCTCAACTAAAAATTAGCTTTTGATATGAATCAAAATTAATAAAGTGATTAATCGAACAAATAAATACCTAAGTGAAATAACCTAAACCACAAATCAAATGACTTAGAATATCCTTGAAATAAAAATCCCTTTCACTATGGAAAGGGATTTTTATATATTACTTATGAGATTCTTCTTTTTCGTATCGCTCCATAATCGCGTCGATACTTTTTATAGATTTTTGAAGCCAGGCCAAATAAATTTCATCCGTTTCCTCTTCATTCAATTCCCAATCAATTTCTGCTTTTCTCATACGTGTGGAGACATCTTGTAATACGATTGCCGCAGCAACTGAAACATTCAAACTTTCTGTAAAACCATACATTGGTACTTTTAAATGACCATCTGCTTGTTCTAACATCATATCTGACACTCCTTCTTTTTCAACACCAAATACAAATGCTGATTTTTTAGTCACATCAAAATCACCCACAAATTTTGAAGACTCATGAGGGGTTGTTGCTATTATTTGATATCCCTTCGCTTTAACAGCGTCTATACAATCTTGTGTATTATGTATTTTATCGTTGTATTTATGAAAGGTCATCCATTTTTGTGAACCTTTTCCTACTTGATTAGACATATAAGTCTTGTACTTATTTTCAATAATATGGATATCTTGAATACCAAAAACTTCACAGCTTCTAGTGATTGCACTTGTATTGTGTTTTTGATACAAATCCTCTAAAATAACAGTAAAATGCCTCGTCCTTTCTTTTAAAACCTTTTTGAAAATCTCCTTTCTTTCTTCAGTAACGATATTCTCCAAATACTGAATTAACTTTTTAGTATCCATTACGTTTTATTTTTTAATAATTTCCGCTATTGAAGTATATAAATGACCTTTTGTCATAATTCCACCTTTTTCAATCAGTCCAAAAATCTCCTCATTTCTGTCTTTAGAATAATCTTTATGTGCATAAAAATATTCCAAACTAACATCGCCGGCATTTTTACTTAACCAATCAATTCCTGTTTTTTTCAAAAAATCTATTTCAGAGTTATTCGTTTTCACCATAATTCTTTCTATCAACGTTTCCTGACATTTGAACAAATTGATACTCGTTTTAGAATAATGTTCTACAAACTCAGTTTTAGTAAGTACATCATCCCATACTAAATCACTAAAAATATCCAACTCTTCCTGAGCCATTTCTGGCTTATCCTTTTTTATCGTTTGCCATTCTTTCGCATCAATCTTTTGAGAAGCCAAAAAACGTGCAAATTCTTCATGTAATTCTTCAAACTGTTCCTTCGTAAGTTGTCTATATTTCATAATATTAATAGGCTATAATTATTTACTATGCAATTGCATTAAATAGTGTTTCACACCATGTTCTGGGCTCGAGTAAACCTTTTTTGAATCCTCTTTTAAGAATTTTTTGGCCCCTTCCATGGAAGCCTGTGCCAAGAAAATAACATCGACTTGATCTTGATACTCTAAAATAGTATCTGCAATAGTCTTCGAATAGGCTTCAAAATCATCAGATTCATAATATTGCCATGCTGCAGAACAGTCAATATTTATCAGGCATATTTCTTTATTTAGATTTTCGGCTTGCGTTGTAAGTAAATTTTCACTTATTGCTTTTGTAGATTTTGCTGTATATGCTAATCCGATTTTTTTATATTCTTTTACCAAAAATGATGCGATAGGCAAATCTATTCTTTCAATAGTATCATTTACATCACACTCTGCCCCGTATGTTGAACAAGTACAAATTATCAACGCTGGATTGATCTTTTTTATTTTGGCTACTTCATCAGAAAATGTATCAGAATCTGTGCTTCCCTTTTCTAAAGCAGTGGTTAAAATCTCCTTATTTACAAAATGTCTAATCTCAACGTCCTGATCAAACTTCCTAACTAATTTTTCAAATTTATCAATATGGATGTCTGATGTATGTAAAAATGCTATCATTTATTTTTCTGTTGTTTGCAAATATCAGTTATCTGATTCATCCTAACAAATAAGGTACTTTATTTTGCAAAAAAAAATCCACCTACTCAAACGAGTGGTGGATTTTAATATGTGTGTAATTTAAATTACTCAGCAATGATTTCGAAAGAGATCTCAGCAACAACTGATCTATGCAATCTTACAGATGCATTGTATTTACCAGTTCTTTTGATCAATCCACCAGTAACTTTGATGAATTTTTTCTCAATTTCAACACCACCTTTAGAAATTGCTTCAGCAACATCTATGTTAGAAACAGAACCAAATAATTTAGTTCCTTCACCAACCTTAGCAGTAATTTTAATTTCTAATCCTTTGATTGCTTCTGCTACTTTTGTAGCCTCTTCTACAACTTTAGCTTCTTTAAAAGCACGTTGTTTTAAGTTTTCAGCTAATACTTTTTTAGCAGATCCTGTTGCTAAAACCGCATGTCCTTGAGGAATTAAGAAGTTTCTTCCGTACCCGTTTTTTACAGCTACGATATCATCTTTAAATCCTAAGTTTTCTACGTCTTGTTTTAATATAACTTCCATGTCGTATCTACTTTATTATTTTAATAAATCTCCAACATAAGGCATTAATGCCAAGTGACGAGCTCTTTTGATTGCTACAGACACTTTACGTTGGTACTTTAAAGATGTTCCTGTTAAACGACGAGGTAAAATTTTACCTTGCTCATTTACTAAATACATTAAATAATCTGCATCTTTAAAATCAATGTACTTAATTCCATTTTTCTTAAATCTACAATATTTAGATTCTTTTTTAGTATCGATATCTAACGGAGTAAGGTATCTTACATCACCTTGTTTTCCTCCTTTTGCTTGTTGATCAATTGACGCCATAATTCTTATTTTTTAGCAGATTTAACACGTTCTCTTCTTTTCTCAGCCCAAGCAGCAGCATGTTTATCTAACTTTACAGTCAAATAACGCATAACGCTATCATCTCTTCTGAATTCTAATTCAAATGCAGCTAAATTAGCTCCTTCTAAATTAAACTCAAATAAGTGATAAAAACCACTTTTTTTCTTTTGGATTGGGTAAGCTAACTTCTTAAGTCCCCAGTCTTCTTTGTGAATCATCTTGGCACCTTTAGAAACAAGATAGTCCTCAAACTTCTGTACTGTTTCCTTTACCTGAACATCAGATAAAACGGGATTCAAAATGAAAACAGTTTCGTAATGATTCATAATAATATTATTTAAAATTATTTTTAAGGCTGCAAATATAGAATTTATTTCTAAATAAAACACGGTAAAACCTCAAATTTTACACAACAGATAACTTCCTCTACAACAGTAGATTTACAAAATTATTGAAATAAAAAAATCATTCCTTTTAGAAGAAACGATTTTAAACAACGTATTAATAGAAATATTCTTCTCTATAAAAGAGAAAATTAATTATCAGAGTTCACAGGAACATCAGTTATCTCAGTAGAACCATATGTAAAACCACCTACTCCATTCCAGCTATCATCAATATCCATATAAGCTGTAAAGTCCTGTAAATAACTTCCAATTGCTGGAGGTGGAACTGAAACTACATATTGTCCCTTTAAAGATACAATTTTAGTTACTTTTCCATATCCTGTATATCTAATGTTTCCAGTTACATGAACTTGGATAGGCTTTGCGTCGATCGCTTGTGTAATTTCTACTACACCTGAAACTGTATTCGTTGCAGCTACTACCACTAAAGAAAAATGTGCAATAGGTGCTCCTGGCAACCCAACATTTCCAATTGTTCCTTTTGTTAAATATGCAGATGCAATGTTTGTTTTCGATTCAGTTACTGTACTCATAGCGTTTGATTTAATAATTTAATTGTTCCTACTCTATTTTTTTGGTTTTTCGGAATACACCAATTCAAAAGAAATATTTGTAGCTACACTAGAAGGTTTCCTTCTATATTTCTTTCACTAAACTAGCTTTATAAGCTCTATAATTTTTCTTTAATTCCATTAGCGCTAAAATTTAGGAATAAGCGTTTTTTTATTTGGTATGAGAAAGTTTCTTATTTGATTATTCTTCCCTCTTTATATGGTCAGTATTTTTGGAAATCTTATTTTTGAACAAAATATATCTTATGCACCCAATTGTAAACCGATTTCTAAAATACATTCAAATAGATACGCAATCAGACCCAAACAACCCTGATTTTCCAAGTACCAAAAAACAATGGGATTTAGCTCATATTTTGGTTGATGAATTAAAGACCATCGGTATGCAGGATGTTTCTTTAGATGACAATTGTTATATCATGGCTACCCTACCCAGTAATATTGACAAGGAAGTACCTACCATTGGTTTTGTAGCTCATATTGATACGAGCCCTGATTTTTCCGGAACGAATGTCAATCCACAAATACACGAAAACTATGATGGGAAAGACATCGTGCTAAATAAGGAAAAGAATATCATTTTATCTCCGGATTATTTTGAAGATCTACTTTTATACAAAGGTCAGACACTTATCACCACAGATGGAACAACTTTGCTTGGGGCAGATGACAAAGCCGGTGTTACTGAAATTGTTTCTGCTATGGAATATCTTATAAAAAACCCACAAATAAAACATGGAAAAATAAGAATATGCTTTACCCCTGATGAAGAAGTTGGAAAAGGAGCACATTTGTTTGATGTTGAAAAATTTGGGGCAGAATGGGCCTATACCATGGACGGAAGTGAAATTGGTGAGTTAGAATATGAAAATTTTAATGCTGCAGGAGCCACCGTCACTATCGAAGGTAAAAGTGTACACCCTGGTTATGCAAAGGGTAAAATGATTAATTCAATTCTAATTGGAAATGAATTTGCTGCCTTGTTACCTACCAATGAAGTTCCGGAACAAACCACTGGACATGAAGGATTCTTCCATTTACACACCTTTTCCGGGGATATTGAAAAAACTGTTTTAGAATATATCATTCGTGATCATGATTTTGAATTATTTGAAAAACGTAAGAAAACAATATTAGAGTTTGCTGAAAGTATCAATAAAAAACACAACTCCAATATCATCTCGATTGAAATAAAGGATCAATATTTCAATATGAAAGAAAAAATAGAACCTGTTATGCATATTGTTGATATTGCAAAACGCGCCATGGAGCAGGTAGAAATAAAACCTATTATTAAGGCCATACGGGGAGGAACTGACGGTTCTCAGTTATCCTTCAAAGGGCTACCATGTCCAAATATTTTTGCAGGTGGGCATAATTTTCATGGAAAATACGAGTATGTTCCTGTTGAATCTATGATCAAGGCAACTGAGGTGATTGTCAAGATTGCAGAAATCGTAGGAAATACAGAGCAGGTTAATTCTTAACAACTCCCAACAATTTTGGTTCCCTATAATCCACTCATAATCAAACACACAATTTGTTTAGAATTAAACAATCTGTATTATTTTGATAAAATCAATCAAAAAGACTTTCTATTTTAAAGAATAGTTGAATCTTTGCACCAGAATATAAACACAATAAAAATGAACAATCAATTACTTTTATCTTTAGTAGAAAAATATGGAGCACCGCTTTATGTTTACGATGCAAACAAAATTGAATCACAGTACAATCGTATGATGAATGCTTTTTCTGGAGTCAAAAACGTAAAGATAAACTATGCGATAAAATCAAATACAAACCTTAATGTTTTAAAAGTTTTAAATCGATTGAATTCTGGTACTGACTGTGTTTCCATACAAGAAGTAAAATTGTGTATACATGCAGGTTTTGATGTAAAAAATATTTCTTACACTCCTAATGGTGTTTCCTATCAAGAGATTGTTGAAGCGAAAGATCTAGGTGTAAAAATAACCTTAGACAATTTATATAGTCTTGAAAAATTCGGATCAGACTTTCCAGATTATCCTGTTGCAATTAGAATGAATCCACATGTAATGGCTGGAGGAAACGCTAAAATTTCAGTAGGTCATATTGATTCTAAATTTGGAATTTCAGTTTCTCAAATTGATGCTATTCTAGAAGTAGTTTCTAAGACAGGGATGACAATAAATGGTGTGCACATGCATACTGGATCTGATATTTCTAATTTAGAAGCTTTTGTTGAAGCTACTGAAATTTTACTAGGAATTGCAAGACAGTTTAAGACCATAGAATTTGTAGATTTAGGTAGTGGTTTCAAAGTTCCTTACAAGCCAGGCGATAATGAAACAGACCTTGAAAAATTAGGGGTTTTATTAGGAGACAGCTTTAATAATTTCTGTAAAGAATACGGAAAAGAATTGACCTTGATTTTTGAACCAGGGAAATTCCTTGTAAGCGAATCAGGAAAATTCTTGGCTACAGTAAATGTAATCAAAGAAACACCTAATATTACTTTTGCCGGTATTGATAGTGGTTTGAATCACTTGATACGCCCAATGATGTATGATGCCTATCAACATATCACAAATATTTCTAACCCTGATGCTGAGGAGCAAGAATATTCTGTAGTAGGTTATATTTGCGAAACTGACACCTTTGGTGCAAAAAGAAATTTAGGAACCGTATCAGAAGGAGATGTTTTATGCATTCACAATGCAGGTGCTTACTGCTTTTCAATGGCATCCAACTACAATTCTAGGTTTAGACCAGCTGAAGTAATGATTTACAACGGTAAGGACTATCTAATTAGAGAGAGAGAAACTATGGATGATATTTTAAGAAATCAAATAGAAGCAAACTTTTAAAAAAGTATAATTCACAAAAAAAGGCGCTATAATTATAGCGCCTTTTTTATTGTTAAAACTAACTTAGTTATGCTCGATAAAATGCATTAATACCTGTTTATTTTTCATCAACTCAATTTGTTTGTCAGTACTACCATTACTTCTTTGCACGGCAGCATCAAAAATATGACTCAAATACAAAGGTGATTTTATACTGCTGTTTTTAAAACTTGGAGCCGTATGACAAGAAAAACAATTTGCCAAAGAACTTACCTTTACTGAATCTAAACTCGGTTCAAAAGTCTGTGTAAAAGTCTCCATTGTAGCATTTGCACAATTCGTAGAACCTCTTAAAAGTCCTAATTCATCCTTCCCTTTGGGCTCTGCTGAGTCAATGTTATTGCCTAAGCCAACGATCATTCTTCCTTGATCCTCTGCAGTTTTATAATCCTCCGTATCTAACCATACAGCACCATTACAGAAATAATTTTTGAAAACATCATTTAAGTTGTCAGCAACACATCTATTAATATCTTTGATATTATTTAAATTGCTAGGCTCGCTTTGCGATGTCTTCATAAAAGAACCATCTTTATTTAAAGGAACTCCGTAGGCAAATAGCTCATAAGCCTCATAAGGTGTTGGTTTCCTTTTGTTTTGCGGAAACAAAATCCCATCAATTCCGGTTGTACTTCCTTTTTTGAACAACAATTTTTCATCCGCTGAAGTCGCTTTATTTTTTGGAAAATCATAGGCAACTGTCATTCCTTTGTGCTGGAATGTTGCCCAAACAAACTCTGGGTGATTCTCAACAACTCCAACAACGTGCATTCCTAACATTGCTACATTTTTCACAGTAAAAGTCTTACCTCCATCTCTACTTATAGCACCAGCAGTTACGTAATAATCAGCAACCTCCTGTTTTGGAAGCGCAGCAACTTCAATCCAAGAAACCTTTAACTCTAACGATCCTACTGGAAACCCTTTGTAATTTACAACAGAGTCCAACTTGCCTTTATCCATTTCATTAATATACTTATGAGCAGCATCCATCATGATCGGACTTGTATGTAAAGAATATAAAACTTCGAAAGAGGTATTATCTAAATTATAATTTGGATTACTTTTCAAAACTTCATTGGAGCATGCTTGCTGATTGTAAATCAAATGTAGATTAGCCCCTGCTCTAGTTTTTATTTCTCCCATAGCATCATCAATTGCGATAATTCTATCTTCTACTAAAAATAGAGGTAATGTATCTACAACATATAACGGTTTCGGTTTAGCCCCATCCATCAAATTAATCTTTCTAGTAACTTCTATAGGTTTAGTCAACCATAAAAATTTTTGCCAAGACCATTTGTAAAAATCTAAATTCGTTACCGTTTTACCATTTGCAAACGGACTATCTTTTCCCTCTTTTGGAGCCGGGGTATTCTTGTGAGGAAACCAGCTCGGCTCAGCAATACAACTTAGCTCTGTTTTTACTTCGTTATAAATTTTCTGCTTTTCCTTTTTGTTACAGGCAACAATACTTAGAAATATCGCAACCATGAATAAATTTAAATTGTTTGTTAATCTGTTCTTTTTCATAATAAATTTAATATATGTAGAATCCAAAGATATTTTTTCTTCCATCTTTAATTTGCCCTAAGTCGTTGTTGTAATATATCCTAGCATAACCGTATAAATTCTGAGCACAAAAACAATAATTGCATAAAATAAAGATCCGAATAGGCATTTTCATAAACTCAAAACCTTCCCTATAAAACCACTGATTTTCTTCAAAAACTAGGAGATTTTTTTTTTCACTATTCAAAGCGCCTTTTTAATAGATTTCTGTATATTTGCAGCATGATTTTTTCAAAGAAAAATACATATACTACATACATTCCTAATTCTTTAGGAAATATTTCTATGTTCACTACTGGAAATACTACTACCCTTTGGGGTTAATCCATTATACATATCAAAAAAATCCTATGTCTAAAAAGTTAGACTTAACTTATAGCACGGGTAAAAAACACAAAGAAAATACAAATACTCTCTTTTAAATGAGAGTTATAAAAAATAAAAAATGAAAGTTTTAAAATTCGGAGGAACTTCGGTAGCAAATGCAGAAAACATATCGAAGGTAATCAATATTCTTAATGAAAGTTCTCAACAAGAAAAATTAGTGGTAGTTGTATCTGCCCTTGGAGGTACCACAGACACCTTACTTGAAGCTGGAGACCTTGCGAAGAACGGAGATAGTTCCTTCACGGCAAGCTTTGAAGCTATTGAAAAAAGACATATTGAAGCAGTACGTTCGTTGATTCCTATCGACAAACAATCTGGTGTTCTTGGAGGTTTGAAAAAAATCTTAAATGAATTACAAAGCACTTTGGAAGGAATTTCTTTGTTGAAAGAATTTTCTGACAAAACCCATGATAAAATTGTAAGTTTTGGTGAAAGACTTTCTTCTTTTATTGTAGTAAATGCATTAAAAGCAAAAGTAGAAAATGTAGATATCAAAGATAGTAGAGAATTAATTCTTACAGACGATAACTTTACCCAAGCTTCGGTGGATATTGATACTACTTCTAAAAACATCGTTTCATTTTTTAAAGAAAATAATTCTCAAATTATCGTGATGCCTGGATTTGTTGCTGCAAACAAAGAAGGAGAAACAACAACTTTAGGACGTGGAGGATCTGATTATACTGCTGCAATTATTGCTTCTGCTCTAGATGCTTCCATTTTAGAAATATGGACAGATGTTAGCGGAATGTACACAGCTAACCCTAAACTAGTAAAAGGAGCTTACCCAATTGCTGCTATTTCGTATCAAGAAGCTATGGAATTATCTCATTTTGGAGCAAAAGTTTTGTACCCTCCTACGGTACAACCTGTGCTTAAAAAAGAAATTCCAATGGTGATTAAAAATACCTTTGATGCAGAAGCTCCAGGAACTTATATTTCAAAAAACAACAATGAAAGTAAAACCTTGATTAAGGGAATTAGCCATATCAACGGTGTAAGCTTAATCACCCTTGAAGGAAATGGAATGATTGGAATACCTGGTTTTTCTAAGCGTTTATTTGAAACTTTATCACAAGAGAAAATAAATGTAACACTAATCACACAAGCCTCTTCAGAACATTCAATTTGTATTGGTATCAATGATTCAGATGCTTCGAAAGCGAAACAAATCATTGACGAAGCTTTTGCTTACGAAATTGCATTAGGAAAAGTAGAGCCTCTTCAAGTAGAGAGTGGTTTAGCGATTGTTGCCTTAGTAGGAGATAACATGAAAAATCACCAAGGAATTAGCGGTACTATGTTCAGTACTCTAGGAAAAAATAATGTTAATATTAGAGCGATAGCACAAGGTGCTTCTGAAAAGAATATATCAACAGTGATTGCAAGCAAAAACATAAAAAAAGCATTAAACTCTTTACATAATGAGTTTTTTGAAAACCAAGTAAAAAACCTAAACTTATTTGTTGTAGGAGTAGGTAATGTTGGTGGTAAATTAATTGAGCAAATTGAAGCTCAAGAGCAATATTTACTTGAAAAACTACAGTTAAAAGTAAATGTAATTGCTTTGTCTAACTCTAAAAAAATGCTTTTTAAAGAAGAAGGTATTGATCTTTCTGATTGGAAAAATGATCTTTTAGAGAACGGTGAAGCCCTAGATTTAAATCAATTTCATGCCAATGTGATAGATTTAAATTTAGCGAATAGTATATTCGTTGACAATACTGCTAATTATGATATCGCTCAATTATATGCTGGTTATCTAAAAGAAAGTATTGCCGTTGTTACTTGTAATAAAATTGCAGCTTCTTCTGATTACGAAATTTATGCTGAATTAAAATCTTTATCACAGGAATACAATGCGCCTTACTTGTTTGAAACAAATGTTGGTGCTGGGTTACCTATCATTAATACACTTAATAATCTAGTTTTATCTGGTGATAGAATTCATAAAATTCAAGCTGTAGCCTCTGGTTCTCTTAACTTCATTTTTAATTCGTTTGTTGGAGATGGAGATTTTGCCAAAATTGTTGATGAAGCAGGTGCACTTGGTTTTACAGAACCTGATCCAAGAATTGACCTAAGCGGTGTAGATGTTGCTCGTAAAATTTTAATCTTAGCCAGAGAAAGTGGTACAAAGATGAACTTAGAAGATATTGAAAATATTTCTTTCCTTCCTAAGGCAAGTTTAGAAGCGGATTCTATTGAAGACTTTAAGAAAACTTTGATTTCAGAAAAGGCACACTTCGAGGCAATCAAAGAAAAAGCAGCTGCAAATAACGCAGAATTAAAGTACGTTGCTGAATTTGTTGATGGAAAAGCAAATGTATCCCTTCAAGAAGTTGATAGTAAGCATCCTTTCTCTAATCTTCAAGGAAGTGATAATATTGTACTTTTCTTTACAGAAAGATACCCAGAGTACCCACTGATCGTTAAAGGTGCTGGTGCTGGTGCAGATGTTACGGCATCTGGAATTTTTGCTGATATTATTAGAATTGGTAGAGGATAACAAACGTATAATAATTGACATGGAAGAAATAAAACTATTCTGTACTGCTACTATTGCCAATGTATCTTGTGGTTTTGATGTATTAGGACTTGCTTTAGACAACGTTGGTGATGAAATGATCATTAGAAAGGTTGCCAAGAAAGGAGTTACAATCACTAAAATTGTTGGACAAGATTTACCTTTAACAACTCATAAAAATGTAGCCGGTGTTGCCGCATTAGCCCTTTTATCAAAAGTTGATACTGAATTTGGTTTTGAAATAGAAATTTACAAGAATATCAAACCAGGTAGTGGAATTGGATCAAGTGCAGCGAGTAGCGCTGGTGCAGTATTTGGAATAAATGCGTTATTAGGAAAACCATTCTCTAACCACGATTTGATTGAGTTTGCTATGCAAGGGGAACGTTTGGCTAGTGGTGTTGCCCATGCAGACAATGTGGCTCCTGCCCTATTGGGTGGTTTTACACTTGTAAAAAGTACAGAACCTTTAGAAGTTTTAAAGATACATACACCATCAGAATTATATGCAACTGTAATTCATCCTCAAATTGAAGTTAAAACTTCAGATGCTCGTGAAATACTAAGAGGATCCGTTCCTTTAAAAACAGCTATCAAACAATGGGGAAATGTGGGTGCACTTATTAGCGGCTTATACACAGAAGATTACGGACTTATTGGTCGCTCTCTGCAAGATCACATTGTTGAGCCTATTCGATCTATTTTAATACCTGCATTTGACGCAGTGAAAGAAGATAGTATTAAAGCTGGTGCTTTGGGAGCAGGTATCTCAGGCTCTGGACCTTCTATTTATGCACTTAGCCAAGGTAAACAAACCGCTGAAAAAGTAGCAGAAGCTATGAAAAACGTATACGAAAATGTTGGTATTGACTATGATGTTCATATTTCAAAAATCAACACAGAAGGAATAAAAATAATTAAATAAACTTCACTTTTAACGAAGTTCACCGAAATTAACACAACATGAACTATTTTAGTTTAAATAAAAAAGCACCGAATACTTCTTTTGAGGAAGCTGTAGTCAAAGGGTTGGCTCCAGACAAAGGTTTGTACTTTCCTGAAAGCATTACTCCCCTTTCTAAAGAATTTATCGAAAATATTGAGAATTATAGCAATAATGAAATTGCTTATGAAGCAATCAAACAATTTGTGGGGGATGAAATTCCAGAAAATGAACTAAAAAGAATTATCGAAGAAACTTTATGTTTTGATTTTCCTGTGGTTCCCGTTGATAAAAATATCTCTTCATTAGAGTTATACCACGGTCCTACCATGGCATTTAAAGATGTGGGAGCACGTTTTATGGCTCGTTGTTTAGGGTACTTCAATACGCAAGCAAAAAAACAAGAGGATGTTACAGTTTTAGTGGCTACTTCTGGAGATACCGGTGGTGCTGTGGCTAGCGGCTTTCTTGGAGTTAAAGGTGTAGATGTTGTTATTTTATATCCAAGTGGAAAGGTTTCTGACATTCAAGAAAAGCAATTAACTACATTGGGTCAAAATATCAAAGCTCTTGAAGTTACAGGTACTTTTGATGACTGTCAAGCGATGGTTAAAAAGGCTTTTTTAGATTCTGATCTAACTAATTATATGAAACTAACATCTGCAAACTCAATCAATATTGCAAGATGGTTGCCACAAATGTTTTACTTCTTTTTTGCTTATAAACAATTAAAAGATAAATCTAAAAAATTAGTTTTTTCTGTTCCTAGTGGAAACTATGGAAATATATGCGCTGGAATGATGGCTCAAAAATTAGGTTTACCTATTGAACATTTTGTTACAGGAACCAATGCCAACAAGGTAGTACCTACTTATTTAGAAACTGGTAAATACGAGCCTAAACCTTCGATTCAAACTATTTCAAATGCTATGGATGTTGGAGCACCTAGTAACTTTATTAGAATTGAAGAAATTCATAATAACAACCTAGAAGCATTGAGAAAAAATCTATCTGGTTTTAGTTACACAGATGAAGAAACTACTGCTGCTTTAGGACACCTACTTAAAAGTTGTAATTATGTTGCTGAACCGCATGGAGCAATTGGATATTTAGCTTTAAAAAATTACCTAAAAACAACCAACGATGTTCAAGGTATTTTCCTTGAAACTGCACATCCTGTTAAATTTTTAGATGTTCTTTATCCTGGCGTTGCTGAAAACATTGAAATTCCTTCGCAAATAAAAGCGGTAATTGATCTAAAAAAAGAAGCTACGCAAATCAAAGAATACAATGAATTAAAGTCATTTTTAAAAGCTTAAAAAGATTTTTTCAAATACAAAAAACTCGAATGTAATAATTTACATTCGAGTTTATTTTTGAGCTCACTCTATAATTTTGGTATCATCTTTTTCGGTATTTTTAACTTTTTATCATCGCTTCCTTTTGCAAAATTACTTAGATCATAACTATTCTCTTGTGACCAATCGCATTCAATACGACCATCACCAAGAACAATATTTCCAAGTTTATTTCTAAACCAGGCTACTAGTTTTTTATATTCCTTAGCAGTTGCCACATTATTTCGTTCATGCGGATCCTTTCGCAAATCATACAGTGCTAATTCTGCTTCTTTTGTTGAACATTCTAGTGCCCATTTGACATTTTGGTTTGGCGATAATTTTCTTTGAGGCCTTGTTCGCATCGAAAAAGCAAAATCTTTTGATCTTATATAGGCTCTTGGACCAGCCACTAAATTTATCTCACCCAACACATACTCTCTTACTTCTTTGTCGTTCTCTAAAAAAGTAAATAAACTCGATCCATCTAAATAATCAAACTTTTCATCCTTAATATTCTCTCCCGACACCTCTAAAATCGTAGGCGCAATGTCAACATATTCTATCAACTGATTTTTAACAAGCCCACTAGGTACTTTAGTCTTATCCGAAGAAACCATAATCATTGCTCCTTTCGTAGATTTTTCCCATGGACCAAATTTAGCTTCAATTCCTTGTTCTCCTAAATGCCATCCATGATCCCCAACGGTGAATAAAATTAAATACTCTTGATTATTCTCTTTACAATACTCTTTAAAAGTAGCTACTGCATCCCCTATTAGCGAATCGCCATAGGCACAAAATGCATAATAATCTTGAATCGCTTGAATTTTATCTTTCTCCGACATTTCGTGCATATTCAAATTCCTATAAAGTCTTTGCATCTGCGGGGTATAAGTTTTCATATCTCTTACATCAAACTCAGGAATTTTATAAGCTCTATTTTTAAAATCATCCCTAAAAGTCTTAGGAGGTAATACTGGTGTATGTGGTAAATGAAACCCTAAATTAACCATTAATGGAGTTTCTGATTCGGCTCCTTTTCTTGGCGCTCCCCAGGTAGTTTTATAGGATCCATTTTTATTTTTTAAAAACCTTTTAAACTCTTCCACTATTTTAGCATCAATCGTTTCACCAGCTGGCAACGGGTTTTCTCCTCCAATAATAAGATCTTTATTATATCTTTTATAGGCTCTAAGAATTTCAAATTCTTGATCTACTTTCTTTTTTAATTCTTTATCCTCTTCAGAAATCTCACCATTCTTTGTTTTAATTAGATAGGTTTTAATCGTTCCATCAGCATATCTAACCCGTTCCTCAGTTCCTAAATTTTTCCATGTATTCTTAACATATCGAGGTTGGTTCCAAAAATCACCAAGATCATGCTTTTGTATATCGTGCTTAAAGCTAACTTTTGAATTATAATGTTGTGCATCTTTAAACCCTTGACCTGGTCCCCATTGAAAAATATAACATCCATCCTTACCGAATAAGGCGGTTTTATAACCCTTCTTTTGAAGCTGCTGTGGAAAAGTTGGTTTGATAAAATCAGGCGCCTGATGTGTTGGGTTAAAGGAGTAATGACCAGATCTAAATGGATACCTTCCGCTTACCATGGCCCCTCTTGACGGACCACAAGCTGGGGAATTGCAATAGGCATTTACAAATAACACTCCTTCATCTGCTAGTTGATCAATATTTGGAGACGAAACATAGCCCAAAGCACTTTCAGATTGCCCTGTAGTTGCCTTGTTAAAACATGACAAAGCATCTGCTCTATGATCATCAGTAACAATCCATAAAATATTTGGCTGAGATTGAGTCCAACCTTTAAGGCTTAAAAAGACAAGCAAACAACCGGTATAAAATTTAATATTCATAATTCACTTTTTATAATTTATGATAAATGTACAGAAATACAATTTCAGAAAGAATTACAGAAAACAGCAATTCTAAATATGTTCAGATAATATCTAGACGTATAAGTTTATATCAAGAACAAAAAACTCTAATTCTTCAATTGTATAACAATCTATAAACTTAAATCTTGTCATATTATGAAAGGATTTCTTTCAATTGCTTCTCAACTTGCATTAAATTTTCTTTAATTTGCACTCATAATTGATATTAAATCCCAACTCATGAAAAACATACAGTTAAATCATATACATGAATCTTTAGGCGCAAAAATTTTACCTTTTGCTGGATACAATATGCCAATACAATATGAAGGTGTAAACGCTGAACACTGTGCTGTAAGAGAAAGTGTTGGTGTTTTTGATGTCTCTCATATGGGGGAATTTTTGATTGAAGGAAACGGTGCTTTAGAGCTGATTCAAAAGGTTAGCACAAATGATGCTAGTACTCTTAAAATTGGAGATGCACAATACAGCTGTTTACCAAATGAGAAAGGTGGGATTATTGACGATCTTTTAATCTATCGAATAAAAGAAGACACTTATTTACTGGTTGTCAATGCTTCTAATATTGAAAAAGACTGGAACTGGATCAGTAGTAAAAACACGGCCAATGTTAGCATGCGTAATTTATCAGATGCCTATTCTTTATTAGCTATTCAAGGACCTAAATCAGTAGAGGCAATGCAAAGTTTGACTTCTGTTTCTTTAGCTGATATTAAATTTTACACCTTTAAAGTTGGAGATTTTGCAGGAATTGAACATGTTATCATATCTGCAACAGGATATACAGGTTCTGGAGGTTTTGAAATTTATTGTAAAAACTCAGAAGTGGAGCAAATTTGGAACAAAGTTTTTGAAGCTGGTGCCGACTTTGACATCAAACCTGTAGGATTGGCCGCAAGAGATACCCTTCGTTTGGAAATGGGGTATTGCTTATACGGAAACGATATCAATGACACAACCTCTCCACTTGAAGCTGGGTTGGGTTGGATCACAAAATTTAATAAAGAGTTTACCAATAGTGAATTTCTAAAATCTCAAAAGGACGCTGGAGTTTCAAAAAAACTGGTAGGGTTTGAATTAATAGATCGAGGTGTTCCAAGAAAGGATTATGAAATTGTAGACACAAACGGGAATACTATTGGAGTTGTAACCTCTGGAACGATGGGACCAACGGTAAAAAAAGGAATTGGAATGGGTTATGTAAGCTCTGAGTTTTCAACTGTGGGAAGTGAAATATTTATCCAAGTTCGTAAAAAACAACTAAAAGCTCAGGTAGTTAAGCTTCCATTTTACAAAAAATAATACCCTAAATAAATGGAAGAGAAACCTAGAATATCACGACTTACTTCCATAATTACTGAGCTACAAACTCGAAAAATAACAACTGCAAAAACTTTAGCTGAAAAGCATCAGGTTAGTATTCGCACCATTTACAGGGATATACGAACTTTAGAAAGCTCAGGTATTCCTGTTTTTACTGAAGAAGGAAAAGGCTATTCTTTGATGGAAGGATACAAATTACCTCCGGTGATGTTTACTGAAGAAGAAGCAAATGCCTTGATTACCGCAGAACAGTTAATTCTAAAAAATAAAGATTCTTCTTTTGCAAACCACTATAGTGAGGCGATTCTAAAAATAAAGGCAACACTTAAATCTCAACAAAAAGAGAAAACGGCTTTACTTTCTGACAGAGTTTATTTTAATGCAAACTATCAGCAACAGAAAACAAGTAATTATCTGATGCTGTTACAAACGGCAATAACAAATTTTGAACTGTTAGAAATAAATTATCTCTCCTTACAGTCAAAAACCACCAATCGAGAAGTAGAACCTTTCGCCCTATATAGTACCCAAGAAAACTGGCTCTTGATTGCTTATTGTCGATTAAGACAAGAATTTAGAATGTTTAGAGTAGATCATATCGAAAACATAAAACGAACTTCAATTCATTTTGATTCACATAATATGACTTTAGAAGAATTTTATAAAAATTTTTACTCAAAGCAATAACCCCTGACACACCTGTGTCATTCATGACGTGTATTTTTGATTCGAATTAAAAATTTAACATCTATGAATACAGTAGAAAAAAATGCACTAACCATTGTTGGTATTGAAACAAGAACTTCTAACCATGCTGGAAAAGCAGAAATTCAAATTCCAAAACTATGGCATGAATTTATGCAAACTCAATCATTAAAAACATTACCGCATAAAAAAGATGAAACCATTTATGCTTTATACACAGATTATGAATCTGATCATAATGGAAACTATACAGTAATTCTAGGTCATGAAGTTTCAAATCTAGACAAAGTACCAGAAGACCTGACTGTAAAAATAATTCCAAAGGCACATTATAAGAAATTCACAGCAAAAGGAGATTTAACCAAAGATGCTGTAATTAATACATGGAGAGAAATTTGGAATACAAATCTAAACAGAACCTATACAACAGACTTAGAGGTTTATGATGAAAAAGCAATGAATCCTACAAACGGCGAAGCTAGTATCTATATAGCAGTACAATAAATAAATGAGGACAGTAAAAAAATTACTGTCCTTTTTTAATTTTGTAAGTATATATCCACATTAAAGTAAAAGTTGGAACAAAATCTATCGGCAAAGCTTCTTCAATAAAAGAAACCACACCTGCCACTTTTCCTTCGGTTCCTTTATACATTTTGATCATTATATAGAGTGATAATGGAGCCCAAACTACATCAAAAAACTCACCTGCACCAGGTAACAAATATGATCCCATTCCAATTATATCGCAAAGAATTCCAATAAGCAACTTACTCGATTTACTTAGTTTCATCAGATATCAATTTAAATGCATTGATGCCACTTATGACAGCTCCTTCCAAATAACCTCCATAGCTCTCTGAGGTCTCAGTGCCAGAAAACAACAGTTTAGAATCAAAATACAATTCCTTAAAAATAGGATTTCCATACTGAGGACTTAGATAGTAGGATTTTAAACTATCACCAGAAGTATACACATCTTTAGACCAATCCTTTTCTTCATAACTTAGGTAGTTATGTACTTCCTCCCCAAGATATTTTTCTAAAAAATTAAGTATTCTATCTCTTCTAGTATCTGACGATAGTTCACGCAAGCTCTCGTTTACAAAGCCCTTCAATATATATACATCTTCTGTATAATTTGTATGATCATATAACTCAACCACCGGGCTAGCCTGTCCTATAACAGTTCCGGAGAACCCCATTTCTTTCCAAAAGGGAGATTTAAAATGTATTCCAACTTTAATCGCATTACTCATCCATGTATGCGTTTGTTCCATAACTTTTTTCAGACCATCTGGTAAATTAGGTTGATACACTATTTCAGAAGCTAACAATGGTGGTAATGTTGAAACAACTTTTTCCGCAGAGAAATCTGTATTCTCAGTATTTACAAGCAACCTACTATCACGGTTTTTAATTTCTTGCACTTTAACATTCAAAAGTACCTTATCTTCTACCTTCTGATACAAAGCATCTATAAGTCTCTGAGTCCCCCCGATAATTCGTTTAGAAGAAGGCTGAGAGGCATCCATTTCAAAATAATGAGCAGGAGACATAGAACTATAAACCAGCACACTTTTCCCATTTGAAAACTGATCGAACACTTGAATATTTAATTCTTCCAACAGACTTAATAAATTAGTATGATAATTTTGTAACCAAGTAGCTCCAAAATCAACAGAATCTTTAGTAAACACCCTTCCACCTACTCTTGATCTAGACTCTAGAATCACAAAATTTTCTTCACCACTTTGCCTGAGTTTATAGGCTGTAACCAGACCAGATAAACCGGCACCAATTATTAAATATTTATATTCTTTCTCCATTTGTTCTAATATACAAAAAGCCTGTTTAAAAATTAAACAGGCTTTTATTATCGTCGATATAAAAGTTAGATACTAACTTGTTTTGCTCTAATTTCTAGGTCATTTTCAATTTCTCTTAAACGTCCTAATTCCGTTGCTGTCACTAGAGCTAAAGAAATTCCTTTTTTACCAGCTCTTGCAGTTCTACCACTTCTATGTGTATAATACTCTAGCTGTTCTGGCAACTGATAATGAATCACAAACGCTAAATCTTTAACGTCAATTCCACGAGCAGCCACATCGGTTGCAATTAATATTTGACGTGTTCCATTTTTAAATGCACGCATTACCTTATCTCGATCACGCTGCCCCATTTCTCCTTCTAATCCACCAACAGAAAATTCATCTTCTTGCAAATATTCTGTAAGATTCTGAACTCCAGCTCGAGTCTTACAAAACACGATTCCTCTTCCATCAGGGTTTTGCTCTAAAAAAGAAACTAAAGCATTATATTTCTCTTTTCCATTAACTACAGCATATTGATGTGTAATATTTTTGTTAATTAAAGTATCTACATCAACAGTTACTTTTATCGCATTCGGCGACATGTAAGTGTTAATTATTCTTTTAATTTCTTCTGGCATTGTTGCTGAAAACAACCAAGTATTTCTTGTTCCGTTGGTGTAATTAAGGATTCTATTCAAATCCTGTTTGAATCCCATACTTAACATTTCATCAGCCTCATCTAAAACAATTGTTTTAATTTTAGTCAAATCTAATGCACCACGTTCAATTAAATCAACAAGTCTCCCTGGAGTAGCCACTACAAAGTGAGTTGGTCTTTTTAATTTTTCAATTTGAACATCTATTTTAACTCCTCCATATAATTCTTCCGAAAATATTTTAGTAGGCGCATACTTTGTAAAACGAAATAGCTGCTTATTAATCTGTTGTACCAACTCTCTGGTTGGAGATAAAATCAACGCTTGAATCTCATTTTTATTAGGATCAATATTTTGTAAAATAGGCAAACCAAAGGCTGCTGTTTTACCTGTTCCTGTTTGCGCTAAACCAATAAAATCAGTTTGTTGTTTCAATAAAACCGGAATAGATTTCTCCTGAATATCTGTAGGTGAAACGATATTATTCTCTTTTAATGCCTTTTGGAAATCCTTAGAAATTCCTAAATCTGAAAATGTACTCAAAATGATATAATTTTAGAATGCAAAGATAGTTTTAATTCTACTTGTAATTTTAGAAAAATGATATTAAAAAAGCCGCTTGTAGCGGCTTTTTTTATTCTTATAAACTAGACGTTAGTTTCTAATTTTATATAGTCTAACAATTCTCTTCGAACTTCCTTCTTTTTAAAAGCACCTCCATATTCAGAAGTCACAGTACTACTCTCAATATCCTTAATTCCTCTAGAATTTACACATAAGTGTTTGGCATCAATTACACAAGCCACGTCATCTGTTCCTAAAGCTTCTTGTAAAGCTTGTACCACTTGCATTGTTAACCTTTCTTGAACTTGAGGCCTTTTAGCAAAGTGCTCCACTATCCTATTCATCTTAGACAAACCAATTACCTTTCCTTTTGAAATATAAGCAACGTGTGCTCTTCCTACAATTGGAAGTAAATGATGTTCACATGTAGAATAAACAACAATGTTTTTTTCTACCAACATTTCACCATATTTATAAGTGTTATCAAAAGTTGACAATTCTGGTTTATTAGCAGGATTCAATCCAGAAAACAATTCATTTACAAATGCTTTTGCAACTCTCTTAGGAGTTCCTTGTAAACTATCATCAGTCAAATCCATCCCTAAAGTAGTTAGGATATCTTTTACTTTATCTTGAATAATACTAATTTTCTCTGAATCTGACATATCAAAAGCATCATCACGCAAAGGTGTCTCTGCTGAAGTAGCGATATGATTTTCTCCGATCTCATCTATGTTATCAATACTCATTCCGTTTTTACCTTCAAACATTGTTCTTATATTATGTTGCAAATTTACGAATTAATCACCACTTGAAGTAATTCTTCTAAACTACATTCCTGTTGTTCTCCGCTTTGCATATTTTTTAATGTATATGTATTCGCTTCTATTTCCTTTGAACCCACTATTACTACAAAAGGGATTTCTCTTTTGTTAGCATAGTTCATTTGTTTTTTCATTTTTGCAGCATCTGGATATAATTCTGCTTTTACTCCTTCTGCACGCAAAACCTTAATCGCTTTAGTAGCATAAAAAGCTTCTTCATCACCAAAATTTATAAATACTACCTCTGGTCTTGGTTTTTCAAATTTTGCGAATAAATTTAATTCTTCAAGAACTAAATATATCCTATCCAAACCAAAAGAAATCCCAACACCACTCATATTTTTTAATCCAAAAATACCGGTAAGATCATCGTAACGACCACCACCTCCAATGGATCCCATTTTTACACCTTCTGGAGCTGCAACTTCAAAGATGGCCCCTGTATAATAATTCAATCCTCGCGCTAAGGTTACATCAACATCTAAAGATGCAGTTTCTAACCCGAGTGCTTCAATTTTATCAACAACAAACCTAAGATCTTTAACCCCTTGCAAACCTTCTTCAGAATTTGCCAACATTTCATCCAACTGATTCAATTTTTCAGAACTAGAACCGTTAAAAGAAAACAAAGGTGCCACTTTTTCAATCGCTTCTTCAGAAATTCCTTTTCCTAACATTTCTTTCGTAACTCCTTCTGCTCCTATCTTATCAAGTTTATCTAAAGCAACTGTAAAATCAATTAATTTATCCTTGGCTCCAATAATTTCAGCAATCCCAGACAAAATTTTTCTGTTGTTTATTTTTATAGTCGTACCGACTAAACCTAACTTACTAAAAACAGTATCATATAATTGAATAAATTCAATTTCTTGCCACAAGGACTTACTTCCTACTACATCAGCATCACATTGATAGAATTCTCTAAATCGTCCTTTTTGAGGTCGATCTGCTCTCCATACCGGCTGAATTTGAAACCTTTTAAAAGGCAACTCTAATTCATTTTGGTGTTGCACAACATATCTTGCAAATGGAACTGTTAAATCATAACGTAAAGCTTTTTCAGATATCTGAGATGTTAACTTGGTGCTTTGTTTTTCCGACAACAGCTTTTCATCCGCTTTTTTCAAATAATCACCTGAGTTCAATATTTTAAAAATTAAACGATCTCCCTCTTCACCATATTTCCCCATCAAGGTTGATGAGTTTTCAAAAGAAGGTGTCTCTATCGGCTGAAATCCGAAAGTTTGAAATACCTGTTTTATAGTACCAAAAATATAGTCACGTTTTGCAACTTCTATTGGAGAAAAATCTCTCGTTCCTTTTGGAATACTTGGTTTTTGTGCCATGATAAAAAAATAAGCTGCAAATATCCGAAAAAATCAGATGTCAACCACCAAAATTATTAGGAAAATTCAATTGTTTTCTATTGAAATCTGAACTAATAAAAAAACCTCGTTTTGTAAACTTGCAAAACGAGGTTTTATATAATCTTCATTAATTATTTGTTTATTTTTTATCAGTTTTTCCTGTCAATTTTTTCCATAGAGTTCCACCAAAACCAGCAACAGCTACGGCTATTAATTTCCAAAATTTCAGCAATACTGCTAATAATCCAAATTTTGTAAGAATTTTCCCTGCAACCAATCCTCCTATAGTCCATGCGGCTACATTATCTACATCGGGCATAAAATCCGAATATTTATGACCTTCTTTAAATTCAACACTGGTCAAAACTTTGTCGATATTTGATTCGACACTACTCAATTGATTAATTGAAGCTACTGCATTTATCATAAACACACCTTTCCTTCCTAAAACTCTAAGATTATAATTTAGAGTGTTGGTTTCATTTTCGCCAAATTTTAACTCCTTAGCCCAGTGCAATATTTTCTTTTCTTTATCATAATGTGGTGTTGATGCCCAACCAATAAAATCGATAGGCTCATATCCCAATTCAATTCTTTCAGGATTTGATTCCTTGAATTCCTCTTGCTGTTCCTCCAAAAGATCATCATAATCAATTTCATCTGCATCTTCATCTTTAACATACCCCATTTCATCAAAACTTACGGTAAAAACCCAAGAATTAGCATCTAGCACACCTATGTTTTCTGGAACCAACATTCCTATTATGGTTTCATCCGAAGGGTTTCCCCACAGATCTGTAAGAACATAATTAGCTTGCTCTTTATTTAAAAATCTAAAACCTACTGGAGTATTTAAAATAGCATTTCCTGACTCTAATTCAATTTTTCCTTCTTCATACCTCAAAGATTCTTCTATTTTTTGATATTGCAATTGTAGACTATCAATTTGTCCAAGAATTGAGGTATGACAAATTAGAATAACAACACTAAGTATAATTAACTTTCTCATATATAATTTTTGGCGAATATAGACAAATTTCATTGAGCAGACACAAACAAAAAAGCCTAACAAATCTATTCTGATCTGTTAGGCTTTTTAGTCGATTCTAAAAAGAAATTACATCCCTTTCAACTCTCCTACCAATTCTGTCAATGCATCTTTAGCATCACCAAATAACATAGAAGTTTTAGAATTATAGAACAATTCGTTTTCAATTCCAGCATATCCTGCTTTCATACTACGTTTGTTTACTACAATATGTTTTGCATTT
Organism: Flavicella sp. IMCC45537; assembly: GCF_057197705.1. Lineage (NCBI taxonomy): Bacteria > Pseudomonadati > Bacteroidota > Flavobacteriia > Flavobacteriales > Flavobacteriaceae > Flavicella > Flavicella sp. IMCC45537. Next base: position 991,149 of record NZ_CM170067.1, read on the forward strand.
TCAACATCCAAAATAGGCATTCCGTAAATTGGACTTGAAGGATCATTATGCGCCGCTGGATTCACAACGTCATTTGCTCCAACCACCAATACAACATCAGCATTATTAAACTGAGGATTGATATCATCCATTTCTGCAAGTAAACTATATTCAACATTAGATTCAGCTAACAGTACATTCATATGACCAGGCATACGACCTGCCACGGGATGAATTGCATACTTAACGTTTACCCCCTTATTTGTTAAAATCTCCTCTAATTCATGAATAACATGCTGCGCCTGTGCTACTGCCAAACCATAACCAGGAACAATTATTACATTTGATGCGTAATTCATCATAATTGCAGTATCACTAGAAGTCGTTTTCTTAATAGTTCCCAAAGTTTTGTTCACTCCTTCTTCAGCGACTGCAGATGCTCCAAAAGAACCAAAAATAACAGAACCTAATGTTCTATTCATAGCCTTACACATTGCCACAGTTAAAATAATACCGGCTGAACCAACCAAAATACCACCTACCAACATTACCATGTTATCATATAGAATACCTGTAATAGCGGCTGCAATACCTGTAAGAGAGTTTAATAATGAAATTACAACTGGCATATCTGCACCACCAATAGGCAATACAAACAAAACTCCATACAGTAATCCAGCAGCTAATAGTCCGTACAATAAAATTTGACTATCTGATCCTGTAACCACTATAAAAGCAGAAAAAGCAACAATTCCAATAATCACTAAATTATTAATGATATTGTATTGAGGAATCTTAACAACACTTTTTAAAGAACCATTTAACTTTCCCCACGCAACCAAACTTCCTGAAAAGGTAATAGCACCGATTGCAATGGCAGATAATATTGTTGAAACAATTGTCGCTTCAGTTCCAGCAACATTGTCATTTCCTATAAATTCAACCACTCCAATTAATGCAGCACTTGCACCACCAAAACCATTAAACAAAGAAACCAATTCAGGCATTTTTGTCATTTCTACTTTCATAGCAATCAACCATCCCATGATTGATCCAAGAACAATTGCCAAGCCAATCAATACATAAATAATAGTTGGCACTTCAATATCATTGATAAAAATCGTTCCAACAATTGCCAATCCCATTCCTAAGGCCGCTATTAAATTTCCGCTTTTGGCAGTCTCTGGATGTCCTAATTTTTTAAGACCAACGATAAACGTTACCGTTGATATAAGATAGATTATACTTAATAAAATACTCATCGTTTATATTTTTAAAATCTTTTTATAGTAAACTATAAAGAATAGATTTATTATTTTTTCTTTTTAAACATTTCTAACATTCTGTCAGTAACCGCAAAACCACCAACAACATTTAGAACTCCTAATACAACAGCTACAAAACCAAGTCCCAATGCAACATAATCCGTTGGATCAGAATGTAACATTACCAAAATTGCCCCTACAATTACCACCCCACTTAAGGCGTTTGCACCAGACATTAAAGGTGTATGTAATACAGCCGGAATACTTTTAATTACTTCAATCCCTACAAATGTTGCTAATATTAATATGTAAGTAATTTGAAGATTGTTACTTATAAATTCAATTAATTCGTTCATCTTCTTTATTTTTAATTTTTTCTAATTGTTCCATCTCTAACGATTAAAGTCTCGTCAGTAATTTCTTCTTCTAAGTCATATTTAAACTGATTTTCCTCAGTTAAATGATTTAAAAAGTTGTAAATATTTTTCGCAAACAATTCACTTGCATTGGTTGAAACACTTTCTGGAGCAATCGTAGTACCGATAACTTTTACACCGTTTTTAACAACAGTCTTATTCATCACACTCACCTCACAGTTACCTCCTTGTGCAGCTGCTAAATCAACGATTACAGCTCCATTTTTCATTTGAGAAACTTGTTCTTCTGTTATTAGAACAGGGGCTTTTCTTCCTGGAATATTCGCCGTTGTAATAACTAAATCCGCCTGAAACAAAGATTTGTCTACAGCTTCTTTTTGTCTTTTCTTATAATCATCCGAAGCCTCTTTTGCATATCCTCCTTCTGATTCTTCACCAGAATTATCAACAGAAATAAATTTAGCTCCTAATGATTCCGCTTGTTCTTTCGTTTCTGTTCTAATATCCGTAGCCTCAACCACAGCACCTAATCTTTTCGCAGTTGCAATTGCCTGTAATCCAGCAACTCCAACCCCGTAAATTAGCACCTTGGAAGGTGTAATCGTTCCGGCTGCAGTCATCATCAAAGGAAAAATCTTTGTCATTTCATAAGCCCCTAAAATTACAGCCTTATAACCTGCTAAATTACTTTGAGAACTCAACACATCCATATCCTGCGCTCTAGAAATTCTAGGTATCGCATCTAGTGAAAATGCCGTCGCCTCTTTCGCTGCAATTGCTTGGATCAATTCTGGACTTGACTTATGGTATAATTGACTTACCAATACTTGTCCTTTGTTAACTAATTTAAGGTCCTCTTCATCAAAAGGATTGATTTTTACAAGTACATCTGCCTCTTTAAAAACAACTTCTCTTTTTTCAACTTTTACCTCAACTTCCTTGTAATCCGAATTCTTGTAAGATGATGCTTTACCTGCATCCTCTTCTAACAACAACTCAAATCCTTTAGATGCAAATTGTTTCGCAATGTTAGGAGAGATTGCGACACGTTTTTCACCTTTTTGTGTTTCCTTCAATATGCCTATTTTCATATTTTCTGGTGGTTTAATTTTTAATTAATAAATATGTTCATTTTAGTGATTTTTGAAATAGTCCAATTGCAAATAATTGCAAAAGGGTAATTTCAAGGATAACTAGGATAAAATCCAGTTATTTTATGTCGGCTAAGTTAGCTAAAATGAAAACACGATAATATGGATAGTGTATTTTTACAGATACTACACCCTTAATCAATTTTTAATACGAAATAAACAAAAGTTGATCCTTTTTGTACTGTTTCATAGAAATATTTCTAACAGAATTGAAATATCAAAAAACCAAAATACAATCGATTGGCATAACTACATCGATTTCGAAAACTAGAAAAAATTCCGATTTTATCAAAACCTCCAAAAACTTTACATTTTACACACCAAAATATTCCACTCAACGATCATATTTAATTTTACCCCCTTTTTTTTCCATATTTTTTGAGCAGAAATCACAAATAAAAAGGAAGTAATATAACATTACTTCCTTTCTAAAAAAACTTCTAAAATATAGTCGTCCTTAAATTATTTAATGACTCACAATAATACTTTTTGTTAGCCTAGAGGTTTTTCCTTCAAACATAACAACATACATCCCATTAGCAAAATTTGAAACATCAAGAACATAAGTATGCTTTCCATTTTCAATTGTTTTTATCATAACGACAGCCCCCAAAAAATCCATTATTTTTAGCATTCCTTTTTCATTGGTTTTTACATGTAAAAGCTCGTTAGATGGATTTGGGTACGCTACAAATCGCTTTGACTCAAGTGTACTCCCCTCAACCGACAAGTTATCACAAACAATTGGAACATTTTCCTCAGGGATCACAGGTTCTTGATATTCAAATCCTACTTGAGAAACATCCTCTAAAAACACATTTTGTACGCCATCAATAGAGCAAATATAATTCGCATCATTTACTGCTGCTGCGATAGATGGTCCGATGACACTCTCCCCTCCATCTTGTGAAATATCAGTTATATCATCAACTAACTCCTCTGGCATTAAATAAAAATGCTTTGACTTCAATTGGGCCACCATTCCAAACTCTGCATCAACATCAACAACTTTTACATAACTATAAGTACCAATTTCTAATCCTACATCCTGACAATATTTTTTTGATATAAAGCCACCTTCTATTCTAGCATCAAACCCACTACCTTTTGAACGAATACCTTCTGCATCTACTGCTCCACAGTGCATTGCATGGGGAGAAATCATCAAAGTAGAATTTCCTTGTTCGCTATAAATATTCCTAGCAACAATGTCAAAATTCCCTCCATATTGGACATTATTCATTTTGGTATACCCTGTTTCTAATCGTAATGTTGCGCCACCAAACCCATAGAGATCTTTAAAAAGTACATTCGTTGCGGCTTGAGACTGAATTGTTCCATATCCATAAGCGGCATTGCAGACACTTCCAGACCTAACAATACCATTCACAGGCATAAAATAATTTGTTGGCACTTCAGATCTGTTTACCATTGTCACTATAAAATCCTCCAACCTATCGGTGTACTCTTCCACCATTTCCTCTTTAGTATCATTACCGGGAAGTGTTCCTGTGGCAGCTATTTCGTTTAAAACAGTTGTTAAACCTTGAATAATGGGATCTAACAAATCTTTAGCATTTTGTTGATCTTCATCTGGAATTAAACTCTCTATTGAAGCAATATGTGTAGTATGAACCGTGGTTACATTTGATATATAACCTGAATCCATAACCAACGCCAAATCAAAGGCTGTCAATATTTCACTATCCGTCCCTGTTAAGGTATTTTTTATAGAACTATCTGAATAACCTCCTACTTTGGTTGTTCCTAAAGTAACCACCGAAAAATCTGTATATATATCATTTACATGAAAATCAGCTACTAAAAAATTCTCTGCATTTCGAATAGCAAAAACAGTAACATTATTATTAACAACTTGAGTTAAATCAATTGTATAACGTCCGGGTTCAGTAGCATCACAAATATGACCTTCTTCCAAACCTGTTAGATCTGAACAAATAACACTTACATTGTAGATTCTTTCCTTACCATCAGCCAATTTGAACATCGCATAGTTTTTTCCATCATCAACCTGAAAGGGTCTTATAATGGCATCAGGATCGATTTCAATATGTACATTAGATTTTAAATCAATATTTCGAATGGTATAGTTCCCTGCTGGAATTGTTAAAACGCCCCCGCCGTTTTCTGAAATATCGTCTATTGCCGTTTGCCAAGCAAGGCTATCATCTGTATCAAAATCATTATCTACCGAATAGTCGGTGACAATATTTCTATCATAATTTGAATTGCTAACAATAGTATAAAAATTGCTTTCTAAATCAATTTGAGCATTGCTAAAAAGTGTAGTTAAAATACTAAAAAGGAAAATAATTTTATTTGGTTTCATTTATTAAGTTTTGAACAAAACTAAAAACCAAAGGTAAAAACGATGTAGCTTAAGGGTAATTTAATGTCTTCTACCGTTTATTAAACAGAAAAGTAATCCAACTCTTTAGAGTTGTTTTTTAATTTCGTCATGCTTGCATTCAGCTCAAAACCAAGCAATAGAATAATAGAATTCAGCCAAATAAATAACATCATAATTAATAAGGTTCCTATAGAACCATATAATTCATTGTATTTGGCAAATTTTTCCACATAAATTCCAAAACCATAAAAAGTAAAAACATATAATATTGTTGTCAATACAGCTCCAGGAGAAAAAAATGAAGATTGTCTGCCTTCCTTTGTACCGAAATAATAAAGCAATGATACCGTGGTAAATATCATGAAAATAAAAATTAAATATCTAATATTCCCTAACCATATATACTGATCACTCAACCAACCATTTTGCATTAAAAAATCCAATCCAAACTTAAATGAGATGGTAAATACAACAGTTACGATAAGCAACACAGACATTAATAATGAAGTACCCAAAGAAACGACATATCCTTTTACCACGCTCCTTACTTCTGTTACATGGTAAGAATACTCGAAACCACCGAAAATAGCATTGATACCATTGGTCATTAAAAAAATAGAAACTAAAAAACCAAAGGACAGCAAACCTCCATATTTATTATTCGCAATATCTTCTAATATAGGCACTACAGCATCATAAGTTTTTGGGGGTACTGCTTCAGAAATAAGCTCCATAAAACTCTCTTGAAATCCATCAATAGGGATAAAAGGTATCAATGTTAACATAAACAGCATAAAAGGAAAAATAGCCATAAAAAAGCTATAAGAAATACCACCTGCTCTTGATGTTAAACCACCACGAACTATCCCTACAACATACATATGTAATAGATCATAAAGAGACATTCCCTCTAGGCCTGGTATTTTGATTCTTTTCCCTAAGTCGAAAATTTTCTCAATCATAGCTATTACAATCCAACTTTTAAAAAGCTTTCAAACTCAAATCCATATTATATACAGAATGAGTTAAGGCTCCAGAAGATATAAAATCTACCCCACACTCTGCATAGCCTCTTAAAGTTTCTTCATTTATTCCTCCAGAAGATTCTGTTTGACATTTACCATTAATCATGGCAACTGCTTTTCTAGTATCCTCAAAAGTAAAGTTATCGATTAATATTCGGTGAATACCATCTGAATTCAATATTTCTCTTATTTCTGCTAAATCTCGTGCTTCTATAATAATTTTCAAGTCTTTACCGGTATCTTTTAAATAAGCATGTGTTTTGGCAATAGCCTTAGTTATACCTCCGGCAAAATCTATATGGTTATCTTTCAACATGATCATATCATATAGAGCAAATCTATGATTTACACCTCCTCCAATTTTAACAGCCCATTTCTCTAACGCTCGAATTCCTGGAGTTGTTTTACGTGTATCTAAAATTTTTGTTTGGGTGCCTTCTAATAAATTGGTATAATGTTTTGTTTTGGTTGCAATAGCACTCATTCTTTGCATTACATTAAGAACCAGTCTTTCTGCTTTCAAAATTGCATGTGACGTTCCTTCCACAGTCAACACCACATCTCCTTGTTTTACCTCTGCACCATCCGCAATTAAAATATTAAGTTTTATACTAGGTTCCACATATTTAAAAACTCTTTCAGCAAAAGATACCCCTGCAATCACTCCGGTGTCCTTTACCAATAGCTGAGCTTTTCCTGTTGCCTCAGCGGGTATACAAGCTAAAGAACTATGATCCCCATCTCCTACATCCTCTCGGATAGAATTTTCAATTATTATTTCTAGTTCTTTTTCAAATTGGGCTTCGCTGATCATAGTATTAAATTTATGTCACAAAAATACATTTTCTATCATCCTTAAAAAAAATATTTTTTAGTTAAATCTTAGGTAAGAATCACTGTAATATTTCAAAATAATTTCTTCTAATCTCTATATTTGCAATATGAAAATAAAACTTTTAGCCATAGGTAAAACAGATGATAAAAATCTGAATGCATTGATAGAAACATATAATTCTCGATTGAAGCATTATGTGAAATTTGAGTTGGAAATTATTCCTGACATAAAAAATGTAAAAAACCTTTCTCAAAGCCAACAAAAAGAAAAAGAAGGGGAACTTATTCTAAAAAAACTTCAACCTACGGATCAATTAATTTTACTTGATGAAAAAGGAAAAGACTTCAGCTCGGTTGACTTTTCAAAATATCTCCAAAAAAAGATGAATTCAGGAATCAAACAATTAGTTTTTGTTATTGGTGGACCTTATGGGTTTTCTGACACAATATATAAAAAATCCATGGGCAAGGTTTCTTTTTCTAAAATGACCTTCTCGCATCAAATGATTCGATTATTTGTGGTAGAACAAATTTACAGAGGTTTCACTATTCTTAAAAATGAGCCCTACCATCATGAATGATTTTTTACACTTTTAATTTAAATTCAATTTCAACGGGTATAATAACAATTCTTCTTTGCGTTCCTACATCTATTTATTCTACCCTGTAAAAACATATATCAATAAAACTTTTGGAGGAGTCATTTATATGTAAAAAAATATAGCAACCAAACACTCATAAATAAAGGCATTTTTAAATATACTAACAATGCAAGATATAATTATCGCTTTCTAGGACTGTACAAACCAGATATTCCTTCACATTCAAAAACAGCCATAGTCGTTGCAGTATTCTACCGCATTCATATATTTGGATACACTATTACTTTACTGAATTACCAAACATTACAAAGACACATTTAAACTAAATTACCCACAAACACACACGATTTATTCCCAAATACATGTTGTTTTCACTTATCATCTTCCTTTGCGAAGAACAATAATCATTTAAAACAACAATATGAAATTAAAATTACACTTAAAATTAATTACACTTTTAACAATTATTATTAGTGCTCAAATTAGCACAGCACAAGATGAAACTTTTGAAACTGATGGGGATTGGAATACCGCATCAAATTGGTCAAACTCAACAATAGCAACAGGAATAGCAACACTTTCTGCTTCTCCTACGCTAACGCAGTCAGAAGTTGTTGGATCACTTATAACTGATACTGCAACTGAAAACTACACCGTGAACGGAGCTGAATTTAAATTAACATTAAACGGTACAACTCCAATAATTGACAACAACTTATCAGGGACATTAACCTTAGATACAGATATTGACTTAAATGTTTCAGATGGATTTATACTTAACTCTGCCTTTGCTTCAAATAAATTGGTGTTTTCTCCTTCAAGAACCATAACGTTGTTAAATAAAATAAAAGTAAAATCAAACAACGACACCCCTATTGAGTTTCACGGGACAGTTAATTGTAATAATAACAACCTTACAATATCCAATGGGGCCTATTCAGCAAATGGAGCAATCGAATTTAAAAGTACTGCACAAATAACCAACGTCTCCACGTTACTTCTTTTTGAAGAAAAAATCGTTTCAAACATTACCACTACAGGAGGTTTTTTACCATCAGGTGGAGTATTTAAATTTCAAGGAACAAACTCAGGTGGGGCTTTAGTTATTAATGGAGCAAACACTATTGAAGGAACAATAAACGGAGCCAAGGGAGAACATACTTTGTACTTAAATGCTAATCAAAATAATATTACACAATTAAAAACAGTTGCTGGTGCTACATTAAACATTGAATTAGATGAATCTGTAACAGAAATTGTATTTAATTCTAAATCTTTATTTGGTACCACTAATTTCAAAAACTTTAGCGATAATGTAATAAAAATTGATGTAGACCTTTCTGCTTCGGACTTAGCCTCTTTACAAATAGATGGTGTCTCAAATGCTATATCTCAAGTTACGGATTCCGAATCTGCGCTTTACAGAACTCTGTTTGATAACAGAACGGCTTCTGCAAATAAAAACGAACTTGACGGTGTGTCAATTTACCCAAATCCATCCACTGAATATGTAAATATATCTACTGATTTGAATAGCAAAATCTCTATACTTAATTTAGCTGGACAAACCGTTTATAGTACTTATGCAAAAAATAAAACCACTCATATAACGGTTACAGATTTCACACCTGGTGTATATATTATAGCTATTATTAACAATGGAAAATCTTACAATTCTAAATTGATAATTGAATAATCCTATCCTATTTCTTATCTGAAGCTCGTTGAAATTGTTCAACGAGCTTTTTTTGTATCTTAAAAAAAAAGCATCTTATGATTTTAGGAGTATCAAAATGGTTTGGAGAAAAAGTAGGTATCGAAGAAAAATACATGAGATTAATCTTTACGATCGCTATTGTTTTTTACGGAGTAGGATTAGGGTTTTATATCGCTCTATGGCTCTATAAAATAATCTCAAAAGAATAATTACTTATTCTTCTCTTCTATCCAACGAGACATAAACTCAGTACTTCTCATTGTATGAAACAAAAGCATACCTCCAATAAAATTGGACTCTCTATGTGTGTTTATATTTTGCTTTATCTCATTAATTTTTTCATACAATTTGAGACGAAAAGAATCTTTAGAAAAACAATTTTCAATAATTTCAAAACCAGCAATTTGAGATTTCTCCCATAACTCTTGATTTGTATACAATTCCTTTGCTCCAATAATTAATTCATCGAGCGAATCACTAATTACCCCAGGCCATTCAAATGATTCATGCATTCCCTCTGCTCCAACACTTGTAGTTACGCTAGGAGTCCCGGTTAACATAGCATCAATGAACTTTCCTTTCAAACCAGCTCCAAAACGCAATGGAGCTAATAGCACTCTAGCATTTTGAACAACAGTATGCGCATCCTTAGCCCATCCTTTTATATAAAAACGTTCTTTAGGGTTATGCAATTGCATTGCTTTTTGAGGAGGATACGAACCATAAATATGTAGCTCAGATCCAGGCACTAATTTTCTCAATAATGGCCATACTTCTTTCTTCAAATACAACACACTATCCCAATTCGGTTCATGTCGAAAACTTCCTATCGTGACAAAATGCAACCTATCCTTAAAAATTGGAAATTCTTTTTTCGCAGATTCACTTACTGCATCTAACAAAAATGGAATATACAGCAAAATACTAGCAGGCACCTTAAAAACCTCTTGTAAAATTTTCATTTCAACAGAAGAAATCATCAAACTTAAGTCTGATCGAAAAATACTCGCTATTTCTCTTTTAGCGATCTCTGACAGAAAGTCCTTTTCCTCAAATTCACGTCCATCCTTAAAGGCTTTTTGACGCGCTTTTCTGAGACAATGTAAATCTTCAGTATCTAAAATTCTTATGGATGTTGGGCTGTGCTTTTCAACCCTCCAACCAAACTGTTCCTCTGTCATAAACCGATCAAACAAAACAATCGTTGGTTTTAAATCCTCAATATAACAGTCAAAACTAGCATCGTTCAACGCTATTTTTTTTACCTCTATTTCTAAATTTTCCAGCGGATATCGATATTGACTATCTTCTGTTGCACTTGCAAAAGTAACTTTATACCCATCTTCTAAAAAGCAAGAAATAAGCTGCATCATCCTACTACCAGCAGCAGATGAATTTGGTTCTGGCCAAACACTTCCTATTACAAGTACTGTATTTAACATCACATTCCTTTTATCAAAAGTTCTTCAACCAATTCTTTTGTCATCTTTTGACCAGCAGTGTTACTCCTTATGGCATCAAAAGTATATCTATAATCGCAACCGTCCTTATAAGCAGAACATCCGTAAGAAGAACTTCCTTTAATAATTTCTCCTTTTTTACACTTAGGACAAATCAAGGCACCAGAAACAGCATATTTTTTTGACTCTTCTGGTTTTAGTATTAACTGATGACTATCATCGAATGAAATAGCTCCATTTATTTTAGTCCCATCTTGCTTAAATCCTTTTAAAACAACAGTCGCTCCTTTCGATAACAATCTCTTAAATTGATTAACTGAAACCTTTTTACCCATAAATTCAAAAGGCAATCTAAAATTGCATCCCTCTTTATATTCAGAACACCCATATGCACTCGTTCCTTTTAGCAATCTACCTTTTTTACATTTAGGACATTCACTACCTGTTAAATCACTTTTGCTAGCAGTTTTAGAAGGCTTTGTCAATGGCTTCTGTTCTGCAGAAAAACGTCTGGTATTTTTTTCCATACGCACCTCTATCACCAAATCGTCCACCATTTTTTTCATGTTATTGATAAACTGCCCAGCACTATAATTCCCTTCCTCTATTTCTTTAAGTTGTTTCTCCCACTGCCCTGTTAACTCCGCAGATTTCAAAAGCTCGTTTTGAATAGTGTCAATTAGCTGAATCCCCATTTGAGTAGGAAGAATCTGTTTTTTATTCCTCTCAATATACTTTCTACGAAAAAGCGTTTCAATGATATTTGCCCTGGTGGAAGGTCTTCCAATTCCATTGGCCTTCATTAAATCCCTAAGCTCATCATCCTCCACTTGCTTTCCAGCAGTCTCCATAGCCCTCAATAATGTTGCCTCAGAATAATTTTTTGGAGGTTTGGTTGTTTTTTCATTAAACGATGGACTGTGTGGCCCTGATTCTCCTTTAACAAAGGTTGGCATAAGCACCTCATCTTTGTTTGTGGATTTAGATTTCGCAGAAACAAAAACAGCCCTCCATCCTTCAGATAATATTTCCTTACCAGTTGCTTTAAAACTAATTTTTGCAGCCTCCCCAATAACAGCAGTATTAGACACCTCACATTCAGGATAAAAAACAGCAATAAATCTTCTTGTAATGATATCATAAACATTATGATCATGTTCCCCTAAATGACTTTCCATACCTGTAGGAATGATAGCGTGGTGATCTGTTACTTTTTTTGAATCAAATACTTTTTTAGATTTTTTTAAAGGTTGTCCTTTTAACGGTGCTGTTAGTGCTGCATATTGCGTCAGTTTTCCCAAAATACCTGGAACTTTAGGGAAAATATCATCTGGCAAAAATGTAGTATCTACCCTTGGATAGGTTACTAATTTTTGTTCATATAGCTTTTGAATTATCTTCAAGGTTTGATCTGCTGTATACCCAAACTTGGTATTGCAATAAACTTGCAAACCTGTTAAATCAAATAATTTTGGAGCATACTCTTTACCTTTCTTTTTGGTAACAGAAATAATCTCAAAAGGAGCATCTTTTACAAGATTCAAAGACGCTTCTCCATCCTCTTTTTTTAGAAACTTCCCTTGTTCATTATTAAAAACGGTATTTCTATATTCTGTTTGTAACTCCCAATAAGGCTTAGGTTTAAAATATAATATTTCTTTATATCTGTTCACTAGCATTGCCAAAGTTGGAGTTTGTACGCGTCCAACTGAAAGAACTTGCTTTTGCGCTCCATACCGAAGCGTATACAAACGAGTTGCATTCATTCCTAACAACCAATCTCCAATCGCTCTTGAACTACCAGCATAATAAAGGTTGTCATAATCTTCTCCATTTTTCAGGTTTTCAAATCCTTCTTTTATCGCCTCTGGAGTCAAAGAAGAAATCCAAAGTCTATCTACTTTACCTGTATAATTTGCCTGTTTGATTACCCAGCGTTGAATCAATTCTCCTTCTTGACCAGCATCCCCACAATTTATCACAACGTCGGCTTTATCAAATAATGCTTTAATGGTATTAAATTGCTTTTGGACCCCATCATTACTCGTCAATTTTATATCAAACTTATCGGGCAACATTGGTAAGGTATTCAAATCCCAACGCTTCCAATGCGGTTTATAATCATCTGGCGTGAATAAAGTACACAAGTGACCAAAAGTCCATGTTATTTGGTATCCATTTCCTTCAAAATAACCATCATGTCGTTGATTCGCTCCTAATATAGTAGCAATTTCTCTAGCAACACTCGGCTTCTCGGCAATACATACTTTCATAAAATTCTTGGTTTTTAAAGCGGGAGGACACAAACTTACACAACTATTTTTAATTAGAAAACAAAACTACCTCTGTAAAAAGATGAGTTTTCAACGGTTTTCTGAACAAATATTTTGATTTAATTAACTTCAAAAAGATTTCAAAAGCCTAATTTTGTATCAGTCATGAAAAATTATATCAATTTCAATCACAGTTTTACTATTGTTATATGCTGTACACTTTTTTTTCTTTCCTCAAGAATTAGTGGCCAAATTGAATCTATGCGCCCAGGTAGTTTGGATAATGATAAGGATTTTGTAATTCCATCGATTCCCAATAGTCCAAATGCTACCTTTGAATTTATCAACCCTGAGAATGAAGCGGAAAAATTTGAAGCAGCTCTGAATAGAATTATGCTGCAACAAATTGCCAACCAAGAATTAAAAGATTTACAACAAAAAGGAATTATTGATAAAGAAAAATTTTACAAACAGAGAGTAAAAGCTGAAATGGATGCCATTTCAAATCGAATGCCTATAGTAGACAAAGATTTGGGTGGATTTAGTACTCAAAGTGAATACATAACTATTATCTGTAGAGACTTTTCTTATGCGGATGGTGACGTAGTTTCCATTGTTGTAAACGGAGAAACGCGAGTTCGATATATAGAACTAACAAATAGCTATCAACAATTTACCATAAATTTAATTAAAGGCTTAAATACCTTATCTTTTGTTGCTCTCAATCAAGGTTCTTCTGGTCCAAATACCGCGGCCTTTATGGTGTTTGATGAAGGAGGAAGAGTATTATCATCAAATCAATGGAATCTTGCAACGGGTGCTAAAGCAACCTTATCGATTGCCCGAGATTAACCAATTACTCCAATAATAGTTCCTCTATCAGTTCAAAACTTTTAGAACTATCCCAACTTGCAGCACCTGTTTTACTTACAACTATTTCTCCTTTTTTATTGATAATATAACTAGCAGGAATATTATTTGTTTTATCAAGCTCTAGAGGCACTTCTGATTGGCTATTATAAACAGGTAAATTATAATTGTATTTGTTAAAAAAAGGCGTGATTTCTGAAATTGATTCATTCGATACAAATAAAAAAACAACCTTATCCTTATAAGCTTCATATAAACTCTGAATCGCTGGCATTTCTGCGCGACAAGGAGGACACCAAGTTGCCCAAAAATTCACAAAAACTACCTTCCCTTTAAAATCCGCTAGGTTTACATTTTTAGTATTCAAACCTTTTAGCTTCCAATTAAAATGATGTATTCTTTCTTCTTTAGAATTTAATGATGGAGAAAACGAAGTGCTTTTTATTAACCATTCTTTTGAGCTGGGATTTAATACTAATATCAATAGTATCACAAAAATCACGTTACTCCATTGCTTTTTTATTATTTCAATCATAAAAACAAAAATATCTAATATTACAGTTTCTTAGTGTAACAAAAGCTACAGTTCTTACAAAAGAATATAAAAGCAGCAATTATATTTGTAGTTTTGAGTCAAATTTAAAAATCATATGCAGCACAGTACTTTCCTAAATTTAAAAAACCTCATCAAAAACACAGATTTAGGGGGCCATAAGGATCAAAACAAAATGGTTCCAGAGGAAAGAGCTAATCTAACAACTAAAAAGTCGATTCTGGAGAATGCAAAAAAAGCAGCCGTATTGGCTTTGTTTTATCCAAATGAACAAGGTGAAACTTGCTTTGCATTAACCTTACGACCAAATTATTCTGGAACACATGCTTCTCAAGTAAGTTTTCCTGGTGGAAAAATAGAAGATACAGACAATAATTTAGAAGATACTGCGCTAAGAGAAACTTTTGAAGAAATCGGTATACCTGCACATGAAATAGAGATTTTAAGAGAAATTACTGATGTGTATATTCCACCCAGTAATTTTTTAGTAACTCCTTTCATCGGTGTCGCAAAAAACAAACTTCATTTTAAAAAAAATCATGAAGTTGAAACAATGATAGAAGTTTCAATAAAAGACCTCTTAGATGACTCTTTTCTAGCTATTGACACGAAAAACACATTTTATGCAAAAAAGGTAGAAATTCCATATTTCAAATTTGGCAACCAGATGGTCTGGGGAGCTACTGCCATGATTATCAGCGAGATTAAAGAACTTATAAAAAGGCTGTAAAAACCATTTCTTTTTGTAAATTTGTTGCCACTAAAAACTAAACGCTTCTCAATGAAATTCATTAAAAAAAATCCTTTTGGGCATATTTTATTCTTAAAAAAATGGCTTATCAGAATTGTAGGTGTGGTTTCTCATAGAAGATATAATAAGTTCAATAAATTACAGATTGAAGGTTCTGAAATCATAAGAGATTTACCAGATAGCAATGTTTTGTTTGTCGCGAATCATCAAACATATTTTGCTGATGTTGCTGCTATGTATCACGTTTTTAACGCTTCATTAAAAGGAAGAGTTGACACCATTAACAACATAGGCTATATTTGGAATCCTAAATTAAACATGTATTATATTGCTGCTGCTGAAACAATGAAAGCAGGAATACTTCCGAAGATATTTGCATACATGGGTTCCGTATCGATCCAAAGAACATGGAGAAGTGAAGGAAAAGATGTAAAAAGACAAGTAAAGATGTCTGACATTAGCAATATTGGAACCGCATTAAATGACGGTTGGGTAATTACTTTCCCACAAGGAACAACCAAACCATTTAATCCAATAAGAAGAGGTACCTCTCATATTATAAAAACTTACAAACCTATTGTGATTCCTATCGTTATTGATGGATTCAGACGTTCATTTGACAAAAAGGGATTGCTAATTAAAAAACGAGGTGTTTTGCAAAGTATGGTGATTAAAAAACCACTTCAAATTGATTATGAGAATGATTCCTTTGACGACATTGTAAAACAAATTGAAATGGCAATTGAGCAACATCCTTCTTTTTTGAAAGTTATTTCTGTTGAGGAATACAAAAAACAAGAGGATGAACTTAACAAGCAAAGAGAATTCTGGCAAACCAAAAGCTAATTAATTTCCTAGAAAACTGAATTTTCACCATCTACTACAAAAAACTTTAATTTTATTTTTTAATAGACAAAACCAATAGTTTTTATTATTTTTATCGCAAATAATGATACTATGACTATTACTCAATTAAAGTATATCCTTGCGGTTGCAGAACACAAGAATTTTACCGTAGCTTCTGAACATTGCTTTGTAACTCAGCCCACGTTAAGTATGCAAATACAAAAACTTGAAGATGAGCTAGATGTTGTAATTTTTAACAGAGCCAAAAAACCAATCTCTTTGACGGAAATTGGTGAGAAAATAGTTTTTCAGGCAAAAACTATTGTTGAAGAAAGTAATAGGATTAATGACATTGTAGATCAGCAAAAAGGTTACATAGGCGGAGAATTCAAAATAGCTATCATTCCTACCATTATGCCTACTTTGTTGCCTATGTTTTTAAAAACATTCAACACAAAACACCCTAAGGTAAATCTACAAATTGAAGAGTTAACAACAGAGGAGTGTATCAAAAAATTATCTGATGGACATATTGATGCAGCCATTGCAGCTACTCCATTAGAAAATCCAAGTATCAAAGAAAAACCTTTATACTATGAACCTTTTGTTGGTTTTATTCCGAGCTCTCATAAATTATATAACAACAAATTATTATGTGTAGATGAATTGGATGCTGATGATATTTTATTACTGAAAGACGGACATTGCTTCAAGGAAAGCATCCTTAATATGTGTAGTTCTTTCAATTCTCCAAATGCGAAATCTTTTCGTTTAGAAAGTGGGAGTTTTGATACTTTGATCAAATTAGCGAAAGAAAATCTTGGCATGACTTTACTTCCTTATTTGCATAGTTTAGATTTATCTGCGGAGGACAAAAAA
Source organism: Flavicella sp. IMCC45537 (assembly GCF_057197705.1). Taxonomy (NCBI): domain Bacteria; kingdom Pseudomonadati; phylum Bacteroidota; class Flavobacteriia; order Flavobacteriales; family Flavobacteriaceae; genus Flavicella; species Flavicella sp. IMCC45537. The sequence continues at coordinate 1,008,102 of NZ_CM170067.1, forward strand.
CTTTTAAGAGAATTTGAAAAACCTGTCCCGGCTAGAGAAGTTAGTTTGCTATATCATAAATCGCAATTAAAAATGCAATTGATAGAAGCCCTAAAAACAACTATAGACGGTATCGTAAGAGGTGCAATATCTTTTAATGATGTAAAAATCATTAGTCCCTTAACAAAAAAGAAATAAAAAAATCCTGTAGATAATTCTACAGGATTTTTTTTTAAACTACAAGTTCTAAACTTTCTCTTAATTCTGGTTTATTTACAGTAAAACTGTTCAACCATATTTTTAATTCTTCAATTTCATAAGGTTGTAATTTTTTCATTGCTTTCTCTACTTCCTTGTGAAATAATTCCGAATTAAAACTGACCTTTTCTAATATTTCTTTAGTATAATCAAATACTGCTCTTGACATTTATTTTTTTTTTAGTAATACTTTTTCAATGCCTCAAATATACTCAAAAAAAATGCTAGATGAATCATCTAGCAGTCTTTTAACATTTGTTAACACTTCTTTTATAAAGCATTTATTTTTGCAACCAAACTAGCTGCTACTGTTTCTAATTCTGATTTAATTGATGTAAAATGTGCTTTTTTACTTTCCACATTTTTTACATGAATTTTATCCATCAAAGCATCAAAAGAAGAAATTGCCTCATCGATAATTTCCTGAGCTTTTGAAGCGTCTGCTCCTTCATTATTAAACTCCCATACGTAACATGCTTCAATAAGATCTCCTAAAGTATTATGAATATCTTTTTTTAAATTTTTAATCGCTGCCATTATTTTCTTTTTTTATTTAATGCAAATTTAGTCATTTATAACTGATTAGATGTTATAAACGAGTTAAGATAACGTATCAAACAACTCCTATTAATTCTTTTATATTTTTAAAAGTTTTATAGGTCTCTTTAGAACACTCCAACTCATCAACTTGCTCATGCAACCAAGTTGTATGATAAGGTATGTGGATAGCAGAAGCACCAATTGCTACAAGAGGAAGAATATCTGACTTTAAGGAATTTCCAATCATTAATAATTCATCAGGTGTAATATCTAAATGATTTACGATTTTTAAATAATCTGATTCTTTTTTATCACTCATCACCTCAACATGATGAAAATATTTTAACAAACCCGATTTCTCTAATTTGCGTTCTTGATCCAATAAATCTCCTTTGGTAGCAACGATCAATCTATATTTTCCTTGCAGTGCTTTCAACACTTCTTCTACTCCATCTAACAATTCAATAGGCTTTTGAAGCATATCCTTCCCAATACCTATTATCTCATTAATCACTTTTGCTGGTACCTTTTGATTCGAAATTTCAACAGCTAACTCCACCATAGATAAAATAAAAGCTTTCACACCATATCCATAATGTTTAAGGTTATTAATCTCCATTTTATATAGCTCTTGGTTGATCTTATTTTCTGTTTCATAAGCTGATAACAATCTAGCTACCTCATGCTCAGCCTCTCTAAAATAAGGTTCATTTACCCATAAAGTATCATCTGCATCAAATGCAATCACCTTTATTTTTTTCAAATCTATTTCCATAATTCATTGGCTTTAATCAAATCTTCTTCTGTATCAATTCCAATAACCTTATATGGCGTTTCAACCATTTTTATCTTTTTCCCATACTCCAAAAATCGTATTCCTTCTAACTTCTCAGTAGCCTCATTTTGTTTCATCGGCATCTCTGTAAAAGAAGTTAATGCTGATTTTCTAAACGCATAGATCCCAATATGTTTGTAATAGGTTGTAGGTATCTCTTTGTTTTGCGGATAAGGAATAGGAGACCTAGAAAAATACATAACACAATTATAAGAGTCCATAACAACTTTTACATTATTGGGGTTTTCTATTTCATCCCAATGATCCATCGGATGTACTAAAGATGCTAAATCAATCTTTTGTTCAGGATCATTTTTAAAGACTTCTATCAAATCTCTTAGAGGTTCAATTCTAGTAAAAGGTTCATCTCCTTGTACATTTACAACCACATCTACATTCAAATCAACTGCTGCCTCAGCAATTCTGTCTGAACCTGTTTCATGATTTTTTTGACTTACAAAAACCTTACCTCCCGCCGCTTCAACTTTTTCCTTTATAACCTCACTATCCGTTACCACATACACTTCATCAAAAAGTTCAGTTTGCACTGCCGCTTGATAAGTTCTAACAATTACAGGTTCACCTGCTAAATCTTTTAATAACTTCCCTGGAAATCTTGAGGCTCCAAATCGAGCTGGAATCATTGCAATCACTTTCATAATAAGAGGTAAAAAATCAAGTTTAATTAATAAAAATCAAAGATAGAAAAAAGGATTCCTTAGTTTTCATTTTTATGGAGATAATCAAAGAGAACTTCTCCATTATATTTTTTTGTACTTTAGTAAAGCATGAAAATCAAAACAACTGTAATTTATCAAAAATAACCATAAACAAAATTGAAGTTACTGTTTGTATACTAACATCCTAAAATTCAGGATAAAATCATATTTTCATGCTCAAATCAACAATACTAACTTAAAATTAAATTATGAAAAAATTATTAGCAGAATTTATTGGAACATTTTGGCTTGTTTTAGGAGGCTGTGGAAGTGCTGTTTTGGCTGCGGGAGTTGACACTGTAGGAATTGGCCTTGTGGGAGTATCTCTTGCATTTGGTTTAACCGTTTTAACAGGTGCATATGCATTAGGCCATATCTCTGGTGGACATTTTAACCCAGCAGTATCTGTTGGACTTTATTTAGGCGATCGATTTGACAAAAAAGATCTTTTGCCTTATATAATATCACAAGTAATTGGTGGTATATCGGGTGCCGCAGTGTTATTTATTATTGTAAGTAGTTCACCTGATTTTGCTGGTGTTGGAACTGCACCTGGAGCATTTGCAAGTAATTTTTATGATGCAAACGTATATGGTGTAAACTTTGGAATGATGGGAGCTCTTGTAACTGAGGTTGTCATGACATTTATGTTCTTAATAGTTATTTTAGGAGCGACACATAAAAATGCATCTCCAGGGTTTGGAGGAATGGCTATTGGTTTGGCATTGACATTGATTCATTTGATTAGTATCCCTGTAACTAATACTTCTGTTAATCCTGCAAGAAGTACAGCAAGTGCAATTTTCGTAGGAGGAGAAGCTATGGGCCAATTATGGCTATTTTGGGTTGCCCCTATTGTTGGAGCTGCATTAGCCGGTATTGTTTATAAATTTATGGCACCTAACGATTAATCTTTATAAAACCTAATAAAATGACTATATCCGAATTAATGAAATCCTCTAAAGTGTCTTTGACAAACCAATGGGGACTTGCAATTGGAACCTTTCTTGTATTTCTACTATTAACTGGTGGTACACAAACTATTGTTGAGGAATATCCTTTCGCGATTATTTTCTCTGCTTTAATTTCAGGCCCTTTTGCAACTGGCTTAAGTCTTTTTTCATTGAAAATTTCAAGAGGTGAAGATGCTAGGTTTGAAGATTCCTTTACCGGATTCTCTAACTTTTTAAATTCATTTTTAGCATATCTTTTAATGATGTTGCTCGTAACAGCGGGAATTATTTTGTTTATTGTTCCGGGTATCATTATCGGAATCGCTTTAAGCATGACCTTTTTTATCATCGCAGAAGACGACCAAATATCAGCAGTAGACGCTCTAAAGAAAAGTTATAAAATGATGGATGGTCATAAAATGAAATATTTCTTTTTATATCTAAGGTTTATAGGACTTCTATTGTTATGTATTTTAACTTTAGGTATCGGTTTACTTTGGCTAGTTCCCTATATGTATGTAACCAATGCTAAATTTTATGATAGTATTAAAGAAGACACTGTCATTGATATTTTAGCATAAGTAATCCGAACAACGAAATCAAAATAGAAAACAAATAACATAAGTTTATATTTTGTTAATTTTTCAACGCAAAGATACTTTAAAAGAAAATATTTAATATATTTGAATCATGATGAAAGAATTTTTGAACATATCTCAATTACAAAAAGCAATGACAACTGTGTTAAAATCCATTTTTAATATGGAAAATCGCGGTATGTCAGCTGTATATATTAAAGTTGAAAAACGAAAAAGTCCTTTTGATCATTTTAAGAAATAAAAATATCATTCTATTATATCAAAGGTGCTTTTCAAATGAAAAGCACCTTTTTTTTTACTATTAATTTAAAATAACAATTATGAAAACAACAACGAAAAAAATTATGAAAGCATTAAAAAACATTTCCATGGTCCTATCATTCCAAAATAGAAAAGTTCCAGAAAGCTACATCCCCATTTATATAACTCATTGATTAAAAATTATGAAAACGCAATACCCAATACAAACAAACACTTACAGTTTCAACATTGCAAAAAGCGATGTAAACAACAACAAAACATTATTGCCATCTGTTTTATACAACAAAATGGAATCTACCGCCAAACAATTCTTAAAAGGCATAGAAGAGCAAAAAAATATACAGCAACATCTTTTCAAATTAAATGTTTTACAGCATGCCTTTTTAAAAGATAGACTGAAAATTACGCATACCATTCAAAAATTAGACTCAAAAGAAATTCTATTTACGGTATTGGTTCATAGAGAAAACAGTGTTCACAAAGAAATAATTTGTAACGCGACTTTCGGGTTTACTATAAACAATAAGCAAAGCTTAGATATTGCCTCTTAATAAAAATGCTGGTACTAATTTAGTATCAGCATTTACTTTACTCATTATCCCGTTTGAATAACCTACCTTTGCATCTTATACATAATTTATGACATTCAAAGATTTAGAGATCATTGCTCCAATTCAGGAAGCTCTTGACTCAAAAGGATATACAACTCCCACACCTATTCAAAGACAAGCAATTCCCATTTTATTAGAAGGAAATGATTTATTAGGTTGTGCTCAAACAGGAACTGGTAAAACAGCCGCTTTTGCTATTCCAATCATTCAACAACTTTTTATTAGTTCAAATACTAAAAAAAGACCAAAACGCATTAAAGCCTTAATCGTTACTCCTACAAGAGAATTAGCGATTCAAATTGCGGATAACTTCACAGAATATTCGAAAAACACACATCTAAAAAATACCGTGATTTTTGGAGGTGTTAAACAAGCCAGCCAGGTTGGAAGGTTAAAACAAGGAGTTGACATATTAATAGCTACTCCTGGAAGATTGTTAGATTTAATCAATCAAAACTTACTTTCTATAAGATATATTGAACATTTTGTTTTAGATGAAGCAGACCAAATGTTAGACATGGGCTTTATCAATGATATCAAAAAAATATTGAGGCTTTTACCTGAAAAAAGACAATCTCTTTTTTTCTCTGCAACAATGCCCAACAATATTAAAGAGCTATCACAAACTATTTTGCACAATCATCAAAGTGTAACCATCAAACCTAAACAAGCTACCGCAGAAAAAGTTGGACAGTCTATTTATTTTGTTAAAAAAAGTGATAAAACAAAACTTTTGATAGACATTATCAATGAAAACCCCAAATTAACAACCATCGTTTTTTCTAGAACCAAACATGGAGCTGATAAAGTGGTAAAAAAATTAGCACAAGCAGGTATTAAATCTGCTGCAATCCACGGTAACAAATCTCAAAACGCAAGGCAAAGAGCTTTAGGTGCTTTTAAAAATGGGGAACTAAATATTTTAATAGCAACGGATATTGCGGCTAGAGGGATTGATGTATCTGACTTGGCTATGGTAATTAACTTTGATTTACCCAACATCCCTGAAACCTATGTACATCGAATCGGTAGAACAGGAAGAGCTGATGCTAGTGGAAATGCTATATCATTTTGTGATGTTGAAGAAAGACTTTATTTGAGAGACATCGAAAAGCTCATCAATCAAAAAATCCCTGTTATAGAAAGTCATGATTACGTTGACGACAGCAAAGAATCTTTTGAGAAAAAGGGACCTTCTAAACAAAAACAACAAGCAAGAAGAAAGGGAAACGCCAACAAAGGAAAACCAAAAAACAGACGTCAAAACCAGAATCGTAATTAATTAAAAATTTCACTTTTCATTTAACTCAAATGTAAATATTTCGTTATTCTTTTACCATTTGTTTAAAAAATAAAATAAACATTAGCATTTTTAACAATATAATGCTAAATTTGGTTACAACTAATTATAATTAATTTACAAAAATGAGTAAAGGTACAGTAAAGTTCTTCAATGAAACTAAAGGTTTTGGATTCATTACAGAAGAAGGATCAAGCAATGAACATTTCGTTCACGTAACAGGTTTAATCGATGAAATCCGTGAGGGTGACGAAGTAGAATTTGAATTACAAGAAGGAAGAAAAGGTATGAATGCAGTTAACGTAAAAGTTATCTAAACACATATTTTAAAGTATTAAAAAGCCTATCAAATAATTTGATAGGCTTTTTTATTTTATATGAATTTTATGGTTTACTCTTTAATTACCCGAATTACTTTCTCATTAATTTTTAGTAAATAAACACCGCCTGACAATCCTTCTAAACTCAAGCTATTATTGCTTTTACTTAATTCACCCTGCGATACTAGTGTACCTGACATGTCAAATACCTCATAAAAACTATCTTGGTTTATATTTAGAACGGTTACTTTCGAATTAGCTGGATTTGGATACACACTAATAGCTGAGCTTTTTTTCTGAAATTCTGAAACTGACAAAGCATTTAAATCAAACACTTTGATATTATCTATAGCCATATCCCCAGCAAATGTTCCACCACGAACAGCTCTAAAGAAAAATCTAACTTCTTGATTTGCATAAGTATTCAAATCCACAGTGGCCGTTAGGAAATCATCTGACGTATCACTTTGCTGTTCTCCTTCAAACTGCTTTATTAAGCTAGAAACACCATTTTCATCAACAATATAGAGCTGTAAATCACCCATTTCGTTACCTACCATATGATAATCAAAACTTATAGTCGGTGTTGTAAAAACACTCAAGTCTACTGCATAGTTTAAATATAAATCTGCTGTAGACCCGTAATCGGTATCTACATTGCTATTAGCCTCTAAGTAAGCATAATACCCTGATCCACCTGAACCAGCTTCAGGCCCCGTGCCATTAGATCCGGTTGCCCCTGTATTCACAAACCATTTTGCACTTGTAACAGCTTCTTGTAATAAACAATCCTCATCATCTATCACAAATTTTGAGTTATACGTTTCAAAATCTTCTAAAATAACTTCCTGGACAGTGGCACATAAAGTGGAAAAACTATTTAATTGAACCCATTCACTTTGCTCTTCTTCAGTACATAGAGAACGAATATAAACATCGTAGGAAGTATCTTCACTTAAACCAGTTATTTCATGTGAGTTTTGAGAGACAACTACCATTGTACCTGTTCCCTGAGAAAATCCGTTTATCCCATATTCTAGCTCCCAACTAGATTCTTGATAACCTTGACTCCATTCTATATCTACAGAGGTTGAACTCCATGATATCGCTTTAAAATCAGTCGGCTCTTCACAAGCCTTTAAAGTTGATCTTTCGGTAATTCCTTCCCAAATACTTTTGTTATCTTCTCCACAAACCGCTCTCACATAGAATTCATAGCTCGTATCCGAATCTAGATTTGTAACTACATAAGGATTCGTTGTGATGTTCGAAATGATCACGCCTTCTCCATTATCATTCGTAAAATCTTTCGGTCCATACTCAATCTCCCATTCTGTTTCGTCTCCCATTACAGCCCATGAAACACTAATAGAACTTGGTGTACTGTTACTACTTTTAATATTATCTGGTTTAGGACATGTGTAGGGTGTAGTAAAGTTTGAAGATTTTACCCAATTAGAAAAATCCCCAGCTCCGCAGCTAGCACGTACATATACTTCGTAACTCGTGTTTTCCGTTAAATTCGTTGCAGTATAACTATTTTGAACTATGGATTCTCCGGCAACATTAGGCTCATCTAAACTAGATTCTTGAACAATTATCTCCCAAGCAGTTTCACTATATCCAACTGTAAAATTAATAGTTGCTGAAGTATCCTCAATATCTGACACAAGAATATTTGATGGGTCTGAACAACTTGTATTCACCACACTAACATCATCAACCATCCAGTAATTACCTTCTACCCCTAAATCGTCAAAAACAAACCTTACCTGCATCACAGCATTTTTGTAGCTTGCAATATCAATTTCCACCGTTTCAGAACTAAATAATAATGAGTTTCCTGCATGGGTATGAACAGTTACCCAACTAGTCCCATTATAAACTTGAAGCAAAGCTATATCGTCATTATCACTACCATTATAAGACTCATCAAACTTTAATATTAACTTTGTAGCAGCACTAGAGTCAAAAACAGGAGTTAACAGCGTTTCTTTAAATGCAATGGCTTGAGATTTTGCAGCTACGCCCATAAATGGACCTTCTTCTCCGCCTTCTCCTCCACCTCCATGACTAAAGTTATTCGATACATATGCAGCATCTGTTTCACCAATTCTAAAAGAATCCAAATCTCCCGAACTCCAAGAATCCCCTGTTGCTGAGCCCTCATCAATTGCACTGAAACTTCCCAATCCAGAATCAAAATTTTCTGAGATGTACGTTTGTGCCACAATAATATTGAAAGATATCAACAATAGAAGCAATAAATTTTTCTTTAAAACATTCATAATAGTAATATAATTTTCATTTGTAATAGGTATTTATAAAACAATTGAATGTTTGTTTACCCTACTTATAAAAACTATTTTTTTACTTTTCTTACTCTTTTTAAAATCAAATGATTGATTGGATTGATCCCTAATCCTGATACATTTTTTTGTGTAAAACGAACCACCTCATCATAATATAATGGGATAACAGGAGCGGACTCCATTAACAAACTATCCATTTTTTGATATAGTTTTTCGCGCTCATTTTTATCAACTGTTCCCAATGATTTTTCAAACAACATATCGTATTGTTTATTTGAGTAATGAGTATAATTAGGTCCATTAGGAGAAAACTTCTTGCTATGGAAAATAAACAAATAATTTTCTGCATCTGGATAATCAGCAACCCAACTTCCTCTAAAAACACTCAATTGGCCATTCACTTTTGTTTGTCGCAATGTTGATGGTGGCATCACGTCAATCTCTACGTTCAAACCTGTTTTCTCAACCTCACGCTGAATATATTCGCACAAATCTAAATATTGACTATTCGTACTTATTGTAACGGACGGATTTAAATCTCCTGTCTCATCCATATAAGACTGCACCATTTTTTTTGCTTTCTCAGGCTGATAATCATAACCTTTCATATTATTAAAAGAAGGCAAACCTTTTGGAATAAATCCATTTACTGCAGGTGTACCTATACCATTTCTTAAATAGAATATCATTTTTTTCCTATCAAAGCCATAGTTTAAGGCTTTTCTTATTTTCAAAGACTGAACTTCATTTTCATCTGCATCCAAATAAACCCCCAAATACTCTGTATTCAAATAAGGTCCTTTTACCATATTTATCTTAGATTCATAAGTCTCTGTAAGTACCCCAGACGTTGTTAGCAATTCATCTTTATAAGAAGCATCAATACTATTTAAAAAGTCTAAATTACCCTGAACAAACTGTAAAAACTCACTTTGTTTGTCCGGTAAAAATGTGATCGCTACTGCTTCAATATATGGCAAACTCTGCCCTTTACTGTCTTTTTCGTAATAGCTATTATTTTTTCTAAAAACCAACTTTGTATTTTCCACCCACAATTTAAAGTAAAAAGGCCCCGTTCCTATAGGATGTGATCTAAAATTATCCTTAAAATAATTGATGGCCTCTTTGGGTACTACCGAACAATAACGCATACTCAACAAACTTAAAAACGGAGGAAACGCTTGTTTCAATCTTATGGTAAAGACAGAATCATTTTTCGCTTCAAATTGAGAAACATGCTCTAAAACCCATTTTCCAGGTGACGCTACTTTTGGATCTAATAATCTATTAAAACTATATTCAAAATCCTTTGCTACAACCTTTCTAGTAGAATCTCGACCAAATAGTTTATGCTTATGAAAATACACGTCATCCCTTAATGTAAATTCATATTTTTTTCCATCCTCAGAAATGGTCCATGACTTTGCAATATCTGGCTGAACCTGCAAAGAGTCGTTCAACTGCACTAAACTATTGAATAATTGATTGGTAGCCCAAATTGTACGTAAGTCCTTTGCAAATGCAGGATCTAAAGTCGTAATGTTTGCCGCTTCATTATAACGAAACACTAAGTTAGATGAATTTTTTGTATTTACTTTAGAACAAGAAAACAAAACCACCAATCCAAATAAGCTGATTAAAATTTTACTAGCGAAACTATTCAAACTAAGATTATTCATACATTTTTTAATAATTCAGCGTAACAAACTGAAGCTTTAAGTTAACTATTTTGATGCTAATAATTCAGTCGAAAACGTATAAAAAAATTGAGTTTAAAGACTTACTTTTGTAAGCGACAAAAGTACAAGAATGAATACAGATAAAAAAGTAGCTTTTTACACTTTAGGATGTAAATTAAATTTTTCAGAAACCTCAACAATTGCTAGAAGTTTTCAAGAAGAAGGATTCAAAAGAGTTGATTTTGAAGAAAAAGCAGATATATATGTGATCAACACATGTTCCGTAACAGATAATGCTGACAAACGCTTTAAATCCATCGTAAAAAACGCTTTAAAGAAAAATAATGATGCCTTTTTAATTGCTGTAGGATGCTATGCACAACTTAAGCCAGAAGAATTGGCAAATGTAGAAGGGGTTGATTTGGTACTAGGAGCTACTGAGAAATTTAAAGTTACGGATTATATAAATGATCTTTCCAAAAATGATATGGGTGAGGTGCATTCCTGTGAAATTTCTGAAGCCGACTTTTATGTTGGCTCTTATTCTGTTGGAGATCGCACAAGAGCCTTTTTGAAAGTTCAAGATGGATGTGATTATAAATGTACCTATTGTACGATTCCTTTAGCAAGAGGAATCTCTAGAAGTGATACGCTTCAAAATGTTTTAAAAAATGCAGAAGAAATTTCACAAAAAGACATCAAAGAAATTGTTTTAACTGGGGTCAATATTGGTGACTATGGAAAAGGTGAATTTGGAAATAAAAAACACGAACATACTTTTTTTGAATTAGTTCAAGCTTTAGATGAAGTAAAAGGCATTCATAGATTAAGAATTTCTTCTATTGAACCCAATTTGCTCAAAAATGAAACCATTGATTTTGTTGCAAACAGCAAAACTTTTGTTCCTCATTTCCATATTCCTTTGCAGAGTGGTAGCGATACTTTGTTAAAATTAATGAAAAGACGCTATTTGCGTCAGGTTTATACAGATCGTGTTTCTGCAATTAAATCAAAGATGCCCAATGCTTGCATTGGTGTAGATGTTATTGTAGGATTTCCTGGAGAAACAGATGAATTATTTCTTGAAACGTACAATTATTTAAATGAGATGGATATCTCCTATTTGCATGTGTTTACGTATTCTGAAAGACCTAATACAGAAGCGACTGACATGGAAGGTGTTGTCTCTGCCAATGTTAGAAAAAAACGTAGTAAAATGCTCCGTGGCCTCTCTGTTAAAAAAAGACGTGCATTTTATGAGAGTCAGATTGACACGGAACATACTGTATTATTTGAAAGCGAAAACAAAGAGGGGTACATTCAAGGTTTTACCGAAAATTATGTAAAAGTTAAAACTCCCTGGAACCCGAATTTAGTGAACACCATACATAAAATTAAGCTGACAAAGATTGATGAAGATGGACTTGTACGTTTCGATTTTCTCTAACCATTTTTTTAATGTACCTTCTTATTTATGAAAAAACATATTTATTTCATTCCCGGTACAGCCGCTAATTCTAAAATTTTTGATCGTATTAAACTTGACGATCAAAAATATGAAATACATTATCTAACATGGCACATCCCATCTTCCAAAAATCAGAACATTAAATCTTATGCTAAAGAATTATGTGCTCAGATTAAACACCAGTCCCCAATCCTAATTGGTATTTCCTTCGGCGGAATTATGGCACAAGAAATAAGTAAAATTATTGATTATGAGAAGCTTGTTATTATCTCTAGTATAAAAAACAAACATGAATTACCAAACTCTCTACAGTTGATAAAAAAATTGAAACTGTATGTTTTTGCCCCTACTAGATTTATTGATCCATTGGAGAAAATTTTAACTTTATGTTTTGGAAATAAAGCGAAAAAACAAATAGAAGTATATAGAATGTATCTTTCACAAAGAAATCCCCTGTACCTCAAATGGGCCATTAAAGAAATTTTATATTGGAATCAAGAAAAAAGTATTTCTGATATTATTCATATCCATGGAACAAGTGACTTTATTTTCCCTATTACGAATATTCAAAACTGTATTTCTATAAAAGATGGATCACATGCTATGATTTTAACAAAGGCTCAGAAAATAAATAAAATTTTATCTAGAGAATTAGCATAATGGCTCGAAATTTGTAACTTTAAGTTTACTCGAATTAACCATTTTGAGTCTTACTAAATTTCTATAATTATGCGCACCTTCAAAACATATATTTTTGCAATTATATTGATAATCTTATCTTCTGCTATATTTATTTATAGTACCGAGGAGCCTACTAAAAACACCAGTGATACTTATCAAATAAAAGCGCTTAAAATCCCTAATAACCTCACTTTTGCTGGAGAAAACATTCCTTTAAATAAACCAGACGTCAGAGAACGTATTGACAAAGAGTTATTAGTAAACACCTACTGGCAATCCAATGCTTTGCTTTTGATAAAAAGGTCACACAAATTTTTTCCTATCATTGAACCGATTCTAAAAAAGAATGGAATTCCAGAGGATTTTAAATACTTAGCAGTTATTGAGAGTGGTTTAGAAAATGTTACCTCTTCTGCCGGTGCCAAAGGCTTCTGGCAATTAATGCCGCATACAGCAAAAGAGCGAGGACTTGAAGTAAATAATAATGTAGATGAACGTTATAATATTGAAAAGGCCACGGAAGCTGCTTGTCAATATTTACTGGACTCAAAAGAAAAATTTGGTACTTGGACCTTAGCGGCCGCTGCATATAATGCTGGTAATAGAGGAATTTCAAGAAATCAAGAAAAACAACAGGTAAACGATTACTATGATCTATTACTTAGTAGTGAAACACAGAGATATGTCCCACGAATAATCGCCATCAAAGAAATTCTTTCTCACCCACAGCATTATGGATTTATTTTTGACAATGAAGATTTATATGAACTTTCTAAAACGAAATTGATATCTGTGGATACCGCTATTCATAATATTGCTTCTTTTGCAAAAGAAATGAATTGTAACTATAAACAAATCAAATTACACAACCCTTGGTTAAGAGAAAACCACTTGAATAATAGATCTCGAAAACAATATCAGATAAAAATACCTGAATAAAAAAATATAAATGACCCTCACAACTACCATTTTAATACTCATATTCATAGGAATAACTGCTGGTATCATAAGCGGACTTGTTGGGATTGGAGGTGGTATTATTATGGTACCCCTATTTGTTTTTCTTTTAGGCTACACCCAACACGGAGCACAAGGGTTAAGCTTAGCCATCATGCTACCACCCGTTACTTATTTTGCAGTTTCTAACTATCACAAAGCAGGTGAAGTCAATTGGAAGTATACTATTATTGTGGCACTCTTTTTTACTGTTGGTGGTTTTTTAGGTTCAGAAATAGCAATCCGTATCGATCAAGTTTCATTAAAAAAAGTCTTTGGTGTCGTAATGTTCATAGCAGGAATCAAAATGTACTTTGGAAAATAAATATCTATGCAAAAAAACAAACCCATTCTTATCCTTATCGGAATTGGCATCCTAGCAGGAATTTTAAGCGGGCTAGTTGGTGTGGGTGGTGGAATCGTTATGGTACCTCTTTTTGTTTATTTACTAAACTTTACTCAACATAACGCACAAGGATTGAGCCTGGCGGTAATGCTTCCACCTGTAACCTACTTTGCTGTCAACAATTACAGCAACACAGCCCCAATCAACTGGTACTATATGATTACCATAGCGATATTATTCTCTTTAGGTGGTTTTATTGGTTCAAAAATTGCACTAAAAATCAATCAAAAATCGTTGAAGAAAATTTTTGCAGTTTTACAAATAATCGTTGCAGTAAAAATGATTTTTGATTTCTGATACTATCTTTATATGAAAAGGGAACTCTCAACAACTTTTTGATACTCCTGAACCATATCGTTAATTATTTCTTGAGCCGATTCAATTTCGTTAATCACACTAGCTATCTGTCCTATTTCCATCATTCCTTCCAACATTTCCCCTTCAAAAATTCCTTTTTTCAATCTACCCTTTCCTAAAAAATCTTTTAATTCAGAAGGCGTATGATGCTTTGAGAATTGAAGCAGCGTATCGTAAAATTCATTTTTTATCATTCTAACTGGGGCTATCTCTTTTAACGTAAGCATTGTATCCCCTTCTTGCGTGGACAATACGCGCTCCTTAAAATTTTGATGAGCGGAAGATTCGATACTCGCAGCAAATCTACTTCCCACCTGAACACCATCAGCACCCAACACCATAGCAGCGAGCATTCCACGCCCAGTAGCAATACCACCTGCCGCAATCAATGGAATCTCAAGTCCTTGCTTTACTGTAGGAATTAAAGTAAAGGTAGTGCTCTCTTCCCTTCCATTATGACCTCCTGCTTCAAAACCCTCTGCAACTACGGCATCTACCCCGGCGTCCTGAGCTTTTAAAGCAAACTTCAAACTACTTACAACATGAACTACAGTAATTCCATGCTCCTTTAATTTTGAGGTATATAATTTAGGATTTCCAGCAGAGGTAAAAACAATTTTCACTTTTTCCTCAATAACAATTGATATCAACTCTTCTATATTTGGATATATCATTGGAATATTTACTCCAAAGGGCTTATCGGTTGCTTTCTTACATTTTCTTACATGAGACCGAAACATCTCTGGATACATAGAACCAGATCCAATTAATCCTAGTCCACCTGCATTACTTACAGCGGCAGCCAATTTATACCCACTTACCCAAACCATTCCTCCTTGAATGATTGGATATTTTATTTTAAATAAATCTGTAATTTTATTTGATTTCATTAATTCGCTTTACTATAAAATTCTATTTCTAGTTTTTTATTAATTTAACGGAACGTCTATACTTACCTTTAACCAACTCCAAAAAATAAACACCACTTTCTAAAGTGCTTACATCTATTTTAGCATCTTTGTTTGATAAAGACTTCTCTAGGACTAATTGTCCTAAGACATCATAAAAATATACTTTGCTCCCAAGATCCGGCTCTTTCAAAGCAACAAACAAATAATTATTTACCGGATTGGGATAAATTTGTATTTCATCAAGAACTAATCTACTGACACCTAATGACTCATAAATAGATTGGTAATTAGGGATACCATAACCATATTGATCAGATGGATTTTCAAATTTATTTGCAGATGTTAAGATCAGGTTTTTTATCTCACTAGCGGTTTTATTCGGAAAAGCCTGCCACAAACAAGCACTCATACCTGCAATAATTGGACCTGAAAATGAAGTTCCGCTTGAAATTGAAATATTCCCAGCACTGTTGATTACATAAACACTTTTTCCATGTGCGACCACCTCCGGTTTTACTCGGTTATCTGCTGTTGGGCCAAAAGAACTAAAACTTGCTATCACTCCATTGGAATCTACTGCTCCAACTGACAAAACAGATGCAACATCTGCCGGTGCACTTATATACTTCCAAGAACTACTTCCTTCATTCCCTGCCGAGGTAACTAATAAAATACCTCTAGATGATGCAATTTCCGCCCCTCTAGAAATAAATGTTGTATTTCCATCCATATCTGAATACGAATAATTATAACTAGAGTCATCAAATGTGGTATACCCTAATGAGGTATTTATAATATCTACACCAATGCTATCCGCAGTTTCTGCAGCTTCTACCCACAAACTTTCCTCTAAAGGTGTTTCTGAACTTGCATCTTCTGTTACAAATAAATAAAATTGAGCATTTGGTGCAGTACCTATATATTGATCATCTATATAAGCGCCTATTGTAGACAAAACAGATAACCCATGTGTATTTCCAGTATCACCATAAAAGTTAGAATCTCTATGGACATAATCATACCCCCCTAATATCTCTCCGTTGCTTAGATTAGCATCGTGCAACCTAGAAAAGGCGGCAAAATTTTCTACCCCCTTGAACCCTGCATCTAAAACGGCAATTTTAAGACCATCACCTAAATATCCCAAGTCATGTAAAAAGTCGCCTGAAAGCATTGCTATTTGATTTTCTGTAACTCCATAATCTAACTCAGAGGACACTGTGGTTTCCAATTTAAATTTACTAGTAGACCTTTTGAAGCTTCCCTTATTAAGACTATGGTCTTTAAACTGAATAGAGTCTACAATACTCAAACTGTTCAATAAATTAATATCCGTTGCTGTTCCTTTAACATGTAATGCATTTAACCACTTTGACTTTGCCAAAACAGTGATACCGGAACTCTGAGAAATCGATGTGATATAACTTCCTTCAACCGGAACATCTTTCAAATCCAAACTAATACCTTGTGCCGTTCTTCTATCCAAAGACTTTTGACTCAGCATTAATATTGGAGAAGCCAAATAGGCACTTGAAGAAGGCTTGTCCTTAAAATAAACCCAAGCATCCTCCTCTTGAGAAAAACACAACGAACTCAATATACAAAACGTAAAAACCAAAACTTTCATCTTAACAATTTACAATTTTAGAAATAAAAAAAGCGAATGAAACAACCATTCGCTTTTTTTCATACATTTTAGATTAAACCAACTTCTTTGCGTTTTTAACCTTTTGCTTAGTCAATGCAATTTTAATCACATCACTCATTTCGGTTACATAATGAAATTTAAGTCCTTTTAAATAAGATTCTTTAATTTCATCTATATCACGTTTATTCTCTGCACAAAGAATAATCTCTTTAATATTCGCTCTTTTTGCAGCCAATATTTTCTCTTTGATTCCACCAACTGGCAATACTTTCCCTCTCAAAGTAATCTCTCCTGTCATAGCCAAATTCGATTTTACTTTCTTTTGAGTCAAGACAGAAACTAATGAAGTAAGCATTGTAATCCCAGCACTAGGACCATCTTTTGGTGTTGCTCCTTCAGGAACATGAATATGAATCTTATAATCATCTAACACTTTCTGATCGATTCCAAATTCTTCAATATTCGCTTTAATGTATTCTAGAGCAATTGTCGAGGATTCCTTCATCACTTTTCCAAGGTTACCTGTAATTGATAATTCTCCTTTACCTTTAGACAATATAGATTCAATGAATAATATATCTCCCCCAACACTTGTCCAAGCCAATCCGGTTACAACACCTGCAACATCATTGTTCTCATATTTATCTCTTTCCATTTTGGAAGCACCCAAAATAGTGACTATGTCATCATTGGATAACTTTACATTATACTCATCTTCCATTGCAATGGACTTGGCTGCATAACGTACCACTTTTGCTACTTGCTTCTCTAAACTTCTTACTCCAGATTCCCTAGTATATCCAGTAACAATTTTTTCTAATTGCGCCTTTCCAACTTTCAACTGATCAGTTGTCAAACCATGCTCCTTTAGCTGTTTTGGTAATAAAAACTTTTTGGCGATCTCCGTTTTTTCTTCAATCGTATAACCAGAAACATTGATCAATTCCATACGATCTCTAAGCGCCCAAGGAACCTCTCCAATATTATTTGCTGTTGCTATAAAAAGAACCTTAGAAAGATCATAACCAACCTCTAAATAATTATCGTAAAACTCTGTGTTTTGCTCTGGATCTAAAACCTCTAACATTGCCGCTGAAGGATCTCCACCATGACTCGATGCTAACTTATCAATTTCATCTAAAACAAAAACTGGATTCGATGTTTTTGCTTTTTTCATATTTTGAATCAAACGCCCAGGCATCGCTCCAATATAAGTTTTTCTATGTCCTCTGATCTCAGATTCGTCTCTCAAACCACCTAAAGACATACGAATGTATTTTCTGCCCAAGGCTTCTGCCACAGATTTACCCAAAGAAGTTTTACCTACTCCTGGAGGGCCATACAAACAAATAATTGGAGATTTCATATCTCCTTTTAATTTCAGAACCGCCAAATGTTCAATAATTCTTTCCTTAACTTTTTCAAGACCAAAATGATCTCTATTAAGAATTTTATCAGCACGTTTTAAATCAAAATTATCTTTAGAATATTCATGCCAAGGTAGATCTAACAATAACTCTAAGTAATTTCTTTGAATTGAATAATCCGGCATTTGAGGATTCATTCTCTGCAATCTGCTAATTTCTTTATCAAAACGAGCCTGAACTTCTTCTCCCCACTTTTTGTCTTTGGCTTTTTCCTTCAATTCAACCAACTCCTCATCATGAGAAACACCTCCCAACTCCTCTTGAATTGTTTTCAATTGTTGTTGAAGATAATATTCTTTCTGCTGTTGATCCATATCAACACGCGTTTTGGATTGAATGTCATTACGCAATTCCAATCGCTGCAATTCCTTATTCAATTCCTTTAGTGTTGTGATTGCACGTTCTTTTAAAGAACTTTTTTCTAATAAATTTTGCTTCTTCTTCACACTCAAATTCATGTTCGAAGAAATGAAATTCACAAGAAAAGACTGACTTTGAATATTTTTAATTGCAAAAGCCGCTTCTGACGGTAAATTAGGATTCTCTTTAATTACCTCTAAGGCAGATTCAGTTACAGAAGACATGATTTCCTTAAACTCATCCGTATCCTCAATAAAACTATCCTCTAGAAAATCTTGTGTAGTGGCTTTCAAATAAGGTTCTTCTTGAATAACCTCTTTTACTTGAAAACGTTTTTTACCTTGAATGATAACTGTTGTATTTCCATCAGGCATTTTTAAAACACGTAAAATCTGAGCTACAACCCCTATCTTATGAATATCTTTTTCGGTTGGCTTCTCTACAGAAGGATCTATTTGAGAAACAACTCCTAATATTTTATCACCACTATTTACATCTTTTATCAATTGAATAGATTGATCCCTACCTGCAGTAATTGGAATTACAACACCAGGAAACAAAACCGTATTTCTTAAAGGTAAAATTGCAAGTGTCTCAGGGATTTCTTCTTTATTGATCTCTTCTTCATCTTCTGCTGTCATTAACGGGATCAACTCTGAATCCTCATCAAGCATATTTTGTAAAGACAAACTGTCTATTTTTATAACTTTTGAATTGCTCATAAATA
The DNA here is from genome assembly GCF_057197705.1 of Flavicella sp. IMCC45537. Taxonomy (NCBI): domain Bacteria; kingdom Pseudomonadati; phylum Bacteroidota; class Flavobacteriia; order Flavobacteriales; family Flavobacteriaceae; genus Flavicella; species Flavicella sp. IMCC45537. Next base: position 1,027,449 of record NZ_CM170067.1, read on the forward strand.
TGTTTTACTGTCAAACTGACATTATTTCTTAACTAAACTTCCAATCGAAATTATACAATTCCTTATAAACCCTATTAATACATGGAGTTCTGAAGTTTTACGTCTTATAACAATAAATATTTCAATTCTCGTGCCAAGTCTCACAATCAGACAAACTGTACTATCCAAATTTCAATCCAATTCGTCAACCAAGTGAAATTTAAAGTACATCTCTTCACCATCTCTTTCAATCAATAAATCTACACGTCTATTTTTCTTTTTATAAAAATGTTCAATGATATCACCATAAGTTTTATGATGCACTGCTATATCATCAATTTCTAATATGATATCCCCTTCTTTTAAGCCCCCTAAATCACCCGGAGAACCTTTCCTGACATTGGCTATGATATAAGAAGGTTTTAATGCAAAATGATAATCTAAAGAAACTAAATTATCGGTTTCTATTAAATTTACACCAGGCTGTCTAAACTCTAGAACCATAACACTTCCATTATAATTTATCTCTAAACCGCTCATGTTGTAATAGAATTCTTCTTTATACCTAGAATTCTTTTTTAAGTACATTTTTTCATTTCTATAATCAAACCAAACCGTAAATCGCTTTAAAATCCCAGCTCCCAAAGTACCATTTCTACCCTTTATTCTTTTCGCTTTTCTAGCGACATCTTCATCTAAAAAAGAAACAATAGGGTTTCCAAAATCATACCCACCAAACGCAAATGTCTCAATCCTGGCCTTATCTCCATGAATACTCCCTGTCAAACTCTCCCCTAATAAATCTGTAAAATACTTAGGCGGTAATTTTTCAAATTTATTTTCATCTTTAAACAACCATAATGCCTCAGTACCTCCAGTATCTATTAATAATTTAACAGGTTTATGTGCGGTATCATTTTCAAATATCTTTACCTCACCTTCCATATAAGGCTTGTCGTTATGAAAAACTAAATCAATCGTTTTTACTTTAGTCTCTTTATGCTTTTTTTCATAATAATATTCACGATCATAAACATATATTCTATTTTTTTTATAGTCGACTTTAATAACATTATTTCTAAAAAAATCTGCTCCTATCAAACCATGAATAACGATACCCGTTTTTGCAGAAAAATTCAATTTTTCATCTTTCAATAGAAAAAATTCTTTATTTGGAAGCACCATGCTTTTATACCTCACAGTATTCCCCATAGATACATAAGCCTTCACCGGATCGCCATATCCAAAACCACGAAGATTGACAATTCTCAAAGAATCTTTGATAAAAAACTTTCCGTTTTCTCCTAAAAACAGAATATTACCTTTAACACCGGTATCCAAAATAAAATCTCCTTTAACACCATTTAATTCCAACGGAAGGATGATTAAATTATTTATAAATTTAAATTTAATGCTTTGATATTTTTTGCCGGGGTGCAAATTTGAAACCCTTTGTGCCTTCACAGAAAAAGCAAGAAACAAAAGAAATATGCAGGCTATTTTCTTCACTGGGCTCATTTTTTTTCTAAGTTACAAAAGAATTCTATTTTTTCTCAAAAAAAACAAGCTATTATTGAGGCTTTTAAGCTAAAAAAATTAAATTTGTACGCTATTTTAAATTACAATTTTCACAAAAACATAAGCATGCCACAAATATCTAAAAAGGGAATTTTAACGCCAGAATCGCCAATACGAAAACTGGTTCCCTATGCTGAGGCAGCACAGAAAAAAGGAATCCATATTTATCATTTAAATATTGGTCAACCTGACATTCATACACCAAAAGTTGCCTTAGATGCTGTAAAAAATAATTCTATTGAAATTCTTGGCTATACTACATCAAATGGATCTGAGCAATACCGTGAAAAACTTGCGCAATACTACAGTCAACATGATATCTTAATAGAAAAAGAAAATATTTTAGTAACCACAGGGGCTTCTGAAGCTTTATTGTTTACTATTGCTTGTATTACAGACCCACATGATGAAATTATAATTCCTGAACCATTCTACGCTAACTATAACAGTTTTGCCATAGCAGAAGGTGTAAACGTGGTTCCGATTACCTCAACCATTGACGAAAATTTTGCTTTGCCAAAAATTTCTGATTTTGAAAAAGTGATTACAAAAAACACAAAGGCTATTTTGATATGCAACCCAGGGAATCCAACTGGTGTGGTTTATTCGAAAAAAGATATTCATCAATTGAAAGAACTTGCCATTAAATACGATTTGTTTTTAATTGCAGATGAAGTTTATAGAGAGTTTGTTTATGATGACTCTACCCACTATTCCATTTTGAATGAAGAAGGAATGGATCAAAATGCTATCATGATAGATTCCATCTCAAAAAGGTATAGCATGTGTGGTGCAAGAATCGGGTGTATTGTATCTAAGAACAAAGATTTCCTAGATACGATTATGAAAATGGCTCAATCAAGATTAAGTCCACCTACGTATGCACAAATTGCTGCTGAGGCTGCTTTAGAGACACCTCAAAGTTATTTCACTGAAGTGGTAAAGGAATACACAGAACGACGAAACATACTTGTAGAGCAATTACAAAAGATTGAGGGGATAAAAGTATTCACTCCCCAAGGAGCTTTTTATTGTATTGTTCAATTACCTGTTGAAGATACTGATGTATTTGCCCAATGGATGTTAGAAAAATTCTCAGACAAAAAAGAGACCTTAATGGTTGCACCTGCCAGCGGCTTTTACACGACAAAAGACATTGGTAAATCACAAATTAGAATTGCTTATGTTCTAAATAAAAAAGACTTAATTAGATCTGTAGAAATATTAAAATTAGCTTTGAACCAATACAACAAAAACTAAGTTTTTTAACTAGATGCAAATTCAACAAAATTTTTCACTTAAAAACTATAATACTTTCGGGATTGATGTTTTGGCCAAAAGCTATGTATCTGTTTCCACAATAGAGGAGCTCCAGGAAGTCTTAGAGAATGAAAAAGACGTATTTATACTAAGCGGAGGAAGTAATTTGCTTTTAGTTAATGATATTTCCAAGCTAGTAGTTCACCTGAATTTAAAAGGAATTGAAACCAAAAACATCAATTCAACTGAGACTTTAGTTAAGGCCAAAGCGGGTGAAAATTGGCATGAATTTGTACTATGGTGCATCGACCATAATTTAGGAGGCCTAGAAAACTTATCGTTAATTCCTGGTAATGTTGGTACTTGTCCAATCCAAAATATTGGTGCCTATGGTGTGGAAGTGAAAGATACTATTGATAGTGTAACTGCCATTGAAATAGAAACCGGTGAAATCCGAATTTTCAAAAACTTTGAATGTGATTTCGGTTACAGAAATTCTGTTTTCAAAAATTCTTTAAAGGGTAAATATATAATCATTGAAGTTTCATTTTTACTCACAAAAAAAGAACATAAATTAAATTACTCTTATGGAGCTATTCAATCCGAACTTAACGCACTCAATATCGCAACCCCTTCTATAAAAAGTATAAGCGATGCTGTAATAAACATAAGAAATTCAAAACTCCCTAATCCAAAAGAAATTGGGAACAGCGGAAGTTTTTTTAAAAACCCTATTATTTCAAATTCTCATTTTGAAAAATTGAAATCCTTGCACCCAAACATACCTTCCTATTCTGTAGATAACAATTCCGTTAAAATTCCTGCTGGTTGGCTTATTGAACAGTCTGGCTTTAAAGGAAAACGTATTGGTGAAACTGGCTCCCATAAAAACCAAGCTTTGGTTCTTGTAAATTATGGTAACGCCACAGGAAAGGAAATATATGCCTTGGCGAAAAAAATTCAAGCTACAATTTTTTCAAACTTCAAAATTAATCTTGAAATTGAAGTCAACGTAATTGAATAACAATTACTATGAAACAACAACAAGTTAAAAATATTATTATTGTAGGTGGTGGACCTGCTGGGATGATGGCTGCCGTTGAACTAAGCAAATTACACAAGGTAACTCTTTACGAAAAGGGAAAAACATTAGGTCGTAAATTTTTAGTTGCAGGGAAAGGCGGATTTAATCTTAGTAATGACAAAATCGGAGAAGAGTTATTTGAAAATTATACACCGACTTCTATATTCTCTAACATATTAAAATCTTTCGATTCTAAAGCTACCACCAATTGGCTAGCGGAGCTTGGTATACCAACATACACAGGATCGAGCGGTAGAATATTCCCTAAGAAAGGAATAAAACCAATTGAAGTTTTAAATGCAATAAAACAAAAACTAACTCAGCAAAATGTTGATGTTTTTGTTGAGCACGAAATGATAAACTTTAACAAAGAGTCAATTTATATCAAAAACAAAACTTCTTCTTTCACCAAACAATTCGACATATGTATTTTTGCCTTAGGAGGTGCTTCGTGGTCTATTACAGGTTCAGATGGCTCATGGGTTAAAGCAATGCAGGAAAACAATATTAAAATTACTCCTTTTCAACCCTCAAATTGTGGTATTCTTGTTGATTATGTATCAAAACCCATTAAAAATCACATCGGGACTCCTTTAAAAAATATTAAAATCACCGTACAAAACAAAAGCATAAAGGGAGAAGCTGTAATTTCATCTTATGGGCTTGAAGGAAATGCTATTTACCCACTAGCAAGTCAACTTGGTCGACTTCTAAAAAACGGACAATCCTTTATTTCAATCGATCTAAAACCATTTAACTCCGAAGAAGAATTGCTCTCAAAACTAACCAACAGAACTAAGCCTAAAAACTATGGTTACGTTTTTAAATTAAACAAATCACAGATAGCTTTTCTAAAATCTTTTACCGACAAAGAAACTTATACCACTCCTACTCTATTTGTAAAAGCTTTAAAAAAACTTGACATTCCCATTAAAGGACTTAGACCAATTGAAGAAGCTATCTCAACTACAGGTGGTATCTCTCTTGAAGAGTTGACGCCTAAACTATCTCTAAAAAAAATCCCCAACATATATATTGCTGGGGAAATGTTTGATTGGGACACCATAACAGGTGGTTATTTATTACAAGGGTGTTTTGCTACTGGTTATTTTGTAGCAAAAAACATCAATTGATTACTTGTTTTTCTGAGCCCCCCTTTAAGTATAAATGCAACATACCTGCTGCGGCTATCAATAGACCTAAAAACTCACGTGTTCCCTCTAAATAAGGTTTTTCATAAACCATTTTGCCAAAGAGCTCTTCTTTGTGTTCTATTTGAATCCAGTCCATGAAATAAGAAAAATAATAGCCTGAATACAATACATAAGCTACAATTAATCCCAACAACAGTTTTTTGGGGAGTACAATATAATTGGCAACAACGCAAAATACTGCCACCAAAAAGTACAATAAAAACCACTCTATTGGATCTGGATCATTTAACTGAACTACAGCGAATAAAACATACAATACTGCAAGTGCAATATTTATTTTCTGTCTTTTATCCATTTTAATTATTTCCTAAAATTAATGGCAAACCTTCTTTACCACTTCCTACAACAATAACTTTTGAATTAGGAGATTTTGCCAATTCAACCGTGGCCTGAATACCTTTTTCTTTTAAAATATTATCTGTCAAAGATTGATTTAATATTCGGTTTGCTGCTGCTTTACCCTCTGCATCAATTCTTTGTCTTTCTGCTTCTTTTTGAGCTTTCTGAATAGTAAACTCATATTCCAAAAATTCTTGTTCCTGTTTTAATTTATTTTCAATCGCAGTTTTAATAGTAGGTGGTAACGTTACGTCTCTTACCAAAACCTCATTCAACTGTACAAACTGCTCATCCAAAATTATTTTTGTTTCCTCAAAAATCTCTTCTTGTATAGCATCTCTCTTACTTGAATAAATTTGCTCTGGAGTATACCTCCCCACCACACTTCTTGCAGCAGACCTAATAGAAGGCTTGATAACTCTATCTAAATAACTCTGTCCTTTCTTTTGATGTAACAAACCAAGTTGATTAGCATCTGGTTGATACCAAGCACTTAATTCCAAAAGAATGTCAAGTCCATTCGAAGATAAAACCTTCATTTTCTCTAACAATTCTTGTTGACGTACTTCATAAATAATTACTTTATTCCAAGGAGCAACCAAATGAAACCCCTCTCCTAAAGCAGGCTCATCTGTTACGACCCCACCTCCAAAAGTTTTATACAACACTCCTGCTTCACCAGAACCTATCGTTACCGTTGCTTTTGAAAAAAATATCACCGCAAAAACGGCTAATATTATAAAGAAAGCTCCTCCTTTTGGAAAACGTATATCTAATTGACTATTACTCATAACTAATATATTTATAAATTAATTTTTAATTCAGCACCGAAAATTTGGTGTCAGAAATTTTTATTTTTTTTCTTAACCTAGTATAATTGTCTCCGCCAGGTATAAAACAACATCCAGCAACTTGACAATCGTATAACAACTCTAGATCATATAAAACCGCATCTGAAAGGATCTCTGATTTGTAGATTTTAACAGACAAATTGTCAAATTTTGGCCAACCTCCATTCGGACAAAAATCAGAAATGGCGAACATATCAATATTCGCCATTATTTTTTCTTTTAAATCTAAGTCTGTCATCTAATTCGTAAATGTATACAAGAATATGATATCTCCTTGTGCGGCAGGCTTTCTTTCTCCTTTGATTTCAATAGTAACATTTAAAACTGCTTTTGATGTCCCTCTCAAATCGACAATTGATTTTAAAGATGCCACCAAACGAATCTCACTATCTACTAAAACTGGTTTGATGAATTTAAAATTCTCAATACCATAGTTAACCATCATTTTATTATTTCTTACCTCGGCAATTTGCTCCCATAAATAGGGTAATAATGATAAGGTTAAATATCCGTGTGCGATAGTTGCTTTAAACGGACTTTCTTTTTCTGCTCTTTCTTTATCCAAGTGGATCCACTGATGATCTAATGTTGCATCAGCAAACTGACCGATTTGGTCTTGTGAAATTTTTAAATATTCTGAAGTTCCAATCACTTTACCCTCGAAAGCTTTGTACTCATCAAAACTATTAATAATAACTACACTCATATTTTTATTTTAGTTGATTATTTAATAAGAAGCCTCCAAGAGCTCCACATTATTCGATGGCAAGATAGTCAAACTTTTTTCATTTGCAGCCAACAAAATCGTTTCTCCTTTTTTTATCTCAACCTCTTGATTTTTTATTTTAAAAACAGCCTTTCCTTCTGTGCATATATAAATTTTAAAAGATTCATTTTCCTTATAAGATAGAATCATTTCTTCAGATGCATGTATATAATTTGTTTTAAAAAATGGTGTATCAACCATAAAGTTTGACTGATTGACTTCTTTAGAATACAATGTTTTATACTCATCAACTTCCTTAAAATCAATAGCATCTATTGATTCTTGCACATGTAAATCCCGTTTCTTTCCCGTCAACGCATCTACACGATCATAATCATACACTCTATAAGTCACATCGGAAGTTTGCTGAATTTCCGCTAACATTACACCTTGACCAATAGCGTGTACCCTACCCGCAGGTAAATAATAAAGATCTCCTTTCTCAACCTTCAATGAATTCAAATCAGACATTAAAGTGCTATTAGCAACACTCTCTTGATAAGATCCCTTATCCATTTTTTTATTGAAACCAACTATTAATTCAGCATCTGTTTCAGAATCCATAATAAACCACATCTCGTTTTTACCAAGACTATTATGACGTTCTTTTGCTAAAATATCATCCGGATGAACCTGAACAGACAAAGGTGCTGCTGCATCGATAAACTTTATCAAAATAGGGAATTCCGTTCCATAATGATCAAAACACTTTTTTCCCACAAATTCGGCCCCAAACCTATCGGTTAATGTTTTGAGTGTTTCACCTTTCATAGGTCCTTGATCAACTTTTGTTTCATTTCCAGAGACACCAGAAATTTCCCAACTCTCCCCTATCTTAGTCTCTGAATAGTTTTTTCCTAAAACTGTTTTTAATTTTTCACCACCCCATATTCGGTATTGATAAATTGGTTCAAATTTCAAAAGTCCAATTGTAGATCTCTCCATAGTTGTTTTTTATATAAATATAACAAAGAAAGCTATTGCACACAATCGCAATAGCTTTCTTTTTAAGTTCTATATTTTTTTAGGCTGTAATCATACCACCATCAACATTCAATGTTTGACCCGTGATATATGCTGACATATCAGATGCTAAAAACACACATGCGTTGGCAATATCTTCTGGAGAACCACCTCTTTTTAAAGGAATTCCTTGCCTCCAACCTTCAACAACTTTCTCGTCTAGTTTTGCGGTCATCTCAGTCTCTATAAAACCAGGTGCAATCGAGTTACAACGGATATTTCTTGAACCTAACTCCAACGCTACAGATTTTGTAAACCCAAGCATTCCTGCTTTCGAGGCAGCATAATTAGTTTGTCCTGCATTCCCTTGAACACCCACAACAGAACTCATGTTTATAATAGAACCTGCTCTCTGCTTCATCATCGGACGAATTACAGCTTTCGTTAAATTGAAAACCGACTTCAAGTTCACCTCGATTACATTATCAAAATCTTCTTCACTAATTCTCATTAATAAATTGTCTTTTGTAATACCTGCATTATTAATCAAAACATCTATAGTACCAAATTCTTTCAATACTGCTGCCGCCAATTCTTGAGCCGCATCAAATTTTGCCGCGTTAGATTGATATCCTTTAGCTTTTACACCAAGACCTTCTAATTCTTTTTCCAAGGCTTCTGCTGCTTCTACTGAAGAGCTGTATGTAAACGCTACGTTAGCACCTTGTTTTGCGAAGGTAATCGCTATTCCTTTTCCAATTCCTCTAGTTGCACCAGTAATTAATGCTGTTTTGTTTTCAAGAAGTTTCATTTTCAAAATTTTTAATTTCGAAGCAAATATACTCAAACCGAAACAAACAACTAATAGAATGACTCTAAAAACAATAAATGAACAAACAACTAACTAACACCTAAACATATAAACAACAAAACGGTCTATACCTAATAAAAGATATAGACCGTTTCAGGTGATTTAAAACCTATATTATTTCAACACGCTAGCAACCATTTCACCAATTTTTGCTGGTGAATCTACTACGTGAATTCCATTTTCTCTTAAGATCGCCATTTTTGCCTGTGCAGTATCATCAGCTCCACCAACAATTGCTCCAGCATGTCCCATTGTTCTACCAGCTGGTGCCGTTTGACCTGCGATAAATCCAATAACCGGTTTTTTATTACCCGTTGCTTTGATCCATTTTGCAGCATCTGCTTCTAACTGACCTCCAATTTCACCAATCATAACAATTGCTTCTGTCTCTTCATCATTCATCAATAATTCAACAGCTTCTTTGGTAGAAGTACCAATAATTGGATCTCCACCAATACCAATGGCAGTTGTAATTCCAAAACCTTGTTTCACTACTTGATCCGCAGCCTCATAAGTTAAAGTTCCTGATTTAGAAACAATCCCTACATTACCTTTTTTAAAGATAAACCCAGGCATAATCCCTACCTTAGCTTCATCTGGAGTAATAACACCTGGACAGTTAGGCCCAACTAAACGTGCTTCTTTTCCTTCTAAATAAGCTTTCACTTTTACCATATCAGCAGTAGGAATTCCTTCTGTGATACAGATAATTACTTTAATTCCTGCATCTGCAGCCTCCATAATAGCATCTGCACCAAACGCAGGTGGAACAAAAATTAAGGTTGTGTCAGCACCAGCTTTTTCAACTGCATCTGCTACTGTATTAAATACAGGCTTACCTAAATGCTCTTGACCTCCTTTTCCTGGAGTTACACCACCAACAACGTTGGTTCCGTAATCAATCATTTGACCTGCATGGAAAGTACCTTCCTTACCTGTGAATCCTTGAACAATAATTTTTGAATCTTTATTTACTAAAACGCTCATAGTAGAAGTTTTGTTTATTTTTAGTTTGTGAGAAAACAAAAGTATCGATATTTTCTTGAACAGCGAGCAGCAAAAGTAAGATTTAATATTTCCTAATTTCTAAGCTAGAATTTTCTTCAAATCCTTTATTTAACACGCACAAAATTTAAGTTTTATCAAAAAAACGATAATTAATAGTTCTAAAGTTTAGCAACAACAAGCATTTGAAGAATACCTAAATTTTTAAAACTTCAGTTTTTAACAAAATTTTACAGTTTTTCCAGATTATCAAGCATATATATTATTAAATTTGAACAACCTATTAATCTAACTCTTAGACTGTTCTTGCTATGTTTAACACAGATCTTTGGAATGAAATTTTTCAAAGCATAAATAAAAATAAACTTAGGAGCATTCTGTCCGGTTTTACCATTCTATTTGCAATACTGATTTTCACACTTTTATCAGGGATTTCTAATGGTCTTCAAAATACTTTTTCAGGTTTCTTTTCTGATGACGCTAGCAATACTATTTTTATAAGATCTGGTAGAACATCTAAACCCTACAAGGGGAACCAAACTGGTAAAAGAATCAATTTTACTAATGAAGACTATGAATACGTAAAGCACAAATATGACGACAAGATTCAATACATAACAGCTCGTGTATACAAAAACTTCACTGGATCTTTTAAAGGAAAAAAAAACGAATACAATATTAGAGCAGTACACCCTGATCATCAATACTTAGAAAACACCAAGGTTGTGTATGGGAGATATCTGAACAATAATGACATTGACAAAAAACTGAAACATGTAGTTATTGGAAGATTGGTAGTAGAAGACTTATTTGGAAATAAGAACCCTATCGGCAAACAAATAAGCCTACAAGGGATTTCTTTTCTGGTTATTGGAACCTTTGAAGATGATGGCGGTGACAACGAAGAACGCTTGATTTACATGCCTGTAACAACAGCTCAAAGTATTTTTTCAAACAAAGAATACATAAAAGAAATTAGAATTGCTTACAATCCAAAAATGAATTATAGCCAAACCTTGGCTTTCAGTAATAAATTAACAGAAGATTTTAAAGAAAGGTTTTCAGTCGCCCCTAATGACCAGAGAGCAATACGTACTGTTAATTTTGCTGAACGCAGGAGAGACATAAATCAAATGACTTTTGTGATTGGTTTATTGGTTATTTTTATTGGTTTTGGTAGTCTTATTGCAGGGGTTGTCGGGATTAGTAATATTATGGTATACATTGTTAAAGAAAGAACTAAAGAACTAGGGATAAGAAAAGTATTGGGCGCCAAACCTAATTCAATTGTAATGATTATTCTTTTAGAGTCCATTGTCATCACTTCTATTGCAGGATATGTTGGAATGCTCATAGGTATTGGAACTCTTTCGTTAATTGGAAATAGTTTAGAAGATTATTTTATCACAGACCCCAGCGTAAGTTCTAGCCTTGTAGTTTCAGCAATGTTTGTTTTGATTATTGCTGGATGCCTCGCCGGATATTTACCAGCAAAAAGAGCTGCTAGAATTAAACCCATTGTAGCATTAAGAAATGATTAAACCATAACAATAAATGAAGTTTTTATTTGAAAGTGATACCTGGCAAGAAATTTACGAAAGTATTCGTAAAAACAAACTGCGCACTATGGTTACCATCATAGGAGTTACATGGGGGATATTTCTATTGGTTACACTTTTAGGTAGTGCAAAAGGAATGGAAAACTCTTTTAATCGATTGTTCGGAAACTTAGCTACAAATAGTGTATTTATTTGGGGACAAAGAACAAGTATGCCTTTCAAAGGATTTCAAGAAAACAGAAGAGTTCGTATCAAGTTAAGTGATATGGAAAAAATAAAAAACGAAGTTCCGGGTGTTGACTTTGTTGTTCCTAGACACGCTAGAAACGGAACCCTTTCTAGAAACTTTGAAACGGCAGACTTTACAGTGTTTGGAGATTACCCTCACCTAAACCGTGTTCAGAAAAAAAATATGAGTTTCGGTCGTTTTATCAATGAAAAGGACATTAAAGAAAGAAGAAAAGTTGTCGTAATTTCAGAAGAGATATTTAAACAACTTTATCAAAAAGATGAAGAAGCGGTAGGTTCTAATGTTCTTATTAATAATATTAATTTTCATGTGATTGGGGTTTTTAAAAGTGGAGAATTCGATAATGAAAATAGTGTACACATTCCATTCACTTGTTTCCAACAAATATTTAATGCTGGTGACAGTGTTGGCTGGTTAATGATTACCGGATACCCTAACCAAGATATCAATCAGATAGAAAAAGATGCCAAGTTACTTTTAAAAAACCTCGGAAGCATCAGGCCTGATGACCCAAGAGCTTTTGGAAGTTATAACTTTGGTAAAGAGTATAAAAAAATAACTGGCTTCTTAAAAGGAATGCAATTTTTAACTTGGTTTGTTGGAATTGCCACTTTAATTGCCGGAGTGTTTGCAATTGGAAATATCCTGCTTATTACAGTTACAGAAAGAACCAAAGAAATCGGAATTAGACGTGCCTTAGGTGCTACACCAATTATGATCAAAAGACAAGTCATTATGGAAGCCTTGTCACTCTCGTTAATCGCCGGTATATTAGGTATCATTTCCGGTGGACTGATCTTGATTTTTGTTGATTCAAAATTTGGACAAGGTGATGATGCAGCTCTTGTGAATCCATCCGTATCAATTCCTATTGTTATGATTGCTGTATTATGTTTAACCGTTTTAGGAACACTCATCGGTATGATTCCTGCTGGAAGAGCAACAAGAATTAAACCCATAGAAGCATTAAGTGATGAATAAAAAAATTCTAGATGATAAAAATTGAAAACTTACATAAATCTTATCCTGTTGGAAAAGACTCCCTGCATGTGTTAAAAGGTCTAGACTTAGACATCAAGGAAGGAGAATTTATTGCAATTATGGGCGCCTCTGGCTCTGGAAAATCAACCTTGCTAAATATATTAGGTTTATTAGATATTCATGACGAAGGTAAATACTACTTAAACCATGAAGAAATCAAAGATTTGAATGAAAAAAAAGGAGCAATCTTAAGAAATAAATTTCTTGGTTTTGTTTTCCAATCATTCAATTTAATCTCTTACAAAACTGCTGTAGAAAATGTTGCCTTACCCTTATACTATAAAGGAATAAAAAAGAAAGAACGTCAACAAATGGCATTAGAATACCTAGACAAAGTAGGACTTAAAGATTGGGCCAAACATCTTCCGAATGAACTTTCTGGTGGTCAAAAACAACGAGTTGCTATTGCGCGTGCTTTGGTTACGAAACCAAAAGTAATTCTCGCGGACGAACCTACAGGAGCCTTAGACTCGGCAACAACGGAATCTGTTATGGATATTTTAAAAGGTATCAATGCAGAAGGTATGACAATTGTTGTGATTACACATGAAGAAGATATCGCTGAGCAAACGGATCGTTTGGTACGACTTAAGGACGGGGTTATTGTAAGTGATGAAAAAATGAATACCAAAACAAACTCTTAATTGACATGAAAAAAGCATTTAAAATTATTCTTGTAATTACCATCCTAGGAGCGCTAGGCTATGTATTATGGTTTTTTAAAGAAAAGAACAGCAAATCTGCAGTAGAATTTAAAACGAACACGGCCTTTATTACCACTATTGAAAAGAAATCAGTAGCAACAGGTAAAGTAACTCCTGAAGATGAAACTAACATCAAACCTCAAATCTCGGGTATTATTGATGAAATTCTAGTAGAGGAAGGTAATTTTGTAAAGACAGGTGATTTATTGGCGAAAATAAAAATCATCCCAAATGAAAAAGCCTTAAATACGGCACAGGGACGTATAAAACGGGCTGAACTAAACTTAAATAACATCAAAATTGATTACGATAGAAACAAAAAATTACTTGATAAAGGAGTTATTGCTATTCAAAATTTCAATAAAATAGAATTAGATTATAATCAAGCTAAACAAGAACTACATAATGCAGAAAGCGATTATAAAATTATCAAAGTAGGATCTGCCAATGCATCTTCTTCTGCAAATACAAATATTAGATCTACTGTTACTGGAACCATTTTAGAGATACCTGTAAAAGTAGGGCATCAAGTAATAGAAAGTAATAATTTTAATGCGGGTACCACTATAGCCTCTATTGCCGATTTAAATAAAATGATTTTTGAAGGAAATGTAGACGAAGCGGAAGTTGGAAAACTAAAAGAAGGAACCATACTAGATGTTAAAATTGGTGCCATTGAAGGAGTTAGTTACAAAGCAAAATTAAATTTTGTTGCTCCAAAAGGAACAGAAAACCAAGGTGCCGTTTTATTCAAAATAAAAGCAGCATTGACCCTTAACGATTCTACTTATGTGAGAGCGGGATATAGTGCCAATGCCGAATTAATTCTTGACAAAAAAGAAGACATTTTAGCTATCAAAGAAGCATTACTTCAATACGACAGAAAAACTGAAAAACCTTTTGTTGAAATAGAAACTACACCTCAAACATTTGAAAAAAGAGATGTAGAGTTAGGTATTTCTGATGGAATTAATGTTGAAATTATTTCCGGAGTAACTGAATCAGACAATATTAAAGTTTGGAACAAAGCCTCGAAAGAAGATAACGACAAGAAGAATTAATTATGAAAAAACTTTTTCTCTTAGGGCTTTCTCTTTGTTGTTTTTCAACGTACGCCCAAAAAACCTGGTCATTAAGTGATTGTATATTATACGCCTTAGAAAATAACATTTCTATCCAACAATCCGAACTTGACCTTGAGACTGCTGAAATAAATAAAAGAGGTGCGGTAGGGAATTTTTTACCAAATTTAACTACTTCAATTGGACATTCTTGGAATACAGGATTGAATCCTGATCCTACGACAAATTTAAATGTCACAGCTACAACTCAAAATTCTAGTCTTGGAGTTAACTCCAATGTAATGCTATATGATGGATTAAGAAACATTCGGCAACTTCATAAGGCTAACCTAGGAATTTTGGCAAACCAGTACCAATTAGATGATATGAAGGACAATATATCCTTGAATATCATCAACGCCTACCTTCAAGTAGCTTTTAACAAAGAGTCTCTTAAAACAGTCAAACGACAATTTGAAATCAATCAAGCTGAATATGATAGAAGTAAAGAATTGGCTGAGGCTGGTACAATACCCAAAGGAGATTTGCTAGAATTTGAATCCAATCTTGCTACCCAAAGCCAGCAAATAATCAATTCAGAGAACCAAGTTAGAATCTCACAAATAAACCTCGCTAATATCCTTTCTATCGTGGACTACAAATCCTTCAGAATTACAGATTCTATCGAAATTGCTTCTACCACAATACTTGAAAAAACACCTTTTGAAATTTACCTTAAGGCTTTGGAAACAAGAAATGATATTAAAAATGCTGAAATTACTGTAGAAATAAGTGAGGACAACTTAAAACTTTCCAAAGGAATTTACCATCCAACTTTATCGGCTGGATACTCTTTTAATACGAGTTATTTTCAATCAGAACTTTACACCCCTCCTAGCTTTGATCAACAAATATCGGACAGAGCCAACCACTCTATCGGGTTAAGGCTAAATATTCCGATTTTCAACAGACTAGACAACTCTAATGGAGTGAGACGTTCTAAAATCAACCTAGAAAAAAGCAAACTAGCGTTAGAACAGGCGAAAATAGATTTAAAAAGTAAAGTCAACCAAAGTTACAATGATGTGCTATCCGCCTATGCGGTTTTCGAAGCTTCAGAAAAAACGTTGGATGCCAGAAAAGAATCTTTTCGTTATTCTCAAGAAAAATTTGATTTGGGACTCATGAATTCTTTTGATTATAGTTTGGCAAGATTGCGGTATGAAAATGCCGAAAATGATGTCATTCGATCCAAATACGATTATTTCTTCAAAGCCAAGGTACTGGAGTTTTATTTTGGCATTCCCTTATATTAGTACTCATGAAAGAAAAGATTGAAGCTTATTACCTAAAACAAAAAGAACCGAACAGAAGTGTTCTTTTTGCTTTGCGTGATATTATTTTGAATTATAATGACCATATTTCAGAAGAATGGAAATATGGTTTACCATCTTATTACTATAAAAAGAAACCCTTTTGTTACATCTGGAAAGATAAAAAAACCAACGAGCCCTATATTGGAATTGCTAGAGGGTTTCTCTTAGAAAACCATAATTTAATTCAGGGAGACAGAACAAGAATCAAAATACTACCTATACCCCTAGACCAAGATATAGCAATTGAGACTCTCTACGAGATATTTAACCAAGCTTCAAAACTCTACGAGTAAGTAAAAATCATAGATAAGCATTTTTACAATTCCATAATTTCAATATTTCTAAACTCACAAGGATGACTTTCGCTCTGCAAGGATATAAAGCCTTTACTTAAAGGTTTACCTTCTTTCCTTAACCATAATTCCTTATTTGCATCTACCTTGCCCCCTAGCTCAAAATTAGTATACTCTAATACCAATTCATTGTTAATGTAATGTTTGATGATGGAATCATTCCTAACCTCCACTTCCACTTTAACCCACTGATCTCCATTGTAAGTTTTAGAATTTGAATCAATACAATGTTTTTCTACCAACTCTCCGTCAATTACCACATGTGTTCCCGGGGTACAAACATTTCCTGTAGGACGCTCACCATCGTTCAAGCCTCCCAATAATTGAACCTCCAATGAAACAGGAAACTTTTGATCAAGACCCATCTGACGTGGATTTTCACAATGAACCATAATCCCACTATTTCTTTTAGCCCAACCACCTCCGCCTTTTAATTGACTTCCTATAAAACGGTACTCCATTCTTAACCTATAGTTTGCATACTCCTTGTCATAAAAAACATGACCGAAACTATTATTAAAAGTGTCATATGAATCGTAGTTCACAGACAAAACACCATCATGTACTTGAAAAGTATTTTTATAATTTTCACCAAGAGGACGGCCTGTAATCTTTACCACCCAACCTTTTAAAGAATTATCATCTAACAAAGACACCCATTCCTTTTTCTTAGCCCCCCTTTCGCTTTTCTATTTCCTATATCACAAGCAATCAAAAACATACAATAAACCACCGCGAATACTAAAATCTTTTTCATATTTTTTAAATTGACCATGCATTCCCAACCTCATCTACAGAAATACACCCATTATACTGTCCCGGAATAGGATCATAACTCAACACTTCTTCCCCTACTTTTTCAGATGTGCAATACCCAAAAATGGCGTAGTAGCGTACGGACAATAAAAATTTATACACATTGTAATACTGCATCTTATCTCTAGAAACTTTATGCATCGGAGTTTTTTGAAACCACAACAAATGTTTTGTCTCCTCTTCAGATAAATCAAAATACTCAGTTAACAGAATTTCAAACTCTTTCTTTTTTCCCTCCAAAACAGAAACTCCGAATCTCTCTTTAAACTTATCAGCAAAAACAACAGCTCCATTCCTAAATAACTTTTGATTTGTTTCGGTTTCTATATCCTTATACATCAAATCCAAAAACTGAGGAACATTAACATCCAATCCACCTACAATCTCAGTAGATGGAATAATAATATCTACTAGTTCCGTTACTACTCTCTGTTCTTCCTTGGTCAAAAATTTAGTTTCCCACAGTACTGAATCTTCTTTACAAGCGTTTAAAATACTCAAGATAGTGGGTGCTGCCACTGCATACCCCAAACTCATGGTTAAATTTTTTAGTGCACTTCTTCTATCCATAACTTATGCCTTTTTATTCATTTTAAACTCCTTTATTGCATGATCTGCAGCCCTTGCCGTTAATGCCATATATGTTAATGATGGGTTTTGACAAGCAGAAGATGTCATACAAGCACCATCTGTTACGTAGACGTTTTTAACAGTGTGAATTTGATTGTATTTGTTCAATATTGATGTTTTAGGATCTCTACCCATCCTAGCAGTTCCCATTTCATGAATCCCTTTACCAGGTATGGCTTCATTATTATATCCCCAAACATTTTTATAGCCTGCTTTTTTTAAAATCTGAACGGCCTGATTTTTCATATCCTCACGCATTTTCATCTCGTTTTCTTTGTATTCTACATCAAAATCGATTGTTGGCAATCCCCATTCATCTAGTTTTTCATAATTCAAAGAAATTTTATTTTCATGATAAGGCAAACACTCACCAAAGGCCCCCATTCCAACACTCCAAGTTCCAGGTTTTAATATTTTTTCTTTCAATTTTTTGCCAAAACTTAATTCTGAAATTGCTTGTTTCCAATTTCCTCTACTCGCTGCGCCTTGATACCCAAAACCTCTTATATATTCCTTTTTTTCGCTTTTGTCATTTAAGTTCTGAAATCTCGGAATATAAAACCCATTTGGTCTACGCCCTTTATAATAAGAATCATCAAATCCCTCAACCAATGCGGAAGCACCTACTTGATAATGATGATCCATCACATTATGCCCTAATTCACCACTATCATTCCCTAAACCATTTGGAAAACGTTTTGATTTCGATTGTAATAAAATTCCTGCGGATGCTATGGCAGAAGCACAATTAAAAATAATTTCAGCCTCAAAAAATAATTTCTCTTTCGTGATCGTATCAATAATTTTTACACCAGAAGCTTTTTCGCTTTTCTCATCATACACTATCTCATATGCAATGGAGTTTGGTCTTAATGTCATATTTCCAGTCCTTTCTGCTGCAGGTATAGTAGATGAATTACTACTAAAATACCCACCAAAAGGACATCCTCTATCACATCTATTTCTATATTGACAGTTAGATCTTCCCTCATGCAATGCATTTCCTGTTAAATGTGCAACTCTTCCAATAGTCAAAAGTCTATCATCAAAGGAATCTGTTATCTTCTTTTGCAGATCTTTCTCCACACAGTTCAATTCCATGGGTGGAGAAAACTTTCCATCAGGAAGCTGATCCAACCCTAAATTTTGTCCAGATACCCCGATATACTCCTCAACCTTATCATACCATGGAGCAATATCCTTATATCGAATTGGCCAATCTACACCATGCCCATCCTTCTTATTTGCTTCAAAATCCAAATCACTCCATCGATACGTTTGCTTTCCCCACATAATAGAGCGCCCTCCAACATGATATCCTCTAATCCAATCAAACTTTTTCTTTTCATTATAAGGATGTTTTACATCATCAACAAACCAATGTTTTCTAACTGGATTGGTAGCATAGCCTCCCCATAATCTTCCTTGCTTATATTGATTTCTCGACGCTTCCTTTGTTCTCTTTTCACGATGAGTATCATCCCAAACATCCTCATGCATGGTGGGATAATCTTGAATATGCTTTACCATTCTCCCGCGTTCTAAAACTAAGGTCTTTAAACCTCCTTCACATAATTCTTTTGCAGCCCATCCTCCTGATATTCCGGTACCGATTACAATAGCGTCAAATTTGTTAGACATATTATTCAATATTTTTTTTATTATTTATATTATTAAACTCCGAAATCGCATAATTCCATTGTCTCCCAACCTCCTAAGATTCTTGTACTAACAAAAAATAGAATCGTATTTGATACTTACTTCCATTACCCGTATTTATTTAAGATTAGTTCTCTATCGATTAAACCGAAAAAACGTGTTGAAACAAAAAATAAACGTAATTACAACATCTATTCGTCTAAATTAACTATTTTGCACAGTACTAATGTTCAAATTACTTCAGTGACTTATTCTAAACAAAAAATCCAACCCTACGAAGCAGATGGTATCGTATACCATGCAGACACCTGCCTACCCTTAACAGATGCCTTTAATCGCAAAAAACTAAAGTTCAAAGCTCTGGCACGACACTCTTACCCAGGAGATCGCTTAGACAACAACACACTCGGACTTAACAGTATTGGCTATTGGGACGCTAACAAACCGCAAGACTGGGGTCTCGATTGGCACAGGAACGAAGGAATTGAAATCCACTTCCTAGAATCTGGCTCTATGCCTTACGCTCAAGAAGGTAAAGAAACAATACTTACACCTGACCACCTCACAATCACAAGACCTTGGGAAGCACACAAAGTAGGAAATCCAAATGTAGGAATGGGTAAATTCTACTGGGTGATCATTGACCTTGGTGTAAGAAGACCACACCAAGAATGGGAATGGCCAGAATGGATTAGTATGACACCCGATGACCTTGCACGCCTTACACAGATTCTTCGCCAAAATGAAAAATCAATATGGAAAACCGACCAACGAGTAAGAAGCTGTTTTTCAAGAATAAACAACGCTGTAAACACCGATAAAAACGGAAGTAACGCCTCCAGAATCAGACTCTTAATCAATTACCTATTAATACTCTTATTAGACCTCCTAGACACAGGAGATATTGTACTAAACGAAACTCTAACCGACAGCTCAAGATCTGTCAGTTTATTCCTAAGCGAGCTTGAAAACAACCTATCAGAAGAATGGACTATCGAAAAAATGGCAAAATCTGCTGGTGTCGGACTCACTAGATTTACCCACCATTGCAAACAACTCACAAACCTTACCCCAATGAGATACTTGACCATTAGAAGACTAGAACTCTCAAAAACTATTTTACTTGAGAAGCCTAATCTAACAGTTGCAGAAACCGCCTACATCTGCGGATTTACTACCAGTCAATATTTCTCAACGGTTTTTAAAAAGTACGAGAAATGTTCGCCAAATGAATTCAAAACGAGAGAATTTAACGACAACTAAAATGTTTGAATTCTTTCACTGACTAAATACAAACACAGAAAACAATTCTATTGCATAGCTTTGTTTGACCACTAAAAATTATGAAAAGGAGAGAATTTATTACCAAGACAACTCAAGCAAGTTTTGCATTATCCATGTTAGGACTTAATTCTGCCTGCGATTCAAAGGAACAAGAATTATTTTTCAAAATTTCCTTGGCACAATGGTCTTTACATAAATCGTTATTTTCCAAAAAAATTGACCATTTAGATTTTGCAGCTATTGCTAAAAAAACTGGCTGTGCGGGATTGGAGTACGTAAACAGTTTCTTCTTTGAAAAAGCAAAGAATAAAGTATACTTAAATGAAATGAATGCTAGAGCAAACAATGAGGGAGTTGAAAACGTTTTGATCATGATAGACAAAGAAGGCTCTATCGCTGATAAGGATAAAAATAAAAGAATTCAAACCATTGAAAACCATTATAAATGGGTGGATGCAGCACATTACCTTGGCTGTCATGCTATTCGAGTAAATTTAAGAGGGAACGGTACTCCTGAAGAAGTTGCTAAAGCAGGCATTGACTCCCTAACCAAACTATCAGAATATGCCTCTGAGGCGAATATTAATGTACTCGTTGAAAACCACGGTGGATTATCTTCTGATGGGAATTGGATGAAGCACGTATTTTCACAAATTCAAAACAAAAATTGTGGAACCTTACCCGATTTTGGTAATTTTTGCATACGTAGAAATAAACAAAAAGAATGCACCGATGCATACGATCGATACACTGGAATGAAGCAACTACTTCCGTTTGCCAAAGCTGTAAGTGCAAAATCCAGAACTTTTTTAGACAATGGTGATGAAAAAAACATTGACTATTACAAAATCATGAAAATGGTTAAAACATCTGGTTATCGTGGATTTATAGGCATCGAATATGAAGGCAATCAACACGAAGAACTCAAAGGAATTGAACTAACAAAAAACTTATTAATAAAAGCTGGGCAACTAGCATAAAACCAAAATTATCACACCATGGAAACCATCAATAAAAACAGATTATTTCTTGCAAGCTGCCTTGCCTTAATTACTACAGCTATGACATTTGCCATAAGGGCTCGTCTTGAGACTGTATTCGGTCCGGAAGGCGTTGGTTTAACATTAGAGCAAATTGGGTATGCATTTACCCCTGCATTTTGGGGATTTACTTTGGCAATGATCATAGGAGGGCCACTTGTAGACACCTTAGGAATTAAAAAGATTACTTGGATCGCTTTTGTGACTCATGCCATTGGTATTGTTTGGACATTATTAGCAACATCAATGACTTCTTTATTTATTGCAACTTTATTTGTAGGAATTGGAAATGGAATGGTAGAAGCTGCCTTAAATCCAATGATTGCATCCATGTACTCAGAAAATAAAACGAAAATGTTGAACCGATTCCATGTTTGGTTTCCTGGAGGGATTGTTATAGGATCACTGGCTGGATACATTATTATGGATGTCATGGGACTAGGATGGCAAGCAATGGTATCTGTCTTATTTATTCCTGTAATTATTTATGGAGTTTTATTCTATGGTCAAAATTTCCCTTTAACAGAAAGAGTACAATTAGGAATAAGCAAAGAAAAAATGGTTGCTAGTTTAGGAAAACCTTTATTCTTGTTTATGGTATTTTGTATGTTTTTAACAGCTGCATCGGAATTAGGAACAACACAAAGAATTGAATCTTTATTAAAGACTTCTGTAGAATCTCCTCTTCTAGTACTTGCCTTTATCAATGGGATAATGGCACTAGGTCGACTTTCAGCAGGTCAAGTAGTACATAAACTAAAACCCGCTGGAATGCTTTTATATTCAGCAATTTTTACTTTAGCAGGACTATGGTTGTTAACTATTACAACTGGAGGAATGACCTTTGTTGCAGCAGCAGTATTTGCTGTAGGTGTTACTTTCTTTTGGCCAACAATGCTTGGTTTTGTAGCCGAATACCTACCTGAAACAGGAGCCTTAGGACTCTCAATAATGGGAGGAGCAGGAATGCTATCTGTATCAATAGTATTACCAATTATGGGTAAACTAATGGATAATGCAGATGCAAGTCAAGCCTTAAGAACAATGTCTATTTTACCAGCAATATTAATTGTTTGTTTTATTGGATTAAACTTTTACATGAAGAAAAAAGAAATTGCTAAAATTTAAATATTTATAATGACTAGAAAATTAAGAATGGGTATGATTGGTGGAGGAACTGGTTCTTTCATCGGAGATGTACACAGAAAAGCTGCCTCAATTGATGGCATGATAGAATTGGTTTGTGGAGCATTTAGCAGCACGGCTGAAAAATCAATCGCTTCGGGAAAAGACTTGTTATTACCTGAGGATAGATGTTATGCTAATTTTGAAGAGATGATTCTTAAAGAAAAATCACTTCCTAAAGACATACGAATGGATTTTGTTGCTATTGTAACACCGAATCATATGCATTTCCCACCGGCTAAACTTGCACTAGAAAATGGATTCAACGTGATTTGTGACAAACCAATAACACTCACTCTTGAGGAAGCTATTGAGTTAAAATCCGTGATCCAAAAATCTGGTAAAACATTCGCTCTCACACATAATTACACAGGTAATTCTATGGTAAAACAAGCTAGAGCAATGGTGAAAAATGGAGATTTAGGTAAAATCAGAAAGGTACAAGTACAATACCTTCAAGGATGGCTTGCTACCTCTCTTGAAGAAACAGGACAGAAACAAGCAGCCTGGCGCGTAGATCCGAAAAGATCAGGAATTGGAGGAGCTCTTGGTGATATTGGAACACATGCAGAAAACCTTACTGAATATATTACTGACCTCAAAATAGATGAAATCGCAGCTGACCTAGGTATCTTTGGTAAAGGAAGAACTTTAGATGATGATGGAAATATTCTTTTAAGACTTGAAAATGGAGCCAAAGGAACGTTATCCATATCTCAAATTGCAGTAGGTGAAGAAAATAACCTTGCCATTAAGGTCTATGGGGAAAAAGGAAGTTTAGAATGGCATCAAGAAAACCCAAATCAATTGATTACAAAATGGTTAGATGAACCCGTTAAAACCTATACCCCAAATGGAAACGGACTGTATCCAGAGGCCTTACATGTTTCTAGAATTCCGGCAGGACACCCAGAAGGATACCTAGAAGCTTTTGCCACGGTATATAAAAACTTCTCAAATCATTTACTAGCACTGGAAAATGGTAACACTTCTGAAAATCCAGATTTCCCAACCGTAGAAGATGGGATCCGAGGAATGAAATTCATTTATGCTGCTGTAAAAAGCAGTAATGAAAATTCGAGATGGACAAAACTATAAATTCAATCAAATAACAATTATAAAATAGCCACAAAACATGAGTACAATTAAAGGACCTGCCGTATTTTTAGCGCAATTCGCTGGAGATAATGCCCCATTTAACAACCTCGAAGGAATGTGTAAATGGGCCTCTCAACTAGGATATAAAGGAATACAAATCCCTTCATGGGACACGAGACTGATAGATGTAAACAAGGCTGCTGAAAGCAAAACTTACTGCGATGACTTGAAAGGTCTTGTAAACTCCTACGGATTAGAAATTACCGAACTAGCATCACATTTACAAGGTCAACTTGTTGCGGTACACCCAGCATATGATCTTATGTTTGATGGTTTTGCACCAGATGATTGCAAAAACAACCCCAAAAAAAGAACAGAATGGGCCGTTCAGCAACTAAAAGACTCAGGTACCGCTAGTAAACATCTAGGCATTAATGCACATGCAACTTTCTCAGGTTCTTTGCTCTGGCATACTGTATATCCATGGCCACAGCGTCCAAACGGACTTGTAGAAATGGGGTTTGAAGAACTAGCTAAAAGGTGGCTTCCAATTCTTAATCATTTTGAAGATCAAGGTGTGGATGTTTGTTATGAAATCCATCCTGGTGAGGATCTGCATGATGGTGTTACTTTTGAACGTTTTTTAGAAGCAACAAACAATCACAAAAGAGTGAATATGTTATATGATCCAAGCCACTATGTACTGCAACAATTGGATTATTTAAAATTCATTGATTACTATCATGAATTTATAAAAATGTTTCATGTAAAAGATGCTGAATTCCTTCCTTCTGGAAAAAGTGGAATCTATGGAGGATATCAAGATTGGAAAGAAAGACCAGGAAGATTTAGATCTTTAGGTGATGGCCAAGTTGATTTCAAAGGTATTTTTTCTAAACTTACCAAATACGAATGCGATGTTTGGGCAGTTATGGAATGGGAATGTTGCCTTAAATCTCCAGAACAAGGTGCTCGGGAAGGAGCTCCTTTTATTCAAAAACATATTATTGAATCTACAGGAAAAACTTTTGACGATTTTGCTGGTTCAGAAACAGACAAACAACAACTAAAAAACATTTTAGGAATATAAATTATGAGAAAAGTATTATTCATTGGTTTGAGCATTTTATCCACGTTAAGTTACGCACAGGATAAAACTAAAAAAATGAGTCCGAAAGACACTGAAGTCTGGGCCCCTATTCCACCAGTAGTTACAACTTACCAAAACAATCAAGCGCCAAGTGATGCCATTGTTTTATTTAATGGAACAAACTTAGACCAATGGGTAAATGCAAAAACCTCTAAGCAAGCTAACTGGAAAATCAACAACGATGGTTCTATGACAATTGTCGGGAAAAACAAAGGAGGAGGAAGTATTAAAACAAAAGATAATTTTGGTAGTATGCAGCTACATTTAGAATGGAAATCTCCAGATTTAGATGCAAAGCGAAAAGGTCAACAACGTGGTAATAGTGGAGTTTTTATTCAAGGTAGATACGAAGTTCAGGTTTTAGATAACAATGACAATCCTACATACTCAAACGGTCAAGTATCAAGTATCTATAAACAAACCATTCCTCTGGCAAAAGCTTCCGTTCCTACTGGTGAATGGAACACCTATGATATTATCTACCACGCTCCTGTATTTAATAAAGATGAATCCTTAAAATCAGCAGCAACCATTACCGTTTTACATAATGGAATTTTAACCATTGACCATTTTGAATTATTGGGACCTACAAAATATATTGGCATCCCTGAATACAAAGCTCATGGCGATGCTCCAATCATGCTTCAAGATCATGGTTCTCCCGTGAGTTATCGAAACATTTGGCTCAGAAAACTTTAAACAAAAAAAACCTTCTAATTTCTTAGAAGGTTTTTTTTTACTAATTTAAATTTAATTCCACTTGATCTTCAGTTTTTTTTAAGTTCAAAAAATGTAACGATTTTGAATAATTCAAAATAAACTCAATAGATTGATCCGACGGAATCTTAGGGTCTTTGTTAATTTTTTCTTCTGTGTAATCTTTTGTCATGTATATAGTTTAAGGGTTATACAATACATAACGCATATTTTTACAATATATTATATCAATTTGTCAAAATAATATCTTTTTGATCTACCAACTTTCTCATATTAATCAAAGCATACCTCATTCTCCCCAAAACGGTATTGATACTTGCACCGGTATTCTCAGAAATTTCTTTAAAACTTAATTCATTATATATCCTCATATTCAAAACTTCCCTTTGATCTTTTGGTAAATATTGAATCAAACCAGTGATCTGACTATATAATTGTTCTTGAATAATTTCAGATTCTTTATTTTTGGAATCGTCACTTAACACTGAAAAAATGTCAAATTCATCAGTTCGGTTAAATTTTGGTAAACGATTGGATTTTCTAAAATAATCTATCACCAAATTATGTGCAATTCGCATTACCCAAGGTAAAAATTTCCCCTCATCATTATAATTCCCTTTTTTTAAGGTACGAATAACTTTTATGAAAGTATCCTGAAAAATATCCTCTGCTAATTGTCTATCTCCTACTTTAGAATAAATAAACCCAAAAAGTTTTTGTTTGTGTTTCACCACCAAAACTTCAAGGCATTTCTCATCCCCGTTAATATAATTAGATACTAAAGTACTATCTGAAACATGAACTCGCTGCATAACTCTTCCTTTTAAATTAATCGTCAAGTGACGATATTACTAAGATTTTAAAAGTAGTTTTATACTATATGCAGTTAGATTTGTGGTTATTAGGTATACAAATATGTAGTATTAATTCAAAAATAACAAGTCTATTCTGTTAAATTTTCTAAATTTTAACAATTGTTAAGAATAAAACAACTAATTAAATCATCTTTTTCTCTTCTAAAATGCATCCAGTCTAGTCATGAAAATAAAAAAGGAATCCTTAATTTTACAGTCCATATTTCTATTTCAAATGACAAAAAATATTTCTTCCTTAGATCCTAAAAAAAACATATTGATTAAAGGGGCTCAGTTACATAATTTAAAAAATATTGATGTAGCCATTCCTAGAAACAAATTGGTTGTTATTACCGGCTTATCTGGATCAGGAAAATCTAGCTTGGCTTTTGATACCTTATACGCTGAAGGTCAAAGAAGATATGTAGAAAGTTTATCATCTTATGCTAGACAATTTTTAGGAAAGTTACACAAACCTAAAGTTGAATACATAAAAGGAATAGCTCCTGCCATTGCGATTGAACAAAAGGTAAACAGTACCAATCCCAGATCCACAGTTGGAACAACAACAGAAATTTTTGACTACTTAAAGTTACTTTTCGCTAGAATAGGGAAAACCTACTCCCCTGTTTCAAACCAAGAAGTAAAAAAACACACGGTAACAGATGTTATCGAATCCATAAAATCATTAGAAGAAAAAACCAAGTTACTATTACTTTCCCCTATCATTTTTGATAAAGAAAAAGACCCAGAGATTGTTATCAAACTTCTAGCTCAGCAAGGGTATGCTAGAATAAAAGTGGAAGATGAGGTTGCCAGATTAGATGAAACTTTTTTAGAAAAATTCGATGTAAAAAAATTAACCAAAATAGCTAACTCTAATAAACTTCAATTGGTCATTGATAGAATTGTTGTTAAACATGAAGAAGATTTCTACAATCGATTAGCCGACTCCATTCAAACCGCATTTTTTGAAGGAAAAGGTGTTTGCTCAATAGAAAACCTATCTGATAAAAAGAGTATCAATTTTAGTAATAAATTTGAATTAGACGGGTTGACATTTTTAGAACCCAATACGCATTTTTTTAGTTTTAATAACCCCTACGGTGCTTGTCCTAAATGCGAAGGTTACGGAAGTACAATTGGCGTAGACGAAGAATTGGTGATCCCTAACACTACACTTTCTATATACGAAGATGCTATTGCTCCATGGAAAACAGAATCTTTTATCAAGCATAAAGATCAATTGATTGATCACGCATACAAGTTTGATATCCCTATCCATAAACCATGGTTTGAATTAACAGAAGAACAAAAGGATTTAATTTGGAATGGAACCAATTCCTTTATTGGATTGAATGAGTTTTTTGAATACCTAGAAAGCAAAAGCTATAAAATTCAATTTAGAGTACTTTTATCTAGATACAGAGGAAGAAGCAAATGTAAATCTTGCAATGGAATACGCTTGCGAAAGGAAACAAATTATGTAAAAATATCTGGAAAAAGTATTTCTGATTTAGTTGACTTACCTATTGATGAACTTGCAGATTTTTTTAAGAAACTAGAACTTTCTAAACATGACAAAGAAATAGGTAAAAGATTACTTATTGAGATCAATAACAGACTTTCGTTTTTGAACAACGTTGGATTAAACTACCTCACATTAAATCGAACGTCCAACACACTTTCCGGTGGAGAGAGTCAGAGAATTAATTTAGCAACTTCACTTGGGAGTAGTCTTGTTGGTTCTATGTATATTTTAGATGAACCTAGTATTGGACTTCATCCTAAGGACACAGAAAGACTTATTAACGTATTAAAATCCTTAAAAAACCTTGGCAATACCGTGATTGTTGTGGAACATGATGAAGACATCATGAAAGAGGCGGATTATATTATAGATATTGGCCCGGAAGCTGGGACGCATGGAGGAAATATTGTTGCTGAAGGAAATTTTGATCAAATACTAAAGTCAGAATCATTAACGGCCAAATATCTGAATGAAGAATTAAAAATAGAAATTCCATCCAAAAGAAGAACTTCTAATAAAAAAATTCAGATTGTAGGAGCAAGAGAAAACAACTTAAAAAACATATCAGTTGATATCCCTTTGAATACCTTAACTGTAATCACAGGTGTTTCCGGTAGTGGTAAAAGTACCTTAGTTAAGAAAATTCTTTACCCAGCACTACAAAAAAGGTTGATTGGACATGGAGAAAAAATGGGAGAACACACTTCTGTTGATGGCGATTTTGATAGATTAAAAAGTGTAGAATTTATTGATCAAAACCCTATCGGTAGATCGTCAAGATCAAATCCTGTTACCTACATAAAAGCTTATGATGATATAAGAAGTTTGTTTGCAAATGAGAGTTTATCAAAAGCCCGAAATTACAAACCAAAACATTTCTCTTTCAATGTGGAAGGTGGACGCTGTGAAAAATGTAAAGGGGAAGGTGAAGTTACTATTGAAATGCAATTTATGGCTGATGTACTTCTAGAATGTGATGAATGTAAAGGAAAACGCTTTAAGAAAGAAGTCTTAGAAATAAAATTCAAGGATAAAAACATAGATGACATCCTTAATATGACTATTGAAGATTCCATTTCATTTTTTGAAGACTATCACCAGAAAAAAATTGTTCAGAAACTTCAACCTCTATTAGATGTAGGATTGGGTTATGTACAATTGGGACAATCTTCATCAACACTCTCTGGTGGAGAAGCACAAAGAATAAAATTAGCATCCTTTTTAGTCAAAGGAGTTACCAAAGACAAAACACTATTTATTTTTGATGAGCCTACAACAGGCTTACATTTTCATGACATTAAAAAGCTGTTAGCATCGCTTGAAGCATTGATTTCTAAAGGACATTCCATTGTTTTAATTGAACACAATATAGAACTCATAAAATGTGCGGACTACATTATCGATTTAGGACCAACAGGCGGAAAAAACGGAGGTAATTTATTGTTTTCTGGGACACCTGAAGAAATGATAAAAGATAAAAAATCGTACACAGGAGAATTCTTAAGAGATAAACTTTAAGAAATTATTGCACAAAAAAAAGCCTTTCAAAAAATTGAAAGGCTTTTTTATTTTATAATTATTATCTAGAATAATTTGGAGCTTCTTTTGTAATCGTTACATCATGTGGATGACTTTCTGCAATCCCTGATGCCGTAATTTTCACAAATGACGAATTATTTTTCTGATCTTCTATTGTAGCCGAACCACAATATCCCATCCCTGCTCTTAAACCACCAATAAATTGATGCATTGTTGCAAACAACTCTCCTTTGTAGGGCACACGTCCTTCAATCCCTTCTGGAACTAGTTTTAAGCTATCATCTTCTTTTCCTTGGAAGTAACGATCTTTGGAACCATTTTTCATTGCCTCTACTGAACCCATTCCACGGTAAGATTTAAATCTTCTTCCGTTAAAGATGATCACTTCACCTGGAGCTTCTTTTGTTCCGGCTAACAATGAACCTAACATAATTGAATCTGCTCCAGCAGCGATTGCCTTAGGAATATCCCCCGTATAACGAATTCCTCCATCTGCAATAACTGGTACGCCAGTTCCTTTAAGTGCATCTGCAACATTCATTACCGCTGATAACTGAGGGTATCCAACACCCGCAACAACTCTTGTTGTACAAATTGATCCTGGTCCAATTCCAACTTTAACAGCATCAGCTCCAGCAGCAACTAAATCTAAAGCTGCTTGTTCAGTAACTATATTACCGGCAACAACATCTAAATTTGGAAACTTAGCTTTTACTTCTTTAAGCTTGTTTAATATATTAATAGAGTGTCCGTGGGCAGAATCTAAAACTACTGCATCTACACCTTCAGCTACTAAGGCCGTAACTCTATCTACACAGTCTGGAGTAACACCGATTGCAGCAGCAACTCTCAACCTTCCGTATCCATCTTTATTAGCACTTGGATTTTCTCTTACCTTAATTATATCTCTAAAAGTAATCAACCCTACCAATTTGTTCTCTTTACTAACAACTGGCAATTTTTCAACTTTATTGTCTTGTAGAATAACCTCAGCCTCTTTCAACGAAGTTCCTTCCTTTACAGTAATTAAATTCTGAGAAGTCATTACCTCTGAAATCAACCTTTGATCATTTTTTTCAAAACGTAAATCACGATTCGTAACAATACCAACCAACTCATTTGCATCATTAATAACAGGTATTCCTCCAATTTTATGTTCAAACATTAAATTGTTTGCATCTAATACAGTTTCTCCAGCTTTGATGGTTACCGGTTCTAAAATCATACCAGCTTCAGAACGTTTTACTTTTTTCACTTCCAATGCCTGTTCTGTAATAGACATATTTTTATGCAAAACACCAATTCCTCCCTCTCTTGCCATAGCAATTGCCATAGAAGACTCCGTCACTGTATCCATCGCAGCTGAGATTATTGGAGTATTTAAAGTTATATTTCTTGTGAATTTTGAAGCTATATTAACCGTGTTTGGTAACACTTCAGAATATGCCGGTACCAAAAGTACATCGTCATATGTTAATCCTTCATTGATAATTCTAGATGTAGCCATGTGCAATAAATTTATCATTTAATTGCGTGCAAATATACGTTTTTTATTCTAGTAATACATCATCATACTGCCTAATAAATTCCTTAATGATTTCTTAAAACTAAGTTCATAGGAAACAACATCTTACCTAATTAAAATTTTTAATTCCCCTCTTTATTTTTGTTATGCATTTCAATATACAAAGCCTCCACTTTACTTTTTGCCCAATTCGTACGACGCAAAAAAGTAAGACTTGATCCAATAGATGGATTATTTCTAAAACAACCAATCTTAATTTTATGACCTAAATGGTCCCATCCATAGTACTCCACTAACTCTTTTAAAATTACGTCTAATCGTTTTCCGTGAATTGGATTATTCGGTTGCTTTTCCATAAAAAATTGTACAAAATAAATATCGTGTAAAGATACTTCAATACATTTGTAAAAATTAATTTCCATGCCACAAAAAAACAGTACGGTTTCAGAAATACTTAAAGAATTAGTTTCTTTTCCTGTGTTAGGAGGAGAAAACAATCTGCCTATCATTCATTGGATTCAAAATTACATCTCAGATTTCAATATTCATTCAGAATTGGTCTATAATGAAAATCACACTAAGGCTTCTTTGCATTGCAGAATTGGACCTGCTGTTGATGGAGGAATTATCCTTTCAGGACATACGGATGTAGTGCCTGTAGAAGGCCAAGATTGGAATACGCCACCTTTTGAACTGACTGATATTAATGATGGTAAATTATACGGTAGAGGAACCTGTGACATGAAAGGATTTCTTGCCTGTTGTTTGAGTTTATTACCTACACTTACCTCTACAGAATTACAAACTCCAATATATTTTGCTTTTTCATATGATGAAGAAATAGGTTGTTTGGCAGCACCTGCATTGATTGATCACCTACTAAAATATTATAGCGAAACTCCAAAATTTGCTATTATCGGTGAACCTTCAATGATGCAACCTATCATAGGACATAAAGGAATCTGCCTTTATGATACGCATGTAAATGGTTCTGCTGGCCACAGCAGTGGTATTTTAAAGGAAGT
Organism: Flavicella sp. IMCC45537; assembly: GCF_057197705.1. Lineage (NCBI taxonomy): Bacteria > Pseudomonadati > Bacteroidota > Flavobacteriia > Flavobacteriales > Flavobacteriaceae > Flavicella > Flavicella sp. IMCC45537. The sequence goes on from NZ_CM170067.1 coordinate 1,059,756, forward strand.
GAGCGCTATTCATGAATCAGCTAGACTTATTTTATGGTTGGAAGAAAAGATGAAATCTCTGGTGGCAGCAGGAAGTATTGATAACAGATTTACTCCTCCTCATAGTTCTATCCATGTAGGAAAAATGAATAGCGGTATTGCAGCAAATGTAATCGCAGACAAGGCGCATTTCTCATGGGATGCTAGAGTGATTCCAAAAGACGCTTTAAAAGACATCCTTGATGACTTTAAAATGTTTTGTTTGGAAAGAGAAACGGAGTTAAAAACCAGATATCCAGATTTCAAAATCTCAACAATAGAACAGCATCCTCCTGTTCCTCCACTAGACACAGAAAATACTTCTGAAATTGTAGAAATATTAAAAAAAATTAATGAAAATAAAAATCTTGGAACAGTGGCATATGCCGCAGAAGCAGGACAATTTTCAGCTGCAGGAATAGAAAGTATCATCTGTGGTCCTGGATCGATTGATCAAGCGCATCGAGCTAATGAATACATTGAAAAAACAGAATTATATAAATGTATTGCTATGTTAGAAAAATTAATTGAATTAAACTCAAAATAGGAAATACTCATATTTCAACAAAAAATGACAGTAACAGAATTCAGAAACGACTATATCCTTGGTTTTGGGTATGATAAAAAAAGTAAAGCTAAAAAATTTAGACTTATTGTTTTATACAGAGCAACCATGAATATTGCCAACGAAGTATTGGAAAATGACAACAACACTTGCTTCAAGCAATTTTTAGCAGGAAAAGACCTGAACAAAGCCATCTTAAAATTTAAAACCGATGCTATCGAAGAAATTTTAACTCATTTTAAAGTAAAAGATTACAATTTATCTGAAAACGAAATAAACAAATATTTTGAGTAAAGACCACAAACACCACCATCATAACCACGACCATCAACATGACCATCAACATGATGACGGAAAAATTATGACCCTCAAAGAATATCATAAAACAAATTTAATGTTATTCAATATAAAGGAATTAAAAACTACCGATACGGCTGTATGTACGCTTACCTCTATCGATAGAATTACATTTTTACCAAATGGTATTGAACATCACGAATGTAAAGTTTCACTATTAGATGAATATTACACGGAACTAGTTAAAAGAAATTTAATAGTCCATTTTTTTGATAAAATTGAAATTGAGCCTTTTGACGCATTGGATGCGAATAACGACGTGGACTTTCTATTTGAATAACTCATTATTTAAAATTACTCTAAATAAAAATTGAGTTTCAAAAGTTGTGTCGTAAATTTGCAATATGGAATACAAGGAAATAATCGAATTTTTACATGATGGTTTTCAGCTCGTAATTAATTACGTAATCTCACCAGGCAAGCGCACGTATATTTTCTATTTGTTCACCTCCTTGGCCCTTGCTTTTTATGTATATCAGAAAAGTAAAAAAAAAGAAACTTTTATTCAATATGTATTAAACAAAAAAGTGTGGTTAAGTAAATCCGCCTTTGTAGATTATTACTTTATCATCTTTAATAGTTTTTTCAAACTGGTTTTAATCGCACCTTTCTTACTTTTTGGATTAAAACTTGCTTTTAATACAAATGACTTTTTATTGACAACCTTCGGGTACGCTTCCTTTAGTTTATCCACAACGCAAACTTTAGTTTTATACACCATAAGTCTGTCTATTCTAAATGACTTTATGACATACGTGATTCATTTGTTGTTTCATAAAATTCCTTTTCTATGGGAATTTCATAAAATTCATCATTCAGCAACAAGTATGAGTCCCTTTACACAATATCGATTGCACCCCATTGAACTTTTAGCTAATAACATAAAAGGTATTCTGGTTTTTGGGGTTACAACTGGTTTTTTTGATTATTTATCAGAACATCAAATCAGTAAATGGACCTACTTAGGCGTTAATGTATTTAGTTTTGCCTTTTATACTTGGGGGGCTAATTTAAGGCACTCGCATGTACAGTTAAAGTTCTTTAATTTCTTAGAATATATTTTTATCAGTCCTTTACAACATCAAGTACATCATAGTGATAACCCAAAACACTTTGATAAAAATTTAGGCTCTAGGTTGGCTATTTGGGATTGGATGTTTGGAACTTTAATACGCTCACAACAGATCAAACGAATCACTTTTGGTCTTGGAAAAGAAGATAATAAAAACTACAAATCTTTCTTCCAGAACTTATTAAGGCCTTTTAAAAATATTTTTAAGCTATAAATCAAATATTATTTAAAATAACTCTAAATAAAGTAATTTTTATAGGATTTTGTTTGTAGATTTGTTATTAAGAATCATTCTTAATTACTAAATATGACACAAACTACGGATACTAGTGCTCTTATTTTTGGCACCGATACAGGAATTACCGAAGAAATATCAAATCTCATTTCTGAAAAATGGACTAAAACACCATTGGATGTAATCGAAGTAACTGATATTAAACCTGAAGACTTTTATAAGTTCAATTTTTTAATTCTTGGACTCTCCACTTGGTATGATGGCGACTTACAAAGTGACTGGGAATCATTTTTGGACGAATTCAAAACCATAAACTTCTCTAACAAACAAGTTGCTATATTCGGTTTAGGCGACCAAATTGGATATGGTGAGTATTTTATTGATGGGGTTGGAATACTTGCTGAAATTGTGATAGAAAATGGTGGTAAACTCATTGGAAATTGGCCAACTGAAGGATATGAATTTACAGAATCGAAAGCCTTAATGAATGCAGACTATTTTTATGGCCTTGCTATTGACGAAGATACGCAATCTAACCAAACCAATGATCGTGTCAATCAATGGATTGAACAACTTGAAAAAGAACTATAATATATTAAAAATTAAAATGGAAAAAATTTATCAAAACGAATACGGCGCTAGTTATAAAAATTTTGACAATAAAAACAACGACAAAGGAGTACAATTAATCATTAATCGGGTAGGTCTTTATTTAAGCATGCAAGAATTGGAACATTTAAAAAAAATTGTTCAAAACAAAACCACAGGTGAACCTTGTATGTGTTCAGAATGCCAAGGACAGGTATCTAATAAAATATGGTGTACTAATCCTTTGATTGATATTTGTCTGAAGTTTAATGACGAAAATATTGAAAAAATAGATGATTTAATTACAGGAACTCAATTCATATTAAATATGAACAAAACATTGAAAAAATATGCATTAGATTAAGCAATGATTGTTCAAGATAGAGTATTTAAATTAAGCTCATAAATTTACCTCTATCGATGACTGTCAATGAAAAAAGCCACTTGAATATACAAGTGGCTTTTTAACTATCAATAATTATTAATTATTTCCTTAAAGATTTCACCCATGAAATCAGCAATTCTTTATCTTCTTCAGATAGTTTTGCATCTCCATGCAAAATAGTATACGAACCCAACGGCATTTCATCTTCCTCAACTTCCTCATAAAATTCTTCTAATTTATGATCTGCTTTTTTATCAGAATAATCCGCCCATTTAGAAAAATTTAAATGTTCTTTTCCTTCTTCAATATGATGACCAACCCACCAAGAAACAGGTGCTATATTTGTATACCAAGGATAATTTGTTTGGTTTGAATGACAATCGTAACAAGAAGTTTTAATAATTTCAGCCACCTTTGCTGGAGGATTTGTTACACTAATAAAATCTTTAGTCATATCAACCGGTGTTGTAGTTTTATCAATCGTAAAAAACTGAATGATCACCAATAAAGCAACAATAATTTTTAAAATGTTTTTCTTGTTAAATTTCATATTTACCTTTTTTTAAAGTTTAAATTCAAATGTAAAATAATAACCACGAGGATCAGATGTAATAATACCAGGCCCTGGATATCCAGTAGCTCTACGAGTAAAATAAGAATTATTCAATAAATTAGTTACTCCAGTTTCTACACGTATTTTTTTGTAAACATACGAAAAAGAAAGGTCCAAAATATCATAAGCTGGTATCGCACCTTCAACGGTTGTAGCGTTATTAGGATCATATGGAGCATTAGTTACATCTGTAAATTGCTCAGAAAGAAAAGTGTATTGCACAGATGCCATAAAGTTTTTATAACCAAAGCCTGCTCCCGTTTTTAAATTAACCAAGGGAACAAATTCAACCTTTTTCCCTTCCACACCATTGAATTCCGATTTTATATAAGAAGAATTTGTAAATGCAGTATTTACAAAAATATTACTCTTGAAATAAGTATAATCTTCCCAAAAAATATTTCTTAAATTAAAATCAAACAACGATTCTACTCCATAAATAAAGGCATCTCCTATATTATCACGAACCCAACCTTTTCTATCTTCAAAATTGGTTCCAATTTTCCCTTGATACAACAAACCGAAAATACTTGCATCATAGGATATTAATTTTCCAATCCTTCCACGTACTCCTATATCACTTGTATACCCTTTTTCATCATTTATATCCTCTGCAACAGAGAAAGAAGGGCTTGTTACACGAATATCACTAAAGGTAACGGAGCGATAGTTTTGAGAAACATTTCCATACAATTCAAAATAGTTATCCGGTTTATAACTAGCCCCAACCCCTATTAAAAATATATTTCTATCAAACGTTCTGTTATCAAGAACAAACTCTCCTTGATTGTTATCTAAATATTCTCCTTTTGAGATCGTTTTTATGTACTCAAAACGAAATCCTGGCGTAACTGAAAAGCTGTCTGAAATATTAAATATATTTTCTCCAAAAACTGCTGTATTAAAGTTTGGATACTTAAAATTAGATTGATTCGGATACGATGGATATCGATCTGAATAAAAACTAAAATCAGCATCCGTTCCCTTGCTACCTGGACCTTGTTGAGAGGTGTTATTGGCATTGTAAATTTTGGTACCAATTAAGAATACCGATTCTCTGTCGTTTATATCGTAATGAGACAACAAACGAGCTTCTGCTCCCCAATTTCGAAACTGTCCAACCAACAAATCCCTCTCATGAAGAAAGTTACCATCATTATCTTGTTCATCAACATCTAAAAAAGGATTCGGTTGAGAAAAATTATAATTGGCAACAAACCCAACAGCTTTTCTACTCGCATTCAATCCAAAAACATTCAAACTAAAATCAGTTTTGGCAGTAAATTTATGTTCCAGCTTTAAAGCCAACAAATTCCAATTTACAGCAAACCAATTTCTGGTTCTATTACTTTGTCTAGGATCTTTCAAAAATTGTACATCAGACAAGCCACCAGATTGCTTTGCCAAATACTCTAAATAGGTAGACTCAAATGATATTTTTGTTTTCTTATTGAATTGGTATCCAAGGTGAGCAAAAAAATTATGTGAATCAAAATTAGAGTTCGCACGATAACCATCTCCTCTTTTAAAATTATAATAGGTATAGTAACTAAACTTACCTATGGTTCCACTCAAACTTGTAAAGTTGGTATACAATCCAAAAGAGCCCACCGTATTTCTAGAAACCAATTCTATTTCCTTACTTTTTACAGGTTCTTTCAATTTAAAATTGATCAATCCTCCAAATTGTGTTCCATATTGTAATGAAGCAGCTCCTCTAATCACTTGAATTTCAGACAAAGCTTCTGTAGCTGGAGTATAATAACTTTCAGGGTATCCTAATACATCAGCACTGATATCATACCCATTCTGTCGGGTATTAAAATTAGCAGTTCTGTTCGGGTCTAACCCCCTACCACCAACACTCAATTGCAATCCTCCATCACCAGCATCAAAAATATTTAACCCCACAACTTGAGCCATCACTTGTCTGGCATTATTAGTTGCTAAATTACCAGCAATTTGATCCACTAAGATTACTTCCGTTTTTTTTCCTGCATAAATAGCAGTCCCTTCAACCGGTTTTAACCTTTTCAAATTAAAGATTTCCTTTTTATAAGAATCAAGCTCAACTTCAGATAAAACCTCACCTAAAGGTACTAAACTAAAAGAAATGTTTCTTGTATTCTCTGTTATTACAGATTCTATTTCCAAAACATCATACTCAAAAGAGAAAACTACAAAATATTTTTTTCCGGCTGATAATCCATTTACCCAGATCTCTCCGTTCTTATCCGTTACACCAAGTTCTTCACCTGAACTTAAAAATATTTGAGCAGAAGATACTGCATCTCCTGTCTCTACATTCCTTACTTTAAGAACAATATCATTTAATTCTGTTTGGGCAAAAACAACGTTCCCAGCAATAATAATCCATACGTAAAAAACACCTAAAATATTTTTTATGGGCATACTTTGTTTTACTGTTAATTTAAATAATTTGTTCATTCTTTTACGCAAAAAAAGTTCAAAGTAAAACCTTTGAACTTATTGTATTTTTCTTTTTAGATACTATTAATCACCATCAGAATCATTGTAATCTGCTTTAATTCCAAGAGCAGATATCATATTTGTTTTTAATACCTCTATAACACTATGAATTTTATCTCTGGTAATTTTATATTTATCTCTATTAGATTGAATTCCCATATAAAAATCATCATCCAAAGTTTCTGCTTGTACAATTGCAGCATTGTATCTATCGTTGATTACAGTACTTAACAGTTTTCCACCAGCTTCAATTTGCAACTCATCTAGATACGATTTCAAGCTTTCTCCTTCCGTATCAGAATTCAAATATTTACCATTGAATAAATCTTGTGATGCTTCAATAGAAGCAATCAATAATTCTTTTGAAACGTTCTGCTTATAAATTGCCTCAACTTTTTCCGGTGCAATAACAGGAGGTTGACCAAAAAAATCAATAGGAATTCCAATTTTCGCAGCTCTCGTTACCTTTTCTAAATTGAAAATCATATCATTTGTCAATTTATCTAAAGAAGCAGTAGATGAAGAACAATCATTAGAAATAAAAATACCTCGATAACTTCCTTTCCAATCTGATTGTACTGAAACAGCCATCGATTTTAATCTTGAAACAACATCTGAAAGATACTTTTTATAATTAGCCGCATTTTGATCTGAAGTATATTTTGCAACAATATCTGTATCTGTTGCCCCTACACCATTTAATAAATAATCCAATGCAGGTAAACCTTGTGCTGCAATATTTGTTGATAGTGCCAAGTTATAATTCCCTGAAGCAATATTACTTTCAACTACGGCATCTTCCAAAGGATAAGTATTTGTGTAATCTCTCAATCTCAATATCTCAGCTTGCCCAATTTCATAAATAGACACATTTTGCCAAGTATTATAAACATTCAACCATTCAGCCCTCAATGTTTCCAATTTTTGAGTATCCGGATTAGCAATAAATGCATCAGAAGTAATCTGTAAATCCGTTAATTCACTTACATATAAATCATAAGATGGAATGATGATATTATCTGCCCAATTAGTTAAAAGAGCACCTCTATTAAAAGAATCATTTGTGCAGTCTTCCACACTTGAATCTTTCTTACAAGAAGCGAAGAAACACGTTAAAACCAAAAGGTAGATACTATTTTTCATCTTATTAATTTTTTATCAATTAAGAGTTTGCAAATTTATAAAAAGCGGTTGTCTTATAATAACAGACAACCACTTTTATTTTATATATTTTTTAATCCAATTTATTCTGCGGCTTGAGCTGTAGTAAAATCAAATTTTGCAGAAATCGCATTAGAAACCTCGTCTAAAACGGTTCCATCAGTCAAATCCCAAAACCCATTTCCTACTTCTAATTTAGCAATCAACGCATCCACTTCTGAAGCACTTAAGTAAGGTGCATCTGTTGCAGGGTTTCTTGTAAATTGTAAACTATATACAAAACCGTATCCTTCAGATAAATCATGAAACGCCCCTCCAAAGTCTTGGTTTGCTAATGCAGCTTTACCTGCTTGTAAATAATATACCGCTCTAACCCCAATCACCTTAGAAATTTGGTATTGTAATACCGTTACAGCATCTTTTAATGCATCGTAATCTTTTGCTACAACTGCAGCCCTACCAATTCTGAATGCCTTGAAGATTTGCTCCTGTATACCTGCAAAATCAGAATCTGATTCAACTCGAGTAATGTATTTAAATAAAAACGCATCACTTTCATAACTAACTGGACTTTCAAAATCCACAGAAGGATCTCCGTAAACATATCCAAATGCTTCATCATAATGATGCTCGTATTTAGTATAATTTTTACCTTCTTCTAAAGTCTCTGCATCATTTTTTGAAATATAATCCTCATTATTAATACGAGTAGTCCCCAAATAATTATTTAATACCTGATCAACTATTAAAGCTCCAATAGAACCTTTTGCAAAAGCTTGATTATACTCTAATCCTTTTGCACTTACATAACGAGTACTGCTACCATCTGCAATCATACCGGCGTTACCTGCACTTGCAGTATTCCCTTTATTTGGTACTACATCTGCAACTTGACTTGTAATATATGATGAAAATACCGCTTGAATAGCATCTTTTGCTAATGCATCATTTCCAAACAAATCGTCAGAAGCTGCAATCTTACTTTTTACATTTTTACTAGAATCATTCAACCCTAAACTACCAGCATCCACAAAATCTTGGGCACCAGCTTGGTGATTAAAAGCTGCTTCAATTTCGATAGCTGTCTTTCCTGAAGTAACAGAAAAATAACTCAAAATTTCTTTATTCATTGCCAAACGAGCTGTTTGACCACTAAAACTAATAGTTGTTTCATTATTTCTTTCAAATGAATAAGAACTAGGAATACTTCCTCCAAATTCAATATCATTTACATCTGTTACAACATCAGAATCTCCATTTCCATTTCCTAATCCATTATCATCGTCTTTACATGATGTGAACATTAGGATCGTTGCACATAATAAACTCGCTTTGATTAATTGCTTGTACATTTCTTTTTATTTAGATTTATTACAAATAGTTTTTTTTCTTGCCGCAAAGATACACAACAATCACATTTATCAAAACTTATTTAGAATAAATTAAAATAAATATTTGAAATATTTTATTCTCTTTTCCTTAGAATCGGTAATACTCACTAAAAATGAACACTTTACCCCTTTTTTTTGATCAAACAACCCCAGTTCTATTTTATAAAAAAAATGGAAATTGTTACAACCAAACTTAAACCAAATAAAAAATGAAACTATTACAAAGAAAAATCTATGTAGTAACACTATTGTTACTTACAACAGTTAAAGTCACATTTTCTCAAACCTCTACCCTATATAAGGACTGGATTGACAAACAATATCTAGGAACATCAATCCTTCCTACTTTCTCATACGCGGGCTACGCTTATGGTGATAAAGCCATTCCCACCATTTCAGAATTAACTTCTGATGGAGCCAAAGTATTTTTAGTAGATGCTAATGGAAATGACATGGTGGATGACAAATTAAAAATTCAGGAGGCAATTACAGCGGCAGAGAACTATATCAAGGAAGATCCACAAAACAAAGCAATTGTAAAGTTCCCTCCTGGTAAGTTTTATGTAAACACGACTACAGATAAAAGCGCTATCATTTCTATAACTCAAAATAATATAGTGATTCAGGGAAGTGGGTCTGGCCCAAACGGAACAGAATTAATTCATTCTCAATATTTAGAATCAACAAACGGAGCAGATTACAATTGCCCTTATTTATTTCAATTTAAATCTGATAAATTCTGGCACTCGTCTCAACAGAAAATTGCTACTGTTACCGGTACTGCAAAACTAAATTCATTTTCCATTGAGATTGCACAAAGTGACATGGATAAAAACCACTCGGAGTTGCATATCGGGGAATGGATTTCTCTAAGAACCATTGACAATTTAACATTAGTTAGTGAAGATTTAAGTCCAAAAACAGTAGACGACATTTACGAAAATGGGTTCGACCTGAGTATCAAAAAAAAGGGATCTAGCTCGATAGAATATCATAAAATTAAAGATATCCAAGGCAACAAACTGATATTCCATGAGCCTATTTTAAAACCTGTTTCTGGAAGTGATTGGGGCATATATAGTTTCAATGAGCTTAAAGAAGTAGGGATTCAGGACTTAAAATATACAGGTGGATTCACATCAAAACACATGCACCATAGCACATCTAGTAAAACTTTAATAGATTTAGGAGAAGCTGTTACTTCCGAAAACAGAAAAAAATATTCTTACCTAGGAACTTCAGGTTGGAGCGGTATCGAATTTAATGGAGTGGTAAACGGTTGGATTAAAAATGTAGTATTCTCTCAAATGTCTCAATGTGTACGATTTAAAAACTCTGCAAATTGCACAGCTATTGACAACGAATACACAGGTAATTACCCTGGTCACAATTTTATTACTGCTGCAAGTTCTACTAAATGTTTCATCGCTTTAAATGAAGACAACTCCACAGGGAATAATATTCCCGTTGAAAATGCAGATTCTGGCAGTTTATTCTTTAGAAATAACGGAAAAGGAATTTGGCATGGTACTGGAGTTAGCAAACAGTCAATTGGAAATGTATTATACAGAAATACGCATCCTATGGACGGACATACAGGGATGGAAATTCATGCAAGTCAACCAAGAGCAAATTTATTCGATAATTGTAAAGGTGGTATCTTTTTCCATGCCGGAGGAAATGAAACCGAAGTACCAAATCATTTGAAAAAATTGGTCGTTTGGAATTTTGAAGGTACAGGTAATGACGCTGGTCGTGGTGAAACAGGCCCCATAGATTTCTGGGTAAACAATGAAAGATACAATACAATGGCAATTCAGCCGATACTGATAGGAACCAAAGGAATTACTTTTTCTGATCCAGACGATTGTGAAATTATTGAATCTAATGGGACAAAGGTTACGCACACTATAATTGATGATAAAAGCCATAATATTGAATCTATTTATGAAGCACAATTGGCATACCGTAGAAATAACAACTTACCTGATTGGATTTTTGAATCTTTAGATCATTTAAAAAATCAAGAATATTTAGAGGACTTTGAATTATCTGAGGCGGACAATTCTTGGGGAGGAACAATGACAGGAAGAAATGACGTTACTTGGAGTTTGACTCATGCAAAAAAAACAGATGGAACATATGTTGATGGCAGCAAATGCATTTACATACAATCAATGAATAAAACAGATAATCAAATAACATCTTCTTCTATTGAGGGTGGGATTAACAGTCTTTCAATTGACTGCAAGGCTCTTTGGGGAACAGAGAACAATTATAGAAATATATTGGTGATGATAAATGATAAAATTATTGATACGCTAACTTTTCAAAATCAAGGAACCGTCAGTTTAAATTCATTAAAAATACTTGGAACTTTTACATTGAAATTAAAAAACATTTCGAATCCTAATAATACGATTGCTTTAGATAATCTAAAATGGACCAGTTATTCTGGTTTTACGAATAGTGACACCCCTCCTTCTAACATCAATAATTTAAACGCACTACATACAACAACAAAATCAACCACTTTAAGTTGGACTCCCTCATATGATGATTCGAATAATATTGTTTATGAAGTATTCAAAGGTTCAGAACAAACACCGATCGCTACCATTACTACATCCGACTATCAACTTGATAACCTGGAAGAAAATACTGAATACACTTATTCTATTCAGGCGGTTGATAACAATGGAAATAAATCCGAAAAACAAGAGATTCTTTTTAAAACAGAAACAGAATATATCGAAGACTTTCAATTGTCACCAGCAGATAATACTTGGAATGGAACGCTCTCAGGGATTCAAAATATTGTTTGGAGTTTAACAGACATAAAAAAAACAAACGGTACATATGTAAATGGCAGTAAATGTATTTATATGTCAGGATTAAGCAAACCGAATAACTTGATTGAATCTACGATGATTTCCGGCGGTATCAGCTTTCTATCGGTTGATTGCAAAAGCCTTTGGAAAAACACTGGTGGCGAAAGAAAAATTCAATTAAGTATTACTCAAAACAACCAAATTGTTACTCAATCAATCCTGAATTTTTCTGGAACTACAGCAACAACCGTTCAATTAGAAAACTTAAATATTTCAGGTGACTTTAAAATAAATATTAAAAATGTATCGCTTGCCACAGATAGCAATACAATAGCTATAGATAATATTAAATGGAGAACCTATTCAGGAGAGCAAACCTCGATAAAACTAGCAAAAACTTTAAAAATAAAAGGACATGAAATTGTTAGAAAAGAGAGTACCAAAATATATCCTAATCCATTTTCAAATAAAATATGGATTCAATCAGATGAAATTTTTTCTAAGATTATTTTAGTAGATAGTTTTGGCCAAATAATCTACAATATTCCGATCTCTAATGATACCTCTTTATCGATTGATTTATCTTCAAAAAACATAGTACCAGGAATATATTATTTAAAACTTATTTCAAAAGATAAAACCATCACCAAAAAAATGATGAAACTTTAAAATAAGAAAGCCTAACAAAATTGTTAGGCTTTTTTTTTAATAAAATACTCCCAATGAAGCATTATATGCACTTTCAAAACTCATCGGTTTTGTATTTGTATCAGCTTTCACTGAAGTAAAATAAGAAAGTAATTTTTCTGTAGGCATATTCCCTGTCAACTCGTCCTTTGCCATCGGACAACCACCAAATCCTTTTATTGCTCCATCAAATCTCAAACAACCAGCTTTAAAAGCACTATCAACTTTTTCATACCATGAATCGTAAGTAGTATGTAAATGTGCGCCGAATTCCATTTTTGGATATAGAGGAATTAAATTTTTAAACAAATAGTTTATCGTTGTTGGAGTGGCAGTCCCTATTGTATCTGAAAGAGACAAAATCCTAACTCCCATCTGCGATAATATTTCTGTCCAATACCCAACTGTTTCCACGCTCCAAGGATCTCCATATGGATTTCCAAACCCCATAGACAGGTAAGTAACCACTTCTTTATTAGAATTTTCAGCCAAATTAAGAATCGTCTCTAAAACTTTTATCGATTCAGCAATCGTTTTATGAGTATTTCGCATTTGAAAATTCTCTGAAATAGAAAATGGAAAACCTAGGTAATCTATCTCTTCAAATTGTGAAGCCTGTTCGGCGCCGCGTGCGTTAGCAACGATAGCCAAAAGTTTTGTATTCGTATCTTGTAAGTCTAAACCTGAGAGAACTTCTGCCGTATCCCTCATTTGAGGAATGGCTTTTGGAGAAACAAAACTACCAAAATCAATTGTATCAAATCCAACACCTAGCAAAGCATTTATATATGCAATTTTATTTTGTGTAGGTATAAATTCTTTTATCCCTTGCATTGCATCACGGGGACATTCAATAATCTTTACGTTTTTGTTTTTGGATAAATTCAATCGTTTGTTCTAAATTTTAAATCAATCAACAAATATAAATTTTACTTTATATTCTATCTCAAATTTCAAAACAAACTATAAAAGAAAATCTAGCAAATGCTAGATTTTTGGACAACGTTTACAATTTGTCTTTCCACTTTTTTTATATTTCTTACAACATTTGCTCTTTTTCTTCTTACCACAAGAAGTTGAACATTCTCCACTAATTACACAAGGAGATACAAATACTGGTCCCATAAACTTTGTTCTTATTTAGAATAAATAAACGCAAAGATAGTTAATATTTGTCTTGCTGACAGAACTTTAACAAAAAAAATTATTCCTCAGCTGTTGTGATGGTGTTAATATCTCTATCAAATAAGTAATGTCCAGTCTTGTCTTCACCAATTATATTTAATTTATCAAGCAAAGTTCTCGCTGTCGATTCTTCTTCTAATTGCTCCGTAACATACCATTGCATAAAGTTATGTACGTTATAATCTTTATGCTGAAGACATTCGTAAATTACACGGTTTATTTGTTCGGTAACAAACATTTCACTTTTCAAAAAGTGTTCAAATAAGGCATTTAGATTGCTAAAGTCTGATAAGGGTTTTTCTAAAGCAGGCACATCCACTTTCCCTCCTCTTTCATTCACAAACTTTACGAGCTTCGTCATATGAGCTTTTTCTTCCTCTGACTGCGCGTAAAAGAAATCAGCTACACCGCTAAAACCAGCATGATCCGCCCAAGACGCCATCGCTAAATATTGCATGGAAGCACTTGCTTCATATTTTATTTGATCATTTAATAAATCTTGAATCTTCTCTATCATATTTCTAATAATTTGAATCCAAGATAAAAAAGAATCCCTGAATATAAAACAGAAAGGCTCATTTTTTAAAACAATATAAGTTGCTTATAAATTCTTAAGAATTTCTTTATTTATACGTTTCACAAGACTTGGTCCTTCGTAAATGAATCCAGTATAAACTTGTACTAAATCAGCACCAGCATTTATCTTGTCTAAAGCATCTTTTGCTGAATGAATTCCTCCAACACCAATTATTGGAAATGACTTTTTTGACGCATCTGCCAAGTATTTAATAGCCTGTGTACTTCTATCTGCAATCGGTTTTCCACTCAAACCTCCATTTCCAATTGTTTCCAACTGACTTTCCGTTGCTTTTAAACCTTCTCTATTGGTGGAAGTATTTGAAGCTATCACCCCGTCAATTTTCGTTTCATCAACTAATTCAACAATTTCATCAAGTTGTTGATTGTTCAAATCTGGTGCAATTTTTAATAAAATTGGTTTTTGAATCGCTTCCTTGTCATTTAACTTTTGAACAGATTGAATCAATTCAATCAGGTAATCCTTATCCTGTAATTTAGCATGACTCCCAACATTTGGACAACTGACATTTAATACAAAATAATCTACATAAGGATGCAATGCTTTAAATACCTCGCAATAATCTTGCGTATACTGTTCTGTTGGAATACCTGTATTTTTCCCAAGGTTACCTCCAATAATTACTTTCCCTTTGTTCTTTTTTAAGTTTTCTATGGCAGCCTCTACGCCAGCATTGTTAAACCCCATTCTATTGATAATACCTTGATCATCTTTTAAACGAAACAAACGTTTCTTTGGGTTTCCTTCTTGCCCTTTTGGTGTAACAGTTCCAATTTCAATAAAACCAAAACCAAAATCCGCTAGTTCATTAAACAGCACCGCATTTTTATCAAAACCGGCAGCCAAACCAACTGGATTTTTGAATTTAATTCCAAACAACTCTCGTTCTAACCTAGGATCATTTACTTGAAACATTGAACGTATAATCGCAGAAACACCCGGTATTTTTGAAAGACCTTTAATTACTGAAAAAGTAAAATAGTGTACTTTTTCTGGATCGAATTGAAATAATATTGGGCGAATAATCGATTTATACATTGAATGTTTTTTTATAATTCTCTTAGTTATTTCTAAGCGCTGCAAAATTACGAAATTTGTGTCATTGAGACAATCTTTAGCAGAGGGATGAAATTTATATTGTGCAAAAAAAATCCGTAACAACTTTGTTACGGATTTTCGATTTTTAATTTATTATCTCAAACTAGCTTCCAAGTTTTTCTCGAATGTAGTTTGCAACTTTTGCATAATTTTATCAATTTGCTTTTCGTTTAAAGTTTTACCTTCATCTTGAAGTAAAAAACTTACCGCATAAGATTTTTTATTTGCGGCTAATTTATTTCCTTCATATACGTCAAATAAATCTACCTCTTTTAATAATTTTCTTTCAGACTGGAACGCTAAATTATAAATTTCACCAAAAGTTACAGTACTATCTAACAATAATGATAGATCTCTTTTTACTGCTGGAAACTTTGGCAGTGCTTTTACTTTTATCCCTTTTGAACTTGAAATTTTTAATACATTATCCCAATTAAAATCTACATAAATAACCTCCTGTTTAATTCCGAAAGATTTTAAAATAGATTTTGATACAATTCCAATATCAGCCAATTTAATTTTCCCTAAGCTTAACGTAATTCCCTCAGAAAATACATCGTTTTTTGTTGGTGTCGTTTTTAAACTTGTAGCTCCTAATCTTTCTAAAATTGATTTTACAATCCCTTTTACATAGAAGAAATCTGATTTTTTATGAGTTCCCGTCCATGAATCACTGGTTCTATTCCCCGTTACAAAAAGTGACAAGTGCTTGAATTCCTCATATTTATCTTCAAATTTGTGATATGTTTTTCCAAATTCAAAAAATTGTAATGAACTATTTTTCCTATTAATATTATAAGATACAGACTCTAAACCACTGAACAACAATGATTGTCGCATCACTGCTAAATCATTACTCAATGGGTTTAACATGGCAACATTATTCTCTTCATTTAAATTTTCAGAATGTTCAATATAAGATGCCTTTGTCAAAGAATTAGACATAATCTCATGAAAACCAAGAGAATTCAATTGATTTCCAACAATATTTTCAATCTTTAATCCATTAAATTCTGAAAAAGAAATTGAGGTGTTTAATTTATGTGAAAACTGAATATTATTATACCCATATACACGCAATATTTCTTCAATTAAATCTGCTTCTCTCTGAACATCCACACGATAAGCTGGAACTGTTAATCCTAACCCACCTTCTGTTTCGCTACTGATTTTTATCTCTAAGGAAGCCAAAATATTTTTAATCGTCTCATTAGACAATTTTTCTCCTATTAGCCTTTCTACATTCTCATAAGAAAGCACCAATTCAAAATCTTCAATTTTAGTTGGGTATAGGTCAATAATATCTGAAGCTATTTTACCTCCTGCAATTTCAATAATCAATAGTGCAGCACGTTTTAATGCATATTTTGTAAAGTTTGGATCAATTCCTCTTTCAAAACGGAATGAAGCATCTGTATTCAAGGCATGTCTTTTCGCAGACTTTCTAATTGAAACAGGGTTGAAATATGCACTCTCCAAAAAGATAGACGTAGTATTATCAGAAACACCTGAAGCTTCCCCTCCAAAAACCCCAGCAATACATAACGGAGTAGCATCTGCATCACAGATCATTAAATCCTCAGCATCAAGTTCTCTTTCAACACCGTCTAAGGTGGTAAACTTTGTTCCTGACTCTAAGGTTTTTACTTGAATTTTGTTTCCTTTCACTTGTGCAGCATCAAATGCGTGTAAAGGTTGTCCTAATTCATGTAGTACATAATTTGTAATATCTACAATATTATTAATTGGTGCTAAACCTAAGGCTTTTAATTTATTTTGGATCCACTCAGGGGATTCAGCAACCTTAACATCTGTGATCGTTACTCCACAATACCTTGGAGCTAATTGTTTATTTTCAACTTCTACATCAAACTTCAATTTTCTTTCATCTACATGAAAATTACTTACAGAAGGCGAAATCAACTCAAGATTTACTCCTTGTTGCATTAACCCGGCTCTTAGATCTCTAGCCGTTCCATAATGACTCATTGCGTCTGCTCTGTTAGGTGTTAGTCCGATCTCAAAAACCTCATCAGTTTCTATTTCAAAAACTTCTGCAACCGGTGTTCCGGGAACTAAAGCATCATCTAAAACTAAGATACCATCATGACCTTTTCCTAAACCTAATTCATCCTCAGCGCAAATCATTCCAAAGCTAACCTCTCCTCTAATCTTTCCTTTCTTGATCTTAAAAGACTCTCCTTTATCATCGTATAAAACGGTTCCAACAGTAGCAACTGGTACTTTTTGACCGGCTGCAACATTTGGAGCACCACATACAATTTGAATTGGTTCGTCTCCGCCAACGTTTACAGTAGTGACACTTAACTTATCCGCATTAGGATGTTTTCCACAAGTAATAACTTCTCCTACAACAACACCTTGAAGACTTCCTTTGATAGATTCTATCAACTCGATTCCTTCAACTTCTAATCCTAAGTCAGTTAATAATTCTCCTGTTTTTGTTGCTTCCCAGTCAATTTTCAAAAACTGCTTAAGCCAATTGTATGATATTTTCATTCTTGTGAAATAAAGTTCTTATAATAGCCGGCAAATATACGGAAACCATTAATTAAATAACAGAATATAGAAAGTAAATTAATTCTCTTAAGCAAAGCATTTTGCATCAGAATATAAAGGATATTTTGATGTTGAGCTTTCAATTCTTACTATATTTGTGAAAATTTCAAAAAAATGAATAGTCTTAAACTTTTTAGATTTACAAGTATTGCAGAAGGTGTATCTCTTTTGCTGCTCTTTGGTATTGCTATGCCAGTAAAATATATCCTTAAGGAACCTATATTGGTTGAAATTGTTGGAATGGCCCATGGGCTTTTGTTTATTGCTTATGTATTGTTTGCCATTTATTACACTTATAAAGTAAAATGGACTTTCCTTCAATTTATCATTATTTTCTTTGCCTCATTCGTTCCTTTCGGCACTTTTTATATTGACAAAAAATATTTAGCAAAAATAAAGGAATAAAAAAAGCCGTCTTTTCAGACGGCTTTTTTTATTCTTAGACAAAATTATTAAAACACAAGTTTTACATTTAATTCAAATTCATTTTTGATAGCTTTATCTTTCAACCCATCAAAAAAGCTTGAAGAACCATACTTAATACCGTACAATGTTCTGTCTACATTTAAAGTAGTTGTAGCACTATTACCATCCACTACTAATTCAAAAGT
The DNA here is from genome assembly GCF_057197705.1 of Flavicella sp. IMCC45537. Taxonomy (NCBI): domain Bacteria; kingdom Pseudomonadati; phylum Bacteroidota; class Flavobacteriia; order Flavobacteriales; family Flavobacteriaceae; genus Flavicella; species Flavicella sp. IMCC45537. Next base: position 1,078,221 of record NZ_CM170067.1, read on the forward strand.
TACTGGTTTTGTAATTCCTTTGATCGTTAAATCTCCAGTAACTGCATATTTTCCATTTTTCCCTTCTACTTTTGTAAAAACTAATTTTGAACTTTGAAATTTATTGGTTCCAAAAAAATCATCAGCCTTAAGGTGACCTTCCAATTTGTTTTTATAATCACCTTCTAGATCAGTAACCGTAATTGAACTCATGTCCACCATGATTTCTCCACCTACAAGTTTATCTTTTTTAAAGTCTAATACACCATTTTGAATATTGATTGTTCCTTTATGATCACTACCAATTTCTTTTTTTCCTACCCAATTGATTTTACTCTCTCTAGTTTTAACCTGTTTTGTCTCTTTTTTAATTGCTGTAAAAGACATTGTTACCAATGCTACTAATACAAATGCCGTTGATTTTAAAATGTTTGTTTTCATGTTTACTTATTTATTAATTATTTATTTATGATTTGTTCTTAATTTATTTAATAATTCATTTAGTTGAATCGCTTCTTTTTCAGATAAATTTTTCGTTGTTTCTCTTTCATGTTTTCTTAATGTTTTATCAATCTCACTAAGAAGATCTAGTCCCTTTTTTGTAATCGTAATTTCTATTTTCCGCCTATTTGACTCACATTGTATTCTACTAACTAAGTCTTTTATTCTTAACTTCTCAATCAACCTAGTAGTATTGCTCATCTTAGAAATCATTCTTTCTTGAACATCCTGCAAATTGATGGCTTTACCATTCTGACCACGTAAGATTCTTAAAATATTAAATTGTTGAGAAGTTAGGTCAAATTGCTTAAAATAAACACTGCTTTTCTCATTAATCCAATTGCCTGTGTACATTAAATTAAGAATGCATTTGGTATTTGGATTCAGATTACTTTCAGATTTCAACTGCTCTTCAACTAACATTTGTCTATACAATTATTGTTTACACAGCAAATATACATTCTTTTTTCATCCCAACAAATTTACTCAGAACAATTGTTGTATAAACAACAATAAACACAACAAGTATAAACATTTGTTTACGAAACAACAGTGAGCAAACTCAAAAAAGCCTTACACATTTAAATTCATGGAATGTACATATTAGAACCTTCACAGAAGCAATAACTCAACATTTAAATTATTAAAAGTCTTTGATGCTCAATGAATTAATTCCATAACTAATAGGAGAATAGTTAATTATTGACTGACATAATTCCCTCTAGAAAGTCACCAACATAATATGCCACCAATGCCGCTGCTGCTCCCATAAGTACGGTAGTAGCAACACTCATAAATCTATTTTTACTATTTACTACTCCTTTTAAATACCCGATCAAGGCAAAGGATAAAAATGTCAATGAGGTAGACCAAAACAGTAGGTCGCCTTTGATATCAACAAACATATCCAATACATAGACTAACAAAGGAATAAAGCCTAAAATCAGAAAAGAAACAAAGGTAATTAGTCCAATTTTAAAAGGGGATTTTGTTTCCTCCATAAGTCCTAACTCTTCCTTCATCATTACATCCACCCACCTATCCTTATCCGCGGTAATGGTTTTAACAACCGCTTCTAACAAATCACCTTGAAATCCTTTATTTCTAAAAATTTCTCTAATTTCTTCCGTTTCTTTTTCCGGAATATTTTCAACCTCCCAATATTCGATAGCTTTGTGTTTTTCATAATTATCCACATCTGTTTTAGAAGATAGATAAGCTCCAATCGACATGGCAAAACCATCCGCAAATAAATTGGCAAATCCTAAAATAATAATCACAGAAGAATCTAAACCAGCACCAACAGCACCTGCCACAACTGCAAAAGTAGTTACACTACCATCTATTCCACCGTACACAAATTCAGCCAAATATTCTTGAAACTTTTGTACAAAAACATTTTCTTCTCCGTGTACTTTACTCTCCTGAGGATCATTAGTCATATTTTATTCTTTTAGAATTGATTCTCCATTTATATCAGTTGTTAAAACATCAGACATATAGTCAAAAAAGGGCCTTAATGCTACATATGATTTTCTTAATTCTTCTCTGAAATTTGGTGATAAAACTTCTTTATCAGTAAATTTTCTAGTCACCAAAAAAGACTTTTTTCTAATCAAATCTATAGATGGATGATTTTTATCAAAACCTCTAGGGGCTGATTTTACTTCCTCTCCTTCTAACTCTCCAAATAATTTTTGAAAATTTTCCGCTGCAATAATTTCTCTAATCTCAACATCATCAGATTCAAATTCTTTTCTAATTCTTAATAAATCCGAAGGATTTGGTTTGAAAAAACCACCAGCCATCATTGATTCTCCAGGTGCGATTTTTAGATAATAACCACCTCTTAACTTTTCCGTTGCACGTGAGAAGCTAATACTTCTATGATAATTATATGGAGTTTTATCTTTAGAAAACCTCACATCTCTATAAATTCGGAAGAGTTTCATTTTTTCAATGGTATCACTTTCGTTTAAATCTTGTAATACAGCATTGTAAAATTCCTTCAGCTTAATTTCTTCCTCTTTAAATTCAAGTTTGTGTTGATCAAACCATTCTCTATTATTATTTTTTTTTAATTTATTTAAAAACGCTAATGCTGATTTTGATACTCTTGTCATTATTTATCTGAATTATTTTAGCATAATTTACATAATTGAGGTTGTTCTACCATAAAAAACTTATATAAAAAAAAGCGGAATCTAAAGATTCCGCTTTTTTATTAGTCCTCAACTAACACCCAATCCCCTTTATCAAGCATCGGAATGGCTTGTTTGTACTTAACTTCTTTATTCTCACCACTCATAACATTTTTAATGGTGACCTTTTCATTTCTACCTATTTTACGTTCTTCACGAATAATAGTTTCAGGAATTTTTTGTTCTCTTGTATCTCTAGACATAGACGATTCAGAGATGTTTTGAACCTCTTCCTTACTCACATTTAATTTTTCACGTTTTTCAACAGGAGCTTCAGAAATTTCGTTTGCACCTTGTGTTGGTAACTCACCTTTAAACAAAAATGACAAAACATCTTTGTTTACCTTATCTAACATTCCTTTAAATAATTCAAAAGCTTCAAACTTATAAATAAGTAACGGATCTTTTTGTTCATAAGAAGCATTTTGCACAGATTGTTTCAAATCATCCATTTTTCTTAAATGATCTTTCCAAGTCTCATCAATAATCGCTAACGTAATATTTTTCTCAAAATCACTGATCAATGTTTTTCCTTCAGACTCAAAAGCTTCTTTCAGATTTGTAACAACTTGTAATGTTTTTACCCCATCCGTGAAAGGCACTACAATACGTTCATATTTATCAGCCTCATTTTCATAAACATTTTTAATTACAGGAAATGCTGTTGAAGCATTTCTTACAACTTTCTCTGTATAATATGCATACACTTTATCATACAAATCATCAACCAATTTATCTGCTGCAAGATTTTTAAATTCTTCCTTAGTAAATGGAGATGGCATTCCTGAGAAATGAATCAACTCAAACTCAAAATTTGTATAATTATCCGTTTGTTTATTTGAGGTAATAATAGACGAACATGTATCATAAATCATATTTACAATATCTATCTGTAAACGTTTCCCATCCAAAGCATGACGACGACGTTTGTAAACTACCTCACGTTGAGCGTTCATGATATCATCATACTCTAATAATCTTTTACGAACTCCAAAGTTATTTTCTTCTACTTTTTTCTGAGCTCTCTCAATAGATTTAGAAATCATAGAATGCTGAATTACTTCACCTTCCTCTAACCCCATTCTATCCATCATTTTTGCAATTCTATCCGAACCAAAAATACGCATCAAATGATCCTCTAACGAAACATAAAATTGTGAAGAACCAACATCTCCTTGACGTCCAGCACGACCTCTTAACTGTCTATCAACACGTCGAGAATCATGTCTTTCAGTACCTATAATTGCCAAACCTCCAGCAGCTTTTACATCATCAGATAATTTAATATCCGTTCCACGTCCTGCCATATTTGTTGCGATGGTCACCATACCAGAGTTACCCGCATCAGCCACAATCTGAGCCTCTTGTTTATGCAATTTGGCATTTAATACATTATGTTTAATTTTTCTTAATGATAGCATTCTTGCCAACAACTCAGAAATTTCAACTGACGTAGTACCCACCAATACCGGTCTTCCTTTTTCAACCAACGTAACAATTTCATCAATTACGGCATTGTACTTTTCTCTAGTTGTTTTATATACTAAATCCTCTTTATCATCACGTAACAAAGGTTTATTTGTTGGAATTTCAACTACATCTAACTTGTAGATTTCCCAAAATTCTCCTTCTTCTGTTATCGCAGTACCCGTCATACCACCTAACTTACGATACATTCTAAAGTAATTTTGCAAAGTTACAGTTGCAAAGGTTTGTGTTGCAGCCTCAATCTTCACATTTTCTTTTGCTTCAATTGCCTGGTGCAAACCATCAGAATAACGACGACCATCCATGATACGACCTGTTTGCTCATCTACAATTTTAACCTTGTTGTCCATTACCACATATTCCTTATCCTTTTCAAATAAAGTATACGCCTTTAACAACTGATTTAAGGTATGAACACGCTCACTTTTTATACTAAAGTCGTTATACAACTCTTCTTTTTGAGCTACTTTTTCTTCTACTGTAGCATCACTTTCATCTATTTCACCAATTTTAACACCAATATCTGGTAATAAGAAGAAATCTTGATCCCCTTCTCCAGAAATGTATTGAATTCCTTTATCTGTTAACTCAATAGAATTATTTTTTTCATCGATAACAAAATAAAGTTCCTTATCAATTTTTGGCATCTCTCTATTATTATCTGCCATATAAGTATTTTCAGTCTTTTGAAGTAATTGTCTTACCCCTTCTTGACTCAAAAACTTGATCAATGCTTTGTTCTTAGGAAGCCCTCTGTAAACTCTTAATAAAAGAATACTCCCCTCTTCCGTATTTCCATCTGCAATCATTTTTTTTGCTTCTGCCAATACTCCAACCAAATACTGACGCTGAATTTTTTCAATAGCCTGAACACTTGGTTTCAACTCGTTAAATTCATGTCGGTCTCCTTGTGGTATCGGACCAGAAATAATTAACGGAGTACGAGCATCATCAATTAATACAGAATCCACCTCATCTACAATAGCAAAGTTTGGAGCTCTTTGCACCAAATCTTTTTGAGAATGCGCCATATTATCTCTCAAATAATCGAAACCAAATTCATTATTTGTACCATAGGTAATATCTGAATTATAAGCTTTTCTTCTTTCTTCTGAATTCGGTTGGTGATGATCAATACAATCAACAGATAAACCATGGAATTCCCAAATAGGCGCCATCCAAGCGGCATCCCTTTTCGCTAAATAATCATTCACTGTTACCACATGAACTCCTTTCCCGGTTAATGCATTAAGGAAAATTGGCAAAGTAGCAACCAATGTTTTACCTTCCCCTGTCATCATTTCTGCAATCTTACCTTTATGCAAAACAGATCCACCAATTAGCTGAACATCATAATGAATCATTTCCCAGGTTACTGGTGTACCAGAAGCATCCCAAGAGGTAGCCCATTCAGCACTATCACCATTCAAAGTAACATACTCCTTAACTCTTGAAAGTTCTCTATCAAATACAGAGGCCGTAACTTCAACTACCTCTTTTTCTGTAAAACGTTTCGCAGTTTCCTTAACCACCGCAAAAGCTTCTGGCATAATTTCCTCAAGAACAGCTTCTGAAGCATCATATGCTTCGTCTTTCAACGCATCTATTTCCGTAAATATTTGTTCTTTTCTATCGATATGTGCATCAACTGCCTCTTTTTCTAATGCAGAAATTTTATCATCAAAAGGTTGCGTAGCTTCTTTAATTTTTATTTTAAAGCCCTCTGATTTTGCCCTCAGCTGATCATTTGATAAACTATTCATTTCTCCTTCAAACGAACGAACTTTATCTACAATTGGCTGCAATAACTTTAAGTCCTTTTTTTGTTTATCACCCACAAAAATTTTAAGGACAGAATTTAAAATACTCATAATTTTATTTTTTTAACAACTTACAAGTTGTTGATTTTTCTTTTTTAAATGATTTTTACATTTACAAACACTCTATAAAATGCTAAATCACTGTTTTTGAAACACATAAAAAACACGTTCAAAAATACACAAAAAAAAAGCCTCAATAGAGACTTTTAAATGATAATATTTGTTTTTTTCTAATATTCATCTTCATTCCAAAAATAATCCTCCTCTGTAGGATAATCCGGCCATATTTCAACAATAGATTCATATGCATCTCCTTCATCCTCCATACTCTGTAGGTTCTCTACTACTTCTAACGGAGCTCCTGTTCTAATAGCATAATCTATTAATTCATCTTTTGTTGCAGGCCATGGTGCATCTGCCAAATACGAAGCTAATTCTAAAGTCCAGTACATCTTACTATTAATTGAGTTATTTGTGCAAAAATAATTTTTTTTCTGAGAAAATCAAGTCTTTTTTTATGTATTTCAATATTTTAAAAGAACGTCTCATTTCAACTTAAGGAATCCATTTTATTTCCTCAGCTTTATTGTAAAAAGTCAACTTCCGTGCCAATACGAAAAGGTAGTCAGAAAGTCGGTTAATATACTTTAAAACGTTCTCTTCAATCAATTCATTTCCCATCAAAATCACTATCAAACGCTCAGCTCTTCTACAAACCGACCTCGCAATATGACAATATGACACAGTACTATGACCGCCTGGCAAAACAAAATGCGTCATTACCGGCAAATCCTTTTCTATATTGTCTATTTGCTCCTCTAGAAATAAAACCATTTCTTCGGTAACCTTAGTATCCGCCAATCTCCTTTTTCCATTCTTCAAAATTTCCTTGTCTAACGGAGTCGCAAGTACCGCCCCAATCACAAACAAATCTTTCTGAATTTTAATCAAACTTTCAAAACTTTGCGTGTCCAAATTTTGATCACGGATCAACCCCAAATAAGAGTTCAGCTCATCAACTGTACCATAAGTTTCAATTCTTAAATCACCTTTTGAGACTCTTGTGCCTCCGTACAACCCTGTCGTACCTTTGTCTCCCGTTTTCGTATATATTTTCATCGTTAAAATCGAATTGTAAAGTGTTCTTTTCCTTGTTCCTTTCTGAAGAAAACAATTCCCCATTGAAATAAATCAATCGTAGCAGTAACTTCAGGATGCTTCTTAATTTGTGACCACGCCTCTTTCATTCCTTTACTCCAATATATATCATCAAAAATAAAAACACTATTATTATGTTTACTTCCTAAACAGTGATTAAAGTAATTTAATGTTGCACTTTTGGTGTGGTTTCCGTCAAAAAAAACAAAATCAAAAACTTGCTTTTCACAAACCTTTTGAAGTGTTACATCAAAGTTACCTACAACATATTTCACATTAGAATTACCTTGCTTGGTCATATTTCTCTCTGCAAAATCAATCGTGTTTTCACACCCTTCTAAAGTTGTTAAATTGAAATTATCTGTATTTCTACATAAAGAATTCGAGGCCATACCTAGAGAAGTTCCTATCTCCAAACAATTCTCTACATCAAAATATTCCATCATACGCATTAATAGTAACCCATACTTTTTTTTAATGCCCGCTACTTTAGCTATTTCCGAAACCTTTCGTTGTTTGCCTTTAAACACCTTAGAACCAGCACCAAAATCTTCTACCTCCAAGATTTCTTTTGAGTGTAATAAACAAGCTTTATATACGTTAAATCTATCAACTTGACCTTTGGGGCTTTTTAAATAAATGCAACTTATCAAGAGATTAAAAATAAATGGAGAATGAACTCCATGTTGATTCGTCGATCGTAACAAATATTGAAAATACTCTTTTTGAATAAAAAACATAATTAAGACAGCATGTAGGTATGAGCAAAAGTAATAGAAAATTCATTGTTTATAACCAATAAAATTTATATTTGTAAATTGATAAAAAAACTAACCATGAACAAATTATTTATAGTAATTAGTTTTTCAATTATTCTTAATTCTTGTGTTCCTCATAGAAAACTAGTCTATTTCCAAGGAGAACCTATTGAAAAAGAAGACATCCATAAAATAAACGACACACCCTACAAGCTTCAAGTTAATGATATCTTGTACATTACCTTGAAATCCAAAAATGAGGATCTAGTGAAGTTGTTTAACAATAATGATAATAACCAAACAAATAACAATAGTACCGGGGGTTCTAATCTCTACTTTACAGGTTACACCATCGACGAACATGGAAACATAAGACTTCCTTACGTTGGAAACGTAAATGTACTTGGTTACACTATTGAGGAGGTTCGTATTAAGGTTAAATCCGAATTAAAATATTATATCAATTTTGATAAAAACATATTTGTTACCGTTAAATTGGCAGGAATAAAATACACAATACTGGGTGATATAGGTGCTCCAGGAACGCATATTATATATCAGAACAAAGTAAATATTGTAGAGGCTATTGCTAACTCTGGGGACATTATCGCGACTGGGGACAGAACAAAAGTGGAGGTACTTAGAGAAGAATTTGACGGATTAAAAAAATATACGGTTGACATAACTCAAATTGACGTTTTTGATTCTGAGGTTTTTAATATTCTTCCACATGACATCATTTTCGTGAACCCCATAAAAACAAAATCTTGGGGTATTGGAACAACCGGGTTGCAAACCTTCACCACTCTCGCCTCTGTATTTTCAATTATCGCGACAACTTTGTTATTGATAAAATCATTCTAAACAATCTATATGAAAAACAAGAATTCTTCATTCAATGAATCCCAAGAGGAAAATTCTATAGATTTAAAGCCATTATTGTATAAAATAGTTGGTTACTGGAAACTTTTCGTTGTTACCTCAATTATAGCCTTAAGTATTGCTAAATTCAAAAACGGATATGAAGAAAAGTCATATGCAATCCACACAACCATTAGTGTAAAAGAAGAGCAGAATCCTCTATTTTCATCAAGCACAAATATTGCTTTTAACTGGGGAGGATCTAGTAACATCGTAGAAACAATAAAAGCTAGGTTCAAATCAAGGACTCATAATGAAAAAGTTGTAAAACAACTAAAATTTTACATCGATTATCTCGAAGAAGGTAAATACAGACTAGAAGATGTTTACGGAAAAATCCCATTTAAAATAAAAACAGATTCTTCTAAATATCAGTTAGCAAACACAGAAATTGGAATTCAATTCCTAGAGAAAAACAAAGCTATTGTAACTGTTAATTTTGAGAATATTGAATCAACAAGAACACTTTATGAGTATGCGAACGATAGAAAAACAGTTTTTACTCCTAGTGAAATTTTATTTCAGAAAGAATTTGACATCAGAGACACCGTTAAAACCCCTTTTTGTGAATTCCTGATCGAAAAGAAATACGACTTCATCAAAACTAAAAAATACTATATAAAATTTAAAAATATTAACAGTACTGTAAATAAATATCGTGGTATTTATATAAAAGATTTGAAATCTGGCACTTCCCTATTAGACCTATCACTTACAGGCTCCAATAAAGGTAGACTAGTGGATTACCTAAACACATCTGTTAAGGTACTTGGTAACGATCAAAAAGAGAATAAAATCTCTTACGCCATAAAAACGAAAAAATATATCGATACTTTATTTAAAAATGAAGCAAAACGACTACAACAATTAGAAATTGAGCTTTCTAAATTCAAAGATTCGACAAATTTGTATAATGTTGAAACAGAAGGAAATCGTTTATTTGAAAAGATTATTGAAATTGATGAGAAACTTTTGATAAAGCAAAGAAGTCAAGATTACATAAAAAACTTACGGAATTATCTTATTTCACATGATCAGCGTTCAAAAGACATACCAGCTCCTACAATTACCGAAATTAACGAACCTACCACAATTTCGAACACTCAGGAACTGATCACTTTGGTTACCTTGAAAAACGAATTAGAAGATGCAGGAGTTACTGCGATTCACCCAGAGATGATTGATATTAGAAACAGAATTGAGTCTAGAAAAAAGATTGTTGTAGAAAATTTAACCTCTTTGGAGAAAAAAAACAAAAACGATATCAATCAACTTAATAAAAGATTAAACAAACTAAACAGAGAACTAAAAAAAATCCCTCAGCTTGAGCAAGAATTAGTAAAATACTCAAGAAATTATGAACAAACAGAAAGTAATTATACTTACCTAAAACAAAAAAGTTACGAGGCCGGAACAGCAATTGCTGCAAACGTTTCGGACATTAAAGTATTAGATATAGCCAAAGATGTTGGACAAGGATCATCAAAACCTAGAACCTCGTTCAATTACATGGTTTCACTAATGCTGGCTATCATCTTTCCTTTGATGTATATCGTACTTAAACAATTATTAGACGATAGTATTAGTAGTGTTGAGGAGATAGAGAAAAGTTATTCAATCCCTGTTCTAGGTGTCATTGGAAAGAATACTAGTTCCACAAATCTTGCAGTTTTTGAAAGACCCAAATCATCGGTAGCAGAATCCTTTAGAGCCTTGCGATCTAATATCAAATTTTTGACCGAATCAAGGGAAAGCGACAATAAATTCAGTAGAAACAAAACCATTTTATTAACCTCCTCTGTTAGTGGTGAAGGAAAAACAATGGTCTCAATTAACATGGCAACTGCATTTGCTTTGAGTGGTAAAAAAACGATACTTATTGGATTAGATCTTCGAAAACCAAAAATATTTAATGATTTCAATATTGATAATAATATTGGAGTTGTAAACTATTTGATCAATCAAAAAACAATTGAAGAAATCACCCATAAAACAGAAATCCCAAATATGGATCTAATTGTTTCTGGTCCAATTCCTCCAAATCCTTCCGAACTAATACTAGGATCTAACACTACTAAGTTTTTCGACACCTTAAAAACACAGTATGATTTCATCATAATTGATACTCCACCAGTAGGTTTGGTTTCAGATGCTTTTGAACTTTTAAAATACTCCGATGCTAATATTTACGTAATCCGCCAAAACTTCTCTAAACGAGGAATGATGAAAATGATCGATGACAAATACATCAATGGTGAAGTACAAAATATTGGTTATATTCTTAACGATTTTACCTCTAATGGAAAATACGGATACGGATACGGCTATGGTTATGGATACGGCTATGGTTATGGAAACAGCTATCACGAAAATGAAAAACTATCTATAAAAGATAAGATTTCTAATTTTTTTACAAAATCCTAGCTGATATTAGACCATAGATTTGATTTTTTGACAAAAGAAGAATAAACTTCAGACAAGTTTTTATTTTTCTCATTTTTTAATTCAGGATCTATCTTAAGAAGTTCGATAGCAGTTTGCCTGGCCTTTTCCAATATTTCGGTATCCTGAACTAAATTTGCTATTTTTAAATTTAAAACACCACTTTGTTGCGTCCCCATGAGGTTTCCTGGTCCACGAAGTTTTAAATCAACATCTGCAATCTCAAATCCATCAGAAGAACTTACCATGGTTTCAATTCTTTTTTTAGCATCGGCTGACAATTTATAACAAGACATCAGTACACAATAACTTTGTTCTGCTCCTCTACCTACCCTACCACGCAATTGATGTAATTGAGACAATCCAAACCGTTCAGAACTTTCAATAATCATTATACTCGCATTTGGTACATTTACTCCTACTTCAATCACGGTAGTTGCTACCATAATCTGTGTTTCTCCCTTTACAAATCTATTCATCTCAAATTCTTTATCAGCAGCTTTCATTTTTCCATGAACAATGCTAATTTGGTAGTTTGGAGAAGGAAACTCACGTACTATACTTTCATACCCATCCATTAGGTCTTTATAATCCATTGCCTCTGATTCTTCTATCAAAGGATATACAACATACACCTGCCTTCCTTTGGTAATCTCGTCCCTCATAAACTTGAATACTTTTAATCGATTACTATCAAAACGATGTACCGTGGTAATCTCTTTCCTTCCTGGAGGCAACTCATCGATTACAGAAATATCTAAATCTCCATAAGCACTCATTGCTAAGGTTCTAGGAATTGGGGTTGCCGTCATTACCAAAACATGGGGTGGTTTGACATTCTTCATCCACATCTTAGACCTTTGAGCTACTCCAAATCTATGTTGTTCATCTATAATTGCTAATCCAAGATTTTTAAACTTTACCTTATCCTCCAGTAAAGCGTGAGTCCCTACTAAAATATCTAAAGATCCATCCTCTAATGCGGCATGAATTCCCTTTCTTTCCTTAGTTTTGGAAGAACCAGTCAACAAACTCACTTTTATATTTAAATTTCCAAGCGCCTCTTTTACACTAAAAAAATGTTGATTTGCTAATATCTCTGTTGGAGCAATTAAGGCTGCCTGAAACCCATTATCTAAGGCCAACAGCATGGCTAATGTAGCGACAATAGTTTTCCCTGAACCAACATCTCCTTGTAAAAGTCTATTCATATGAACACCAGACCCCACATCCTTTCTGATTTCTTTTAAAACTCTTTTCTGCGCATTTGTCAAATCAAAACTTAAACCATTCTTATAAAAATCATTGAACTTTTCACCAACTAGACCAAAAGTATAACCGGCAATTTTTTGGTTGATGTTTATTTTTTTGTGCAATATCTGTAATTGTAAAAAAAACAACTCTTCAAATTTTAATCTATATTCAGCTTTAGCAAGTAATTCTTGATTTTTAGGGAAGTGAATATTTAATAAGGATTCACGTTTAGATAAAAATCCAAATTTTTCAATGATATCAACAGGTAAAGATTCTTTTATTCCACCATAAAAATCCCTAAATACGTGCTCCAGAATAGTACACATAACTTTATTCGATACTCCTCTTCCTGCTAACTTTTCGGTTGAGGGGTAGACGGGCTGAATACCAGGTCGCAAACTTTTTTCAAATAAAGATAGTAATTCAACCTCTGGATGCGCCATACTGAAATTGCCATTATAAAATTTCAATTTTCCATAAATAACATAACTCTTCCCCTCTTTGATGGAATCTTTTAACCATTTCCCTCCTTTAAACCACACTAACTCAATAGTTCCTGAAAGATCTTTAAAAACGGCCGTAAAACGAGAACCTCTTTTTTGTTTAACCTCGTTAAAATTTAAGATTTCACCTATCATTTGCACTTCAGATGAGTTAGGCTGTAACTCTCTTACCTTATAAAATTTTGATCTATCGATATATCTTATCGGGATAAGTGAAAACAAATCTTGAACCTTCCTTATCCTTAATTCGGACAATAGCAACTCCGCTCTAGCAGGTCCAACCCCTTTTAAATAAGATACTGGTATATTAAAATCTTTCATTTTCAACTAAAAACTCTTGTCAAAACTAATCAATAAATTCTAAAAGACTAAATTATCTATTTAAAACATCGGAATAAAATAAGCAACTTGACATTTTAACAAAACATTAATTTCTTTCACTTTTATTTGTTTTTCCGATAAAACCATTTATATTTGTTACACATACAATTAATATTACCCTATACCCCCGATTAATGTATCTTCTTAAAAAATATACCCCTATTGCAGTATTACTGCTGTTTTTAACTTCTGTTTATTCACAGAATAAATCTGTAAAAAAAGTTGGAATTTCGTCAGACAAAAAGACTTCCGGTGTTTCTGTTTCTCCAGCACATTTTCATTTAAACTTAAAACAAGGTCAGTCAAAAGTTTATAGTATAACTATTAACAATGACACTCCATCTTCTAAAAGTTTCGGACTTAAAATGTTGGACTTTAATATGAATGGAAAGGGAAAAAGTCAATTTTTAGAAGCTGGAGAAGGAAAATATTCGTTATCTAAATGGGTTTCAATAAGCCCAACTTTTGTAGAATTGAAACCACATGAAAAACGAAAAGTTGATTTTACAGTTTCAGTGCCTGTTTCTGAATCTGGCGCGAAAGCAGCTTGGAGTATTATCATGATTGAGCAACAAGAAGCTCGTACTTCATTGAGCCCAGATAATAAATCAGAAGGCACAGTTGCTTTAGGTGTTATACCTACATTTGCTTTTGGTGTATTTGTATACCAAAACCCTCCTAACGTAGCACTTAATGAAGTCGAATTCATAGATTTTGTTTATAACGAAACTGGTAAAAAAATATCGATTATCGCTGAAAATAAAGGTGATGGTATTTCATATTGCACATCGTATATTGATTTGACAAACTTAAAGACCGGAACACAACAAAGATTAAAAGTGAAAAAATTCACTATTCTACCTGATTTGGTAAGAGATTTTATTTTTCAGATACCACCTGATGTAGAACCCGGTGATTATATTGCTGTAGGAGTATTAGATTTTGAGAATTCAGAAGAAATACAAGCAGCCAAAATGGAATTTTCAATAAATTAATATAAACAATTACTAACCCCTAATTTTAAAAAACAATGAAAACAACAAACAAGTTTAAATTATTCGCAGCAGCAGCAGCTCTTATTGGAACTACTGCAAGTGCACAGCTTATCGATGAAAAAGATGTTTCAATTACACTTGACTTACAGCCTGTACTTCAATTGGAAATGACAACACCAGATCAAATTCAATTTGTATTTGATGACATCAACGAATATCAAGCTGGTATTACTCAATATGCAGCAACTATCTTAAAAGTTAGTTCTACAGTAAGTTGGGATTTATATGCTGTGGGTAGATCACAAGGAAATTCAGGAGATGGATTTTGGGATCAACAAATTGACTATGGTAACGGAGATAATGTAAACGCTGTTGGAGAATTACCTTTAAGTTTATTAGAAATCAGACAAAACACTCCAAACTCTGCTATTCCTGCTATTGTGGATCCATTAATCCAAACAAGAGATTATAGTGCACAATTCCAAAATGACAGAACTACAAATCAAAGTGATGGAATTACCGCAGGAGTAGCTGCGGATCCAATTGCATTACACCAGAATAATATTTATGTAAATTCTGCAGGAACACCTCCAGGACCTACTGGTAAATATATTGCTGGTCATAGTGGTACTAGTGGAGTTGAAGACTTTATGCCAGGTGGAACTTATTTAAACCAAACTGGTACAACTTCTGATTATTACTATACAATTGATTATAGAATTCTTCCAGGATTACCTGCTACTTTCCCAATGGCTTATGACCATACTTTAGCTGCAGCTCAAGATATTGCTACTGTTAATGGTGCTTCTTCTTATGCTGAACCTGGTGTTTATACTATGTATGTACAATACATCTTATTAGAAGATCAATAGTAAACAAATAATTATACTTAAGTAAAAGGATGTAGTTCAATTACATCCTTTTACTGTATAAAACAATTAGCAACTTGAAGAAAATTCAATTCATATTTTTTCTATTTTTTGTTTTCATAATTAACTTATCAAATTCTCAAACGCACTGTGGATCTGTAGAGTTATTTTTGGAAGACACAGGGAATAATGAATTTGTTTTTGATAAGTTCTCATCTTATGAAGGTGGTTTCCCTCGCAAAACTATAGCTAGACTTAAAATTCGTGTTACTGATAAAACGACACCTGATGTTTTATGCTCTTGGAATTTAAAAATTCTGTTAGACAACGATGGAGCCCCGACAGATGAATTAGAACAGTTACATTTATATGGTGATGGCCTTGGTCAAAATCCATTATTAAGTATTTTTGAGATTCGCGCGATTAATGACTGTATGACATCAACAGACTATTCCAATTTTGTACCTCTTAGCGATGTAACTAATGTTCTTGAACTTATAAAACCTAATGCAGGTACTTTAGATATCTCTGATATTATTAACGCTGGAGCATGCACACAAAACGTTAACGGTGTTGGAGACTATATAAGCAATTACAGTGAATTCACCTTTAAAATTGAATTAAGAATTAGACCTGGTATGTCATATAACCCAGGTACTTTCGGATTAACTTTTAATTTCCGTCTAGAAGAAAACATTTAATTTAGATTTGATACCCCTTAAAAATCTTCATACAGTTCTTCGAGTTTTTTTGACCTTTTCGTTATTCTTTTATTTAGGAATAACTAATGCTCAAACTTCTCCTTCTATATCCAACAATGATGGATATAAGGGTTCTTCCGCGGAGAAAGTTAAAACCAAGTTTATCAAACCTGAAATTGAGATTGAAAAATCTGGTTTAATTTCAAATGTTCTTAAAATAATCAATAACAGTAATGATAATCTAAACTTCACCTTAGACGTTCTTATACCTAACGACTGGAGTAGTATCATTAACCCTGACAAAACTTACAACCTACAAGTAAATGACACACTAGTTATACCGGTTATTGTAGTACCTTCTAAATTAAAATCAGGTAATAGCGAAGTGATTATCAATAGTTTTATTTTAGACTTGGATGGTCAACAAATCGGTGACAATTCATTTATCATACGTACAAAAAAACAAGTTAAATGGGATATTGGTGTAAAAACCGCCAATAGATTCTATTTTAAAAACGAAGAATTCAATAAAAAATTTGAATATAGCATCGTTAATAAAGGGAATTATAAACAAGATATTTCGATAAATCATAAAATTCCTAAAAAAGATTTATTTATTTCTGACACTACAAACGTTGAAAAAGAAATTGTAAAAAAAAATAATAGCATCAGTCTTGATGTAGGTGAAGAAGCGGACTTTAGCTATTACGCTTCTGCTATTCAAAAAGATGATAGAAATCAAAGGAAAGTTTCCAATACAACTTATACACCATACGAGAATAAATATTTCAAAAAGTATGACTTAGTTATAAATAGTAAAGAGGACAAATCAGGAACAAAAAAAACTTATAAAAAAACGGCAAAAGTTTCTTTCATTAAACTTCCTAATGAAATTGACATGCAAAATTACGGATACCCATCCATACCTTTGACCATGGATATGTATATCCAAAACATCTTAGCTGATAATCCATTCATGTTTATTAATTTAAGAGGGGTAAAACAATTGAAAAATAACGGTGTTTTAACCTATAACACTAATTTCAATTTCAGTAAACCTTATTATAACAACCGTTTCATTCAAGATGTACCGTGGAACGTCGCATATTTTGATGATAGAAAATCTTTCGAAATCGGCCAAACAAATACCAATATTGCTGGACTTTCTACAGGCGGAACAGGGATACGCTCTAGTTACAGATTAAATAATAACAACAGAGTAACGGCTTTTTATTCTGTATCCAAAGATCAATTCCAGAAAAAAAACAATGAATCCTATGGTGCTAGTTACAGTTTCTTTACAAACTTCTTCAGCATTAGTACCTCGTATGGAAGAAGTAACAACCTTACTTACGGCAGAACTACAAATATAATTACCGTTAGTCCTCAAATTAATTTGTTTAGAAAACATCGTTTTAATTTTTCAGCAGCACAATCCACCAATGAATATAAAACAACAGGATTCAAAAGAGTAGGTTATGCCTATACAGCTGGAATTAGCTCAACATTATCTAGAAAATTAAAATTTAATGTAAATGGTCGATACACCGATCCTAAATTCGGTAATTCCACTATAGAAAGACTTAACGCTAATCATCGCACTTCTTTTAAAATGTCTTCTAGACGCACAATTAATTTAAGTAACAGTTTTCAACAAACTAACTCCTTTTTAGCAAATCAGGATATCAAACTATTATCTACTTCTTTTGCTAATAACAGATTTAACATCACTAAGAAAACAAAACTCGGATCAGTACAAAACGGTTTATTTTATGATTTAAGAGACTATGCGACCTACAAATTTAAAACCAGGGGGTATGAACATAGATTTTCCATATACAAACCCGAACATAACTTACAAACATCTTTTAACTTTAGATTTGGTCTAACACAAGAAATTCTAGCTACTCCTACTGATAATTTATTTAATTTCGATTTTACGACATTAACGCGATATAAAATTTGGAATTTTACTTTCAAATACAATTATGGATTTACCTCAATTAATCCTAATCAAAATGTTGCTTTACTTACCAAAATTCCACAATTAATACGTGGATCTGTCCAAAACCAATATACATTTAAAAATAGACGCTTTATTTTAGAAACAAATACAAGTTATACTTATAGAAATACTGCAAATAACAACTCATTCGGGATCAGTCCAAGTTTATACTACTTTTCAAAAACTAACTGGAGATTTAGTTTTACATCTAGTTATTTTTATAATAGTTCCGACTATAGTTTTATCAATTTTGAACAACAACAATACTCAACTGCAAATATTGGTAAAACTCAATCGTCTAACTTCACCCTAGGGATGGGGATTAGAAAAGAATTTGGTATACCTATACCCTTTGCTAAAAAGCATACGGTTAATGTACCTTTTATAGCTTTTCAAGACAGCAACGGTAATGGTATCAAAGAATATGACGAAGTTATATTAGACAACATCGTAGTATCACTAGGAACTAAAGAAGTTATTACTAACCCAAGAGGAATCGCTAAAATTAACAAAGTCCCACTTGCAAAATACAAATTTAACGTTTTAGCATTGGAAGACTTAAAAGGCTGGTTTCCACAAGTTAATGATTCAATTAATATCGATAGTGAAGATGTTGTTTTTATACCTTATTCAAGGGGAGTTAAATTATATGGTGATGTTATCATTGACCGTCAAAAAATTGCCATCACAGATGAACAACCTATGGATTTATCTAGAATTAAAATAACAGCTACAAAAGAAAAAACTTACAGTACGTTAACTGATAGTAAGGGACATTTCGAATTTTATCTTCCAAATGGTGAATATACACTTACTATGGATGATTCAATACTTAGCAGTAAACTAAGATTGTCAAGAAACAATATACCAATTGTATTAAATAATAACCAAGACGGTTATTATACATCGTTTTATATTTTAGAAAAACGTAGAAAAGTTATTATACGTGATTTTTCTAAAAAGAAAAAGTAGCAAATTCTTCTTTACGGTCTGATTTAAGTACCTTTGCATTCTCAAAATAATGACTATGCGTTTACACAGAAATTTAGTATTCACAGTTATCGATTCATTAAATGCCATATTTAACGAAGGTATATACGCTGATAAAGCAGTTGAAGCTGCACTTAAAAAAGACCCGAGATGGGGAGCTAGAGATAGAAAATTTGTTGCAGAAACTATTTATGAAATTGTCAGATGGAAGCGTCTTTATAATGAAGTTGCTGAAACTAAAGATCATTACTCTAGAGAAAACCTTTGGAAACTTTTTACTGTTTGGGCGGTTCTTAGAGGTATAGAATTACCTGATTGGAAATACTTTACTAATGCGCCTGTTAGACGTATCAAAGGCAGATTTGATGAAGTACAATCAATACGTAAAATAAAAGAATCTATACCTGACTGGTTAGACGAATTAGGTGTTCAAGAGTTAGGGAAAAATTGGGATAAAGAAATTAAAGCCTTAAACATCCAAGCTCCCGTTGTTCTTCGTGCCAATACATTGAGAGGGTCTCGTCAAAACTTAGAAAGAACATTAAATGACAATGAAGTTGAAACTACTGTCGATCCTAAATATAAAGACGCTTTAATTCTTAAAGAACGAAAAAATGTTTTTAGAACCGACGCTTTTAAAAGTGGTTTATTTGAAGTTCAAGATGCCTCTTCACAACTCGTAGCTGAATATCTCGAAGTTAAACCGGGAATGCGGGTTATTGATACTTGTGCCGGAGCAGGAGGTAAAACATTGCATCTTGCTGCACTTATGGAAAACAAAGGCTCTATTGTAGCAATGGATATCTATGGTGGGAAATTAAAAGAGCTTAAAAGACGTGCCAAACGTGCTGGTGCACACAATATAACACCAAAACAAATAGAAGGTACCAAAACCATTAAAAAACTCCATAATAGCGCGGATAGAGTTTTAATTGATGCGCCTTGCTCAGGATTAGGGGTTCTTAAAAGAAACCCAGATGCCAAATGGAAATTACAACCAGAGTTTATCGAGAACATCAAACGTACACAAGAAGAAATCCTTGCCAACTATTCAAAATTAGTTAAAAAAGGTGGTAAGTTAGTTTATGCAACTTGTTCTATTTTACCATCTGAAAACGAAAACCAAGTAAAGAAATTCCTTTCTAACAATGATGAATTTGTATTCATAAAGGATAACAAAGTTCTACCTTCAGAAAGTGGTTTTGACGGTTTCTATATGGCTCTGTTGGAAAGAAAACAATAAGCTTTAGTCATTTATAATTCATTAAATCCCTCTTATTAGATAATAAGAGGGATTTTTTTATAGGATTGTATTGTTTCAATATCAGCTTTCGTGTATACATTGTTCAATAGTATCGATGCAGTAAAAAGTATTTTAAGTTTATCACAAAAAAAAACCTCAATCATTTTACTGATTGAGGTTTCAAAAAAAGGCGGTGACATACTCTCCCACCGGTTAGGCAGTACCATCTGCGCTGATAGGTTTAACTTCTCTGTTCGGAATGGGAAGAGGTGAGCCCTATCGCAATAACCACCTTAAGGTCTTTGCTAGTCTAATTTCTTAAACCAGTATTTAATAATTAACATATTGAAATGCATCACAGATGCCATAAATATAATATTCAAATTAGAAGTGCTATAATATTTGGAGTAATAGAATGTATAAAGAGTTTCCCTCCCGCTAGTTGCCTAGCGGAAGTTCTTTGTACAAAAGCCTATGGGTTATTAGTACTACTTGGCTATGACATTACTGCCTTTACACCTATAGCCTATCAACGTGGTAATCTTCCACGACCCTTTAAAGAAATCTCATCTTGTGGTGGGTTTCGCGCTTATATGCTTTCAGCGCTTATCCCTTCCCAACGTAGCTACTCTGCAATGCCCTTAGCAGAACAACAGATACACCAGAGGTTAGTCCAACTCGGTCCTCTCGTACTAGAGTCAGATCCACGCAAATTTCTAACGCCCGCTACAGATAGAGACCGAACTGTCTCACGACGTTCTGAACCCAGCTCGCGTGCCACTTTAATGGGCGAACAGCCCAACCCTTGGGACCTTCTCCAGCCCCAGGATGTGACGAGCCGACATCGAGGTGCCAAACCCCCCCGTCGATGTGAGCTCTTGGGGGAGATCAGCCTGTTATCCCCGGAGTACCTTTTATCCTTTGAGCGATGGCCCTTCCATGCGGAACCACCGGATCACTATGCTCTTGTTTCCAACCTGATCGACTTGTTAGTCTCGCAGTCAAGCACCCTTATGCCATTGCACTCTACGCACGGTTACCAAGCGTGCTGAGGGTACCTTTAGAAGCCTCCGTTACTCTTTTGGAGGCGACCACCCCAGTCAAACTACCCACCAAGCACTGTCCCCTTCGCAGGGTTAGGCTCTAGACAAGCAAAGGGTGGTATTTCAAGGACGACTAACATACGCCTGGCGACGCATGATCGATGTCTCCCACCTATCCTACACATTACTTATCCAAAGTCAATACTAAGCTATAGTAAAGGTTCACGGGGTCTTTTCGTCCCGTAGCGGGTAATCGGCATCTTCACCGATACTACAATTTCACCGAGCTCATGGCTGAGACAGTGTCCAGATCGTTGCACCATTCGTGCAGGTCGGAACTTACCCGACAAGGAATTTCGCTACCTTAGGACCGTTATAGTTACGGCCGCCGTTTACTGGGGCTTCATTTGAGAGCTTCGCCGAAGCTAACTCCTCCACTTAACCTTCCAGCACCGGGCAGGTGTCAGGCCCTATACATCAACTTTCGTTTTAGCAGAGCCCTGTGTTTTTGATAAACAGTCGCCTGGACCTATTCACTGCGGCCCATCATAGATGGGCGCCCCTTCTCCCGAAGTTACGGGGCGATTTTGCCTAGTTCCTTAGCCATGAATCACTCGAGCACCTTAGAATTCTCTTCCCAACCACCTGTGTCGGTTTAGGGTACGGGCTGCTTCACTCGCTTTTCTTGGAACTCGCTTCGCTGTATTATCACCTTGACCGAAGTCTCAGTGTACTATCGGGGTGTTACCACTCCCTTCAACGTACTATTCTGTCAGTACGCAACAACTATACGAATCCGTCACTTTTAACGTGAGCAGGTACTGGAATATTAACCAGTTGTCCATCGACTACCCCTTTCGGGTTCGCCTTAGGTCCCGACTAACCCTCAGCTGATTAGCATCGCTGAGGAAACCTTGGTCTTTCGGTGGGCGGGTTTCTCACCCGCCTTATCGTTACTTATGCCTACATTTTCTTTTCTAGACGCTCCAGCATTCCTTACAGAACACCTTCAACGCAACTAGAATGCTCCCCTACCACTTATGATAAATCATAAATCCATAGCTTCGGTAATATACTTATGCCCGATTATTATCCATGCTCGATCGCTCGACTAGTGAGCTGTTACGCACTCTTTAAATGAATGGCTGCTTCCAAGCCAACATCCTAGCTGTCTATGCAATCGAACCTCGTTAGTTCAACTTAGTATATATTTGGGGACCTTAGCTGATGGTCTGGGTTCTTTCCCTCTCGGACATGGACCTTAGCACCCATGCCCTCACTGCTGTGTATATTTATTAGCATTCGGAGTTTGTCAGGAATTGGTAGGCGGTGAAGCCCCCGCATCCAATCAGTAGCTCTACCTCTAATAAACTAAACCACAACGCTGCACCTAAATGCATTTCGGGGAGTACGAGCTATTTCCTGGTTTGATTGGCCTTTCACCCCTACCCACAGGTCATCCCAAGACTTTTCAACGTCAACGGGTTCGGTCCTCCACTGTATGTTACTACAGCTTCAACCTGCCCATGGGTAGATCACCAGGTTTCGCGTCTACTACTACTAACTATACGCCCTATTCAGACTCGCTTTCGCTACGGCTGCGTGACTGAATCACTTAACCTTGCTAGAAACAGTAACTCGTAGGCTCATTATGCAAAAGGCACGCCGTCACACAGTAAATGTGCTTCGACCGCTTGTAGGCGTACGGTTTCAGGATCTCTTTCACTCCCTTACTTAGGGTTCTTTTCACCTTTCCCTCACGGTACTAGTTCACTATCGGTCTCTCAGGAGTATTTAGCCTTACCGGATGGTCCCGGTGGATTCATACAGGATTACTCGTGTCCCGCACTACTCAGGATACCACTATCAATAATTAATCTTACCCGTACGGGGCTATCACCCTCTATGGCCAAACTTTCCAGTTTGTTCTGATTCAATTAACATCAAATGTCGTGGTCCTACAACCCCAAACTTGCCGAAACAAGATTGGTTTGGGCTAATCCGCGTTCGCTCGCCACTACTAACGGAATCACTATTGTTTTCTCTTCCTCCGGTTACTTAGATGTTTCAGTTCACCGGGTTCGCCCTCCTTGCGGAGTAACATGTCTTCAACATGCTGGGTTGTCCCATTCGGAAATCTTCGGATCAATTCTTATGTGCAAATCCCCGAAGCTTATCGCAGCTTATCGCGTCCTTCATCGCCTCTGAGAGCCTAGGCATCCGCCATACGCCCTTACTTAGCTTTTTGTACTTTTTGCTCTTTTATTCTATTATTTGTATCATGTAATTAGTAGCAGGAAATAAGTATTAATACTTATCCCAAACTAAATACCTTCTACGGTTTGCATGCTATGCATGCCTCTATTTGTATTATAGCTCGTTATTAATTTTAGTTTTTCTAAAATATAACTTCTAATATCATACGATATCAGTATTTCAATATGTCAATGAACTCTTTGCAATAAACAATTCTCAAATAACAAATAACAATTATAAAATTGCTAATTGTCAACTGATAATTGTCAATTGACTTTTGTGGAGAATATCGGAGTCGAACCGATGACCTCCTGCGTGCAAGGCAGGCGCTCTAGCCAGCTGAGCTAATCCCCCAAAATTACTAGTAGCTAGTATTGGGTAGTTAGTCGTTAGACTTCTAACGAATACTCAACTTCTAAAATTTCCTATATGTTATATACCTAACTCTTTTTTAAAAAAGTAGTCTCGGGCAGACTCGAACTGCCGACCTCTACATTATCAGTGTAGCGCTCTAACCAGCTGAGCTACGAGACTCTGTTTCTTTTAGTCTTGTATATAATATAAAATTGAACAGCAATTAAAGAATTAAACAATTCTTAATTTTCATAACCTAACATCTCTTTCTCTAGAAAGGAGGTGTTCCAGCCGCACCTTCCGGTACGGCTACCTTGTTACGACTTAGCCCTAGTTACCAGTTTTACCCTAGGCGGCTCCTTGCGGTGACCGACTTCAGGCACTCCCAGCTTCCATGGCTTGACGGGCGGTGTGTACAAGGCCCGGGAACGTATTCACCGCATCATGGCTGATATGCGATTACTAGCGATTCCAGCTTCACGGAGTCGAGTTGCAGACTCCGATCCGAACTGTGATATGGTTTGTAGATTCGCTCCCTGTCGCCAGGTGGCTGCTCTCTGTCCATACCATTGTAGCACGTGTGTAGCCCAGGACGTAAGGGCCGTGATGATTTGACGTCATCCCCACCTTCCTCACGGTTTGCACCGGCAGTCTCTTTAGAGTCCTCAGCTTAACCTGTTAGCAACTAAAAATAGGGGTTGCGCTCGTTATAGGACTTAACCTGACACCTCACGGCACGAGCTGACGACAACCATGCAGCACCTTGTAAGAAGTCCGAAGAAATAAGTATCTCTACCTAATGCATCCTACATTTAAGCCCTGGTAAGGTTCCTCGCGTATCATCGAATTAAACCACATGCTCCACCGCTTGTGCGGGCCCCCGTCAATTCCTTTGAGTTTCAATCTTGCGACCGTACTCCCCAGGTGGGACACTTATCACTTTCGCTTAGTCACTGAGATAAATCCCAACAACTAGTGTCCATCGTTTACGGCGTGGACTACCGGGGTATCTAATCCCGTTCGCTCCCCACGCTTTCGTCCATCAGTGTCAGTATACTCGTAGTAGACTGCCTTCGCAATCGGTATTCTGTGTAATATCTATGCATTTCACCGCTACACTACACATTCTATCTACTTCCAAGTAACTCAAGACTAACAGTATCAAAGGCAGTTCCATAGTTGAGCTATGGGATTTCACCTCTGACTTATTAGTCCACCTACGGACCCTTTAAACCCAATGATTCCGGATAACGCTCGGACCCTCCGTATTACCGCGGCTGCTGGCACGGAGTTAGCCGGTCCTTATTCATATAGTACCGTCAAGCTCTTACACGTAAGAGTGTTTCTTCCTATATAAAAGAAGTTTACAACCCATAGGGCAGTCTTCCTTCACGCGGCATGGCTGGATCAGAGTTGCCTCCATTGTCCAATATTCCTCACTGCTGCCTCCCGTAGGAGTCTGGTCCGTGTCTCAGTACCAGTGTGGGGGATCTCCCTCTCAGGACCCCTACCTATCGATGTCTTGGTAAGCCGTTACCTTACCAACTAACTAATAGGACGCATAGTCATCTTGTACCCATAAATGTTTAATAATTAAATGATGCCATTCAATTATACTATGAGGTATTAATCCAAATTTCTCTGGGCTATCCCTCTGTACAAGGTAGATTCTATACGCGTTACGCACCCGTGCGCCGGTCGTCAGCAGAAAAGCAAGCTTCTCCCTGTTACCCCTCGACTTGCATGTGTTAAGCCTGCCGCTAGCGTTCATCCTGAGCCAGGATCAAACTCTTCATCGTTATTTTTTTTAGTCACCGAAGTGACTTATTTTTATACGATACTAGCTTACTCTAATCAGAATTCGTGTTACTAAAAACACGTAATTTAATCTTTAATTTTACGCTGTCAATTTCAATATTTTCAATGAACGTCAGATCATAGATCTGGTTTGTTTCTTTTTTTACTAACAACGCTTGGCGTGTTAGCGGCTGCAAATCTAAAACCTTTTTTCGTTATAAAAAAATAAAATTTAATTTATTTTTTAAAACTCTTAATCCTAAATTTTACCAGCATTTTAAAGAACTCCTTGCCTTCCAAAACAACAATAGCTGTTTTCCTTAGCGGATGCAAAACTAGATCTTTTTATCGTTACAACAATGAAAAAAATCGCTTTTTTTGAAATTATTTTATTCCCTAAACCTACACCCCTTAAAACATGCGTTTTAAAACAAAATCTTTTTTACATAAATAGAAACAATACTTGAAACTATAGCCAATTCAACCAATAGTATCAGCATGTAAACCCAGAAAAACGCAAACATGAAACTTCACAAAAAAATCCACCCTTTATTACAAAAAGTGGATTGCATCTATTTTTTTAAATTTCTTACACCTAGATTTTAATTTTATTGTTTTGAAAAATTAAACCCGTAAAGAATAAAGCCTTTTTCTTTCTCCTTATTTGCGGGCAAATCTTTATTGTAAAAAAACTGAACAAGGTTATTACCCTCTACAAAATATTTTTTATCAATAGCTATTGAAAACAACTGAGGTTTATTCATAACTGTATTTTTCTTCAATTTCAATCTAAACTTTCTATTTAAAATCATCGCCGCTTCCTGGTCACTGTCTATATTTTCGGATACCAAATTAATTTTTAAGTTTTTTTTGTCATTAATATATACATTGTATTCTGCTGAAAAGTGAGCAACATCACTCTTACCAAGATCTTCTACAATTACTTGATATCTGGGGACTTTTTTAGATTTATCCCAAGCAAAAACCTGTACTCCCCCATCAATAGTTCCATTTTTATGATACCTCATATGACTGAAAACCCATTTCCTGGCTTTATCAGAAGTCAATTTATTCCTAAAATAGGATTGATCTGCTAATAACCAACCTCGATCATTCTCTTTATAAAGCTTTTTAATGGTATTCATATTTCTACCTAATTCTGAATACTTATTACTTATAGGGTAATTTTTAAATTGCTTCGCTTTCCTATCATAATACACTTGTCGAAACTGAATTACACTATCCCCTAAATAATGCTTCCCTGAATTTACATGCGTTGCAAAAACAACATCTCCCTCCTTTTTAAAATGATTTACATAGGTTGACGCATATTTATAATCCATAAAATACCATTGCGACAATCGTTTATCCACCAAATTTCCAGATTTTAATTTTACCGTAACTAGACTGTAAATCTCTCTGTACTTTACCTGACTTAGAAATAGTATCACAACAAAGAAGGTCATTGATAAAAACCCTTTGTTCGTTTTTAATATTTCAAACTTAGACGAAATAAAAAAACAAAACTCGTACACAAATACCCCAATAAACAAATGAACTAAAGGCAATAAGTAAACAAAGTACCTAGGTGCAAAAGCCTCTCTAAACACAAAACTCATCAATATAAATGGGACGAAAAAAAATGAAGACAAGTACAAGGTAGATTTAAATTTCTTAATAAATCCCCAAACAACACCTATTGCTGCAAACACTAAAAGAACGATCCCAACTTCATACAGCAATACATCCTTATATACACCAAAGACCTTATAAGGAGAAGTTTCCCATAAATAGCCCAACCTTGCAAGATCTGGCACTATCCAATCAACAATTTCTTGATGTAATAATAAATTAAGAACAGATCTCGTAAAATTTAAAAATGCCGGACTAACAAGCAACAGCAAAATAACAAAGAGAGAAAATAAGCCTACATAACGATATTTTATAACGTTCTTCTCTGATTTTACAAAATAGGTTTTTAGCCCCATGACCCCTAAATAAAAAGACAATGCAAAAAGTGAGACAAAGACCAATTGATGGCTTAAAAAAGCAAGCGTAAATGAAATTATTACATAGATTAAAGAGGGTACATCAATATTTAACTTCCTCAAATACTTGTTTTTTGTGGTAAGTCCTTTCGGCTCTATAAACAAGTACAAACACAACAAAAACCAAAGAAAGAAAAATTCGAAAAACGAATAATTACGAAGCACCCTACTCCAATAAATCAAAATCAATGAGGATACATTTAAAAATGCAGCTATGACTCCTACATATTTATTATACACTTTTTTCCCTAAACGATAAACCATATAAACACTAAGGGAGCCAAAAATAACGCTTGGCAAGCGAGCTACTATTACAGAGGTAGAGATAAATTTGAAAAGAGGTAATAATATGAGCGTATACAAAACTCCATTATTGTCCCCTGGAAACAAATTACCAGTTCCCTTTAAAAATTTCAATGCCGTATTATAAAATACAAATTCATCCCCCCAAATTGCCAAATCTGCAACAAACAAATACCTCAATAAAAATCCTGCTGCCAGCAATACTGCTATTATTCGACTTTCTTGCTTTTGAAAAACTCTCATTAAACCATTTATTTGATTGTGAAGTGCGAAAGTATTATAATATTTCTAAAACAAAAAAGTCCGAGTTTATAAAACCCGGACTTGTGTTTAGAGTTCGTTACAACTTTAGTGCTGTATCATTATTCTTTTAACGGTCCTCTTATTTGATTTTGATATAACCTCAACAAAATACACTCCAGTATTTAAATCACTTACATCAATTGGAGCAAAATATTGATTGCTATTTAGAACAACTGAACCTGCAGAGTTCATAATTCGAACAGACAAAACCGACTCTGAACTTTCAATAAATAGAAAATCACTAACAGGATTTGGAAACATTTTTATTGAAAAAACATCTGTATCCAACTCATTTTTCAAAACTTTCGCAGTTTTACTTAAGGTAGAACTGGTAGTTAATATAAATTTATCCATATTCCATTGCCAATTATCCGTTCCTGAAGCAATAATTTTCAAAACATGTTGTCCTGAGGACAAATAGACGCTATCTTCCGCCTTTAATCTTTGAAAACTTCCCCAAGAACCAACATTTATAACAGCGTCTTTACTTATCAAAACGCCATCTACATAAATACTTATTTCAGCATTTGACATCGGAGTTGCAACATCATATAATATATGATATACAGCAGCTTCATCAATCATTGCATTATATATAGCTTCGTCATTTTTATTTACATAATTCACCAACGTTTCTGCTTTATTCATTCCAAAAGGCACCAAACCATCATTAAAAGTTCCTGTAGTTGAAGAAAAACTCTCTGCCTCAATTACAATCTCTGCAGAAACAGGAGCCGATATGCCACCAATTTTATTTAAAACGATTTTATCTAGATTCCATTGCCAACTATTACTCCCAGAGGCAACTATTTTTACCTGATGTACGCCTGCTGTTAATGAAATATTATTTGCACCTTGCAAATCTTGATAATCACTCCAAGAACCATTATTCAACACAGTATCAACATTAAGCAAAATACCATCCACATACATAGAAACCTCAGCATTATTTTGAGGTGTTGCTATTTTATAAATAACACTGTACTCACCAGCCACAGAAACATTCAAATTATACTCTGTATAATCTTGTGCATTTACAAAATTTATAATTGAACTTCCTCTATTTACGCCATAAGGCACTGAGCCATCATTAAAGGTTCCTCCCGTAGTAACAAAGGACTCTGCTTCTAAAACTAAACTCTCAGCATCACCGTTTGCAACAGTAATGGTACTTGTTGACATAAAACCACCATCAGTACTTTTTACGGTTATAACTGCAGTACCTATTGAGTTAGCCGAAACAACACCGCTTTGATTAACAGAGGCAATTATTGGATTACTAGAAGTAAATGTCATCGTTTTATCCGCTGCACTTGAAGGACTCACAGCTCCTGTTAGATACCCTTGATTTCCTGGCTCTAAACTTAACGTAGCCGGACTTACAGAAACCCCCGTTACGGATTCGGTAGCAACAGGTTTATAAACACGTACCCAATCCACCTTCATTTCATTTTTACTCGTATTATTTAAATCTTGTGTAGTTGGAGCATGGTCATTCGCTAACCAAGATTGGGATTCAAAATTTATAATGATATCCATTTCCTTATTAAACCCAGTTCCATTCTGATAATTTCCAGGATCGATAACATTAATTCCATTAGAAGCATTGTTCGCCGCCTGTAATTTGGAAAAATCATATGTTGTAGATGTTCCATGAACGGTAACATCTGAATAGCCATTTACCTCTGTGGGTCTTCCACCAATATTCGCTCCCCACTGATCCGTCGTTCCTGCTGGATTTATTGAATTATAATAGGTATACTTCCAAGTACCATTAAAATTAGTAGCAATCGCATTTTGATACATTACTCTAACAATCTCTCCATCAATATAGTATTCAAAATGATTTGGAGTTATCCAGTACACACCTAATCGAAGATACCTTCTGTTACCACCATTCCAAGCCCAAGCTCCCCATCCTCCTGAGGCATCAGAAACTCTTGAGTCTGGCCACCAGCTATTTATATCTCTAGGCTGATAATCATGAAAGGGGTTTCTAATAAATGAATGATGACTGATATGAGTAAATTGTCTAAACCAGGGTGTACTACCATAATTTTCTATTATATCAATTTCTTGAGTGTCATCTGGACTTAATAACCAAAAACATGAAGCTAAGTTGATGTTTGCGACACTAATTGCAGACTCTACAAAAACAGGATATTTAACTCTATTATTTGAAGTGACACAACCTAAGTTCACTCCCTCATATTCTTTACCCATTTTAAAAGCTTCTGTTGCTCCTGGATACGGGTATTGAGGATTTGATTGGTTATTTTTATCCCATCTCGAACCACGTAAAACTAGATTATCTCCATCTACTTTTACATGATCATTTTTCCAATATGTCACTCCTGGTCCATCCCATTGATTGTGGTAAAAATTATACCATTTGTTACTTCCAAAATTCGTCTGATAATTAACAGCATCGAAGCTATAATTAAAATCATCTGATACATTTTCTTGGAGACTCCATGTTTTTCCGGAACCAGCATTGGCAGGAACTACAATCCCAGACCATTCCTGAGATTGAACGGAAAATACGACGCTAAAAAATAAGGCTGAAAGAATTGTGTTTTTAAAGTACCTATATTTAAGATTGTCTAAAATAATTGATTCGGTTGTTTTTTTCATTTTTTCAATAATTTGGTTAGTTTAGTTACCAACAAAACTATATCAAATTTTATCTTGTTTATATGCTATTTTAACCCTTTGCTAGACAAGACATAAATGTCTAGTTAAAATCCCCTATAAAACATGCGCCGAATAAGATGATGTCAAGTTTTTATAAAAACTTGACATCACAAAATCAATAAAGCATCTCCACTGAAAAGAACAACATCTGAATAATGGCACATAAAATTTCATCATAAAAAAAGCCCGAGATTATATCTCGGACTTAAGATTAAAAAGGAATATTTTGTACTAGGATACATTATTCTTTAATCAAATAGTACCTTTTTTGAAATCGTCCCCGAATTAGTAGTTGCAACAACAATATATACTTTTGCTTTGTCAAAGTTAAATTCAAATTTTTCGTTTGACTCAACCACCTTAGATGCTATTAATCTCCCCAATAGATCAGTTATTCTAATATCACCTGAATTACCATCAATACGAACACATTCGTTCGACACAACAAGAGAGTTCTTATTTAATTCAACATTTCTAACGGAAGCCGTTTCCGGTAAACTTTTCGTTAACACATAATCGTCTACATAGAATATAGTCCTATTCGCACCATCATTCGTAACGGTCAACCTTAAATAAACTGTCCCTCCTCCAGTATCATCAGAGATAAACAGAGGTGTTGTTATTTCTACCCAATCGGATGCATTAGTTACATTTGTTGTGATTCCAGTAGCTACTTTAACATTATCTACAAACAACTCTGCAGTAAAATCTGCGGCAGGTGACTCATCCGCCACCTTCACCCAAATACTCCCTTGGTATTCCATTGATACCGCCTCTCTAACATATCGATAATTAGGATTTTGTTGAAAATATGGAGATACAGATGTAGTCGTACATTTAATAGAGTTATTACCATTCCTTTTTACCGATGTTTCTCTCTCCATGGGATTGATTCCGCTTTTCTGATAAATTTGAGTTTGCGGTGTTGTCTTACTGTTCCCCATAAAGTCAATTTCCATATCACCGTTTACTGTTAATGGGTTTTGAACAAGTTCAGCAGTATCATAATGAATAATATCGTTAGCAATAGGGTTATCTATTTGAACACGCACACTTTCTTCTGAAACAGGTGTATATTTTGTCATTAATACTTTATGCCAAGAGTTTATATACTCCGCATTACTCCAAACCATTGCCGAACCTCCAGCAATATTTGAAGTACCGTCAGAACTCACTAGTCTGAGAGCAGTTCTATCATTGAGTGCAGTTGGTTTTACCCACACTGTAAAATAAGTAGCCAAGCTAGTTGATAAAACACTTACAGTTTCGTTTAACAATTCACTATTTGGACTTCCTGCACTGCTCGTAAAAAGTACACCATTAGCCCCAGTATAAGCATCACCATCAGCTGAAGTTCCCAAATTGACATTCCAATTTGTAGGTACCCCACCTGAACTTGTTTCAAAATCTTGATTTAACAAAACGTGATTCGTTTGTGCACCAATATATACTGGTATTAAAATCATTAATAGTTTAAAGAGTAATTTTGTTCTCATAATTAATAGTTTAATTAGTTAAAGAACAATTTTACTTACATCAACCTAAGAATCGATAAATATAGACTCTACAATAAATTGACAAAAATCTTTTAATTGTATTACCAAAAACAATCAACTCTAGACACAGCCCCTACAGAAAACAACCCAAAACACTATATATCAGTCAATTTCACTTTTTTTAGTTTTTAAAATTTCATCTTAAAAAAAAGCCTAGGTTTAACACCTAGGCTTATATAATCATTTTTATTTCCTTTTCACTTACTCAAGAACTCCCATTTTACCAGATTGATAATCCAGCATGGCTTGATGAATTTCTTCCTGGGTATTCATTACAAACGGACCATATGTGGCTACCTTTTCTTTCAAAGGCTCTCCCGTCAAAATAATAAATTCGCTTTTACTATTTGCTACTATAGAAATACCTTCTCCTTCTCCAATAAATGTAAGCATTCGATTTGCCTCTTCATTTAAAGGCTCCGAACCATTTACTGTAAGTTGACCACTAATCAAGTAAATAAGAGCATCGTGACCTGTTTCTATCTCAATTTCTTTTTGAGCCTGCTCATCCGCATAACCCCACAACATATTTATTGGCTTTTGAGTTTCAATTTTCCCCGTTTTCCCTTCAAAACTTCCTGCAACCACTTTTAAAATCAACTTCTTATCAGCACTTCTAACCGATGGCATATCTTCTCCTTTCACATGTTGATACGCTGGATCCATCATTTTATGAGAAGCTGGCAAGTTTAACCACAATTGAATACCTTCCAATTTACCTCCTTTCGCAACAAATTCTTTGGTTGGCCCTTCTGCATGAATGATTCCCTTTCCCGCAGTTGTCCATTGCACATCTCCACCAACTACAACACTATTATTCCCTAAAGAATCCCTATGAAGTTGCTCTCCTTGAATCAGGAAGGTTATCGGTTCAAAACCTCTATGCGGGTGAGGCCCTAAATCAAACGGATTGCTTTCTGGGCTTATATCATAAGGTCCGTAATGATGTAACAAAATAAACGGATCTACATCATTAATTTGAAAACTTGGCAAGGGCTGTCTTAATCGTATTGGCCCCATGTTTACAAAATTGCTTTTACTTTTTGCTTTTATATTTTTAAGTTTCATGTCTATATTTTTATAATTGATTCTTAAATATGTCTCTCTATGACATCATATTTCTCTTAAAAACCGCAAATTCTACCTAATCTTATCTAATAACAGATTGAGTTGTTCTGCCTCAGCATCTGTTAATTTATTCATTGTTTCTCCCACTCCATCCATTTTTATATCCTGTAACATTTTCAATCCTAAATCCGCGATCTGAACGTAAACAACACGTCTATCATTTTCACAACGTACACGTTCTATCAGATTCTTTGCACAAAGCTTATCCATCAACCTTGTTGTATTCGGAGATTTTTCAATCATCCTATCCTTTACGGTCTGTACTGTTACCTTTCCTTTTGCTCCACGTAATATTCTTAATATATTATATTGCTGAACACTAATTTTAAAAGGCTTTAATACAAGGTTTGATTTCCCCTCAATCCAATTGGCAGTGTATTTAATATTAATCAAAGCCTTTACATGTTCTGACGGAAAAGTAGAGTTAATATCTTTAGCTAAATCTCCCATATAATTTTAAATTGCGTTTTGAAATTTTGTTATTTCTTTTTCTAAGGCTTCTTTCAGTTCCACATTCACAACCTCACCTTCTTTAAAGTTTTCAAAGAAAGACGGAAAAGCCATACTTCCTGTAACTTTCGCTCCTAAATGAGGAAAACTGTTTACTGCGATTTGTAAAACCGTTTGTCCACCTCTACCTCCTGGAGAAGTAGCCAATAACAGTACTGGTTTTTCTCTCCATACCTTACCATTAATTCTACTCAACCAATCGAAAGCATTCTTAAATGCTGCTGAATAAGCACCGTTATGTTCTGCAAGTGAAACAACAAAACCATCAGCCCAATCAAAAACACCACTCAACCTTTTGGCTTCTTCATGTATTCCATTCTCTGTCTCTAAATCTATTCCATATAATGGCAAATTAAATTCATTAAGATCTACAATGGTAAGTACAACTTCTTCTAATTGTTCCGCCGCATATGTTGCCAATGTTTTATTTATTGAGTTTTTACTGTTGCTTCCTCCTATTACTATGATATTTTTCATCTTTTAATTTTTTATCGTTCTTATTATTTCTGTGGGGGTATTCACCATTTGTGCTACGGGACAACTTTTAGCCCGTTCCTTAAGTGCCATTAATTGTTCATGAGAAATTTTATTTTCTATTGAAATTTCTTCATGAATCTTCTTTACAATTCCCTTTTGCGTCAGTTTCGTTTCCTCTGTAACCTCCACAATAATCTCTCCCAAATCCCACTCCATTTTATCGGCATAAGTTCTAAGTGTGATGGCGACACATCCTCCAATTGCAGCTAAAAAAAACTCAACTGGTGTAGGCCCCGTCCCACTACCTCCTTTTAATTTTGGTGTGTCAATTTCATAAGAAAAGTTACTACTACGAACTTTGGCCATAAAGTTCTCGGTACTTAGCGAAACTTTAGAACTTGGTTTTACTTTCATTAAGCCAATCTTTTTCTAAAAACATAAGAAACAATCAAAAAAATCATAGCCATCAAAGCTCCATAATGCTCACCATCTCCAATAGAAACGTGCGCACTAAAGGCTAATAAAAAATTAAAAAAGAAACCTGTGTATGCCCACTCCTTCACTGTTTCCCATTTTGTCAAGGTAATCACAGCAATTCCTGATAACTTAAAAAAGGCCAATGGATAAATAATGTATGTTGGAAAACCTAAATTCAAAAAAGTTTCACTAATCATTGCATTGTTAAAGACATACATCCCAGACGACATTAACATCATTAAAGACAATAAACCCGTTGCAACCCAAAAAATAATTTTATTCGTTTTCATATTATAAAGTTTTAATTACAGTGCAAATGTAATAAAAATATTTTTATTTACCATGGTAAATAAAACCAAGGTATATAAAAAATGATAATTAACTACATTTTTGTACTTTAGCCGCGCAAAAATCAGCAATACTAATGGATATAAAATTCAACGCAAACGAAGATTCTAACAGACTTCTTTCAACAGATTTAAAGAAAAAACTTTTAAAAGTTTATGAAGGTGGTGGAAAAAAACGTATTGCTAAAATTCATGCAAAAGGAAAACTTACTGCACGTGAACGCATTAGCTACTTATTAGATAATGATGCGAATGCAATAGAGATTGGAGCTTTTGTTGGTGAAGATATGTACGAAGAACACGGCGGATGTCCGTCTGGAGGTGTAGTAGTAAAAATCGGGAAAATAAAAGGGATGCAATGCATCGTAGTTGCAAATGACGCTTCTGTAAAAGCTGGGGCTTGGTTCCCTATTACTGCTAAGAAAAACTTACGTGCACAAGAAATTGCCATGGAAAATAAAATTCCTATTATCTACTTGGTTGACAGCGCTGGGGTATACCTTCCTTTACAAGATGAAATTTTCCCTGATAAAGAACACTTTGGACGAATTTTCAGAAACAATGCTATTATGAGCAGTATGGGTATTACTCAAATTTCTGCGGTAATGGGAAGTTGTGTTGCTGGAGGAGCCTACTTACCAATTATGAGTGATGAAGCCTTGATTGTTAACAAAACGGGAAGTATTTTTTTAGCAGGTAGCTATCTTGTAAAAGCAGCTATTGGTGAAAGTATTGACAATGAAACTTTAGGAGGAGCAACTACTCATTGTGAGATTTCAGGTGTTACCGATTACAAATCTAAAGACGATAAAGACGCCTTGGATACCATCAAAAACATCATTGACAAAATAGGAAGCTCAGAAAAAGCAGGTTATAATAGAAAAGAAGCGCTATTACCGAAGGAAAATCAAGAGGATATATTTGGTATTTTACCAAAATCAAGAGCGGACCAATATGATATGAATGAGATTATCAAAAGATTGGTTGATAACTCTGAATTTGAGCCTTACAAAGAAGAATTTGGTAAAACCATTATTTGTGGATATGCACGTATTGACGGATGGGCTGTTGGAATTGTAGCAAACCAGAGAAAAGTTGTAAAAACTGCAAAGAAAGAAATGCAGTTTGGTGGAGTGATCTATTCAGATAGTGCTACTAAAGCAACTCGTTTTATTTCTAACTGCAACCAGAAAAAAATCCCACTAGTCTTTTTACAAGATGTTACAGGGTTTATGGTTGGTAGTAAATCTGAGCACGGAGGGATTATAAAAGATGGTGCAAAAATGGTAAATGCAGTAAGTAACTCTGTAGTACCTAAATTTACTGTGGTAATTGGTAACTCTTACGGAGCAGGAAACTATGCCATGTGCGGTAAAGCCTATGATCCTAGATTAATTTGTGCTTGGCCAAGTGCAAGACTAGCGGTAATGGGAGGAACACAAGCTGCTAAAGTATTATTACAAATGGAAACAGCTTCACTTAAAAGTCAAGGAGAAGTAATTACTCCTGAACGTGAGGCTGAAATACTAAAATCTATTGAGGAAAAATATGACAAACAAACATCTCCATATTATGCAGCCGCAAGGCTCTGGACAGATGGAGTCATCAACCCATTAGACACCAGAAAATGGATTAGTACAGGAATCGATATAGCAAATAACGCACCTATTGAAAAACAATTTAATCTTGGTGTTATTCAAGCTTAAATTGGTTTGAAAACAAAATTAAAAAAGGTCAATACTAAAAAGTATTGACCTTTTTTTATTCCCTCAAAATAAAAACATCATAAGATAGTTTCCATAAATACCCTAATAATAGTTTACAGATTATGATATGCATCATAAAAATAATAAAGACTCAGTTTTATTTTTGAAGTCGAATATTTTGTAAATTCGAATCACAAAACACACAACGGATGAGTAAAGCTATTTATATTGCTACGATAGAGTCACACACTGGAAAATCACTAGTTTCGCTGGGACTTTTAAGAATGATGTTAACGAAATCGATTAAGGTAGGATATTTTAGACCTATCATTAACGATACTGAAAGTGGACATTTCGACAACCACACTAAAACCGCTATTAATTTTTTCAATTTAGATTTAAAATTATCTGACTGCTATGCCTACAAGCAAAGTGAAGTTTTGAAATTATTAAGCAAAGGAAAGGTTGACGAAGTTATCCAAACGGTGATTGAAAAATATAAAAACCTAGAAGAACGGTTTGATTATGTACTTGTAGAGGGAACTGATTTCTCTGAAGAGGGTAGTTTTCTAGAACTCGATCTTAATCTTGCAATTGCTAAAAACCTTGGAATACCTTGTGTTATTGTGGGATCTGGAAAAAACAAAACCACGGATGAGTTTATCAACAGTATGGAAATCACTTACAAAGCTTTCAAAAGAAAAGAGGTGGATATACTTGGTTTGATTGCAAATAAAGTTAAACTTGATGATAGAGATTTAGTTGCTACAGAACTTCAAAAAGTAATCCCAACCGAGATCCAAATAGATGTAATCCCTGAAAGTCTTTATTTAGAAAACCCAACGGTAAAAGAAATTAATGAAGCCCTTGAAGGAAAGGTTTTATTTGGTGAACAATTTATTGACAATACCATTGGTAGCTTTAGTTCAGGTGCTATGCAGCTGAGAAACTACTTGACCCGTATTAAGGAAAACGCTTTGGTGGTAACACCAGGAGATAGAGCCGATATTATTTTAGGAGCATTGCAAGCAAATGCATCCTCTAACTACCCAAAAATTGCAGGACTTATTTTAACGGGTGGTTTGTTGCCTGAAGCATCGATCCTCAAATTGATTGAAGGAGTGCAATCTACCGTTCCAATTATCTCTGTTCAAGGAGGTACTTTTAGCACTACAAATAAAATTGGAGCCGTAAAGTCAAAAATATATTCAACCAATTCAAAAAAAATATTGCTAGCATTAGATACTTTTGATTCTTATGTAAATGCAGAGGGAATAGCCAATATTCTTACACAATATAACTCAGAAAGAATTACTCCGAACATGTTTCAGTACAACCTGATGCAAAGAGCAAAACTAAACAGAAAACATATTGTGTTACCAGAAGGAAATGACGATAGAATAATACAAGCAGCTGCTCGTTTACAATTATTAGATATTGTTGACCTTACTATTTTAGGAGACAAAAGCACCATCCAATTAAAATGTGACCAATTAGGACTTCAAATAGATTTGGATAAAATCAATATTCTAAACCCTGAAGATTCAATTAACAACAAAGAATTCTCTCAAACTTTATATGAAGCCCGCAAACATAAAGGCATGACGGAAACAACGGCCAATGACCTTGTTAAAGATGTATCATATTACGGAACCATTATGGTTATGAAAGGAATGGCAGATGGAATGGTTTCTGGTGCAGCACATACCACTCAGCACACCATAAAACCTTCGCTTCAACTCATAAAAACAAAACCAGGAGTATCCGTGGTATCCTCTGTCTTCTTTATGTGTTTACCTGATCGTGTTTCTGTTATGGGAGATTGCGCTGTAAATCCAAACCCGAATGCAGAACAATTGGCTGAAATCGCTATTAGTTCTGCTCAATCCTCAGAAGCTTTCGGAATCAATGCAAGAGTAGCAATGCTATCTTACTCTTCTGGAAGTTCTGGAAAAGGAGAACAAGTTGAAAAAGTTAGACTTGCAACTGAAATCGTATCTAAAAAACATCCTGAATTAAAAATTGAAGGACCTATACAATACGATGCCGCTGTTGATATGAACGTTGCAAAAAGCAAAATGCCGGATTCAAAGGTAGCCGGACAAGCTTCGGTACTAATTTTCCCAGATCTAAACACTGGTAATAACACCTATAAGGCAATACAAAGAGAAACAGGTGCATTGGCAATTGGACCTATGCTGCAAGGGCTTAACAAACCTGTTAACGATTTGAGTAGAGGATGTACAGTTGATGATATTTTTAACACTGTTTTACTAACCGCAATACAAGCAAACCAAGAATCATAATGAATATATTAGTACTGAATGCAGGATCTTCATCGTTAAAATACCAATTGATTTCAATGCCTTCTCAGCAAGTAAAGTGTGTTGGTTTGGTAGAAAGGATTGGAATGGATGATGCAATTTTCACACATGAAAAAGAAAACCAGAAACATAATGAAGTCTGCCCTATTCCTGATCACTCCATCGCATTAAAAAAAGTGGAAGCTGCGTTAATGCATACCGATTATGGAGTGTTAAAAAATGTTGATGAAATTGATGCTGTTGGTCACAGAGTTGTTCATGGAGGAAGTAAATTTGCAAATACCGTTATTGCAACTGAAGAAGCTAAAAAAAATATCAAAGAATTGTTTGCCCTCGCTCCTTTACACAACCCTGCTAACTTAACAGGAATTGAAGTAGCGGAGCATATTTTTACGAACGCAACGCAAACTGTAGTTTTTGACACAGCCTTTTTCCAAACAATGCCCCAAGAAGCATATCAGTATGCTATTCCAAAAAAATATCTAGAGGAAGATCAAATTAGAGCCTATGGTTTTCATGGAACAAGTCATAAGTATGTTTCTGAACAAGCGATTGAGCATTTAGGAGAAAACTCTAAGAACATAATTACCATACATTTAGGAAATGGTTGTAGTATATCAGCAATTAAAGATGGTAAATGTATTGAGCACTCCTTGGGGTTAGGGCCTACAAGTGGTTTGGTAATGGGAACGAGAGCTGGAGATGTGGATTTATCCGTTGTAATACACTTACAAAAGAAGTTTGGAAAAACAGCAGATGAAGTAAACCATATTCTACAAAAAGAATCTGGAATGAAAGGTTTAACTGGCCATTCTGACCTAAGAGATATAGGAAACTTAGCTGCTGAAGGAAATGAAGATTGTATCAATGCCTTGAATTTAGCAGCTCATCGAATTAAAAAGTATATCGGTTCCTATACAGCAATATTAAATGGTCTTGATGCAATTGTTTTTACAGCAGGTATTGGAGAAAACTCAAGTTTAATGCGTGAATTGAGCTGTAAAGGAATGGATTATTTAGGAATTGAACTCGACACAGATAAAAACAATACACGCGCTAAAGGAATTCGAGAAATTCAAAATACTAAAAGCAAGGTTAAAGTCTTAATCATTCCTACCAATGAGGAAATTGAAATAGCAAAACAAACCTACGAACTATTACAGAATTAAAACATTTTACTCCACAAAATCATTCAAATGGAAATTACATCATTCAACAACGAATTAGAATTTGAAGACAAAGTTAAAACGAAAGTAATTTTAGAAACTGACTTTTCTAAAGAGATTCGTATTCTAATGAAGAAAGGCCAGGTTATGAAAGAACACAAAACCAAATTTCCAATTATTGTGCATGTCCTTGAGGGATTGGTTGATTTTGGAGTAAAAGGAAAAGTACATTCCTTTAATTCAGGGGCTATCATCAGTCTTGAAGCTAATGTACCGCACGATTTATTCGCTCAAGAAAATAGTATTGTTCGATTGACATTATCAAAGCAAGATACTATCGATAGAGTTGAGCAGGTTATTCATGGAGTTGAAACAAAATAGATCATGAAAGCAATTGAGTCAAGAAAAGATATAGCATTATTGGTACATAACTTTTATGATAAAATTAGAACCGAAGCAACCTTAGGTCCAATCTTTAACAAGCATATCCCTGAGAATAGTTGGCCAGAACACTTAGAAAAACTTACTGATTTTTGGGAAACAAATCTATTTGGTATTCCAAAATTCAAAGGAAGTCCGACCATGAAACATATCAATGTTGACAAAAACTTACACCACAAAGTAGATCAAGTTCATTTTGGGTTGTGGTTGCAACTTTGGTTTGAAACTATAGACGAGCTCTACTCAGGCGATTTAGCAACCAAAGCAAAGGAAGTGTCCAGACGTATGGCTCATGGTCAATTTATGGCTATTTGGAATCATAGACCGAAATAATTTTATAGAAGTATTCTACTTGAAATAAAAGTATTTGTAGAAATTTTCTCCCCTCCTAACCTATAATAATTGACAACCATCAAGTATAAATAAAAGTTGTAAACTAGGGCAGTAATTTTTACATTTGCTTCACAAATTTTAACAGAAGTAAATTACATTTAGAAATGGGTAGAGCATTTGAATTCCGTAAAGCAAGAAAAATGAAACGTTGGTCAGCAATGGCCAAAACTTTTACACGTATTGGAAAAGATATCGTGATGGCTGTAAAGGAAGGTGGACCAAACCCTGACACCAACTCTAGATTAAGAGCTGTAATGCAAAATGCAAAGGCAGCAAATATGCCTAAGGACAATGTAGAACGTGCTATTAAGAAAGCAACAGATAAAGACACAGCTAATTACAAAGAAGTTTTGTTTGAAGGTTACGCACCTCATGGAATTGCAATTGTTTGCGAAACGGCAACCGATAATAACAACAGAACGGTAGCCAATGTACGTGCCGCATTTAATAAATGTAATGGTACTTTTGGAACTTCTGGGTCTGTAATTTTTATGTTTGACCATACTTGTAACTTTAGAATAAAATCTGAAGGTATTGATATTGATTTAGAAGAGTTAGAATTAGAATTAATGGACTTTGATGTAGAAGAAGTATTCCAAGATGAAGACGGAATCTTAATATATGGTCCGTTTGAACAATTTGGTGCCATTCAAGGATACCTTGAAGAACATAACTTAGAAATACTTTCTTCTGGTTTTGAGCGAATCCCGACTACAACTAAAAAATTGGGAGAAGCTGAACAAGCAGAAGTAGAAAAATTATTAGAAAAATTAGAAGAAGATGATGATGTTCAAAATGTCTATCATTCTTTAGAGATGTAAAATACTTCTATCAAGATAAAAAAACCGCTTTTCAAAAAAAAGCGGTTTTTTTATGGGTAAAATTCGTCAAATATTGACTCATTTCCGTCAAACTAAAATTTATACTCCAAAAAAAATGTAGTTTTACCCAACTACTATTTTAACGGCATTATTTGTATGAAAAAAATACTTTTTACACTACTACTTCCAATTCTTTTTGCTTTTACAACATTCATGAATAATGACAACCCTGAACAACCTTTATTGCTCAGAGAACCTTATTTACAAATGGTAAGAGAAAAATCCACAACAATTACATGGAAAACAAATAATATTGCGGAGAACTGCTATGTTGAAATACATAAAGAAAAATCGGATAAGACAATACGAGTATCAGGATCACTGAGTCTGCATGAAAATAATAAGTTTAATGAAGTCGTACTTGACAAACTCAAACCAAACACAAAATATTATTACAGTATTTACTCTAACGGTTTTAAACTAGCTAGTGGTGAAGATTATTATTTCATCACAAACCCAAAAGGGAAAAAAAATGCATTTAGCTTCTATGCATTAGGTGATATTGGAGCCAAATTACCTCAAAGTTTTGCAGACGAGCCTGCGAAGCGTATTGAAAATTTAAAAAACAAACCTAATTTTGGATTGGGGTTAGGAGATATCGTATATGCAAAAGGAGAAAGTAAATTTTACGACAAACAATTGTTTGAGCCATTTCAAGAAGTCTTCAAAAATATTCCGTTTTATCCAGTCCCTGGGAATCATGATTGGTATTCGGACCCAGAACACAATTTTGAAAAAGAATGGTCATTACCAAATAACGAACATTATTATAGTTTCTCATATTCTAATGCACTTTTTATTGGTCTAGATTCCTCTAAAGGAGAGTTC
Organism: Flavicella sp. IMCC45537; assembly: GCF_057197705.1. Lineage (NCBI taxonomy): Bacteria > Pseudomonadati > Bacteroidota > Flavobacteriia > Flavobacteriales > Flavobacteriaceae > Flavicella > Flavicella sp. IMCC45537. Next base: position 1,121,462 of record NZ_CM170067.1, read on the forward strand.
TACAATTACAAAGAGCAAATAAAATGGCTACAAAAAACACTAGAATCTAATAAGGGAAAATTTGATTGGACCATCGTCTATTTACATCACAATGGAAAAACATGCTCGTACAAACCCAACTATGAGTCTGTCATTTCTATATACAAGATTCTAGCAGATTACAATGTAGATATACTTTTAAACGGACATGCGCATACCTATGAGAGATTGAAGCCTTATAATGAAAACGGCGACATAGATCCTGAAATTAAGAATCAATCCTCTTACAAAAAATTAGACAAAAGCTTTATTTCTATTACCGTGGGAGCAGGTGGAAAATTGAATAAAAAATGGAGTCCTGATCCAAGTGACACAAAAAACTGTGAAGATGGAAGCATCGTAGCACATTTTGAACATGTACCTAGTTTTTCTTTAATTTCCATCGATGGAAAGATATTAAAATTTGAAGGTATCAACTCTATTAGCGGTAAAAGTTTTGACAGCTTTATCATCACCAAATAATTATAGTAACAAGTCTAAACAAGCAGTATACAATTCTTTTTTATCTATTTTTGATTTTATCCATGCATAAAAACAAAGAATAAAAACATCTTCTGTTTTGGTATCTTGGTTTATCAAATCATTCACTTTTCCCTTAAAAGAGTCATTTTCGACACAGGAGTTATCTTTGTAATAAACAGTAATCAATTTGACAAATTCAAGAACCCGATCCTCATTTTTATTTTTGAGTAAACTTTTATGTTTTTTTCTAAAACTCATTAATCTTACTTGAAACAGATCGTAAGAATCCTGTTCTAGAAGCAACAATAGTTCAATTAAATTTTTCTGAATAACCCAAAGAGTCCCTACTTTTTGAGTATACCAAACATCACTATGATAAAATTCCGAATAAACTCTGTAAGCCTCAAGAATTTCTCCTTTAAAAAATAAAACAACAACTCTTGCTAGTAATAGATCATAATATTCTTCTGTTTTAGAAATTTCCTTAGGCAAATCATCTAAAGTGATTAATGCCACGTCTATTCTATTTGAAAAAAGTGCTATTAAAATTTTCAATAACTTATATCTTAAAACAAAATGATTGTAATACCCCCCTTTCTTTAGCAACATATGAGCGTGCATTTCCTCCAAATATTTATTGGAAGCCTCAAAATTTCTCGTCCTAAAATTAAAGTTTGCCAAATAGAATAACAACTGTATTTTTTCGGGAAGATAACGCTCTACTTCTATATGTTTTTTCTCTATTTCAGCCATCATGTTCTCTACATAAGACCATAATTTGATGTGTTTACCCGTGACATGAGCCACTGTATTGAACACCTCTATAATCTTTATCAATGCTGCAAAGTGCAATCCATTAGAAGCAGTAATGGCAAATTTCTCTAAATTATATTCTAAGACTTCTTCGGGGCTTGCAGTAGTATTTTCCAACTCGAATTGAATTGTTGCATAAAACAATTGCAAATTCTCTTGCTGCTGTAACTGCAATTTATTTTTCTCAAAATCCTGTTTCACTTCGGAAAAATGATACACCTTGGATTTATGTAAATTTTGCATTTTAAGCAGATATATCTCATGTAACAACAGAAAGAGGTCATGCTTCTGAGCTTTTAATTCAGCCTTTTTTAAGGTCTTAAATGCAAGTTCAGTTCTTTTACATAAAAAAAAGTACTTACTAGCTTCCAACAGTTTTGAAACAAAAGTTTCATTGGAATTTCCCTTAGAGAAATTATCACTTGCAATAAACTCAATCAAAGAATCATGTAGTCTTTTACTTATGGCGTGATAAGCACCTTTGTTAGATGCACCATAAAGAGCAATATCCATAGATTTGTCCTCTTTACCATGTGATAACATTAAAAACAATTCTATATTCTTAACATCTCCCCTTCTGTTCTTTTTCTTTAGAATCGATAGAAACTCTTTTTTTTGATCTAAAGAAAATGTGTCAATAATGGTTTTATTTACATTCATTATATCGTAAGTTTAAGAAATATAAACATACTAAAATAGATCAATATAAATATTTTTAAACATATTAAATCGTAAGTTTTTCACCTAAATAGAATTTACAATTCATTAAATGTCAGGCATCTTTGCATCAGTATTAACAACCTAATAAAATAATATGCAATTTTTAAATGTCATTTGGCCTGCTGTTTATGTGAGTCAAACCTTTCTAGAGTTTTGGTTTATCATAATTGGAACCATTGCTATCGAACTCATCACAATTAAATATTTTTTAAAAACTTCGTGGATAAACTCGTTTTTTATATCATTTATAGGAAATCTAGTTTCTGGAATCATTGGAACATTTATTATGACCTTTGGTATGCTTCTATGGCATTTGGTAGCCGACACACTTTTTTTCAAAGGATCTTTTAACTCTATTAACTGGATCATGACTTTTGTTTTAATGTGTTTTGGAAGTGTAATTATTGAAGCTTTTGCCGTAAAATTTATTCTTAAAAAAAATATCAAAAAAATTTTCATTCCACTTTTTATTGGAAACCTCATCAGCTACATTTTTATAGCTGTTATTATGTAAACAAACATCGCAACACGTTCTCATTCAAAACAACAAGAGAAAATAAACAAACAACTATTAACGAAAAACATCAATTATTATGGACTATAATTTTAAAAGTGACGTAACAGAAGAAAATTCATCAAATAAAAAAATAAAATCATCTAAAAAGGAAAGAACGCTGCAATTTGATCAAAAACCAACACCGGCATTTATCGGAGCATCTTGGTTCGCTCTATTAGCCGGAACTCTTGCCTACTGTATTGGTTTATGGAATTCCGACATGTTATTAAACGAACGTGGCTATTATTTTACCATTCTATTATTTGGATTATTCTCAGCCGTGTCGCTTCAAAAAAGTGTAAGAGACAAATTAGAAGGATTAAAAGTGACAGAAATGTACCATAATATAAGCTGGTTTTCTGCACTCTCCGCTCTTGTATTATTAACAATCGGACTTTGGAATGCAGATCTATTAGCTAGTGAAAAAGGATTTTATGCAATGTCATATCTACTAAGTTTATTTGCCGCGATAGCAGTTCAAAAAAACACCAGAGATAAGGCATATATAGAATCTCTAGAGTCTGAGAGTACTGACCAAAAGACAACTAGTTAATCTCACAGATCCAAAAATTTTCAAGCCACTTCAAAATAGAAGTGGCTTTTTATTTTAAAACAAATGCTCCATCTTTTTGTGTATCATGAAAAGTAATTCTATACTTTGAACAAGTTTTTTTCCATCTTTCTTTTAAATAGGGATAATTGGAGCCATCAGCAATAACCATGTTTGGTTTCACAAAATCTATACACCTTTCCAAATTTAATTTGGGTGAGTCTTTCAATACAAGGATTCCGTCAGTAAAATTTAAAACCTTGTAAACTGCGTTCGCATCAATGATCAATATCTTTTTATCTTGAAAAAAAATCACTGGTGGTACTTCTTTAAACAAGCTGTCCAAAGTTACCCCCGTTTTATTTACATAATATTGAACTAGCTTGTCTTCTTTTTCAATATCAGGACCATAAAAATTTAATCGCCCTCCTCTACTAATTGAGATACAGCTTTTTTTATACTGCTGATAGATAATCAACTCCTCTAAATTTTTACGTTGAAGCATTTCATAATATATGACACCCTGAAAAGCCAATACTGAAAACCCTAAAGCATATAAACGCTTTGTATTAATTTTATAAAACGTGCCCAAAGCCAAGAATAATATTACATATGAACTTAACAACATAGCACTTGAAAAATATATATTCTCTAACAACCATTTTTCTTGAACAGAAATCCATGCAATAAAATCGTTCAATAATTGCACAACACTGCTATATATGTGATAACATACGTCTATATCAATTCTAAAATAGGACAATAACAAAACAAAAAAGCCAAATGTTAAAACCAAACCTAAGGCTGGCAATACGACTAAATTTGAGATTATAAACAAACCGGGGAATTGATGAAAATAATACAAACTTAACGGCAACAAGCCCAATTGAGCACTCATAGAAACAGTCGACAGGTTCCATAAATATTTTATTACGCTGTTTTTTGGTTTCCATAGCCTAGAAATAATAGGCTGTAAAATGACAATCGAAAATACAGCTATATAACTCATTTTAAACCCAAGATCAAATAAATAAAAGGGATTTACCAAAACTAAAATTAAAGCAGAAGTAATAAGTGAATGAAAAACATTGCCTCTTCGGTTTATCACCCGGCCAAATGAAATAAATGAAAACATAACCACCGCTCTTACAATAGATGGAGACAAACCAGCTAAAAAGGCATAACTCCATAAAAGCAGAAATATTAAAACAAACTCTATTATTACACCATGTTTGATTCTTTTTAAGGGCTGAAATATAAAATATAACAACAGTACAATGATACCAATATGCAATCCACTAACTGCTAATATATGTATGACGCCAGCGTTTGCGTAATTCTTCTGTAATTCTGATGAAATGTATTGACGTTCTCCTAACAATAACGCCAAGGATACAGAAAGCACCTCTTTGTTCTTTATTTTTTGAGTCAAGGAACCTATCAGTTTATGCCGCAATTGAAATGCAATTCGTTTCAATGAAAATCGATATCCGTCTAACCGCTTCCATCTTCCGTGTTTTAGTGAAACTTGTCTTTTTATATTCTGTTTCTCTAAATATTTTTTATAATCAAAATCGTATGGATTTCTTTTAGATGAAACTACTTCAATTTTAGAATAACCTATGAGCTGATCTCCGATCAAAAACTGGAAGGTTTGATGCCTTTTTTCTACTCTAAGCAATATTTTTTCAGAGCCCCTATTTCTTTTAGGATTCTGATATAAGGCGATATAACTATATGAATAATCAGTTTCTTTTAAAACATCCTCAATAACTAGAGTGATCATTGTTTTAACCGTTTGCGATTCTTGAACAGGACTGTTTCTCAGATGTAAAGACAGCATGCCAAAGGTAAAAATCAACAAACAAAAGAAATATTGATAATACTTATATAGTCTCAGTCCAATGAGACAAAAAATGACTATCCAAAATAGAATAATTGTAGAATTAAACAAAGGGAAATAGTACTGAAATAATACTCCAGCACTATATAACACAAAAATATGTGTTGGGATAAAATGTAAAAAAGATTTCATAGCAACTTTAAGTTACTAAAAATAGTTTTGGACCAACAAAAAAGTCCCTGTAAAATTTACAGAGACTTTTTTTGACATTTAATTCTTTAGTAAAATCTATGAATTACAACAACTGAATTCCTTTATCAGAAATTTCAATTTTCTTTGCTTTATACAATCCACCAATAGCACTTTTGAAAGATTTTTTACTCATTTTAAAATGATACTTGATATCTTCTGGACTACTTTTATCATTATAACCAATAAATCCACCATCTAAACTTTGTAATTTCTCTAAAATTACAGTTTCATTCGGACCAATTTTATTTAAAAATCCAATAGGCTGCAATGAAACATCAATCCCTCCATCTTCTCTAAGTTTTTTTATGTATCCAACTACCTTCTGGCCTTCTCTAACACGTTTAAAAACTTCGTTCTTATATAATAAGCCCTCGTACTCGTCATTTACCAAAACGCTGATTCCAACATTTGTAAAACGACCAATAACCAAGTCGACCTTTTCTCCTACTTCTAATTCCATTTCTTCTATTTTAAATTATTAAAATATTCTTTTAAAATTCTATCATTTATTTCTGAAGGTGTATGTATTTCTAACAATTTTGGTTGCTCAGAAACGTCATAAAATTCCTTCAAGGCTTCTTTTAAATTCTCTTCATCAGAAGCAGTACTATATGCTAAGCTATGCATTTTACACAAATACTCAGCTGTTAGTCCATGTGGAGTTTCAAAATAATCTAACGCTCCACTATTAGAAGGACCAGGAATAAATTTAAATATCCCTCCTCCATTATTATTTATAATTATTATTCTAAAACTTTTTGGAATATACTGATTCCATAAGGCATTACTATCATAAAAAAAACTAATATCTCCAGTAACAAAAACAACTTGTTCTTTGGTAGACATTGCCGCACCAATAGCGGTTGAAGTACTTCCATCAATCCCACTCGTTCCTCTATTACAAAAAACTTTAAGAGAAGAATGTAAATCAAACAATTGACTATAGCGCACAATCGAACTATTACTCAATTGCAATTGAATAGATTTAGGAAAAGATTTCAATAACATATCGTGAACCATAAAATCAGAGTATGGAATCTGGTTTAAATACTCCTCATGTTTTATGCTATTTCGCTTATTTACTCGCATCCAATCATGATGAAAAGAACTTTCTTTCTCCTTTGTTAAAAAGAAAAATTGACTAAAAAATAATTGAGCAGAAATTTCAAAATGACGTGTCATACAATGAAAAGAATCCAAAGCTCTTTTTTCGTTCACATGCCAATGCTCTTTAGGTTGGTATTTTCTAAAAAACTGTTTAATTCTTTTAGAAACTACTAGTCCACCTAGAGTAATCAAAATTTCTGGTTGCAATTTTTCGAAATCCTGTTCTTCTAAAGGAAATAATAACTGGTCTATAGAATTAAAAAAACGTTCATGTTTTATATTCGAAATAGTCTCAGTAAAAACCAATACAGACGGATCTTTCAATAAATGCTCCATTTGAACTTGCAATAAGTCATCTGGAAAATTACTTCCGATCAGAACTATCTTTTTCGAGGCACTATTCCATTTATCCGCATACAATTGTAACATGTCTACATCTAAAGGAGTCTCCTTTAAAAAACTTTTAGAAAAATCATAATGTTCAACTGTATCCAATGATAAAATAGTATCTACTGTTTCATACAGAGGTTCATCGAAAGGAATATTTATATGCACAGGTCCTTTATTCACAACCGCCTGAAATAAAGCATTTTTTATTTCTTCTGCATTGTGCTCCCTTTCACCAGTAATCAAATTCGCATTGTAAATAGCATGATTTTCAAATACATTCTTTTGACGAATTGTTTGACCATCTCCAATTTCTAACAAATTCTCAGGTCTATCTGCTGATAGAATTACCAAAGGAATATCACTATAAAATGCTTCGGAAATCGCTGGGTAATAATTTAATAAAGCGGAACCTGACGTGCAAACCAAAGCTACAGGCTTTCTTTTTTGTTGCGCCATTCCCAGTGCTACAAAAGCCGCACACCTTTCATCAACGATACTATAAGTTTTTATTTCAGGATGACTTGTAAAGCCAATCGTTAAAGGAGCATTCCTAGACCCTGGAGATATTACAACAGAATCAATGCCATTGGCAAGGCAAGATGCTATTACTAATTGAGCAAGATCATTTTTTGGGTATTTCATCTATTACAAAACCTAAAATTATTTTCAAGAAACTTGAACAAAACGCCCAAACAACTTAAAATTTTAAGTGTGTAAAATTACAAAATAGATTCCATTGTTTTACACTTTGCAACGGTTTCTTCCCATTCCTTCTCAGGGTTACTTTTATCTGTAATACCACCACCAACGTACAAACGAATAGTTTTTTTCTCCAGCAGTTCCATACAACGTAAGTTTACATATAAAGAAGACATTTGGTTTACATTCAATTCTCCAAAAAAACCTGTATAAAATGATCTATCAAATTTTTCTTCTTGAAGGATATAAGCTTTAGATTCTTCTCTAGGAAAACCACAGACTGCTGGCGTTGGGTGCAACACATTAATCAATTTAGAAACAGAATTTTCTTTATCAAATTGTCCTTGTATATCAGTTCTTAAATGCAACAAGGCACCTGCTTTTGCAGTATAGGTTTTAGAAACTTCTAAAGTACTGGTAACTGACTCTAAATTTGACAGTACATAATCCGTAACCAACTGCTGTTCTTCTAATTCTTTGCCGCCCCAAACAACATCAAGTGTATCAATATACCGCTGTGTCCCGGCCAAAGACATTGTTTTAAAATGAGTTTTTTTTGTTTCCAACAAAGTTTCTGGTGTTGCTCCGATCCACAAACCAACTTTAGGATGAAACCAAATATAACAAGTAGCATGCTTGTACTTTTGTACCAATCTTTCAAACACCTCAAAAACATCTATTTCTATATTCGAAACTTCTTTAGCTCTTGCAATCACAATTTTTGAAACATTAGAACTTTGAATTTTCTCTCTTGTTCGCGTTACAAAATCAATATGATTTTTTTTTACTTCTTCAGATTCTCCAACCCTAATAGCATTACCTTGGTAAGCTCTTTTATCAAATTTCACCTCAGCAGAAAACGACACTTCATTAGGGATCAATACTGTCTTTTCCTTAGCATCAAAAGGAGAAAAAACAAATCCTTCCTCAGAAAAATCTTTCACATAATGGAGCGTATCGTCCTCCTGAAAAAAACTATTAATTACTGATGAATTGGGTTTGTTATAACCTACAAAAGGCAATCCATTCTCGTATGCTTCTGCTAATTTTTTAAGCAGTAAATAAAATTGTATCAAGCTAGAATTCTTATTTTTTTGTTTTTGGTAAAACAATATTTGTTAGTTTACAAAACGAGACTAAATTATCCTCTTGGTCACGAATTTCTATTTTCCACAAATGTGTTGTTTTTCCTTTATGTAAAACACTTGCTTTGGCAGTTACAACTCCTGATCGCACACTTTTAAGATGATTTGCAGTAATCTCTATACCTCTCACCTCAAAGGAATTTGTATCAATCAATAAATGTGAAGCAGCACTTCCTACACTTTCTGCTAAAGCAGCTGTCGCCCCACCATGTAACAAACCTAACGGCTGATGAACTTTTGGTGTTACGGGCATGGTTGCAATCAAATAATCAGGACCAACATCTATATACTCAATCTCTAATGTTTCCATCAAAGTATTCTTAGTAATTTTATTCGCCAGCTCCAGCATTTTAGCACGATCCATACCTTAGTTTTTAGAGCATAAAAATACAATTTATGTTGCAATCTTATTTCATATCGGATGAATTATTTCATGAAATATTCTCTTTTATTTTTTGATTTGTACCTAGGGATAGCCTAATTTTGCAGTATCAAAAATGAAAAAATTATGATCTATAAAATTAGAGTTGTACTAGATGTAAAGGAAGATGTTATCAGAACTATTGCTATAGATTCTAAAAATACTCTTGAAGACCTACATAATACCATTGCCAATGTATTTGGTTTTAATGGTCAACAAATGGCGTCATTTTATAGAACTGATGATGACTGGAACCAAGGTGAAGAAATTCCATTAATTAATATGGATGATAATCAAGGTGCGCTATCTATGGCAACCACCACTATAGAACAAAACATAGAGGACGAAGGTGAAAAACTTATCTATGTTTATGACTTTTTAGAAATGTGGACTTTCTTTGTTGAGATAGTTGAAGTCTCTGATACTTCAGAAGATAAACTTCCTAAATTAGTCTTGACGATTGGTGATGTACCTGAAAAAGCACCAGAAAAAGAATTTACATCTGATAAAGAACCAGGATTTGATAATGACCCTTATGGATTAGAAGATGATTTTGACAACTTTGGAGAACATCAAAGTTTAGATGACTTAGATACCGATATCTATTAGTTAGATATTCCTCAAAATAAAAAGCGCCCAAAAACGATAGTTTTGGGCGCTTTTTATCTTATTCTAATTCTTAATGTATCAAAAAGTGATTCTCATTTTCATAATTCCTAACAACAAACTCAAAGGCAACGCCAAGTAAATCTCCCATACTTTTACATTTTTTGAATTTTACATCTTTGGTATACACCAACAAATCTGCTTTCAATTGCTCCACTTTTTCGGGCGTAGAAATTGCATTCTCAGACATACAATCTAATAAATGCAATACACGATCATGTACCCGTAAAATTCTTTTTGAAATAGCCGATCGTTCCTCAATTTTATACTGATTAATAGATTGTTCATGCAAATTTTCATGTACCATTTGCACAAACAAATTATTTTCTTTTAAAAACTGTGGCATGTATACCTTAAACTTACCCTCATAACACTGTTGGTCAAAATCTATTGCCCTAATTCTATACTGTACTTGATCAAAATCATGCGTTGGTACAATCACATAATTATAAGAACGCATATCTCCTAACAAACGAATAATACATCGTTCATTAAATTTTACAAATTCTTTAGAAAGTTGCTTCTGATCACGTGAAGAAAAATTCTTGTATCCCTCATTCATAAAAACATCTCCAGGAATCCCCTGAATATGCTCTTCTACAATCGTATCTTTGTATACTAAAAAATTAATCCTATCGGGAGATAAAAGATGTTCTAATTCCAACCCATAAACACGAGATGCATCTGCCTTTTTAATGTACATATACATATAGTTATCATTGAGGATGTTTCTTACTTTTACCCTAAAAGGTTTAGAGTTTCCAAAGGTGCAAAAATCTACAGCATCAATGTTCAAAAACGGTATAGAGTCTTCACTACCATCGGCATGCAGAATACTATAAATTCTTTTTAAACTTCTATCTATTTCCTCACGCTCAAATTCAGGATAATAAACCCGGATCCAAAAGGTATCTGCACCAGATTTATCATATACCTCAATTCCACCAGAATAACGCAACAAATCATCATACAACACAGGCATGTGTACGTTTCTACTATATTTTTTTAAATAATCTTTTAACTTATCACTGATCGGAAAACTCGGCTTCTTCTTAGAAATTAATTTTTCTTCCATAATTCTATAGTCTAATTCTTCTTGAAAAAAATCACAAGAAGCTACCACAAACTTACTCAAATAAAAGGACTTTTAAGTCTCTTTTAAATCAAAAAGATCTAAAAATATAGATGCTCTTAACTCTATCTTTAAATGGTCAATCTTTCAAAGATACTGGTTAGATTCAATTTTCAAGTGGACAAAATAAGAAAAGGCTCGAAATAAATTTCGAGCCTTTTTAACTGAGAGAAATAATTAATCTTGAATAACCTCTGTAAAAGATAATTCAAATTTTTGACCATATAATAATTCATATTCCTTTTCAAATTTCGCATATGTTAATTTTGCAGAACTATGCTTCCCCATAAGATTTTGCGCCTTACATTTAAAGGCCATGGCTTCTTCGTTGATAGAATCAAAATTAAAGACACAATCAGATAGCTTGATAATGAATTCCGGATCCTCCTTAATGTCAAAATTTTCTGCAAATGTAACTAACGCATCAATTATTGAATCTGAAACATAAGCTTTAAAATTATCTAACCATTCATAATTTACGTTTAATAAAAAAGGCCCTTTCTCTGTAATTTTCATCAAGTAATCAATATCATTTTTAGTTAGTTCTGATTTTGAAGAGGCCATGTTTACAACATCAAAATAATCACATTTGATATTATTATTTCTTTCGATTATTTTCCAATATCCTGTTTTTTTACTTAATTCATAGTCTCCTATCGAACTCAAAATCGTTCTTAGTTTTGCTACATTTACAGCCCTGTTATTTTGAGCACTCTTTGGAGATTTATCATACCATAATATTTCTACAATCTTTTCAGATGAAATTCCTTTATTATTCTTTACCGTAAATACCCATATAAGCAAAAACAACTCTTTTAGAAGTGGAGAAAATTTACTTGTTATATCATTAGACGATGCATCAAAAACCTGAAAGCCGCCAAATAATACAAAATCATACTCTGATAATTTTTCCTTACTTGAATCCTGTATTTTAATCCTCGTTTTGTTAACCGAATTTTCTATCTCAGTATTAGAGAAAGTCTCTTCTTTCGATAACGGTTCAGCATCTAATATTATGTTATTCTCCTTAAGCTTCATTTTTTTATTCTTCCAAAAATAAAACAATAAAATCATGGCAGTCAACAAAATGACGGCTAACGTAAAATACAAAATACTGAAGTTACTTTCATCTAGCTCTTCATTATTTTGCAAGGCTAATTTATTTGGAGGATAATTAATAGTATGTAAGCTATACTTCGTTTTCAAGGAATCCGTTATATAGGACTTAAAACCTAACAATTTTTTAGCCTTTTTTGAATAAAACAGCTTTGATTTCGATTTTACATCAATAAAACTATACGGAAGTTCTTGACCTAAGATCTCCAACTCTCCGTTAATTAAAGAACCTTTTATTAGCTGTAAATTTCCGATAAAACTATTTTTATCATAAACAAGTGCAAAAAAATCCTTCGTGTTTTTATCTATGTAAAAAGTATTCGAAACACTCATTCCATCAAAAAGTTCGGTAATTTTTTGTTTTTCAAACATTGCTTCATTTTCCAATGAATACCCAACTAAATCATAATAACTTTTGGGATTCATAACTTGATCTCCTGAAACACTTCCATAGCCTCCTAATAAATAAATAGAGTCATTTAAAACACCGATTCCTGCGAGGTATCTAGGTGTAAATAGCGAATCTCTTTTATTGAAACCAGACCATGTTTTAGTATCTATTTGATACTTAATTAAATCGTTCCTGTAGCGATATTGTCCATAACCTCCAAAAACATGTATTGAGTTATCCAATGCACTATAGTAACTATTGTGCTGTTGGTATTCTTTCTTATTGATATCAACTGTATCATCAAGGGGAAAATCTGGTTTCCAATCACCTGTGCTTGGATTTACAATATAAATTTTTCGTTCATCAATTGAGTAACAATATATTTTATTGTTTTTTATATTGTAAACGGCTTCAAAACTTTCTGAAAGAAATGGAGGTTTTGAAGAATAATTTATCTTTTTAAATTTATTTCCTTTTACATCATATATTCTCAATATATCTTGTTGCAATAAATAAACTTCTGACTTTAACTCATTATAGACACTTAAGACATAGCCGTCCACCTCTTGCTCTGCAATTTCCTTCCAATGATTGTGTAGATGAGCAATCCAATTAGGGTTTTTAAGTGTCGCTTTGTGATTGCTTATTTTATCATGAGCAATATTTCCATCATTTTCATCAAAAGGGAAAAACAATTGCAATTTACCATTCTCAAATATTTTTAAATCTCGAATGGACATGGACGGAATATCTGTGTTCGTAAATGAATTGTAATCAGTACCACCAAAGAAAATCTTAAAACGATCTACAGATTTAAAATTTACTCCATGCATCACATAAATATCGTCATATAAGTATAGAATGACCTCGTTTTTTGACAATAAAAATTTTACCCTAACATCAATCCATGTATCATCGATATATTTTTCTTGAAAAATAGATAAAACATTAGGTTTCTCGTTGTTATTACCTACTAAACTAAAGTTTATTCCTTTGTCTATATTATTAATTAAATCAAGATTATCACCTTCTTCATTTATCACCCTAAAAATATATCCAAAGCTGTTATTTTTAAGATTCAAGTTAAATTTCATCTCGAATTCATTGTCAAATGTTCTAAATCCATTAGGAAAAACATTTAAGCTTGTTCTTTCGTCCAAAATTACATCTTGACCTGAAAATTGAACACCGTAAGACTGTGAGCAAACTTCATTTAAACAAAATAAAACACTTAAAAATAATATTAATCGCAATTTTAAAATCATGGAAAAAATGGAATATAATTTACGCTTTATAATTAAGATATCTCTTAATTATTTTTAGCCTACTGTCTGACAGGCAATACAATTTTACAAATAAAAATTTACATTTTAACAAAAGTATTGTGTTTAGTTCTCTATCAATATCACAAAAAAAATAAACATTTCGATACGTGACAAGCATCTAAACGTTGCATTAGCACTAAATAAAACACTACCTTATTTCAAAGATAGTCAAATATCGATATGATAAAAAGCATCTTCTATTTTTCACTTCGAAAATAAAACTAATTTTTATCTAGAAATTGCAAAGTTTCAATCGTTTAAATAAAAATAAATAATTTTAAAAAGTTAAGTAGCCTCTCTAACTAAACACCTTTTCGTATAATTACTAAATGCCAAAATGAAAATATAAAACTTCAAAACCAATATCTATCATAAATGCACTAAACCGTAATTATTTTTAGTTAGGTATTATTTATTTACACTTTAAGCGACTTAATTTTTAAGGTATCTGATTTTAAACTCTTAAAATAGTTTAAATATACTTTTACAGAAAAAAAACCACAGTCCTTACAACTGTGGTTTTTAAACTAAACTAATTTATTATGAAGCTCTATGAGACAATAAACTTGATTGTTACCGACTCCCCATTAATATTTATTTTTAAAACATAAATACCTGCTAACATACTTGATGTATCTAAAGTATAGGCTCCGTTCATTTCAAAAGAAGTAATGTTTGTACCTAATAAATTATATACCTCTCCAGAAACAATACCTGGATACTCAAATTTCACATTACCATTCGATAAATTTTTCACTACGAAATTATTTAAAGCATCAATAACATTTACTGATAATGACGGTTGCGTTAACCCTGAATCCCAAGCTCCAACATCCTCACCATCTGAACCGTAATCAATTGGCGAATTACCTGAAGTAGCAATACCATATGTAACTGCTCCTAGCCCTTCACTTGGACTCCATGTTAACATTGAACTTGCCAAATCTGCTTCCAAATCAGAACCTATATCTGTTAGAGTGAAGTCAACAATCTTACGATAGCTACCTGAAAGTACATGTGTTACCGATGCTGAATTCCCTAATCCACCAAAAGCAATATCTGCTGATGTCGTTGCATTTGGAGATGTGTTTCCATATATCAAACTATTCGTAATACTAACAGTTCCAGTTGAATCTGTTCTAAATGCTGATCCCCTTTGCGAAAGCGTTGTAGTTATCGTATTTTCAAACATGGTTACATTTGTCATTGATAAATTACTGTCTCCAGTCGTATAAACTGCACCACCTTGACGATCTGCTGAATTATCGTAAAAAGTAGACCCCGTAATCGTAACGGAACCTGTAGAAGAATTTGAAATTGCACCACCAGTAGAAGTATCACTTGCATCTGTTGCACTGTTGCCTTTAAACACGCAATCTACAACAGTTACATTTGCTAGAGAACCAACATAAATGGCTCCTCCGCTTCCGTTAGCTGTGCTATTGCTGTCAAAAACACAATTTGTCAAAGACACCGTTGAATTAGTAATATAAATATTCCCATTTCCTGCCGAATTACTATTATTGGTAAAGGTACAATCCGTAAAACTAGTGTTTGACCCAGAACCAACAGTACTAAATAAGCCACCTCCATTACTAGCACCAGCAATATTGGTAAACTCCAAACCTGAGAATACCGATGTAGCCACGCTCGAACTATTCAGGTTAAATACTTTAATACCACCAGAATTAGAAATTACCCCCTGAACTCCGGAAACAACATCCACATCATCATGACTAATAAATGTTATTGTACCACTAGTATCATTTACATTCAATGAAGAAGCAACAGTTAGGGTACCACTAATGATAATCCTATCATTTTCAGCTAAAGTCCCTTTCGCCATTGTATAGGCTGCATCTAAAGTAGCTAGTGCATTGTCAATGTCTGCACCAGAATTTGAATCATTACCATCTGATTTTACATAAATATCAGCCGCCGCAACAACAGATGACACTAGTAGTGCAGCACTAAGTAAGAATACATTTTTAAATTGTGTAATTTTTTTCATGATTAATATTTTTTAATTAATAATTAGTAAAATTATGCCGCTAACTTAATTAAGTCTTATTATTATATTAATAGACTAGAAAAATTTAAAAAAATGTCTATTTTTTTTAAAATAAAAAATTAATGTCAGAATAACCTTTTCGATTAATTCTATCAAATAACTATAAATTAAGACAAAAAAGATGCATACTATGTATCACTCTTTATTGCATAGGGTTACTTGCGCAAGACCTCTTGAACCATACACACGGCGGGCATTAAGGTTGTTTCACCACAAAAGGAGATTCTTTCAAATTAAACAAATGGACTCATTGGGGAACAGGGCCAAAAGATTTAAATGCTGAAACACTTACCATAGATAGGTTTTCAAAATTAATAAAATATTTAACTAAAAAACTTTATGGCACTTGGCTAAACTTGTAAAAATGGTGAATCTGTAAAGTTATACTCCTCAAATGATTCTCAAACCATAGACCTTCATTTTAAATGGATGCAGACTTATGGTATCGATGGAGTTTTTTTACAACGATTATTAATGTCTTTAGAAAATCCTAAATTAAAAAATCACAGAGATAAAGTTTTAAAACATGTTTTAGCAATTTGGGAGCTTGGTTTCATTGACAGACCTTACACCGTAAGATATGTTACAGATGTTTTGGATTTATTCAAATCTAAAAATGGAAAAGGGAATAACAAAACTTATGTAATTTCTGGAGTCCTTTCATACAGGAGAACTCATATTAGAGATAGTGAATCAGAGCCTTATAGGAATAAACCATTAAGAGCATTTGATATGTTTCCCCCATGGTCTGTTGGGAGGTATAGAGACACTACATCTTATAAAAATTAGATCGAGTAAGTTACACTTCCTGATATTTGGAAACAAAAAAACGTTCCGCAATAGAGCAAATGCACTATTGCGGAACGTTTTTACATTTCTTTTTATTAGTACTTATTAAAGAATAAGAAGCTTGTGGGTTTTTTGATAGCCTTTGGTATTAATCTGAACCAAATACATACCAGAAGTAGCAACATTACTTAAATCAATTTGTTGAATGACTGAATTTATGTTATCCTTATTATATATTTCTCTACCATTTATATCATAAACTTTTAAAGAAACTTCTTTAAGATCATTTAAATAAATACTCACTACAGATTCAGTTGGGTTTGGTGCTATATAAGTTGCATTTAAAAGTTGTTCCTGTTTATCTGTATGCAGTGTACTCTCAGTAATTGAAACTGAAAATGACATATCATAGCTAGGGTAACTCAATCCACAAGATGTGCTAGTTTCTTCGTCTGTATAAGTTCTTAAATTCCCTATTATTTGGTCAGAATCACTATAGCGAACACGCCATTCTTCATCTAAATCAGAACTAATATTGATATAGTAATTGTGTTCCCCGTTTAAGTAAATTTGATTTGACAATAGGACTGTGTTATCTCCATCGGTAATGGATGAAATACTTTGATTAAGAAGCTCTGTTGCATAACAATCTGGACCATTTCTTATTGAAATTGTAAAGGAAGAATTTATTGTTGATGCTGAATCGAACGTTAACTCTGACAAAAATCCAGAACAATCTGGTTTGAAAGATTGACCCCATGAAACATTTGCCTTTGTTTGATTCGTCCCTGAGGATGAAACAACGCAATTTTCAGAGGGTTTTTCTGATGAAAGCAAAATATTGTAGTTATCAAATAAATGTTCTCCATGTGCTACCAAACCATGAGGTGTAAGATGAGATCCATCTGCTTTAGGAAAACCATACATTGAAGTAAACTTTATATTTACATCATTTTGCGCAATATTCTGGTGAGCATTATGAATCGCCGGATAATCAACGACATTTCTATGTTGTTCATCAACACCTAAAACTACGGGTAATACACTATTTCCAACAAAATTACGAATATTCAATATCAGTGAAGAAAGTCTTGTTTCATAATCTTCAGGGAAGGTATGAGCCTGAGCATCATGTTCTCCTTGAATCCAAACAAAAGCTTTAATATTAACCGTATGTCCTTCGGCTTCTAATTCATCAATAGCTTCAGTTAGTTTACTGATCATTCGATCATAATTCATTCCATCCCCAGGACCTTGCCAATCCTCATACAAACTTGATCCACCTTGTCCAAACTTAAAAATGGCCGGATTATAACCTGCTTGCTTGAGTTTTCGACTAAAGGTAACTTCAGGACCAAAATGCCCATCATCAAACAATCCTTCTTGAGCTTGCATAGTAACCCAACCATCAGTTGTAAACGGTTTATCCGGATTATTACTTCTCATTAGTGTCTGATTTAATCTGATTGAAGTATCTAAATTGTCCGGATCTGCAGGGTAAAACGCACCATCTCCTTTCCAGCCCATGGCATTTGATTGCCCAGCCCAAATATAAAGATCTATGTTTTCCTGAGAATTGGCAGAAACAATTATTCCGAAGAATAAAATTAATAATAGTAATGTCTTGCTTTTCATTTGAGAAATTGTTTTAGTTAAAAGTTTAAAGGTCATTAGAGAAATACTCTCATTAAATACATGCCCCATAAATTTGTTAGTATTGAAATACCATACCTGAGTTGTTAGAACCCATTATTTGTATTTTATTAAATATTAAAAAACTCTTTTTCATTTTTTTGCTTTTATTAATTGATGTATCCCATTTCTTCTTTTTCTTTGATTTCCTTCAAGTTCATTCTATCCAATTAATTGAATATGTCATCCTTAAAACTACAAAACACAGCTCTTTTTTTTTAAATTAACTCTCTGTTTTTCACTCCATTATAATGTTTTGATTTTTTATTTGCTAACCACTCTAATAAGCATTCCTTCAGTTCTTCTACTTTCTTCTCATATTGAGTTTTATTAGGGTTTTTCCCCAATAGATTATTCATCTCATACGGATCATCATTTAGGTTATACATCGCATTGATTACTTTGGATGAAACAGAATAGGGAATCATTAGTTTCCAATTATCTTTTACTATCATATAGTTTGGAGAAATATCTCCTCTATAATCCCATTCTGTAACCACATACTTTCCATGCTCCTTATCTTTATCTTCAATAATTCCTCTTAGGCTTTTTCCGTCAGATTTATATTCACCAGGAATGTTTAAATAATCCAAAATAGTAGGAAATAAATCAATAGTTGAAACATATTGATTCAATGATATTGCAGTTGAAATCGCCTCTTTATCTTTTATTATTAATGGGATATGAGACGATTCTTCATAAAACACATTTTTCTCTCTCATTCCATGGGCTCCCAACATTTCACCATGATCACTTGTAAAAATTATCAAAGTATTTTCTGTAAGGCCTTCTTCCTCTAATTTATTCAAGATTTTTCCGACCCAAATATCCATTTCTTTAACTAGTCCATAATAATTTGAAATCATATATTTTATTTTCTCCTGATCTGCAAACTGAGTTAAACTTTTTCTCCCATTCGCATTCGCATAAGGTGAGTTTTTCATATCATCATGAATACTTAACGGTGGAGCCATTTTCTTTGCTGGATACATTCCATAATAAGGCAATGATGGAAGCATAGGCGCATGAGGAAAATGAAACGAGCAGGTAATACTAAATGGCTTGTCTTTTAAACGTTCAATCGCATCAATCGTCTCCTTTCCGTAATATGCGGTAATTGTATGATCCTCAGGAATTACAGATTGCCCATGGTAATCAGGCTGAGTTAATTTTTGCTTCTCAGATCGAACCTCCTCGTAAGTTTTACCAAAATTCACATCTATTGGATCCGGAATATAGGGTCTTTTAGAGAATTTATCCATAAGTTGTCCTTTCTTCGGTTTTCTTTTAGGAAAGGCCTCATTCAAATAATCTTGGTACAAATAATTCTGACCACCATGATCGAACATCGATTTACCATTATCCGCTTTCTTTTTAGGATTCTTATACACTTTGGAATGAGTTGACATCGTATGCCATTTTCCATAGTATTCACATGTATATCCTTGCTCATCTAATATCTCATCGAAAGTTATAGAAGTCATTACTGGTGTTTCATTATAATGATACGTTTTATCATTTGTATTAACCCCAGTATTTTCAACAGTTTGACCTGTCAAAATAGAAGATCTAGCCGGTCCACATACAGCGCATGGGGTGTATGCATTCTTAAAGTAAGCACCTTCATTAGCCAATCTATCTAAATTTGGTGTTTCCAGAACTTCATTTCCAGCAATACTTAAAGCATCATACCTTTGTTGGTCGGTGATGATAAATAACAAGTTTTTCTTTTGTGCCTCACCGCTAAAACAACAAAGCCCTAAAGTCAAAAACAACAATTGATATTTAAAATTTCTCATAATTTATTTCTAATTTTATTAGATAAAGACTCAAGTATCTGAACTAATTAATTCTTAGCCTTTTTTGTTACTGCAGTCTCCATAGTTAATCTTTTCTTAGTTTCTCCTTAATCTTTTACTAAGCCAAAAGCATTTCACCTCTCTCATTTTTTGCATCCCTTACTATTGACTCAATATAATTCCATGTACCAAAGTATATTGCTTTTCTAACACCAGCATCTTTATGAACCTATAATCGACATTCATAATGTATAAAATGCCTTAAAACAGTCTTTTTAAAACTATAACTGTAAGCCGCATCTTCTTCTCTCCAATCCTTATCATTCCCGATATTTAGACTATTCATTTGAATTTATTTTGTTACTTCGTTTAGGCTGATACACTTTTACTCATCGATTTTCCATACCAGGCAATAAATACAAAACACAATAAAGGTAACACGAAAGAAAAATTCACTTCAGAAACCCCCATTATTTCCGTATCCGAAACACCTGATCCACCTGCATCAATAATTAGACCTTGCATTTTGGGCATTAATGCACCACCCACAATTGCCATCACTAAACCAGCAGAACCAACTTTGGACTGCTCTTCCGTCAAATTACCTAAAGCTATCCCATAAATAGTTGGGAACATCAATGACATAAAAAAGGAAACACCCACTAGACAATATAACCCATAGGCATTTTGGATAAAAACAGTCCCCAATAATGAAATCATTGCTAATACAGCAAAAGACATTAACAATCTTCCTGAATTCATAAACCTTAACATGTACGTACCAAAAGCTCTTCCTACTGTAAATAACACAAATGCAAACATTTGATAATATCCAGCTGTTACACTATCAATGCCTATTCCTTCAGCATATTGGTAAATATAAGTCCAACACATAATTTGTGCTCCTACATATAATATTTGTGAAACAACACCCAAAACATAAGACTTGTTTTCTCCAAGCGTAGCAAATGTTTCACCAATTTTTGGCATCGCTCCTTCTTCTTTAGATTGAGGCATTTTACTCATCAAAAACAACACAAAAACTCCCATAATCACTAAACCAAGTATCACATACGGATTTCTAATCACCAAAAGATCAGCTGTTTTTATCAATACTTTCGAAGCCTCTTCTAATGCAGAAAAATCCGCAATATCATCGGACTGTAAGTTTTTTAATACAAATTGTTGAGCAACAAACAAACCCGCAATCAACCCCACTGGATTAAAAGCCTGCGCTAAATTTAATCGTTGGGTTGCTGTTTCTTTTGCTCCCATTGCTAAGGCGTAAGGATTTGCAGCTGTTTCTAAAAAAGCCAATCCAAATGTTAATACATAAAGTCCCATACAAAAAAACCAAAATTCCTCCGAAATCGCAGCTGGATAAAACATAAGCGCACCGACAGAGTACAATCCAAGTCCAATTAGAATTCCCACTTTATAAGAATACTTTCTCATAAACATAGCAGCAGGCAAGGCCATACAAAAATAGCCTCCGTAGAATGCCATTTGAACCCATGCAGCTTCAGAATTTGATAATTCTAACACTTTTTTAAAAGCTTGTACCATGGGGTCCGTAACTGCATTCGCAAATCCCCATAGACCAAATAAAGATGTTACTAAGATAAAGGGAATAAGGTTTTCTCTTGAAACAACTGCTATTTTATTTTGTTTTTTCATTTACTTCTAGTTTAAGTCTTTGTTTGTTTTTTTTAACTCTACAAGATTAACAATTATGATTAATTTTTCATTAACATTGTCATAACCCCAAGTGTTAATGCACTGTTACCAAATAAAAAAAGAGGGACAAATCCCTCTTTTTTCCCTCTAACAGAATCGTCTTACTTCACTAACTTAAAACTAACGTAAAATCATTGTAGAGGCATTTCACTTTCCAGGGGTATCTCTTTCCTTAACATTTTGGCCGCTAAACCGGTTAACTTCAAATAGTGATCTGGAGCTACATCATCATTTCCTACAAAATAAGCATCTTTACTATTTGGAGGTTTGTTTAAAATAGGAATTATGGCAGTACCTTCATCCACTTCGTCAAACATACCAACAAATAACATCTCACCCCCAGCATTAATAGCATTGTAGATAAGATCCCAATAAAACTTACCGCCTAAACGGGGAATAGCTCCATAAGAGGTATGTTTTGCTAAACGTGGGTTCATCTTTGATAAATTACGCCAACTAAACCCTGCATACACTAAAGGCACATAGTCTACTTTATTTTCTTTGCACCATTTTATATCAGAAATTACATGGTCTCTATAACGAATTTCGTCTTGATGTAATAATGGGGTAAAGCGTTGAACCATCCAAGGTAAAACAATGTCTGCAGATTTTATAACATCATGTAAATATGGATCTGGCAAACAATCTTTATCCAATTCTCTAAAATACGTAGGTACACCTAACATTACAGAACATCCTCCGTATTCTGGATCATTCTTTAGAAAATCAATTAACCTATTAATTCCTATTTCACGAATATTATAAGGGCGATCAGGAAATCCTAAGCCCCAAATAGTTACTAATGGTTTACCATTGTGATGGATGTAATTCTCACTTGAGGTAACTTTTAAATTATCAACTAAATTTTTCCAATCCTCAATAACAACAGAACAATCTTCGCCATTTGCTTTTATACCAGAGAGGTCATACATGACACCAATCGCTCTATTATTATTTTCGGCTGCTGATACTGCATTCGCTAGAATAACATCATGGGATTTTTCAAGATTATGATGCTGCCTTGCAACTCCAAAAAAACGTTGCATAAACACACCATCAACACCATAATCTTTCATCCATTTAAAATGTAAATCTGTTGTACTTTTATCCACAGAACTAAACACTCTTGCTTTTGTACCATCAGGAAATTTAAACTTCGTTTCGTAAGTTTTTTCATATTGTGACACATCAGGCCAGAAGTCAATGGTATTATGTTCTTTATCAAATTTACCACCAGAACCGTAATGCCCCCATTTAGAATTTGCTTCATCCCCTGGTGCCCTAAACCAACCTTGATAACCAGCCATTACTAAGCCTTTATAGCTTGGAAACTTATAACTTCTAGCATGTTTACTTTGCCCATTTAATTGACTCGACAATAAGCACAATAATATGATGCCTGTTAAATATTTATTATTCATTTCTTATTTGTATTATTAAGTAATTCTGTGTTTATTTTTTAACCTTCAAACCAAACTCTCAAGAATAGACTTCCAATATTTATCCCTTTTATTTATTTCGAGGCAATAAATTGGTTTGTGTTTGATAGACTAATTATTATATACTTTTTATTCTAATGATGGAGGCACTTGACTTAAGGAGCTTCCCCAAGACTTATTGGCTTTATTACCCATCACCAATTCTAAAGTACCACCTTCCATAATATCAGAATGAGTAAACCAAGGCTTTTCCCAAGTTTTACCATTAAATTTTGCAGACTGAATGTATTTATTATCCGGTGCATAATTTGTTGCTTTTATGGTGAAATTTTCTCCGTTTTCTAAATGAATTATAGATTCTTCGAAAACTGGACTCCCAATCGTATATATAGCTAACCCAGGTGTTACTGGATAAAACCCTAACTGAGAGAATACGACAAAAGCAGTCATTCCTCCGCCATCTTCGTCTCCTGGAACTCCCATTAAGTCATCTCTAAACCATTGATTTAACAAAGTTCTAATTCGTTTTTGCGTTTTCCATGGCTGACCAGCATAATTATATAGATAAGGAATATGTAATGAAGGTTCATTTGCCATTGAAAATTGACCAACGTTACCTGTTTGATCAGGTAATTGAGCATAGAAACCAAATTTACTTCTACCTAAAGGCTCTGAAAATGTATTATTTAAATTTTCAATAAAAGATTCATTTCCTCCCATCAACTCAATTAAATCTTTTACATTGTGCTGTACATCCCATCGATAAGTCCAAGCATTGTTTTCTCCATAATACTTTCTTGCACCCATTCCTCCCGAAAACTTATAATCAAAAGGTTCAATAAAATTTCCCTTATTGTCTTTTGGATGGAAAAAACTGGTTTTATCATTGTATAAATTTCTATAGTTATAGGAATGTGCCTTGAAAGTTTGATATTCCTCAGCTTTCCCCAATTCTTTAGCTATTTGAGACAAACACCATTCATCATAAGAAGTACCTAAAGTTACTGCTACAGGTTGTCGACTTTCAAAGTGATGTACCTCTGGCACAGTTTCTTTTTCTCCATCATGAAGCGCAGGAAAATATCCTTTTTCTTTGTAAAACAAATCTATCTCTCCAGCCGGTAAACCAGACCAAGGAGCTAAAGTTTTTTCGTTAATTCCGTTTTTACAAGCTTCGTAAGCTTTTTCTAAATCAAAACCTCTTAACCCTTTTCTGTAAGCATCAATTACAGAGGCAACACCATGATTTGAATTCATTCGTCTACTATCTCCTGTAACTTCAGGAAAAGTTGGCATCCAAAAATTATCCATTTGTTCTGCCATAATGACAAAAGAATTAATAACATCTTCTTCTGTTTTAGGGTCTACCAAAATACGCAATGGGTGGTGGGCTCTATAAGAATCCCAAATCCAATCATCTGTATAGAAAGGACGGCCATTATCTTGATGAATGCTGTTATCAAAAGCACTGTAATATCGTCCATCTTCTGAAAGACATACGGGTCTTTCGTAAGTTCTGTATAAAGAGGTGTAAAAAACGCGCTGTTCAGCTTCACTTCCCCCTTCAACTTCTATTTTCCCTAAAGCATTATTCCAAATATTGCGTGCTGTATTTTGTAATGTTTTTAAGTCTTTTCCCTTAACTTCTCGCGATAAATTACGAGTTGCTTGTGCTTCATCAATAAATGAAATCCCATAACGTAGAGTTATTTTAGAAGTACCTTTTGGAAATTTCAAAACAAGACTTGCATTTTTACCTTTGATACTTGCTCCTTCCGATACTTTTCCTTCCTTCAAAACCGAAATCGTTTCTGGTTTTTCTTCAAACTCCATTGACAAAAATACCTTTGTTTCATTTTCAATAAGTTGAAACCCAGACAAACCTGAATCATTCCAAGATATAGCTCCATTTTTAGAATTTATTATCAAATAAGTATCTTCTTCTTTATTAAATACTAACGAATATATTGCTGATTGATGAGACAATCCAAAATTCACATCAATCTCATCATCATCCAAAAAAACATAGTAGGAATAGGGAGTCAATTTTTCATTATCATAACTATATTTCATTACAGATTTCATATCTTCAACCTTTCCTTGAAAAGGGCTTAGATTAAAAGCTGAGCTTCCTCTATGACTTGTTGTAATTAAGGGTAAACCATTCAATAAATCGCTAGTAAAATCCGAACGTTCTGGATATACGCGTAACATACTGTTGGGCAAATGCATTGTTGGAAAAGTTGGAACTAGTAAATGACTTATGTTACCCAAATAAGGGTTTACTAAGTCTATTGGTTTTGTTTTATTCTTATTCTGCTTCAAATCAGACAATCCATACCCTGATAAAATCATTATAATAAAGATTCCTATAAAAATTGAGTACTTAAATGTTTTATTCATTTGTTTAAATTAAATTATACGGTTTTGAATAAGCGTTTTAATTAAATCCTAATTCTCAATTTATTTTTAAAACAAAATATTCATATTAACTTTTTATAAATGTAAAAGCGAGTGATTAATGATTAAATAATAATTACTTAATTAAGTATTAATTTTAATTTCTTGGTCAACAAATAAAAAAAACAAAGTCAAAACACACATCTAACCTCTTAAAAAACAGAAATCTACCCCCATTCCTAAATCATAGATAAAATGGAATCGATAAATAGCTTTTTTTCATTCATACTTTTAAACATTGTTGATATTCTTTGTTCGACCAATCAATATTGCCTTAAATAATAATATGCAAAGTCATTGTTAGATTATTGCTATTTTGCTTTCAATTCCCCCCTTTTCAATTTCACTTTGCAAGTTATTTTTTAATAGCTATGAAAATTATACCGTTAGTTTTACAGTCTCTGACTTTGGTTTAAGAAAAAAATATTCTTATTAAATTTATCACTTATTGGAAGTTCCAATATTTTATCAAGTTCCTGAAGATCTAGAAAGTGCTTATAGTAATGTCTTAAGCTTTAAATAGTAAAAGCTAACAGTTGTGCAACATGATATTATAAATTGTTTTTATACAATCCGCGATAAATACTGGACAAAGGATGATTTAAGTAGTTCATCCTCTAATTATGTTTCTCTTGAATTTTAGCACATCATAAATACCTTCTAACGTACAAAAAACAGCATCGGGTGTAAAACCAAAATAGAATTATCAAAACAAATTCTAACGAAATTTCCCAATACACACGTTATCTTTCTCTTAACTCAAGAATTGTATAACTCTCTTCCATAGACTGTTAAGAATCTATTAACTAAAAATTAATGTATAAATCTTATCATTGTTAAAATAATAACACAAACAATATGAAACTAAACACATCAAAATTTATCGCATTTATAATATTTGTAATTGCTTTTTCATTTAGTACCATTGCACAAGAAAAAAAAGAGCCAAATTATGAAAAAAGGTTTGAACGTTGGGACAGTAATGGTGATGGAGTTATGACATTAGAAGAATTCAAATCAGTGAAAAGACAGAAGGAAATTCCTAATGACAGGTTAGAAAAACAATTTAACAGAATGGATAAAGACTCCAATGGCACGGTATCTTTAGAAGAAGCGATTGAAGCTTCTGAGGCTGCTGCAGAAAGAAAAAAGAAAAAAGAAAAATAGGCTTAAAAATCACTAAATAAAAAAAGCTCAAGTTTAAAACTTGAGCTTTTTTTATACCTATCTGTACGGAAGTCTGTAATTTTAAATTTAATTTACTTCTTTGTCCATTACAAAATCAATTAAATATTCCGTTTTCTTCTTTAAAATTCTATACAATGATCATAGCAAAAAGACTTTAGATAATACCTCCATGAGATTTTTTCAATAACGATAGATTTTTTTTGATCTCTAGAAGATTTATGAACAACTCTTGATATTTTAAATAACTTTATCTAATAATACATTTGAGGTTTTCCCCCATTTTTACTCTTCCAATACATGGTATCCTTCTCTATAATTAAATCAAGTGTATTCCTTGGTGTGGCAGATTCTCTGAACTCTTTCGGCGCCGCTTTTTTTAAATTATTTATAACCTCTTTATAATTTTCTTTAGTTGCTAAATTATACCACTCATTAGGATCTTTTTTTAATTCATAAAGTTCTTGCGTACCGTCGTTATAATGAATGTATCTCCAATCAGAATTAATAACAGAATAACTTCCTCTTATGTGGTAAGGAACAAACAAAGACCTATCCTTCATACTCTCTCCTCTTAAAGCCGGAACTAAAGACATACCATCCAAATTGTGTGACTTTGGTAAATTACAAAGTTCAGCAAATGTAGGGTATAAATCAATTAAGCCAGCTGTTGCATCAACATCAATATCTTTTTTTAAATCATTGCCAGCGAAAATAAAAGGAACATGCGATGTTTCATGCCATAAAGTATGCTTACCCCAATTTCCTTTTTCCCCATGATGATAACCTTGGTCACTCCAAACAACAACTATCGTATTATCTTTATAGGGGCTCTGCTCAAGTGAATCTAATATACGCCCCAGCATATCATCAGCATATGATACAGCTGCGAAATAGGCCCTATACGCCTCTTTCATTAAACCTAATTTAACTAGTTTATCGTGATGTTGCGCTTTTCTTTTTATTGCAGCATCTCTAATAGCAGGAGGTAAATCATCTAAATCATTTTCAAAAAATTCAGGGATCTCAATATTTTCCAAATCATACATATCAAAATATTTTTGTGGCACATAATTTGGGAAATGAGGTGTATACAAACCTATAGCAATAAAAAACGGATTTTCATGCTTTTTTCTAAGAAGGTCACAAACCCAATTAGTTCGCTTATTTTCTAACATTTGTTCACTAAGTTCGTTAGGGATAGGTGCCCACTCTAAAAAAGGACCACCTTTAATCTTTTTTCCTTGCTTTATATAGTAAGGGCTATAAGGAAAAGGTTCTGGAAATGGCAAGTCATTACCACGATATCCCATTTCATATCCTACTTCCTTAACTTCTTTGGTCCTGGTAAAATATTCATTCCATCCGCGTAAATCAACAAATCCCGCCCTGTGATGAAATAACTTACCCGCTCCATAAATATCATAGCCCCCCTTTTTAAAAGCTAAATGCAAAGGCAAAATATTTGGATAATCATAATGATATACTTCATTTTTATAACATCCCGTAGTAGATGATTGAAGTCCAGTCCAAATTGCAGTTCTAGAGGGCGCACAATAAGAATTTGGAGCATGTGAATTAGTAAAGTTAACCCCCGCATTTGCTAATCTATCTAAGTTCGGGGTTTTTAATTGTGTATATCCCAATGGGTTTATCCAATCATTTAAATCATCCAATGCCAGCATAATAACATTAGGCTGCTCTAATAATCCATTTTTTGTTATTGGCGAAGCTTCCGTATTTTTAATTTTTTTTTCTTGATTTGTAAAAAAGAACACTATTGAAGCAACAGCAAAAAGGGAAAGGATTAATACTCTTATTTTTATCATAGTTTTATTTAATATGTAAATGTTACAACTCCTTTTTATTCCATAAAAAAAGAGATAAAAACAAACGAGGTCTAATTGGAAAAACAGTAAACATTTTTAAAACTTCCAATTAAATTGACACAAATTATTAATTTCTTACTGGCATTTCATTAGAAAAAACAACCTCTCCTCTTAGTATTTTACCGGCCATACCTGTTAACCATAAAAAATGATCTGAAGGCACCCCCTCTTCTCTAGGAACAAACTTACTTTTCTCTCCAACAGGTACTTCCCTAGCTACTTTTATTATGGCAGTACCTTCATCAATTTCATCAAACATAGCTACATAAATCATTTCTGCACCGCTATTCATAGCTCCAGCTATTTGTTTCCAAAAGAATTTACCTTTATTTCTAGGTATGGAATTAAATTTAGCATTTGGTTTCATATTGTACCAAGAAAACCCGGGAAAAACGGTAGGTACATACGACACTTTGTGTTTTTTAGCCCATTCAACATCTCCAAGGATTACTTCTTTTCTAAACTTTTCATAACTTTTCTCATTATAACGTCCAACTAACCAAGGATGAATGATATCAGCTTGTTTTGCCAAGTCTAAAAGTTCAGGCTCACCAGATGTATCTCTTCCCAAAGTTCTCCAATAAGCAGGTAAACCCAAATGAATTGAACAGTTTCCATATTTAGGATCATTTTTAAAAAAATCCATCATTTTAGAAACCTCGGGAATATGACTGCTGTTTCTATCTTTGAAACCAACTCCCCACAAGGCTACCAAAGGTTTATCATTATGAAATAAATACGTTGTTTTATTTTTTTGATTCGTCAATTTAAGATCATCAACTAAATGTTTCCAATCTTTTAAAACCAGTTCATAGTTTTCGTCATCCATACCTCCAATATCATACATCAAACAAATAGCTATACCATATTTATTGGCCGCTTTGATGGCAGACTTAAGCACTTTATCATTGTGTTTTATTCTACCTTTTCGCGTCAATACCGAAAAAAACCTTTGAATAAATACACCATCAACACCGTATTCCTTCATCCATTTAAAGTGTAGGTCAACTGTACTTTCATCATATGAACTAAACACATAAGCAGGTGAACCATCTTCAAATTTAAACGCAGTCTTGTATTTCTTTTTGTATTCATCCATTTCTGGCCAAAAATCAATAGTGGTATAACCATCTTCAAATTTTCCTGATCTACTATAATGCGTCCACTTTCTATTTGCGCCATCAGTTGGAGTATTAAACCAACCCTGATAACCAGCCATAACAAGGCCTTTATAACTCATGAATTTACTTTTTTTAGCATGCTTTGTTTGAGCAAAGGAAAATGAACTTAATATTATTAGAACTAGGAAGAAAAGTATGTGTGATTTATTGTTTTTCATTGTTTCTATCTTTTAGGCTTTATAATAAGTTTTATTTATTGTTTGAGAATATTTTCAATCTGAAATAATTCATCAGTTTCAAAATTCAAATTATCTAATGATTTTAAATTATCTTCAAGTTGTTCCGTACTGCTTGCCCCCACCAAAACGGATGTCACTCGCTCATCTTTCAACAACCAAGAAATTGCCAATTGCGCAAGAGATTGATTCCTGTTTTTTGCAATTTTATTGAGTAGTTTTACTTTTTCAATTTTTTCAGGAGTAACTTCACCCGATTGCAAAAAACCAGTAGATTTGGCTGCTCTAGAGTTTTTCGGTATTCCATTTAAATACTTATTAGTTAATAGTCCTTGTGCAAGTGGTGAAAAAGGAATACAACCAATACCTTCATTCCCTAAAACATCCAGCAACCCATTTTCTACCCATCGTTCAAACATGGAATATTTGGGTTGATGTATCAAACAAGGAGTATCACTTTTTCTTAATAAATCCGATGCAGCTTTTGTTCTATCTGCCTCATAACTTGAAATACCAGTATATAAAGCTTTACCAGAATTTACAGAAGTTGATAATGCGCCCATTGTTTCTTCTAATGGTGTGTCATAATCTGGTCTATGTGAATAAAAGATATCTACATAATCCAAATCCATACGTTTTAAACTTTGGTCCAAACTCGCTATCAAATATTTCCTGGATCCCAAATCTCCATAAGGTCCTGGCCACATATCCCAACCAGCTTTAGTAGAAATAATCATTTCATCTCTGTGAGATTTAAAATCCATCTTAAGAATTTTACCAAAATTCTCTTCTGCAGATCCAGGAGGGGGACCATAATTGTTTGCTAAATCGAAATGGGTAATTCCTGAATCAAATGCTTTCCAAATTATTTTACGAAAATTCTCAAAAGTATCAACTCCTCCAAAATTATGCCATAAACCTAATGAAATGGCGGGCAAATTAATCCCACTTTTACCACTTCTACGATAAACCATGTTTGAATACCTACTCTCTTTTGCTTGAAAATGCATAATGCTTTTTATTTATATTAGTTCCATTGGTTCTATTTAGTAAACCAACAGTTGAAAAATTATTAAATCTTTGAACCTGTTTTTTCTTGCCATTCCTGAAAACAACTTTGCAACTCAGCAATTTTATTTTTGTATTTCTCCGACACAGGAACTAGCAAATTGTTTAGCTCATGTGGATCTTCATTAAGATTGTACAAGGCCATTTTCACATTTTTCCCGGTCGCATGTGGCAACATTAATTTCCATCCTCCTTTCAATACCATATGCGATGGTTTGGAGGTTAAATCGCTTAACCATTCAGTAACCACATAGGCGTTTTCATTATCACCATTTTCTATCAATCCACGTAAACTCTCTCCATCAGAAGGAACTTTATCCATGTTTAAATAATCCAAAATGGTAGCAAATAAATTCATATTTGAAGTAGGAGATTTAACCACTGTTCCCGGTTTTATTCTTCCAGGAAATCTAATCAACATGGGTATATGAGATGATTCTTCATAAAAATTAAATTTCCCAACCATACCATGGTTCCCAAGCATTTCTCCATGGTCACTTGTAAACACCACCAAAGTATTGTTACTTAAGCCCAATTCGTCTAATTTATTTAATATCAAACCAATCCAATCGTCGACTTCTTTTACAAGGGCGTAATATTCTGAAATAAAATATTTTATTTTTTCAGGATCTGAATACCCTTCTCTCGTTCTTTTCTTTGATTTGAAGTATGGGGAATTCAACATATCATCACTAATACTCTCTGGAGGAGTCATGTCCTTTACGGGAAACATTTCTGAATACTCTTTTGATGCCAAATAGGGAGGATGTGGATGATGAAACGAACAAGTTATACTAAAAGTTTTATCTTTTAAACGCTCCAATGCTTCTATGGTTTCACCTGCTTCAAATGCAGAAACATGATATTCTGGAGGAATAGTTGTAACCCCATGAATAGATGATTGCCCAACCTTTATATTATAATCTTTACCCTCTTTTTTTAGATTGTGCCTTACATCTAACGGATCTGGAGCATATGGACGAACCGTAAATGTATCCATTAATTGGTTTTCATTTGGTTTCTTTTTTGGGAAAAGAGGGTCTAAAAAATTAAGATACACTTGTTTTTGCCCTACTCCTAATTCTGATTTCGACTTACCAGCAACGGTAACAGAATTCTTATACACTTTTGCTCGAAAAGTTGGTGTATGCCACTTGCCATAATATTCACAATGATAACCGTTCTCATCTAAAATTTCATCAAAGGTTTTATTTGGCATAATACCTGTTTCTGGTCCAGAATAAGCCTCTCTATTTGATAATACCTTTGTATTTTCAACAGTCTGTCCGCTTAAAATTGATGCTCTTGCCGGTGAACATACCGCCATTTGAGTATGTGCATTTACAAAGTATACCCCTTCACGAGCTAATCTATCCAAGTTTGATGTTTTTAAAACTTTATTCCCAGCATAGCTCAACGCATCAAATCGCTGTTGATCTGTCATGATAAACAACAAATTTGGAGGTTTTTGCTTTTGGTTTTGTCCTAAACAAGCAAAAACATTACAGAATGTATAAAAAAGGACTAGAAATACCATTTGAAAATGGTTGCTTAAAAAACTAAATTTAAAATTATTCATATCATTATGTTTTAAACTTGTAAACTGGGTCAACATGCTTTATTTTACTTTAATAGATTGATTGCCTACAAAAGGATAGAAAAACACTTTTCAATACTTATAGAAAATAATTTTAAACTTCTCTGCTTTCCTATTATTTAATGATAGGTAATCTTACTGGCTAAAATAATGAGCTGTACTTAATTTAGGATTAATATTAGATTAACTAAAATTTCAAACCAGCATTACAATGTTTTCTTAAAAATTGAAAACTTTTTAGTAATTCGGATTTTTGCAACATCCCTTCAAATTCTTTTTTATCCAGTCCAACAACTGACTGCAAAGGAGTTTCAATATTTCCTACTCTAACCAATCTTAAAAATCCAACAATATCTTTAGGGGATAATTTAGGGAAACCGTGCCAAAATTCAGGTTTCAGATAAGGTATTGTAGTTGGTGAATTTGATATAGTTTCAACATGCAATGGTACATTTGGGCATAGTTTTGACATGGTTTTTGCATACATTTTATAATCCATCCCCCCCTCTCCTATTGCTTTACCTTGAAAAGTTGCTCCAGTTTTAGTTTCCCAAATAGCAACATCCCGAATACTTGTACATAAAATATTAGATCCCAGTATTTCTAAAGCTTCCATAGGATCTTCCATTGCCCATAAAGCATTGGCGGGATCAAAAAAAGCACCACAAATATCAGTACCTGTTTGATCGATGAGCTCTAATAATTCACTTGAGCGCAAATCTCCTGCATGATTTTCAAAGGCAAACTTAACGCCAGCATCTTTAGCCCTAGGAGCCACTTTTTTCATGAGTTTTACAACTCTTTCTATTTTAGCCTCTATACCTCCATCAATATAACGATCATTTATACTACCGATAGCACAACCAACGATAGGAGACCCTAATTCAGAAGCAACACGAACTCCTTCCTTAAGTAAGGCTTCAGGATTGCCATATTTTTTTGAAAATGAATTAGATGATTCACAAATACTACCAACACCAACATAAATACTTATGTCGTTTTCCTTTGCTCTTTTCTCTAAATCAACAAGATAAATACTTTCTAAATTATCAAATGAATGTAGTGTGTTAAATAAAACAGAATCAATATTTTGAGCAATAGCAAATGTAATAAATTGATCTGCGTTAAATTTTAGACTCCTTAATGAGTGATTACATATTCCTAAAGGAACTTTTTGGTTGCTATTTAAAATAGGAGTCCTAAATTTTGCAATTGCACCAACAGGCAAGGTATTTAACGCTAATAAACTTAATGCGGTATTTTTTGTAAACTCTCTTCTGTTCATAGTTTCAAAATTATTTTCTATATATGAATAATAGATTCTACTTTACTTAACAAAGACTTATTTAAAACCCATTATACCGTTATTTAGATTCCATTTGAAAAACTAAATTGCCACCACTCATAATCATATTATGTGTTATAATAAAGTCTTTAATTTTTTCACCATTAAAAAATACTGATTTTACATATTTGTTTTCAGCAGAGTTATTAATAGCAGTAACTTTTAATGTTTTACCATTATCAAGTTTTACAATAGCTTCATCAACTAATGGAGAGCCAATAGCATATTCTTTATCAGCAGGTGAAACTGGATAAAAACCAAGTGATGAAAAAATATACCATGCAGACATTTGTCCAAAGTCTTCATTATTAACCAAACCATCTGGTTTATCAGAGAAAAAATTAGTGGCTATTTGTCTAACCAATTCTTGAGTACGATGTGGAGCTCCCGCATATGTATAAAGGTATGGTGTATGATGACCAGGCTCATCACCAAAACCTAGTTTACCAATAAAACCTGAAATATCAGTATGCTTCTCTCCCGAAATAACAGTAGTATCCGTAAATATTTTATCTAACCATTTTACAAACTTATCTTTACCTCCTACCAACTCAATTAGGCCCTCCAAATCATGAGGTGCATAGGTTGAATACGCCCAAATATTACCTGAAATATAGGCACTTTTCAATCCCGTTTTTTCATCACCCCATTCTTTTAAATCTAATTCCATCCATTTACCATCTTCATATCGAGGCCACAGATACATTTTATCATTATTCCATAAATTGCGATATCCTTTAGATCTTTTTGAAAAATATTGATAATCCTCGATTTTCCCGAGTTTTTTAGAAACTTGTGCCAAAACATAATCATGATAATTATATTCTGTTGTTTTTGAAACCGCACATCCAATGTCTGCAGTTATAAAACCCTCGTTTTCAAGGTAACTATCCATTCCATTATTTTTCCCATAATTAGGACTAGCTCCAATTTTTGTAAAAGCAGCGTCATACATTGCAGCATATGCAGCTTCTATGTTTATTCCTTCAACATCTTTTAGTATCGCTTCCCCTAGAATAGCAATAGGAGAACGACCAATCATACAAAAATTATCAAACCCACCGCATTCCCAAATCGGCAAACTTACTTGGGCCTCAGTAAGTCGTGAAGCAATAGAATTTACAATTTCGGCATTTTTCTTATGTTCTACCAAGTTAAATAGCGGATGTAAAGCACGATATGTATCCCAAGTAGAAAGATTGCTGAATTGAGGTAAATCCGACTGTAACTCTTTAAATTCTACAATATATTTCCCATCAACATCCGATATTAAATTTGGACCAATAAAAGAATGATAAACAGCCGTGTAAAAAGTCCTCTTTTGAGATTCAGTTCCTTTTATTTCAAATTTTGACAACTTTTCTTTCCATAATCCTTGTGTTTCTTTTAAAACTTCCTCAAAATCTTTTCTAGTAGCCTCAGCATCAAAATTCTTTTTTGCGCCCTCATAGCTTATATATGATAAGGCTAATTTTACTTGAACTTGTTCTCCTTCCTCTAAATCATATGAAATAAAAGCCCTTGTACTTTTGTTGGTTGCCTTGTTGGCGTCAATTAAAATTTTATTGTTCACAACCAATCCTTTCGCTTTGAAAGGTTTAGAAAATTTTGAATAAAAAAATACAGTTCTCGACTCCGGACGTCCAGCTGCACCCGTAGATGCTTTCATCCCTCTAATTTCGGTATCTGATATAAACTCTATTTCAGCATTTTTAATATTTTCTCTAATGCTATGTGTAGGATCAATGATGATATGATTTTCGCCTTTCTTATTGAAAGTATATCGATGAAAACCAACTCGTTGGGAAGCTGTTAACTCTACCTTGATATCATAGTCGTCTAAAATTACGCTATAATATCCAGGTTTAGCATTTTCTCTTTCATGCGAAAATCTTGAACGATATGTTTTATCTGGTTCATTGGCATCCTCTCCTGGATTAACAATTAATTTGCCTGATGTTGGCATTATTAAAAAATCTCCAAATGCACCTAAACCAGGTCCGCTCAAATGATTATGAGCAAATCCTTTTATAATAGTATCGGTATAATGATAACCTGCAACCCAGTTTCTTCCAGGGTCATCATGTGATGGACTTAATTGAACCATACCAAAAGGGGTGGTAGCACCAGGAAATGTGTGTCCCCAACCATCAGTACCAATCATTGGATCTACATAATCAAAACTACTTAGCTTATTTTTATTATTAACTTTATCACTTGAATTCTTACAAGCCACAGCAAAAAATGATACTAATAAAACATAATGAATAAAACGAAAAATAACCATATCTATTTTTTTTCTAATAAAATCTTCATTTCATCAACAATATTTGAATATTCTTTATTCGCAGCCAAGTTATTATATTCTAGAGGGTCATTTTTTTGATCATATAGCTCTGTTCCTTTTTTGCCATTATCCCACTCTATATATCTCCATGATTTATTTTTAACCATACGTCCCATCATTTCCCCTCGTCTTGTTACGGCATATATTTGATCTTTAAATGGCTTTTCTGGATCTTGAAGTACTGGTGCAAAACTTTTACCTTCCAAATAATCTGGCGTATTTTTTAAGTTCAATATATCTGCAAGTGTTGGATAAATATCAATAAACTCAAACATTGCATCAGATTTTAGACCTTTTTTACCAACTGCATTTCCTGCTATAATAAAAGGTGCTCTAGTACCCTGCTCATAAACTGTTACTTTGTTCCACCACTTGTTTTCCCCTAAATGATAACCATGATCCCCAAAAAGAACAATAAGCGTATTGTCTAGCTGTCCTGTTTCTTTTAATGCCTCAATTACCCGTCCAACTTGTGCATCCATAAAAGTAGTGCACGCATAATAGGAACGTAAAAATTCACGTTTATCTTGTTCATCAAACTTATCAAACTCATTTGACCATGGTAACAAAGAATGATTATATGGTAATTCATATCCTTCTGGTAATTCTATAGGATCACAATCTTCTAAAGGATACATATCAAAATATTTTTTTGGAGCTACGTAAGGATCGTGAGGTTTTTTAAATCCTACTGCTAGGAAGAATGGTTTTTCTCTTTTTGTTTTAATAATCTCTACCGCTTTTTTAGCTATTTGTCCATCATCTTGGTCATCATCTGTACCTTCTGTTGCTTTCCAAAAACACCATGGCAGCTCCCCATCAGTTAAGTTGCGCTTTTCTCCCCTTTCGCCAATTTCAGTAGTTTTAAACTTATAATAGGCATCCCATGATTTAACATCTCCATGATCAGGCTTTTTATCGTGGAAGGTTTTACCAATACCAATGGTTTCATACCCGTTTTTCTTAAACAAATAAGGCAACGTGATTCTATCACCTAAAACAGATTGTAATGGTGTTTCATTATCTAAAACCCCTAAAGTTTCTGGGCGTAATCCTGTCATGAACGATCCTCTACTTGGACCACAAACGGCAAAATTACAATGCGCATTATTAAACTGAACACCTATTTTAGCTAAATTATCTATGTTTGGAGATTTTACCAAAGGATGTCCATACGTTCCCAAGGTTGGTTTTAAATCATCAACAATGATAAAGAGTACATTTTTATCTTTTCTCGCTTCTTCTGCTACTTTTGTTTTATCGATATTCTTGCATCCAAACGCTATT
The DNA here is from genome assembly GCF_057197705.1 of Flavicella sp. IMCC45537. NCBI lineage: Bacteria > Pseudomonadati > Bacteroidota > Flavobacteriia > Flavobacteriales > Flavobacteriaceae > Flavicella > Flavicella sp. IMCC45537. The sequence continues at coordinate 1,159,151 of NZ_CM170067.1, forward strand.
AGCAGAATTGTAATTGTTATAAATAGTTTTTCCATTTTTTTTATTAATGATTCTTAGATTTAATTTCTTGTTTATTATCTCCTAAAGTTGGTAAGCTTTTAAAAAATGCTTTATAATCTTGCATTAACTCATTTACTTTAGATGTATTTGTTTTTGCCAAATCTTCTGTCTCACTAGGATCTATTACTATGTTAAACAGTTGAATTTTATTCTTAGATTTTTGAGGAATTACACCCGGATATTGTTTTGGTGTTGGTTGCCCTTCCATTTGGGCGATGATATTAATTCCATCTGGAGCTTTTTTATCAACCCATGTTTCAATATTAACTAAATGATTATTAGGCTTATTTAAAAAGAGCTTAAAATCACCTTTTCTGATAGACATAATTTTATCGTTGTGTAAACTAAAAACTGGAGGGTGGTTTGCTTCATTTCCTTTCAAAATTTCAATTATATTTTGTCCATCCAGTGTATTCATTTTTTCTGGTGTGGTATTGGTTAGAGACAAAAGTGTTGGTAACACATCAGGAGACCATAATGGTACACTTACTTTTTGGTTTTTAGGAAAAACTTTAGGATAACTTATGATAAAAGGGACTCTTATTCCTCCTTCCCATGTAGTTGCTTTCATCCCTTTAAACCCACCGGTACTTCCTCCATAAAAAGGTCCATTATCAGACATAAAAATAACGATTGTATTTTCTAATAACTTTAACTCTGTCAATGTTTTCATAACCTCACCAACAGACCAATCTAATTCCATAATTACATCATTATATAAATCATTTGGTGTATCTGGTGTATAAAATTTATCTGAAACGGCCAATGGTTTATGAGGCATGCTATGTGCCATATATAAGAAAAAAGAACTATCTTTTTTTCTGTTTATAAAATCGACAGCTTGTTTTGTATAATTAGTTGTAAGTTGTCTTTGATCTACTGGATACTGTATGGTGTCTCTATCTTTAATTACCTGTATCGGAAGCATATCATTTGAGTATAGTATCCCGTAATACTCATCAAAACCATTTTCTACAGGAAAAAACTTTTCTTTATGCCCCATGTGCCACTTACCAATGGCTTTTGTTGCATAACCAGATGCCTTAAATATCTCGGACATTAAAATTTCGCTAGAAGGTATTCCTACATTAAAAGCTTCTTCTGTGGTATCCGGATGTGGATTTTTTATCATCCCATGCCGCAAAGGAAACCTTCCTGTTAATAAAGTTGCTCTTGAAGGTGCACAATAGGGCGTTGGAACATAAAAATCTGTAAGACTTATACCATGAGCTGCTATAGCGTCTATATTTGGTGTTTTATAACCTGTTTGACCATAGCAAGAAATATCACCGTACCCCATATCATCAGCTAAAATAATTACTACGTTTGGCCTTTGTTCTGTTTCAGAGGTAGAGTTAATACTATTTTCACAGCCAAAACTTAAAAACACTGTGGATAAGATAAAAATTAATTTAATTTTCATGTCTCTCAATAATTTATATTGGTTTATTAAAAAGAAGCTTCTATAACAATCCTTATTATTTAATAAGAATGAAAGCTTTTAGTTAGTATTAACATTTATGGAATTGGTAACAATAACTTTTTTACCTTTAATTTTTAATTGTTTTACAATTTCAATTTTATCATCAACTTGCCCAGGAGGAGCCGAATCTTCCCCGAGATAAAACTCTCCATAAGGACGACCAATTTTCATCAAATAACTCTTAAGAATATCTTGCATATCCAAGAGATCGTGCTTATAATTAATATCATAAGCTATATTAACATTTTCATTAGGATCGATTGTTAGGTTATATAGTTGATCTTCATCCCAAAAACCTGGATGACTTGCTCCTCGCAATCCAATACCCCAACGTTTAAGAGGATTCATCAATTTTGGGAGCATTTCAATCTTTGAATTCTGTATTCTTGTTATTTCTTTTTTGGTGAACCTCTTTACTATATATTTCTTTTTACTTGTCATTACAGCTCTGCTGTTTCCTAATTCAAAATATAAATGCTCTCTCCAATTTTTTGTTTTTCCATTTTTAAATAATCTTGTCAAACTTCTCCCGTCAATATGATAATTTTGAGGTGTTTTTACTTTGGCTAATTCAAAATACGTAGGAACTAAATCTATGTTTTGTACAAGGGCATCACTTTCAATTCCTGCTGGTATTCCATTAGGCCATCTCATTAACAAAGGTATTTTAGTACCATTGATACTATATAAACTAGATTTATCTGAACTACCATGATCCGGAGCAAATATCACCAAAGTATTATCATCAATACCTAACATTTTTAACTTGTCAAGTAGGTCTCCAATCATGGCATCAATCCAAGCAATCCCCCAGTCACCAGATTTTGGATCATAACCTAAATCTGTCAATTTTTTTCTAAGTTTTTTTCTTATTTCCATAATAGAAGGAGGAACTTCTATCTCTCCAGCTGCTGTGTAATTGGGATGATCAAACGACTTTACCCATTCCCCCACAGGGCCGTGTAATAATGTTGGGCATACTTGCAGGAAAAAAGTTTTATCATGATTCATATCTAAAAACTCAAACGCTGCGTTCACTGTCCACTCAGGGTTATGACTATCATAAGGTTTTTCTAAATTACCCTCATAAATATTTTTAGCCCAATCAAATCCAATATGTTTTAAATACGCTCTACCCCAAGCCTCATTCTTAGCAAACAAAGCAGACACTTCTGGAGTTGGTACTAATTTTTTTTTATTTTTATAAGGTGTATAATCTTTATACATCTCTGGCTGATCAAGCTCTGATGTAAGATGATATTTCCCTGTAAAACCAGTAACATAACCAGCCTCACTAAGAACTCGAGCTGCATTCATCCTATCATTTTCCATAGCTACATTAAAACCCGGTGCACCTTGTTTTATTTCTCCAACTTCTTTTTTATATAGATTACTATATGAATTCCCAGCATAACGTCCTGTTATAAAACTATACCTTGAAGGGGTGCATACGGTACTACTTACGTAAGCATTATTAAATTTAATTCCTTCTTTTGCTAACAAATCCATGTTAGGTGTATACACATTACCACCATAAGTAGCAATTTCATCCATATCTTGATCGTCAATAAGAATTAAAATTATATTTGTTTTTTTTAAAACCTTACTCTGAGCGAAAACTATTAATGAAAAACCTAAGCAGAAACTTAAACTCAACACAATATTTATTCTATTATATATCATGATTACATTTGGATTTTTATTTCATTAAAATTTATTTGTAATTAGGAACTTCTCCTGCTTTCCCCCATGCTTTATTAGGCAGTTCTCCTAAAACAAGTTTCAAGGTACCACCTTCCATAATTTGTTTGTGTGTTATAAAAGGACTGTAAATTTCCTCATCATTTATAAAAGCTTTTTGGATGTATTTTTTAGTTTTACTTGCTCCTTCAGCTAGTACTATAAATTTTTTACCATTTTTTAAATGAGTTGTAGATTTTTCAAAAATGGGACTTGTAATACTATAAAAAGGTAATCCTGGCGTAACTGGATAAAATCCCATAGAAGAAAATACCACAAAGGCAGTCATTCCTCCTCCATCTTCATCTCCTGGGATTCCAAAAATATTGTCTTTAAACCATACATCTAATAAAAACCTGGTACGCTTTTGTGTTTTCCATGGGGCACCAAAATAATTATATAAATAAGGAATGTGAAAAGAGGGTTCGTTCCCCATAGAAAACTGACCGACAAGCCCCGTTGAGTTAGAACCATTTACATAAAAATCCCTTTTCTTCATGCCTAAAGGTTCTCTAAACAATTGGTCTAGCCTAGCTTCTGCTTTTTCTTTACCTCCTAACAATCCTAGTAAACCTTTAACATCTTGTTGCACATCCCAGGCATACGTCCAAGCATTGTTCTCATCGTAAAAATGTCTATAACCAGCCCCCCCTGATGCCTTTGGATCTATATCTATCCATTGACCATCTTTATCTTTTGGTATAAACAAAAGAAGTTCGTTATGCCAAAGTTTCTTATAATTATTAGCTTTTTTTGTAAACTCTAGGTAATCTTTCTCATAACCTAATTCTCTGGCAAGCTCTGCTAGCGCCCAAAAATCGTAAGCTACACCTAAAGAAACAGCTACTGCTTGGCGCTTTTCAAAATCATCAACCATAGGTTCAGTTTCTTCTTCCATTATTTCTTTTAAGTCTCTACCATCCCCCTCTTTTTTTAGTATTTTAAGTCCAGGATAATAGCCGTTTTCATGGTAAAAATCATCAATGGGCAATTTCTTTGCACCTTGCCTCCATGGTATAAAAGTACCTTCTGTTAAATTCTTTTTGACACCTTGGTAGGCTTTTTCAATATCATAATCTCTTAAACCTTTTCTATAACCGTCAATAAAAATTGCTGAAGAATGGTATGAATTCATACACATGTGATTGCCATGTATCTGAGGAAATGTTGGCATCCAACCACTTTGATTATACATTAAAGTATATGAATTCAAAATTTCATTTTCCACTTGAGGATCAAGAATCGTACGCAAAGGGTGCTGGGCTCTAAAGGTATCCCAAATCCAATCATCTACATAAAAAGGACGATCACTCTCATGAACTCTACCATCATACCCACTGTAATATTTGCCCCCTTCATTTACATCTATCATTCTCTCATAAGTTCGGTATAAAGAGGTATAAAAGCTTCTTTTTTGTGCTGTAGTACCTCCCTCAACTTCAATTTGACTAATGACCTTTTCCCAAGCCTTTTTTCCTTCATTAACAAGTGCATTAAAATTATTTGATGCTACTTCTTTTTCATAATTAATTTTTGCTTGCTCAAAACTGATGTAGGAAATTGCATATTTTACAAATAATGTGGTAGCTACCTTTGATTTTAATGAAAGAGAAAACTTATTGTTTTTTGTATTAAATCGTAACCCTTTAATCGGTTTACCCTCCTCATTAGTTATCGTCGCGTAAACATAAGCTGACATTTCTCTAGTTATTGGATTTACACCTCTCGTTTTATATTTAATTTTTTCTTGAATCGTAAAGGCATTCTTGTCAAATGCGACACTTTCCATATCTCTTGTTCCTTGTATGATTACATTCTTTTGTTCTCCTTTAGGAAAATCTATTTTATACATTGCAGTCCTTTTTGAAGGAACAAAACTTACCTGAATATCATCATCAATTAAGTAAGTTGAATAAAACCAAGGCTTAACAACTTCCAAATCATGATCTATATGCATTTTAGCATTCCATGTATCATCAGTTATTTTTCCTTGTGAAACGCTCATTTGTAAGATTCCTTTTCTCCGATGGGAAACCACTTGTAATGGAAAAGCAGTTATTTCATCCGATAAATAATCATTTTTTATTGGAAACATTCTTAGCATTTGATTAGGCAAATGCATCGTAGGATATGTCGGAACTAAAAACTGTGCTACATTTCCAATTTTTGGATCAACGTACTTTGTATAATCCTCTTGACCAAAAGATACCTGTAACAAGCTAAAAAAGAAGATTATAATTAGAATAATTTTTTTCATATTTAAGTGATTTTGATTTCTAAAAATTATTTAAAACGTAATAAATAAAAGTCGTGTCTTTGTTTTTCAATATGGTTTAACATACTTAATTAACGAAAACGATGAATTGAATTCATATTGAAGTATGAAAACTAACAACATTAGACGTTTTATTCTGGTGGAAACGTGAGCAAAATTTCCATCTCATTATCCGATTGATATTGCACCATATGTGTTTGGTACGGTATAAAAAATTTATCTCCATATTTAACGGTATAATCGGTACCATTAAACACTATTTTCCCAGAGCCTTTTGTGACAATTCCAATATAAAAAGTTTCCGATTTTTTGATATAACTGTCCTTTACATCAATTCTATTTACTTTAAAACATGTTGTTTTGACTTTATCAATAAGGATATATTCTTTACTATTATTTTGAGAATTTAACAAACGAGGATGACAGAAAAACTTCTTTTTAATATCCTTGATAGAGATAGAGTTATAATTAAACATCGATAACGCAAAATCAATACCGCGATTCATAAACCGAGAGCCCTCTGGAAGTACATAGCCTCCTCTTTCAAACTCTACTCGCACGGCAAAATCTGTAGGTTCCATTATTTCTACCATAAAAACACCTTCTCCAATTGCATGTGGCATACCTCCGGGTACCTTAAACACATCGCCAGGTTTCACAGGAATTTTTTCAAAACAAGCTAACATCGCATCAATATCTTGTTCTTCAACAATTCTCTTAAATCTTTTTTCATCAGGAGCTTTCTGGAATCCGAAATAAATATATGGATCTTCAATTTCCTCTCGTACACTTAAAATAACGTATGCTTCAGTTTTTCCAGAGTCGCTGTTTAAATGTTTTTTAGCAAATGGAATTGTTGGGTGACACTGAATATGAAGACGAATTGCAGAGTCTAAAAACTTTAATAAAAACTGCGTTGTTGATCCGTATTTTTTATAATGATTTTCACCTAAAACTGCAATTGGTTCTTTCTCACAAAGTTCTTTTAGAGTAACCATGACGCCATCCACTTCAACTTCTGCTAAACCTTCATCGGTTAAATGCTCACGTCCTAAATTTACTGCTCTAGTTGTTGAACCAATCCAATCTTCTGGAAAATGATTGTCCTCAACTTTTGCAATACCTTCGAGAATATCTAGTTTTTTACCTCCTGGGTAAGTTCTCCATACGCGGTTGGCTGGTAAAAAAAGTATGTCAGGTATTTTCATAAATATCTAATTTTTATAATCTACTTAAATTGTCAATTAGGCCATTTACAGCTATAAAGGATGTAAACAATGAAAAGGCAAATATTAACCCTAAAAACAAATTCATTGATAAAGAATTTTTGTACTCTCCCATTAAGTCTTTCCTATTTGTTAGGTAAATAATAGCCCCAACAGTTGCGGGTAAAATAAAGGCATTTAATGCTTGAGATAAAAGCATTATAAAAACAGGACGACCACCAAAAACTGGTACAATCAGTCCTAATAACGAGATAAATGCTACTATAACTCTATATTTAGTTAAACTCATATCTCGCTCTGAATTATTGTAATCACAAATTAACCAAGGCAACATAAGTATGTTTGGTAATTGTGAAGAAACTCCAGCAGCAACAATACCTAAAGCAAATAGAGTGGTTGCTAAAGCACCCGCAAGAGGCTCTAAAATAGTAATCATTTGAGATGCATGATGCATAACAACTCCTTCCTTATAAAGCGTGCCTGCCGCCGCTGCCATTATAGCCGCACTTATAACAAACATAAGTGAGGCTGATACAATTGCATCCGTATTTTGCTGTTTAAGATGAGATATATCCCAATTTGCTTCCTTTACCAAAGTGGTACGAATAATGAATAATCCAGAGAATACAGTAGTACCAACAGTAGCTGCTATAAGCAACAATGGATCATCTCCTTGTTTAACATCCGGAACACTAGGCACTAAACCTGAAAGTATATCCCCTAAAGGGGGCATTGCAATAAAGAAATTTAATAAAAAACAAGCCGCCATTAATGTCACAATAAGTGCTAACATGCGTTCAAAGACTTTTGTTTTGCCTCTCCAAAAAATGATATACACCAAAGTGATAAAAAAACCTGCAAACCAAATCGAATCAATACCATCACCTCCCTGAGATTTAGACCATTCTTGACAAATTTCTGCAACAATACCAATAACCCCCATGACACTGCCGCTTACTCCAAAAGTTAAGGCGATAATAAAAAACAAGGCAAAGCTAGGATGGATATACTTTCTAAAAGCTTGTAAAGCTGTTTCACCGGTTACCACAGTAAATTTTCCATATATGCTGATTAATAAAAAAGTTGTCAAACAAGATGCAGCCACTGCCCATAATAACTGCATACCATAAGAAGCACCATTTCTTGCCATTGATGTCACACTCCCAGTACCAATATTAAATCCCAGTAAGAAAATCCCAGGAAGGAATAAGGCAAGTGTGTTCATAAACTTTTTTTTAAAACTCATGATTTCTAATTTTGGTTTCGTTTAGTTGGTTTAATTTCCTTTTCGTTTTTTTTAATAGTTTGTGTTATAAAATTTGTTTTTGAATTCTTGATTACGATGTAAATCTTCAAAGGGAGATTGTAAGGCTTTTGCAGGGGCTTCATCACCTATGCTCATTGCCATAATACGAACATATCTATCATCAGGTAAGGTTAGGCGACTTGTGCCTTCTGGAAGTTCTAGTCGGTAAGCAAACATATAACTTGTTTGATACCATTGATCTACCATAGTACCAGGTCTGTGATGATGCGAAGCGGTCCAAGCCACACGATGGTTCCTATAATACGCTGGACGAATAGTCTTTAAAGGATTTCTTAAAGAATAGGACAACTCAGCAACATGCCCTTCAAACAAGCGCGTATCCCACTGTCCTAGATGTCCTGTCCATGCACCAATGGTTAGAGGAACATCTTTTTCCCCCATCTTAAACACAACTTCTTTCTCAATATCAGCAGCGGCTAAAATATGAACAACTTTAGTTCCTACTGGCAAATCAACGGTTTGACCTACACATTGCATTGCATTATATTTCTTATAATCTCTAGACCCCATAACAAATTCTACGTTACCAACTTGTATTTTATCTGCTACTTGTTCTGCGGGGTAGGTTCCGCCTTTTCCATCAAAACTACCGCGGTACGCCTCAGATCTTGGTGTGGCAGTACCTAAACCATCTTCACGATAACCATCCTCCGGATCTTCGTTTACAGTAAAAACATCTGTATCAAATTCTAGTTTAACCGGTGTTGTTAATACCGGTTTCGTGGTAGCAACAGGCATCTTCAATAAGATAGATTTCAATTCAAAAGGCTTAAAGTTTAAATTAACCTTACCTTTTTTTACAATAATTTTTTTCCCTAATTTACGTTCTGCACCATCAATGAACTCAGCTGATTTAATCGGTTTTATCGCTGAAAGTGATAAATTAGAAACTCCTTTTCCATATAATTCTTGTAATCTTACAACAACACCAGATCCATCCTCAGCCATTTTAACTGCTTGAATATTCACCAAATCTGAATTGATTTCTAATAACGATAAGGTACTTTTGTTTCGCTTGTATTTCGGAACAACAAAAGCTGCAGGACGCTGTTCAGCACTCATTGCTTTTTTATGAAGTTTTTCGGTTATCCAATCACCCTTATGCCCTGTTATTCCATAGGTAAACTGATGTCTACCCCAATCTTGCCATCTTTGTTCAGACATTGTTCCATCATCCATAACTTCTTGTTGACATTCTTTTGTATTTGGACAATGAATTAAGGTAACTCGAATGGTATTATCATCTACTTTGTCACTTCCGTATTTATAACCTGTTAAGATAGATGTTCCAAACTCACCTGATTTGTCTGTTAGATCAATCCAACTATGTGTAGGCACTTCATATTGCTTTTTATTGCGATTTCCCCTTTGAATGACCCCTAAATCTAAATTATAAGTTGCTAAAGGATTCTCCGCTGATAAATGAAAAGCTGCCTTCAAGAAGTGCCCTCGGGTTTTCCAATCTACTTGACTAGCAATATCAACTCTAGCTCCATCATCTCCAGATGATAATCTTATCCTTTGCCAAACTTTTGTTTCTCCAAATTCTCTTACTACCTCAATAGCCACACGCACTGGGCCATTTTCAATAACTTTTACAGATATTGGATCTGATAACACATGAGCCGCAGGTTTTATAATATCCTTATAATAAATACGCCAAGCCGGTTTAGAATCTGGAAAATCTTCACCAAACTCTAATTGAATTGGTTTTTCAAGTAATTCTCGATTGATGCTTTTGTCAATAATACTAGAGATATCACCATTTTTATCAATAGTGACTTTAAAATCAGTATTTTCAAGATAATTTTCGCGAACTATTAAGCTTGATTTTTTTATTTTAGAGTTTCCCTCACGAATAGAAAACACGCTTGCACCAAGAGCAGGAAGTTTGCCTTGAAATAATATACGTTTTTTTCCATCAAAGCCCACTGTAATTTGAGAAGGTATTTCTTTTCCTTTTGCATTATAAACCGCTATCTTGTTGGCTTTCTTTAGTTCTTCTGGTATTAATGCTTCAACATCAGCTGTACGGGGTATTGACATTGGATTGTATACTACAACTGGTATTCCTTTGACATTTGTATTTAGCGATTGGGCTAATGTACCTACTGCGTCCTGATATACTCCATCAAATTGATTTAGCGCTATAATACCATCATTCCACCCATAAGAATGCGCTTCAGGAATGCAAGTTCCAGGTAATATATCGTGAAACTGATTACTTAACATAAGCCCCCAAGCTTGATTTACTGCTTTTTTGGGGTAGGCCATCCCGTTTAAAATATGTGCTGTAACTGCAGCTTTTTCAGCAGAAGGAGCAATTAATTCAGCCTCTCTATTAATTTTTTTCTGATATGCTTGAGAGGAGAGTACTCCTGTAGAATGCTTTACAAGTAGTAAATCTTTTTCCCACGTTGGAAATTTTTCTGCTTGCTTATCTGTGATTGCATTAAACATTAAGTCTGGTTGTGCCACAACAAGATTCACAGGACCCTCTGTTTGCAAAGAGTTCTTAATAGATTCTAAATTTTTCTGTCTTGGTGCTCCACCTCTATCAGCATTATTATGATCACCTCCACCGAAATAGAAGTAATCAATAGGTAAACCTGATTTTTCCTCATTCTTTTTTAGACGTTTGGCTACCTTTTCATCAGTACTATAAACAACACCTTCATGCTGTTTTCCAGCGTAATTTCCAGCATTTAATGAAGCAACAACCCAATTTCCATCAGGTCCAATCCATTTTCCAATATTAAAAGGAATTCCATTCGCAGATTCCCATGTTAGCTTTTGTGTAGAAAAACCTCTTATGCCACAATGACTCAAAACAGATGGCATAGAGTAAGGAAAACCAAAACAGTCAGGCAACATGTACTCACGACTTTCTGTTCCAAATTCATTTTTAAAAAATTGAGACCCCATAAGAATCTGACGGATAACAGATTCAGTTGTTGGTGCTAACACAACATTCTCAGTCCAAGAACTACCATTGGGATACCACCTTCCTTTATCGATCCATTTTTTTAATTCTTTATATCTATTCGGATAATACTCTTTCATCATAGCATATCGAAAGCCTCCTGTCCAGTTAAAATTAAAATCTTTGTATTGTTCAAAATATGCAAAATTCTCGTCTAGAGTATTTCTAAGAAACTCACGAGCTACTTGCGGATATGCCCACCTCCATTGATCGTCTAAATGCGAATATGGTATAGCAAATATAGTGGGCTTTGTTAAGTCAACAGAAGAAGGATCTATATATGTATTTACTATTTTTGATTTATTAGTTTGTCCAAAAGACATAAAAACTGAGAAAAAGAAAAATACAGATAGTTTAAAAAAACTTAATGTTCTCATATTAGAAATAATTATTATTTTCATTCTTTATCGATAGTTTTTGAAAAATGTCAATCTTTTGAAACATGGGTACTCATTATCATTGCAAATTCAGCAACTAAAAAGATGACTGATGACATTTAAATATTTAATTCAAGTTTAGATTGCTAATTAAATTTTAATGCATTAATATTTGATTAATATATCATTAAGAAGAAAACTGTAATCACAAAACTACACACAAACACATATACACACCTAACAACCAGTAACTTATCGCAAAAAAACAATTGCTTTTGATTTATAAATATTCTATTGAATTTTAATATAGCACTTGAAAATATTCTTCTAAAACTAGACTATGGTGGCGTTTAGTTTGTTTTTTGGCTATATGCATTCATCTCTTGTTCCCAATGAAACAAAAGTTGTTTTAATTTTTGGGTTTTTATAGGGTGATTGGTGATCTGATTAGATTTCTCTCCAATATCACTTTCTAAATAAAAAAGGTATTCTTTATTATCAACTTTCAAATATTTCCAATTCCCTTGTCGTATTGATTTTTGATTCTTATATCTCCAAAACAGAGCTCTTTCTTTTGGGATTCCCTCTGAAAGCAACACATCAGACATGTCTACACCATCAAATTCTTTATTAGTTTTAATATGAGCAATAGATAATATTGTTGGCAATATATCCATGCTCATTATAGGTGTATTGGACACCTTCCCTTTTTTAATTTTTTTAGGATAATACGCGATTGCTGGTACTCTATGCCCTCCTTCCCATAAGGAACCTTTGTAACCTTTTAAATTTGCATTGTTACCAGGTCTTCTAGCTCCATTATCAGAACAAAAAAAGACAAACGTATTAGATTCTAAGTTTAAATCTTTTATTCTCATCAGAATTAGTCCAATATTTTCATCCATTATTTCAACCATTTCTTTATAGGCTTTATCCTTATCTACACGAGACCCTAGCATTTCAAAATCTTGATTTTCTGACAAACGATCTGCTTTATCTTCTCTTCCTTGGTAAGGAAAATGAGGTGCTTCATGGGGAATGTAGAGTAGAAATGGATTTTTCTTGTTTTTTTCAATAAAATCCAATGCATGTTCTGTAATTAAATCTGTTACATACCCCTTATCAAAACTATATTGGTCATTTTGCCACCAATCATAAACACCAATTCCATCTCGATGAGAAATATAATCAATATTACCACTCAGATAGCCATAGAATTCGTCAAAGCCTGCATGAATCGGATTGTATTTTGGTTGGTACCCCAAATGCCATTTACCAAAAACTCCTGTTTTATAACCTGCTTTTTGGAATAACTCTCCCATTGTTGTTTCCGAATCAGACAAACCATAAATACGCTTTTCTTTTTGCACATAAATAACACCTTCTAAACCTGACCTTTGCTGGTAATTACCCGTCAAAAGGGCAGCTCTTGTGGGCGTACAGACAGATCCATTGGAATGGTAATCTAAAAACTTTACCCCATGTAAAGCCAATGTATCAATGTGTGGAGTATAAATCTCTTTATTCCCGAAAGTTGAAATATCACCATAACCTAAATCATCTGCCATAATAATTATGATGTTGGGTCTATTATCTCTATTTTGACTGTAAATATTACCCAAAAAAAACACGAATAAAAGCAGTAAAAACGGTCGTCTTTTTATGTTACAATTCATAATTAAGAAAACTTCAAATTCTTGATGAAAGGTTGTTTTCTAACGCGTATTCCTATGGCTGCATGAATTGCATTAGCTACTGCCGCTCCCGCAGGAGGTAAGGTAGGCTCACCTAATCCAGTTGGATTTTTATCACTCTTAATAAAATGAGTCTCAACTAAAGGAGTCTCCATCATTCTTATCAATCTATAAGTATTAAAATTAGAATTCTCTGGTTTTCCGTTTTTTAATGTCTGCTCACCATACATTGCATGCCCAATACCATCAATAATACCACCTTCTATTTGATTTTTTGCACCCGTTGGATTTACAACAACTCCGCAGTCAACTACGCAATATACCTTGGTTACAACTGGCATCTCATCTTTTATTATCACTTCTGCTACTTCTGCAACATATGTTTGATGACTGAAATACGAACTAAACCCCTGATAAACTCCTTCTTTAGCCTTACCCCAATTCGATTTTTCAACAACCTTCTTAATAACCTTTTCCATTCGAGATGGAACATATGCCATACTTCTTTTCGGGCTATTTTTCGCTTTTTGCAACATTTGTAATTGCATTTCTGTTGGATCTTGATTTAGTGTCTCTGCAAGCTCATCTAAAAAACTTTGTTCAGCAAATGCCAAAGTATTACTAACTGGAGCTCTCCAAGCACCAACAGTCACTTCAGTTCTTAATGAACCAACATCAATTTTATAATTCTCTATAGCTCCAGCAGGAAAATTACCTGCCCGACTTTTATTAATATTTACACGAACCGCAGCCTCTTTTAGATGGTAACCAACAACTTTTGAATCTTTAATAACTGCTTTTATCTTATACTTTACCTGGGGTTTGTATATTCCAGCAGTCATATCATCCTCTCTAGTGTACACCAATTTGATTGGTTTTTTGGATGTTTTGGAAATGAGAACAGCATCTTGTACAAAATCATTTTTTAATCTTCTTCCAAATCCTCCACCAATTCTTGTCATATTTAATGAGATATCTTCAACAGGTCTCTTTAACAATTTAGCAATTGTTTTTACAGTACCTTCCGGTGTTTGAATTGGCCCTATCAATTCTACCTTATCTTTTGTAACATGTGCAAAAAAATTCATTGGTTCCATACAGTTATGCGGTAAAAATGGACTTTCATAAGTATGTTCAATTACTTTATCTGCATTTTTTATGGACATATTAATATCTCCATCTGAACGTCTTGTTTTAAGCTTATCTGAGTCTAGTAAATTGAATAATTTATTATCATAATCTGTGGTGCTCATATAACCAGTATCATTACTCCATTCAGCTTCTATTGCTTTCTTACCAGATATAGCAGCCCAAGTATTTGTAGCCAAAATGGCTATTTTGTCATCAAATTCAAAAATCTTATTAACCCCATTTATGGCTTTAGCAGCTTTATCGTTATAACTTAACAACTTTTGACCAAAGGATGGACTTCTCAATACTGTTGCATAAAGCATTCCTTCTCGTTTAAAATCCATACCATATAATGGCTCTCCTGAAATTATTCTATCTATATCTACGTTTATTTTATCTTTACCAATAATCCTAAAATCCTTGGGATTTTTTAATGAAACATTTTCAGGAATTTCTAAACCAGCTGCAGATTCTACAATATCACCATAATTTAATGTTTTGCCACTTGAATGTTCAATAATACCTTCTCTTGTACTACATTGAGAAGGAGAAACACCCCATTTTAATGCAGCAGCATTTATTAGCATTTGTCTTGCTATCGCCCCAGTTTGTCTCAATGGAAGCCAAGAAGTTCTTATGGAACCACTGCCTCCAGCAACCTGTCTTTTAAAATTACCTGTATCTAAAACACCTTGTTCCACCACAACGTTTTTCCAAGCAACATCAAGTTCCTCAGCGATTAACATTGGCATAGAAGTTTTTACCCCCTGTCCAATTTCAGGATTCGGGGATATTATGGTTACAATGCCATTTTTTGCTATTTTAATAAAAGCATTAAATTCAAAAAAATTTAATTCAGCATTAGCTAAAATTAATTTGCTGTCATCCTTACAAGCATTTAAAAAATTAACACCAAATATAATACCTCCAGTAGAGAGAGCTGCCGTCTTAATAAACAACCTTCTACTGAACGAAGTATTCATTTCCTCTTTCTTGTTCTTTATCATAACTTATTATTATTTTTAGCTGCTTCACCCACTGCTTTTTCAATTCTGTTATACGCGCAACATCTACATATATTTCCATGCATTGCCTGCCTTATTTCTTCTTTTGTTGGATTATTATTTTGTTCTAGAAATGCAGAAGCAGTCATTATTTGACCTGATTGACAATAACCACATTGTGGAACGTCGAGTTTTTTCCATGCTTTTTGTACCGGATGGCTATTATCAACGGAAAGCCCCTCAATCGTTGTTATTTTGGACTCACCAATAACGGCTACTGGCAATACACAGCTTCTTATTGCATTACCTTCAAAATGTATTGTACAAGCACCACACATTCCAATACCACAACTAAATTTTGTACCAACCAGTCCCAGTGCATCTCTTAAAACCCACAACAAGGGAGTGTCTGCTTCAGCTGAAATCTTATACTTCTTGTTATTAATGTTTAACTCGTAATTTGGCATAGCGACTTTTTTATTATAATTCATATTCATGTGCGTAGAACAATTTAAAAGGAATCGATTATTTTTTTATTAATAAATCATTAATTTAAAAATTAGTGTTTTTCAAAGCAGACTGTTTCTTTGGTTTTATTTTATCTAAATTTAAGCTAAACTTATCGGAGATTCTTACACTACACAAAACTCCATCCCCTACCCACTGACAGCATCTCTTCACTTATAGAGATTTATAATTCAAACACTGATTTCATCTGCATAGAAAAAACAAAATACGTGATACCTAAAAAACAAAATGTTTATCGTAATTTTATTAAAAACACACTGTGTTAATGATTTGTTAAGACTTTATTAGATGTTATTTCTTTAATTGCTACCCAGAACATGCTAATTATTCATTTCGGTTGCTGTAACAATCGAATAACTAAACCAAAAAACGCAATATGAATCTAAAATTTAAAAGTGGTTATTATCAAAGCACTTATCAAAAAAAGAAAAAACTAAAATTAAAACTGTCGATATGTACGTTTCTAATAGTTTTTTTAAACATCAGTAAAACTCAAGCCATTACAAATGAAACAAATTCAGAAAGTATAAAAATTGTTTCATATGATAATCAAAATCAAATTACTGGAAATATTACGGATGAAAATAATCAGCCATTGCCTGGAGTAACTATTATTGTAAAGGGATCGGCAAGAGGAACTCTCACAGATTTTGATGGTAATTACAGTATCGCAGCAAAAACTGGGGAAATTCTTCAATTTTCTTATATAGGAATGAAATCCGAATCTATAACTGTAACAAGCTCAAACATAATAAATGTTCAAATGATGGTTGATGCTGCAGAACTGGATGAAGTTGTGGTTATTGGATATACCGAGGTTAAGAAAAGAGATTTAACGGGAGCTGTTTCCACTATAAAATCAAAAGATTTAGTTAGTAACCCTACTGGTGATGCATTAAGTGCTATTCAAGGTTCTATTGCAGGTGCCCAAATTACATCCAATTCAGGTGCTCCAGGAGTAGGTTTTGATATTCAAATTCGTGGTGCAAGTTCATTATCTGGAGCAACAAGTCCTCTTTATGTTATAGATGGTATTCAAGTAGAAGCTGATGGCTCAAATTTAGTTGGAGCAGATCCAGGTCAATTCCAAAACTTAGGGCCTTTATCATTTATAAACCCAGATGATATTGAAACACTAACAGTATTAAAAGATGCAAACGCAACTGCAATTTATGGATCTAGAGGAGCAAATGGTGTTGTTATTATTACCACCAAATCTGGTAAAAACGGTGTAAAATCTTTAAACGTAACCTATTCGAGTAACATAGGAATTAATCCAAATCCAGTAGATGTTTTAACTGCTGAAGACTATGTAGATTACAGATTTTATAAAAACCCAGAAGATCCAAACTTTAATGAAACTATTCCGGGTCCTGATGGAATTCCAGACACAGAAGATGATATTATTACAGGTCCACGAGAACTAGTCCCTGGGGAATATGTAGCTAGAAACTATCAAAAAGAAGTTATCAAACAATCTAGAACTCAGCAAATAGGAATCTCTTTTACAAGCGGTAGTGAAACTAGTAGATCGTCAGCTTCATTGGGTTACCTGAACAACATAGGATCAGTACAAAATACTAACTACCAAAGAATCACATCCGTATTGAATTATAGCGTCGATGTTACTGACAAACTGACTATGCAATCAAATTTAAACATGTCTTATGGTTTTGGAAACGGAACGATCTATAATTCTGATGGAAACAGTCAGAATACAGCAGGACCACTTAGACAATCTATTGGTAGAATTCCTATTCAGTTTACAAATGTAGAAGATGCTGAATCTATAGATGAAGATGAGCAATTAGATGATCCTCTCACCTATTTAAACGCTGTAACTAACAACAACACTTTAGCTAATATACTTGGAGCTTTAAGAGCGGATTACAAATTTACAGACAAGCTTACTTGGAGAAATCAAATTTCTGGAAGGTTTGCTTATTCCGAGGCAAATAGATTTTACCCTAACACCCCGAGTGTAAGACGAGGTTTTATTGTTAATGGAGAAGCAGATGTCAGATCTCAAGCTAGCACGAGATATGACTTTCAAAGTACACTTAGGTATCGCGATAACTTTTTTGGCAGAGACTTAAGAATGGATTTATTGGGTGGTATTGAGTCCAGGGTTGATGACAGGTCTAGCAAAAGAATTGTGAACCAATCATTTGAAGAAGGTATTGGGAGTGCTTATAATATTCAAGCTGGTTCTTCACCATTTATTCAGAATAGTAATAGAACTAAAAGTCAAGGATTATCTTATTTTGGTCGTGGACAGTTTGATTTATTTAGTAAATACATGTTTTCTGGCACTTTTAGAGCAGATGGGTCAAGTAAATTCGCAGCTGACAATAAATGGGGATATTTTTATTCTGTTGCCGCAGCTTGGATGGTCTCTGGAGAGAATTTCTTAAAAAATTCAAACACTATATCAAATTTGAAAATTCGTGCAAGTTATGGTACTTCAGGAAATGATAGAATTCCAAATAACCAAACGACATTAAATTTAAGAAGTACTATAATACCTACTAATGACGGTACTAGTATTTCTGTTTTTGCAATCGATAATATTGGAGATCCAAATTTGACTTGGGAGGAAACAGCTCAGTTTAATCTTGGTTTGGATTTAAGTTTGCTCAATAGAATAAATTTCACAACAGATGTTTACAAAAAGTCAACTACGAACTTACTCTATAATGCAGATTTACCAGGTATCTATGGAACCGATAGGTATATTACAAATATTGGTCAAATTGACAATGATGGTTTAGAACTTTCTCTTTCAGGAGATATTATCAGAAACAAGAAGTTTACTTGGAATGCCTTAATTACAGCATCAAGAAATGTATCTGTTGTTAAAGACATTGGAGCTGTAGATTTTAGAGTTCTGGATGGAGACGCGACCTTTGATCAACTCGGTTTGATTCGAGTTGGGGATCAACTAGGAAACTTTTATGGTTATGAGTACGTCGGTACCTATGGATACGAAGACTTTACAAATTTTGATGGCATGACTCAAGAAGAAGCCATTGCAGAATATTATGCAATTAGAAATGGTGTTTCTCCAGCTGATAACAGCCCGAACAACTATACTTTAAAAGATGGAGTTGCATATACTAATCGAAATGCGAATCCAGAACCTGGAGACCCAAAATATGCTAATTTGATTATAGATGATGATGACAATCCAAATAACGATTTTGAAGTAAATGAAAATGACAGAAAAATAATTGGTAACGCTTTACCGGATTGGTATGGAGGTATTAATAATACGTTTATCTATGGAAAATTATCGTTACAGGTTAATATGATTTATTCTATAGGAAATGATATTTATAATTCTTCAAGGTACTTAACTGAGGCGCATAAAAGCCTTAACGGTAATGTATCCTATGACTACTATAACAGATTCTGGCAACCAGATCGAACAGCTACTGACGTTCCTAGAACATTTAACGGACAAAATGGTAATATGGATCTTGCATCAAGTTACTATGTAGAAGATGGTTCATTCTTAAGACTTAAACGTGTAAACTTATCTTATTCACTAAGTAATGTATTGAATCAATACGGCATTAGCAACTTTACAATGTTTATATCAGGTTTTGATTTATTAACCATAACAGGATATAAAGGATTTGATCCTGAAGTTAGATCTAGTAATGCTTCTCAAGTTCAAGGTGTTGATAGGGCAAGCTACCCTAGATCTGCAAGTGTAACGATAGGATTAAACTTTAAAATTTAAAAAAAATGAAAAAAATATTCAAACATATAGTCCTTTTGATGATTGTTACCATGACAACACAAGGATGCAGCGACTTTCTTAATGAAGAAGTTTTTTCTACCTCTCAATCAGATATTGTTTTTGATGAATTAAGTAGAGCCGAATCAGTGATGCTAAGTTTATATGCGTTAATTGGTGATAACACAGTAACAGCAGATGGTAAAACTGGAGTATGGACTGGTAATGGCGGTAATGATCATTTATCTTCTTCAAATACGGATGAATGTATTGTGAGACCACAAAACTCAGGTTCATCAGAAGGTGTAATATCATTAATGTCTTATCGAGCTAATAATCCCCAAGTGCGTGCAACTTGGGTAGCAATGTATCAAGGTATTTTTCTTGCAAATGTTATACTTGAAAATATTAAAAACACCCCTGCCCCAAGCGATGCAGACATTATACAGAAAAATATAATTATTGCACACACCAAATTCATGAGAGGTCTTTATTACTTTTATTTAATGACTTATTATGGAGGAGTTCCATTGGTTACAAAAGCTGAGTCATACGACCCTAATAAATTACCAAAAAGAGCAAGTGTAGAGCAAATTTCTGAGTTTATTGAAAGTGAATGGCTTCAAGCTTTGGAAGACATTCCAAATAATGATATGACTGATGACGGTAAAATCGGTAAAATGGGTGTTTATGCCTATTTAGCAAAACTTAATTTGTACGCTGCAAGTATGAAACGCTATGGTTCTGGAACAAATATTGATAATATTGGAGGTTGGTTAGAAATCAATTCTTTTGATTGGGTTGATGACATAGCTCGTTACAATAAAGTAAAAGAATACACCGATGCAATTTATGCTGTTAAAGGAAATAGTTTAACAAGTGTATTTCAGCATTTGTTTATCACCGCAACTGAAAGAGATGCTGACGTGAGATCAGAAATGCTTTTTGGAATTAACTTTTCACCATTAAGACCTCGTCGTATGCAAAATGAGTTTTTATTTAGAGGAAATTCACTTTTTGGTGGTGGTGCAGGTGTTATGAGACCCACTGCTAAGCTTTATTATTTAATGAATCAAGCTATGGATACTAGATTTAATACAAATTTAATGGGTAGACCTCTTAATTCTGGTAGAGACAGCCGAGAAGTTTACAATGGCGTCATATACATTTTACCAGAACCTGTGAGACCAAATGGACCATTAGATAATAACTACCATATTGCAAAATACCGAAATCCTTCAAAAGGAGAAGGGCAATATCCTAACCTAGCAGATAAAGATACTGACATCAATCAAGCCTTAATACGTTATGCAGATATATTACTCATGCGTGCTGAAGCTTCCTATGAAATTAATGGTCAAACTAGAACACAGGAGGTTACAGATATGCTCAATATTGTAAGAGGTAGGGCATTAGGTTTGGACACTTCTGACCCAGCTTATGCAACTAATTTACAAGCATTAAATACTGAATATTTTAGAGCAGACACCATGCTTGAGTTATTAGAAGAGCGAACCAGAGAATTAGCCTTTGAAGGTTGGCGACGATTTGATTTGATTAGAACACACCGCTACCAAGAAATGATAGAAGGTTTGGTTGTTGATAATCACTCTAATTATATGAAACCTCAAATCCTTAGTTTACAAGCTAACTTCCAACCTTTTAAAATGTGGTACCCAATACCATTAAACGAAATCAGCACTGGTGACCTTATGCAAAACCCTGGTTTTTAATGCACTACAACTCTTATAAATTATAAAAAGAAAGACTAAGTTTAAATAGTCTTTCTTTTTACCTAGAATAAACAATTTTATCCCTATTAATAAAAAAACAATTGAAATCATGTTTTATAACTTCAAAACAAAATTGTCCTATGCTTTATTTTTTCTAATAATTGCAAACTATTTGTCGGCACAAATTCGCCCCAATATAGTTGTTATTGTAACCGACGATCAGGGGTATGCTGATATTAGCTACAATCCAGAACATAAAAGTTATGTAGATACACCAAATATGGATTTACTTGCTAATGAGGGAATTTTTTTCACTAACGCATATTTGACAGGAAATACGTGTTCGCCAAGTAGAGCAGCTATTTTGACTGGTCGTTATCAACACCGCGAATCTATCTACGATTCAGGAGAAGGTGGTAGTGGGTTATCATTAGATGCTACTATATTTCCACAATTTTTACCTGAAGAGTATACATCTGCTGCTTTTGGGAAATGGCACTTAGGTTTGACTGCTGAATACAGTCCTGCATCCCGAGGCTTTGATTATTTTTATGGTTTTTTGGGTAGAGGAGCCCATGACTATTATGAATTAGACAATCTTGATGATCCCTTGTATAGAAACCTAACTCCTATTACGGCTGAAGGCTATCTAACAAATTTATTAACGGATGAAGCTGTTGCTTTTATAGAACGTGAAAAAGACAATCCATTTTTTTGTTATCTAGCATACAATGCAGTTCACACACCAGCACAAGCCCCCGCTGAAGATATTGCCAAATACAATACTGGTAATGATACAAGAAATACACTTATGGCAATGCTTTTACACTTAGATGATGGTATTGGTGAAGTAATACAAACACTTAAAGACAATGATATTTTTAATAACACGATCGTAATCTTCCTTACAGATAATGGAGGTGCAAGTGCTATGGAAGCTGATAACTCTCCTCTCAAGGGAACTAAACAAACCAATTGGGAAGGTGGTATTCGTACTCCATTTATCTTTAGTTGGCCAGATCAATACCCCAATCATACTGAGATTTCGACACCAATTTCAGCAATGGATATTCTACCAACCATTCTTGACGTTACAGGTACTCCCCCCCCAACTAATAAACCTTTTGATGGTAAAAGTTTTCTTCCATTATTAGATGGTACAGTTCAAAAAACACATGATAAACTTTATTGGAATGAAGGTGGTATTGAAGGAGAATGGGCAATGAGAGATGGCAATTGGAAATTAGTTGCTATTGAAGACGAAATTGAACTATTTGACTTAAGTACAGACCCTAGTGAGACTACAGATCTGGCAAATCAGCAACCAGAAATTGTAACATCTATGATTTCTCAATATAATGACTGGCTCAGTGAAATGCCTGAACCAAAATCCCAAAGCAAACAATGGTCTCCTAATATAGGTGCTGGACAATTACTAACATTATTCGATGGATATTATTATGCAGGGAACGACCAAAGCTTTAACAGTGTTGGTGTTTATAATTCAAGTGATTTAACCGGTATCAACGATAATGAAACTCAATCTATTTTGTTGGCTCCCGGATATAGTGCCTATGGATTTACTGAAGACAATTTAGAAGGAGAAAGATATCTCATTACGAGTAGTACCCCATTTCTAGGTTCACTTGACAAAAAACTATCTTCATTATATATTTTTGAATCAAATGGTGTTGGTGGAAAAAGTGTAACTGTAACCAGCAGTGATGCTGATTCACAACCTGAGAATATTTTTGACAATGATAATAACACATATTGGGAATCTATCGGAGACGGGGAAACTATAACGTTTTCTTGGTGTGACCCTGAGAGCATCTCTGGTATTGATATGTCCTTTAAAATTAATGGTGATAGTCGTATTTATACTTTTGATATAGAAACATCATTGGATGGTGAGAATTGGACAAGGGTTTTAACAAATGCTCAAAATATCGGAACAAATACAACATCATTAGAAACATTTAATTTTCCAGAAACAACTGCACAACACTTGCGTATTATTGGAAGGGGAAATTCTAGTAACAATCAAAATTATTACACAGAAATATCCTTTAACTATGGTACTGTTACTACTTATTTTAAAATTGAAGCTGAAGACTATAGTTCTTCTGAAAATACTAATAACACTATTACAGAAGATTGTGATGGAGTATTGGATGTTTCTCAAACAACAGAAAACGCATCGTTCAATTACGATATAGATTTAACTAAAAGTGCTACTAGTATAGACGTTAGATGTAAACCTATAAACAGAGGGTTCATATATGTCCTTTTAGATGATATTAATATAGGTGAATTTGAAATTAATAATAGTATGATAGATGGCACCTATAAAATCTTGAATATTCCGGTTGATATTCCTACAGGCTCTCATACTTTGACATTAGATTTTGTGGCGAGAAGATCCAGCTTTCCTGTAATGGGTAATTTCAACTGGATCAAACTACAGGAGGCCAATGGATCTTTAGACATCGAAAAAGTGACTAAGTCACAATTTGACATCTTACTCTATCCAAATCCTGCAAGTAATTCTTTACACATTGAATCAAACACCACTATACAAGAACTACAAGTAATAGATGTACATGGAAAAAAAGTAAATGATCTAAAGATTAATTTAAAAAACTACACTTTAGACACGAATAACCTTAAATCAGGGATTTACATTTTATTACTTAAAAGTGAAGGAGCTATAAAACACAAAAAATTTGTAAAAAAATAGTATTCAAAAAAGTAAATAAGTACTCTTAAACATTAAGATAAACTTATCATTAATCATAAAACTTTCAAGATAGAATCTCACAAAGGAACATCGCTCTTGAAAGTGCTCAATCAAAAAAAAATCGAGAGTTTTCCTCTCGATTTTTTTTTGAATTTGTTCTCAATGCAGTATAAACATCTGTAAAGGAAAGTATTTTTAGTTTATGAAGTAGTTAAAAAGCACTTCTCACCAAACCACCATCAGCTCTAATATTCGATCCATTTATAATTGATGCTCTTTCACTACATACAAAGGCAACTATATCTCCTATTTCTTTTGGGTTGATAAAACGTTGTATTAATGAACTTGGTCTATTTTCTTTTATAAATTTATTTGCGGCTTCATCAGGTGATAATTCAGGATAAAGACTTTGAACAAACTTTTCTACATTATCTGTTCTAGTTGGTCCAGGCAAAACACTATTAACAGTTACTTTAGTTCCCTTGCTTAATTCAGCCAATGCTCTTGAAATTCCTAATTGCATCGTTTTTGTGGCGCTATAATGTACCATTTCTTGAGCTGGGCTTATTGCAGACTCACTAGAAATAAATACTATGCGTCCAGTGTTTTTTATTATCATTTTCTCCAAATAAAATCGAGATAACCGAACGCCACTCATCACATTGGTTTCAAATAGTCTTTGCCAATCCTCATCTGTTTCATTATAAAACCCAACAGATTCATAAATTCCAAGATTATTTACTAAAATATCAATATCAGGATATTTAGCTATAGCTTCATTACAGCCTACATCAGTTGAAATATCTGCGATTAAGGGTAATAATTCTGAATTTTTAATGCCTAATTTAATTAAATGCATCGCATTATTCACACTTTTTTGTGTGCGCCCATTAACAATAACAGTGGCATTAGCTTTAGCTAAAGATTTCGCTATTTCTAAACCAATACCTGAAGACGAGGCTGTTACTAAGGCTATTTTTCCTTTAAGTTCTAATTCCATAATTTCGAAATATTTAAAGCTTTATAAATAAAACTTGATCCGTTCCGTGCTGGGGAAAGGCTAATGTATTTAGTTCTTTTGAGTAGTTTGGATCTGTTGGGTGAGATAAACCACTAATAAAAGTGATAACAGAATTTTGTTCTGCATTTACCTTCAATACCCTTCCTGAAGCCCAATCTGTAATATAAAAATAATCGCCTGCTTTGGTGATGCCCTCTAGATTACCAAGTTCTTTAACTAAAACTGAAATTTCCTTCGTTTCTAGGTCAATACTTAATAAATCACCCAATTTGATAGTCTCAAAAGAATTTGGTTCTTTAAGTACCCCCCATGAGCCTACTATTAATTTGCCATTATCCATGTATAGACCATCCGGTGATTCCAACCGTGGTGTTTGTAACCATACTTCTGTTTTTTTTGTATCCGCTGGAATTTTATATATTTTGTTCCCAAAAAAATCTGAAATATACAAATCACCATTAGCTGCCATAGCAATGTCGTTTATAAACTCTCCTCCTTCTAATTTATAAAAATCCTTTATTTTCCCTTCTGAAATACTTATTTCGTATACGCCATCTCTATCACATGCAAACAATAAACTATCCGTCACAATCATACCTGAAACAGCATGTAAGCCTTGGTTTTTATCAATCCAAAAAGGATCTATAACATTTCCTTGAGCGTCCGTTCTCGTAATCCAAGAATAATTATCTCTGTCTAAAGAAATACCTCCTCCTAAACTAGAAACAAACCATGTTTTTGATGGTGCATGCCAAACCGCCTGGTCTGGCGCATCATATGTCTTTTCAGCGCCAGCTTTTTCTACTTCTTTGACCGAATCCTTTGAAGTTCCTTTTTGGGTATTTTTATTTTGACAACTAGTGCTAAAAACTAGGACTCCTATGAGTAAAGTATAATATATCTTATTCATTTTTAATAATTTAAATATTCCGTTTTAAGTTGATTCCACTTCGCTATTGATTTTGGTAAATAATCGTCGAGTGCATTGTCGATTTTAAAATTTATCATCGCAACTGGTCCTTTGAAATTGTTCACTTTAAGCGCTTTTATAAATTTTGTTATGTCATATGCATTATTATTAGATTGATTGGGATCTATACTTTCATCTCCCCAATATAATAACCGCAGTGTACTGGCCGTAAATTCTCTATTATTCTCCTCATTTGGAACTTTATCTGCTCCAGAAATACTGACATAAGCTAATAAATCTCCTACATTTTTGACAACTTCCTCTAAACGGTTACCATTTCCAGCACGTAACTCATGACATAAATGAATCGAAATTTTCATATATGGTTCACCTATCATTGTATTGGTTTTATTAACCACAGGGATGATTTGCTCCGCAGAATAATAAAAGGTACCACTATGAGGATATAAAGTGATTCCAATATCTTTTGACTTCGCATATTTGGCAATACTTAGCAACTTAGACTCTACAAAAGCATCATCAACATAGCTGTAATCAAAATTTTTATCTCTACCTACTTTACCAAAAATTAACCAAAAATTAGTTTGAGGTGATTTTTCAGCTATGATATCAATAACCTCTTCATATTTTTCTAGAAAGTCACCAAGCTCAAAATTGTATCGGAAGAATACGGATGTCAAATCGAAATTGTCAACCTTTGCAGCTTCAGTTATAACCTCTTTCATAAATTCAATTTGATCATCACTATCTATTTGAAAAGTCATACCTGTAAAACCATATTTACGAAGCTTTTCAACTTGTTCTTTGGCTGATAAATTTACCAACCCTTCTCCAAAATTATAGGCAAAGAAGGGGTTGATTGGGTCAGTAACATTTTCAGTAGATTCAGTAGACTCTGCAGGATCATTTGTCTCACTTTCAGCAACTTGATTTGCTGAACATGAAAAAAGCAAGAAATTTGTACAAATTAAAAATAAGATTTTTTTCATAAAGTTTTTTTTAGATTAGTATTTTTCCAATTCTATATAAAAAGGAAATATTTTTTTTTGTTTTACTGCGTAATAAGGAACAAGTTCTGTATCTATGTCAGAGATAAAAATTGAATCCATTTTTATAAAACCTGATTCCACATTTTTGACTTTCTTTTGATAAATAATCCCTGTTGTTTCTAGAATAATTTTTCCACCTTTTTCAATAGGCTTGATAAACTTAAATTTCACATTATAATACCCTTTTTTGAAGCTTACATTCCATTTCCCATATACTTCCTCTTCTTTCCAAATACCATGTTGTCCATCTGCATCATTTCTATTTAGGATTACAGGATTTTCAAATTCAGTCCCAATAATTGGTAAAGGAGGATTTACAAGGTTTTTAGATTTTATGAGTACTTTGTAAATACTGTCCATTTCAATTTTTAGAATCCGTGCAGTCGGTTTATGGTTTAAAATAATATTGTTTTGCTCATAAGGGTCTTTTCCAATATCATACAGTTCGAATTTTTCAATTTTAGCATTATAATCAGTTTTACCTACGAGTTTTAAACCATTTTTTTGAACCGCCATATTATTATATAGCTCTGGATAACGTCGGGTCCAATAAAAAAATAATAATCTGTTGGTCCATTCAACATTTCTCTTATTTATAAGGGGCACCAAGCTCTTCCCATCCAGGATACTTTCTTTTGATAATTCTATACCGCAAAATTCAGCTATTGTAGGAAGAATATCTATATGTGCCGTCATGGTAGAGATATCCCTATCATTTTTTAAAACCTTAGGGTATCTTATGAGCATTGGAACTCTCACACCACCTTGATATACGCTTGATTTTAGACCACGCATTCCTTGAATATATCGATTTTGTTGCGGTCCGTTATCCGTCATAAAAATGATTATTGTATTTTCGGAAATTTTCAAGTCCTCTAGTTTTTGTAGCAGTTTTCCTATATTATCATCAATATTAGTAACCATTCCATAGATCTTTCGGGCATCTTCTTTATCCTTTTCAGACATCTGTAGAACGGGTATATTTTCTTTTTTGAAACCAATTGAGGGGTCTGTTTTTTTATATCTGTTATAATATTTATCAGGAACTTGTAAGGGTGTGTGAGGTGCGTTAAAGGACAAGTAACAAAAAAAAGGGTTCGATTTGTTTTTTTCAATAAAGGAGATTGCGCCATCAGTAAAAATATCTGAGCAATATCCTTGGTAAGATTTTTTAGTATTATTATACCATAAAACAGGGTCAAAATAACTAGTATTTCCTTTAAAAAAATTTGTGATATCCCCAACTTGTCCCATTCCTCCAGCAAGGTGAATTAAAGATTCGTCAAACCCTTGTTCAGTCGGTCTAAACGGATAATTGTCACCTAAATGCCATTTTCCAAAAATACCTGTTTTGTAATTTTTCTCTTTTAATAATTCTGCAATCGTAACTTCATTAGTTGACATAGAAGCTCCTCCATTATAAGTATCTCTAATTCCAGTTCTTAAAGAATACCTTCCAGTCATTAAACTTGCACGAGTTGGAGCACATACTGGAGACACATAAAAATTATTAAATCTTATGCTTTTCTTAGCTAAGGCGTCCAAAATTGGAGTTTGAACGTGGGGATTTCCCGTAAAA
Source organism: Flavicella sp. IMCC45537 (assembly GCF_057197705.1). Classification (NCBI taxonomy): domain Bacteria; kingdom Pseudomonadati; phylum Bacteroidota; class Flavobacteriia; order Flavobacteriales; family Flavobacteriaceae; genus Flavicella; species Flavicella sp. IMCC45537. The sequence goes on from NZ_CM170067.1 coordinate 1,187,774, forward strand.
CCAAAATCACCATAGCCTTGATCATCTGTCATAATGATGATTACGTTTGGCGGTTTATTATGCATTGCTTTTCCAACAAAATTGAAAAACAAACACCATATTACAATTGGAATTATTTTTGATTCTTCACGAAAAATATTAGGAACTGAATACATACTGCTAAAAATTAAATTTTTACGACTTAAAAATTTAGTCATAATTATAGTGCAATTAACTTACTCGCTATGGTCTTCTGTTAATTCGCCAAGAGCTATGCTATAAATCATTGAAAACATGAAGAACTTAAAAAAAAATTGTATTGAACCTTCCCCCAGCCGCTTTCTATCAATAAAGATGCTCAGTTTGGAAGGAACAGTATTTTTAAAGACTTGTTTAGATTCTAAAAATGATAATTGTTTTTTACCCAAAATAATTAATACTAGATTTTGTAAAAGTTCATATTTTCAGCAAATTCGGATATCTGAGTTAATTTTGGGTTAATTTTTAATTAATTGAAATGATTCTTGAAAAAGATATGATCAAGAATTTTAAAGAACTTAGTACATCGGCAGTTTTAAATCCCCATTGTACTCAAGTAAATTGAACTTATTTAATTTAATAAGTTTAGTAATTCTAGTAATTTGTTTTTTATGTTTCGATGTGATCCAAAGCTTGCATTTTGATTTAATGGATAATGGCTCAATAGTTTTCTCTTTTGATACATTTTAATATCCCTTACATTCATAATGGCGACATCAGAAGTTGCGAATCATCCTTGATTATTTACAGCAAACAAAATTTTATGTGAGTAGGTATATCATAAAACTTCTCAAACCTATTGTAAGTTTCATAAAACTCTAATTGAATGTATTAATCTACTATTAATCAAATATTAATAACAACCTATCAAATTAGAGAAAAATATACTTTTTTAAAACTTACAACCATGAAACTTATAAACTTAAAACTAAAGAATTTGTTTATTATCCAAGCGATAATATTATTAACCTGCTCTATGCTACACGCTCAAAAAGATAAACATCTAACTAAATTCCCTAAAGGAAAAACACCAAAAGAAATTGGACTTAGAGTAACGGAAAATCTTCTTGGAAGAGATTATATGCTAACACATTTCCTCAATAATAAAGGCAAAGGATCAATTCACTATGCCGAAATAGTTACCGCCTATGGAGCTATTAAATTTTCCGATTTAATTAAAGACAAAAAACTACTCTTAAGCTTAGAGAAACGCTATCGTCCTATTGTAGATGAAAAAGATTCTCATTTAATTCCACAAGGTTTTCACGGAGATTTTACGGTTTTCGCATTAGTCCCTTTCGAATTATATAGACTTAGAGGAGATAAACGCTTTTATCGTCTAGGAAAAGAAATGGTAGACCTACAATGGAAAGACCCTAATCCTGAAGATGGATTAACTTGGCAAGCACGCTGGTGGATTGATGATGCTTATATGATTGCTTCAATAGACGCATTGGCAACACGTATTACAGGAGATCAAACATATGTAAATAACGCAGCTTTATTACTTCATGCATATTGTAGTAAACTGCAAGATAACAATGGGTTGCTTCCGCATACCGATGGTGTGCCCTTTTATTGGGGACGCGGTATAGGTTGGGTAGCTGCTGGTTTAACGGAGGCACTTACAACCCTTAAAGAAGATCATATATTATACCCTCGCTTAATGGAGTACTATAAAAAACTTATGGCTGGTCTACTACCATTGCAAGCAAAAAGTGGATTATGGCGTCAATTAGTTGATTACCCAGAGGCTTATGAAGAAACTTCTTGTACTGGCATGTATACATATTCCTATATTACGGGAATTAATAAAGGGTGGCTTGATGCTAAAACTTATGGACCTGCAGCTCGCAAAGGATGGTTGGCTTTGACTGAAAAGATTAATGAAAATGGAGAAATTTCGGACGTGTGTATCGGTACCAATGAAATGACAGGTGCAGAAGCATATCTTAAAAGAAAACGTCGTACAGGTGATTTTCATGGACAAGCACCTGTATTATGGTGTACGAATGCCTTATTAGAATTAAACAAAAATTAAATCCTTGAAATAATAGAAACCATGGCAAAAAATGTTATACCTATGTTTGGCAATACTCCAAAAATCAATAATCCACAGCTTCATACCTGCCGGAAAACAAAAAAAACATTAACGTATTTTAATTATCAATTTATAGTCATTTGCCCATACTTTAAGAATATGAGAAATAAGCTATCTGTAATATTGGTTTTAATAGTATGTCTGAACATTTTCAGTCAAAATAAAAAAACACTTAAGGATAATTTAATACAAATTGAAGCCCTAAAGCCAAAGGTTTTTTGTCGCTTTATACCTGAACGCAAAGATGATTTTATGTTTGAAAATAATTATATAGCTATGCGTTTTTACGGTCCAAGCTTGCGAAATAAAATTGAAGGAGCAGGTTGTGATATCTGGACTAAAAATGTAGAATATCCCATTATAAATAAGTGGTATAAATTACAACAAGAAGGCTATTCTTATCATATAGATCGCGGTGAAGGCTGGGATGGATACAAAGTCGGTAACTCAGCTGGTGCCGGCGGTACTGCAGTCTGGATAGAAAATGAACGAAAAGAATTAGATTGTTTTACAGCATGGAAAATTTTAGAATTAAGTGACAACCATTGTGAGTTTGTATTGTCTTATATCAAGGAAATTAAAGGTAATGTTTATATGGAGGAAAAGAAAATTTCACTTAAAATGAACCAGCGATTGTTTCAAGCTGAAAGTACCTTTTACAAAAATGGTAAAATTGCTAAAGATTTAGAAGTTTGTGTTGGTATTACCACACATGATGGTAATGCAATTACAACAATAAATACAGCTTTTGGCTGGATTTCCTGCTATGAATCACTCGATGATGGATATGGACTTGGGACCGCAGTTTCTATGAACCCTAAACAAATATCATCTATTGAAATGTTACCCGGAAAGGAAAAAACGGGTAAAAATAATACTGGGCATATTTTAATTATCGCTAAAACTAACGAGAAAGGAGCAATTACTTACAACGCGGGTTATGCTTGGGAAAAAGCAGGTGATATTACAACTCAAGACCAATGGACGACTTATCTAAATACATTTACGACAAAAAAATCTGAAAATTAAAACCGAGATGACTCGAAAAAAAATTAAGGATAAACTAAACTTTTTCACATCCAACTTGGGCATCACAAAACAACAAAACCTTAAAGTCCTTTAAATGACTTATCACAAACTATACATCATCTTTTTTGATGTATTCGTAATAAAACGATTCCATTTATAACCTAGGTCTTCGCTACTTTGGAAGTATTAAAATTTCCAAATTAAGCAAACAATTGTTTTTGACTTGATAGAAATTTTCTGAACGATACAGACTCTATTGATACGGTAAGAAAAAAACGTTTGATTAAAAAATGCATAAACATGAATTTAAGGCTGTTTATCTCCCTTAATTTTATCGAAAATTATTCATGTTAATCATTAATTAATTGAATTTTAACAAAGCAAAATTATCTTGCCGCTTTAAACCAAATCTTTAAAAAGTTCGAACTTAAAAGATTAACAAAATTATTAACCATTAATTTATAATTAAATTATTTTATCATGAAAAAACTTTACCAATTATTTTTATTATGTACCGCAATGAATTATGCACAAACAGTTACAATAACGAAGGTTGTTGAAACACAGTGTAGTTCACAAGCAAGACTTGTAGAACTTTATATTGACGGAACTTTAGATTTAGGAGATTTTGATTTAAACGTTACAAATGGAACCATTGATGCCTGGAATAATATTGGTCTAGGTACACTTAATGGTGTAATGGTTAGCGATCAATTTTTTTATATCATGAGATTAACTAGCGAAACTGATATTGCTGCTGAATTCCCAAGTACCACTTTTAACTTTACTTCCGGAACTTCTGGATATAATGCCATTGCGGTTTCAGCGACTTCTAATGGAGATAAAGCATATAGAGCAATTGTAGATGGCGTGATAACAGATCAATTTGGAGTTGGTTTAGAAGATGGTAATGATGGTGTCGGTACGGATTGGGATCACCGAGATCAGGTTGTTGTTAGACTAGATGGATCTCCAAATTACGGGAGTTTTAACCTAAGTAACTGGGTGTTTACGGGGTTTAATAGTGTAGACAGTGAGGTAAAATGTGATGCTAATGGCGGTGGCGGTATAGAAGCCTATTTAGCCGGTCTCGAAGTAGCATCGCCTTCTATCCCATATCCTTTAGGGTCATTTTCATTAACTTTATCTACCAAAGAATTTTCAAGTTCAGAATTATCAATTTATCCTAACCCTGTAAAAGATGGTTTAGTAACCATAAACTCCACTATCTTAGGAACTAAACATATTGAATTATTTGACGCAATTGGAAGAAGCGTTTACGATATACAGTTAAACTCAAATGTTTTAGATGTTCGTTCGGTTAAACCAGGACTATACTTTTTAAAAGTAACCATAAATGATCGATCTTCAACGAACAAAATACTTATTAATTAAATAAAGTAATGAGAATAAAAAAGGTGTTTTATATAATAAAACACCTTTTTTATTATATAAAACTACGACTCTTAAAACACAAAATGAAAACCAAGGGCACAATACTAAATAAATTCCTAATATCTAGCATATTTTTATTCTCTCTATCATCAATGTATACTTCAGCACAAAACCAAAAAGAAGTTACTCTGCCTAATATTATAATGATTATTATTGATGATTTAAGAGATCATGATTCGTTTACTCCTTTTGATGTTCAAACACCTAATTTTGACCGTCTAGCCAAACGTGGAGTTAGATTTGACAGAGCCTATTGTCAATTTCCCGTATGCAATTCTAGTCGCGCATCTATTCTTAGTGGCTTAAGGCCCCCCAGTACCAAAGTTGTGCAAAATACTAAGACTGATTTCAAACTTAGCAAAAACATTATAACACTCCCTCAATTTCTACGAACCAATGGTTACTATACGATATCTATTGGTAAAGTTTTTCATAATAATTCAGGGGATGGAAAATCATGGAATATGGATCTAGAGGATAAAAAAGAATACAAAGACCCCATAAATCATGAAAAAGCAGGTAAATATAATAATGACCCCAACTATATCAAATTAAATGGTAAATCTCGTGAATATGCCTATAAAGGACCAGAAGATTTAGATGCATACGGATATACAGATCATTTAGTAGCTTCTGATATTCAACAATTCTTAGACAAAGCCGTAAACCTACATCAACCTTTTTTTCTTGCTGCGGGATTCAAAAAACCTCATAACCCGTATATTGCCCCTTCTAGTTATTTCGATTTATACCCTACAAATCAAATGGTGCTGATTGAAGAGCCAAAAGATTTAATACCTCCTTATAATTGGGCAACTCCAAAATCTAGCAGAGAAAAATTCAATGCTATGGACATGAAGAAACGCAAACAATTTATGGCTGCTTATGCAGCAGCTACTACTTTTTCCGATAATCAAATGGGACGCCTTCTCGATAAGTTAGATGCTCATAATCTCTGGGAAAACACTATAATTATTTGTTTTGGCGATCATGGTTATCACCTAGGAGAACATCTTAATCATTGGGGAAAGGTAACCCTTTATGAACAAAGCGCTCGTGTACCAATGATTTTTTACGCCCCAAATTTGAAAACCAATGGAGAACGAACTAAAAGTATCGTGGAGTTGGTAGATATATTTCCAACAATTGCAGACTATCTTAATATTACACCACCTAAAAACCTTGAAGGGGAAAGTTTCAAGACTCTTGTTGAAAATCCAACTATTACATGGGATAACGAAGCGTTTATTTACGAAGGAAATGATGTAAATAATTTGCAATACAGCATTGTTTCCAACCGCTATCGTTTTACGGTATGGGCTGATAGAAATCCAGTACAATATGAATTGTACGATCATAGTAAAGACCCAGGTGAATATTACAATTTAATTAAGAATATGAATTGGGAAGAAATAAGTAAGTCTAAATATGCAACTGTAGTAACCGAAATGAAAAATCGAAAAATTAATCCTAGTAATCCTAATCAAAAAAGGTAGAATAAAATATTTCAACTCGGCACCCATCTCGTAAAACCACTCTAAATCTATGTTTTAAATTTTTTATTAAATAAACTTCCCTTATTTAAACAAATAGACGCTAAGTTATTTTAACTAGCTAAAAAATTACTTCATATAATGGTCATTGCATTAGCAAATTTTTCGTAGTTTAAATGAAGTAACTCTCGAGACGGGTATCATTTTTGCTAAAGCAGAACTCCCTTGAAGGAACTTAATTTAACCAAATAGGAGACCACTAAATTTAATTCTAAAGAAGCTTTACGTTACTCTAAATAAATTTTTAAATTTTGATTTTTCAAAAAAAACATACCTAACTTAAACCTTTAACCAAAACTTTAATATAATGTTCTTAATTATTTTACAACGGTGACTTAAAAGAACCTATTAATAGATTATTATTATTTTTTTAATCTATTCGGATATATTTGAGAAATTAATTTTATTAAACATGAACTACAACATATCAAAAACTTTGATTCTATTTTTTATGACTTTTGCAATTTTTTCTGCAAACTTGTCTAATGCGCAATCTAAAAACCCAAATGTTCTAATCATTCTAACAGATGATCAAGGATATGCAGATTATAGTTTGTCTGAATTTTCTCAAAAAGATGTAAAAACTCCAGAAATGGATAAACTTCTTTTGGATGGTGCACGTTTTACGAATGCACATACTAGTGGTGCTACTTGCTCTCCAACCAGAGGAGCTATATTAAGTGGTAATTATCAACAAAGAAATGGTTTGTATAATACACCTGATACACGCCAAGGTTTTGACAAAAACTTAAAAATTGCACCTGAATATTTTAAAGAATTAGGATATTCAACAGCAATGATTGGAAAATGGCACCTAGGTTTAACTCCGGAATACAACCCTGCCAACAGAGGTTTCGATTATTTTTACGGATTTTTAGGTCATGGGGGCCATAGCTATTTTGACCTAGGTCCAGTTGGAGATAAAAACATGGAGTACAATGGTATGAAAAAGAATTTAGACCCTATTAACGATCAGGGTTACCTCACTACAAGAATTGGAGATGAATCTGTTAATTTTATTAATAAAAACAAAAAGAAACCATTTTTTATGCAGGTAAGTTTTAATGCCGTTCACTCACCTGCTGAAGCACCTGATGAAGATATCGCTAAATATAATACAGGAGATAAAACAAGAGATATCTTAATGGCGATGATAGACCATATGGATTTAAATATTGGTCGAATTACAAAAGCATTAAAAGACAATGGAATTTATGACAATACATTGATCTTTATTCTAACCGATAATGGTGGTGCTCCTGGAATGAAAGCTGATAACACTCCATTAAGAGGAAATAAGCACACTTTTTGGGAAGGTGGACATAGAACTCCATTTGGAGTGATATGGAAGGATAAGATCAAACCAGGGGTTGTTGTAGAAGCACCGATTATGTCATTTGATATATTACCTACTAGTTTAAAAGCTGTTGGAATGGAAATCCCAGAAATCATGGTTGATGGAAAGGATTTAATGCCTCTAATAAAAGGAAAAGTGGATAAATTACATGATGAATTTATTTGGTATAATGGAGCCGCTAACTACGCAGTCTTAAAAGATGGTTGGAAATTAGTTTACGACAAAGTAAACAATAAATCTCAATTAAAAACACATTTATTCTATTTACCTAATGATGTTTCTGAAAAAAATAATATCGCAGATTCAAATCCTGAAAAAGTAGCAGAACTGCAGGATGTTTTCAAAGATTGGAGATCTCAAATGAAACCTTTCACCAAGAAACAACAGAAAAAATATGATCAAGCAATTGGTTTAGCTCCAAAGCAAAATAAAAAGAATAAGAAGAAAAACTCACATTAGTTCGTTAGTTGTTTCTATATATTATATTGTAAAAATCCGACTTTGATAGTTTTCAAAGTCGGATTTTTTTTCGTTTTCAAAAAATGAATTGGTATTTATTCCCTCTAAGTTATTGAATTAAACTTTTGATGTTATTGAATTTTATATTGCTTATCATTTTATTTACAAATTTATTTAAAAGATATTATTAAGGTAAAAAATTTCCTTTCAGCATATAAACCATATTAATCCCTGTATTTTTTACTTAATGGTTTGAATAGCTGGAATGCTACTCAATATTTTTTTTAACATAAGTTGATAAAAAAAAAGTGATTATCCATACCTCTCTTGACAAAGCCAACAACTCCAAAATCATCTTATTGGTAAAATGCAACTCGTCCGCGATGTTACCATCTATTTCCTGACTTTGTCAGTATTTATTGGCTACTGATATAATTATTTCTACTGCAGCGTGAGGTTATTTCGTTATACAAGTTTCATATTTAACTTTTTTATCATTTAGAATGTACAAACACAACTTATTTGTCCGCGAACTAAGCAAACAACTACCATACTATAGGTATCCGAATAGCCTTTTATAGAAACATTTTTCTTCCAACACAGAAAACCTCCTTATATTAAACTAAGCAAGTTCAATACAAGGAGGCTTTATTTGAATACCAGAAAATGTTTTTTGAAGTAAATTTTCAGAGTAGCATACTGAGGATTAAAGGTTATCTTCCTACTAGACTTTTACTTTCCTTTTTTAATTCAACCGTCGCTGTTCCGGATAAAAAGCCTCTCTTTACTAAAAAGTTATCTATAGTTAATAGTGTTGAAGGCATCCATTTTTGTTCTCTGTAAAACATATGAGGAGAATTTAGTCCAACCCACAATTCCAAATCTACCTCTTTCTGCTCCTTAAGTTTGGCTACGAGTTTGTCTGAGGCTTTTTTCCATTTATCAGTTTCTCCTACAATAAAGAGCATTGGTGGAAATTTTTTATCTAAATGATTGAATACATTTAGCTCTGGAGTTTTATCTCTTTCCAATAATGTAAATGCAGGACATATCAACACAAACGCTTTAACATCCGTTGTAATTTCTGTATTATCCTTTGGATTATTGAATTGGGTATCCATCATTTGCATCACACTTATATGCCCACCTGCAGATACTCCACTAACAACGATATTCTCTGGATCTATTCCTAAATCCTCATGATTCTCTTTGACCCATCTGACCACAGTTTTCCCGTCCGTAACACATATTCTTTTTTTTGACTCTCCATTTGGTAAATTCTTGGATTTTTCTTTTTCATGCATCGAATAATTGGCGGAAATAGCAACCATTCCTCTTTCAGCCATATAACTGCAAATTTCATTTCCTTGAGTTAAATTACCTTTGGTCCATCCACCCCCATGAAAAAAAACAAAACAGTTTTTCTTGTCATTTGTTTTATGATTTTTAGGAAAAAAGATTTGTATATCTTGATCCTTTCCATCTATTCCTACATAGGTTACCTTTTTTGTGTTATTTTGCGAATAACCCTCAAAACAGGCTATTAAAATAATTGCTAAAAAAGATATAACGATGTTTTTACTACTATTAATTGTCATTGTTGAATTTGTATTAATTTAATAATTTATTCTTTTGAGTTACCTTGCGCAACCATTTTCTCTAATTCCTGTTTCAATTCTTTTACTTTTTCAGGATAGTCAAGAGCTAAATTTTTTGTTTGCCCGGGATCATCTTTTAAATTAAATAATTCATTCTTTTGATTGTGTTCTTTGATTCCCCGTTCATTTATAAACCACTTTGGCTCACCCTTGCCTCCCGCAGGTGCATCAATATATACCCACTCGTCTTTACGTATTCCTAAATATTTACGAGGTGTATTGTATAGAATTGGTGGTCGTTTTTCCGTTGGTTTTCCATTTTTTAACAATTCTAGAATACTAAAACTATCTTCACCTGCATCATCAGATAAGTTACCCCCTACCAATTCTGCGAATGTAGCTATCATATCTGTCAAACAAAATTGATGCGTATTTATTGTATTCGGTTCAATTTGTCCAGGCCATCTAGCAATAAACGGAATGCGATTCCCTCCTTCCCAAACATCTAGTTTTAAGCCACGCCATGTCCCCATACCATAATGCTTGAATTTTTGAATTCTATCATACGAATATTTATCTGCACCATTATCTGAAGAAAAAATCACGATCGTATTTTTTGACAAATTAAGTTCTTCTAAAGTTTCTAACATCTTTCCAATATAGTGATCAATTTCATAAACATAGTCACCATATCTCCCAACCTTAGTTTTCCCTACAAATTCAGGAAGTGGTACGTATGGAGCATGAGGTCCTGGGGGATCCCAATAAATAAAAAATGGTTTACTTTTAACCATTCCATATTCTGGGTTCTCTTTTTTGCCTCCAAATACTTCTAAATATTCTATAACTTTTTTAGCACTGTTAGGCACCCAATTATACGGATTTTCAGGTTCCAAATCCTTATTGACTGGCAAACCGTTTACAAAAGGCATTTTACAATCCGATATTGGAGCCATACCTTTTATACTGTCAAAACCCTCCTTCTCATATATGTGTGTTTGAGTATAAGCATAATCGAATCCTGCTAAGTTTGAACCTAGTAGTTTTTTATTAGGAAAATCATAAGCATCTATTGACCCTGGTTCCTCTCCTTCTTTTACCGCATCATTGTAATTATTCTTAAGCCCCCATTTACCTATTTGAGCAGTGTTGTATCCCTTTTTCTTAAGTACAGAGGCAAGAGTTTCACGACCTTTTTCTATCATTACACTTTCATACATTTCTCCGTTTCCAAATCCTTCTTCGCCACGTCGCCAAGGATACCTCCCGGTTATTACCCCATAACGACTTGGACCGCATACAGGAGCAGCTGAATGCGCATCAGTAAATCGCACTCCTTGTGCCGCTAATTTGTTAATATTGGGTGTAGGAATCAATGATTCCGAATTATAACATTGTGGATCTCCTATTCCCATATCATCCATGTATAAGAACAATATATTGGGTAATTCAGCTTCATTGTTAGCCAAAAAATCAGTTGATTGATTTTTTTTACAGCTAAAAAGAACAGCCACAATACTTATGGCTAAAAGTTTTGACATTATTTTATAATTCATAATTGTTTTTTATTAAAAAATTATCAGGATAAATAATATTTAGATTATGGTTATTGATTTTAACCTTAATTCAATAATTTTTCCATTTGCATCTTGACATTACTGTATGCTTTATCATCCGCTAAATTTTCATACTCAAAAGGATCTGTATTCTGGTTGTACAACTCATCCCCAAACTTGCCATTATCCCACTGTACATACCTCCAGTTTTTATTTTTAACTGATTTCCCAAGTCTTTCACCTCTTTTAATTACTGCCCTTACTTCCGTTCTAAAGGGTGTTTTAGGATTATCTAATACCTTTTTGAAACTTTTTCCTTCTAAGTACGATGGTGTGTTTTCTAAATTAGAAAAATCTGCCAATGTTGGGTAAATATCGATATACTCAAACATAGAATTTGACTTTACTCCCTTATATTTAACCAAGTTTCCTGATACTATAAAAGGCGCATTTGTTCCTTTTTCGAACAGAGTAACTTTATTCCACCAGTTTTGTTCTCCTAGATGGTAACCATGATCACTTAAAAAAACAATTAACGTATTCTCATACGCTCCTGTTTCTTTTAAGACCTTGATTACTTTCCCTAATTGCGTATCCATGAAAGTAATACAAGCATAATAAGCTCTTATAAATTCTTTCTTATCCTGATCTGAAAACTTATCAAAAATTTTTGTCGCATCTGGGAGCGTTAGTTTATTCGGAGACTTCCAATCTTTAGGCAATTCATGAATTTTAACTTCATCCATTGGGTAATAATCAAAGTACTTTTTTGGTGCATTGAATGGATCGTGTGGCTTTTTAAAACCTAAAGCTAAAAAGAAAGGTTTATCTCTTTTAGATTTTAAGAATTCTACAGCATCTCTTGCAATCATACCATCTTCCTGATCTTCATCCGTACCCTCTGCCTCTAACCATCTGCACCATTTTAATGCTCCATCAGTCATGTTTCTCTTTTTCCCTGTATTTCCAATCTTGGTCGTTTGGTAATCTTTTATAATATCCCAAGCTTTTGGATCATTGTAACCTTTATTAGACTTATGAAAAATTTTACCATAGCTAGCAGTCTGATAACCATTGCTTTTATATAAAGCAGGTAGTGTAACTTTGTCTCCTAAAATAGAAAGCAAAGGTGTTTTGTTATCCATAACAGTGGTCGTTTCAGGAGTCAAACCCGTTAAGAAAGAAGTTCTACTAGGGTTACAGACTGAATAATTACAATAAGCGTTATTAAACAAGATACCATCTTTAGCAAGAGCGTCGATATACGGTGTTAATACTGCTTTATTACCATAACATCCTAAAGCTGTTGTTAAATCATCTACCACAATAAAAAGAACATTCTTTTTAGGATTATGTTTTAATGTTCTACTACTCGTATCTTGCTTTTGTCCTTTACAAGCAATCAATGAAACTGAAAATAATAGAATGATATTTTTTTTCATTTTTAAAATTTGAATTGGTTCATAAAATTAATTACTCTTTTATAATTATATCTTCTACTTTTATGACGATTTTCCTCGAAAAGATGCTCATAGATGTAGTTGTTATTTTTTCTCATGTAAAACACTTTTATCTCATGTTCTGCATCAAATACGAGTATTTTAGATTGTTCTATTTTGAAGGTAACTTATTCTTGTTTTTTGTTTATCACCGACATAAAACACTACATAACAACTATTTAAAAAACAACTTTGATATTTCTTGATAAGCTCATTTAAATTTATTGTATACTAGATAATTGTACTGCATTTACTTTTACATCTTTAAAGGCACTATTTTTTGGTGTCATCATAAAAGGTTTTTCATTCCACCTAGCGAAGGTATTGGATTTGTTTTGCCATAAAGGTATTTTAGATCCATCTTCACGAGTTACAACAATGTTATCTATATAAAAATGATAAACTCCTTCTTTTTTTCCTACCATTGCAATCACGTTAAAAGGAATTCTTAAAGGACAAACGTTTCCAACACCCAAAACTCTGTGTTCCCAAACACCTTTACCTCCCTTTATCTTTGGAGCTGTAGTCTGCAATCTTCCAAACTGATCGTATCCTGTGTTCTGTAAAAACATAGGGCTCCATCCAGTAGTTGGTGTATACAAAATACCATCTTCTCTACCATCTTTAGCCACGCATATATCGTATTCAATAACATCACCTGGTAATACAGCCTTATCTTTAGGGTATCCTAAAGCAAAAACAAATCTCAACCCTTTTCTTTGGTTGTTTACCTCTTTAACTTGCTCTGCATAAAACTCTAACACTTCTCCTTCAGGGGTTGCTTCGATATTATCATTTTCTGGTATTATATAGGTAGGTGCACATTTTTTTTCTTCCAACCAATTTTCGTGTTCTATTTTTAATTTTGCTACAATTTCAGGGTATATTTTAGCTACGTTTTTTTCCTCGCTGATATCTTTTTCTAAATCATACAACTGCATACTTTTCAGGTTGTAAATCAGTTTCCACTTTTCATTTTTAACAACTCCTTGTTGTCTCCAAACCCAATGCTTGTATCTTGATTCTAGCTTTGTATTCGCTAATATTTCTTTACTTAAGTCCTTTCCATCAATTTCTGAAAGTACATTGTGTTCAACCCCAGCCATTGCAGATAAACTAGGATACACATCTAAATAACCAAAGTCTCCCTCAAAATTTTTCCCTTGATTAATACCTCCATTTTCCCACAAAATAGCAGCAGGAACATGAATTCCGCCTTCAAATACAGTATGTTTCCCTCCTCTTAATGGTAAATTATTCCCTTCTGGCGTTGCTCCGTTGTCGGAAGTAAACATGATAATTGTATTATCATACAAGTTCTCTTCTTTCAAGAATTGAATTGTTCTTCCTATTGCATCATCCAAACTGATCAACATTGCTGATCGAATAATTTGTATTTGTTTTTTCGATAATTTTTTCCAGCTTACTTCATCTTTAAAGCAAGACATGTATTCTTCTTTTGATAATAACTTTTCACCTTGTCTAACCGATTCTGGAACTCTTAAAATATCTTCGTACTTGGCATGAATTGGATTGTGCATAGCTTCATGAGGAATGTAACAAAAGAAAGGCTTTGATTTGTTTTCTTTCATAAAATCTATCGCATATTTTGTTACCAAATCCGTTGTGTATCCCTTCTCATCTGGTTTGTTCTCATTATCATGGTACCAAGTATTGAAATAATAATAAGAAGTGTATCTCGTGAAGTAGTTACCACCACCACCATAATAACCAACAAATCTGTCGAAACCATGATTGTTTACACCATAACCTATACTATACTTCTTTTGAATCTTTGGGGTAGGATTCTTACCGTAGTTTGGAGGATTTCCATTGTGCCATTTTCCAAATGCTCCAGTTACATACCCTTCCTTTTTAAAGGATTCTGCAATTGTTGTTTCCTTTGGATCTAACTCACCTCCTGTTTGTGGGCCGGCGTTCACATCCACGTAATGTTTTCCTGTTAACAATCCGGCTCTAGAAGGAGAACAAACACAATGAGTTCCATAATTATTAAAAGTAGTACCTCTTTTAAAGATTTGGTCAATATTAGGGGTAGGAATTATTCCATTGTTAATACTTAAATCTCCCCATCCTAAATCATCCGCATAAAAGAGTAATACATTAGGTTTTGGATTTTTTTTCTTTGCTATAACGGTCATTCCTCCAAACAACATAACAAATGCAAGTAGCGTTATTTTTTTCATGTTTAATATGCTTAAAATTATTCTTTTATTTAATTTATATCTTAAACGGATTAATAATATTGGGGTTACATAATTCGTTTATAACTCACCACTATTTCTACCATTTAAATCATTAGTTTCCGACTTTTTCTGAAGATAAATATATCTATCTGATAGATTCAAAATGTTCAATATGCAGAAATTATTTTAGTATTTATTTCTGTATACTTTCAATCTTACTAACTGAAGTAGTAACTCTTTTAGCTAAGGATTCGTTTACCCCTTCTTTCATTAAAACAAATTGATCTAAGGCGATATATGTAGAGCGCATAGAAACCTCCATTTTATAGATCCCTGGTTCGTCAAAAACAACATAAATATCATATCCTCCTCCATCAGAAGTACTCCCAGTAAAAGACCAATTTGCAACGTTTTTAAAATATACTTTCATCCAACCATCTTTACTAGACCCGTCTACAACTGGTGTTTTACCAACCCCCTTAGGATAAACGATTTGCGGAGTAACAGTACCTTTATAACCATAAAAATCGTCGGCATCATGAAAACGAAGCCAAGCATCATTGTGCTCTGTATTCCCATCTATATTATTCATTATCAAAGCCCTCCATTGGAAATGGTATGTTCCAACATTGGTTATTTTAATATTGTAGGTTAATGTACCTATACCAGGTTCATGAAAATATTGAACACTAGTACCATTATACATATAGCCTTCACCTGTATAACCCGCTAAATTAGCGACTGACCTAAAATGATTATCCAAATCATTTGGAAAATTTTCTTGAGTTGAAACCGTCCAATCTAACGCATCCAATACGCTTTCCATTTCTACCTTAACAACCCCTTCTTCCTCTATATAGGCTAATATGAAAATTTCAGAATTCTCCTCATTAGGATCCCCATCATCATCGTTGCCTTCCTCATCATTGATAGCATCGTTGTCAGTTTCTAAATAATCAGTAGTTCCGCTATTTTCTGTCTCTATATCATTCTCACAACCAACAAAAAAAACTATACTCATTAACAATATTAATTTCAAAATCTGATTTTTCATAAATATTCATTTTTATAAATTACTAAATGAAATAACATCTCTTTCATAGAGTTCCCAAAAAATTTATCAATATTAATATTCCAATACTAATTCCAAAATCCTGAGTTTACAGTGAGCTCTCGAATACAATTGGGGACTACTAAAAATTTTATTTTCTCACTATCAGTACACCAATGTTCACTAACTAGTCCATTTAATACAGCTATTAATTATTTAACAACGCTAGCCCCCATTTCAAACTCAATCGTATCCCCATTGATTAGATTTGAATGAGTTATATAAGTTTGATCAACCTTAGTACCATTGATTTTTATAGACTGAATGTATTTATTTTTTCTGCTATTATTACGAGCAATCAAAGTTGCTCTTTTTCCATTTTCTAAGTTGATTTCAACTTTATCAAAAATTGGACGACCTATTGAATATTCAGCTTTTCCAGGGCAAATAGGATAGAAACCCATGGCGTTTAACACATACCAAGCAGACATTTGTCCACAATCTTCATTACCAGCCAAACCATTTGGATTATTAAAATACATCTCATTCATTACCATATCCGCGTAATGCTGAGTTAACCATGGTTTTTCTGAATGATTGAATAAATGAATGATATGATGACTTGGTTCATTTCCATGAACATATTGCCCAATCAATCCAGAAATATCACCAGGAACATGTTCTCCATCCTGTTTAGAACTTGTTGTAAACAAAGTTTCAAGCCTCTCAGTAAAAACTTTTTTCCCTCCCATAGTTTTTTGAAAACCTTCAATATCATGCGGTACAAACCATGACCATTGCCATGCATTTCCTTCACAGTAATCCGTTTTCCAGTGAGAAGAATTGTTTGGATTGAAAGGTGTTCTCCATGACCTGTCTGACATAATTCCTCTCATAAATTGTGTTTCTTTATCATAATATTTTTGATAAAATTTAGAGCGCTCTATATATTTTTCAAACACTTCAGTTTTCCCTAAATCCTTTGCCATTTGTGCAATACACCAATCATTATATGCAAACTCTAAGGCTTTGGCTACAGAAGCCACAGTTTTATCTCCAGGAATAAATCCTAATTCTGACACATATTTTTTTCCAATTTCCATTACGTTACCCGCCGCATTGTTATAACCCGAAACTTTTAACATAGATGGATCATAAATTGATGCTTCTATCATTGCCTCTAGAGCTTCCTCTGCATTGTAATTTGATATTCCTTTTTTATAGGCATCATAGATTACGGCTACAGAATGATATGCCAACATAGTACCTGTATAATTAGATGCCAGTTCCCATTTAGGTAAAATTCCACCTTCCTTTCTTTTTTGAAGCAACGTTTTAATTAACTCATTATCTTTTTCTGGGTTAATTATTGTCAATAAGGGATGTAAACCTCTGAAAGTATCCCATAAAGAAAATATAGTATGATTGGTAAACTCCTTTGAATTATGAGCAATTTGATCCATTCCCATATATCCACCATCTACATCCATAGCTGTATTTGGACTCAACATGGAATGATACATCGCTGTATAAAAAATAGTTTGTTCGTCATTTGTACCACCTTCTACATTAATCTTTGACAATTGCTTGTTCCACTCTTTTTTACTCTCAACAACAACCTCATTAAAATCCCATCCAGGAAGCTCTGCCAACATATTTGCTTTGGCACCATCTGTGCTTACAGGCGAAATCGCAACTTTTACTTTTACTGCCTCTTTCTCAGAAGTTGTAAAATTAAGTTTTGCTTTGACATTTTTATCTTTATTCCATTCTGTCAATCCTTCTCTTAATTGATTGTTTACAAAGATTTCTGACTTAAATGGTTTTGAAAATTTAGCATAGAAATAAATTACCTGATTTGTAGCCCAACCTTGCGTAATTTTCATTCCTTCTACTTCAGTATCACTGATAATTTTAATTTGTATTTTCTTATTATGATGCATTTGTAAACTATGTCCTAAGTCGATTATAATTGAAGACTCATCTGATTTAGGAAAAGTATATTGATGCATCCCAACCCTTGTGGTTGAAGTCAACTCAGCTTTGATGTTAAAATCTTCTAAATCTGCTGCATAATAGCCTACCTCCGCAATTTCTGTTTTTTTATTAAATTTTGATGTTACCCTTTTTTCGTCCGAAAAATAAACCTTACCAGTGGTTGGCAACAAAAGTATATCTCCATAATCCCCAATACCAGTACCTGATAAATGTGTATGGCTAAATCCATAAACTATATCATCAGAAAAATGATACCCTGAGCAAGCATCCCAACCTGTTAAGCGTGTATCCGGACTCAATTGCACCATTCCGTATGGTCTTGTTGGTCCTGGGTAGGTATGACCATGACCTCCTGTTCCAATAAAGGGATTTACATATGCAGAATAATCTTTTTTGATCTTACTATCCCTATTTGTTTCTTGATTGTTTGAAACACAAGAAGAGAAAATTATTATTGTAGCTACTAGAGCTAAAGATTTTAAATAATTAATTATTGCTATTAATTTGTGAGTGTAAAAAATCATATGAATAGAGTATTATTAAACTTAGTACTTGTTATTTTTTATTCCCCTAATAAAAAGAATAACAAATGACGCTATTTGACATTAATTTAATATTAACAAAACATGAATACCCCCAGGTATTAAGTATGATTTATAGAATTAAGTGCATTATTTTTACATCTTACACGACAAACCGTTCAAAATTATTTTTAAATGACTTTAGGAACTATTAGTAGCTACAGACAAACCATAACAATTCTTGCCTATTCGAGTTTAAAGGATAATTTATTACAAAACAACTCAGTTAGATTTTGACACACGAATACATTTTCAGAACGAAAGAAATTAAACCATCTTTGTCATGCTAACAGAAATGCAGTTTTTGTTATTTTATAAAAAAACTACGAAACATAAATTCAAATTCTAAACCTAGGAAACAAAATGATGTTCTATTTCTTAAGCCACTTGTACAGGATAGTTTCCAAACTTTTATTTTAGGAAAAATTTAATTCATAGTTATCTATCTGTTCCGGACATATATAAACGAATAACTAATTCTAAAGAATTTATTGAGTGTGTATTCTAAAAATAATTTCCTTTCTTTTTTAGTTTATGAATTTTTGGGAAGCGTAGCCCTAACGACCGACAAGAACTTGAAGACTCAAATATCGTTCGCATTGAATTAAATAATATTGGCTTAGAAGCTTTATTAAACCAGAGACTACAGTAAATCCAAAGCCTAAATTTAAACAGCATCAAGTCCCCTCAAACCTTTACAAATTCATCAGTAACATTTTCATTTCAATGACTTATACACTGTTCATATAGAAACCTAAACTCAAAAATGAGTCTCGGTATAAAGCTCTTTTAATTCCTGACGCCTCTGAAAAAAGCAATCTTTCCGTGATAATTTTTATTGTATGCACTATTTTTGTCCTTGAAAATGTTAGAACACACTGAATAATAAATGACCATAACTTTTATCTGAGCATATTAGAAAAAAAATGAATCGCATACCTATCATTAAGAGACAGATAAGTTTGCTTTAACAAAAAAAGCCTACTAATAATTAGTAGGCTTTTTGTTCTAAGTTCTTATATAATTTATAACGCTGCGTCAATTTTAGATGCATACGTTGCTTTTGGTGCAACTCCAACTTGCTTATCAACAACTTCACCGTTTTTAAACAATAAAACCGTAGGAATATTTCTTACTCCGTATTTAGCAGCAAATTCTTGATTGCTATCAACGTCTACTTTCCCAACAACAGCTTTTCCTTCATAATCATTGCTGATTTCCTCAATGATTGGTCCAACCATTCTACAAGGCCCACACCAAGTTGCCCAAAAATCAACCAATACTGGCTTATCTGATTTCAATACTACTTCGTCAAATGTTGCGTCTGTTATTTCTAATGCCATAACTATATATTTTTAAATTGTTATTTTATTTTTTTATCTATACAAATGTAGTCAAATAATTCACTTAAAAGTTTTAGTATGAATCACTTTTTTTTATAGTTGTATTTGAGATAATTATTAATTATTTGTAAGGAAAATTTAAGTGACTAAAACACCTCACTAGCTATCTTTACAATATTATCTGATTTACCCATAGAGTAATAATGAACCGTTGGTACCCCTGCACTCATCAATTCTTTACTTTGTTGTATCGCCCACTCTATACCAACTTGACGAATCGCTTTTTTATCACCCTTACAATCCAACACGGCTTTTTCTAGTGCCAAAGGCAAATCTAAACTAAACACCTTAGGTAAAATTTGCAAGTGACGTTCTACAGCTATTGGTTTGATACCCGGTATAATCGGCACTGTAATTCCTATATTTTTTGCAGCCTCCACAAACTCAAAATATTTTTTATTATCAAAAAACATCTGCGTTACCACATAATCAGCCCCTGCATCGACTTTTTCTTTCAAACGCAATAAATCAGAATCTAAACTAGGAGATTCAAAATGTTTTTCTGGATATCCTGCTACCCCAATACAAAAATCAGGTTTAGAATCCATCTCAACTGTTTCGTTTAAAAACTTTCCTTCATTCAAACGAGACACCTGATCAACCAACTCAACCGCATAATTATTACCTCCTTTACTAGGCACAAATTGAGCTTCATGTTTCATTGCATCCCCTCTCAAAGCAACTAAATTGTCAATCCCTAAATAATGTAGATCCACTAAAACATATTCTGTTTCCTCTCTCGTAAAGCCTCCACATAAAACATGAGGAACCGTATCTACGTTGTATTTATGCATTAAAGAAGCACAAATTCCAACTGTACCCGGACGCATGCGCGTAATCTTTCTCTCAAGCAAACCGTTTCCTTTATCAAGGTAAACATACTCCTCTCTTGAAGTGGTTACATCAATAAATTTAGGTTTAAACTCCATCAAAGGATCAATATTATCGTATAATTTCTGAATATTTTGTCCTTTAACTGGCGGTACAATTTCAAAAGAAAACAATGATTTCCCTTTTGCTGCTTTTATGTGATCTGTAACTTTCATTTCTGTCTTTTATTTGGGCGTTGCCTTTCGGCCGGGCTTTTCGTTTTATCTTTTTCACTTTTTATGACTTCAACCTGCTCCGTCTAAAAATTAAAAAAAGGATATCACTGCTATCCCTAACGCGCTTGCGAAAATAAACAATTCCATTCTATAAAAAAAAGCCTAACACTTTTAAAAATGTTAGGCTTCTTCGTATTAATAAAATAATATTTCCCTTTATTCATTTAAATTTGGTGCTAACCAACGCTCCATAACTTCATCGCTATATCCTCTACGTTTTGCAAAGTCATGCACTTGTTCTAAAGTGATTTTTCCAACACCAAAATACCTGGCTTTTGGATGTGCAAAATACAAACCAGAAACTGCAGCAGTAGGAAACATCGCCAAACTATCTGTAAGCGTTACTCCAATATTTTCTTCAACATTTAACAGTCTCCACAAAGCAGTTTTTTCAGTATGATCTGGACACGCTGGATACCCAGGTGCAGGACGAATCCCCTGATATTCCTCACGTATCAAATCTTCATTACTTAAATTTTCATCCGATGCATAACCCCAAAATTCCTTACGAACTTTATCATGCAAATACTCTGCAAACGCTTCCGCAAACCTATCTCCAAGCGCTTTAACCATAATACTGTTATAATCGTCTAAGTCGGCTTTATAAGTATCTGCAATTTCCTCAACACCAAATCCTGTTGTTACACAAAAACCACCAATATAATCCTCTAAACCTGTTTCTTTAGGAGCTACAAAATCTGCCAAGGCAATATTTGGTTTTCCGGCACCTTTCTTAGATTGCTGACGTAATGTCAAAACCGTCTCTAAAACTTCTGTTCTAGATTCATCCTTGTAAACCTCAATATCATCTGAGTTCTCAATTGTATTCGCAGGAAAAAGCCCGTATACAGCTTTTGCTTTAAACCATTTTTCTTTTAAAATGCGTTCAAGCATCGCTTGAGCATCCTTAAATAAATCTTTTGCTTGTTCTCCTACTATTTCATCCTCAAGAATTGCTGGAAATTTCCCATGTAATTCCCAAGATTGGAAAAAAGGAGTCCAATCTAAATAAGGAACCAATTCGTTAAAATCTAAATCTTCTATTACATGTACTCCCAATTTTTTAGGTCTGTACACGTCTTCTGCTTTCCAATCAATCTTAAATTTATTTGCACGCGCTTCTTCTAACGGCAAATACACCTTTTTACGAGCTCTATTTAAATAGCCTTCACGTAATTTATCGTATTCCGCATAGGTCTCTTTTAAAAAGTCTTCTCTTGTATCATCACTAATCAAAGTACTCACAACAGGCACCGATCTAGAAGCATCTAACACATGAATTACTCCATGGTCATATTGTTGTGCAATTTTAACTGCCGTATGCGCTCTAGAAGTAGTTGCCCCACCTACAAGTAAAGGGATATTAAAATCCAACCTTTTCATTTCTTTGGCTATATGTACCATTTCATCTAAGGAAGGTGTAATCAATCCACTCAAACCAATAACATCCACGTTATGATTTTTCGCTTCTTCTAATATTTTTTCTGGCGGAACCATCACTCCAAGATCCACTATTTCGTAATTGTTACAAGCCAATACAACCCCAACAATATTTTTACCAATATCATGTACATCTCCTTTTACAGTAGCCAATAGCACTTTTCCTTGTGCTCTAGAATTTTCATCTTTCTCTGCTTCAATAAACGGCATTAAGTGAGCAACTGCTTTTTTCATTACACGAGCAGATTTCACAACCTGTGGTAAAAACATCTTACCTTCACCGAACAAATCACCAACCACACTCATTCCAATCATCAAGTTCCCCTCAATAACTTCTAATGGTTTAGCAGCCAATAAACGTGCTTCTTCTACATCTTCTACAATATAAGTATCTAAACCTTTTACTAAAGAATGTGTAATTCTATCTTGTAAAGCACCTTCTCTCCATTCAAGGTTTTGAACCTGTACTTTTCCTTTTCCTTTTACTGATTCAGCAAAATCCAATAAACGTTCTGTAGCATCCTCACGTCTATCTAAAATTACATCTTCAACATGTTCCAATAAATCTTTTGGGATATCGTCATAAACCTCCAACATTGCTGGATTTACAATTCCCATATTCATCCCTTTCTGGATGGCATAATACAAAAACACGGAATGCATCGCTTCACGTACCACGTTATTACCTCTAAAAGAAAACGATACATTACTTACACCTCCACTTACACTAGCATTTAATAAATTGGTACGTACCCAATGTGTAGCCTCTATAAAATCTATCGCATTTTTTCTATGCTCTTCCATTCCTGTTGCCACAGGAAAAATATTTAAATCGAAAATGATATCTTCTGATGGGAACCCCAACTCATCTACCATGATATCATAAGAACGTTTTGCTATTTCACAACGACGCTCATAATTATCAGCCTGTCCAACCTCATCAAAAGCCATTACAATAACCGCAGCACCATAACGTTTCAATAACTTAACATGTTTTCTAAAAGCTTCTTCTCCTTCCTTCAAAGAGATAGAATTTACAACACACTTTCCTTGAACAACCTGCAATCCAGCCTCAATAATATCCCATTTAGAACTATCAATCATGATAGGCACACGAGAAATATCCGGTTCGGCCATGATCAAATGTAAAAAACGAACCATCGCCTCTTTCCCATCAATCATACCATCATCCATGTTGATGTCAATAATTTGGGCACCACCTTCAACCTGATCTCTGGCAATCGCTAAAGCCTCGTCGTATTGCTCCTCTTTAATAAGGCGCAAAAACTTACGTGACCCTGCTACATTTGTTCTTTCACCAACATTGATAAAGTTCATATCCGGACTTAAAACCAAAGGCTCTAAACCAGATAACTTCATGTATTTTGTTTGTTTTATACTCATTCTATCCTTGAATTGTATTGCTTAAAATTACAACAGCCTATACAGCCATTTCACGAGGTTTGTATGCTGCTGCTACTTCAGCAATTGCCTTTATATGGCCTGGTGTTGTACCACAACAACCTCCGATAATATTAATCAAACTTTTATCTAAATATTCTTTAATTTGACCTGCCATTTCTTCCGGAGTCTCATCGTACTCACCAAACGCATTTGGCAAACCTGCATTTGGATGTGCAGATACTCCAAAACCTGTATTGTTTGAGATGGCCTCTAAATGCGGAACTAAAGCACTTGCACCTAATGCACAATTTAATCCAACTGTTAACAACGGTACGTGCGATACTGATATCAAAAATGCCTCCGCAGTTTGTCCAGATAACGTACGTCCACTAGCATCGGTTATGGTTCCGCTTAACATCACAGGAACATCAATTCCACGTTCATCCTTTACTTCTTCAATTGCAAACAAAGCCGCTTTCGCATTTAAAGTATCAAACACCGTTTCTACCAATAAAATGTCAGACCCTCCATCTAATAAAGCTTCTGCCTGCTGCTTGTAAGCTATTCTTAACTCATCAAAAGTAATAGCTCTATAACCAGGATCATTTACATCTGGAGACATAGACCCTGTTTTGTTAGTTGGTCCAATAGAACCAGCAACAAATCTTGGTTTATCAGGATTTGCCTTGGTAAATTCATCTGCTACTTCTTTTGCTATTTTCGCAGATTCAAAGTTTAATTGATATACATAATCCTCCATTTCATAGTCTGCCATTGCAATAGTAGTACTAGAAAATGTATTTGTTTCAACAATATCAGCTCCTGCATCAAAATATTTTCTATGCACTTCCTTAATTGCCTCCGGCTGCGTAATAGAAAGCATATCATTATTTCCTTTCACAGATAATTTCCAATCCTTGAATTGCTCACCTCTAAAATCCTCTTCCGTAAATTTATACGCCTGCAACATAGTTCCCATGGCACCGTCTAAAACAAGGATTCTTTCTTTTAAAACTTCTGTGATATTTTTCATTGTATTCGTATTTAATGGTTATTCATGTTGTTCATTAGGTCGTTTTTAAAAAGAAAACTTTCAGTAAAAAACGAAACCTTTATCCACGTATCTCCATTTATAATTCAGGCTGCAAAGATACTTAATTTGTAATAATTAAACCCTTCCTTTGATCGCTAAATTTCACACCTCAATATTACCTTTGACTACATTTTTATGTATATTTGATTTACACACAAAATTGGTTACTCATGAGGTTATCTATCACATTTCTAACGCTTTCATTTTTCTTGATTCTAAGTTGTAATACAAAAGCTGAAGACAATTCTAATTCAGAAAAGAAATTTGCTGAATACGACCTGAGTATGTACCCTAAACCAAACGAGACACTAGCAAGATATATCATTGAGTTGCCCATAGAACCAAATGAGGGACTTTTCAATCTAGAAATTTGGGCTGGTAAAACTGATTTGGTTGATTGCAACAAACATAATTTAGCCGGTAAATTCATAAAAAAAACAGTCCAAGGTTGGGGATACTCCTACTATCAATTTGAAACCAACGGATTGATCATGAGCACTCAAATGGCTTGTCCTGAAAACTCTAAAACGGAAAAAGTCATTCGTTCTAAAACAGAACACATTCGCTATAATAGTAAATTGCCAATAGTTGTTTATTGTCCTAAAGACCTTGAAATTGAATATGCTATTTGGTCTAAAAATGATACTCCTTCTAAAGCCATCCTGAAATAAATGAAAACCTTTTTAAACTTTTTAAAAACAACACTTATAGGGGGCGTTTTTCTAATTGTACCAATCGTTATTGTTATTCTTATTTTAGGAAAAGTAATAGAAATATTAAGACTCCTCGTAAAACCTATTGTAAAAGGACTTCCGTTAGATACTATTGGCGGAGTAACAATTGCAAGACTGGTGGCATTTACTGTCCTAATTTTAATTTGTTTAATCGCTGGAATCATCGCAAAAACTCAAACTGCAAAAAACTTTAAAAACTGGCTAGAATCTACTCTTTTATCAAATATCCCCGGTTATAACATGATCAAAGGAATGACGGAAACGGCTATTGGAATAGAAAACAATACCGATAATCAAATCATTTTAGTTGATATTGAAGAAACTTGGCAATTAGGAATCCTTATGGATAAACTAGACGAAGAACTTTATACCGTTTTTCTTCCGGGCGCACCAAGTCCGATGTCTGGTGATGTAGTATTTGTAAAAAAGAATCGAATTAAAAAACTTGACATCACTTCAATAGAAGCATTTAAAATTCAAAAAAAATTAGGTATGGACTCCGCTTCAATCCTTAAAGGAAAAGTCACAAACCAATCATTTTAATTCCAGTATATGAAATTAAATCAATTAGCAGCTAGTTTTATATTTTTCATTTGTGTTGCAAACCTTTCGGCACAGAGTAAAAAAGAAACAGATACAAGTATAGAAGATGATAAAGACAAAAGCTTTAAAACCATTCTAATACCAACCATCTCCTACAATAATAGTTTTAAAACTTCTTTCGGTGTTATGGCAGCCGGTTTTTACAAATTAAATAAAAAGGATACTATATCTCCTCTTTCTTCTTCAACCATTATTGGAAGTTACTCTACAAACAATACGTATTTTTTAATTCAACCCAATAAATTTTATTTTAAAGAAGACAAACTTAGATCAAAAGTAGTTGTTGGTACCGGAGGAATCAATTTTCAAACTTATGTAAGTTGGGGTGATATTTTAGATAATATTCCTCCTAATATTTTGCCCCCACTTCCACCTGAACTCCCAGAAGATGGAGTTTTTGTGGGGTACACTACTAACTTCTATTTTGCGTATCTAGATTTTATGGTAAACATATACGACAGGTTATATGCAGGTATGAATATCATTTATTCGCACTCAAAAACTACTTTTGATGTGACAAGCCAACCAGAAGACACACAAGATTTATTCGGTTTTGGTATTTCTTCTGAATTTGACAAAAGAGACAACCAAATGCAACCTTTGGATGGATTTAACGGTAAATTCAATACCACAAGTTTTCTAAAGAGTTTAGGTAGTACTTCTAACTACACCAATGTCACTATTGAATACAATAAATATTTCAAACAAGGAAAACGAAATACCTTATTAGTAAGAGCCTATGGACAAGCTGCAATTGGTGATGTTCCTTTTGCGGGCCAAAATGTAGTAGGAAGAGATGATTTAAGAGGGTATTCTAACGGAAAATATAGAGCAAATCAAGTGTATGATGTTCAAACAGAATATAGAAATTGGTTCACAGAAAAGTGGGGTTACGTTGCTTTTGGTGGTATTGCTACTGCCATTAACAACCCGAATGAGATTAGCCTAAGCAATACCCTTCCTGCAATCGGTGCCGGTGTTCGTTTTATGGCCATTCCAAAATCAAGAATTACCGTTGGGATGGATGTTGCTGCAGGTAAAGATGACTGGGGAATATATTTTAGAATAGGTGAAGCATTTACACGATAAATTAAAAAGCAAACCTTGATCAAATCACGACATATCAAAATGAAAATTTTGTTTACCTATGGCAGGTTTCAGATTCTACTCACCAAATTTGCCTAATACAGAAAAATATTATGTTCGTCCCCAAAATAAATTGTGCATGGATTTCTAAAATTTTATATCGAAAAAACTTTAGCTTTGAAGTCAAAGATAAAAAATGAGAACCTACAAGCCACAACAGTAAACTAACTCACTAAAAAACAGAAAATTAATCAACACCCTTAATACAAAATCATAATAAAGTTAATGAATAGCTTAAGAGAAGACCTGGGTTTTCTTTTATATAACAACAATCTTTTAAAAAGAACTACTTAAAGGTTCTATATAGCCTCTATCTATATAAAAAAACTAGAATGACCACCCTATTGTAAAATCCTGAAATAGGTTGACTAAAAATTAAACACTTTTAGTTAAACTATGGAGACAAACAAAAAACCACCCTGCCGAAAAAAGAGCTACAATAAAGTAGGCTTCGAACTCAAACTTTTCATCATTGATCAAATTCATAATGGTAGAATTTCTATCAATTATGCAGCTAAGAAATATGATATTTCTAGACCAACTATTCAGTACTGGATTAAAAAATATAGTACTTTAGAGCAAAAGAAATTAGGCATGAGTAAACAGGATGAAATTAAAAGACTTAAAGAGAAAATTGAGGAACTGGAATTTGTAAAAGACTTTCAACAAGATATAATTGCTGACATGGAACTTATTACAGGAGTCGATATGTCAAAAAAGTCATTGCCCAAAACATTAGCAGACGAGATTCAGAAAAAGAAGCAAAACCGTTTAAAAGAAAATGGTTAATACAATGTTTTGGGATTAGTAAACAAGCCTTCTATAAACGCTTAAAATCTCATCAAATTAAACAAAATAACGAGCTTATTTTAATTCAAATGGTAAAGCAATGTCGTAACCAGATTGGACAGAGATTAGGCGCTAAAAAACTATATCATGAACTTAAAGAAGATATCAAAAAACAAGGTATCAAAATAGGTAGAGATAAATTCTATGCATTCCTTAAAGTCAATAGACTACTGGTTCCTAGAACAAAAAGGTTCCATATAACAACCAACTCTAATCATCACTTTTATAAATACAAAAACCTAGTAACTAATAAAGTTCCAACCAGAGCAGAACAATTTTGGGTAACCGATATAACCTACATTAAAACGCAAAAAGGACACAGTTATTTGGCTTTAGTAACAGACGCTTATTCTAAGAAAATAATGGGTTATAAATTAGACGACAATATGAGAACATCTCTTTGTATAGATGCTTTAAAAATGGCTCTTAAAAATCGTAAATACCCAGGTAAAAAATTGATTCATCATTCGGATAGAGGAATACAATATTGCAATCCAACCTATACCCTATTTGCAGAATCAAACGGATTAACAATGAGTATGACAGAGAAATATGACCCGTATGAAAATGCTATTGCTGAGAGAATAAACAGAACTTTAAAATATGAATACGGACTAAAACTTACAATTAAAAACACTAAATTAGCACAGAAGATTACAAAAAGAGCTATTAATATTTATAACAATATTCGACCACATTTAAGTCTTGATTTAAATACTCCTAAACAGGTTCATCTAAATCAAAATATTGACTACAAATCGTATCGGAAAAATAAAAACAAACTGGAATTATTAACCATTTAATCATTAAAAAAAGGTCAACCTATTTCAGGACAATACATATCTATGATTTAGATTAAAAAAAAGGTGAAATAAAAAAGCCGTTCCAATTGAATCATAATGACTTTGCAATACAGAATCTTCCATTCATTTATGGAGTCGAGCACTTATGATAATTTATATGTTATCTACAACTGAAAGATAACAGCAAAAAACAACTTAAAACCTCCCTTAAAAAAAAGGTTCTTGAAAAGTATTCTTGAAAAAAATTGGTTACTAAAATTCATGGAATACACCAAGGCCCCCACTCTTGTTTTTTTATTGAAAACAATAAAATTTTGGACATATTTATCCATAAAAACTGAAAAATACAGTAAAATACTATACTTTAAAATATATTAAATAGCAAGTGGGGTTTTCTAGCTTTCTCGAAAAACCAAGATACCAAAAGTATGGTCACTATTAAATAATTATTACTCACCAACCGAATTATAAAACTTTTATAAAAAAACTTACACTCTTTACAGGAACTTTTATAATACACACATTGTTTTTAAATAAAAATTCACTTTTTCCTATCAAAAACAACCATTATCAACATAATTAACAGTCAATTATGACCCTAATTAACTTTTGTATTAATTTAATATTAATTTTTTTTTAACCTGCCCTAACTATTTTTAATCCCCGTTAGATGCGTCTATTTTATTCTCAAAAAAACAAAGATGCTGATCTTAAACTAATTATTCCGTTTAACCAACCAATTAATATTTAACCACAATGTTTAAAAAACCAAAATCAATATTTATTTTCTTCAAATTTTGTTATCCAGAATTGATTTCATGTTTCCATTTAGTTGCATTTCAATTTACAAAAAATGGATCCACCTAACTTAGTTGAATGAATCTTTATAAGTAAATAAATACATCAAACCTGAATAAGGGAATTTTAAAAAAAATGATTTTCTAAAACAACAGCATTCCTTTCTGTAATTATAAACTAAAAGTAGTTATGATTTTGTGGAACTATTTTTTTTGAGATTTGAAAATGTATTTTCAGATGATATTAAAAAAAACGAATACCTCTCTAACTAATAAAATCGTTAAAATGAAATTTAAAATAATATTATTAATTGCTACTAGTTTAATTATAAGGCTTGGTTTCGCTCAACAAATAACTCTTCCTGTTGAAGTTTTGGGACCAGAAGGCTTTACTGAATCCGTATACTTCACCTTAAACAACCCTCTTAATAACAGTATTAGGGATACAGATAATTTATACATCAGGGCAAATAATCTGGGATACGAAGACAAAGCTTCTGTTAAGGTTAATGAAGGAGATTGGATTTCTTTAAATCATAGTACTTGTAATATATATAGCCCGGAAAAAGAACGCGGTGGAATGACCAATGGAGGACATAATTCCATTCGTTTTACTGTATCAGTTACAGGCTTTATAAGAGGAGTAAATACGATTACTTTTAGATTTAACAACTCTGATGGTATTTCAAACGGATACAGAATTATCGATCTTGATTTATTAGATGATAATTCAGAAAGAATTTTAAAAAACAGCGAATATTATGTATTACCTGGTAAAACAGTTAAAGATTATGAAACAAGTTTCTATGTTGAAGATGACCCAAATAATTGGAATTCTCCATATTATGCTGATGGAAGCGAACCAGCAGACATAGCGAGCAAAGTTGAAGAAGGTAAAAACCTTTGGTATTATGGGAGAAATGGAAGTCCTGAGATTGAAGGAGATCCATTATTAAACAATTATTTGCCAATTGATCGAAAAGGTTTTTGGTATGGTTATACTAACCTAAGCAGCGGTCAACCTATTAAAGCCAAATGTACAAGTTGCCATACACACGATGGTAGAGACCTAGAAATATTTTCATATTCTAACTTATCAATTATTGAACGATCCAAATTTCATAATCTCACCGAAGAAGAAGGAAAACTAATAGCTACTTACATAAGATCCTTATCAGGAGATAGTCCAACTACGGGTAATATAGGACGATATGGTAGACCATGGAACCCGCCCTACCAACCAGGCCCCCAGCTTTCTGGAAAACCCATTGAACAATGGTCTGCTGGAGCTGGTTTAGACGCAGTTCTAGAGAAGGATGCGGACATGCTTCCTTATCTTTTTCCAAATGGTGTGTCACAAGACGAGCTGTATAAGGTGTTCGATTCTGATGCTACAAGTGACAGAACTGAGATGCCAGTTGCAATACAATTTCCTGATTGGAAACATTGGTTACCAATTGTACATCCAATGGATGCTTATACCAAAGATGACTATTGGAATTCTCCTGGAGAAAATGCAAATCCAAAACAAGGTTATCTCGATTTTAGACAGTTTATTCTTGATAATATTGACACCTATCAATCACAAAACATATCTTCTGAAGATGCTGATGAATTAATGAAGGCAAATTCAGATTTTCATAGAGAATACCGTTTCTTTCTTTCAGATGGAGGTAGCAGAAATCAACATTGGCGATCACATGATGGAACAGCTACTTCAAAATTAGCAGATGACATTCCTAGAGAACTAGCTGGTACAAGTTTAGCAAGATTAATGGCTGTTCAGTTTTTTGAAATTATGAACGAGTTTAATTTTCAAGATAAAGCGCATTGGTTCACTGAATTTGATGAACAAGACCATCCGCAAGATAGACAATGGTTTGGAGACGACTATCAGGTTTTCGAAGTGCCACCACATTTTCAAGCCTCTGTAGACACGGAAGGTGCTGACGGGAATAGTCTAAATTTTAAAGGTCAATCAAGTTCAACAGGAGCCTTTGAAACTACAAATTGGTATCATTTGCAATCCATTGTTAATGGTGGTGAAGGAATGATGTTACAAAACAGTCCTGTAGATTACAACTATCAAGGTATGTTTATCTTAAAAGCTAGTAGTTTATCTGGAATCCATGAACCGTTGCGCTATTATCAAGCAATAAATACATCATATAGAACAAAAACATGGTCTGATGCTGGAGGTCCAAATACAAGTAGAGGCTTTAGGATTCGAGTAATGGGACCTTGGATGTTTAACGGTATGACTTTTAGGAGGAATTTTGAGGGATTTGATGAAGGTGAATTTCCTGAATTCTTGAATGAGATTTCTCCAGGTTTGCGTACAGGTATAACAAACTCTCTTTTAATGCAGTTTTTAACTGAAGTGGAAGATGGTGATGCAGATACAGATGGAAATCTCTACAATGAAGGTCTGAATCGATTATATAATATGAATGGCGATATTTATTGGGAGCGCTACACAGAAGATGGTGATGCGAGTAACAAATTAGAACCTAAAAACATATTGGAATCTGAAATTTTAAAGGGGGATGACATTTTTAGTACGAATGCCGTTGGTTTATGGGTAGATCAGTTTTATTTTTTAATTCCTAAATTCTATGAAATAGGTGTAAATGGTGATATTATGACTCGTGTTATCAATTGGTGTAATGCTGCTTGGCCCCAAATAAACTGGGACGTATTGAGAGAAAATTTAAATACGATGCCTATAGATAAACAAAATGAGGTATTTCTATCTTATAGTAATAATACTATTAAAATAAATGGTTTAACCGATGGAAAGTATAAATTCTATGTTCATAATCTATTTGGTATTAAACAATCCGAGCAAAATATTCATATTCTAAACAACTACTCCCAAATATTAGAAACAGATAACTTGTCTTCAGGAATTTATATTCTGAGTGTATTCGATCATAATGGGAAAAAGAGAGTCTTTAAATTCCATAAAAAATAATCGGATAAAAAAAGTTTTTATTTCAATGCAGTTGGATTAAAAAAAATCCATTAACAGATCTATCGTATCATTAACTTAAAAAAACAAAACTAATTAAACAGATGAAAATTAAATTTATAAACTTTTATTCGATTTATGTTACAGCAATATTTTGTTGTTCTTTTTCCATAGTGAATGCAAAAAAAACAATTGAACACCCCAATATCATCTTTTTTTCAGTGGACGACATGAATGATTTTATAAATCCTTTAGGTCACCATCAAGCTATTACACCAAATATGGATAGATTAGCCGACCAAGGAGTAATTTTCACAAACGCTCATGCTCCAAACTCATATTGCGCTCCATCAAGAACAGCTATTTGGACAGGTATGCAATCGAGTACAACTGGATGCTACAGAGATGAGGTATATTTTTATGATTATCCTAGTTTAATACCAATGCACGAAGCTTTTAAAAAAGGAGGTTATAACACCTTTGGAACCGGTAAATTATTTCACCACAGAGCAGGTTTTGTTGATCTAGATGGTTGGGACGAATTTTACGCTCGAAATGAACAAGTAAGATCTGTAGGTTATGAGACTGGATATTTTGGTGACGACTTACCATATCCTGATCCATATCCTTATAGCCCTTATTACAGAAAAACCGGAAAAAAAATAAATGGAGGCGCCTTTTTGGAATGGGGACCAATTCCCAATGAAGATAGTCATAAAATGATGGGCGTCCAACGTACCAAATGGATATGTGAGCTCTTAAAACAAAAACATGACAAGCCTTTTTTCATGGCAATGGGTCTTTACACCCCTCATTTTCCAAATTATGCTCCTCAGAAGTTTTTTGACATGTATGACTTGGATAAAATTGATATACCTATTTTACCTAAAGACGATCTAGAGGACATACCTAACCCTATGAGAAATCAAATGATAAACAGAAGTAAAATTCAACAAACTTTAGAAAGCATAGGTGCTGTTAAAGAAGCAGTAAGAGCGTACCTAGCCGCTGTAAGTTATGCTGACAGTCTTTTAGGTGAGGTATTAGATGCATTAGAAGAAAGCTCGTATAAAGACAACACAATAGTTGTATTCTGGAGTGATCAGGGTTACCACTTAGGAGAAAAAGGTAATTGGGGTAAACATACTTTGTGGAGCGAAACTTCTCGCGTTCCATTCTTTATATCTGGTGCAAACCTTCCTAAAAACAAAAAAGTAACAACAACAGCTGGTCTTATTGATATTTACCCAACGCTGATTGATCTTTGTAACCTACCTAATCAACCGAATCTAGATGGTAAATCTTTAGTGCCAGAAATAACAAAGAACAAACAGCCTGATAGAGATTTGTTTATTCCATATCATGAAAGAGGAAGTTATTCTGTTGTAAACAGCCAATATAGATATATTTATTACAAAGAGGGTGGCGAGGAGTTTTATGACATAAAAAAAGATTACAATGAATGGAATAACCTGATAAAAGAAGATCAGTATCAACCGATTATTAATGAAATGAAAAAAGCAGTTCCAACTAAATTTAGGAAACCTGCAACATCAAAGAGAACACTTAAACTAATTTTTGATAACAATGGTGGATACCATTGGGAAAGTAAAAAAGGAGCTAAACCTCAAATGACATTGTAATAATAAAATCATACTTATCCGAAAGACCACTAATAAGTTTCATAAAAAGTGATCTTCCTAAATAATTAGAACTCCCCTTAAGAGAAAAAAGGTTGCTGAGAAACACTTTATTGAGTGAAACTTCTTTAGTAACCTTTTTATTTTTCAGTGCATTTTTTCAAAAATAGGGATTCACAAACGATTCACTTCTAAAATTAATTTAGAGTTTAATTTAGGTTTTAATAAAGCATAAAAAAATCCAAGATTTGATTTATTACAAATTCTTGGATTTTAAATAAGGCATCAAAGTGATTAACATTATTTCTTTAATGATTAGTAATATTTAGTTAGTAACATTGCTTAACCCAAAACCTTAATTAAGGAGCAGTTGCTTTGTACAAAACTGTATTTCTTGAAGTATTTATTTCATAATTACTGCTTGCTGTCAATGTAGCAACCTCTCCTTTTTTTAGGTCTAAGTGTGTATCGCCTTCAGTTATTGAAACACTCCCATCCATTACAATCAAAATTTCAACAGTTTTGCTTCTTCCAATATAAGTTTCATTATTTTTCAAAGTTATTTGACTTAATTCAAAATCGGGTGCTGGACTTTTATAAATTCGTTCTAGACCATCTGACTGAAGTTCTCCTTTCAATATATTCGGAATTGTTTCTTCAAATGTTACATGTTTAAGTAATTCGGAAACATCTATATGCTTAGGAGTTAAACCTCCTCTTAAAACGTTATCTGAATTCGCCATCAACTCCATGTTCTGACCTTCAAGGTATGCATGCGGTATACCAGCATCTTGAAATACGGCTTCCCCTGGATTTACTTTTACTATATTAAAAAAATAGATAGAGTATATTCCTCTATCAAAAACAAAAGAATCAATTGCTGAATCTACAGCTTTTGCAGCCCAATAATCAGGACTTGATTTATCGAGTTTTCCTTCTTTGTATAAAGGATATATTCTATTGACAAGTGGCATTAATGTTTTATTCACCTCCTCTTGACTTTGTTCCATTACCGTTTTATAAAGCCCATAGTAACCTTCAGAATCGAAAATAGAACGAAATACATTAAACTCTGGAATGACATCCAGTAGTTTTGACAATTTATCCTTAGGTAAAAACCCATGCAACAGCCAAAACTCACTTAGAGCTACCATAATTTCTGGTTTATGGTTATCGTCTTTATAATTTCTATTGAAAGCATCTAAAGGTATTCCTTTTTCATTCTCTAACTTAAACCCTTTTTCAGCCTCCTTTTTACTTGGATGTACCTGTATTGACAACATGTCCGCCACATCCAACACCTTAAACAAAAAGGGCAATCTTCCAAACTTCTTTGAAATAACACTTCCAAGTTTCCTTTCTAAATCTTCCCTCAAAAATGAGTTTAATCCTTCTTTGACCCCATTTTCGTCTATCACTGTAGATGGCGCATTATCGTGTGCGCCTAACCAGTACTCTGCACACTTTTCTTCTGTAGATTCCTCGCCTAGCAAATTAGGAATATACAGGAAGCCTCCCCAGGCGTAATTTTGAACTTTTCCTTTAAGTGAAAATAATTTTGTCATGAATTTCTTTAATTTCTAACGTTTATTTAAATTTGATTTTAACTTTCCATCCATATAGGACTTGACCATGCAATATGATTGTTTTTTTGAGTAATCCTTATGTAATAATATAAAACACCTCTTTTATTTACAGAATGTCCATCTACAAAATTTCCAGTATAGGAATAACTTTCTTTCTCAGGAGTAATTGAATGTATGACATTACTATTTCTGAGTATTTCAATGGATTTAATATCATCAACGGCTTTTATGCTAAAAAACAAGTTTGGTGTTTTCCGTTTCGTAGTTTGTCCTTGTATCGCATTATTAACTCTAAAGTCAACTTCCATTTGATCTCCAGTAGTTGCAAAAACCCTTCTATTTCTAAAAGCCTCCATGATACCCTTTCTGCTTATTTCTTTGACCCAGACACAAGCAAGACCAACTCCTATACTATTATGATCTCCACTAGCTATAAAACCTAGTTTATGTCCCTTTTCCCTAAGGGCATAATCTATAAAACCTTTATCATTTTCTGATGGTTTATGTCTGTCAATATTTATCATTCTTGGGGCACCTCTATATTCGGCATTTCCACGACATTGAAATATTTCAACCACCGGTTCAATCTCAGCATCTCTTGCTTCCCAGCAACAAGAATGAACCTCGTCTGCAGGGTGATGAGGAATAGATATACAATCGATATCGTTTTCTCGAATAAATTTCCATAATCCTTCTGCATCACGAGTCTTTGGACTTTTAACAGAATACACCTGATCCTTATCACGAATATATTTTTTCGCATCGTCAGTTGTTGTGAATATTACATTTCTATGCCCTGCTCCTCGTTTTATTTCAAAAGTTCTCCTATTAGATAAGGTAAACTCTACAGATGGAAAAGCCACAAAATTTGAATAATCATTATAAAAATCTGCTAATCTTAAATGCTTTCTCCAATACACTTCTGTTTGAGAGTAAGCATGATCTGTAATCCCCATAAAATCATATCCTTCAGAGTACAAACCATACCTGTAATCATCATGTAAAGTACCATCTGTTCCCGCTGGCCAGCAACTAGAAATTTCAGAATGTTCGTGTAAATTCCCTAAAAGCAAGGTATATGTTTCTCCTTTATAGGTTATCTTCGAACGTTTTGATTTTGGTCGCCCACTTAACACTGGTTTAAACCCATCAACAGTATGATGTTCTTCAACGATGGTGGGTATCAAAGTTATTTCAGAGTTTTGATCCTTGAATATTGGAGCGGCAAATTGGTTTATTTCCAACATACCTCGTCTAATAGAATCTTTTCTATGATTATCTTTATCTGTATTATCATAGTCTCTATCTTT
The DNA here is from genome assembly GCF_057197705.1 of Flavicella sp. IMCC45537. NCBI lineage: Bacteria > Pseudomonadati > Bacteroidota > Flavobacteriia > Flavobacteriales > Flavobacteriaceae > Flavicella > Flavicella sp. IMCC45537. Next base: position 1,225,121 of record NZ_CM170067.1, read on the forward strand.
AAAATTTTCACTTTTCCATGCCAACCAAAAAGAATTATTCTTTGATTCAAAGGAAATTGTTGGCCTTATAGATTCACCTTTTTGTTTGGTTTGGATAATCGTTTGTGGACTTGACCAACCTTTTGCTGGATCTAAATATGAAATTCTAAACTTCCAATGTGGGCTGCCTTCAAAATCGCCTCCACAATGTGAAAGTATATACAGTTGTCCTTTCAAATCCTTTTGAAACGTTGGCCAATGATCATTTTTCCCTTTGAACAGCCATCTCCCATTAACTTTCTCTTCATAAAGTACTCCATCACTATAACAAACCATCGCACAACATCTATCCCCGGTATAGTTGTCACTATCCTCAAGCCTGTGTGCGAAACGGTTGTTTTCCCAAGAAATCCAAAGTTTGCCTGTATTATCAAAACAAATATTAGGTTTCACATTGATGTTAACCCGATCTTTAAAACCACCTCCAATAGCTATAGGCACCGTACTTTGTTCAACAAATTCTGAATTCAAAATTTTCATTTGAATATTTCTGTGGGGTCCTTCGTTAGTATCATAGGCTATATATATGTTTCCATAATCATCTTGTTCTAATGAAGGGTTGAAGCAGTTATCAGATTTATCCGATACTCTAACCGGACTTGACCAAGAACCTTTATCATATTTTGATAGGTATATTGAAAATTTTCCTTCTTCGAAACATTCCCATGCCAATAAATAAACATTTTTAGCCAAGGCTTTCAAAACTGGATTTATGGATTTCTTTTTAGAATCGCTAACGGCTATTGGTGACGAGAATACTCCATCTTTTTGAACAGTTACATAAATGACCCATTGGTGACTTATGACTTCAGACCAAGCTACTGCTGGATTCCCGTCTAAATGACAATCGGCATAATGACATTCATAAGACCCCGGTTTTGCCGTAATTGGACTTTGCTCTACCCAATTGTCACCATCCTTTCGAAAAAGAGTAATCACTTCTTTATCAGATGGATACTCTAGTCTTCTCAAAGTGGTCAAATAGGTATTCTTTCTGTTCTGAAATAACATTGGAGCCTCATCCTGCTCATCATCAAAATCTGATAACTGTAAGCTCCCCAACATCTTAAATCGTTCTTCCTTATCATTTTGTATTGAACAACCTATTGTTGGTATCAAAAATGTAGAAGCAGAGAACAGCAAACTGTTTCTAATAAATTGTCTTCTTTCCATATAATTTTTATTAATTTTTCACCAAAGAAATTCCTCGTTTACAGAACTGTTCAGTGTTTCGCCGTTTTCTGTTCTCTATATCCATGGAACCTACATTTGGTATTGATTTTCAAATTAGTCTAACATAATTTTCATTTTTAGGGATACTCTCTTTAAGCTTAAAAACGTCTCAAAACAGTTTCTACTATGACTCCCTATGAAATACTATTTCCTAAAACATGAAATTCTTATCTTTTTTCAGCTTCCAAACTATCTTGTAAAGTATATCACCGTATAACCTTCATGTATCAAGATAATTCTTTTCATTGCTCGCGTATCCCTAATTTTATCCATTTTCTTTGAATGTACCGTTTCCAATTCTTCACATCTCTATTAAATTCTTCAATATCCTATCCAACTGCATCTAACATTATATAATCCTAATCTACATCCAATCCGTCAGATACTATCATGGGCATTGATATTCTAAAATTCTGCATTGTTTATGGGGTTTGTAATAAACAACTACGGTATGATCCGCTTTTTTAATTATATTCCCTCTACAGTTTTTTTCTTTTCTAAATTAGGAACGCCCTATTGTTAGATTCCATAACAAAGTTTTATCCAAACCTGTTTTAAATCGTTTATTACCCACATAAAACAAATGTCTCGGAGTCAATACAGAATATTCCTTTTGTTTATTTTTAATATCATAGTCTTCTATTCGCTAAAAATTACTTTTCAAAACTAACCTCCATCGTTAATAAAGACTTAATAATGCATTAAAATCAACTTTAATGTTTATCTAAACTCTCTAGCTAAATGACATAAGTCAATTTATAACCTGAAAATGAAAAACCTTTCATGATACCATTATTACTTACACCGGTAACAATTTTTTCCATTTTCAAAACCTTTGATACCACAAGCCAACCAGAAAACACACAAGATTTATTCGGTTTTGGTATTTCTTCTGAATTTGACAAAAGAGACAACCAAATGCAACCTTTGGATGGATTTAACGGTAAATTCAATACCAAAAGTTTTCTAAAGAGGTTAGGTAGTACTTCTAACTACACAAATCTCACTATTGAATACAATAAATATTTCAAACAAGGAAAACGAAATACCTTATTAGCAAGAGCCAATGGACAAGCTGCAATTGGTGATGTTCCTTTTGCGGGTCAAAATGTAGTAGGAAGAGGTGATTTAAGAGGATATTCTAACGGAAAATATAGAGCCAACCAAGTGTATGATGTTCAAACAGAATATAGACATTGGTTCACAGAAAAGTGGGGTTACGTTGCTTTTGGTGGTGTTGCTACTGCCATTAACAACCCGAATGAGATTAGCCTAAACAATACCCTTCCTGCAATCGGTGCCGGTGTTCGTTTTATGGCCATTCCAAAATCAAGAATTACCGTTGGGATGGATGTTGCTGCAGGTAAAGATGACTGGGGAATATATTTTAGAATAGGTGAAGCATTTACACGATAAATTAAAAAGCCATTACATAAATTTGTAATGGCTTTCCAATTTAAAACACTAAACTACTTAATAGTGCCATCGAACAAAAGCTTCCATGGCAGCATATCTTGCTAGACCTAATAAACTATATAAGTCTACTGTTTCTTTATTTCTCTTTTATGAGATGTCATTTTATGGCCAATATTCAGCCATAAAAACGACATTTCATTATTTTTATTCATCAATTATAACTTCAGTATTTTAGACGTAAATACATCCTCTCCATTCCTAACAACTAGCATATAAACCCCTTTAGGAAAATCGCTTATATTTTTTTTGATAATATTGTTTCCAGCTTTCACATTTATGGTATCGGTCATTATTAATGATCCGTTGGTACTCAAAATATACAGATTACACATCATTGTCGCTTTTGCCTTAAACCTTAGCTCAAAAATATCCTTTACAGGATTTGGAACAATATTAATCTCATTATTTTCTTTCACGAAATACTCTTCATTTTTTAGTGTGAAATTAGATCTAAATTTTACGGCATTAGATCGAATTATACCTTCGCCCCCATTATCAATTTGAACATAACCTTCTTCACCTATTGCAAAATTATAATCTCCCAAATCATACCAACCAGAAGCACCCGAAGAATAATCAACAGTTAAGTCATCGACACCATCCATATGATTTATAGTCAATTTAGTTTCCGAATCTGTATTTTCATGAAAAACCTTATAAACAAAAACACTATAACTACCTGACTCAGATATACTTGGACGCCATTCCGCTTGACTAAACTCTGTTTTACTAGAATATCTAGTAATTGAATCATTATACCCTAACAGAGAACTTTTAGACCAAGTATTCGATGACTCCGAATAACCATTACCGAAAACATCTATAATAATCTCTGTAGTATCTTTATTATTCCACGTATCAACAAAAGATACAGAATCAATTTTAACCCATTGTCCATTAACTCCAGTAATATCAAAACTTATTTCTGCATTATTGTTAGTTACAAAAACATCATCTATTACAATTTCCTTCCATGTATTCGAAAATGGTATTGAAATACTCTTTTCAACACCTCCAATCTCACTAATTTTCATCTCTGCTTTTTCTAAATCACCTGAGCTTTGAACCCATGCACTTAATCGATAGGTTCCATTAGGGATATGTTTCAATTCTTGTTTATTTGAAATTTCTTTTTGCGAACTCCCTTGAAAATCAACTAGAAGATGTGCAGATCCAGCATGCGACTCTCCATTCACCGAATCATACACTACTTTAATTTGATCAGAATACAAATTATCCATAATATCATCCTTCTGAATCCAATTATATGGAACTTCACTACTTTGGCCATTTAATTCAAAACTTGAATTACCTATTAAATTTATATCTTCTGGCTTCGAATAATATCTAAAGTAATCCACTTTCATACAAGCTCCGGGATTTGGTACCCCACCTCCACCAAAAAAACTCTGATTATTAGCTAGTCCAGTGAGCCAAACTTGTTGTGGAGCATATCTATCGTCTTCATAAACAACATCATGAACTTGAACCCCATCAATGTAATATTTAATTAAACCCGGCTCCCATGAAAAGCCAATGACAATCCATTTCGTTTTATCAATATAACTCGCATTAAAATGATGCCCTACTCCTGGAGTTTCAAAAGTAGGTGCATGCCAATGAAAATTTGCACCACCATGGTTATAGTCAGAATCTAATTCTATAGCATCAATTTCTAGAGTTGAATTCACCCATGGCACAAGATCATTCTTAGCATCTTGAATATACTTAAACTCCTCAGAATAAGAGTCCCAAGCGCGCAATCCCAAAGTCCAAAAAGACTGATGAAAACCTTTAGTTTCATCATAAAATTTAATTTTAGCCTCATAATAACCATATCCTAAAGCCTCCTTTGTCATAATTCCTCCTCCTACTACATCATCTTGTGAGTCATTATTTACGTCCCATTGGTTATAATCAATTCTTAGATAACCGATTCCATCAACTGTTTCTACCGAAACATTTTCTTTTTGACTATACCCTCCTCTAATTAGAGAATCTGAATCTCGATAATACCATTCTTTTTCATTTAATATATTATCATTAAACTCCTCTTCATACATTAGTTTATAATCACTATTCGGTACTTGAGAATTCATTCTAGTACCATGTAACCAAAATAAAAAACTCACTACTATATAAAAACATATATTCTTTTTATCCATTTTTTTTAAAATTAAATTATTAATTGTAAATACTGATTGCTAACCTTTTAATTTATTCTTTTTTTTAGTTAAACGAAACTGGTATTTGTAAATTAAAAGATTGTAGTATACCATCTATATTTAGTGAATCTGCGGCACACATTAGTGCTTTAGGAATTCCATTTTCAATAAACAATTGTGGTCTTTCCAAATGCTCTAAACTTTGGACCCTACCATCCTCCCACTGAATCGTTCTTGTTGCCACAAGTTTATTTTTACTTAAGTTCCAATCAATACCATCTGTAGACTCAAACAGAGCCAAAGACCTTCCGTGATCGGTGAAAACACCATTAAAATCTTTTACAATTGCAAATAATTTATCTCCCTGAGACCATATAAATGGATCTTCAGCTGGAAAATCATCCCCTTCCATAGTAAAAATTGGCACTGGATGTCTTACAAAAGGCCCTGTAGGAGAATCAGCAAAAGCAACCATGTGCACCACCGGTCCACCCGAAGGTAACTTGCCTTTCCTTCCTACACACTTATAAACTAACACATACTTTCCTTCTGAATTCCTAGCAACAGATGGATTTGCCATCATCAATGCATCTGGTGCATCAATCTCTTTAGGTAACTCTAACAAAGGCCGATTAAACCTTTTCCAAGGTCCATCTGGGTGCTCAGCAACTGCAACACCAATTCTCTGATTATTTCTATGTAGCCAATTATAATTTCCCTCATGGGACACAACCCTATCACCTTTATTACCAGTATAATAAAGATAATACTTACCATCAAACTCTTTAACGGTAGGATTATGAATATTATCAGCATCCCAAAAACTAGAATCTCGAGTAGACAAAGCCACATTTTTGTGTTTAAAAGGTCCAAATGGTGAATTGGATACAGCATGAGCTACTTCAGAATGAGTCAACCAGGCACTAAAATGAAACTTTTTAGGCCAACGGCTATAAAACATATGATACACCCCATCTCTTTCCACAACACTTCCACCCCATATATACCAAGAACTATCTTCAAATTTGGCAGAAAGTGGAATTTTGTGTAGTTCCATCTTATAATGTTTTTCGTTTTTTTCCGAGATACATGAGACTCCTAATAATGCAAGTCCTAATAAAAATAATGCTTTTCTCATTTCTTTTAATTTAATTTTTGTCTTAAAATACAGCCCCATAAACTATTAATTCTTGTCAATTTATATTTTGCCATGAAGTTTAATTCATGTTCTATGTTTTAATCTTTATCCAAAGCTTCTTTAGGGGAATAATGCCTGACATAGTCGACTTTCATACTTGTGCCATCTAAGTTTTCATTTATTTTTCCTGACCAAGAAATAATCGCCAAGCTCAACCAAATTGGGCTCTCACTATAACAAAATTTGTTTGGAGTTTTTCTAATTACTCTCCCATCAAAATAAAAAATAATTTCTTTTTCATTCCATTCTAAACCATAAGTATGATAATCTTCAGAAAAATTAATATCTTTCTCTACATCTAGTGAAGAAATATCCTTCCAATGCTTTCCATCAAAATATTGTACTTTAAAATCAGTCAATAACCCATTCCAATTGCCTTGAGACTGCCATCCATTCACAAATTGTATACACCCTATTGTTATATCCTTTTTCCATTCAAACTCTAACCATTTCTCGTTTTCCTTCTGTGAAATCCAACTTGATTTTAAAGAACCATCAGCAACATATTCATTATTTGTTTTGTCATTATAATTTCCACTGCTACTAATTTTCACATCTTTAGTCCTTACAAAATTTTCTAATCCAGTTATGTCTTGATCAGCTGTTTCCGAAAAAGCATTTGGGTATTTCCCTTTATTATAATTAAAAACTCTAAATTCTCTAATATGAAAATGATTTTTGTTGTTTGATGTTAACCTCAACTTTCTTGTCGTAATCGGTATTTCTAACGGAAAAGAATAATTTGGGCTTATTCCATAAGAGAAACCTTGATGAGAAGAGGGATGTTTTTTAACTCCATTAGATATTGTCTTTACATCTCCCCAATTATGTATATTAGTATTGACTTCGTTCGGGAAATGGCCTTCATTAATATCAATCTCAAACCGTTTTCCTTCTTTGGGATCTGCTCCCTGAGTCATCAACCAAAAAGAATTATTAGTCGCAGAAGCTGCAGCATATTTGTACTTACATTCGAAATACCCGTATTTAAATTTCTTTTTCGTCCAAATATTACCTGAAGTCCAAGATTGACCTCCTCTTTCTTCTTTCTTATTAACTAACTCTAATACACCATTTTTAACGACTGCATTTTCTCTCCATCTACTACAAGCAATATGTCCACTAGGAGAGTTCTGTGACCCCCAATTAACATCTAATCCAGCATTTTCATAATCAAATTCATCACTCCAATCTAATTTCCAATTAGACAAATCTATTGAATCTCCAACCTGTTGCCCAAAAACAAAAGACAATGGACAAACGAATATTATTATAAAATTATACAAATAGTTACTTTTCATTTTTTAGTTTTTAGTTTTTAGTTTTTAGTTATTGATCATAAAAGAATGTAATCTCATATTTACATGTTTAAACAAGACAACGCTTTCGTTTAATATAATATATTCCCAAATTACTGAAGAAAATACTCTCCTTTAATAATCATAATTTTGGGGTCTTAAATTTTTATTAGCAATAAACTCTTTCAACGGCAAAGGAAATAATGTGTTTCTTTCAGCAGTATGTGACAACTTATTCAAATCACCAGCCCCAAATTGTTTTTCCCCATGTGAGATCATTGTATCTACATACTCACCCCAACGAATTAAATCAAATCTTCTTTTTCCTTCGAAAAGAAATTCTTTTCTTTTTTCATCATGAATAATTTTTCTCATTTCTACAATGTTTTCTGTATTTGGGAGATTAGCAATACCAGCTCTTGTTCTGAACATATTAATTATTTCCATCGCTTTATGCAAATCCCCACCTGTTTCAACAATGGCTTCTGCAAGAAAATAATAAATCTCAGAAAATCTTATATAGGGATAATCATTTCTTGCATATGCATCTTGTTCTGAATCCCAATATTTAGAACAAACTTTAAATCCAGAATTATCAACATCCGTAATACCAGTTCCCGCTTTAGAGCCCAAAGCGACTTTTCTTCTTTTATCATTTACATCATCCCAAATAGATATATCTTGATAGGCCCCAGTTCCCAAAACCTCATTAGTTGGAACAATGGAAGACCAAGTAATAAAATACCTTTTCATCCTTGTGTAATACCACCCATTTACTGATAAACCAGTTGAACCCGGGAGGCTCCAAATCTGCTCAGTGTTCAAATGTTCAGTATTTACATCAAAAATATCAGAAATATTTTCAACCAGTTCATAACCATAAGTCATTTTATTATCAATAATTTCTTCCGCTTTCTCCTTGGCCAATTCCCATTTAGAGATGTCATACAATGGGAATCCAGCCATCGTTGCATAAACTTTTAATAACAGTGACTTTGCGGCTCCTTTGGTAGCTCTATAATAATTTACATCATCATATTCATAATTATCCTCCAAATTAGATTCCGAGAACTTTAAATCTTCAATTATCTGGGCATAAACTTCATTTATTGAATTTCTAATTGGAAAAATCACATTTTCATCGTTAGACTTTGATGCCTTAATTACAATTGGAACTTCACCAAACCAACGTACTAGTCTGAAATAATAAAAAGCACGCAAAAACTTTGCTTCAGCATGAAGCCTTCTTGCAATAGATGGGGTAATATTCTCAACAGAAACTTCCGAAAGAACAACGTTCGCTCGGTTAATTCCCTCATATTGATTTTTCCATATCGTATATAAATACTCATGTTCAGCAGTATAAACTTGTAAATCCATTGCAACTCTATCACTTGATTGACCTAACTTAGGTATCAAATCATCAGCTGCCACGTCGTCCATATAAACAAACTCTAAACTAACACCTTCTTTTCTAAGACTTCCGTAAGCTGCATTTACCCCTGAAATTGCCTGTTCATCCGTATCATAGTAATTCGAAGATGACACAAAACTCCTAGCGTCTTCTTCTAACCAGTCCTCACAAGAGACAATAAATGATCCTAACACAAACAATAGATATTTTAACTTTCTCATTTTTACTTGATTCTTTTATTATTATAAATTTGCCAATATGGAGAACTTAAACGTTTGCTGAGTAGGATATAAGCCTGCATCTACACCTCTTATTAACCCTCCTCTACTATTCCCGACAGGGCTATATCCTGAATACTTAGAAATAGTAAACAGATTTTCTACACTCATAGAAACCCTAATATTATCAATTAACAAATTGTCGGTAACATCTTTTGGTAAGTTATAAGAAACTGATAAATTATTACACCTTAAAAAAGAAGCATCCTCTATATAGGCATCTGACACTTCCTGTGTTTGACTATAATTTCCTGCCCTTGGGATATTTGTAGTTGCATTTAATGCTAATTGATCTTCTCTTTCTTTAGGAGTCATTTCATCTGTTATAGGCCTCCATCTATTAAGAGCGTCGGTTAAAACATTCGTCCCTCCATGTAATGATAAAGTATATCTTTTTAATTCATTAAACATTTGGTTACCATAAGAAAATGTAAAGCTTGAATAAAATTGCCAGTTTCTATATCTAGCCGTAAACGTAGCACCACCAAAATATTTTGGAGCAGAAGATCCAATAACCACTCTGTCCTCAGAATTCAAAACACCATCATTATTTACATCTAAAAATCTTCTATCACCCGGGTTAGCATCAGGCATAAAGGTTAATGGCTTATTTAAAATATCCTCTTCACTCCAAATACCATCCATTTTATAACCATAAAATTCACCTACCGGACTTCCCTCTTTTAATATAGAGATTGGTTTTCCAAATACACTGCCCGCAACAAACTGTTCATCAATTTTTCCTGATAATTTCTTTACAGTATTTTCATTCATTGATATATTTCCTGAAAGACTTAATTCAAAATCTTTTCTCTTAAAAATATGAGTAGTTAATGCAAGCTCTAAGCCTCGATTTTGCATTTCTCCAATATTTGCAAGCATGCTTGAAAACCCAGTAGTTGATGGCACATCAATATTATATAATAAATTCATTGTATTTTTTTGATATGCATCAGCTACAAGAAACAGACGATTATTAAATAACCCTAAATCCAAACCAAAATTTGTTTGCAACGTTTCTTCCCAAGTCAGATCTTCATTTTGAATACGAACAGGTGCATATCCAATATTTACATTGTTATTGAAATTAAAATTTGTTTTTCCAGGATGCTCCTGACTAAAATACTGACCCAAAGTTTGATATGAAGCAATGGACTGATTTCCTGTAAGACCAGTACTCCCTCTAAGTTTCATTTCGGAAACGACCCCAATATTACCCATAAAATCTTCTTTATGGACTCTCCATGACAAACCTATAGAAGGAAAGAACCCCCATTTCCTGCCTTTAGCAAACTTTGAAGAACCATCATACCTAGCAGATACTGTAGCATAATATTTATATTTAAAACTATAGTTTACGCGTGCCAACAAAGAAGCAAGTGAATTATCATAATAACCTGATACTGTTGGCTGTGGTGCTGTTGCTGCACCTATATCATTATAGCCAGTAATATCCTGTAAAAACCCCCATGCACTTGCTTTGGACATTTCTTTAACTCCCTTTTCTCCTGATAAGCCTAATACACCATTAACGGTATGTTTCCCATAACTTTGTTTGAAACGGAACGTTGTTTCGTACAGAGACCTAATACTTCTTGAATGGCCTATATTCGCATAACCTTGTTCATTACTTCCGACTAACAACACATTAGTCGCCCTATAAGATTGCAAAAAGGTTTTGTAATTTGAATAACCATACTTGAAATTCATTTTAAGATTATCATTTATTTTAAAAGTAAAACCCGTGTTAAATAAAATTTGATCCGTTGTATTTTTAGATTCATAATCATATAATATGGATAGTGGATTAGTCAAATATTGATCATCACTTTCCCCACTCTCTTTATATCTCTCTTTTACATTACCATTATTATCTAAAAAGTATCCATTCTGATAAACATAAGTTCCATCATCCCTCACCATAGGTGCTGTTGGAACCCAACTCAAAGTATTTCTAATTAGACCACCGGAAAATCCTCCTATCAAACTACCATTCGCTATTGAATTAAAAATTTTTGCATTTGAATTAAAAGTTATTTTTTTAGAAATTTCTTGTTCTATATTAATGTTAACATTTGCTTTCTTAAAACCAGTTCCAGGAAAAACACCGACCTGATCATAATATTGTCCCGAGACGTAGTATTTATTTTTTAATGATCCACCAGAAATACTTAAATTGATGTCTCGTGTACTTCCTAGTTGATATACTTCATTTTGATGATCAATATTTATTAAATTTTCTAGCTCTTCTGAAGTAAAAGGAATTTTATCTACACCATATCTATATTCAGAGGCCTCATTTGCCAACTCAGCATATTGGACTCCATTCAATAATTCGATTCTCTTAGCAACCCTAGCGACACTTTGAGCATAGGAAACATTTACTTTAACTTTGCCTGTCTTTCCACTTTTAGTAGTAATTAGTACGACCCCATTCGCCCCTCTTGCCCCGTAAATAGCAGTTGCAGAAGCATCTTTCAAAATTTCTATACTTTCAATATCATTTGGATTAATATTAGCCATAGGGCTTGAAACAAAACCACCTGCATAGGTATCGTTGAGATCAGAAACACCATCAGGTTGGAAAGGCATTCCATCAATCACATACAAAGGCTTTGAGGATGCATTTATAGAGTTGGCACCACGAATCTGAACATCCACACCAGCACCAGGAGCACCTGAATTTTCAACCACCTGAACTCCTGTAACTTTTCCTTGTAAATACATCGAAACATTTGGGTTTGTTTGCTTATCAATTTCAGATGTTTCTATCGATGATATAGATCCTGTAATATCAGACTTCTTTGAACTTCCGTAGCCTACGACAATTACCTCATCTAAACTCAAAAGATCCTCCTTTAACACAATGTTAAGATCGGACACTTTTGATATATCAATTTCTTTAGTTTTGTAACCTACCAAAGAAATGATAATTGTACTACTAGAATCTGATGTATACAGGGAAAAAGAACCATCAAAACTTGAAACTGTTCCAATTGTTGTATTCTTTATATATATACTCGCACCTGGTAAAACATCATAAGCATCCCTTACAACACCCTCAATAGTTCTTTCTTGAGCATAAATCGATACTGTTAATAAAAAGAATATGTTTACAAATAATTTCTTCATGAATGTTTAAGTTAATTGGTTAAAAAAAGGGTAGGACTATTTGATATTGGTAACAAAGTTGCTTATGGTAGCCTATGCCATTTTACAATAATATTGGTTATATCCCAATCGTCTCTTTCTATATAAAATCTTCCGTCTCTATCAAACAAGGCTACAGCTTTTCTGCCGTCTTTATACATAACGATAACTTCCGTGCATTTTTCGGGTTGTTCCTTGCTTTCAACCGCAACCCAGTAACCAAGACTCTTTAAAGTTAATTGCTTAGTTAGTTTTTTATTTAGATCCGTTAACATTTTGTTTCTGTCTTGTTCAAATTTTAACACAGCTTCAGCCAGCACTAGTCCTTCTTTTAATCTTTCTATTTCTTCCATGATTTATTCTCTTATATATTTTGGCTAGTACATTAAACTACAACTAACCTTAGCTGCGGAATGTTAGAGACACTTTGATAATACAACACTTAGGTAAATGATTAAAATTTAAAATCTTGAATTTATAGATGAAATTTCCATTTTTTTTAATTGCTTATTGTTAAGTCTTTGACAAGCAGATTTTATGGAATCCGTTCCAGAATACTAACTGAAACATATGCTGTATCTGAGTTGGATAACTCTAATTATATAATTGTTAATTTTTAAAAGAAACAATGCTTTTTAAAAAGTTTTGAATTAGCAAATCATTACTCTAGAACATCAAGCAAAGATACCCCAAGCTTAAATTCGTCAATTTCTACTCTACCTGAAATACTTTTAAACACATAAGTATCTAACTTCGCAGATGACACTCCATCTGTTCGACTAGACTGAACAATTTTCCAACCTTTTTTAGGCAACTTATCGTTTCCTTGGTAAACCCCAACAATTGTCGCCGCTCCCACTTTTCTTATTATTACTAAATATGTTATATTATCTTTTATCAAACCATCCTCAGAGCTAAAGTTATATTTCTGAGATTCACCGGTCTCAGGTGCCCACACCTCTCCTGATTTAGCAGTCAAGCTACCTGTATTCGAAACCTTTATCCCAATCCTTGAATTCCCAATGTCAGAAATTTTATTATAATTTCCGTGAAATTCAAAAGCTGAGTTAGCGTCTTTTCTAAATAAAAATGAAATAAAAAACTCCGTTTCAAACAACGGTTGCTTTATAGCAGCAAATCTATAAACAACATTCTCACCCGACAGAATCATTGACCCACCAAACGACAACTCTTTATCCTCAATTCCATAAATTAAATTTTCCGAGCTATACAATAATCCACTGCCAGAAGCTTGATTCCAAACACTTCCAATCTCCCAATTATCACCTTGTAAATTTTCAGATGCAGATACGTCAAAATTGTCGTATAATTTAAGTTGAGCATTCAAAGTTATAACCATTGTAAAATTTAAAACCCAAAACCACATACGATATATTTTTTTTTTCATTTTAATTAAAATTTTAAAATATTATTACTTGAAATTATACTAATTAATAAACTGCAGAGAAATTTCCTAGGATAGCTAATCAAAATTATTTAGGCAACCTAAAGGACTCTTAATTTTAAAAATCAAAATAAAATTGATTATCATAAAAAATGAATCAGTTTATCATATAAAAAGCGTCTCTAGTTCAAATTTAAAGCTATTCATAATATTTCAAAAAAGGAACAAGCAAACTAATCACCGGAAACGATTTCGGAAACGTTATTTTTTTACGGAAACGTTTTAAAAAAATAAAACATTTCTAAAACAAACTTAATATTCTCATTTAGAATAAAGATTCACTCACGTCAAAAAACAACTAAAACATTGAATTTTAATTGTTTTAAAAAAAGTAAACCTAGATTTGAAAGAATATCACCACTGATAATACAATACATTTAAAATTATTAAAAAATAAAACACTTGATAAAATTAACTAGCTATTTCAGGAATTCCAGTCTAATCTTTTTTAAAAAACATAACAGTAAAAAAATTCTTAATAGTATTTTTGAAATATTCTTATGAATAATTAGGCTACACTGTTTGTTTGAATGAATTCATGAAAAAAGCCATTACATAAATTTGTAATGGCTTTCCAATTTAAAACACTAAACTACTTAATAGTGCCATCGAACAAAAGCTTCCATGGCAGCATATCTTGCCAGACCTAATAAACTATATAAGTCTGCTGTTTCTTTATTTCTATCTTCAGCACGCTGCCAAAACTCTCTACTATCACTTCCTTGAAAAACAACACCATCTTTTTGAGATTGATGCTTAAATATTCCATATCGTTTCTCCAATACTTGATCTGGTCCCATTGGAACAGCCATTTCTATCTCGTCAATTCCCCATTCTTGCCAGGCTCCTCTATACAACCAAACCCAGCAATCTTTCATAAATTCTTTTGCTTTCAAATTTTTAACAGCTTCAAAAATTGCATCCAAACAAACCTTATGTGTTCCATGTGGATCTGCTAAATCTCCCGCTGCATAAATTTGGTGTGGTTTTATTTCTTCAATCAAATCCATTGTCAATTGAATATCTTTTGGCCCCACTGGATTCTTTTCTATGGTACCTGTTTCATAAAACGGTAAATTCATAAAATGAATATGTTCATCTTGCAATCCTACAAAATAGCTTGTTGCTCTTGCCTCTCCTTTTCGAATCAATCCTTTGATATGACGAACTGCTGAACTATCAATATCACTCGATTTTTTATGTTCCAAAAAGCTTTTTGCTTCCTCAAAAATATCAGTTGCTTTTGGACTATTAATTTCAAAATGTGAATTATAGTCTGTGACAAAATTTGCAAATCGAAGAGCTTCATCATCCGCCACTGCAATATTTCCCGAGGTTTGGTAAGCCACATGAACTTCATGACCTTGCTCTTGTAACCTTTTAAAAGTTCCTCCCATACTTATAATATCATCATCAGGGTGTGGACTAAAAATTAAAACTCTTTTCTTTTCTGGCTGTGCTCTTTCCGGTCTATGAGAGTCATCAGCATTCGCTTTTCCTCCTGGCCAACCCGTTATGGTGTTTTGTAATTTATTAAAAACCTTAATATTAATATCATAAGCCTCGCCTTCTGATGCTAACAAGTCGCTCATACCATTTTCTATATAGTCATCATCCGTAAGCATGAGAATAGGCTTTTTTAAATCCATAGCAAGACCAATCACAGCCTTGCGTATCATAGTCTCACTCCAATCCACTTGTTCTACCAACCATGGTTTTCTGATTCTAATCAGTTTTGATGACGCCTCTTTATCCAAAACAAAAGTGGCATTGTTATGTTCTTGCAAATAAGAGGCTGGAATTTTACTGGTAACCTCTCCCTCAACTGCAGCCTTAATCACATTGGATTTTAACTCACCCCATGCTAAAAGTATCACTCTTTTAGCCTCCATAATTTTTTTAACGCCTAATGTGATTGCTGTTCTTGGAGTATTAGAAAGCCCAAGAAACTCAGCACTTGCAGCTACTCTTGTCATATGATCTAGAGCGACCAACCTGGTTTTAGAATTTTGCAAGGCACCAGACTCATTAAAGCCCACATGCCCGTTACCTCCAATACCTAATATTTGAAGATCTATTCCTCCTAAAGCATCAATTTTCTCTTCATATTCTTTACAATAGATAGAGATTTCTTGTTTGCTTAAAGTTCCATCAGGAACAAAACAATTTTCTGGTTTTATATCAATATGATCAAAAAGAAGTTCTTTCATGAAACGAACATAACTATGAACCGAATCTGGTTCCATTGGATAATATTCATCTAAATTAAAACTAACCACATTTTCAAAACTCAAACCTTCCTCTTTATGTAAACGCACCAATTCTGCGTACAAACCTTTTGGACTAGAACCTGTTGCCAATCCCAGAATACATTGTTTGTTTTCTTGTTGTTTTTCCAAAATCAAATTAGAAATCTCCCTAGCAACAGCCTTTGAAGCACTGTTGGAATCCTCAAAAACTACAGTTCCTATATTTTCGAATCTTTTTTCGAAACCCGTCGCATTGTCTGTGATACTTTTCATCATATTCTAATCATTTTAATAATTTATTTTTTTTCTTTTTAGAGATTCGGTCTCCATGATTTTAACTTGTGGCCAAATGTTGCAAAACACAAAATAAGGCAATAGCAAGGAATTAAAATCCAATAACTTTCAGTGGATGCTTGTGCCGTTGCTAATTCTTCTGCTATCCCATTTACAATCAATTCTTGTTTACCAGCATCAACCAATCTTCCGTATAAAGGTGGTATCACCGCTCCTCCCGCAATAGCCATAATCAACAAGGCAGATGCTGTTTTCGTATATTTCCCTAATCCTTTTAATGTCAAAGGCCAAATAGCAGGCCAAACTAAAGCATTTGCTACCCCCAAAGCAGCTACGAATAAAACGGATGTAAACCCTTTGGTTGTTACTATTCCAATACTAAAAAGAATACCTAAAATTGCACTTATTTTTAAAGCTGTCTCTTGTTTTAAATATTTCGGGATCAACACGATTCCCAATCCATACATAGAAATCATTGCTAATAAGGTAAACGGTGTAAAATATTTAGCGTATTCTGCCGGAAAACCAAGAGATAATCCATAGGCAATAATAGAATCACCGGCCATAACTTCAGCACCAACATACACAAAAAGTGACAATACCCCCAACCACATATGTGGAAACTGAAAAATACTTGTTTTATCAGAAGCAACATCTTCATTTTTATTATCCCCACTCACTTCTACATTCGGCAAGGGAGCTTTACGAATTAAAATTCCACAACAAAACAACACAATCGCCATGATTATATAGGGCACAACCACAGCTCCAGACATAGAGTCTAATAAAATATTTTTTTCTGAATTGGAAACTGTGAGTAACTTTTCTTGAACCTCATCAATTCCGGATAATAACAAAGAACCAAACACAATATTAGCAATTACTCCAGCTGCTTTGTTAGAAATCCCCATCATTGCAATCCTCTTCGCTCCACTCTCTAAGGGGCCTAAAATAGTGATATAAGGATTCGCTGCTGTTTGTAAAATAGTCATTCCTGCTCCTTGTATAAATATTGCCAACAAGAACAACCAATAGGTCCGGGAGCCCGCTGCAGGGATAAAAATCAAAGCTCCTAAGGCCATAATAATCAAACCAACTGACATCCCTTTTTTATAGCCTATTTTATTTAGAAGATAAGATGCTGGTAATGCCATCACTACAAAAGATATGTATGATGCGGAAACCACTAAATATGACTGAGCCTCAGTTAACTCATTTATAGTTTTCATAAATGGAATTAAAGTTCCATTAATCCATGTTACAAAACCAAATATGGCAAATAGTCCCGCTATTATACATATTGGTATGAATGTACTTTTATTATCGTTTGATTCCTTCATCTTATGTTTATCCTTTATTTTTTCTATTTTAAAGACCAGAGCCTACTTATATTTGGTTACCGCTTCTTGCTCTACAAAAACCAATTACCTTTCCTAATTTTATTAGTACTAATTAGAAAAATCCCCAGATCTATCCAATTGTGCATTCAAACTTTCTAATAACTTAAACTGATTTTTAGCTCTAACTAAATTATGCTCATCATAAGAAGTTTTATAATAAACATCTCCATTTAAAAAATCCGTTAAAAATCGGAGTGCCATAATAAAAATCATTGATTTAGCACCTTGCGTTAAATATTTTAGTTCCGTTTCTGAAATAGCATTTCCTATTTTCTCCAGAAATCCTTTTTTATAAGCTTTATAATAATCAACATTGAAATGAACCAACTCCAAATTCTTTTCATCTTCTGCTGCTGTATTACAAATGGTTCTAATAGCATCTCCAAAATCATAATGAATAATTCCCGGCATCACGGTATCTGTATCAATCACACACAATCCTTTATTATTTTGATCAAAAAGAGCATTTGAAATTTTCGTGTCATTATGAGTTACTCTCATCTTTACAGCGCCAGATTCTTTCAGGTTTTGAAGGATGTGCATCTCTTCTTTCATCTCATTCGCTAAATCAATGTATTCAGTTGCCTGAATCAACCTAGTTTCAGATGCTTTTTTTAAAGCATCGTAAAACTGAGAATACCGAAAAGACATGTCATGAAATTTTGGGATTACTTCACACAAACTAGCAATATCAAAGTCATTTGTCAGCTCTAAAAACTCACCAAACAACCTTCCTCCTTCATAAGCAATCTCCCCATCTTTTACTACTTCATGCGTAACACTATCCTCAATAAAAATCATCAAATTCCAATAATCACCTTCATCTCCTCGATAGTAAGATGCTCCAGATTTTGTCTTAATAAAACTTAAAGCATGTCTTGTATTCGCTTGCTCTAAATCAATATCAAGTTTTTTTCTTATGTGCTCACTTACTGCTACTTTATTGTTAATTAATCCTGGCACATCATTAAAAACACCATGATTTATTCTTTGCATTACATAAAAAGGCCTTTGGTCAGTTTCAATAAAATAAGTATCGTTAATATGACCTGAAGCCAATTCTTTATAAGACACAAATTTTGAAGACTGATCAAATTGTTCAAAAACTTTATTGAGTTTGTCATTTATCATTTTACCATAGATTTACAGGGTACTCATTCGCTTCCTTTAATTTCAATACTGCCTCTTGGACAATTTCTTTATCTTCTTTATAAGTTACTCCAAACCATTGAGCGTCTGATTTTAATACTTCGACTTTTGCTTTGCCAGATTTTAAAATTTCATTGACAACAGAGGGTAGGAAAAATTCTGCTTTTAGATTTTCTATATTGTCTTCCAAAAACTCTTCAAACAACTGACTTCCAAAGTCGAAGCATTTAGGTGTGAAGCCCCAAAAATTCATTGAAACAGTAACATTTTCATCTATATCAATAAATTCCCCTTGAGCATTCTTTCTCTTGAGGCTTCCATTTATCTTTTCTATATGTGTGCGCTCTGTAACATCTAATAAAAATCCGTTTTCATCTACTTGACACTCTCCACGAGAAACAAAACCGTATTCTGACACAGTATTTTTTAAAGAATAGGCAATCATATTAAAATCGTAAGATTCCTCATCAATTTCTTGCAACGCATCTGCCATTATCTTAAAAGCTTGCTTTCCATAAAAATCATCCGCGTTAATAATGGCAAAATTTGAATCTATTACCTCTTTGGTCATTAGTAAAGCATGTCCTGTTCCCCATGGTTTAGTTCGCTTTGGGTTGATAAATTTTTCAGGCACACTGTCTAATTCTTGATATACATATGCTACCTCTGCCTTTCCCTTTAACTTTGGGTTGAAAATTTCTTTAAATTCCTTTTCAAAACTTTTTCTAATGATAAAGACAAACTTCCCGAAGCCAGCTTCCAAAGCATCAAAAATTGAAAAATCAATTATCGTATCACCTTCAGGTGTAAAAGAATCTATTTGCTTCAGCCCTCCGTACCTACTTCCCATTCCTGCTGCTAGTACTACTAATGTCGGTTTATTTTTACTCATGTTTTATTTTTTTTATTATCTATATTTCAACAACTTAACAAGTAATATTCTGTTTTTACTTCTACAAAACTATACAATATCAATTGATAAAAAAAGAAAAAACACAAAAAATGTGCTCGAACACACTTAAACATGTGTTCGAAAACACATCAAAATTGTGCTCGAGCACAAGAAAACAGTGTGCTCGAGAACAATATTAAAAAAATGTTATATTTGCTATATGATAAAAAAATACACTATAAAGGACATTGCTGAATTAGCAGGTGTTTCAAAAGGAACGGTAGACAGAGTTTTACACAAACGCGGACGTGTCTCTGAAGATGCTCTTAAAAAAGTAAATGCCATACTAGACCAAATAGAATACAAACCAAACCCAATCGCTAAAACTTTAAAAAGCAATAAAATATATAGATTATCACTTATCATTCCTGATGTTAAGGAAGATTCTTTCTGGTCCCCTTGTTTGATAGCAGTTACACAAGTATTAGAAAAGTTTCAAAATTTTGGCATAGCAATAGACACAGTAACCTACGCCTCTAAATCAACCAAAGATTTTGTAGAGGTCTCTAAAAATGTTATCGAAAGTAAACCAGATGCTATCCTTATGGTTCCTCTCTTTTATAAAGAAGCATTGCATGTGGCTGAACTATGTACAGAAAATGAAATTTTACTTTCCACATTTAACAACACGATTAAATCATCGGAAAACATAAGTTTTATCGGACAAGATTTGCATAAAAGTGGAAGAATTGGTGCCAAGCTATTTGACACTCTTTTAAAAGATGGAACCATCGTAATTGCACATATCGATCAAGATTTTGATAATGCAACTCATATGCAAGCCAAAGAGCAAGGGTTTCGTGAATTCTTTGAGAATCAAAATTTAAAGGCATTTAAAATACTAACTTATCAAAGCAATCACAACGACACTTCTGTTTCTGCTGAAAAACTTGAAAATTTTGTAAATGAACACTCAGCAGATGGGATTTTTGTTACCACCTCAAAAACCTATATAGCAGGAAAACTGAATTCCAAAGTATCTAATAAATTAAAAATTGTTGGGTATGATTTAATTCACGAAAATATCAATTTATTAAAATCAAATGCAATCGATTTTTTGATACATCAAAACCCACAGCAACAAACCTTTCTTGGATTGAGTCAATTGGCGGAATTCTTATTATTTGGCACCAAGTTACCAGAACAAACTTTACTTCCCATAGACATCATCAATTCTGAAAATTACGAGCAATACCTACAATAAATCAACCAATTCAAAAACACCAAATGAACTTTCAATATGAAAATTCGGTTCCTCGGTATCAGGGTCAACCCAACTAATCCATGTAGGTTCATAAGATCCCTTCTCATTCAAATTATATTTCGCACGAAAGACACCTGTTTCAATTTTATGATTATCAATCAAACCAAACTCTTCCAAACTTTTTAATGAAATAGCCCCTTCTACAATAAAAAGATTATTTTGAATATCCGACTTTACAAAGATGTCATTCTTTGGCCAGTTCCAATTAAAATCAAAATTTTTGTTTGGCTTAGCTTTGAAGTCCATAATTCTGACCGAAGGATCAATCTCTAAACAATAATAAGGATCTAAGTCCTTGTTCTTTCTAAAAAATAATTCTACTCTATCCGAATTCCCAATATTTTCAACACTATCCCCAGATCGGTCAATATATATATCTGAATCTTCAACCAAAAATGAAAAATAGAAATTTTCATCATCATAAAGAGCTTTGAAATTAATTTTTGCAATTGCATCAGTACTCCAGGGTGAGACAAATTCAGAAATAGTTTCAGCTCTATCCCAGAGATCAGATTTAGATTTCCCAGTTATCTCAATTAAATTATTTGGCACTTTTTGTACTCGATAGGTTTTCATATTTTTTTCAATTGAAATTCGAAGATACATGTTTAATTATTTTTTTTAGGTAAAATTTAATATTACGCTAATGTTAAAAATCAGCAACCAATCTGTTATGACATGAAAACCTACTATATTTGCTCGAAAAATTGCACATTTAAAAATTTACTATTTTTTTCATCGTTATAAGTTAAATTAATACTTGTATAGACAAATAACATCTTATAAAAGATAGTAAAATCAACAGAAAAGTGTATTTTTGTTTAACATTTTTAGAATTACACTAAACAATTATGAATAAAAAAATCCTAGTCCTGCTACTATTATTAGTATCGAGCTTTAGTTATGCCCAGGACAATTACACCTTGAGTGGTATTGTATCGGAAGAAAGCAGTGGAGAAACGCTTATTGGAGTAAATGTAATATTTCCTGATCAGCAGAGAGGAACCGTAACAAATGGTTATGGTTTTTATTCTATAACCTTACCAAAAGGGGAATACAACCTAGAAATAAGCTACTTGGGATACCAAACAATTGTCAAAAAAATTATGCTTGATGGCAACCTCAAGGAAAATTTCAGTTTGAAACTAGCAAGCGAAGAAATTGACGAAGTTATTGTTAAGAGTAACAACAGGGTAATGAATCTAAAAAAACCAGAAATGAGTGTTCATAAAATTTCTGTGAACACAATTAAAGAAATGCCTGTGGTATTAGGAGAGGTAGATATCATTAAATCTATTCAATTGCTTCCTGGTGTTACAAGTGCTGGTGAAGGTGCCTCTGGTTTTAACGTTCGAGGAGGAGCTGAAGATCAAAACTTGATTTTGTTAGATGAAGCAACACTCTATAGTTCTTCTCACTTTTTTGGATTTTTCTCTATTTTTAATGCAGATGCCATCAAGGATGTAAAACTTTATAAAGGTGGTATTCCTGCCAAATATGGTGGTCGTGTATCTTCTGTTTTAGATGTGCATCAAAAAAATGGTAATAAAAAAGAACATCATTTTACCGGTGGAATCGGATTAATTTCTAGTAGATTAATGGCGGAAGGACCTATTCAAAATAATAAAAGTTCTTACTTGATTGCAGGACGTGGTTCCTATGCCCATTTATTTTTAAAATTAAACCCAGAAACAAAAGACAATACCATTTATTTCTATGATTTAAATGCCAAGTTAAATTTTGACTTAGATCAAAAAAATAAATTATACTTCTCTGGTTATTTTGGTAGAGACAAATTTAATATCGCTAACCTATTCGTAAATTCCTACGGAAACCAAACTTTTAACACAAGGTGGAACCATTTATTTAGTGATAAATTATTCTCTAACCTTACCGTTATTTTTAGTGAATATCAATATTTTTTAAACCTTGACTTTGTTGGGTTTGATTGGGATTCTGGAATACAAAATATCAATATCAAATACGACTTTAAGCATTATTTATCTGATGATTTTTCTCTATCCTATGGATTAAGCGGTATTCACTATCATTTTCATCCTGGAGAAATCACTCCAAGTTCTAGTGAATCCTCTATTGTTGCAAGTAAATTAGATCAAAAATACGCTATTGAACCAGCAGTGTACGCCATGGCAGAACACTCTTTTTCTGATACATTTTCTATGAATTACGGACTTAGAGTTAGTTCATTCTACAGAATGGGGGGACAACCTATTTACAGCTATGAAAATAATGAACCAATAACTTTTAATACCACAACGGGTGTATATGAAGAAGGTGTAATTGATGGTCAAACTGATTATGACAGAGGAGAAGTTATCAAAACTTTTTATGGGCTTGAACCAAGACTTTCTATGTCTTACACACCTAATGAAACTCATGCATTTAAAGCCAGCTACAATAGAATGTTTCAATACATTCACTTAATATCGAATACTGTTTCTGCAGCTCCATTAGATGTATGGACTCCGAGTGGGCCATATATTGAGCCACAAATTTTGGATCAATATGCCGTAGGATATTTTAGAAACCTTAAGGATGGAGATTACTCTATTGAAACAGAAGTATATTATAAGGACGTTCAGAATAGACTAGATTACAGAGATGGTGCCAACTTAATTGCTCAAAACCAAATTGAAACAATAGTTCTGAGCGGTAAATCTAGATCTTATGGTTTAGAACTATCTTTAAAGAAAAACACGGGTAACTTTAAAGGTTGGATCAGCTACACGCTTTCTAATACAGAACAACAAGTTGTTGGAACAACTCCTGGAGCTACTGGAATAAACAATGGGGAATGGTACCAATCTCCTTATCATAAATTACATGATCTTTCAGTTACCACAAGTTACTTTTTGAATAAAAAATGGAGATTCGGTGCAAATTTTGTTTACCAATCAGGAAAACCGGTTACATATCCTAATGGGCAATATGAAACCAACATCAATGCCGATTTTAGTAATTCAACAAGTACATTAAAGGTGCCTGTTTATAGTCAAAGAAATGAATTTAACATGCCTAGCTATCACCACTTAGATATCTCAGCTACCTATACTCCCCAACCTAAAAAACCAAGAAAATGGCAAGGCGAATGGGTGTTTAGTATCTATAACCTATACGGAAGAAGAAATGCGGCTTCTATCAATTTTAGACAAAATGATATGACGGGTAAAAATGAAGCGGTAAAAACTTCAATATTTGGATTTACACCTTCATTTACTTACAACTTTAAATTTTAATTGTTATGAAATATTTATACTTAGCAATCACCATACTTTTATTTACTTCTTGCGAAGACGTTATTGACTTACCTTTAGAAGAAGGGCCAAAGCGTTTGGTAATTGATGCCAATATTAACTGGGAGAAAGGAACCGCAGGTAACGAACAAGCGATACGTTTGACAGAAACAGCAGGATTCTATGACTTAACGGTCCCTGTTGCCACCGGAGCCACCGTCAAAATAACAAACACTACAAGTCTTGCAGAATTTGATTTTATTGAGGATGGAAGTACAGGAATCTATACAACTTCCTCATTTGTCCCAGTGATAGGAAATTCATATATTCTAAATGTAAGTTATAAAGGAGAATCTTATACCGCAGAAGAAACACTCCTTGCTGCTCCGGCTATTACCAGAATTGAACAGTCTACGGATAATTTCTTTGGAACAGAAGTTATAAAAGTTGAATTTTTCTACGATGATCCTGCGGATGAAGAAAACTATTATTTAAGTCAATTTAGCTACCCGGCTGATTATGCTGTAGACGTTTATAGAACAAGAAGTGATGAGTTTTCTGATGGACAAGAAAATAGTGTTTTTGAACAAGACGATAGTTTAAAACCAGGAGAGGATTTAACTCTATACTTCTATGCCTCCTCTAAAACACATTTTAATTATATGGACTTATTACTTGAGCAAATATCGAGTGGAAACCCATTTGGAACTCCTCCTGCTCAGGTTATTGGGAACTGTATTAATACCTCTAGTTCAGATACAAACAAAAAACCTCTAGGGTATTTTAGATTATCTGAAATGGATGTTGTAAAATATACTATAAACGATGATGATGCAATCATCTTACCTCCATTTTAATTTAATTATGAAATAAAAATTAGAGAGTCTTCGTTTTTAGTTTATAATTATTTATTCATATTTCTGAGAATAGAAGTATCATTAATAACTACCATTTAGTATTTTTGAAAAAAATAACAATTTGGATTTTTCAAAAACAACAGAACAGAGTTCTCTTTATAATAATCTTGAGAATATGTCAGCAGAGGACCTACTGACTCATATCAACAATGAAGATAAAAAAGTGGCGCTTGCTGTGGAAAAATCCAAGCCACAAATTCTTGCCTTAGTGGAACAGATTGTTCCAAAACTGAAAAAAGGTGGTAGAATTTTTTATATGGGAGCCGGAACTAGTGGACGGTTAGGGGTTTTAGATGCATCTGAATGCCCACCAACATTTGGTGTACCTCATGAATTGGTTGTTGGACTAATCGCTGGAGGTGATAAGGCCATTCGTAAAGCTGTAGAAAATGCTGAAGACAATACAACTCAAGGTTGGAAGGATTTGCAAGCACATAATATTACTACCAACGATGTAGTGATTGGGATTGCTGCTTCCGGAACAACCCCTTATGTACTAGGAGCATTACAAAGTGCAAACGAAAACAATATCATTACGGGTTGTATCACTATGAATGAAAATAGCCCCTTGCATTTGACAGCTCAATTTCCAATTGTATCTGTCGTTGGGCCAGAATTTGTAACTGGGAGTTCCAGAATGAAAGCGGGTACGGCTCAAAAGCTTATTTTAAATATGATCAGTACTTCTACCATGATATTACTTGGAAAAGTAAAAGGAAATAAAATGGTAGACATGAAACTGTCCAATTCTAAATTAATCGACAGAGCCAATAGAATGGTAGTAGATTCTCTTAATGTAAGTTATGAGGAGGCTACCAAATTGTTGGAAAAATACGGAAATGTAAGAAACGTTTTAGAACATCATAAAAAATGAGTACAGATCAAAATTTACTAAAAAAAGGACTTAAATTTATTTTTGGAGCAATTCCGTTGATTGCTCTTGCTCCTATTATGATAAGTATTGGATTTTCTGCCATAAAAAAAGACAACAACTACATTTTCAGTGTCATTGGTTTTACCGCTGCCTTATGTGCTATATTTTTAGTTGCTAATGGAATAAGAACGGTTTTAAAATCACTTTTTAAATAGAACTTACTGCCGCTTTTTTGGGTGTCGTAGGGTTGAACCCAAATCCATTTTCAGGTAATTCTATGCCTAATTGATGAATGATATAACCAATACTTGCATAATGATGAATAGCATGACTATGGGCTTGGCTTAATACGGCGGCTAAGGTATAAGTAACTTCTACTTTTCCTGCCCCTAAATCATCTGATACAATGATATTTTTATCTAGATTATCTTCAGTAATTCCTTGCAATTTATCAATGGTAATATGTATATAATCAAGCCCCAAATCTAACCGTTCTTCCACAGCTTTATTGCGTGATCTTGCAGCCAAATCAACCTTTCCTGCTTCTAGGCCTTCAAATATACAATGAAACATATCCATTACGTGTCGAATATGTGTTCCTATGCTAGAATAATAAGGTGCTACAGTTGTATTTTTGTATTGATCGTTTGATATACTTTTTAATAAGTGCTCTCCCTTTCTTAAATTCTGTTCAATAACTTCAATCATTCAATTCTATTTTGATTGTGTTTGACGTAAATATACAAATTCAATTACACTGTTTTTTTACTTTTTATCAAATCGCATCAACACATTACAAAACTCTTGATCTTAACTTATTGATAGTCGTATTAATTTCTAATGAAATATTCATTCTGTAGATAGTTATTATATAAAGTACCGCTATAATAGTTCCCTTTAATATAATATTGAAAAGAGGATGAAACTGAAAATTCCAAAAAGAAAAAACTGCATAAAAGACACTTATTACTACAAATAACATCAGCGTTTTTGAAGTAAATGGGTACATCTTAAATTTACTTTTTACATAAAAAAGTTTGATCGAGTTAAAAACAAGCACTACTAGTAAAGTAGACAATGCCGCCCCCTCAATACTCATCAAATCAATCAAATAATGATTCAAAATAATTACAGATAGTGCCATTGCAACACCATAAGGTAGCAATACTTTATAATATTTTGAATTAGAAATGATAGCACCATTCCCTCCCAAAAACATATGATATAACTTAGCTAGTGAAATAAATAGAACGATCCATTCACCTCCTCTAAATTTTTCTGGAAGCAATTGAAACATTTCAGATATATTCAAATTTATCAACAAAAAAACCAAACCAGATATCGCCAATAGATTGATAGAACTCTTTCTATAAAGATTTTTCACTTCTACCAAATCCTTTTGGTTTAGTGCTTTTGCAATTAAGGGCTGTAAAATTTGGGCCATTGCCCTTCCCGGTGTTTCTACAACAGAACCAATATACACACCTACTGAATAATAAGCCGTCAAAGCAATCGCCTCTTTTTGAGGAATCATAAACTTATCGATATCAATTAATATGGTACCCGCTGCACCCGCTAAAATTATATAGGCTGAATATCTGAATATTTCAACCATATTTTCAGGCATTTCAAATTTTAATTTTGGACGATATAAATAAAAGGCATACGTTCCCATTAAAAACATTCGTATAAAATAAGCACCTGTTAAATACCATACAAAATCTGCTACGCTAATGATTTTAAAATAAACACAAAAAAGCAAAATCATGGCCGCTATTCTAGAAAATAATTCTTTTAATAAATTACCATAAACCGATTGTAATTGCACCTTAGACCATGCATAAAATATTTCAAAATAAGCACAAGCGATGGCTACCAAATAAATAACACTTACATAATTTTTTACTACAGGATTTTTCAAGGATAAATAAGAAGCAATTCCTTCATAAAATAGAACACCTATAAACCCAACAGGAATGGCAACCAACAATGGAAGAATTAACGCTATTGATAAAAATCTATCCCGTTCAATTTTTGAGACATAGGATGAATAGAATTTTAAAATGGTATACTGAACTCCAAACCCAATAAAAGGCATCAATAAATTTGAAGTAGATAACAAAAATGTCACTAATCCGTAATACGTATCTTCTAAAAAGGAAGTGTATAAAAACAATGCATTAATCCCACCAATAGCAAATGCACCATAAATGGTTAAAGTATTTTTAAATGATTGCTTTAGTACTATTCCCATTAATTTTCAATCAAACTTTTAATAGCATTGTGAATTTTAAGTCCTACTTGATCACCAAAAAGATTCTCCATAAAATCCTTAGTTTGGATCTGAAATTTTTCAAATGCTATTCTCATTTTCTCTGAATCACTGCCTACTAGTTTAGCGTATCCATGATTCACCAACTCCACCCATTCCGTTTGTTCTCTGGCTACGATGCAGTATTTTTTATTAAAAAAAGCTTCTTTTTGAAGGCCACCACTATCTGTCACAACTAAATTACAGTTTTTCAATAACTCTAGCATATCAAAATATCCAACTGGCTCAATAAATTGAATAGGATATTCCAAATTGTTTTTAGTTAGTATGTTTTTCGTTCTTGGATGAATTGGCATCACCACTTTAGATTCCTTTTGAACTGTTGACAGTCCTTCAAAAATATTTTTCAGAGACTCTAAAGAATCCGTATTCTCCTGTCTATGGATGGTTGCTAAAACAAAATTATTTTTATCTAATCCTAATTCCTTGATAATATCAGATTTCTTTTCAGAATTTTTACTGTAATAACTCACCGCATCCTTCATAATATCACCACAATTGATATATTTTATATCTAAATTGGCATATCCTTCTTTATCCAAATTTTTTATGGCAGTATCTGTTGGACACAATAACAAACTTGAAATACGGTCTGTTAAAATTCTATTCACCTCTTCTGGCATTTCCATATTAAAAGATCGTAAACCTGCTTCAATATGCACTACCTTGATTTGTAATTTTTGAGCTGCCAATGCACCTGCTAAAGTGGAATTAGTATCACCATATACAACAACCGCATCAGGCTTTTCTTTTAAAAGAATGGCTTCTATTTTTTCAAGCATTTGACCTGTCATAGCTCCATGCCCTACTCCATTTATATTCAAATTATATTTCGGGTGTGGTATTTCCATTTCCTCAAAGAAAACGGCACTCATATTTTCATCATAATGTTGTCCGGTATGAATAAGTATCTCCTCGTATTCATCCTTCTCCGCAATTACTCTGCTTAAAACAGCGGCTTTTACAAACTGAGGTCTAGCCCCTAATATGGTTACAATTTTTTTCATTTATGAAACTGTTCTTTTTATCAAATCGGCCATCTGTTTGGTCAATTCTTTTCTATGATATTTTTCAATATTTTGAGAAGCTATCTGTAAACCTTCTCCTTTATATGAATTATACAATTCTTTTACTTTCAATCTTAAGGAATGCTTATCTCCAAATGGCACAATAAGGCCGGCCTCAGAACTAGATAATATTTTTGCCAAATCTCCATCAACGGGTCCGATTGCTAAAATAGGTCTTTTCGCTACTAAATATTCAAATATTTTTCCGGTAATAATTCCTTTAGCACTTGGTACATTATTGACCGCTAAAAGCAATACCTGTGATTTTTTTTGAAAAAGATGTACTTCTTCATGCGGCAAATAAGAAATGATACGAGTATTCTCGTTCAAATTATTTTTTTCCAATTCCATTTCTACAGATGCATCTAATTTCCCAATCAATTGAATACACAATTTATTCTTAAACTCAGCTTCTTCCTCACAAAGTTCCTTTAAAACCTCCCAAAGCATACTTGGATTTCTATCCTCATTCATCATTCCTATATGAGTAATAGAAAAGGTATCATCCAACAATTCGGATGTTTTGGATGGGATAAAATCAAATCCATTCGTTATTACAACAGTATTCTTATTGTATGCTAGGTATTTTTCTCGCATAGTTTCTCCTACAACTACAACTGCATCGGAATGCTCTAGCACTTCTTTCTCCATCTTAAAATGCTTTTTTTTAGCTCTCTTATTTAGTGGTAACTGATGGAAATAATCTATATCTGTCCATGGATCTCTAAAATCAGAAATCCACTTAATTCCGGTTCTTTTTTTCAACTCAAATGCGATTCTATGCATGGTATGAGGTGGTCCAGAAGATATGATAGCATCTATAGAGTTTTCTTTCAAGTATTCCTCTAAATACAACACAGAAGGTTTGATCCAAAACATACGTGCATCAGGAATAAAATAATTTGCTCTAACATAAGTACTAAACTTACTTAACAGCCCTTGTTTAGCATTCAAAAAACCAGCATTGGTTTGTGTTTTTTTATTTTTCGAGAAAAAACTCGCCAATTTATATGGCTCCCAAATAGGTTGCTTTAAAACATCAATCCCTTTAGGAATATCTTTTTCTAAACTAGTATCGATAATAGAAAAATCCGGATTATCTACCGTATAAACTACAGGAGTAATATCAAAATCTTGTAAATATTTTACAAACTTCAACCAACGTTGCACTCCAGACCCCCCAGCAGGTGGCCAATAATATGTTAGAATTAGAACTTTCAAGAATCTAAATTTTTATATAGATTTAATAAGTTTTTTGATGTATGCTCCCAAGTAAACTCATTTTCAATAAATTTATTTCCATTTGCACCATACTCCTGTTGTAAAGATTGATCTCTATAAAGTTGAAGTATGTTTTTCTCAAAATCAAAGGCATCTTCTGCTTTATGCGTTAACCCGGAATGTGCCATGGCAACAATATTTTTTTGAGCCGTAACATCACTAACCAAAATTGGTTTTGCAAAACTCATATATTGGAAAATTTTATTCGCATAAGTAGTATCGTGATGTTTATTTTTATGAAGCGGAGAAACGCAAATCTTACTGGCTTTTATATATGAAGGAAATAAGGAAACATCTCGCCAACCCTCAAAATCAACGTATCTCTCTAAATTTAATTCTTTTACCTTATTATGCAGCACTTCATCTTCACTGCTCGTTCCTACAATTACTAATTTTAAATTAGTAATAAACTCTTTCAAGTTCGACAAACTTTCAATTACAGTCATTAACCCTCGTCTTAATCCAGTATCTCCGAGATACAGAATAACAAAATCATTTACATACCTATCAATGATAGATGAATCAAAAAGTGCGTCTTTATAAAATGACCTATGAACCGTATTCGGTACAACCACAATCTTATGTTCAGAAATATTGCAACGAGACAATAAGTCTTGCTTTGCCTCTTCGGTTACGACAATAGTTTTGGTATACTTTTCAACATACTTCTGCTCAAAATATTTCCATAGACTAGGAAAAATGATAAATTTACCTGGAAATTTATTCAAATGAGAATAGAACTTCATTATTTCAGGTCGATTCTCATGTAAATCCAAATGTATTGGTAACTGAAACTTTGTATTTGCTTTAAAAGCAGCACCTGCCAACTGAAGATCATGCACATGGATTGCTTCTATCGAATTAAGCTCTAAAAAATGGCTAATCTTTTTCGCAAGTATATTTTTATAAAATGGAAATGTATAAGCCAATGCCGATAATTTATACTCAATTTTTGAGGACTCATATCTTTTTACAAAAATTCCTTTATGAACTTCTTGATCAAGTTGTTCGCCATAATGCAAACAAAACAGATATACTTCATGCCCTGCCTTAATCAAGGTTAAAGCTTCATTTTCCACCCTTGGATCAGGTGGAAAAACAGCATCTAAAAGCATCCCTATTTTCATAATTTATTTTCTTTCTGCGTACACTGCGTAATATCTTGGCGTAAATTTTCTTAAAATCGGTCTCAAACCAATTTTTTTAATTGGACTTGTCCATTTTTTAGTTCGCTTAGAATTCCATCCAGATTTTTCTATCAACCAATCAAATTGCCAATCTTCGAACTCATGATAATGCCTGTCCCACATATCTGTCTTGCTTCTATATGCACTAGCAAACCACAATTTTAAAGGTATTGTAGTGATCAACTTATCTGCTTCAATAAGTTTTAAAACATTATAGGGCGCTAATAAATGCTCGAAAATTTCAAACGCTGTCACAGCATCAACTTTTTGATTATTTACCACTCTGGGTAACTCATCTAAATCTTCTCCATTCGTGTTATATACGGTATACCCATGCTCCTCCATGATCTCAGAAAAGGGATTTCGAACTCCTAAATCTAAAATTACAGCAGGCGCCGGTAATACTTCTTGTAAAAACTCTAAGGTATGTTTATACCTTTTATTTGGCATTGTTTTATACACTCGTTTTCTGTTTTTTATTTTTAACAAATACTACCACTAAAATCAACAAGAAAACAAATAAAGAAACAAGGTTTATAATTCCACCTTTTGCAATTACTGTAGGTTCAAATTTAAATTCAATGATGTGCTCACCTTTTGGTATTTCCAAGGCTCTTAAAACATAATTTGCTCTTAAATGTTTTTTCAATTCACCATCTATATAAGCATTCCAACCCTCTTTATAATATATCTCTGAAAAAATAGCAAGATGTGCCTTATCACTTTTTGACTGATAGGTGAGATGGTTTGTTTCATAATTTACCAGCTCAATTTTTGATAAAGAATCTAAATCGTTTGCCTTAAACGACGATTTAAATTGCGGGAACTCTGACTCGTTGACGATTGCAGTTTGTTTTGAATTGAAATCCCCTAAGCTCAATATTTCCTCATTTGCTGTAGATACAAGGTTTACCTCTCTAACAAACCAAGCATTTCCATTAATATCTGGGTTAACTTGCAAACTCTTTTCTCCTTTTTCATTAGGAATGATAAAATATTTGGTATTTAACATATTTAAAACTTCCATATTATTCTTTGAAATATGAAAATCTACCAACTCTTGATACCTTCCTAATTTTGCTGCATGATATCCTCCGATTGATTTATGAAAATAAGAAGTTGCCCCATCATTCATAAAATTACCCGCAAAATTTGCTACACGGTAATGACCTTTATCCTGAAGAATCTCTTTATCAATTTTAGATTTCACAAAAGGTTTCTCTATTTGTCTAGCATTATGAAAATCACTTGTATCTACATATCTTCTTGCTGTACCAACCATATCAAACAAAAATAAAACCCCGAAAACAACTAATACTACTTGTTGCTTTAGTGTATCCCTTAGATACAGAAACAATACCACAGCACTTATCAACACCAAAAGCAATGTTCTAAGACTGTCATCAAAGAAAATAACCTGTCTATCTGCTTTGATGGCACTTCCTAAGCCCTTCAACATATTGTCGTAATATCCATCATTGGTTCCATTAAAATCTAACACGATAGAACCTAACAACGTAAAAAACAATGCAATTCCACCAACAATAAATAAAGTTTTCTTTAATTGTTTTTCTTTTTCTCCCTTCGATAAATTATTTCCAAAAAATTCCTTTAGTGCCAATAAACCAAGCAATGGTATACAAACTTCAGCTATTACTTGAATTGAACTAACTGCCCGAAATTTATTATATAAAGGAACATATTCAATAAAAATATTCGTTAAAAACTCAAAATTATGTCCCCAACTCATTAGGATAGAAAAAACAGTAGCAGAAACCAACCAAGTTTTTAATTTAGAATCCACGATAAAAATCCCCAATACAAACAAAAATATAAAAATGGCACCTATATAGGCCGGAGCAGCCACTATGGGTTGACTTCCCCAATACGTTGGAATGTTTTCTGCAAAACCAGCGGCTTGATTCTTATCAATTTTTGAACTTAAAAATTCATAAGTTTTAGATTCCTTTCCTAAATTTTCACTATTAGCTCCTCCTGTAAACCTTGGAATAAACAAATTAAAAGTCTCCATTTTTCCATAGCTATATTCGGTAATATAACTTTTAGACAAACCAGAACTTGCCTTTTTGGTTTTTCCGTCTGTTGTAATGGTTAACTCACTTTTCCCTCTAGTACTATTATCAGCATATTCTTTGGTTGCTAACAAACTACTAGCGTTCATACATAATGCTAAAAACGTTCCCAAAACAATGATACCAACTTGCGAAAAAAATACTTTGATATTACCCTTAGATTTCAGAACATCTATTAAAAACACAATACCTAAAATCAAAACTGTAAAACCTAAATAATAAGTCATTTGTGGGTGACTGGTATTTATTTCTAGTGCCATTGCCAGGGTTGTCAGTACAAAACCCCAAAAATATTTAGATTCAAATACAAGTAAAATTCCAGCAAGAACAAGCGGAATATATCCTATTGCATGCGCTTTTGCATTATGTCCAACTCCTAAGATAATTATAAAGTAAGTTGAAAATCCAAATGCTAATGAGCCTATAATCGCAAGTCTCCAATCAAACTTCAAGACCATCAACAGAATAAAAAATCCTAAAAAATAAAGAAACAGATAATCAGCAGGTCTTGGTAAAAAACGTATCAGCCCATCTATTTTTTTTACATAATCATGTGGGTAATAGGTACTCAGCTGATAAGATGGCATTCCAGAAAAAGCGGACCCCGTCCAATAGGGCTCTTCTCCATGTTTTGCACGAAAGTCAACAATTTCTTTAGACATTCCTCTGAACTGCTGAATATCACTCTGAAACAATTTTTCTCCTTTTAACACCGGTGAAAAATAAGCGAGTGCTACTCCTGTAAAAACAAGTATTGCAATCACATATGGAGTGATCTTTTTTAAATTCATATACTGCTTCATATATTATATCCTTGCTTTATGCTTTTAATAATTCTTTTGCATGCTCTAATGCAGAATCTGTGATGTTTTTTCCTCCTAAAATCTCCGCTACTTCGGTTATTCTTTCTTCCTTTGTTAGCGGCTTTAAAAAGGTAGTCGTAACTCCTTCTACATCTTTTTTATACACTTTAAAATGAGATTCACCTTTTGCTGCTATTTGAGGCAAATGGGTAATTGTAATTACCTGCATATAATCTCCCATTTCATGCATCACATCAGCAATCTTATTCGACACTTCTCCAGATACACCTGTATCAATCTCATCAAAAATAATTGTTGGTAGCTTGGTGTATTTAGAAAGTATTAATTTAACACCCAGCATAATTCGAGACATCTCTCCTCCAGAAGCAACTTTCTTCAACTCATCGTAATTTCCCCCCATATTAGCAGAAAACAAAAACTTTAGTTCATCATTTCCATTGAAATAAAACTCCTTAGTCTCATTTATTTCAATTTTAAACGTTGCATTAGGCATCCCTAACTTAGACAAAACCTCCTCTAACTGTTTTGTTAATTTTGGAATAGAGGCTTTTCTCTTCTTGTGAATTTTATCACAAAACGAAAGTAATTTTATTTTTATTTGTTCTATAACAGCTTGCTTGTTTTCCAATAACTCAGAAGCGTTTTCAACCTGTCCCACCTTCAGTTCCAATCCTTCCTGAACTTTTAATAGTTCCTCTATAGAACTAACCATATGCTTTTTTTGCAGTGTATAAATCAACTGTAATCTATCATTAAGACTTTCTATTTCCTCAGGGTTTACATCTACATTCTCAATCGATTTCTCTAACTCAAACACTATGTCATCCAACTCAATCTTCATACTCTCCATGCGAGATGCATAACTTTCATAGTCAGATGAAAAACTTGAAATTTTATCCAAAGAATTCTTCATTTGATATAAACTTGTTTGCACACCCACTTGCTCATCAGTGGCTAAGTTTAAGGCACCTGATAATGCGTCGCTGATTGTTTCAATATTATTCAAACGATCTAAAGTTTCCTCTAATTCTTCTTGTTCTCCCGCCTTTAGATTCGCCTCTATTAATTCATTATACAAATGTGAATTATAAGCATATTCTTGTTTCGCAGCCTCTTGACTTTGTAATAGAACCGCTAACTCTTTTTCATGTTTTTTGAAAGTTTTAAGCTGATTACCATAATTATCCAATAAATCTGAATTCCCTGCCAAGGCATCTAAAATCTGAAATTGATAACTCGATTCAGATAATTGTGCCGTTTTATGCTGAGAATGAACATCAATCAACTTTTCTTTTAATACATTTAAAATAGCGAGTGTCACTGGAGTGTCATTTACAAAAGCTCTAGACTTACCACTTGGTAAAATCTCCCTTCTAATTATTGCTTCTTCTTCATAATCTAGATCTTTGTCCTCAAAAAACTCTTTCAACTGATAGTCCTTTACAGAAAAGGTTGCCTCAATTACACATTTTTTTTCACTATCCTTTAAACTATTCAAATCGGCTCTATTCCCCATAACAAGTCCTAAAGCTCCTAAAACAATAGATTTACCTGCTCCAGTTTCTCCAGTAATTATAGAAAGTCCTTTTGTGAAATCCGTTTGTAACTCTTTTATTAGAGCATAGTTAGATATAGATAATGTAGTTAACAAGATGTAATATTTTTATGTGTGCTATTTTTTTGAATGCCGTAAATTTAACGATTCTTTTTGTGAATTTTCCCTTAAATATGAAGCAAAAAAAAAGCCCTCAACAAGGACTTTAAAATAGCTTTAATCTATTATTAAATTTTTTTCCATTTGTTGCTATTGGGAGCTGAGATCCTATTTAACAACTTTTTTAAATCTTTTACATTCGAATCGGGTCCAGATCCAAAAACATCCACAACTTCATCAGATTTTGCATCGAAAAAAATTCTAAACATAAATGAATTCTGACTTCTTTTATTCAAATTCTCAAAACTCATCAACTGTTCATAAATTTCATTCTTAGCTATTTCAGCATTGTTCGCAAACACATCCATTCCTAAACGATGATAACCGTACATAATTTCTCTATATTCTCTATGAGCATTGGAAATAATTAAATCCACAAGAGAATACCTGTTTAATGAATTTCTTTTTGCTTCCCATCCCGAATAATTCCCTTGTTGTGCAAGGTTTACGATATCTAACGCTTGCTGATAAAAATTTTCTCCTCCTTTTAACGAAAAAGTATCAGCATCAATAGCAATGATCATATACGCATAATACGAAATTAAAGAAATCAAATTCGATTCATACGTGGCTGGATTGTAAATCAAAGGTTCAAATTCAGTATATTCAAAGGAAATAGCATCATCCTTAAAGTTAAAAATTGGAGTTTTATAATTACTTCCAAAAACAGGACGAACTGCGTTTACTTGTAGAGTACCTGAAAAATTTTTGTTATTCGTATATGAAGAAACAATTAGGGTCATACCACAATCGATTTTCTCATTACTTTTATAAACCTTATTAGTCCATTGTTGTTTGTTCACAAATTCAGTCAAAGCTCTTTCCAAAGTTTGAAAAACTTGTTTATTGCTAACACCCACTTGATCCGAGTTAATCGAAAACGTGCAATTTAACTCTTGCGAATATCCTATCGCAACCATCAATACGAAAAATAAAAATGTAAGATACTTTTTAAACATTCACTCTTTTTAGAATTTCAGAAAATATATCCGCTGCTACTTCCTCTTTTGACTTTAACGAATATTCAACGATATTATTGGATGCATCAATTACAGAAATTTTATTTGTATCTCCTCCAAATGCTGCTCCTTTATCTCTTAATGAATTGAGAACAATCATATCTAATTTTTTTCTAGATAGCTTGCTTTTCGCATTCTCCAACTCATCATTGGTTTCTAAAGCAAACCCCACTAAAAATTGATTCCACTTTTCAGCGCCCATAGTCGCCAAAATATCTTTGGTTGCCTTTAACTCAATTGTTAAATTTCCTTCTTTCTTTTTAATTTTTTGATCAGCTGCCGAAACGGGAGTATAATCAGCAACTGCAGCTGCAGCAATCGCAATATCTACTGTAGCATAATATTCAAAAACCGAATCAAACATCTCCTCTGCACTTTTTACATTTATTCTATGAACCGAAGAGTGTGCTATGCTTAAAGAACAAGGACCGGTAATCAAATAAACTGTCGCTCCAAGATTTGCAGCTTGCAAGGCTAGTTCAAATCCCATTTTCCCAGAGGAATGATTTCCTATAAATCGAACAGGATCAATAGCTTCATAGGTCGGCCCTGCCGTTATCAAAACCTTTTTATTTCTAAGTGGTAATTTACCTAAAATATCATTTTCAACAAACGCAACAATATCCTCCGGCTCCGCCATTCTTCCTTCACCTACTAAACCACTAGCTAGTTCTCCAGTTCCTGCAGGAATTAAGCAATTTCCGTATTCCTGTAATTTTTTTATATTTTCGGTGGTAGAATCATGCTTAAACATATCCAAATCCATTGCTGGCGCAAAGTAAACCGGACATTTAGCTGACAGATAAACAGCCAATAATAAATTATCAACTATTCCATTCACCATTTTTGAAAGGGTATTGGCTGTAGCAGGTGCTACTACCATATAATCTGCCCATAAACCTAAATCAACATGGTTGTTCCATAATTCATTTTCTTCATTTTTCTCATAAAAAACGGAATGAACTGGATTTTTAGATAAAGTTGATAAAGTTAACGGGGTTACAAAATCCTTAGAAGCAAGAGTCATGACCACTTGGATCTCGGCTCCTGCTTTTATGAATAATCTTACTAGATGAGCTGTTTTGTAGGCGGCAATTCCAGCGGTTACACCTAATAGAATTTTTTTACCTTTTAAAACACTCATGTAGACTAATCTTTTTTATCAGAATTTCTGAAATATACTTTATCGTTTAACCACTCTTCAACTGCTAAAGCGTGTCCTTTAGGTAATTTTTCGTAAAACTTAGAAACTTCGATTTGTTCTTTGTTTTCAAAAACCTCATCTAAACTATCGCTGTACGTAGCAAACTCATCCAACTTCTCTACCA
Organism: Flavicella sp. IMCC45537; assembly: GCF_057197705.1. Classification (NCBI taxonomy): domain Bacteria; kingdom Pseudomonadati; phylum Bacteroidota; class Flavobacteriia; order Flavobacteriales; family Flavobacteriaceae; genus Flavicella; species Flavicella sp. IMCC45537. The sequence continues at coordinate 1,264,035 of NZ_CM170067.1, forward strand.
ATTCCTTTTTCAAATCTCCATTAATTTGATCTGCTCTTTTTGCAATGATTGAAATTGCCTCATAGATATTTCCAGTAGGTGCTTCTACTTTTGATTTATCATATGTTACAGTAGTATCTGGTGCATTTGTGTTTTTGTGATCCATCTTGACTATTTATTAACTTAATATTAATGCTATTTCTTTTTGTACCCTTTTCAATAAAACTTGAGACTCTTTAAGATATTTAGATTCAGGGTAATTTCTTTCTAATTTTTCGTATGCCTTTTCAGCCGCCACTAATCTCTTATATTTCTTAGTGAAGGTACTACGGACACTTAATTCATAAGCAGACTTAAACTTATAAAAAAAAGCTTCTTCTCTATATTGTGTTCCTAAATATTGAGAAGTCATGTTATCAAAGGCAACTACAGCAGAAGTGTAATAACCGATATCAAAATATTGCTTTGCAATCATAAAGGCTTTTGTTTCCAATTTATATTGCAACTCCTTAACCATTAGGTTTGCCTCTGGCAATCTTTTTGAATTTGGATACGCGTTGATGTATTTCTGAAAAGCAATAAGTGCCTCTTTAGTTTCCGTTTGATCTACACTATATTTAGGAGAAGCTAAAAAATGACATTTTGCAGCATAAAAAGAAGCTTCTTCTTTTTTGGAACTTTTAGGGTAATTTGTTACAAATCTCTCAAAATAATAAGCAGCATTTGCATAGTCCTTTGTGTTAAAATAAGAGATAGACACCATAAACTGAATTCGCTCCATTTGAGGCTTCCCTTTATAGGCAGGTGTAATCATCTCAAACAAACGAAGTGCTTTATCAAACTTCTTGGCATCATACATTTCTGTAGCCATTTTATATTTATCCGAAACGCTTCCTTTATTCAACACTCTATTGTATCTACTACAAGAGGCCAAAATTACGATGGATAATAAATATATTAGATGTTTCAATTTAAGCATTTTGCAAAATTAGACATTATTTATGAATTATTAAAGTGATTTCCTTTGAAAACCACTACCAAAAATAAGTTCTAATTAGAATTGAAGACTTTTTAGGCTCCTAAAAAATTGTTAATTTCTACTTAAGCAAATGCGTGTGCAAACTGTCTTAACTTTTCTAGAAGACTTTCAGTTGCAGCAATTAATGGTAAGCGAACCTCCATAGAAGTATTTATATCCTCTAAAATCGATAGCAATGCCTTAATTCCGACGGGATTTCCTTCTTCAAAAATCAAATCTACAACATCCATCATTTGGTATTGAATTTGAAATGCTGCTTCTGCTGATTTTTCTAGACCTAAACGAATCATATCCGAAAACTCTTTAGGATAAGCTTGCCCCAATACAGAAATCACCCCTGCTCCACCTGCCAATGTCATCGGCAAAGCAATCATATCATCTCCTGAAATCACAAGAAATTCATTTGGCACAGTTTGAATTAACTTCATAGCTTGCACCATATCACCTGCCGCTTCTTTAACGCCAATTATTTTTTCACATGTCTCTGCCAACCTAACTACTGTCGCCGGCTCTATATTTGAACTAGTTCTACCAGGAACGTTGTAAATAATTACAGGTACGGGAGACGCATCCGAAACAGCAACATAATGTTGATATATACCTTCTTGAGAAGGCTTGTTATAATATGGAGAAACAGAAAGCACGGCATCAAACTTAGATAAATCTAAACTTTTCAAATCAGCAACTACAGTTGAAGTATTATTTCCTCCTACGCCTAAAACTAAAGGGACTCTTCCTGCTGTTTTTTCTATTATTGTTTTTTTAACAAGCTCTTTTTCTTCTGATGTTAATGTTACAGATTCTGCAGTTGTTCCTAAAACAACTATATATTCCACCCCGTTCGCAATTTGAAATTCAACTAATTGCTCCAAAGCCACAACATCTACACTTTTGTCCTCTTTAAAAGGAGTAATCAAAGCGTTTCCTGTTCCTAAAAATGCTTGCATTATATTTTCTTTAAAATCTTTAAATATTTGATCATCTCAGTTGTCAATACTCCTAAATCTCTTCCTTCGTCCGAAACCGATAAATCATACAAACTATCATCATCCGAAGCAAAACCTACTTTAAAATTAGATAGAGAGTGCAAAGTTATTACATTCCAATATAAATTTTCTTCAAATCCATAATTTATAAACAAGTCGTATTCATTTTTAACAAATTCTTGAAGCTTGTTTAATTTTAAACTTCCGTACCAGCCAAAATCTTTTTCGGTACATTCAAAATCTGAATATTCTTTATTTTTTTCATACGACTTAAACACCAAAACATCAATATGATCAAGTGGTATGTTCAATTCTTGTTGTATTTTATTTAAAACGATATTACTTTTTAAAAACTGAGACTCCTCCATCAGAATCCCAACGGACTTCACAATCCTTGAGTTTAGATTTCTTTTAGTGTTTTTAGCGATAATACGATCTTTGGCAAACCTTCTAATTACCGTTTTCTTTTTCCATTTTGATAACATCCTACGAATCTAAAAAGTTTTAAATAAAACCTACACTTATGAGAAAGAAAAAAGTCAGGTTATGAGACTCAAAACCTGACTTTTTCAACTTTTACTTATATCTATACAAGTTCTGCAGATAAACCAAGCTCTTGCAACTTACTACACTTTGGCTTCAACTCATCATATTCACCTGTTTTAACAGCACATTTCCCTTTGTAATGAACCAAAACAGTACACTGTTCAGCTTGTTCTAAGGTATGTTCACAAACACTTATTAAAGATTCTATTACAAAATCAAATGTATTCACATCATCATTATGTAATATGATCTCATGTTTCGGAGTTAACATCTCAAGGACATCAACATCTTCTTGCACTTTTTCTTTCACACTCATATTCTCCATCATCCTTTATATTTTCTTCTGGTAAACAAAATTACGATTTTTTTAAATACCTTAAAGACACCCATTTATTTCTTTTCTTTTTCTCTTGAAATGTCAGACCAAAAGCACTCGCTTTTTCATCTAACAAAGGAATATCCTCTTCATAAAAACCACTCAATAATAAAACACCTTCCTGCGATAAACAACTGGCATAAACTTCCAAATCATTCAATAAAATATTCCTATTGATATTCGCTATTATCAAGTCATACTTTTTACCTTCCAACAAACTTGCTTCACCTTCATAAGATGATATATGTTCACAGTTATTTCTGTCCACATTTTCAATTGTGTTTAAATAACACCAGTTATCAATATCTATCGCATCAATAGGCTGGGCTCCCTTCATTTCAGCAAAAATGGCCAAAATTCCCGTTCCACACCCCATGTCTAACGCTTTCTTTCCTTTCACATCAATTTCTAACAAATGCTGAACCATCATATGTGTCGTTTCATGATGCCCTGTCCCAAAGCTCATCTTAGGTTCTATGATAATATCATATTCTAAATTTGGATTTTCATGAAAAGGGGCCCTAATAGAAACTTTATCATCAACTTGAATAGGTGAAAAATTCTTTTCCCATTCACTATTCCAATTCACTTGTTCAATCTCTTCTTTTGTATACTGAATGGAGAATTCATTGGAATTCAAAACATATATATCATTTAAAATATCATCATAGCATTCCTCCTTTTGAATATATGCCACAACCCCTGTTTCATTCTCTACAAAGCTTTCAAAACCTGCATATCCTAATTCTGCAATTAATATTTCAGTTGCAGGATCACGTGGTTCTACAACAAACGTAAACCCATTATAAATTGTATTCATCTTTTCTATTTTGAAATACAAAGTTACCTTAATTTGTTTTACTGATTCAGAAAAAAAGACAGAAACTCCTCTTAACTTCAATTTTTAATGGACTGATATCAATTTACTAAATATGCCTATTTCAGTATTTATTTTAACAACATAAACTCCATCATACAAATACAAACTCATAACCTTATCATTATCCGAATACGCTTTTATCAATTGTCCCAATGAGTTATAAACACTAATTTCTTTTATTGCTATATTATCTTCATTTGATATTTTCAGTTCTTTCGTACTTCGATCATAAGTCACATTAAGGTTTTCCTCCAAGCCTACAGGTTTAATATTCAAAGCATTTTCAGCACTAAAAACAATTACAAATCGATCTTTATACACCCCAGAATCTAATGTTAATTTGACCACTGAATCTTTGATATCATAGTACGTATTTGTTTCCTTGTCTTTAAGCAAAATTGGTCGTGTAATATTTTGCTGTTCATCTAACATCACATAAACATCTCCCGCAGCTGCCGTCTTTATGGTGACAGGAACTTCTAGTTCCTCTGATATGGGTTCTAATCCAGCGATCACATAATTCGTCCTACTTTCTTCAAATTTGAAATACATATCCGTTTCTCCCAAATCAAACATATATCCATCATATCCATTGTCATGAGCAAACGAATTTCCTTCTCGAAAGGCTGCCGTAATTTGTCTATGCAACCCAACGCCTTCTTCATCGGTATATTCAAATCCTAACTTTAGAGTAGCTGGTTCTTCAGAAATTTTAGATTTTTTTGTTTGATTTCCTTTAAAGAAAACAGAGGTTCCGCCAACATCATCAATTGGCTGACTAACTCTGTGACTATTTTTAAAAGTTATAGTCCCACCTGCTGTACTTGCTAAAACATAAAATCCTTGTCCTACCGGAATATACCTTCCTGGAGATCTATAAACATGTCCATCAGTCAAACCAGCCGTTCCCTCAACTACTTTAGTGGCAGCGGATCCTGATTGATAAATCCTACTCGCATAACCACCTTCATAACCACCTTGAGAATGACTATCGCTATCACCAGTTTGCTCCCAAAAATACAATGCACTTATAGATGGATTATCATTCAAAAAGGCGTCTGCATCCAAAGCACTTGGATACGGATTCCCAAGCAATGAATAATGACTAGCTGTTATGTCAATGGAAATATCTCCATCATTTGGAGTTCCAACAAAAGTATAAATCTGAGCTTTCCCCGGCCCTTTCAATATAAAGGCATCTGCAGGTTCAAATGCCCCAGTTTCTCTTTGCTGTATCCACGATTCGCCTGTCAAACCATTTAAATAACTAAAAATCCAATAACTAGAAAGGGTTATATCATCCATCGTATAACTACCGTCATATCCATTGGTAAAAATAATTTCCTTTGGAGTTGACTCATCTGTCGTACCCGTAGTCCCATTTTTCATGACATCTTTTACTGTAAAAAACGACTCTCCCACAGAAAGTACAGGGGAAGTAATATAATTATACTGATAAGTACTTGTTAAACTACTAGATTGATCAATATATAGCTTTCCATTACCAGAAACCATAGATTGGCCTGTATGCGTCTGAACTAATTGCGCATCCCCTACCAACCTAAGCTCTCCATCTAATTGAATTTCGTTAGCTACAGTTAAAGTAACGCCGTCTGCAATCGTAAAAACAGAACCTTCTGTTACCCATAAACACCCTATAGAAATATCCTCTGTTGCTGTAATTTGAGAACCGCTTCCTGCATCTACCGTAACCAAGTCTGTAGTATCAGATGTATTCGGAGCACCATCGATTCCAGATCCACCCGACCAAGAGGCTCCATTCCATGTAATTCCTGTGATTTCTGTAAATGTAAAATATCTCTCTCCATCAAAATCAAAACTTCCTACCAACTGAGAAACACCTTCAATAGTTAAAGAAGATGAATTCATGGAAACATATTCCACATCCGTTGTGAAAAGCTCATCACTTGCCACTTTCATCGCAATGGGTGCTGTAGAATTATTTAGATTAGCTAAAATAGTCGCTTCTGGAATTGCTATCTCAACAGAACCAACATTTCCATTTTCCACTATTTTCCATACTCTATTTAGGATATTCGTATTACTACACAATATTGAGTTACTGTTAAAACTCGTTGCCCCATCATTACCCCACACAAGAAAATCTTTATCTGTAGCGAATGAATTTGAATTACTTGCATTATTAACTTCAATATTCCCTAATCCTATAGTTACAAAATTACCTGATTGAGATTTAGACTGTTTCTGCTCAAAGTTTCTTGTAGCATCAAGTCCAATTCCCGCAACATCATTATGGTATGAACTATTATCTCCATAATTCCATACTATGGTAGTTCCATTAGACAACACATAATCTCCCTCCGTAATGCTAGCATCGTCTTGAACAGCAACACTTGGATTTAAAGTAATTCCATATTTCAGTGCCAAATACGATTGAATGCTCTGCTGCTCAACAGAAGATTGATTACCAGAGTAAATTAGAATCTCTGCGATTTGACCATCATGATAATAATTGGTACCTGTTCCCTGAGTTTGCCCTTGCCCTATCGTGAAACTGTTAGAATCAGACCCCGTTATTGAGGACTCAAAGGAAGTGCCTGTATCTACAACCGAACCGTTCAAATAAAGTGCTTGTTGAAAAGGAATAGCTGTATTAACCGTATTGTCACTTCCATAAAAATTATGAATATCAAAACTTGCTGTATTTGTCAACCAAGTATGTGTAATATCTGAACCTCCATGTTCTATACCATAATAAATTTCATTATCACTCCAAGGTAGAGTAATTAAAAAATCATCGTTTTCATTTGTATTTTCAACAAATACATACGAATCTTTAACAACATCTGTCAAAGTAACTACATATGCTGATAAATTAGGATACGATGTACTTGATTCTAAAATTCCACCGGCGATCTCAAAATACCCCGCTGTTCCATCAAATTCAAATGCTGGATTAAAATTAACAGCATTAGAATTCAAAGTTAACCCCATTCCGTTTCCAGAGGCATTATGGGCATTTGCAGATTGATCGTTCCAAGTACTTGTATTGGCTCCTACATCTGCACGCAGCCACAATAAATTTCCACCCCCTGCACTGACAGTTGTCTCAGCATCCCTATAATCAACATCACCAGTAAGCACATCAGAATCAGAATCTGGCAACAATGTTGGGTCATTTATATTTCCATTTACATCGATAAAATCATTTGATGTATAAATATTACTATCTAAACCATTGATCCCAATAGCACCACTTAAAGTCAACCCAGCTTCCATCGTATCTCCTTGACCGTCACCATCAGCATCTGTATCTAAATAATCGTTATCACTATCCAAATCTGAGTTTTTTGGAGTCAGACCTTCACCGTTTGAATCTGAAGTTGTTTCATAAACATCATCTAACCCATCTCCATCTCCATCAGAAAAAACGACACTTGGAGCTATATAACCTAAAGTACTTTGCGCCTCAATATTATCTGGTATCCCATCCCCATCAGAGTCTAAGTCTACTGAATTATTTAAACCATCATTATCCGTATCAAGATCTAACACCCCATCTTCAACAACATCCAAGATACCATCATTGTCATCATCAACATCAGAAGGATCAAAAACACCATCACCATCCGTATCTCCAGAAACAAAAGAATCTCGATAATCAACATCCCCCCCCACATTGTTTAAATCACCATCACTATCAATCAGTAAAGTAGGGTCATTTATCACCCCGTTTACATTTAAAAACGTATCATCAGTACTAATACTAGTACTATTGTCAAAACCATTTGTACCAACATTACCATTAAAATCACCAATTGTATAACCTACCTCTGCAGTATCATCAGCCCCTTCATTATCAGAATTCGTATCAAGATAATCATCATCTCCATCATTATCAGTGTCTATTGGAGACAAACCGCTTGCAAAAGCTGTATCCGCACCTGAGCTATTATAAATTCCATTTGGACTCACATATCCAATAGTGGATTGAGCTTCAATATTATCAGCAATACCATCTCCATCAGAATCTAAATCTAAATAATTCGGTATTCCATCAGCATCCGTATCGGTTGGATTGGTCAATGCATTATTATCATTATCAAGATTGGCATCCTCCTCAACATCAAAAATCCCATCATTATCATCATCAACATCCGTTACATCATCTACTCCATCTCCATCTGTATCCAAAAATCCAGTAATTAAATTAATTAAAATCGCAGAATCATATCCACCATCTGAAATATCAGTAATTATAAATTTGACCGTATAAGTTTGCCCAGGTGTTAAACCGGTTGCATAAGCCCTAATTTTCTTGGTAAAACCATCATACTCCATGTCAATAACATTTCCGGAGTTTTCAATATAGTAAGCACTTTGAGTTAGATCGCACGGCGTAGCAACTCCATTCGCTGTACCGTTATTAATGGTATTTAATGAAACAATATTGGATGTACCAGGAACCAAGGCTACATTAGTATTCGCAGGCAGACCATTACCAGACACATAATACCCAAAAGCATCGTTGAAAGTTCCACAAACATAATCTCCATACTCCTCTGAAGCAAACTGATAATCTATGATTATGGCAGTTGCTGTTTCATCTAAGACCACATCAAAACTATACACTACAGCATCATGAGTGGGCTCCTCATTTGCTAAATCATCCAATTGCGTATCCGTCCCTGATGTTATTTCACCATAGGTAATGGTTTTATTCGTTGCATCATTAGAAGAAAAGGATTCCGTTACAGATCCAGTAGTCAAAATTACTCCATCATCAATTTCTGTTCCCTTTGCCTGAATCGCATTTGAAAATGTACCTATTTGAGCACTTTGACCCACGAGAAGTGTCGGGTTGGTTATAGTTACTCCAGGACCTGTTATCTGACTTGCCATTTCTTCTGGAGTAGCCCCACTATTAAAACTAAAAACATCTGTAAACGTTGCATCTCTATAATCAACATCACCTCCTGAATTCCTATCTCCATCAACATCGGTAAAATCATTAATAGGATCATTAAACTCATCATTCACATCAAACCCATCGTTAATGTCTGCCCCTTCAAAACTATCATCTAATCCGTCTGAATCAGTATCAACCGCCCCCACAAAATTTGCATTATCATTTTCATCGATATCCAACACACCATCATTATCACTATCCTGATCCAAATAATCTGGAGTATCAAAACCATCCGTATTTACAGGAGATAAACCAGACGGATAACTATCATTCAAACCATTTGTAAAAGTTAATCCTGGAGAAATATAACCAATTGTTGATTGCGCTTCAATATTATCAGGAATCCCATCATCATCAGAATCTATATCTAAATAATCATCTATTCCATCATTATCTGTATCTTCAGGTACACAAGAAGGGTTATTTTTTAGCTGAACTACTTGAGACGTTGTAAGCGCAAAAGGATAATGAACAAAATCATCAATCAAACCATTAAAGAAAAATCCTGATCCTTGGTTATAAACTGAATTCCCTCTTACACCACCTAAACCAGACGAACCTGTATGCCTATTGATTTGTCCATATCCAGAATTAACAGTCGTGCTTGGCACACCATCTAAATATAAGGTCAGATCTCCATTATTATACGTTACAACAATATGATACCAAACATTTGCACTAGGTAGCGAAAAAGTAGAAGGCGAACTAGAATTCCAATCCTCTCTTACCAAACACTCCAAGGTATTATTTATCAATCGTAACCCAACACCATTTACCCTTCCTCCTTCCTCAAAAACAACTTGCTCTGCGACTGAAATAGAAGCAGGGTTTATCCACATGGAATAAGAAAAATTAGTAATTGCATCAATTAAAAAACTTCCATCACTGTATTGCACTACATAATCTGTACTAAAATCAATGGAATGAGACCCTGTAACACTATTTGTAGAATAAACAGGAACACTAGCATTCTGTTGATCATGTTCTTCTCCTGAAAAATCATCCACCGTATTTTCAAAAGTATAATATCCATCATAACCCGATATCAACGCACAGGAATTTTCAATTTCATCCAAAATCCCATCATTATCATCATCTAAATCTGCTCCGTCAATTACAGTATCCCCGTCAGTATCCACATCAGCCACAAAAGTGAATATTCCATTCTTAAGCTGTGGTTTTGAATACAATTCTACATAATATGAATCTCTATCTTGCTCTAAAAAATAATCAATAAAAGTTCTTTGCGGAGGATCTTCCTTTTTAGGAATTTCCAATGCAAAACTATTTAGGCAGAATAGCATCGTAAAAACAAGTGCTAAGTGTGGTTTTAAATCTCTTAACATATCTTAAAAAAATCTGGGTAGGGTTACCTCTAAAGATACGTTTTTTAAAACGAAGAACAAATTAACATATATTAACAAAAAAAAGGCTGAATATGTTCCTTCGAACATATTCAGCCTTTTTTTAATTTATTATGATTCCTTATTGGATAGCCTCAATAATAGCAATGAAGTCAGCAGCTTGTAAAGCAGCTCCACCAATCAACCCTCCATCAACATCTTCTTTAGAGAAAATTTCTTTAGCATTACCTGGTTTACAAGAACCACCATAAAGAATAGAAACTTCTTCCGCTAAAGAAGCATCATACTTATCAGCTACAATTTTTCTGATAAAAGCATGCATTTCCTGCGCCTGATCAGCAGTTGCAGTTTCACCTGTTCCAATCGCCCATACTGGTTCGTAAGCCAAAACAATATTTTTCCATGCAGAAGCCTCTAAACCAAACAAAGCATTTGAAATTTGAGATTCCACAACAGCAAAATGATTCCCAGATTTACGATCTTCTAAAACCTCACCAAAACAAAAAATAACTTCTAAATTATTTGCCAATGCTGCAGTTACTTTCTCTGCTAATAAAGCGTCAGATTCTCCAAAATATTCTCTTCTTTCAGAATGACCTAAAATAACTGATTCTAAACCAATAGAAGTTAGCATCTCTCCTGAAATCTCTCCAGTAAAAGCACCACTTTTTGCTTGATGCATATTTTGAGCAGCAACCTCAACAACTGAACCTTCAGTAGCTTGCTTTACAGCAGTTAAGTTTACAAATGTTGGAGCAACAACAACTCTTGTGTTGTTTAATGTTTTTCCTTTTAACCCTTCTACCAATCCATTAGCCAATGCATTTGATGCCGCTAAATCATTGTTCATTTTCCAGTTTCCTGCTACTATTTTACTTCTCATTTTACTTAATTTAATCGTTTAATTTTTGATTTTAACTTTTTATGGCTTTTTCTAATCCTTTGTCAGATGCTTTTATCGCCTTGTACAATTTTATTCTTCCTAATTCATCTAATACTATATATCTTGGAATCCAATCTAAATCGATAGCATTATTAAAACTACTATCCCATCCTGCCGGAATAAAATAGTGTTCTCCTAAAACGTTGTACTTTTCAATCCCTCTTTTCCAGGATTTAAAATTCTTATCAACAGACAAAAACAAAAATACTACTTCTTCATTTTCATTCTGTAATTCTTTTACTTTCGGCAAACCACCAATACAATCTCCACACCATGAAGCCCAAACATCGATAAGAACCCGTTTCCCTTTGTATTTAGATATTATATCAGAAAAAATAAGTTTCTTACCTTTTAAATCCAACATCTCCTCTTGTAAAGCTACAATAGGAAATTCCGTTTTATCTTGTGCCTTACCACAAGACAGCACAAAAAGCAAAAGTACGAATGCTATGTTTTTCAAATATTTCATTTTCTATGAATAAGGATCATGTTTTTAGATCCCCTGTTCCAGCTACAAACTTACTGTTAAATCCTAAGATAAAAAAGATTCCATATTTCTAATACTTAATCGTTTTCGAGAATAGGATACTCTATCCAAGTCGAATTTTTGGATCTAACCAACTATAAACCAAGTCTACAAATATATTTATCAAAATAAACATACTTGCAATGACTAACACGGCACCCATAATCACCGGCTGATCTAGAGTATTTAAGGCCTCTACGATTTCTTTACCTAAACCATTCCAATTAAATATATACTCAACGAAAACAGCTCCTGCTAACATAGAAGCAAACCAACCTGAAATGGCCGTAACAACCGGGTTCATGGCGTTTTTGAAGGCGTGATTTTTCACGATCTGATACTGAGATAAGCCTTTCGCTTTTGCTGTTCTAATATAATCCTGATTTAAAACCTCTAACAAGGAATTTCGCATCAATTGGATTACAACCGCTAACGGACGAATCCCAAGCACTATTGCTGGTAATATTAAATTTTTCAACTGAAGTACACTTCCTTCACCAAAATCATCAACCTCAAACAAACTCCCCGTCATGTTTACATGTGTATATTTTTTTAACACAAAACCAAATAACCAGGCAAAAATAATTGCTGATAAAAACGAAGGCAAACTCATTCCAAAAGTACTAATAACTGCAATAAATTTATCAAAAAAGGTATCTTTCCATAAGGCAGAAAACACACCAAAGAAGACTCCAATAAAAAGAGCTAATCCAATAGATGCTATTGCCAAAACGGCCGTATTAGGAAGTGTTTCTGAAATTATCTCACTAACTGGTTTCCCGTTTTTCTGAAAGGACTTTCTAAGATATGGAACCTTTACTGCTATTTGAAATTTTGCAACGGGCATTTTTAATAAAATATCATATTTACCCTTTTTCATGTAAGAAAAATCATCTGGATTTTTACTATGCAAAGACAAAACAGAAATATCATTTAGGTAATAAAAATATTGGGTAACTAAAGGTTTATCAAAGCCATATTTCTTTTTTACTGCCTCTAATTGATCGCTATCTTGTCTTTGATCTAACATCATTCTGGCAGGATCACCCGGCAATACATTAAATAGTAAGAAAACCACTGTTGCTACCCCAAACAAGGTAAAAACTCCGTAGCCTAATTTCTGTAAAATATTCTGAACCATTATGGGTAAATAACTGTGACAAATGTACTAAAATTAATCTGCTTTTTCCGTTTAATAAAAGTGGGATTTTTAGTCTAGGAAGATTCAAAGAAGTTCAAATAATATATACTCTTTTTAAGTATCTTTGTTTCTTTTAATTCTACATGGAAGATATACAAGAACACATAGAAGTTTTAGGAGCAAGAACCCATAATCTTAAAAATATTGATGTAAAAATACCGCGAGAAAAATTGGTGGTGATTACAGGTTTGAGTGGAAGTGGAAAGTCTTCCCTTGCCTTTGACACCATATATGCAGAAGGACAAAGAAGATATGTTGAAACTTTTTCTGCTTATGCCAGACAATTTCTTGGCGGTTTAGAACGGCCTGATGTTGACAAAATAGATGGTCTATCGCCTGTTATTTCCATTGAACAAAAAACAACAAATAAAAATCCAAGATCAACTGTAGGTACCATTACTGAAATTTATGATTTTTTACGTTTACTATTTGCACGAGCTGCAGATGCATACTCCTATGAAACGCAAGAAAAAATGGTTAGTTACACTAATGAACAAATTATTGATCTAATTTTAAAAGAATACGATTCCCAAAAAACAATTATTCTCGCTCCTGTTGTTAAATCTAGAAAAGGACATTATAGAGACTTATTTGAACAAATCTCTAAACAAGGCTTTGTAAAAGTCAGAGTAGATGGTGAGATTCGTGATATTGAAAAAGGAATGCGTTTGGATCGTTATAAAACGCATGATATTGAAATTGTAATTGACCGTTTGGTTGTAAATGAAGCGAACACAAAACGCTTGGAAGAAAGCATTAAAACTGCCTTATATTCTGGTGAGAATATTTTAATGGTAATAGAACATCAAGGCGAAACACCAAGATACTTTAGTAAAAACTTGATGTGTCCATCTACGGGAATCGCTTATCCGAATCCCGAACCAAACTCATTTTCATTCAACTCCCCTAAAGGAGCTTGTGATTCTTGTAATGGTTTAGGAGTGGTAAAGCATACTACCTTTGAAAAATTAGTTCCAGATACTAGTATTTCTATAGCTGCTGGAGGATTTGCTCCCCTGGGCGAACAAAAAAATAGTTGGATTTTTAAACAATTGCAACTAATAGCGGATCGTTTTAAATTCAAATTAACCGATCCCATCAATAAAATCCCAAAAGAAGCTTTAGAGATTATACTTAATGGTGGAAAGGAAAAGTTCGAAATCAACTCTAAATCCCTTGGCGTTACCAGGAAATATGAGATTGATTTTGAAGGAATCAATGCGTTTATCACGGACCAATATCACAATAGTGATTCGAACACCATTAAAAGATGGGCCAAAGGTTTTATGGACGAAAGCAAATGTTCTACTTGTAACGGTAATAGATTAAACAAGGAGTCTTTGCACTTTAAAGTTGCAGAAAAAAACATTTCAGAACTTGCACAAATGGATGTTGGTGAATTAGCAGAATGGTTTGCGAATCTCGAAGCTAAACTAAGTTCAGATCAAAAAATTATTGGAGTTGAGATAATTAAAGAAATACGTACACGTATTCAATTTCTACTCGATGTAGGATTAGAATATTTAACCATTGACAGAACCTCTAAATCGTTATCTGGTGGAGAAGCCCAAAGAATCAGACTTGCAACACAGATTGGTTCTCAATTAGTTGGAGTACTTTATATTTTAGATGAGCCTAGCATCGGGCTTCATCAAAGAGACAACGAAAGACTAATCAACTCTCTCATAAAACTGAGAGATATCGGTAATTCGGTCCTTGTGGTAGAACACGATCAAGACATGATGGAATGTGCCGATTATGTATTGGACATTGGTCCGGGTGCAGGTAGACATGGCGGTGAAATTGTGAGTAAAGGAACTTATAATGAAATGATTCAAGAAAGCACCTTAACCGCAGATTACCTTACAAAAAGAAAACAAATTAAAGTTCCGACGGAAAGAAGAAAAGGAAATGGAAATGAACTTGTTCTAAAAGGAGCCTCAGGAAACAACTTAAAAAACGTTTCAGTCACTTTTCCTTTGGGCAAAATGATTTGTGTAACCGGTGTATCGGGAAGCGGAAAATCAACGCTTATAAATGGTACTTTATACCCAATTTTAAATAAACACATTTATAGAGGAGTTAAAGAACCAATGCCTTATAAATCTATCAAAGGCTTAGAACATGTTGATAAAATAATTGATATAGATCAATCCCCAATAGGTAGAACCCCTAGATCAAATCCAGCAACTTATACTGGGGTATTTAGTGAAATACGTAGTCTGTTTGCTAAAACTCCCGAATCCATGATTCGTGGTTATAAAGCAGGAAGATTTTCATTTAACGTGAAAGGCGGAAGATGTGAAACCTGTCAAGGAGGCGGGTTAAAGGTTATTGAAATGAACTTTTTACCGGATGTATTTGTAGAATGTGAGACATGTCAAGGGAAAAGATTCAACAGAGAAACTTTAGAAATCAGGTACAAAGGTAAATCTATTTCTGATGTATTGAATATGACTATAAACGAAGCTGTTCCGTTTTTCGACTCTATCCCAAAAATCTACAAAAAGATCAAAACCATACAAGATGTTGGACTTGGATACATAACTCTAGGTCAACAATCTACCACCTTATCTGGTGGAGAAGCGCAACGTATAAAATTAGCATCAGAGCTATCAAAAAAGGATACTGGTAATACCTTTTATATCTTAGACGAACCTACTACTGGATTGCATTTTGAAGACATCAATGTTCTTATGAATGTACTCAATAAATTAACTGATAAAGGAAATACTGTTCTAATTATAGAACACAATATGGACGTTATCAAATTAGCTGATCATATTATTGACGTTGGTTTAGAAGGAGGACGAAATGGAGGAACCATTTTATGCAAAGGAACACCTGAAGAAATTATAAAAAATAAAAAAAGCTATACAGCAAAATTTTTAAAGAAAGAACTCTTGCAATCTTAGTTTAAAAGCTGTATCATTAGGCTTACAAATCACTAATCATCTAAGTATTTCAATATTTTTATCAGATGATTCAGTATCAAAAATAAACAAATATGAGCCCAAACGAAGATAGAAAGATAAGAGATCGATTCACGCCCAAAACATGGAATGAAATTAAAACAAATGATTCCTGGGCAATTTTTAAAGTAATGGCTGAATTTGTTGATGGATATGAGCGTTTGAGCCGTATAGGACCATCTGTAAGTATCTTTGGATCAGCAAGGACTAAGCCAGAACACAAACATTACATCCTTGCAGAGGAAATTGGATATAAATTAACACAAAACGGCTATGGAGTTATTACTGGAGGCGGACCCGGAATTATGGAGGCTGGAAACAAAGGAGCTCATAGAGGTAACGGAACTTCTGTAGGTCTGAACATTGAGCTTCCATTTGAACAAAATGACAATCCATTTATAAGCAAAGGAATGAGCTTGGATTTTGATTATTTCTTTGTTAGAAAGGTAATGTTCGTAAAATATTCTCAAGGTTTTATTGTAATGCCTGGTGGAATGGGGACTTTAGATGAATTATTTGAAGCCATTACACTGATTCAAACTAAAAAAATAGGTCGCTTTCCTATTATACTTGTCGATTCTAGTTTTTGGAGCGGTATTATAGATTGGATAAAAAAGGTACTTCTTGAAGAAAACGCAACAATAAGCAAGGAAGACTTAAATTTATTTAGGATTGTTGATACTGCAGATGAGGCTATAGATCACCTTAATAAATTCTATTCTAAATATAGTTTGAAACCAAACTTTTAATTTTTAAAAAAACTGTGCGGAAAATAGTATCATTCTTTATTTTTTTATCAGTTGTAATTTCTGTTGGATATGCCCAAAATTCCAAAATCGAAATCAAAGCTTTACTGCTTCCTGATGTAGATCAACTGGCTATCCAACAGAAAATAACCTATGTCAATAAAAGTGGTAAGCCTTTACATAATTTAGTTTTACATAACTGGCCAAATAGTTTCATTGACAGAAACACAGTTCTAACAAAACGAATGTTAGAAAGCTTTAAAAAGTCGTTATATTTTGCAGACTCCATTGAACGAGGTAACTCAGAAATAAGAAGACTTTCTATTAATTTCAAACCCACCAAATTTCAAGACTATAAGGGCTCTAGGGAACTTGTTGAGGTTCTTCTAAACAAAACATTACAACCGAACGACTCTTTAATACTAACTGCTAATTACAAGGTTAAAATACCGAGCAATAAGTTTACGGGTTACGGAAAAGACTATCTAAACGATTATATTTTAAGGTATTGGTATTTGGTACCTGCAGTAAATGAAAACGGCAATTGGAAAGCTTACAACAATAAAGATGTAGACCATATGTATATGGAAGCCATGGATTATGATTTAAAAATTCATGTACCAATCTCCTATCATGTTAATACAGATTTATACAGTACTAAAACCTATTCTAAAAACCTTGCTATATACAATCTTAAAGGTAAAAACAGAGTGGATATCCAGCTAAATATTACAAAAGAAAAAAGCTATCCTGTTTACCAAACCGATCATATAAAGGTTATTTCTAATATTGAAGATAAAAAACTACCTACTGCGATTAAAAAAAGTGTAATAAACCGAGAAATTGAATTTATTGAAAGATTTCTCGGCAAATTTCCTCACAAAAAAATAATGGTTGATCGAGAATCTGCATTTAAAAACAGAGCCTATGGTTTGGATGTTCCTAAATTTTTAAGTGACTTTTCTGATGTTTTTAAATGGGATATCGAATTTTTCAAGGCTTTGAGCAGAAAAATGGTCGAGGAAATGGTTATCGTCAATAAAAATGAAGATTATTGGTTACCCGAAGGAATTGAAATTTATTTGTTAATGGAATATTGTCAAGAATTCTATCCCGAAGCAAAGATTTTAGGGAACCTTTCTGAGATATGGGGTATCAGAACATTAAACTTAACAAAAATGGATTTTAACGCAAAATATCCATTTATGTATCAATTTAGTGCGCGAAGAAATTTAGACCAATCATTAACTACCCGTATTGACTCGCTTTCCAATTTTAACAGAAAAACAATCAATAGCTATAAATCGGGTTTAGGGCTACGCTACCTTGATAACTATCTAGAAAAAGATGTTTTTAAAACTAGCTTGAAAGAATTCATTGAAAAAGATAAATTCAAAACCAACTCTACGGATTTATTTAGACAAATATTAACAAAGAACACTGATAAAGATTTGGACTGGTTTTTTGGTGATTTTCTAAACTCTAAGAAAAAAATAAATTACACTATAAAAAAAGTCAAACAAGACAATGACTCCGTTTATATAACCATAAAAAACAAAAGAAATATAACAGCTCCTGTTGCTTTATATGGAGTAAAAGACAAACAAATCAAATGGAAAAAATGGATTCCTGATGTGGACTCAACTAAAATCGTAAGTATCAAAAAAGGAGATTTTGACAAAGTGTCTTTAAATTACGAATATTTATACCCAGAATTCAATCAACGAGATAATTGGAAAAATGTAAACCCTAAACTTTTTGAAAGACCCTTACAGTTTAAATTAATTAAGGATATTGATGATCCGTATTATACTCAAATTTTTTACAAGCCGCGAGTCGGCTATAATTACTATGATGGATTAATTTTAGGAGTTCAGTTTCATAACAAAGCAATACTTCCTAAAACTTTTGAATATAGCCTTGTACCCACCTATAGTTTTAAAAGTAACAACACCTCCGGTGGTTTTGGTTTTTCGTATAATCATTATCCAGAAAACAAAACAATTTATAAATACACATTTGCCATAAATGGTAGCAGTTTTCATTATGATAGAGATTATCGATACAGCACTTTTAACCCAAGTGCAACTATTTTTTTTAATAGAAAATCGCTTCGCGTTCCAGGAAATAATTTTTTAAGAATAAAATACCATATAATCGATAAAGAAATTGCACCAGGAATTGAAAAATCAAACGAAGACAAATATAATTTAGTAAAACTTACGTACAGCTATTCAAGACCTGAGATAATAAATGACTTTCGTTTTACTACCAGTATGGAATTTGCAACTTTTTTTAACAAAGTTTCTGCTGACATTCGTTATCGAAAATTAACAGATAGCAATAGACAATTAGATTTTAGATGGTATACAGGTGTTTTTATTGGAAACAGTACAGACCCTGACTCAAATTATTTTAGCTATGGTCTAAGTAAACCTCAAGACTACTTGTTCGAGTACAACATGTATGGTAGAGAAGAAGATGCTGGATTTTTATACCAACAATACATCATTGCGGAAGGAGGATTTAAATCCTTTTTTAAAGAAGACCACCAAAAATTTGCAAACCAATGGATTTCCACTTTTAATACGAGTTTCAACGTATGGGAATGGCTTGAAATATACAATGATGTCGGATTACTAAAAAGCAGAAACACCCCTCTGTTTTTGGGCTATGAATCTGGTATACGCTTTAATTTTATGCACGAAATATTTGAATTATACCTACCGGTATACTCGAATAATGGTTGGGAAATGAACAATGATTACTTTAGTAAAATCCGTTTTACTTTTGTACTTGAACCTTTAAAAATATTCAACTCTGTACGTAGAGGATTTTTGTAAAGTGGATTTCCATTTATCAATCGAATGACAACTACTAAAACTCCTTAACACCTCATTTACAGAAGCTAAACCACTTTTTAAATTCCATAGAAAAACAGTATCTTTGCAATACCAAACAAAGCTATTTGTATGACCTCTACCACATCTGAAACTACCTCACAAAATTTATCTTTTGAACAATTTAAAGCTGAAATTCTACAAGACTACTATATCGCAGTTCTTAGTAGAGAATGCAGTTTATTAGGTAGAAAAGAAGTACTTACAGGTAAAGCCAAATTTGGAATTTTTGGCGACGGTAAAGAATTGCCTCAAATAGCAATGGCCAAAGCCTTTAAAAAAGGAGATTGGAGATCTGGTTATTATAGAGATCAAACCTTTATGATGGCATTGGGTGAGTTTAGTCCTCGCCAATTTTTTGCGGGTTTGTATGCTCATACCGATATTGATCATGAGCCGTTTTCTGCTGGTAGGCAAATGGGAGGTCATTTTGCTACCCATATTGTTGATGAAAATGGAGATTGGAAAGATCAAACAAAACAATACAACACAAGTTCTGATGTGTCTTGTACTGCTGCTCAAATGCCTAGACTTGTTGGACTAGCATATGCTTCGAAGTTATACAGAAATGTGGATAGTTTGAAATCAGGTTATGAAAAATTCTCTAATAACGGAAATGAAATTGGTTGGGGAACCATCGGAAATGCAAGTACTAGTGAAGGTCACTTTTTTGAAGCTATAAACGCTTCAGGGGTATTACAGATTCCAATGGTTACAAGTGTTTGGGATGACGAATATGGAATTTCTGTGCATGCCAAATATCAAACAACAAAGGAAAATATTTCTGAAGTCTTACAGGGCTTTCAAAGAGACAAGAAAAATAAGGGTCTTGAAATTATGCGTGTTGATGGCTGGGACTATGTACAGCTGATAGACACTTATAGCAAGGCGGCAGAGATTTCAAGAAAAGAGCATGTACCTGTTTTAATTCATGTTCAAGAATTAACACAACCTCAGGGACACTCTTCTTCTGGATCACACGAAAGATACAAAAGCAAAGAACGTCTGAAGTGGGAAGCTGATTTTGACTGTAATAAAAAATTTAAAGAATGGATTCAAGAATTTGAATTAGAAACACCTAATGGAGTTTTACGAATCATTCAAAACAACTCGGAATTAGAAGCAATTGAAAAACGAGCAAAAAAGGAAGTCCTTCAAGGTAAAAAAGATGCTTGGAAGGCTTTTCTTGAACCTTTAAACAAGGAACAAAAAGAACTAGTACAACTTCTTGACGCTGTTTCGTTAGTGAGTGCGAACAAAAATTTCATCATCAAAATGAGGAATGAACTCGCTGCCACCAAAGAACCTTCAAGAAAAGACATCTACTCCACCGCCAGAAAAGCAGCTCAATTTCTTCGACTAGAAAATTCAGAAGAAAAAGAAGCACTACAAGCTTGGTTGGTAAAAAACAAACAAATCACTCAAGATAGATATAGCACAAAACTTTATAATGATACCGGAAACGGTGTTAGTACTATTGATGAAATTCCTGCAAAATACGCTGAAGAAATTCCAGAAGTAGATGCAAGAATTATTATTAGAGATAATTTTGACGCCATCTTACAGAAACATCCAGATGTATTTATTTTTGGAGAAGATTCTGGTAAAATTGGTGATGTAAACCAAGGGTTAGAAAGCCTACAAGATAAATTTGGCGAAGATAGAGTAACAGATACTGGAATTAGAGAATCTACCATTATTGGACAAGGTATAGGAATGGCCTTAAGAGGTTTAAGACCTATTGCAGAAATTCAGTATTTAGATTATTTAATCTATACCATTCAAACTTTAAGTGATGATTTAGCCTGTTTACGATACAGAACTTTTGGTAAACAAAAAGCACCTTTAATCATCCGAACTAGAGGACACAGATTAGAAGGAATCTGGCATTCTGGTTCTCCAATGTCTATGATTTTAGGAACGTTAAGAGGTGTTCATTTACTCGTACCTAGAAATATGACCAAAGCCGCTGGACTTTACAATACACTGCTTAAATGTGATGAACCTGCCATTGTTATAGAAAATTTAAATGGTTACAGACTAAAAGAAAACTTACCTAATAATCTAGGTGAATTTACAACTCCTATAGGCTATGTTGAAACTATTAAGCAAGGAGCTGACATTACGATTGTATCCTATGGCTCTACCTTAAGAATAGTCGAAGAGACTGCATTAGATTTATTACAAGCCGGAATTGATATTGAAATTATTGATGCACAATCATTAATGCCTTTTGACATCAATCATGATATTTCTAAAAGTGTTAAAAAAACAAACCGCTTGCTAATTGTAGATGAGGATGTACCGGGAGGTGCCTCTGCATATATCCTTCAAAAGGTCTTAGACGAACAAAATGCTTACAATTATTTAGATAGTAAACCAGCCACACTTAGCGCTAAAGCACATAGACCAGCATACGGAAGTGATGGTGATTATTTCTCAAAACCATCTAAAGAAGATATTTTTGAGGCAGCTTATGCCATTATGCATGAGGTAAATCCGACAGAATTCCCAGAATTGTTCTAAGAGCTATTCTCTTAAAATAAAAAAAGGTCACCTATCTAAATAGGTGACCTTTTTTTTGTTCTAAAGTAGAACTGACATTTTTTACTCTATTATTCTTTCCATATTGAAAACAACATCTTCAAAATTTATATTTTTTTGTGATTGAGAGCCTCCAATAGCATCAAAAAATGTTACTTCATAGACAACCCCTTCTCCAATTACGTTTTGATGTTCTCCTTTAATTTCATTTCCAAACACCTCAACTTCTACCTTAATATCTTTTTTTGTTTCATCCGTATAATAAATGGTATTCAACTCCACTTCATCTTTCCCTATCTTTACTTTTTCGATAAAACTTTCCATAATTCCGTTCGCTTCCACCGCAACATACCCCTGAATCAATTCAAGAGGAACTTGAACTACACCAGTACCAGGAGCAGTCTCTACATCCACTTTATCCAATCCATAGTAAGCGACTTCTCCTAATTTTTTCTTTTTAAAATCTGGATGCTTAACCGTAACCTCAACAGGTCCTGTTACTTCAAGAATAATGGGTTGAGTCAAATCAACATCTTCTAATCGTAAATCACCATTTACAAGATTATTTTTTATATCTACTTTATACCCTGTTTTCTCATAATTATGGATAATATCCATATCCTTACCCGGCTGAAGCGTCAAACCAAAACCAAGCGTTATTTCATAAGGTTCGTTGCTCGTAGGTGGCACTCCTTCTTCCAAGTCACTTGTATCATTACAGGAAACAATAGCAACTGATAGCAAGGTATATACTAAAAATCTTAGTCCTTTGTCAATTATTGTTTTCATAATATTTAATTTTTCAAAATAAATTCAAAACTTCAAATCTATTTTATGGTTATTATTTGGTTAGAATCAGTTTAATTAAAATATTATTCTCTTAATAATCTTCAATTAAAAGACCTTCTTCTAAGGAGTTCAAAACATAATGTGTTTCTTCCCCCAACATATTTGCATGCTCGTTTTTAAAACTTCCTTCTTTAGTAATAATTTCAACTTCTATCATTTCTGAAGCCGTGTAATAGGTTACATCAAAAATTGCCGACTTACCTAATATATTTACTTCCTCAATCGAATCGTCCAAATTTTCCTCTGCCAACACAACAACTCTTCCTTGAACAAAGTCCATTTCAACCTCATGCAATACTTCTTGATTAACAAGTAAATCTACTTCATCAATTCCATAATACGATTTTGTTGTTAACTCATTGGGTTCAAAATCTGGATGTACAACAGTTACAACTATAGCTCCATTAGATTTTACCCTTAACGTTTGCATTAAATCTATTTCAGTAAAATTTTTATGACTTGGATGAATAGCTCCACTGATATGAATTTTATAGCCATCCGTCACATAGTCTTGAAAATTCAACTCATCATGTTCATCAATCGAATGATTCTTTTTTGGTAAAACAAATTGCAACTCTGTTTCCTTAAATTCTCCTTTCTCTACAATATTTACTTCTGGATTTTCTTTATTACATGAAACCAGAGTCAAAGAGCAGATAAAAATTGTTAGAACTAAATTTTTCATTTCTCACGAATTATACGTTAAAGGTAAGAGCAATGAGCTTCAGCTAAATTTGAATTAAGGTAAAACAACCAAATAACTCACTAAACTGACATTTAACTGTCCTAAAGTTTTTCCTTTTCTTCCAAACTATAGAAATTCTTAAAATGATTTAACGTGAAGCTGCTCTAAATTCAAATCATCAAAAGAATAAGATTGTTTCTTTTGAGGATTATTTCCAATGATATCTGAAACAGTAAGATCATAAACCATTCCTTCACCTAGAATGTTAGTATGTTGTCCTTTTAAAACTCTCCCAAAAACTTTTAAATCCACCTGCACTTTTTCTTCAGATGCTCCTACATAATAGACGGAATTAAAATCAACATCTTGATTATTTATTTTCACATAATCAATAAATCCTTCTATAAAACTTGATGTTGTTACCCAAACATACCCCTGTACTAGATCTAATGTCACAATATTGTTTTGTCCTTCGATAGGATTTATTTCCTGAGAAACAGTTCCAAAATAAGCAGATTTTTGAAGCTGATCTTCTTTATACCCAAGATGCAATACTGTAACTTGAATGGGGCCTGTTATTTCTATTTCTAATTTCTGATTCAAATCAACATGCTTAAAAACCTGATTCCCTCCAACAATTCCACCTTCAACAATCACTTTATAGCCTTGTTTTTCGTAATTATGAACAATAGCATTTTTCAATCCTGCCCTAAGGTTATCCTTCAAGGACTCCAACTCTAATCCAAAACCTATTTCAATATTTTTAACAGGTAGACTTGGCTCCATATTCCCGTCTTCAAAATCATCTACTTGATTACAAGACTGTAAAACAAACACCAATACAACTAATATTCTTGAAATGAATTTAAATTTTATTAAATTTTTCATGGCTTCATTTTTAAAAAACCTCGAGAAGTAATCTTGAGCTTTTATTAGTTTCTTAGATTCATCAAAACAATTTATAACGATATCAACTTCTTTAGTTAGCTCTCTTATAGTTAAACTATTATTTGCCCCAACAAGCTCATTACTTTACATAAAATTCAAATTTCCCTCTTCATCCTCAAACGCATAATGCACATAACCATCACCTATGATATTAGTATTACCAATTTCTACTGACATACCTAGATATGAAATTTTACTAATCAATATCTGATCAGTCAAATAGTAAGTAGTATTAAACTCTGCTGCTATGTCATTTATGGTCAAACTATACTTATTAAAATCAAAGTCTTCCTCTGTATTAACCAGTACATAACCCTGTGTAAAGTTCAAATCCACTGTTAATTCGTCTTGTATTTCTGTTGCCAACCGTACTTCTTCAACTGAAAAAAATGCTTTTTTAGAAATTCCTGATTTATCATAATCAGGATGAACTACAGAAATCACAACATCTCCTGAAACTTCTATTTTTAAAGGCTCGTTCATATTTACATTCGTAACTATTTCAAACTCTTCTGAAATCTCTCCTGTAAAATTTACTGTATAACCATGAGTTATATAGTTATGCATATTTTTGGCTGTAACATCATTATTAGATGACATATATGGCACATTAAAAGACACATATACATAACGTGCTGTTTCTGGATTTTCTGGCTCGATTTCAGCGTCATTATCCTGACAACCTATTAAAACCAAAATAAATGCAACAAAAAGTAATTTTATAATAGCTTTCATAATTTCTCCTTTTCATATTATTATAAACCTGGTCCCCATACTCCATCACCAGGATCTCCAAACTCTGGAAAAGTAAATTCAATCCCATCTCCTGAGATAGTTACATTATACTGAACCCCTTCACCCAATTCTGTATTATGTTCTCCTCTTAATGTTCCATAACCATCTGTTTCAACAAGAACATCAACCACTGGTGTATCCAAATAATAAACAACATCTAACTCCGCAGGTTGCCCCAAAATTTTTATGGATGTAATTAAAGGCTCCGCTAATTCATCAGATGTTACCATCACAAAACCTTGAACTAGCTCCAAAGGGACAATATTATGGTCAGAACTTCCTGTGGGAATCGTATACGATTGAATACCGTAAAAAGCCTCTTGAAGTACATTGTTACTGTAAAATCTTGGATGAGACACGGTCATTACGATATCACCTGTGACCTCTAAGGTGAGTCCTTGAGTCAAATCCACCTCTGTCAAATAGGAATCTTCTGGAGCTATCCCTCCTGTTATTTGAATATTATAACCATCCGTTACATAGGTATGCAAATCCTCTGTTTTTGCAGCAACACCTTTTGCATTTGGAGTTAAAACCAATCCATCAAAACCTAAATGAATCATACGTGGTTCTTGCGGTTCTACGGGTGTTTCTTCTTCTAAAGTACTATCACTACATGAAGACAACATTCCTAAAACGATTACTGACATTGCAGTCAGTACTAGATATTTTATTGCTTTCATAATTATCTGTTTTGATTAATATCAAATGTAGTTTTGATTTTTCCTAGTTAGGGAAATTTCTACATGAAGTATCTTTATTAATGTCTGAAATAACTTTTAATTTTTTAAAGTAACTCCACTTCCCTCTTTAATAAAAAAGGCAGCGTTACTTTGCTGCCTTTTTTTAAAATTATTATTTAATTATTGAGGCGTCAAATCTCCATCTTCTGGATCACCAAACTCTGGCAATTCAAACTCTATCAACTGTCCATTTGAATCTACGGTAAATCTAACTCCTGCTCCTATTGTGTTGGTTGCAGTACCTGTTAAATCTTGACCTGTAGTGTATACATTTACTACAAAACTTGCGTCCGCAGAATAATATGGTATGTCTTTAGATTTCCCTTGAATGGTATTAACATCCAAACCTGTAATTACATTTTCAGCACCATCTCCCTCTGTTACAATAACAAAACCTTGAACCAGCTTTGTTTTAATCAAAGTTTCAGAAGTACCATATAGTATCTCTTGATTCTCAGTTCCATAATAAGCTTGTTCTGTAACTGCTATCTCATTGAAATCTGGATGGTACACTTTTACATTAACATCTCCTACGGCAGTAAATGAAATCCCTTCCTCTGAAGCTAAATCGATATCCGTAAAAATTACTGTACCGTTAGAAACTCCTCCCGAGATTTCAACTGTATATCCTTGCGTTTGATAAATATGCGGGATATTGGAATCATCTGTTTTTGCAACCTTACGTTGTCCTTCTGGTTCTGGGGTTAATGTATACCCCTCAAACCCTAAATTTACCTCAATAGGATCTTGAGGTTCTACAGGACCTGTTTCACTTGTATCATCATTACATGATGCTAAGAATCCTACTGTTAACATTGCTAATAAAACGGTCTTAGTTTTCTTTATTAAATTTTTCATCTTATTAATTTTTATATGATTAGTATAGGACAAATGTATACTCATTTGATCCCCTATTTAAAAAGTTTTAAGTGAGATGGAATATTTTAATACTGAAATGTCTTTTTTATGATTTAAGGAAAAACCATTTTATGCCACGTATAGATTCCTAATAATTTTCCGAATAAAAACATCACCTCCTTACGCTATAAACACAACAGTATTCACTAAACTTTGATTAAATCAAAGTGTTTCTATAACTGCAAAATATTGAACAAAAAAAAGGCAACAATAAATTGTTGCCTTTTTTCAATATCACTTATCGATTATTTTGTTGGAACAATCGGAGTCAAATCTCCATCATCTGGGTTTCCAAATTCTGGCAACTCAAACTTAATTAATTGTCCATTGGAATCTACAGTAAACCTTACCCCTGCTCCTATAGTATTCGCTGCAGTACCTGTCAAATCTTGTCCTGTAGTATAAACATTTACCACAAAATTAGCAGATGCAGAATAATAAGGGATATCCTTTACCTTTCCTTGAATTGTATTAACATCTACACCTGTAATTACATTCTCTGCGCCATCCCCTTCAGTTACGATAACAAAACCTTGCACTAAGTTCGTTTTAATTAATGCTTCAGCTGTACCATATGTTATGGTTTGATTTTCCGTTCCATAATAAGCTTCTTCTGTAACGTCGGATTCATTAAAATTAGGATGAAACACCTTCACATCAACATCTCCTACCGCAGTGAATGATAGTCCTTCTGGAGCTGCTAAATCTACTCCTGAAAATATGACTTTTCCGTTGGAAACACCACCTGTAATTTCAACAGTATATCCTTGCGTTTGATAAATATGCGGGATATTCGAATCATCTGTTTTCGCTACCTTACGTTGTCCTTGCGGTTCTGGAGTTAATGTATATCCCTCAAAACCTAAACTTACCTCAATCGGATCCTGAGGTTCTACAGGTCCTGTTTCACTCGTATCATCATTACACGAAGCTAAAAATCCTACTGTTAACATAGCTAACAAAATCGTTTTGGTACTTTTTATTAAATTTTTCATCTTATTAATTTTTATATGATTAGTATAGGACAAATGTAGATTCATTTGAAAACCTAAATAAGATGAATAATGTGAAATGGAGTATTTCAAAAGTGAAATGACATTTTCAATATGTTAAAGAAAACCAAATGTATTTTTAGTGTATCATCATTAACAATTATTCTTTAATATTTGAAGACCTATTGTGCAATTCAAACACTTTTTTAAATCACAATAATTGTTTTTTAACTCTAGTAATGCTTGACTATCCATTGCAGATGTAACAGAAACTCCTTTTTCTATAAATAGATTGATGACCGAATTATTTTCTTGCTTTATAGAAGAAATTAAATTTTCCAAATCATTAAATTCATGTTCAAAATTATATTTCCTGTATGCATATTGGATCGGTATGATCACGTTTATAAGTAACAAATCGATGAATTTTTTGGAAATATTTTTCTTTTTCTCTGCAGACATCTTGCCAAACACATAATGATTTTTCCAATAACTTGATGTTTCTGTTGTCAAAAGCTCATAATAATCTTCTAACGTATCACACGCAATCAATTCAGAAAATAAATGAGGCTGAGTTTCATATAATTTTACAAATTGAGAAATTCTTATGCTTGGAAAATTATTAGGTCTCAATCTGAAAAACAAAAACTGCTCCTTATTCATCGGGTACAAGTTATGTTTTCTTTTTAAAAATTGATATTCGCTTTTCATCTTTAGAAAGTAGCCGTCTTCAATCTCTTCCTCTAAAAATCCTGCTTGGCCAAAAAGAAGTGTTTCCAACATTCCTTCTTCATTTCTATATTTTCGAATCAATTTAAAATTTATTGATTTTGCTAAACTAAAAAATGACTCTGCATTTATTTTCATACCAAAACACCTAGAAAGCAACAAAAACAAAACTGCCTCCCAATCGTTTTTATTCGTTTTTAACAGTTCTAATATTACGTCATATTTTTGTTCAAGACGTTCAAAATATAGTCGATTTAACCAACTCGACATAATAAAGGAATCTGTATTGCCTATTTTGTTCTCACATAAAATCCATTTCTTCTTCTGAGAGAACAGTTCATAATACCTATTTAAAATAGTAGCATTTACATAATCTTTCAGTTGTAATGTAGGTATTTCCGTTTGATTAGAATAAAACACCGGAACATTATATTCCCAAACTACATGCAAAATCACAGTATCATAATTTTTATCGCTTTCATGACCGTGCACATACCAGTCAGAAGACTTTACATGAAACTCCACATTCCCTCCCCATTTTTGTCCATCAATTTCCATGAATCCATTCAAAAAATCTGGACCACTATTTTGATTGAATGTCCCTATTGAAATAATAGCAATTTTTTGTTTATTGATCGTCTCTAATTCTTTAAAGTCAAATAATTTAAACTTCCATAGATAATATAAAAAATCTTCATTTATGGGAACATTAGATAGTGTAGCTTCCATTCTTTTCATAGTTTTTTTTATTTAAGTTAGAAAAAAACATCCACATTATTATAACTTAGATTGATAGAAGCATCAATTAATAAAATCTATATTGGTAAATAATTTTATAATCTAAAATTAGATTGACTTATTTTTGTAGTCTAAAAAAATATAAAGAATGGATATTCTAGAAAGCCTACAATGGCGATATGCTACTAAAAAATTTGATTCGGATTTTCAACTTAGCACTGATCAGTTAGATATATTAAAAGAATCTTTCAATTTAACGGCAACTTCTTTTGGTTTACAGCCAATAAAACTAATTGTGATTCAAAATAAAGAACTTAGAGAAACACTTGTGTCTCATGCCTATGGTCAAAGACAAGTGGCAGATGCTTCACATTTATTTGTGATCTGTATTCAAAAAGAATCTACTGTAGAAGATGTAGAGAATTATTTCAAATTGGTGAAAAAAGTCAGAAATACACCTGATGAAATCCTTGCCCCGTTTAAGGATTATTTAACAGGAACATATGAAAAGACCGAACAAGAAGAACTATTAAATGCAGCTAAATCTCAAGCTTATATTGCACTTGGAAACCTATTAACGGTATGTGCGACACAAAAAATTGACAGTTGTCCTATGGAAGGGTTCAACCCAGAAAAATTTGATGAGGTTTTAAATTTAGAAAAACACAATTTAAAATCAGTTCTGCTATTACCGGTTGGAAAACGTGCTAAGGATGATTACATGGCAGATTTGAAAAAAGTTAGAAAACCGCTCGATTCAATAATCTTAGAAATGTAATAAAACCAATCTCCATGCACACAGAAATCAGAAATACAGAGCCTAAAGTTTTATGGAATCATTTTTCCGACCTTAATGCCATTCCAAGACCCTCTAAAAAAGAAGAACGCATTGTTGCTTTTATGGTAGCCTTTGGAGAAAAATTAGGTTTAGAAACAAAAGTAGATGCTATCCAAAACGTTTTGATCAAAAAACCTGCGACAAAAGGTTTTGAAAACAAAAAAACAATAGTATTACAGTCTCATTTAGACATGGTACATCAAAAAAACGATGCTACTAGTTTTGATTTTGATAAAGAGGGAATCAAAATGGACATTACTGATGGATGGATTCACGCCCTAGGAACAACCTTAGGGGCTGATAATGGTATCGGTGTCGCTGCTATTATGAGCGTACTTTCTTCTACTACCATTGAACATCCTGCGATTGAGGCTTTATTCACGGTTGATGAAGAAACAGGAATGACCGGAGCTATGGAACTACAACCGGGATTTCTATCTGGAGATATTTTATTGAATCTTGATACGGAGGACGATGATGAAATATCAATTGGTTGCGCTGGTGGAATTGATATCACTGGAACGTCAGATTATACCGAAATAGTAAGTGATAAGGATATTTCTGTTGAAATTTCGATCTTTGGATTGAATGGTGGTCATTCAGGAATGGATATCCACAAGGGATTGGGAAATGCTAATAAATTACTTAACAGAGTATTGCTTTATCTTGATAAGTGTATTGATTTTAATCTTATTCAGTTACATGGCGGAAACCTTAGAAACGCGATACCTAGAGAGGCAAAAGCATTAATCCGTGTAAATAATTCTGATTTTTCTAATCTTGAAAAAGCTTTTAGTCTCATACAAGCAACAATTGTATTAGAATTCCAACTTCAAGAAAAAAACTTAAAAATAGATTTTGTCAAAACCGAGAGCACTAAAAAAGGAATACCACAAGACCTTCAAAAACAGTTATTACAAGTTATTTCGGCAATTCATAACGGAGTGTTTTCCATGAATTCAAAAATCCCGGAATTGGTTGAGACTTCTAATAATGTAGCTCGTATCTCTGTAGCAAATGGAAATATTGAGATAGCCTGTCTAACAAGATCTTTCTCTGAATCAGGAAAACAAAACTTAGTAAACAGTATTGAAAGCGTTTTTGAACTCGCCAACTATAAAACGACTGTTTCTGGGAATTATCCGGGTTGGGAGCCTAACCCTAACACAGAAATATGTGCTGTTTTACAAGACACATACAAACATCTTTTTAATGAAGAACCTCATGTAATGGCTTGTCATGCAGGTTTAGAATGCGGAATACTTGGTACGCATTATCCCAATATGGAAATGATTTCATTTGGTCCAACCATCAGAGGTGCACACTCCCCAGATGAAAAAGTGAATATCAAATCCACACAAAAGTTTTGGAAATTCTTTTTAGAAATTTTAAAAAGAATACCTAATAAATAAAAAAAGCCAGACAAATTGTCTGGTTTTTTTTATGTCCTGAAACTAATTCTATAATACTTTATATTGAGGTGTTCCACCCGTTGGACTCACTATTTGCTGCTGTCCGTTTTCATCTGTTTCATAAGAAAATTCTACATTCCCTCGAGCATCAACATCCGGGAATTCCAAGAGCACCTGATCTTTAGTAAGATTAAAATCATTATTATCATCTACATCCTCAAAATCATCTTTTGTATCACCATCTGTATTATACGTGGTTATATTACCGGCGAGATCATAATTAATTTCAAATTTCGTTGGAACCATATCTAGATCTGTATCGATTAATTTTACATCATTCAATTCAATTCTAAAAATCAATGGCGAATTTGCCGGAATCAATGCAGTACCTCCATTTTGGTATCCTAAACCTGAAGGCATAATTAAATACCCTTTTCCTGAATTATGAAAAATAAAATCATCATCTGTATCTGTTTCAAAAGTTCCTCTTTTAAATTTAGGTAATCCTCTTGCCCATCCTTGAATTGTATTCGGTAACATAAACCAAATAGGGTAATCTTCTCTAGAATCAAACACGGTGCTATCCAATAACGTACCTGCATATTTCACAAAAACAGAATCTACAGGAGATGGGCTAGAATAACCTTCATTACCAGTATCAATTCCTGCAGCAATCTCGTAATAATACATTTTATAATCCGCAACAGTTCCATTTGCATCAATGCCCTCAATAGAGTCTAAATTAGTATCTAAATTTAAAGGTAACTGATCCGCTTTAGGCAATGCTCCAGTGGCTTCACTTCCTGTACCAATAGTCCAAAAAACGCTGTCTTTGGTATTGTAATAATGATTCGCTAAGTATAGATATATTGAATCTTGATCTATAGATATCTGAGCCTCATGATCAAACGGAGGAATCTCAATTTGATTATCATCTTTTTTACAAGAAACAATGATAATCGAAGCTATAATAATAAAGCTTAAAAGAATATTTTTATTCATTTTTAGTGAATTGAAGTACTTATTTTTAAAAGTCGCAATGTACAATTTTCCTATCTTTGTTAAAAGTATATAGTAACATTTTAACTTTTTGAATGAGAATTGATAAATACCTGTGGACAATACGATATTATAAAACAAGATCTCTTGCTACGGAGGCCTGTAAAAAGGGACATATAAAAATAAATGGCGCCAATGTTAAACCTGCGAAGGATGTTTATATTGGAGAAAAAATTAGCATTCGTAAAAACCAAATAAATTATCAGATAGAAGTTTTAGATATCCCCAAAAACAGAATGGGTGCAAAATTGGTTGACTTGTACAGAAAAGACACTACTCCTAAAGAAGAGTTTGATGCGCAAGAATTACTTAAATACTCTAAAGATTATTATCGTAAAAAAGGTGTGGGAAGACCAACTAAAAAAGATAGAAGAGATATCGATGAATATTATGAAGATCCATTTTTAATAGATATTGAAGACAACGATGATGATGAGTAGCCACTCTTTTTCAAATAAAAAATTATACCATAAAGAAACAATAATGACAGACAATAGTATCCTCACCAACGACCAAATCGTTCATAAAACGCGAAGAATTGCGTATCAAATTTTAGAAAATAATGTAAATGAGAAAGAAGTTATTCTTGCGGGTATTTGTGGTAACGGCTACATCTTTGCTACTCGAATTCAACAAATACTAGAAGAAATATCTGAACTAAAAATAAGTTTATGTGAGGTGAACATCAACAAAAAAAATCCGAGAGAAGAAGTTACTACTTCAATGCCTAAAGAAGGTTATGAAAACAAGTCTTTAGTTTTAGTTGACGATGTTCTAAATTCTGGTTCCACATTAATCTACGGAGTTAAGCACTTTTTAGAGGTATCATTGGTAAGATTCAAAACGGCGGTGTTAGTTAATAGAAATCACAAAAAATATCCAGTAAAAGCAGATTTTAAAGGAATCTCTTTATCTACTTCTCTTAAAGAGCATATCAAGGTAGAATTTAAAGAAGATTCGGCAATTGCTTACTTAATTTAAGTCTTGAATGCCAAAATATTTTAAAAAAAAATATTTTATTCCATTCTATTTTACTGATTCTATTAGGCTTACATTTCTTGAAAAAAAAAGCTTAAAAAAGTACTCTAATTTTCTTGCAGAATTAAAATATGGAGGTATATTTGCACTCGCAATAACGCATTGCATGACCTGGTAGCTCAGTTGGTAGAGCATCTCCCTTTTAAGGAGAGGGTCCTGGGTTCGAGCCCCAGCCCGGTCACATAAAACAAAAAGACTAAGTTTCACTTAGTCTTTTTTTTGTTTAAAATTCTCCTAAAAAAACTCTTACTCCATAAATTCACGCTATAAATCAAAGATTATTTTTTCATTAATTTAACTGAAAAATAATTTCTTGATTTTTCCTATTTAAACTCACTAAAAAATTTTAAGTTAAAAAAGACCTAATTTTATTTTGACCAAAAAAAATAAATATCGTACTTCTATTTCTAAGGGTCTATTTTTTTAATAATCCTAAATTTAATTTTATAAGAACCTTTTTTAGTCTTAGTTACATTCCTATATTTGCATCCGATTGCAATACACAATTAAATGCACACATGGCGGAATTGGTAGACGCGCGGGCTTGAGGGGCTCGTGTCCGTAAGGACGTGGAAGTTCG
The DNA here is from genome assembly GCF_057197705.1 of Flavicella sp. IMCC45537. NCBI lineage: Bacteria > Pseudomonadati > Bacteroidota > Flavobacteriia > Flavobacteriales > Flavobacteriaceae > Flavicella > Flavicella sp. IMCC45537. The sequence continues at coordinate 1,298,312 of NZ_CM170067.1, forward strand.
AGTCTTCTTGTGTGCACAACAACTCGATTACTCTTCATCAGACTAAATAAATCTCACCCGAGATCTTTAACGATGCGTAATTTCTAAATTTTTTAACAACATTTCTGTTGATAATTAGTATACTTGTATCATGCAAAAAATTGTTCTAACATTCCTTTTCGCTACTTTAATTACCTTTTTCGGGTATTCTCAAGAAACTCAGAAATCTGTCGATTTGAATGGTGTTATTTTAGATGGAAAATCCAAAGAGCCTTTAGGTGGTTCTCATATTTTAAACTTAAACTCTGTGCGTGGTACAACTACCAATTTTGATGGTCAGTTTAGTATTCCTGCTACCGTTAATGATACAATCATGATTTCCTATATTGGATATCAATCTATAAAACTTAAAATCACAAATGATTTACTTAAGGGAAATGAGCTATCGATTACCCTATACGAAAAGGCTGATGAAATTGGAGAGGTGACTGTAAAAACGCACAATTTGATTGGTGTCTTGGAAGTGGATATCAAACAAGTTCCTAAAGACAAATACACAAGAATTCATATCAATGGATTAGCGCAAACTTATGAGACTGGAAAACCAACTCCCAAAAGTTTCACTTCTTTAAATGCAGCTGTTTTCCATCCAGTAGATTTTATGTATAATATGTTTGGAAAAAAACCAAAATCCCTTAAAAAGCTAAAAAAACTGAAGGATGAAGATGAGTTGAGAGAGATTTTAGGTCAGAAGTTTGATAGAGAGGTTATGATGGAATATTTAGATATGAATGAGAAACAACTTCAAGAACTATTGGACGATTGTAACTACTCAGAATATTTTATTAGAACTGCTAGTGACTTGCAAGTTGTAGAGGCCATTTTGGACTGTCATGAAAACTACAAAGCACTTCAAGAAGGTTCTTTAAAACAAGATTAATAAAAAATTAAACAAATAAAAAAAGGCTAACATTTCTGTTAGCCTTTTTTTATTACTTACTATGAAAAACTTTGGTTAATCATAGTGCTTAATCTTCTCTTATAATCATCCTCTAACCATTGAATATAGTTTTTGGTACTTTTTATAATACAATAAGAATATTTTTTAATTCTATCTGAAATATCATCTTGTAACAATCTAGAAAGAATACGTGCATCAAAAACATCTTCACTATTCTCTACACATAACTTACAATGCTGTTCTATAGATTTATCCAACACTACCTTAGATTTAATATTCATCTTAATAGCTTTATCGTATTCCTCTTTTACATTAAAGTAAAAATCCGTTGAATTCGGAAACTCCGCTCTAATCTCTGGAGGCATCGTATAGGTAAAATTACGTTCTATATCCTCATCTCCAATTAAGTTATCTAAATAGTATAACGGAGAGCTAAATATTTTTCTCCAATCTAAAGGAGTTCCCCATAAACCAAATCTAGCAGCATTATTACCTAAGTCTAATACCGTAAAATCTTTTTTATCCCCTATTACACGAGATCCCCTACCAATCATCTGATAGTATAAAGTAATTGATTTTGTTGCTCTATTTAAGATAATAGTTTCAACCGACGGTTCATCAAATCCAGTTGTTAAAATCCCAACTGATGTTAAAATGGCATTTGGAGTTTCCTTAAACCATTTCAAAATATATTCTCTCTCTTGCTTAGAATTCGTGTTATCCAAGTGCATTACATCATACCCCTCTGCCTTAAAAGTTTCATAAACATGTAAAGATGTGTTTATACCATTGTTAAAAATCAATGTTTTTTTACCCAAGGACTTCTCTTCATAAGCATAAAGTAACTTTTCCTGCATCAAGTTATTTGAATACAGCTCTTCTGACGACTTAACGGTATAATCTCCATTAATACCAACTTTTAAGGTTCCCAAAGCAACGTCATACGTGTACGTTGTAGCTTTAGCTAAGAAACCTCTATCTACCAATGATTGAACCGGTTCTCCAACTAACAATTCATTGTAAATTTCATTCATCGGCAATTTCATATTAGAACTTAACGGTGTTGCCGTAACTCCTAAAATAAAACAGTTTTCAAAATATTTAAATAACTTTCTAAAGGAATTATAATGAGCCTCATCAATAATAACCAATCCAATCTGATCCAACTCTAATTTGTCGTCATTCAAACGATTCTTTAAAGTTTCTACCATCGCAACAAAACACATGTATTCGTCTTGATCATGCAGTTCTTTTACGTTACTGTTAATTATTTTATTTTTAACATCAAATTCAGTCAACATTCTTGAAGTCTGATTACATAACTCAATTCTATGAGTTAAAATCAAAACTTTCTTTCCTGTTTCCTCAATATAACGTCGCGCTATTTCAGAAAAAATTACCGTTTTACCACCACCTGTTGGTAATTGATAAACTAAATTATAACTCTCTGGGTTACTTTCAATTTTTCCAAAAATTTGCCTTAAAGCTTCTTTTTGATAATCGTATAACTCTTTCCCTGTATTTTTTTTAGATGTAGAAGTCGTCAAATCTTAAATCTGTTTGTGTATAATGTGAAACCTTGCAAAAATAGGTACTTTATTAGGTATTACGAAATGCTTTCACAACTATTTTATTTATCCTTTTGTTAAATTATGTCGTATAAGTACTGATTATATCTTTAGTAACAGCCTTCGAAAAAGCTATTAAAACAGTTATTCATTGATTATCAATATAGTGTTAGGAGAATATGCTATTTTATTGATATGACACAGCAGGCACAGAACAAAAGCCATACTTTATTTTTCAAATAAATTGGTTCAAATGCATTATCCTGTTTCAAATTAATTTCCAATTGCCGTAAGTACAATAGTACGCGCTCCACCATAATTTCTATGTTCCCCCAAATATATTCCTTGCCAAATCCCCATATTTAGTTTTCCGTTAGTTATGGGAATCGTAACAGAAGATCCTAACATTGAAGCTTTAATATGAGCAGGCATATCATCTGCTCCTTCATAATCATGCTTATAATAAGGCATGTTTTCTGGAATCATTTTATTTATGTGCGTTTCAAAATCCTCTCTTACCGTTGGGTCGGCATTTTCATTGATCGTAAGACTAGCGGAAGTATGTTTAATAAAAACCTGGAGTTGACCTTGCATTATTTGGTTAATTTCTGAGATTTCACACAATACTTCACTGGTTATTAAATGATAACCTCTCGATTTCGGTTTCAATGTAACTTCTTTTTGGATTATTTTCATAACAGTCCATTTATATTAAATAAAAAAATAGCCATTTGGAAGTTTCCAAATGGCTATTCATCAATAGTATTTTTAAGATAAATTATTTTACCTCTTCAAAATCAACATCTTCTACTGAATCTTCAGTACTTCCGTTTGGTTCTGCTTGCTGAGCTCCAGCATCAGCACCACCTTGTGCTTGCTGTGCAGCAGCTTGAAATTCAGCTGCAGCTCCTTGTAAAGCAGTATTTAAAGCCTCTGTTGCAGTGTCAATAGCTGTAATATCTTTAGCAGCATGTGCTGTTTTCAATTCAGCTAAAGCAGCATCAATAGGTGCTTTTTTATCTTCAGGAAGTTTTCCTTCAACTTCTTTCAATTGAGTTTCCGTTTGGAAAATCATTTGATCCGCTGTATTTAACTTCTCCGCAGTTTCTTTTGCTTTAGCATCAGCGTCAGCATTTGCTTCAGCATCAGCTTTCATTTTTGCAATTTCCTCTTCTGACAATCCAGATGAAGCTTCAATCTTAATTTCTTGAGATTTGTTTGTAGCCTTATCTACTGCAGATACTTTAATAATTCCATTTGCATCAATATCAAATGTTACTTCAATTTGAGGTGCTCCTCTTTGTGCTGGTGGAATATCTGTTAATTGGAAACGACCAATTGTTTTGTTATCCGCAGCCATTGCTCTTTCTCCTTGTAACACATGGATATCAACAGATGGTTGGTTGTCTACAGCTGTAGAGAACACTTGAGATTTTTTAGTTGGAATTGTAGTATTCGCTTCAATTAATTTAGTGAAAACATTCCCCATAGTCTCAATTCCTAATGATAAAGGTGTAACGTCTAATAACAATACATCTTTTACATCACCTGCTAAAACTCCTCCTTGAATCGCTGCTCCAATGGCAACAACTTCATCAGGGTTTACTCCTTTATTAGGTTCTTTACCAAAGAATTCTTTTACTTTTTCTTGGATTACAGGAATTCTTGTAGACCCTCCTACTAAAATTACTTCATCAATTTCAGAAGTTGATAAATCTGCATCTTGCAATGCTTTCTTAACTGGCTCCATAGAACGTGTTACCAATTCAGCAGCTAATTGCTCAAATTTAGCACGTGTTAATGTTTTTACTAAATGCTTAGGTCCTGCAGCAGTAGCCGTAACATATGGTAAATTAATTTCTGTTTGAGCAGAAGAAGACAATTCAACTTTTGCTTTTTCAGCAGCTTCTTTCAAACGTTGTAAAGCCATAGGATCCAAACGTAAATCTACATCTTCCTCTGATTTAAACTCATCCGCTAACCAGTCGATAATAACTTCATCAAAGTCATCCCCTCCTAAGTGAGTATCTCCATTTGTAGACAATACTTCAAATACTCCTTCTCCAATTTCTAAGATAGAAATATCAAATGTACCCCCACCTAAATCGTATACAGCAATCTTTTGGTCAGTCCCTTTTTTATCAATTCCATAAGCCAATGCAGCTGCAGTAGGCTCATTAATAATTCTTTGTACTTTTAAACCTGCAATTTCACCCGCTTCTTTTGTAGCTTGACGCTGTGCATCGTTAAAGTATGCTGGTACAGTAATTACCGCTTCTGAAACATCAGCTCCTAAGTAATCTTCTGCTGTTTTTTTCATTTTTTGAAGTGTCATTGCTGAAACTTCTTGTGGAGTATACAAACGACCATCAATATCAACTCTAGGTGTATCGTTGTCTCCTTTTACAACTTTATAAGGTACTCTTGAAACTTCACTAGCACATTCAGAAAATTTATTTCCCATGAAACGCTTCACAGATGCAATCGTTTTTGTTGGGTTTGTTACCGCTTGTCTTTTTGCAGGGTCTCCAACTTTACGCTCTCCTCCTTCTACAAATGCAACTATAGATGGTGTAGTTCTTTTTCCTTCTGCATTAGGGATAACAACTGGTTCATTACCCTCCATTACAGAAACACATGAATTTGTTGTTCCTAAATCGATTCCAATAATCTTACTCATAATATTTATATTTAATCTGTTTATATCAAATTTACGATTAGCTATAGTCAATCTTTGTGCCAACAATAAATGACTCATAAAATGTCAGATAATCATTTTTTATAATGACAGGATGTCATTTTTTATGTAAAAAAAGAATCAGAATATGACTAAATTGTCACATGAATAAAAACGATTACAGGATTTCACCTGTTGATCCACTAGATGATTTTGATAATTTATATGTTTTATCTGGAGTCAAACCATCTTCCATTCTATGGGACACGTAAATAATGGTAGTTTTTGTTTGTTTTCCTATTCTGTTGATCAGCTTTACTATTAACTGGGTACTTTCAGCATCCAATCCTGAAGTTGGCTCATCTAAAATCAATAAAGGTGGATGCTTTACCATCGCTCGAGCAATCAATACCATTCGTTGTTTCGAAAGTGGCAAAGTCATAAAAGTACTGTTTAAGAATTCTGACAATCCAATTAATTCAATCCATTCTTTCGCTAAGGCAATATGACTATCTAAAGGCTTAACATATAATCCAACAGAATCATAAAAACCAGATAACACCATATGTAAAACTGAATGCCTTCTGTTAAATAATTCTGTTATATTTGGTGTAAAGTATCCTATTTTTTGTTTGATTTCCCAAACATTCTCTTCCGTTCCTTTTAATTTATCAAATAAAATAATATTCTGTCCATAGGCCTTATGACTATCACCCGTGATTAAGGACAGTAATGTTGTTTTACCACTACCGTTTTCTCCAATCAATTGCCAAAATTCACCTAAATTAATCTGCCAGTCAATATTCTTTAAAACAACTTTGTCAAAAAACTTAATAGTGACATTTCTTAGGTTTACAAAGTTTTTATAATTGTAAATGAAATTAGTTGTAGTATCAGGGATTTTTAAAAGAGTCAAATTAGTATTTTCATTATCAAAATATTCCTCAATAGTTCCTTTGTAGGGAATCAAAGAATTATCATGAAAATTAAAAAATGCAACAGAGCGAATCAAAGGAATGGAAGCCTTTCTCATAACTTGAATCAAATACCCCACTTTAGCATAGTCTCGTAATAATTCATCAATCAGCAAAAGATTTTTGGAATCCAAATTCTCATGAATAGTATCTACAAATAAAAATGTTGGCTTTAAATGTAAAAGATATTTAAGTACTGCAAGTTTACGTTCTCCACTAGACATGGTTCGTAAGGTTTGACCTTCTCGCTCTAGAATCACAGAAGAATCCCTTTTAGACTCCTCCAACACTAAATTAGTAATAGTCTTCTCCGTAAAAAACAATATGTCTTTGGGCTTTCTTTTGATTCCTAATACTTCATAATCAAAAATAAAATCTTCCTTAATTAAAATCGCAATGTGCGCTTTAGGTAATCCTTTCATAAAATTATTTTAAATATAAGTTGACAACATGCAATACATACAATGACTAAAATTATATATATATTTGATTAAAGCATTACAATTTTCATGAATATAGATAAAATCAGCCTCAAAGCTACTTCTTATTTAAAAGGAATTGGTATTCTCATGATTATTTTTCATAACTATTTTAATCATATAGTTCCTTCAGTAGGTCATAATGAATTTTACTTCCAGCCAAATCAAATAAATAATTTCATTAGTCAAACGCTTAATTCTCCTTCACGTTTTTTTCAAAATTTTGTTACTTATTTTGGCCATTTTGGAATACAAATATTTATTTTCTGCAGTGGATACGGCCTCGCAATTGTATACTACGGTAAAGAATTAAAATTTAAAAGATTTATAACGAATCGTTTCATAAAACTCTACCCAACTTTTACGATTGCAATAATTCTATTGTTATTTTACCGGTATATCATTCTCAATATGGATTTTTCATATCGAGTTATAGAATCTATAGCAATTAGATACACTTTAGTTGCTAATTTAATTCCAGGAAAGGTTTTCACTCTTAGCGGCCCTTATTGGTTTTATTCAATGATCGTTCAATTATACTTTTGTTTCCCTTTTTTGATGAAAATTCATAAAAAACATAACCATGGATTATACTTTATTATAATCATTACCTACCTAATAATTTTATCCACTGCTAGTATTTTTACTAAAATTAATTTCAGTTTATATTACAATTTCATTGGAAACCTACCTGTATTTATTATTGGAATCATATGGGCCACCTCAAAGCAAACTAAACCTTTTTTGATAATTTGGTTACTGTCTATCCTAATTTTCATATTCGGGCAATACAACACGTATGTATGGTCTTTTACGCAAATTAGCATGATTCTTATTACAATACCTGTCTTAACAGGTTTCTATAAACAAACAAGAAACACATACCTTGGAAAAACGATTATCAAGATTGGCGAACTTTCAATGTACTTATTCGCTGTTAGCGGTTTTTTAAGACAACCATGGTTGGAAATAACGAATAATCCAGCGAAAAAACATAACCAATATCTATATTTTGCACTCTATTTTCTAATCACAATTGTGGTTGCCTATGTATTAAAAAGTATTGTAAAAAAAACACTTCCGATTTTCTTCTATCTCACAAAGACAAGCTCTTTCTCTGTCGACAATTCTTCACTAAAACCATAGCCATCTACATTAAACCCTTTTAATCCTTCAACATCATTTATATCATTATCAATAATATATCTAACCATCATACCCCTTGCTTTTTTTGCGAAAAATGAAATCATCTTAAGCTTTCCATCTTTATAGTCTTTAAATTGAGGAGTTACAATGGTGTTATTGACTAATTTAGGTTTTACTACTTTGTAATATTCATTACTTGCCAAATTTACCAAAAGCTCCCCTTCCTTCATTTCAGCATTAAGCAAATCTGTTATTTTATTTCCCCAAAATTGATATAAATTTTCTTTGGTTCCTACCTTTAATTTAGTTCCCATTTCCAATCTATAAGCTTGAATCAAATCCAAAGGTTTTAGAATACCATATAAACCAGACAAAATTCGCAACTTATCGTTCAATTGTCCTAATTTATTCTCTTCAATAGTATAGGCATCCAAACCGATATATACATCACCCTTAAAAGCATATACAGCTTGCCTAGCATTCTCAAGATCAAATGGTAATTTCCAATCCTGATTCCTTTGCCAATTTAAATCAGACAATTTGGCTGAAATAGACATTAATTCACCTATTTTTTTGGGTGATTTCTTTTTCAAAACCGCTGAAATCTTTTCTGAATCCTCTAAGAATTCAGGTTGACTAAAACTATTTGTTGGTATTGCTGAATCCAAATCTAAAGATTTGGCAGGGGAAATAACTATTTTCATAACAAATAAATCATTATTTTATTTAAGATCTTCTTTTGTGTTGATTGTATAAGCACGCCATCTTTCCAAGGCACTCAACATATCTTCTGGAGTATCTGATGTAAATCTCATCATCTCCTTTGTCGTTGGATGCATAAAACCAAGCGTTTTTGCATGTAAAGCCTGTCTTGGTAACTCTTTAAAAGTATTCTCAACAAACTGCTTGTATTTAGTAAATGTTGTTCCTTTTAATACTGCATCACCACCATACCTAGCATCATTAAATAAAGTATGTCCAATATATTTAAAATGAGCACGTATCTGATGTGTTCTACCCGTTTCTAAACGACATTCCACCAAAGTTACATAATTAAATCTCTCTAAAACTTTAAAATGACTCACTGCATGTTTTCCAAAATCTCCATCTGGAAAAACCGACATCTGAAGCCTATTTTTTAAGCTTCTACCAATATTACCTTCAATCGTACCTTCATCCTCTTCAATGTTTCCCCATACCAAGGCATGATAAACCCTTTCCGTAGTTTTGTCAAAAAATTGTTTGGCTAAAAAAGTCATGGCTGCTTCCGTTTTTGCAATCACTAATAGACCACTTGTATCTTTGTCTATTCGATGCACCAAACCAGGACGCTCATTACTATTTTTTGGTAAATTTTCTATATGATGCATCAATCCATTTACAAGGGTACCTGTATAATTTCCATGACCAGGATGCACAACCATACCAGCCTTTTTATTTACAACGATCAAAGCATCATCCTCATAAACTATATCCAATGGCAAATCTTCAGCAACTAATTCATGTTCTACTGGTGGAAACTCTAATACAACCGTAATAACATCTTTTGCCTTCACTTTATAGCTCGACTTCACTGCAACATCATTTGCAAATATTTTTCCAGCTTTCGCAGCCTCTTGAATTTTATTTCTAGTTGCTCTTTCAATAAAATTCATTAAAAACTTATCAACTCTTAATGGAACCTGTCCGTCAGCGGCTACAAATCTATAATGCTCAAATTGATCCTCTTGGTCCAATTCATTATTTTCTACTCCCTGTTCTATCATATTATTTTCCTTTACCATTACCCAAAACTAAATCGATTTCAGAGTGTTTTTCTAATTTATCACCTTGTTTTAAGTAATTACCATCACTTCTAAGCTTTCTAACAACATTTCTACCGATATCTGGGATAAACAATATTTTTCCAATTACAAAGCCAGATGATTTTAACTGTGCAATGACCTCATATTTAGTTTTACCATAAAATTCCTGAATTTCAACTTTACCATATTTAGAAGGGTTCAACGTCAAAAATATCTTTCTATTTTCTTTGACATAAGATTCCTTTTCTGGAAATTGATTAATCACAGATTTCTTAGGATAATCAGGATTATAACTAGCAGAATCAATCACTTCAAATCTTAAATTCAACTCCGCTAATTTCTTCTGAGCTACTTCTACACTCAACCTAGATAAATCTGGTACTTTTATTTCTTCATTATGATTTGTTGTGGTTGTAAGCCAATTTACCAGTCCGATAAAAATTAAAACTACCATTACAATAGCAATGCTCAACTGAATTAAAAACTGTTTGCTTACGATGTATCTACCTAAACTCATTTTTCACTATTTTAAACAAAGATATAAAACGAATAGGTACCTTATTAAATTATATTTGATATTTTTGAAGCCTAATTCTTAGTCCAATTCTATGACAAAAAAGAACATAGCAGTTATTATGGGAGGATTCTCCTCTGAGCACGACATCTCAATAAAAAGTGGAACTGTCGTATACAATAATATTGACACAGCTCAATTCAATTCATATAAAATTATAATCTCGAAAAAAAGCTGGTCTTTAATCGATTCTGATAATAAGCTGCATCCTATTGATAAAAATGATTTTTCAGCTACTATAGATAATAAAAAGATTCTATTCGACTTTGTTTTTAATGTTATCCATGGAACTCCTGGTGAAGATGGTAAAATATTGGCATATTTTGATTTACTAAATATTCCTTATAGTTCTGCACCCTTTTACCAGATGGCGTTAACCTTTAACAAAAGAGATTGTTTAAGTGTTGCCAAAAGTTATGGCATTAAAACCGCAACATCCATCTATTTAAACAAAGGCGATGACTATTCTAATGAATTTATTATCAAAAAGGTTGGACTTCCTTTTTTTGTAAAACCTAACAATGCTGGTTCTAGTTTTGGGATTAGCAAAGTACATAAGATAGAAGATTTAGATAAAGCTTTAGAAATAGCATTCCAAGAAGACCACGAAATCCTTATTGAATCTTTTCTTGATGGAATAGAAGTTTCTGTTGGCGTAATTCAATATAATAGAGAAATCATAGTACTACCCATAACGGAAATTGTATCTGAAAACGATTTCTTTGATTATGAAGCAAAATATCTCGGTAAATCTCAAGAAATCACACCAGCCAGGATCAATAGTATTCAAAAAGAGAATGTTTCCAGAGCAGCAAAACATCTATACAAATCTTTAAACATGAGTGGTTTTTCGAGATCTGAATTTATCTTTATTAATGATGAACCTCATTTTTTAGAAATGAATACAGTTCCTGGGATGACAGAAGCAAGCCTGCTTCCGCAGCAAGCGGAAATTGCTGGAATATCTTTAATGAATTTAATTACAGATACTATCCTAACAAAACAATAAGCTTTAGTTATTATATAATTCTTAAAAATCCCTCTTATTATCTAATAAGAGGGATTTTTTTATAAGATTGTATTGTTTCAATATCAGCTTTCGTGTATACATTGTTCAATAGTATCGATGCAGTAAAAAGTATTTTAAGTTTATCACAAAAAAAAACCTCAATCATTTTACTGATTGAGGTTTCAAAAAAAGGCGGTGACATACTCTCCCACCGGTTAGGCAGTACCATCTGCGCTGATAGGTTTAACTTCTCTGTTCGGAATGGGAAGAGGTGAGCCCTATCGCAATAACCACCTTAAGGTCTTTGCTAGTCTAATTTCTTAAACCAGTATTTAATAATTAACATATTGAAATGCATCACAGATGCCATAAATATAATATTCAAATTAGAAGTGCTATAATATTTGGAGTAATAGAATGTATAAAGAGTTTCCCTCCCGCTAGTTGCCTAGCGGAAGTTCTTTGTACAAAAGCCTATGGGTTATTAGTACTACTTGGCTATGACATTACTGCCTTTACACCTATAGCCTATCAACGTGGTAATCTTCCACGACCCTTTAAAGAAATCTCATCTTGTGGTGGGTTTCGCGCTTATATGCTTTCAGCGCTTATCCCTTCCCAACGTAGCTACTCTGCAATGCCCTTAGCAGAACAACAGATACACCAGAGGTTAGTCCAACTCGGTCCTCTCGTACTAGAGTCAGATCCACGCAAATTTCTAACGCCCGCTACAGATAGAGACCGAACTGTCTCACGACGTTCTGAACCCAGCTCGCGTGCCACTTTAATGGGCGAACAGCCCAACCCTTGGGACCTTCTCCAGCCCCAGGATGTGACGAGCCGACATCGAGGTGCCAAACCCCCCCGTCGATGTGAGCTCTTGGGGGAGATCAGCCTGTTATCCCCGGAGTACCTTTTATCCTTTGAGCGATGGCCCTTCCATGCGGAACCACCGGATCACTATGCTCTTGTTTCCAACCTGATCGACTTGTTAGTCTCGCAGTCAAGCACCCTTATGCCATTGCACTCTACGCACGGTTACCAAGCGTGCTGAGGGTACCTTTAGAAGCCTCCGTTACTCTTTTGGAGGCGACCACCCCAGTCAAACTACCCACCAAGCACTGTCCCCTTCGCAGGGTTAGGCTCTAGACAAGCAAAGGGTGGTATTTCAAGGACGACTAACATACGCCTGGCGACGCATGATCGATGTCTCCCACCTATCCTACACATTACTTATCCAAAGTCAATACTAAGCTATAGTAAAGGTTCACGGGGTCTTTTCGTCCCGTAGCGGGTAATCGGCATCTTCACCGATACTACAATTTCACCGAGCTCATGGCTGAGACAGTGTCCAGATCGTTGCACCATTCGTGCAGGTCGGAACTTACCCGACAAGGAATTTCGCTACCTTAGGACCGTTATAGTTACGGCCGCCGTTTACTGGGGCTTCATTTGAGAGCGTCGCCGAAGCTAACTCCTCCACTTAACCTTCCAGCACCGGGCAGGTGTCAGGCCCTATACATCAACTTTCGTTTTAGCAGAGCCCTGTGTTTTTGATAAACAGTCGCCTGGACCTATTCACTGCGGCCCATCATAGATGGGCGCCCCTTCTCCCGAAGTTACGGGGCGATTTTGCCTAGTTCCTTAGCCATGAATCACTCGAGCACCTTAGAATTCTCTTCCCAACCACCTGTGTCGGTTTAGGGTACGGGCTGCTTCACTCGCTTTTCTTGGAACTCGCTTCGCTGTATTATCACCTTGACCGAAGTCTCAGTGTACTATCGGGGTGTTACCACTCCCTTCAACGTACTATTCTGTCAGTACGCAACAACTATACGAATCCGTCACTTTTAACGTGAGCAGGTACTGGAATATTAACCAGTTGTCCATCGACTACCCCTTTCGGGTTCGCCTTAGGTCCCGACTAACCCTCAGCTGATTAGCATCGCTGAGGAAACCTTGGTCTTTCGGTGGGCGGGTTTCTCACCCGCCTTATCGTTACTTATGCCTACATTTTCTTTTCTAGACGCTCCAGCATTCCTTACAGAACACCTTCAACGCAACTAGAATGCTCCCCTACCACTTATGATAAATCATAAATCCATAGCTTCGGTAATATACTTATGCCCGATTATTATCCATGCTCGATCGCTCGACTAGTGAGCTGTTACGCACTCTTTAAATGAATGGCTGCTTCCAAGCCAACATCCTAGCTGTCTATGCAATCGAACCTCGTTAGTTCAACTTAGTATATATTTGGGGACCTTAGCTGATGGTCTGGGTTCTTTCCCTCTCGGACATGGACCTTAGCACCCATGCCCTCACTGCTGTGTATATTTATTAGCATTCGGAGTTTGTCAGGAATTGGTAGGCGGTGAAGCCCCCGCATCCAATCAGTAGCTCTACCTCTAATAAACTAAACCACAACGCTGCACCTAAATGCATTTCGGGGAGTACGAGCTATTTCCTGGTTTGATTGGCCTTTCACCCCTACCCACAGGTCATCCCAAGACTTTTCAACGTCAACGGGTTCGGTCCTCCACTGTATGTTACTACAGCTTCAACCTGCCCATGGGTAGATCACCAGGTTTCGCGTCTACTACTACTAACTATACGCCCTATTCAGACTCGCTTTCGCTACGGCTGCGTGACTGAATCACTTAACCTTGCTAGAAACAGTAACTCGTAGGCTCATTATGCAAAAGGCACGCCGTCACACAGTAAATGTGCTTCGACCGCTTGTAGGCGTACGGTTTCAGGATCTCTTTCACTCCCTTACTTAGGGTTCTTTTCACCTTTCCCTCACGGTACTAGTTCACTATCGGTCTCTCAGGAGTATTTAGCCTTACCGGATGGTCCCGGTGGATTCATACAGGATTACTCGTGTCCCGCACTACTCAGGATACCACTATCAATAATTAATCTTACCCGTACGGGGCTATCACCCTCTATGGCCAAACTTTCCAGTTTGTTCTGATTCAATTAACATCAAATGTCGTGGTCCTACAACCCCAAACTTGCCGAAACAAGATTGGTTTGGGCTAATCCGCGTTCGCTCGCCACTACTAACGGAATCACTATTGTTTTCTCTTCCTCCGGTTACTTAGATGTTTCAGTTCACCGGGTTCGCCCTCCTTGCGGAGTAACATGTCTTCAACATGCTGGGTTGTCCCATTCGGAAATCTTCGGATCAATTCTTATGTGCAAATCCCCGAAGCTTATCGCAGCTTATCGCGTCCTTCATCGCCTCTGAGAGCCTAGGCATCCGCCATACGCCCTTACTTAGCTTTTTGTACTTTTTGCTCTTTTATTCTATTATTTGTATCATGTAATTAGTAGCAGGAAATAAGTATTAATACTTATCCCAAACTAAATACCTTCTACGGTTTGCATGCTATGCATGCCTCTATTTGTATTATAGCTCGTTATTAATTTTAGTTTTTCTAAAATATAACTTCTAATATCATACGATATCAGTATTTCAATATGTCAATGAACTCTTTGCAATAAACAATTCTCAAATAACAAATAACAATTATAAAATTGCTAATTGTCAACTGATAATTGTCAATTGACTTTTGTGGAGAATATCGGAGTCGAACCGATGACCTCCTGCGTGCAAGGCAGGCGCTCTAGCCAGCTGAGCTAATCCCCCAAAATTACTAGTAGCTAGTATTGGGTAGTTAGTCGTTAGACTTCTAACGAATACTCAACTTCTAAAATTTCCTATATGTTATATACCTAACTCTTTTTTAAAAAAGTAGTCTCGGGCAGACTCGAACTGCCGACCTCTACATTATCAGTGTAGCGCTCTAACCAGCTGAGCTACGAGACTCTGTTTCTTTTAGTCTTGTATATAATATAAAATTGAACAGCAATTAAAGAATTAAACAATTCTTAATTTTCATAACCTAACATCTCTTTCTCTAGAAAGGAGGTGTTCCAGCCGCACCTTCCGGTACGGCTACCTTGTTACGACTTAGCCCTAGTTACCAGTTTTACCCTAGGCGGCTCCTTGCGGTGACCGACTTCAGGCACTCCCAGCTTCCATGGCTTGACGGGCGGTGTGTACAAGGCCCGGGAACGTATTCACCGCATCATGGCTGATATGCGATTACTAGCGATTCCAGCTTCACGGAGTCGAGTTGCAGACTCCGATCCGAACTGTGATATGGTTTGTAGATTCGCTCCCTGTCGCCAGGTGGCTGCTCTCTGTCCATACCATTGTAGCACGTGTGTAGCCCAGGACGTAAGGGCCGTGATGATTTGACGTCATCCCCACCTTCCTCACGGTTTGCACCGGCAGTCTCTTTAGAGTCCTCAGCTTAACCTGTTAGCAACTAAAAATAGGGGTTGCGCTCGTTATAGGACTTAACCTGACACCTCACGGCACGAGCTGACGACAACCATGCAGCACCTTGTAAGAAGTCCGAAGAAATAAGTATCTCTACCTAATGCATCCTACATTTAAGCCCTGGTAAGGTTCCTCGCGTATCATCGAATTAAACCACATGCTCCACCGCTTGTGCGGGCCCCCGTCAATTCCTTTGAGTTTCAATCTTGCGACCGTACTCCCCAGGTGGGACACTTATCACTTTCGCTTAGTCACTGAGATAAATCCCAACAACTAGTGTCCATCGTTTACGGCGTGGACTACCGGGGTATCTAATCCCGTTCGCTCCCCACGCTTTCGTCCATCAGTGTCAGTATACTCGTAGTAGACTGCCTTCGCAATCGGTATTCTGTGTAATATCTATGCATTTCACCGCTACACTACACATTCTATCTACTTCCAAGTAACTCAAGACTAACAGTATCAAAGGCAGTTCCATAGTTGAGCTATGGGATTTCACCTCTGACTTATTAGTCCACCTACGGACCCTTTAAACCCAATGATTCCGGATAACGCTCGGACCCTCCGTATTACCGCGGCTGCTGGCACGGAGTTAGCCGGTCCTTATTCATATAGTACCGTCAAGCTCTTACACGTAAGAGTGTTTCTTCCTATATAAAAGAAGTTTACAACCCATAGGGCAGTCTTCCTTCACGCGGCATGGCTGGATCAGAGTTGCCTCCATTGTCCAATATTCCTCACTGCTGCCTCCCGTAGGAGTCTGGTCCGTGTCTCAGTACCAGTGTGGGGGATCTCCCTCTCAGGACCCCTACCTATCGATGTCTTGGTAAGCCGTTACCTTACCAACTAACTAATAGGACGCATAGTCATCTTGTACCCATAAATGTTTAATAACTAAACGATGCCATTCAGTTATACTATGAGGTATTAATCCAAATTTCTCTGGGCTATCCCTCTGTACAAGGTAGATTCTATACGCGTTACGCACCCGTGCGCCGGTCGTCAGCAGAAAAGCAAGCTTCTCCCTGTTACCCCTCGACTTGCATGTGTTAAGCCTGCCGCTAGCGTTCATCCTGAGCCAGGATCAAACTCTTCATCGTTATTTTTTTTAGTCACCGAAGTGACTTGTTTTTATACGATACTAGCTTACTCTAATCAGAATTCGTGTTACTAAAAACACGTAATTTAATCTTTAATTTTACGCTGTCAATTTCAATATTTTCAATGAACGTCAGATCTTAGATCTGGTTTGTTTCTTTTCTCACTAACAACGCTTGGCGTGTTAGCGGCTGCAAATCTAAAACCTTTTTTCGTTATAAAAAAATAAAATTTAATTTATTTTTTAAAACTCTTAATCTTAAATTTTACCAGCATTTTAAAGAACTCTTCGCCTGTCAAAACAACAATAGCTGTTTTCCTTAGCGGATGCAAAACTAGATCTTTTTATCGTTACAACAATGAAAAAAATCGCTTTTTTTGAAATTATTTTATTCCCTAAACTTACATCCCTTAAAACATGGTATTTAGAAAGGGACATAAATTTATAAAAAATCTCTCAATAAAAAAAACAACTTCTTTGAACGCTTATAATTGCAAAAAAAGGGTCTTGATTCCTCTTTATTTTATTAAAAATTAAAATAACTCTTCGTGTTGTAATACGATATATTTTCAACAAACTTTCCGAAAAACGGTATATCACTCGGTAATTCTCCATTCTCTATTTGCTCACCAATTAAATCACAAAGGACTCGTCTAAAATATTCATGCCTAGGAAAACTCAAAAAACTTCTACTATCGGTTAACATTCCTAACGAGCGACTTAATAAACCTAAACTAGATAAAGTTTTAAGATTTTTTTCAATTCCCTGCTTTTGATCCAAAAACCACCATGCTGCTCCCCATTGCATTTTTCCTGGAACTCCGCTCGATGCAAAATTCCCCATCATGGTCGCAAACACCTCATCATATGCTGGATTCAAATTATATGTAATTGTTTTCGCTAACTTTTCTTGAGAATCTAGATGATTTAAAAACTTTGACAAGTATTCTGCTATAGAATAATCTCCTATAGAATCACATCCTGCATCTGCACCAAAAACTTTGGTAAGTCTATCATTATTATTTCTAATTGCTCCTAAATGATATTGTTGTACCCAATCTTTATCGTGATATTTTTTTGCCAGAGTCAAAAGCATAAATGTTCTATACTTTGCTATTTCAATTTTAGATAATTTAATACCTAGCAAAAAACGAGAAAAAATTGCAGTTACCTCCTCTTCTGTAGCATCTTCAATCACCAATTCTCCAGAAACCCCATAATCAGATAATTTACAACCTACCGAATCGAAAAACTCTATCCGATTAGATATAGCTTTCAATAAACTTTTCAAACTTGTAATTTGAACTCCAGAGGCCTCTCCTAATTGTGATAAGTAGTTCTTGAAATTATCAGTATCAATAAAAAATATATTATCAGACCTAAATGTTGGTAATACTTTGGTAAAAAAATCACCATTTGCAATCTCAATATGATATTCCAAAGAATCTACAGGATCGTCAGTAGTACAAATAACTTCAACATTCCTATCTTTTAACAAATCTTGAGGCGTTTTTTTCTCTAAAATCTCATTACATCTAGCATATACTTCAGTGGCATTAGAAGGTTGTAAAATTTCATTTATATTAAAGTATCTCTTTAGCTCCAATTGATTCCAATGGAATAATGGATTTCCAACTGTATAAGGTACTGTTTCCGCCCATTTTTGAAACTTTTCTAAATTAGAAGTATCACCTGTCACATAACTCTCATCAATACCATTCATACGCATTGACCTCCATTTATAGTGATCCTCTGCCAACCAAGCCTCTGTAATATTTGATACTGGTACATTTTCAGCTATCTTTTTTGCAGAGAGATGATTGTGGTAATCAATAATTGGCATTTTACAAGCGTACTCAAAATAGAGTGTTTTCGCCGTTTCCGAATTTAGAAATAAATTTTCTATTTCAGAATGTATTCCTTTGGAAAATTCCATATTACAAGCTTCTTTTTATTCCATATTCAAGACCTCGTAATTCGGAAAGTCCCCTCAATCTTCCAATTCCTGAATAACCTGGATTCGTTTTCTTCGATAAATCATCTAACATTTGATGACCGTGATCAGGTCTCATTGGTATCAACGCATCTTTCCTTCCTTCTGAAATTCTTCTTTTTTCTTCTAGTAACGCTTCCTTAATGACCGCATACATATCAACATCACCTTCTAAGTGATTTGCTTCGTAGAAATTTCCAACAGCATCACGTTGTGTACTTCTTAAGTGCAAAAAGTGTACTCTATCTGCAAATCTCTTAAAAATCTTAACTAAATTATTATCCTCTCTTACACCTAAGGATCCCGTACAATAAGTAATTCCATTAGATATATCAGGTACCTGGTCAAAAATATAAGCATAATCTTCCTCAGTACTAACCACCCTTGGCAAACCTAAAATTTGATATGGAGGGTCGTCAGGATGAATACACATCATCACTTCGTTCTGAGAGGCAACCGGAATGATTTCCTTTAAAAAAGCGACTAAATTTTCTTTTAATTTTTGAGCATCAATATCTTTATATGTATCCAAAATATTTTGAAACTGCTCTATAGTATAACCTTCTTCAGCTCCTGGGAGCCCAGCTATAATATTTTTAATCAACTTTTCCTTTTCTGCTTCAGACATTGCCTGGAAGACTTTTTTTGCTTCGGCTATCTGTTTCTCGGAATATTCATTTTCAGCTCCTGGTCTTTTTAATAGAAATAATTCAAAAGCTGCAAAGGCTGCTACATCAAAACGCAATGCTTTTGATCCATCCTCTACTTCAAATTCTAAATCGGTTCTGGTCCAATCCAAAACAGGCATAAAATTATAGCAAACAGTATAGATACCACAACTTGCAAGATTTTCGATACTTTTTTTATATCGCTCAATATACAATTCAAAATCACCAGATCTTGTTTTGATATTTTCGTGTACAGGAATACTTTCAACCACTGACCAAGTCAAACCTGCTGATTCGATAATTTCCTTTCTTTCTAAGATTTCCTCTTTTGTCCAAATTTCTCCATTTGGAATTTGATGTAATGCTGAAACCACACCTGTAGCCCCTGCTTGTTTAATATCTGATAACTGTACAGGATCCATTGGCCCATACCATCTCCACGTTTGTTCCATTTTCTAAAATTTTAATTATACTCCACTAAATGCACTAAATCCACCATCAATAGGCACAACAACACCTGTCACAAATTTAGAAGCTTCTGAACATAAGAAATGAATAGATCCATTTAACTCATCTGCTTCACCAAAACGTTTCATAGGAGTATTTTGAATAATAGTATTCCCTCTTTCTGTATAAGATCCATCTTCATTTGTTAACAAAGCACGATTCTGATTTCCAATAAAGAATCCTGGTGCAATTGCATTTACACGCATACCATCACCAAACTTAGAAGCTAACTCCACAGACAACCATTTTGTATAATTATCTATTGCTGCCTTAGACGCCGAATATCCAACCACTCGAGTAATTGCACTTTGAGCTGTCATAGATGATATATTTATTATGACACCTTCTTTATTCTCAGTCATTGCCTTTCCGAAAACTAAGGATGGTATAATACTTCCGAATAAATTCAGATCAACTACTTTTTTAAAATCATCGATTTTCACATCAAATATATCTTGATCCTCACCTATTGTGGCTCCGGGCATATTACCACCTGCTGCATTAATTAAAACATCGATCTTTCCCAACTTAGAAATTATTTGATCTGAAACTGCTTTTGTGCTTTTTTCATCCAATACATTACAAACAAAACCTTCAACAGCATTACTTATTTTCTTAAGTCTCTCTAAAGCAGTATCTACAATTTCCTGCTTATAGTCCAAAATCACAACAGTTGCTCCGTTACCTAACAAATATTCAGCCATTTGACCTCCTAATACTCCTCCCCCTCCAGTGATAAGTATTACTTTCTTCTCTACATTAAATAAATTCATATCTTTTCGTTTACGTTAAATACTATTTTCGTGTGCGCACACAAAGATACGGGATTTTTACAAAAACATCCAAATAAAGTATTGTAAATAAAATAACTACTACCTCTCTACAGCATAAATTCAAGTAAATCATTTCAATAAATAATAACATATTTAAATTTTAATTACCAAATATGATTTTCTGAATTAAGAAAATATATACAATCTCCTATACTATCAAATAAAACTCATATTCAAAACGTAACTTATTTTATTTAACACCCCACAGACGTAGCTACTTCTCTCATAAAAAGCTCAATGATTTAGTCCTGCTTAAAGCTTAAACATGACTTCCCACTCACCAACTTACCAACTCTTATAAAAGGAATTCCTCCCCTAATTATACAAACAACATACAAAAGCCTCCATTTTTTTGGAGGATTTTCTCTTGTTAAACACAAAGGTTTTTAAATAAAAAAAGGTCTTCCATAAAACAGAAAGACCTTTTCACTTAAACACTAAAACTAAAAGATAGCTACTCACTACCTGGTGATTCATCTAAATCTAAAATTCAGAAATAAACCATATTGTAAACTTGAAAAAACTATCGTTTTTTCAACATAATTAAACCTAATCTAACTTTTTACACTCGTTTTAAAACATTGCACCATTTCATAAACTTATAAAGCAAAACTAGATTCATTTCTTATTTTGATAATACTTACTAAAAATCATAAATAACAAACCACATAATAACCAAGCAGGCAAAGTTACAAAGGATAAAAAGACATCAAATTTTACGGATATAAAATAAAACAATCCAAAACTAATTCCCCAAGCTAGCAATACAGCTTTGTTAATTTGTAACCCTGCTACCTCTGCGTAATTCTTTTTAATACCCCAATCTTTATGAAAAAAGTGTTCGAAGGCAATAATAGCTCCAAACGGAGATAAAATAAACCCATATAATGCTACAAAACCTAATAGTTTCATTGCAAATGCAGGAAACAGACCAGCAACTGTTGCAACTGCACCCGCTAATATTGTAACTTTTGCTGTAGATAATTTTGGAAGTATCGCTTGAAATGCAAGTCCTGCCCTATAAATAGTTGGGTTTGCGGTTGTCCAACCAGCCAATACTACAGCGATAATTCCAAACACTCCAATAGCATTGAATGCCATAGGCCCTGGAGCCACTGGAGGCGCTGCACCCGCACTTAAAAACGCTTGTGCTTCAGGAGATTTTAAATATACAGCATATAATAAAGCCGCAGCAATCCAAGCCATATAATGACCTACATACATCCCTGCTGCCGTAGCCCAACCTGCTTTTGCTTCTTTGGCAAACCTAAAAACTGATA
Organism: Flavicella sp. IMCC45537; assembly: GCF_057197705.1. Taxonomy (NCBI): domain Bacteria; kingdom Pseudomonadati; phylum Bacteroidota; class Flavobacteriia; order Flavobacteriales; family Flavobacteriaceae; genus Flavicella; species Flavicella sp. IMCC45537. The sequence goes on from NZ_CM170067.1 coordinate 1,320,218, forward strand.
AATCTGACATTCCAATATGCATAGCACCATTTGCAAACCATGACCAAATAACAACATGCCAAAACGTAAATTTCGTTTGCCCAGGAAATGGTTCTCCACCTTCTCCCCAGATATTCCAAAAATCAGAAAAACTTTCTACTCCCAGTTGACTTAGTGCAACAACACCAGCTGCAACAAAGGCTAAAACAATAAATGGAGACATCCAATTCGCAGCTTTCGTAACAGTATCATAACCACGCGCCGCAATTATAGAGATAACCGCTCCAATCGCAATAACAATTACAATCCATGTCATACCATTAGGTAAAGTATCATCCAATTTAGGCATAGGCATATCAAAAGGTATACCTACGGCTGTTGCGGATACCGTAATCATGGAACCTGCCAAAAAACAAAACAGAATTCCGTTGGCTAAATTATAACCTGTAACTAATTTTTTACCACAAATTTTTTCTAGTTGATAATACAAAGTCAATCTATTTTTTACAGCAATTTCAGCTGTCAAAAACCTCCAACTTAATACGGCCAAAATATTACCCAACAAAAGTCCAATTATCAAATCAAACGCACTAACTCCAGCTGTCAAAAACAAGGGTCCAATCATGAATTCTGTACCTGCTGCATGTTCTCCTGCATACATTCCAATAAAACTTTTCCAACCTTTCAGTTTTGAACTAGGAACTGGTGTTCTTTCAAACTCACCTCCCACAGCATCATCGGCTACTTGTATATTCTCTACGTATTCACTCATCCTTAATAAAATAGTTTAGTTTGTGTTATATTTTTGTGGTTTACTTTTACTTTAAAAATTTCTCTCTTAAATCTTCCACTTGTTTATCATTGATTGGTACCATTTCACCTAAAGCATGTCCCATAACAATTGACTTTGCACTAAATTCAGCTACTTCTAAATAATCAAATGTTTGCAATAATTTATCACCTGTAACAATGACAGAATCATTTTCTATGATAACAGCTGTTGAACAATTATCTACGATTTCTGAGTTATTGTTTTGTTTGAAATGATGTCCATATTTTACTTTAGTTATATCTTGTAAAAAAATCCAACTTTCTGGAATTGTTCTAACATTGATATTCGCATCAGTAACCCCAAAAGCCATTAAATAGGGTGATTGTGTCATGATTATAGAATTGACTTTTGGATTTCTATTGTAAATCTCTTGATGAATCCAAGCTGCTCTGCTAGGTAATTTACCTTCCTCTCTTTTACCATCTTTTATCTGAACTACATCTTCTAACTGCAAATCCCAACGATCAACATTTGTAGGAGTAATTAAAAAATCACTTCCTTCTAATCTCATTGAAACTGTACCATAAGAACCAATCATCAAACCTTGCTGACAGGATCGCTGTACAATGTTACAAATTTCTAGACGTTTCTCTTGTTCTTCAGAACTGTGCTCTGTATCATGCCTTTCTGGTAAAACACCAGTAGACTGAGCTTCGAACTGATCTATTTGATCGTCTGACAGATAGTTCGGCTTTCCAATTTGAGATCCGTATAAAATGGTTCTAGCACAAAACTCTAGAGCTTCAAAACGTTCATAAGCATCCGTCAAATCACTTCCACCTAAAACAGTTCCGTGATTTTCCATGATGATCGCCTTGTATCCTTTTTTAAACTCCTCACCGATAACAGCACCTAACTCCTCACTGCCGGGAATCTCATATTTCGCATAACCGATAGGTCCACAAATATGCTTCGCTTGTGAAATAATATTCGTGTTCGGTATTTGACGAACAATACTAAATGAAACTAGAGCTGGTGGATGTGCATGAATCACAGATTTTATATCGGGTCTTGATTCATAAATAGCTTTATGAAAAGGAAACTCAGATGACGGTTTGTGCTTTCCGATAATCGTTCCATTTTTTTTAACACATATAATATCTGATTCCTGCAACGAACCTTTATCAACTGCACTAGGCGTTACCCAAATATCTCCATTATCATCAATAATAGAAATATTCCCTCCAGAAGTTGTGGTCATTCCTCGTTTATAAATCCTGTCAATTATTTCAGTAATTTGGTTTCTTGGATGAATTAGCTGTTGTTTTTTTGACATAACATCGAATTTATAATATTAAAACATTCCTCTTCTGTTGTTGGTTTTCTTAAATTATTTGCTCGTAATCTCTGTTCCTACAATAAAAGGAACGTGTTTCTTCAGAGCATAATTTTCTTTTAAAAATTTTGAATTCAATTTTGAATCTGAAATTGAAATCGCCGCTCCTAAAGCTGAGCCTAAAGACGCATTGGTTGTTCTCAATTTCTTATCTCTAAAATAATGAGATAACAACTTTATATACACATCATTGTCACTAAATCCACCGTCAACATATAGTCTAGTAATGGTATCATCACCTTTCGCTTCATTGATACACTTGATTTGCAACAACACCAACTCTGTAATTAATTGATGATAAGCATATTCATAAGTTTCAAAATTTGCAATGGTTTTTGATGGCATATTCTCATCAACAATACTTTCCCACTTATATTGGTAGGTAAAGTCTTCTATTAGCGAAGCGTAGATTTCATAATCAAACTTAACTGTTCTGTGATAGTCATCATTCACTCCGTATTTTTTATCAAGTGCTTTCACTTGAACTTTATATTCATTTCCTAAAAACAAACGAGAAGCTTTTACTGGCTTTCCGTTTATTCTCATATAATTTAATGAATCATTCGTCGATCCATCTTCAGCAATTGGATTTTCAGTAAAAGGATTGAAACTGATACTCCAAGTACCTGTTGATATTAAAATAAATTTCTTTTTAATACTGCGTACATAGGGTAACAAAGCAGCTGAACTATCATGAATTCCGACACCGATTTTAATACGGTTACCGTTATAATTCATATTGATACTTGTTTCCGTAGAAACTATTTGGGGTAATTTTTCATTGATTCCTTCTTCATACACCCAATTATGGTAATCTTTTTTTGTATAATCCCACAATGCAGTATGACAACCAATACTTGTATACTCACTCAAAGCAATCCCAGTGAAAATATAACTTAAATATTGCGGTAAATGCAATGAATATTTAATCTGCTTGAAAATTTCTGGTTTGGTTTTCTTCAACCAATACAATTGTAAACCAGAATTTAACATACTTAAATCAGTACAGCCTGTAGCTTTTAAAAAGGCTTCTTTTGGTCCGTAACTTTCGAAAAAGCTATCCACTATATCAGATGGCAATTCTTTTGTATAATTGTACAGTGGAGTTAAAGGATTTCCTTCCTTATCTAAATGAACAAAACTCGCTCCATAGGTAGAAAAATTGATCGCTTTAACTTTGTATTTCTTATCTGTTAAAATTCTATCGAAAACCTCTTTCAACCATTTTTGCAACTCATGCAAATTCTCAGTTGGATGTCCGTCTTCATCAACAACTTCATCAAATGAAATATATTCTTTGTGAACCTCTTTAAAATCTTTATCGAATAGGAAAAACTTTTTATTAGTTTTTCCTATATCGAATACAGCTGTTACTTTTTGTCTCATAGTAAATTCTTAAAGTCCAGTGGCAATAGTATGTCTACCTCTCTCTTTAATTAATTCATTTCTTACATCTAAACTTCTATACGCTTGAATTGGGCTAATTACACCGCCAACATTCAATCTTGCTTTTTCAATTAATGGTCGAACATCTGTTCTAAAAGCTCCCTGTAATATTTCTTGACATTTTACAACATCATTATCAATTTGCGCTGCTTTCAAAGCTGCTTGATCAATCAATAATGCTTTAGCATATGCCTCTTGAATTGCCTCTAAAGATTGAATTAAATCTTCTAAAGGATCTTTGATATTATGACTTGCATCAATCATCCAAGCCAAATCAGGATTCTGAGGGTTATTCTCCATTCCGTACACTAATTCATTAAAAATTAAGAATAATGCATAAGGTTTGATACTTCCTACAGTTAAATCATCATCACCATATTTACTATCGTTAAAGTGGAAACCACCTAACTTTCCTTTCAATTGCAATACAGATACAATTTGTTCAATATTACTATTTGGTAAATGATGTCCTAGATCTACCAACGTAAATGCTTTATCACCACAACCATTTGCCAACATTAATGAAGCACCCCAATCTTGGATAACTGTACTATAAAAGTTTGGCTCGTATGGTTTGTATTCTATTAACATTTTCCAGTCATCTGGTAATCCTTTGTAAATATCAATCAAACTGTTTTGCGTATTTTGAAAAGCAGTTTGAAAATTATTCTGTCCTGGAAAACAAGATCCATCAGCCAACCAAACCGTTAAACTTTTAGAACCTAATTTATCTCCGATGTTAATTACATCTAAATTATGTTGGATCGCTTGTTCACGTACTGCCTGACTCGTATTGCTCAACGACCCAAACTTATAAGATTCTTGGGCGTTTGCCTGATCTTGAAAAGTATTAGAATTTACAGAGTCAAATTTAATATCTAAAGAACTTGCCAATTCACCTACCGCATTGTAATCAGATGGTACATCCCATGGAATATGCAATGAGACCGCTCCGGCAGTCTTAGTAAGAGCATGTAACACACCAACATCTTCTATTTTTTGCTCTAAGCTAGAAGGTTCACCATAGTGAGAAAAACGTCCAAAACGAGTACCACCAGCTCCTAAAGCCCAACTTGGTATTGCTACTTGAAACTCAGCTAATTTTGCTAAAATGTTAGATACATTATGACCGTTTTTAGTCAGTTTATTAGCTAAAAAATCATAATTATCATTATGATTCTCTAATCCTGATTTATTGAAATCAAAAATTTGCTCTTTATTTATTTTCATAATCCTATATTATTTTAAGAAAAGCTCTCCCGAAATCATCTTAACTTCGGGAAGAACCTTCTCGTATCAAATTAAACTCTAATCTTAACTGATCAATTTATCTTACAAATGCATTGGCCATTCCACCATCAACATTCAAAATATTTCCAGTTGACTTGTCTGTAATTCCTACAAAAGAGAATACACCGTTTGCAATATCTGCAGGAGTAATAATCTCATTCAATAAGTTTCTTTTTGCATAAAATGCTGGTAATTCTTCTACAGTAATACCATTGGCTTTGGCACGACCTTCAGCCCATGCTCCTTCCCAAATTTTACTTCCTACAATAACTCCATCAGGGTTTACTGTATTTACTCTTACTTTGTCTTTTGCTAATTCAGCAGCTAACAAACGAACCATGTGCTGTTGTGCTGCTTTCGCAGTACCATAAGCGACATTATTTGGACCTGCAACCAATCCATTTTTACTAGCGATAGAAATATAATCTCCACCTAATCCTTGCTGACGCGTAATTGCTGAGAATTGTTTTGCTAGATCAAACTGACCTTTCACTAATATATTTTGTAAGATATTCCAATCCTTATCTGTAGTGTCTTCCAAAGGTTTAGAAATTGCCAAACCTGCACTGTGTACAACAATATCAATTCCTCCAAACTCTACACATGCTTTTTTATATGCAGAAGCAATAGATTCAGGATTCGTTACATCACAAATTGCATAAGTTGAAACGTCTCTTTTATAAGTAGCATTTGCTTCAATCAAACTATCTTCGTTGATATCAGTCAATACAACATTTGCACCTTCAGCTGCTAATTTATCGGCAATTGCTTTTCCAATACCTCCACCAGCACCAGTAACTAAAGCTACTTTACGTGATAACGGCTGCTCTTTCGGCATACGTTGTAATTTAGCTTCTTCTAACAACCAGTACTCAATATCAAATGCTTCTTGTCTTGGTAAAGATGTATAAGAAGTAATAGCTTCTGCTCCTCTCATTACATTGATCGCATTGATATAGAACTCATTTGCCACACGTGTAGTTTGTTTGTTCTTTGCAAAACTAAACATACCTACTCCTGGGTAAATAATGATTACTGGATTCGCATCACGAATCGCAGGACTATTCTCTTTTTTACATGTATTATAGTATTCAGCGTATTCCGCTCTATAAGCTTCAAATGCTGGCTCTAACTTAGCTAAAATAGCTTCGCTATCAGATAAATCTTCATTTTTATCTAATGTCAATACCAAAGGTTGAATTTTAGTTCTCAAGAAGTGATCAGGACAAGATGTTCCCATTGGAGCCAATCTTTCTAAATCATTACTATTGATAAACTCCATTACCACATCAGAATCAGAGAAATGTCCAATCATTCTGTTTTCAGAAGAACACAACCCTCTTAATAAAGGCATAATTTGAGCCGCTTTTTCGTAACGCTCTTCTTTAGGAAGGCTTTCGATTTTTTGACCACCAAATACACTTCCGTTTTCTTTAATCTTGTTTTCTATATATTCAGAAGCCATTTCAATCACCTCTAAACTATTCATATAACATTCGTAAGAAGTATCTCCCCATGTAAATAATCCATGAGAACCCAATACGATTCCACGAATACCAGGATTATCAGCCAAACATTTTTCTAACTGTAACCCTAAATCGAACCCAGGACGTTGCCATGACACCCATCCCATAGTATCTCCCCAAATTTCTTTGGTAACTTTTTCACTGTCCTCCGCTGCTGCAACCGCAATCAACGCATCAGGATGCAAGTGATCTATATGTGCAAATGGTAACAAACCATGCAAAGGTGTATCAATAGACGGAGCTTTACTGTCAAGATCGTAAATACAGTGATCAAAAAGACCAACCATACGATCTTCATCATGCATCCCTCCATATACATTTTTCAAATCACGCAAACGATTCGTATACAAACCAGCAATACCTGCTCTATTTAAAGTACCAATATCTCCACCTGAACCTTTTACCCACATTACCTCAACTTCTTCATTTGTTAAGGGGTCTGTTTCAATAGTTTTACAACTCGTATTTCCACCACCGTAATTAGTGATCCTTAAATCTGCTCCTAATATATTAGAACGATATAAAAACAACTCGACTTGATTATCCTCAAGCGACGCAGCTTTTTTTTCGTCCCACAAATAATCTACATATTTAAAACTCGTTTTGATCTCCATGATTTAATTTTGTTAAATTTTACATAATCAAAAATAGTCCTATACATTTAGTTAAGTCTTCTGAACTGTATGGTTCTAATGAAAAAAAAATCATCTCAGTTTAATTTCAAAATAAAACAGATCGAATTTCATCCAAGATACCTGTATTACTACATCACACATCAGTACAGCTTACTACAGCTAAAAAATTACTTTCGTTTTAAACTAAAAATAAAGAATATCATTTATTCTACAACTTTTTTATGAAAGAGAATTACATAACATTAGGTGAGTTTATAATAAACAATCAAAACCACTTTAAATATTCTTCAGGAGAATTTTCTCATCTAATCAACTCAATAAGACTTGCTGCAAAAATTGTAAATCATGAGGTAAACAAAGCAGGACTAGTTGATATTATTGGAACTGCTGGAGAAACCAATATTCAGGGTGAAGATCAGCAGAAACTAGATATTTATGCCAATGATGTGTTTAAATCGGCATTGATAAACAGAGAAATTGTATGTGGCATAGCTAGTGAAGAAGAAGAAGATTACATAACTATTGAAGGTAAAGACAGTACACACGAAAACAAATATGTTGTGTTAATCGACCCATTAGACGGTTCATCAAATATCGATGTTAACGTATCAGTTGGTACTATCTTTTCTATTTATAGAAGGGTGACACCTATCGGAACTCCCGTAAAAAAAGAAGATTTTTTACAAAAAGGTAATGATCAAGTTGCTGCCGGGTACGTCGTGTATGGAACTTCAACCATGCTAGTTTATACCACAGGGAAAGGAGTGAATGGCTTTACTTTAAATCCTGCAATTGGAAGTTTTTATTTGTCACATCCAAATATGACATTTCCAACAAAAGGAAATATTCTATCTATTAACCAAGGAAATTACGTTCATTTTTCACAAGGGGTCAAAGATTATATAAAATATTGCCAAGAGGAAGATAAAAATGATCAGCGCCCATACACACACCGATATATTGGTTCTTTGGTATCTGATTTTCATAGAAACATGATCAAAGGAGGAGTCTATATTTACCCAAGAAGTAAAACTTCACCTAACGGAAAACTGAGGCTTTTATATGAATGCAATCCGATCGCATTCTTAGCTGAACAAGCTGGAGGAAAAGCTACGGATGGTTCGCGAAGAATTATGGATCTCGAACCAAAAGAACTACACGAAAGAGCTCCTCTTTTTTGCGGATGTGTAGACATGGTAGACAAAGTAGAATCCTTTATTAGTTTGCACAAAAAAGTTGAGCTTCACTAATAAAAATACAAAAAGGAAAGGTTTTACATCTTTCCTTTTTTATTTCTTATAAGTTCTCATTTGCAAACTTGATACTCCCATAGATTTTATTTCATTGGGTAGTTTTTTCAATTTACCAGTTTGTTTGTTTATTCTAAATATCACAATATTGTTCGTGAATTGATTTCCGACCAATAGAAAATTCCCTGTGGGATCTATTACAAAATTTCTAGGATGCTCCCCAAAAGTAGGAACATGTTCAACAAATGATAACATCCCCGTATTCTCGTCAATTTCAAAAACAGCTATTGTATCTTCTTCAGGCCCTCTATTCGAAACATACAAAAATTTACCCTCTGAAGAAATATGAATATCGGCAGTTCTATAAATTGACTGTTCTTTTTTATAGGTCTTTTTTGTATCTAAAAGTAATAACATTTCTTTTTTACATTCATATGCATTGACATCTCCACTCAATTCTGCCACTCCATAGGCATACTTCCCTTTTGGGTGAAAATCAAAATGCCTAGGACCGCTTCCTGGAGCTACAGCAGCATAATCCTTAGAAACTAATTTATACTGATTATCGATTTCTGAAAACTCGAAAGTTCTAATCTTGTCTGCACCTAAATCTTGAGCGAATAGAAATTTTTGATCTGGTGAAAAATTGGAAGAATGAATATGAGCTGTTTTCTGGCGATTCTTTAGGATACTACTATCTTTAAAAACCAATAATTGATGATAAGGTTTTATGCTTCCGTCTGCATTCAAATCAAATACACTCAAACTTGGATCTGAATAATTGGAACAAACCAAATGTTTGTCATTTTTATCTATTTCTAAATGAACAGGGTTCCTACCCCCACAATCTTGACTATTGATATACTTCAAAGTTTTGTTAATTGAATCAATTTTATAAACAGCGACCTTACCATTATAATCCAATTGACTTTCTACTACAGAATACAAAAATCCCCCATTGAAAGATAATTTCAAAAATGAAGTATTGATAACATCTTTGACTGTATGTTTCAACTCGGCCCTACCGGTTTCTGTATCGAAAAGATATACCTGGATACCATCTCCAGGTTGTTTCTCTGTAAAACTACCAACGAACAATAATGTTTCTGTTTTTTGTTTTGCACTGCAACTCAAAAGAAAAGAAACAAGAACGCAAATCAATATTCTACAGTATATTTTAAAATTACTCATAATCTTTATAGAAGTTTTATTCTGATGGTGTTACAATCTCAACATTTTCGAAACTCAATTTATTTCACTCTCCAATATAAACAGATATTAATTCTTCATTAGAATTTAATGTAATCACAGCAAAAATTCCTTCGAAACATAATTGCAAAGCATCTTCTTTATTAATAACTCTTTGCTAACTCTTGCTTTTCTTTAAGTGCTTTTCGCATATCCTCGAGAACTTTCATATAACTGGGATCTGCTACAACATTTTTGTTCTCGTCTGGATCTAGCTTTCGGTTGTATAACATCTCTTCACCATTTTCGTATAAGGAATAAGTAAAGTTTTCGGTTACAATAGCATCGGCCTTTTTAAAACGCGCATATGTATTCTCTCTAAATGATTGTTTCGGATTGTTGAGCACTGATTTAAAACTCTCGCCCATGATATAATCAGGTGTATCTAAATTTGCTAAATCACAAAGTGTTGGATAAATATCAACACTCTCTACCAAGGCATTGGTCTGTTGTCCTTTTATTTTACCTGGTACTTTCACAATCAAAGGTACTTGCAACGCATTATGCAAGGTGTTGTGTTTTCCCCAAAACTCGTGTTCTCCTAAATGCCAACCATGATCCCCCCATAATACAACAATTGTATTTTCTGCTAGGCCTAGATTTTCAAGTTCTGCAAGAACATCTCCAACCATTTGATCCACATAACTTACACAAGCATAATAACCATGACGCATCATTTTATGAAACTCTTCTGTATTTGGTTTATAATCACCAAAACTATAGCTTTTAAACTCTCCACTACCACGCAACGATTTCGGTGCATTCTCTGGTAAATGACGGTTCTCTGCAATATTTATTGAATCTCTATGGTATAAATCCCAATATTTTTTAGGTGCATAAAAAGGCATATGAGGACGAAAAAACCCACAAGCCATAAAAAAAGATTCTCCAGTTTTCTTAAAACGGCGTAAATCGCTTATCGTTTTTTGTGCAATCTTATAATCTGGATACTCACTATCATCAACTTCTGGTGCTTCATAAATGCGACCATTACCAGATTTCATGATTACTTCATTGGTGCTCTTATCGTAACTCACTCTGTGTCCTCCTACTGGCATCCAAGGATTTTCACTCCAACTTGCTTCTTGAACATCTTTATTGTAGTGAAAAATCTTTCCGTTTGAAATACTCGTGTATCCTGCATCTTTAAAAATACTCGGCAGGGTTTTCGCGTTTGGAACATCTTCTTGCGCCTTTGCTCTATAATCTATAAAACGTGTTTTTGTAGGTAAAATACTGGTTAACAAACTAGCCCTTGATGCTCCGCAAACTGGCACATTACAATACGCTCGATTAAAAACAACTGCTTCTGTTGCAAATTGATCTATGTTTGGCGATTTTACTTGTGGTGCATCGTAGCAACCCAACTCAGTTCTTAAATCGTCAATAGCAATAAACAAAACGTTCATTGGCTTTTGGTCATGTTTCTCTGCCGTTTTATCTTTTTCATTTTTACATGATGTTAAAAGAAAAAATAAACCAAATGCGTATGTGAAGAATTTATTCATTTTTCAAGTGTTTTTTTACCAGTGCTCAATTATTATATAATCTTCTTTCGTTAGTGTATTTTTTATAGAATCAGGTATTTTTCGTCTAGGCGTATCTTGGTCTAACTTAAATCCTTTTTTCCCTTTAGGAGTTATGATTGGCATATTCCCCACAGTTTCATTTAAAAAATCATCTTGTAACTTCATCCATTCAAACAAATCTTTTTTCAACCTTTCTTTAATTTCTTTCAGACTTTCATCCTTGATTAAATTATGCTGTTCGTATGGATCGTTCTGTAAATCGTACAATTCTTCAAAAGGTTCATTTTTAAATTTATTTGCACCTCTTTTTATAAAATAATCTACATTCGATTTTCCCGTTAAATTTTGTTCTACAACTTCAATAGAATTAAAATTACGAATGTATTTGTATCGTTTGTCTCGAATCATTCTAGAGGGAAACACCTCTGAATTTAATATATTCTGACTGGTTCTTACTCCATACACATATTCATTTACTGCCTTATCTTCACCTTCTAGAATTGGTAAAAAACTAGTTCCATCTGCAGTCTCATCGGCCTTCCCTCCAGCAATTGCAACAAAAGTTGGCAATACATCTGTATAATGAATGAGTTGATCTGAAGTAGTTCCAGGTTTTATCACTCTTGGCCAACGTGCTACAAAAGGAACTTTTAAACCTATGTCTTTAACAGTAAACTTACCTGAAACTCCATGATCTGCGCTATAAATGAATAAAGTATTGTCATCAAGATACGTATCAACTAATGCTAAAACTTTTTCAATTTGCGTGTTATCTTCCTCAATACTTCGGTAATAACCAGCTTTAGATTTCACATATTCTTTATCTCCTTTTTTATGTTCGTTAAATGGATAGAATTTAATAGCATCTACATTTGGATTTTCAACATCAAAATATTTTCCATGTGGATATTTAGACGTAATAAACATACAAAATGGTTTTTTAGAAGTTTTTAAATAACTCTCGATACTATCCAAAGGAATATAATCTCTAGGCACTCCTTTTTTAGGAAGGGGTGCCCATTCTCTATCCCATTGATAAACTTCTGAAGGATTCACGTGACTTTTTCCCGCCAAAACCACTTCGTAACCCAAATCTTTCATCTGAGTGGTGACACTTTTTATGTCTGGCCTCGTAGCCGTATGGTTTGCAAAACATCCATTTTTAACAGGATATTTCCCTGTGAAAAGCTGTGATCTACTAGGTGCACAAATTGCTTGCCCGGTAAACGCATTTTCAAACAACATTCCTTCTTTTGCTAGACGGTCTACTGCTGCTGTATTCACTTTTTCATTTCCGTAACAACCATAATCATAAACATCTTGATCATCTGCTAAATAAAAAATTAAATTGGGTTGATTCGTTGCTATATCTTGACCTTTATTTCCTACATTATTTGCTGATTTCACATTAGAAGTCTTACCTCGTTTACAGGCCATAAATAAGATCGACACGCAACACAAAAACAAGAGTTGATAATTATTCTTCTTCATTTCTTAAATTATAATTATTTATATTTCTTAACTCCATTCTTTTTAGGATAAGCTACTTTTTCTCCATTTTTAGCCCAAGTTCCAGTTGGGGCATTTCTTTTTACTAGCCACTTACGTAATTTTTTATTCATTAGCAGAGCTACCTCAATAGTCTCTTTGTTAGGATTACCATTCAAAAGATTGATGGTTTCACCAATATCATTACTTAGGTTATATAATTCGTAAGAATCATCTTCATAACGATAGAACAATTTATAATGCTGCTTGTTAGAATGTCTATAATGCATTACTGATTGAGGCATATTACGCACGTCCATATATCCAGGAAAATGCCAATACAATTCGTTTTTACCATCAAGTGCGTCAGTTTCTTCTTTTAATACAGAAGCAACTGATTTGCCATCTATTTCGTGATTTTTAGGATCTGGTAGTTTGGCTCCAGCAATTTCCGCGAGTGTAGGATAAAAGTCAATGGCGTGAACTTCTTGAGTGGAATTTACAGTATTTGGCTTCACAACTCCTGGATATCTAAAAATTAAGGGTACACGAACTCCTCCTTCGTAATAGGTTCCTTTTCTTAAACGCAATGGGGTATTATCAGTAGGCCCCATAAAACCACCATTGTCAGAATAGAAAACTACCAAAGTGTTTTCGTCTATTCCATCTGTTGTATCACCATCACCATTAGGATCTTCTAATGCATTTAAAATACGTCCAACTGTTTGATCTAAAAGTTCTACAAAAGCAGCATAATCAGCACGAGTATGACGCGAATCCTGAGATGTTATCGCATTGTATTTAGCCTCTAAATCAACACGTGGGAGTATACTAACATGCACTGCATGAAAAGGAATATAGGCAAAAAATGGCGCATCTTTTTGCGATCTATCTTTTACATAATCTACAACTGCATCTCCCAAAGCATCGGTAAGGTGCTTAGGTGTACCTTCTAACAAACTAGGATCATTTCCATTTTTCAAAGGCTCTAATACATTTTTAATATAAATAGAATCATAAGGCTTTGCATATGGTTTTAATTCTTCATGACTAAAAATCCAACCTTTGTTATCATCATTCTGAGCAAAAAACTCATTTTTTACGTTTACGCCATTTACAACTGCTTTTGTTTCTTTTCGAAGTGCTAAATTATAATCAATACCTACATATGTTTCGGCATGCTTTTCCTTTTTAATAGCATGTAATTTTCCAAACCATGCAGTATGATAACCAACTGTCTTTAAAGTTTCGAACATGGAAACACATTGTTCTTTCAAATAATTATTCTGAGTATGCGGAACAATAGGTGTGACAGCTCCTTTTGAAGCTCGATTAAGACTTCCCACATTATAAATGCCGTTTTGAGAACCTGTTGCATATTGACCAGTAAGCAATGCAGCTCGAGTAGGTTGACAGTTTTGTTGTGTATAGGCATAAGTAAATGACATCCCTTGCTCTGCTAGTTTATCTATATTAGGACTTTCGTAATATTTAGACCCATTTCCCAAACTAGTATTAGATGAACTAATATCAGTCCAACCTAAATCATCTGCCATGATAAAAATGATGTTCGGCTTTCTTTTTTTCTGAATTTGACTTTTTACGCTTGTTGAAAATAAAAAAACAAACATTAAACAAGTTCTTATGGATATACTATTTTTCATTTTTAATACTTATGAATTTTAGAAGTTTTTTTAAAAAAAATATATAAGTGTCCAACTCCTCTGATTTTTGAAAACTGTGACTCCATACATTTCGACTGAATATTTCTTTATTACAATTTGAATTATTTCGCTCTAAATGCATTGATTTTTGCGATTAAATCCTCTACAACTTTTGGATGACTTTCTGCAATATTATTTTTTTCAAAAGGATCATTATCAATATCAAACAATTGTACAACTTCTCCTTTCTTTCTTACAGGATCTGGAACGATAACTTTATAGGGAGGAAAAATAGCCATATTGTAATACATGCTATTCTCTATGGTATCAAAGTCATGTGCATATACTTCGCCAAAAACTCCTTTACGCTCAGTAAGTGCTTTTTGATCCAAAACACTTACTCCAGGTAAGTTTTCTGGTTTTTTAATACCTAAAACATCTAATACTGTGGGTACCATATCTATACTACTAGAAATAGTTGAATTGTCCATTTTAGGAGTTATTTTCCCTTTCCACTTGTACATAATTGGGGTACGAATTCCCATGTCGTATGGAGCACGCTTAGAATGCTTTAAATACCCTTCTTCTTCGGGATTTTGCGCCCAACCATTATCACACACATATACGAACAATGTATTTTCGGTTAAGCCTTTTTCTTCAAACAAATCAAATAACTGACCACAAGTTTCATCAAACCACTCGCACATAGCCCAATATTTAGCTAATGATTGAGAATCTGTTTTTTTCAAATATTTATCTAATAAACGTTGCGGTGGATTGTGAGGCCTGTGAGGTAAGAAAGGTGCATACCATAAAAAAAATGGTTTCTTTTCTTTTGCAGCCAAGTCTATATAGTTGTGAATTGTGTCTAATCCTGTTCTTCCTATTTTTAGACCATAATCTCCATGACGACCACCTCTTTTAGGGTCTCCATGAGTCATTCCATAATCAAATCCACCTATCTTATGATTTCCATGCCACCATTTTCCTGTTTGAAACGATAGGTATCCTTTTTCTTTTAATATATCTGGAAGTGTTGTTTGCTTTTCAAAAGCCTCAATAACGGGTTTGTATGCTTTTGCTCTATTTGCTTTACGATTCCCATTCCTATCATAAACCTTATCATTTCCAATGATTCCGTGATCTTTAGGATACAACCCCGTAATTATTGTTGCTAAAGAGGGAGAACATAAAGGTGTTGGCACGTACGCTTTCTTAAACGTTAAACTCTCCGAAGCAAACTGATCTAATCTAGGAGTTTCTATGTTTTTATCACCCATAAAACCATAATCTGTCCATGATTGATCATCGGATAAAATGAATACGATATTTGGTGGGTTTTGTGTTTTGGTTGTCGAACTATCTGCCACTTTTTTAACTCCCTTACCACAAGAAATTAAAATACTCAATGTATATATCCCTAAAGATAGTTTTTTAATAATTTTCATTTTGGTTTTTATTTATTGATTATCTATTTTTTAATATCACTTTCTTTTTTAAGACGTTGAATTGGTCCATTATCCCCTAAGAGATACATTTTCTTAAAATCTGAGCCTTCTTCCTTTTCACCTACAATTATTCTTGCATCTGGATGCGGGTTATCGATTAAAGCAGAAATCACAAATCCAGCATCTTTTCTACTTAAAAGAACATTGCTCTTTTTAAACGATTTTCCTCCATCAGAGCTATCCCATCTACTTATTTCTCCAACATCATTATCACCTGCATGTTCTAGATATACGCTAACTTCTTTTGCAGATTTCACTTCTAAATCTCCATTACCTCTTGGAATATCTGTATTCTTACTTTGTAACCACTCTTTTCCATCCCATCTAAAAAGTTGCAAACGTTTAGGACCACTTCTTTTTTTACCAACATCAGGTCCAACCAATACACCAATATGTGGATTTCCATCAGGGTCCAAATCAGTTATACCTTGAAAAGTCCAATCCTCAGATATCGAGCTTACCAATGTTTTTTGATCTGCTATTTCTTTGATTAAAGGCATTTCTAAAAGTTCATTTTTAACATTTCTCCATTCCCCTATTTTGGTGTCAAAAACCATGTAATACAAATTATGTCTTTCTGGGATATGACCTCTTGAATCTTGTCCGTTTTTGCTATCTCTACAAATATGATAATCAAATGCTACAATAATCTCGTCTCCATTACCTTTAGAAATCCATGGATACCATGAATCTTCAGCTTCTATTTCTGTTCTTCTTTTATGCTTTAAAAAGGAAACGGGCTCTCCAAATATTTTACCATTATCAGTTGATTTTTGATACACCCAATTACTTCTATGGGCACCATGACGATAAAACAAATAGATATCACCATTATCCATTTTCACAAACTGACTGTAAGTACCGAATAACGAAATATTATCTAGAGTTTCCCACTCTGAGATATCCAAAGGTTTTTTAGAAACTGCGTGTAAGTTTTTTCCATAATGATGATTTCCTAATGGATTTTCACCATCATTAGGTGTTCCTCCATGTCCTCCAAATGCAATATGAATATATCCTGCATCATCTATGAGCAATGCTGGTTTCCCATGGTTGTCAATCTTTTTCTTTCGATTTGGGTCTTTACCCATTTCACTAGCACCTGCCTTAAATGGTCCTTTCCATTCTTTGGTATTATGGTTATAAGAAGCGACATACGGGTCTTCTAATGTTCCTTGGTAAGCAACGTAAGTAATGCCTTTATGATAAACCCCTGAAGGATGTTGTACAATTGCGACTGCATTACCAAAGCCATTATCGGCAAAGTAATCCACTTTTTCATTGTTTTCAGATGTTACTTGTTGTTTGTTAGGTTTCGTTATACAACCCAACAAACAAAAAAACATTAAAAGATATAAACAAACATATTTAATCATCAGTTCTCTAGCTTTACAGTTTCAAAAAATATCACTTTTACCGGACCTAACAGTCCTGAACTTAACGGATCGTCCTCCTTATGCCAATGTTTCCAAGAAGCAAACGTTTGTCTTTTAGACTCTCGTGATTTAGGTTTTGACAACCATTCTGGAAGTGCCTTGATTTTATTGCCTCTTCGTGAGTAATCTATAGATTGCTGTTCGTCTCCAATCAATCGATTGGGCCATAAATTGGTCACTTTAACTTCAAGTGTGTTCTGTCCTTTGTTCACAAATTCATCAATAGGAATTCTAAAAGGAGCTTTCCATAAAACACCTGCACTTTTACCGTTGATTATTACTTCAGCAATGATGGATACACTTCCTAGATCTAGGGCTATCTTTTTATTCGATTGAAGCATTTCTTCTGACAATACAAAATCTTTTTTATAGGATGCAGTTCCAGAAAAATATTGAACAGCCTCATCTTTGGCTTCTGTCCAAGATATCAAATTAGGAAAGGTTTCTTTTTTTGAAGTTTCTGAGGTTATTGGAAAAGAAACTTCCCAAGTACCTGATAGCTCCATTGGTCGCGGAACGGATATCACTTCCTCTGTTTTTGTTACTCCCGTTGCTAACGTATAATTTACTTTACCAACATAAGGTGTTGTCCAGTATATTCCATCATTTTCAAATTCTAATTCAGGTTTTAATGCATCTTTTGATAATTTTAAACGATGTCCTTTGGGAATAAATACAGTGCGTTCTTCTCCATCAGTTTTGTAGGTAATTTTTAAAACGGTTTTATCGCCTTGTGGAATGTTATTATCGATCAATCGATTAGACACCAAGATATCATATGTTCCTGAGCTTACTAGGTTTTGAATTCTATCAGTAACATCAAAAGTTTTATAATACTGAGGAATACCGGTGGTTTCTCCTTTAAACTTACCAAATACTGCCTTTAAAACTTTTAGCGATTTATTTCCTGCATCAATATGAATATGCTCTCGTTCTTCGGCATAAATCTGCTTTTTAACATCACCAATTTGGTACTCCATCCTGAACTCTTTTTTATAGCCCATTGCAGGATCGCAATCACAAAACGCCCTACTCATTTTAAAATCTAAAGTTCCGTTATTGATAGCATCATTCACTTTATCCGTAATGTCTATTAAGCCTTCTTGTAAAAAGGTACCATACGCTGCTTTTACAATTTCTAAGTTAGAAAGAGGTTCAATTGCAGTAGGTTCTAGTTTTGTAAAAACTTCCACTAAGTGGTTTGGATTCACAGGCTTTTTAAACACTACAAAAACCGATTCTTCCATGCCTAATTGCAAAGTCACTGAAGTTGTTTCATCGTCATTTTCTTTAAAAACGACAGCATCTCTTATACTGCCATTTTCAGAATTCCAGAGTTCAGGCTGTTTTCCTGTTACTCGAAAACGAGCGTTAATTTTTCTGGCTTCTTTTCTGGCATTCGCAATAAAATAAATATCAGCATCAGTTGTCTTTCTATGGATAAAACTCAAATCTGTTTTATCACTAGATTCAAGTATAAAATCGGGTGTTTTATTTTTTAAAGCTTCTTCAATCGACAGTTCTTTTACCAACCCTTTTGTCCATAAGGAATCAACACGCATTTTAACGCTAACATCACAATTTGGATAATTAGTTAAACTTGGCGATTGTAACGGTTTTTTTCCAATAACATTTGCGCCTCCATTGACTAACTCTTCTATTTTTTTTAGAGTTTCTGGTTTGATAAAATCTGATTCTGGTAATACCAAAAGCTTGTATGTATTTCCAACAGCCGAATAAATCGTCCCGTTTTTAACGGTTAAGTCTTTTAATTTATTTGCTCCAATCAAATCATAATCAAAACCCATGGATTTAATTTCTGGTTTTATAAAGCCTGTATTTGGTGATGACTCTCCTGTAAACACCAAAACATCGGCAACATTTTTTCCTTGTTGTAATAAATATTGAGAGCGCGCTAGATAATCCATATATCCTTTGCTTTGTCTCCACCAAGTGTTTAAACGGTTAAAATCAAAACCATGATAACTTAAAGCTAAACCAGGAGCTACATCCCAAGGTTGGTGCACATATGTATGAAAAATGAATCGTGTAATACCTTCTGCCCAAGCTCTATCTCCAATTGATTTTATGTTAGCCGGGTGTTTGTCCCAACCACCAATTCCTGTAAAAGACTCTGCACCTACAATCGCACTACCATTTAAGTGTGCTATGGAAGACACAAATTTTGGTGAATCGAAAAACGGATAACCTCCACTCCAAAATTCACACATAACGATATCGCCCTGAGCACCAACTTGCATATTATCAAAAGGTCCCCAATAAGGTTCAACAGAAAATCGCATACCGTTTTTATGACATAGTTCTCCAAAATGAGCATAATAATTCTCTGCTATTAAGTCACCAATAGTTCTTCTAAAATCCCAAAGAAATCTTTCTGATACCGCTCCACTATCCACATAGTATCCTGCTAAGGTTGGTAAATATGACGTTAAGCTATAACCTCTTAAACTGTTAAACTGGTTGTCGAATCCCTTAGTCCAATTGGTAGTTTCTACCTCGTAACTATCAATTAAACAATTATTCACTGTGGTACCGACTAAATCTCCTAATTTGTCAATAATTGGTTGTACACCCGATTTCCAATAAGCATCTACCGCTATTTTGCTCATTTTATCTACCTCTAAGCCTTTCGCTTCTGGAGGTGCAGGTCTATTCGTCGTTCCTATTGGAGTATGTCCTAGACGTAGAATAATCCATTCACCTTTTGGAACATTCCATTTTAAAATTCCTTCTTTACTACACTTAGAAGTAACATCAATAATACTTTCTTTATTTATGATGGCATCAGCAGGTATTTGCTTCATGTTTGGTAGCAAATGATTTCTGATTCTATCGGACAATGTTTTATAATCTAATCCATCTATTTTTATATGTTGTTTGGGTTTTGGAAAGGCCAAAACAACGATGTCTCTATAATAATCAAATTTGGTTTTAGGTTTTGGTATATTTAGTTGGATTGTTTCCCCCCCTTTAACAGTAAGTTCGCTAAACACCACTGTTTGCATTGCATATTCTTCAGTAACCCAAGGCCCTCCAGAAGACGACCAACCTGCGCTGTTATGAAATGCCATTTCTAAGCCCAAACGCTGCGCTTCTTCAGCAGAAAACTTAAATAAATCTAACCATTCTTCGCTTAAATATTTTACTGGCCCTTGCGGAAAACCTAAATGTACATTGAATAATTGAGCCTCTTGAATACCTACTGCTTTCATCGCTTCTAAATCTTTGGTGATACCTGATTTAGAGACATTACCGCTAATCCAATGCCACCAAGTTCTCGCTTTGGCTTCGTTTGGCGGGTTTTTAAATCCTTGTTCAAGATTAGTAATATCACTGAAACCCTGCTTCGGATTTTCTTTTTCACAAGCAATCAATATTAAAATAAAACTGCAAACACAAACTAAAATTTTATTTTTTTTCATAAACGAAACTTTACTTTTTGGAAACATTTTTTTTCATTGGTTTATTACTGGTTACTTTTAAATTATCAAAAAGATTAGGATGATATGAACTTCCTAACGAAACATAACCACTAGTAATAACATGCGTTGCCTTTGAAATTGATTCATTATCTACAAAAACCTCAACATCTTTGTCTTGAAACTTTATTTTTATCTGATGCCAAATGTTACCATCAAAGCCAATTATAGTTCCTTTCGATAAAGTTTTCTTGTTATGTAGTAACTTCCAGCTACCACTCTTTTCTATCATAAATCTATAACCGTTCAAAAAACTCCCTTTTACACGTCCTCCTATTTCTACATTTCCACCTGCTATAAAAACATCTGTACTACAGGTAAAGTCTCTCCAATTTACATCGCCAATTAACGTATGTGGTTTTATGTTAGGCCTTCTATAGATTCGCATCCAATCATATCCAGCTTCAGGTGCAATTTGTTTCAAACAATGAGTTCCATTTTCTTTTAAAGCGATTTCAAAACTCCCTTTTTGATCTGAATGATATTTTGGTAAATCACCCACTTTTCTGTCTTCATACTCTTCTTTATACGGAAATGGAAATGCTTTAGACTTAGGAATTTCATAGATTCCTTTTTGTTGGCCTATAGTTGTTGTTAAAGAATAAATGCTTTTAGAGTCAAGTTGTATTGTAAATGACCTTTTTCTAGGGGTGATATTTGCCAGTTCTACAAATTGATTAACTCGATCAGATTTCCAAACATACACCTTTTCATGCGCCAACCCTTTTTTAATGTTTACTTTTAATGTTTCTTCATTTTCAGTACAAATAATCATACTCCAATTGGCAGTATTTATATCTTTTAAAGTCACAACACTTCCTTTATAGGTTGATGCGTCAAACAATCCACAAGCTTCGTCTAAATATTGCCAATTTTCTGCTGTTGCAAATTGTGTTGTATGGGCTGTAGCCCAAATTGTTGGCCAAACTTCATAATAACCACTCCAAGGCTCATTCGCTTTCATAGCACCTGCTTTATCCCAAGTTACAGATTTGTATATAGAACCAATTGGTGCCCAAATAAGTGTTTTTGTAATTTGATCTCGAATGTAAAATTTATTGTACAATCGTGCTAAGTTTAAGGCTCCTGCCCCGCCCCAATCTTTGCCTGTCCAGCTCCAATCTTCACTTGCCCAAAGTGGTTTTCCTGATTCTTTTGCTTTTACAGTTGTCGGTCGACCACGACCATCAACCATATCATCCGTAAATTCTCTTCCTGTTACGTAATGATAACCTACAGCTTCTATCACTTTGTCAAACTCCTTGTCTTTTTCAAAATCATCGAATATTTTCCAATCTCCACTGTTATCATCAGGTCCTTGAATTTTTACATTTTGATAACCTCGAGCGTCTAAAGTAGGTCTCATATGGTCTACCAACCAATTGCTATCTGTACCATTTTCGTTTTCCGCAGCTGCCACCCAATCTATGTCTAAATCCCAATGCTTTTTGGCAACATCTAAAAAAGCGACAAAATAATCAGCAGATTCTTGAGAGTAAATATTTGGTTTTAACCAACCTGGAAAACTCCAAGGAAGGTATTCCAGAATCATATTGGAGTTTCTGTTTTTGGCTTCTTTCATCAACCAAAATTCATAGCCTCTAGAAACTGGTTTTTTCAATTCTTCCTTTGTAAAAGCATGTGAGGGTTCAGCCCCACAAGTAGAATTTTCTCCTCCACCCATTTCAACTTTTAAATGTTGAAAAGCAGCTCCAAATTTTGGTTTGAACAAAAGATCTAAAATTTGACTTCTAACAGGATCTATATAATCATATAATAAATCTGTAGAAGCACCAGCACTCACCGCACCAATTCCTTCAAATATTCTACCTTCATTTTTACCGTCAATATCGATTTTAGTAATTCCTGCTCTAGTTTTAGAAAAAACGTTAGGTTGAAAAGCTTTTTCAGGATTTTTTATTTCTCCCATTTCAAACCAAGTTACCTCACTATGGGAGGCACCTCGATTGTTTCCCCAAATAATAACCTTCCAGTATACACGTTGTCCGTTTTTTAAAGGTTCTCCTGAATATTGTATGCCACTAGATTGTGATGAACTTGTTGGGCCTGAATCCCAAAGGTCTGGATATTTTAATTTTTCGGGAGCAGTTGCCATCATAATTCTATACCCTCCTTGTTTTGGACTTTTTGTATCACCTATAAATGTCCAACTAAAATGAGGTTTATTGATAGTTATCCCCGTTGGAGTAGTTTTTGATTCGCACTTTAAATCCTTCTGAGAAAAAGAGTTATTTCCTAAAAACAAACACAAAAAGAGTATGACATGAAACTTTTTCATTTCACAAAGGATATTAATTTTCAACTTCATTTTTCATCCGCTTTTTCTGCTCAACAAAATAAGGTTGAAACGTATAGTTAGAATTTTCATACCACGGAACATTTGTATAAGGTAAATGCTCTTTTATGCGTTGTATAATCTTATCGTATTTTTTATCATGGATTTTATTGTACCACTCGTTGGGGTCGATAGAGTGATCATAGAACTCTTCTTTCCCGTCTTCGTATTGAATATAACGGTACCCATCTATTTTAACAGCATGATTCTTCCTACCATATGTCGTTAATGCATAACCCTGATTTTCCGGATACGAAGTACCCATAGTTTTCAAGAGACTCTCCCCTTCATTTCTATTGTATCTAGGTAATTTACATAAATCTAGTAGTGTTGGATAAATAGATAACATCTCCACAGGAGCGGTTACTTTTTTATTTTTTGGAATATTTGGACCTGCCAACATCAATGGTGCTTTCGTAGCTGTTTCCCATAATGCATGTTTGGCAAATGTTCCTTTTTCACCTAATCTATAACCATGGTCAGACCATAAAACAATAATCGTATTATCAGCATGTTCACTTTTTTCAAGCGAATCCAACACCCTTCCTAATTCATAATCTACATAGCTCATACATGCCATATAAGCTTGTATGATTTTTTTCCACTCTCCGCTAGATTTCGCCCATTCTGTAGATGGCATCATAGGCAAATCATTTATTTTTAATCCCACAGGTGGAATATCATCTAAATCTTCTTTTAAATACGGAGGTGTTTGTATCGATTCAATCGGGTGCATATCGAACCATTTTTGAGGCACATACAAAGGAACATGAACACGTAAAAAACCAAGCCCCATAAAAAAAGGCTTGTCATATGTTCTTTGTAATCGTTCTATCACCCAATCGACAGATTGATGATCTGGCATTAACGTATCATTTTCTGGAAATGCCCCCCAATCAGTACTTGTTCTTCCATGTGTTCCTCGCACACCCTTTCCATAACCATCCCACACAAACCTTTTTTTAGGGTAAGGACCAAACCCCTTTACTCTACCACCAGATTCGTCAAAAACTCCCGTTGGTGCGTGAATGTGAAAAAGTTTTCCGATTCCCATAGTATGATAACCATGTTGTTTAAAATATTCCGGTAAAAAAATAATATCTTTAGTAGAAGCATTCTGCTCGTTTCTTATTTTATCATCCGGAGTCATTCCATAGATACCCGTAGTTGAAGGTCGCAAACCTGTCATAATAGATGCTCTAGAAGGTCCACATAAAGGCGCTTGAACATGGGCATTTGTAAAGGTTACTCCTTTTTTTGCCAAACGATCAAAATTTGGTGTAACTGGATGGGAAATATTATCAATACAACTAATCCAATTATTTAAATCATCAACTGCAATAAACAAAACATTAGGTTTTGAAATTTCAGACTTCGGTGACTGACCTTGTACATAATTTGAACAAGCTATTAGAACAATTATAAAAAAACTTTGAAACTTTTTCATGGCATTAAGTTAGATTATGTATGGCAGTAAATGTCCATATCAATGCATTCTCATCAAAATTGAAAATACAGACTTAAAAATACTTCTATACTTATATGCAGCTGTTATGTACTATATTGAGCGTCATAACTAATTCAATTTTAATCAAATCAAATAAATCATCAGAACACTAGTTAGAACAACTAATAAAAAAAGAAGTACCTGAAGGATGACGAGTTTTGTCTTCTTTGAATTCATATTACAAAATTACCATTCATAAACGAACCATATATCCAAAAGGGAGGTAGTAAAAGTCCAAATAGCGTAATAAATACAATTATTACTATTAGCTTTCTTTATAGAATTTATCTGTGTATTCGGTTGGTGTAAGTCCGTATTTCTTTTTAAAACATTGACTAAAATATTTTGGACGTTTGAAACCAACTTTGTATCCTACTTGAGATACATTTATTTTATTCTGTTCTAACAATTGCGCAGCTCTTTTCAATCGTATTTCACGGATAAATTCATTTGGAGTCATGTTTGACCAAGCTTTTATTTTTGTAAAAAGTAAAGATCTACTCACTCCCAATTCTGATACGAACATAGAAACATCAAAATCTTCATTAGAAATATTTGCTTCTACAACCTTAAAAGCTCTAGCTAACAACTCTTCGTCCTTAGAAGTTACTGCCACTTCACTAGGCACAAAGTGATCATCTCCAGAAAATTTATCTTTTAATCGAGACTTCAGTTCTAGAATGTTTTTTATGCGTAGTTTAAACTCTTTTAAGTTGAAAGGCTTACTTATATAATCGTCTGCACCACTTTCTAGTCCCTCAAATTTATAAATTAAAGAAGATCTAGAGGTCAACAATATAACCGGAATATGACTTGTATTGATATCTGATTTTATTTTAGCACATAATTCTGTACCCACCATTTCCGGCATCACAACATCGCTTACAATAAGATCTGGTTTTTTCTTTTGAGCCAAATCCAAAGCTACACGCCCATTTTCCGCTTCGAAAATAGTGTACTCATCCTTCAATAAATCCTTCATAAAAGTTCTCAAGGAAGTATTGTCTTCAACCAACAAAATGGAAAGCTCTTTTTTAGATTCTTTCAAATCGTTTATTTCTTGGTCTGTAACCGTTTCTAATACATCTAATTGTGTGACGTATTGACTTACATCATCACTTTTCACAAAAGAATCAGATACTTCATCTGGACTCAAATGTTCTTTCCCTAACGGTAACTTTACCGTAAACATTGCTCCCCCTTTAGCATTATTAGATACATTAATTGTACCATGATGAAGCTTTACTATATTGCTAGCAATGGATAATCCTATTCCTGTTCCTTTGTTGTAGTTCTTCTCAGGGTTATTGTGTATGGCTACTTCAAAGAATCGATCAAATATTTTGTCTAAGTGTTCTTCTGAAATACCTACTCCTGAATCTATAACTCTGATGATTATATTTTTAGATGTTTTCTTAATCTTTAGACTAATATCACCTCCTTCTGGAGTATAGCGAAACGCATTTGATATAAGATTATAGAATACACGTTCTAACTTATATCGATCGTAATAAACTAGTATTTCATCATTTGTTGTTTCAAAGTTATAGTTGTAATTACCTGTTTTCGCAAATTCAGAAAAAGACAAAAATATTTCACGTAAATATTTCACAATATTTCCTTCGGCAGTTTGAATATTTGCTTGATTGTTTTCTAACTTTCTAAAATCCATTAATCTGTTGATTAACCTCAACAAATGGTTCGAGCTACTTTCGATAACTCTTAATTTTTTATACATCGAATTTGAGCCAGAATAATCTTCCAAAATTTGTTGCAAGGGTCCTAAAATCAAAGTCAATGGAGTTCTAAACTCGTGCGAAATATTTGTAAAAAATTGTAGTTTAGTTGCATTGAGTTCTTTAACTCTCTCTCCTTCTAAATACTCCATATCCAGTTTGTGCTGTAACTTGGTTTTAGACTCCATTACAAGAAAAATTCCAATTAAACCGAGTGCAATTAGAATAGCATAGATTAAAAATGCCCACCAACTTCTCCAAGGTGCTGGTTTTACAGTAATAAACAAACTCGTGGCTTTATTGTTCCATACACCAAAATTATTGGCTCCTTTTACTTCAAAAATGTACTTACCAGGTGTTTGTAGTGTATAAAACACTTCTGTCTTACTCGTTGTATACCAAGTATCATCTAAACCTACCAATCGATATTTATAAGAATTACTCTGGGTGTTTATAAAACTTGGAATGGCATAATTAATAGAAAAATTGGCTTTGTCATAGCTCAAAGAAACCTTTTTAGTAAAAGATATATGTTTTGTTAACACCTCTTCTTTTTGTCCAATTTTAACTGATTTATTTTTTATTTTGAAATCAGACAAAACAACTTGAGGAGCATAGTTGTTTATTTTTATTTTTTTGGGATCTACCAGGGTAATTCCATTTTCTCCTCCAAAAATTAATTGAGAATTATTAATAACAATTCCGGAATTTGGTGTGTATTCATACAGATTTCTCAAACCTGTATTCGAATAAAAGGTAGCTTTATTTTTTTGAGTATTAAACTGAACAATACCTCGTTCACAACTCAACCACAAATCACCATTGCTATTTTGTAAAATTGTATTTACAGTTGTAATTGGATTTATAGAATCTAGAAAAACTCTTTCGAATTTTTTTCCATTAAATCTCTGAAGCCCTTTACTATTTGTACCTACCCAGATTGTGTTATTAGAATCTTCAAAAATTGACTTGATATTTCCACCAAATTCAATATCTACATCATAAGTAAAAAGATCATATTTGTACCCTTTTTTAAACTTTAGCATGTTAAGTTTTCCTAAACCACCTAACCATAGATTTCTTTTTCCATCAATATGAATAGTTTTTATAAAATCTGTTGACAAATACGGTTCTTGTCCAATATTTGTCCCATAGATCCTGTAACTTTTCAACCGATGATTATAGCGTATCAAGCCTTTTCCGAAAGTAGCAATCCAAAAAATATTTTTAGGACTTTCTTTGATGGAATATATACTTGTGTTTTTCAAATACGCAATAAGTCTATCTGAAATAACACCCTCTAATCTTTTATGAGTTTCTGCATCATATAAAAACACTCCATGATTCAAAACACCAACCCAAAGTTGTTTATCCTCTGAAAGATGCATGGATTGCACGGGATATTTTCTAGTTTCATTAGCTTCAGACACCTCAAAAACATCCAAAACTTTTAAATCTTTACTAACGAATGTAATATCACCACCTTCGGTTCCGATGTACAAGTTGGATGCTACATCAGAAACTATATCTGTGACAAAATTATTATCTAAATCATCATTTCTAAAATTTGTAAAATTTTCATTAGACGGATTCCAAACATTTACTCCACCACTATACATACCTAACCAAACAGAACCATTGTCATCTTTAAAAATAGATTTCACAAAATTACTACTCAAACTAGCAACATCTTTTCTACTAGATTTCAAATTATGAATTTCCCTGTCTTTTGTTAATATTATTACACCATGAGTCGTACCCATCCAGATGTTACCATCAGATGTTTTTTGTAGGACACGCACATCAGCAGTTGGTGATAATTTGGAATGAACTTCTTTTACAAATCTTTTTTTTATAGTATTGAAATACCAAAACCCATTGTATTTAGTAGCAACCCCAAGAACATTTTTTCTGATCTCAATAATATCTTGTATAAAAAATCCATTTTTTATTTCTGAACCTCTAGGCTTTCTGTACCTTTCAAATACAAAGTCATTATTTTCTCTACTTACATATCGAGCCAAACCTCGAGTTGTAGCCACCCAAATTTCATTACTAGAGTCAATAAAAATTCTTTGAATATTTCTATTGGGCAACCCTGTACTGCTATTTTTATCGACTCTGATATTTATGAATTTCTTAGTGATTTTACTATAAATAGAAATTCCTCTTGCTGTACCAAACCAAATTTCATCATTTGGCATCTCTTCCATACATATAATCACATTATTCACGATGGGATTCACCAAATCTTCACTATAATAGCGAGTAAAACTATTGGTTATGGGATTATACCGGTTCAAACCATTGTATGTCCCTACCCAAATATTTCCTTCAGAATCTTCTAATAAAGACAATATATCACTATTCGACAGACTATTAGCATCTTTGGGATTATTTAAAAACACCTCAAAACGATCTCCATTGTACTTATTTAGGCCATTTCTTGTTCCCAACCACATGTTCCCCAATTGATCTTGTTCAATCGCAATTACTGCATTATTAGAAAGACCATTTCCTACAGAAAATTTTGTAAAATGAAAATCATTTTTTTGAGCATATCCATGAAATTGAACAATGAACAAAAAAAGTATTAATAAATATCGATTCATAAAAACAATAAAAAAACAATGGGTTGAATATAACAAAAAGTATGACAACTTGTGAGTTAATCCCTGAATAAAAAAGCGACAAAAACTTTCTTTAATGCTTACTAATGGAAAAATCGCTCCAAAAAAAAGGCTATCTATGAATAGATAGCCTTAAAAAAATATTCCAATACTTTTAATTTATTACAATAACTTGAGCAGTATTGCCTAAATTTAAAATATAACTTCCTTTAGCCAAATTAGAAGCATCAATTGTCGTTCCATTTCCTTCTAAAACTTTAACACCTACTAACGAAATAATTTCCCAAGAACTAGGAGTTTCTAAAGTAAAAATTCCTGTTGCTGATGGGTTAGGATAAACTTTTGATATTGCATTAGTACTAGTCTCTTCAACTCCTGCAACACCGTTTCTTGTAAAAGTCATATAATCCCAACTTGGTCCACCTGCTGGAAATCTCGCATGTAAAACATAAGTACCTGCAGTTAAATTGACACTACTTTTTGAAAAATCGCCGAAAGTAAATGAATTTCCTGTTTCAGGTAAAGTTTCATTTATTATAGTTTCAACATTACTCAACGTAGTAGCATTTCTTAAAAACAATTGAAATGATTTACCCGCTTCAGCTCCATGTGCATAGTTAACAACAATTGTATACGGCCCATCAACATCTACATCAACTGTATATAATAAGTATTCTCCACCTACCACATCTTGAACATAATGACCTGTTCCACCAACCTTAATATCAACATCTGAACCACTTCTATGGTCAGAATCTTGAGCATTCCCAGCCGTAGAATCATTGTAGGTACCTGTTGTTACTGGAGTAGTATCAGAACTACTAGTATTCACACCATTATCGTTTCCTGCGCTTTTATCAAAATCTTCAAACTCAATTTTGCTAGCAACATCCAATGTCTCTCCAAGCTTTATTGCAGTACCTGAGAAAGGTAAACCAACATAATCGTCATTAGCCGCAACACCTGTTCTTTCAAAAGACATGTAGTCATAATTTGGTCCTGAAGCCGTAAATCTAGCATGCAATGCATAAGTTCCAGCAGTCAAATTTACATCTGTAACTGTATAATCTGCATAAGTTATTGAACTACCAGTATCTGGTAATCCAACATTCATTATTGTTGTTACATTACTCAGCGTATTTACATTTCTTAAAAATAATTGGAAACCTTTAGTCCCACCAGATCCTTGTCCGTAATTTACTTTAATTGTGTAAGGCCCAGCTTCTACAACCTCAATAGTATATATCATATAATCTGTATTTGCAGTATTATGAACTACAATACCAGTACCACCATCACTCATATCCACATCAGAACCACTTCTGTGAGTAGTATTACCCCCTTGATTTCCTGAAGTAGTATCACTGTAGGTACCTGTAACAGGTGGGATTGTACTTGTGCTTTGGGTATTAACACCTGCTGCCGCACTAGAAGTTTTGTCATAATCTTCAAATTCTACTTTTGTAACAACATTCAAAGTACCCCCTACTTGAATTGCAGACACAGGAAAATACTCTCCTACATACTGCGCATTACTTAACTGAGCAGCTAAAATAAAAGCACCCAATACAAATAAATTTTTGTGTAATTTTTTCGTCATAATTTATTGATTTTTAATTAATAAAAATAAAATTATCTAAATAGCATGAAGACACTGTGCTGACCTATTAGGTTATCCCATTGCATTTGCTCACTAATAACCAATCTATAAACAAATGATTATAAAAAAGGCTATCAAACAACTTATTTCTAATAAATTAAGCACTTCTTAAAAAGCATGAATAACATTTGGTATGGGTTCATATTGGCTTTTAGACCAAATTATAATCTATTATAGCTCTAAAACTTTGTTAAAACATCCATAAATCCCTCTTAAAAAACAGTTTAATCGGACACATCAGCACAGTTAAACTTTTCAATTAAATTAAATTTGAGATAATATAAAATAAGACATATTATGAAAGCAAAGAAATCATTTTTATCTCTTGGATATACTGTGGCATTGTTCACAGCAACCGCTTTAATCTCTTGTTCATCAGCTGAAGATAACATTAATATTGATGAAGAATTAGAAATCATTATTCCTGATCCTGAAGAAGAACCAGTAGATCCAAACTCTATAATCGTAAGTGATGAAGTTACCACTATTTCCATAGCATGTAGTGATGAGTTTAACAACCCTGATCGATATGGACCAGATTTGGAAAACGCTTCAAACGTTGGAAGTATTGACGATAGAAGTTGCTACTCAAACTACTCTGAAAATGTTATAGATGGTACTGCTTGGGGAGTTTACAATATAACAGATGGCTCAAACCAATTTGGGGGTACTTTACAACCAAGAATTGAAAGATATCATAGTAGAGCAAACAATGCAGTAGGAAATTATGTAAGATTTACTGGAACCGTTAGAATTCTTGAAACTGGAAAAACTTCTAGTTATGGTCAGGATGGTACCTATATTATGCAGGCAAAAGGGAAGCATAGTCTAGACGCAAATGGTGAACAACAAGGTTCTCCAGACCCTGCAATTTGTTTATACTTAGCAAAACCAGTTATGGCTATTGATGAAAATGGAATGGAATACCAAAAGTCTTTTAGAATTTACAGAGAGCAGATTAAATATCGTGGTGGTGAAGGATCAGGACGTGAAGTGGTATTTTTAACTGAAGTACAAAAAGGAGAAATTGTTGACATTACATTAGAAGTAGGTTTTAAAGCAGATCCTAATGATTCCTCAAAAAAGATTCATTATGCGGACGCAACCATTGGTGGTGAATCTTTTCCATTCGTAATTCCTGAACCAGAAAGAGGTTTACAATCTGGTATAAGATATGGTGCCTATAGAATTAAAGGAGGTAGAGCTCAAATCAGATGGGCAAATACTACTTATTTAAGAAAGTAATAATTAAGGCTTTATAAATTATAAAAACTCATTTATTTCCTCAGGGATATAAATGAGTTTTTTTGCACCCAATCATACCAATTCGGTACAAAATCAGAATGTTTTAAATAAGTTCTTCTTATTTATTTTTTATGTTCTATACACATCTCACAATTCCCCTTACACAAACTATTACAATATCCCTGATAAGTCCAAAATACACTTCCTTATTTGTTACATACTTTATACATAGACAAATAAAAGCGCATAAAAAAGCTGTCTAAAAATTTAGACAGCTTTTCAAAACCAACTCAACAACATATTCAAAAAACCAATGTTTCTTTTCTATTTTACCACAAATAGAACTGACACGAGTTACTACTATTTTTCCCTAACACCTTCTAATAACTTTACAACTAAAATCAGCAAGGTCTATTATGCAGATCTTCTATCGATAAAACTAAAAGGCGCTTTAATTTTAGTTTTTTTATGTTCATTAATTATTTCCGCTGCATTTTCCCCCATTTTGATAAAATCTGTTGAAACAACAGTAATACCCAATAAATCCTTTAATGATGTATCATTATAAGAAATAACACCAATATCTTTACCCATTTCAAGTTGACGGTTCCTTATTTTATGGATCAAATTTACAAGGTCACTTTCCTTTATCGTTATATAAAGTGTTTTCTTTTTAACTTTATTGGTATCATTAATTTCGTCTAGAATATCAAAATTCAAATTGTTGTGAATACAAAACTTTCTAACCCCTTGCATGATTCCATTTGGATAGGGATACAATGATTTTTCAGGAAACACTAAGACCAACTCATCATACTTTTTAACTTTATCAATTCCTGACGACAAAGCTTCATAGATATCATTTTCAAAATCTTGAAAAACTTCTGAAAAACTACCCTCAACATCATGCTTATCACTATCCATTACGATCAATTTATCCTTAGGTATCATATTCATTAATTCATTCACAGCTTGTGTAGAACTTGTATGTTTCAAATTTTCTGTTTTGAAATGTGGCATAATTACATAATAATCATAAGCAGATTTGTATTTTTTTAACAATTCTATAAATATAGATTCATCACAATGATAAACATGAAGATCAGTATGCGTATTTTCACCTAATCTTTCTCTAAATGAATTATAAATTTTCAATTTATATTCACTTAACTTATTTACTAAAAATAAAATATTGGTTTTAGAAATCAATTTAGTTTTCGCTATATAATTTCCTTTACCTTGTATTGAAACTATAATATTTCTTTCTTTTAAAATATTGTATGCTCTAGCTACAGTATCTCGTGATAAATAATACTCTACGCTGAGAGAATTAATTGAAGGAATTTTATCACCTGTAGTAATATTACCAACTGAAATATTTTTAACAATCGAATTAATTATTTGTAAATATTTCGGAATACTTGAATCATCGTCTATCGAAATAAACTTTAACATTTGTAAATCACACATAATAAAAGTAGTTTTAGTTTGGTTTAACTTTCTGATTACAAATTTAGATATTCAACGGAACCGAAAATCCTAATTAGGGTAACCAAAAATCTAAACAACTAAAAAACAATACTTTAAACATGTTTAACCTCATGATTTTTGACATAAAAAAAACTGTATTTTATTATTGATAGTTGTTTTTGCATCAATTAATCGTTCTCTCTAACCATTTTTTTTAACTACAATTTATTCTTCTAACTAGTTTTTAAACAGCATTATCACCAATAAAATCTTTCCAATAATTAATCATATTTTTCTCAAAATTTATGTTTTATTTTTAAGACTTAAACACTTTTTCACGAGTCATTTTCTTACAAACACATCAAGTATAAATAAGTTCAAAATTTTTATCAGCATACTTCTTGGTCACTTATCAAATATGTATTCTGTAATATTTTTATCGTTTATGTAAAGGTGATTTTTTGAGCTATAGGACAGCTACTACAACATATGAACCATGTAACAAATGAAAAGAGATACGAAACAACTGATTTACGCATACAATTACTAGTAATTTTAATCTATAAACAATTCATCAATATAAGGACCGCTTTCTCCTGTAGTTTCTAAACGAATGCTATTGGCGCCCGCTTTTAATGTAATAATTGTGGGCACAAACTTCCATTCTTTTTCCCAACCTCCTGTAGCTTTGAATTCCAATGTTCTTATATATTCATCATTTACAAACAACTTTAAAGGGTGTAATTTTCCTTCATTATTGTGCATGTATCTAAACCTA
Source organism: Flavicella sp. IMCC45537 (assembly GCF_057197705.1). NCBI lineage: Bacteria > Pseudomonadati > Bacteroidota > Flavobacteriia > Flavobacteriales > Flavobacteriaceae > Flavicella > Flavicella sp. IMCC45537. The sequence goes on from NZ_CM170067.1 coordinate 1,354,267, forward strand.
ATGCTGTAATCTCCAGCTTCACCATCATTTTCTTGATAAAACTCTACAGACCCTTCTTCCCCTTTAAAATCAACAAATCCAGAACCTTTAAAGCGCCTTGCATCATTACTTGCCATGGCACTTCCTTGTAAAATACCATCTTCTGCAGAAATATTTACACCCCTACCAATCCACATGTCTTTAGAATGCTCATCACCCCAGAACAAACCTTCATTTGCTCCAAAAGTTTCTTGCATTGCCAATACAACTTTTCCATCTTGCTTCACAACTGCCTTTACAGTCGTATTATTATGAACTTCAAAGCTACCTTTGTAAACAACTCCATTCTTTTCAGGATTTTCTCCATTCACGGTGTATAAGATTTCTAAACTAGTGTTTTCTCCCTCCCCTAACACATCTATTTGTTTGGTATCAATTGTGACCTTATTTGAAGTATACAATGCCTTATCTCCCAAAATAGCACCCGTAATCACCATTGCTTTTTTTGCCTCTGGTTTTTCTCTTAAAAACAATCTTGTTTTACCAAAAAATAAAGCTCGAAAATCCGATTTTGTTCTACTTGTAGGATCTATTGGATTACCATTCTCCATGGATATTTTATTTACATCACCTTCAATATGATAATAGGTTTTGTTTTCTCCATAAGGATATAAATTATGATTCGCATCTAAACTTTCTGAAGTAATGATATAACTAGCTTCAAAACAACCTTCTGCCGCCAATTTTTTAACACTTGTTTTTAATTTCGAAGGATATTTACTCGTAGAAAATGAAGTCCTTTTTACTTCCTTCCCATCAATATATGCCACAGCTTCTATTGTTCCATTCTCATAAGGTACCATCCATTCACATTGCATTTCATTCCAAATATTTCCTGGTATGTCTTTTCCTAAAGATTTTCCGTTTAAAAATAATTCCACTTCGTCAGCATTCGAATACACCCAAACTGGAATAACGGTTCCCTTTTTCATTCTAGGGTGCGACCAATGAGGTAACATATGAATCATAGGTTCTGATGTCCACTGACTTTGGTAGAAATAAAATAAATCTTTTTTGAAACCAGCAACATCTAATGCTCCACCCATAAATAGATTAAATGGCAAACCACCGTGCACCAAACCTGCTTCTCCGTAATAGTCAAAACCAGTCCATCTAAAATGACCACTATGCCAAGGATTATCTCGCATTAGCTCCCAGTATTTTCTTGCAGAAACTCTTACAGTGGCATTGTCATAAGAAGAATTGAAACTTTGTTTTCTGTTTCGCCATTTTTTAGGATTTATGCCTTCATAAAAGAAAATCTCTTTCTCAGTTAAATTTGGTAAAGGATAAGTACCTGGCAACTCATTATCCCTCCACCACGTTTGGGTTCTATAATATCCTCTTGTTTGCCATGTATGCGGAGCTTCTGTAGAAATGAATGGCTTGTCTAGTTTTTTTGCATTCATTCCCTCTATAAACGATTTTGTTTCAGAACCTCCATTGACTCCTTGAATGTCCATGTCTTCTGGATTTCCTGCCCCTGAGGTAAATAAGCGAGTTGGATCCAATTTTTTCCCGAAATCCACTAAATCTGGTCCAATCGGACTATGCGTTTCATTCCCTAAACTCCAAACAAAAATACTCGGATGGTTTCTATCTCTTGTAATCCACTCTGTAACATCTCGTTGCCACCATTGATCAAAAGCTTGTTTACCATAATCTTGTGGTGCTTTTTTATGCCAACCGTCAAAAATCTCGTCCATAACTAACAATCCTATCTCATCACAGATATCATAAAACATAGGTGGTGTTGGATTGTGAGATGGACGAATGGCATTGATTCCCATATCTTTTAATGATTGTAATTTCCAACGTAACAAAGGCTTTGTCCAAGCTCCACCAACAGGACCTCCTTCCCAATGTTCACAAACTCCTTTTAATTTCATATTTATTCCGTTCAACCAAAATCCTGTTTGGGCATCCCATTTTACCGTTTTGAATCCAAAAGTTGTTTTGACTTCGTCAATAACTTTTTTCCCTTTTCTAATTTGTGTAATTGCTGTATATAAATGGGGCGTATCAGGACTCCATAATTTTGGATTCTCTATTTCAAGTTCATAAGTAGGTTTTGACGACTTCAATTTTTCACATTTGTGAGTCAACTCAATTCCATCTGGAGAAAACAATTTCACGTCATATATTAGACCTTTTAATTTTCCATTGATTTCAGCATCAATCAACACATTTGCCTTTTCCTCTTGAATTAAAGGTGTTTGAATAAAAATTGTATTTGGTTGAAAATGTGTTGGACGCACCTCAATTAATTTTACTTGTGCATAGATTCCACAAGGATGATACCAACGCGCAGAAGGCTCTAAAGAATTATCTACTCTAACCGCGATTGTATTATTCCCCTCCTTTAAATATTCTGAAATGTCATATCTGAAACTGATATAACCATAAGGTCTTTTGGCTAAATATTTTCCATTTACCCAAACCTCACTATTCATATAAACACCATCGAAGTTTATATAAGTTATGTTAGACAAACTCTCTTTTTTAATTTCGAAATGCTTTCTGTACCAACCAACACCTCCGTCATGATACCCACCACCTTGACCTTGATCACCACCTTTTCTCACCCCTTTTTCAAAAGACCAATCATGAGGAACATTTAATTTCTTCCAACTAGAATCATTAAAATTTTCTTTAGAAAATGATGAATTGTCTTTTAGAATAAAACTCCAGTCATTATTAAAATCCACCTCTGCTCGTTGAGCGCTTAACTCACCAAAAGCAAAAAATGCAATGATAAAGGCATAACTAAATTTAAACATCAAACTTTTCATGGAATTTTTATTTATCATTTTGTACAAAAGGCTTACCGTTACTTGGAAACTTTATTTCCAAGAGTTTTTTCATTCTCTTTTCTACCTTTTTATACTTTTCATTCCCAGATAGGTTTACGTAAGAAACCAAACTATTTTTATGTTCATACAATTCACTACCCAGTATTTCATGTGTCTTAGAATCTCTCCATTCAGTATATCTCCATTCACCATCAGTGGCTGTAACCCCCATTATTTTTTTCCCTCTTGCATATACGCTATAGGCAGCTTTATCCCATTTTTTATTTGGCTTATTCAATACAGGAACAATACTTTTCCCTTCTGTAACAGGAGCAGACTGCAATCTACATACATCTACTAACGTTGCGTATATATCTACATTCTCAACCAACGCATTTGACGATTTACCTGTGACTCTATTTTTGTAGCTTGTTTCTCTACTAATAATTAGTGGTACTCTTACATCAATTTCCATGTTAGATTGCTTACACCAAGAAGCATAATCTCCAATTTTATACCCGTGATCACTCATAAAAACAATCATCGTATTCTTTTTCAAATCCAACTCTTCTAATGTTGTCATCACCTTTCCTATTTGTGCATCTATGTAACTAATACTTGCATGATAACCATGAATGAGATCTCTCGTTAAGTCATCATTTAGATCCCCTTCTTTTGGAATATTTGAATATGACTTTAATTCTCCCCAAGGACTCAAAGCTAGCCTATAAGCCTCTTCTGGTTTTTTTCTAGAAGGTATTTCAAAATCATTTTTATTATATAAATCCCAATATTTTTTTGGAGAATTGTAAGGTAAATGTGGTTTACTCAACCCTACAAACATTAAAAATGGATCGTCTTTGACTTTTTTCAAAGTTTCAATTGCGTAATTGGCAACTCGTCCGTCTTTATACCCATCATCCTCTACATCAGCACTTTCAAAAGCAGGTCCTTTTAAAGGTTTCACTCCTTCTTCTTTTAATCGCTTCATTAAAGCAATATTTTCAGGTTTTAAATAAGCGTTTTTCTCTTTTTCAAAATAATGAGACCAAACATTTTTATCATCAACACCATGGTGATACACTTTACCAATACTAATGGTTTTGTAACCATTGCTATCAAATAATTGTGGCAAAGAAACCACGTCTTTGTGTACTTTTCGTAATGGTGTAAAGATGCTATAAATCCCTAAGGTTTCTGGACGTAAACCTGTTAATGTACTCATTCTAGATGGTGCGCAAATCGCTTGTTGCACATAGGCCTTATTAAATAAAACGCCATCTTTTGCAAGTTGATCAATATTAGGGGTTAAAGCAGTTTTACTACCATAACACCCTAGTTCGGCCCTAAGATCATCTACATAAAAGACCAAAACATTTGGCCGTGTATCAGAATCATTCAATTGCCCTTTTGCAGAAAAATAACTTATTATTAAAACTACGAACACGAAAACATTACGCTTCATCATATATCATTTAAATTAAATCTAAAATTATTATTAACCTTATCGAATTGCATCCTGTACTGTATTGAAACTAGAATTACTTAAATTTTCAACTAGGGATAAAAATAATACACACAGATCAAAGTCAAACAGTCAAAACAACTTTTTGACAAGAATATAACCAACGACTTAAAAAAAACCAAATTATCAAATTCATACATCACAGTTCATGACAGATAATTCCACCATCTCAGTAAATTTGTTATTAAAATTCATTAGTTTTTATGTATAAATCGAAATTAAAATTAGTCAGTATTTTCATAGCCCTTATTGGTTTCACTTTCAAGTCTTGCGTTAGTCAGAAAAAAAACGCCGGCGAAGAGAAAACAACTACCAACAGGGTCAAATATAATTTTAATCCTGCTTGGAAGTTTGTCAAAGAAAATCCAGAGAATGCTGAAAAAATTGACTTCAATGATACTTCATGGGATACTATTAGTTGTCCTCATACCTTCAACGATATTGATACCTTCGATGATTACAGTCTTGGTCATCATGACGGTGAATCTAATCAATGGAGAGGAACTGTTTGGTACCGAAAGCATTTCAAACTACCTGAATCAGATAAAGGTAAAAAAATATTTATTGAATTTGAATCTGTGAGACAAATAGCGGATGTTTACATAAATGGCATACATCTCGGACAAAACCAAACAGGCTTTATTCCTTTTGGATATGATTTGACACCCCATTTAAACTTTAATGGAAATAACGTTCTAGCCGTAAAAGTTAACAATGATCGAGGGGACCATTTTAGAGAAAATTTCCCTCTAGTTTGGAATCATGAACATTGGCACCCTACTCATGGTGGAATCTATCGCAATGTTTTTTTACATGTGATGAATCCACTTCATATTACACTTCCTCTGTATGACAACTTAGAAACATTGGGAACATATGTATACGCAGACAACATATCTGAGAACAAAGCTGATGTCTTTGTAAACGCTGAAATACAAAATGAATATCATAAAAACAAATCTGTTACATTTAAGGCGAATGTGTATGATTACGAAGGAACACTTGTTGCAAGCTCTATAACAGAACAAGACATAAAAGCAGGAGAAAAAAGCATTTTTTCTACAAAAGTGACTATTGAAAACCCTCATCTTTGGTACACCCGAAAGCCTTACATGTACTCCGTACAAAACATCTTACTGATAGACGGCAAAACAGTAGATTCCTATAACACACCATTAGGTATTCGAAGCTATATTTTCGATAAAGACAAAGGATTTTTTAATAATGGTGAACACGCAAAATTACATGGCTGGGGACAAAAGCCAACTAATGCCTGGGCGGGGTTGGGTGCAGCATTACCTGATTGGCTACGCGACCATACGTTCCAATTAATGGATGAAGCCGGAGGTAATTTTATTAGATGGGGACATTGTGCAGGGTCTCCTGCAGAGGCCGATATGGCCGATAAATACGGATTTGTTACCTTAATGCCTGGTGTAAGTGGTGAATCGGAAGATGAAGGAGAAACTTGGGACATCCGAATAAAAGCATTTAGAGATATGATTGTCTATTACCGAAATCATCCATCTATATTTATCTGGGAAGGTGGTAACTGGGCAGAAAGTGAGGCTCACTATAAAGAAATTCTGAAAGTTATTAATACGTTTGACCCGAATGGCAAGCGCCTTATGGGGAATAGAAGAGCCGATGTTAAAAATGATTCTGAAGGTTATATTTCTATTGAGATTGGAACCGAAGGTTGGGAACGTGAATATCCTGATTTACCGGTTATTGAAAGTGAATACATGCGTGAAGAAGCCCCAAGACGAATATGGGACAAAAATTCACCTGATGATAATTTCTTCAGCCACCCAAACATTGATAAAAACACCTATAAAATCACTTCAGAACAATTTGCTGTAAGACAGGTAAAACATTGGTGGGACAAAATGGGTAGAAAAGCCTATCATGTAGGTGGAGCAAACTGGATTTTTAGTGATGGAACACATGGTGGTCGTGGACAAACTGAGGTTACTAGAGCCAGTGGAGAAGTCGATGCTGTACGTTTACCTAAAGAAGCTTTTTATGCGCTTAAAGCCATGTGGCGTCCAGAGCCGCAAGTACATATTATTGGACATTGGAATTATGACAAAGACACAACAAAAGACATCTTTGTGGTATCCAACACCGCGGGTGTAAAACTTTATGTTAACGATACATTAATTGGAGAAAACACAACTCCAACAAGTGGATACCTATACACCTTTAAAAACGTTTCTTGGGAAGCTGGTGAAATTAAAGCAGAGGGAATTATTGACAACAGTGTTCAAGTAACCCAAACAAAAACTACTGCAGGAGCGCCATTAGCTCTAAAGCTAACTCCAATTACCGCTCCTAAAGGATGGCTTGCTGATGGTTCTGATATCGTACTCATTGATGTAGAAGCAATAGATGCTAAAGGACAAAGATGCCCATTAGCTAAAGGGCGTGTTGAGTTTAGCATAACTGGACCAGCCATTTGGCGTGGTGGTTATAATAGTGGAAAATCCAATTCTACAAACAACTTATTTTTAGATCTAGAATCCGGAATTAATCGGGTGGCCATCCGTTCAACATTAACGTCTGGAAAAGTGACCCTTTCGGCTACTTACAAAGAATTACCAAAGGTATGTACAGAACTAATCTCAAATCCGATAGCTATAAAAAACGGATTAACAACAGAATTACCTCAAGTATATAAACCCATATTCACTGAGGAGCCTAAACCTGTCCACACGCCTGATATTCCAGAATACATTCCTGGTAAAACCAATAAAAGCAAGCTATTTACAAAATTTAGCTATACTGGTGACGGTAAAGCAATGTTACGTACTAATATGCATTGGGGTAAAAAGGCTTATACTGATATGGAAGAAAACTATACGGTAATTCCAAAATACCTAACAGGCTCTGAATACATAAGAACGCCAAACTCCGATAATCGATATTGGGCAAGAGATCAGCTGCAATTTATTGCTGGGGTTAAAATGCATATATATGTATTACATGACGATACCGTTAAACGACCTGAATTCTTGCTAGACGATTACGAAGATACTGGCGATAATATTAAGGTTGGTAATATTGTAATGTCTATTTTTCATCGGGTTGCAGAAGCTGGCGATAGTATTATAATGGCAGGAAACAGCGATGGTGATGCTCCGAAAGATTGTAGAATGTATACGGTTATAGGGAAAGTGTTTCGATAATAGCACTTCATAAACCATAAAAAAGAGGAACTCAGCTTCAAATACAGCTGAGTTCCTCTTTTTTATTAATTGCGGTAGGTGGCTAGATCCACTATTAGACGTTAAGAATCTAAAGTTCGAATGTCACGAATAAAAAATTTCTGATGCTTTGAATTTTTGAAGCAATTACTTTCTTATTAATTCTTAGCATTTATGTAATTTAAAAGTAAGGTTTTCACATCTTTAACCGTTCCTTCCTTTAATCCATTATTCACATTAGCACCTGTAATCCAATACAATAACATACCTGCATCAGAGCAATCCCATTTTCCTTTTTGAAATTTCACAACATCATCTACCTCAGCAATTTTTCCTTGAATCCATACTTGTTGAATTCTTGCATCTTTATGCATTTTTGCCCAATCCCACTTATCTAAATCAACCTTAAGATTGGTGTTTTGATCTGGTATACGTACTTCTTCCACACCGAAATCTAATATTTGTTTCCAACTATAAAAATCTCCTGCATCATCATTCGCAGGATGATGCGTTATCACCTTCACATATTTATGCTTTGCTTTGTTTGAAGCATCTAAAGCAAAACCGATAATGTCAGGCTCACCAGCTTCAACAATCCAAAGTGGGTCATTTTTCGAAGAAGCATTGATCGCACTTGCAAGATCTTTTATGGTCTTATCTAATTGCCATTTCGCATCTAAAAAAACTAAAGATTCATATCCTCCCCATCTTCTAGCGGTTACATCACAAGCACTTTGCATTAAAGCATGTCTCTCATACTCTGCTTCTTCAGAAATTCTTTTTACTCTTACCAAATCACAACTATGAGAATAATGAACCAATCTATCTTGCAATCCTGTAGCACTCAAAAGAGCTAAAGAAACAGCGGTGCCTCCTAAATCATCTGGATCAGGAGAATTTCCATCTGCTACTACAGCAATTCGTCCTGTTGGTGGTTGAATCACTTGAGCTCCAACAACAAACATTGAAAAAAGAGAAAACACAACCAATAATCTCAACTTATTACTCCTTATTTTATTAAAAAACTCCCTAACCATATTTTTTACGTTTTAATATTCAACTACTATTCTTTTTTTATTTCATAGATGACAGGATTACTTACCAAACAACTTAAATCATCTGCCAAAATAAACATGAATACTAATACTTTGTCAGTTTTTAATTACTATCTATTCTAAACGCATAGTCACCTGAAGCTACTTCTAACTCAATAGTACTTTCTGTGTTTTTAACAGAAAGCACATTTACTATATCCTCTGTTTTTTTATTATTTACCGTCAAGTTTGAATTTGAACTCATCGGAATTGTAATAATAGCTGTTGTGTTCGGAGGTATCCTCGTATCCAATAAAAACACACCATTTTCAATTTTCCATGAAGAAGCTACTTCTCCGTATGACGTATTCAATGTAGCCGATGCTGATGTCAATGGGGCTTTTGCCACAGGAGCAATTCTAATTTTCTTATACCCTGGTTCTAACGGAGCAATTCCGGCAATACGTTCATACATCCACTCACCAATTGCACCATAAGCATAGTGATTTAAACTATTCATATTTTGAGGATTGAATCCATCCTTTTTGCTATAACTATTCCAACGTTCCCAAATAGTTGTTGCTCCTTGATTTATAGAATAGAACCAAGAAGGATAGGTCTCTTTGAATAAGATTTTGTACATCAACTCTATTTCTCCTGTTGCATCTAAAACTTCTGACAACAATGGTGTCCCTAAAAATCCTGTTCTCAAATGATTATCAGCTTCACCTATTTTTTCTAATAGATGTATTTTAGCATTTGCTTTATTTTCTTCAGACAGCAAACCAAATGCTAAAGCCAACAAATAAGAAGTTTGTGTCTCACTAACATTATTTACTTTTCCATGATCAAAAAACTTATTTTCAAAAGCTCTTGCAACCTTTTTATATAAAGCATCATACTTTTCAAATTCTTCAGTTTTACCTAGTGCTTTGGCAGTTTTGGCAGTTAAATTTGCAGAATGTGCAAAAAAAGCTGTCCCAATCAGGCTTTTAGAGGTATCTCCTCTATTATCACCATTCTCCGGAAGCGGTTGCAACCAGTCTGCAAAAAATCCCATTTTAGAAATGTAATTTTTTGTAACACTTTCGTGGTATTTCACCCAACCTTTCATGGTTTCAAAGTTTTCTTCAAGAATTTTTTTATCTCCTGTTCTTAAGTAAACTTTCCAAGGAATAATTGTACATGCATCTCCCCATCCTGCACTTACCTTATTATTATACAATACATCAGGCACTACCCATGGCACGCCTCCATTGTCATATTGAGACTCGCCAACACTTTGCATCCAACTCGCCCAAAATCTATATACATCTGCATTAAACATAGATGCCGGAGCGAATACCTGTGCATCAGCTGTCCATCCCATACGCTCATCACGTTGCGGGCAATCGGTTGGGATATCAAAAAAGTTTCCTCTTAATCCCCAAACAATATTACTTTGTAACTGATTTAATTTTTCATGAGAAGATGTAAACGTTCCATTTTCTTCAAAATCTGAATATTGTACCATTCCCGTTACCCAATCTTTTGATGGAGTTTTTGAAGTATCAAATCCGCTTAACTCAACGTATTGGAATCCGTGAAATGTAAATTTTGGCATCCATTCTATCACACCATTTTCAGAAGCAGTATAGTAATTTGTAGACTGTGCGCTTCTATAGTTTTCTGTGTAAAATGTACCATCTGGTGCTAACTTTTCAGCAAATCGAATTTTTAACGTTTGTCCTTTTTTCATAGGTACCTTTAGCAACGGAACACCCACCATATTTTGTTGCAAATCAAAAATTAGAGTTTTACCTTTTTTAATAATCTCTTTCGTGGTTACTTCCATTTTAGTCTTTACCGTTGTGTGCCTCTTTGGTTCTAAACGAATATCATCAGATAAGGGAAACGCATGAACGGATACCCATGATGTATCATCAAAATTATTGGTTGTCCAGCTTGGCATTTCTAAATTGGAATCATAAGTTTCACCATCATAGATTTCAGACATTCTAATAGGACCATTCGTTGTGCCTTTCCATGTTTCATCAGAAAGAATTACTTTTTTAGAACCATCTTTCATTGTTACTTCTAACTGCGCCAAAGCTTTTGGAGATTCTGTATCGCTCCAATAGGTTTTCATCCAACCTAATCGTCCTGAATGCCATCCTGCAGCAACCTCAATTCCAATAGTGTTTTGCCCAGACTTCACTAAATTGGTAACATCATATGTAATAGTTTCTATACGAACTTTGTAAGGTGTATACCCAGGTGGCATTACATCATCACTTACATCTTCTCCATTTAAAGCTACATCAAACACTCCTTTGGCAGTGATGTATAATCTTGCTGAAGCAACTTCGTTAGAAATTTCAAAACCCTTTCTTAAGTACTGAGGTCGATGTAAAATATTCTCTTGACTTCCAATTACTTTTTCTTTTTTGGTATCTAAGCCAATCCATTTTGCTTGCCAGTCTGAATTATCTAACAATCCTAATTCAAAATGATTAATAGCACTCCATTTAGAAGCTTCATTATCTTGATTCCAATATTTTACTTGCCAATATACTTTTTGACGTGATTGTAATTCAGATCCTCCATATTTTATCCAAGTAGACTGCGCTGTTTTTTGTTTTTTAGAGTTCCAAACATCCGGATTTCCAGGTAATAAATCTGGACTACTCGCGGCTACAACTTGATAAGCACTCTGGCTTAAAACTTGATCTGAAACTGGTAATTGCCATGAAAAACTAGGTGTACCATCATAAAACCCAAGAGGATTCACAAAACCTTCAGATACTTTTAAACTTTTTGCTTCTTTTACTATTTCTTTTTCTTGACAAGCGACAAAACTCAAAAAAGCCAAACAGCTAAATGTGAATAAAAATTTTCTCAAATTTGATTTTTTAAACATGTTTTATAATTTAGTTTGAAAGTTATAAGTTCCTGGTTCTGCGATAATCTTTACTGTGTTTTTATCGGAACTAATTAATTTTAAATTTGAATTCTCAGTAATAGTACTTCCATTTACAAATACCTGATCTTTATTCCCATAAGGAATATGTACTTCTGCTGATGTACTAGGTGGAATTATAACACTAAGTGTAAAAGAATCATTCTTAATTTCCCATGAAGATGACGCATCTCCAAAAGGTGTTTTCACACTTGCGGAAGCTGACGTTAAAAACTTGGTATTGGGCTTAGGAGCAATTCTAATTTTTTTGTATCCTGGCGCTAATAATGCCAAACCAGCGATACGCTCGTACATCCATTGCCCAATCGCTCCGTATGCATAATGATTTAAACTATTCATACTTTGCGAGTTGTAACCTCCTTCTGCACTAAAACTATTCCAACGTTCCCACATGGTAGTCGCCCCTTGGTTTATAGAGTAAAACCAAGATGGATATGTCTCTTTGAATAAAATTTCATACATCAAATCTATTTCTCCCATCTCATCTAAAACTTTGGGTAAAATTGGGGTTCCTAAAAACCCAGTCCCTAAATGATAATCTGCATTCTTAATTTCTTCAAGCAAGTGGCTTTGAGCTTTTAGTTTGGTTTCAGGTTTAAATAAATCAAAATATATACCTAATAAATAACTTGTTTGCGTTTGTCTGTTTTGTTTGAACTTTCCGTTTTCATCAAAAAATTCTTTTTCAAAAGCATTGGCAACAGCTTTATGCAACTCTTTATATTTTTTTTCTTCTTCCGTTTTTCCTAAAACACCTGCCATTTTAGAAATTAAATTTGCAGAATGCGCAAAATAAGCGGTATTGATCAATTCTTTTGGTGTATCGCCTCTATTTCCTTTTTTTAAACTTTTAGAAGGATATGGCTGCAACCAATCTCCAAATGAATGCATTATTGGAATAAAAGCTTTCTTTTTAACTTTCAACTCATAGTAACCTACCCATTTTTTAGCTGACTCATAACTATCTTCAAGTATAGTAATATCTCCTGTTATATTATAAATATCCCAAGGAATAATAACACAAGCGTCTCCCCAACCCGAGCTGCCATTCTTATTCTGCAATACATCTGGTACAATATAAGGTACTAATCCGTTTTTATGTTCAGATTGATTTTCTCTGAGACTTTGTAACCAAGCCGTCCAGAATGCATGAGTATCATAATTAAAAAGAGCCGTAGGTGCAATAACTTGTGCATCTCCTGTCCATCCTAATCGCTCATCACGTTGCGGACAATCTGTTGGAATATCAAAAAAGTTATCTCGTAAACCCCAAGTAATATTGCTTTGCAATTGGTTCAATTTATCATGAGACGAGGTAAAAGATCCATTTTTCTCAAAATTGGAGTGTTGTGCGATACCTTGCACCCAAGAAACATTTGGCTTCGCGTTTTTGTCGTACCCGCTTAGTTCTATAAATTGAAATCCGTGAAATGTAAATTTTGGAACATATTCAACAATCCCATCCTTAGATGCCACATAGTAATCAGTTGACTTTGCAGAACGGTAATTTTTGGTGTAAAACGTGTCATCTTTTAACAACATTTCAGAAAAACGTATTTTTAAAGTATCCCCTTTTTTCATAGGAACTTTTATCTTAGGCACTCCAACAATATTTTGCTTTATATTAAAAACTGCCGTGTTTTCTTTTACCCATACAATTTCTGCATCATTTAAAATAATTTGATTTTTTACTGTATGATGTCTTTTGGGAGCAAGTTGAACATCTTTAGCAATCTCCTCAACCTCCACCAATTCCCAGTTAGAATCATCAAAAGGAACAGTACTCCAATTTGGAATTTCAAAATTTGCATCATATACTTCACCATCGTAAACACTTGCCAAACGAATTGGTCCATTTGTAGTCCCTTTCCAAGATTCATCAGAAACAATGGTTTGTTTTGAGCCATCTTTCATCATAATTTCTAACTGACATAGAACTTTTGGTGAAGCAAAATTTTTGTACAATGCCCTACCTCTACTAATTCTACCAGAATGCCAACCCGAAGCTAATTCTACTGAAATAGCATTTTTACCGGACTGTAAAAAATCAGTAACATCGTAAGTGAGTGTTTCTATTCGATGATTGTATGGTGTCCAACCGGGACTCATTATATCATCGCTAACATCTTGTCCATTTACATGCACATCAAAAACACCCTTTGCAGTGATATACATTCTTGCCGAAGCAACATCTGAAAATAGCTCAAAACCTTTTCTCAAATATTGTGGTCTGTGCATTAAAAATTTACGCACCCCTTTGATGCTATCTTTTGCTGTATCTAATCCTGTCCATTTTGCTTCCCAGTCAGAATTATTTAGCAAGCCCAATTCAAAGGAATTTATTTCACTCCAATCAGACGCATTGTCATCTTGATCCCAACACCTTACTTGCCAAAATACTTTTTGACGTGATTCGAGTTCATTTCCTTGATATTTGACGAATGTAGATTGTGCATTGTTTTGTTTTCCAGAATCCCATAAATCAGTATTATCAGGCAACAACTCTTTTGAAGAAGCTACAACTACCTGAAAAGCAGATTGCGATTTGATGTTCTCTGAAACTGGTAGTTTCCATGAAAATGTTGGATTTGCATCATAAAATCCTGTTGGATTTTTGAACCCTTCTGAAATAGTTAAGTTTGTTACAGCTTGGATTTTTTTTTGTCCAGTACACGATAACAAAAAAAGGAATAATAAATAGCTGGCTATTGATAAAAGACTTTTAGTTTTCATCTATAAATACATGTGTAAAATTTAATTCACAATTTTATCAATAAATGTAAACAAAGTACAACAAAAGGCTGTCCTGTACTCTATTGCTTTGAGTTGACACAAATCCATCATTTTTTATTGAATATCGGTATACTTAAAAATCTACGTTAACACACATAAAAAACAAACGAGTAAAAAAACATGCAACTATCAAAAACGTGAAACAAAAAAGCTGTTATAACCTATTACATTATAACAGCTTTAAAATAAAAATATATGTTAACTATTCAGTTGTAAATCTCCATACTTGTCCAATACTAACTCCACCGTTATCGTCTTTTACGACCACTTTAAAATAATAGGTTGATGCCGCAGTTAACCCTGTTGCATTGAAGGTAGTTTCTGTTTGATTTTCAGAAACTTTAGTAACTGGCTGCTCATTCATATCTAAATACACATCAAAAAGCAAGGGATCATTATCAACATCTGATGCTGACCAACTTAAAATAGTACTTGTACCTTCTATTTCTGAATCTAAAACAGGTGCAATTAAGGTTGGTGCAAAAGGTATATGATTAGAAACACCATCACCTTCTGTTAAAAATTGACTCACTGTAGAAAATTCACTCTCTGCACCTTTGCTATCAACTGCTTTTAACCTCCAGAAATAAGACTTCCCTTTACTTAAAAACAAAGTCTTTGAAGTTGAAGTAGTTAAAGTGCTATGCGTTAATGGAGAAAACGAATCATTTTCTGAAACTTCAATTTTATACGTTATAAGGTCTCCTTCCGCGTCAACAGAAGCTTCCCATTCAAACTGCACATTCTCATAAATGCATAACGTGTTATTTAATGGATATACTTGAACAGGTACTGATGGCGCTGTGTTTTCTTCTTCTGGGGTTCCTTCATCATCTCCTCCACAGGAAATTAAAACTCCTAATAAAAGTGCCATATAAAAATATAAATTCTTCATTTTTTTATTTCTTTATTAATTTAATAAATACCGGTTTGTGTGAATTTATTTTAACAAAATAGATGCCATTCGGTTTATCTTCTATGTTCAGCTTTATTTTTCCTGAATCTACTGTCAATGTTTTTGATAATATTAATTGAGACTGTACATTAAACACTTCAATATCTAATGTTTCAAAACTAGATGGTACGTACAATTCAAATTTACCAGTTGAAGGATTTGGATACGCTTTGATATCCTCCAATAAATTAATCGTTTTTAACAACGAACCTTGACATGCTTCTTTAGTAACAACCTGAATCTCATCTCCATGGTTTACTTCAACAGAAAAATTAGAAGCTTCTGTCTCAAAAATTTCAACTCCATTTTTAACCACCTTATAAGGAGCTTTTCCTGATGCAACCGAAATTACAGCTGTCTTTTTGCTAACATCAATTTTTCCTGATAAATCCACGGCCTCTTCAATAGTCAATTCATAACAATGACTGTAATCCTTTCCTACCACTTCTATACATAAGCCATAAGTTCCTGGAGCCAAATTTTCAATAGTCTGATTCTTTGTAAAACTATAATCAGAACCATTGATACTTGCCACATAACTATCCGTTACAGCACCTGTTATAACAAGTTTACCATTATCACTATCTACACACGACTCTCCAATTGATTGAATCTTAAAGTTTGCTGGATCCGTTGGGTCGGTAGGATCAATATCTAAATCAACAATTTGTAAATACAAAGGCTGCGCATTACCTGTTTTTTTCTCCATTAAATAGTAATACAACTTTCCGTTCGCTATATGAACTCTACCATGATCATAAGTTTTACCCGATGTAGCTTCATAAACCCTACTAAAACTATTTGTTCCTCCAACAGCTTTATCTACAAAAACACGATTGCTACTTGTTAACCCAATAATATAAACATTATTTCCTGAGGTATATATTGAGCTTCCTCCTGCAAAATCTTCAGAAGTAATGAATTCTTGCGCACCTGCCGGTTTATAAGTATGTAGATATTTTGTTACATTGTTTTGGTTATCTTTTACTTTGCTAATAATATGCACATCTCCCTTTGCGGTTACCGTCCAATCAAACCCATCTACGATATAAACCATATTCATCTGTGTCGTTGCTACATAATCTCCTGGCTCCATCACTTTTATATCATCAGCATCGTAAAGCGGTAATGAAAACGATGTTCCAGAGTGATCTTTCCAACTATTTAAACCATTTTGATCATCTGAATACGCATAATACACACCATTCTGATATTGATATTTATCGGTATTATTGGCAGATCTGCGTTGAAAACCAATTCTAACTTTACCATTCACATATTTCATGTTACCATAAAGTCCCCAGTTATAATCTATTCCTGGTTGATTTTTAGCATTTAACACATTAAAATGTGTAAAACTAGACCAAGTTGAAGTATTCGCATCATATTTAGAGAATTTATAAGCTCCATTATTGTTACCACCTTCACGCATATACATAAAAACATCTCCTCCATCGTTCAAGAAAAACTGCGGATATGTTAAAGCTTGGAAATTAGCATAATCTTCTCCTCCATTTAAACTTAGATGCTTATAACCTCCGTTGCTGTTTTTCACAAATTTATCTAACGTAAAGTCTGCATCAGAAACGGATGCAATATTTTTATTTGAATAAGAATACCTAAAATAGTCGTCACTCAAACTCCCATCAGAAGGTCTAGCTCTACTATAAGCATGCATATCATACAACAAATGTATGGTTCCATCTATTGGGCTAACTGCCACAGCAATTGTGTTATGCGATTCTCCAATCCACCATTTATTTTGATACCCTGTATGTTGGTGAGGAAATTCTATCGTTGCCGATGTTCCTGTATTGGTATTATAACGTGTTAACATTACATTTCTTTCACCTTTACCACCCTTATACCAAGTCATAAAGACATAATTACCATAAGTCTTAACACAATCTCCATGTGCAGAGATACTCTTACCAAAATAGTAATCATAAGGAGTATTTACATCATCGTTAGAATTACTAGCATCT
The DNA here is from genome assembly GCF_057197705.1 of Flavicella sp. IMCC45537. NCBI lineage: Bacteria > Pseudomonadati > Bacteroidota > Flavobacteriia > Flavobacteriales > Flavobacteriaceae > Flavicella > Flavicella sp. IMCC45537. Next base: position 1,371,555 of record NZ_CM170067.1, read on the forward strand.
ACTTTACTCCCATCAAAATGCAAACCAAAATCGGTGATTTTAACCTCTTTCTCTAATACAACTTGAGCAATAATATGAACATTAACATTAACTGCTAAAAACAAGAGCAGGGAAAAAGCATTTTTCATAAAATTATTAATGGTGTTATATTTCATAATTTCAAATTAAAATTCACTGTATTCACAAATATCCTACTCAAAACTGAGCAAACCGTACTGAGCTATACTGAACCTTTATTGAAACACAAAAAAACATAAATCTGTAAACCAGACACTTAAAAACATCATCCTGTAAATAGAAAATACAAACAACTTACATATGATCGGATAGAAAAACACATGTTCACTCAAAAGAAAAATCAGAAATGATTCTTTGATTACCTCATAAGGTATAAGGCTTATTTTCAACAAATTTACTTCTATAGTTGACACCGCTATAATACCTAATACTATTTTAAGCTCGAAACTAGTAGTTTGTTCTTGATAAAAACAAAGGGTTAAACTAATACTAAATGCATAATATACTAACTTCCCCCCCCCTCATGTTATCGAAAACACTAGTTAGAATTCATGTTTTTTTGAAAATCTTTAGACATTTCACTTAATATAGCAATGTACTCTCTAGGGAAATAGCCTTTTTTTGCCTTATTTATAGTTGTGCGAAGATAGTAATTCGCTTTTTCCATATTTTTAAGTTGCGCATAGGATAATGCTAAAGAATGACCAGCGCTCACTTGAGTGCCTAGATCAGATTTAAAATTTATCCACGCACGTTCACCTAACTCTCGCGCCTTAATAGCATCACGCATTTTCTCATCTGGACAATTAATTAAAAAAGAAGCATATGCTGCTTGAAGGTTTGGATTATTTGGAGAAGACTTTACTGCTTTTTTATACAAACTATTTAGCTCAACCCACATTTTATTTTTTTTATAATACTCAGAAAGGTAAATTATTATAAACCCCTGGTCAGAAATTTCCTCAAAAGCCTTTTCATAAAACTTTACAGATCCTTTTATATCATCAGAGTTCTTAGCAAGAATTCCGCTTAAAATATTTATACGAGGGTTTTTGGGGTCCAATTTTTTAAATCTAGACAAATACTTTTTAGCATTTACCAAATCACCCATTTGAATATATAACATTGTAGCCCCATTGATTGCAGCAGGATCATTTGGATATTGTTCTAATAACTCATTCATCAATTCAAGTGACTTTTCTTTCATGCCTAGCCTGTCATAAAACATTCCTGCCAATCTCGACTTTGTTTCTGGTTTTTCTTTTTCACTTTTTGAAGCCAATAAAAAATACCTTTTCGCAATATTTTTCATACCAATATTTGAAAACCCAGTTCCAAAATCAACCAACTCTTTGTAGTCGTCTTTAAACCAAACCAAATGCTTATCTACATAAGGGATTCCACGTCCAGTCATATTGTTAACCATAAACAACCTTACTGCCTTCGATACAATATACTTACTATCTGGAACATTTTTCAAACTAGTATTCACCAATTCCATCGCCCAGTTAATGTTGTTACTTCTAACTGCATCTTCAATTCGTTTTAACAAATACGTTTCAGATCTGGAATAATAACTCAATCGATCCAATAAAACATCTACAGGCGGTACATATTCAACTAAATCTTTGGATCGTTCTGAATAATATCGTTTTAGTTCTTCATCTCCTTTCTCAGCATAGATAATACTTAATTGTTTATAAGCTGGGCCAAAAGAAATTTCGCTAGAAATTAACGATTCTAACTGACTTACAGCTAAGTCAACCTTCCCAGTATTGGCATGCATCTTTGCTAATTCAAATCTGGCATAAACTGGAATAAAAAAGTAAGAAGTTCTTTTTGTTTCTTTTAAAACAAATAATTCCTTCTTCATATTAGATAATTCTGTAAGTATTTCTTCAAAAATAGTCAACTCTCCTAGTTGACTATATGCTTCAGCTATGTAATACTTAGCCATATATTGATCTTGCTGAATCTTTAACACATCATTAAAGTACTTAATCGCACTTTCAGAATCACCTAATCTTTGTTTTAGACAACCCAAATAGTAACTCCATTTCCATTCTTCAGAATCACGATCATTTGCCAATAAGTAGCAAACTTCTGCTTCTTTAAAATAATTATTTGCATGATACACCATCCCTAATTCTCCCAAATTATCTGCAGAAGGATTATCCAATGTTTTTGAATGAATACTATTTAAATATTTTTGAAATGAACCAGACGATTCATTTAAATTTGGCATCTCAGGAAGTCTACTAACATACTGGCTATTCGTATACATATTTATTAAAAAATATGCCAAAACCAAAACGACTGTAACTGATAATCCCCAAACAATATTCCTTCTATTCATTTCTAAAAAAATTATTTGCTAAAATAGAAAAAACATAGTTTTGAAACTATGAAAAAAAGAGAAAACACCTTTCTAAAACATTAGATTTACGTATTTTAGACGCGTATTTTACTCATACAAAACTCACCACCTACTCAATGAAAATAAACGGACACAAAACAGTCTACCTTTTACTATTAATTGGATCTGTATTAGTTCTTAGTTGTCAGGATTCTAAAGAAAAAACTGAATTCGAGAACATAAAAAAAGGGGGGAAATTATTTGCTACAACGGGCTGTATTACTTGTCATTCATTGAACAACAAAAAACTTTATGGTCCATCATTAAATGATATTTTAGGAAAAAAAATAAAAGTTATTCGAAACAACAAGGAGCACTCAATAATAATTGACAAAGCTTATATTAAAAAGTCAATTTCTGATCCAGATTACGAAAAACCTCAATTTTTTAAGAGTTCAACAATGCCTAAACCCAATCTTACAGAAGGTGAAATTGATTGTATCACCAACTACCTCATCAGCATTCAACCCAAACAACAGAATAAATAATTATGCAAAAAAATAATTTCTTAAAAGAACCCCTTTTTCAAAAATACAAGACATTGTTTTTTCTAGTTTTTATTTCAATTTTGCTTGTAAATTGTAAAAAGAAAGAAAAAAATTCAACCCCTGATGGAAAAATAAAGAATGAAGCCCTTACTGAAAATAGCTTTTATAAAAATATCTCAAAAAAATTCAAACCCTCGGCTATAGGAGACACGTTTGAAGAACCTCCACAAATATCTCATCTCGCTGTTTCTGACATCAACAAAAATGGATTGCTAGATGTTGCGGTTTGCGATATAAAAAACAACGTCATTTCAATAATAAATCAATCTCCAAAGGGTACATTTACTGAAAGTATCGTTGCAGATAATATGACAGCTCCAGCCCATGTTCAGGTATTTGATTTTGATAATGATGGAGATAATGATTTATTAGTTGCACTTCTTGGAATGCTTTTCCCTAGCAATGATAGAATTGGTTCTATTGTTGTACTTGAAAATGATGGAAAAAATAATTTTTCGAAGCGAATCGTTTTGGAAAACATTGCCCGTGTAGCGGATGTTCGAGCTGGTGATTTAGATGGTGATGGTGATATAGACCTAGCAGCTGCTCAATTTGGGTATGACGACGGAGAAACTTGCTGGATAGAAAACACAGGGAATTGGACTTTTAAAAACCATAGTTTACAAAATCTTTCTGGACCACTAAATGTTGAATTAATAGATATTGATTCTGACAATGATTTAGACATTATTTCACTCGTTACTCAAGAATGGGAAAAAATTTATTGTTTCGAAAATGACGGGAAAGGTAACTTTACTCCTAAACAATTATGGGGATCTAGTAATGATGATTATGGCTCTAGTGGTATTTCCATAACCGACTTGAACAAGGACGGAAAACCAGATATTCTTTATACAAACGGTGATGCTTTTGACTATCTTCCTCCTTTGCCTCGACCATGGCATGGGGTGCAATGGCTTGAAAACTTAGGTGATTTAAATTTTAAGCATCGACCAATTATTAATTTCCCTGGTGCTTTTAGCGCAAGAGCAACTGACATTGACAGGGATAACGATGAAGATATTTTTGTGGTTAGTGGATTTAACTATTGGGAAAAACCAAGTGCTGAAAGTTTGGTTTTACTTGAAAACAATGGGAGTCAAACTTTCAGAAAACATACTATTGCAAAATCTCCAACACATTTAATTACCATGGAACTTGGTGATTTTAATAATGATGGACATACAGATTTGGTTACAGGTGGTGTATACATCTACCCTCCATACGAAAATTTAGAACGAATAACTCTATGGATGAATACAGGAAAATAATAAATTTTTAACATCTATATATTGTTTTCCTGTTTTATCAAATCAAATTTATTCCATGAAAAACAACTCTTCCAACGGTGTTGACACGGGAGAATTGTCTGGATTCGTTTCCATAATATCTGCCATAAAGTCCCACCATTTTTTCACAATCTCATTAGTTGCCAAATCTTGAGACCCACCATCACCTGACACTTTTTGAAAGGCAAAAAGTGTATCGGTTTCATCATCCAAAAATATAGAATACTCACTCACTCCATTTTTCTTTAACAAGTCTCTAAGCTCAGGCCATATCTCATTATGTCGTTTTTTATAAGCTTCTTTCTGTCCTGGGTATAATTTCATTTTAAAGGCTAGTCTTTGCATAATCCCTATTGTTTTTTTGTTCCTTTGGGTCCGTCATAATCATATGAGAACCAATCTATATCTATATAACCTGTATCGTCTTTTTCATTCCAAGAAAAGAATCCCAACCTATCTCCTGTCCATTTTCCAAAAGCAATGGTGAACACCGGACCAAAAGATTCGAAGTTCTCTCCATCTATACTATATTCATAGGTTGCTTGATTGCTGTTGTTTGACGTTCTTACGAACAAATCTTTTCCTGTAATTTCTGGTCCCATTATTTTTACACTCATTGGGTCCATATAAAACAAGTGCTTTTTACCTTTGTCATCAACTTCAATTCCTAATAAATTAAACACTCCTCCATATCTTACAAAACCTGCCAATTGATTCGGCTGCATCCCTGAAATATCAAATTTCGCAACAGCAGTACCTAAGGTGATTCCCATAATACGCTGGCTTAACGTATTACAGGCTCTCCAAAAATCAGAATCGGAACCATCATTATTAGTCCATTCATTTATATTTGGGCCATAACCTTTTTTATTTGGTAATATCTTACTCGCTTTCAAACGCAACCATCCAGGTCTTTCAATAAGCGACCAATGTGTATTTCTTGGATTGTGATTCCATTCCCATTGAAAGCCCAATTTATTCGATGAAAAATCGTCATCTGAACTAGGTGCTGAAATTGGATAACCGTCTATTGGTTTTTTATATTTTTTTACTGGTTCGCCAATACCATCATTATCTTCATCGATTCCGATAATAGGCCAGCCATCAATCCATGTTACTGGAGCTAAACACTGTGGTCTTCCCTGAAAAGGAATATCATCATTCTGAATCAATTGATGCATATACCACCATGATTTATCGGGAGCTTGCATTAATCCACCTTGACTACAGCTTCTATTGTTAAAAGCAGTTCCTTTTTCTAAAACTGTCTTAACTTCATAAGGACCATAAATACTTTCTTTAGACCTCAATACTATTTGCTTTCTATCATTTTTAGGATTTTTTACTCCAGGTTTGGTAGATTTATCTCCCATTGCCCATTGGGCTAAAAAGATATACCAAGTACCATCAATTTTATAAATTTTTGCAGCTTCAGCACCCATACCTGTATAGACTAATTTTCCTTCGTCTAGTATTTTTGTACCATTCCAACTCATCTCATAGATCCTATTTTCATTTCCTTCAATAGTATTCTCTGGACTTTTTTGTTTCCCTGCGGTATTGATAATTACATATGCCTTATGTGTTTCTTCATCCCAAAAAACTCCAGGATCATCTAAAACTTTTGCTTTAGGAAGCATGATAATAGGCTTGCTCCATGGCCCGCTGATATCTTTTGCTGTAGCCACCATTAAACCATACTGATAATCGATCTGATAACAATACCACAAACCTTCATGAAAAGCTAAATCACCAGCCCATGTACCAAAAGAATAACCATTCATTCGATCCCAATTGTATTCAGGAGCCCACGACAAACTATCAAAAACATGTCCCGTATTTGTCCAATTCACCATATCTTTAGATTCTAAAATTGGCATACCTGGAGACATGTGTTGTTTTGAAGTAATCATGTAATAAGTATCACCAACCTGTTCTATGTCAGAGTCTGGATAATCGGCATTTAAAATAGGATTGACATAAGTTCCATCGCCTTGATCCCCAAAACTTCCGGTCTGCCCTTTCGTTTTTTCTTCAGCTGCTTCAACTGTTTTCTTTTTGGTTTTACAATTTATCATTGTAAAACTCGCTATTAGTATGATAAATAAAAATCTCATTTTAAGTAGATTGTTTTTTAAAAAAAATTATTAAATTAATAGAGCAACAATTATTCAAAATTGCGCAAACCTGGAACTATTTTTAAATTCACGTATTCATTAGTTGTAGGCCATTTTAAAACGACTAACTTTTGACTAAAAGCATCCCAAATAAAATTTGAACTATCCATATCTAATGTTGCTTTATAAGTTTCCAAGCCTACGTTTTTTAAAGGATTATAGTACAGAACTATATCCTCGTCAATTAGGATAGAAAAACCATCAGGATAATGCCTATTGGCTCCGATAAATATTTTTGAAACTCCTTTGCTATTATCTGGTTTGATTTTCACATCCAAAGTTCGCGTTGCATGATTGAAGAAAAAGGATTGAATATTTCCTGCAATCATTTGAGGAAATGGTCTCGAAATAACGTCGGTTATATATTTTCGTTCTACGGTACCAGCATCCGTTTCATCACTAAAAATTGCCCAAGTAGAAGGACCACCTGGTAGGAAATTCTGCATACTTCTGTTTCCTAAAAACCAAGCTTTTATAGACCCAACTCCCATTTGATCAAAAACCTCTGCAGTTTTTATATAGAGTTCTCTATATTTCAATTGACCTAATTCCCCACTAACTACTGTATCTGTTTTTGAAAAAGTTGGAAATCCCCATTCACCAATCAAAATAGGAGCATTTAACATATCTGATTCTTTATCAAAACGATCCATTACAGGTTTGATCAAATCAATGTTATTCTGATAAATATGTGGAGCAAAAACAATATTTTTTCTATTTAGAGAAGTTGTTATTTCTGCATATTGGTTGTTATCAATTGCCTCACCCTTATTCATGAAAATTGACTGAATAAGAATCAATTTATCAGAATTGATCTTTTGACTTTGATCTATAATTTTTTGATATAGTGGAATTAAATATTTTTTAGTTAATTTATTGTAGGAAATATTCATGGATAATTTTCTTGGCTCATTAACAACATCATAACCAAGTACAAAAGAATTGTTAGCATATCTTTTCCAAATTACATTCCAAGCATCTATATAGGTTTTATGTTCTTGTTTTTTATTCAACCAAAACGTTTCCCAAACAAATTTATCAACCCCATATACGGTCATTTTAAAAACTGTTTTGATCCCTGAATTTCTACCCAAGGCAACCAAACCATCTAATTTTTCTATATAGTTTAAATCTAGCTCACCACCTGGAAAAGTACTTAGTTTACCCAGTTCTAAACGAATCACCTGGGTATTGGCTCCCATTCGAACCATACGTGCATAATCATCACTGTTAAAAAACACTTCTCCTTTATGATCATTAGTATTAACTACAAAACCTCTAGGAATTATATGACGTCCTTGCACATCTCTTAGCCCATGTTTGATTTGTGCACAAACCATTTGAGTTACAAAAACCAAAGACAATAAAGCAATTCTTATTTTCATTATTTAAAAAAATAAAATTCTATTAAACACACTTTTCTCAAATAAAGAGATTACATTTTTACAATTTTTTTTGAAAAACTAAAATCTCTATTTGAAAGAAAATAGACACCATTTACCAGATCGCTTATGTCTATTCTTGTATCGTACTGGGTACTTTTAAGTTTTCTTACTCCTACTCCATGCACATTCGATAATATCAATTCTACATTTGGGGCTAAGTTTGTAACATTTACTATTTCATTCGTTGGGTTTGGAAAAACCTTTAACCCCTCAAATTGACCTTGTGCCCCAACAGACAATTGCTCATCAAAACACTCTGATTCAGGATTACTTAAATCAAAAGCAACCGTTCCTGACACATCGTTACGGTGCAGAACCATTTTATCAATAAATAAATAAGACGATCTAGCATCTACAGTAATCGTGTATACTTTTGCTTCGTTAAAAGAAACAAAAACCCTATGAGAGACATGATCATTGGTATTTGTTACAAAACCATAATCCAACCTATTTCCAAATGCTTTGATAAAATTTTCCGTTGAACTACCAGCTGCACAAGTTAAATTAGGATCTGAACTACACATTGGTTTTGGATACACTTTTGCTCCATCTTTGATGCCGTAAAAATCCTCTCCATCAATTTTCAACCAAGCATCATTATGCTCACCTTTACTCGTGCCTTTCCCCACCCTCATTCTCCATGCAAACCTATAAGTTCCTGGATTGTTAATTTTAATTTTATAGATTATTGGAGCTTCAGAAAGTGCACTAAAAGACTCGGAACCTGTCCAGTGCAAATAAGATATTTGTTCAGTCCCCGTTTCAGGAGTTGTTTCTGTTGCAATTTGCCATCTGTTATCATTAATAACTCCAGATTCCATTTCTATCGTTAAAAGTCCATCTTGCTCTTCAAAAGGCAAAACGCCATTACAATCTGCGGTTTGAGAATAAAATTTACTCGACACTATTATAAATGTCAAGAAAAATATAAGTTTAGTTTTTTGAATCATGGTTAGTCTTTGATAAAGTTTGGTTTAGTTTTTTTTATATTTAATATTGTATGTTCCTGAACCTAAAACCACATTTGCATCATCTAACACCTCTAGTTTGAATTCTTCATGGCCTAATTTCAAGGTCTTGTTATTAATTACAAGAGACTCAAATTCTTTTTCGCTTAAAATTAATTTCGCTTTGGTATTAAAAGGAACTATCAGTTCCATTGTTAACGTATTCTCATTTAGTTTCCATTTATTATGAATTGTACCATAAGGAGTCGGAACAGAAACTGAAGTTGAGGTAATTTTTTTAGAGAACTCAGGGTTTACAGTAAAAACCTTATAACCTGGATTTTCAATAGAAGATTTAATTCCTCCTAAAGTCTCAAAGAAATATGCAGCAAATCCACTATGCATTGGATGATTTAAAGAGTTTGAAGGTCCTTCTAATTTCTCCCATTCAAACTGTCGTTCAGGCCAAGTCGTGAATCCTGAATTCATAACATATGTTTGACTTGGGAAATCTGGAGTTGTTAAAATTTGGTATGCTAAGTCTGCATGTCCATTTTCTGTCAAAACTGTATAAATATATCTATTACCGTGAATTCCTGTAGCATGATGACCACCTTTTACATTCACGATATCGTGCACCAATCCGTTTACAACTCCTTTAATTTCAGCTTTTGGAACCATCCCAAATTGCAATGCTTGAACAGTTGCTGTCTGACTTTGATACCATTTGTAATTTGTGTTTGGAATAGCTACTAAATACTCTTTATTGAATGCTTTTAATAAAGCCTGACTTTCAACTATCATTTTTGCTTCAAAAGCTGGATCTTCATTTATTTTCGCAAATTCCTCCATTATTTTTAAAACATCATAAAAATAGGCGTTTGCAGAAATAATAGGATCACATTCCATTGCTGATGGATTTTTACGTCTATCCCATAAAGGAGGACACCAATCTCCCATTCCATCTTGCATGACACCATTATCTCCTTTAAAATTTAGATAGAAATTGGTCAAGTCTTTCATGGCATCATAGTATTCTTTTACAATTGCATCATCACCATAAAACTTATAATTGTACCAAGGTAAATACATGGTGGCAACTCCCCAATCTATTTTTGCATAGGTAGATGTTCTTTTTCCTGGAGCAATCATAGTAGGTACTTGAAATTTTTGTTCAGGATTGTTATGTCCTTTTGTTGAACGCATTTGAGTACGAATATCTTCCATATATTTTTTATAGAATTCATACATATCATAATTGTACAAAGCATATTCACAAAACGCATGTGCATCTCCGAGCCATCCACATTTTTCTCGATGTGGACAATCTTCAGGAATACCATGAACATTATCTACAATAGTCCATTTACTTATACGATGCATTTTGTTCAGTAGTTCATCTGAAGACAAAAAACTTCCCTTTTCTTTAATATCTGTCGCAACTAAAACCGCTTTAATCATTTCAGCATCTGGTTTTGTCGACACACCTTTTATTTTTGCGTATCTAAAGCCATGGTAACTAAATTTAGGTTCCCAAGTTTCTACATTTTCTCCTTTACAAATGTATTTGTATAGCTGAGGCATACCATTGGCACCACCTCCGGTAGAACCTTTGTAAATATCTTCTCCATTTGTAGTTAAAGCTTCAGTTGTAACAATTTCAATAAGCTGACCTTGTTGTTCTTTTACATTAATTTTTACCCAACCTGCAATATTTTGTCCAAAATCTACAATCCATTCCCCATCTGCTCCTTTAAAAACTTTTTCTGGTTCAAACTCTTTTAGTTTTTTAATTGCCGGAATTTGTTGCGCACTTATTTTTCTAACACTTGGAGTAACTACTTTTACATTTCCCCATGACGTATCATCGTAACCTACAGTATTCCAACCATTAATTTCAAATCTAGCATCATACGTATCTCCTCCATAAATATTATTAAACACAATTGGTCCTGTTCCTTCTTTCCAGTTTTGGTCTGTATAAAAATCCTCTGATGTACCATCAGCATACTTTAGCTTTACCACACATCGCACAGTTGGAGGACCGTAAGACACTCCTTTTTTATTTGATTCTGGATCTCTATTCCAAGAAATATTTTGACCATAAAACCCATTTCCTACTATAATACCGAATGCATTTTTACCAGATTGAACTTGTTTTGTGATGTCATAATTTACATAATATGCTTGCTTATCAAAGTTAGATGGTGCCGGATCTAAGACATGATCTCCCACTTTCTCTCCATTTAAATACAACTCATAATATCCCAATCCACAAATGTATACCTCAGCATTTTTGATAGCTTTATTCAAATTTATTTCCTTTCTAAAATAACCAGCAGCAAAACCTTTAACAGGTTTTGCTTTTTTCATATTACCTCTTTTATAATCTCTATAACTATATTTTGAAGTTCTAGTATCTTTATTTAAAGTAATCCATTTAGATGCTCCCCAATTCAAATCTTGTATCAATCCTGTTTCAAATTTTTGAGTTTCAGACCAAGTTGAAACTTCACCCTTTTCGTCCCAGATTCTAACTTTCCAAAAATAGGTTTGAAATGCTTCTAATGGCTTTCCCTGGTATTTTACAAATGATGATTGCTCACTTTTCACTTGTTTTGAATCCCAAATATCAGCCTCGGTTTTATATAGTTTTTGTAAGGATGTAGCCACTAGTAATTGATAGGCCGATTGTGATTTAGCAAATCCTTCAGCTTTAACTATCCATGAAAAATGAGGTTGAAGACTTTCAACGGTAGAGGGATTGTTTTTTGAATTACACGATACTTCAACAATACGTAAAGCATCACTATCTTTGGTTGCTATTCTACTTCCGCAAGCGATATTCAAAATTAGCAAAAACAGAAATTGAAAATTGAAAATTGATCTATTCATGGTATATTGAAGGGGGGGGGTTAATTTAGTTGATTCCTTAATGCTCCTTTCAAATTCAAAAAATCTCCTTACTTAAAAAAAATTAAATAAGGAGAAAAACTAAACTCAAACTACATCATTTATTTATTGAGGTATCAACTCAATAAGTTTAACACTTTGAGAAGGCATCTCAACCTTTAGAGTAACTTTGCCATCTAGTGTTTCTATAATTAAATTTTCTTTTGTCTGTGGTAACTTCGATAACTCTTCATATTTAGATTTATTTGAATTAAAAACAGACTCCCATCCGTCTTCAAAATAATCTCCTACCGAAGTACCATAAATACGTCCATTAGGCTTGGTCGCAACACCTGCTTCAATTATATCATCATACAGTTCATTCATAAAAACACCATGTGATTTATCAATTGTCCATTCATTCATTTTCCACTGACTAATACCAGAAATAGCGCCGCCCTCTAGCACAGGATACAATGTTCTCGTTCCTTGGCTTCTTTTTGTATGATGATTGTAAACCAGCAAATACAATTTCCCGTTTTTACTCACTGGGATAACACCAGCAAAGCTGTGAATATTATCTACAGACATTGGTTCAATGGATTGCAACCTACTTCCACCTTCCATTTTCAACAACATTTCAGTGACATTCCTTCTACCTGAAGCTAAGCCATGAGATTCTTGTCCCCAATCATATATTTCAGTAACCCTACTATCATACGCCAAACTTGCAATGGTGGCATACCAACTAGCTCCGAATTCTGAAGCATCATTTAAACTTGTTGCACCTCTATTTCCATTATCCCCTCTTAAAATTCCAAATTCCTGTATGTCAAATGGGATATCACTAAACTGCGGATAACTATTCAATTTATTTCTATACAATGAAACCACCTCATTCCATTTCATTTCATTTTTATCTATTTTCTCATAATAAGAAATACAGAAAAAACTCATTCTTGTTCCTTGTTGCCCAGTAGCATAATTTGTCCCAATTGCACAGTGATCAATTATATCTGTTGTCCATGTAGCAGCTCCTTCAGTTAGTAAATTCCCAGGACCGATGATGGCATCCGGAATCACCTTTAAAACTTCATCAACGGTAATATCATAATGCTTAAAGTACTCATCTCTAGTACCTCTCCAATGATCTGGAGTATAGTTAGGTTCAGTAGCTACTCTAAAACGCCAATTTTTAACCTCAAACATTCCGAATTCAGCTACTAGCTCTTGCAACACTGCATTGATATATTGTCTCCATAAATCATAGTCCAAAGGAGGTTTAGAATTACCATAAGTATCTTCTATTCTTTCACCACTCATACCCCAAGGAACATTATCTAAAACAATTCTAGGTTTAAACCCTGTAGACATAAAGTTTCTCATCGAACTTATCAACCCACTAAAATCAGTGATAATTTTTCCTGATGCATCTACTCCCTTAAAAAAAGTGTTCTGATCGTCATTTCTACCACCAATCAGCCTAACCAGATTGTAATCTTTCACATAATCTTTAAGTGGTTCTATGGAGCTTCTAAAACCAGCAGCATTAAATCTTGTTTGGTTGATCATAGGTCTCGTAGACCAAAAATTATACATTTCTCCAACCACAACTCCTGTATTAATAGACACAACATTGTCCTGATCTACATCGGTAACAGGAGCTTCCGGTTCTGAAGGTCCAGGTATCACAATAAGTTCTTCTTGTTTAGGTACTGCATCAGTATCTGAACATGCGACAGCAAAAGAAAAAACAAACAAAATAGCAACTAAATAAAATTTATTTTTATACATAATCTATAATAGGTTTAAGTCAATCAAAAATATTTAATATTAATTGATCACGTGTTATGAACAGTATTGACTAAGACCTATTTAGAAAATATTTTTCCTTTAGCACACGATTTAGGATTAGATGTAATAAGTCCATTATTACAACTGATTTTACAACGACTCAACTAAAAACAAAACCTTCTTTTCTCCATTTGCATAGACAACATTAATTCCCCTTCAACCAATCTACCTACTGAAAACATATAGTATATTAACTCATTAATGCTCTATATTACCCCTTACTCAATACAGTGCATCACAGTATGGACTGCCTATTACCGTAGTTTTACAACCCATAAACAATTAACTAACAAAAACTTAAAACCAATTTTAATGAAAAAAACAATTTTTAAACTAGGTAAACTTTCTTCAATTTTACTTTTAACCATTTCAGTTTCTTGTTCGAATGAAGAAATTCAAATAGACATAGAACAAGACGATTCATCAAAAAGCAAAAAAACACCTAACCTTTTTCAAAAGCAAGATCAGAATGTAAATAGCTGTCCAAGTTCAGGGCAAAACCCGGATGATGAAAGAGTATACAGATATGAAGATTTAGGATTTCTTCAATCTGAGGATGTCAACGACGCTTCTAGTACTGGTACAACGAAAGACATAGACGACAGAACCTGCCAATATAATTACTCACAAAAAACAGTAAACAACGGCAGTTTAGGTTCACACATATACGGGGAGTATCGAATCAAAGCCGGAACCAATGATAGAGATTCTAGCAATCTACAACCTAGAATTGAACGCGAAAGTAGAAAAGTTAACGATCCTACAACAAACGAAGGTCTTCTATTTTCTGGTTATGTTTTAGTAAAATCAGTTGGTGATGCTACTAACAATTTACCAGATACCGATTTGGCAGAAACATCTGGTACATACATAGTACAAGCAAAAGCAAAGGACAATTTAAACAATCCTGCTGCATCCGATGATCCAGCAGTTGCCTTAGTTCTCGTAAAACCGGGAGGAACAGATAGTAATGGAAAAAAAACATTTAATTACTTCATGGAGCTTGTCACAAGCAGAAGTACTACTGAATTGGAAAGAAAGGTCATCAACCTTAATTTTTCCGCAAATGAAAATACTCCAGTGAAAGTTGAATTTGAAAATAAAATTAACCATAGTGGTGATCATAAAATTGTTATCAAATTAACCAATGCATTTAGTACTAGTAATACCATTACAAGGTATTTTACCATACCAAATGGAGCGAACACTACCCAGCTTAAAACTAGATTCGGTGCTTATAGATGTAAAAGTGGAGAAGCCCGTATTATGTGGAGAGATGGTATTTCTATTGATTTTATCTAACATGAAATAACAAAACACAAACATTTTAAACGGTCATAAAAACAAGCCATAGATTTATTATCTATGGCTTTTTTGATTTAAATGAATTCAAGTATATTAGGTATGCTTTCATATAATCGTATTATTCATTCTTTCTTTTATAAACAAGGTTTCTGAACATGTATAAGAAATAACGTCTTTAGAATCTAACAAACACACCAACATAATTACAAGTTGGCACTTAATTTTGCTGGTTTAGAACCTTTTAAAAAGAAATACACAAAAAAGGGGGGGGCTAATTAGTTTTACATCTATTACAACATTGTTTTTATGAATAACTACTGGTGAAAACCAAATCAATTACAAAAAGAACCAACTTATTGACTAGAGATTTTCGAGTTTTCATATAAAAATTCTAAATACATTATCGAATCCTTATCTAATAAAAAGAACAAAAAAAAATAGCGGGAATATCTCCCGCTATTTTTAATTATTACAATTTATTCTTTATTACATTATGGTGTTAATGTAAGCTCAAATTGCTCAAATTTAACATCCCTATCTCTAATAACTAAAGTGTCATTTACCGTATGTTGTAAATCCACTGTTGTAGTCGTTGTTGCATATAGACTTCCTCTAGAAAACTCTTCTTCAACTTCAGTAGTTTGATCTTGATATCCGTATTCTAAATACATTACATGACGTGCCTCACCACCCCATGCGTCACCATCTTCAACAAATTTACCGGTACCAGTAATTACCAAAGGACTACTTTCATCAGCATTGCTAACTACAATATCTTCATTAGCATCAACTGTCAATAATATTGAAATATCTTCTCCATTTGGCAAACCTGCTGCCCTTCTGATAAAACTCGTACTTGTTGCTTTGCTTTTTCCAGCTGTTAAAACCGGAGTCACTTCATCCTCAACAACGTTTTCCTCTGAATAAATTGTAGAATCATCAATGTTATCTGTCGTAGTTTCTGTAGGGTCACCATTCGTATAAACCTTCACAACTTCAGAAGTACCTACAATTTTATCTGCACCTCGACGCAAATAGATTCCATCATATTTATTTTTAAATTTTATTCCATATAACGTATAATCTTTTGGTGCAACCTCCCAATCTGTAGCAACTACTCTTTTAGGATCCGTAATTCCTTCTGCAGGAACCCCGGTAAGCGAAACATCTAAACCTTCAATACTTGTAATTTTCAAAGGCAAGACATAATTTACAGAGTCTTTATCTGTAAAAAACGCCAATGGATCATCGAAAAACGCATCACTCAATTTTACAGGAATACGACCTTTTATCGATCCTGAAGGAATTGTTACTGGACTTGTTTGTTCAATCGTATAATATGCTTCAGGTAATACCTTTACATTTACATCAGTAACGCCTAATTCAACAGGATCAATGATAGCGGGATCAACAACAAAATGAACCTTTCTATCAGAATCGTTACTATAAACTCCCGACATTGTAACACCAACTACAAAGCGACCATTATTATCATTTTCATTAAACCCCAAATCATAGTCACCTTGAATCAAGGTCCTAACTGGATTTTGAAAAGGGAAATAAACTGAAGTCGAACCGAAATCATCAAAATCATTGTCTTGATTTTCGCATGACACCAAACCAATGGCGAACGCAAACAATATTAAAATTTTTGTTTTCATATAATATTTATTTATCTTTTTGTTATAAAATATCTTACCAACCCTCATTTTGGACCAACTCTGAAAACTTAACTATTTCAGAATTTGGAATTGGCATATACGTTCCATGATCTGGATACCTTCTATCTTCAACAGATATATCAATATAATTAGTTCCGTCAAAATAATACCCATTAGCCAATGCATTTAAATTTACATCATCTCTAACTTCATCCTTCCATCTTCTAAGGTCCCAGAAGCGATGGCCTTCAAAACTCAGTTCTATTCTACGCTCGTTTCTAATAAGATCTCTCATCTCTGCTACTCCTGTAATTGAATTAAGATACGCATCGGGTTGTGTGATCCCGGCTCTGTTTCGGATAGCACCTAAAATAGTACGTGCAGACATTCCATTAACAGCATGGTCTGGACCTGCAATTTCGTTTGCAGCTTCCGCCAAAATTAAAAACAATTCAGTATATCTAAAATACACATTGTAATGTCTTTTACCAGTTGATGTTCCATCATTATTAATTCGTACATCAGGATGCAACAATTTTTTCAGATAATAACCGGTAGTTGTTGAAAATTGAGGAATAGAATCCAATCGATCAATACCTCCACCGAATCCTGTATTGATAACTCCTCCTCCAAATGTAGCCCCATTAACAACCACATATTTCTCTAACCTAGGGTCTCTATTAGCATAAGGATTTTGAGGATCAAAACCATTCGCAGTTGTAGCCGGAGTTCCGTCTAACATTGGAAACGCCATTACAAAATTATGAGATGGATTCAATTCACCTGTACCATTCACCGAAGGAGGAAACATTCTAGATTCGTATGTTGTATTATTACCACCAATTGAACCACGCCATAACATCTCATTTCCAGTTACACTCTCATCGATATTATAAAATTCCAACCCATTCGGATCTAATCCAGCTACACCACCGATGTCATTTAACAATTCACTAGCAAGATCAGCCGCCATGGTATAATATGGTTTAGTACCCTCATTTTCTTCATATAAGAAAGCTGGACTTGCAGCAAAAAGAGCCAAACGCGCTTTTAAACCTTTAACTATTCTTCCCGAAATACGCAAATTGAACAGGCTTCCATTTACCACTTGGTAATCCCCAAAATCATAATTAGGTAAACTAGTATACCAAGGATCTACGTCACCAGCATTCAATCCATAATCTGTAGGTAATAAAGCCAAAGCATCGTCGAAATCCTTCATAATCGCATCAACCGACTCTTGGAACTTTAAACGTGGTGTATTAAAATTACCATTAGATTCAATAAACTGCGTAAAGTAAGGAATACCTAGCAACTCTCCTGATGCTAATCCTGCATGCGCTTGCAACACATAGAAATGATGCAACGCTCTAAGTGCGAGAGCCTCACCTTTCAACCTCATATTAAACATCAGATTCACATTTTCATTTCTGTTCCACTGAGTTTCACCTGCCTCAATAATTTCTAAGAATTTATTTACCCAAAATACACGTTCGTAAGAACCCCAACGATTCGCCGGATTGTATTGAGAATTTAACTCACCAAGAGCAATTCTTTTATAACCATTACTAAGTTTATTATTCACTGCATCATCTGTACCTCCCTCTGAAAAAGAGTATTGATTTACTAATCCAACATACCCATTTAACAGAATACCTTCTGCAGCTAGAGCATTATCCGCAACAAAATCAAAATCTAATCTATTTTCATCGATAGGATTGATGTCACTACAACTAATCATGCCAGTAAACACTAACATAACTAAAATATATTTTATAATTTGTTTCATTTTATTTCTCTAATTTTAAATTAATTAAAATGACGCTCTTATCCCTAGAGTGTAAGATCTCGTTAATGGTGCAGAACCAATTCGTAACTGTCGTATTTCCTTGTTTTTAGAGATTTCTAAAAGGTTGGTACCTTGTAAATTCAAACTGAAGGCATCCATACCTATTTTTTTACATAAATTATCTGTAAACTCATATGTTAATTGAGCACGATTTATGTTAAAATAACTATTGTCATACAACCAAAATGTAGAATTTCTAAAATTATTTTGATTCGTTTGAGATGACAATCTAGGATATATTGCCGTATTTGCTGTTTCCGGAGTCCAACGGTTTAACACAACTTCAGAATATTTGTCATTTCCATCTACTGTATAGTATTGGTTGAAACTAGAATTGGTTTTGTTTCCATCAGCACCAGATTGACCTGTTGCCAATACAAAGAAATTAAATCCTTTATAGTTTACATTCAAATTAACTCCATAAGACAAAGGACTACTCGATTGTCCAATAGCAACCTGATCATTGTTATCAATAACATTGTCATTGTTTTGATCTTGATATTTTAAATCTCCTGGTTGTACAGCTCCAAAACCTGGAACAGGCATACCCGTTTTTAAGACGTAACTTCCATCCACCATATCAAAATCCGCTTCTGTATAAAATCCTTGATCCACTAAACCAAAAATTGTAGATACTTCTTTACCTGCTCTATTTTGATACTCAAACTCGTATATTTCGGATCTTTTTGCAACTTCAGTTTGACTATACATCACATTGGCACCTACACTAAACGTAACATCCTTAATGTTTTTTTTATAATCAACACCTATTTCAATACCATTATACGTATTCTTATTATAATTGTTATAAGGTCTAAATGTATTATAAAAAGAAGGGTATTGATCGTTCAAAAAGGTTACTTGTTTATCTAAATCAGACTTGAAGTAATTGAACTCTAACCAAAGTGAATTCAATAAGTAAGTCTCAAAACCAACATTCAAATCAATACGCTCTTCGAAACCTAAATCCAAATTTTCTCCTTGAGAAATATCTTGTCTACGGTTAGATGTTCCATCATTCCAAGTAAAATTATTACCATCAGAATAATTTTCATCGTATAAATAATATCCATCTATTCCTTGATCAGATTTTATAATACCTCCAGAAGCTTTTAACTTTAAGTAGTTCACAACAGTATTATCACGTAAAAACGATTCTTCACTTAACACATATCCTACACCAAGAGTTGGTGACAAACCTCCTCTATTACCTTCTGCCAATTTAATTGAATGAATATAAGCAGCACTAAAATCAGCATATAATTTTTTCTTGTAATCGTATGCTACTTGTACTGCAAAATGAGAATCCTTATTAGTTTGAATCACATTATTGCTACTTTGAGCATTATAGTATCCTAAAAGAGTCGTATTTATAGAGTGATCTTTTGCAAACGTTTTATCATAATTCAACAATCCATAAAAACCAAATCTTGACACAAAACCATTTGTAGAAACCGTTTCAGTTTGATCTTTTAAATTTTCACCAAATTCTTCTAAGCTAGTGATATTATCGTCAGTCCATGTCGGTACATATGTCTTATACTGATTCGTTATAGAAACATTATAAGAATCATAAAAATCAAAACTAACATAGGTTTTTAATGACAAACCTTCTGTGATTTTCGCTAAATCAAAATTGATTGAGTTGTTGAACTGAGTAGACCGAAAAACTGTTGTATTGTGTCCCCCTCCCATTGCCAAGGCAACAGGTGCATTTTCTTTAAATTCTTGTGTAGTACCCAACAAAAACCCATTAAAGACTCTCGCAGATTTTAGTTGCCCTTCTAATGTAGGGTTGTTCGATGCATCAATTAAATCAGCAGGCAAAAGTGGTGAATAAGAATTCGGTTTAAACGTAGTCCCAGAACTTAATAAATTTGCTCTGGAAGATTTGTTTGAACTGATAACTGCAATACCGTCTATACTACTCGTAATCCAATCGTTTACTCTAAAATCAATATTACCTCTTACATTGAAACGATTTACCCCAGCTGTTATATCCTCATTTAGTTCTTCCCATGCTGAACTTCGATTCCAACCCATATTGATGTAATACTGTGTATTTTTGTTTCCTCCTGAGAATTCAGTAATCAAGCTCGTTTGATGTAAGAAAGGTTTGATATACTCTTTAGAATACAAATCAACATCTGGATATCTATACTTGTTATCACTTAATATATGTTCATTAATAAGTTCTGCAGGAAAAGTTGGCTCTAAACCATCATTGATTCTAGCCTCATTGAAAAGTTTCATGTATCCTACTGAACTTAGATAATTTGGCATAGCCCTTGGTTCAACAATACTCGTACGTAAATTAACTTTAAATTCTTTTTTGTTAATTTTTCCACGTTTCGTGTTGATAACAATCACACCATTTCTACCTTGACTACCGTATAAGGCAACTGAATTCGCATCCTTAAGAACAGTAATTTGCTCTACCTCTTCCATGTTTAAGATATTCGGATCACGACCAATAACACCATCAATAACAAAAGTAGCAGTTCCAAGTCCTCTAATGTTATCCGATCCACGAACTCCTAACATCAAACCATTGATGTAATCTCTAACCCATTGGGTATTGTCGTACACTTGACGATCTTTAGTATTTACGGAAGCAACCGCTCCTGTAATTTCACGACGCTCTTTTGTAGCTACCCCCATCTTTATGATATCCTCTTCCGATGCCATAAATAATGATTTTATTAGAACAATATCTTGTGTTAAATCAAGAATATTTAACAATTCTGATTCATACCCTTTTTTTTCAACAACGACATAATCATCATCTTTCAACTCTACTTTGAACTCTCCGTTGACATCTGAAACTACTTCTTTTCCTTCATTGTTAATGACAGTAACTCCACTTAACGGATTCCCTTGTTCATCAACAACGGTTGCTTTTACTTCTCTAAGTTCTATTCCTTCTTGTGCAATTGCAATATTTCCAAAGCAGAACAACATAAGGCTAGCTAGAGTACACAACCTGTATAATATATTTTTCTTCATTTTTTTCTTTGTATTAATTTAAAACGAATTATATAAAACTACCATCCTGGATTTTGAGGGAATCCCTCATAAATCTGAGTTTGTTCAGCAGCAAATGGTAACCAATAATGCTTAGGAAACTCACAAACACGCTCTACAAGAAGCGTAGGTGTAAATGATGAGTGATCTTGAGGAAATTCTAAAGATGTTTTTCTTCTGTACTTAATTTCATGTGCTACACCCCAACGACGGATATCCATCCATCGATGCGCCTCATAACTCAATTCAACACTTCTTTCCCTTCTTAATTCATCCATAAACTTATTATTATCTGACACGATAGCTGAATGCACATTTGGAATACCAACTCTAGTACGGAACAAATTAATTGCCGACTCTGCAGTCAAACCATAAGAGCTTGGTGCAGTTGTTGCACCTTTAGACGCATGTAACGCTTCTGCATACATCAAATAAACATCCGTAAGTCTCATATGCAAACGTACCCCAGTATATTGACTTATGATATTATTCCATCTACTATGAGGTTCTCCATCAACAATTGGATAAAATTTCTTATGCATATATCCTGTTGTCGACGGTTGATTATCACTACCTGTACTACGGTGTTCTCCACCTGTATATAATTGTGCGACTCTATCTTTAGCAGGTATATTCGAGCTAGTTCCAAAAGAATCTCCATCAACGATAACCCATTTATAAAAACGAGGATCTCGATTTGCGAATGGATTCGCTGGATCATAAGTTGGTGTCCCATAATTACCACTCATATCATCTTCAATAGAAAGACCATTGGCCATTCCAAAATTATAATGAATGAAGTTGTGCGTTGGACTAACGATTTCAGATCCACTTTGGCCATGAATTTGTCTATCAACACCGGCTGTCATAAACCTTTGTGCCTGTACTTGCAGGCCTCCGGTTGCAGAAAAGATAAACTCAGAACCACCCGGCCAAGAATTTGGTGCTGGTGATTTCCAAAATACTTCATCAATATCTTCCCAGCTAGACAAACCATACACTCCCTGGTCTGCTAATTTAAGAATCCCTGCAAAGGCATCAACAGCCATATCACACAATTCAGTATCATAAGTATAGGTATCTATTGTTTGATTATTCCCATGCATTAACGGACTTGCCGCAAAAAGAAGGTTTTTACCTTGAAAAGCGTAAGCTGTTCCTTTAGTCAATCTTCCTTTATTATCTCCTAGGGTTAATTGTCCGTAGGCCTCATTATCCCAGTTCACTGGTAACAATTCTATAGCTTTCTTATAATCTTCATTAGCAGCCAATGCACTCTCTTTGTATGTTGCTGGACGAGGCAAATCAAATTCACCAACCAACACAAAATCTATATAAGGAAAACGACCGTAAAACTTCATGATTTCATTATGAAAAAATGCTCTAAAGAAATAGGCTTGACCAAGTATTGCATTTTTTTCAGCAACAGTAGCATCTACCATCAAATCGATATTTGCAATTACAATATTCGCTTTACGAATACCTCTCATACTAGCATCATACATACCAGGTCTTCTACTTGCATTTGTATTCTCAATATTGGCATTACTCGTTCCATACTGAGCACTTTGCCAGTTCCACAAATAAGAATATCTATGTCTTGCAGCTGCATTTAAATCACCAAAATCTATTAAATAACTTGCTTTCCATGTTCTATTTCCATAGGCATCATCACCATAAATATAATCTTGAAAGGTGTGTGCAGCGGTTCCATAATCTACCACAGATGCATACATCTCTTCAACAAAACCCTGAGCGTTTTTAAAAGTTGAAAACACAACTTCTTCATCAATAATTGATTCAGGAGATTGATCTAAGTAGTCTACACAAGAAATCAACGATGTGAGACCTAGTAAAATTAGAAATTTAAATTTTATATATTTCATCATTATTTCTATTTAAAAGTTCATATTAAACCCAAAGTTAAATCTCTTTAGTGTCGGGTACTCCCCTCTAGATTGGGCATCACTAGTAGTATTAAATTCTCTATCATCTGGCATATTAGACCATAAGAATAAATTATTACCATTCACAAACAATTGTAGAGAATTAAGTCCGATCGCTTCGCAAGCCTTCTTTGAAAAATCATAAGACAAAGAAACCGCTTTCAATCTTGTTAACGAGGCATCTAACCAGGTGTCTCTAGGATTCAGTCCACCTTGAGCTCTCCATTGTGGTTGTGTATCAGTATTGTTCGGTGTATCAACCGTCCAATAATTCAAATCATGCTCATAAATCAACGGTGTTTGTTGTGTAAACGTATTGTTGCTAAACCTTCTTGAAGCATTTTGTGTACCATACAACTGAGCCGACACACCCCAACCTTTGTAACGAGCACCAAAAGTAGCACTCCAGTTTCTTTGCGCACGCGAAGAATACCCAAAAGGTGTATTATCAAAAGATGAATTATAAATACCATCACCATCAAAATCTACAACATCATAATAACCTACACGCGTCAAAGACTGATTGTTAACAACAGGTGTTGACATATACACATCATCCCAATTTGTAAGTATATCTGCAGGTATCGCCGATCTAGACTGACCAATTATATATCCTGCATCATTTTGGTATGCCGGACTGAATGCCGGATCATCTCTTTTTATGATTTTATCAATAGCTTGAGTAAAGTAATAATTACCATAGATATTCAAACCATTTTCAAAAGTATAAGTTGACGCTATTACAAATTCATAACCTCTTACCTGAACGATACCTTGGTTAAAATCTGGAGGTGTAGCACCGAACCAATCAGGAACCGCACGCTGTGAACCTACTACGACCACATTATCTCTGTCTTCCATGAAATAATCAAATTCTCCACTTATCAAACCTTGAAAGAAAGAATACTCTACACCTATATTACTTTTGACAGCTGTTTCCCATTGCAAATCTGGATTACCAACAGACGCCTCTCTGTAAAAAGTGTATGGTGATCTACCGCCTGAACCTTGATACGCACTTGGCACCAAGAAGGCTGACTGACCACTTTCCCATTGTGTTTGATAACCAAACCTAGTTCCAGCATTATCATCACCTAACCTTCCGTAAGATCCTCTAATTTTAAATTTATCTAACCAATCAGCATTTTCTAAGAAAGATTCATTAGAAACAGTCCATCCTAGTGCTAACGACGGAAACAAATCAAAACGATATCCCGGACCATACTTTTCAGATCCATTATAAGCTCCATTTACATCAATAAAATATCTTAAATCGTAGTTGTAAGTTAATCTTGCAACCCAATCCTCTCTGCGTCGAGGGAATACACTCCCTTTTGCATACTCTTGTCTTCTAAACAAGAACAACCCAGTTACATTGTGTTTCTCAGCAAACTTTTTTTGATAGTTTAATGAAAAATCATAAGTCATTCTACGCTCTCTTTGACTATTTTCTACCACTGAAGGATCAATTGTCCATGGAGCACGAACATAATCAAAACCATTCACTCCACTCGCAGGTTCCAATTCTTCAACACCATTATCGTAGATTCTATACTCAACAGGAGTTTCGTTTATCTCTTGTTTACTTCTCATATTATTATCCAATGAGAAACGCCCCTGGAAACTCAATCCTTTTGTAACAAAATCTAATTTTTGTTTCAAAATAAAATCGGTATTTACTTGAAAATAGGTGAATTTATCATATCCTGAAGCGGATAAATTAACCACTGAATTAGAGAAAATAAAAGCAGGATTTGTAGACAAACCATAATAACCATCGTTGTACACTGGTGTATACAAACTTGGAGCAATTTGGTACAAACCATTTGTAACATTACCAATCGTTGTTGGTTTTTCTTGAATACCTAAAAAACCAGAAAGGTTTACAGATATCTCCGTAGAACTAGTGACTTTAAAATCAACATTACTTCTATAGTTAAATCTTTCATAGTTATATTCACCTAATGAACCTCTTCCATTATCATGCTTAGCACCATCAAAAATATCATTTACCGATTGGTATGCTAAACTTCCAAAGTACTTCGCTGATTTATTACCACCACGAACAGATAAATTCACTCGATAATCTTGTGCAAAATCTTTCAATAATACATCTTCCCAATCAACATTCGGATAGATTCTACGCTCCTCTTCATTGGCAGGATTAAGATATTTATCTAAAATAGACTCAGAAGTGTAATCTCCCCACGAATCTGGCAATACAGCTAATTCACGAAGTATAGAACTATTCGCTTGTTTGATTGCATCATAAGAATTTAACTTATTAGGCAATTGTGAAACCATTTTAACCGTTGAATTCACACTTAACGACAATTCAGCCTTTCCTACTTTACCACGTTTTGTAGTAATTAATATCACACCATTCGCACCTTTCACACCAAAAACTGCTGTTGCAGAGGCATCTTTAAGTACTGATAAATTCTCAATATCGTTCATATCGATATCAGTCATAGATCTTTCTACCCCATCCACAAGAATAAGGGGACCACCATTACCATTCCAAGAACTCAATCCACGAATAAAAATCTGAATATCAGATTCTCCAGGCGTACCACTACCTTGTATTGTAGTTATCCCAGGTATATTACCTTGCAATGCTTCTTCAACATTAGCAATACCCGCAGCTCTTTCCATTAGCTCTTCTCCTTTCACTTGACTAATTGCTGCTACAACAGACTCTTTCTTTTGAGTACCATATCCAACAACAACTATTTCATCTAATTGCTCGCCAGCTTCTATTAAAGGAATGGTCAATTCACTATTTCCATTGACTGGAACTTCCGCCGTTTCAAACCCCATAAAAGAAACCACCAAAGTAGCATCTGGACTTGCATCAATAGAAAAAAGTCCATCAAAATCAGTTACCACACCTAAGCTTGTACCCTTCACTATCACAGTGGCCCCAGGCAACGGCATACCGTCAGCGGTAACAGTCCCTGTAACTGTCTGTGCTTTTGCTACTACGCTGCAACAGAGCAAAAGTATGGCGGTAATTAAACTCCTCCTAATAGTAGTCGGAACCTTCAAGTTCTTTTTTACTTTCATATATATATTAGTTATTCAGTTAGTAATATCAAATATAAGTAGAGCGGTAATCAAAAGTGTTCTGCACTGTAGTGATACTGTTAATTTTTTTAACATTCATTTTCCAAGGTATTATTACTAGCTAATCGATGATTGGTAAACAAAACAAATACAAAACAGTACAAGCCTCCAGCCCCCTACATGTTGTATTCCATCCAGACTAGATTATAAAAACAACACTAACCGATAAAATAAAAGCGCAATTTACACAGCTGACTCACAATCGAAATTATTAAATTCCTTGTTCCAAAATCATTTTTTAAAATTTATATACCACTTAAACTTACAAAAAAATCATTTTGCCTTTCCATAAAAAGACAAAATGATTTCAAAAAATTGTTGCTAAAACCGAAAGAAGTCACTTAGTTCTTCACTAATTTTTGTGTGAATCTTTCCCCATTATTTCCAAGGATTTCAACAACATACAAACCACTTGGTAAGTTATTTACGTTTAATTCAATATCTCCACCACCAACATTAATTGACTGTGATAATACATTGCTTCCTACTATAGAGAAAACAGAAACTTTACTTACATCAGCAGTAGCTCCTTTAATTACCAATTGATCTCCTATTGGATTTGCAATTGTAAATGCACCTAATTCAAACGTATTTACGCTCGCAGATGGTAAATCCTCGACAAAAACATACTCCATTATAATATGTGCACCACTTTTAGCCATTGTTACAGGATCACCTGCTGCACTTGGTGCATCACCCGAAGTATATCTATAACCAACAAGAGAGCCATTACCTACTTGCATGAAAATTGCATTGTTAGATCCATTGTTAGGAGTTGCTTTTCTTCTTTGAAACTGATCAAGCCCATAATCAACAGATCCTGAATCAGTTATAGGATCAGCAAAATTAGCCTTAATAGTCGTCGAAGACGCTCCTTGAGGATCCAATGTAGCTAAAGTCACAACAAATGGACCTACATTATCCTCAAAAGAACCTGTTATCTGCATGTGACCAGTACTAGAAGGCGCACCATGATCTGTAATCGCAAATTCTTGATATTGATGATCAGGATCCGTATCTGGCAAAGCAGTTTCCCATGTCACAGCACCATCGCCTGGATTAACAGTCCACACAAGAGTTGTACCATTTGCTCTAATTTGATAAACACCGTTACCAACCCATTCTTCTTGAGCATTTACGGTC
Organism: Flavicella sp. IMCC45537; assembly: GCF_057197705.1. Taxonomy (NCBI): domain Bacteria; kingdom Pseudomonadati; phylum Bacteroidota; class Flavobacteriia; order Flavobacteriales; family Flavobacteriaceae; genus Flavicella; species Flavicella sp. IMCC45537. The sequence continues at coordinate 1,399,195 of NZ_CM170067.1, forward strand.
GTAGTACCCAAAAACACAGCAAGTGCCAATAAAGTTACTTTAAGTAATTGTTTTTTCATCATAAAAAAATTTAAGTTTAATATGACTACAATTACCGATTTTATTTTTGATATAGTTTACTGAACTATGCTGATGTCATAAATTTTTATAGTGTTTCCCTATATTATTATCTACTTAATTCCTAATAATTTATAGGATTTTAAATAATTTTATCCAGCAAAAAAAATATGTAATTTTTAATTTTATTGAAGTTCAGCAATAGTTGTTTTAGATACTCAAAATAGCCCTGAGTATTACGAATACTTTTGAGAAATTTATAGTCGATTTTTTTCAATTGATGGATGCTATGAGATTGCCAAAAAATGCACCCAGCAACTTGAATTTGGATAACTGATTTAAAATTCGCAAACACCCTCTGGTTCTATACTATAACTTACTCAAGGTATTTGTTCTCTTTAAATTATCAGCAAAACCTGTAACGCTTAACACAACTAACTTCTTTATTTAATCAATAATTTTGTGTGGTGTGCTACTTTTTGACGACCTGATAAAACCTGTACAAGATACATACCTGGTTTAAAACTATTCCCTTTATTGATTTCTATACTATTTTGATCAGTAGTAGTTTTAAACACTAGTTTCCCTAGCGTATCATAAACATGAACAGTAACATGATTTAAATTTTCAAATGCTATTGTAAAATTTTCTTTGGCTGGATTAGGATACACTTTTATCTGTGGTAACTCTCTTTGCTTGCCATCAATACTTAATAAGGGGTCTCCACTACCAACTACTTTCCATTTACTTCTTTCGTCATCCTCTGCAACTGAAATATTATAGCACATACCATCCGCATCATGATATAAAAACTTACCTGAATTTTTAGCTTCAAATCTAAACGTATTATCCGATGTATTGTGATGTACAGTCCAAATTTTGTCAGTATCACTCACTGGTGGGTTCTTTGTGGTGCTAACCACCAAATTTGCACCTGCAGCAAACCCAGATCCTGTAGCTCTTAAAATACCATTGTCTTGACTATCTATATTATAATAATCAACACCACCAGAAGTTGTTGCAATAAATTTCCAATCTCTATCTATTCCTTGATCTGAATCATGCATTACAACCGGTTGACTACTCCCAGCTGCACCCAAAAATTTCCCTGTAGCCACATTTTCTAGTTTATATACACCTTCAACCACCTCAGGTTCTGGGGCTACACCATTTCCTGATGTAATGTTCATTTTATTAAAAATAATAACAAATAATATTTCAAGTGTATTATACTGCTCACAACTACAAGACTGAAATTCAAACAATTCCAACATCCTTATAACTGTGATTTTTGTAATTCCTAATGAAGCTTGACTGAAATGATCTTAAAAAAAAGGAGATTAGTTGTTGCTACTGTAATCTTTTTCAATATTGTAATTACACATTTTTTAATACAATAATTGAACAACCGTATTGTGAATTTTCAAGATATACACACCTCTAGGAAAAGAAGAAATATCTATAACCTTACCTGTTCCTTCAGCTATTTTTTGTCCGGTGATAGTATACACCATCCAACTTTTTGTTTGTTGACTTTCTAATTGAAATACCCCGTTAGCACTAGGGTTTGGGAATACTTTATAATGCGGTGTATCTTTGCTATCTACAGATAAGTTACCATTAGAAAAAATTGCTTTGATATTCATATCTGAGGTTACTGATATTTCTAATGGATTGGCTGAACTGACTATATCGCCTTCCCAACCTATAAATTCCCAACCTTCATTTGCAATGGCATTTAAACTTATTTCTTGACCACTCATGGCAGTCCCACTACTATAATTTAAAAGTCCCTGCCCTTCTTTACTAAGTGTTACCGTGTGGTTCGTAGCATTTATATGTATAAACTCAATACGATCAAAAACAATACTTCCTGAACTAAAGTTGTTATAAAATTCAAATTCATTAATTGTTCCTGTCCATATTCCCCAATTTTTCAGATCAAAATCTAAAGTATGCCATTGGTTGTCATTGGGTACCGTTTCCTTTTTTCTACCAATCTTAGAACTCACTCCCGTAGCATTTGGAAACATTTGAAGATCAGGCTTATCTGTATTGTTTTTAACCACAATTTGTAAAGTACCATAAAGACCTGAATCTAAATTCAAATTATTAATCGAAAAAGCTGGCCAAGAGGCTTCAAAAGAAAACGCAACATTTAATTTATCATTTTCCGTTTCTATGTTCATCCCTCCTTTAACAGCAAACCAAGATGAAAAATCTTCTGAAGAAGTCCAAACAAAATTTGCTGGAGTAATGGCATTAACAAACGAAGCTTCTGGTCTAAATTCAAATTTCTCAAAAGCAAAAGATCCAATGTGTGTTGAAATTTTGATCTCTGACCCCGATTTACCATCATTTCGTTCTAGAGTTGTGATACTTTTCCATTTTGTAAATTGATGTGGGTTTGGATTCTCATAATTTAGAAAGGCCGTATACCCTTCCGCTGATAACGTGCGGCTTGGAGCTCCTTTTTCATCAAAACCACTCATAACATAATGAGAATTATTGATTAAAAAATTCTGCAATTTATTATTTTCTTTTCCGTAAGATTTGCTTCTGTAGTAAAATGTTGTCCCCGCAGGTACATCCGTAAAAAAAGAAATATCAACATTTTCATCATCTCTATAACTAATAGAACTGCTGTTAAAATTATATAGCAATACATCAAATTCATTTTCCGATTCTTTCTTCGTAAAAATCGCATCTAACTCATTTGTGGCAGTGATAGGATTCCCAGAAACTGTAGTTTCATATCGAACCATATCTAACATCGTATTTAACTCTTTAATGGCATCTGGATTTTCACTCGAATATACATTTCCCCAACGGTAAATATGCTCTAAACCTTTGTCATTATTTCTATAAAAAATATTCGAAAAAATCAACTCTACAATTTCTCTATGCGAGGTTTCACAACCTATGGTTCCTTTGCCATCTGCACCATTCATCGTTGTAACGGTTTTATATTCCATAATATCAATAGACGTATCAGGATTCCATTTTGGACTATTGATAAGTGGTAAGAAATTTTTCGTGTATTTGCCATTCATATCTCTTTTATCGCTATTTCCAATAATGATATAATCTGATAGTCCCCAAAAATCACACTTTATGTTATTCGCATAGTTGTAATCAATAAGTCCTTCAATAAATGAAGCATAAGGCTCGCTTTTGTAGTTCAAAATCGTCCCATTTTTATAAAGAAAACCAGGATTTCTGGTATGCAAACCCACTTTAGCATTGGGCAATACAGATCGTACTGCGCTTTCGGTATTAGCGAAATGATCAATAAAATCTTGTTTTGTACCATACCAATGCTCAGGTGTTTCAATTTCTGAACCTACTCTAAAACGCCATGATAAAACCTTTTCTTCACCATAAGTTTCTACCAATTTGGTCATTAAAGCTTTTATAAAATCGTGGTAAGCTTGCTTATCTGCAGGAGGTAATGAGTTTCCATAAGTAGATATACGCTCATTTTCCCTGAAATTTACGTTGTCTCTTGTACCTTCAGGTATAAACGTATAGCCATGCTGAAATGCCCATGGTGGTTGATCTAAAGCAATTTGTAAAATTTCTGTTTGAGAATTTACAACTTTATTAAGCCTGTCTATTAATGGCTCCCATCTGTACACATATGTATTGTTAATAGAGTCATAAATACAAGGATCAAAATCCAAATCTTTTACATTCTCTCCGTTTACTTTTTTATTAATACCACCAATCATTCTAACGATATTCATCTTTAGACCGGTTCGAATATTAGATCCGTACCTAGGACTAATTCTGTTAGCGGTATTCCATATATTATGAATAGGGCGTTTTTTATCGTTTTCGCTTGTAAAGTCAGTAGATAACTTTATTTGCGCATTCATATTCGAAAAGAAAACAGAACACAGTAAATAGTAAATATATTTTTTAAAGGAACGCTCTTTACTCATCATAAAAAATTTATCAATTACACAAATTATGACTTTTTATATGAATAACTGTTCTGAACTGTAATAATGTACTTTACTACACCATGATCATAAAAGATGAAAAATTGAACAAATCGACGAATTATTCATCTTGAAATTATGATTGCGAAAAATGAAATATTGTTGTTCAAATTCAAAAAAACAGTATTACGAAATTTAAAATTTCAAGTTGCCCCTATCTTAACAAATTCCCTTTAAACTATAGCGAATTTCCAATACCTACTAAAACAACTGACAATAGAATAACGATAATTCCAGCAGTGATTGTCCATTTTGTTTTTGCAGCAACACCTTTCCATTCTTTACGGTAAATACCCCAAAAATTAGCCGTTAAAATAATCGTGGACATATGCAAAATCCAAGAACTAGCACCGCTACCAAGTTTACTTTCTCCCATTCCGTAAAAAAAGAATTGCAAAAACCAAATGGTTCCTGCTAATGCGGAAAACAGAAAATTATTACGAATAGGGGTGTTCTTATTCGTAAAATCTTTATACGATTTGTTTTTAACACTTAATATAGTTGTCCATACCAAATTAGTAATTAACCCACCCCAAAGAATCACGACAAAGGTGACATTATTAGCAAATAAATGATCGTATCCTGCTTCGACAGCAGCATCAGCCAAAGGCTTTCCAGATTCAATACCAAAGCTAAAAAACGAGCTTAAAATCCCCGACAGAACAGCAACAACAAGTCCTTTTACAAGATCAAATTCTAATACGCTTTCCTTTTTTTCTTCATCAGAAAGTTCGTTTTCTTTGAGCATACCAGCTCTACCACAAAGCCCAATACCGATAATGCAAACTAAAACACCTAACAACACAACCTGTCCTCCAGAAGAGCCCAACATATCAGTAAAAGACACTTTCCCTTCCGTAGGCCTAAAATTATAATAGATAGAGTGTACAACAGCACCAAAAGCAGCACAAAATCCAAGTACAACTGAATTCCCTAAAGACATACCTAAATAACGCACGCCCAATCCATATGTCAAACCACCTACCCCCCAAAGCAGGCCCATTAACAAGGTAAAACCTATAATTGTAGAAGAACTACTTCCAATAATGCCTAAAAATCCTGGAACAGTCAAAAAAGCTGCCAAAGGTGGTACAATTAACCACGACATTAAACCACCAACTATCCAATAACTTTCCCAGGTCCAACCTTTAACTTTGTTAAACGGCATATAAAAACTACCCGACGCAACTCCTCCTAACGAATGAAATAATACTCCTAATAATGCTTGCATGTCTTTTCTGTGAATTAATTTAAATCAAACTTATTTATGATTCTAGAGTTAGTTTCCTATAACTTCTTTACTCTAGAGATATTAATTTTAACAGGACCTATTAAACCAGATGGTAAAAGTTCAGAATTTTTACTGTAATGCTTAAATGCGGATAAAGTAACACGTCCTGTAGGTCGATTGCTATTGTTTAAAAGCCATTTGGGCCATTCTTTTATATTTGGTCCTCGTCGTTTATAATCTAACTCCAACTGTTCATCTCCAATTAATCTGTTTGGCCAAAGGTTTGTAATCTTTACTTCAAGTGTATTGGTACCTTTTACGACAGCATCGTTAATATTGATTCTGTAAGGGGTTTTCCATAATATCCCTAGATTTTTTCCATTGAGAATCACCTCAGCAATCACTTTGACATTCCCTAAATCTAATTGTAACACATTGCGGTCTTTAAGTAATTTTGATGGCATTTTGAACTCTTTTTTATAGCTTGCTGTACCTGAAAAATATCGAATATCTTTTTCCTTAACATCTGACCAGGAAATCAATTGATCAAATGTAACGTGTAAAGAATCTTTATTTTTTAGAGAGAAACTTACTTGCCAATCTCTAGAAAGATCCATGGGTTTAGGTATTGATTTCACTTTTAAGGTTTTCGTCTTCCCCCTTGACGAACGATAGGCTATTTTACCAATATATGGAGTAACCCAAGTAACCTGGTTGTTATCGTTTACTAATATGGATTTTGGTCTTTCCTGTGTGAACTTTAGAATTTTTCCTTCTGAAATAATTGTGCTTTTCTTTTCGCTGTTAATCGTATAACTAACACGTAGCTCATTTTTAAAGTTATTGTTTACATGTAGCAAGCTATCGCTAACAGAAATTTCATAAGAACCAGAATCTACGATAGTTTTTATTTTTTCTGTAACATCGTAAATAGGTTTATTTGAAGGAATGTTATGTGTTCCTCTTTCAAATTTTCCAAAGACAGCTTTTAAAACCACCAATTTCCCTTTGTTAGTTGCATCTACATCTAACCATTCTTTTTCCATGGCATTTTTTTCATGTAATACTTGTCCAATTTTATATTGAACACGTAATTCTTTTTTATAGCCAGGGGCTGGGTCTCCTATACAAAGACTGCGAGTTGCGTGCACATTTAATTTATTATTCGCAACACTTTTTGCCACTTTTTCAGTTACGTCAACCAAACCATCAGGTAAAAATGTTCCGTATTCCGCTTTAATTATTTGTAATTCTGAAGCTGAGATTGGTACAGGGTTTTGAGTAGTGATAGAGGCACTTACAATATGGTCTTTTGTAATTACAGGAGCCTTAAAAACAATAAATACAGAGCCCTGAGATTCAAAGGGAATTACCACAGTAGTGGTGCCATCTCCATTGTTTCTCCATACAGAAGCATTGGTGGTTTCTCCTGTTTCTGCATTCCAAATTTCGGGTTGTTTTCCTGCTATTCGAAAACGGCAAGCTAATTCTCGACTTTCCTTTTTGGAATTTACCACAAAATAAATATCGCTATTTTCTGTTCTTCTGTGTATAAAATCGATAGCATCATTGGTTTCATTTTCAATAGAAAAGTCTGGAAGCCATCTCTCCTTTTTTAAAATCTCTAAAATGGAATTGTCATTAATACGACCAGAATCCCATAAACTGTTGGCAAGCTTCGTAATCTCTGCATCACAAGATGGGTACTTTTTGAGACTTGGCGATTTTTTGGGTTTTGGCCCAATTATTTGAGCACCTAAACTAGTTAATTCTTCAATCTTGGTAAGAGTTTCTGCGGTCATCCATTCGACTGAAGGCAATACCAAAGCCTTATATTTTTCTCCAACGGTAGTGCAAATCAGACCTTCTTTTACCGTTAATGAATGTAATTTGTTTGATCCGATTAGATCATAATCATAGCCTAGTGTTTTTAGTTCTGGCATTAAAAGCGCATCATTTGGAGATGCCTCTCCTGTAAAAACCAAAACATCAGCTACCGAGGTCCCTTGTTGTAGTAAAACCTGACCTCTACTAATATATTTCACAAAAGGTTTACTTTGGCTCCACCATGTATTTAAACGGTTAAAATTTGTTCCAAAAACTTGTAGAGTTAATCCAGGTCCTACATTCCAAGGTTGGTGCACATAACAATGAAAAACAAAACGATTGATACCTTGTGCCCAAGCTAAATCACCCATAGTCTTTAGTGTACCTGGATGCTGATACCAGCCACCTATTCCAGTAAAAGATTCTGCTTCGGCAATTGAACTTCCATTTAGTTTAGCGATGGAAGCGACAAATTTAGGTGAATCAAAAAAAGCCAAACTACCACTCCAAAATTCAGACATTACTACATCGGCAGTTGCTCCTACCTGCATGCTATCAAATGGCCCCCAATAAGGTTCTGTTGAAAATTGCATGCCGTTTTTACGACATAGCTCCCCGAAATACCCATAGTAATTCATAGCTATTAAATCTCCAATGGTTCTTCTAAAATCCCAAAGAAACCGTTCAGTTTCTTCACCACTATCCATATAATACCCCGCTAGCGCAGGCAAATAGACTTTACAATTGTAAGATCGAAGATTTTCGAATGCTTGGGCAAAGTTAGGGGTCCAATTTGCAGTACCTACTTCGTAGCTATCTATATGGCATCTTGTTACAGCAGTACCAATTAGTGTATCCAATTTTTTAATTATGGGTTGAATACCACCTTCCCAAAATACATCTACAGCCTTTTTGCTCATTTTATCACATTCTAAACCGCCTCCTCCATCACTCGGAAAACGATTTTTTTCGCCCGTAGGTGTATGTCCAATTCGCAAAATGACCCATTCGCCTTTAGGAGCTTTCCATTTTAAAACCCCATCTTTGGTTAGTTTTGATGTTAAATCAATAATCTCTGATGTTTTAACCAAAGCTAGATCATGAATTCTCTTGTTATCGGGGCTTAGGTGATTTCTAACTTTATGCGAAAGCATTTTTGTGTCTAAATCATCGATGCGTTGGTCGCTTTCTGGTTTTGGAAAAGCAAGAATGGCGATGTCTTTATAGTAATTTAGATGTGTTTTAGGCTGAGGTAGTTTCCCCTTAAATGTGCTATTTCCTGAATGAATTATCTCAGAAAAAACCAATTCTTGCATGGCATTTTCTGGTGCAATTGATGGCCCTCCTGTGGACGACCAACCCGCACCATTATGAAAACTCAACTCGAGTTCTAATCGTTTCGCCTCTGAAGCTGCAAAATGAAATAAATCTAGCCAAGCGGGACTTAAATAATCGGCAAAACCTTTTGGGTTTCCCAAGTTGACATTAAAAATTAAAGCGCCTTGAATGCCAACGTCTTTCATGGCTTCTAAATCGGCTGTTATGCCTTCTTTTGTAACGTTTCCATTTATCCAAAACCACATCGTTCTAGGTTTCGCGGATGCTGTCGGATTTTTAAAATCTTGTTCTAATTGAGTATTTTGAGCTTTCAAGTCTGATAGAAAAAGACTTAACAGCACTACTACATACATGGTTTTATATGGTAATTTCATCTTATTCATTTAGCAGATTGTAACGACTCTAAGATTTAATAACTTCCCTAACTTTTCAATCTTATTCGCAATATGTCCTACCCCAATAGCACAATGGTGCGATGGCCCTTGTTTAGACCACTCGTTCATAAATGCTTTAGCACCTATTGAAAAACGGTAACGGCTGTTGGTGTTTCCTATTTGTAGTATTGGCCCTTCTACAGACGCACCTTCTGCAACTAACAGAAATACATCGTCTTTACCTTCTACCACCGATAAAAGTGTTACGGCACCATGTTTTACAGTCATTTGGATGGATAAGCCTTTCCCTGGCTTCCCATGATAAACAGGTAATGGAACTAGTTGTACGTTCCCTTCGGCAATAGCAAAATGAGCAGAATCATCATGACCCAACATAACGATATCATCGTTAAAATCCATCGCATAAAATTCTGAAAACGAACCTCCAACACTAAAAGCATCCATAATCTTCATAGCTTGCGCATTTTTCACTTCATACTCTCCAGCTACTGGAATGTTTTTTCCGGTAAGCAATGTATTTCCAGCAATTACAGATGTCACAATATTTTCATATTCATTTGCTGTATCTCCTTCGTAATAATAAGCCATTGAGCCTAAGTTATGATGCGCTACCAACTTATCTAAAGCTATAGATGTTTTAGCTGCACGTATTAATTCAGCCTGCTCGCAAGCATCAATTACTTCAAAAGTATTTCTGAATTCTGCAATTTTTTCTTGAACTTCAATGTTAGTTACAATATCTCTGTATTTTTTCACCTCACACATTTCTAAAACTTCAATATGCGTACCGAAAGCTGCAGCTTGTTTCGTTAAATCTGCATATACATCTAGCATACCACAGTAATAATTTCCTAGTACCCCCAATCGGTTATTACGCATCACTGAAGCTACTCTAGCTGCATCTATCCAATCTTGAATTTCTTCCCAAACAGCTGGTTCGTCTAAATACCCCGTTACAAATTCATAATCAACTCCAGATCGATTGAATACATTTGCTAATTCTGGCACAGAACAAGCTTGACAATGAGCTAACCATTCGCCTGTCATTTTACCTCGATCTCCTAGTTTATTAAAACTTTCGTAATCAATAGCTGCCACGGGTTGAATATTTAAAATTACAACGGGACATTTTATTTTTTGAACCACAGGAAGTACCGTTGACGACAAGGCATAAGTAGAGACATATAGAAAAATCATATCTATATCTTCTTTTTTTAATAACGCTGCTTTTTCTCTCGCTTTAACAGGTGAATCTACTAAACCTACGTTAGCAACCTCCGCTCCAAAACCTTCCATTTTATCAGCTACCTGTTTTTGGTACCCTTCTAACCTATCTAAAAGCCCCTCAAATTGTGGCCAATAAGTATCTAAACCAATACCAAAAAGTCCAACTTTAATTTGCCCTTCTTTATAAACACCCATATTCTTATCTATTACTTTGGTTACTTTTTTATTTTATCTATCAATTCTTTTGGTGGATACCTCAAGGCATCCAGCGGTTTTAAATTACCATAGAGTTTGACTTTAGCTCCCACCAATAGTATATCTAAAGAGGTTGAGGCTTTTGAAAACATTGGCTTAAGTTCTGTTTCTATTGCATTCTTTGCTCCCCCCTCTGTTATTTCTTTATACTGCCACTTTTTATCACCAGACACAAATGGACTTAGGTAGGCAAATGCTTTTTTTAGACTTTTACAATCTGTCGTTTCATAGCTCCATAAATCAACCCCTAATTTTTGTCCCATAAGAGCTAATTCTGTCATAGACCACAAATTCAAACTAGCATAATGTACAGATCTTGTTCTACCTAACTCCCTAGGTTGTTTTCCGTTAGGAGAAATTTGATCTGCAATGCGATTTTGCTTAGCCTCTTCTACCACCTTTATTGCTGCATCATTTTTACCGAGAAACATCATTAATCCAACAACTTGATAGTTATAATGATTCGCGTGATTCTGTCTTGTAAAACCTGCTTCAATTGCCATTGGGTTTGTTGTCAGCCAAGTAAGATATTCTTCAAACCAAAGTTGCATACCTATTTTTACATCTGTAGACAAAAGACCTTCAACTTCAAAAATTTGTAACGCAGTAACAACGCTAGATTGGCTACACCATTCTTGTACACCAGCTTTTCTACCGTCTGCTGCCCCCGGAACTCTTTGACCAAAATTAATATTAGGGTTAACCTTCGTTTCTGGATTTAAATACCAAGTTTTTATAAGTGCTATTGCTTTTTCTGCGAACCTTTTATCTTCTGAAAAATAATAAGCCCAAGACAAAACCTCTATCACTTCAAAAAAAGTTGCGGTTCGGTTAAAATCTGTATCAGAGCTATAAAAAACTGGGTTAATTACGCCATCTCTAGTAACCCAAGGTAATCCATCTTTTTTTAAAGTATCAGGCCATTTATATGGAGCATAACTTAAATAATCGTGCATATTATTACTGGGTGGCACCTCTTTTTTGTTCGTAACAGGGTCTGCAACAAAATTTAAAGCTATTGTTGCTTCTTTCATCAAATTCTTAAAATTAGCAACAAAAAAAGAATCTTTTGCTTTGATAAGATCTCTAACCAATTTTACATGTGTACTATTGTAATATACCAAGTCTACATGATTATTAGCTTCTGTATTAACTTTTACTGATTTTGCGATTTTATTATCTTCCGAAGATAAAATTGAACTACAAGCCTCTAAAATTATAATTGAGCAAAAAACTACATAATTTCTAATTACTAAACACTTCATTTACTATTGAGATAAGTATATTTTAAATTCTGAAATTGATGGAGGTGTTTTAGCATCTAAAACATATATTCTCCACTTGGAAGTCTTAATCTAATTAAAACTTTATTGATAATTCTATCTGTTTTTATAAACTGCTTTTATTTCTGAAGCTCCAAAACCAATTTTAAGTTTTGAATACCTTTTATCTTCTTCTAAAAACTGAATACCTTTGACTTTATTTTTCGTTAAATACTGTTTTGTTTAATAATTAGTATCAAATGAATAAGTTCCTGGGGCTACCTTAAAAACAAACGTTTTTTTAGTTTTGCCTAGTAATTTTATATCTGAATTCTCTTTAAACTCAACTCCATTTACCATAATACTTTCTTGTGTATTTCCTGGTACTGAAACTTGAGCTGTAGTATTTGGAGGTACAATTACATCTAACTTAAATTGCTTACCTACTAGTTTCCAACTAGAACTTACTTTACCATAAGGAGAATTGTAAGTTGCAAAAGCAGACGTTAAAGGACCACCTGGAATAGGAGCAATTTCTATTTCTTTATAGCCTACTTTAAGAGGTTTAATTCCTGCAATGCGTTCGTACATCCAGCGTCCGATAGCACCATAGGCATAATGATTGAATGAATTCATTCCTCCTTTGTTAAAACCATCTTTGTGAGTGTAACTGTTCCAGCGCTCCCACATAGTAGTTGCACCTTGATTAATTGAATAGAACCAAGACGGATAAGTTTCTTTGAACAAGATTTCATACATCAAATCGGTCTCACCTATTTTATCTAGCACCAGAGGTAGTAAAGGCGTACCTAAAAAACCAGTACGCAAATGGTTATCTGTTATTTTTATTTGTTCCAATAAATGTGGTATTGCTTTTTGTGCTAATTCCTCATCCAACAAATCGAACCCTAGCGCCAATAAATAAGCGGTTTGAGTTTCAGGACCTTCAATAATACGTCCTTTAGTATCAAAAAACTGCTCTTGAAATACACCACGAACCTCATCAAATAATTGTTCATATTCTTTAGATTCAGATTCAAACCCTAATGCTCTTGCAGCTTGCGATGTTATAGCAACAGAATGTGCATAATAAGCTGTAACAATTAACTTATTTGAGGTTACGCCGAATCGCTCATCTTTTTTATGAGTTGAATAGGGTTGCAACCAATCGCCATGGGTAAATATCTTAGCATTATGGTTTTTAGATTTTGATTGATAATAGGTTACCCATTTTTTCATACTTGAATAGTTCTCTTCTAAAACACCTATATCACCTGTACGCTGGTAGGTTTCCCAAGGAATAATAGTGATTGCGTCGCTCCAACCAGCACCAGCTCTAAGTTTACCTCCTAAAGAAGGTATCATTACAGGAACCGCTCCATCTTCATCTTGATCGTCACGTACACTTTGCAACCAACTCATCCAAAAAGAATGCACATCACCTAAAAAAAACGAGGTAGGCGCAATAACCTGAGCATCACCTGTCCAACCAGCTCTTTCATCTCGTTGAGGACAATCCGTTGGTATATCGAGAGTGTTACCTCTTACCCCCCAAACAATATTTCTTTGAAGTTGATTTAATTTTTCGTGTGACGAACTAAACTCAACATTCAAATCATAATCTGAATGCTGAACGACACCAGTAACCCACGATTTATCAGGGGTAGTACTTATATCAAAACCACTTAACTCGACATATCGAAAACCATGAAAAGTAAATGTTGGTTGATACGTAATTTGCCCATCTTTTTTAGCGGTATAATAGTCCGTTGAAACTGCTCCTCTGTAATTTTTGGTATAGATACGTCCATCTTGTTGTAGCATTTCGGCAAAACGAATTTTTAAGGTTGCGTCTTTCTGCATTGGTACATTAATACGAGGTACACCTACCATATTTTGGCCCATATCAAAAATCACCGCACTACTATCAACCTCGGTAATTGCAACTGGAGATAATTCTTCTACAGATTTAACCGTATTATGCCGTTTAGGTGTCAAGCTTAGCTCTGTATCTATATCTACTGCAACAACCTTTTGCCAACTTGTATCATTAAATATTTTAGACGACCATTCCTTTAGTTCTTTTCGGGCATCATATTGTTCACCATCATAAATTCCAGCATATACGATTGGCCCCTCTTGTGTGGCTTTCCAACTTTCATCTGTAATAATAGTTTGAACATCCCCATTTGTATACTTCAATTCAAGCTGACACATTACTTTAGGAGAAACCTTTGGATAACCTCTAAGCATTAATCGCCCTGCATACCATCCCTCAGCTAAAGAAACCCCTATTGCATTCGCTCCGTTTTGCAAATAATCTGTTACGTTGTATGTTAATGTTTCAATACGCTTATTATAAGGAGTCCAACCAGGAGTCATCACATCATCACCAATTTTTTTACCGTTTATATAAGCTTCAAAAAGTCCTTTAGCAGTAATGTATAATCTGGCAGTCTCAATTTTAGACTCTGCCTTAAATCCCTTTCGTAAGTACTGAACTTTATAAGTTTTTTTGTGTGTTTTGGGTGCATTCATTTTACTTACTTTTGGAAGACTAATCCATTTGGCCTGCCAATCAGAATTAGTAAGCAATCCTAACTCTAAATGAGCAACGGCGCTCCAAACTGAGGCTTTTTTATCTTGGTCCCAAAACTTTAACTGCCAGTACACTTTTTGCCTAGAGGATAATTTTTTCCCTTTGTATTTTACAAATAGAGTTTGATCACTTTCAACTTTACCACTTACCCATAAATCTGCATTATTGGGTAATAGTTCAGGCTTAGAAGCCACTACAATAGAATAAGCTGTTTGCTTTTTGATATTCTTATTTTGTGGTAGTTTCCATGAAAAGGAAGGTGTTGCATCATAAAAACCTATTGGATTTGTAAATTTCTCACTTACTACCAATTCATATGCCGGAATACTATTTTTTGTCGAAGAACACGAAATCAACAATAGTATTATCGATACAACTGATGATAATTTATTACTCGAAATTATATACATGGCTTTTTATATTTGTTCTTATTATTTAATGGTTTCTATTATCACTGGTCCCATCAACCCTGAAGGTTGTAATTTGGATTTCGGTTTGATATCATCAGTAACCAACCAAGTATATTTCTCTTCTTTTGGTCTTTGCTTGTCTTTTATCAATTGGTTTCGCCATAAATTAATTACTTCTATTTCCAATTGATTTTCACCACTTCTTAATGCTTTTGAAATGTTTAAACGATAAGGTGCGATCCAAACGCCACCAATATCTTTGCCATTTAATTTTACCTTAGCCATTACAGAAAGTTGACCCAGATTTAAATAAAACGCTTTGTTTTCATGAAGTTCATCTATATTAAATGTTGTCGTATAGGATGCTGCACCAGAATAATATTTTATTTGCTCATTTTCTGATTTAGACCAATCTTCTAAAACATTAAAAACGATTGGTTCTTCAGGACCCATTTCTTTATTTGAAAAATCAACTATAAACGGATTTTTCAATTCATGTACTGTTTCAAAAGAAGGAAAATTCTCTGTACTTGTTGGTTTTTCTAATAACATTTTGTCTTTAGCAAATACAATAAACCAACTCTGAGAAGCCTCCATTTTTAAAGGTACTTTTATTCCTGTTTCCGTGATTTCGAAATCTGGTAATGCTCTGATTTCTCCACTAACCGCATCCCAAAGTTGAGGTTTCAAATCTTTATGTACTCTAAAAACTGGAGACAATTCTATGGTTTCATCACTTTGATTTGTGATAAAATAAATATCCATTTCTGGCGTGGTTCTATGTGTCCACAACACAGGAGCCTCATCTGAAACAATCAAATCTTCAGCTAATTTTAGCTTTGCAAAAACTTCAGATAATTCATAACCATCAAACACTACACCTTTACCATATGTCTTATCAATTTTACCTGATATGTAAGAACCATCCCACATTCTGTCAGCAATAGTTTTAACGATTTCGTCACTTTCCGGATAATTTTGCAAACTCGGAGATTTCTCAGGTTTTGACCCTAGAATCACTCCACCTTGCTGCACCAACTCTTCTATCTTGTTTAGCAACTCTGGTCGCATTGTAGTGTATGGCGGCAACACCATTACTTTATAAGACATGCCATCTGGCAATACAAAACGACCATCTTTTATAGACAATCTGTTGAGAATTACTTCTGCATTGATATAATCATAAGAATATCCTTTTGGAATTTCTGGCACTCGACCACCCGTCATAATTGGCGCATCTTCTCCAATAAAATAACACACATCTGCTACATATTTTCCTTGCTGTAATAAATGCTGACAACGTCTTAAATAATCAAAATAGGTATCGGCTTGCTTGAACCATGTGTTATGACGATTGAATTCTGTACCGAACCAAGCATTCATTCCTGGTTTGCGATTATCGTCTGGTTGTTGAATATATAAGTGCAATACAAAATGATTGATACCTTCTGTTAAAGACCAATCACCACGCTTTTTTAACATCGCTGGGTGCCTAAGATAGGTTTTTCGAGAAGATGTAAACGCTTCTGCAGAAGTGATCGTTTTTCCATATGTATGCGATGTTGATGATGACGCTTTACATTCAATATTACCTAATGTACCTTCGTTCCAAAATTCTCCAGAAATCAAATCCGATTGCCCACCATACATCATAAACTCACCAGGAAATCCCCAGTGTCCATAATTTTCTAACCACGTTTTCAAATTATGTTTATTACTTGCTTTTTTTAAAGCTCCAACATATTCATAGGCTACATCATCGGCAATAGAGCGACGTAAATCCCATAAAAAACGTTCAGACTCCTCAACACTTCCAACAATTCTTCCTGAAAGCACTGGTAAATATGGAATAGGGTCATAACCATATTTCTCCTGGAATTTCACCTCATAACCATCAGTCCAGTTTTGAGAGCCTTGTTCGTAGCTATCTGCCACGACATATTTTAGAGCAGGTTTACTTGCTTCTGGAATACGTTTTAAAAATTCACCTACAAAGTTATCAAAATGATATTGTGCCAAACCATTATTCATTTTATCGATTTCATAACCTACACCTTGAGGCGCAGCTGGCGCATTTTGAGTACCCGTTGGTGTCATACCCATTCGCATAATCGTCCAATTCCCTTCTGGAGCATCCCAATTAAGAACACCATTCTCATCTAATTTGTCACTCAAATCTATAACCTCATCTGGGTCAACTGTAAAATTCCTATCTTTTAATGTTTCTTGTCTTCCAAAAAGGTAAGTATCCCAATCAGGTTTAGGTGTAGAATGCATTTTACCTAATTGCTTTTCAATGTATTTATCTATAATTGGTGCTTCAGAAATATTTATTTCGCCAAAGCCATATCCACCTCTCTTATCTCTAAAATTGGTACATTTTAAAATAAATTTACTGGCTTTAGTTTCTGGTAGAACCGTTGCGAAATCACCTGTTTCAATAGATGCAACATTTGGCGTAATGCGAAAACGGTCAAAATGAAATTCTTTTACTAATTTCTCTTTACCATCAACCACAGCCATTAAAGACATATTACACTTAAAAGCCCTACTTGGTATAATAGTTATAGAACGGGCCGTAATGGGCTCTGCAAGGTCAAAACTAATTTCTAAAACCTCTCCTTTTTTTAATTCAAAGCTGGTATTTGCATCCTTAATGCCATCCGACAAAACGCTTACATCAACATCGCTCCAGTTCGATGCAATTTTTGTAGGAATAAATTGTGTACTTCGGTTTTCAACATCTGAAGATGTGAAAGCGAAGGTATGTGTATCTTGAAACTTTTCTTTTGGTTTCTTCAACGGTAAGTTTAATGTTTTACCACCAGAAACCTTTGTTTCACTATAAGTCAAATAACGCATGGACTTCGTATAATCTACCCAAGGACCACCACTTTGACTCCAACCAGGACAATTGAAAACACCTATATCCACACCTATTCTATTTCCCTCTACAACAGCATGCACCATATGAGACCACCACTCTTCACTAAGCATAGGAACTTTTCCATCTTTACGTGCTGGGTTTATATTACCGATCAAAGCACCACCAATTCCCGCTTTTTTCATTGCTTCTAAATCTTTAGTGATACCGTCTTTAGAAATATCATCATTGATCCAATACCAATAACACCACAGGTTATTATCCTCCCTTGGATTTACGAACCCAGACCGTATTTCTTTATAGTCTTCAGAATTATTACAACCTATAAGAAGAAATAAAGCACAAACTAAAAATACGAGACTGTTTTTCTTAATTCTAATGTTCATGATTAAATATTTTTAATTCTTTAATCGATGAAGGTTGCTTCGAATCCAGAATAAACAATCTACATTTTATGGATGTAACAGCATCAAATTGATGAATTTTATTTGAGCCACAATTGGTTCCATTCACAAGATCAACCCATGCTCCGTTTTTCAAATATTGTAATTTATAAGACGAAATATTACTCTCAAATTCATCAACAATAATTTGATTAAATGTTTGTGGTTTTACCCATTCTACTTCTAAATATTGATTTTTAGTTTCAGTAGCCAACCATCGTGTTTCTTCATCTTCATCATTAACTCTAAATGCCTCAAAAACGGGTAACTTTTCCGTTTTAATAAACATCGAAGAAGCATTTATTCTTCCTATTTTAGAAAGATTTTTTTGATTTGCTATAGGTTTCGGAAATTGAGTTACCGGCAATTCATCTACTTTAAAATCATAAACACCGGAAACAACATCATAAATAACATAGTTCCCAACTGCTTTATTCTTTTCTGTGCCAAAAAAGGTAATACCTTCAGATTTATCAGCAATAGCAACACTTTCATTTACATCCGCATTTCTTGTGGCTGGTAAATACACTTTTGCATTTGTATTTATAGGAATCTCAATATGAAATGTTGCACCATTACCTTCTTTCTTCCAGTTCACAACTACATTTCCATACATAGATTGGTATTCTGTATTTGCATACGTTAAATCGCCAACTGGTGCTGGTTTTATAATCATATTTTGCATTCCTAAACTTTCTGGGTTCGGACGAATTCCACCAAAACCTTTGACAAAATACCCTCCGATTCCCGTATAACAGGTATGTATTTGACTATTACCAATGGCAGACCAACGTTCTGGCCAAACGGTTTTACCTTGCCCTAAAAAATAACCATAACTAGGGTGATGCTTATCTTGTAATAGCTCATAAATCAAATCCATACGCTCTCCATATTCAGTAAAATATCGAGTATAAAGGGCTTGCCCTGAACTTCCTGTATCGTAATAAGGAAATTTATAGAGTACATTATCTTCCAGAACAGCTTCTACTTTTTCTTTTTCTGATGCAGGGGTTACACCTGCCAATAAAGCAAATGCTTGATCTACTTGATACCCTTTTACATACTTTCCTGTTTCTGGGTTGTAAGATAATGTATGAGTTGCTTCTCGTTGTACTTTTAATCGATCTTTGTAAGCTTTAGCATCTTCTGTTTTCCCTAAAACGTCTGCAATGTTCATGGCATTATCTAACATAAATACATACAAACAATTATTAAAATGAACCGCTTCAGGTGAGTTACTACTTGTCCAAAAATTTCCTCTAGGTGTACACCAATCTCCTAAACCAGGAAATTCTCTTGCTCCCTGTTTTCCAGCTTTGATAGCTCCTCCTGTATCATAATTCGAATGATCTAGCATCCATTGCATCCATTGTTGCATTGAAGCGTAGTTATCTTCAAGCACTTTTTTATCACCTAACATTCTATACGTTTCCCAAACAGTTAATGGATTGTTAGCTTTCCACATCAGAAACGGGCGATCTTGTTCATTAATAACTCCCCTAATCTGACCATCAAACAGTTGTGCATCTCGGGTATATTGAAGATATTGATTCATATAAGCACCACTTTCGAAGTTTGGTAAGGCATCACCATACATAGCAGCCACAGTAACTTCTCCCCATCCCCGGCGTTCACGATGCGGACAGTCTACCAAAATACCATCCATAGTATTCGCTAAGTATGTATTTAGGTTTATCTGATAAATTTGATTGAGTTGCTCGCTTGACGATTGAAACTTGCTAATTTGCTTACGGTTGTTTGTTACCACATAACCTATTGCATCTGTTACTTTAGGTTGGTAATTCAATCCATAAACCGTAACCCATCTTCCGCCAGCAACATTAAATCTATTTTTAAATGTTCCCTTACCTGACTTTCCATATATATATTTACTCTTTTGATTCCAAGAAGATGTTTGCCCTTCTTGATCACTAATTTCAAATAGAATAGAATCACCTTCCACCCCATTATACAAATCCATCTCAAAGAAGCCTGTGTAGTTTTCACCCAAATCAATGCAATAGGTACTGTCATTAATTTTCTTTACCCCAATTCCTTTTATTTCTTTAAACTTAACCTGAGGTTCTACTATTTGTGCACTTAAAACAGCAGTAATTTTACCGTATTTTGCTCTTACCCTTTTGTTTTTATTACTATTTAGAGCAAAACTAATATTATTTCCTTTCGCAATTTTTTCGTTTAAAACTTCATGATTGTAGACACCAGCATAAGCCCATTTGCTATCATCGTAATCAGAAGCACACCAATTATCTTCTCTTTTTCGGTCGTCAATAGTTTCTCCACCAAAACGCAGGATATCCCAATCTCCATAATATGAACTATGACTTTTTTTAGTTTTCCAACTTGTGTCAGACTTTAGAGATATTTGATTTCCATCAACTTCAATTTCAACTTGCGCTTTAAAAACAAAAGGAATATTTCTATATTCCGCAATACGTCTCCATCGTGCCCAACCTGCAGCATGCCAAACAGCAATTACATTATCTCCTTTTTTAAGTTTATCTGAAATATCATATGTTAAATAAAGAATTCGTTTTTTCATGTAAGACGACACAGGATTCATAACATCGTCTGTAATTTTTTCTCCATTTACATAGACTTCATGATACCCAAATGAACCTAAAAATAAAAACGCTGATGTAGCTTCTTCCTTTAATTCAAAGTTCTTTCGATACCAGTTATGGTCGGTTTTTTTCTGGTCTTCTTTTAATATCCAATCACCTTTCCAATCAGATTCTTTTAACAACCCCATTGAAAACATAGCCGGATTGCTCCAATTTGAAGCAATCCCGTCTTTATCCCAGACCATAACTTTCCAGAAATATTTTTGTGCAGATATTAACTTCGTACCGTTGTATAAAATATTGACAGATTGATCTGAATTTACTTTTCCAGAATCCCAAAAATCACCATTGTTATTCTTTAGTTCAGCTAAACTTTTAGCTATTAGTATTTTATACGCAGTTTGTTTTTGTCCTCTTACTACATTCTCTTGTGTCAACTTCCAACTCAATCTAGGAGTAAGATTATCTATTCCTAAAGGATTCACGCGGTATTCGCAACGTAAATCTGTAGGTGATACTTTTCTCGAATTGATGCAACTATAAAAAACACAAAAAGAGAAAAATAAATTTAACACAATGATTAATCTATTTTTCATTTTCCTTTAACTAAAATAATTCAACTTATTTATACCCCTAAAGTTCCATTATAAAATTCTATAAACTATGCTGTAGAATGCCGATAAAACTATTATTCTGTTGAATTCATTTTTTTGTTCTATTCGAAAAAAGAAGAAACTTTTCAATACAAAAAAAGCCAAAAGATTTCTCTTTTGGCCTTTATACTTGGTAGTAAATATATTACTTAATGATTATTTTTTTGTGAATCACTTGATTTCCATTGGATACCACCCTTACAATGTACATGCCAGGAGCTAGCTTCGAGTTCGTATTGACTTGAATACTAGAATTCACATCTAATTTCTCAAAAACAACTCCCCCTTGTAGATTATAAATTTGCACTTTTACATTTTCAAATTTGCTCAAAGAGATGGTAAATTCTCCGTTCGACGGATTTGGGTATACACTCACAGTTTGCTCATTCAATTGTATTTCTGAAACATTTAAGGCTCCATCTGGAATAGCTTCCCAATTACTTCTATCATCAGTATCTGATACAATTATATGTGTAACAGAGCCATCTTCTTCATGATACATAAATCTTCCACTATTTCTTGACTCAAACCTATAGTAATCATTCGCTTGATTATAATGAATAGTCCAAGTTTTATCAGTATCAACTGAAGGTGAACTTGTAGATGTGCTTACTACAACATAAGCACCACCCGAAAAGCCTGAACCTGGTGAACGTAAAATCCCAAAAGATTGACTTTCAATATTTGAATAATCTCCAGAATCTACAAAAGCCCAAAATTTATCTTCTCCTTCAGCAGAATCACTCATCGTAACGGGCTCTGATCCAACACCGGCATCTGTTAAAAATTTACCTGTTGCAACATTTCTCAATCTCACATATCCGTCGTTTGGATTCGGTACATACTCAACTTCCACTCTTTGGTAAGTAGTATTTGCCCATCTAATTTGAGCTCTTCCCCCTTTAATTCTGTAGGCTCCATATCGTATACCTGATTCAATTCCTTTTTCTGGTTCAGGAATATCCCAATTAAAAGATTCACCTCCAATCACAGCATCAGCATAATGAACTCTTTGTGAAGCATCATTAGGGTCTTCTCTAAAACCAACTTCTAAAACAATCTCAGTTTCTACATTCTTTTGAATATTCTTCAAAAAGACAACCTCTCTTCCATCTCCACCAGATCCTCCTCGGTAATTAATTTGCTCTCGATACAAATCAAAGGACACTTGTACTTGATTCCCTTCACCGTCATCACCATATACCGGTTTCGCTAGGTATAAACAAATTGCTGGATCTGCGGATCCACCCCCTCCGGTATGCTTTCCTTTTGCCTGCATAATATAAGTACCATCACTACCTGAACTATTCGTTTTTCCTGTTTCAAGAATACGCACCGTTCCTGTAAATCTAGCATAACTTCCCACACCAACCTCTTTAGACCTGGTTAACGAACGTTCAATTCTAGGCTGTAGTGTATTTGGAGCATCTAAATGATTTGATCCATCCGTAATATTATAGATTCCCCAAACTGTATCATCAATAGTTGTTTCTTTATAGTTGGCATAACAACTTCTATCATCAATTGTTCCAACATTTACAGGATTTACTAAATCATCGGAAGTTCGGCTTTCATTATAACCTTCATCATAACAAGTATCATAAGATGTACCATCTTCATCAGGTGCGATCACTTGAGCTCCTGCTATGAAACTTCCAAACATGAAACTTAAAGGTAGTAGTGTTTTAAGGGTAATTTTTTGCATAATTCTTTTATTTTAAAATCGATAAGTGCAAAATTAGATTGTCTAAAACTCAGCACACTTCTGTACTCTACCGAGCACACAGGTTAATTACATAAAACAAGAATTCTTTTAACATTTGTTTACTGAATTCTTTTAAGAATAACCAATATCAAGTAAAACACCAGACTTATTCTTCATTTCCTCTAATCTATTAGCAAATACAAACACCTAACTAACCATTATAGAAAGCTCTAATCCATTACTCCCTTTTTGAAAATAAACTTCCAATGGTAAGGCTTCTACACCAGGTACCATATTAAAAGTTCTTTTACCTTCAGTAACTTTTATTTTTATCGGAGCATTAGCTTTAATAGTTACCAAACCTTCTGGTTTTTGAATAGTAATCTGATGCTCATTGACAAAAGTTACTGCTTCTTTTGAAGATGATACGATGGGCAATACAAAAGCAGTAGCTGCTAAAATATGTTCTTCAGTATTGATATATATTTTAGTTTTATCTCCAGAACAACGATAAGTAATATCGAATTGAGATGCTGTTTCAATAACTTCTTCTCGATTTACGTTTTTCAACTTTGTTTTGGCTTCTAATTCAATAATACCATTAACATCTTTAGCAGTAACAGTCGCTGGTAGATCATACAAATTGGTATACCATTGATCTCCAACAAATGTCTCGATTCGCGGTGTCAAGCAAATATCCTCACCCGGTTGTGGTTGTTGGTTATTTTTCTCTACTAGATGGTATTGAGCCATACTTGCAGCACAAAGAAGTCCTATTTTGTTATGATACAAAATACCTAATGAACCACCAGATGCCTGACGAAAATCGTATTTGTAATGATATTCAGCATCATAAGCACTTACGGTTCCTCTCCAATCCCCTCTTGCAAACAAATACACATCTAAATCTTTAAAATGCTTTACTCCATCAGAAGCCATCCTAGGGAGATTTGCAGCATCATTTATTTTTGGTAAATGATTCCAATGATCCAATAATGCGGTCAATGGTTTGGCATGTGTGAAGGTATGATGTACACATGGAAGAATCCCTGCCTCAATAAAACCAGGACCACCATGAATCAAACCATCGGAGGTGCAACGCTTTAAAAGTTCAGTATTTTTAACCGCAGCTGTTCCGAATACGGGATTTGCATCTGCCATCATCGCATAAGCTGGTTGACTTCCATCACATGTTCTACTACCCCAATAGGTCCATTTATACATTCGGTTTCCCCAACTATTGTCCCAACCTCCATCAGGTAACATAAACTCTAAATGACTGTTTAAGGATTTTTCTACAATTTGAAGTAACTCTTCATCTTTAGCCTTTAGCGCATACATCACTAAGCTATTCAAGGTTTCTTCTACATTATAACCTAAATCTACCCCGTGTAAACCTTTTTCACTTAATTTGCTAGAGCTTTTTTTGCATTCTCCATATAACAACCCTTCGTTTTCGGTAAAATACTTTTTCACCTCAACAGCTAGCTTTTTACTTTTGTTTTTAAAATCTTCATTACTTACTACATCTCCAATAAGATCAAGACCGTAAACTGCAGTACCAGGATAATTGATATTCGTAAAATCGATGGTAAAAGTATCATGTAAATATTGCCCTGCTCTTTCAAGACGTAACATCCATTTTTCTTTTGTCTCCTTATCCAAAACATGACCATGATAGTGTAAAGCTTCAGCTAAAGCAATAGCTCCAAAAACTGTAATTCCTTTCCAAGATTTCGGGTTTTTAATAACCGTCCATGCTCCGTTTTCTTGAGATACATTATTTTCTGCCCAAGTCATAACTAATTTCGCACCTTCTAGGTACTTTTCATCACCTGATATATCTGCCATATATAAAAATGGATATACGGCATCCATACATCTCCCATGGATATGAGAACATGAAGGACAGTCTAATGCACCATGTAATTCAAGATTTGATGGATCATTGATTTGAAGTTTTAACATTCCATCACACCAATCTTTCAATAAATCAGAGGTTAATTTCTTAAATTCCACCGAATGATTTTCAGTCTTTGAACATCCTATGATTAAATCTGAAAATGGAAATAGCATTCCTACACCTATCATTCCCGTGCATTGTAAAAACTCTCTTCTTTTCATATCATCCTTTTTTAAATAAAAACTAGTATCCTATTTTCAGGGGATACTAGCTTTTAACTCAATCTAATATTTACTCTATTATAACTCTATAGCACACTTTGAAAGTAGCTACATTATTTCTTAACTCGTAATTGAATCTTCTGTAGATCTTCATTTCGAGATGAATTTCCAATATAAATGGTAAATGTACCTGGTTCTACTACTTTAATCAGCTCTTGGTTTAAAACATTTAATTCATTAAACCCTAGTGTAAAAGACACCTTTTTTGTCTCACCTGGTTTTAGAGAAATACGCTCGAATCCTTTTAACATTTTCAAATAGCGTCCGACAGAAGCGTAATCATCTCTGACATACATTTGAATTACTTCATCACCTTCAACTTCTCCTGTATTCGTAACTTCAACAGAAACTGTGGTCGTTGCATCTACATCGATTACTGCTTCCTGTAAAACAGGCTTTCCTATATTGAAATCTGTATAACTCAATCCATAACCAAAAGGATATAAAGGTGTTTTAATTGCATCGTTGTATAAACCTTTACCTGACCCTATAAAATCAGGACGTTCTAAATAAGTTACAGGTAATTGTCCGACAGATCTTGGGAAAGAAACTGTTAACTTTCCTCCAGGGTTCACATCACCAAAAATCGCATCAGCAATAGCATCACCTGAGCGCATTCCTAAATACCAAGTTTCTAAAACAGATGGAATATTTTCAGCTATATAATTAATTGATAATGGCCTTCCATTGATCAATACAACGATTACCGGTTTTCCCGTTTCTTTAATAGCTTTTACTAAATCATTTTGAACCCCTATCAAATCTAAATCAGATCTATCAGCTCCTTCTCCCCCAGTTCTTCTTGAACCACCGACGACCAAAACCACTGCATCAGATTTCTTTGCAGCGGCAATAGCTTCATTAAAACCTTCTTTTGATTCGTCTTTCAATGCACAACCTTGAGCATAATTTATTTTTAATTTACCTGCTGTTTTATTCTTTAATCCATCTAAAACAGATACATAATATGGTGGCAGACCTGAATACCCTCCTAACAATGCGTACGTACCTTTTTTAGGTCGTGCCTCATGAGCATTAGGACCGATAACTGCCAATGATGTTAGTTTTGATATATCTAAAGGCAACAAATCATTTTCATTCTTTAATAAAACTATCGCTTTCTTAGCCATTTCATAAGAAAAATCTTGATGTTCTTTTGCGCTTACTACGGTATCCTTCTTTACCGAGTTTTGCGTTGAACCAAACAAACCTAAATCATATTTCGCTTTTAATATTCGATGAACCGACTGATCCACATAAGCTACCAAGTCTTCATTTTTCTCAAGAGTATCCTTTAAAATAGTTGAATGGTAAGTATACAAAGGCAAGTGTTTTCCTAAAACCAAATCCATATCAACACCCGCTTTTAAACCTAAAATGGCAGCTTCTGTTCTCGTTTCAGGAATAAAATGCATAGTTTGCAACCTTCCAACATCATTGTTATCTGAAACTAAGAAACCATCAAAACCTAGTTCATCTCTCAAAACATCTTTCAATAACCAAGTATTCATATGACAAGGAACTCCATTGTAATCTTGATGACCAGGCATAATACATCCTACTTTGGCTTCTTTGATTGCAGCTTCAAACGGTGGCAAATAAATTTCTCTTAGTCTTCTTTCAGACATATCACTAAATCCACCGTTAATACCTCTTCGATTCTCTGGGTAACCGACAAAATGCTTCGCGGTTGTCAATACGTGATTTTTATCTAAACGCTGACTTCCCATTCCTTGCATTCCTTGAATAAAAGCAACTCCCATTCGTGAAACCAAATAAGGATCTTCACCATAAGACTCTTCTACTCTACCATATCTCGCATCACCTGAAATCACATCTAAATTTGGTGAATAGCAATGTGTTATGTTTAGTGCTCTTGCTTCTCTTGCGGTTTGAGATGCCATTTTTTTTATCAACGCTGGCTCCCAAGTTGAGCCACATGCAATCGCCTGAGGATATACAGTTACACCGTCATACCAAAGTCCATGTAAACCTTCTCCAAATTTCATGAATGGAATTTGCAATCTTTCGTTTGCCGGAGCATCTTGTGTTAATTCTGCGATTTTCTCATCCAAAGTCATTTCAGCAACCAACTTGGATATTTTTGAATTCACCACATTATCTTCAGCTGTTAAACTGTTATCATTAACATTACTTTTACAAGCTGTAAAAATGCTTGCTCCAATTAAAGCTGCTATCAACCATTTACCCTTCATTAGTAGACTAATTTTTGTTTTTTTTACTAAGTTAAAACAAGTCCCTCTCATAGCTGTTATGCACTATACTGAGTGAAGTGATATAAAAAGAAAAGCCCCTTATCTATTGAACAATTTCTAAAAACACAGGGCCAATTAAGCCTGATTTATCTAAAATTTTATCATTTGGTTTCGGGGGGTTGGTTGTCCAAGTTTTTTTGTTGTCCTTAGACCTTGTTCGATCAAAAATCAATTGATTCCTCCAAGTATTCGTAACTTTAACCTCTAGGTCATTTTCTCCAATATTCACATAGTTTGACAGATCAAATCTAAAAGGAGGTGCCCATTTCACATCTACTTTTTTACCATTACACCAAAGCTCAGCAATATTACCTACCTCTCCCAAATCAACAATCACTGCAGCTGATTTATCTTTCAATTCAAAAGTGTTTTGATAGCAGATTGTTCCTGAAAAATGTCGTATTGATTCATTTTTATATTCGGACAAGGACATTAATTTTGGTAATTTTATTGACTTTGGCGTATCCCAACCAGATTCAAACAACACCTGCCAATTACTTGAGAGTTGTTGTTTTTCTAACTTTAACTCAATGTTTTTTACTTCGTTTTCCTTGATGAAGGAATAAGAGCCTGCTAAAGAAGATATAAATTTGTCATTTTTCCAGTGTAGCTTAGGAATAGTATTCATTTTTTCGGTTGTAAACCAACCTTGTGTACTGCTCAAAATAACTTCATCGTTGAAGATGATATCCGTTGCATGTGTTTTTGGCGTCCCGTTAGAAAAAACCACTATTGCACTTCCGCTTTCATCAAGTGAAATAGGTACATTCGTTCTCTTACCATCACTTTTCCAAATTTTAGCTTCCTTGATTTCTCCTGTAAAAGCATTCCATATTTGTGGTACTTTATTTGAGACTCTAAAGCTCAAAGCAACATTCACGGGAGATTCCATTTTCGAAGCTATGAAAAAAATATCTGCATCTTTAGTTTTCCGATGTATCCATGTTAAGTCTAGGTTTTCAGGTACAATCACATCTTCAGGGATTTGTTCTTCTTTTGTTATTACTTCTGAAATAGGTTTGCCCCAATATACTTTACCTTTACCATAAGTTCGAGAGCCTTCCTGCTCATTTCCCCACATTTTATTAGCAATCATTCTTAATTCTTTCAGGTCATGCTCATCATCCATTAAGCTAGGTGAATCAGTAGGTTTGTCTCCTAAGATTATAGCTCCTTTTGCAACTAATTCTTCAAGTTTTTTCAAAGTTGACAAGAGCATTTCTTGAGAATCTCTTAATAAAATAACACGGTAATCTCCACCGTTTTCTATATGAATCTTATTATTTTTTACTGAGGTCCTTTCTAAAAGAATTTCGGCGTTTAAATAATCAAAACGATATCCCTTAGGGAAAGGATCTAAATCAAAAGGAGGCCTTTCAAAGTGATCACCGTAATACCATAAAACATCGGCCACATATTCACCCTGCTGTAACATAAATTGATTGCGTGTCAAATAATCCATCCAACAAGGCATGTATTTCCACCAAGTTTGTTCTCGTACTAAAGGAAAACCAATATTCCCACCAAAACTTGAACCCGGCATAACATCTGTTTGAGGTGTATGTGAAAACGTATGAAATACCAAATGATTCACTCCTTTCGTAAAGTTATAATCAATTAAGCTTTTTACTGAAAAAGGATGCTCATTCCATTTTACACCAACTTGAGTACACGCTTCTGCCGCTAATTTTGACTTGTTATATAAATGTGTAGCAGAGGCTGCATTATAAATTGGCTTGGCATATTCGTTTTGATTAGATGGTGCCTTCGGATACCAAAATTCAGTCATCGGAATATCACTAACTCCATAATAACGCATCGGATCAATTGGTAAAACCTCTCCTCCTGCACCTTCAGTGTACACCTCTGCTCCCATGTCATTAGCCACAGTCGCAAAATGCTTAAAGAAATTATCTATAAAAACATCATCCATCGTCTGGCGTAAGTCTCTTAAAAATTTGGTCGTTACCTCAGCACTTTCAACAATATATCCCATAGTAGCAGGCAGGTAATTCTTCATACTGTAGCCTCTTCTTGTCTCAAACTCTGTAAACATATCTTCAGAATTTATTGTCCAAGTAGGTACATGACTTTCCCAACTATCTATTAACAATCCATGCAATTTTCCATCACCAATAGGACCTCCATTTTTTATCAAATTACCAATCATCCCATTTCTTAAATGATTTTCAATTGCAATTTTATCTAGCTTGCTAGACTCCCAACCTGTAGCCTCAGGAACAGCAGGTTTATTGGTAAGACGCATATTGATATGCCCAAAACGCACAACTGTCCAATTTCCCTCTGGCACATCCCAAGTAAGTGTTCCATCAGCAGACATTTTATCAGAAATATTGACAATGTTTTTTGATTTTATGATGGTGTTTTCAGCATAAGCATATGTGACATTTTTTTCTAAACGTCGTAATACTTTTGCAGCTTTGGCTTCATGGTTATGAAGTCTCGGTTGCGAACTTAAACGAATTAACTCTGGAGCGATATGATGATTTCCTAAAAAGGTAAATACAAACTCATCGGAAGTTGTTTCTGGAATAGTTAAGGTGAGGTGTTTTCTTCTATCATTCCAATTCGCATCAGGAAGTTGTAAAGTGGCAACTTCAACTAGTTTATTATTCACAAGTGCCTCAACTTTTATTGCTACATCTATCTGCGGATATTGCGTATCCAAAATCATATGACGTGATTGAGGAAATTTAATCGTACGTAATGTTTCTGGTTTCTCGAATTTCGTCTTGACCCAAGTATTTTGGTTATTCACTTTTGAAATCCCATTATTTCTATATGACTTCAAAGGCATGTCTAATTGACTTGTCTTACGCGTAACAATAATTTTTGAATTAGGATTGAAGATTTCCTTCCATGGGACTTTATTATTATTCGTTTCAATCCTCAGAGGATGCAACAATTCAGCATCGTCTCCTTCGGGAGTTGGAAAAGCGAGTAACTCAATATCTTTATAATCACAATCAGCCAAATTATACAATGAATCTATCTCAAGAATTTTTGTTGTTTTTTTGCCTCCAGAGATTCTATACACAGTTTCTACTACTTCACGTTGTGCTTCTTCAGCTGGCACCCATGGACCTCCGGTCATAGACCAACCCGGGCAATTCTGCATTGTAAATTTTAATCCCAACCTTTTGCACTCGTCTGCAGCATGGCGAATTGCATCTTCCCACTCTGGAGATAGTATTTTTATTTGCTCTACATTTGGGTAAGGTCGACCAGACTTATTAAATAAATGAATTCCCTGTAGACCTGCATTTTTTATGGCTTCTAAATCCAACGTAAGTCCCTCCTTAGAAATATTATTCCCCATTATATGAAACCAAGTCTCTGGACGGTATTCTGTTGGAGGTGATTTGAATTTTTGTGATAATTCTACAAAGCTAATTTGATTTTCATCATCTCTAAACACCTTGTTTTCAGATTGACAACTCACAATTAAGCACATTATAAAAAAGCATATCAATCTATACATCTTTCGAGCCATTTTTTAAATTAATCTATAAATTAACATTTTTAATCATGCATAAGTATTCTGCT
The DNA here is from genome assembly GCF_057197705.1 of Flavicella sp. IMCC45537. Classification (NCBI taxonomy): domain Bacteria; kingdom Pseudomonadati; phylum Bacteroidota; class Flavobacteriia; order Flavobacteriales; family Flavobacteriaceae; genus Flavicella; species Flavicella sp. IMCC45537. The sequence goes on from NZ_CM170067.1 coordinate 1,430,097, forward strand.
GTGTACTGATAGTATGCGATTCAACTTATTTACCTCAGTACACAACAACATAGTTTCCATAAAACAAAAGAATACCTTTGAACAAAACGACGAATCATGAAAAGAGTAAAACTCAATTACAAAACGACATTACTACTTGTATTATTCAATATTGCAATTCTCTTTTCTTGTCAAGAATCAAAAGACGAAAAAGTTGATACACTTTTGGAATTAGAAATTCCTGAAGAAGAAGAAGAAGAAGAAACTCCTGCGCAAGATACGCGAACGAGAAACGAGACTAATTCTTTAGGTATACCTAGGCCACTTACACTTCACTATATGCATGATAAATCATTACCTTCTAGTGAATTTGACGATGCAAGTCCGAGATATGTAGAACAAGAAAACTCAACTCAAATTTTCAAGTTCTTTAAAGACGATGAAGTTACAGAAGCATCGAGTCCTGATAGAACAGGATACATAAGAGTAGAAGCTGAAGAAGGTATTACTTTTACCAGAAATGATGGTTGGCATACATTTGAAGCACGCATGAAAATATCTGGTACATTCACACAAAGCATAACCATTGCTCAACTTTTTGGTGGAAAACCACATATGCGAGTAGAAATAAGATCAGACGGTAAAATTAATATCGGTAGTATTGTTGCCAATGCTGCATCTGGTAACAACACCAATATGAATATCTCTGACAACGTTTCTTATATCAATAAAAGTTTCAAAATTAAAATACGTTCTAATGGGAAACAAATTGAAGTATATTTTAACAACACAAAAAAGTGGTCAGGAGAAACTCACTACATAAACACAAGCTCTGAAGCCTCACGAAGATATCATTTTAGATGGGGAATTTATTACAACTACCCTGCAGAAAAGGATTTAACAAATACATGTACAGAAGTACTTAGATATAAAGACTAAGTTCTTTAGTTTTAGCATTAATTTTCACACCTTATAAAACCACTTTATTCACATAAAGTGGTTTTTTATATGTGATTATATATGGAAAGTATTCTTTTATAAAGAACTTTAAATCATCAATATACATGAATACTCCAAGTATCACTTTTCAAAGACTAATTCTAAAAATCCTTTTTATGGACATATTGACTCTTTGGAAAGAATGGAAAATTAGTTCTTTATAACTTTAAGAAAAATTGGTTCTTCTGTATTCACTTTTACAAAGTAAACCCCATTGGGGTTTTCATTAATATTTAAGTTAACAACACCTGTATTAACGTCATATGTCTCAGAAGAAACTAATTGAGATTGTACATTATATACCTCAACATGTATCGAAAGAATATTTGCAGGTATGAATATTTCAAAAACTCCATTGGATGGATTCGGATAAGCTTTAATATTTTCAAGCAAATTAATATGTTTTGCCAATCCCCCTTGACAAGCTGATTTACCTTGCACTTCTATATCTTCACCATGATTTACAGCTACTGAGAAATTAGATTGATATGTTTCAATAATGGGCTCTCCATTTTTAAAAACTACAAATGGAGCCGTACCAGATTCAATAGTAACTTCCGCCGTATTATTTTCTACTTGAATTTTACCACTCAAACTCATTCCCTCAGCTATTTCAACTTCATAACATTGTTCAAAAACGTCATCTTCAATAGAAATGCATAAAGAATAAGTACCCACATCCAAGTTTTCTATGCTTGTCGTATTTGTAAAATCATAATCTTTCCCGTCAACAGTTGCTGTAAAACTTCTACTTTCACTAGAACTTATATGAATCTTTCCATTTTTCTTATCTACACAAGATTCTCCTATTGCCTCTACAGTAAAAGTAATTGCCTCTGCCGGAACTTCGTATTCATAATCCAGCTGATATTCTAAATATGCTTTTTCATCATTATCACCCGTTACAGTTTTATCAATAAAAATTAATTCTTGCCCCTCACCTAGGTAAAGAGAAACATTGGTTTTGTTATTTACTATTTCCGTTCGTACGATTGCAAATCTCCCCTTAAACACTATTTCATAATCTGGTAAATAAAGTGAACCTTTATTGTCTGTATTAGTCAAAATAACATCTCGAATAACCTGACCATCAACTTGAGAAATTACTTCTACACCTACTACACTAGTATTACTATAAATTTGCTTCGTAGACAGAACAGTACTTTCCGCTTTGTCTGATGGTTCATAAATCGCTACGAATGGTTCATTCCAGGCTTCACCATATTTACGCATAATAAACATTTGTGTGTCTTTATTGTCATAACCATTGCGAACTTCTTGAGTTGGTGGCGCTAATGCAGAGCTGTATTCTTTTTCTACCCCTCCAGGCACATGAACATGTAAAAAATCATTGGTTGTTTGCAATTCAAATTTAGCAGATATCGCATCATTTGATAACTCCGATGTTTTGGCATTGGTATACCATCTCCAACCCGGTTGCTTTCGAATATCTCCAATATCGTTTTGATAGCGATTTGGTGTATTTATTAAATCTAACGGTGCTCCATTCTTGCTAATTATCATTTCATCTCCTAGTCCATGAAATAAATAATCATGATAATTATTTGTGACATTAGACACCGATCTAAATATATCAACATAATAACCTGTGGTTGCACTTGTTCTAACGATGCTATTCGTTCGTAATTGATCAACATTATTAATATTGTCATCTAAAAACTGAGAAGAGAAACTAAAATTCTCTGCAATAGGATCTGCATTTGTCTTTGGTTCACTTGCTTCTAAAACAATGGGATCTACAATATTCTCCCAAGTTCCAGAGCTAGGTATTCCGCGTTTGGTTTCTCCATTTACGATAATGGTATTGTGTGCAGCGTGTGATACAGCATATTCTTCATGAAGAGGAATTCCATAGCCACTAGATGCTCCTCCAAAATCAGGACCTATTACATACCCTGCACCGTAAATCTCAAAGTCTAAACCAGTTGCATGTGCGTGTACATACGTACCTCCACCGGTATAATACATCAAACCATATTTTTCATTGTTTGTTTCTACATAATTCCGTTGCATTACAACTCCAGCATGACTTGCCTTCATGGTTTCGTATTGAGGTTCACCAGCATTACTTACCGAATCGTCGATATGAACACCCCATAACAATTGTAGTGGATTATTCCATTCCAAACGCTGCGTTTCTATAACAGGGTTGTATCCTCCTTCCGCATCATAAATTTTTTGTAAAGTGGTGGCGGCTCTATTTTTCAGATCGGTATACCCTTTTCTTTCCGCAATTTTTAAAACCGCTCTAAATATATGTGCATGATCTGTAAAACTTCTTCCTATATCTCCGTAAGCCATTGTTGCCCCATTCGGATATAAAAAGTTCTCGTAAATAAAAATACTTTCTAAGAGGTCTTTGTTGTTTTGAACTATAGTCAATTCTGGACTGTAAACGTCTATAATATTCATTAATTGAATAAACAGCGCATGCGTAAACTTAGCATAGCCCGCTGATTCTGGCCATAAACGGTCTTCTTCACTAAACCTGTCTAACATCCAATTAACACCAGGTTGTTTTGAATTCGCTGGACCATTGAGTAACTCATTATAGAAAACACTTCTAACGGCATCATCTTCCATACACATCACGCTGTAAAGTGCACCTGGTAATTCTAAAACAGGATGATTGGAATTATTCCCTCCAACCTTTATCACATTATCTGCCATTACCTCAAAAGTCTTTTGTGAGGTATCAAAATTAAAAGGCACTCTTGATGTGCTTTCTAAATCATAAACGGTAGTACCTGATTTTGACAAAAAAGGTTGCACAAAATCATAGATCATGGCAACACGTGGAAACAATTCTCTAGGTGGAATTAAATGATTAAAATTCGGTTCATAAAACTCAAAGGTTAATGGATCTTGAATACTTATCAATTTTACATAATGGTGTAGCACATCCGATGCGACTTGTGCATATTCCTCGTCGCCGGTTAAATAATACAAAAAAGAACTTTCTGCAGCGGCATTAAGACGCTCTCTATGATTTGTTCTATCTCCAGGTATTGCTGGTATTTGATTTAGTATGGACTCTGGATTACTAACATGCGTATCTTTAAGATTCTGTTGTCTATTTTGTAACTGAGTAAACATGCTATTCGCCCAACTATAATTCGCTATGTTATCTAATATTTCTTGCTTATCAGCATTTGATACCCAAATATGAGGATGAACCAAAGATTGTGTCGGAGTAGGTGGCGTAAAGTCAATCAAGAAATCTTTATATTCAAAATTATCAAAATCTAACGTTGCAATTGGTAAAAAAGAATTGTTTTGTAATTTAAAAGCACCCAAAGCTAAATCTGGATTTTTTACTGGCACATCATTAAAAACTTTAACCGTACCTACCCAAATTTCCCAAGTATCATTACCTACAGATTCAACATTTCCATCTGGAGCTGAGTATGTTTGTTCGTCACCAGAATTATTCGCGATAAAAGTAATCGTTTGTTTACCTGAAAAATCTATTGATTGAGTACTTCCATTATCCAACACTTTCAAAAAAAAATTACCATCTGTACCACTTATTCCTATACCAAACCTACAATACGCGGTAGAAATAGAAGTACCACTACTATCAAAACTAGGTCCAAAGTAAAAAGGTATTTCTCTACGATCATCTGGATGATTTGGATCATTCTTCGATACTTCAAAATCAAATTTAAATTGAATAAAAGTAGGGTCTGATGAAAGAGGAGTGTTTAAATTTCTGTAAAAATAGGCTGAGCCAACTTCTTTTTTATCCATTCTTAATGCGCCATTTGTAATACTTGACTCTACTTGAGAACCACTGCTTATCGCACTAAACTCTCCATCATTTGGTACCGTACTTATATAATTTGGTACAGAGTTAGAAGAACTAAAATCCTGACTAAATATTTGAGCTTTCAACGAAATTGAAACAACACAAAAAAATAAAACAACGAGTACTTTTTTTATCATTTTTAAAGATTTTATAATAAATCGACTTCTAAAAAAGATATTTTTCTTATTCAAAATTTCTTATCACTAAATATAATTCAAGAGACATACAATGATCTCTAATAAAAATCGCATCCGCGTATTCTTGTTTTATTTGAAAATCTCAATTCACTTTTCTAAGCTTAAGACCACTCAATCGTGTTTTTCCTTTTATAGCCTTAAAATCGATTGTGATTCCATTGTCATCGTCAACAGAAATTAAAAATCTTTTGGATACTCCCCTGTCTTTTCCATATTCCTTTTTAATATTTAGATTCGACCAAATCTTTTTAGAATTCACAAAAATATCCATGCTATTCTCACCTTTGGTTTTTAATTCTGCCAACAATAAAGTCAACTCATAAGTACCCTTTGGAACATCTAATTTATATGCCTCTAATCCTATCATTTGAGTTTGATAAATAGGATCATTTTCAGTGCCTTTTACACTAACGTCTACTCCAATATTGTTTCTACGTTTGCTTTTAAATCTTAATAAATCTCCACCAACATAACCAAAACCACCTTTTTCATACTCTTCGTCAGGCATCCATAAGTAGTCTACGTTATCCGTTTCAATAAAATAACAGAATGATCCCACGTTAATAGCAATCTCTTTAAAAGGATTGGTTTCACTTTTTAAGTTTTTAGGCTGAAGTGTAAATTCGATGTTTGCAAAATCTTTACTTATTTTACCATCTTTTTCAGAAATCACTTCAATTAAGTTTTGCCCTTGTTCAAACGGTACATTGAATGTTGCAGTTGAAAAATCAAATTTTTGTTTTCCAACAGAATTACCATTTACCAATAATTCCACTTCACTTCCATTACCTACAACAGTAATTGGTTGTGTTGCAAAATTTCCGCCTTCAACATCTGCAATACCAGCTCTTTTTTTCCAACCTTTAGAAGCTATCGCTATCAAAGGTGTATCGTTTAATAAAGCTTGGTATAAATAATAAGCATCTTTCTTTTTTCTATCTGAAGTAACCAAACCTTTGTTATTTATATGTGGCACGGCATCTTTACGATGTTCTACCTGAAAATCAGCATAGTTCCAAACGTTTGCTCCAACAATCTCAGGAATATCCAAAATCGCTTTCATATAAGCTTTATGCAATAAAAATTGGTAATCTACGCTAAAATCAAATCGAGTTGGTTTGTAGGTTCTTAATCTCGGATCTGCACCTCCTCCATATTCACTTAGGATGAATGGTTTGTCAGGGTCAATTGCTAAGCTACGTTCAACCAAACTTCTTAAATTCTTATCAATATCTTCTAACTCTTCAATATACCAACCATAGTATTTATTGTACCCTACAATTTCTGTAAATCGAATTCCTAATTTATCTTGATACGCTGGCTCTCTAAAAAAAACTGTATAAGAATATCTTGTTTCATCTTCTTCTTTAATTGTTTTTGCTAAAGCCTCGTGCGTACTTACAAAATGTTTTGTATACGCTTCTCCTAACTTACTAGGAGCTTTCATAGTCGTTTCATTTCCTAAATTCCAAGCTACAATAGAAGGGTTATTATAATTAAAACGAATGGCTTCTTTCAGCATATTAATCGTGTTTTGCTTCCCTGCTTCATTCGCAGCTGCTTTGTCTACAAAAGGAATTTCTAAAGTAGCCACAAACCCCATTTTATTACACATTTCTAATATTGCCGGATCTTGCGGATAATGGGCTATACGGAGAAAGTTAGAACCCATTTCTTTTAACAATTTCATATCATTTCTATGTACCTCATCACTCACTGCATTAGCTTTTCCGTAAAAATCTTGGTGTCTACATGTACCAATCAATTTGGTTTGCTTGCCATTGATAAAAAAACCTTCTTTCGGATCAAAACGAAACCATCTAAAACCTACAGGATTTTCTACCCTATCAAAAACATTTTTTTTCTTATCGACTATTTCCGAAACTAATTTGTACAAATACGGATCTTCTGGTGACCATAACTTTGGATTCTCAAAAGTGAATTCATTTATAACATCTTTACCGAATGAAGATTTTCTATAAGATTGTTTTACAACATTATTATCAGCGTCATATAAAGTGTTTCTCACTGAATACCGTCCATTTTTTGGTCTCTTTAATTTCGCTTTCACAGAAACTGTAACAGAGGATTCAGACACTTTGGGTGTAGAAATAAAAACTGCATTCGCACCCAAATTTGCTACTTCAAAATGAACAGGTTTGGTAATGATTAATTGTATGTCTCTATAAATACCTCCATAAAAAGAAAAATCTGCCGCTTGTGGTACAATTTCATCATTATGAGCATTGTTTAATTTGATTGCAATTTCGTTTGCCCCAACTTTTAAGGCAGAGGTTATATCTCTGGTAAAAGTAGTATACCCACCAATATGATCTTCACCTACTGCTTGCCCATTTACATATAGAGAAGTGACTTGATTGGCCCCTTCAAAAAGCAAAAATACTTGTTGGTTTTCATAGACCTCGGGAACGTTTATAGATTTTTTATACCATCCATCTCCTCTATAGTATCCATCTTCATCATCTAGAATATCCTCAGTATTCCATGAATGAGGTATAGTAACCTTTTCCAAAACTGTTGTATTATTATCAGAAAAAGGTGCTTCAATTGTTCCTTTATAAAAGCTCCATGATTCATTGATTGTTTCAATATGTCTAACTTGTTGCGCGCTTAAGAAGTTAGCGAAACTTAAAAATATTACTAATAAATTTGTTATTTTCATTGTTATTGGATGATAGTTGAAATATTAAAGCTATTTTTTCTCAAATACTAGTTCTAATGTTTTGCTAGAAACATACCCTATTCGATGCGCTTTTACTACTAATTTTGATCCATCGGCAATGGAGAATGGTTTTGTATAGACCTGCCAACTTTTCTGAGGTGCTGTACCCGGTTGTTCAATTTGATATCCTATGGAAGCCCCTTCTGTCTTACAAGCAATCGAAATCACTCCATTTTCATTTGATACTTTTGGGGATGCAGTAATTGGCTTTTTTGAACTTCCATTCCACAAAAAGCTGATTAGATCTTTCTCTTTTCTTGATGGGTTGTCATTAATTTCAGATAGCCACCTATCCATTTCTGTCCGAAGCTCATGTAACTTTTCTGAATACGCTGCTTTTCCCGCTAGATTGACCAATTCATTAGGATCTGCTATACAATCAAATAATTCTTCTTGTGGTTTTGATGCACGAAACCATTGTTTTTGAATGTCATTTAGATTCCCAGCTTCTCGTAATTTTAATAATTCTTGCATGCTAGGAATTCTTTCTCTGTAGGTAATTGGTAAATAATATGGTATTTCTGGCAGGTAATTTCTGATGTATTTGAATTGACCATCTTTCACCGCTCTAATGATGTCGGTTTCTGCATCAAAACGATCTGCTGCTCCATGAATATATGTTCGTTCAACTTCAGCTTTATTTTCCCCTAAAAAAGCTTTTCCTTGCATATAATTTTTCGGGTGTTGCCCAATCACAGATAACATTGTTGGAGCAAAATCAACAAAACTTAGCAATTGCTTATCTACAGTTCCGGCCTTTAATTTATTAGGAAACCTAATAATCAAAGGTGTTTTTAATCCCGAATCATAAATCAAACGTTTTTCTCTAGGTAAAGGTCCACCGTGGTCTCCATAGAAAAATATCAATGTGTTTTCTAACAATCCATCTTCTTCTAATTGTTTTAAAACCATTCCTACTTGGCGGTCCATTTCTGCGATATTGTTGTAAAGCTTCCACATATCTCTTTGAACAACGGGTGTGTTTGGTAAATAAGGAGGAATCTTGAATTCCATATCCTTAGAAACAAGTATAGGAGTTTCAGCTTCTTTTGATTTGTTATTAGCAGGGGAAGATCCTTTATTTTTCCATTGATACGTTCTATCTCCTAAATGATCGTACCTAGTTTCTATTTCTCGAAACCCATAAGGTTCGAACAAACCTGATTCGTGTGTTACGGTAAAATTAAATACAGAATAAAACGGTTGCTCATTATTTCTGTTTCGCCAATGAGCATATGGACTGCTCTCGTCCCAGGCTGTAACAGGAGCCTTAAACTGATAATCTTCTTTGTAATTATTAGAGCAATAATAACCTTGTGAACGTAATAACTCACTTATCATTTTCACTTCGGCAGGTGGCACGGCTTCATAGGCTGGCAATCCTCTCTCCTTGGTATAAGAATTCACACGCATATGATTCGCCCCGATACTTGAAGGGTACATCCCAGTAGCGATGGCTGCTCTACTCGGTGCACAAACACCTGATGGAGAATATAAATTTGGATAACACACGCCTTCAGCTGCCAAACGACTAAGATGAGGTGTCACTATCGTACTATCACCAAAAGAAGGAATGTAAGCTCCCATATCTTCAGTTACCAACCAAAGAATATTCGGTCTCTTTGGTAATTTTAAATCATTAGACGAATCTTTTTGATTCTTTTTTATATGGCAACCAACCATAAACAGACATGTGACAACTGTCAATATAAACTTATCCATAGAAATATTTTTGTTCAATACCGTTTAACACGTAAATTAAGATTGAAAAATAATATCTCTCAACCATTGATTGTTATTCATTATTTGTATGCAAAATTTCACTCCTGACTAATTGAAAATCGCAGCTCTATAAACCTACTTATTATCAAATGATCCCGATTTAAGAATATTTAGTGCAACCACCAAAATAAAAAACTATACAGACCCAAGTGTTCTGTACAATACTGAATATTACACCCCTAATTTACCGTGTAAGAGTGTATTTAATTTTTAATTATTAATCTCTTTATCTCAGTGTTTCCCTTGGAAGCTAGCTTGAGGAAATAAACACCTTCTGGATACCCAACTAAATCAAGTTCATTTTTTTCGATAATACTATTTTTCAAAACTTCACCTCGAATAGAATATAATGTATACGCCAAATTATCACCATAATTTTTTAAATAAAAAAGACCCGTGCTTGGATTCGGGTAAACACTTGTATCATGCTGTAAATAATCTTTCGAACTCAATGCATATGTTGGTTGAAATTCTATTTTATCAGGCTCACTTGATAATGATTTTCGTTGGGTCAATCGAACGGTATTTTCACCCTGATTTAATGAAATATCTGGGATTACTGTTTCTAAATATACATTCCAATCAAATGTTCTAGTAACTAAAACACTCTCGAATAATGTTCCATTAATTTCTATATCCATCACAGAATCATCTCGATTTCTATTTGCGGCAAATAGTTTAAAGTTATACTTACCTGCATTTTCTACCTGAAACTTATGTTCTACAAATTGATTTGAGGAAAAAGAGTCGATATACGCACCCCCAGAAGCGTCAGGATTCGATCCCACCACAATATCGTTAGATGCCGTTGTGTAATCCTCTGCTTCTAACAATATATTATCTCCTTCCATTGGAATATCAACCTCTGACAAGGTAAATTCTTTAAAATACAGAGGACGTTTATCTCCAACACCTGGTGTATTATTCCCAGTATTTTCCATTAAATATACATAGAGTTTATTACCCTCAACAAAAGCATCAAAATGCGCAAAATTTATAGTTTCTGTGCTTGCATAAACTATTTTCCAATCATTTTTCCCCTCTGGAGTACTTTTTACATTGACTTTTCCTCCGAGAAGTTCTACCATAAACACATGTTTTTTGTAACTGTAAACTTCTCCACGTGTTTGTGGATTTGGAATAAGTCCATCTGCATTGCTAGAAAAATTGGAATCTGCAGCCAACTTATAATAATGAACATTTCTATTATCAACCCTTTGCACAAAATGAATATCTCCATTTTCTGTAACTGTCCATGCCGGATCAGAAGATGATCTCGGCATTGAAGCTGTTCCATAATCATCACCTGGTTGCGCAAATTGAACTGGATCTAAATTTGGGTTGATATTGTTTTTTATTGGTAGCGAAATAGCAACATCATTCACATCATACCATGGCACTGTTGAATTCTTAGGAATACCATTTGTATACGCATAATACAAACCACTATTTATCATATAACCGTTGCTTGTACTACTACTGTTATTGGTAGCATATCTTATTGAAAATCCACTATAAAACTTACCGTGTAAAAAGCGTTCACCCCCATACATATTGTTTGTATTTGGCGCTGCTAATGTTCCTTCATGAAACAACCAATTGTTACTCCATGATGCACCGTTATAATGCGCTAAAAGAATATCACCATTACCTGAGCCCCCTTGTCTAAATCTAGCAATTAGACTACCGTTATCTGCTCTATGAATCATAGGATATGTCATTCGTTCATAATCACCTCCTGATTTTAAATAATTTCGTTTCGCATTAAAAATATCAATAGTAAACTCATTATCTGGCACAAATGCTTTGTTTGCTAATGAAACCGAATAATTGAAAAAATGATTGGGTAACGAAGAAGATCGATATGCATGCATATCATAAATTATATGAATCGTATTGTCTATGGTGCTAACTCCAATTGCTGCTGTATTGTGAGAATCTCCACGAATACCCGTTCCATTTAAAAGCTCTCCATTTTGCCCGACATGTTGATGTGGAAATTCAATACTTACCCAAGGAGAATTTTCTATATTTAGGTTCTTTCTGGAAAGCATTAAATTACGTTTATCCATGCCTCCTTTATACCAAGTTACAAACGCATAACCATTGACAACATCAACACAATCGCCATGGGGTGTAATTCTCGGTCCAAATCTATAATTCACATCTTTAGTTCCGGCAAAATACAAACCATCGTCTGCAACTTTCGTTGAAGCATTTAAATTTACTACAAACTGTTTTTCTTGTGATTCTACTAAAGAACAATATAACAAGACAAAAATTACAAGGTAATACGTTTTCATACTATATGATTTATCTTTTTAGTAGTTCATTTTAATACAACAAGGCATCTTCCATTTGAAAGATGCCTTGTTGTTAAACTGATAGCTTACCTAAAAATCTCATTATTTTTTTACTTTTTATCAAATTATGAGTATGCTATTATTTTAACTTTAACACCTCACTACCGGCCATTAAAAAAGCACCAGTACCAAAATTTTGCCAGCTGTTTGCAGATGCTGGCTCTGGAGATGCACCAATATTTTGTACCCATCCTACTCTTCCGTCAGGATGTTGGCATGCTGCAAGAGCATTCCATGCTTTTTTTATTGCTGGAGTATATGTAGCTTTATCTAATAATCCATTATTCACACCCCAAGCCAAAGCGAATGTATAAAAACCACTTCCACTAACCTCACCATGATCGTAAGATTCTGGACACAACAAACTCGTTCTCCATAAACCATCTTCTGGTTGAATTTCAAGAATCCTAGCGGACATTTCTTTATATAGATTCAAATAGAAATCTCTATGTTCATAATCTTCTGGCATATCATCTAAAATCAATGCTAGTCCACCAAGAACCCATCCATTTCCTCTAGACCAGAATATTTTATTTCCGTTTTCTTCTTTTCTATCTTTCGAATTTCCTTTCCAAACAAAACGCATATCTCTTGCAAACAAACGCTCTTCTTTGTCGTACAATTGGTTATAAGTTTGCGTGTAAAATTTGTGCATCTCATCCAAATACTTAGGTTGTTCTGTGTATTTGGCATAAAGATTCAATACTGGAGGTGCCATAAACAAAGCATCACACCACCACCATAAAATATTCTTTCCATCGATTCCTGGATTCTTACCTGATTTCCAGTTATCATCTTCAAATAAATGTGCATCTAAGAATTTCGTTGTAGGTTCTAAATCCACAAAATTCCTTCTCTTTTCTGCCTTTGAAATATATAAGTAACTATAAGAAATAGCTACATCATCTGCATGATGTAATCTCTTATAAGTTTGCCAGTTATTATTAACTGCTTGGTTTTTTAAAGCAGCCATATACATCATATCCTTTGTCGTTTTATGCGCTCTTGCAACCCCTGTATAGTAAGCTCCTTCAGTCCAATCTGTTGGATGAATCGCAAAAATAGGATGTGCTTCTTGCCACTCCAAAGCTTTGATCATTGACGCCTCAATTTCGACATTATTTAACGAATCTTGAGCTACTGCTGTTTCTGATACTTTACAGCTTGATACACCTATTACAGCTAGTATACTTAAAATTAACTTTTTCATTTTTTATTTGTTGAGTTTGAATGTAGTTTCTAAATATTCTTTAGATGAAGTTCCAACCATTACAGTATAGTCTCCACTCTCTAAAACTTTTTGCATATTAGCCCCTGTAAATTCTAACATTTTTGGGTTAATCTTAAATGAAATTGTTTTACGCTCTCCTGGATTTAATTCAACCTTTTCAAACGCTTTCAGTTCTTTGTCTGGTCTTGTAACCGATCCTATTTCGTCTTTGATATACATCTGAACAACTTCCTTCGCTTTCATATCTCCGTTGTTTTTCACATCAACACTAACAATCAACTCTCTAGATGGAGTAATTTCAGTATTCGATATTTTAATATTCGAATATTCAAAATCTACATAACTCAAACCGAATCCAAATGGATAAAGAGGACCTTGCCCTAAAAACAGGTATTCCTTTTTATAGTTGATTTCTTTCATACTATAATGGAATGGCAACTGACCTATTGAACGAGGAATAGTTACTGGTGATTTACCAGATGGCGAAACTTCACCGAATACAATTCTTGCAACAGACTCATCTCCAAATTCACTTAAATCCCAAGTATCTAAAATTGCATCTGCTTTTTCTGCAATCGTATTGATAGACAAGGTTCTTCTGTGTTTTAAAACAACTACCACTGGTTTTCCAAGTGCTTTAATTTTTTCTAACAATTCGTCTTGAGGTCCCACTGGATCAATTGTAGCTCTATCCCCTAGTGTACTATTACTAAAATAAGCTTCTTTAGCTGTAAATTTATCACCTCCTAAAAACAACACCACTACATCTGCATTTTTCGCTGTGTTCACTAATTTGCTAATCGCGGCAGGGTTTCTCTCTAATAATTTAGGAGCACCGCCTCTTTCGTTTGTAAGATTGAATCCTTTTTCAGCAATAAACTTAATTTTACTTCCTGCAACAGACTCAAACATTTCTTTTGTGTTTTCTTTCAACAAAGGACCTAAAAGAGCAACTTTTGTCTTTTTCTCTTTCCACAAAGGCAATGTTCCATTTTCATTCTTTAACAAAATGATCGATTCTAAATCAGATTCTTTCGCTAATTCAAAAGAAGACTCTGCTCTCACTCCTTTTTTAACCTCTTCGATATCGATATACGGATTATCGAACAATCCTAAGATAAATTTTGTTCGTAACACACGTCTCACAGATCTGTCAATTAGTTTTTCAAGTTCTGGATTCTTTTTTACCATTTCTGGTAAGTAAGCATAAGAATCTTCTGCATATAAATCAATATCTATTCCTGCCTCTAATCCCATTTGAGCTGCCGCTTCCGGAGACTCAGCAACATTCATAAAATAGAACAAACGTGCAATATCATTCGAATCAGAAACTACATAACCTTCAAACCCCCATTGGTCGCGCAATACTCCTGTAAGCAAAGCTTGATTTCCATGACTCGCAACTCCATTTAAATCTCCATGAGAAGCCATAATACCCAAAGTTTTTGCTTCTTTCACAGCTGCTTCAAAAGGTGGATATATTTCATCTATCAAAGTCCTTGGTGAAATTTCTATAGCTGCAAAATTTGAACCTCCCAATACTTGTCCGTATCCTGCAAAATGCTTTGCAACCGCACCAATATGTGTACCATTTCCAAGTCCTTCATAATTTCCTTGTACACCAATAATGGCATTCTTTACCATTTGTGTTGTTAAATAAGTATCTTCCCCGAAAGCTTCACTCATTCTACCAAACCTCGGATCACGAACCAAATCAGCTTCTGGAGAATGACACATATGCATCCCTCTCAATCTAGCCTCTCTACCTACAATATCCCATTGTCTTTGTACCAATTCTGGATTGAAAGAAGCTGCAGATGTCATAGGTCTACCGAACTTAGTACATCCTTCTGCATCAACACCATTGTAAGATTCTGTTACAAACAATGCAGGAATTCCCCATCTATTGTGTTCAATAATATATTTTTGAAGTTCGTTGTTTAATTTTGCGGCTTCAACAGCACTTATATGCTCTCCCGGATTTTTGATACCCGCAATTCCTAATTCAAGTTTATCTTTAACACGTTTTGATAGTTTCAAGTTTCCCTGCTCATCATGTTTGACACCAATATTAGCATGAAAGATTCTCATTTGAGCAACTTTCTCTTCTAAAGATAATTTCGACATCAACGCTTCAATACGCTCTTCGATTGATAATGATTCGTCTTTGTAATCTTTTGAAACAGCATCTTTACTGCCACATGAATAAAACATCGCTACTACAGCTAATGATAAAACTATTTTCTTCATTTTTATATTTATTTTATTTTAAAATCAAAAGCTTACATTTTCCAGTAAGCGAATATAATTTGCATAATTTTTTCTCAAAATACCTTTCTTTATTTATGGACAATACTTCATCCTAACCTCAGAAATAACTTCAATATCTTGACAAACTTTTTTATTAAAAATCACAAATTGATATGTTACAAAATTTTCAATTTTCATACGAATTACCCCCTCTTTTTCTAAATAGATAACCACTTTCGTACACTTACCACTCTGTTTCTATGGTTTTTGAATGCGACATAGACTTACACAGCTTTCTTTTGAGAACCTTCTTCTATATTCTAAGTGAATTAGATAGCCGTAAACCGAATGCTAGACACCAAATAAACATGATACGCTAACACTATTTCAATTAAAACCCTCAAAAAATTCTCTTTAAATTTAAAAGCCTTTTACAATATACCTGTTCTGAACTGTATAGACTGTTCAATTTTCATTGGCAACCACTCCAAGTGATTTTTCACATCAACTCTCTAAATGCAAAAAGCCAATACTCTCATATTGGCTTTTTTCTTAAAATGAGTTTATCTTTAATTCTATGACATGTTTACCAGGATCTAAACGTACCGAATCAAATGCAGCTGGAACTTTTTCTCCATTATGCAACAAATCTTTCCCTTCTAAATTATTTAATGAAAACTCAGCTACCATGTTTCCAGGAATTTCAATAACGTACTCTTGTAGCCTTTTCCCTTTATAGCTATATTTTGCTTTAATCGTTCCTCTAACTGTAGGAACTTCTATTTCGCTTTTTCTTAAATTAGACATTTGAGGTTTGATACTTGCAATTCCAAAACCTGGTGTTTTTGGTTTGATTCCCCATAAGCCTCTTGGAATTACATTTGCCGGAGCAGCACCCCAAGCATGATTCCAATCTAAGTTTATTTTGTATTCATAATCCCATGCTTCTAAGGTGATGGTAGAACCAACCCTAATCATATTATACCAACTTCTTTTTGCTTTGCTTGCAAGCAATTCTAAAGCATAATCTTCTTCACCTGCATTATATAAACCATCCAGTAAAAATTGTGCTCCATACACACTACATGCCATACCTCTAGATTTCACAAAATCCACGACTGATTGAAAATGCTCTTCAGGTACAATTCCAAACGCCAAAGGCATCATGTTTGCGTGTAATGACGAATGATCTGTACCGATACCATCCACGTAGATTCCTTTTTCTTGATCAAACATTTGTTCATTCACTGCTTTTTTAGCTTTTATTGCTCTGTATTCAAAATCTAAAGCTTCTTGCGTTTTTCCTAATAACTTAGCAAACTCAGCCATGATTTTCATGTTTTCATAAAAGAAAGAATTGATTACAGTACTATAGGGTTTAAAAACAAAACCATCACGCTCTCCTTTTGTTTTACTTCCGTAGAAGTTTTTAGATGGCCAGTCAACGATATCTGTTAATGGTTTTTTATACCCATCAGGAAAACCTAATTTTTTCATGAATTCTGCGTCAACTTTTGTTGAAGTAATCAATCCATCTTCATTAGACAATTCGAATAGGGACTTATGCTTTAATGGTTCATAATAACGCTCTATCAACTCAATATTTCCAGTATACATGTAGTCTGCATAAATCAATAAAGGCACATGTTGTTGCCATTCTGTTGGCCATGTTGGGTTTTTCATAAAATATTCAATGGTTCTTCTTGCCATTGCATATTCTCTATCTGTTGTGTAATGACTTAACTGATTCAAGTAAGCATCTGCTTCGTATGGAATACGTTCTCTATCTCCATCTACGTACAAACCATTAAATGTTGTTGCTTTGATAGAGTATTTAGATAAATCCCAAACTTGATTTAAGACCTTGTTGTCACTTATAAAACTACTCGCTTCTTCATCCCAATAGGTATGGAAAGCTAGCTGCGTAAAATCTTCTGCTTTTAACTCACCTTCAAATCCTTCTATTTCAGCATATCTAAAAGGAACTAATGGAGGAAAACCGTTTGGCAAAGGCACCGCTTTGTTCGGTCTAGTATTTCTTTCATCTGTCTGAACTTGAATTTGATATTCTTTTTTACCAGGTAATACATCAACTTTTATCTCTTGGTAACGAATATTACTTTTCTTTGGTACAACTCTATTCACATTTCCATTATCATCCAACATTTCACCAACTCTCACTGTTATCGTGTGAGCCTTTTTTGCGTTGTATGTAAACTTCATAGTTGCGAAAGCTGCTTTATCAAAATCCATAAAGTAGAAATCACCTCTTTTTTCAAACTTACTAGGCTTTACTTGTGTAGTTTCAAATTTATTTTCTGTAGAAATGATATAATTATCGCTTTTTCCTGTAGTAAATTGTTGTGCTTCTGAATAGTCAACTAACCTATTTGCTTCATCCCAAATACGAACTTTCCAAAAATAAGTTTTACCTATTTCTAAATCTTTCCCATTATATTCTACATCTGTAGATTTTGATGAAGCCACTCTTCTACTATCCCAAACATCACCATTATTTACATCAATATTCGATTTTGAAGAAGCTACCAAAATTTGATATGCACCTTGATATTTAGCCCCTAAAGGAACTGACCATCCAAATTCAGGTTTTAAATCAAAAACCTTTACCTCCGTCTTTGGTTCTCTAATCAATTCTACTGTTAAATCTCTAGGCGCAGCTCTGAATTCATTACTATTCTTTTTAATTAATTCATCACACTTTGCTCTAAGTGCTGCAGCAATTTTTCTATACTTTCTTTTGTTAATTAAATTCTTTGTTTCTAAAGGATCTTTTTTAAGATTGTATAACTCTTCAACTCGTTTGTCATTTACATATCTAAAATATTTCCATTCATTGGTTCTAACTCCTTCACTCGGAGGGATCTCGCTGAAATTCCAGATATGCTCAATCAAAATTGTATCCCGTTCCATCGAACTTTTTTCTTGAGTTACAATTGGCATCAAGCTTTTTCCTTGCCAAGACTTCGGAGCTTCAACTCCCGCCAAATCCGCAATAGTGGCAGTAACATCAATATTCAAAGCCATATCATCTACATCTTGATGCTTTTTTACGCGTGGATCATAGACAATCAATGGAACACGAATTGAGTTATCGTACATCAACCATTTTCCTGCCATTTGTCTTTCTCCCAAGAAGTAGCCGTTATCACCCATGACAATAATAACGGTATTATTTTCTACTCCTTTTGCTTTTAACTTTTCTCTTATTTTTTTGATTTCTAAATCAACCCCAGAAATCATTCTATAGTACCCTTTTAAACTGTGCTGGTATTTTTCTGGTGTATCATATCTCCAAGTCCAACGTAACCTATTGAAACCTTCTCTTACTGCTTTTGGCTGTGCTTTGAAATACTTATCGCTTGCCAACACCGGGCCAGGTATTTTAGTATCTTTCAACATTTCATTAGTAGTCTCTTGCCAAAAGTATTGATCTACCGCACTGTCATGAGCATGAGGTGCGCTAAAGCTTAAAGACAAACAAAACGGCTCTTCATTAGCGCCATTCTTTTCAATAAAATCTAATGCTTGTTGTCCGGTATACCTTGTTAAGTGAACAGTATCTTTACCGATGGTTTTGTAGTAATATCCTCTTCTATCTTTGTATCTATGATTTCTATCGTACGAATCGTACTCGTCAAATTGTTTATCTAATCCATCATAACGTGTACCGTACTTCCCAAAAAAACCTGTATAATATCCATTATCTTTTAGCAATCTAGGATATGAATTATCCATATACTCATCACGTACATTTCCTGTTTGAAAGGTATAGTTATGAGATCTTTCATGTAAACCTGTAAGAATACTTGTTCTACTAGCAGCACAAATAGGCGTTGTTACAATCGCTTTCTTAAAATAGGTTCCAGATTTTGCCAAATCATCCATCTCTGGTGTCTCAACATATTTATTCCCATAATAACCTATTGCGTCATACCTTTGATCATCTGTTAAGATAAAAATAATGTTAGGTTTTTTATTTGTGGTATTATTTTGTTGTGCTTTTATTTTCCCTACGCCGGCGAACACTATAAACGCAAGCAACAAAAATCTATGATTGTGCATATGAATAAAATTAAATGTAAATTCTTAAACCTTGTTGTTTTCATCAGATCAAAACATAACCTAAAAAACACAACAATGTTCTAAATTACTTTTATTGATTTGAATAGCTGTACTGATGTGTAGTGAACCACTCTCTAACAAAACTATATCACACTCATAAACAACATCTTGAAAACTAACTTTTTCAAAACAACTGATTCACATTCAATCTCAAAAGCACAAATTATAAAATCCCTAGTAATCTTAATTATTTACACCTTATGAGTCAAATCAAACATCAAGGACATTATAAGCTCTCCTTCTTCAACAGAACACGGATTATCTCTATTACCAAGAAAATAATCAACGGTTTCCTGAATCATCGGTTGCTGAATATTGATCGGATTTTTAAACTCTAATTCTTCATAACTTCCTTTTGAATGTACCGTTAACTTGTCCTCATAAAAAGAAAACTGCAAGCTGCCATGTGATCCGTATATAGAACACATATCAGTTTTTAAATATTCTGGAGCTACAAAGGACCATAACCCTATAAATTGAACTTTATTTTGGAAATTTATTATTCCATTCACTGAATCATCGACCTCATATTTTGATGCTTGATTTGATGCTATACCAAAAGCACTCACATAATCACCAAAAAAATAATACATCAAATCTAACTGATGTGGTGCTAAATCGTGAAAGTATCCACCTCCTGAGACTCTTTTATCTAAACGCCAAGTAGTTTTAGGGTTAAAATCAAAAGGCTGAAGAAATCGAATATCTACATGATGTATTTCCCCTATATAGTTTTCATCTAAAAGTTGCTTCACTTTAATATACATAGGCAAATACCTTCTATAATGAGCTACTACCACTTTTTGAGAACTTTCTTGAACAATTTTAGACAATGAAGCAGCTTCTTCCTTGGTAAGTACCATCGGTTTTTCAACATAAACGTCTTTACCGGCTTTTAAGGCCTTCACAACAAGAGCATAATGACTAGAGGGAGGCGTAGCGATATAAATAGCATTGATGGTTCTATTAGCCAAGATAGATCCCACATTATCAAACCAAAAAGGAACATTATGTCTTTTCGCGAAATCTTCCGCCAAGGAAGCATCTCGTCTCATAACTGCTATCAACTCTGAATCTTTACACTTCTGAAATGCAGGACCACTTTTTACTTCTGCAACATCTCCACAACCTATGATGCCCCATCTTATATTTCTTTTTTTCATATCAATTTTTATGCAAGTTACACTCAAAATTATTTACTTTTATCAGAAGTCCTGTTCTGAACTGTTATGTAAAAAAAATAATATGTTTTATAAAAAGCCTCTTACTAAACTTTGATAACTAACAGAATATCCTCATCAATCTCTATAATATATCCCTAAAACCCAACTGTTACTTAACTACTTGTTTCCGTCCAAAGATTACGAATCATTTTCTCAAGAATTCAATTGGAACAAAATAATTTGCAAAAAAAATCCGATGTAACTCAATTGTTACACCGGATTATAATTTGTAAATCAATACCAACGTTTTTTCTTTTTCTTAGAAGCCTCTGACTTCCTTCCTGGTCTGTGCTTACTCCCCTTTTTCTTATGAACTTCAGGTTTCGCTTTCGGATCTAATGGATAGGGATGTTCTGTTTCTACAGAAATATGCGTATTTATTAACTTTTGAATACTTGCTAAATATGGCTTTTCATCAGCAGAACAAATTGAATACGAAGTTCCGATTTCACCTGCCCTACCAGTTCTTCCTATTCTATGCACATAGGTTTCTGGTACATTCGGCAAATCAAAATTCACTACTGCATCCAACTCTTTTATGTCAAGTCCTCTCGCAGCTACATCAGTAGCTATTAATATATTCACTTCCCCTCGTTTGAACCTGTTCATCGCATCTTGTCTTTCAGACTGAGGTTTATCACCATGAATACTATCTACTTGATAGCCATTTTTCAACAAACTTTTTTCAAGTTTATCTACACCATATTTGGTTCTTCTAAAAATAATAATATTTCCTTTTATTGTGTTTCTCAACAAATAAAGACAAAGTTCAATTTTTTGAGGTTTAGATGTATAGTACAAAACCTGGCTCACTGTTTTTACAACGGATGAAGTTGGAGCAACCTCTACTTTCTCTGGATTTTTTAAAATAGTCTCTGCTAATTGTACTACTTTGTGTGGCATCGTTGCCGAAAACAATAAAATTTGTTTTTCTACTGGACAGAGTCTTTCAATTTTTTTAACATCATCAATAAACCCCATATCCAGCATCAAATCTGCTTCATCCAAAACCAACGTTTCAATAAAACTTAGATTCACCAAATCTTGCTTATGCAAATCTAACAACCTTCCAGGTGTGGCTATTAAAATATCTACTCCTGCATCCAACAACTTTTTCTGAGGCTCAATGGAAGCACCACCAAAAACAACAGCTGTTCTTAAGACAGTACTCTCCGCATAAGATTTAAAATTTTCTTCAATTTGAATCGCTAGCTCTCTGGTAGGACTTACCACCAAAACTCTTATCTTTCTTCCTCTTTTAGAAGGATCTTGCCTATCGTATAAATTCTGAAGAATTGGTAAGGCAAAAGCAGCTGTCTTACCGGTACCTGTTTGAGCTGATGCGATTACATCTTTCCCTTGTAAAACCAACGGAATAACCTGTTCTTGCACCAATGTTGGTTGCTCGTACCCTTTATTTATAAGAGTTTTAACAAGCGGCTTGTTTAATTTTAAATCTCTAAATTCCATACTATATTTTTTAGCTTCTCTAGGCTTCCTCTTCGTACGCCTTCATCTCATCATCATAAAACTCAGATGCTTCCTCAATAAATCCCGCAACCTGAATCGAAAGTTCTTCTTCATCACTTCCTATGAGATCATCCATCAGTTCAATTTCATCATCTTTTAAATTGATTATAAATCGTGGAAATTCAGTATGAATTACAAAAATATCATCTTCATTTGCCTTCGTATTATCACCTAATAAAAACTTTGGTAACTCCATAGTATTGTATAATTATTATAATTTAATTCAATCTATCAAAAAGCCTATAAAGCTTTCTGTTCATTGATCATTTTATTTGTCAATTTGTGAAAGCGAAGATACAACATAATTGCGGATATAGTTAAGGAAACAAGCATCCCAATCCAAACTCCCAAAGCTTCTAAATTTGTTTTTAAACCCAAATAGTAACTCACTGGCAATCCGATAATCCAAAAAGCGACAAAAGTTACTATCATTGGGTATTTCACATCTTGCAACCCTCTTAACGCTCCTAAAAAAACCACTTGTATTCCATCCGAAATTTGAAAAAGCCCTGCCACAATTAATAATTGTGCCGCAAGAATTACCACCTCCGTATCATCTATATACAATAAAGGCAATAGGTCCTTTAAAAGAATAAAACCAGCCGCTAAAAACAAATCTATTATGAGCATTAAAAATAAAACGGACATGGCAATTCTTTTTAAAGACACAAAATCTTTTAATCCTTTTTGATTTCCAACACGTATTGTAGCTGTAACACTTAGACCAACCGCAACCATGTAGGTCATAGTTGCCAGGTTTAAACTAATTTGATTTGCGGCTTGTGCTTTAGTTCCGATCATTCCTGTCAACAAGATACCACCTGCAAACATACCTACTTCAAAAAACATTTGTAAGGCACTTGGATACCCAACGTTAAATACTTTTGCTACAAACCTCTTTTTAAAATTTGAAATTTTAATTCTCTCCACAAAAACAGCAAAAACATCTTTGGTGTGTACAATGTACATGATGAAGGCCAACATCAATATTCTTGAAAACAAGGTACCTAAACCTGCCCCTATCAACTCCATTCTTGGAAATCCAAATTTTCCATAAATCAACAAATAATTCAATAATACATTGATAATATTTGCTAAAATAGCGGCTCTCATTGGGTACTTTGTTTGAGACATTCCATCTGAAAACTGTTTATATGCCTGAAAAAGAAGCATTGGAATCATAGAATAGATGATAATATCAAAATAAGGAGATGCATACTCAACAACTTCAATAGGTTGATCCATTTTGTACATCAATGGCTTCATCAAAAACAAAACAACACATAAAACAATGGACAATATAAATGACATTAAAATTCCGTGTTGAAAATAACTTTTCCCTCTTTGAACATTATTTGAGGTATGCGCCTCAGCAATAAGAGGAGTGATGGCAAACGTAAATCCGATACCAATACTAAAAGCTATAAAAGCCAAACTATTTGCCAATGACACTGCTGCCAAAGGAGCAGGTCCTAATTCTCCTACCATAATACTATCTGCAAACCCAACAAGCACATGTCCTAATTGACCAAGCATTACAGGATATGCCAATTGCATGTTCTTTTTAAATTCTGAAGTATATTTTGATAGTTTCAACTTATAAATTTTAGATGGCACAAAGATAGAGTCATTTGACACAGCATTTAGAAATTATTTTAAAATCTTATCACTCAACTTAAATTGAGCTAAAGAAACCTCCTTATTTATAGTGATTCTTATTATTAACCATTAATTCACTTGTTTACATTATCATAAAGTTTTTCTAATTCAAAAAACACTTTTAGATAACTCTAAGCTTTTCATACAGAGATAGATTTGCGTCAAAATAATTAATCCCTAAAAACTAATTCAATTATGAAAATTTCAAAAATGTCTATTTTAAAGACTGTAGCAATGGCATTCTTAGCAGCCGCTACCGTTGCATGTACAGAAGACGCAATCAACGGACTTGATGGTGCCAATGGTGAAAACGGTATCAATGGTATCAATGGGCTTGATGGTGAAGACGGTAAAAACTTTGGTGAAATTGATTTCACAAATTCACTAAAAACATCAAAAACTCCTAACCTTTTAAAAGTTTCAAGTGATTTTTCCAATATTGTGGTAAAACCTATTTTATCATCTGAAGACACAATTCCGGAAAGTAAACATTTTGTCTATGGATCTATGGCAGATGGTGCTGGTTTGATTGGAAATAATGATGGAACTTTTACTTTGATCAATAACATAGAAGCAGACTACTCAATTGCTAGAATTTACTTAAACAGTAACTTAGAGGTTGCTTATGGAGAATATATTGTTAACGCTGACGCAACAGCTGCAACTGCTCAATGTTCTGGATCCTTAATTTCTGAAGACGAACATGGCTTTGGACCTTTATACCTTTCTGGAGGTGAATGGGGAGGTGCTTCTAAAGGAGTATTCTTAACAAATCCTTGGAAACCAACAAAAGGAGCAAGTTCTGCTAAAATGTTAACTGCATTCGGACAATGGTCTACGGAAAATGCTGTTGTTATTGGTAAAGATGCATATACTGATAAAACCGTTGCCTTTATTGGAGATGATCATTCTGATAACTCTGTACCTTCTGGACAATTAGGTATGTATGTAGGAAACAGAGGAGACTTAGAAGGAGGAAAGTTATATGGACTAAAAGTTACTTCTGCTGGAATTACAAATGAAGTAGACATGATTGAAGGAACAGAGTACACTGCTGATTTTGTGGAATTAGAAGAAACAGAAATTTCTGCCTTAGATGCAGAGTGTAAAGCCAAAGGTTTGATGGGATTCTCTAGATTAGAAGATATTGACTGGAGAAGAGGAACTGCTGAAAACCAAAGAGAAATATACTTTTGCGTTACAGGAAGAAACAAGCCTGATTTAGTAGGAAAAGGAACTTTATTAGGTCGTATTTACAAAGTAACATTAAACGATACTGACCCAACAGGTGCTGCAAAAATAACTTGCGTTTTAGATGGAGATAAAGTTGGAGGAAAAGCTGAAATGTTCCATTCTCCAGACAACATTTTGGTTACAGAGAATTATGCATATATTCAAGAAGACCCAAATGGTTACAAGTCTTTTGCTGACAATGGATTTGCAAAAGTATACCAATATGACTTAAATACTGGTGCCATCAAAACAGTTTTAGAATGTGATCAAACAAATGCTGAAACATTAGGATATGGCACAACAGCTAAATTTTGGGAAATTACAGGAATGATAGACGTAACGGATGTGGTGAATAACGGAAAAAACACTTTTATGTTGATTACTCAAAACCATGGATGGAATACTAAAACAGGTCAATTATTTACTGACTACAGTGCCGTTTTAGATGCTGAAAACCACTGGGCAGTAGAAGGTTCTACTTTATACACTATCGAAGGATTAGACAGATAATATATGAATCATTCAATTATCAAAAAGACATACACAATCTGTGTATGTCTTTTGCTATTTATCAATAGCGCTTGCAAAGAAGAAAAATCAAGTAATCAACCCATCAAATCTAACCCAATATTAAATTTAGAAACCTATTACAAAGCTCATCTTAAAAAAAGTTTTTTATATTTAGATAGCATCCAATCAACAGAAAGCACGCATCAAAATAAAGAATTTTACTTACAAGCACGAAAATATTTCAAACTTTCAGAACCCATATTATCCTCCTTAGATAAAGAAAATTACAAAACTTTAAACTCCCCTAATTTATTACGAATTCAGGAAGAGGATGCAACGGATATCAAAGTCAGACCCCCTATTGGATTTCAAGTAATTGAAGAAAACCTTTTTGGCGATACCCCAAAAGACAAGCAGATTTTTATCACCTCAAAACATACAAGTGATAGAATTAAATTTATTTACCAAAACACACACATAAAACTTAAAGATCATAACCTTTTATGGCTAATACGTGATGCTGTATTAAGAATTGCTACGACAGGTTTGACTAATTTTGACTCTCCAGTTCTTGGGCAATCTTTAAAAGAATCTACTTTAGTTTATCAAAGTGTTTCGCATATTATTACGCTATACAAAGAACGTTTTGTCCATATTGAAATTTATAATGAATGGTTGCATGAAATTCAAAAATCACAAAAATTATTATCTCAAGATTTTGATGATTTTGACCGTTTCAATTTCATTAAAAACCATACGAATAAGCAACTAGAACTTTGGAACAAAACTGCTACGGATTGGCAAGTTACTTTTCCATTTTCATTGGCTACCCAAAACGAATTCAATTCATTATTCAGTGAAGAGATGTTCAATATCAACTACTTTACAGACCATAATAGTGATACCATCTATTTGACTGATAAAGTTGCATTGGGTAAAGAATTATTCCATGATAAAAATTTATCTACCACCAAAAATATGTCATGCGCCACATGCCATATCAAAGAAAAAGGCTTTGCCGATGGAAGAAAAACATTTGACCGAAATCAAATAAGAAACACGCCAACTATTGCATATGCTGGCTTGCAAAAAGCATTTTTCTACGATAACCGAGCGGGTAGTTTAGAAGGACAAATTGTGGGAGTCGTTACAAACCACAATGAATTCGATTCTAATTTAGAAACACTTGAAAATATTGTTTCTATCAACCCATACTACAAAGCTAGATTTGATAGTTTGTACACTAAAAGCGCTACTGATGAAAATATACGTCATGCCATTGCATCCTATGTTAGAACCTTAAATAAGTTCAACTCAAGATTTGATAATAACATTAACAAAACTGAAAGCAATTTAACAGAAGCGGAGAAAAAAGGTTTTAATCTTTTTATGGGGAAAGCGGCTTGTGCAACCTGCCACTTCCCCCCTTTATTTAATGGTACAGTACCACCAAACTTCAATGAATCTGAATTGGAAATAATCGGAGTCCCAAGATCAAACAAAAATCAAAAACTAGATACAGATTTAGGGAGATATACCATTTTTCATACTGACGAAAGAAAAGGAGCTTTTAAAACTCCAACCCTAAGAAACATAGCTTTAACAGCCCCGTATATGCATAATGGCATCTATAACACTCTTGAAGAAGTGTTGGACTTTTACAATCAAGGTGGTGGAGCTGGTTTAGGTTTTGATGTTCCTCATCAGACATTACCTTTTGATAATTTAGATTTATCAGAAAAAGAAATAAAAGACATTATTGCATTTTTAAAAACACTTTCGGATCAATAAATCTGAAAATCTAATTCAGCAATACGATGAGTTTTACGACTCAAAAGTATTGCTGAACTTTTTTTAGACCAACATGACTATTCAGAATCTAGACAAAAGTTAACTCCATAGAAAATAAACACATATAATTCTTGATTAAAAACATACGCTACAGTAATTCGTTTCATTTTGAAGGGCACTCTATATATCTTAGTCATAACTAATCAAACCAAAAACCCAAATGAAACTAAAATTCACAATCATTGCCACGCTATTTCTAGGTCTTATAATGTCTGACTGTTCTTCCGATTCTGCGGAGAGCATTGATGAAACAGAGGAAACAGAAAAAGAAGCAAATGAAGAAGAGAACCCAATTGAAGAAGAAGAACCAGAAGAGGAGCAACCTGTAGTTACTTTACCCCCAGTATGCGATGACGTTAGTCAAATTGCCTTTCCTATTATTGACACCAATACAACACCTACAGAAAATAAATGTGACATTTTTACAGAAGAAAATGGAATTGTTGTGATGGAAGCGGAAAACACAAAATCTGACTTAAATCTTTGGTCTTTTAGCAATGAGACCTTAATTGGTAGAAAGAGTTGGACTTCCACGATACACGAAACAAAAGAAATTACAGATCATAAAGGAACAGGCTATATACATTACACAGGAACCTGGCTTAGCTGGAATGACCCTGAAAAAGTCTCCCCATTAGAATATACTTTTGAAATTAAAAATGCTGGAATTTATCGACTTTACCTTAGATCTTTTAAAAAGCTAAACGAAGAAGGGGACAAACACAATGACTGCTTTATTAGAGTTGAAGGGCTTGATGGAGCCACTTTTACTCCAGGAGAACCAAATCCATGTATTGAAGATTATGACTCTAAAAACGTACTCCCTGATACCAAAACATGGCTTTTAAAAAATAACACTAAATTTTATGGAGCATCTAACGTTAGTTGGGTCAATAACATGAGATTGGATACTCATAACGCAAGCACCGATGTTCCTCACTATAATAGACCTTTTGCTGTTTATAATTTTAAGGCAAACCAAACATACAAACTTATTATCACTGGAAGATCTTTAGGATTTTATATCGATAGAATTTTATTTGTAGATTTAAACAAATACAAAAACAACAATACGGTAATTAACGAAATTTCAAATACCGCTGCACAAAGTGCTTGTAAATAAAAATAAAAAAAGCGACTTCACAGTCGCTTTTTTTATAATTCTAATATGGTATAATCCATTCTTAAAGGATCTAACTCCTGTAATAGAGACGGAATTAACGATGCTCCATACTCTTCGTAAAACTCAGTGAAATTACTATTTCTTTCTTGTAACCCCTGACGTGGGAATAATGCATCTTGAATTTCTTTTACTCTATTTGTTACATCTAAATATTTCCTTTTTTCAGCTTTTAAAAGCCTTTTCTCAAGATTCTGTAATCCTTTTAGTTGCTTTTTTTGTTGTGCCTCAAGCGCTCCCAAAAAGCTAATATCCGTTTGCTCTGCAATAGGCTTTAAGCCTTTAAATAAATTATTCAAAAGCTCTTTTTCTTTTGATAAGTTTAAATCTAATTTACAACACTCTCGAACTACTTTTTCAATTAATGCTGTTTGCTTTAGAAATAAATCCGCATAACTAAGGTTCAATTTTTCTATTTTTTTCCCTTGCTTTTCCGACGCTATCATTACCGAATTTCTCAATAAAAGTATTGGAAAAACAACCTCAGAAGCATTAAATAGATTTTTTAATTGAAACCAATAGGCAAGCTCTCCCCCTCCTCCAATATAACAGAGATTTGGTAAAACTACTTCTTGATATAAAGGACGCATTATTACATTTGGACTGAATTTTTCTGGAGAGCATTCTAATTCCTTAATAATTCCTTCCTTTGTAAAAGTTTTATCAGTATTGTTAATTTTATACACCCCGTCCTCAAAAACAACACGTTCTCTAAGTTCATTCTCAATATAAAACAAATTAATATCCCTTGGGTTTACCTGTAACTTATAATTACTCTCTAAAAATTCATTTGTACTCTTTGTTGCATTTTTAGCATAACTATCCTCTAACTCTCTCTTTGCATAAGGAATAAATTCTTGCTTCAATACTTTATCATCACCGTCTACAATCACTAATCCGAATTCACCAAACAATTCATTTACCAAAAATCGAGTTGCTTCAGTTAAACAATTATTTTTCAAATAAGCATTATAAAACAAGTCTTTCAAATATTTTGATGATTGCCTATTCTCCAATACTTCAGAGAACAATTCGAATACTTTATCAAAATTTTGTATTCTTTTTCTACCCACCGGTCCAGAACTTTCAATCTCCCAACTTACTTTTTCACTCTTTACAAAAAAGTGATTTATCTCTTCAAAATCATGATCTTCCGTTGCCATCCAATAAACAGGCACAAAATTTTTCTCAGGAAATTCCTCTTTTAATTTTTTCGATAAATTTAAAGTGCTCACTATTTTATAAAGAAAATATAGTGGCCCTGTAAACAAGTTTAATTGATGCCCTGTAACGATTGTAAAAGAATTTGGCATCTTTAAGGAGTCTATATGATCTAGTGTCAACTCTGACACTTTTGTATCTACATATTGCTTTTTTAAGCTAGAAACCAATATTTCTCTTGAATTCAAACTAAATTGCTCGCTTTTCTGCTCTATCTGTTTTTGGAAACCATCTAAATTTGGAAAATTTCCATATAAATTTTTCACAGAATCTTTCCTGTCAAGATAGTCAACCATTAAAGTAGAAAAATACCCTGTGGACTTATAAGGAATATATGTATTCGGCATGCAATAGAAAATCTAATTATTAAAACTATATGTCGGTTTACAAGAACAACCTAACAGTTAAAAGCTAAAATAAACAAACTTATTGATACTAAACCTAGTTGATAAATGAAATTCATAAGGTAATGCGGTAGCACCAAAAGATAATCCTGACGAAGTTTTCAATTCCTTATTTTAATTTCTTGCAGCCAAAAATAATTTTAGTCAAAAACGCTATGAAAAACATTTTTTCTCTAATCCTTTTGTGCCTCTGTTCAATTGCCATTGGTCAGACTCCTATCAAAATAAGTACTCATAATTATAAATTCTTAGAAGGTCCGGCGTGGGATGGAACTGAGTACATTTATTTTTCGGATTTAAATGATTTTAAAGTTTATAAATATTCTACGATTGACAACACATTTGAACTAGCGTTTACAATGAATACAAAACCAAACGGTCTCATGTTTGACTCAAACAAAGATCTAGTAATATGTGAATTTAGTGCAGGAAAAATTTCTAAACGCACTACATCAGGTACTTTTATTGAGTATTTAAGTGAAGGATATAATGGTACTCGTTTTGACAATGTGAATGATTTATGTGTAGATGCTAAAGGTGGGGTTTACTTTACTGACCCTTCTGGGAGTAATTCACCCTATCAACCCGCAAGAAGAGTTTATTATATTACACATGATGGCATTTTAACAATTGTAGATGATGGAACCGGATACCTATACCCAAACGGAATTTTGATTTCTAATGACGGGCAGCACTTATTTGTGAACGACTCACAATCCTATAACATCTACAAATACGATATTGACTCACAAACCGGACATTTGAGTAATAAGCATGTTTTTGCAACTTTAACAAATAACAATGATGGAGATGGTCTATCTAGAGCGGATGGAATGGCGTTGGACTCTGATGAAAATCTATACGTATCGTCAAAGGCTACCATTCAAGTTTTCAATAAGCAAGGAACACAAACCGGTACAATCAACTTTCCTACCAAAACAACCAATATGGTATTTGGAGGTAGCGATAAAAAAACGTTATACGTTACCGGTTGGAACGAGGTTTATAAAGTAACTATTTTTGATGAGACCTCTGACTCTTTTGGTTTTCATCATCCATTTGATTTACCAGCATCAGCAGATTTATCTGTCAAGAGCCTGCTAAAAAACAACGTCATGAATCATTTTTTTCCTAACCCTACCTCAAACTATAAAACCAATATCAATATTGGAAATTCACAAATAGAAAACATCTCCATTTACAATAATTTAGGGAAATATTTAATGCCTAAAAAACATTCCATTAAAGGGAATATATTAGAATTAGAACTCAATCCTACTATTGATAAAGGAGTCTATATTGTCTCTCTTAAAACCAAACAAGGCAATTTTATAAATAGAAATATCATCATAAACTAACCAACAAGTACGTTAATGATAAACGCTCATATGTGTTCCAAATAAAACCATTTCAAATTCGAATCGATTTGCAATAAAGCTATTTTTGAGTATTCAAACCTAGTTTATGAAAATCACACTCAAAACACTATTCACCTTCTTATTTATAATCTCAATTCATTGTTGCTTTTCTCAAATAGCACCAAAGTTTAATAATAGGAAGACCATATGTTTTATTGGCAATAGCATTACACAGGATGGACGATATCATATGTTACTGCAAACCTATTTTGCTACAAGACACCCCAACATACATTTAAAATATATTAATTGTGGTATTTCTGGTGATGTTGCAGATGGTATGCTTGAGCGATTTGAATCAGATATCTTAATTCATAAGCCAAATTATGCCTTTCTAATGGTAGGTATGAACGATGTGCAACAATATTTATATAATCCCGATTTAAAAATTACGGACAATCTTTTAAAGAAACGTCAAAAAGCACTAGAAAACTATTATATAAAAACAGAAAAACTTGCGAATCTTATAATAAAAAACGGAATTATTCCGATTTTCTTGACTCCTTCCATATATGACCAAACTGCAAAAATTGATTGTACAAATAATATCGGAGTAAATGATGCCCTTGAAAAATGTTCGATCCATATTAGAAAATTAGCTAAAAAACACGATGCTTTGCTCGTTGACCTTCAACCAGAGATGCTTCGTTTTAACAAACTTGTTCAGAAAAAAAATCCATCAAAAACAATAATAAGTCAAGATAGAGTGCATCCAGGTGATACAGGCCATTTTATTATGATGCATACAATTCTAAATAGTATTGAAACACCCAATAAAATTTCTGAAATAAAAATTAACGCAAAAAAAAGAAAATTAATTTCAGTTAAAAACTCAGCAGTTACAGTGGTACCTGACTCAAATAATTTGACATTCATGGTCAACAATAATTCGCTTCCATTTCCCTTAACAAAAAATTATAAAGCAGCCGAACAACTTGTCGATTTTACCAAAAATTACAATCAAGAAATTTTAAAAATAACGCAACTTAAAAAGGGAACCTATCAATTGACCATCGATAAAATTAAAATTGGATCCTTCACTTCAAAACAACTCAGACATGGAATTAATTTAAGCAACTATACCAACACACCACAAAGCATTCAAGCAAAAGATATAGCCGTATTATGTAAACGTTACCATAAAATAAATGGAGACTTACGAATCATCGGACTCATTGACTATAAAAACTTAAAAGACTATAATGGCACGAATAATCTTGAATCCAAAAAAAGTTATCTTAAAAATTTGGTTGCAAAACAAAAAGGAAAAAGTTGGTATAACTACATGACCAAAACCACCAATCGATATTTCGAGGTTGTTGAAAAAAAGGATGATCTATGTAAACAGTTAGAAGAAATACGTTTTAAAATTTACGCTATGAATACACCAAAAACACATAGATACAAATTATTGGTTATAAATGAATCACCTTAGTTCCTTCGTTAAAAAACCAACTATTTCAATACAAATCTAATCCTTTTTCAGCAATAAATCACAATACCAAAAGCCGGTATCCCAAGACGATTGATCTTTCTTTTCTTTGTAACAATTTTGGTCTTTATCCTTTGAGAAATTCCCACAATTATCATCTGAGGTATCCGTATTTGCTTTGTAGGTTCTAAGAACCTTTTCTCCAATTTCAAACGGAACTGGTTCGGAAAAAATTGGTCCATCAAAAACAAATGTGTGAAACTCTCCATTTTCACCACACACATCAACTTCATCAGGTAAATCAGCAATAAACTGTTCATTTATCTCTCTTCCTACAAAACTTTCATCCAAGAGTTTGGTATTTACACAAACTGTAATAGCCTTAAAACCTAACTCTAAAAACTCCTTCAACAAAGCTTTTGTGTCTTTTTTCCATAAAGGATATACACCTTCTATTCCAACCTCACTCAGTTTTTTATCCCTGTAAGCTTTTAAATCCTCTAAAAAAATATCACCAAAAACAGCATGTTTGTAGTCTGATTTTAAGATGTCCTCCATTGCCTCCTTCATGATTTTATCATATAAAGACATTGTCACATCTCCTGGAAAATGAATTTTCTTCAAAGGCAATCCAATCAACTCGGCTTGTTTGTCCAACAATTCCTCTCTAAGACCATGCATTGAAACACGGCCAAACTCTCCATTAATATTGGTCAATAATGTACCTATTTCAAAATCTTTTGCTTGCGTAATTTTATACAATGCCAACGCAGAATCTTTTCCGGTACTCCAGTTAAAATAGGCTTTTTTCATCTTTACAACTTAAACAGGCTCTCCGTATAAATCAAAATCTCCAGCTTCAGTAATTTTTACGTTTACAAACTGTCCAACTTGAACATAATGCTTTGTTGCATCAATTAAAACTTCATTGTCTACATCTGGCGAGTCAAACTCAGTTCTACCAATAAAGTAATTCCCGTCTTTTTTATCGAATAAACATTTGATCGTTTTACCAACCTTTTCCTGATTTAACTCAAATGAAATCTGAGATTGAATTTCCATAATTTCTGCAACTCGTGCCTCTTTCACATCTTCAGGCACATCATCATTCAACGTACCCGCATGCGTATTTTCTTCATGAGAATAAGCAAATGCTCCTAATCTATCAAACCTTGAATCAATCACCCATTGCTTTAATTCTTCAAAAATCTCTTCAGTTTCACCAGGATACCCAACTATTAAGGTAGTTCTAATAGCCATTTCTGGTACTTCCTTACGGAATTCGTTAATTAGATTTACTGTTTTTTCATGTGTTGTCCCACGGCGCATTGATTGTAAAATTTCAGTATTGATATGCTGTAGCGGTATATCCAAATAATTACAAACTTTAGGTTCATTTCTCATGACCTCTAACACGTCTAATGGAAACCCTGCAGGAAACGCATAATGCAAACGGATCCATTCGATGCCCTCTACTTTTACTAATTCTTTTAACAATCCCGCTAACTCACGCTTTTTATAAATATCTAACCCATAATAAGTCAAATCTTGGGCAATCAAAATTAATTCTTTGATTCCTTTCTCAGCCAATTTAGTAGCTTCAATGACCAATTCTTCAATTGGAGTTGATCTATGCTTACCTCTCATAATAGGAATTGCACAAAAAGAACAAGGTCTATCACACCCTTCTGCTATCTTTAGATAAGCGTAATGTTTAGGAGTTGTTGTCAAACGCTCACCAATCAGTTCATGTTTGTAGTCAGCTTCTAAAACTTTCAATAAATTTGGCAAATCATGCGTACCAAAATACTCATCCACATCAGGGATTTCTTTCTCTAAATCTGGCTTATACCTTTCACTCAAACACCCCGTAACAAACACCTTATCAACCAAACCTTCAGCCTTTTTTTCAGCATAATGTAAAATTGTATTTACAGATTCTTCCTTCGCTTTACCAATAAAACCACAGGTATTGATTACCACAATATTTCCATCATCATTAGCATCCTCATGCACAACTTCTTTGTCATTAGCTTTCAACTGTCCCATTAACACCTCAGAATCATATACATTTTTTGAGCATCCAAGAGTTACTACATTGATTTTATTTTGCTTTGAAGACTTCGTTCTCATTGATTTGATATTTTAGACTGCAAAAATACTCATTACAAATAAGATTTAAGACAATAATTATAGAAACCTATAAACAAAAAAAAGAGCGCCATTAGGCACTCTTTTATATTCACTTTATAAATTTTCTATTTAAAGAAAGAATCTACAAATTCAACTTTATTAAAAACTTGTAAATCGTCAATGGCCTCACCAACTCCGATATATTTCACTGGAATTTTGAATTGATCTGAAATACCAATTACCACTCCTCCTTTTGCAGTACCGTCCAATTTAGTTACAGCTAAGGAACTAACCTCTGTAGCCAAAGTAAATTGTTTTGCCTGCTCAAAAGCATTTTGTCCTGTAGAACCATCTAACACTAATAAAACTTCGTGAGGAGCATCTGCAACCACTTTCTGCATTACCTTTTTAATTTTAGTTAACTCATTCATTAAGTTAACTTTATTATGCAACCTACCAGCGGTATCAATAATTACAACGTCTGCATCTTGCGCAACCGCAGATTTTAACGTATCAAACGCAACAGATGCCGGATCTGATCCCATTTCTTGACGCACAATAGGCACCTCTACTCTATCAGCCCATACCTGTAGCTGATCAATAGCTGCTGCTCTAAATGTATCTGCTGCCCCTAAAACAACTTTTTTATCTTGTTTTTTAAATTGTGCCGATAACTTTCCGATGGTTGTAGTTTTCCCTACGCCATTCACACCAACTACCATAATCACATGAGGTTTGTTAGTTTCAGGAATCGAGAATTCAGTTTCATTACCAAGATTTGTTTCAGAAAGTAAACCTGCAATTTCTTCTCTTAGAATTTCGTTTAACGCATTGGTACCAACATATTTGTCCTTTGCTACACGAGTTTCAATTCTTTCAATTATTTTCAATGTTGTATCAACTCCTACATCTGATGCAATAAGTACCTCTTCTAGATCATCTAATACCTCGGCATCTACTGTAGATTTACCTGCTACTGCAGTGGTCAACTTTTCGAAAAAACTAGTTTTTGTTTTTTCTAATCCTTTATCTAAAGTTTCTTTTTTTTCTTTTGAAAAAATCTTTTTAAAAAAGCTCATAAAATAATGTTAGTGAATTCAATTTTCTGATTCGCAATTGATTCAAAATTACGTAATAATATTAAATAAGAAAAGCTACTTCCAACAAATTGAAAGTAGCTTTAAATATCTTATATAAGCAAATTACTTTTTAGCTAAAAAGTCTTTCACTTTAGAAGGATCCATAATTGCTTCAACAAATGTATAAGCTCCTGTTTTTGGAGATTTTACCATTTTGATAGCTTTAGACAATCTTTTCGAACCTGTCTGTAACGTTGCTACTGATTTCTTTGCCATGTCTTACCTTATTTAATTTCTTTGTGAACAGTCATCTTCTTCAAGATTGGGTTGAATTTCTTCAATTCCATTCTATCAGGAGTATTTTTTTTATTCTTAGTCGTGATGTATCTAGAAGTACCTGGTTTCCCAGTAGCTTTGTGCTCAGTACATTCTAAAATTACCTGAATTCTATTTCCTTTTTTTGCCATCTCTATATATAATTTATAAGAAAAAAGATTATTTTATAAATCCTTTTGCTCTAGCTTCTTTTAATGCTGCTGAAATACCAACTTTATTGATATTTTTTAATGCAGAAGTAGATATTTTTAATGTAATCCATTTATCTTCTTCTGGTATGAAAAAACGCTTTGTAATTAAATTAGCGTTGAATTTTCTTTTTGTTCTATTCAATGCATGAGAAACATTGTTTCCTACCATTGCTTTTTTTCCTGTAAGTTCACAAACTCTAGACATCTTTAAAACTCTTTTATTGTTATTTTCTAAACGAGGTGCAAATTAACGATTAATTCTAGATACCACCAAACATTTTTCAATAGTTTTTTATAATTTCTTTTCTTAAAAGTTCCAAAGCTTTGTTAGAACTTCTATGAATTACCTTTTCTCTTGGT
This sequence comes from Flavicella sp. IMCC45537, assembly GCF_057197705.1. Classification (NCBI taxonomy): domain Bacteria; kingdom Pseudomonadati; phylum Bacteroidota; class Flavobacteriia; order Flavobacteriales; family Flavobacteriaceae; genus Flavicella; species Flavicella sp. IMCC45537. Next base: position 1,467,373 of record NZ_CM170067.1, read on the forward strand.
TTTCCAAAATTAAACTCCTCTGAATAAACCCCTGAATTTGATGCTATTGCAACACAAACCACACCAACTGATTTATCTGTTTCATCCGTTGTTGGCCCGGCATTTCCGGTAGTAGCAATTGCATAATCCGTATTGTGTTTTTTCAACATGCCAAAAGCCATCTCTTCCGCCACTTGAGTACTCACTATTGAAAACTGTTCAATAGTACTTGACTGAACCTCTAATTCTCTAATTTTCATCTCTTTTGTATAAGCTACCAAAGAGCCTTTAAAGAAGGCTGATGCGCCAGGTTTTTCTGTTAATAAAGCAGTCAAATACCCCCCAGTACAACTTTCTGCAACTCCCAAAGTTTTATTACTATTCTTTAACAAAGAAGCTATAAGCTCTACGATACTTTGATCATCTTCATAGCCAACAATCAAATCCCCTAAGAGCTTTTGTAATTTCGCCACTTCCGTATCAATTGTAGTTTCTACCACTTCCTTTTCAAAACCTTTTCCTGAAATTCTTAATTTCACCTTCCCTGGTGATGGCAGATACGCCAAACTTAGCATCTCAGGTAGCTCCTCTTCCCATGTCTCTAATTTTTCTGCTAGAGCACTTTCTCCAATTCCGTAAGTTATAATCGTCTTATGTTGAATATAGGGCAGCGTAAATTTGTTTCTTAGAAATGGTAAAACTTGGTTTGTCATCAATCCCTTCATTTCAAAAGGCACTCCTGGCATACTGACAAAAATGGTTTCGTTTTCTTCGAAAAGCATTCCTGGCGCAGTCCCTAGTTCATTATGCAAAACCTTACACTTTGAAGGGACCAATCCTTGTAACCGGTTCAATTCTGAAAAAGGAATATTTCGTTTTGAAAACATACTTTTTACATGGTTTACTACCGCATCATTCAAAACCAATTCATCAGAGAAATATTTAGCAAATGTATGTTTTGTAATATCGTCTTTTGTTGGTCCTAAACCACCGGTTACCAAAACCACATCTACCCTATTCTGCGCAGCTTTTAAGGCGTTTAAAATATGCTCTTCATCATCTTGAATAGAGGTTACTTGGTACACTGATACTCCAATCTTATTCAATTCTTTGGCCATCCATTGAGAATTGGCATCTACAATTTGACCAATTAAAATCTCATCGCCAATGGTAATTATTTCTACTTTCAAATTCTATCCTTTTTTAGAGCTACAAAAATACAGAAGTCTAGTTCATTTATAGAACTTTACCTCAAGAAACTTCTTTAATATTAAGGCATTTTTCTTCAGTATCCATCTTAATTTTCAAGACAATTCAAAAAGTCTTTTTTTACTTACTTAAAACACACATGAGTATTCTAAAATTTATTTCTGCCAACATACATACTATTAAAAGTCTTTTCTTCAAAACCTCTCATTTGCAAATCAAAAGAAAACAAACAAAGTTTTGTAATATTTAGATACTCAAGCAAACAATTCCTTCAAAAAAAAACGCCTAACAGACGTTAGGCGTTTTTTTATTTTATTTTCACTTCAAAACTCTTTTTCCCGTTGAGCTCTCCAATTAAAATATCGTTTTCTGCAACAGCTCCAACACCGGCCGGTGTACCCGTAAAAATAACATCCCCTTTTTTTAAGGTTAAATATTGCGACACATATGAAATTAACTCATCAATTTCCCAAATCATTTCATTTGTATTTCCTTCTTGCACAGTAGTTTCATTTTTTTTCATAGAAAAAGGAAGATTCTGTAAATCACCTAATGTTTCTTTAGCAACAAATTCTCCCATCACGGCGCTTCCGTCAAAAGCCTTTGCTTTTTCCCAAGGCAATCCTTTTTCTTTACAACTTTTTTGTACATCCCGTGCTGTAAAATCTATACCTAATCCAACTTCATCATAATATTTATGAGCAAATTTAGGACTGATATGTTTTCCAACTTTGTTAATCTTTACCAAAACTTCAACCTCATAATGCACTTCATTAGAAAAAGTGGGAATAAAAAATGGCATCTTTTTCGGAAGTATTGCCGAATCCGGTTTTAAAAAAAACACAGGCTCTTCTGTTTTCTCATTTTTTAATTCTGCAATATGTTTTGCATAATTTCTGCCAATACAAATAATTTTCATCGCTTTAAATTTCGTTTTTACTCACCAGTCATTGGAAAAACAATTGCCTTGTTTCCATCCACAATTATCTGATTGTTTAAATGACAACCAACGGCTCTAGCCAAGACCATAGTCTCTATGTCAGCACCTATCTTTTTCAAAGAATCAGCAGAACTTTCATGAGTTACCCTTTCTACTCCTTGTTCAATAATAGGTCCTTCATCTAACTCTTCTGTTGCATAATGTGCGGTAGCTCCAATTAATTTAACACCACGTTCATAGGCCCTCCTATATGGATTCGCTCCTTGAAAAGCAGGTAAAAAAGAATGATGGATATTAATTATTTTGCTAGGATAATGATTTATAAAATCATTCGTCAATATTTGCATATAGCGTGCCATCACAATTAAATCAATCTGATTGCTATCGAATAATGAAATTAAATCTCTCTCCTGCTCTTTTCTCGTTTCCTTATTTACTGGTAAATAATGAAAGGGAATTCCAAACATATCTGCTACAGGCTTTAATTTTTCATGGTTACTAACCACCATTTTCACATCACACAGTAGTTTACCTTCTTTATGTCTATGTAACAAATCATATAAATTATGACTTGTATGCGATACCATAATAGCTACCTTTTGCTTTTTACGCCCATAATCAACACTCCATGTTATTTGATAGGCCTCTGCCAAACGAGCAAAACGTTCTTCTAACTGATCTTTACTCAATACAACCGAGGCATCAGAAGCCACTCTTAATCTCATAAAAAATAGTTGTTCTTCCTCATTTGTATATTGCTGAGAACTTACAATATTAAATCCTTCTTGATAAAAAAAGTGAGTCAATTTGGCAATAATCCCTTTTTGATCCGGACATTTAATTAAAAATGTAACTATTTGTGGTTTCATTTATTTTAGCCTTTAGTTTTGTTAAGTATTAAGATTTTATTCTTACACTATATATTTTTTATCGAAGTTAGGTTTCCTTTTTTCTAAGAACGCATTTCGTCCTTCTTTTGCTTCATCTGTCATATATGCCAAACGAGTTGCTTCACCCGCAAAAACTTGCTGACCAACCATACCATCATCTGTTAAATTCATCGCAAACTTCAGCATTTTTATAGACATCGGTGATTTTTCCAGAATTTCTTGAGCCCACTCATAGGCCGTATCTTCTAACTCATCATGAGGAATAACAGCATTAACCATTCCCATTTCATAGGCATCTTGTGCTGAATAATTTCTTCCCAAGAAAAATATCTCTCTTGCTTTTTTCTGTCCAACCATTTTGGCTAGATAAGCAGAACCATAACCACCGTCAAAACTAGTAACATCCGCGTCAGTTTGCTTAAAAATAGCATGTTCTTTACTCGCTAACGTCAAATCACAAACCACATGTAAACTATGACCTCCACCTACTGCCCAACCAGGAACTACAGCAATCACAACCTTAGGCATAAAACGGATCAAACGTTGTACTTCAAGAATATTCAAACGATGCGAACCATCTTCTCCAACATATCCTTTATGACCACGTGCAGATTGATCTCCACCTGAACAAAAAGAATATACTCCATCTTTTGTTGAAGGACCTTCTGCAGACAATAAAATAACACCTATATCATTATCTTCTTGAGCATTGTAAAACGCATCATACAATTCAGAAGTTGTTCTTGGGCGAAACGCATTTCTCACATTTGGTCTATTAAACGCAATTCTCGCAACGTTGCCAGATTTATTATAAGTAATATCAGTATATGCTTCTCCTAAATGGCTTGAAGGCTTTACAGGTTGCCAATTTGCTTGTGTCATCTCTCTTATATTTTGGATGTAAATATATAACTATTGAAAAAAACAGGGAAAGCTTTGGATTAAATTTTATAACATGAACTGTTTCTCAAAAACATTTTCATTTTTTCTTCGTTAACATAGTATAATATGTAAATTTGTCACCATCGAATGCTAGTGACGAAAAACTTTTTAAATTGATTTTCTGTCACAGCAAAAAACGAAATATGTTGTACATTCGAAAACAAAAACTGCGATGCCTTCTTTTATGAAAAAAAACATTCTCTTTTCTCTATTTTTATTTCTTTCATTAAAATTTTTCGCTCAAGAAATAACTGCAATAGACATTCATAGTACTTATCTGAATGAAATAAAAGTTGTTAAAATTTATATTCCAGAAGACTACAAAGAAAGCAGACAGCGTTATCCTTTAACGTTGGTCATTGATTCAGAAACTCTTTTTGACTCCTATGTAGCCGACGCAAAACTGTTTTCAAAAAACAAAGCCGTTCCAAAACAAATCATTCTTGGAATAACCCATTTTGCAAATTCTAATAAGTCGAGAGATTATGGTTTTAACATCCTCAACAGTTTTCCACATGAAAACAGTATGAATACTTTAAATTTCATCAAAGAAGAATTAATTCCAAGAATTAAAAGCGAATATAGAATTGCCTCTTTTAAAACGGTTGTAGCAAATGATTTAACGGCAAACTTTATTAACTATTTTATTTTTGACAATAAACCGTTATTCACTGGTTATATCGCAATCAACCCAGACCTTGCTCCGGACATGCCTGAATACATGAAAAACTACGCTGGCCAGATTAAGGGAGACGACACTTACTATTATATGTCTCATGGAAATAATACAGAACAAAAAAAACTCGAAACCATCAACGCTACGGATGTTGGAATGATGGGGGTTTCTAATGTTTATTTCAATTATCGATTTGAGAATTTTAAAAAGACAAATAATTTAATAAGCACCCCACAGGCAATTGCAAGTGCGCAGGAATATATTTTCTCTATGTATTCTCCTATTGACGATGAGGAATTTGAAAAAAATATTTCCTATTTATCTCCCCTTGCTGCGATGGAATACCTACAGTATAAATACGAAAACATAGAATATTTATTTGGAGAAAAAATTCCGATTCGCATTGATGACTTTGTACGCTTAGAATCTATAGTTCTAGACCAAGAAGAAGGAAAACATTTATTAGAATATGGAGAATTGGCTTTGAAAGTTCACCCTACAAGTCCACTTGGAAATTATTATAATGGTCAGTTTTATGAAAAATCTAAAGAATATGACGAGGCCTTATTGGAATACAAAAAAGGTTATGCCAAAATACATGAAAGCTCTCCGAAAAGCATAGGATATTTTATGAACATAAAAAGGGTATTATCGCTTCAGAAACTTGAAGAAGAAGCGCTGAACGAACCAATTACAGAAGAAGAATTAGAAGAAGAAGATCCTATTGAAAACGATGAAGTTACAGAAGAAACGGGGACAATATGACTGAGCCAGAAAACGAATAATTTACTTATTCAATTCGTAAATCATTTTTGCTACCTTGGCTGAAGCCCCCGCACCACCAAGTTTTTCTTCAAGAATTGTATAATTGTTTAACAATTCATCTCTGGTTGTACCACCGATTATTTTTTCAAATTCTAACTTTAAATTTTTCTTGTTAAAATCGTTCTGAATCAACTCTTTCACAACTTCTTTATCCATAATTAGATTAACCAAAGAAATAAACTTTAGTGTTATAATTCTTTTTGCTATTTGATAAGAGATATTGCTTCCTTTATAACATACTACTTGCGGAATTTTAAACAACGCTGTTTCCAGCGTTGCCGTACCTGAAGCTACTAACGCTGCTTTAGAAACCGATAACAAATCGTAGGTTCTGTTTGTGACAAAACTTACATTTTCAGTTTTAATAAACGTTTTATAAAAGTCAAAATCTTGACTTGGCGCACCGGCAATTACAAACTGATACTCTTTATAATCCTCCACTAGAGATAACATTACAGATAACATTTTTGTAATCTCCTGTTTTCTGCTCCCCGGCAACAAGGCTATTATTGGCTTTTCGTTTAATTTATTTTCTTCTCTAAAACTTTTATCATCCATCAATTTCCTATCAGCAATTGCGTCAATTAATGGGTGACCTACAAAATTTACATCATATTGATAGGTATTGTAAAATTCTTTTTCAAAGGGTAAGATCACAAACATATGATCAATATCTCTTTTAATATCAATTACACGCTTCGCTCTACTTGCCCAAACTTGAGGAGAGATATAATAATTAGTTTTATAACCTTGTTGCTTTGCCCATTTGGCAATTCTTAGATTAAACCCAGAATAATCAATAAAAATCAATGCATCCGGTTGATACGCCGCAATATCATTTTTACAAAATTTTACATTTCCTAAAATTGTGGAAAGATTCATTAAAATCTCAACAAACCCCATAAAGGACAATTCTTTATAATGCTTCACCAAGGTACCTCCAACCCCCTGCATTAAATCACCTCCCCAAAATCTAAATTCTGCATTCGGATCTTCTTTTTTCAAAGCCTTCATCATATTAGATGCATGTAAATCTCCTGAAGCCTCCCCAGCGATGATGTAATATTTCATATTATATAAATTTTGTAAATAAGGTAATCAGCGCAGTTAGTATGGTTGCTAATAAAACTCCTTTAGCCCTATTCTCTTGATTCTTTTTTAAATACACAAAAAACACAAAAATATTTGCCACGGCTCCTAAAGTAATAATTTGCCCATACAAATCACCATCTTGAATCATTTCCCATGTAGTTATGAAATCATATTCTGAAAATAATTCCACATACAAATACACTCCAGATAATGTTGCAAACACAGCTACAAGAAATCCGATAAGTACTTCTTTTTGTTGTCTCATGCTACAAATCCCAATTATTTAATTTTGCGATAAAATGATGTGCTGTTAAATCAAACTGAACAGGTACAATGGAAACATAATTATTTTCCAATGCAAACTCATCCGTATCCTCTCCTCCATCTAAATTTTCAAAAACTCCTGTCAACCAATAATATTCCTTTTTCATTGGATTCACACGCTTGTCAAACTTTTCATTCCAATTTGCTCTAGCTTGCCTCGCTATTTTTACCCCCTTGAACTTTTCTTCTGTAATTTTCGGGAAATTTACATTCAGCACAACTCCATCGGGCAAACCATTTTCTAAAACATTCTTGGCGATTTTTGCAACATACGGCTCAAGACCATTAAAATTTGCATCCCAATCATAATCCAACAAAGAAAAACCGATAGATGGCACTCCCTCTACACCTGCCTCTATTGCAGCACTCATAGTCCCCGAATAAATAACATTTATAGATGCGTTACTTCCATGGTTTATTCCAGAAACACATAAATCAGGCTTTCTTTTCATCACCTCTTTGATTCCAATTTTAACACAATCTGCAGGCGTACCAGAACAAGTATACTCTTCCACTCCCGATAGCTCTGATTTCATTTTTGTCAAATACAAAGTCGCGTCTAAAGTAATGGCATGTCCTTTACCACTTTGTGGTGTATCTGGTGCCACTACAACTACATCCCCTAAAGTTGTCATCACCTCAATTAACTTGCGAATTCCAGGTGCAGTAATTCCATCATCATTTGTTACTAAAATCAAGGGTCTATCAGCCATAAAAATATTTTAACAGCACAAATTTACTACAATTTTACAGGACAACAGATTGAATATTTAACATTTTCTAAAGATTAAATGCAACGCGTATTTTGTACTCTTGTATTCACAAGGTTGAAACTTATCAAATTCAATCATATTTTTCAGCATTTTAGCGTTTGATTACAAAAATTGAATGTATCTTAGTAGTTGCGAAATTCTGAAAGAGAAATTTACATTACACATTAAAATTCAAGCATTTGAAAAAATATATTTTTAGTCTTAAAAGAAAAGTACAAATTTTAGGAGCTCTTGTTGTTTTAACAGGAGTTTTAGTAGGTTTTACTTATGAACCAACAACAAACCCTGACCCTAAAAAAGACAAGGTACTCGTTGGAGTTTTGCGGTATATCTTAAAAAATGGTCACTATGAACCTAAAGATATTGATGATGAGTTCTCTAAAGCAGTTTATACAAAATTTATAGATGAAATGGATCCTGTAAAAAGGTATTTCATAAAAAGTGATATTCATGATTTTGAACAATTCAAATATAAAATAGACGATCAACTAAAACGAGAAGATTTAAGCTTCTATACGTATGTTATGGAGCGTTTTGAATTGCGTTTGGAAGAATCTAGAACTTATTACAAAGAAATTTTATCGCAACCTTTTGATTTTGACAAAAAAGAAAAAATTGAAATGAATTATGATCAAATTGATTTTGCTAAAAACAAAAATATGCTGATTGATTCATGGAGAAAGCAAATGAAATTTAATGTACTGAACCGTTTGCAAACTTTAACCGTAATCGAAGAAGACAAGGCTAAAGAAGATAAAAAATACAAAAAAAGAGATTTTAAGACTTTAGAAATTGAAGCTAGAGAAAAAACCTTAGAAAACATTAACGATTTTTATGAGCGAATTACTGAATTAGACCATACAGATTGGTTTTCAACTTTTGTAAATTGCATGGTAGAGGAATTTGACCCTCACACCACCTATTTTGCTCCAAGAATAAAAGAACAATTTGACATCAATATATCTGGAAAGATAGAAGGTATTGGAGCTAGGCTACAAGAAAAAAATGATTACACAAAAATTGTGGAACTAATTTCTGGAGGTCCAGCTTGGAAACAAGGTGATTTAGAAGTTGGAGATATTATATTAAAAGTAGCACAGAAGGATTCTGAAAGTGTTGATATTGTAGGGATGCGTCTGGATGATGCTATCAAGTTGATCAAAGGAAAAAAAGGTACAGAAGTTATCTTAACCGTAAAAAAAGTAGACAATTCTATCCAACAAATCACTATTGTGAGAGATGTTGTTGAATTAGAAGAAACTTTTGTAAAATCAAGTATCGCGATCAAAGACGGTAAAAAGTATGGGGTAATCAATTTGCCTAAATTTTATATAGATTTTGAAAATCCAAATGGAAGAAATTCTGGTTCGGATATGGAAAAAGAAATCGAAGCACTGAAAAAGGAAAATATTGATGGCTTATTAATTGACCTTAGAAATAATGGTGGTGGATCTTTAAAAACGGCTATAGATATTGGAGGGTTGTTTATTGAAAAAGGACCAATCGTTCAAGTAAAATACAGAGACAATAAACCTTCTGTAAAAAAAGATTCAGATTCTGACATGCAATGGGACGGTTCTTTAGTGATTTTGGTAAATGAACTTTCTGCATCTGCCTCGGAAATATTAGCAGCAGCTATGCAAGATTACAAAAGAGCGGTAATTATTGGAAGCAAGCAAACTTATGGTAAAGGAACCGTACAAAATGTAATCCCACTGAACAAATATTACAATTATCCAGATGATTTAGGAGCTGTAAAATTAACAATTCAAAAGTTCTACAGAATCAATGGGGGATCTACTCAATTGGAAGGTGTAAGATCAGATATCACTATGCCAGACAAATACAGCTATGTTGAAATTGGAGAAAGAGATCAAAAAAATCCACTTGGCTGGGATAAAATAGCTAGAGCTAGTTACGAAGAAATGGATTTCTACAAAAATTTTGATGAAGTTATCAATAACAGTAAAAATAGAATTTCCAAAAACAAGGAATTTAACAAAATCAATGAGTATGCTATCTGGCTAAAAAACGCTCAAGACAATAATACATTCTCCTTAAATTTTGACACCTATTTAGAAGAAGATAAAAAACATCAATCTGAAATAGATCAATTTAAAGATGTTTTCAAACATGAATCAAAATTAAAATTTAGATCGCCAGAGAAAGAACTACCACTTATTGCTAAAGATAGTTCCTTAGCTGCCAAAAGAGAAGCTTGGCATGAAAACTTAACGAAAGACATCTATATTGATGAAGCTTTGAAAGTGTTGAGTGAATTGGAACCTAAAAAAAACAATCTTATTGCTAAAAAATAAGATTTAGAATGAGCAGAAACTCAAATTCTCTTAGTCATACAGCAGTCCAGAAGTTCAAAGAAAGTACTTCTGGACTTTTGTCTTTTATCTATATCTGCATTTGCGGTTTTATTGCTGTATTTTGCTATGTCCTGAGTCCAGATAGTTCTAGTAACGCTAACCAAATGCATTTAGAAATGCATTCAAAAAAACCAGGTTTTACAACTACGATGTTGGAGATACCGGTAGCAAACGACCAATCATTTTTTAATTTTTTACTGTATGGAAGTAGAACTCCTGCTGTTGAAACACCTATTTCCGAATATCGCATAGATAGTAAACATCTATATGTAAAAGAACTTTCTAACAGAGATGGTATAGAACGAAGCTATCCGATAACTGACTTCCAACAACCAATTGAAACTTATATCAAAACGAAAACTTATTATTTTGGTACAGATCGTTACGGTAGGGATCTGTTGAGTAGAATTTTAATTGGTACTAGAATTTCATTTTTCATCGGTTTTATTGCTGTATTCATTTCACTTATTCTTGGAATTAGTATTGGAGCTACGGCCGGTTATTTCGGTGGTAAAATCGATGCATTTGTTATGTGGTTGATCAATATTACCTGGTCCATTCCAACCTTATTGTTAGTGATCGCCATCACATTAGCCTTAGGAAAAGGTTTTTGGCAGGTATTTATCGCTGTAGGAATGACTATGTGGGTAGAAGTTGCCAGAGTGGTCAGAGGACAAATTCTTAGTTCAAAAAAATTACAATATGTAGAAGCAGCCAAGGCTTTAGGCTATTCAGACTTTAGAATTATTTTCAAACACATACTCCCAAATATTATGGGCCCAATTATCGTAATTTCTGCGGCTAATTTTGCAGGAGCAATCCTTATCGAAAGCGGCTTGAGTTTTCTAGGAATTGGTGCACAACCTCCTACACCTTCTTGGGGAGGAATTATCAAGGATCACTTTAATTATATCATTTTAGGAAAACCTTACTTGGCCATTATACCAGGTGTGGCCATCATGAGTTTGGTGATGTCATTTATGCTTATCGGTAATACGTTGCGAGATGCCTTAGATGTTAAAAGCAAATCTTAATTTTTTTTCGATCTTCCCCGATTCTTAAAGCAACTGAAAATCAAATAGTTCTTTAAAAACCCTATAAGTTATTAACAAAAATGTCTAATAACTTATTTCCTCATTAGTGTTGGTCATACATAAACATCGTTATATTTAATAAGAAAATACGAATCAAAATATGACTAAAACCAACACTACTAAGATATTTGTATTGGACACTTCAGTACTTTTATTCGATCACAACGCTATTAATAATTTTCAAGACAATAATGTAATCATCCCAATTACAGTTTTGGAAGAATTAGATAACTTTAAAATAGGGAACGAAACAAAAAACTTTGAAGCCAGAGCTATCATTCGATTTTTGGATAAAATGTCTGATAATGGCGGCTTAAACAATTGGATTCCTCTTGGAAAAAATAGAGGGAATTTAAAAATCGCTATGGTTACCTCTGATTTAAAAATAGATGCTGAATCTGTTTACGGAGCTAAAAAAAACGATCATAAAATTATCAATGCTGCTTTAGAAGCAAAACAAAATTACCCTAAAGCTCCGGTAACACTTGTTACCAAAGACATCAACCTAAGAATCAAAGCGAAAGCCATTGGCTTAGCAGCAGAGGATTACCTTACAGGAAAAGTAACAAACATCAAAAATATCTTTGAAGGCGTAGCTGACTTAGATGATATAGATCCAACATTTATTAAAAACCTTTACAATCATAGTAAAATTGATGAAGCTGGTGTGTTAAAAGATTCTAAATCAGCAAATGGATATTACATTTTAAATAAATCCTCTGATTCAGTTTTGGCTCGATACAATGCTAAAACCAAACAGGTTGAACGCGTTGAAAAAACTTACGCTTATGGTATCAAACCAAAAAATGCGGAACAAACTTTCGCCATGGATGCTTTGTTAAATGAAGATATAAAACTTATTGCTTTACAAGGTGTTGCTGGTACAGGGAAAACACTTTTAGCGCTAGCCTCTGCCCTTGAACAGAAAAACAGATTTGACCAAATTATATTATCGAGACCTATTATACCTTTAAGCAATAGAGACATAGGATTTTTACCTGGAGGAGCAGATGAAAAAATCTCACCATATATGCAACCTCTATGGGACAATTTAAAATTTATTAAATCTCAGTTTAGAGAAAACGAACGTAAGAGAAAAGTTCTTGAAGATATGGAGTCCAGTGGATATCTATCCTTAACAGCATTAGCATTTATCCGCGGACGAAGTTTGAGTAATGTAATGTTCATTATTGATGAGGCCCAAAATTTAACTCCTCATGAAATAAAAACAATCATCACCAGAGCAGGTGAAGGAACCAAAATAATTTTTACGGGAGATATTAATCAAATAGACACACCGTATATGGACGAACAAAGTAACGGTCTATCTTACCTAATTGATAAGTTAAAAGGGCAAGAATTATTTGCGCATATCAAACTTGAAAAAGGAGAACGCTCTGAACTTGCAAACTTGGCAAATAAACTATTATAGGAACTTAATTTTAGTGGTAGTTTTACTCAGAATAAAAAAGGCAAATGTTTTTAACAATTGCCTTTTTTTTGTTCAAAACATTTCTTTGCATACGTATCTAATTATAATATATTTGCTAGGCATCATTATTATAAAATAAAAAATAGCATTCTAAATTTTATTTATTTTTAAATAGTGATTATAACCTACACAACGACAGAATAAAACATACTGAAAATGAAATTTATAGCATCAAGTTCACAATTATTAAAACAGCTTCAAATATTAGGTGGCGTTATCAATAGCAACAACACTTTGCCTATTTTAGATAATTTTTTGTTCGAATTGAAACAAAATGAATTGACAATTTCTGCTTCGGATTTAGAAACTACCATTACATCAACTATTGATGTAGAATCGGAATCTAATGGAAGTGTTGCCATTTCTGCTCGTTTGTTGCTAGACACACTTAAAACATTCCCAAACCAACCGTTAACTTTTAAAACGGAAGACAATAATACAATTGAAATTAGCTCTGAACAAGGTAAATACGATATGGCTTACTTTAGTGGAGAAGAATTCCCAAAGACCATTTCTTTAGACAGTCCTAGTTCTACGATCATTCCTGCATCTGTATTAGGTTCTGCAATTTCTAAAACAATTTTTGCTACTGGAAATGATGACCTTAGACCAGTAATGAGTGGTGTCTTTTTTCAGTTTAGCTCAGATAATTTAACATTTGTAGCTACAGATGCTCACAAATTAGTAAAATATACTAGAACGGATATCGTTGCCAATGAGGCTGCTGAATTTATTATGCCTAAAAAACCTTTAAATCTTTTGAAAGGAATCTTAGGAACTAATGATATGGATGTTACGATAGAATACAACAACACAAATGCAAAATTTGTTTTTGATAATATTGTATTGATCTGTCGATTAATTGATGGAAAATACCCTAACTATGATGCGGTAATTCCGAAGGAAAACCCAAATAAATTAACCGTAGATAGAGCTTCTTTTTTAAACTCTACCAAACGTGTTTCAATTTTCTCTAGTAAAACAACACACCAGATCCGATTGAAAATGGCTGGTACAGAATTAAATATTTCTGCAGAAGATATTGATTACGCTAATAAAGCAGACGAAAGATTGAACTGCGATTACCAAGGAGATGATATGCAAATTGGTTTCAATTCTCGTTTCTTAACAGAAATGTTAAGCAACTTAACTTCAGAAGAAGTTTTGATTGAAATGTCACTTCCAAATAGAGCAGGTATTTTAACGCCTGTTGATGGTAACGAAGAGGGAGAACAAATTACCATGTTAGTGATGCCAGTAATGCTTAATAGCTAACTCGATTAATATAAGAAAATACAAATCCTATTAACACAAGTTAATAGGATTTTTTTATGCCTTCGATTTTAAAATTCAAATAAATCTGTATCTTCATTCCATAAAAACTACGTCATGAAAAAGTTACTTATACTATCTACCATACTCATTTGCAATACAATAATTGCTCAAACCAATTCTGAAAAGGAAAAAGCAGCATTAGCAAAAGCTACACAAAATCCGCTAGCAGCCATGTACAGTTTACCTTTTCAAAACAATACCACATTCGGAAACGGACCACATAAAAGACCCCAAAATGTAATGAATATTCAACCGGTAATTCCGGTTAGTTTGACCAAAAATTTAAACCTTATTAATAGGGTAATCATGCCTATCATAACCCAACCTGATACTTTTGAAGACAAAAGCAGTACGGGCCTAGGTGACACTAGTTATTCTGCTTGGGTATCTCCAAAAAAAGCTGGAAAAATTATTTATGGTGTTGGACCGGCGCTTCAAATACCAACTGCAACAAACAGTAACTTCGGATCCGGTGAATTTGGTATTGGTCCTTCATTAGTTGCCTTAACTATGATTGATAAATGGGTTGCAGGACTTGTGACTAATAACGTATGGACGTTTGGGGATGTTGCCGAAAATAAATTTTTATTTCAATATTTTGTCAACTACAATTTACCAAAAGCATGGTATTTAGTTTCTGGACCGATTATCACAGCAAATTGGAACGCTCCAAGTGGTGAAAAATGGACAGTACCCGTTGGAGGAGGTTTCGGTAAAGTATTTAAAATCGGAAAAAGGCCAATCAACTTTAATGCACATGTATACTACAATGTAGAACGCCCTACTGGTTTTGGAGAATGGCAAACAAGATTTCAATTACAGTTCCTATTCCCTGTTAAAAAATAAAATAAAGTTCATGCTGAAAACCTAATACGGCATGCTTTTATCGTATATTTCAATCATGAACTTTCTTGCACATTTATTTTTAGCAGAAAACCCTGAAGGAAAAATCGGAAATTTTATAGCAGATGCTGTCAAAGGATCCAATTTCACCCATCTCCCTATTGAGATTCAAAGAGGTATTATCCATCATAGAGCGATTGATACTTTTACCGATTCTCATGCTATCGTTAAACAAAGTAAAAGAAGACTTCATGATAGGTATGGCCACTTTAAAGGGGTGGTAATAGATATTCTATATGATCATTTTTTAGCAAAAAATTGGTCTAACTACTCCAACACACCTTTAGAGGTATTTGCTGAGGAAACCTATAATTTACTCCAAGAAAATTTTGATATTTTACCCGATAGAACACAATATCTATTGCCGTATATGAGAGAACAAAATTGGCTGTACAATTATAGAACTATCGAGGGAATTTCTCAAATTTTATGGGGAATGAATAAAAGAACTAAAGGAATTTCTAAAATGGATTTAGCAAAAGAAGACTTATTGCTATATTATTCTGACTTTAAAGAAGATTTTGAATTATTTTTTAAAGATCTCAGAGAATTTTCTAAACGATATTTGCAAGAGAAACAAGCTGATCAAGTGTTAACGAACCTGAAATGACTTGTAATTTTAAAGTTACGTTTTAATAGAATTTTACTAATATTGTAGCCTTAGCAGTTTATGTATATATTTGATAAACTGAATTGAAAACAAAACGCTATGGATGCAAAAACGCTTTCTAATGGAATCATTAGAGCTTTATTAGTGATCGCAGGTACTATTTTATTTTTATGGTTCTTGTATACAGTACAATCAGTAATTGTTTATTTAGTTATCGCGGCAGTTATCAGTCTAATTTCTAGACCGTTTATGCGATTTTTCAAACATAAATTAAAATTTCCAAATACAGTAGCCGTGGTAATCACCATGTCGTTTTTTTTGGTCATCGTTTTAGGGCTCATTGGAATGTTTATACCTTTGGTTTTAAAACAAGGAGAAAACCTATCCTTATTAAATACTGCTGAATTTAAATCAACTGTTGAGCAAATATTTCAAAAAGTAAATATTTTTTTCTTAAACAAAGGAATTGATGTTTTTGACGAACTGAAAAACTTTGATCTTTTAGCTCAAATGAAAAGCATTCCTGATATTTTTACAACGATTATTGGAGGTATCGGTTCCTTAGCTATGGGATTGTTCTCGGTTTTATTCATCACATTTTTCTTACTCAAAGACAGTAAAATAGTACACAATAGCCTATTTGCATTCATCGCAGATTCGCATGAAGAAAGAGTTGAAAAATCCCTTGATACCATCAAAGAATTATTATCTAGATATTTTCTTGGACTTGTTTTTCAGATAACAATCCTGTTTATTATTTACACTTCTGTATTATTAATTTTTGGTATTGAAAATGCCGTGGTGATTGCATTTATATGTGCTTTATTAAATCTTATTCCGTATATCGGGCCCTTAATTGGAGGGGCGCTCATGTTTATTTTAACAATTACAGAAAACCTAGACTTGAATTTTCAAAATGAGACACTGCCCGTTACCATGTACGTTATGACGGGATATTTAATTGCGCAGTTAGTTGATAATTTTTTCAGTCAGCCTATCATTTTTTCTAAAAGTGTAAAATCTCATCCTTTAGAAATATTCTTAGTAATTGTTATTGGAGGACTTATGTTTGGAATTATTGGAATGATCGTAGCAGTACCAACGTACACAGCTATTAAAGTAATTTTGAAAGAATTTTTATCAGAAAATAAAATTGTAATGTCTCTTACAAAAGACTTATAACCAAGAGCTCTCTAAGTGAACAATCGAATTATTTCTACAGAGGTACAAGATTTTATAAATCAAAACTTAAAATCTGATCTAAACAAACTTATCTTAAAAGGGAGTCCTTTTAATGATATTTCTATACAAGAATTGGCGCAACAAATTGAAGCTAAAAAAAAAGCAATCAAAAAACTTCCGCTATGGGCTGAAACAAAAAGCATTCTTTTTCCACCAAAGATAAATTTAGAACAAACATCCTCAGAAACAACTGCAGCATATAAAATTCAATTAATCTCAGGAGAATCTATTATTGACCTCACCGGTGGATTTGGAATCGATTGCTCCTATTTTTCTAAAGTTTTTAAAGAAGTTCATCATTGTGAGATGAATGAAGAATTGTCAGATATTGTTACGTACAATAATAAAATATTTGGGTATAAAAACATCATAACACATAAAGGAGATAGTCTAAAAACCTTAAAAAAACTAGACACGAAACATGATTATATCTATGTAGACCCCTCCAGGAGACATGATATAAAAGGTAAAGTTTTTTTACTCGAAGACTGCGTTCCAAATATTCCTCAAAATTTAGACTTTTTATTCGAATACACGGATAAAATACTGATCAAAAATTCTCCTATTCTAGACATCACAAGCACCATAAACGAGCTAAATAATGTCAAAGAAGTTCATATTGTTGCTGCACAAAATGAAGTTAAAGAATTTCTTCTCTTAGTTGAAAAAAATTATTCAGGGTCAATAAAAATTACCACAAAAAATATTTTAAAAACCAATCATCAAGATTTTTCTTTTGATTACAATCTAAAAACAACCTCTGAATACGCTCAACCAGAATATTTTCTATACGAACCCAATGCTGCTATTTTAAAATCTGGTGGTTTTCATGAAATATCTCAAACCTATCAAATTTCAAAACTACACCCGCACACACATCTATACACTTCGGAAAAATTAATCGAAAATTTCCCAGGAAGAATTTTTAAAATTAACGAGGTATTAAACTATGACAAGAAAAAATTAATAAAACTTTTCCCTGAGAAAAAGGCAAATATCACCACTAGAAATTTTCCAGAAACAGTAGCTCAAATAAGAAAAAAAACAAAATTTAGAGAAGGCGGTGATCACTATTTATTTTTTGCTACGAATCTTGAAAATAAAAAAATCGTCATTTCTTGCTCTAAGGCCTAACAGCATATTTTTTAAAAATTATTCAATAAAAACAAAAAGAACAGTTATAATACTGCAAAAAAACAGGTTTAAAAATCTGATTTAGTAAATATTTCGTAATTCTTTTTTTGATTTACATGAAAATTTATCACAATTGAATAAAATAAAACATTAAGTATATATAATACGTATTTTTGCAATTCATAAAACTATTAAGTATGTCAGCAAAAGTAAAAACATCAAAGGAGTCATCTGTTACCATCACAGAATTAATGCTTCCCTCTAACTCAAATTTTAGTGGAAAAATTCATGGGGGTTATATCCTAAATTTAATGGATCAAATTGCTTTTGCTTGTAGTTCAAAATATTCTGGTAAATACTGTGTAACAGCTTCTATTAATACGGTAGACTTTTTAAATCCTGTGGAAGTTGGAGAATTATTAACTTTAAAAGCTAGGGTGAACTATGTAGGTAGAACCTCTATGACGGTTGGTATTAGAGTAACCTCAGAAAACATTCATACTGGAGAAATAAAGCATTGTAATTCTTCTTATTTTTTAATGGTTGCTAAAAATGAAGATGGTAGTAATGCTGAGGTTCCCAAACTAAAACTAACCAGTAAAGAAGGTGTGAGAAGATTCATACGTTCTTTGGACAGATTAAACATGAAACGTCAAAGAAAACAGAACTTTCACAAAGACGAATTTTCTTATGAAGAATACCAAGAAGAAATAAAAAAACACAATGTAATCATTGAGTTAAAAGATAATTAAGCAAAAAAGGATAGTTTTAAAACTATCCTTTTTTGTTATTATTCAAAGCTGACTTTTATCACAATATGGTCAAAATACAGTCTACATACAACCTCTAAAATGTGTAATTTTACCAAAAAGGTAAATTATGCAAACATCTATTTATAGGAGTTTAAAAAAACATGCGGAGCAATCCGTAGAAATTGACGACTATCTCGTAGTTGAGGCTCCCATAGAAATACAGATCAACTCTAAACCATTTACCATGGTGATGAGAACTCCTGGAAATGATCTGCATTTACTTAGAGGTTTGTTATATGCTGAAGATATCTACAAAGGAAAAACAGCCTTACAAGTTATCAGCTCTGACACAGACAAAAATGGTTTTACCAAGATTAATGTAGAGATTAAAGAAACAGAACTTGGCAGTGCCTATCTAAACAAACGTTCTTTATTATCCGTTTCCTCTTGCGGAATTTGTGGCAAGCAAGAATTAGGTACTATTTCTCATCAGCAGAAACCACTAGGCCAATCCGCTCAACTTAATTTTTCTAAAATTCCAGAAATGTTTGACACCATGAGATCAAAACAACACACTTTTGATCTCACAGGAGGCTCGCACGCAGCTGTTGTATTTGATAAGAATCATGAATTCCTTTGTTTACATGAAGATATCGGAAGACATAACGCGGTGGACAAATGTATCGGAGAGCTACTCAACACTAACAAACTAAAACAAGCTACTTTTATGCTTGTCAGCGGAAGAGTTTCTTACGAAATAATCTCCAAAGCCTTTTTTGCAAAAATTAATACTATTGTTGCCGTTTCAGCTTGCTCTTCTTTAGCTGTTGATTACGCAAAAGAATTTGGAATATGTCTCGTTGGTTTTTCTAGACAAGGTAAATCCACGGTATATTCAAATCCTTCCAATATTTTATAATACTTCAATGACACAAAAAAAGACAAATGCTCAAGCTCCAGAAAAGTTAACTGGAATAAAACTATCAGAAGTACCAAAAGTATCTGTGGGTCCTAAAGCTATAAAATCTGCTTTAAGCCATATCAACAATGAAGTTGGTATGATCAAAGGTATTGGATTATTGTCTAAAATAAATCAAAAAAACGGTTTCGATTGTCCGGGGTGTGCTTGGCCAGACCCAGATGAAAAACGTGCTTTTTTAGCGGAGTATTGTGAAAATGGAGCCAAGGCTATTGCAGAGGAAGCTACTAAAAACAGAGTTTCACCTCTATTTTTTGCAACACATTCCATTGACCAATTGGCCAAACTTACCGATTATGAATTGGGTAAAAAAGGACGTGTTACGCACCCAATGTATCTAAAAGAAAGAGCTAGCCATTACGAGCCAATAAGCTGGGAAGAGGCATTTAATTTAATTGGAAAATCATTGCAAAAATTAGATTCTCCGGATGAAGCTATTTTTTATACTTCTGGCCGAACAAGCAATGAAGCCGCTTACCTTTATCAATTATTTGTGCGGCAGTATGGAACAAACAATCTCCCTGACTGCTCAAACATGTGTCATGAATCAAGTGGTGCTGCTTTATCAGAAACTTTAGGTATTGGTAAAGGCTCTGTTACCCTAGATGATTTCAATCATGCAGATTTGGTTATTGTAATAGGTCAAAACCCAGGGACCAACCACCCTAGAATGTTGGCTGCTCTGGAAGGAACTAAGAAAAATGGAGGAAAAATAATCAGTATCAACCCACTAAAAGAAGTAGGTTTGGTAAACTTTAAAGATCCCCAAAAGCCATGGACTTGGCTTGGAAAAGGAACGGAATTAACTGATCTATTTTTACAGGTAACCATCAACGGTGATGTTGCTTTATTAAAAGCAATTCTTTTTCTTTTGAATGAAAAAGAGAACAAAAAACCGGGAACTGTTTTTGACCATGAATTTATAGAAAAAAACACACAAGGATTCGATGCTTTTATTGAAGATATCAAAACCCAAAACATAGAGGAATTAATCGCTCAGTCTGGTGTTTCAAAAGAACAAATTTTGGAAGCTACAGAAATGATTGCTTCTCAAAAGAAAATAATTATTTGTTGGGCTATGGGCCTAACACAGCATAAAAATGGAGTTGACAACATTAGAGAAGTTGTAAACTTATTACTTTTAAAAGGCTCAATAGGTAAAAAGGGAGCTGGAACTTGTCCTGTACGAGGGCATTCTAATGTGCAAGGAGATAGAACTATGGGGATTTGGGAAAAACCTCATCCGAACTTTCTTACTAAACTTGAACAGGAATTTAATTTTGAAGCTCCTAAACATCATGGATTTGATGTGGTAGAAGCCATTGAAGCTATGCATCAAAACAGAGCTAAATTCTTTTTAGGAATGGGTGGAAATTTCATTTCCGCAACACCAGATACAGAATTTACTGCTCAAGCATTAAGAAATTGTGATCTTACAGTTCATATTTCTACAAAAATCAATAGAAGTCATTTAATTCATGGTAAGGAAGCCTTAATACTCCCTTGTTTAGGACGATCAGAAAAAGACCTACAAGCTTCTGGAGCACAATTTGTAACCGTAGAAAATTCTATGGGAGTTGTTTCTAAATCCGCAGGACATTTAAATCCATTATCTGATCAATTAAAAAGTGAAACCGCTATTGTCGCGGGAATCGCAAGTGCGACCCTTAAAAACTCAAACATCAAATGGAATGAATTTGCCAATAATTATGATTTAATTCGTGATAAAATTGAAAAAACAATTCCTGGGTTTGAAAATTTCAACCAAAGAGTAAGAAAACCTGGTGGTTTTTACCTTCCAAACAACGCGAGAGAAAATAATTATTCGACAACCAAAACTGGGAAAGCTAACTTCTCTATAAATCAAGTTTCTGACATCAAAATATCTGAAAATCAATTTTTGATGATGACGATCAGAACACATGATCAATACAATACAACCATTTACGGTTTAAACGATAGGTACCGAGGTATTCTTAACGAAAGACGCGTAGTTTTAATGAATCCTTTAGATATGGAAGAAATGAATCTACAACAAAAAGATTTAGTAACTTTGACTAGTCATTTTAACAATGAAAAACGACATGCGAATAAGTTTTTAGCCATTGCATACGACATACCTAGAAAATGTACTGCTACGTATTTTCCAGAAACTAATGTTTTAGTTCCCATCCAAAGTAAAGCTAGAATAAGCAATACACCGGCCTCTAAAACTGTTGTAATAACCATAGAAAAAGAATCATGAATCAAACAAGAGATCCTTTCCTTTTAAAATATAGACCCGAGATTAAAAATGCTAAAGTTTTAAAGAATAGTTCTCCTGTCGAAACATTCCAAAATATCACTTTACGTCCCATCATAAAGTTTCAACATTCCTTGCTATTTTTAATTCTTAAAAATTATTTAGTCAATATTAAATTTGACACGAAAGAAGCATCTCTAGAAAAAACAACAAATTTCATCTCAAAAGCATTACAAACTAACACACAACTTAATTTACAAGTTGTTCATAGTATTACCGGCTTATTTACAACAGAGGAATTTGAATTTTATGCAAAAAACACAAAAGAAATAAATAAAAGAATTCTTCAAATTTGTAAAGAACGTTTCCTTACCAATCTAGACGCTCTTTAAATTTATTTTTCGGGAGAAAATTCTAGGACCCCAAAACGGTTTGAATTGTGAACATCATCAAGATCCTTTATAGGGAATAGAGTGCTTACAACTCTTCTTTCCCCTTTTACTTCATTCCTTCCTTGTCGTAACACTTGAAAAGTCCACTTTGTTCCAAGCTCCGCTGGATGATACCAATCCATACCCCAAAAAGAGACCAAAGGAATAGCCATCTCCATCGTCCAGCCATTATCAATGTCAGAATTATCATTCAAAGTACCATTAATAATTACGGCTCTTTTAAAATCAGGATTAAATCCTTTCACAACACCTGGTTGTCCTTCATAATAATCTTCAATAAAAACAATATCATTCGCAGTTTTAAATAAATTCACCTCAAAAGCAAAATGAGATTTATTTGCCGTGGGGGTCGGGGTAATAAATAATTCTGCGCAGTCATCATAATACGGTTGTCCGTCTTGTTCAGTAGCTCTTGCCGTTATATATTTATCTTCCGCTTCATAAAACAAGTACAAATTCTTATCATCCCACAGCATCCTAAACTTCGTTTTTTGGCGATCAGATTCTTTTTTTATCTCATAAAAATTATCCAAACTAACCACTACTGCATCCTCCCAAGTTTTTTCATCCATTTTCCCATCAACCTCAATTTTCTCAGAACTTTTCAACATACGATAAGTATCTATTGCACTTTCAGAATGATGATCTTTTTCTTTTTTGCAAGAAAACAATATAAAAGTTAAGACAAATAAGGGTAAAACTTTTTTATAGGTATACATAGATATATTTTTTCGAAGTAAATATAAAGTTAATTACGGATGTAGTTCAATTCATTTTATTCAAAAAAAAATATTTCATCTAAATTCAAGGTTATATTTTTCTAAAAAAGGATTAAAATATAAACAATAGCATACCCAATAATTACTACAAAATTTCATACTTTTGAAAAAAATTTAACACTATTTAACATTATAACTATGGAAGGCTTTGAAACAAAAACTTCAACACATTTCAATAAAAAAAGTTTGGTTAAAATAACGGTCCTCAGTATCATATTTACTTTATCAATAGGACTTACAGCTTTTTCTCAAAAGAAAAAAGAATTGATCAAATATGAAGATGTAAAGGACATTGAAAACTATGGTAATTATAAATTCTTTGAGGTAATTGGTCATGGAGGAAGTCATTTTTATTCTGGTCAAACTTTAGATGATGCACTTTCCAACGGATATGGAGCGTTAGAATTAAGGTTAGGATGGAAAAATTCGGATCCAGAACACTGGAGTAACAAATATTATAATTCTATGAGTTATGGTGTTGGTTTCTATACTGGATTTATTGGTGACCCTGCCGTATTAGGAAACCCGAATGCTTTATATGCCTTTGCAGATTTTCCTATTGGTAGACAAACAGCTGACAAAAAAACAATTTGGAAATTTAGTCCAGCGTTAGGTTTAACCTATAATTTAGTGCCTTACAATCCTTCTGAAAACCCAACAAATGATGCAATTGGAGCTAGTTTTGCAGTATATATTAGTTTTGCTGGAAAAGGAGAAACAGCATTGACAAGAGATATGGATATCACTTATGGATTAGATTTTACTCACTTTAGTAACGGACGTTCTTTTATGCCTAACTATGGTTTAAATATGGTTGGATTCAATACAGGTTTAAAATATCATTTCAATTCAGCGCAAAAAAGAATTACCAGAGATCCATATTCAACAAAACAATTACAAGCACGATACAAAAGATCTCCTAGTATCCCTGTTGAAAAAGACCCTAGCAATCAATTCAATATCTTAACTTCAATCGGTACCGTTCAAAATGGATTTGACGAGAATCAAAATGGCGGAGACCCTGACAACAGATATTTAACTTTTTCTGGTTACTTAGAATACAATCATTCCTTTGATAGAATGCACGGTTTTAGTGTAGGTATTGATTATTTTTATGATGAAAGTTTAGTAATCACAACTCCTGATGAGCTATACATGTTTGGATACCATGTTGGATACGATTACACCTTTTGGAGATTTACTGTAAAAACCCAATTAGGAGGTTATTTTGGAGACGATAAAGGTAAAGGACTTCTATGGGCAAGACCCGGATTGCAATATAAAATCAATAATTGGTTAAGTGGACATGTTGCATTAAAAACTCGAAGAGGCTTTGCTGCTGACTGGGCTGAATTTGGTGTTGTATTCCACCCATTTAAATGGTAAGAGAAAAGAAGAAACCGACAATTTATTAAACAAAAAAGGACATATATTTACTATATGTCCTTTTTTTTTATAATCCTAGGAAGTAATGGTATATTTGGGTAAAAGGTTGAATAATTGCTAAAAACAAAACTTTACATCTTCCCGTTCCCCACAATCATGGTGACTTGTTGTTTTCTACTAACACATAAAATAGCAGCACAAGACATCTACAACGGATCAGATTCTTTAACTACCCAAACTGGTGACTTTAGATTTATAAGTTTAAAAACGCATGTTGGAGCTCATTTTTATACAGGAAAAACCCTCGACGATGAATTAAAGGATGGCTACAGATCCATTGAATTTAGATATGGTTGGCAAAATAGCAACCCAGAACACTGGACTAATAAACATTATAATGGAGTAAACTATGGACTGGGAATTTACACGGCTTATATAGGCACGCCAGGTGTCATGGGTACTCCAACAGCAATTTTTGGATTCATCAACTTCCCTCATAAAAATATCAGTTCAAGAACACGAATCATTACAGATGGAGCCCTTGGAGTAACCTATGATTCCAACTATTACCACGTTACAAAAAACCCCAGAAATGATGCTATAGGAAGTCCTTTTTCAGTTTATGTTAATATTGGTTTGGGATTAGAATCCATACTAACTAGAAATATAGATATCATATATGGCTTAGATTATACCCATTTCAGTAACGGACGTCTAACGGTACCGAACTATGGATTAAATATGCTTGGTGTAAACCTGGGATTGAAATACCATTATAATAAAGATGCAAAAATAAATGACACTCAAATCTCACAGGCTAGATTTAAGAGATACAAAAATACGCCTGCTCCAAAAAACATAAAACAACGTTTCAATGTTTTAAGCGCTTTTGGAACGGTTCAAAACGGTTTTCAAGAAACAGTGAATAAAAGCCTCGAAACGGATCGATTTTATACATTTTCAGGATATATCGAATACCAACTTAATTTCAACGTAAAACATGGACTCGATGCTGGTCTTGATTTATTTTATGATGGAAGTTTAGCTAACTTGTATAGTGAATCCGAGGACAGGTACTTATATGCCTATCATTTTGGTTACAACTATACCTTTGGGAAAATGTTGTTAAAACTAGACTTAGGAGGTTATATGGGACCAAACGGAGACAAAGGAAAAGAAGCCATATGGTCTAGAGCAGCCTTACAATACAAAATTGTAGATTGGTTTGGATTACACCTAGGCTTAAAGACCAAACAAGGTTTTAGTGCTGACTGGGCTGAGTTTGGCTTGATATTTCAACCCTTTATATGGTAAAACTCCCCAATAAATATTATTGAGGAGTTTAAAAAAATTATTTCAAAGAAACTATCAAAGGAGAATTCAATTGTTTTGAAAAATGATCTAAATATGAAAACCAGCTTTCTTTAGTAGGAAATTGTTTACTTTTTTTCCAAGTAAATCCGGCGTAATAAATTAATTTGTCTTTATTGACTTTAAGCTCTGCATAAGCGTTGCTCAAATCTTTTTCATCAACATCATACTTCTCAGAACTAATAAAGGTTTCCGAATCCGCAACAATGGAAGTCCCTAATTCAGAATCCGCATGTGGTTGCCAATACGTAACCCACTGATCACCAGAGAATACTTTACCATCCTTTTCATGTAGCGTTAAACCTGCATAAATGTTATCCGTACCTGAAATACTTGTTTCAAATTTAGATAGGTTATTTCCTAGATCTAAGGTTATTATTTTACTTTCAGTAATAGACTTTGTTCCAGCGTTCCAATTTTCATATTCTAAATAAAAACTGGTTCTTAATGGCCCAGTCGTAATAGTCCTCCACTTAGTATAATTCTTAGAGTAATAAAAAGTATCCTGATCTTTTACCGCTATTCCACCTACTCCTCTACTTACTCCAACATGAAAATTATCCAATCCTTCACCTGTATCTTTATGATAACTTCCCATTTTATCAACTAAAGTTTCTTTATACCATTTATTGATAATCGGATATTCCACTCGTTTTAACCAAGCATCAACTCCGCTAGATAACGTACCACCCTTTTGTCCTGTCTCCTTTAGCATTTGAGCGTTAGGTCCGTATACACGAAAAGCTACCTTATCATTTTCCCAAGTATAATCATCCGTTCTTTCGGGAACAAATCTAGAATAACACAGGATTTCCGTTTTGGGTTGCTTTGATTTTTTAATTTTCAGAACCTGAAATGTCTCGTCTGAATTTGCATCAATTTTAGGCTGAAACAATAGCTGATCCATAGTTCCATCTCCATTATTGTCAACTAATTGGGTAAGCATTAGTTTTCCTGTTGAATTACTTTTAATCCCTACAGTAGCATCTAAAATTTCTATCCCTAAAGAGGACTTATCCAATTCTACAATTTCCTGTGATCTGTCAAAATCCAAAGTGTTTTGAACCACAATGGTTTTGAAGTGTTTGTTACTAGAACAAGATGACAATAGCCCAACAGCCAGTACACAATTAATAATCTTAAATACTTTCATAGAAAAATAATTAATCTTCATTTGCTGGTTTTCCAATAGTCGCTAGAATTCCTCCATCAACATACACCACCTGTCCGTTTACAAAATTACTTGCATTAGATGCTAAGAATATCGCTGCTCCTTGCAAGTCATCTGGATCTCCCCAAACACCAGCAGGCGTTCTACCTACAATAAAATCATTAAAAGGGTGTCCATCTACTCTAATTGGCTCTGTTTGACTTGTCGCAAAGTAACCTGGGCCAATTCCATTAGTCTGGATATTAAATTTTGCCCATTCCGTAGCCATATTCTGAGTCAACATTTTTAATCCTCCTTTAGCTGCTGCATAAGCCCCTACAGAATTTCTTCCCAATTCACTCATCATAGAGCAGATGTTAATAATTTTACCCGCTTTACGAGCAATCATTCCTTTTACAACATGCTTAGACATGATAAATGGGGACACCAAATCAACTTTTATTACTTGCTCAAAATCTGCTGTTTCCATCTCTGCAAGAGGAGTTCTTTTGATAATTCCTGCATTATTCACCAAAATATCAATTGCCCCAACTTCCGTTTCAATTGCTTCAATGTTTGACTTTACCGCTGCTTCATCTGTTACATCAAATAAATAACCAAATACATTCAATCCGGCTTTTTTATATACAGCAACAGCATTGTCCAATTTTTCTTGAGAAGAATTTCCAGTTACAACAATTGTTGCACCCGCATTTCCTAACCCTGTAGCCATTGCCATTCCTAATCCGTGAGTAGCCCCTGTTATTAAGGCTACTTTTCCTGTTAAATCAAATAAATTTACTGACATATATTTTATCTTAAATCTGTTATTTTACAAACATCCATATCTCCATAGTCTAAGTTTTCACCAGCCATACCCCAAATAAAAGTATAATTACTAGTACCTGCTCCTGAGTGTATAGACCAAGGTGGAGAAATAACTGCTTCGTTTTCACCCATCCAAATATGTCTTGTCTCATTCGTTTCTCCCATAAAATGGCAAACCGCCTGATCTTGAGGGATTTCAAAATAGAAATAAACTTCCATTCGTCTATCATGAACATGCGCTGGCATTGTATTCCAAGCAGAACCTGATTTGATTTCTGTCATTCCCATTTGTAACTGACAAGTATCAACAATACTATTCACAATTAATTTTCTAAGGGTTCTTGCATTTACTGTCTCCACAGATCCTAATTCCACCACTTCTGCATCTTCTCTTCCAACTTTTTTATTAGGGAAAGATTTATGTGCTGGTGTTGAATTCAGATAAAATTTAGCAGGATTCGAAGCATCTTTACTTGAAAATACAACTGATTTTGCACCTCTACCAATATATAAAGCTTCTTTAAAGTCTACATCAAATACTTCTCCATCTACTGAAATACTACCTGCTCCTCCAATATTTATGGCTCCTAATTCTCTTCTTTCTAAGAAAAAACTAGATTTCAACGGATCAATTGACTCCAATTCCAATGGCTTAGACACAGGTACCGCCCCACCAATAATATACCTGTCATAATGAGAATACACCAACTTTACGTTGTCATTCGTCAATAAATCCTGAACAAGAAACTCGTCTCTCAACTCATTCGTATCCATCTTTTTAACCTCTCTTGGAGAAGCTGCATAACGTACTTCAAATTTTTCTTCCATGATATCTTCGATATTAATTTTATGATTAATTTTTTGTAAAAGTACTAAAATATTCCAAAAATACAATCGATTGTATTTTTGTTTTTTTATTTTATATATTTGTGATTATAAACTTATCATAAGTAACCTATTGTATGTCTAAAGGAAATAAAATTACCATTCATGATATTTCCAAAGCACTTAAGATCGACAGTTCCACCGTCTCTAGAGCTTTGAATAATAGTCCACGCGTTTCTTCAAAAACACGTGAAAAAATTCAAAAAAAGGCAATTGAACTTGGCTACCAAAGAAATAGTTTAGCTTCCAACTTAAGAACTAATAGAACCAATACTATTGGTGTCATAATTCCAAGAATTGCAAGACACTTTTTTGCTACGGTTATTGCTGGTATCGAAGAAACAGCATATGAAGCAGGCTATAATGTAGTTATTTGCCAATCCTTAGAAAGCTTAGACAGAGAGGTAAAAATCATGAATTCTTTGGCGTCCAACCGCGTCGATGGAATTCTTATTTCTACTTCTATGGAAACTTCCACTTTTCATCATATAAAATCTTATATTGATAACAATAATCCTGTGGTGTTTATTGATAGAGCTTCGGACGCTTTTCCTGAATGCTCTAACATTAGCATTGATAATTTCAAAGCTAGTTACGATGCTACTAAATTATTAATTAAAAACGGTAGGAAAAATATCGCTCATTTTTGTGGACCACAAAACATAGGGCTTTATAAAGATAGAAAAGAAGGATATATGAAAGCTTTAAAAGAAAATAATATACCGGTCAAACCTGAATATATTTTCGAATCTATTCTTTCTGAAGAAGATGGTATTTCTTGTGCAAAAAAACTTTTAAAATATCCAGAAATTGATGGTCTCTATTCAGCTAACGATACGGCAGCAATTAGTGCCATTCAATATCTAAAATCTCAAGAGATCAATATACCTGAACAAATAGCAGTTATAGGTTTTAACAACGATCCAATATCCGAAGTTATTGAACCGTCATTAACAACAGTGCATCAACCTGGATTCGAAATGGGGAAATTATCTACTGAAATTTTAATCCATCAGATTAAAAACAAATCGGATAAGAAAAATAATCAATCTAAAATTCTAGTTCCAGAATTAATTATTAGAAAATCATCTGAAAACGAATAGCTATATGAAATTACTGAAACTATTTTCTCTTATTCTTTTTTTGCATTACACCAACAATGCAAAAGCACAGTTTACGGATCATCATTTCAATAATTTAAAATTTAAACATTACACCACAACACAAGGCTTATCTCAAGGATCAGTCATTGCTATTCATCAAGATAAAACAGGCTATATATGGTTTGGTACTAGAGAAGGACTGAACAAATTTGATGGTACAAAATTCAAAACATTTCGACAGAATTCAGAACAAACAGAAAGTATCTCTGATAGCTGGGTTACAAGTATCTATCAAGATTCGAAAGAAAACATATGGGTTGGAACCAAAAAAGGCTTGAACCAATACAATCCTGAATTGGAAAATTTTCATCCTGTAGAAAAATGGACTGATAAATTGGCTTTAAATAAATTAGAAATTTGGGGAATAACTGAATATAAAGATTCTCTTCTTTTAGTAAGCACAAGTTCAGGTGTTGCTACAATCAACCTCGATAATAATAAAACAGAATTTTTAGTAAATAAAAACAAAGACGATAACAGTTTAACGAATAACAGAACCAGATCCATTTTTAATTCTAAGGATGGAAACATTTGGATCTGTACGATCGATAAAATTGAAAGATACGATATCGAAAATAACAAATGGCAACATTACGATTATCCTAAAGGAGCAACACAGAAAACTAATAGAACCAGTTCACCTAAAATTTTTAAAGATCATAAAAATAATATTTGGTGTGGTTATAGTAACGGATTGGCACTTCTAAATCCAGAAACAAACCGTTTTGAAGACTACCTATTACACGGTAAAAAACCAATAACAAATGAAGTAAGAACATTTTGTGAAGACAAATTCCAAAACCTATGGATTGGAACTTATAAAGGATTGCATATTTTAAATAAAACGGATAAATCCATACAAACTTTTGTCCACGATGAGAACAACCCAACAAGTTTAAGTCAGAATTCTATCTACAAAATCATAAAAGATAAAAAAGGAGATTTATGGATTGGTACTTGGGCAGGGGGTATCAATTACTTTGATTATAGTTATGATATTTTTAAACACATCCCAGCCGGCCCAGTCAAAAGTATGCTCAATTACAAGGTAATTAGCTCTATCATTGAAACAGAAAAGAATAATCTTTGGATTGGTACTGAAGGTGGTGGTTTAAATTATCTTGATAGAAAAACGGGACTTTTTTCTTACTATATGTATCATAAAAATGATAAAACATCCATAAGCTCTAATAATATTAAATCTATGATTCAAGACCATAAAGGTAATTTATGGATTGGAACTCATGATGGTGGTTTGAATTATTTAGATACTTCAAAAAAAATAGTGTCTTTTGAGCATTTTGATGGAACTCAAGAAAATGGCATTACTGTTTCGGATAAAAGAATCCTAGCTATTTTAGAAGACTCCAACTACAATATTTGGATCGGAACCCTTACCAATGGTTTATTACACTACAACACCAAAAGAAAAGAATTTATCAAACTCAACTATAGCTTAAAGTCGATAAATGCCATCCATCAATCCAATGACCCTGAAATACTTTTTATTACTGGTTCTCAAGGATTAGAAAAAATCAACATCAATACCAAGGTGATTTCTAGAATACCCGTTGACTATAAGGATCCCGACTCAAATAAAACGGTTAATTGCGTCTATCAGCATACAGACGGATCAATTTGGATAGGAACAGAGGGAGATGGTTTGTTCTCTTATAATCCATCAACTAAAATCACAAAAAAATATGGCATCAAACAGGGCTTGCTAAATGAAGTTATTTATGGAATTCTTCCTGATTCAGAAAATAATTTATGGTTTTCTACCAACAGCGGAATTAGTAGATTAAACCTTAAAACAGGTAACGTAAAAAACTTTGATGAATCTGATGGTTTACAAGGGAGTGAATTTAACTATGGTGCCTACTCAAAGGCCAATAACGGTTCTTTATATTTTGGCGGTACTAACGGTTTAAACTATTTCAATCCTTCACAAATAGTAGAGAATAAATTTGTACCTGCCGTAGATATTTTTAAAATGCGTGTGAGTAACAAACCCTTTAAAACCTTAACCAAACACACCCCTACTATTACCCTAAATTACAAACAAAACGATTTTAGTTTTGATTTCACAGCTCTTAATTTTTCGCAAGCCAATAAAAATCAATTTGCTTATAAACTAGAGGGGTTTGATGAAGACTGGAATTTTATTGGCAATAACAAATCAGCTACCTATACTAATATTGATCAAGGAAATTATAAGTTTAGGGTCAAAGCCTCCAATAATGATAACCATTGGAATGAGGAAGGAGAATCGATCTCTATTAAAGTACTACCAGCTCCTTGGAAAACTATTTGGGCCTATCTATTTTATTTCGTTTTCTTATCTGTGTTAACCTACGCAACTTATGCTTTGATACGATTAAGAAACAAAGAAAAAAATGAATTAAAAAAAGAAAAAATAAATAGAGAAAGATTGGAAGAAGTTAACCAAATGAAATTAAAACTTTTTACCAATATTTCTCATGATTTTAGAACTCCTTTAACGTTAATTATCGGTCCCTTGCAAAGAATGATCGAAAATAACATGGGAGATGACTTTATTCAAAAGCAACATATTACAATGCAAAGAAATGCAAATATGTTACTTCAACTAATTACGCAATTATTAGATTTCAGAAAAAGTGAATCTGGTAAATTAGAGCTACATGCCTCAGAATCAAATATTGTTTCCTTTACTAAGGAAATTAAACTTGCCTTTCAAGATTTAGCAAAAGTCAAAAACATAAAATACGATTTTGTATCAGAAAGAAAAGAAATCAACTTATGGTTTGATAAAATCAAAATGAAAAAAATTCTTTTCAATTTATTATCCAATGCCTTTAAATATACTCAAGACGAAAGTGAAATAAACATTTATATAGAAAGTACAAATACCGAAGTGATTATTACCATTACTAATTTCGGTGAAGAAATACCTCAGAAAAATATAAAACATGTTTTTGATAGATATTACCGATCCGACCAAGATGGATTTAAATCTGGATCTGGCATTGGTTTAGCACTTACCAAAAGTCTTGTGGATCTTCATAAAGGAAACATTTCCGTTACCAGTTCAAAAAAAGAAGGAACCTCCTTCCAGGTCAAATTTTTACTAGGAGATCATCATATTAACAATTCTGATAAATTATTGGCTACCAAAACCGAAAATCCATTGAGCCAAACAGAATCTGATCCAAATTTCGATCCTTCTGAGACCAGTGCAGAAATAGATAACAATATTACCCTAGATGAAAACAAGTCCACTTTATTGGTTGTTGAAGACAACTCTGATGTAAGAAATTTTATCAAAGAAATATTTGATGAAAAGTACAATATATATACAGCAGAAAATGGAAATACGGCTATTTCTATTGCAAACAACAAAGATATAGATCTAATCATCAGTGATATAATGATGCCTGTAATGGATGGATTAGAACTTTGTAAACAAATAAAATCAAATATTACTAGCAGTCATATCCCAATTATACTTTTAACGGCAAAAACGGATTCTGCCCATCAAAAAGATGGCTATCAATTTGGTGCAGATGCTTATATAACAAAACCTTTTGATGCGGCAATTCTTGAGGTCAGAGTTGACAACTTGCTAAGCACAAGAACCAATTTAATCAGTAAGTTTAAAAAGGACCTTATTTTAACTCCTAAAGAACTTTCCGTTACCTCTGCAGATGAATTATTTTTAGAAAAAGCAATTCAAATAATTGAAGAAAACATAACCGATCCTGAGTTTAACGTGCATGTATTCACCAAACAAATGAATATGAGTAGATCTGTTTTATATCGAAAATTCAAAGCACTTACCAATCAATCAATAACAGAATTTATAAGAACTATCAAACTAAAAAAAGCAGGACAATTGATTGCGAACACAAAAATGCATATCTCTGAAATAGCATATGAAGTGGGCTTTAGTGATTTGAAATATTTTAGAAAGTGCTTCAAGGCTCAATTCAACGAAGTACCTTCGAACTATAGAAACATCCATAAGAAAGAAAATGAGAGTTAGAAACTCTACTCCTTAGAAATTAAAAACTACCAAGATAAACATACATTTATTTTGGTAGTTTTTTTTTATATTTCTAGTACAACCAAGCAAAAACAGGGTTTTGAACAATTCACACCTCCTGTTAGACCATTTTGCACCACAAAAAACAACTTAGTATTCTCCAATTTTACAAAGTAAAACGAATACTAAAACCTAAACTTACGCAACCTATGAAAACAACCTATAGATTAATATTTATGTCTCTTGGCTCACTACTCCTCTTCAGTAGTTGTAATCAAGAGACATTTAGTCCGGGTGCTAGCTTGGATAATTATGAGGGTCCCAGTGAACTGCATTATCATGAAGTTTTAAATGCTAGAGAAAATGCAGCTTTAAAAACAGGAACTCCTACCATCCAAACAAATGGATTGATCCCTCACTATGAAATAGTTTCCGCTAAAAAATCTGACGGAAGTCAACTCGACGATACTTATATGAAAGATGTAAGCATCGAAAATCCAACAGAGAAAACCGTAAATTTAGATCCTGAAGATTATATCATCTTTGAAGGAGATACCATTAAAAGTTATACATCTTACAACTACAGTAAGGCAGGAGTAATTGAAATAGCAGACGAAAACAATTTTGGAATTGATGATTACTATTTTACTGTTAAAGTAACCACAAAAAATGGTGAATCCATAAGTTCTTCAACTTTTGATGATGTTTTTCATTTAGGTGTAGGCCCTGGATTAGTGACAAATTTGTTATACTCACCAATAGCACAAAATTTAGTAACATCAACTGATGCCACTACAACGCAGCCATACCTTATTACCGGAAATCCAGATGTTACATTTTCATTAGGTAGCGACCAAGAGAAATTAGTTATCGATACGGAAACGGGTGTTATTCGCCTGCAAGACGATTACACAACAACCCTTAACGACACCATATACCCAACGGTACAGGTTACTAGTAATATTAGTCAAGAAGTTACAGAATTTCAAGGATCTAGTTTCTTATTCTTAGTAGCCTCTAATGCTCCGGTAGATCTTCCTAAACAAACAAATTACTTTTTCTATCCAACACTACAAGCAGAAAGCAAATTGTATGGATACGAAAAAACTATTTTAAAACCAGGAGATGTAACCGAAGCCAAAACTTGGCTGCAGGCTGCCCCTGCCCCCCTAGCAGCAGAAGAAAGACCTGAATCCGTAATCGGAAACAAATCACTTTGGACCAATATGACTGCCGGAGATTGGGAGCCACATGAATCTTTTATTATTATAAACCCGCAAGACTTAACACAATACAAATTAGGGTACAACCTTGCAACCGTATTCTATACTAAAAATCAATATGTAGAATACAAAACTGATGGAGCTACTCCCTCTGAGCTAGAAATTTATATTTCTACAGATTTCACAGGTGACAACGAAACTTCTACCTGGACTCAAATCAATGACCAATTATCTTGTCAAATCAATACCACAACTGGTACGCCATTCATCGGAACTCCTTATCCTGGAGACCAGAAATTGGGAGATGGGGATCCTGATGGAAGAAAAGACCCTACAAGAAATGCTGATGCCAAATGGGTAAGAAATGAATTAAACCTAAATCCTTATAAAGATTCTAAAAGCTTTGCTTTAAAATTTAAAATTGCTGCTACCTACACTGGACCAGGAAAACCTGACTCTGGTTCAAAAGGAAGACCTGGTAGATACTATGTTTCAGACGTATATTTTAAAGCTTCAGAGGAGTAAAACATTTCAAAAAACGATTCAAATGAAAAATATTATAACAATATTCATAGCACTTACCTGCTTCTCTTTTATCGGGTACGCACAAAAAGCAATCACCGGGAAAGTCTCAGATTCCAACGGAAACCCATTACCTGGTGTATCCATTATCTCAAAAGGAGAAAATAAAGGAACCATTTCTGATTTTGATGGACTGTTTTCTTTAAACGATATAAAATCAGGAGCTAAACTTACCTTTAGCTATATGGGATTTGAAACCCAAGAGGTAATCATAGAAAACAACAATACGCTAAACATAAAACTTCGAGAATCTAATGTTAGCTTAGAAGAAGTTGTAGTTGTTGGTTATGGAACAGTAAAAAAGAAAGACTTAACTGGTGCTGTGGCCTCCGTTGCCGCAGAAGATTTAGTCAATACCGCCACTACTAATTTCGACCAAGCTTTGGCGGGTAGAGTATCTGGTGTGCAAATAGGTTCTGTAGATGGAACGCCTGGTGAAAGTCTTAATATTGTAATTAGAGGAGGAAACTCAATTACAGGAGACAACTCACCTCTATATGTAGTAGACGGAATTCCTCTTGAAGATTTTGACCCTGCTAGTATTAGCACAAATGACATTGAAAGTTTCGATATTTTAAAAGATGCTTCAGCTACTGCCATTTATGGTTCTAGAGCTGCCAATGGAGTTATAATCATAACCACTAAAGAAGGAAGAAGTGATGGTAAAACGGATGTAAAATTTAGTGTAGCACACAGCTTACAATGGATTCCAAACAGACTTCAGGTTTTGGGTCCTTATGACTATGTGTTGTACCAAGAACAAATCGCAAAGGCATTAGACAACTATACACCAGGTCAATACACTAATTTTTTCAAAAGAGATTGGGTTGATAAAGAATTATATCGAAATAGTGAAGGAACTAGCTGGCAAGATGAAATTTTCCAATTAGCAGAAACATCTCGTTACAATTTAAGTCTGAGTGGAGGTAACAAAACGACCAAATTGTACTTTTCAACAGAATACCTTGATCAAGAGGGAACAATGATCAATACAGGATTTAAAAAATACTTGAACAATTTAAAGTTCACGCACAAATTAAATTCTAAGACCACTTTTAATGGTTATTTACAATATTCTCATTTAGACCGAACTGGTCCTACCATTTCTGGGAATAAATATACAAGTGTTATAAGGGATGCTGTCCAGTTTAGACCCGTTGAACCCATTAATGATGATGGGTTGGAAGAAGGTGGTTACGATTTCGATGATAGCAATCAAAGGTATTTATTCAATCCTGTGAAAAACCTTGAAAATACAGATAGATCAAATCGTTCAGATGTAATTCGTGGTAGTTTAGCAATTACTCATAAATTCAAACCCAACTTATACCTTAGAGTGTCAGGAACTTATCAAGTTGACAATAGAAAGGAAACTTTATTCTTTGGATTAGACACACAACAAGGACGAAGAGGAACAGACCACATCAATGGAACTCTTACTACTCGTAGATATCAAACTTTATCTACATCCAACACCCTTACCTACAAAAAGAAATTTGGTAAAAACAGTTTTACTGGGTTGGCTGGATTAGAAGCACAAGCAAGAGATAGCGAATACGCCCGCATGAAAAATTCTGAAATTCCAACCGATTTATTCGGAATGGCAAAGTTAGATTTAGGAACATCACCATCGATTCCTGTTACCCAATTGTCTGCAAACACGTTACTGTCCTATTTTGCAAGAATCAATTATAGTTATAAAAATAAATATTTATTAACGGCAACATACAGAGCAGATGGATCTTCTAAATTCAGTGAAGACAACAGATGGGGGTACTTTCCTTCATTCTCAGCTGGTTGGAAATTAAGTGATGAAAACTTTATGATGGGTCTTGATGCAGTCTCTTTTGCTAAATTAAGAATTGGATGGGGTAAAACCGGAAACAACAGAATTGGAGATTATGACGCCTACAGCCAATTAAACGCAAGTGTTTCCAGTGGTTATGTATGGGGAACAGGTCAAAACTACACACCAGGTGCTTATCAAAGTAATTTAGGAGTTCCTGATTTACGTTGGGAAACTACAAGCCAAACAAATGCAGGGTTAGATCTTGGTTTTTTCAATCAAAAATTACAAGCCACAGTAGACTATTATAAAAAATCTACATCTGATTTGTTATTAAAAGCTGAAATGGCCCCACATACAGGATTTGACAAAGTACAACAAAATGTTGGAAAAGTTCAAAATGCAGGGTTAGAGGTTACATTAAATTCTGTCAATATTACTTCTGATAACTTTAGATGGACATCATCATTTAATATATCATTTAACAAAAATGAAACAATAGCCTTAAACGATGGTCAAGAGGCGATTTTTACTGACCCTGAATGGAATAATAGTTACCCAGAATATCAATATATCACAAAAGTGGGGCAACCTGTTGGGATGATGTATGGTTTGGAATTTGATAGAATTTACCAAGTAGATGACTTTAACTGGGACAATGCTTTACAAACCTATGTTTTAAAAGAAGGTATTCCCGACAATGGTACCTTACCTGTTGCCCCGGGAAGTGTAAAGTTTATAGATCAAAATGGAGATGGTACTGTGAACGATCAAGATAGAGTTGTTATTGGAAATCCACATCCTAAACATTTTGGGGGACTTTCAAATACTTTTGAATTCGGGGACTTTGATTTTAACTTCTTATTACAATGGTCTTATGGATATGATATCTTAAATGCTAATAAAACGGTATTTGGAGTTCCGGAGGCAGGTAGACGAAATGGATTTCCTGATTTAATAAATGCTTGGTCACCAACAAACACCAACACAACTGTGGGTACTATCAGATATGCTAATGTATATGGTGCAGCTCCCAAAGGAAATCAAATCGATAACCGACATATAGAAGACGGGTCCTATTTAAAACTAAAAGCAGTTTCATTTGGTTATAACCTACCTTCTGTATTTGCTGAGCAACTTAAGTTAAAAAGTTTACGAGTATTTGTAACAGGTCAAAATTTATTTACCTGGACCAACTACTCTGGCTATGACCCAGATGTGTCGGTGGGTAAATTTGGGGCATTAACTCCAAATCTAGATTACTCCGCCTATCCACAGAGCACAACTATTATGACAGGACTTGATATTATTTTTTAATAAGAATTTCAGAAACCTTAAAAATCTAAAAAATGAAAAAACTACATAAAATACTTTTAAGCTTATTTGCCATCGCAGCAATAAGCTCGGGTTGTTCTGATTTTTTAAATGAAGAACCACAATCAACTTGGGGGATCAACAATTTTTATTCGAATAGTATAGAGGCGGATATAGCTCTTGCAGGTATATACTCCCAATTTGCCAGTGATCAGGTTTATGGTCAAGCCATGTCGATTATCATGGAATCAGGTACGGATGAAGGTTATTATAATAGAAGATACAATGAAAACTGGACTGTTGGCTTATATCGTCACACCTCAGCAGACAATGATATCAAAAACTTATGGGCTTATTTATATCAGATCATCAACCTGAGTAATATTTTTATAGAAAAACTCGATAAATCCGGATTTGAAGAAGATGAGTACAATAGGTATATCGGAGAAGCGAAATTTTTACGCGCTCATGCCTTTTCTTTATTAGCATCTTGGTTTGAAGAAGTTCCTATGCCACTAACTTCAACCCTAGATCAAACTGCAAATCATCTTAAACCTGTAAGTTTAGAAGAATTATACACTCAAATCATTGAAGATTACACTTTTGCCTCAGAGCATCTACCATTGATTAGTGATGCTAGCTATATTCCGGGAAGGGCTAATAAAATGGCTGCACATGGATTAATGGCGCGAGTTTATTTAAAAATGGCTGGCTACCCTTTGAAAGACAATACAAAATATAGTAAAGTCCTTGAGCAATGCGAAATCGTAATTAATTCTGGTGAACATAGCCTCACTCCTTCTATAGTAACAACAGATATTGTGGACGGTGAAGAAGTTGTTACCATTGTTAGTGATAATTACAGAAAACATTTTTTAAGTTATATTGAAAATGTCTATGATACACAAGAAACTCTTTTTGAGATTTCCTTTAAATATCTAAGAGAATCTGGAATAGATGCCCATGGTAGAATCGGAGGAATCAATGGACTAGCTTTTAATTACGGAGGTGGTGATGATGGATATCCAGGTGCCTACGCTATGTTTAACACTACACCTGTTGTTAGAGATTTATTCGTCTCCAATGATGAAATTTTACGAAAAGCATGGAATGTTCCTGCGATGCAATACACTGGCAGTGGAGATGCTAAAGCAGTTACAAGTACACTTGCTTCAAATTACTGTCCAGGGAAATTTCGTAGATGGGAACCTGCTGATTTTGATGATTTAAATGACTCACCTCCTGCCGGAGAAATTGATCCATATATTCTTTTAGAAGCAAATCCAAACCCTAATAGAAACTTTACTGGAATCAACATTCCAGTTTTGAGATATGCCGATATTCTACTGATGCATGCCGAGGCAGATAATGCATTAAATGGACCTACCACTTCTGCAATAGGTTATTTAGATGAAGTTAGACGTAGAGCTGGTTTGGATTTCATACAAAATACAGGAAGAGCCGCTGCGGTATCTACTCAAGAATTATTCTTTCAGGAAATTGTTGACGAAAGACTAAGAGAATTTTGTTTTGAAGGAAGAAGAAAACATGATTTAATTCGATGGGAGTTACTAGGGACGAAACTAGAACTTTTAAATCAGGCAATTATTGGTTCACCCGATTTTAGTGCTACCGATGAAAATCATAAGGCTTTCTTACGGTCTGGGGAATTTTTTGATGTATCAAAACACATGTCCTTGCCTTACCCCTTGCAAGAGGTTAATTTGAATAAATTTTTAGACCAAAAACCTGGTTGGTAATAAAATATTAAACTAAAAAAAACCTAGTATTTCTTAATTTATTTGGAAATCCTAGGTTTTATTGATTAAAAACACTGCATTATGAAATTTAACATTGCTTCTCTACTTATTATTATTCCATTACTATTAAATGCACAAAAGCAGAAAAAACCCAATATTGTATTAATCCTAACAGACCAACACAATGCCAATGCCCTTAGCTATATGGGCAATCCAAATGTAAGCACTCCTAACATAGATCAACTGGCAAAAACAGGAATCTATTTTGACAATGCCTATGTTACTTTTCCATTATGTACACCTTCTAGATCTAGTATGTTTACTGGTAAAATGCCTCATACCATTGGCGTCAACTCAAACAAAGAAGGAGACAATCAAATTATCACTAATGAAAAACAAAATGTTCTAGGAACTATTTTAACAAAAGCTGGTTATGACTGTGCTTATGGAGGTAAATGGCACGCACATGAAGCAAGTATGTCGGCTGGCAATGGATTTGAATTTATTGCACCGATGGGAGATATCGGATTAGCCGAAAAAAGTATCTCATATATTGAATCGAAAAGAAATACCGAAAAACCTTTTTTTCTGGTAGTATCTTTTGACAACCCTCATAATATTTGTGAATGGGCCAGAAACGAACCATTGCCTTATGGAAATGTACCCTTACCAAAATTAGAAGACACTCCCCAATTACCTATCAATTTTAAAAAGTCCGAAACATTTCCGGAGGTTGTTCAGCTAGAACAAAACGCAAATAAAAAAGTTTACCCCACAACAAATTACACACAAAATGACTGGAGAAATTATCTCTATGCATATTACCGCCTGGTGGAAAAAGTGGATTTCGAAATTGGAAAAATCATCAAGGCGATTGACCGAAATAATCTTAGAGAAGATACTTTAATTATATTCACGTCGGATCATGGAGATGGCAATGCGGCCCATGGTTGGAATCAAAAAACAATCCTATTCCAAGAAAGTGTGAAAGTCCCTTTTATTGCAAATTATATTGGGAGTATCAAACCCAACAAAAAGCCAAACCCTACTTTAATCTCAAATGGACTTGACCTCTACCCAACCTTTTGTGCATATGCGGGCATCACAAACATGCAGTTACCAGGTAAAAATTTAAAGCCACTCTTAGATAATCAAAAATTAAAACTAGATCGGGAGTTTGTTGTGGTGGAAACCAAGTTCGAAGGAAAACAGGCCCTTGGAACTACGGGTCGTTCAGTGATCACTAACAAATACAAATATATTCTATACAATTGGGGAAAAGATAGAGAGCAATTGTTTGATCTAGAAAAAGACCCTTACGAAATGAATAATTTAGTAAGCTCTAAAAAACACATAAAGCAATTAGATTATTTGAGAGGAAATTTACACCAATGGTGCATGGAAAATAATGATGTCAAATTTCTAAAAAAAATCGTATTACCCTCTACTAGTAAAATCTCATCCAGCACACTTTTTGTCACTCCTTATTAAAGATCATGAAAGGTTTAATTTTCACATTTGCATTCTTACTAATTGCATGCAATAAAATACATACCTCTAAATCCGTATCTCTTACCAATGAAAATTGGGTAGTGGAACAACAACCAGGTGGATCCGTCTCTTTTGATAAGAAAAAATTAGAAATAAACGATGCCAAAGGTTGTACTGTATGGTATTCTAAAAAACTTAAAGCACCAATTCAAATTGATTATGAGGTAGAGATCGTTGATAAAGGAGGACCTTTTGATCGCGTTTCTGATTTGAATTGTTTTTGGATGGCTAATGACCCAATGTACCCCGAACATTTTTTCAGAAACACACTTCATAGAAAAGGAAAATTCACAAATTACCATAATCTCATGCTTTATTATGTTGGTTTTGGTGGACATAACAATACTAAGACACGCTTTCGAAGATATAATGGGGAACTAAATCGTCCTCTCTTACCTGAACATGATTTGAGTGGCGAAACTTATCAAATTATTCCAAATAAAAACATCCACATTTCTATAAGGGTTGACAGCAACGGAACTGTTTATAAAAAAGATGGAGAAATAATATTTCAGTTTTCTGACCAAGCCCCTTACACCTCGGGATATTTCGGATTCAGAACTGTAAACAATCACATGGTAATCAAATCCTTCAAAATAACCCAATTGTAACAAAACCCCATCTACCCCCCCTATAATTGTTAGAATCTACACGATTTCCCCCCTAACCTTGAACACTAATTCCCCCTCCAAAAACAGAAGTAATTTGGAACTTGCAATCAGATAACAAAATAAAATACTATTCAATCATACACATATGAAATATCTAAAATTATCTTTATTGCTAGTCATACCAATCCTTTTAAGTTCTTGTATGGCAACTTCAAAGAAAACGGAAGCCCCAGAAATTGCATCACAGATAGAATTTGCGGACAAACAACTATCTTTATTACTAAAGGTTGCAGAAGAAAAAAACAATATCCCTAGAACCTTGGATGCTCAGGGTGATATGCATTGGATTCACAAAAGATTTGATTGGACTGAAGGATTCTATCCTGGTTCTAATTGGTACTTGTACGAATTGACTAAGAATGAAAAATGGAAAATTGCGGCTGAAAAATTCCAAGCAATTTTTGAAAATCATAAAAATTACACCACCAATCATGATCTTGGTTTTGTATTTAATTGTTCCTATGGAAATGGATACCGACTTACCGGAAATGAAGACTTTAAAAAAGTTCTAATTACAGCTGGTAACTCTTTAATTACTCGATTTGACCCAACAGTTGGATGTATCAAGAGTTGGGATGTAGAAAAAGGTTGGCAATCTACTAGAGGATGGAAATACCCTGTAATTATTGACAACATGATGAATTTAGAACTTCTTTTTGAGCTCACAAAAATCACAGGAGACACTAAATACCAAGAAGTTGCTGTAGCTCATGCAGATACAACCTTAAAAAATCACTTTAGAAATGACAATAGTTCCTATCATGTAATCGATTATGATCCAGAAACGGGAGCTGTAAGAAACAAGCATACTGCACAAGGATACGCACATGAAAGCTCATGGGCGCGAGGACAGGCTTGGGGTATTTACGGTTATACTGTTTGCTATAGGTATACTCAAAACCCAATCTATCTGGAGCAAGCTGAGAAAATAGCCAAATTCATCATCAACTATCCTGGAACCCCAGTAGATGGTATTCCATATTGGGATTACAATGCACCAAACATACCAAATGAACCAAGAGATGTTTCAGCGGCAGCAGTGACTGTTTCTGCGCTTATCGAGTTAGATAGTTATTCGAAAGAATCGTAT
Organism: Flavicella sp. IMCC45537; assembly: GCF_057197705.1. NCBI lineage: Bacteria > Pseudomonadati > Bacteroidota > Flavobacteriia > Flavobacteriales > Flavobacteriaceae > Flavicella > Flavicella sp. IMCC45537. The sequence goes on from NZ_CM170067.1 coordinate 1,511,199, forward strand.
CTTCCTGCTATTAATAAAATCATGAACTCACTTGCAAGTCCTGAATACACGGCTAAACTAGGTGAAAACAAAAATTTTCTTTTAAAACATTCTGTAGGAAGCATTCCTCACAATAATGAAATTGATGTTCCTTTAAATTACGCTGATTACTATTATTTAGAGGCGCTGAGCAGGTATAAAACATATTTAAAATAAGCCTTATGAAAATAAAACATGTTCCACTACTTTTCATTGCTTTGTTGAGCACTACAGCGCATTTTTCGCAAACTTCTCCAACATGGGAGAACTTTGTAAAGGCTAAAAAAACAGGAAAAGAGGCTATCCTACCTGATTTTTCTTTCGCAGGTTACCACTATAGTGAAAATAGCATCCCTAATGCAGCCTATAAAACATTTGATGTTACAAATTATGGTGCCATTCCTTCCGATCATAAATCAGATAAAAACGCTATAAAAAAAGCCATTGCAGCTGCTATAAAAAACGGAAATGGAATTATCTTTTTTCCAAAAGGTACTTATCATATCAATACAGAATCTGATGACCAAAGTCAAATCATCATAAAATCTTCTAATATTGTTTTTAGAGGTGAAGGTGATGATGAAAATGGCTCTGTACTTCACTTTATGAATGACTTACCTCCCAAAGATCCAAAAAAAATGTATAGTTGCCCAAGTGCCATCCAAACCAGCGCTGGAGGATCCGATAGGTTTTTATCAGAGGTAATCTCAAATGCTAAGCGAGAAACATTTCAATTAAAAGTGAAAGATCCGTCTAAATTAAAAAAAGGTGATTGGATCATCCTAAAACTTTTGAACAATGATAAAAAATTAGTTTATGATGACAATGCGCCATTAGAAGTTGAAGATGCATGGAAAACTATCATAAACAAGGGAGTACAAGTTAACGAAAGACACCAAATAGCATCTATCAAAGGAAAAACAATTACTTTTTGCGAACCGATTCATTATAATGTTCAAAAAAATCATGGATGGAAAATATACAGCTTCGCACATTCTGAAGAATTAGGATTTGAAAACCTAAGATTTGAGGGGAATTGGAATAAAAAATTTGTACACCATAGATCTGCTGAAGATGATAGTGGTTGGGGAATCTTAAAAATTTCAAGAGCCGTAAATTCATGGGTACGCAATTGCACTTTTAAAAACGTCACCAACCCTTTGGGCTTTTCACAATCAGCATATTCTACAGCAATTGATATCACTATAGAAGGAAACATAGGTCATAGTTCTGTGGATGCAGGTGGTGGTTCTACAGGTATTTTAATTGCTAAAGTGAAAGATTTAGCCGGGATGCATCATGCTGTTGGAGTTGGTGGTGGCAGCACCTCAGCAACTGTCATATGGAGAAGTTCCTATCCTGCACATACTAGTTTTGAATCACATGCCTCTCAACCAAGGTGTACTTTATTTGACAATATAGAAGGTGGATTTTTCTCTGGACGTGCCGGTGGTGCTCGTCAAAACTTACCCAACCATGGTCGCTACCTTGTATTATGGAACTATAAACAAACAAGTCCTGCTATCAAAGATTTTAGATTTGTTGCTACAGACTCATGGTACTGGAGAATTGTACCTCCAATTATAGTTGGATTCCATGGTGCTGAAACCTCTTTTAACCCAAAAGAAGTTCAAATAGCAGAAAGTATAGGAGTCCCTGTTCAACCAGAATCTCTATTTGAAGAGCAATTAAAATTAAGACTCGGTTCGTTACCACAATGGATTGAAAAAAATGATAACCATTAACCTTTAAATCAATATATCATGAAAAAAATAATAACTTTTATTACACTCGTTGCTGTTACTTTTGGATTACAAGCACAAGCTCAAAAAATTAAGGTACAAGAAGATGCCTTTATTCAAGGTGGAAATACAGCTGATACTGCTTTTGGAGAAACCTCTCCTAAAAACTTAAGAATTTTTAATTCAAACGCTGACTCTAAATATGCGCGAATTACTTATTTAAAATTCGAGACTCCAAAAAAATTAAAAAGTGTCAAAAAAGTAACGCTTCATATCCCCTTAAAAGTTTATAAAGACGAGAATCAACCTGAAGCTACATTCAACCTAGAAATTTATGCTGTTGAAAATGACAAATGGAGAGAACTCTCTATTACTTGGGCAGATGCTTTAGAACTAGGGGAACTTGCAGGTAGTATGGAGGTTCCGCAATCTTTAGACAACAAAAACCAAAAATTAGCAATTGAACTAGACCCCAAAATAGTAAGTAAATTGTTCAATGGTAAAAAAGATCGCAAAATTACACTAGCTCTAGTCAATTCAAATTTTAATAAGATTAGCGCAATGGCTCCATCTAAAGAACAATCTACCAAAGTTGCATCTTATCTAATGATTGAATAAAATTAAAATTTCCGTTTATATAAAAGGATGGGACAGCTCATCCTTTTTACTTTAACTCAACTCCAATGAAATTAAAATACTTTTCACTTTTTGCACTTACGGTTCTATCAATATCATGCAGTTCTCAGAAAAAACAAAAAAATGAGACCGCTGAAAAAAAACCTAACGTGCTTATTATTTTCCCAGATCAACTACGTAGATATTCTGCGGGCTTTTGGTCAGAAGCACCTTATAAAGAATTTGTCAAAGGAAAATCAGATCCTGTAATTACCCCAAACATTGATGGACTAGCGAAAAACGGTATTGTTTTCACTAATGCAATTAGCAATTTCCCTTTATGCAGTCCTTATAGAGGGATGCTTATGTCGGGTAGATATCCTGAGCAAAATGGAATTTGGAATAATTGTAAAGTAGGAAGAAACCACAGTTTAAAAGACGACATTACTACCATTCCAGATTTGTTTTTAGAAGCAGGTTACAACACTTCTTATTTTGGAAAGTGCCACTGGTTAAAAAATGAACCTCTATTTGACATAAACGGGAATTATGTTGGCACAACTAAAGCTCCAGGTGGTCATCACGTAAACAAATATGACACCTATGTGCCTAGTAATAAAAGACACGGGATAGAATACTTTTACCAAGCACTAAAAGATGAGCATTTCAATCCAAGAATCTACTCAAACGACCCAGATGCTATTGAAGGCAAATCAGATGGTGAACTTCATCTACCAAAGATGTTTTCTGCAAAAAATGAAGCTGAAAAAATCATCAGTTACTTGCACAATAAAAAGCACAGGGATCCTAAGAAGCCTTTTTGTATGATTTGGTCTATGAATCCACCTCACAATCCATGGGATGATGAAAATACAGATATGGAATCCTTACACAAACATTACGATACGGATAAATATCCTGAAATTGACAAAGATTTAGTGGTTCGAAAAAATGCTGATACTAAAGTTGCTAACTATGCTAGACACTATTATGCAAATGTTACAAGTGCAGATAAATATATAGGTAAAGTTTTAGAAGAATTAAAGAAAACCGGAGAATTAGACAATACGATCGTAATCTTTAGCTCTGATCATGGTGAAATGTTAGGAAGTCATGGATTAACAGGGAAAAATGTAGTTGAATTAGAATCTCTTGCAATACCCTTTATAGTGCATTGGCCAAAAGGAATAAGCGCAGGAATTTCTGATATCCTAATGAGCGTGCCTGATGTGCTACCCACAGTTATGGGGCTAGCTGGAATTGAAAAAAACATTCCGAGAGATATTGAAGGAACAAACTTTGCTCCCTTACTATTGGAACCACAAAAAACTAGTTTAAAAAAACCTGAAGCTGCTCTTATTATGCTAGGAAATTCACGTGGTGTACAAACTAACAGGTATACTTTTTGTATTCAAGAAAACAAAAAACAGTGGGATAATAAAAAAGCAACTTCAATAGCCTCTGTTTTCTTTTATGACAATGAAAAAGATCCTTACCAACTGCAACAAATTTTTCCTGAAGAACAGCCTGAAGTATCCGCTAAGCTGCTTTCAACACTGGGTCAATTATTAAAGAAAACCAACGATCCTTGGTATCAAAACAAAAAATATAGTGACATCATTCCTTACTAAAAAACTATAAAAATGAAAATCTGGTTCATTGCTATCTTTTGCATATTTCTTAGTTGTACGAAACCCACAAAAGATGGTTTTGAACCCAGAATTTTAAAAGAATACAAAAAAAAGGGGATCTCCTCCAATCTACCCGATTATTCTTATGCAGGTTACGAGTATGGAGAAAAAAAAATTCCTGCACTCGATCAGCTCCACACTTTTAACGTTTTAGACTTTGGAGCCATCCCCAACGATACTATTGATGATACCAATGCTATCAATCAGACCATAGAAGCAGCAGGAAAAAACCATGGTGGTATCGTAAAATTTCCAAGAGGAACCTTTCTAGTCAATTCATCAAAGAAAAAAACAGATATTGTACATATCAACCATAGTAACATTACCCTAAGAGGATCTGGTTCTTCTGAAAATGGAACTATTATTCTAAGTACAACTCCTACCAATCAAGACGAATCTGATAGTCCTTGGCTCTCTCCTTTTGTTTTTCATAGCGGACTTAATTTACATGATACTCATAGTTTTTTTCATGTGGATTCAATTCCCGCAACTACCACTATCACAACTAGTATTCCAAGTAATGCTACTTTAATTCCAGTAAAATCAACTGAAAACATTACCGCAGGTGCCTATGTTATCATATCACTTCAAAACACAACTGAAAATGGCAACTTAATGCATGATCTCATGCAGCCATTAGTTTTCGAAGAATTTCAAAAAAGTTACACCAATGCTGGTATACAAAAGGCCAAATCATTTCAATGGCTTGTTGAGGTAGATAGCATCATAGATCCCAGGACTCTTTTAATAAAACAACCAACTAGAAGAGCTATTAACAAAGAATATAACCCTCAAATTACCATTATCCCAATGTTAGAAAATATAGGGATAGAACATTTTCATTTCAAATCATCATGGAATGGCAAATACAAGCATCATGAAAATCGAGAAATGGATTACGGCTGGGGGGCGATCAATTTGCATAGAGTAGCCAATGGATGGATTAGAGATATACATATTGATAATTATACCCAAACCACACATTTAGTGAATAGTAAGAATATTACTATTGACAATATTCTCATTACAGGAAAATCGGGACATTACTCCCCAAAAATGTACCATTCTTCAGACAACCTTGTACAAAACATTGATATCCAGAGCAAGATGACTCACGGACCTAGTTTGGAGGGGTGTTCCTTTGGAAATGTATTTAGAAATATCAAATTCAAACACCCTTCTACTATTGACCTTCATGGTATTGGAAATCCAGGTTTTTGTCCACCGATGTATAATTTGTTTGAAAACATAACTAATATAAAAAAAATAGCTGGTGGGGGTGCTCCTCAAAACCTACCCCATTCTGGCGAATTTAACACCTTTTGGGATATAGAAATTGAAGGTTGGAAAGACGAAGGTTTTAACGAAGTTTTTTATTCTTGGATATGGAGAAATCCAGAACAATTTAAAAACGAAATGCATATTGATTGCCACAAACAATATCTTCGAAGCAATCTAATTGCAATTAGATCAAAAAGTGAAGATAAAAAAATTAGTATTGAGCATAAATACGAAGACCGCAAAGATAATTTCATCTATGTTGAAGCTTTAAACAATTGTAAAAAAGTAATACCGTTATACAGCACCCAATTATCGCTAAGACTAGACAAGTAAAGTATTACGAGTATTATTCCCCTCTCTAAAAAACAACCAGCCCCCTCTACTATAACCATCATGTTTTAATTTTATGGATTCAACCTTAATCGAACTAATTAAAAAACTAATGAAAAAAAACAACATTAAAAAAACATTAAACCTACTCTCTTATATCGGAATTATATTATTCTGTTTTAAAAGCCATTCACAAGATCAATCTTTTGAAACCACCGATACACCGAGTAATTGGTCAGCAGCTATTGGAACTTTAAATATTTCAAATAAACACACCAAATTAGGAGAAAAATCTTTGCAATGGAACTGGACGGCTAATGATATACTAACAGTATCCAATCTTCATCAAAATGGCTTAGTAAAAGACGAAGTTTTAGATTATTATAAAAACATGTTTAGAATGTGGATCTACTCAGAGCAGGCTATTCCAAATGATGTTTTTGAAATAATTTTTTTAGACAATGAAGATAATCCTCAATTTTTTTATGACTTCTATTTAAATTTTACTGGCTGGAGGGCAGCCTCAGCGAGTTATAGAAATGAAATGGACGGACAAAAAAAAAATGATGACATAAGAACTCTTCAAATTAAAGCTCCTTCTTCAGGAAGTGGAACTGTGTATTTTGATTATATAGACTACACCATGGATAGAAATACTTCTAGAGCTCCTGACAATCAGTTAAAATTTATCAATGAAAATAACAACGAACATTGGGGAGATATTATCTACTTTCAATCTTTACCTAAAACCATTGGATATAATGAATCAATAACAGATCAAGAAGAAATCGATCTTGCCAAAGTGAAAACAGAATATGACAAATTTATTCTGAGTACCAAACCAGGTTCTGATGCTATAGATATTGCAGTTGCAGCCTACCTTAAGCAAAAAATTGAATATAATAATGGGATTATTTCTGGATTACCAATATATGGAACCGATTATTCAGATAGTGAAACTATAGCGGTTGTTGACGACTTTATTCATATTCTAGCTAGAGACTATAAACACAATGGTAATAACTTAAGCCTTACTTATTTTCTGAATTCTATTAGATATTTATTGGACCAAGGATATGCTGATGGTAGTTTGGTAGAAACGATACATCATATAGGATATAGATTTAGAAATGTAGCTAAATCAGTTCATTTAATGAAAACTGAATTGGAAAATGCAGGCTTATGGACCCAAGCTCAAAAAATGGTAGAATGGTATGCAGCAGTAGATATTATTTGGCATCCAACAGCTCATGAAAGTAATATGGATGATGCCTTGACAAGGTCTCTTCCTATCTTAGGAGCGTGTTTATATAAATCGACTAAAGCAGACCAAGTTCAATACTTAAAAGGTTTTAGGAATTATGCGCAAACATGGTTAACAACCTATGCCAAAGAAAGAAATGGACTTAAAGTGGACTATACAGGCTTTCATCATCATGTTTACTACCCTCAATACGCCTTTGGCTCATATAAAAGCTTGGCGCAAGCTGTAAATTATATTTCAAGTAGTAGCTATGGAATTTCTTCTGAAAAAAGAGAAACTTTCAAAAATGTCTTATCAGTAGCAAGGGTTGTAATGTCAAAAGACAACTTCGGTAATTCCCTTTCTGGAAGATCCCCTTTGAATGAAATTTCAATTGCAAGTGCTTACAAAAACCTGGGACTTATAGAGCCCGTAGATGAACAATTAGTGGGTGCTTACAATTATGTTCAAGGCTCTGATGATGACACAAAAAGTTACGCTACAGAAATCCCACCAAATGGTTTTTGGCAAATAAACTTCTCTAATCTTGGAGTATACCGTCAAGATGACTGGGTCGCGGATATCAAAGGGTTCAACAAGTACTTTTGGGGAACTGAAATTTACACCAAAGATAATCGATATGGCCGATACCAAAGTTACGGAGCGGTGGAAATTATGTATCCCGGTGGACATATAAACTCAGGGTTCGATATTAACGGTTGGAACTGGAACATGCCTCCCGGAACTACAAGTATTCATATGCCTTTCGATAATTTAAAGGCTGCCATAAACAGACAAGATGAAAAAACAGATTCTAACTTTGCTGCCAGCCTTCGATTTGGTTCTAAAGCCAACTATTATGTAGATGACAAACTCGAAGGAAACATTGGAATTTTTGGTATGGATTTCACACAAAAGGACGTGCTAGAAAATCAAAAAGACAAAGACGACAACCCTGTTGTATCTAGTTACAACAATACTTTTACATTTAAAAAATCAATGTTTTGTTTTGATGGTAAAGTTATTTGTCTTGGTTCAAATATCAATAACAATGATATCAATAACATCACAGCAACCAACCTTTTCCAAACCAAATTAAATAACACCAACACTCCCATCGTAATTAATAACACTAACACAACTACTTTTCCTTATACACCTTTACCTTTAAGTGCCGATGAGAACCACTGGATACTTGATGCTTTTAATACAGGATATTACATCAAAAAAGGTTCTGAAGTGGTAATTGAGAGAAAACAACAAACCTCTCCCATGGAAGATGGACAGTTAAATGAAGATGGCTCTCCTGTAACAACTACAGGCAAATTCGCCTCAGCGTATATCAATCATAATACCTCTCCAACCGATAAAGGCTATGAATATGTAATTATTCCCGGAAGTAACTCAGAGGATATGCAAGAATTTTCAGAAAAAATGTCGAACAATGCTTCGTCTGTATATGAAGTAATTCAAAAGGATGCCACAGCACATATCATCAGATATAAGTCAAAACATGGATATGTTTTATTCCAAAATGGAGAATACGGAGATGCCACTCCAATTAAAAGTAATGACACCCCTTGTCTTGTAATTACAGAAACGGCAGGAAATAATTTAAACCTATCATTAGTTCAACCAGATTTAAACTTTGCGACAGACTATGGTGCAAGCCAATCCATAACAACAACCTTGGTGCTTAATGGAGATTGGACCCTAAATACTTCATCAGGAGGTAATGTTCAAATTACTGCAGGTGTCAATGAAACTACTCTAAAGGTTGATTTAAAAGATGGATTACCTGTAGATATTGAATTGTATTCCGGTGTTTACAACCCTTTTTATCCTTCTTTCTTTTATGAAGATTTTAGATATAATAGTGGCAATAGAGGCTACAATGTTCAAGTTGTAAAAAACACAAACGGTCAATTAGAATCTAAATTGGGAAAAATTATATCAGATATAGTAGACAATCAAGACTCAAATGGAGAATTCAATGAAGTAAGATCTACAGTAAGAATTCCAGACAATACCTCTAGAGATCAAAAAGCTATTTCAATTGTAGGTGCTACCTCAGGACAAAATTATGAATTGGAAGTATGGATTCCTTTAACTTCTGTAGATTTATCAAGTAACAACCCATATATCGAAGTATCAGACACAAAGAAATATGTTTCTTTTTGGACAGAGTCTAGGTATGCCAATGGTGGGTCATCTGCTTTAACGGTGCACATTTCTACTGATTATACTGATAATGTAATAACAGCAAATTGGACGGATGTAACCTCTCAGTTGGGGAATATTGCAAAAAACGATAACAAGAATGACCAAATATATTTAAAATCTATCTTGGATATTTCTAATATCGACAGTTCTAATTTCACGCTGGCTTTTAAATATGAAAGTAATAACACTCCTCACTCTTCTAGTAATAGAAATGGAACTTTCTATATTTCTGATGTAAACTTCTTTACAAGTTCTGAAAACTTAAGTGTCGATGATGATACTTTTCAAACTGCACTTACAATATATCCCAATCCAGCTAGTTCATACATCAATTTATTAGTCGGAGATTCCAATTCAGAAATAACTTTTGTCGAACTACATAATAGTCTTGGTCAAAAAGTCTACACTCAAAACTCTTCCGAAACAATTTCGGTTATAAATTTCAAAAAAGGTCTTTACTACCTTACGGTTCATCTTTCAAATGGCGCCATTTTGACTAAAAAAGTCTTAATCAATTAAGCTTCTGAAAGCCTCATAGAAAAAAAACAATTTTCATGAGGCTTTTTTTAATTCGAACAATTAACCCCTTCAAAAGGAAGAATAACTCCCCTATTATTAAGATGTAAATGAAATAATTTTACATCATATAACCAATTAAGTATTCTATTATGAGAAAAATTACATTAAACACAATTCTATTTTTTTGCCTAGGACTTTTTTCCTTTATGGGGTCCTCACAAACTTCTTTTTACTACGAAGATTTTAGATATGAGAATGAAAGTAGAGGATTCACTATTCAAATTGTAACGAATGTTGGCCAAACTGTTGCTGACATTGGAAAAAGAGTTGGTGATATACCCGATGCAGATGATACAGATCCTGTATACACAACTAGGCCTACAAATAGAATACCTGAGGGAACCGAAAGAGAGCAGCGAAGTATTTCATTTAAAAATGTTACTGGAAGTCCTGCTAATACGAACCATGAAATTGAGGCTTGGGCATTGATGACATCTCAAGACCTTACAAATACAAGTTCTCCAAGTGTTTCTTTTAGAACTCAACAGAGATATGCTATAGGTGGGAATTCAAGTCTTACTATATGGGTTTCTACAAATTACACACACGGAAATGCCCCGAGCACAGCAACTTGGACAAACGAAACATCAAATATTACCGGTGAAATCGCTACCTCCGGTTTAAAAGGAGAAACTTTTGTTTTGGGAGAGCTAGATCTTTCTTCTTATACAAGTAGTTCAAACGTTACCGTAGCTTTTAAAAATGTAAGTGACAATTCTGTTTTTGTTTCTAATGTAAATACTCATGGAACATTTTACATTGCGGACGTTAATTTTCAATTAAATCCTAGTGATGTAATACCAGGAACAATCACATTAAATTCTAATGTTTCAGGACAGAATTCGATTTTTGACGAACCATATGCTAGCTCAGGAAACAACAGTACTAACTTTGATCCAAAATATTTTGATCGTATTTTTTCAGTCGATAATTATGCAACACGATTTATTTCTGGACAAACTATCCCAGTAAATGAAGGCCCAGTATTTAAAGTATCTATAGCATACAATCCAATTATAGTATCAGAATTTAAATATACTGTTAGAAACGCAGCAAAATCTGGTCTAGAACCAACGTCTTGGAAGATAGAAGCAAGTAATGATGAAACGAGTTGGACAGATGTGGGTGGAGGAGCATTTACACCAACACAAGATTCTGCCAGTGATGCAGCAGAACAAACTAGAGCTGTTAACACTAATAATGTTTCATACAGATATTACCGAATGGTACTAGCTTCTGAACTAACAGCTGCGAACAATACCGGCTTCATAGAGTTTCAAGAAGCCAATTTCACAACAATAGAAGCCACTGCTAGCACTAAAACACAAACGCTAAATAATAAAACAAAGGTATATCCAAATCCTGCAAGTACAAAATTATACATTCAAGAGATGTCTGATGTTACTATTCGAACGATTCGACTTATTGACATGACTGGAAAATCTATTTTTGAAGATACTTACAAGGATCATATAGATGTTTCTAATTTCAAAAAAGGAATTTACATTCTTCAAATAACAACAGACAATGGAGATAACTTTTCTGAAAGAGTTGTTATCAATTAAACTAAAAAATACAACCTCTCTAATAAAACTCCTTGATTTTAATCAAGGAGTTTTTTATTTTAGTAGGAAGATAAACACATGTCAAAACCATAACTACCAAAGCATTACGTATTAATTGAACAGAATACCCCTTAGGTATGAACAATTACTCCCTCATCATTACCAGCAATATGCTTTAGTTTTATAACATAATCAATTCCAATATTTTATGAAAAAAATTACATATACATTATTCTTCCTTTTACTTCTTTCAACAGGAACGTTTTCGAGCTTTGGGCAGGTTGAAAATATTGTGGAATACAACGATTTCCAATTTGACACCAATTCTGGTTTTACAAGTTTTGTAAGTCATAATCCAAACAATGTAGCAACAACTACCTTAATAAAAAGAACCGCTAATTTACCTACGGATGACATTGATGCTCCTGGCACTAGTAATTTGGGTTTCACTAGACCTACCAATAATTTTGGCCATTTTACAGATGTTAGAACTGCCAAATCCATTAAACTTTCTGGGAATAGCAGTACAGAAAATTATGAGGGAATCAGTTGGGTGGTTACTCAAAGTGTTGATATTTCAAAATTTATTGAAATGTCTGTGTCCTTTGCCTCTCAGAACCAGTACCACGAAGGTGCAGATGATGAAGATTTCCAAGTTTTGATTGCCTTTAATTACACAGACGGCGCAGATCCTTCTACTGTTACTTGGACGGACGCGACTGCAAATGTTATCGATATAAATGGAACCTTTGCGAACGATGGTAATTGGGCATATTCTAAATTGGATCTTACGGATCACATTAACACTTCTGGTGCGGATAAATTTGTATTGGCCTTTAAATACACTTACCACGACGACGGAAACCCGTTTAGCGGTACAGAAAACAGAAACGGTAACTGGAATATTTCTGATGTTAAATATGCCTGGAACGGTTATAAAGAGACTCTAGAGAACTACACAGACGAAACGAATATATGGTCTACAGAGACTTATAGCGGAGATAATGGCTTTTCTTGGACTATAGAAGGAAAAACTACGACAAATAGAATCGGTCCAACAAAAGAAATCTACATGGTAGCGGATAAAACAGGATTGACTTCAGGAACTATATCTGGTGGTATCAAATCATTTGCAGTTTCCTGCAAAAATATTTTTTCCACGAACTTGGCTAATTTAGAGTTGCTTGTAAATGGGATAAGCGTAGGAACAACTAGCAACACTACAAATGACGAGGAATATATTTTTAAGGTTGAAGATATAAACATTACTGGGGATTTCACTCTAGGTTTTAAAAATGCTGACACTTCAAATGGTTCTGTTGCATTTGACAATTTAATGTGGACAACTTTCAGTGAAGTGGCCAATACAAAATCACAAGAAAAAATTCGCTTCAGAGCGTACCCTAATCCAGCGACCAATACATTATTTATTCAAACTGAACAAAACGTCCATATTGATCAGCTACAATTAATTGATCTTACAGGTACTGTGATTTATCAATCTAGTTCAACTTCCGCTATTGATGTTCAACATATAAAACCAGGCCTATACTTAGTACACCTAACATCAAAAAAAGGTATATCTTCAAGTACAAGAATTGTTATAGAATAAATTCTTCTAAAATTTCAAAAAGCTCTCTATTCATATAGGGGGCTTTTTTTTTGACTATTCTCCCCCTTGTTGAAGACCAAAAATCCCCTCAGTTCTAACACAATACTATCTTAATTTTATCAAGTACTCAATTAATATTAAATTAGAAACATGATTTATCCTATCGTTCAAAAGCATAACCTTTTTATCAGCGTTATTTTTGCCTTGCAGACATTCGTTGTATTTTCTCAAAATAAACCAGTCGTAGAATCTTTTGAAAATAACAACTCGTTAAAATTTTATTCCCATACTAAAGGAACTAATTTGTCTCTTAGTAAAAAACATCACAAGTTTGGCGAAAATTCTTTGGAATGGTCATGGAAACAAGCAGGATCTTTTTCTACAAAAAATTTTAAGACTTTAGGATTAGAAGAGAGTCCTTTAAAATATGGAGCTCATTTTCCTGCAAGTCCTACCCTCTCAATGTCCATTTACAATGAAATTGCTCAAAATGGAAAAATAAAAATTGCCGCGAAAAACCATAATAACAATGATATCTTTTTTGAGATAGAATTGAATTTTACTGGCTGGAGAACCATTTGGGTACCCTATTACGAAATGAAAGGTGCAACTCCTAAAAAGGGAGAAGCCATAAATATTATTGAATTTTCTATTAGCACAAAAGCTCCACAAGGTTCTTTGTATTTTGATGACATTGTATTTTCTCAATACCAAGATGACAGACATTCCTATCCAGATAGAATTGTTCCGTTTATAAAATCTGATAAAGAGCCAGGTTCAGATCACTGGATGCCCTTAATTTCAAATATGGATTTTATTAACAATATTCAACCTGAAGCAATAAAACAAACTCAACTTAAAGACCTAACGAGTGTTCAAAAAAAATTAGATAATGCTATAGGTACTTATAAAAAAAGAAAAATAGATTTAGAAAAAATAAAATCTTCTTTTCATAAACTGGATTTAATTGATAACGGGAATACTATTCTTGGTCCTCCTATGAATTTCAAACAAGAACAAGTTTACTTTAATCCCAAACAGCAAGGAAAATTTAAAAACAATGAGATCAACAAACTAGGAAAATTAGTTCGAAACATTGGACAAGCCTTTTATTCAGCATCACCAAATGAAAAAAAGGAACTTGAAAGGATCTTCTTAATGGCAACCAAATACTATTTAGATCAAGGATGGCAGGAAGGAGTCTCTGGAGGTACTAGGCATCATATTGGATACAATGTAAGAGAATTAGCTGAAGGATTTTTTATGATGAGAAAAACACTCCAAGAGGCTGGACTGCTAAATGAAGTTGGTGGTAGTTTACATTGGTTGTTTAATCTAGGAATGGTACTAGATGATGAAACAAAATTTCATGTAAATCTTGATTATCTGAATACCCAAGCGTATTATCACTTACTTCTAATATTTATGGTCGATGACACCTCCAAACAAAGCACTATTTTAAAAGCTTATTCCAATTATATTGGCATTACCTTAGGCCAACAAAATCAAGAATGGGGATTTAAAATTGATGGTACCTCTTGGCATCACAACGGTCATTACCCTGCCTATGGAATGGGTGCTTTTAGGAATGTCCCGAGAATCATTCAAACTCTATCTGGAACAAGTTTTAGAATTTCGGAAGAAGGACATACAAACTTTAAAAATGCATTTTTAACAACGCGTCAATACAGTCAAAAGTTCGATTATGGTTTTGGTAATGCAGGTAGACATCCCTTAGAAAAAAGTAATATAAAATCCTTAAAATCGTCCTTCTTACAAATGGCTTATTCAGGTAATCCAGAAGGCACAGAAAAGATTGACAAGGAAATTGCCAGTGCTTACCTGAGACTTTGGGGTAAAAGTGATGCCCTAAACAGAGAAACTTTTAATAAACTTAATCAGATTCAAGAAGAAAATTTAGACGGCTATAAAACCCTACCGTATGCCGCTACAGCCATTCATAGGAGAAATAATTGGGCTGCAATTATAAAAGGTTATAGTAAATATGTTTGGGCCTCTGAAATTTATGTTGGTTCAAATCGGTATGGAAGGTACCCTGCCAATGGAACTATTCAATTATTAAATGAAAAAGGAGAATTAAAAAGTGGTTTTCAACAAAATGGTTGGGATTGGAATCGATACCCAGGAGCCACCATTATATATTTACCTTTAGAAGAATTAGAACCAAATACTCCTTTATTAATGTATCGATCTTGTGAGACTTTTGCAGGAGCTCTTGAACAAGATGGAAATGGTGTATTTGGAATGATCTTAAATGAATCTAAAGGTTCTAATGCAGATGGAAATGAAGTCAATGTTGGTTTCCCTGGAAAACTAAAAGCAAAAAAGTCTATTTTTTCTTTCGGAAAAAAAATAATTTGTATTGGATCAAATATTTCTAGTGAAGACCCGAATCACCCTACACAAACAAATTTATTTCAAACCGCACTAACAAAATCGAACAATGTTACCATCACACAAAAAAAGGGAAATATTACAAAACTTCCTTATGAAAGCGACTTTGGAAACTATATAATTGACCCCTATGGAAATGGTTATTATATTTTGTCTGATTCCAAAGTTGCTATGGCTAGAAAAGAACAACACTCTTTTCATAACAAATATTCCATAAAGACTGGTAAAATGGATCCAAAAGGAAAAGGACAAAAAGAAACCAAAGGAAAATTTGCCTCAGCATGGATCGATCATGGAACAACACCTAGCGATGCATCCTACCAATATGTGATTTATCCTTTTTTGAAAAAAGAAATGATGAAGAAATTTGGAAAAAATGCAAAAAAAGACAAATCATATAAAATTTTTCAAGCAAACGGAAATGCTCATATTGTCAAAGATGAAACTACCAACACCATAGCCTATGTAATTTTCAATGAAAAGGAATCTATACAACAAGGAGTTTTAGCCAATGTTTCTGCTCCCGCTATCCTTATGTCAAAAAAGCATGCAAACAACGCCTATGAAGTTTCTGTAGTACAACCTGATTTGAATTTTGAAGAAGTTAGATCAAATAGATATATAAATAATAGTAGAAAAGTTGACTTAACGGTTACCTTTAAAGGTAGCTGGTCTATCAAAACTAATCCGGATATCAAGAAAGTAAGTATTGAAAATGGAAATACAATTGTAGAAATGGTTTTGCAACATGGTTTTAAATCTACATTAAAACTTGATCTTAAATAGATGTAACTGAATGAAATAAAAAAACCAATACAATCGATTGTATTATTCAGGTGCTTTTTGCTATATTTACACAAAATTAAAACGCTCCTACTCAGGAGTTCTAAACAAAACCAACAATGAAGCAAACACCTATAGCTATCCTAATGGCTATACTCCTCTTTTCTCTTTACTCTTGTGAATCGATTCAAAAGACGAAGACCATTAAGTTAGCGCACGGATTAGACATGAGTCACCCTGTGCATAAAGCCATGGAGTTTATGGCTAGTGATTTAGAAAAAAGATCTGGAGGTACTTTAGCCATCGAAATATATCCAAACCAACAACTTGGTAATGAGCGTCAAACGGTTGAACTATTACAAATTGGTAGTTTAGGCATGACAAAAGTATCCGCTGCCATTATGGAGAATTTCGCTCCAAATATGAAAGTATTTGGTTTGCCTTTTCTATTTAGAGATCGTGCACATGCTTTTAACGTTTTAGACGGAGAAATAGGAAAAGAATTATTGGATGGAGGACAAAAATATTGGCTTAAAGGTTTAGGTTATTATGATTCTGGAAGTAGAAGTTTTTATACAAAAGACCGACCTATTTCAAAACCTGAAGATTTAAAAGGTTTGAAAATTCGTGTTATGGAAAGTGTTACTGCCATGAATATGGTAAATAGTTTAGGTGGTTCCCCTACTCCAATTTCTTGGGGAGAATTATATACTTCTTTGCAACAAGGTGTGGTAGATGGAGCAGAAAACAATCCTCCTAGTTTTTATTTATCTCGTCATTACGAAGTTTGTAAATTTTATTCTTTAGATGAACATACCACAGTTCCAGATGTATTAATTATGGGAACTCATTTATGGAACAGCTTAAACTCACAACAACAAGAATGGGTACAAGCTTCGGCGACTGCATCTGTTGAATATCAAAGAGAGTTATGGGCGGCCGCAGAAAAAGAAGCTTTGGAGGAAGTTCAAAAGGCTGGAGTAGAAATTATCAGACCTGATAAAACTCTTTTCCAAGAAAAAGTAACCTCGATGTATGAAGATTACAAAGATGAGAATGATGTATACAGTTTGATTCATAGAATTCAAGCAGTTAAATAATACTATTATGGATATTAGAAAAAAAGTAGATACTGTTTTAGGAACCTCACTTTCTGTTATTATGGGAGTTATGGTGATTAATGTATTATGGCAAGTGTTCACAAGATTTGTTATTGGGACACCTAGTTCTTTTACAGATGAACTAGCAAGATATTTAATGATTTGGGTTGGGGTGTTAGGAGCCGCTTATATTTCTGGTAAAAGAATGCACGTAGCCATTGACTTAATACCACAAAAACTAAGTGCTGCTAATCAAGCTAAACTAAAAGTTTTTGTAAATATTTTAATTATAATGTTCTGTTTCGGGGCTTTGATTGTTGGGGGAATTAGATTGGTGTATATCACTTACAGTCTAGAACAATATTCTGCTGCCTTACAAATTCCACTTGCATTGGTTTATTTAGTAATTCCAATCAGTGGAGTCTTAATCATTTTTTACAAAGTCTCAGATATCATCAACAAACAATTATCGTAATGGAATATATACCAGTAGTCATATTAGTTTTAAGTTTTCTAAGTTTTTTATTAATCGGAGTTCCCGTAGCATGGAGTATCGCTATTTCATCGCTACTAACTATGTTTGCTAGTATTCCTGTTTTACCAGCACTCACAACGGTGTCTCAACGAATAGGAACAGGTTTGGATAGTTTTGCGTTATTAGCCATACCATTTTTTGTTTTGTCAGGTCAACTCATGAACAAAGGAGGAATTGCACATCGATTGATAAATTTTGCAAAAACCTTAGTAGGCTCTCTTCCTGGAGGATTAGCCTTGATCAATGTAATTGCGGCCATGCTAATGGGTTCTATAGCTGGTTCTGCCATGGCATCTGCTTCTGCGATGGGAAGTATTTTAGGACCAGAAATGGAAAAAGAAGGATACTCTAAAGAGTTTGGAGCTGCTGTAAATATTACTTCGTCAACCATAGGTTTGATCATCCCGCCAAGTAATGTACTAATCGTATATTCTCTTGCTAGTGGAGGAGTTTCTATTGCTGCCCTTTTTATTGCAGGGTACATACCTGGAATATTAACGGGGTTGTTATTGATGGTTGTCGCTTCTTTTTGGGCAAAGAAAAAAGGATACAAACTTGGAGAAAGAAGCACTTTTAAAGCTGTAGGAAAAACTTTTATTGAAGCTTTCCCTAGTTTAATGCTGTTAGTAGTTGTTATTGGTGGAATTGTTGTTGGAATTTTTACTGCAACAGAGGCATCAGCAATTGCTGTTCTGTATACTCTTATCCTAGGATTTTGGTATAAGGAAATTACCGTAAAAGATTTACCTCAAATATTATTAGATTCTTGTGGAACTACAGCAATAGTAATGTTGTTGATTGGTGCCTCAATGAGTATGTCTTGGGTAATGTCATATGAAAATATTCCTCAGAATATTTCTGAAGTTTTACTAGGAATTAGCGACAACAAAATTGTTATCCTATTAATCATAAATTTCCTTTTACTATTCGTTGGTGTATTTATGGACATGACTCCTGCTGTTCTTATTTTTACTCCAATATTTTTACCTATCATTACCAAACTCGGAATGGACCCGGTACAATTTGGTATCATAATGGTTCTAAATTTATGTGTCGGACTTTGTACACCTCCTGTGGGTTCAGTTCTATTCGTTGGGGTGGGAATTGCAAATACAACTATTGAAAAGGTAGTAAAACCATTATTACCATTATTCTTAGCCATGATTTTAGCATTAATGTTGATCACATATATCCCAGCATTAAGTTTATGGTTACCTAGCGTATTTGGATTGTAATAATCCATTATCCGTTCAAAACAAAAGCCTTTCAAATAATTTGAAAGGCTTTTGTTTTTTCCTAAAATCTCATCTTAAAGTGAGAATTGTATTCCAAAATATTTACTTTTATTTTATTCATAAAAAAAGCCCCTTCAAAAAATTGAAGAGACTTATATAATTTTACCTAATAATTAATATTAAAGACTAATATCAAGATCTTCTAAGGCCAGTTCGTAAGCTCTTATTCTATCAACATTATGATTCATGTATTGTTTTGCTAAACGAATCAGTGAAGATCTTTGTTGAAATTTATCTGAATGTAATAAAAATTCAATAATTTGATTTTCTGCAGTCATTACTGTTTCTTCTTAATTAAATATTTCAGTTACATCAAAATGAAACTCACTTTCGATAAATGCGTTTTCATTTGAATCAGAGCCATGAATTGCGTTTTGAGAAATAGATTCAGTAAATTGACTTCTTATCGTTCCTTCTAAAGCTTTTTGAGGATCAGTTGCACCAATTAATGTTCTGAAATCATTTACTGCATTATTTTTTTCTAAAACAGCGGCTATTATTGGCCCGCTAGTCATGTAAGCAATCAATTCGTTGAAAAACGATTTACCCTCATGAATCTCATAAAAATCAGAAGCCTTTTGTTCGTCCAATTGGGTTAACTTCAAAGCTACCACCTTAAAACCGGCTGTATCAATCTTATTTAAAATGGGCATCATATAACCTTTGGCTATTGCATCTGGCTTTAGCATTGTAAACGTTCTATTTGTAATCATTTATTTTCTTAATTTAAAACCCGTGATATTGATAATCATGCTAAAATCTAACTTTCTTTTATTCTATTCAAAACAGGACCTCTGATACCTTAGGTCCTATTTAATTAAATGAGGTTGAAAAGCTCCTGTTTCTTGACAGCAAATTTGCTCCATTACTTGTAACAATTCTCTTTTCATTAAAGAAATTGTATGATCACCTCCTTGTTTACCTAAAGCACCTACTCCATACATAAAACTTCTTCCCATAAAAGTAAAATCTGCTCCACTAGCCATTGCTCTAGCAATATCCGGACCTCCTCTCAAACCAGAGTCAACCATTATTTTTATTTGATCACCAAACTTCTCTGCTAAGTTGGTCATTGGAACGATAGAAGATTGCCCTGCATCTAACTGACGCCCTCCATGGTTGGAAACAATGATTCCATCAACTCCCAAATTTATTGCTTTTTGCGCATCTTCTTCACTTACCACTCCTTTGATAACCAATTTCCCTTTCCATTGCTCACGGATAGAAGCAATTCTTTCTTCATTAAGTCTTCCTGAAAATGTTGCATCCATAAATTCACCTAACTTTTTTAAGTTTAAACCTTTAGGCATATATTTTTCTAAAGTTTTAAAACTAGGTTGCCCATGAATTAAAGTCTGTAAAGCCCAATCAGGCTTTTTCATAACTTCTATGATATTTTTAATACTCATACTTGGAGGCATTGCCAATCCATTACGAACATCTCTAGGTCTATACCCAAAGGTAGGCACATCTGCCAAAATAACTAATACATCTGTACCTACTGCGGCAGCTCTATCTAACAAATCTCTTTTTACAGATTCCTCAGCAGGATGGTACAACTGAAACCATGATTTTCCTTCTGTAATTTCTGCAACACGTTCAATACTAGAAGTAGTTACAGTACTTAAAATAAACGGGATATTATGTTCTTTTGCTGATTTGGCTAGGATTTCTGGAGCATTTGGCCACATCAATCCTTGAAGCCCAACTGGAGCAATTCCGAACGGAGCATCATACGTATGTCCAAATAATTCAGTTTTCATTTCTGACTTTTCAAAACTAGATAAATACTGAGGCATCAATTCTATCTTTTGCAAATCAGTTCTGTTTTTATCTAAATTGATATCTTCATTACAACCTCCATCTAAATATTCAAAAGCAAATTTTGGCATTTTTACCATTGCTCTCTTTCGTAAATCGTCTACCGATGGATATTTGGGATTGATTGTTAATTTCATTTTGGTTTATGTTTATATCGTTTTTGACAATAATGTCTTCAAAATTAAGAACTAGCTAAAGAACAACTATACTTTACAGTTCTGCTTATTGATATTTATTTCAAGCGTTTCTATTTTACTCTTTTAAAATACCATGAATAATTTTACAATACAATATTATTGCTTTTAGCACCTGGAGTCTCCCTAATATTTGATCCATATTGATACTTTTTTTGCCTAATAACACACAAACAACCATAAACTGCAATTTTCAGTTTCATTTTATAAAATAAAAAGGTTTGCCCTTTCCAACAAACATTAGAAAAAACAAACCTTTACGCTTAAAACTAAATACTATTATTGATAAGCTATCACATTTTGCTTAGAGACTCCCAAACCTTCAATTCCAAGCTCAACTACATCACCTGGTTTTAAGTACAATTCGGGTTTCAATCCCATACCCACTCCAAATGGAGTTCCTGTTGATATAATATCACCAGGTAACAATGTCATGAATTGAGAAATATGACTTATTGCCTCTTGAATATTAAAGATAAAATCTGAAGTAGAGCTATTCTGCATCACTTTTCCATTTAATTTTAACCAAACATTCAAATTATTAGGATCTTCAATTTCATCCGTTGTTGCGATAAAAGGACCTATCGGAGCGAAGGTATCGCAACTTTTTCCTTTTACCCATTGCCCGGAACGCTCTAATTGAAAAGCTCTTTCACTTACATCATTGTGCAATACATAACCTGCAATATGATCTAACACTTCATCTTGCTCTAAATAAGAAGCTTTTTTTCCAATCACAACAGACAATTCAACTTCCCAATCTGTTTTAGTACTCCCTTTAGGAATCATAATATCATCATAGGGCCCAACCATCGCTGAGGTTGCCTTGAAAAACAATACAGGCTCCTTAGGCACTTCCATCCCTGCTTCCGCCGCATGTTGTGCATAATTCAATCCAACACAAACTATCTTAGAAGGCCTTGTTAAAGGAGCTCCTAACCTAACCTCATCCTCTATTTCTGGACAGTTAGCCTCATTGACTTCTAACCACTTTTTTAATTTAAGAATCCCATCATTTCCAAAAAAATCCTCATTATAATCTGAACCAAATTCAGAAACATCAATTTTTTTTCCGTTTGCTAATTGAACCCCCGGTTTTTCGTCACCAACAGCTCCAAATCTAATTAATTTCATATCGTATTATTTATTTTATTATTTTCCATTTAATGTTACAAAGCCTCCATCGATTGGGTAATTTGATCCTGTAATAAAACCTGCCTCATCAGAACACAAAAACAAAACCAAATCTGCAATTTCCTGAGTACTTCCCATTCTACCTATAGGCTGTGTTTTAGATAATTTCTCAAACATTTCTTCCTCTTCTCCAGGATAATTCTTTTTTATAAAGCCATCTACAAACGGTGTATGAACCCTACCCGGAGCAATACAGTTACATCGAATTCCATCCTCTATATAATCCTTTGCAATAGAGTATGTCATGGTCAATACAGCTCCTTTGGACATCGAATAAGCAAACCTATCGTTCAAACCTACCGTAGACCCAATAGAAGCTAAGTTAAGAATAACACCTCCACCATTTTCTTTTAAAGAAGGAATACTTGCTTTGATACAATTATAAACCCCTTTGATATTCACGCTATACAACCGATCCAAATCTTGTTCCTCTACAGCTTCAATATTCCCTACATGAGCAATTCCTGCATTGTTTACTAATATTGAGATACTCCCTTGATTTGAAATACTCTCAATAATTTCGTTCACATTTTTCTGATTCGATACATCACATTGATGTGCTTTACCAACACCTCCCAAGCTCTCAATTTCAGCAATTGTTTCCTGAGCCCCCTCTAAATTAAAATCTAAGATATGTACCTGAGCGCCTTGTTCTGCAAAAGTCAGCGAAATAGCTTTACCTATTCCACTACCTCCACCAGTAACAAGAGCTATTTTATTTTTTAAACTAAACTTCATAGTGTTCTGATTATGTTATTCTGATATTTATAGAGACATTCCTCGTTTCCAAGGAATAAAATCATCTTGCCCTAACAACCTCGCTTTGGTTTGTTCTCCACTTGCTACTTTTATGATATATGCTAATAATTCTTCTCCTGTTTCTTTAATATTACTGGTTCCTTCAATAATATTCCCTGTATTAAAATCTATTATATCATTCATTTTTTGATACAATTTTGAATTTGACGCAACCTTTATAACAGGTGTAATCGGATTCCCTGTGGGAGTACCCAAACCAGTTGTAAACAAGATAACATTAGTTCCTGAACCAGCCAAACCCGTTGTTGATTCCACATCATTTCCGGGAGTACAGAGTAAATTCAATCCAGCTTTTTCAACTTGCTCTGTATAATCTAGAACATCTTGAATTGGAGATGTACCTCCTTTTTTTGCGGCACCAGCAGATTTAATAGCGTCCGTTATCAATCCATCTTTAATATTTCCAGGAGATGGATTCGCATAAAATCCAGCTCCCAATGCATCAGCTTTTTCACTGTAAACTGACATTATTTCTGAAAATTTATTTGCTATTTTTGAATTTGAACACCGGTTGATCAATTCTTGCTCAACACCATTTAGTTCAGGGAACTCAGACAAAACCGTAGCCCCCCCTAGACCAACAATTAAATCCGAAACATATCCCAAAGTAGGATTTGCAGAAATCCCTGAGAATCCATCAGACCCCCCACACTCCAATCCAATTACCAACTTACTTAATGGAGCCGGTTTTCTTTCAATTTTATTTGCTTTTATAAGACCAATAAATGTTTTTTTAATGGCTTCAGAAACTAATTCTTTTTCTGAAATACTTTGTTGCTGCTCCAGCACATACATTGGTTTACTAACCCGAGGTGACATTTTCTTCAAAGCTTTTTGTAAAATAGTTGCCTGAGCATGTTGGCAACCCAAACTTAAAATAGTTGCCCCTGCAACATTGGGATTATTGATATAACCTGCTAATAAATTACATAAAGTTACCGAATCTGATGTAGCACCTCCACACCCACCTTCATGGGTTAAAAACTTTATTCCATCAATATTTGGAAACAGCGGGTTTTTATAAAAACTATGATGGTTAGTGATAATATCCTGCTCCAATAATTGCGACTCAGTGGCACCATTTTTATAATTCTCAATAAGACTTTTGACATCGTATTGTGCTCCTTGCTTTTGGGAAAATCCTAATTGCTCTACCAAAGAATCTTTTAATACTTCAACATTTCTATTTTGACAAAAAACTAAAGGTATGATCAGCCAATGATTCTCTGTCCCAACTTTCCCATCTGCTCTATGATAGCCTTTGAATGTTTTGAGCTCAAACCTAGAAATATCAGGAGCATTCCAATCTACTGAGCTATCAGTATCGGATACAGCATATTTTTCTGTATCGTGTTCCAAATTGGCAGTACTGATCAAACCTCCTTTAGGAATCAATTTAGTTGCTCTTCCTACCAAAACACCGTACATATAAACGGCATCACCTTTATCTAAAGCCGTTATACTAAATTTATGTTTTGCTGGAATATCCTCTTGAACACGATAAGAAATATCCTCAAAAATCACCTCGGTTAACCGCTGCAAATCCATCAACGCGACAAGAACATTATCCTTTTTATGAATTTGTAAAATCTGCTTGCTATTTTCCATAACATTTATTCTCATTTGATATGAGACAAAATTAAATGGAATTAGAATGTGCATGTTATAGCAATATAGCTAAACATGATACTATTATTGCTTTAACTAAAAGAAAACAAAAACTTAAGCAATAATACCTTTATAAAGATCAAATATTATTCGTTTTCACGTTGTAATTTTTTAAGTAATCCGATGGAGTACAATTCATTACCAATTTGAACTGTCTATTAAAATTTGAAATATTATTAAAACCTGATTCATAACAAACCGCTGCAATATTAAAACGCTTTTCCATCAATAATTTACAAGCATAACCAATTCTAATTTCAGTCACATACCTAGAAAAAGTTTTTCTGTTCACACGCTTAAAATAACGACTAAATGCTGAAATATTCATGTGTGCAATATTGGCCGCCTCTTCTAAATTTATTTCCTTATTGAAATTTTTAAAAATATACGCTTGCACTTTATCTTGAATTTCACTTTTGGTTGCCTTGAAAGAATTTACAAAACCATCACTGGCAAGTTTTTTTATGTTTTTGTGTTTCGCTAATTTATCTAGAATCATCAAAAAAGAAATCGTTTTTTGAAATCCCTTCATTTCGAGCATTTCCTGAATTTCATCAATTATTTCCTTTCCTACATTCAAGAACTTTAATCCGCACTTTGATCTTTCAAATAATTCCAAAAGATGAATCATCTCAGGCGTCTCAAAAAAAGCTTCTCCTAAATAATTCTGTTTAAAATGGATTGCAATTGCTTTTGCTGCTTCCTCTTTGTCCTGATTAAAATAATTCTCATCATTCAACCACATATGAGGTAAATTTTTGCCAATAAGTACTACATCACCTACTTCAAATTTTTCTATGCTATCTCCCACAAAACAGGTTCCTTCACTTTTTAAAATCACCACGAGTTCCAATTCTGGATGGTAGTGCCATATTTTCAAAAAATAAGGATATTCATTTACTTTAGTCGTAAAAGAACTATTGCTAATACTGCTTCTATCTAAAAGGTGAAGTTTCATAAAACAATACTAATTAAACTCTTGCATTAAAAAAAATAATCATGAAGCAAAAATAATATTATCAAAATCAAATAACTGATTTTTATTTTAATCTAGACTAGGTTTCCAGGTTCTCACCCAATCATAACTAGTGGTTCTCTCTTCCTCTGAACCCGTCATGCCACCATTTAGCGGAACAGGATTCCAATCGTAAGTTTCAGTTACTAATCGTAGATACATCGCTAAGTTGAATTTTTCAACTGGGGTAACTGTTTTTAAATAAATTCCATCTAAAAAAAATAGTATTTCTGTTGGGCTTTTCCACCAAGCGGCATAAATATGGTAATTTTCATAAACAACACCACAAGCAGCAGAATTGCCAATGGAACCTGCTATCGTTTCATCACACTCTGCATTTCTACTATGCGTATTAGAGTGCATCTCTTTATCAAATCCTTGAGCCCATCCTGCATCCGTTGTAACTTCTCCAACACATTCTTGAATATCTAGCTCAGTTGTTCTTCTATCACAACCAACACCTTCATTTTTTGTATTGATCAACCAAAATGTTGAAGACATAAAAGTTTTGTTCGCCTTCATTTTACATTCAAAATACATCCCTACAGTTGCTGTTTCAACAGATCTTATTAACCCGCCGGCATGTGTGTAAGTATTTCCATTCACGATTTCCTCTTCCGCTAGCAAATAATTGGTAATTTTTAAATTTCCTTCTGCTACTGAAATCGCTTCATCTTTGAAAATAGCCGGAGGTCTCCCTACCCATGTGCTTACCCGTGATGCCCATTTCTCTGTGTCCAAATTATTCTGTTCAAACTCATCAGATAAATTTGTAACCTTTTCCCAAGTTCTTCCGTCTGATAAAGGATTCTGCCCTTCTTCAAAATAAGGTGTTTCTTTTGGAGCAGGTTCTATCGGTGGTTCTACAATGGTATTGTCATCATTGGAACAACTAAAAAATAATAGGAATAAAAATAATCTTGATACAATTTTACACATATCCCAAAGTTAAACTTTTCGTTTTAAATCAATAAAGCACTTCTTAGAAATAAAATATAACGGAGAAAACTAATTTACATCACGAAAAAATCAATTACGATATTATCTTTTACAAATTTTTTGGCTTTCTTAGATGCTTCCCAAGTTTTACTTTCTTCACTGTTCGGAATTACAAATGCAGTAATAGCCAAACAACTTAAACTTACAGCAATTATCCTTAATTTATTAAAATTCATACCTATAATCTTTAATTCTGTTTTTTTAAATTTATTTTTTGTTTATAAAATTCCTTATTCGCTATATAAATTGTTTTTAAAACTTCGCAATATACAATAGTACCCTCTTTATTTTTAAGCTCAGTCAATTTTTCTATTTGTATTTCATTCTGATTTTCAACACTAGATTTAATATACCTCAACTCATCATTAGTAAACTGAAATTCTGCATATAAATGTTCTCTTGCCGGTTTTTTAAATCGAATCGTAGCTTCTTTATCCCAAACCACATAATCATTTCCTAAAAGATGAATTAATTGAATCATGGGTATAGGATCTACAGCTGAAAACATACTGCCACCAAACATAGAACTAACATAGTTTTTGTTTTTCCAACTCAATCGAATTTTCACTTTTACAAGACTTAAATCTTTTGCTGTATAAATAACCTTCCCTGTACTTCTTTTGTACATGGGAGATTTATTAAACCCAAATTTAAAAAGAGTTGCTTTTGACACAAATTTCTCACCGAATTCTGTTAACTGCTTATAAATAGACATGGATTTAACTATTTTTATGAGGTTACACTTAACATTTATAGATTACTAAGTAGTTAAATTTACTGCTTGTCTTGATACGCTCCAGAGGAATAAGTCAATTCGTAACTATGCGTATAAATTTCAAAAACAATCCCAAAAGGATCTTCTACATACACCATTTTAAAAGGCTTTTCTCCTGGATAATATTCTCTGATAGGCATTCTTTGCTTTCCTCCATAAGAAACTATTTTTTCGGTCAAAGCTTCAATTTCTGGGTCTTGTACACAAAAATGAAATAACCCTGTATTAAAAGGGTTGAATTCTGGAGCTTCTTTTACTCCATGCGGAAACGAAAACAACTCAACTCCAATACCATCTGAAGTTGCCATATGTGCTATTTCAAATATTTCCCATGCATCTCCGAAAACATCAATACACATTTGTCCAATAGCTGTTTCAGCTTCTTTTTTAACCTCTGATGGCTCCATAATAACATACCACCCCATTACCTCTCCATAAAACGCCACAGCCTTATGAATATCCGGAACAGTGATACCAACATGTGAAAATGACCTAGGATATTTTGTTTCTTTCATATTACATTTTTTTTTAAGTACTCGTTAAAACTAAAAGTATATAAACTTAATCAATTCTCTTAACTTTTAGAAATTTCAAAGTAAATTCCCTCTTCTTTAACTTTAAAAAATAAAACCTAATCCTATTTCATAAATGTGATTTATAGGCTCTTGAACAGCATAATTTGTCCTGTGCTGATAATCCGCTTTTAAGACGATATTTTCCGTAGAATTATAGTTGATACCAAAAGTCCAGATACTCAAATCATTCACTGATTTTGGAAGGTTTTCCAAAACGGTTTCGATATGAAAATGTGTATTCAATCTTTCGTATCGAGTAAATAGCGTTAACTTTTGTTCTACTGCGTTGAAAAAAATATTTTCTTTTTCTTTCCTAACTTTATTTTTAATCAAATAAGGCAATACGTCACAACCCAACTCAACTAAATAACCATATACTTCTTTTCCTAATACCTGACCGATTCCAGTTGCTGATACTGTTTGTTGATAGATTTTTTCTGTATCTGTTAACTGTCCATAGGCCCCCACTCCAACAAAACTAAAATTACCTTTTTGGTAATTGGCATAAACCGAAGTAAGGTTAATCTTCCCCTTTAATTCTTTTTCAGAAACTCCATCAAAAACAGTTGCGCCTTGCCCCGAATCTCCAAAATAACCTGACAATGAAAGTGTAAGATTCGAAAATCCAGTATAATTTATTTGAGGGTTGATTGATATTGACTTCGGAGCATCCAATCGTATTTCTCTTCCTTGACGAATCCAAGTTGGACTTAAAAATTTTTCACTATTCAGTCCCTGAGAAAAACCTAAAGCATAACTCCAATTGTTAGAAAAATTTCCATAGAACATAACCCCTAATTCTATCCAAGTACTAGGAATAATCAAACGTTCCACTTCCGAACGATTTACGGAGTGAAACATAACAGGCTCATCATTATTATTCACATATCCTATAGTCAAAGGGTAAAAACCAAGCCTAGCTTTTAGATAATCTTGAAATAAATAATCTACAAAAGCCTCAAAGACAAATTCTAAATGAGCTTCTTCTTGTTTGTAGTGAATGTATTCAAACTGAACCTCTGAATTCCAAATTAATTTATCCGAAATTCGATATCCGAAAAAAGTGGCAAAACGATACAAACCGGAATAATACAATTCTAAATCCCCTATATTTTTATCAATTTCCCCTTGCGATGGCACAAAATTAAATTCACCAAAACCGCTGATGGAATATCTTTTCTCTGAGAAAAATATTTTGGAGGCTGCCAATGCCAAACCAGGCTGCTGTTTCAACTCAGAAGAATTACTTTTCTGAAGAGAATCTAAGGCATGTTTCTTTTGTCCGTGAACCTCAGAAACACCAATTAAAAATAGAAAAATTAAAAAAAATCTCATTTCTAAATTTTACTTTTCAAGGTACTACATTCTTAAAAAAAGTTAGTTATCCGAATAAATAAAATTAGAATAAATTTAATAACAAATAAATAGCATAACTTTTAAATAAAAAAAGCCTCAAAACAAATGTTTTGAGGCTTTTGCGGTCTGGACGGGACTAGCCCTAATTCCGTAAACACCTTATAATCAGTATCTTTAAAATGTACCTATATAAAGTCCACCTATTAAACCACCATTAATATCAATAATTGCATTAAAAACACCGTAGTGTATTGCTTTTAAATGCACTGTAAAGATACTGATTATAAAGCATATACAGAAACAACAACTAGAGTATTTGCTAAATGATAGCCAATAAAAAAACCGTTACAGCGAGTCTGTAACGGTTTCTTCCGTAAATGTATACTTACACTTAAATAATTAAGCAACCGTACCAGAGCCTAAGTATACACTATCTGAGGTTAAAGTACCTTCTTGATTTATAATAGCGATATAACTATGAACTACATCACCAACAAATGAACTTGGAACTGACACGCTAAACTCTTCTTCCGCTCTAACAATTCCTGTTAAAACCGAAACAGATTCTTTTTTAGATGGATTATAAACTAACATCATCATTAAATCTTCCTCTTTAGCGTCTCCTTCGCCTGTATTCTCTCTCCAACTAAAATCTACATGTCCAGCAGTATCATAAGCTGCTATAGCTTCTTGGGGTTTACTCAAATTACCTTTAGATAATAAAGTCTTTGCATAATCTACTGAAAAGTTTGGAGCTGAACCAGTAATTGAATTTCGTAAATTGTATGACATAGCCGCATTAAACTCAGTTTGTTTAATAGCTGAATTTTTAAAACCAACTCTAAGAAAATCCAAATTTGGTTGTAAAAACTCCAATACCTCTGTAAACTTGTTTCTTTGACTAACCTGTCCTTCTGTCCTTGGATTGGCTACACTAGATGGCTTAACTCTTAAATAATCAATACCTTTCCAACTACCACCAATAACATTACCTACTTTACCAGAAATCCCTCCTAGTATTCCTTGTGAAATCTTTCCCATTTCTATTTAAATTTAAAATTAATATTCGTTCGGATTTGGTACGGACTTACTATTGATATAAACACTCTAAATATAACGAATATTGTGCCACAAAATCAGTTAACAAAGGCTATACAACAACTTTGCACTACGATTCTTCTCTTTGCATACATTTAATCAATAATTTATTTTAGAATCAAAATATACGTTCTTTTCAAGAGCTAGTTTTTAATAAAAAGCATCAATTTTGGCTACTAAATCTTTATAGGAAGAATATCATTTAGACACTTTTTTTATTTTTTTGATTTTTTTAAAAAAGAAAAATACCATGCTTTATATAATTTTTAACATTGAATGTCTTTTATAAAAAATCAAAGCCAAACTAGCAGCAGGATTAAACAATAGGAAACTATGGTGCCTTTTGTTTGGTGTGTTTTTTATAAAATTAACCTTATTAAAAATTTTAAAAGCCGCTGGCACCGCCAGGAAGGGGGTTGCTTGCGAATAGCAAGGGGGCAACGCCCAGGACGTGGGGCAAAAACAAAAAAGCGGGGAATAGTTATATACGTATTACAATCAGAAGTAATAAGCGTGGAAATAGTTGTATTTTAATCGGAGTATTCATCCATCAATAACTATGTAAGACTTTTGTTTTTGCCCCAGAGGGGCGTGCCCTATAAGAAAGTAGCCCCGTTTTGTTTTTTAGAACGAATCCGCATAAATAAACGAGCGAATGACATTGAAAAAATAAAGAGAGGGGCGTCCGAATGACTTTAGGAATGAGACCGCTTAACCCCGAATTGACGTAAGTAACTAAGAACATTGCTTACTTGCCGAAAATGTGAAGCTACCATCGATACTATTATAATGGCTTTTTGCTTTTTTTAGGTACGAAGAAAAAGGAATATGCCATGGGTACGAAAATCAAAAAAGTAGTTGTTTGGCAGTATTTTGTTACGGATGCTTGGATTGTATAAAAAAAACGTAAACGATAGCTCTTTGGAGTTGTAGAATGAGGTACGAATGGAGCAAGCTGCAATGTGCTGGGCTAAATTAAAACGCTAGAGTACTTAAGACACTTAAGAATCCTTTGATAACGGTTTTGGCTATTACAAGTTGTGTTTGGCGATTTTGAAACCAGCATTTTGGAGAACCGAACCGAGCAGTACTTGAGCAAAAATAGTCTGAGTATTTTAAAATTACTTTCCTCGAGCTTTCATCGTATTTATTAAACGTCATTTTATAACTAAAATTTCAAATTTCAGTAAGAGTGGAGCAATTTATTATAGCAGGTGTTGCCTGTAGTACGATTACAGTCTAAATAACTTTAGTAGTGTTATTAATTATGTTTTGTGAAAATATTTAATTTTTATGTGTGTAATATATTTATATATGTTGTATATTTGCATTATAATTGGTGGGTAAATCCTAAGTCAAGTGTGATAAGCGTCATAAGTGTATATTTAAATACACCACTTTTAGGGACCGCCTTTTTTTATGCCTATATGTCTCATAATGTTTATTTAGATGAAAGTGGTGATTTAGGATTTAATTTCTCAGCACCTTATAGAAATGGTGGTTCAAGCAGATACTTGACAATCGCTTTTGTTGTATGTCCTAAAGAAAAAAAACATTTATTACAGAGAGTAGTAAAACGGATATATAGAAAGTATAAATTTAATCCAAAAGAAGAGATTAAGGCTAGTTCTTTAACTAACCCAATAAAAGAATCTATTTCTACAAGTATGATTAGTTTATTAAATTCTAATCCAGATATATCAATAAACTCAATCACTGTAAAGAAAGAAATGGTAGCGACACATATTAGAGCCGATTCTAATTTGCTTTATAATTATATGATGAAACTTTCATTACTTGATAAAATAGATAATCATGCTTTAGTAAATCTTGTTAGAGATAACAGAAGTGTTAAGATTCAGTCAGGTAATAGTCTTTCCGATTATTTACAAACTACACTATATTTTGAATTAGGGAGTGAAACTAAAATTATAGATATTCCTTCTGACAGTAAAAAGGTAACAAATTTAGTCTTTGCTGATTGGTTAAATAATATAGTTTGGGGTAATTATGAAGACTCTAATTCTGATCCGTATTTAATTCTTTCTCCTAAATTAAAAAATCAAACATTATTCTTTTAATTTTCATAAGTAAAAGAAGGTTAAGTATTTACTATTAATAACAAAATGTTTTTTTTAAAATAACGTTTACGAAGTATTATTGGAATTAAATCTTCTTTGATAAATGAAAAAGGATTGGATCAAGTTGCATTGTGGTAGGAATAATAAGCGATATTAAAAATTAGCAAAAAGCATAAAAATTATTTATAAACTCAAAAGAGACATAACTTGCGTTACATCTCTTTTTGTACTAATGAAATTTTATTAATATAAATCCAAGAAAATTTTCCTTATCAACATGTATTTGTTTTCTTAAAAGATTTTAAACTACTAATTATTAAATCTTAGAATATTCTAAATATAACCAATCAACAAAATCACTTAATTTAGATTTTATCAATTCTTCATCATTGTACTCTACCATTTTTAAACCATTATCAGTAACTTCTATTTTTTGTTTCTTTTTAATTGACTGTGTTAAATCATAATATTTATTAAACAACCAATCTCTACAATATAAATTAGCATCAGGTAATTTACCTAATTTTGGATTATGCTCTAAACCATTAAGAGCATTATAATCATAGTCTTTTGTATTGTCTTTTGGAAAACCAACTAAATCTAATACTATATCATAAATATGAACTGTTATATTAGTTAGGTCAATACCTTTCTGTTCTAATTCCTCAAACAAACACACTTGCTTAAATTCTTCAAACAATAAATTAACTAAACCATCTTTCAGATTACATTATTTACTTACTTCAGCGGGAACAGATGGATTAACAACAGGAAGTATAGCTCCATTTAAAAATGTCCCTCTAAAAACACCATACATCACCCCTCTAACAGTTGATATAGAGATTGAGTTCAACATAACTATAATATTTTCAGGTAAAGAACTTGTATTGTTTTCTTTATCAATATAGCCATCCAATTTATCAACATAATACAAACAACTAGCTTTAATATGACCTAATTTATCTTTAGTGTCATTATCCAATACCTTAATATCACAAGTTACGATTACTAACTCCATATCAAGGTTAAAACTTTGCTTCAACTGTAAATCAAAACCAAATTTAGTATTATTATCTATGCGATTCTTAGGTGTATTTATACTTGTTTCAAGTATTTCAACACCTTTAATTTGAAAATTAAATTGTTTTTCTGTTTCCATTTTTAAGCTTGATATTGTCTGCAACCTCCTTGCTGTGAATCTAACACACCAATCTGATTTGCATTAAGTATATAATCTAAACTGTTAAAACTATCAAAACCATTTGTTTTATTTTCCATTACAGGATAACTAAAACTAATAGTAATATCTTGTTTTTCTTTCGCAAAGAAATCAATATTTAATACTTCACCTATTTCAATCAAGGTGTCTTGAGTAAAATTATGAGTACCACTAAGCCATTTAGTAATTATACTTGGGCTTTTCATATCTAATGCTCTTAAAAGTCTGGTATTATTCCAACCTTTAATATCCATAGCTTCACGAATTTTTGCTGCATTAAGCATACGCTGTTCTGTTTTTTTCATTTCTACAGGTGATATTTCTTCTAAAATATCATCTAAAAAATCAAAATCTTGTTCTGCTGATTTATTCATAATTAAGGTTTTCAATTGTTAAATCCCCTTCAAAATCCCTTCCATCTTCACTAAAACGAATTTCTTTATCTTGCATTTTTTCTGTTATAAGCTGTGATAACTCTCTAAGTATGTAGTTTTCGCGTTCTAAATTAGTGTCTTCTTGAAAAGCTCTAATTGATTTTGGTTTATGACCACCACCACCAACAATGACTAATTGCGAACCATACCGAACACAATACAATCTTAAATTGCTATTATCTTCATCATAGAGTGCACAAACGCCATCACCAGGACTGCCTTCGTGTAGTTTAAAAAAGTTTTCTCTCATTCCTGTCTTAGAACTCATAGTCTTTAATCGAGCTACTATATCTTTTATTTCACTTTTAAATGAATTTTGATTATTCATTACAAAGTTTTTAAATGATGTATTTTCTTCTTCATCAATTAAAATAGTATAAACTGAACCTCTTGAGCCACTTAAATTCGGTATTTTTATTAATTGACATTTAGAAAACATATGGTCTGCAAATATATAACATTTTTTACTTATAAGTGAAATTATCTTTAATTATCCATTCCGTTAACAAAAGTCTCTACAAAGTTTACTACTTTATTTAAGATTCTATCTCCAATAGATTTACGTTTTAAAACATTTGGTTTTGTGCCTTCTATCAAATCCAATAATTCATCACGCAAAGGCTCTCTTTCCGCATAGAGATAATCTTCAATTAGTTTTTGTGTTTTTTCTGATGATAAGTTTTCTTCTTTTACAAATACTTCAAATGCTTTTCGCTGTTCTGCTGACCAGAATTTCTCAAACTCTTGTGGTATTGTATCTGCATCTTCTATTTCAGGTAAATTATCTTCTATAAACCTTTCTATTAATTCTCGTTTGCTTCTTAAATTAGCTTCACCAGTTAAAGCATCAACTATTTCTTTTTTCTTCGCTTCTTTTTCTGATTGCTTCGCATCTTTTAAACCTGCTAATAACTTTAAAATATAAGTTACATTGATTACATCGCTATGGATTAATTCTAATTCAAAATCTACATCATCAAGAATTGATACTTTCTCTTTAGCGTTTTCATCTTTGGTTTTTTGCCATAAATCTAAATACTTACTTCTATAATCATTAAACAACTGTTCTTCCATTTCGATATCTCCCCAATCGAAATTAGCAAAGGTTGTCATTGTGTTTTTTAAACGCATCAACTCTCTAAATGCCTTTATAAACTCTAATTCATCTGCCTCACTTACTAATTCATTTACACTATCAACAGTAGGAACTAATTCAAGAAGATTATTATATGCCTCATCAAATTTTTGCACATAATCTTCATAAGGTTCCATTATAATAACATCAATAGCTTCTTTATTACTAAAAAGTGTAATTGCTTCATCTGTTACTTTTTTCAAGTTACGGAATACTACAATATTACCTTGTGATTTCTGCTCGTTTACAATCCTATTAGTACGTGAATAAGCCTGTATTAAGCCATGATATTTTAAATTCTTATCTACGTATAAGGTGTTTAATGATGGACTATCGAAACCTGTTAAAAACATATTCACTACTAACAGAATATCAATTTTACATTCTTTTACTTTCTTTGATATATCATTGTAATAATTGTAAAATGATTGACTGTCTTTTGTAGAGAAATTAGCACCAAACATCTCATTATAATACCCAATATAACTTTCTAACTTATCTCTTTTATGAGGGTTTAGATTATACTCTGCACCTGGTTCAGCTGCTATATCGATTGGATCAGGTATATGACCGTTTGCATCATCATCTTCTTCATTCGCTACATAACTAAATATGGTTGCTATTTTTAGATTATGTTCTCCTGCTTCTTTTTTACGTTGTAGAATATCATAATAATTGACTAACATATCTGTACTACCAACACAAAACATCCCTGTAAACTCTTTGTTGTGTGTTTTACGGTTGTGATTTGCTATAATATAATCTGCTATTTTCTCTAAACGTTTTGGCGATTCCATTAACTCTTTACGGTCAATATCTTCTACTTCAATATCAATTTCTGTTGCAGATTCTTTTTGTTTGTATTTACCAACATATTCTACTGCAAACTTTAATACATTTTCATCCTTAATAGCATCCGTTATTACGTATTTATGTAAGCAATCACCAAATAATTCTTTTGTTGTACGCTTTCCTAATTCGTTTTTAACAGCATTGTCTGCAAATATTGGTGTACCTGTAAAACCGAACATTTGAAAGTTATTGAAGAATGCTTTTATACGGTTGTGTGTTTCTCCAAACTGACTACGATGACATTCATCAAAAATAAAGACGATACGCTCCTCTTTCATTTTCTCCATCTTCGCTAAATAGTTCTTTTTACTAATAGCTGTATTTAACTTCTGAATGGTAGTAACAATAATTTTAGTATCATCACTAAACTGTTTTACTAATGCTTTTGTATTGTCTGTACCATCTATACTGCCTTTAGAGAAACTATTAAACTCTTTAGTAGTTTGATAATCTAAATCTTTTCTATCTACTACAAATACCACCTTTTTAACTTGTGGCATTTTCATAATAATTTGGCTTGCTTTAAAAGAAGTCAATGTTTTACCTGAACCTGTAGTATGCCATATATAACCGTTATGTGTGCTGTTTTTAACCTTATCAATAATGCTTTCTACTGCATAGTATTGATACGGTCTAAGCACCATTAATATTTTATGCGTTTCATTTAATACAATGTATTTACATATCATTTTAGAGATATGACAAGGCTCTAAAAATTCCGATGTAAAACCATTTAAGATGTTAGTTAAACGCTTGTTTTCTTTATCTGCCCAAAAGAATGTTTGCTTAAAAGATTGATGTCTATTGTTTGCGTAGTATTTGGTATTAACACCGTTACTAATTACAAATATTTGTACGTATTGAAATAAGGCTGATTTAGCACCAAACGAATGTCTTTGATAGCGATTTATTTGATTAAAGGCTTCTTTCATTTCTAAACCTCTACGCTTTAATTCTATTTGAACTAAAGGTAAACCATTAACCAATAAAGTAACATCGTAACGGTTTTTATAACTACCCTCTATTGTTACTTGATTAGTTACTTGATATTCATTTTGACACCAATGCTCGGTATTTAAAAACTCGAAATATAAGTTATCGCCATTATCTCTAACAATATGTTGTTTTTCTCTTAATGTTTTAGCTTTTTCAAATACAGAACCTTTACTCAGCATATTTAATACACGCTCAAACTCTTTTGCAGTAAACGTAATATTATTATGCTTCTCTAACTGCGCTTTTAAATTAGTTATTAACGTTGCTTCATCTGGAATACTCACTTTTGAATATCCTTGATTTGATAACTGTTCTATTAACTGATTTTCTAATACTTGTTCTGGTTGTGTACTCATAATTTTATTGCCAAAGAGGTTCTTGAAGCCAATTAGGTTTCATACCTAAAGCATTTGGATCTACATTAGGGTATTTTACAAACAAATCATTTAAACGACTTGTAAAATT
The DNA here is from genome assembly GCF_057197705.1 of Flavicella sp. IMCC45537. Taxonomy (NCBI): domain Bacteria; kingdom Pseudomonadati; phylum Bacteroidota; class Flavobacteriia; order Flavobacteriales; family Flavobacteriaceae; genus Flavicella; species Flavicella sp. IMCC45537. Next base: position 1,548,922 of record NZ_CM170067.1, read on the forward strand.
GTTATTAGGCTGTATAGTATCTAATAAATATTTCATTAAACATATATGTACATAAAGTTTACTAAACTCGTGTTGCTTAGGAACATTTACAGCATCATTTATCCAAGGGTTAGGTGGTTTGGTTAGTAACTTTACTGTCGCAGGTAAATTACGATTCCATAATCTTGAATGATGCGCACAAAAGTTTCTTATTTGCGCAATGGATTGTAACCAACTTGGTAAATATGTATGATTGACCGCACCATATTCTTTTGCTATCTCATCTTTAGCATTTATAGTGTGTTTTAAATTGCCGTACAATTTAGATAGATTACCGAAACTCACTTGTTCAAGACTTTTCCAAGATGGAGGAAATCTTAAATCATCTTTGTGTTTTTTAAAATGATTTTTTATGGTAACATCTTTACTTCTTGCTCTGGTAATTTCTTCTTCAATTTTGGCGAGTGTTCTTGAAAACTGCAATCTATCATTAAAAATTTCAGAATTACAAAACCACCAAGGGTCTATTTCGTGCGATAAGTAATAAATTAATTTAGTACGTAAACTAATTTCTATTTTTTCAATTACATCAAAAATTAATAAGCGTAACTCAGCATCAAAATTATAGAGTGCAATTACATCTGAAAACTTACTATTAGGCTTAAAAATATGCTTTTCTTTATCTTCTTGCATTACATACCAATACTCTCCTAAACGGTAATAACTTATGTTTGCTAAATAGCGTTCTACAAATGCTGGATTGGGTATCTCTAAACCTCTTTCTTGTAATTGGGTAATTTGTTCCTGTATGGTAATTGCTTTTTTACTAAACATAGAGATAAGGTGTTATTAGTAAAAACAGTAAGGTATATAAAGCAAAAGACACACCCTGGGACGCTGTTCTAACGGGTAGCGTGGTGTGTACTGTTGCAACAAATGTACAAAGTTTATAGTATATATCACTACTTTTTAACATAATTTGTTATTTTTTAACATTTTCAATTACACAAACATCTGTTGCAACAAGCCTTTTTTATAAGACTTTATGTGTTCTATTTTTGTATTAACTAAAGCTATATTTTTATCTATTGCTGATAAGAAATCAGCTATTTTATTTTGCTCCTCTAATGATGGCACAAAGAATTTCATCGTTTTTAGCTCATTGATTGACAAAACAGTTTGAGAAGTACCTACGCTATATTTTCCTATTTTTGATTTATAATAATTTAATAAGGTTATTAAAAAATAATTATTGCACTTTTCAACTTTAAAAACGGGATAATAAACACTTATTATACCTGTAAAGCCTAAACTATTTAAATTAAAATTAAAAGACCTGTTATCACTTCTTGATCTATATGTAATATAGTTTTCAGGTAATATATTAAAACCTAAATTATCTCTTTCCGAAATAGGATTATTGCCTGAATAATATTCTGATTGTAACATTAAACCTCTTTTAGAAGAAGTTAAAACAGGATATTGATTATTAACTGTACTTTTCTTTTTATATTCTATAATTAAATCACCTAACTTTTTTTCATTCCAGTTGCTAAATAATTTACCAGAATCATCTTTAAATCTTAATTCTTGTTTGAAAATTTTTTGCAGAACACCTTTCTTGTATTTTTCTAAAAGAGTTTTCTTTTTCTCTAATATTTGTATATGAGTATCTATTTTTGTTAGGAAATTAGCTATTTTTTGTTGCTCTAATAGTGAAGGATATATTAAGCCAACTTCAGAAAAGTATTTATAACTAATCATTTTACCATCTCTAATACCTTCAAGGTTTTGAGTTAGGTTTTTGATATAGTTATTAGTTTTTAAATAATATTTAAAATAACCTTCATTAGCATCATCTTTAGGTTTAAGAATAATATACGCAGGACTACAAATACCGTGATAATTACTTAACTCAATTCCTCCTTGGAATGATCTTAAGCTAATAATAAAATCGCCTTTTTCAACTACCTTGTACGAAGCTACACTTTGGTTGGTGACACTAATATTAAAATCAATCATTTCTCTTGGAATAGCTCCAAAATCTTGAGTGATAGCTAAAACAGGTAATTCGGAATTATGATTCTTGTTTGAAACACTCTTAAATAATTTATCGCCACTTAACCATTTCCAGTTATCACTAAATTCCTTAAACCTTAATTTGGGTTTAATATTGTTTTTATCAATTTTCTTGTATAACGACATTTAAAAAGGTGTTTTTATTCCTAACTCATTACAAAAAATCTTTATTTTATCATTGATTTTTGGTAGCTCAACATCGATTTGTATTATTTCAGTAGCTATTGCGTCAATATCAATCACTTCTTCTTCTTCAAAGGTATCTACATAACGAGGTATGTTTAAATTATAGTCGTTTTCTTTAACTTCGGTTGAAGATGCTAAAAAACTGTATTTGTCTTCGGTTTTACGTTCTCGGTAAGTAGTTACAATTTTGTCTATATCAGCTTCACCTAAAATATTTTGGGTTTTTACCTTGTCATAATGTTCGCTGGCATCTATAAATAAAATATCATTTGGGTTTTCTCTACATTTTTTAAACACTAAAATACAAGTAGGAATAGATGTACCGTAAAATATGTTCGCAGGTAAACCAATAACTGCATCTAAACAATTCTTTTCTTCAATTAAATATTTACGAATATGTAATTCTGCACCACCTCTAAACAACGCACCGTGAGGTAATACTACTGCCATTTGTCCGTTCTCTGCTAAATGATGTACCATATGTTGTACAAATGCAAAATCTGCTTTACTACCTGGTGCTAACTTACCGTATTGACTAAATCTATCATCACTCATTAAGAGTTGATTAGCACTCCATTTAGCAGAAAATGGTGGATTTGCTATAATAGCTTCAAAACGATGTTCTAAGTGTTGAGGGTGTTCTAAAGTGTCTTCTTGCTTAATATCAAACTTACGATAATGCACACCGTGCAATATCATATTCATACGTGCTAAATTGTACGTTGTACGGTTTAATTCTTGACCGTAAAAGTTGTTTACTTCATCTACTTCTTTTGCCACACGTAATAACAAAGAACCACTACCACACGTTGGGTCATATACAGATTTTAGTTTCTTTTTACCTGTTGTTACCAACTTTGCTAACACCATACTAACTTCTTGTGGCGTGTAAAATTCACCTGCTTTTTTACCAGCTCCACTTGCAAATTTTCCAATTAGATACTCATAGGCATCACCTAACACATCTAACTCTGTATTTTCTAATTTAAAATCTATTTTATCTAAGTGTGCCAATACTTTAGCGATAATCTCATTACGTGCTTCTGGACTTTTCCCTAATTTGGTAGAATTTAAATCCATATCTTCAAAAAGGTCTTCAAAATCTTCTTCACTATCCGTACCCATTGTACTGTTTTGGATATTGTTTAAGATTTTTTGTAAGTCTTCTAATATGAAGTTGTCTTTTGTATTGTAAGTTTCAGAAGTATCTTCTGCTACTGTATCACTTTCTTTTTCATCTTCATTATGATTACCACGTTTTGAAATAGCAGAAAATAATTCTGAGGGTTTTAAGAAGTACCCTAATTTTTCTAAAGATTCTTCTTTTATAGCTTCTATATATTCTTTTCCTGTCTCTGTGTTTTCGTCTATTTCAGAAAATAAAAATGTATCGCCACCTTCTTTAAGGATTTTGTTGGCATATATTTCCATTTTTTCGGCTAAGTACTTATAGAAAATAAAGCCTAATATATAATCACGAAACTCATCTGCATTCATTTTACCACGTAAAGTATTGGCAATATTCCAGAGTTGTTGTTCTAATTGTTTTTTATGGTCTTCTGACATATAATTGGTACAGTATTAATTCAATGTTAAAAATAGAAATATATATTGGTTTGAAGGCTTTTTTATAGTTTACTTTTCACCCCTGTTTTATGGTATATCACAAGTATCAAAATACAACTAAAGACATACCTTTAAATCAGACAGTTCTTACTATATTTGAGATTTGGAAATAGAGTTACACTCTTATAACTCATTTCTTTTTCATAGCATTTTTTTTTACAAACCCATCTATTCTTTTTCATAGCAATTTTAAAGAGGTGGGTTTATTTTTATACAAGAATATTATTGCTCTTATATTAACACTTACCCATTGACACTATTACCTTCTTTTATATATTGCTTTATTTATGTTTCCAATTTTTTCCTTTTACGAATAGAAAATAACGGTGTTATATGGTCTATTCCTTGTAAATGATATTTTCCGTTTCTATAGACAATGCAATTTGTTTGAACATCAGAATATTGTTTCAAGCCTTCTAATTCAAATTTAGAAATATCAAGATCTCTGAATGTTTTTTCTATAGAAATTAATTTTTCTTTCTTTGCTAAGTTTTTAATTCGTGAAGCCTTGGCTTTAGATATATTAAAAACTTCTTTAACTCCATTCACAGAAACTGGAGCACTCTCTAATTTAAAATTAAAGGAAGGAAAAAGAAAATGATAGGTACGTTGCTTTATTTGTACGTTTTTTTCTTTTTTAACCTTCCTCCAAAAATCTTTATGTAAATAACCGTACAACGCTGCACCCAATACTGCTTGTACCTTAAAAATATCATTCGGATAAAACTCAATACTTGCTCTAGAAACCCAATATTCCTTTTTTCTTATTCTATCAAAAGAATACAGTAAATAATATTTTGTTTTCTCATTCAATCGAACCCAATTCAACTCCAATAGCTTTTTTACATTTGCATTAATTGTCTTTTTATTTACATCCAATATCAAACACAAAAAATTTATTTCTTGTTTCGTAAATTTCAATTTACCTTCTGGATACAAATGTTTCAATAGTAGAAATAACTGAAGTGGTTTTTCTAAATTATTTTCTAAAACATAGATGCATTGCGCTATCGGCACCAATCTATAATTAGCTACTACTCTTTTTTTTTGAAAGCAACTTTAGAATTTTCTAACAGACTCCTTACATCTTTAATATCGTAATACACTTTTCCTTTTATTTTAGAATAAGCTATTACTCCTTCTGACCTCCATGTATTCAAAGTTTTATCACTGATATGAAATAATCGTTTGATATCAGCATTGTCTAGTATTTGAAATTCTGCACCTAGCTTTTCTTCTTTCAACTTTATAGAAAGATCGTTTAGGTTTCTTTCAATCTCACCAAGGTGTTTTACACTGGCTAAATATAAATTCTTAAAATCTTGCATCTTTTTATTTTTAATTCTAAATTATAATATTGCTTCATAACCATTTACCTCTTTTGTTTTTCTATTAAAGGTAGGTGTCCATTTTATATTCCCCAATAAAACGGACTTTCAACTTGGTCTAAAACTTGCTTTGGTATACCTGTAATTTGATGTGAAAATTACAGCGTATCATACACAACAAACGGATTTAATGTTTGTTGGATTTATTGTAGTTTTTATCTAATAAGACTTCTACATCTTTCATCTTATAGTAAATTTTGCTTCCTATTTGAGAAAATGAGATTACACCATCATTTCTCCATGTCTGAGCTGTTCTCTTGCTAATGTTCATTAACTGAATAAACTCCTGATTATCGAGAAAAGGCTCTTGAGGATTTTTTTTATTGTACTCTATTGTAGCGTTTAACTGATCTAATTTTACTACTAATTCATTGTACTGCTCTGATGTTAAAATTACTGCTTCCATTTGCTTATTTATTTTAAATTATATCGCAATATGGCAGCAATGAGGGGTACTTAAGCTCCAGACCTGATAAGACCCGATAATGTCTTATATAATTAGCATTTTAATGAAGTGGGTTACTTTTCATGTATTGAATAACCGATTTGTACGATTCTTCAGCTGTATATTTTTTTTCTAATTTTGATTTGATTTCTAATCCTATTTGAGTTCCAATGATAAGACATAAACTGTGTAAATCTTTATTAGGTAAGACACAAGCATCTCTTAGCGCTTCTACCACACCACGAATTACACTTTTTTTTCTTGGACTTAGAATTGATTTCCCATTGTTTGTAATGCTTAAGTCTTCAAGTAGCTTAAGAATATAATCCTGTTTTTCTTGACTTACAAATGTTTTGAAACTTTCCGTTTTCTCTTTTGTAGTATCTGTGTTTAATGAATTATTTATTCTAATTAGTTTCTTTGGACTCTCAACTCCACTCTGATGGTTTATTTCTTTATCTACCATTTTCAATAATTCATAAATATTATGAAACTCGAAAGGATAAAATAATTTCTCTAAATTGGTTGTGTAAGATTTTTTTTGTTCCTCAGTACCTATTACTATTTTTCTATAAATCCCAAGTTTCAAAAAATCTTTTGTAGAATATCCTTTTTCTAACGTTAGTCGTTTAATTTCAGCATCAATTTCCTTTGTAGAAAAAGCACCATCCAATTCAAGTTTCTCACTAAACAAAAACAGTTCGATGTCTTTTTTTAAATATCTTAAAGCTTTTAAATCTAACTGGGTTTTTTCCTTAATTAATTGATAATACTCAAGTTTTGTAACCTCTTTCTCTTTTAAATCATCTAACAATCTATTAAACTCATTCTCTATAACTGGTGTGTTTTCATTAGTTTTATTATACTTCAGTAGTCTATTTAATCTATTGGCTAAGACCATATGCTTTATAAAATGATTCGAAAATTTAGTGTCAAGACCATATTCACCATTCATAATTATAGCATCCCAAAACCAATCTTCTTGCTCCTTGGAGTCTTCGATTGAAGTCCAGTTTTCTCTATTAATAATTACATCTGAAACATCCTCCACATATTCCATTTGTGTAAAACGATACACCAAACTTGTTCTAAGGTCATCGTAACCTAGATTAGGGTCAAAAGGGTGAATGTATTCACTTAAAAATGGTGCAATATCTGGGCTTACATTCAGTAATTTTTTCTGAATCTTTTTTATTTCAGACTTTACCAATTGCTCTTTTTCTTCCTTATTTGTACAGGTAAGAAAAAGCATATATTCTTTTTCTAAATCTTTGTGGATTTTTTCAACTAATTCTCGGTCTATAGCATAGGTTAACCCCTCTAAAATAGATTTAACTACTTCTGAATACTTTGTCATTTATTTTATCTTTTTCATAACTCCAACCTATTACCTAGCAATGAATAATAGAGGAAATCAAATATACTATTTTAGAAAGATTTACATAGCCGTTTTATTCATTAAGATTGCCATATCATTACTTATTTTTGAATCTAAAACCTTAGCGTAAATTTGTGTAGTCGCTATCTTTTTATGGCCTAATAGCTTTGATACTGTTTCCATTGGTATTCCATTTGAAAGAGTAACCGTAGTTGCATATGTATGACGCGCTAAATGCGTATGTAGTTTTTTATTTATACCACACAAATCAGCTACTTCTTTTAAATAGGCATTCATCTTTTGATTGCTTGGTACTGGTAACATTTTTTGTTTTAATTGATGACAAGGATTGTTCTTGTATTTTTTCAATACCTTTTCAGCTTCTGGCAATACCGGTACTCTGCACTCTGAACCTGTTTTTGTTCTATTTAGTATTATCCATTTATAGCCATCAATCCCAATTTGAATGTGATTCTTTGATAGTTTCTCTAAGTCACGATAGGACAGCCCTGTGTAACATTGAAACACAAATAAATCTCTTATTATTTCAACTCTTTCAATATCAAATTCCTTTTCTATTAATTTATTTATTTCTTGCTGAGTAAGACAATCTCTTTGAGCTACTTTTTGAGTGATTTTATAATTTGCAAAGGGGTCTTTTCTTATATAATCATTTGCTAATGCTATTAAAACAACTTTCTTCAATGCTTTTATATGTTTCATTGCAGAATTGTGTTGACACTTTGCAGTAGTTTTTAAATAAAACTCAAAGCTTGTAATAAACTTATGACTCATTTCTGATAAATGAAAGTCTTCATTATTATATTGGACTTTACAGAATATTTTTATATGTTTTATTGCTGCTTGATACCTTTGATACGTCAAAGGAGAATATTCTTTTCCTATCAAACTTTTCATATTATCGTTATGCTCTTTGAATAACTCTACTATTGACCATTGTTTTTCACCTATTCCTAAAAAAGCATTTGACAGTACTTTTGCTGTAATTGTTTTTCCTCTTTCTTGTAATTCTTGTTGATGAGAAAATATCTGTCCTTGTATACTATATATATAATCGTTTAGTAAAATAGAACTATTAGAATTCCCTTTTGCTTTGTTTCTTGAAGTATCCCACAGATTTGGCTTTACACTTCTTTTAATAGAAAACTCTGATCTCTTACCATTTACTGTTATACGCGCGTATACTGGCGCTTGACCATCTTTTAACAATTTACTTTTTTTAATAAAAAACAGGATTGAAAATGTTGCTCTTTTCATAATGAAATATTTAGTTATAAAGTTAGAACAAAACACTTGTATTGTTTAATGCAAAAAACTGAATATCAACGCAAAAGAACAGCAATAGGAGGACTTTAATTCTAAATGAATAGTCCACCGATTAAGACACTTGCAATAAGGAGAATTTAAGAGAAGTAGAAAAGTATACACATAAAAAAAGCCCCATTTTAGTGGGGCTTTCATCAAATTTCTTTGATATACTTTTTAAAAAGCGGTCTGGACGGGACTCGAACCCGCGACCCCCTGCGTGACAGGCAGGTATTCTAACCAGCTGAACTACCAGACCGTTGCTGTTAGCGGTTGCAAATTTACATTGTATTCATGTATCTCACAAACTTTTTCCCATAAAAATTATGTTTATTTCCTTCTGAAAGCGACACAAACGCATAGTTCTTTCATTTACAAATATTTAAAAAATAATATTTTTCAAAAAAAAAATTAACTTTCAAGATATTTCTCTACAATACGCTTGATTTTTGAATTTAAGGAGGCAATAGACCTATAGCTTGTGTGCTCTAAAATAATAATTACCGTATCATCTTTTGGATATTGAATCAAACCTGTGTTAAAACCATTCCATTTTCCATAATGATAAACTCTACCATCTTTACCATGATCTAGTCTAAAACCAAACCCATAAGGAACTTTTCTACCATATTTTGTTTCCCCATTTGTTTGCATCAAAGACACAGAAGCTTCAGATAAAAGCATGCCATTATGCAATCCATAATTCCACTTATACAAATCTTCTGTATTGGCATAGATATTTTTATCGCCAACAATGGCATCATTAACGGTACCTCTAATTTTTAAATGTCTCCAACCCTTATAGAGTCTATAGCCAATTAATTGGTTCTCACGTATGGTATCTTTTTTATAGCTATACACAAAAGAATTTTTCATCCCCAATGGCTTAAAAATATTTTCATGCACAAAATCAGCATAGGTCATACCCGAAATTTTCTCTACAATGGAAGCTAAAACAAAGTATCCTGTGTTGGAATAATCAAAGTTCCTACCAGCTTTAAAAAAACGAGGAGTATTGGTTTCTTCCAGTAAAGCCATCATTTCAGAATTATTTGGCGGTTCTTTCTCTTCCCATTTATGCTCTGCTACCCAAAAATATTTTGGTACACCTGATGTATGAGTCAATAAATGCTCTATGGTTACATCCTTATAGGGAAAATCTGGATAGAATTGAGAAACCGAATCTTTCAAATGTAATTTACCTTGCTCATATAAAAGCATGATAGCTGTTGCCGTAAACTGCTTACTTACAGATGCGATTTGAAACGCAGAAGTTTGATGTAACAGCTCCTTTTTTCTAAAATCTGCAAAACCAATCTGGTTATTATAAACAATTTTACCGTTTTTTGCGACCAATACGGCGCCATGAAAATCATATCTTTTATGAATCCTTTTCAATAATGAATCCATTTTATGCCTCACCTGCTCTACTTTACCATCAGGATACTTTTGAACCACGACTCCTACTTGTCTTTTAATATTTTTAACGGAGTCTATTTCAACATATTCAATAGAATCTTGCGTGTAATTAGAGGTTCTTCCTAATTTCATAAATAGGAAAAGCAGGACAAGGATAACGGAACTAAATAATAAGACTTTTTTCAAAAAAAAATAATTGAGGGGTAATGTCTCGCAAATTAACATTATCTCACGGTATTTCAAAAAAATATGCTTGTTTAACATATACACCAATACCCCATTCCCATTAATTTTCAATTATTTCTCAGTTCAAAGTTCATTTACATGGAATAATTTTTATTATGTCCTTTATTAGATTTTCTTACGTTATTTTTGCAATATGGACTTTACATTACAATCAGCATACAAACCAACAGGAGATCAACCAGAAGCCATCAAGCAACTTACTCAAGGTATTTTAAATGATGAAAAATACATGAACCTTTTAGGGGTCACGGGGTCTGGTAAAACGTTTACAGTTGCAAATGTTGTTCAAAATGTAAATAGACCTACGCTTGTTTTGGCTCATAACAAAACATTGGCAGCGCAGTTATACGCCGAATTCAAAGAATTTTTCCCAAACAATGCAGTGGAATATTTTGTTTCCTATTATGATTATTACCAGCCTGAAGCTTACATCCCTTCTAGTGGTGTTTTTATAGAGAAAGATCTATCCATCAATGATGATATTGAACGTTTGAGAATCAGCACCTCCTCTGCTTTACTTTCTGGAAGAAGAGATGTTTTAGTGATTGCTTCCGTATCCTGTTTGTATGGTATTGGAAATCCTGTTGAGTTTAAGAAAAATGTAATTACCATAGAGCAAGATCAAGTTTTAGCGCGAACCAAATTTTTACATATGTTGGTGCAAAGCTTATATTCTAGAACCGAAACAGAGATAAAAAGTGGGAGTTTTAAAGTAAAAGGAGATACAATTACCATATACCCTTCCTATGGAGAATTTGCATACAGAGTTCATTTTTTTGGGGATGAAATTGAGGAAATTGAATCATTTGACGTTGAAAATAATACGGTAATTGAAAAATTTGAATCTCTAAATATCTACCCTGCAAATTTATTTGTGACATCACCAGACATCCTCCAAAATGCCATTCATCAAATACAAGAAGATATGGTGAAGCAAGTGGATTATTTTAAGGAAATAGGAAAACACCTTGAAGCAAAACGACTAAAAGAACGTACTGAGTTTGATTTAGAAATGATACGTGAATTAGGGTATTGTAGCGGAATTGAAAATTATTCTCGCTATTTAGATGGAAGAGAACCAGGTACAAGACCTTTCTGTTTACTTGACTATTTTCCAGAAGATTATTTGATGGTAATCGATGAAAGTCATGTAACCGTACCGCAAACACATGCCATGTATGGTGGTGATAGATCCAGAAAAGAAAACTTGGTAGAATTTGGCTTTAGATTACCTGCTGCAATGGACAACAGGCCTTTAAAGTTTGAAGAATTTGAAGCCGTGCAAAATCAAGTATTATATGTGAGTGCTACTCCTGCAGATTATGAACTTGAAAAAACAGAAGGTCATTTTGTAGAACAAGTGATTCGACCAACTGGATTATTAGATCCAATTATTGAAGTTAGGCCAAGTGAAAATCAGATAGACGATTTAACAGAAGAAATTCAACAAAGCATTGAACTTGACGAACGTGTTTTAGTAACCACCCTTACCAAAAGAATGGCAGAAGAATTGGCTAAATTCTTAACGAGAATACAAATTCGTTGTAGATACATACATTCTGATGTTGATACACTTGAGCGTGTTCAAATATTACAAGATCTTAGAAAAGGATTGTTTGACGTTTTAATTGGGGTAAATTTGTTAAGAGAAGGTCTAGATTTACCTGAAGTTTCTTTGGTTGCCATTATTGATGCTGATAAAGAAGGTTTTTTAAGATCGCATAGATCCCTAACGCAAACCATTGGTAGAGCAGCGAGAAATGTTAATGGTAAAGCCATTATGTATGGAGATAAAATCACAAAAAGCATGGAGTTAACTATCTCTGAAACAGCTAGAAGAAGAGAGAAACAAATCGCCTACAATGTGAAACACAATATCACACCTAAGCAAATTACTAAAAAAATAGACAATGCACTTCTTGAAAACCAAGGAACCTCCTACTCTTCTATAGATGAAAATATTGCCGCAGAACAAGATTTAACCTATTTAACGAAAGGTGAGATTGAAAAAAGAATCAATCAAGCAAGAAAAGAAATGGAAGCAGCTGCTAAAAACCTTGATTTTATTGTAGCCGCTAAATTAAGAGATCAAATAAAAGAATTAAAAGAAAAACTTTAAAAGGACCTTGAGAAATATTCAAGGTGCATTTATAAATTAATTTTGCCTTGGAGCTTCTGAAATGAAATTTATGCGTTTGAGTAAAATTCTCAAAAGAATTTTGATTAGAAAACACTTCTAATTGACACTTTATTTAAGTAATACTTCCAAAGCCTCAATAACTAAATAATTTACATAAAACCGCCTCCACTAGCTTCATTGGAATCTCTCTTTTTTCTTTTTCTAGCTTTGTTTTTACCACCTCCAAAATTATACATAAAGCCTAGAAAAACAGTCCTACTTTCCCAATTAAATTGGCCACTCTGAGGTATCGGTTTGTCGGATGTGAATTTAAATTTCATTCCTTTAAAAATGTCATTAAAATTCAAAGTTAACGTCCCTTTCCCTTTTAGAATATTATAACTAGCTCCTGTATTTACCATCCACATTGGATCTACATTAAATTGAATGGATTGTCCACCTCCTCTATACATTGCAAACAATTGCAATCGCAAATTTTTAGTGGCGGTAAAATTGTTGTTTACCCTAAAATTAAAAGCATTGTTTTGAACTTCAATTAACTCATTATTGGCTATTCCACTTTCTCTTTGAATATACAAATCCATACTTGCATTCATTCTCCACCAATTTGCAAAGGCGTGATTGCTTGAAAACTCAAAACCATATCTATCACTAGCATCCGAATTGATATAAGACAGCTCTAGCTTATCTTCATCAAATTCATCAATATTTAACACTCTTGTTATATTATCATTGATTTTTCGTAAAAATGTACCAACAGTAAAAGAGCCTTTTTCATATTGTCTCATATAGCTAATTTCAAATGAATTTGTAAACTGTGGTCGTAACTCAGGATTTCCAATAGAGGTTATAAGTGGTGTACTCCACTCTCTAATAGGATTTACTTGTTGAATGGAAGGACGATCAACCCTTCTACTATAACTTATTTGGTATTGATTTTTATCGTTGGGATTGTAGGTGAAAAAAGCAGAAGGATACACGGTAAAAATTTTGTCTGTATATGCTGCTGTTTCTCCAGACTGAGAAAAGTCACCTCGTACCTCATAACCCTCTAACCTAGCACCAAGTTGCATGGTTAATTTATCAAATTGCTGATTATAATTCACGTATGCAGAATAAATATCACGATCATAACGAAAAGAACTATTTCCTATAGCTGTTGTTTCATACCAGGAAACTAATTCGCCCTCTACAATAATTGTTTTTGGAATTCTATTCCCATCATCATCATACACAAAATTATGCTGTGTGGTATTTAAGGAGTTTTTAGTTCGATTATAACGTGCTTCTAATCCTAATTCTAACTTTGTTTTCTCAGATAATTGTTTGGTGTAATCTAAGTTATAAAGCGCTCTATCTTTGTTATCTACGACAAAATCCGTATAATTTCTTGTCATATCGTAAGGCTTGACCTTTTCATAAAAATCAGCATCTTGCTCTCTGTCATAATTGGAAATATTTGCTTCTAATTCAAGCTTTTCTCCTTCTTTTATATCAAAGGTATAGGCAAAATCATATGTTTTTGAATCTCCATCATTCTGTACATCAGAAGGACTATCTGAATCCAACATACCCGTAATTACCGTACTTGAAAATTGAGAATCACGAGATTTATTTTGAGTTGTATAAACAGAAAATGTATGTTTATCATTTATATAATAATCTGCACCAACCTTTAAAATATGATTTCCATAATTGGACTCAAAGTTAAAATCTTGTTGGATACTATTATCATCTCTATTCACCACTCCATAATTAGTATTATCTCCATTATTATATCCATAGTTCCCAAAGAAATTTACCTTACCTGTTTTAAAATTCATATTTGTTGAATAATTATATCGTGGATTATCGCCGTAGGTTAACCCTGTATTTACAGAACCATTAAATCCTAAATTAGAATTCTTATGTAGAATTATATTGATGATGCCACTCATTCCCTCAGGATTGTACTTTGCGGAGGGATTCGTAATTAGCTCAATACTTTTTATAGATGTTGAAGGAATTTGTTTTAATAGCTGAGCTGCTGAAACATTTGTTGGTTTTCCATCTATTAAAATTCTTACATTCTCATTTCCTCGTAAACTAATATTCCCCGATTGACTATCCACCGATACAGATTGTACATTGTTCAATACCGATGCAGCGGTAGCTCCCACGGAAGTTAAATCTTTCCCTACGTTGATTACCTTTCTATCAATTTTTTGCTCTACGGTTGATTTTTCTGCAACTACAACCACTTCATCCAATTCCGAACTTGCTTCTTTCAGCCGTAGCTTACCCAAGTCGTAGGTTCCGCTTTTTTTAGAAATTTGAATTTTTTCATGTAACGTGTCATAACCAATAAAAGAAACCAATACAATAAAATCTCCTTGAGGAATTTTTCTAATTTCAAAATAACCTTCATCATCTGTTATCGTTCCAGAAATTGTTTTTCCCTCAAGGTCTTGTATCTCAATATTCACATATGGCATGGGTTTCATACTGTTTTCATCATATACTTGGCCTATGATCACTCCAAATACTTCATCAGATGCTCTTAGAGAAAATGAAGTAGTTACCAATAGAAAACAGAAAATAATTAAGGATTTCATAGTTAGATTTTTATTATTTTGACACAAACTTACAAAATAAATAGTACTATGCAAAACAAAGTACTATATAAAACAAAAATAACACCCTATAAATAGGGAGGTTAAAATTCACTTATTTATGGTTATTGTGAGAATTGTATGAATACTTTAATTTTACAGTAAGTAAGAGTAATTAAATGGTTATTGTAAAAAACGGATGAAATACGCCCCTTAATGTTCATCCGTTTTTTTACTCTTTTATTTAAGATTGAATTTCAAAAAAATGATAATTAAATTAGTAGTCGGTTAATTATTTCGGTTGTGTTCTCGTGCCGCAGACACAACCGATTTTTTTTTACAAGACACAAAAAAAAGCTGCTAACATCTGTTAGCAGCTTTTTTATAACCTTATATTGCTTAAAGAGCTTCTCCCAACTCTTTTAACCTTTCTGTATTCTCAGCCAACTTAAGACCATCTATAATTTTATGAATATCTCCATTTATAACATTCTGTAAATCATATAAAGTCATCCCAATTCTGTGCTCTGTAACACGTCCTTGTGGATAATTATAAGTTCTAATTTTTGCAGATCGATCCCCACTAGCAACCAAAGAATTTCTCTTCAAAGAATCTGCCGCTAATTTTTTCTCTAGCTCTTGTTCATATAATCTTGAACGTAAAACCTTCATGGCCTTATCTTTATTTTTGTGCTGAGATTTTTGATCTTGACATTGTGCTACCAACCCAGATGGGATATGTGTCAAACGAACTGCAGAATAGGTAGTATTTACCGATTGCCCTCCTGGTCCTGAAGAACAGAAATAATCAATTCTAATATCACTCATCTTCATATCAATATCAAACTCTTCTGCTTCTGGTAAAACCATTACAGTTGCTGCAGATGTGTGTACACGTCCTTGCGTCTCAGTTTGAGGAACTCTCTGTACACGGTGTACACCAGATTCAAATTTCATATCACCATAAACATCCGCTCCTGAAATACTGAAAATAATTTCCTTGAAACCTCCTGAGGTTCCTTCGCTAATATCCTCAACTTCAACCTTCCAGTTTCTATCAGAGCTATATTTTGTGTACATCCTATACAAGTCACCAGCAAAAATACTTGCCTCATCACCTCCAGCACCAGCTCTAATTTCAACAATTACATTTTTACCATCTTCTGGATCCTTAGGAATCAACATGAATTTAATCTCCTCTTCTATCTGAGGGATTTGTTCATTAGCTTCATCTAATTCCATTTTAGCCATTTCAACCATTTCAGGGTCTGAACCATCAGAAATAATTTCTTTAGCTTCTGCAATATTGCTTAATAGCTTTTCATACTCATTAGACTTATCAACTATTTGACCTAAATCTTTATATTCTTTATTAAGCTTTACATAGCGCTTTTGATCCATAATGATATCAGGCTGAATAATCAAATCCGATACCTCATCAAAACGTTGCTTAAATATTTTAATCTTATCTAACATCTTTTAATCTCTTTTCTTGGATACAAATTTACATTTTTTATCCGATTATTATAGATACCAAAAAGACCAGTGTTTACACTGGTCTTTTCACTATATTTTAACGCAACTAATAAACAAATTCACCGAACTCACTTCTAATTGTCAATTTATTACTTTCTGCAGCCTCTACTCTACCCACAATTTTAGCCTCTACATTGAAACTTTTTGAAATTTCAATAATTTCAGATGCAATATTCTCTGGTACATAAATTTCCATTCTGTGTCCCATATTAAATACTTGATACATTTCTTTCCAATCTGTACCAGATTGCTCTTGAATAAGTTTAAACAATGGAGGTACCTCAAACATATTATCTTTGATAACATGCAAATCTTTTACAAAGTGTAAAATTTTAGTTTGAGCACCACCGCTACAGTGAACCATACCATGAATTTCATCTGCTGAAAATTTACTTAAAATTTCTTTAATGATTGGTGCATAAGTTCTTGTTGGTGACAGCACCAATTGGCCAGCATCTATCGGTGAATTCTCTACAGTGTCAGTTAATTTCACTTTACCAGAATACACCAATTCTTCAGGAACTGCAGCATCAAAACTCTCTGGATATTTCTCCGCCAAATATTTATCAAAAACATCATGACGAGCAGAAGTCAATCCATTACTCCCCATACCACCATTATATGATTTCTCATAAGTAGCTTGTCCAAAAGACTCCAATCCTACAATTACATCACCTGGTTTTATATTTGCATTATTTACTACATCAGCTCTTTTCATTCTTGCTGTTACAGTAGAATCAACGATAATTGTACGAACCAAATCTCCTACATCCGCAGTTTCTCCTCCTGTAGAATGAATCTCAACACCAAACTCTTTTAATTCTTGTAACAACTCCTCAGTTCCATTAATTATTTGGGATAAAACCTCTCCAGGAATTAAATTTTTATTTCTTCCAATTGTAGAAGAAAGCATAATATTATCCGTTGCTCCAACACATAATAAATCATCAATATTCATGATCAATGCATCCTGAGCGATTCCTTTCCAAACAGAAATATCACCTGTTTCTTTCCAGTACATATAAGCCAATGAAGATTTAGTACCTGCGCCATCTGCATGCATGATCAAACAGTACTCCTCATCACCCGTAAGATGATCCGGAACTATCTTACAAAACGCCTGTGGAAACAAACCTTTATCAACATTTTTAATAGCATTATGAACATCTTCCTTAGAAGCTGACACCCCTCTTTGACTATACCTTTTACTAGTTTCTGAACTCATTCTAATTTCTTTGAATTTGAAAAATGCAAAGTTACTTATTTGAAATCAATTTTTAGCCTATTGAATGAACTTTATATACGCAGAAACCTTTTAAGATTTTGCAATATTAAGAGCTTGAAAATAAGATATCCTAAATAAATTTCTTTGAAATCAAACATTCCATTAAAAATTTATTTTTCTACGTATTTTTACGTACTTTTTAATCCTTGATAGAAAATTATGTGTTATATTTGTGACTTCAAAAAATTATCATAGAAACATATAAACAATACATATAGAATTATGGCTAAAATTAAATTAGAGTACCTTTGGTTGGACGGTTACAAGCCAACTCAAAACTTAAGAAGTAAAACTAAAGTTGAGGAGCATGAAAACTTCCAAGGAACATTAGAAGAAATAGGAAACTGGTCTTTCGATGGTTCTTCTACACAACAAGCTTCTGGTGGAGCATCTGACTGTATCTTGAAACCAGTTGCGATCTACCCAGATCCTGCGCGTATTAACGGATGGTTAGTAATGACTGAGGTATTAAATGCTGATGGAACTGCACATGAATCTAACGGTCGTGCTACGATTGAAGATGATGATAATGACTTCTGGTTCGGATTTGAGCAAGAATACTTCATCATGGATACTGAAACTGATTTACCATTAGGATTCCCAAGAGGTGGTTACCCAGCTCCACAAGGAATGTACTACTGTTCAGTTGGTGGAAAAAACACTCACGGACGTGATTTAGTTGAAGAGCATGCTGATTTATGTATCGAAGCTGGATTGAACTTTGAAGGAATCAACCAAGAGGTTGCTTCTGGACAATGGGAATTCCAATTATTTGCTAAAGGAGCAAAGAAAGCTGGTGATGAAATTTGGATTGCAAGATATTTATTAGATCGTTTGACTGAAGGTCGTGGAATGTACATCGAGTACCACCCAAAACCATTAGGAAAAGATTTAGATTGGAATGGATCAGGAATGCACGCTAACTTCTCTAACTCTATCTTGAGAGAGTGTGGTTCTGCTGAGAAATACGCTGAAATTTGTGAAGCTTTCCGTCCAGTAGTTAAAGAACACATTGAAGTTTATGGTGCTGAAAACGATCAACGTTTAACAGGAGACCACGAAACTCAATCTATCGATCAGTTCTCATGGGGAGTTTCTGACCGTGGAGCTTCAATCCGTATTCCAATTATCGCTGTAGAAAAAGGATACAAAGGATGGTTAGAAGACAGAAGACCTGCTTCAAACGGAGATCCTTACAAGATTGCTGCTAGAATTATCAAAACTGTTAAGCCAGTTAAATAATAATAAGCACATTTATATAAAAAGCGTTCAAGTTAACTTGAACGCTTTTTTTATGCTCTTCCCTCAAAAACAGACACTATATTATACTTGTATCTTTAAAAAATCATTGTATAAATAAAGCCTATATATATAAGGAGTAAAATTCCACCTTCTAGTTTTCCGAAATTCATTTTTCTGTAAAAAAAACTAAGCGGTAAAATCAAGAAAGAAATAGCCAGCATCCAATAGATGTCATTTTCTATCAAACCTTTGTCTACAATGGTAATCGGATGGATTGCTGCAGTTAGACCTAACACGGCCAAAATATTAAAAATATTAGACCCTAATAAATTCCCTAAACTAATTGCTTTTTCCTTCTTTAGGACAGCTATAATAGAAGCAGAAAGTTCCGGAATACTTGTACCAACAGAGACTATTGATACACCAATAATCCTCTGACTCACATTAAACTGCTCTGCCAATCCAACTGCACCAGAAATCAGCAACTCAGAACCACCCCATAAAGCAGCTCCACCAATCGCTAAAAACATCAGAGCCTTCCATAAAGGCAACTCCTCATCATCTTCAGGCATCTCATCTTCTACTGCTGTCTTTTGAAACTTTAACATATAGATCAAAAATGCAACCAAAGCAGCAAAGAGGATTCCTCCTTCATATCCTTCAAGTACCCCATCAGTAATTATAAAGACATATAAAAGAATAGAAGCTAACATCATAATTGGCCAATCGGTTTTAAAAAAGCTCTTGGTTACCTTTATATCAGACAGCAATACAGTAATCCCCAACACCAATGCTAGATTTGCAATATTGGAACCTATAACATTTCCCATTGCTAAATCTGAATGACCTTGTATAGCAGATTTTAAACTTACAATTAACTCAGGCGCCGAAGTAGCAAATGAAACTACAGTCATACCAATAATAATTTTTGGTATCTGTAAACGCAAAGAAAACCCAACGGCTGATTTTAATAACCAATCTCCACCAAAGATTAACAATACTAAACCAACAATAATAAATATCAAATCCATTTTAATAATTTTGACGCAAAGATACCTATTCTAAAAGAGGTCCTATTTAATTTTGAATTTACTTTAACAAAAATCTTCAATTAATTTTGTAATTTAGATAGATCCTAAAATTGGAGAACTATGAAAAAACAGTTGTACAAATCAATTGCAAAATTCAATAAATTGGTTTTACCTTCTTTCGGTAAAAAACAATTAGACATGAGCAAAGCTAAAAAATGGCAATTGGCTATTATTGGCTACAGAGCTTTCATTACAAAAAAATCATTATAACCATAAATTACATACCATGGCAAACGAATCAAACCATGTTGCATTACATACTGCTTCTTTTATTGAAATCCAACGTCTACAACTAGATTTAAACGACGCTGAAATCCCTTTTATCACAAAAAATGATTCTGAATCTGCACGACTCGCTGGTTTCGGATCTTTTGGTGATCATGTTGAACTTTTTGTTTATGAAAACGACCTTTCAGAAGCAACAAAAATACTTGATAAACTAAAAGGAGAATTAATTTAATTTTTTTTCGATTTTTGTTTTGCATATTGTAATAAAACTCTATATTTGCAACCGCTTAACGGCCGCGTGGCGCAACTGAATAGCGCACTTGATTACGGCTCAAGAGGTTATAGGTTTGAATCCTATCGCGGTCACAAAATCTTATAGATTTTAGATATTAAATCCCTTTAAACATTCGTTTTTAGGGATTTTTTTATTTATCCCTATGAAAGAAGCTATCTTAACTTTAGATGTATTTCTTTTTATTAGCTGAAAAAGAAAACAGATGACACTGTAAAAAAGCTTTAACGCTTACAACTTCTTAAATCCCTATCCTTAAATCCAAGGAATCCCTACATTCACCAAAGTCAACTAGTGGTGAATTTTAATTACTTTTAAATAAAAAATTCAATATGAGAAAAGCAATCTTTTATATCCTATATTTCATTATTAACAATTCATCCTATGCACAAGCATTTGATTATACACCAAGCCCTTTAGACGGACAGGTTCTATATTATACAGAATTTACAACCTGCTATTCTAATCTACATAAGCAACCGTACTGGGTATCTTACGAATTAACAAAGGAAGAAATAGAGTTGGAAAGTAGAGAAAGACTAGGAAAATTTATTCAAGACAAAAATATTATTCTTGGAGCAGCAACGCACGATGATTTTACAAATACCAACTTTGACCGTGGGCATCTTTCTAGGGCAGAATACAATAAACGAAGTGAAAATTCCTATCGTGAAAGTTACTACACGTCAAATATCTCTCCTCAAATTGGAAAAAATTTCAATCGTGTTGGTGGAGATTGGTACAATCTGGAAGAACTAGAAAAAAAATTTTGTATTTCATTGGGAGTCATTTATTGTGTCTCTGGTCCTGTTTTCAATAAAAATATTGAAGCAATAGGTGATGCTACCTCAATTATTGTTCCAGGTTATTTTTTTAAAGCAATACTTTCAAAAGACAAAAAACATGCCATTGCATTTTTATTAAAACATGACAATGTACCGGATAAGTCTTTATGGGATAGTGCCATTTCTATAGACCAGCTAGAAGGTATTACAGGAATTAATTTTTTTAAAATGCTAAGTAACAAAACAGAACAAAAAATTGAAAATAGTCTAGATTTAGAATATTGGAAAAAACAAATTAAATAAATTGAAAGGACATGGATAAGCTATAAAAAAAGGAATTCACTACCTTTGACCATCTAATTCATTTCAAAATTAATGCAACCGAAACCAACTATAGAACTGCTCCCTACAAGAAAATTTATCTTTTTATTTATTGTTAGTCTAGGACTTTACAATGTTTGGTGGATGTATAAAACATGGAAACTTTTTAAGGAGCGTGATCAATCAGAAATTGTTCCACTTGCTAGAGCTATATTTGCGATTTTCTTTTTACATACATTATTTGAAAAAATTCAAGAGTTTGCAAGATCCACCGGTTATAAGGAAAATTTTTCTTCCCTTGCCTACTTTATAGGTTTTGTTGCTTTCAATATGTCAAGTCGACTACCAGGAGGTTTATGGGTTTTTTCTTTTTTATCAGTACTATGCCTGATACCTGCATTAAACGCTTTTAATTACGGCATCAAACATTCAGGAGAGTACGACATCATTGAAGATGAAAAATTCAATCAAAATCAAATTGTATTAACTGTAATTGGAACTTTGTTCTGGATGCTCACTATCATTGGGATGTTTGCAAATCCAGAAGCAATGAATCAAGCTCTTTAACACTTAATTCCAAACGAGTTTTTTCCGTTCCTTCCAATAAGACTCTGTCGGAACTGCAAAGTTTTGCAGAAGTATCAATTCCTCTTCTTGCAAAACAAAATCATTCGCTTTTAAGTTACTTAACAAGTGTTCCTTTTCAAGTGCTCCGCTTAACACAGAATAAGAATTAATGCTCTGCACACAAAACCTCAAGGCTATCGCATCAACACCTACTTTATATTTATAAGCCAATTGTTGTAATTGATTATAAAGCAATTCATATTGTAAGAAGTTTCTATTTGGTAACAACCTTCCATTCGCTAAAGCTTCCTTTATGATAATTCTTTTTCCATTCTTAGCTATTTCATTACAAAATTCGGCAACACTTTGATCTAAAATATTATGAGTCACTTGAAAAACTTCAAACAACTGTTTTTCATTTATTTCAATATCAAATGCCTCTTTTAAAACTTCCACCTGATTGCCTCCAGTAGTGGAAAGTCCTATTTTCAAATCAAATTTCTCCTGATATTCAGCTAATTTCTCTAATACTTCTAAATTCCTTAAAACACCTGTTTCAAAAGTAGCAGAGTGAATTTGATATGTAGTTAAAAATGGTTTTAAGTTTTTAGAAACGCTCCATTGCGAAATTAACTTTTCTAAACTATGCTCCTTTACTTCATGAATAGCAGCATCTTTTTTAAAATCCGCAACGTAAGTATACCCCCATTTGGTAGCCAATTCTATTTCGGAATCCAATTTAGAATTCAACCAATTTAAAAGTATCGATTCTGCCATTCCATAACCGGGTGAGGTGTCATAATAACGAACCCCATTTTTATAAGCCAACTCCAACAAGCTTATGCCATCTTGATTAAATTGATTTTTATCAAAAGGTTTACTTTCTTTTGTTTTTATATTTATATACTGAGGTCTTCCTATCGCAGCAGTTCCTAATCCTATCTTTTGCATATCACTTTCTCTATTGAAATATAAACATACTGTATTGCATAAAACCCTACAAGAAATATCATATCTTAAAAAACAGTTTATTCAATTTTCATCGATTAAATTTTAAACTTAACTTATATATTGATACCTTGTATTTATATAACTATTACAGGAATCTTTAAGTATTCTTAAATTCAAAACCAACTCATGAAAAAATGTATTTTTGCCATTGTTATTCTTCTATTCACTAGTTGTTCTCATAAAGACTCCAAAAGCAACAAAGTCTCTGACCCATTATCATCATGGAATACAGGCAAACATAAATCTCAAATTATCGATTTTGTAAACACTGCCACGAACCCTTCAAGTAAAAACTTCATCCCTGTTAATGAACGCATTGCGACCTTTGATAATGATGGTACTTTATGGTCGGAACAACCTTTATATTTTCAATTTTTCTTTGCAATTGACCAAATTAAGGCCAATGTAGAAAAACATCCATCATGGAAAACTACGCAACCATATAAAGCCGCATTGGAAGGAAACATGAAAGAATTATTACAATACGGAGAGGCAGGAATCGTCAAAATAGTGATGGCTACGCATGCTGGAAGTACAACAGAGGAATTTGAAGAAATTGTAAAAAACTGGTTAAAAACAGCAATCCACCCAACAAAAAACAAACCATATACAGACTTAGTTTATCAACCTATGCTAGAACTTTTATCTTATTTAAGATCAAACAACTTCAAAACTTACATTGTCTCTGGGGGGGGATTAGATTTTATGAGACCATTCACAGAACAGGTATATGGAATACCTAAGGAACAGGTTGTTGGTAGCACTATTAAAACATCATATGATTACAATAATGGAAATCCTATTATAAAAAGGTTACCTGAACTAGATTTTAATAATGATAAGGGAGGAAAACCTGAAGCAATCCATAAATTTATTGGTAGAAAGCCAGTTTTTGCCGCAGGTAACTCAGATGGTGATCTTCAGATGCTTCGCTGGACCGCTTCAAATAAATCTAAAAGTTTTATGCTTTACGTTCACCATACTGACTCAATAAGAGAATGGGCATACGATCGGGATTCTCACATTGGAAGATTTAACAAAGGTCTTGATGAAGCAAAAGAAAAAGATTGGACAATTGTAGATATGGAGCAAGACTGGACAGCAATCTATCCCTACGAACTAGTGCCTAAAAAATAATATTTAAAATTATCCTCGATAAAATAAAAACAAACTAAAAATCTGTAATTATATGAAATCATTGCGCATTATTATTTATTTTTTCAGTCTATGTATTGCCATAAGTTGTGGAACTTCAGAAAATAAAACAAGTTCGAAGAAGCAAGTAGCTCAAACAACAAATTTACTAACAACGGATTTCTTTAAAGAATATAGTATTTCTAGTAGCACCTATGGTACAAATACAACCGTCGAATTAAAGAACGGGAATAGAATTATAAATACCAATGCACTCCCTAATCATGAAACAGGAAAATTCCCTACCTATGGGAATCCAAATACAATTTCTGCGCAAAAATTGAAGTATTCCATTCCGATTAACCCTCAATTATCTGGTAAATCAAAATGGGCTAGAGAACCAGGAATCGCCATAAATGGAGTGAAGTTTGAACCAGAAACAGCGGAAAGATTTGTTTGTGAAACAGGCGAAGTGTATAAAATAGAAGCTTTTCAAGATTTGGTTAACCTAGGATTAGACTTTAACAATGCACATGTTCAACCAACGGGTGCTTATCATTATCATGGAGTACCAACCGAATTAATAAAAATTTTAGACAGAGAAGAAGATTTAATTCATGTAGGTTTTGCTAAAGACGGCTTTCCGATTTATTACTCTAAAACCGGTAAATACAAGCCAAGCTATCAACTGTCACAAACCAATCGAACTGGTGATGCGTGCGCCTATAAAAACCCAAAACATGGCATTGAAAAAGACCTTCAAGACACTCGCCCTGATGGTACTTTTGTTTCTGATTGGGAATACATTGATGGGCTTGGCAACCTAGATGAATGTAATGGAACTACCATAAATGGTTCTTATGCTTATTTTGTAACTGAGGAGTACCCATATATGAGTAGATGTCTAAAAGGGAATTTTACTGAAATCCGTAGAAAAGGACCACCACCGGGTCAACATAGACATAATGGCCGACAAGGACCGCCACAACATGACCATAGACCTCACGATTTGTAAAAAAAGCACTACACATTGCTATTTTTTCTTTTCAAATATCTTTTTTGCATTAGCGCCATCGATCATAAAATAATTAGGATCCGTTGGTACGGGATGACTGACTTTTCCAAAGTAGATGGGATTACATTTTTGCAGCGTTAAAGTTCTAAATAAATTGACGACAGATCCCATAAGCGTTTTTACAACTTTTACTTCATCTAATACAATTGCTTCTGGATTTCCATGAAATTTTTGTCCTAATATTTGACATGCCCTATCCGTTAAAACCACAATTTCTGCATTAGGAATAGAATCTTTTACAATATCATAGTCTGCAAATAAAGCGAGTCTATTGTTATTTGTAGAAAAAGCGACATCTTCAGCTTTTAAAACTCCTTTGGAAAGATTCATATCTATTACAAGTTCCTTTATATTTGAAGAATCTTTATCTGTGAATTTTGTGGTTAGTAATTTTGTAAAATCGGACCCTTTTACAGCAACAGTACCAAACGGACCGGCAAATGCAAAAGCACCAATATCAACCAAATTAAAATTTTGACTCTTTTTATAATTCTTTAACAAATGGTCAAGATCCATACCATAAAGCATTATATCCTTTCCATTCACTCCAATTTTAGCATTGGAGCTTTTCTTAAACTCGCTAAAATTATATCCCTTAAATTTCCAATCGACACAAAAATCTACATTACCTTCAGCAAATTTATGAGGATTATACTCATTCAGAGCTTTGTTTACATCTACATCAAAAGATGATACTTTAAAATTTAATACTTTTTCATTTTGACTGAAGCGTGTGTAGACTTTTCCTTTTGTAAATGCCTCATGCATCTCGGAATCGTTTATAAAACCTTTAAACTCCAAATCAATTATATGATCCTTTTGATAACTATAGCTCCCTTTAAACTGATAAGACTGATTTAAAAACCTAAGAAAACTAGATCTTACATCGATTTTATCCGTATTTAAATCAATACTAAAACCTGACGACAACTCCGATTTCTCAAGTTTTCTTAGATCATATTTTTCAAAAAATGTAGGTCTTATTTCTTGATTAGAATTTACCTCGATATCCAAAACATTACCAGACAATTTAAGTTTTGCCTTAACATTTTCAAACTCAAAAAATTCAGCATTTTTATTCCCATCTAACAAAATTGACATAGAGGCCTGCTTGACTTCTAACTCTTCTATTGCTAAAACAAATGGAGAACTCAATGAAGTATTACTTTGATCTGAAGATATCTCATTTAACACTGAGAAGGCATTGGCGATATTCCAATACTTCTCATATTCAATTAAATTTAAAGATCCATCTTCAATCACGGCTCTTTTAATAATCAACTTAGAACTAGATAACAATTCTTTTAAATCAAAATCAAGAGCTATTTTTTTTAAAGAAAAAATATTTTCATTTGGCTTAACAAAACCATCTTCAATAAATGAAACATTATTCAATGTAATAGCTACCTTAGGGAAATAAGTAAACAGATCATAACCTAAAGATTCTATCTGAAATTCACCTTTAAAATTGTCGTTAGCAACTAAAAGAAGTTCATCTTTCAACCAATCTTTTTTATACTCAAAAACAAACCAAGATCCTATTAGGCCAAAAAAGACAATTATTACAGGGAGTATTATGGCAAATTTTAAAACGTTCCTCATGTAAGCAACATACAATTATTTCAGACAAATATCTTCTTATTTTTTATTTTATCCAAAGCTATCCCCCACTAAAAAACAGAACAAAAAAAAAGAGCCTTCAACAAATGAAGGCCCTTTTTAATTTAAAATTAAAACAATTATACTATGGTCTTTCTTCTTTTTCTATTAAGAAGAAATCATCAATATATATAGTTGCTTCTGTAGTCTGTCCAGCATTCGCATTTATTCTGAACCATAACTTTGCCACATCTCTAGGAGAACGTGTATAGGTAACTTCTTGAGTTATCCATTCATCCGTTGGCAAGGTACCTGTAGAAAAATCTACTGTCGAATTCCATCCCCAATCGTTAAGCATAAACATTTGACCATTCAAAGGCATTACTGGACTATTTGCTCCATCAATATAAACCTTATAACGGAAAATGTATTCTTTTCCTGCTTCTAAAGGAATTACACCATCATTAGGGAACGAATAACCAGATTCTGAAGTTGCTTCTCCTGGTAAAATAGTCATTTTAACACTACTAGTTCCTAAAGATACTTGCTCCGTAGAAAGCTCCACATGTGGTGCATTTCTCCACCATGGCCCCCAAGCACTTGCATCTGCAACATTGGTAGGCAGCAAATTCTCATTATTCATGGTTACAGCTGAATCCGTAAATGCAACCGGAACTCTTGTATCTGTAGACGTAATTCCACTACCATCAGTTAACGAAACTGTAACTACATCAGGTCTGTATATAGGATCATCCAAAGTTACCACTAATACAGTTGCGTCATCCGGATTAATAACTACAGATTTGATAGAGAAATCTGTCCCATTCACTTTAGCTGAGAAAAAAGCTTCTTTCCCTGTAAAAGGAGCAAATTCTCCATTAAACGGTATATGAATCGACTCATCTAATTGCTCTTGAATTGTTCCTGTCACTTGGAATGGCTTAGATGAAGGTATAACATTGATAGTTGCAGGCACAAAATACCTTTCACTATCACCAGGAATATTCTCACCACTTCTTGTCAAATACAATTGCGCACTTTGAACCCCTAATTTTTTGAAGGTAGGTTCAAATACTTGACTAGAGCTTTGTTCGCCTGAAACCGTCCATGTTCTATTCGTCGGTCTCCCAATAGTTGATAAATCAGTAAACTCAAGTGTTCCACCAACCTCTACAGTAATTACATCTGAAGTACTTTCATGAGGTACCAAAGCACCATCTTGTCTTATCTCAATTTGTGGGACAATTGAATCATAAACATCCACTACAAAGGTAGTATCAATAACCCAAAGATCACCCACTTTCACTGATGGTAAAATATAATCTTCCACACCATTATTACCACGAAACGCAACTGAATCGTGAAAGGTGTTATGCAATGTCACCTCTTTTAAACCACCTGTTGGAAACAAGACATGTACAACATCTTCAGTTGAAACCGTATCTGTTTTATTTATAATAAACTGCTCAAAAACAGAGTCTCTTCTTGCAATTGGACCTCTTAAAAAATAATTCCCTTTAGGTATTGTCCAAGTATGATCCACTGTTCCTTGAGATAAATCCATAAAAGACATATAACCTCCAGCGGTTGATCTTAAAACATTTTGTCTAGCTCCTCCTGTGTAAAAACCAACATCAGAAAAGGTATTTGGTTGTTCATAGGATTCATCTTTACAAGCCACAAACATTGTAGCTATAGCGAAAGATAATAATAGATATATTTTTTTCATTTTAATAAAATTTAATTTTTATTATTCAGTCTCAATTCCAATGAAAGGATTTGTAACCAATTCTGTATTCGGTATAGGCCAATACGAATGCAATTCATCCGTATAGTTAGCTGTTGCTTCTTGAAATTCTGTGAAATTAGG
This sequence comes from Flavicella sp. IMCC45537, assembly GCF_057197705.1. Lineage (NCBI taxonomy): Bacteria > Pseudomonadati > Bacteroidota > Flavobacteriia > Flavobacteriales > Flavobacteriaceae > Flavicella > Flavicella sp. IMCC45537. The sequence continues at coordinate 1,577,761 of NZ_CM170067.1, forward strand.
ATCTACATTTGGATCATCAACAGCTACCTCAACTAATAAACTAGCCCATCTAGTAACTGCATTACCAGCATCATTTACAGCATCATAATAATGTAGTGCATCATATCTTCTACTCGAAAGTTCCTCGAATCTTTGTTTCTTAATTCCCCATCTTCTTAGATCCACATTACGCTCTCCTAATCCTTCACCTCCCAATTCAAGCGGCTTTTCTACATGTCTGATATGCTCTCTTAGCATCTCTTGTGAATAAACAAGTTCATCATGATCATTCGAACCATATTCTGTATCTTCTGCGCTAAGTCCAATTAACTGTACAGCTGATCTACGACGAACTCTATTTACATACTTCATCGCTTCTGGTAAGTTACCTAGTTCTACCATACACTCAGCATAATTTAACATCACTCCAGCCAAACGAATGTATCTCTCATTCACTCCTGATCTTGGCGTTGACGGATAAATATCTTTTTCAGCTTCCACGATATCCCAGTTGGTATGCTTTCTCCAATAACTGGTATTTCCCTGATTAAAAGGTCCCGTTGTACCAGGCAGTCTTCCATACCAAGGAGAATCCACATCATCAACTAAAGCAATTGATGCAGAAGTTCTTAAGCTATACTTTCTAAATCCTCCACCTTCTACTCTATTTGCATCATCAGACAAATCCAACACTTCGTTTTTATACAAAACAGTCAACCAGTTTGATGGAATTGTCCCCAACCAATTTGGAGAAAATCTCCATGCCAAATCACTCGATAACAACTTCCATGAAAAACCAACTTCTGACATCTTAAAGTCAACTGTAAAAGATGCTTCCAAAATGGATTCTATATTAAATTCATCCATCGTCGTAAAGTTACTACCAATATTTGGCATTAAATCATATCCAAAGTCTTCTATAACGCTTATGTACTTTTCTGCAGCCTTAGCATATTCTGAATTATGTAAATATGTATTTCCTAATAAAGCAACAGCTGCACCAGCCGTAACACGTCCTAAATCATCTCCTGTCCAACTATTAGGTAAAACAGATGCGGCATACTCGAAATCAGCGATATAAAAAGTTCTCACTTCATCTGCAGGACTAGGAGTCTTAAAAAAATCACTTGGAGACATAGCAACCTCGGTAACCAAAGGAATAGATCCTCCATTATAAGAATTATACAAATTATAATAGAAAAATCCCCTTAATAGACGAGCTTGGCCTAATGCTAAAATAGCTCTTGCCTTATCTTCTCCTGATAAAGTAGGCATTATTCTATTTGCTGCCTCAATTACTTGATTCGCTCTAAAAACTCCCTCATAACCTTCTTGCCATTTTTGAATTGAAGGATTTGATGCATTATTAAAAGTTTGCAAATAGGAAGTATTCACCATTGTAGGACGTGCTCTCCATGATCCTGCATAAGCGTAATCACTTCTATTCAATTCTTCTACCAAATTCACCATAGTAGTACTTTTGAAGGTATTGTAAACACCATTCAATCCTGCTTCTAAATGTCCTGCTGTCTGCCAGAATACATCTGTAGAAATTTGATTAGGGTTTGATTGGTCTAAAAAATCCTCATCGTTACAGCCCGTTAAGGCAACTAGTAATACTGAACATCCAATAAGAGCTCCTCTTTTCGTTATGCTAGAAAAGAAATCTTTTATTTTTATATCTATATTTATTTTTTTCATGTCTTTCTTTATTTGATTAAAAGTCAAGTTGTACTCCAAATCTTAATATTGAACTTACTGGATATGTTCCTCTATCAATTCCTCTTGTACTTAAACCATTATTTCCTACTTCTGGATCATACCCTGTATACTTTGTAATTGTAATAGGATTTTGAGCAGATGTATACACACGTAATCTGCTTATTCCAGATTCTTTCAATACATTCTTAGGGATTGTATACCCTAAAGTTATGTTTCTCAACCTAATAAAAGACCCATCCTCTAACCAAAAATCAGTTTGTCCTCTGTAGTTTTCATGAGAATCACCTCTGTTTACGGGAATTGTAGAAGTTGGGTTTTGAGGACTCCATTGGTAAATCAAATCTCTATGATTCGATTTTTTATAAGTATACGCTTTCGAACCATTTAAAATTTCTGCTCCAAAAGATCCATACCATTGCATAGTAAAATCAAAATGCTTGTAGTTCGCATTAAAGTTCCAACCAAGTTCAAAATCTGGAACTCCGCTTCCTGCAAACTGTCTATCATTAATATCTAAAACACCATCGTTGTTAAAGTCAACATATTTCAAATCTCCCGCTTGAGCATTCGGTTGAATTTTTCTATATTCCTCTAAATCTTCAGGTTGCACAATTCCATCCGTTTCGATAAGAAAAAACGCTCCGGCTACATACCCCTCCTTAAGAAAAGAAACCAAATCCTCTCCTTGACCAACATTAGTTACTTGACTATTTGCCAATGCAACTTCTTTATTGGTATCACTCATTTTAGTCACCTTATTTCTATTTCTAGTATAAGTCAAACCTGTTTTGATGGTCATCTTCCCTCTATGTGTATAGTTTACAGCCAATTCTGTACCTTTATTTTCCATATCTCCCACATTAGATACAACTTGAGCATCATTTCCTGAACCAACTCCTTGACTCGGAGGTACAATAAATGGAAATAACATATCTCTCTTGTCTGCTTTGTAAAAATCTCCTGTCAATTGCAAGGCATTTCTAAAGAAGCTCAAATCAAAACCAATATTCGTTGAAGTAGATGTTTCCCATTTTACATCTGGATTTGCATAAGCTTGCTGAGTTAGTCCGCTTACCAAATTTTGATTAGATCCAGTATTGAACACATAATCATTTTCAAGAACCAATACCGGAGAATAACTATAATCTGCGATTCCTTGATTTCCTGTTGTTCCTCTACTCGCTCTTAATTTGAAGGCATTAACACTTCGTTTTAATGGTGCCCAGAAATTTTCTTCAGCAACATTCCATCCTACAGAAACTGAAGGGAAAGTCCCCCAGTGTTCTTTTTGAAACCTTGAAGAACCATCTCGTCTTACACTTGCGCTTAACAAATACTTACCATCATAATTATATTGGAAACGACCTAAATAACCAACTAAAGTGTTTGTTTTATCCTGATTCCATTGTCCAGTACCGGATCCTGCATTTGCATCAGGACTTGTAGCTCCATTCAAAACGGTAATATTATTATCCGCAATATCTAATTTCTCTCCGAAAAACTGAGCCGAGAAAAATGATTCTCTAGAGTATACACCTAATAATTTTACCTGATGCTTACCAATTTTTTTATTGTAATTGATAATATTCTCTAAAGAATAATTCTTACGTCTACCAGCAGTATTTCTTATTTTTGAACGTTCTGTTGGAATTTCTTCCCCTTCAAAGTTATAGGCAACATATTCAGGATTAACAGTAATTCTAGTACTATTAGCATATAAAATACCAACCCTAGAAGTAAATTTAAAATTTTTAGAGAAGTTATAAGCGACTCTTAAATTTGCATCAAAAGTATTCGTCTCAGTATCATCTTCTTGAATAAGCTTTCTACCCAAGAAAGTTAAGTTTTCAGCTTCACTACCACTTGATGACCCCGCATCCTCTAAACCATTGCTATCTAAAGTTAATTCTGGCTGAGAAGCATTGTAACTATTAGCATCTAATAACAGGCCCCAAGGAGCATGTTTTCTGTCTTCAGTCCTAAAACCAGCAACAGTAGACACATTCCACTTTCCTTTTTTAAATTGGGTATTTTGTCTTAAGTTCAATCGTTTATACCCCGACTTAATGATAACCCCTTCTTGATCAAAATAATTTCCTGTAAAACTATAAGTCAGTCCATTTTGCCCACCAGAAACACGAATACTATGATTCTTGATAGGAGCATAATTGTTCTCTACCAAGTCAATCAAACTTGTATTGTTTGTCATTTGGTGTGTACTAGTCTCCATTCTTGTCCAAGTATTCCCGTATGTTTTACCTTGTAAAGCTGTTGAACTTAAAAAATCAACATACAATCTGTCTTGGTTATTTAAAAGCGGTACACCAGAAGTTATACTCTGAACTCCGTAGTAAGTACTAAATGACATTTTCATTGTTCCTTCTTCCCCTTTTTTAGTGGTAATCAAAATTACCCCAGCAGCTCCCCTAGTACCATAAATTGCAGCAGAAGCATCATCTTTTAAAACATCAATACTTTCTATTTCCTCAACACTCAATTTAGGATCTCCTTCATAAGGAATACCATCCACCACATATAATGGAGTATTGTTTCCATATACAGAAGATAGCCCACGAATGATAATATTCGCACCAGCACCAGGATCTCCTGAGCTTGCTTGAACATTTACCCCTGCAATTTGCCCTTGTAAGGCTGATGCAACATCGGCCGTTGCAGAAACCTCAATTGCAGCTGCTTCAACTTTTACAACCGCCCCTGTGATCTCCTTTTTCTTTTGAGTACCATACCCAACTACTACCACCTCTTCTAAGGTAGATACATCTTGCTTTAAAACAACATTTAATGCTTTAGCTGTTGTTGCCTTAACCTCCTGGGTAACAAACCCCATATAGCTAAATACAATGATTTCTCCATCGGATGCTTTCAACTCAAAATTCCCATCAAAATCTGACGTTGCTCCTCTTGAAGTTCCTTTTACGACAATCCCCACTCCAGGAAGAGGTTCCCCTTCACTTGAAACAGTTCCTTTTACAATTTGTGTTTGCGCTTGTATATCAAAGCAACACGTTAGCAAGAGAATGCCTAAAAGAAGAAACCTAATTTTAGGTTTGGTTATACTCTTCTTTCTAAAATTTAATTTCATAATTATTCTGGTTTAAATTAGATATACAAATCAAATAATTTCTTTCCATAGATCTGAAAAACTAGACTTGATGAATACTTGATATAGACAAAAACAACCGTTTAAAAACTAAACACAAACTGAACACACTTTGCTTTCAAGCCCTTTAAAACTTAAGATCCCAAATAAACCTGAACAATTCTAAACTCACACAAAGCAAAAAGGCACTTGTCAAACTAGTTGACAGGTGCCTTTTATAAAAAGTCTTTCTTTTTCTTAGAACTTATTTATAAAATCAACTAAATTCACGTTCCTATCCAAACCTAATTTCTTCCTTACCCTATGTCTTGATGAATGAGAGCTCTCTACAGAAATACCTAACAAGGTTGCCATTTTTTTACTCGAAAAATTCAATTTCAGCAAAGCACAAACTTTCAAATCTGTAGGCCCTAAATCAGGGAATTCTGCTTTTAAGTTTTTATAAAAATCCTGATTTATAGCAACAAACCGTGCTTCAAACTCTGCCCAATTATTATTAGGATCACGCTGAATTGTCTTTACCTTATTCTTTAATTTCTGAACATCCACTTTATCATTGGATAGCTTTAGTTCTGAAGCAATCTCAGAAACAAACTCTTCTTTCTCTATTAATTGCAAAGCAGAAAGTGTAAGTTCCTTATTTTTAACTTCTAGAATACTATTTTTAGCATCCAGTTCAATCCTTTGCTTATCTTTTAGCGCTTTTTTCTCAGCTTTATGTTTAAAGCGAATCCCTTTAATAATTAAAAAAGCACTTAACAATATAAAAACCAAGCTAACAATTAAAACTAACTGTTTTAACTTATTGATGCTAGATTCTTGCTGCAAAATCATTAATTCATCTTCTTTGGATTTTAAAAGTTGTTTTTCCTTTTCAATCCTATACTCATCCTTAATATTCAAGAACTGAGCATTTTTTTCAAAATTCGCTCCATAATCTTGTTTATCTAATTTACTCGATTTTGCTAAATACTGATACGCTTTTTCAAACTTTTTTTGTTTTAGAGCCAAAATCGACAATCTTATATAATTCAAACTCTTATAGTTATGATGACTATTATAATCTTCAATCAACTTTAAGGAGGTTAAATAACTGTTTGAACTTTCCGCATATCTGCCTGATTCTTCAAGTGCGCGACCCAATAAATGATTAGAAATAACACTATATCTCTCATTGTACTGGTTTTTTAAAACATCAATCTCCTTAAATGTTTCAATAGCTTCTGCATATTTCTTCTTTTTAAGAAGTAAACTTCCTTTTTCTACTTCTAAAAAATAATCTTTTTTATTCGGATAAATAGCTTTATACATTGCATAACTGCTATCAAGATATTTCTCAGCCATATCAATTCTACCTGAACTTCTATATACATTGAAATAAGCATGATAAATAGATTTCACACTATTAAAAGGTACCTTTTTCTCTTTATAGGCTTGAACCATTATATTCCTTGCGAAATCTAAATGTTCTAACGCAGTTTCCTTTTTACCATATATATTGTAAAGCACTGCCAATTCTTGACGTATACGTGCAGCCCACACCATATCATTCACTGATTCAGCCAAACGTAAACCCGTCCAACAATAATCATAAGCACTACTATAATCAGAAATATGTTTGTGATAATAGGCATTCGCAAATACCGCCTTTATCATTCCTAATGTATCCTGTTGCTCTAATTGATAGTTGTAACTTTTATCGTAATAAAAACCAGTGCTGTCCATTTTAGAAGTTCTTAACGCAACGGCTTTATCAAAAAATTTATCTCTGTTTTTTAACGACTGACTTATTACTGAAAAACTTGTTAGACTCAAAAACAAGATAAAAAATAACTCTTTCTTCATAATTCAAAATTAACATCTCTTTCAAAAATACAAAGATTGTTTTGTTATCAAAAAAAACTAGCAACAAAACATAGACACAAAAACAAAACTCAAAACACTCAAAAACAACACTTTAAAATACATTTCAAAATATTGTCTAGTTTATGTCGGAATATTTAATTTTTAACACGAGTTCTAATCAAGTCTAAAAACGCATATTTCCCCCATTAAGAAATTAAATTTGTCCCTTATTATAACAGCTGATTTTCTGACGCAAATAAGAAAATTAATTGATATTATATTGCTTGCTAGTTTTAGGTTAAATATTGTTCAGCAGTTCGTATAGAAGTAGGCAATGAAGAATTTCAAATTAAATTAGTACATAATTAGAAAATCTATAGGAACTAAAAAAAGCCCTTTCTGTGGTTAGAAAGGGCTTTGTTTTTTTTTATAATTTAGGGATGATTTTTTTGGGGATATTTATTTTCTTATCATCCGCCCCTAATGCAAACTCTGATTTATGGTATTCATTTTGCTTAGTCCAATTACTCTCTATTCTTCCGTCACCTAAGGTAATATTTCCTAATTTTTTTCTAAACCAATCTGCTAATTTGATATACTCTTTATCATTAGCAACATTGTTCCTTTCTTTGGGATCTATTCTTAAATCATACAAAGCCATTTCTACATCCTTTCTAGGGGCTTTGATTCCCCACATAACATTTACGTTCGGTTTTTGTTTATTACTCGCCTTTGCATTACTCTCTCTATTTCTCATAGAAAATGAAAAATTCTTAGTTCTGATAAATGCTCTTGGTCCTGCAACATGATTAAACTCGCCTAGAACATAGTCCCTTTTTAGATTTTTGTTTTTTAACACCTCTGCCAAATCATAACCATCTAAAAAATCATATTCTTCCATTGAAAGATCTGTTCCACCAGCAGCAATTACAGTTGGCATGATATCAACATATTCTGTAAAACCAGTATATACATCACCTGCTTTAAATTTTTCACTTTCTGAAGAAACTACAATTGCCGTGGTATGGTTTGACAGTTCCCATGGCGAAAATTTAGCTTCAATCCCTTGCTCTCCCAATTGCCATCCATGATCTCCACAAACATAAAATATCAAATACTCCCTTTCATTCACTTTCGAGTATTCTTTAAAAGCTTTAATAGATTTTCCTATTTGATCATCGCCATAAGCGCAAAAAGCATAATAGTCTCTAATTGCCTGTTGCTTTTCTTCATAGGTAAGATCATCAATTTTCATCTTATCATATATTTTTTTCAACTGAGCTGGTAACTTTGAGACTTCCCTCTTATCAAATTCCGGAATTTCATAAATTTTTCCCTTAAAGCGATCTCTAAACTCTTTAGGTGGCATTACAGGTGTATGAGGAAAATGATAACTCAAGCTAACAAATACAGGAGTATTAGAATCTGCCCCCTTCATTGATTTACCCACAGGAGACTCATACAATTGATCTTTATTATTCAAATAATCTAAAAATTCTCTAGTAATATTTCCATCTAAAGTCTTATCACCTGGCATAGAATTCACTCCACCTATAATGAGTTCTGGATTACTACGAGTGTAAGCATATAAAATATCTAATTCCTTCTCAATTTCTTTTTTATTTTTTTTATCATTCTTTGTTAGTTTTTCACCCCTTGGAAAATATTTATGAGTGCCATTCGGATAATAAAAATTTACACGAGAACCAAGTTTCTTATACTTGCCATTAACCTGCCCCCACTCCGTACTATTATCCCAGTCTGTTGTATTTTTATTTTTTCTCAATTCAGTACTAGAAACATACTGCTGGTAAAAATTAGTTTCTCCTCTAACAGCTTTTGGCGTCCAATTAAAAATATAATATCCCTTTTTACCAAACATTGCCGTTTGATAACCATTATCTGCCATCACTTGAGGCATTGTTTTATTGAAAAAATCGGTTTGATTATGTGTTTTTTCGAATCCATAAATCCCCGAATGATGCGGGTATTTCCCTGTTATAATACTTCCTCTTGATGGAGCACACGCAGGTGAATTACAATAAAAATTTGTAAAAACGGTACCTTCTTTCGCAAGCGCATCTAAATTTGGAGATTCTACATACCCCAATGGACTATTTTTTTTTCCTGTTGTAATTTCATTAAAATATCCATTAGAATCCATTCTTTGATCATCTGTAACAATCCACAGAATATTAGGTTTTGTCATATTTTGTGCCGTTGTTTTATAAAAACCTGCACTAAACACCATAACCACTATACATAAGAGATGTTGATAATTTTTATACATTTTATACTTATTAGAATTGTTGTTAAAAAATATTATTCAAAATATTACTTATGTTTATTCTTCAGTTTCTTGTTTGCTTTTAAAGATTTCTGTTTTTCTCTCTTCAAATCTTCTAACTTTTTCAACTTTCTTTTGTCTTTTTCTGTTAACGGACCGTTTTTAGCAATATCGAACGTATTGAATCTTGGTAATACGGACTCTAGTCTTTCTTTTTCTGATTTTAGACCTGAAGATTCGTTTTGCCATTTTTTTATTTCCCTATAACTTATCAAATCGTTTGGTGTCTCACTTACATCATACCATCTATTTCTTCCATCCTTCATCAAATTTGACCCTCTTATTATCTGCATATTATCCTTATAACCATATACCCAAGACCTATGTTCATTTTTGTTCGTTGTTAAAAATGGCCAAAAAGATTCTCCATTAATTTCGTAATCCTCTGGTAACGAAACACCACCAATATCGGCTATGGTAGGTAATACATCTGACAAATTAAACAACACATCTTGCTCTCCTTTTTTAGTAAAATTCATTCCAGGAGCGTACACTATAAATGGCACATGGGTTCCTTTTTGAAGGTCAGGACTATTTTTTCCATAACCACTTGTACCATTATCAGCACAAAATATCAATATGGTATTGTCCTCTATCTTTAGATCTTTTAACTTTTTTAAATAAAGAGACAGTTGATAATCTAAATAATTAATATGATTATGAATCCCTGATTTCGTTACAGTACCATGTTTGTCAAATACTCCATTTTCACCTGTTATTTTTGGTGTCATTCTCTTATATTTTCCATTCTTCCACTCTACCTTTGGTGTTCCTGGCCATTTGTTTTTTTCTGTTGGGTTCAGAAAATCATAAGCATCATGTCCGAGGTGTGAGGTATGATACACAAAAAAAGGCTCTTCATTTTTAGTTTTTCTCTCCATAAAATCAAGAATAAAATCCAATTCTACATCCGGACCATAAGTCGATAAACCGTAGTTCTTTTTGGACTTATTAGTATTTGGCCACCATTCAAATTGTTTCTTTGCTGTGGGATGATTCATTAGCATCACATGAGGCTTCCAATACCAGCTTGATTGATCATATGTCGCTACTTTATTTCCTGTATTATTGTTGAGTTGAACTTTTTTCCCGTCCACTTTCTTGGTTTGTACTCGAAAATCAGTATATGGATTATCCATAGCTAAACTAGACTCTCCTGGCGTAAAAACTCCTTCATCAAAACCGAACAACTCTAATCTTTTATTTCTCATTTGTGTTTTACCAGACCAAAAGGTGGCATAACCAGCTGCCTTAGCGACATGACCAATAGTATACTCTGAACTTGCATACAAAGGATAAGATTCCAATTTTCCTTCAGGAGAAGAATATTTACCAATATTTTTGTTTCCCCACCACTTGTGTAAATGTGCATACCTTCCTGTCATCATCATTGCTCTACTTGGAGAACAAACAACAGCTGCCCATGCCGTTTTTATATAGACTCCATCTTTTGCTAATTGATCTATAACAGGAGTAGTTGCACGAAACTTTACATCTTGCGTGTTACCACCATGAGGTGGACTCCAGGTATCCGATTTATAAATCGGAAGTTCTCGAGCGCTAATATCATCAGCCAAAACAACTATAATATTAGGCATCTTCTTTTTCTGAGCATCCACAGCACAAAAAACAAACAAAAAACTAATAATCAACGACTTAAAAACTACTTCTCTCATAATTATTGGGTATAAAAAACCCGCAATTCTTCCAATAAGTTAAAGTTGCGGGTCGTATTTTTCTAATTAATCTACATGTGCATCCACAGCTCCTCCAATGGCAGTTTCTTTATATCCTTCCATCTTGATTTTAAAGGAATGTGCAAATTTCGAACTTAACTTTTTAGGAGACTTGATTACCAATCCTCTTGAATCTCTAGTCCACTGCAATTTCTCCGTACTTCCTAATAATTCCACAGATTCAATTTTAGAGTTTAAAACACCGATATCCGTAGATAATGTTTTAATCACAATTTCCTCCTGTGGAGCATCCATTACAATAGCATAAAACTCCTTATCTCCTTTTTTCGTGAAACGAATATCCTGATTCGTATATGCAATTTTATGTTTTTCAACTTTATGTCCTCCTTCAGGTAATCTTGTAGGTCCCTCTCCAAAAACAGTCCAAGGACGGGTACCGTAGATAGCATCTCCATTTACAGCAAGCCAATCTCCCATATCGACCAAAAGATCTTTCATTTCTTGAGGTATCGACGCATCTGGATTTGGTGGCACATTCAACAACATAAGACCATTTTTTGAAACAATATCGACTAAAATATCCACCAACTCATTCGATGTTGTAAATTTCGCATTCGGTCTATAAAACCAAGCTCCTGGAGAAGTATCCGTTAACCATACTTGCTCTTTAGGTTGATTTGGACGACCTCTTTCAAAATCTTTCACTGCTGTTTCTTCTGGAAATGTAGTTTCTTTATAACAAACAACAACTTCCTTACCCCATTTCAATCCCTTATTATAATAATAAGCCAAAAACTTTTGACGTAATTCTTCATCTAAGTTTTCTAACCACCAATCAAACCATAATACATCTGGTTCATAAACATCAATAAATTCCTTTAACTTAGCCCACCATGCATCATTAAAATCCTTATCAGGTGTATCTGAATCTAATGGATGTGGATTGGTATACAAATCATAATCCTCAGGATCAATTCCTCCATGTTTATGAGAGCCCGCAAAATACTGCCATGTAAAAGCATGATGAAAAGACCCCATGAATTTCATACCTCTAGATTCTATTTCTTTTTTCAATTCAGCTGAAGGGTCATAACCTCCATAATTCATAGAATTCCATCTTGTAGATTTGGCATCCCACATTGCAAAATTATCATGATGCATAGCGACAGGTCCGGCAAATTTAGCCCCAGAAATCTTAAACAACTCCGCCCACTCTTTTGCATCAAAAGCTGAAGGATCAAACTCTTCTATAATTTGCTTGTATCCATGCTCTGCAACAGGTCCATATTTCTGAACATGATGCGTATAATTCGTAGAAGGCTTCCCGTTTTTAGAAGGTACAATTTTACCATCTACGTACATCTTCATTCCATGCCAACCAGCATACCACTTTGTCGGGTCCGCTCCCACAAAAGCAGAAGAAACAGGTCCGTAATGTGTATAAATTCCAAATTTAGCATCCTGAAACCACTCTGGTGCTTGATTTACTTGAGATAAAGATTCCCAGTTTTCTTTGTATTTTTTCTTTTTCTGTGCAACCACTTCATTCTGAAAACAAAATGATGCCGTTACAGCAATAGCCATTAAGGTTTTATTAAACTTTATCATATTTAATATTTTTTATTTATTTATCGATTTTAACTGTTGTACCGCTGTTTTTAATCCTTTGGAAATCACTTTCACTTCAATAGCGCCAGGCTTTTCCGTTGTTTTTATAATTGCTAGGCATTTTCCATTAAATGCTTTTCTTTTTGATGACTGAAAAGAAGTATGATTCATGTTATCTCCATTTCCAGTTGCGATCAAGGTAGCTTCTCCATTAATTAAAAACTCAATGGTATTATCTGCTTTAGGAACTACATTTCCATCTTTATCAAGAATGGTGCATTCTATATAAGCCAAATCTCTCCCATTCGCATCTAACGTAGTTTTTCGAACGAAGACTTCCATTTTATTTGCCTTGCCAGCAGTGTGGATGGTTTTCTCTGCTACTTTTTTCCCTGAATTACGAGCAATCGCATGAAGAGAACCTGGTGTATATGTTACTTTCCATGATTGATATTCTACACCGTGCGTATCATTTTTTTGAATTCCAAGAGATTTACCATCCTGAAACAACTCTACTTCCTCCGCATTTGTATAAGCATAAACAGTCACTTCTTTGCCTTCCATACCTTCTAAATTCCAATGAGGAAAAATATGAACCATCGGTTTAGATGTCCATTGAGATTGATAAAAATAATAGCCATCTTTTGGAAATCCACATAAATCTATTGGAGCAAATGACGAGGATCTTGCCGGCCATCCAAAAGGAATTACTTCACCTAAATAATCCCAACCAGTCCATATAAATTGCCCCATGATATTATCTCTATTCTTAATATCTCTCCAGGCATCCATTCCTCTTTCTCCTAAAAGCTGTCTTTTTTCTACCCATTCATAGGCATCATTAAACTCATAACCTAATTCATCCCACCAAGCCTTTTTTTGATCGCCATACAAGTAGGTGCCTCTTGGATAATAAGATTGTGCAGAAGCACATTCTGTAACGATCCCCATGGCATCTGGAGCAATACGATCCTCTCTAACAAGACCATTTTCTTTTATATAATTATATCCTCTAATGTCACTTGTAGCAGCCGCTCCTTCACTTGGCCAAGCATCCCATCCATAACCAATCAATCCATTTGTAACTGGACGATAATCTAACCCATGTACAATTTTAATCAATCTATTTGCAATAGGAATACCTTCATCTCTTTTCATCTGGTCTATTTCATTACCAATACTCCACATAACAACAGAAGGATGATTTCTATCTCTTAACACAAAATCCGTTAAATCTTTATCTGCCCATTCCTTAAAAATTTCAGCATAATATTTTACCGGAATACGTGTTTTCTTACCATTTTGAACTGTTGCAGGATTTTTAACTACTTCCCATTCATCAAACATTTCATTCATCACCATGAATCCCATCTCATCACAGATATCCAAAAACTCAGTTGAAAACGGATTATGTGAGGTCCTTACTGCATTACATCCCATTTCTCGTAAAACTTCTAACTGACGTTCAATAGTCCTTCTATAAATTGCAGCACCTAAAGGTCCACCTGCGTGATGTAAACAAACTCCTTTCAATTTAGTTCTGACTCCGTTGATAGAAAACCCTTTGTCTTTATCATAACCCAAAGTTCTAATTCCGGTTCTAGTATGCTCTTCACCTATCAATTGTCCACCTTTATACAATTGAACTTTCACATCATATAAATTAGGAGCACTCGGTGACCATAATTTAGGATTGACCACCTCAAGTTGGATCTGAACCTTTGTTTTCTGAGAAGCTTCAATGGCAACAATTTGCTCCTTAACTGTAACTTTCTTATCATCTTTTAAAATTGATACAACCGCTTTAATTTCTTCTGAGATCCCTGATTCATTTTTTATTTCAAAATCTGTATTTACTATTGCTAGCTCATCAGTTATCTTTGGTGTTGTTACATACAAACTCCAATTTGGAATATATGTTCTATTCGTTATTTTTAACGTAACATCTCTATACAATCCAGTTCCTGAATACCATCTGTGGCCAGGTTGCTCAGAATTATCAAGTGTTACCGCGATAACATTTTCTCCTCCAAAATTGATATAGGGTGTTAAGTCGTATTCAAAACCAATATATCCCAATGGACGATACCCGACTTTAACGCCATTTATATAGACCACAGAATTACGATACGCTCCATCAAAATAGACAAATACTTTCTGCGAATTTTTATTAGCATTGACAACAAAGCTCTTTCTATACATACACTTACCCGTAGGCAACCATCCTCCTCTAGAAAAGGAAGGGTTCTTCTTTGAAAACTCACCCTTTATACTCATATCGTGTGGAACTGTGACATTTTCCCAAGAAGTGTCATCAAAAGCAACTTCTGTTGCTCCCTTCACATCACCTTTAGAAAACTTCCACCCTTTATTAAAAGGAATTTCTTTGGGTTCATCTAATTTATCCGCGCAAGAAACAAAGCAAATAGAAGTAATACAAAAAGTCACTACCTGTAGCAACACGAGTTTTAGTCTATGGAATTTAATTTTCATTTTTAATCTATTTCAGTATAGCTACAAATTTAAAAGAGGCGTATATATTCGCCTTGTTCAAATGTCTAAGAGATTAGAACGAATGGCTTTTTAAAACATTTATTATCTACATTTTGTCTATATACAGCCTTATTACCCTTTACAATTAGGCTTTACAAAAATAATGGCCACTTGTAAAGTGACCATTTGTTCTATTTAATTTAATAACCTTAATCATTCCAGTGTGCATCAATCACTTTTTGAATATGAGGATATTTAGCACCATCCTCTTCATTCAACTCTTTACGTTTTGCAACTAGCTGCTCTTTCAAATTGGCAATAACATCTTTGTAAGCTGGATCTGCATAGGCGTTATTCATTTCTTTAGGATCTTTTGTCAAGTCATAAAACTCCCAAGCCGCCGGGGTATGAAGTGTAAATCGATTCCCCCAACTTTTTTTATTCCATTCTGCATCAGGATTATCAGTATCAACCCAATACTTCCCATAAAAGAAGATCAACTTATATTGCTTTGTTCTGATACCAAAATGAGCAGGATTTGCATGGGCATGAGCCATGTGCATCCAATACCTGTAATAGGTAGATTGCTGCCATCCTTTTGGCTCCTCTCCTGTTTCTAAAATATGTTTGAAACTATGACCTTGCATTTCTTTTGGAGGAGTACCTCCAGCCATTTCAATCAATGTTGGTGCAAAATCTGTATTATTAATGATCGCATCCGTTCTTAAACCTGCTTTTATTTTTTCAGGATACCTTACAAAAAAAGGCATACGCATTGCTTCGTCATACATCCATCTTTTATCAATATAATCATGCTCTCCTAACATAAAACCTTGATCTCCGGTATACACAATAATTGTATTATCATACAAGCCTTCTTCTTTTAAATAGGAAATTAAACGAGCTACGTTATCATCTACTCCTTTCACACAACGTAAATAACGTTTTAAGTATTCTTGGTAAGTTGCATGAGTATAAGCATCACCTTCTAACTCATCTGCTTGGTGACGATCAAAATCTGGATTATTCTTTTTACTATAACGATCACTCCACATACGCATTCCCATATTTCGAATTGTATTTCTTTTCGAAACAGAAGACCCTACTACAGATAATAATTCTCCATTTTCACCACGTGTCGCAATAGAACCATTATTTGCATTATCATACAAACTTGCAGGCTCAGGAATCTCAACATCTGCTAAATAATCTTTATATCTAGGTGCAAATTCAAAATCATCATGAGGTGCTTTGTACTGATGAAACAAAATAAAGGGTTTGTTTTTATCTCGTTTATTCTTTAACCAATCCAAAGAAATATCAGTTACGATATCTGAGCTATGCCCTTTGTACATTTTACCTTCATAAGCAGGGTCCTTTTCTTCCGTAAAATGCATCCCTGTTTCAGTTAAATACGGATCAAAATAAGAACCTTGTTGTCCATGCTTGGTAAATACATTATAATAATCAAAATTTGGTTCTACTTTCAAATGCCATTTCCCAATGATTGCAGTTTGATACCCTAATTTCTTCATTTCAATGGGTAAATACTGATGCTCTTTTGGCAATTTCCCCTCAAGATCTAACACACCATTTGCTTGACTATGTTGACCCGATAAAATTGCAGCTCTACTTGGTGTACAAATAGAATTATTCACAAAACAATTGTCAAATATAATTCCTTCTTTCGCTATTTGGTCTAATGTCGGAGTCGGATTCAATTTTGCCAGTCTACTACCATAAATCCCAAACCCTTGGGTTGTATGATCATCTGACATGATGTAAATAATGTTGGGTTTCTTTTGTTCTATTTTCGAAGGTGTCTTAGCACATGAAAACAACGAAAGAATTCCTAAAGAAGCAATAACAATTTTAGAAGTCATTTTATTTTTAGTTTAAATATTAGATGGTAAAAATGCAATTTATCTATAAGGACGAACGCAACATATGTCTCATTCTTAAGAATAAACTACCAGATGTACTAGATTATAACTTGACGAACGAAAAAAAAGCCTATAAATTCTCATTTATAGGCTTTCTTTATTTCAGTTTTTCTTTACTAAGGTCTTACATCTTTCTTGTAAATTTCAAAATCGTCATAATACACTGTAAAGGTTGTTCCACTTGTTGGTATCGGTTGAATTCTAACACCTACATTGAAATAATCAGCTGTTATTTCCTTCTCTGTAGTCACTTTCTCCCATACTCCAGCTGTTGCTGAACCCCAATTTGGTGTAACTGCAGTTGCACCGACTGCTTTATTAAGCCAAATTTTATCTCCGTGCGATGTATCAAGTGTAGCACCCGGAACAATATACCTGTAATAACTAACCACATAAGTTGCCCCATTTTCATAAGTCACATCTGAACCAGACTCTAATCTAGGTTTTAATGTTGTTAGCTTTGCGCTTTGAGTACCACTATTAGCTTGCTCTGTTGAAAATCCAACTGTCGCACCAGCTCCACTTGCGCCTTCTACCCAATAGTCACCAAAAGTTCCTTCAAACCCAGAGTCAGTTAATTGTTGATCAAAATAAGGCATAATAGTTATGGCCGCAAAATCAGTTAGGGAACCGTTTCCAACAGAACGAATATCACTCGGACCTGTAAAACTCACTGTAATCACATCATCCTGATACATAGAATCACTCATATCTATCCCCAATACATTTGGAAACTCTGTATTTACAGCTATTGCATCAATAGGAAATGCGACTCCATTTAACATCACTTCGAAACCAGCAGTTGGATTGGACGATCCTGCTATACTTGCTGGATCAATATCTTGATCAAATGCTATAGCGATTAAATCACCCGATGTTTCTATAATATCCCCAATCTGCATTACAGGTGTTGGCACATACACATCAATTTCTTCATCTGTAAACCCTTGCAAAGGTCTTTCATCCAATGTAACAACAAATTCAGAAGCTCCATCATAAGACATAAATGCCATTCCCACTTCTGACGGATCTAACGGCGTATCTAACCTTACCTCTAACGCCTTATTATTCGTTTCATGTCTATACACTGAAGAAACAGGTCTATCAACACCGTTCACAGAAACACTAAAATGGTCTCCAATATTTTCTGAAAATTCAGCTAAATTGTCATTTAACAATACTCTAATTATATCATTATCTTGCTCTACGATATTTGATACTTCAAAAACCGCATCAGAAGGATTTACTTTAAAAATAACTGGCATTTCGTAAACTGCATTTGCAGCATTCAAAATCTCAGTTCTTTCACGCCTCACCGTTAATCTTCCTCTGAAAGCTCCTATAGCTTTATTAAAAGTAATGGTGTCAATGTTACGTCCTTCATGAGCTCCTCCAGGCACCAACTCTAAAGGGTCATAAGTTGTACTACTATTAAAAATTGTTTCTTCATCCTCTTCATCTTCCTCAATCGTAAAAACTCTCCATACGGTCTGTTCGGGACGAGAATTATTATCTTCCAACAAGGCACTTCTATCATCAAATATTAGTTTATCACCAAAATCTACAGTGATTGTATCAATAGCTTCAAAATCAATATCAACACCATTGATATCTCTCATTTCCATTTCAGGACGGATGGTATCATATACATCTACCAATAACTCAACCTCTGCAATCCATTTATCTCCAATCTTAATTGTTCTGATAGTATCATTTATAAAACCACCTGTTCCACTATTTCCTCCTGTAGGATCCCAGAGTCCTGGATATATAAAAGAAGTAGAATCTGCAAATTCATTGCGTAGTTTAATAATGGTATTTGAATCTCCTTTTTTAAACAATACATGAACTGTTTTATCCGTACTGATTGTATCTCCTGCATTTATGATATATTCATCATGATTTGGCAAATTAGCAGGAATTGGTCCCCTTAGAAAATAACAGTTATCAGGAATTTCCCAATAATGCGCTATTGCGCCTGCAGATAAATCCATAAAAGACAAATAATTATTCACCTCTCCTTGATCTGCGGTACTACCATTTGTTGTAGTAAACACCAAATCAGTAAAATCTTCTGGTTGCTCCCACTCATTTCCTAAACACCCTACTAAAAGCAGCAGTAGTAGAAACGATTTAATTAATATTTTAATTGTTTTCATTTTTCAATATTTTAGTTTTAACTAATAAGTAATATCACGATGAAACTACTCTACAACATTCCAGTTTAAATTACCATTAATTTCGTCTTGTGGTATAGGCAAATAAGAATGAAACTCAGGGTTATAGTTTGTTGAACCTATAAAAGCATCTCTTAAATGTGCTTCCTGCGCTTTAAATCCACTTGCTGGGAAATATGGTGCTTCACCTGTAGGAACCACATAACATCTCCATCTTTTAGGATGATCACCATTTAAATCTGCAGCATAATGATACGCATCATACTCATATTTAGCTAATTCAGTCAGTCTATTTCCTAACTCTCCCCAACGTCTTAAGTTTACTGGTCTATTCCCCTCTAACGCCAATTCTAAAGGCCTCTCAATAAACATTAAATGCTTTTTAACATTCTCCAAGGTTACAGCATTTGTAGGACTGTCTCCTCCTAAGTTGATGTTATCAACATAAGTTGTCTCTGCATTATTAAACTCTGCACCAGGATCTGTTGCGTTTCCAATTAAAGACACATGAGAACGTTTTCTTACTCTATTGATATATTTTAATCCTTCATAAATATCCCCTTTTTCAAGCATACATTCTGCATAGTACAAGTAGATTTCCGCCAATCTAATTACAGGGATATTAATTCCTGATTTATTAAATGTTGGTTCGTTTTGGTTCTTTTCTTCTCCATACCCATCTCCAACAGTATACCAATTTGTGAATTTTTTCCATCTTACCGGACAATTCTTATTCATTGGTGTTGCATTCACATGTTGACCGTAGTTCGCCGCAGTTACCCCATACATAGGTTCATCTGGATCATCCACTTGACATACAGAGTTCCCCATCCTTGAAGAATACATTCTCAGACGAGTATCTGCAGGTTCTGGATCAACTAACTCACCTTTATCGTACACATAATTTGGAACTTGATTTGCAGGATCTGCTGGATCTACTGGATCATTTCTATATAATAACCCCATCCATGTTGTTGGTTGAATATTTCCATTACCGTTTCCTAACTGTGTGGATATATTTTGAGTAACAGCCTCTTCATCTGTAGCTAAAATATTTTGATCCATAGAATAATTCACCTCAAAAATAGACTCATTATTAAATTCGTTTACTCCAGTAAAAACTTGATTTAAATTTTCTGCCAATTCATAACCGTAGTTTGTCATAACGTTCATAAGCAATGGTTCAGCACTTGCAAAATCATTGTCATACATATAAGCTCTTGCTAAAAATGCCTCACAAGCCCCACCTGTGATACGACCAATGTTAGAATCTCCTAAATCTCCCCAAGCAGCATAAGTTGCAGGCAAGTTTTCTAATCCATAAGTCAAATCAGCAATTAAAAAATCTCGTACATATTCCTTTTTAGAAAACGCTTTATGAAATTCATCAAAAGATTTTGGCACCGTTTCTAATACTGGAACAGATCCAAAATTAAAAGAACTATATAACTCTAAATAAAAATAACCTCTTAAAGCTCTGGCTTGAGCATAAATTAGCTGACCCTTTAATTTGGCATCAGCGGTTTCATACGTAGGAACCAAATTATTATATGCATCAATTACCTGATTAACTCTAAATACGCCTTGATACAATGCATTCCATTTATCTTGCACCTCCCTTGTTGTTTGGTCAAATGTTTGGCTTGACATCGGTGTATTTGTCAATTTTACTCTAAAGTTAGTTGGTACCGCCACATCTGCTCTAGTCGGCTCAAATAATATTCCTAGTATATTTCTATTTTTCAGAGTACTATATGCTGCTGTAAGACCAACATTCAAGTCATTATTATCCTGCCAAAAGCTTAAGGTTGTTAAGGCATTTGGATTAATTTGCTCCAAATCATCTGTACAAGATTCAAGAGAGATCAACCCTAGAAACACAAGGGTCATTTTAACCATAAAAATTCTCCCGAATTTCAATGTTTTATGTATATTTTGTTGTTTTTTCATTTTTAACTATTTAAAATTGAAATTGTAATCCTAATTTATACTGAGAAGAAATAGGATATCTACCTGCATCAATACCTCTAGTACTCAAACCGTTATTTCCTACCTCAGGATCAATACCTGTATAATTTGTAAAGGTTATTGGATTTTGAGCTTGAACATATAATCTCAACCTAGAAGCACCAATTCGTTCTAAAACTTTTTTAGAGAAAGAATACCCTAATTGAACATTTCTTAACCTCACATAAGTTCCATCTTCCATAAAGTAATCTGAAGCCCCTCTATAAGATTTAGAATTTGCTCCATCATTCCAAGGAATATTCGAGTTTTGATTATTCACCGTCCATGAGTAAAATAAATCTTTATGTGTTCCCGACTGGTATGCATATGCTTTACTTCCATTCATGATTTCAGCACCAAAAGAACCATACCATTGCATAGAAAAGTCAAACCTCTTGTAATTCGCTGAGAAATTTAAACCAACCTCAAAGTCAGGTGTACCACTTCCCATATAAATTTGATCTTGATCATCAATTACACCATCTCCATTTTGATCCTTATACATTAGTTCTCCCATTCGAGCTGTTGGATCTGTAGATGCCTGATATTCGGCAAGCTGCTCAGGAGTTTTAATAATACCGATTGTTTCCCTCAAAAAGAAGGAAGCTGCTTCATGCCCTTCAGTAATAACCGACACATCTTCAGCAGAAGCTCCATTTTTACTTGAAATATGAGAGTTATTTAATCTAATCAAAGGATTCGACAAACTTGTTTTTGTTACGATATTATTATTTTGAGTATAAGTAGCCGCTACATTCCAATTAAATCCAGATGATTTTCCTTTATGTCTATACTTCACAGCATACTCAACACCTGAATTTTCCATATTACCAATGTTAAAAATAGTTGTCGCATTATTTCCATTTACACCAGTAGAAGGAGCGTTTTTAACCGGAAATAATAAATCTTTCTTTTCACTTTTATAAATATCAGTACTTACAGTAAGTGCATTTCTAAAGAAACCAAAATCGTAACCTATGTTTGTTTCCACATTTGTCTCCCATTTCAAACTTTCATTAGCAAAGGCTTGCTGCGAAGTTCCTAAGTTATAAGTCTCACCTGCACCAGGTAAACCAGCAGTCGCATTATTACTACCGAAAACATAATTTTTATTCGCTACAACTACAGATTGGTTGCTATATAATGCAAACCTATCATTCCCCGTTGTTCCAATACTAGCTCTAATTTTAAAAGAGTTTACCACATCTTTAACAGGCTCCCAAAAGAATTCATCAGACACATTCCAACCTGCTGAAACAGAAGGAAAGAATCCCCATCTATTCTCCAAACCAAACTGTGAAGATCCATCATATCTACCACTTGCACTTAGCAAGTACTTTCCATCATAATTGTATTGAATACGAGCTAAATTCCCTCTGTTCACACGGATCCCATCTCTACCATTACTATCAATTGCATAAACAACTGCATAATTATCAAAAACCGTTACCGCTGGGTGAATATTATCTCTTTTTTCAACTTGGTAATATTCTGTGTTAGACTTCTCATATGAAAACAAAGCCAAGAACTTAAAGTTATGCTTTTGGATTCTTTTCGTATAATTCACGAAAGCTTCAAAAGTTAATTTAGATGTTGTCAAATCAGAAGTTCTATTCGAAGTCACTTGTGTATTTGGTATCAGCTCTCCATTATTATTATACACCTCAACTTTTGGAGATATTCTAACTCCTTTTTGATCATTATAGGTAGCTCCACCTCTAACAGTAAATTTTAAGTTTTTTGTAGCGCTATAATCAAATTGTGCATTTCCTGAATGACTATTAGATGTTCTATCCTCAAAAATCTTAAAATTTCTTGCAACATTGGCCTGCTGTCTTGCAGATCCTATCTCCCAATCATCCAAGTCTTGATCAGAAGCATTTTCAATAACATCTGACTCTAAATCAATATAATCCTGAAAAGGTCTATAATCATAGATCTTATTCATTACATTATTCTGGTTGTTAGGAATTTTCTTACTATCTCTTCTAAAAGTCAATCCAGTTGTAACTTTCCATTTCCCTTTTGTAAAAGTGGTATTAGATCTAACGTTAAATCTTTTATATCCAGAATTAACCATAATCCCCTGTTGGTCATAGTAGTTTGCATTGAATGAATATGTCAAGCCTTGAACACCTCCAGAAACATTTACCGAATGATTCTGAATGGGAGCCAAATCATTTAAAATAATTTCAGCTAAATCAGTATTGTTTGTAAAATACCTAGCATTTCTATGAATCTCTCCTTCTACTCCACCTTGAACTTTACCGGAGTTTAAAGAACCTCTTAAGGTTTCAATATAAGTAAACTCTTCACTTGTCATGGCATGTGCATCAGACATAATTTTTTGAACTCCGTATTCAGAATTTACACGAATATTCATCTGACCAACCTTACCTTGCTTGGTGGTTATCAAAATTACCCCATTAGAACCACGAGTTCCATAAATAGAAGCCGAAGCCGCATCCTTTAAAACATCAATTGACTCAATCTCACTAATCGCTAACTGAGGATCAGAATCATAAGGAATACCATCCACTACATATAAAGGAGAACTATTCCCATCTAGCAATGAACCAAAACCACGAATTAATATGTTCGCTTCTTCACCAGGTGCACCTGAACTAGCTGTTACATTCACCCCAGCCATCTGACCTTGCAATGCTGCTCCTAAATCTGAAGTAGTAGTTTTTTCTAGCTCAGCAGCTTTTACACTTACTACAGCTCCTGTTACCTCCTTCTTCTTTTGAGTACCATAACCTACTACTACAACTTCTTCCAAGGCATTACTTTCTGCTTCCAATACTACATCAACAGTACTTTTACCATTCACCTTAGCCTCAATGGTTGAATAGCCCATAAAACTAAATATCAACGTTGCATCCGCATCCGCTTCAATTTCATAATTTCCGTCAAAATCCGTAATAGCCCCTTTGTTTACGCCTTTTACAAGAACACTAGCCCCTGGGAGGACATCTCCATCCCCAGTAACGGTTCCTTTTACGACAATCTTCTGTGCCTGCGTAAATCCAACCCCCATACATAGCATAAAAGCTAAACATATGGGCTTGGAAACACAACTTGCAAATAATTTGAATTTCATATTATTAAATTAGGTTTAAATTAGTCTCACAAATATCCATAATCATAATTGTAAAACTTAAGACATATGTATCGAAGCATAATACATATGTTTAAAATGTTAAAATCTGTTAATTTAAAACAATACTCAAACAATACTCAATTAACAGATTTCCTATTTTCTTAAATCAAGCTTCACCCCTTAGATTCGTACTAAATATAAACTTGATATTGTTCATATACTGCAATATAAAAAACATATGTTCTTATTTTTGAAATCCACACTATGTAACTTAGCTTAGTAGATATAACTAACATACTTTATAATGAAATTATTAAAAATCAGTCTTTTAACCCTTTTCACATCTTTAGTTTTATTTTCTTGTGGAACGAAACAACAGAAAACATCAGAAAAGGTTTCAAAAACACCCAAATTTGAGGCGAATTGGGAATCAATAAAAAAGAACTACAAAGATCCTGAATGGTTCAACAAAACAAAATTTGGAATCTTTATCCACTGGGGTGCTTATTCTGTACCTGCATATGGTTCTGAATGGTACCCGAGACAAATGTATATGGATACTGCTGTTTTTACTGCCCAATTAAAATTACAAAAAGAAGGTCCGTCTAAAGAATTTTTGCACCACAAAAAAAACTGGGGTGATCAAAAAGAGTTTGGATACAAGGATTTCATTCCTATGTTCAAAGGAGAAAAGTTCAATGCTGAAGAATGGATCGATTTGTTCAAAGAGGCTGGTGCTAAATATATAATCCCGGTAGCCGATCACCATGATGGTTTTGCCATGTATAAATCTAATACTACAAGATGGAATTCATACGATATGGGACCTAAAAGAGATATTTTAGGAGAACTATTCAAAGCAGGTAGAGAAAAAGGGATGATTATGGGTGCTAGTTCTCATTTTGCTTTCAACTGGTCTTTCTACAATAAAAAAGCTCATTTTGATACAACTGACCCTGCTTACGCAGATTTGTACTCTTCTAAGGGAACAGATTTAAGAGAACCTGTTTCTCAAAAATTCTTAAATAGATGGTGGGAAAGAACAAAAGATGTTTTAGATAATTACCAACCAGATATTTTTTGGTTAGACTTCTATGTTGACATTCCTGATTTCCAAAGTGTACGTCCGAAATTAGCAGCATACTACTATAACAAGGGAATTGAATGGGGGAAAGAAGTAGTTTTACAAGACAAGAACTTCTCACATGAAGCATTTCCAGAAGGTTCAGTTGTTTATGATTTAGAAAGAGGTAAATTACCTGGAATTAGAAAATTACCTTGGCAAACAGATACTTCTATTGGTAAAAACTCTTGGAGTTATGTTACAAACTGGAAGTCTAAAACTACAAATCAAATTGTTGATGACTTAATTGATATCGTTTCTAAAAATGGTTGTCTACTTTTAAATGTTGGTCCGAAATCAGATGGTACTATTCCAGAAGATCAAAAGAAAATTTTATTACAAATTGGTGGATGGTTAAATATTAACGGTGAAGCTATATATGACACTAAATATTGGAAAACTTTTGGAGAAGGTCCAACAGAGGTTAAAAAAGGACATCATTCTGAAGGTAAAAATCAGAAATTCTCGTCTAAAGACATTAGATTTACGCAGCATAACGATAAATTATATGCTATTTTATTAGACTGGCCTACAGATGGTAAAATAAACATAAGCTCTTTGGCTAAGGGAAATGAGTTAGCTAAAGGAATCTCTATTGCAAATGTAGAAATCCTAGGAAGTAAAAATAAAATAAAGTGGACGCAAACTGAAAACGGACTTGAGATAAATGCTCCGAAGCAAAAACCATGTGATTATGCTCAAACAGTAAAAATTACATTAAAATAAGTCATCAGACTCCCTTAAAAAGCCATACTAATTCTTTAGTATGGCTTTTTTTGTTTTAATTTACCTGTTAAAAACACCATCACAAATTAAATATTGATTAACCAACTATTCATTTTACGCCATGTTAAACACAATTAAAACAATCTTGCTGGTTTTAACCATTGGAATAGCCACAGCATGTAAAATAAACCACAACAAGGAAACTAAAAAAGACGCACCTCTTAAAAAAAATATATTAGTTTTCACTAAAACCAATGGTTACAGACATAAATCTATAGAAGCTGGAATTAGTGCCCTTAAAATTTTAGGGTCTGAAAACAAATGGAATATTCAATTCTCAGAAGATTCTTTAGTTTTTAACACCCAAAAATTATCACAAAAAAATCTGGTACTATTCTTAAATACCACAGGAAATATTTTGGGACCAAAGGAAGAAGCGGCTTTTGAAAAGTACATCCATGAAGGAGGTGCGTTTTTAGGGGTCCATTCTGCAACGGATACTGAATACGATTGGCCCTTTTACAAACATATGATTGCTGCGCAATTTGCCTCACACCCCAAACAACAAAAAGCGCGTATTACCAAATCAAAAACATTACAACACCCTGCTACAGATCATTATAGCAATGAATTTGAAAAATTTGATGAATGGTACAATTTTAAAGAACCTGTTGAGCAACATGCGAATATCCTGTTGACACTGGATGAATCAAGCTACACTGGTAAACAAATGCATACTGAACATCCTATCTGTTGGTACCATCATTACGAAGGAGGACGAATTTTTTACACAGGCATGGGACATACTGATGCCTCATACTCAAATCCAGATTTTCTAATTCATTTAAAAGAGGGAATCCAATGGTGCTTGGGAGAAACGGAAGTTAAAATTCATCAAGACGGAGAAAATTTATTGGACAAAAGTTTAAGTAAATGGGACGTTTTTATGGGAGGTGTCCATACTTCTGTGGCTATAGATTATGAAAAATCTGACAATGTAAGAACTAGTAAGCCTTTAGGTCTCAATAACGATGTAAAAAATGTTTTCTCAATAATCGAAGAAAATGATGAAAAAATCTTACATATCACAGGTGAAATTTACGGTGGTTTGACAACCAAAAATGAATATCAAAATTATCATTTCCGAACAGAGTTCAAATGGGGAGACAAAAAATGGGAACCTAGACTCAAGGACAAACGAGATAGTGGTATACTATACCATGCCAAAGGAGTTCATGGCGCATTTTGGAACGTATGGATGGCTAGTTTAGAATTTCAAGTGCAAGAAGGCGATTGTGGAGATTTTATTGCCTTAGGTGATGTTTATGGTGATGTTCCTTCCTATGTAAAAGTTAATAACAACGGAAAAAAACATTTCACGTATGCACCGAAAGGAAAAGAAACTCCTCTAAAATGGGGGCCTGGTTTTGAATCAGGACAAGCAAGTAAGTCACAATTGTTTGAAAACCCAAATGGAGAATGGAATACGCTTGAGCTATATGTACTAGGCGATGAAAGTATCCATTTAGTAAACGGTCATGTTGTAAATCGTGTTAAAAATGCACGGTATGATATAGGAGGAAGAACCATACCTGTAACAAAGGGTAAAATCCAAATCCAATCAGAAGCTGCTGAAATTTTTTACAAAAACATGCAAATAAAACCGATTCAAAACTTTCCGAAAGAACTAAAAAACAAATAAAAAAAGAAAAAAGGTTTGACCGATGGTCAAACCTTTTTCTTTAAAATGAATTTATATATTCTGAGAGGTTTTCTGTTCTCTCTAAACCTAGTTTCTTTCTGAGTCTATATCTCGAAGTATGGATACTCTCTACTGAGATCCCTAAAAGAGGTGCCATTTCTTTACTTGAAAAGTTCAAACGAATCAAGGCACATATTTTTAGGTCGGCTGATTTTAGTTTTGGATGCTTTTCCTTTAAATTTTCATAAAAACTTTGATTTATTGAAGTAAACCTAGCCTCAAATTCTTTCCAGTTACTTGAAGAGCTACCCTGAATGGTTTTTACCATTCGACTAATCGTTTTCACATCTACAGTATCTTTTTGTTGTGATAATTTTGAATTTAAACTATTCAAAAACTCCTCTTTTTCTATCAATCGCAAGGCAGAACTTGTCAATTCTTTATTTTTCATTTCAAGAATTTCCTCTTGCCTTTTGGTCTCAGCTTCTTGACGCTCTCGTATTACTTGTTTTTCGGCATTATGTTTTTCTCTTAAATTTCTAACAAAGAAAAAAGTAAACACCAAAATCCCTACAATAGAAAAAATTAAAAATATCGTTTTTAAATACCAAATATCTTCTTCGTGCTCTAATACTTTCAAACGTTGTTCATTCTCCTGATCTTTAATCTGTTCTTTAGACAACCTATATTTGTCCTTTATATCAAACAACGGCAAATTATTTTTGTTTTTTATTCCAAAAACTTCGTCGTTCAAACCCTTCTCTTTTTCCAAATAATAAAAAGCCTTTTCATAATCTTTTTGAAGAAGTTTTAACTCTTTCAAAGCCTTAAAAACTTTAATTTTATAATTGGAATGACTTCTATATTTTTTAGAAACCTCCAATGATTTTAAATAAAATTGCTCCGCCTTTGTAATATTACCCGAAACCTTATAGGCATCTCCATACATGTAATAAATTAAAACCAAATAACTCGGGTCATTTTCACCAAAATATTCTTCAGCACTTTCAAGATCATTGAGTCCCTTAGACAGTTCACCACGCATACATTTTAAATACCCTGACTCGGCTTCTAAATAAAAATTTTTAGAATTCAGCAGAATATTATTCTTTGCTGCGAGACTACTATCTAAATATTTCTGAGCCTTCTCATAATCACCTCTTACCCTATGAAAACTTGTTAGAGCAAAATAATCACTCAGCATGTACACCTCTGTCAAAATGATATTTTTCCTAAACATTTCTTTATTTAACGCTAACGACATGTTTAGATATTTCAAGGCTTCATCATCTCTTTCAAAAAAACTATACAACCATCCTAATCCTTTGTAAATTCTTCCAACTCTTGTAGTAACCTTGCCATCTTCTAATAACAACCCTCTCCAATAACTATCATAGGATTTACTATAATTCACATGGTGAGAATAAATATCTCCAACTTCAATCAAACCTTCAACAGCCCTAACGGTATCATTTTTTTCTAGACTTAATTCAATAGATTTATTGTAACAATCTATCGCTTTGTCCGGCTGAGTAAAAGTTAATTTTCGGGCTAAATAGAATAAAGAATCTCTTTCATTTACCTCCTGAGAATTCATTAACTGAAAACTAAAGAGTACTAAAATAAATAGACTGATATTAATTTTTATCTGAACATTAATTATTTTTTCTAACATAATCTTTTCTCTAAAAAATGATATTTATCAATACTTGCAGAATGATACTTATGAACTCCCTTCAATTTAACTGATAAGATATAAATAAACATTTACATCTCCATAACAAGACAAACAAATCAACAATTATTTTTTTTAAAATCCGATTTCACTACGTATTAAAATTCTCCTGTTTACTTTTTGTCTATATAAAACCTAGTTGACTTATTTGCAATTTAGAGTTTCGTCAAGTTGATGTCAATATAACTCACAAGGTTTCAATATCAAAAAAATATAAATTTACTTAAACCGAAATTTTTAATAATAAACAAAATTCTTTTGAATCGAATAATTTTTCATCTTAAACGAATACCATGAAAATTTTTAAAAAAATAATTATTCTAACCCTAGGGGTTTCTGCTGGGAGTTACGCCCAAAATATCACCTGGAAAAATAAAGTGGAAACTATTCAAGTATCTGATACTATTTCTATGAAGTTGAATTATGATGCAAGACCCTTAAACTTTTTATACATCGATGCAAAACTACTGGAGGTGGATGCAGAAGGGAATGTAATCAACACCTACAAAAATTCTATTCCAATGCTTAAAACGGTGGAGAATGAAAATTTTGGTACTATTGAATACAAATACATTACATCAACAACAAACCCGCCATTAAAACCTAAACTACCTAAAGGGCATTTTTACAAACTTACTGCATTTATGATTTTAAATAACGCAAGCGATTTTGAATATAAAAGCGACTATTCAATCATTAAACTAAAAAAATAAATAGCTTCTAGAAATAGAATTCCACACTATTTCTCATCCTTCAATCAAAAGTTTTCAATAAATATTCTTCTACCATAGTAGAAGAAACTTATCACATAAAAAGACCGATTTACAAGTGTTTTCACACTGCAAATCGGTCTCAAACCTAAATACTCAACATTACATTACGGACGCAATGGTGTTTTAGAAACACTAATATTATCTATATATAATTTAAATTGATCCATATTTTGGGCATTATTCCCTCTTATCATAAACGAAATAGAACTAGCAGCATCAAACTGAGCATTTGCTGAAGTATACACCCATTCACCTGTTTTAAAATCTGGAGTAAACAATGCATGTGAACCAACTCCCCAATTTGTACCTGGGTTCCAATACACTCTTAAATCAGGAGCACTCGGTAAACTTGGTATAGTTCCATCTACATAGACCCATACTCCAATTTCATAATTTACATTTGCCTCAACATCAAACCTAATAAAATCAGATCCATCGGCAAGTTTATGTCCTAAGATCATTCCATTTCCACCTTCCATAATCGCATATCCACTTTTCAAACCATCTTGGGCTTGAACATCAGAAATATCAAACGTAAAGGTTTCAAAACCACCCCATCCAAGATTTTTCCATGTATCTATTGCACTATTTTCAAAACTATAATCATATTCTGAACCAATCAAAATATTAGATTTCTGATAAACTAAAACATGATCAGTAATAGTACTCACTTTAACAAAATCTGTTGAAGCTAGTACGCCTTGTGAATAAGAAACTTTTACAAGGTCATCACTATACACATTTTCTGTTCCTAAATTAAGGACTACAATATTTCCTTCAGTCGCGTCTAATTCTGCACTTACAATAGTAGGCGTTAAAATGGTACCATTCTCTAATGTTACCGTAAAATCATCCTTATTTAAAGTTGTCTCATCAATTTCACGACTAAATTCTAAAGCAATTGCATTCTCTCTTTGATAAACATCATCTAAAGTTACAGGTTGCGAAGAAGGAACAATAGATACAAAATTTGCAACTGTTACCGTATCTGCACTAAAAGGGCGATCTCTTTTAGCTACGAAATTCACTCCAAAAGTTCCGATTTTCTTGTATTTCACATCTATCTCAACATCAGATTCAGAAGTCAATGGGTCTCCGCCTCCAAATGCCCAATTAAAAGCCGCTGGCTCACCAATAGCTGCATATGAGTACCTTACCGTACTTCCCGCCTCTACCTCTTCTTGTGCATTTTCAACAACATTTAATTCACGAATGATATTCCCATCAGAGTCCAACAAACTTGCCTTAACTTCTGCCTCAATAAACGGTAAAACTGATACAACGATAGTCGTATCCAAAACACTACCTTTCAAAATCTCACCGTCATAAGCATCTTTGTAAAATTCTTGGTGTAGTTTAATATCATGATCACCCACAACCTTAAATTGCGTTTTAAAAGTAGATGCTGTAGACACTGTATCATTCGATGTACCTTCAATATCACCAATTCCTTTAGGCAAGGTCCATTTTCTAGAAACAACTCCAGCCGAAACATCCCCGAAAGAAATACTACCATTAATATTCACTCTGTTCTCGAAATCCATTTCCGATGTCACAATTACCCTATGACTTGGAATTATTAGGTCTACTTCTGCCTCGTCTTTACAAGCTGTAAAAACGGCTAACGCAACAAGTAATAAACCATATATATATTTATAATTCATAATGTGTGTTTTAGTTTATAGTTCTTCATTCGTTTGCACTTCTCCTGATGGAATCGGGAAATAATTATGCTGGTTTGGTGTGTAGTTTTGCTCACTTAAAAAGAAATCTGGACGGATTCTTTCAGCAATATAAAGAGGTGGTGTATCAAAAATCGTCGCCTTATTTGCTTCTCTCCAAACTTCATCTGCTCTCAGCTCTGCATAAACTTCCTCAACAATTCCCCAACGAACCATATCTTTCCATCTATGTCCCTCAAAGCACAATTCTAATGGTCTTTCTACTCTTCTAATGTGCTTCATCACCGTAGCTGCATCTGCTGTTACCATTGGTTGAGAACCATGAACTTGAGTACTAACGTGTAATTGCGGAAATTGACCAGAATTCTCATCCATATATTGCTGAAGTGTTTTTACACCCGCCCTATTTCTCACCATATCTATATACGTAATAGCTGTTGCAAAGTCTCCGGTATCCTCAATAATAGCCTCAGCATACATTAACAATACATCGGCGTATCTAATGTGTCGGAAATTAATTCCAGACCTACTATTTCCGTCTTCTGCTTCTAAAAAGTACCAATTCGTATGCTTTTTCACATATGCACTTTGTCCAAATCCCCAACCTTTTGTATCTGTATTTTCTCTTCCGTAGTAATCTCCTTCAAAGTTTTTAGGAGCGATCGATGCTGATAAGCGTCTTGAATGTACATTGCCATCATTTATAGGGTTTGCAGGATCTACCTCATCATACACCATTAATTCATGTAAAAAATAAGAGGCTAAAACTGTATTATACCCTCCATAATTTATTTGACCAAGCGCCCTTGCTAAGGCAGATGCTTCAGCTCCAGTTTCATTTTCAGTATCATCCACAATGGCTCCATTTACACCTGGATTCAATTCACTACTAAAACTAACTTCAAAAATAGATTCAGAATTATGTTCATTGGTATGAGTGAAATTATCAGCTACATCCGAAACAAGACTATACACACCTGAATCTATAACACCTTTAAACTGAGCCGCTGCTTCACTCCACTCTTGGTTGTATAAATATACTTTCCCCAATAAACTCTTGGCAGTTCCTTGAGTTACTCTACTACTTCCTTCAGACCAAGATAATGGCAACCTCGCTGCAGCAAATTCTAAATCAGGTTTGATAACTTGATTTGTTACCTCTTCAATAGTAGATAACGGTTTACTTAAATCTTCTGCAGTTTTAGCTACATCCGTATGAATCACAGCTTGACCATAAGAATGAACTAATTGGAAATAATAGAAAGCTCTTAAACACCTAGCTTGCGCTTCTATAGAAGCCTTTGCTGTTGTAGAGATCTGTGCCTCTTGGATATTTTCAATAACTTGATTTGCTCTAAAGATACCAATATACAATTCATTCCATCTGTCAACAACATAATAGGTATTGTCGTTGTAGGTAAGATTCCTAAACGCTGCTGGTCTGTACCATGATTCGGTTCCTGCAATATCACCCAACATCATTTCATGTTGAATCAATGCACCACTAACTCCCTGAAACTGTAAAGCTCCATAAACCGTTGTCAAAGCCGTATTAAACTGCCCTTCAGTTTCCCAAAACGTATCCGTAGAAATTGCATTCGGATTCACTTGCGTTAGAAAACTATCCTCATCACAACTTACCAAAGCCATAAGACTAATAGATAAGAGTATATATTTTTTTAATATTTTCATAATTTATAATATTTTCAAGAATTAAAATCCTAATTGAACCCCAAGCATAAATCTTCTTGCCACAGGGTAATTCCCTCTATCAACACCTCTTGTAAAGATTCCATCTCCACCAACTTCTGGATCATATCCTTTGTAATTTGTTACTGTCAAAGGATTAAAAGAAGTAACATACAATCTCAATCTATCAATACCTGCCATTTCTTTTGTGTTAGGTACTGTATATCCAACTGTTGCATTTCTTAACCTAAAATAAGTTCCATCTTCTAAAAACAAATCAGATCTCGCTCTTACATTATTATGATAAGCATTCTGTCTTGCAGTTGCGATATCAGAATTCGGATTTTGTGGAGACCACATACTATAAATATCAGTATGACGAGCATTTGCATAGGCAAACATTTTAGCACCATTGTAAATTTTGGCCCCATGAGAATAATAAGACTGTAAGGTTAAATCAAAACCTTTATACGCAAAGTTAAATGTCAAACCTGCCTCAAACTTAGCTTGCCCGGAACCACTATAAACACGATCATTATCATCGATTTGGTTATTCCCATCAACATCTTTATACATCATATCTCCTAATTGAGCTGAACCATCAATATTTTTATAAGCATCTAATTGCTCTTGTGTTTTAATGATACCATCATGCTGTACTAAGAAAAATGCACCCGCTTCATAACCTTCAGCTAAAAATGTAGTATAATCTACATTTGTTCCCATTGATGTTACTGGACGTCCATTTCCATAACCTCTACTAACACCGTCTAGGTTGGTTACTTCATTCTTGTTCTGAGTAAAAGTACCAACTATACCGTATTTCAATCCAAAGTCTGTTTGATCATTATAATTGATAGCCAACTCAATACCTTTATTGTACATGTTTCCGGCATTAACAGTAATCACATCATATAACCCCTCTGTTCTTGGGTGATACGTTCCTGTTGAAGGAGCGATACTCTTTCTCAACAACATATCTTCCTTATCATTGTAATAATAATCCGCAGTAATATTCAATTTGTTGTTAAACATTCCTATATCTACACCAATATTTCTAGAAATAGTAGTTTCCCACTTTAAATTGCTATCCACATATTTTCTTTGCACAGAACCGAACTCTAAATCTTCAGCCGACGTAAATGGATAATTCACACCCGATTGAATTGTGGCAGTTGTTGAATAAGGCCTCACTGTTTGATTCCCTACTTCTCCGTAACTGGCTCTTAATTTCAAACTATTCATTACCCTTGAACGGAAAAAATCTTCGTTATGAATATTCCAACCAGCAGAAATCCCTGGAAAAGTACCATATCTATTTTCTTCAGAAAAATTTGACGAACCATCTCTCCTAATACTTGCTGACACTAAATACTTACCATCATAATTATACATCACACGGAATAATTTCCCAGAGAGTGTGGTTGTTTCATCTTTACTAGTTGGTTTCACACCTTCACTTGCAGAGGCAAATGTTCTCAAATCGTTACTAGTTTGCTCACTAAAAATAGCGCCCACTCCCATTTCACGATAATTAAATTGCTCATAAGAAATTACCCCTAAAAACTGAAGATTGTTCTTACCAAAACTCTTTTTATAGTTTAAGATATTTTCAATAGTTTGTCTTTGCGACCATATATAATCTTCATCTAAAAGAGCATTAATTCTAGAAGCTCCCGGATTTAATTCTCCTTGATTATTATAGGCTAAAATTTGCGGTCTGTAGAATACTCTTTTATTTTCCCATGAGTTTGTACCTAAATTCAGTTTATAAGAAAACCCTTTAAAAATTTCATACTCTGCATTAAAAGCAAAATTCAACGTTTTAGTTGTTCTCTCATCAGTGTTTTGCATTTGATTTGACAGGTAACTATACTGAATTTCATTATCTGGTGGCAAAACTACCCCTGTATCTCCTACAGGAGTTAAAGAGTTCAATGGAGCTCTCCAAGGCTTTTGAACAATCGCTTGTTCATATAAAGCCCAAGGCTCTTGAGTTCTATTCTCTGTAGAAAACCCAACCGTAGTAAACACTTTTAATTTTCCTTTATTAAACTGCCCTGTAATTCTATTTGCCAATCTATCGAAGCCTGAATTTATCAAAACTCCTTCTTGCTTAAAATAATTTGTATTTAAATTAAATGTCAAGTTTTTCACACCTCCGGATATCTGCAAATTATAATTGCTTATTTCGGCATTATTATTTTGAACATCCCCTACAAAATCAGTGTCATAATCCAATGCATCAGGAGTAATGATAAACGTTGTTGGTTTTCTACCTAAAGCCGCTAAGGTTACATCCTCAATGTACAATTGCTGATTAGTATTCATTAAAGGAGTACCAGAGGTAATATTTTGAATTCCTGTGTAGGTATTGAAGTTTATTTTCATTTTCCCTACTTCACCACGTTTGGTAGTAATCAATATTACTCCATTAGAACCTCTTGTTCCATAAATAGCTGCAGAGGCACCATCTTTTAAAATATCAATACTTTGAATTTGATCAGGAGAAATATTTGGATTCCCCTCATAAGGAACTCCATCAACTACATAAAGAGGACCCAAACCATCTGAGTTCAAAGATCCTAAACCACGGATTTGAACATTTGCTGCTTCCCCAGGTCTTCCGCTGTTTGCTTGTACATTCACACCTGCAACTTGTCCTTGTAATGCGCTTCCAACATCAGCAACGGGTGCGATATCTATAACATCTGAAGTAATTTTAACAACTGCACCAGTAACTTCTTTTTTCTTTTGAGTTCCATACCCAATAACAACAACTTCTTCTAAAGCAGCTACATCAGCCTGCATGGTAACATCATAAGAACTTGCCGCAGCCACAACTAACTCACTTTGTTTATAACCAACATAGCTATACACTATCACATCCTCAGTGGATACATTTAACTCGTACAAACCATCAAAATCGGTTATTGTACCATTAGAAGTGCCTTTTACCAAGACACTAACACCAGGAAGAGGGCCGTCCTTATCAGACACCTTTCCTTTAATTGCATTTTTTTGTGCTTGGACAAAACCAACACTCATTAACAACAGTGTTGTCAACAAAATCTTGGCATCCCAATTTGCACATAAATTGAATTTCATATTTTTTCGATTAAAGTTTAGTCCTACAAATATGACCTTTAGCCAAAGTGATTTTTCAGAACTCTACTAGACTTAAACCCTACGAAATGTAATATTCATCGAAAAAATCTATTTTTTCACATAGACAATATATAAACTTAAACTTGACTAAAACCCTATTTTACTGATATTTACAAGCACCCTGAACGAAATCTCTAAATATTTCTATAAATACAAGTTCACAAGTATAACTTATCCATCATAGAGTTTCTAAAACCACACCTATACCCCTTTATTTAAATAAAAAAAGTTACTCTTTAGCCCCGATATAATCCAACCGACCCAATAAATAGAATGTTTTTACTAACCCAAGCTTATCTAGTTTTATTCAATCCATTTTATTTGATTGGATAAAAACATCACAAACTGTTGTGATATTATCTAGTGTTAAAATATTTTTTCAAGATCTACCCGAAGTAAATTTGTAATTGAATTAAAACCAACAAAATCAATGAAACAAACAACCTTATTAATTATGTTTTTCTTAAACTTTTGTGCTTTTGCGCAAACTAAAGTTGACATAAAATTAAACGTACGTCATAAAACTGGAGAAATAGACAGCTTTGACCGAACAAAATTCATAACTATTCACGCCAATCATACCGAAACAGAATGGGATGGTGATAATTTTGTAGATGATTTAAGAAATGATTTTCTTAACGGATATGACGTCTATTTAGGGAGAGATACAGGAGGAATTACATGGAATTTAAATTACATGCCAGAAGACACCGAGAGACCTGGTTTTGCAGACCCAACTAGCATCACTACAAAGGGAACTAATTCAAAAAACACTTATGCCACTAAAACAGCAATTCACCCCTACGAGGCAAGAAGAAACCATGTTATCGCTGCACAATTGCATCCTTTTTGGACAGGAGAAAGTCAAGTACCTACAAAACTTGGATGGGAACTTGCGAACGCAACTGCAACTGGAGAATATATGGGTAGATATTTCAATGCCTTCCATGGCGGAAACGGTCAGCCTCAACCACAATGGGTAGAAGTTATAAATGAACCTGCATATGAAGCACTCGGCGGAAAAACTGACTATACAAACTCACTCCAAGAGATTGCTGAATTTCATGTAGATGTAGCAGACGCCATACGTGCCCAAAATGAAAACTTGCTTATTGGTGGATACACCGTAGCTTTTCCTGATTTTGAAACAGGAGATTTTCAAAGATGGAACAACAGAGATAAATTATTTATTGATGTAGCAGGGACAAAAATGGATTTTTGGTCATGGCATTTATATGATTTCCCTGCGTTTGGAGGAAAAGTAGACTTAAGATCTGGTAGTAACTTAGAAGCTACTTTTGATATGAATGACCAGTACAGCATGATGACATTAGCACACACAAAACCCTATGTTATTTCAGAATACGGAGCGCAGACCCATGATTACAACAACCAAGGATGGAGCCCATATAAAGACTGGCTATTTTTGAAAGCTCAAAATTCAATGATGCTTTCTTTTATGGAAAGACCTGATCATATTGCAATCGCAATTCCATTTACTCCTGTAAAAGCAGAATGGGGATATAACGATAGTAAAGATATCCCTTATAATGCAAGATTAATGCGAAAAACGAATGAACCAGATAGCTACACTGGCGAATGGATTTACACAAACAGAGTTAAATTCTATCAATTATGGCAAAACGTTAAAGGAACACGAATTGATACAAAATCTGATGATTTAGATATCTTAGTAGATGCCTATATAGATGACAACAAAGCATATATTATCCTTAACAACCTTGAATTCAACGAAAAATCAATAGATTTAAACCTATTTGATACCGAAGACGTATCGATTTCAAGTATCTATAAAAGACATCTCACACTAATTGACAACGTTCCTGTTCTTGAAGAGGAAACAATCGCGTCTAATACCCAAAACATAAATCTTGGAGCAGAGTCTACAATGATCTTAGAATATACTTTTGATTCTAATGTAACAATAGATCAACTGAATGAAGAAAAAAAATACTACGCAACCAGTTACCTACAACCTATTATCGCAAACCAATCCATAAACTTTAGCATCAACTCTATTGAAAAAAACAATGCGGGAGAGGCTATTCTTAGACTTGGCTTAGGAAGAGATCACGGATCTAGTCTTACTCCTACTGTTACTGTAAACGGAACTGCCGTTGTAGTACCTACTGACTTTAGAGGTTACGATCAAGCTGATAAAAACAGATTCTTTGGAGTGATTGAAATACCCGTTGCATGGGAAATTCTAACTTCTAACAACACTGTAGATGTAACATTCCCAGATTCAGGGGGACATGTGAGTAGTGCCATTTTTCAAATATTTAATTATTCTGAAGAAGAAGAAGTAACAGAACCTTTTTGTACATGGAAAAACAAGGTTACCAATATTGCTCCAGGTCAAAACCTAGATCTTACGATTGATTACAATACTGCAGGAAAAGATCTTGCCTATATGCAAGTTACACTTCAAGAAATGAACTCTTCTTGGTCCGTTGTAAACACCTACACCCCAATTTACCCTGCAACTAATGACTCTCCTAACCAACAAGAAATAGCGACAACCTATACTATAGATGAAAATGCCACTCCTACTGAAGATTTGCCTGATGGTAATTTTTACTTGATGAAAATTTTTATTTCAATGGATAACAATGCAAGTTTTGCCAATGACAATACTCAGGTAATAATGGATACGGAAATTGCTTCTGTCTTAAACATAAATAAAAATAAAAACTTAAGGATTCATCCCAACCCGGTAAAAGATATTCTTCACCTTGACACGAACAAGAAATCAATCTCGTTTAAAATTTACTCTATAAACGGAAAAGAAATAAAATCCGGTCAAACAGAAGGTTCTATTGAAGTCTCAAACCTAGACATGGGTATGTATGTTTTGATCACAGATTTTGGCATCGAAAACTTCATTAAAAACTAAAAAGATACTTTTAATTAATTTTTCATTCGAATCTCAGAATAGAAATCTTAAAGCTTAAGAAATCGAAATATCCAAAAGATATCTAGATTTTTTGAGCTTTTGTTTTATATGTACAGATTTTGTCTAGACGGTATCTTTTTGAATAACTCAAAATAATAAGATTTTTACACCCTTAATAAAAGCCTCAAAATATTTCTATTCCTAGGCGTTACAATTCTAACTATTATGAAAAATTCCATTCTATTATTTTTAATGTCTGCATTTCTGCTTTCTTGTACTTCTAAACAAAATGTTATACAAGAACGGGAAATAGACTTTAATTTTGGATGGAACTTCTATTTATCACAAGAAAATTTAGCGATCAACCAATTGGAAAACAAAAGATTTCAAGAAGTACAATTACCTCATGATTGGGCTGTAACGAATGAATTTGATGAATCCTTAGGTAAAGATGCAATTGGAACAGGGTATTTAGCTTCTAAGGGCTATGGATATTATCAAAAGAATTTTGATTCTCCATCAAATCGAGAGCAATTAGTTTATGTGTTATTCGATGGGGTTTACAACAACTCTGAAGTGTACATAAACGGAAATAAATTAGGATCTCACCCATATGGTTATTCGCCGTTTTATTATGAGATTTCTGCGTATCTAAATTCTAATGGAAACTCCAATTCAATTATTGTAAAAATTGATCATACCCGATTTGCTGATAGCAGATGGTACACTGGTGCTGGAATTTACAGAAACGTAAAACTAATCACTACGCATAAAGTTCATATTCCTATTTGGGGAACCTTTATTACAACTCCAGAAGTTACAGAAGAACAAGCAATAGTAAATTTAAACACTACAATCAACAATCAATCTCCAGAGGATCAAACACTTTCTATTGAAACTAACATATTAGATTCCAACGGAACCCTTGTTAAAAGCGATACGCAAAGCATCAAATTAAAACAAAACACAAACGGCCAAATTACTCAAGAGATAAATATAAATAAACCTCAACTATGGTCCGTTAACAACCCTAAGCAATATAAAGCAATAACGAGCATCAAATCAAATGGAACCATAGTAGACAAAAAAATTACTGCATTTGGAATCAGATCTATTAGATTCGATACCGATAAAGGATTTTTCTTGAATGGCGAAAACATGAAAATCAAAGGAGTTTGTATTCATCATGATGCAGGAATGGTTGGTACCGCTATACCAAAAGGAGTCCTTAAAAGAAGATTAGAAATATTAAAAGATGGAGGTGTCAACGCCTTAAGAATCTCACATAATCCAGCTTCCAATGAATTATTAGAACTTTGTGACGAAATGGGTTTTTTAGTACAAGACGAATTTTTTGATGAATGGGACAACCCGAAAGACAAAAGATACAATCAAAATGAATCTAAAAGTACCGATTACATAACAAGAGGCTACGTAGAACATTTTCAAGAATGGGCTAAGAGAGATCTCCAAGCCGTTGTTTTAAGTCATCGAAACCATCCTTCCATATTTCAATGGAGTATTGGAAATGAAATTGAATGGACCTATCCTAGAAATGCAGAAGCAACAGGTTTTTTCAATAATATGAGCTGGCAAGGAAATTATTTTTGGTCAGAGCCACCTCACTCTGTTGCTGAAATAAAACATCAATTAGAAACGCTACCTAAAGAGAAATATGACAT
The DNA here is from genome assembly GCF_057197705.1 of Flavicella sp. IMCC45537. NCBI lineage: Bacteria > Pseudomonadati > Bacteroidota > Flavobacteriia > Flavobacteriales > Flavobacteriaceae > Flavicella > Flavicella sp. IMCC45537. Next base: position 1,619,000 of record NZ_CM170067.1, read on the forward strand.
TGGAAAAACGGCTCAAAAACTATCTAAGTGGACAAAAGAATTAGATACAACCCGCCCTATTACCGCGAATTGCATTTTACCTTCTGCCAGCCATTTATCTGGCTATGCTGATGCTTTAGATATCGTCGGTTATAGTTACAGACGTGTATTGTATGATTACGGACACAAAAACTACCCAGACAAACCAATTATGGGGACAGAAAATTTAGCCCAATATCATGAGTGGAAGGCTGTTTTAGAAAGACCTCATATTGCTGGAATATTTTTATGGACAGGCTTTGATTATATGGGTGAAATTAGAGAACCATGGCCGGTACGTGTTCAACCATCTGGATTGTTAAACACGGCAGGTTTCAAAAAAGGCTCGTATCACATGATGAAAACCCTATGGAACGAGAATCCTCATATCTTTATTGCAACTCAAAATATTGAAAAGTCATTAAACAAAATTGACTCTAAAGGTACTATCGTTGCGAAAAACCCAGAATTCTGGAAAAGAGCTTTATGGCAATGGTATGATATTAACGAACACTGGAACTATAATGAAAACGAAATGATTTCAACTGAAATCTATAGCAATTGTGAGGAAATTGAATTATTTCTCAATGACAAATCTCTAGGAAAGAAAAAGCTTGCAGATTTTGAAGATCACATATACAAATGGGGAATACCTTATAAAGAAGGGACTTTAATTGCCAAGGGGGTTAAAAACGGTAAGAAAATATCTACATCATTAACAACCGCAAAATTGGCATCCAAAATCACTTTGAATCCTGATAAAAAAGAAATCTCTCCGAATAATTATGATGTTGTTCATATTGAGGTTCAATTAACGGACACGAAGGGAAACCCTGCCAAAACAGATGATAAGGAAATTACTTATACCATTGAAGGCCCAGCAAAATTATTAGGTATTGACAATGGTTGGAAAAAAAGTACACAAAAATTCCAAACCAACATCAACACTACCCATCAAGGGAGAACTTTACTTATTTTACAAGCACAAAACACAAAAGGAGAACTTATCATAACCGCAACAGGTAACGGTTTAGAAACCGCCAAAACACAAATTCTAATTAAGTAAAACAAAAAATTAGCTTTACCATTCTTGTTAAAGCTAATTTTATTTTATGTTTCCGCTAAATAGTATCAGCATAAAAAATAATATTACTTTTGTTACAAATCAACCAAAAAAGCATGACTGAAGAAAAAAGCGAAACTAAATCAAGCTACAATGTTCCAAATTTAGAACGTGGGCTCTTGATTATTGAACTATTAGCTGTTCATACGCAAGGATTAACTTTATCGGAAATCATTCAGTCTTTGGATATTTCAAAATCCAGTGCTTTTCGGATCACAAGTACATTGATTTTTAAAAATTACTTGCAGAAAAACGAGACAACTAAAAAAATAACACTTTCTAGAAAAATACTAACGCTAGGTATCTCCTCAATAAACGAACAAAGTATTGTTGAAATGTCTATAGATGTGATGCGTGCTTTACGTGATGAATTAAAAGAATCAGTGATGCTAGGTGTTCTATTAGGTTCTAAAGGAACAATTTTAGAACAGGTATCCTCTTCATACCCTGTAAAACTTTTTGTTGAACAAGGAACGCAATTTAGTTTGCATAGTTCTGTAGGCGGTAAAAGTATTTTGGCTTACTTACCAGAACCTGAAAGCAACAAAATATTAAAGGGCAAAACACTTCACAAATATACAGAGAACACCATAACCTCGATAAAAGATTTTAAGGAAGAATTAAAGAAAGTCAAAAAAACTGGATATGCCATTGATAACGGAGAAGACATTCAAGGTATTCACTGTATTGGTGCTCCTATTTTTAACGAACAAGGAACCCCTGTTGCTGCTATTTGGATCACCGCACCCCATGGTAGATTACCACATAGTGAGTTTGACAACAAAGGAAAAATTATTGCTGATTACGCTTTTCAAATTTCAACTAAACTGGGATATTTAGGAAAATAATATCCTCTACCATTCTTTTTTACACTGCTCAAAACACGAAAAAGTCTATTTATAGCCTAGATTAAACACGTCTAAAAACTAGACAAAAATTCAACATACATCGGTTTCATATATAAATTCAGTTTCTTATTTGAATAAACCATTAACATTTTATATATTTGTTTCATATTAGAAACAAGTTTTTTATTTGAAACAAAATATATTATAAAATGAAAGCAACACAATACGAAGGAAACAAGACTTTTTCAGTTGTTGAGAAAAGTGTAGAGGAACCAAAAAAAGGCGAGGTTAGAATAAAAGTAGCTTATTCAGGTGTTTGTGGTACTGATGTACATATTTACCACGGAATGATGGACCAAAGAGTTGACATGCCGCAAACTATCGGGCATGAAATGTCTGGTACTATTGACGCTATTGGGGAAGATGTTAATAATTACGCTATAGGCGATAAAGTTGTGGTGCGACCTCTTGATGATTCTAAAGCAAAACCATCTGACAAAGGATTCAATCATATTTGTGAAGAATTAAACTTCATCGGAATTGATAGTCCAGGATCTATGCAACAATATTGGAATGTACCTGCTTTCACATTACACAAATTGAAAGAAAATACCGATTTAAAATTAGCGGCATTAATTGAACCATTATCAGTTGCAACACATGATGTTCGATTAAGTGGGTTGGTAGCTGGTGAAACTGCCGTTGTATTAGGTGGTGGACCTATCGGGCTATTGGTAGCAATGGTTGCAAAAGAAGTAGGTGCTCAGGTAATTATTTCAGAAGTAAACCCAACGCGTATCGCAAAAGCTAAAGAATTAGGTTTTGATGCAGTGAGTCCGTTAGAGGTTGATTTAGTGGAATACGTTCATGGGAAAACCGATGGTCGTAAAGCAGATGTTGTATTTGAAGTTGCAGGAGTTCAACCCGCTTTGGATGTTATGACAGAAGTAGCAGGAATTAGAGGAAGAATTGTAATGGTTGCCATTCACGGTGTGAAAAAAGAAATTGATCTTTTCAAATTCTTTTGGAAAGAATTAAAACTAATTGGAGCTCGTGTGTATGAAAGAGAAGATTATGAAAAATCTATCGCGCTAATTACAGCAAATGAATTGCCTTTTGAAGCTATGATTACAGACGTTCAACCGCTATCAAACATACAACAAGTATTTGAAAACATCGACAAGAACCCTGATGGCTTAAAAGTATTAATGGACTGTCAACTTTAATTTTAAACACAAATGTCAGTTCGAATGATTTATTGAGATTAAAAAATCATATCGAAAACATTTACATATAACTAACAACATGAGTATCTTAAATAAATTTAATTTAGAAGGAAAAACAGCTTTAGTAACAGGTTGTAAACGTGGAATCGGAAAAGCAATGGCTATTGGTTTGGCTGAGGCCGGAGCAAATATCATTGGAGTATCTGCTTCATTAGAGCTAGAGGGAAGTCAAGTAGAAAAAGACGTTAAAGCCTTAGGAAAGAATTTCCAAGCATACCAATGTGATTTTTCTGATAGAAAATCTTTATACAAATTTATCGCTGAAGTAAAAGAAGACCACCCTCAAATAGACATCTTAGTCAATAATGCTGGTACTATTTTAAGAGCACCAGCAGCTGAACATCCAGATGAAATGTGGGACAAAGTAATTGAGGTAAACCAAAATGCTCAATTTATTTTAACAAGAGAAATTGGAAAAGAAATGGTAGCTCGTGGTGAAGGTAAAATTATTTTCACGGCCTCTTTACTAACATTCCAAGGAGGAATTACGGTACCTGGGTACGCTGCTTCCAAAGGAGCCATTGGTCAAATGACTATGGCATTTGCCAATGAGTGGGCTGGTAAAGGAGTAAATGTAAATGCAATTGCACCAGGTTATATTTCTACAGACAACACAGAAGCATTAAGAAATGACCCAGTGAGATCTGAGTCTATTTTATCAAGAATTCCAGCAGGTAGATGGGGTAACGCCGAAGATTTTGCGGGACCTACAGTGTTTTTAGCATCAGAAGCTGCAGCATATATGAATGGAACTACCATGTTAGTAGATGGTGGATGGATGGGTAGATAATTCAAAAATATTCAATGAGACTAATTTTAATCAAGATAAACACAATCATACAATCGCTTTGCTTACTAGCGGTTGTATGTGGTGTTTGTCACCAAATTTCCGCGCAACAAAAACCAAATATCGTATTCATCCTTTCTGATGATGCAGGATATGCTGATTTTGGTTTTCAAGGAAGTAAAGATTTTAAAACTCCTAACCTAGATGCATTAGCAAAAAGCGGAGTTAGGTTTACACAAGCGTATGTATCTGCGGCGGTATGTGGACCTTCTAGAGCCGGAATATTAACCGGACGATACCAACAAAAGTTTGGATTTGAAGAAAACAATGTTCCTGGATACATGAGTCACTCTGGACTTACAGGAGATGCAATGGGTTTACCCATAGACGAAACTACAGTAGCCGATTACCTAAAAGAATTAGGGTATACCACTGCAATTTTCGGAAAATGGCATATGGGTAATGCGGATCGATTCCATCCAACAAAAAGAGGTTTTGACACCTTTTATGGTTTTAGAGGTGGTGCAAGAAGTTATTATGAGGTTGACAAAGACAGTCCAAAATTTGAAGCTGATAAACAACTTGAAACTGGTTTTGAGAATTATCAAGAAAGTGAACTTTATTTAACAGATGCTTTAGCTAACGAAACTTCTGAATTTATTGAAAAAAACAAAAACAACCCTTTTTTCGTTTATCTTTCCTTTAACGCTGTTCACACGCCAATGGAGGCAAGAGAAGACGACCTAAAGAAGGTACCAAAACACTTAACAGGAAAAAGAAGAACCCTTGCTGCTATGACAATAGGGTTGGATAGAGCTTGTGGTGTTGTTTTGGATAAAATTAAAAAATTAGGACTGGAAAAAAACACACTAATAGTTTTTGCTAATGACAATGGGGGACCTACGGACTCCAATAAATCTTGTAACGACCCATTAAGCGGAACCAAAGCGAATCATCTTGAGGGAGGTATAAGAATTCCATTTCTAATGTCATGGAAAGGCAAACTTGAAAAAAAACAAGTCTATACAAAACCTATAAGCACCTTAGATCTTTTACCAACATTTGTATCAATTGCAGGTGGAACAATTGAAGACAAACCACATCTAGATGGAGTTAACCTTATCCCCTATTTAGAGGAAAATAATTCAAAGACACCTCATGAAACTTTGTATTGGAAAAAAGAATCTAGAGCAGCGATAAGACACAATGAATATAAACTGATTAGATTCCCTGATCGTCCCGCTGAATTATACAACATTGAACAAGACATTTCAGAAATAAATGATTTGGCTTCTGAAAACCCAGAAAAGGTTAAAGAATTATATAAAAAATTATTTGAATGGGAATTGACTTTGGAAAGACCTCTTTGGCAATTAAAGAGACTTTACGAGGGAAAAGCCGCCATTCGAATGGACAACAATAGAAAAGAAAAATTAAAAAAATAATATACTATTATGGCAGAAATTAAAGATTACCAATTATTTATAAATGGTGAATGGAGAACATCTACTTCAGGTGAAACAATTGATATTGTAAGTCCATCAACCGAAGAAGTAGTAGCACGTGTGCAAAATGGAACAGCAGAAGAAGCTATCGAAGCTTTAGAAGCTGCCGATAAAGCACAAAAAGAATGGAAAAAACTACCTGCTAGAGAAAGAGCAGATTTACTGTACAAATTAGCTGACGAAATTGATGCTAATAACGAATCTCTTGCACAACTTTTAGTAAAAGAACAAGGAAAGTTATTGAAAGTAGCGCGTTTCGAAGTCCAAGTAACAGCTTCTTTTATCAGATATGCATGTGAAGGAGCAAGAAGAATTGAAGGAGATATCATTCCTTCGGATAATCCTAATGAGCAAATTTGGATCCAAAAAGTACCAAGAGGTGTTGTAGTTGCAATTACTGCTTGGAACTTCCCACTTGCCTTAGCTGGTAGAAAATTAGGGCCCGCTTTGGTAGCTGGTAACACTATTGTTATCAAACCAACATCTGAAACTCCTCTAGCAACATTGGAATTGGGAGATTTGGCTAATAAAGTAGGTATTCCTGCAGGAGTAATCAATATCTTAACTGGTCCAGGACGTGCAATGGGTAACGCGCTTGTTGAAAGTCCATTATGTAAAATGGTAACAATGACTGGATCTACTCCAGTAGGTCAGCAAATTGCAAGAAATGCAGCTGACAACCTTACACATGTTCAATTAGAACTTGGAGGAAAAGCTCCTTTTATAGTTTTTGAAGATGCTGATATTGACGCAGCAGTAGAATCTGCACTGCATTCTAGATTTGACAACTGTGGACAAGTTTGTACTTGTAACGAAAGAATGTATGTTCATGAGAATATTTATGATACTTTCATGGAGAAATTTTTAGCAAAAGTTGCTGAAATAAAAGTTGGTGATCCGATGCTAGAAGAAACAGACATGGGACCAAAAGTGAATGGAAATGAATTAAAGCACATGGAGCACTTGGTAGAAGTAAGTGTTAAAGAAGGTGCTACTATTGCCGCGGGAGGAAAACGACCAGAGGGTGCTGAATTCGAAAAAGGATTTTGGTTTGAACCTACTGTTTTAACCGGAGTTACTCAAGATATGACTATTGTACATGAAGAATCTTTCGGACCTATACTACCTGTTTTAAAATTTAATTCTTTTGAACAAGTGATTGAATTCGCAAACGATTGTGAATACGGTTTAGCCGCCATGGTATTCACGAACGATATGAATACAATTATGAAATGTAATGATGAGCTTGAATATGGTGAAATCTATGTAAATAGAGGTCATGGTGAGCAGCATCAAGGTTTCCATAATGGTTATAAACTTTCAGGATCTGGAGGTGAAGATGGTAAATATGGTTTTGAACAATATTTAGAGAAAAAGACATTTTACATCAGACACAAAGCTTAATCCTATTCTTAAAAAAATATTATTATGAGTACAAAAATATCAAAGGTAGACGTAAAACTATTTACCGTTCCATTACCTGAAGTAATGGCTGATGCAAAACATGGTGATCACTATCATTTTGAATTGATCACTACTACCATTACTTTGGAAGATGGTAGCGAAGGAACTGGATATACCTACACAGGTGGAAAAGGAGGTTTTGCAATAAAAGCCATGATTGAGCATGATTTCTCAGAGGTTTTAATCGGAAAAGATGGTACTGACATTGATGGATTATATGATTGCATGGAATGGCATGTTCACTATGTAGGACGTGGTGGTGTGGCTTCATTTGCAATTTCTACCATTGATATCGCCTTATGGGATATCAAATGTAAAAAAGCAGGTCAGCCGCTATGGAAAATGGCAGGTGGTGCGGGTAATACTTGTAAAGCATACTGCGGAGGTATTGATTTGATGTTCCCTATCGAAAAGCTTTTGAAAAACATGGAAGGGTATTTAGCTAAAGGTTTCAATGCTGTAAAAATCAAAATAGGTAGAGAAAACCTGCAAGAAGATTTAGACAGAATCAAAGCGGTAAGAGAATATATTGGGCCAGATGTTACTTTCATGGTGGATGCCAACTACTCTATGACAGTAGAAAAAGCTATTAAAGCGATTGAAGGATTCAAACAATATGACATTACCTGGTTTGAAGAGCCAATCATTCCTGATAACTACAAAGGTTTTGGAGAAATTGTTGATGCCACGGGATTCCCTTTAGCCATGGGAGAAAACCTACATACAATTCATGAATTTGAATATGCTTTTGATCAGGCAAAACTTTCATTTGCTCAACCAGACGCTTCCAATTGTGGAGGAATTACAGGATGGTTAGCAGCTGCTAGATTAGCGGACAAACATGGAATACCAGCTTGTTCACATGGTATGCAAGAACTTCATGTAAGTTTGGTTTCCGCACAACCAAATTCAGGTTGGCTAGAAGTACATAGTTTTCCTATTGATGAATACACAACCAGACCATTAGTTGTAGAAAACTATAGAGCCGTAGCACCCGACTATCCTGGAGTAGGTGTTATTTTTGATTGGGAGAAACTAGCTCCTTTTGAAGAAAAATAAATTACTAAACTTAAACCAATAAAATGAGTATACATATTTCAGACTTTGGAGAAGTTCAAGGCGAAAAAATAAAACAATACACCATTGCTAATGCAAACGGTGTAGAAGTGAAAATCATCAATTTTGGCGCAACTATCACTTCTTTAAAAGTTCCTAACTCTAGTGGTGTAATAGAAAACATTGCTTGTGGATTTGACACATTAGAAGGGTATTTTGACACCACCTACCTAGAAAACTCTCCTTATTTCGGGGGAACAATTGGAAGGTATTGCTCTCAAATTAAAGATGCAAAATTTACTCTAAATAACCAGGAATACAACTTAGCAAAAAACTGTGGTGAAAACAATCTACATGGTGGAAAGCAAGGATTTGACAAAAGGGTTTGGCAATCGAGAGAAATAGATAACGGAGTTGAAATGACTTTGTTTAGCAAAGACTTAGAGGAAGGTTATCCAGGAGATGTGGCTACTACCGTCACTTTTACGCTTAGCAATACGAATGAGCTACGCATTGACTACAAAGCTTCTACGACCAAAGACACTCCTATTTCCTTAACTAATCATACTTACTTTAATCTCGACGGATTTGCTTCTACTGTTGAAAAACATGTAGCAAAAGTAAACACCAACAAAAGACAAGTGATGGATGAAACTGGAGCTGGAACAGGAGAAATTGTTGATATTTCGAATCAAGCCGATGATTTAACAAAAGGAAAAATAATCGGTGATGTTCATAGTGAGATTAATGATGGTTTTGAACACTTTTACACTTTTGAAAATCCTAATTTTGACTTAATTGAAGTGGCTCAGGTAGCATCAAATGAATCAGGAAGAACCTTAACTGTTTATAGTAAAGAACCTTGTATGCTCTTATATACGGGTAAATATACTTCTGATGAAATCAAAAGGGAAAATGGAGAACAATATGGAAAATTCCGTGGTTTCTGCTGCGAAACTCACAGATATCAAAACGGACCCAATATTCCCAACTCACCAAAATCTATAACATCAGCGGGAGAAGAATTTGAAAGTACCACGATTTTTAAATTTGAATGGTAATCTAGACGGAGTATAAAAAAACGAATTAATTAAACTTAAAATTATTATATGTTAACAGGTGTATTATTTGCAATTCTTGCAGGATTATTATTAGGCTTATATGCCTTACCAGAGAAATTCACAAAAGACTTTGAATTTGAAAACACATGGAGTATGTTTTTCGCTATCAACACTTTTGTAGTTCCGAACATTGCAGCTTTTCTATTAATAGATGGATTTTCTGATGTTCTAGCCGCAATTCCTTCCAACGTCTTAATTGGAATGATTGTATCTAGTATTGCATGGGGAATTGGAGCCATGATGTGGGGAAAAGCAATTAACCATATCGGTCTTTCCTTAGGTTTTTCAATTTTTATTGGAACCATCATTTTAGTCGGGTCACTGATCCCATTTTTTATTGGTGGAATCCCAGCTAGTAATGTATTCCTAACAATCTTAGGTGGTTTAGTAGTTGTACTAATCGGGGTCATGGCAAACGGAAGAGCAGGAATTATTCGTCAGCAAGATGAAGAAGCGGAGAGTTCTGAAAAGTCAAGCAAAGGAGGATCAATTGTAACCGGAATCACGATCGCTATTGTAGGTGGATTACTTGCTACCGGATTTAGTTTTGCTAACTCTTATGGAGCAGAAATCATTGATCAGGCTTCACAAGCGCAAGGGAATGCCTCTTGGAAAAGTGCCATTGCCGTGATGTATGTAATCTATATGGCCGGTGGTGTTGCCATTGCAATTTATTTTATACAACAATTATCTGCAAAAAAACTTTGGGGAAAATTCAAAACACCTCACCTAGGAAAAAACATTGCCCTAACAAGTATCATGGGAGTTTTCAATTTCGCCGCTTCTGTAGTTTTTGCATATGCAGCATTTAAACTTGGTAAAGAACTTGGTGGTAGTGTTGGTTATGCTATTTTCAACACTGCGTGCGTAGTTACGGCCATCGTAAGTGGATTGATAACAAAGGAATGGGCCAAAGCATCTCTTAAAGCTAAAAACTCTTTATATTTAGGATTGGCATGTATGGTTATTGGTATCGTAATTATAGCTTACTCAAATACACTCGCTTAAACACAAATTAAAATAAAACGAACAAAATGAACAAAATGAACAAAATGAATTTTTTTATTCCTGCAATCATTGGATTAGCATTATTCTCATGTGAGAAAAAAGCTGATTGCAGTCATTCTCATGAGGATCATGAAAAAGTAGTATTATCCGATGAAAAACAAGATTTTCTAGGAATCACTAACAAAGATAAATTAAGTGCCGCCTCAAAAAGAGCATTGCTTTGGGACGACGAATTAATCTATGGAAATGAATGGTTTTTCCAATACCAAACCTATGATTTAAAAGGTGATTTTGCATATGAAGAAGGAGTCGTAAGAAGAGATCCAAGTGCTATCATCAAACATGATGGTAAATACTATACTTGGTTTAGTAGAAGTACAGGACCTTCTCAAGGTTTTGGAGGCGATGTTGTTAAGGACAAAGTATTTCCTTGGGACAGATGTGATATTTGGTATGCAACCTCAACAGATGGTATTACTTGGAAAGAAGAAGGAGTTGCCGTTGCAAGAGGAAAGGCTGGTGAATATGACGATCGTTCTGTTTTCACAGTGGAAATCATGAAACACGAAGACATGTTTTACCTATGCTACCAAACGGTAAAGAACCCTTACAGTGTTCGTGTAAAAAACCAAGTAGGTTTAGCTTGGTCTAAATCACCTAATGGACCTTGGACAAAAAGTAAAGAACCAATATTAAGCCCTGCCGACAACGGTATTTGGAAAGGGGAAGAGCAAGATAGATTTGCTGTAGAAAAAAAGGGAGATTTTGATAGTCATAAGGTACATGATCCATGTATCATTCCTTACAAAGGGAAATTCTACCTTTACTATAAAGGAGAACAAATGGGTGAAGCTATTACGTTTGGTGGACGTCAAATTAGACATGGGGTTGCTATAGCCGATAACCCTAAAGGACCCTACGTGAAATCTCCATACAATCCAATAAGTAATAGTGGTCATGAAATTTGTGTTTGGCCATACAATGGAGGAATCGCTTCCTTAATTACAACGGATGGACCGGAGAAAAACACAGTACAGTGGTCTCCTGATGGAATCAACTTTGAGATTAAAGCAGTAGTAAAAGGTGCACCACATGCCATTGGTTTAAACAGAACGGCTGACAACGAAAAAGAACCAACTGAAATTTTACGTTGGGGATTAACGCATGAATATAAAAACTATAACTATCAGTATATTAGAGGATTTAAAACTTCTAGAATGCAACACCACACCGCAAAAGGAGTTGTAAAAAAAGGAAGTAAATTTTCTGTAAAAAATCAAAAATAGAATTTTATATTTTATTAAAAAAGGCTGTCGTTTGACAGCCTTTTTTCTTTAGTCTAATCTCTCTGAATACAAGACAACATATATGATTTGACCAAATATAATTCATGCTACTAAAAATCCCCCTATTTTTTTAAACTATCCATTATGCTATCAAGCCAAACTAAAAACTAAATGGTTACAGGGAAAACAAAACCTAATTTCAAAACAACCTCCATTGGATAAAATGTAGTATCATAAACTATATAAAAATTTATCAACCATCTGTTTCCCTTTGAAAATCATCTGTTTCTTTAAACGACAAAATTCTTGATTAGTTTTGAACTAGTAAAAACTACATCATGAAAAACTTAATAAATACTTTATTAGCTTGCATCCTACTTCAAACATTGTATGCGCAGAACCCATTAGTAACCCATTTATATACAGCAGACCCAACAGCTCGTGTATTTGACAACAAATTGTATGTCTACCCTTCTTGTGACGCAATCCCACCAAAGGGTGTAGAAGCTCCCAAATTCTGTATGCCTGGTTACCATTCGTTCTCCCTTGAAAACGGAAACACATGGAAAGACCATGGAAGTATTTTGGATCAAAATGACGTTCCTTGGGGAAAGAAAAACTCCTATGGGATGTGGGCCCCTGACTGCATCAAAAAAGGCAAGACCTATTATTATTACTACCCTGCTCAACCTAAGGATGAAAGTGCCTTTAGACGTATCGGTGTAGGAACCTCTAAATCACCTACAGGGCCTTTTAAATGGGAGAAAGAATATATAAAAGGTCTTGATGGAATTGATCCAGGATTGTTGTTAGATGACGATGGGAAAGCCTATATTTTTTATGCTGGCGGAAGGACATTGAAGGTAGCCAAACTAAAAAACAACATGAAGGAAATTGACGGAAGTGGAATAAAAGTAGAAGGCTTACCCGCTGGTTATGTAGAGGGACCATTTCCATTAAAACATGAAGGAAAATATTATCTGACTTTTGCCCATGTCTTTCCGCAAGAAGGATATACAATTGCATACGCAACTAGCGACACACCAATGGGTCCTTATCAATATCAAGGGAAAATTATGGATAATATTGGAAATGGAACAAACCATCATTCCATTGTCAAGTACCAAGACAAATGGATTTTATTTTATCATTGGTGGGAAATTAGTGGCTACAACAAACTACGTTCCATGAGAGCTGACTATATGGAGTTTAAGAAAGATGGGACAATCAAAAAAGTAAAACCAACTTTAAGAGGCATTGGAACTCCAAAAGTAAATGACACCATTCAAATAGATCGTTATAATGAAATCTCATCAGCTAAAACGGCATTTGTAGGAGGAAACGAACCAAAAGGATGGATGGTTTGTGATACCAAAATGATGGGTTATGTAAAATTTAACCGTGTTGATTTTGGTGATGGTGAAGCTAAAAAAATTAAGGCAAGAGTTGCATGTGGACAAAGAAATGGGAGTTTCGAAGTTCGATTAGGGCACTTCAAAGGTAAACTAATTGCCACTTTCCCCGCGGAATTTACAGGGGGTTGGAACCAGTGGAAAACTATTGAAACCGATATCACAGAAAAAATAACAGGAATAAAAAATATAGTTGTGGTGTTTAAATCTGACTGGGGAGCCGACAAAGTTGTGAATCTAAACTGGTTGCTCATAGAGTAAAAAAGATATATACCTTGATAAAAACACATTCGTATTAGTTTATTGAACATTTGTAGACGGTTATATGTACTATATACAGTTATTTTTGTAGCTTTCGCTTGCCATTCGTGCATTTGAACATAAAAATAAACTTTATCTTATTCAAAACTCAACAATGAAAAAAAATGTGTTCTCAATAGCAACTCTGATAATAGCTGTTTTCATCAGTATATCAAGTTTTGCTCAAAATCAAAACTTCAACAAGTCCTGGTTGTTTTTCAACGCAGAAAGTGAAGGAGCCGAATCGATGGCGTTCAATGACTCCAAATGGAGAAAATTAAATTTACCACATGATTGGGCTATTGAAGGTCCATTCGATGAGAAGTACAATGCGCGATGTGGAGGATTGCCCTTTCACGGAACTGGATGGTATCGTAAACACTTCACAATGCCTACAGAAGCAAAAGGGAAAACAATCCGTATTGAATTTGAAGGAGCTATGTACGATGCACATGTGTGGGTGAATGGAACCTTTGTTGGAAATCGTCCTTTTGGATATATAGGATTTGAATTTGATATAAGCAATGAATTAAAATATGATGGTTCTGATAATATCATAGCGGTAAAGTTGACTCCAAAGGATTTATCTTCTAGATGGTACCCTGGTGCAGGAATCTACAGATCTGTTTGGTTAAAAATTGATGAGCCAGTGCATGTTGGTCAATGGGGATCATATATAACTACTCCTACAGTCACAGAAAAACTTGCTGTGGTTCAAAACGAAACTACGGTTCAGAATAAAAGTAGCAAAACCGTAAAAGCAACTGTCAATCATGAATACTTTGATCCCAATGGAAAAAGTGTTGCAAAAAACATTGACGAAATTGTAATCGCCCCAAACTCCTCTACCATATCTGCGGTATACAATGATATAAAAAACCCAATGCGATGGGATATTGACAGTCCAAATCTATATAAACTAGTTACTACTATAGTACAAGAGGGTAAAACTGTAGACACTTACGAAACTACTCTTGGTTTACGTTCTATCTTTTACAGTGCAGAAGGTTTCTTCTTGAACAATAAAAAAGTAAGGTTTAATGGGGTATGCTTACACCATGACAATGGAGCTTTAGGTTCAGCTGTATACAAAAGAGCTGATCAAAGAAAATTACAAATAATGAAAGATATGGGGGTTAATGCAATTAGAACAAGCCATAACCCACCTTCACGTGAATTTTTAGAAGTTTGTGATGAACTTGGTTTATTAGTTTTGGATGAAGCTTTTGATGTTTGGGAAGAGGAAAAAGTACCAAATGGGTATAATGTTTTTTTTAAGAAATGGGCTGAAAGAGACATCAAAGATATGGTCCGTAGAGATCGTAATCACCCATCAATTATCATGTGGAGTACTGGAAACGAAATCCATGAACAACATGATAAGAAGAACGGTTGGAAAACTGCTAAAATGTTACATGAATACTGCAAAGAGATTGATCCTTCTAGACCTACAACTTTTGGAATGAATAATTATTCAGCTCCGTATCGTTTTAACTTTGCACAACAGGCAGATATAGCTGGTGTAAATTACAAACCTTCTAAATATAGTGAGATTATCGGTAACTACCCTGAAATGCCTATATACGGGTCAGAAACTTCAAGCTGCACGAGTAGTAGAGGTGTATATCATTTTCCAATAGAAAAATACAAACATCACGAATCATTACATGTAACAAGTTATGATATTGTTGGACCACCATGGGCCTACCCTCCTGATATTGAATTCCACTTCCAAGAAAAAAACCCTACTGTTATGGGAGAATTTATTTGGACTGGTTTTGATTACCTAGGAGAACCAACCCCGTATGGAGGGAAGGATAACTCCACAAATGGATACTGGAATGGGGACTGGCCTTCTCATGGTTCTTATTTTGGTGCAGTAGATTTATGTGGATTTCCTAAAGACAGATTTTTCTTATACCAAAGCCAATGGAGTTCTAAACCTATGATACACCTTTTACCTCACTGGAACTGGAAAGGTATGGAAGGACAGACGATACCCGTTTATTGTTACACCAATTGTGATGAAGCAGAGTTGTTCGTTAACGGGAAATCAATGGGAAAAAAAGTGAAAGGAAAAGATCTTACAGAAATTCTAGTTGACTTTATGAGATATGAACCTAAAACATTCAAATCTAAATATCGTTTGTCTTGGGACGTTCCTTATCAAGCTGGGACTATAAAGGTAATTGGTTATAAAGGTGGTAAACAAATACTAGAGGAATCTATAACCACTGCAGGAAAACCAACTAAAATTCAATTAACAGTAGACCGAAAAGAAATAGACGCCGATGGTAACGATTTATCTTATGTAACTGTAAAAATACTTGACAAAAACGGTAATATGTGTCCCCTTGCAGCTAATGAAGTAAACTTCTCTGTAAGAGGAAATGGTACACTTGTTGGAGTGGATAATGGAAACCAAATAAGTTTAGAACCTTTTCAAGCTAAAAAAAGAAAAGCATTTAATGGAATGTGTTTGGCAATTTTAAAATCTACAGAAAAAGCAGGAAAAATAACACTTTACGCTAAATCTAAACAGTTAAAAAGCGCAAAAGTTACTATTGAAACTAAATAATAAAAAAATGAATCAAAAACTCTCTCCTTTTAAAATTTTATTATTCTTCTGTGTTGTAAATTCCTTTTTAGGAACTGCACAAAAGAAAACCCCAAATATTGTTTGGATTGTATCTGAGGACAACTCTAAGCATTATATGAAACTATTCGATGAAAATGGTGTAGAAACTCCAAGCATTGAGAACTTAGCTAATCATGGTGTTATTTTCACCCATGCATTCTCAAATGCGGCAGTATGTAGTGCTGCAAGATCTACCTTGATCGCTTCCTCTTATGGTCCAAGATTAGCGACACATTATCATCGTAGAATGGCAAAAGTTGAAATGCCAGATGGTGTTGAAATGTTTCCTGCGTATCTAAGAAAAGCAGGATATTATACGACCAATTGTGCTAAAGAAGATTATAATATTATCAAGGAAGATAATGTTTGGGATGCATCCTCTAAAAAAGCATCTTGGAGAAATCGCAAAAAAGGCCAACCTTTCTTTCATGTATTCAATATTGCAACTACCCATGAAAGCAGAATGCATTTTAGCAGAGAAGATATGAAGGCAGGAACTAAAAATGATCAAAAAAATGTTTTTGTACAGCCTAACCACCCTCAAACAGGACTATTTAAATACTCAAACGCTAGATACCATGACAAAATTCAAGAAATGGATTCTGAAGTGGGTGCCGTTGTAGCAGAATTAGAGAAAGATGGTTTGCTAGAAGATACCTTTATTTTTTACTATGGCGATCACGGTGGGGTTTTACCAGGCAGTAAAGGGTACATAAACGAAATGGGAGTTCATGTTCCTCTAGTTGTTTATATTCCTGAGAACTACAAAAACTTGGTTTCGGTAAAAGCAAACACCAAAGAAGATGGTTTTGTGAGTTTCGTTGATTTCGGAGCAACAGTATTAAATTTAGCTGGTGTCAAAACCCCAAAAGGAATGGATGGTATCCCTTTCTTAGGAAAAGGTGTTTCTGCAAAAGATCTATCTAAGCGAGATGAAACTTTTAGCTATGCGGATCGTTTTGATGAAAAATATGATATGGTGCGTGCTGTAAGAAAAGGTAAATTCAAATACACTAGAAACTACCAGCCTTTTAATTTTAACGGTCTAATGAATAATTATCGATACAAACAACTAGGATACCAACAATGGAGTAATTTTTACAACAAAGGTAAACTTAATGATATTCAAGCACAATTTTACGAACCAAAACAACCTGAAGAATTGTATGATGTTGAAAAAGATCCTTTTGAAACAAAGAATTTAGCTCAGCTTCCAGAATACCAAGAAACCTTAAAATCACTAAGAAAAAATCTAAACAAACGCATTGCAAAAATGCCCGATTTAGCGTTTTATCCTGAATTTTACTTGATCAACAATGCTTTTGATAATCCGGTGAAATTTGGACAAAAACACAAAAAAGACATCAAAAATTATCTAAAAGTAGCCAATTACAGTCTTTTTGAATTTAATGAAGTTGAAGAAAAACTAAGAAATAGTCTTACTTCAACGGATCCTTGGGAAAGGTATTGGGCACTTATAGATTGTAGTGTTTTCGGTGAGGAAGCAGATACTTTTAAAGATCTAATTAAACAGATTGAAAAAAATGACAATGAATTAATCAATCGAGTTCGCGCCTCTGAATACCTAGGTCTTACAGGGCTGTCAAATCCTGTTGCATCCATGACTAATTGCTTGTATAATTCGAATGACGGAGGAGAAGCACTTCTAATTCTAAATTCTATTGTTTTAATGAGTGATGGTGGAAATAAATATAAATTTCAACTGAACAAAACAAAGCTAAAGAAAAATGCTCTAGATGAGCCACAGGTTTTAAGACGTTTAGAATATCTAATTAAATCATAAAACTAGAATAACTAGAAAAGGAAACTCTATTCTTTTTCTAGTTTTTTTTTGAAATCTAATCAAAACAGGAAACATGAAACATCTATTATTATCAATAAACTTACTTTTTTTGTCGGTCATAGGCATCGCTCAAAACCAACCCAATGTAATAGTTATTTTAGCTGATGATATTGGTGTTGGAGATCTCTCACATTACAGAAGACTACATTCAGATAACATTATACTTGAAACGCCAGCCTTGGATAAACTAGCTAAAAGTGGAATGATGTTCACTAAAGCCAATGCCCCGGCCGCTTTATGTGCTCCTTCAAGATACGCTATCATGACAGGTAACAGTTGTTATAGAAGTCCCTATCCATGGGGTGTTTGGGGATCATTTCAGGCTTCCCCAATAAAAGACAACCAGCTTACATTAGGTAGACTCATGCAAAAAGCTCACTATACTACTGCATTCTTAGGAAAATGGCATCTTGGAGGTGATTTTTTAGAAAAGGGAAGCGACTCTAAAATATACAGAGGTAATAGAGCTAAACCTGAAACAAATGTAGACATCACAAGAATGATTAACGGACCTCAACAAAAAGGATTTGATTATAGTTTTACATTGCCTGCAGGAATTCAAGATTATCCATATGCTGTTTATGAAAACGGAACTATGATGCCTTTGAAAGAAGACTCTAAAGTAGCATATATTTCTCAGGAAAACATGACTAAAATTGGGGTAAAACTTGATAAACTAGAAGGACTTGGTGATAGTAATTGGGATCCTCATCACATAGGTCCTTTGCTGATTGGCAAGGCTGTAAATTTTATTGAAAAAAATGCAAATAAAGACAAACCATTTTTCATGTATTATTGCTCGCAAGCAGTGCATAAACCTCATGCTCCTCCAGCGTATTTAAATGGTAAAAAAATTGCTGGCACTACTCCTTCAAAACATTTAGATATGGTGAAAGAGCTTGATGTTCAAATAGAAATGATGGTTGCATCTTTAAAAAAACAAGGAATTTATAAAAATACTTTGATTATTTTCACTTCAGACAATGGTGGTTTGATGATAAAACAAACTTTGGCATCAGGGCACAAACCTAGTGACATTTATAGAGGTGGTAAAAATCAGGCTTTTGAAGGAGGTTATAAAGTACCATTTATTGCTAGCTGGCCCGATAAAATTAAGTCTAAATCAAAATCTAATATTCCAGTTCTAGGCTTAGACATAATGGCAACTCTTGCAGCTCTAACGAATCAAAAAATTCCAGAGGGACAAGCTATGGATTCCTCTAACCTTCTACCTCTTCTTCTTAAGAAAGACAAACAAAAAATCCATCCATATATCATGGTTCAAAGTGGAACCGGTAAGGAAGTAATGATTCTTAAAGAGAGATGGAAATTAATTATTAAGTTGGATAAAAAAGACAAGACAGATAAAACAAGAACTCCAATCGCTCTGTTTGACTTAGAAAAAAATCCAACAGAGAAAAAGAATCAAAACCTAATAAACTCTCCTAAATACAAAGAGTTAATTGCGGAGTTATTTAAAACATACAACGAGACTAGAGACAGTAAAATAAAAACTGCTATTCGATAGTTGAACCACAAAACAAAAGGGAATCGAATAATTTCGATTCCCTTTTCAAACAACAACCAATTGATAGACTAAAATACTTCATATATTTTAGCCCCACTCAATGTCTTTATCAATTGTTCAAATAAAACAATTGATGTCTATCTTTATTATTTATTACGTAAAGAAATGGTTTCTCGTTTTTGTCAAACCAAATAACATCTCGAACATCTCTGTTAGCAAAAAA
The DNA here is from genome assembly GCF_057197705.1 of Flavicella sp. IMCC45537. Lineage (NCBI taxonomy): Bacteria > Pseudomonadati > Bacteroidota > Flavobacteriia > Flavobacteriales > Flavobacteriaceae > Flavicella > Flavicella sp. IMCC45537. Next base: position 1,638,467 of record NZ_CM170067.1, read on the forward strand.
TCCTGATTTTTTAGATGCTACATATTTGAATCCGCCAGCACCATTACCTTTTAATACCACACCAATACCTGCATCAGACTTTGTCGTTTCAACTTCTGATTGATAATTATTCCCAGCCATTAACAAGTCTTTCTTCCCGTCTTGATCAAAGTCATGATAAACGATACTGTTTATCGGAAAATATTGTGCTTGATTAGGAAAAGGTTCGAATTTAAATTTATTGTTTTCGTTTATAAAAACACCTGATCTAAATTCATTCGCTTCATAATGCAATGCCGATTTAATTCCAGGTCCAACAATTCCAGCCAAATCAGAATTGGCAAATTTTTGATAAGATTTTATCTTATTTTTTAAATGCGGTAACTGTTGAGTTGAACAACTCTTACCTCTCACCGGAACCTGTTTGTTTTTATATTCCTTTGCTAAAAAAACATCTTCTATTCCGTTAAAATCAAAATCACTTGTATACACATGAAATGGTTTTTTCTTTGATGCTTTAAATTTATAATTCAATCCAAGGTTACCTGCAACAATATCTAAATCTCCATCATTATCAATATCCTCTACCAAAATTTTATTCCACCAACCTTTGGTACTACTCAATTCAGAATAGGCTTCGCTTTTCACCAACTGTTTATTTTTATTTAAAAATACTTCGAGACCCATCCATTCTCCGCAGACTACTAAATCAGAAAAACCATCTTTATTTATATCTACCCATTGCGCCGCCGTGACCATCCCCAAGTCAAGAAATCCTGGAGCTAATTCTTTTGTTTTAATTTGAAATTTACCATTGTTGTTAACCAACAAATAACTTTCTGGCGCATAAGGATATTTACCAGGGATAACTCTTCCTCCAATAAACAAATCCATATCACCATCCCTATCGTAATCTTCAGAAATTACAATAGATCCAGAATTATTTACAACAGGAATTAAATTTCTAGACTTGTAAAAGCCTCCTAGCCCATTATTTAAATACAAACGATCTGAAAGCAATTCAGAATTTTCTTCAAATTCATAACTACCACTTACTACATACAAATCTAAATCACCATCATTATCAGCATCAAAAAATGTTGCAGCGGTATCTTCATAAGCACGATCTTCTACAAAAGCATTAATTTTCTTCTCCTTCAAATCATTTTTCTTTGTTCCTATCAACATTTTTCCTGGTTGGGTATGCCCACCTCCAACATACAAGTCATCAATACCGTCTCCATTTACATCTCCCTTAGCTAGACACGGACCGGTTTGACTTAATTTATGAGGTAACAAAACTTGTTTATTATAGTCATTAAAATAAGGGTCTTGATGTATCTCATTTGCTTTTTTCTCTGTAAACAACTTTTGATCATCATTTTTCACGTTATTTACAACTCGAGCGTTCTTATAGTTTAAAACGATATGTTGGTTCACTTTTATATTCTTTAAAAGCTGTGATGTACCGTCCAACCATTGAACCTCTAAACTCTTAATACCTACTCCCTTTTTAACACCAAAATTTAGTTTATTCGACACTGATGATAAAAAACCTCTAGTATTTGTTAATTGCCTTACTTGAACAGAATTATCTGAAAGGTGAATCTTTACCTTTGCACCCGAACCAAATTTATTAGTCTCTGGACCGTTTAACGAAATAGACAAAAACCCTCCCAGTTGTTGTTCTACAGCGTTATTTTTTAACAATGTTGCCTTTTCATTTATATTATTTACAACAATGTCTAAATCTCCATCGTTATCTAAATCGGCATAAATAGCACCATTTGAAAATGTTGGTTTGGTATCATTCCAAGAATCAGATGTATTTTCAAAAGTTAAATCACCATTATTCTTAAAAAAATAATTGTTTAACTTTTGCTGTGGTAACATTTTTGTAAACTGCAAGAAATCTTCCGCAGTAGGTTTTCTACCATTTTTCCTTAAAATGGAAAGAATTTTATTATTGGTATCTCTATCAATCACATCTCTATAAACCCCATTGGTTATATAAAAATCATTGAAACCATCTAAGTCAAAATCCGCTGACAAGATAGACCAACTCCAATCTGTGTTAGCAATACCTGCCATTTTACTTATTTCACTAAAATTCTTTTGCCCGTTATTTAATTGCAACATATTATGCATGTATTGATAATGATATCCATTTTCAACCATGGCCTCAAAGTTTTCAATGGAAGTCATTCCCATCGTTGTTTTTGATCTAATATAATCTTCTGGGTTCATATCCAAAGTCATCAAATCTTCTAACCCATCGTTGTTTATATCCGCATAATCGCTTCCCATACTATTAAAAGACATATGCTTAAAATACGTATCTCTAGATTCAACAAAACCTCCATTTTGATTATTGATATAGACTAAATCCGGATAATTAAAGTCATTACAAACATATAAATCTAGCCAACCGTCATTGTTTAAATCACCTACCTGGGGATTCAACCCAAAACCTAAATCTGTAATTATACCCGACTTTTTTGAAACATCTGTAAAATGTCCGGTTCCATCATTTTGATATAAACGATCGTTTCCTTTTAAGGCTGCATTTTTTGAATTTTTATCAGCACTTCTTAAATCTAAAATTTTTATTTTCCCTTCAATATCAGGAGAATTGGAAACATAAACATCCAAATCATTGTCATTATCATAGTCAAAAAAGGTTGTTTGTATGGTACGGTTATCATCCGCAATACCAAGTTCTTTTGCACTTTCTGTAAATGTTAGATCTCCATTATTGATAAATAATAAATTTGCAAACTTTCCTCCTTGATGCTTCCAACCACCTCGTGATATATATATATCCAGCAAACCATCTGCATTGACATCTACCATCGTTACCCCAGTATCAAAGCCTTCTTTATGATGTATCCCAGCACTTTCTGTTATGTCTTTAAACTTTAAGTCACCTTGATTCAAAAAAAGTTTATTCTCTCCTGTATTAGATGTAAAAAATAAATCAATCAACCCATCATTATTTATATCCCCTGCGGCAACTCCCCCACCTATATACAAGTACATATACTTGTAATAATTTGTTTTCACATCCTCTTTTAAAACATTTGAAAAATTCAAACCAGAAACCCCTGAAGTAACATTGGAAAACATTTTTTGTTTTTTAGGACTTTCTTTTTCCTGCGTTTTCGTGCAAGCGCATAAAAAAAAGAGTGATAAAAAAAAGAGAAAAAATTTTCTAATATGTAGTGAGGTATACTTCATTTTGTGATTCATTTATTTAAAGACTAAATGTATATTTTTTTTGAAAAAAAAGATGCATAGATTCAATGAATATTAAATAGAAACGGCAAGAATCCCAAGATCCTTACCGTCTCAATCAAACCAAATTAATCGAATGTCTTTATTCTCCTAATCCAGGTAATAATTTTATTTGAGCCGCAGGAATAGGTGCAAAATAATTCTCAGTACCTAAAGAACCAATAATTGGATTTTGAACCGCTATAATTCCTCCATTTTTATTATCTGGCGTAACTTGAGGATCTCTATTTCCAAGTGCCTCGGCTACCTTTTCTTTTCTAACCAAATCATTCCAACGTATCCACTCACCAGCTAATTCCCATTTTCTTTCTGTAAAAGTCAAATCCGCTAAATCTCCAGAAGTAACATCTTGATATGTCAATCCTGCAATTGGATTACCCTCAGCATCTAATTGTGGCACTGCGGTTGGGACTGCTGTAGCATAAGGCAAGCCTGCTGCTCTACGTCTTACCATATTCAAGGCTTCCCAAGCTTCTGCCGATGCCCCTCCTACTTCACCTGAAGCTTCTGCATAAATCAACAACACTTCCGCATATCTCATATAGAAATCATTTCTACTTGTAAAGAATACTCCTAAAGGAACATCTAAATCCGGTCCTACGATTTTCTTAAATACAGGTGTCACTTGATCATTAAAATTCGTCCAATCTAAATCAGTTCTGTAAGTTGCCTCTTTTCTTGCTCCTTCTGGAAAATCCTCAAAAAATCTAATCTCAGCAAAAGTTTCACCCCAACCTTTAAGGTCTCCTGGCATTCCCAAACAAGCAAACTTCCCATTTTGAGTACCACAAGGTTGACAGTAAGCAATAGTCCATGTACTTTCTTTATTAAACCTATTATCCATTGTCCAAAGGTTCTCTAAATTACTTTCTAATTCAAATCCATGAGACGCACTATTATCAATTACTTCTTTCGCCGTAGATTGTGCTTTGGCATATTTAGTATTGTCCTTAACCGGGAATCCTGCCCAATCCATATATAAGCGTGCTAATAACGATTTAGCCGAACCTTTATTTGGTCTAGGAGCACCATCTTCTACACCAGGATAAATTACTGGTAACAAAGCCACCGCTTGATTTAAATCTCTTTCAATTTGCTCATACACCTCAATCTCAGAAGAAAGTTTTATGTCATAATCAATTTCTGGAGTGGTAGGTAATGCAATTTTCCCATGCACACGAGCTAAATGAAAAAACATTGCACCACGTAAAAAATATACCTCACCTAAAAGTCTTTGCTGTACCTCAGGATCCTCTAATGTAATTCCTTCAATGTTTTTTAATACATTGTTTGCAGCAGCAATCATTCCATAAATGTTATTCCAATTCTGAACAGTTCTACCATTTGCGTTGGATATACTTCTTTGATCAAATTCTCTAAAATCTGCTTTGTTACTAGTTTTATGAGTAGTCATATCATCACCACTCCAACCATTCACATAGAACGTAGACCACATGGACGCATTTCTTAATTGTGCATATATTCCATTTACGCCTAAGTCTAATTCAAATATTGAACTATAGGCTCCAGGAGCTAATCTAATCTCTGTTGGATCCTCTTCTAAATCTACACAACTTTGAAGAGAAACAGTCAAGATGCAAATAGAGGCAATAGCAGCCATGAACATCTTAAATTTTCTATGAATATTTAATTTTATCATTTTTGTATGTTTTTAGTTTGGTTATTAAAGTTGGAATTTTGCTCCGATAGAAAAAATTCTAGGATTTGGATACGCTCCGGCATCAATACCAACTGCACTATCTGTATTTGCTGGATTTACAGCTACATCCGCAGGTCTAGAACTTAATTCTGGATCATACCCTGAATATTGAGAGATCAAGAATAAATTTTGACCACCCCCATATATTTTCAAAGTTTCAATTCCTTTAATATTTCTAAAAGTATAACCAATATTTAAGTTACTTAATCTTATGAAATCACCTTTTTCAACATATCTGGTAGACCCATAAACATTTTCTCCAGTTGCTGGAATATCTGTTTCATTAGTAGGTGTCCATTGATTTAATTGCTCTGGATGCATATAACTTCTTTGGTTTCCTGAAGCTCCAACAATAATTGCTCTTGTAGTATTATAAACATCAAATCCATGAACTCCTTGAATGAAAAGGTTTATATCCCAATTCTTGTAGGTAAACGTATTGTTGAAACCCCACATAAAATCTGGTGTACCATTTCCGATAGCTCCAATAACTTTTTCGTTATTATCATCTAGTAAATACTTAGCGTCACCTGGCACTGCAATCGGATTACCAGTATCCGGATCTAATGGAATGTTATCCGTAGATTTCCATGTTCCTAAAAAAGTAGCTCCTTGGAATTGTCCTAATGGCTCCCCTACTTGAATAATATTCCAAATATCTCCTTGACCATCTGTACTTTGGAAAGTTCCTTGAATTTCAGTTTTTCCGTCATATAGACTTATTACCTCATTCTTAATCTTAGACATCGTTAAATTAGCGTCCCATCTAAAACTATCAGTATCAATAAAATTAGCTCCTAAAGTAATATCAAACCCTGTATTTTGAACCTCACCAACATTTTGAATCTGACTGATATTTACACCCGCTAATGTTTCAGGAATTGGTACATTCAATAATAAATCTGTTGTATTCTTTTTATACCAATCTAAACTTAAACTGTATTTGTTATTTAAAAATCCTAAATCAACTCCTACATTCAACTGAGTTGTTGTTTCCCAAGTAGTATCTGGGTTTCCAATCCCTGCAATTGTAGATCCTTGAACAGGAGCAGGCAAACCGTTAAAAGAATATTTTTGATTGATACTAACTTCTGGGAAAGTACTGTAGGCATTGATATCTTGATTTCCTACTTGTCCCCATCCTGCTCTAATTTTTAAGTTACTCAAAACATCGCTATCAGCAACAAAGCTCATATTGCTAAAACTGTATGATGACGCGAATGAGTAAAATGTACCTGTTTTATTATCTCCTTGAAATCTAGAAGAAGAATCTGAACGAACCGTACCTGTTAAGAAAAAGATTTTATCCCAATCGTAACCAACTCTGGCCATAAAAGAAGAAATCCCTGTTTCAACTTTATTGTTTGAAATACTATATCCTTTGTTTAATTCAGCAAAATAAAACCCTGCTGGACCAATTAAATCATTTGCTCCGTATGCATTATATCTTGACTCTCCTTTTGAAAATTCATAAACACCAGTCGCTACAACATTGTTCTTTCCAAATGACTTCTTCCAAGTTACAATATTACTTACTTGATAATTTGTAGTTTTATAACTATTAAAGTTAGCATCTGGTGCTTCAAAATCCATTTTAAGATTTTCGTTTGTGATACCAATTGTACTTGCTCCTGCTACAACAGAAAAATTCAACGATTCAACAATATCATAACTTAAGTTGAAATTCACATTCAATCGATCCTCGATTTTTTGAAGATCACTCAAGTTCAATCTATGAATTGGATTGTAGTTAAGAGATGCCAATTCTCTAGTAGAGCGCTCATTGTTCATTCCTGCATCATTTACCAATGGTGTTGTAGGATCCCAAGCAATGGCGTGTGTTACCAAAGTACCTTGGTAACGACCAAATTGTTCGATATCATTGGTTGTTTTACCTCTACTTGCGTAAATATTACTTCCAACTTTAAACTTATTCGTAATTTTTGCATTCACATTAGAACGAATAGAAAATCGTTGATATCCCGTAGTTTGAACAACACCTTCTTGGTTTAAGTAGTTTCCAGAAACAAAATAATTAAAATTTTCTGTTCCTCCACTCATAGAAAGTTGCAAGTTGTGACTTATCGCTGTTCTAAACAATAAATCTTGATAATTTGTACCTCCCGACTGTGCTAGTTCGTCTATTTCTGACTGTGGAATAAACTCGCTTCCTCTTTTTGAATTCTCAATTCTAGCAAAGTTAGCAGCATCTGCTCCTAAACTTTCTAACATTTTTGGAACAGTTGAAAAAGAAGTAAAGTAATCTACATCCATTTTAGATTTCCCAGAACCTTTCTTAGTAGAAATTAAGATAACTCCATTTGCTCCTCGAGACCCATAAATAGCTGTTGCAGAAGCATCTTTTAATACTTCCATAGAAGCAATATCATTTGGGTTGATGGTTGAAAGATCTCCTCCAATAATTCCATCTACAACAACCAAAGGATCATTGTTACCTGTTATTGAATTCGCACCACGAATCCTAACTTTAACAGGTCCACCTGGTGTTCCTGACTGTTTAGCTACCGAAACCCCGGCAGCTCTACCTTGTAAAGCGTCTTCTACCCTAGCTAATGGTTGATCTTCAAAACTTTTTGCACTAATACTAGAAATAGATCCTGTAACATCTGATTTCTTAACTGTTCCGTAACCAACAACAATCACCTCATCTAAAGTAGCTGAATCTGGTTCTAATGCAACTGTAATACCTGTTCCATCACCAATAGAAACGGTTTTTGATTTGAATCCCATATAAGAAACAATAATTGTTGTAGCACTTAATGGAGCCTCTAAAGAAAACTTACCATCAAAATCTGTAGTTCCTCCAACACTTGTTCCCTGCACCATGACAGAAGCTCCAGGTAACGGTCCGCCTGTATCATCTAAAACAGTTCCAGAAACAACTTTTGTTTGCTGAACAGTTGCAGCTGTCAAAGGCTTAGAAGGGTTGTTTAATAGCACAATTTGTTTGTCAACTATCTCATAAGAGATTTTAGTTTTATCAAACAAATTATCTAAAATTGTAAATACCAATTCATTTTCTACATTCACAGAAACTTTTCTGTTGTAGTCAACTTCATTGTCATTATATAAAATCTTAAATTCTGTCTTCTCTTCAATCTCAAGCAATACATTTTCAATGGTTACATTATCCAAATCCATGGAAATTTTAGTCAATTGAGAATAGGTATTCGCTTGTATTTGAAAGAGTGATATAATAAATAGATAAACGGTTAATTTCATCTTTAAATCAAACTTTAAGGCATAGGGGAATCGTTCTCCTACATTAATGAGATTTTTCATACTTTTGTTATAAGGTTTAGTGGTTAAAAAAAATCACTACATTTTCAATCGGGTTATGTTCCAGCATTTCCCGGTTTTTTTTTATAAATGTAGTTCTGTGGCAAGTAAAATTGGTTAAGTCATAAAAAGTAGTTTATTGGTTAAGTTTAGTTAAATTATTTAATTTGAATTCTATCACCGTTAATCACATAGGTTAATTTGTAATTTTTATCAAACGATTGTAGAACTTGTTCTATGGTTTCAACATCAAAAGTTGCAGTAAACGATTGGTTCGCTAGTCCCTCGTTAGAATTCGTGATCTGTACATTATAATGTCTTTCTAGCTTTTTTAAAATATCACGAAACTGCATGTGCTTAAATCTTATTTTCCCATACCTCCAATCCGTATAAATTGAGGTATCAACTTTTTTTATTTTTATCACTTCAGATCCCTTTTTCCAGGTAGCTTTTCTGCCTGGTTTAAGAGCTACACTATTTTGTTTACTATAGACATCGTCTTTGCTATATAAAGAAACCGCTCCTTCTACCAAAACAGTATTTACCTGTTTATCTTCTTCATAAGAACTTACATTAAACGAAGTTCCTAAAACTCGAATATTTAATTTATCCGTTGCTACAATAAAAGGATGTTTTGGATCTTTTGTCACGTCAAAAAACGCTTCTCCATGTAAAAACACTTCTCGTTTTTTACCCTCAATAAAAGCAATGGGATACTTCAATGTAGACCCTGCATTCATATGAACCTTAGTTCCATCAGACAATTCGATTTGAAAAGTTTTTCCGTAAGGGACAGATAAAACATTATAGACTAGCTTTTTTGCAATATGTTCTTTTTTGACAGTTTTATAATCTAACTGTTTTCCAATCTGTTTTCCGATGACCTTTCCTTCTGAATCAACCAACGTTTTTGATCCATCTGCTGAAATAACTTCAACTTGACCATTATCTAATTTTAACAAAACATCTTTCTCATCAAAAACAAAATCCTCTTGAGTTAAATCAATGGACGATTCAATTTTCTCGGGTCCATTATTGTAAAAATAATACACCGACAAAGAAAGAACTAAAACTGCGGCAATTCTTGAAATTTGTAACCAGTAGCTTTTTTTAGGAGTTGGCTGTAACTTTAAAAGTAAATTTTCCCAATCCTCATTTTTAGTTTCCTCTATTTTTTTAATTTTCTTTTCTCTCCGCTTGATAAACTCCCCTTCCTCTAATCGAGATAAAATTTCTTTGGCATCTTTTTCATTATAAAACTCAGAGATCTCCTGAGAATCAACCTTTTGTTTATTCAGTTTAGCCTTGGCAATTATTTTTGCCATTCGAGAAATTTTATGAACAGAATTATTTTTCATAGCAATTTAAGGTGCCTATCGGACACGTTACATTACTAAGACGATAAAAAATCAAAAGGGGGTGAAAAAAAAAAAAAAAAAAAAAAAATTAATTAAAAATAAATGCAATAAAAACATAAGCACCATTTAACATCGGTCTTAATTTTTGGTAAGCAATTCTTTTTTGTGTTTTAACCGTATTTATGGAAACGGATAACTCTTCGGAGATTTGTTCATTTTTCAAACCTTTCAAACTTAACAAAATAATTTCCTTGCATTTGTAAGGCAGAGTGTTTACTGCTTCATGCACAAGTCTAGAAACTTCTTCCATTAAAAGTTCTTTTTCAAAATAAGAATCGCTTTCCAAAATTGACATTTCTAAAGGCGACAATTCTCTTTTAATTGCAAACTCTTTACTTTTTAAATAATCTAAGCTTTTATTTCTTACAGAAGTGTAGAGGTAAGACTTGATGCTGTTTTGATTCGCAAAAACAACATCTTTTTCCCAAATTTTAATAAAAACATCTTGTACAATATCTTTCGCAATGCTCAGATCCTGCACATATTTTTCAGCAAAAATAATCAAAGACGTATGGTAAGATCCATACATATCTTTGAATTTATTTAAAGTTAGTTTCTGTTTGTTGTTGGGCTTCAATGTGGTTATTTTTTACAAAAATTTGGTCAGAACTTTGCTCAATAAAAGTAATTAAAAGATTCCTACTTGTCAAACCTAAATCTATCTAAGGCGACATTTCCACAAAAACAATGAGTTCTAAATAAACTAACAAACCCAGGTAATATGGTTAATTACATGGGTTTATTTTACTCATAAAAAAAATAATTTTTTCTTGTTTTTTTTTAATATGCCTCCCAAAAGTCATATTTTTCCCCCAAAGTATTCCCTTTTTTATCCTTTAATTCAATCGCTTTTTCAACCATCTCTCTTTTCATTGAATCTAATTTACTGCTGTATTCTGGTAAAAAGGATAGATCTGTTATCTCCCAAGGATCTTTCTTAAAATTAAATAATTGTGTCACTCTAGATCCTGCAATAAATTTCCCTCTTTTATAATGTTCTCCTTCTGATCTTACGTATTCAATTAATTTATAATCTCCCTTTCGATAGGCTCTTTGAAATTGTTTGTAGGCATGATAAGTATACGCTCGCACTTGTTCTTTTTCGCCATTTATAACTGGTAACATACTCAGTCCATCTACAGAAGTAGGAATTGGAATTTGCACTACATCGCAAATCGTAGGAAAAATATCATGTATATATGAATATGCTCCAAGTCTTTTTCCTGAATCAGGTGCTGCTCCACCAGAAATAACAAAAGGTACATGAATTCCATCCTCATCATACAAACTTTGTTTCCCCATCAAACCATGATTTCCAACTGCCAATCCACTATCTCCAGCTAATACAATCAGTGTATTATCATATTTACCTGATTTTTTCAATGCCTCTATCACTTTTCCTATTTGAGCATCTAAATGGGTAATAATTGCATAATAACTCGCCAAATGTTCTTTTGCAACCTCCTCTGTTCTAGGCCATGGAGCTAATGCTTCATCTCTTAAAACCATATCTCCGTTATCAAAAGGATGTTGCATTTGATAGGAAGGTGTCAATTCCATATTTTCTATTGGGTACATATCTCTGTATTCTTGGGGAGCTTGTCTAGGATCATGTGGAGCATGAAAAGCCAAATACATAAAAAAAGGGTCTCGTTTTTTATATTTTTTAATATAATTTACAGCATCTCTGGCAAATATTTCCGACGTATGGGGTCCTAGTTCCTCATTACCTGTAGGTCCTCTCTTATCTGTTTTTGCAATAGGTCTCTGAACCTCTTTTCCTTTGTCATCAAATTCTATTAAATAAGCATCTTTCTTTGGAAAAACACCTTTATGATCCCAATCCCAAAGTGGCATTCTGTAATGATCTGTTAAATAAACTCCAATCCCCATTATGTGATCCCCTGAATCAAATGAACGTGACAAGGAAGCTCTATCTTGATGCCATTTCCCTATTACATGAGAGCGATATCCAGATTTCCGAAAGGTTTCCCCCATCGAATGATGATCTAACGGAAGCTCTCTTCCTTTTCCTTTTAAATGAAACAACTGACGCCCGGTATGCAACATAGCCCTACTAGGCATGCAAGTAGCTCCAGAAAATGCTCCCATCAAATACGTATTTGTAAAAACTATCCCTTCTTTTGCTAGACCGTCAATATTTGGCGTTTTTACTGGCATTCCTCCAAGCTCATGAATACCGGTATATCTATGATCATCCGTATAAATAACAATCACATTTGGTTTTTTCTTTTTTTGAGCTTGTACTCCACTAAAAGAAATCAGAAAACACCCTAAAATCAAGACTCTTAAAAAATCAATTTTCATCATATAATATTTTTATAATTCGTTTAGAAAAGAACAAATTTGATTCTTTTTAAACTTCATTTCATTCAAATATAATGAACATAAACATCAAAAATACTTCGAAAATCAGAGCAGCTTCATTTTAAAACATTTGTTCTGTAAATAAGAGATTTCAACTAAATTTTACCCCAAATTTTCATCTAAAATTCAAGTAAAAAAAATCCCTTCAAGAAACTGAAAGGATCTAAAAAACAATACTTATTTTTTGCTCTTTACTTTCGGCACATAACCAGGTGCATCATGTGCTGTATCATGCAAATCATAAATTGGCAATAATTTCAGAAATCGTTCTTGTTCCTGCTTCAGACTTTTCGGCACTTTATCCCAATTCTTAATTATCGGAAAACTTACCAAATCATCTGGTGTTTTTCTAACGTCATACCAAGTTCCTTTACCATCTTTCATTACCTCAAAACCTCTAATCAACTGCTGATCTTTTCTATAAGCATAAATCCAATCTCTATGCTTTTTCGTATCAGTAGTCAAATAAGGCCATAAACTCACTCCATCAAGCTCATAATTCTTTTCTATAGCACCCCCTGTAATATCAGCAATGGTAGGCAATACATCCGCAATATTCACCAAAATATCTTGTTCTCCTTGCTTTGTTAAATTTAATCCTGGTGCATACACTATAAAAGGTACATGCGTTCCTTTTTGACTTACAGGACTCCCTTTACCATAATAATGAGTTCCATTATCAGCGCAAAAAATAAAAATGGTATTATCCTCTATTCCTAACTCCTTAAACTTCTTGATATATAGCCAGGCTTGGTAATCTAAATAATTAATATGATTTCTAATTCCAGGCTTTGATAAAGAATTATGCGTATCATATACTCCATTATCACCCGTTACATTCGGAGCATAGCGAACATATTTATTCCCTTTCCATTCAATTTTTGGGGTTTGTGGATAATTATTATTTGGATGTTGATTAAAAAAATCAACCGATCCATGCCCTAAATGCGTTGTATGATAAACGAAAAAGGGTTTATCCTCTTTGTGTTTTCTCTCCATAAAATCAAAAATAAATTCCAATTCTACATCGGGTCCAAATGTATTTAAACCAAAATTCTTTTTATCCTTTTTTGTACTTGGCCACCAAGCTAATTTTTCATTTTGACTTGGGTGATTCATTAAACGTACATGAGGTTGCCAATACCAACCATATTGCTGATAGGTATCCACTTGCTTACCTGTATCTGCATTGATATAAACCTTTTTGCCGTTTATTTTCTTAGGAATAATTTTAAAATCAGTCATAGGATTATTCGGTGCCCCTTGTTCTCCTGGAGTAAAAACCCCTTCATCAAAACCAAATTTTTGTAAATCAGATCCCTTCATCTGAGTTTTTCCAGACCAGAGTGTAGCATAGCCTGCTTTTTGAGCTATATGGCCAATCAATGTTGAACTCTCGTACAAGGGCCAAGGTCTTTTTTTTCCTTTTTTATCTGTCGAAAATCCAAGATCTCCATTATGCCACCACTTATGCTTATCGGCATATCTTCCTGTCATCATCATAGCTCTACTTGGAGAACAAATAGTAGCTGCCCAGGCCGTTTTCACATACAAACCTTCAGTGGCTAATTTTGTTAATACAGGCGTTTTAGCTCTCATATTCATATCTGTACTTTCTCCTTTAGAATCTCCATTCCAAACTTTTGAATTGTACACTGGAAACTCTCTTGCACTAATATCATCAGCATAAACCAATACAATATTAGGTTTTGTTTTTTGTGCAATACTCATTATCGGTAGCACCAAAGCAAATGAGATAATTATTTTTAAAACATTCATATCTATATTCTTTTTTCAAGGTTACATCTTAACTTTTCTTGGTTCCACAAAGCTATGCCATCATGCACAATCTGCTGTAAACAAATGTTTTTCTTATTACCATAAATGTTTTAACATTTGACGCAACACTCACTAACAACCTAAAAATCAAAACACAACCTTAAAACACCTACAAAAAAAGTCCCACAATTTCTTGCAGGACCTTTTATTCTATTCTAAATATTAAATTTACTTTCTAACAATATCTTTTTTACGAACAGCTTTTCTATTCAAAAAAGAGCTAGACACTACACCATTCGAAACATCATCTAGAACGATGAATGGACGTTCATCTTCTTCAACGGTATTTAAATGAAAATTCCTAATCGTTAAACCATCTATATGCCTCACATAAACCCCAGAAGCTGGCAACGTGCCAACCTTACTGAATTCTGGCCACCAGTTCCCAAGAGTTTCCAATGTATACTCCTTAATAACCTTGTCTGCATCCTTTTTAGTACCACCTCCGGAAACAGTCATTTGAATATTATTCATTTGAATGTCTTCAATATTATGTCCTGGCATACCTGTTATAAAGAAAGCTGAATTCTTATCCAATTCTCTATTATCTACAATAAAATCACTAAAAATAAATCCATGCATTGCTTTCATGGGAAACATTTTCTTTGGCATATCAACCCCCGCTCTTTGTTGACAAAAGGTCATAAAAACAGGTCGTGGTACATTTTTCATTACCAAATTAGAAAATGTCATATTTTTCATTTCTCCCCCTTCATTCATCTGAATTTTCAAACCAGAATCTTGAATATCAAAAAATGTACAATTAGAAACTGTTACAGATTCAAAATCTCCTCTCGAAGCCAATCCGATACGCATACCTCCCCATTTTGTAGTAAAAATGCAGTTTGTTACCGTAATATTTTTACATGGATAGCTCGTGTTTGATGCCTGTAAGCAAATAGAATCATCACTATTATCAAAGGAAGAATCACTTACTCTAACGTTGGTACACCCATCAAAATCCAAACCATCTCCATTACGATTTACACGACTGACAATTTTAATACCTGAAACAACTATTTCATTACAATAAAGCCATGCTGATGTCCATGCAGCCGGGTTTCTTAAAGTTACATCTCGAAGTTTGATATCGTTACATTTGTAAAAACGCAACAACATAGGTCTTCCTCCCAATTTTATATTAAAATTTTTAGGACTTCCATTCCCATCTATCACACCATTACCCTGAATACTAAAAGACTTCGCTTTAGAAGCAAAAATCAAACAGCGATCCATATGCGGTTCGTCCTTATAAGTGTTATAATGAGTATCGGTAGTGTAATCCTTAATATTCGGACTTCCCAATAAAACAGCTCCATTCTCTATATATAGAGTTACAAAATCTTTTATATAAAGAGTTCCGACCACAACGGTTTTACCCGCTGGAATAATGACCTTTCCTCCACCATTTTCTGTGCAAGCATCAATTGCTAATTGCACCGCTTCTGTATCAATAGTACTCCCATCGGCTTTCGCTCCAAAATCCAAAACATTGAATTCTGTCGCAAAAACCTGACACTGAATACTAAAAAAAAGAATTAATATAATTTTCTTCATACTTAAAATTAATGTCCACCTTTAGGGTGACTGTCATTTGTATATCTCAACACTTTCGGTTTACCGGTTCCTCTTGCCATGGTAATCTCCTCCTTCCAAACAGAGCGTAACTTTTCAAGAATTTCTTTGTTTTCTTTTTTGTCAGCAAGATTTTTTAATTCTGAAGGATCATTTTTTAAATTATATAACTCCTCATAGACAGGCTGTTCTCCCTCTAAAGAAGAATCCGACAAGTATCTGTAATAAGCAATATCAGGATCATGTGTTGCATACAACATTTTGTTTACAGGAACCCCCAATTCTTTAGCTGTGGCTATCTTTTTTGATGCAGAGAATGTAGTGTTTTTATAATACCTGATGTATTTCCACTCTTTATCTTGAACAGCTTCACACTTAGGGTTTCCAAACTGAGTAGACCATAGATTCTCTGTATAAACGTAATCTCTTACCTCAGCATTTTTATCCACTAATAAATTTGATATGTCCTTTCCTTGAAATACTTGAGGTATCTCTACACCCGCCATACTTAACATTGTGGGAGCAACATCTATTGACTGTACCAAAGCATCACTTTTTCTTCCTTTATTCTTTCGTTTTGCTTTAGGATTCATCACAATCATAGGAACATGTGTCGTTTTTTCATAACACAAAGCTTTTCCTCCTAGTCCTTGCTCTCCCATAAACAATCCGTGATCCGATGTAAAAACGATAATTGTATTTTTATCCAACTTCAGTTTTTTCAACTTCAAACGTAAATTCCCTACCAATCGGTCAATTCCTGTCATGGCTTGAAGCTGCCTGATATACCTTTCTTTAACATCCTTTGAAGTATCAGAATAATTATAACCTGTTTGACGATCTTCTGCACGTAACAAATCTGCAGGTAACTTTGGTGTTTTTATATCTTTTTTAGCAATATAATTTGCTGGTAAAGGAATATCTATATCTCTATATAATGTTCTATATATCTCGTCATCTGTTTTTTTCATTTTCATAGAACTAGTTCCAGCTCCATGAGGTAAATTAAAATTGATTGACAACAAAAAAGGCTTATCCGCTGGTCTGGTTTCTAAAAACTTAACTGCTCCTTTTAATTTTCTAGCATTTGGATCTAAAAAATCATCTACTCCTTCATTGATCACCTCTGGCTGAGTAGAAGCTATAGCATCATTGAAAATGTCATGTACTTGTTTTGGATAAAAACGAATATGTCCATGACCTGCATACCAATAATCAAAACTTTTTTCCATCAAGCCACTCGTATATCCTCCTTCTCCTATTGGGGCATGATTCTTACCAATCCACCCTGTATAATAACCAGCATTTCTCATAACAACTGGATATGATTTTTCCCAAGCCTCATTTGATACTGCAGTACCCGAGTTAAAATTCACCCCATGTTTTCTTTCATATTGACTTAAAAGGATAGAAATTCTACTAGGAGTACAAATAGCACTTGAAATATGTGCATTGGTAAAAAGCACTCCATCTTTTGCTAATCTATCAATGTTAGGAGTTTGTACTATTTCATTTCCTGTACATCCCATCATTCCATACGATTGATCATCGGTTAGAATAAAAACAATATTGGGTTGTTTTGACTTTTTCTGAGCTTGCAGATTTAAAAATGAACCTACTAATAAGTAAGTCATTGCGAATAAAATTTTATTCATTTTTGTAATATTCATGTTTCAATAATTTATTTTGTTTGAACCGTAATGGTTGTTTCTTTTAAATTCTCAGCGGTAGCGATAATTTTAATATTTCCAGATTTCTCCGTTGATTTCACAATTAACATTGCCAAACCATTAAAAGCTTTCCTATTTGGTTCTTGAAAAGAATCCAATGAAGTCTGGTCACCATTTCCAACAGCTGCAATACTTCCTTGTCCCGTTACTTTAAATTCAATCAGGTTGTCTGCTAATGGACATAAATTCCCATCTTTATCCACCACACGTACTGTTACGAAAGACAAATCGGAACCATCAGCATTGATCATCTCTCGATCTGCTTGTAATACTATTTTTGCAGGTTTACCTGACGTTCTAATTTCTTTTTCCGCCGCTATATTCCCATTTTTATAGGCAACTACTTTAATAGCTCCTGGGCTATAAGGAACATTCCAAGATAAGCGATATTTCGATTTATACATTCCTTTTTTAAAACCATGGTACTCAGAAGGAATCATTGTAAAATCTTTTCCTTTTATTCTTCTTCCATAAGATTTTCCGTTAACAAATAGTTCAACCTCATCACAATTAGTATAACTGTATACAGGGATCACCTCCCCTTCTTTACCTTTCCAATTCCAATGAGGTAATACATGAACCATCGGTTTTGTTGTCCACTGACTTTGGTATAAATAATAACGATCCTTAGGGAATCCACATAAATCTACAGGAGCAAAATATGATGATCTAGATGGCCAATCATCATTCCAATACCCATTTGTAGAATTATCTCTACCTCCATAAGGAGTAGGCTCTCCTAAATAATCAAAACCAGTCCAAATAAACTCTCCCAAAGAATTCGGATTTTTTTCTTGATCGTCAAACTCAATATCTGGAGCATATGCCCAAGGCGGCCCCACAATTGCATCATAACTAGACACGTGATTTGTTTCCTTTTTAGGTAAAAAATCTATTGGCAAATGATACACTCCTCTACTACTCGTTTGAGAAGAGGTTTCTGAACCATATAAAATAATCCCGGGATTGTTCTTTTTAATTTCCGCATATTTATCAGACCAATAATTCATTCCAACCACATCTATTTGATACGCTAATTTATTTTTAAATGGCGCAGGATAATAATTAAATCCAGCTGTAGTTGGCCTTGTAGGATCTTGATCATGGCATATATCACTTAAATGCTTCGCTAATTTCCATCCATCTTTTTTAGACTGCTCTAAAATCTCATTTCCGATACTCCACATAATTACAGAAGGATGATTTCTATCCCTCATAATCATATCTCTTAAGTCTCGTTCATGCCATTCATCAAAATATTTATGATACCCATTCTCTACTTTTCCTAATTTCCATTCATCAAACGCTTCTGTAATGACAACAATTCCCAATTCATCACAAATTTGTAACATTTCAGGAGAAGGAGGATTATGACTTGTTCTTAACGCGTTTACCCCCATGCTTTGCATGATCTGCATTTGACGTTGCTTTGCTCTATAGTTCACAGCAGCACCTAAAGGTCCTTGGTCATGATGCATGCAGACCCCATTCAACTGTGTAACTCTTCCATTCAATAAAAATCCTTTTTCAGCATCAAAAGCAATTGACCTAACTCCAAAGTTATTAGAAACTGCATCCACGATGTGCTTTCCTACTTTAATTGACGTTTCGGCTGTATACAAATACGAATTTCCAATTTCCCACAAAGTAACATTGTCAACATTTATATCATGAGTTAGACTAATCTCAGTTCCTTCCTCCATAGAAGCAGATGAAACCTCTCTTGCTACAACCAAACCTTGTTTGTCCTTAATTTTTGTTTCTAAAACAACTTCTACGGATGAATTACCCGTATTTTTAACCTTTGTATCAACTTGTACAATTGCATTTCCGTCTTTAATTGAGGGGGTCGTAATTGAAATACCATATTGTGGAATATGTACTGGATTGTTAATTTTCAATCTAACATTTCTATATATTCCAGCTCCTGGATACCACCTTGCCGATAAATCTTCTGGAGACAGCTGAACTGCAATAATATTTGCTTGATCAAACTTTACAAAATCCGTAATATCAAATTCAAAACCAATATAACCATAAGGTCTACCTCCCACATAAGAACCATTTACCCAAATTTTTGCATTGTTCATAGCTCCATCAAATTCTACGGAAATACGCTTATCTTTATGAATAGATTCTAGTTCAAAATGCTTTCTGTACCAAGCTTCTCCTGTAACCGGCAAACCACCAGTTCTTGCGTTATGCTTATTACTAAACGGTCCTTCAATCGCCCAATCATGAGGCAAATCAAGACTCCTCCACGAAGAGTCGTCTAACGAAACCTCCTGTCCGTTGTTAATTGAAGCCTTTTTAAACCTCCAACCCTTATTAAAATTTTGATCTTTAACAACCGTAACGGTATTTGAATTACAAGAACTTAAAGGCAGCATCAAAACAAACGATACAAGGGACATTAAAAATTTGAAATATTTCATATTCTTTTTTATTATCATAAAGTTAACTTGGGTAAATATAGCCCTATCCCAAGTGCAAAAAAAGCAAATGAATATCTGTAGCCCTTTAAAGAACATTTGTTCTACTTATTTTTCTAATCTCATAAAAGTTAAAATCATCTTTTTGACACTCCTGTGATACAAATGAAAATTAAATTCGAAAAACCAATTACTAATCCTTCTTACATCAAGGCAGTATTCCGAAAACGTATCCGGAAAATAAAAACGTTTTCGGTAACGATCTCGGTGATAAAAATACAGTTTCACGAATAAAAAAAAGGAAACATTACTAATTTTACAGTAAATATTTTTCTTAAACAAACAATTTTATTATGAAAAAAAGTTACTTAATTACAGCTATTTTAATTCTAGTTCAATTAAATTTTTACGCCCAAGAAACGTTAATATCATCAGATGCCGGATTTACATTTGAAGGTAATGGAAATCCCGGAGGTACATGGTCAAGCGCAGAAAACCAATTAAAAATAGGTGGTACTGCAGACTCGAAGTACGGAAGAAACATGTACTATAACTTTGACATAACCAGTTTAAACAGTTTGACATTAAATAGTGCCAAATTTAAAATATACAACACCTCCAACAATAAAGAAAACATCACAGGAGATAGGATAATTAGCATTAACGCAATCTCGGATGGTACAGCAGGTACGTCTCTACCAATTGTTAGTGGTACTTGGGCAACAGACTTTTATGCTGGCCGTACGGTAGATATGTCAATTGCTACTTATACTTACTCAGGCGGAGCAAGCGTAGATACATATTTTGAATTTGACATACTTACCTATTTAGATAATATGAAAGCCTCAAATATTACTGAGATTTGTTTTGAAGTAACCGTCCAATCTGATGCACAAGCAGGAACAAGCGACGAAACATACTTTACATTTGGTAGTGAGACACACTCAAGCCACCCCGGGAACATTGAATATGAAGTTCCTTCTGCAAACGTATCTAGAGTAAGTAACATTGAAACTATGGTCTTCCCAAATCCAGCTAAAAATGAGGTTCAAATTACTTCAGAAGCAAAGCTTTCTAAAATTTCTATTTTTAACATAAGTGGTAAATTACTTTCTGAAAAAAACATTAGTTCTAAAAATAATAAGGTTGACATTTCTAGTTTTTCAAATGGAATTTATATAATTGAACTTATAGATATTTATGGTAACAAAGCTTGTCATAGGTTAATTAAAAATTAAGCAAAGGATCGAAATAACAAAAAATGAACCAAAAGCTCTAGGTAATTAAAAATCACCTAGAGCTTTTACAACTTTCAATCAAACTAAAAAAACAGGCCACTCTTCCTAGTCAGAACTAAATTTTGTGATCCCCAAATAAGAAAAGAAAGAAAGTGAAGTTATTATAATCTTTAAATAGGGTAGAATTATAAAATAAAACAAGGAAAATATCTTATGTTTCATCTTTCCTTAAAACAAACCGTATCAAAACCATCATTTTAAAAAAGTGAAATTCTTGCAAACTTTTCCTCTCAAAAGTAAAAAAATTGCAAAATCAGATAATAAAATGACTACACCCTGTGTCGTCCTAATATTATTTTAGATTTAGAAACTAACAAAAAGATTAATAAAATTTTAAAGTAAGTTTTATTCAATACAAAATATAAAGATAAACTAAAAACTGATTACTATAACGATTTTCGTAAACACTTTAGTACTCCAAATGACACCAGAGTTTTAATCAATCAAAAATAGAATCTAGCTATGGTGTTCTATTCAAAAACAATATGAACCCGTCAATTAAAAGTAAATAATTCTATCTTGATTCTGTAAACCCACAATTCAATATTTACAAAATCATAGAAGAACCTCTAACATTTAGCCTGCCATTAAGAACAATTGTTTGGGGTACGAATATCCCTTTAGTTTCTATTTGCTCTAGTAATAATTTTGCAGCAGTCTGCCCAATATCTTTTGTTGGTTGACTTACCGAAGTTAATGGTGGCGCAATATGTTCTGCCAACCTTGATTCTGAGAAACCAACAATTGCAATATCTTTTGGTATATTAAATCCATGATCTTTAAATACCTTCATTGCCCCAATGGCAGCAGCATCACTTGCTGAGAAAATAGCCGTGGGAACTTCATTTTGTTCAATTAACTCCAAGGCAATACGCGCCCCTTCCTCCATCGAAAAACCACATTGAATTTTTCTCCCTAATTCAATCTTATGTTTTCTATGAGCCGCATCAAAACCCTGAGCTCTATTTTTAAATAAAGATAAGTCTCTTGGACCAGCAAAATGCACAATATCCTCATGACCTTGAACTATTAAATGCTCCGTAGCGAAAAAAGCCCATTTATAATCATCAAAAACGACTTTAGAGGCTTCTAATTCCTCAACTACCCTGTTAAAAAAAACCATAGGTACATCTTCTTTAATTAGTTGTTTATATTTTTCAATATTCTGATTTTCACAAGACAGTGAAATGATCAAACCATCGACCATATTATCAATCATCGTCTCTATATTTTTCAACTCAATCTCTGAAGATTCATTAGACTGCATTATCAACACTTGATATCCTTGCTCCAATAGTATTTCTTGAGCACCAATTATTACTTCCGAAAAAAAACCGTTTACAAATTCAGGTACTATAACTCCAATATTTAACGAGCGTTGCTGAATCAATTTCCTCGCAATCGGATTAGGTCTATACCCCATCTCATTTGCTGTTTTTAAAATCAATTCTTTAGTCTCTAGTCGAATGTCATATTTGTCATTAAATGCCCTTGACACCGTTGACACGGAAACATTTAATTTTTTAGCGACGTCCTTAATCGTAGTATATTTCATATTACAATATTAGTCTTTTTTTCATTTTCTCGCAAAAAACAGAAACGTTCCCGTAAAAATAAACCCTTTTCGGGAACGTTTTCGGATATCATTTTATTGATTCCATTGCGAAAAACTTAAAATTAATAGAAATTGCACTATCTAAAAATCAAATCTACATGGGTCTTATTGATATTACAGTTATTTTAGTCTTCACATTATTAGTCTTTATATGTGGAATGAGCTTCTCAAAAGCGGGAAAAAACATGAAGTCATATTTTGCCGCTGGAGGTGCTTTGCCATGGTGGATGAGTGGACTTTCTTTATTTATGAGTTTCTTTTCGGCTGGTACTTTTGTCGTTTGGGGCTCCATTGCTTACAAAAGTGGTTGGGTTGCAATCGCAATTCAATGGACTATGTGTATTGCTGGTTTAATCATAGGATTCTGGATAGCTCCTAAATGGCAAAAAACAAAGGCTTTGACTGCAGCTGAATTCATAACAGACAGATTAGGTTATAAAACACAAAAAATATATACGTATTTATTTTTATTAATTTCAGTTTTTACCACAGGTGCATTCTTGTATCCCGTTGCAAAAATTGTAGAAGTATCTACAGGGATCCCTATTAGTGCGAGTGTAATTTTCTTGGGAATTCTAATCTTAATTTACACTACTGTCGGTGGTTTATGGGCTGTAATTGTGACAGATGTACTACAATTCGTAGTCCTCACTGCAGCGGTATTAATAGTAGTTCCATTATCTTTTGAAAAAATTGGAGGAGTTGATAACTTTATATCACTTGCTCCTGATAATTTTTTCGATTTTGTAAATGATGAATATACTCCAGGTTTCCTAGTCGCTTTTGGCTTATATAATTTATTTTTTATCGCTGGTAACTGGGCATATGTCCAAAGATATACTAGTGTTGCTACCCCTAAGGATGCTAAAAAAGTTGGCTGGTTATTTGGAGGTTTATATACAATTAGCCCATTAATCTGGATGTTACCACCTATGATTTATAGAGTACTAAACCCAGGATTAGGTGATTTAGCAGAGGAAGGTGCTTATTTACTTATGTGTAAAGAGGTATTGCCTGTTGGAATGTTAGGTCTTATGCTTGGCGGGATGGTTTTCGCTACCTCTAGTTCAGTGAATACAACCTTGAATATTTCAGCTGGAGTTTTGGCTAATGATGTTTACAAACACTTTAAACCACAGACTTCTGACATTCAGCTCGTTAAAATTGGTAAAACCGCAACGGTTGCACTTGGGGTAATCACTATTATTGTGGCGCTCCTTGTTCCGCTAATGGGAGGAATTGTAAATGTGGTAATGAGTTTGGCAGCCCTTACCGGTGGGGCAATGTTTCTACCTCCTCTTTGGGCTTTATTCTCGAAACATCAAACTGGAAAAAGCGTTTTAGCAATAACATTAATTTCCCTTGCTATCAATGGATTTTTTAAATTCATTAGTCCCTCTATTTTTTCTTTCTCCCTCGATAGGGCTACTGAAATGGGTGTAGGTGTCGCGATTCCAATTATCTTACTATTGATATTTGACCTAATCGCAAAACAACAGAATCTGGAAAACATGCAGCACGCTGAATACTTAGAGAAAGTATCAAAAAAGAGCAGTCCTACTGAAGAAGAATCTAGAAGTGGAAACAAAAAAGGAGGAAGAGTTATTGGTGTTGGAGTATTCTCAACAGGTCTGTTAATTCTTGGACTTTCGTTCATGGCCGACACTGGAGTCATGTTAGTCGGAGGAATGGGTACAGCGGTGCTTATTCTAGGAGCGATCATTATCAAAAAAAACACAGAGAAATAAAATATTATAATTAAAAATCAAATACAATGATTGTTGAAAATCATATAGCAGACGTAAGACAAAACAAAACTACTAGCCTAAACACCGAATTGGTAATTATAGGTGGTGGTACCGCCGGTGTTTGTGCCGCAATAACTGCAGCACGCAAAGGAACTAAAACTGTCCTTATACAAGACCGTCCAGTTTTAGGAGGAAATGCTTCATCAGAAGTTCGACTGTGGATTTTAGGGGCAACCTCACATCTAGGAAACAACAACCGTTGGTCTCGTGAAGGAGGTGTAATGGATGAAATCTTGGTTGAAAATCTATATAGAAATAAAGAAGGAAATGCCGTTATTTTTGATACCGTTTTATTAGAAAAAGTATTGAACGAAGAAAACATAACACTTCTGTTAAATACCTCAGTCTATGATATAGAAAAATCAGATGACAGAAACATCAAGTCTGTAAAGGCTTTTAACCCACAAAACTCAACAGAATATATCGTGAATGCTCCATTATTTTGTGACGCCTCAGGAGATGGAATTGTTGCCTTTAAAGCAGGAGCTTCTTTTAGAATGGGAGCTGAAACCAAAGAAGAATTTGGAGAATTATTTGCCCCAGACAAATCTTATGGTGAGCTTTTAGGTCATTCTATGTACTTCTACAGTAAAAACACGGATAAACCTGTTAAATTTACTGCTCCCGAATTTGCTCTCAAAGACATCAAAGCAATTCCTCGATATAAAGCTATTGGGAAAGACGACAAAGGTTGTAGATTCTGGTGGTTTGAATATGGTGGCCGAGGAGATACTATTCATGACACAGAAGAAATCAAATACGAACTTTGGAAAATCATATATGGAGTCTGGGACTATATTAAAAACTCAGGTGAATTTGAAGATGTTGAAAATATGACCTTGGAATGGGTAGGTACTGTACCAGGAAAAAGAGAAAGTCGACGTTTCGAAGGTTTATACATGATGAAACAACAGGATGTTATTAACCAAAGTAAATTTGACGATGCCATCGCACATGGAGGTTGGGCGATTGATTTACACCCTGCCGATGGAGTTTATAGTGAAAAATCAGGTTGTACACAATGGCATTCTAAGGGTGTCTATGACATCCCTTACAGATCTTTTGTCAGTAAAGACATTGATAACTTATTTTTAGCCGGTCGTATTATTAGCGCAACACATGTAGCCTTTGGATCTACAAGAGTTATGGCTACAACAGGATTATGTGCTCAAGCGATTGGAGCTGCAGCAAACATGTGTATTTCCAAAAAAGTGAAACCTGCGGGAATATTGGAAAATGGTTTGATAAAAGAATTACAAAATGAATTAAATCTTTTTGGTCAAAGCATCCCAAATGTATCTATCCAAAAAGAGAGTAATTTATTAACGTCAGCCGATATTTCAAGTTCTTCTAATTTAAGTCTGTCGACTATAAAATTTGATGGAAACTGGACTAATTTAGCGACTTCTGCTGCACAATTACTTCCTTTAACAGCAAACACAAAATACAGTTTCAAAATTGAAGTGAACGCACAAGAAGATACTGAATTAGAAATTCAACTTAGAACTTCTAAAAAAGCAGATAATTACTGCCCTGAACTAATACTTGAAAAACAAACTATTTCAGTAAAAAAAGGACAACAATTTATCGAATTTACCTTTGACAATTCAGTAAAAGAAAATCAATATGGATTTGTCACCTTTCTATCCAACCCTTCTATTGAAATTAAAAATAGTAACCAACGTTTTAGCGGTATTCTTTCTGTATTTAACGGAGTTAATAAAGCCGTTTCTAATAATGGTAAACAAACCCCACCAGAAAACATTGGGGTTGATACTTTTGAGTTTTGGATTCCTCAAAGACGACCAGAAGGGAAAAACATTGCCATGGAAATTTCACCAGCTATAGAAGCTTTTAATGTAAGTAACTTAGGAAATGGTTTTGTTAGACCAAATACAACAGTTAACTCATGGACTGCTGAGTTGAGTGATTCAACTCCTAACATTAATATAAGTTGGGTGCAACCACAAGAAATTAGTCAGATAACTTTGTTTATGGATAACGACTATGACCATCCTTTAGAATCAACACTTATGGGACATCCTGAAGAAGTTGCTCCATTCTGCCTAAGAAACTATACAATCAAAGACGAACATGGAAATATAGTTGTTCAAAACACAGGAAACTATCAAACCATAAACACATGGAAATTTGATAAAAAAATTAAAACCTCCAGTTTAACTATTGAAGTAGAGCACCCGTCTGACAAAGTACCTGCTTCTATTTTCGAAATTGTATGCGCATAACTATGAAAAACATATTGCTACTTCTAAACTTTCTAATTTTATTGTCTGGATGCTCTTTCAAACAGAATCCCAATAAAGAATTACCTCCATCCAAAATTTCTTTAAATGGCACTTGGAAATTCAATGTTATTTATGGTATGGGTTCTAACCCATTAAATATTATTGAACAAGATTCAGATATAATTATTGACAACAACGACAAAGAAAAAGTTGCAATAAAAGGTAAATGGCAGCTAAAGAATAAGGGAGCAAGAGGATCCGTTTTTTATGGCGAAAATTATTTATCCCGTAGGTTTAATCCTGGTGAATCTTCTGAAAATTATGTAAGATATAAACCTGGTATCAAAACGTCTGGATATTATGAAACTTTGATTCGCTATCCATTTTCTTCACATATGACCGCTCAAGTGAATATAAATCATGCGAACGGAACAACAACTAAATATGTAGGGCAAAGAAATTTTTGTGGGCAATGGTTGAGTTTGGGTATTTATAAAATGGATGCAGATCACAATAATTACATGGAGATCACTGCTATTACAGAAAACAATGTTGCAGCAGATGCTGTTATGTTTAGACCCATTTCCGAAAAAGCCTACTTGGAAGCGAAACAGCAACCTGATGAAGTTTTTCTACCAAATTACAACGACAAAAATTGGCATGATCTAAAAGTCCCTGGCCACTGGGGAATGATCAATTCATTCTCTAACTATAATGGTTTAGGCTGGTATCGTAAAGAATTCACTTTACCTAACAACTGGTCGAAAAGCTCATCAAATAGATATCGTCTTAAATTTGACGGTGTATATCATGTTGCTAAAGTATACGTAAACGGAACCTTTATCGGAACGCATAGAGGGGGATTTACTCCATTTGAATTTGACGTTAGTGATAAGATAATTTTTGGATCTAAAAATGTAATCGCTGTTGAAGCTGATAATAGTGCAAAAGTTGGTGCTACATGGAATTGGGGTGGGATTATTAGAGATGTGTATCTTTTAAAAAACAACGACGTAAGAATCCTTAATCAAAATATTCATGCTTCTCCTGATTTAGAAAATGGAACCGCACAAATAGACCTAAAAGTATTCATTGAAAACAATTCCAAGAAAACTAAAAAAGTAAACATTCATTCTCAAATCAGTAAGAATGGAGATCTAATAGCGTTACACAAAACAGTGAGTATTGGAGCAAACAGCACAGGTGAATTTGACCTAGCCGGAGAAATAAAAGCTAAGAATGTTCATCTTTGGCATTTTGACAATCCAACACTATACAAACTAAAAACGACGATAACAGAAAACAAAACCGTTGTTGACACAAAAAATAATCATTTTGGAATTAGAAAAGTAGAGGTTACAGCATCACAACTTTTATTAAACGGGGAACCAATACGATTAGGAGGTTTCAACCGAGTAAGTGAACACCGTTTTTGGGGATCTTCTGAACCTATAGAGGTCTTGGAAAAAGATGTAGACCTAATGAAGGAAGCAGGTGCTAATTTTATGAGAATTATGCATGGTACGCAAAATGAAAAATTAATTGACTTATGCGATAGAAAAGGAATTCTGCTCTTTGAAGAGGTTAATGTGCGTAACTTAACAAATCCAGAATTCACTCCACCTCACTACCCTCTTGCCAAACACTGGCTAAAAGGAATGATAGAACGTGATTGGAATCACCCAAGTATCATTGGTTGGAGTGTTGGAAATGAACTTACAAACCATTATGAATATGCAAAAAACACGATGGACTATGTTCGTAAATTAGATCCTAACCGACTCGTAACCTGTGTAAGTAATAGTGGACAAAAGGACCACGCTAACAGAAAAACAGATCCAAATACGGAGGTTGACTTAATTATGCACAACATGTATCGTTGGCAAGGTAACCCTCAAGAGATCATAAATAAATTAAGGAGAGAGTGGCCTGAAAAACCTATTTTTATTTCAGAATATGGGTTCGACCCCTACCCTACAACTTCTTTAGATGGGGATCAACAAATTTTTTCTGACTGGCACGAGTTATGGAGAGGAAAAAATCAATTTGTAATAGGAACTTCTTTATGGACTTTTAATGACTATAGAAGTGGATACGCTGCTACTTCTCAAGAAGAAAACAGAGTATGGGGCTTGATCAATGTTTGGAGACAAAAAAGAAGAATGTTCAATCGAGTTTCTAAAGAATTAAGTCCTATAAAAAATATAGAAATTCTAAATTTCGATATCAATAAAAATAAGGCAAAAGTAAACATCCCGATTAGAGGTCCGAAAGATTACCCTAGCTATACATTAAATAATTATACTCTAAGATGGAGTTTTAGGAATGAAGATGGTAAGATATTACAGTCAGACAATATCAAACTACCTTCTATAAGTCCGGCCGACAAAAATTGGAACGGAGAAATTACATGGAAGAAAACTTCAGAAGAAATTTTAGATTTAAAAATAGAATTAATTAGTCCTACAGGATACGTAAGACATAGT
This sequence comes from Flavicella sp. IMCC45537, assembly GCF_057197705.1. Classification (NCBI taxonomy): domain Bacteria; kingdom Pseudomonadati; phylum Bacteroidota; class Flavobacteriia; order Flavobacteriales; family Flavobacteriaceae; genus Flavicella; species Flavicella sp. IMCC45537. Next base: position 1,667,595 of record NZ_CM170067.1, read on the forward strand.
GAAACTTATGCTTTTACTACTCCTAAAACCCCAAACATCATAGAAGTAATCCCTGGAGACTCTTCACTAAGGGTACTTTTTGAAAAGGTTGCAGGTGCAAATGAATATTATGTCACATGTAAATCGAAAAACGGAGACATCATCAAATCATTTAAATCCATCACAAATGCCATTGAAGTTACTGGCTTAAAGAACAATGAAGATTATATCTGCAATGTTATCGCTATTAACGACAAAGGAGAAAGCAACATAAACCATGGTACAATTGGAAAAGCCAATGGCAAATTATTACCTCCCAAAATTTGGGATGCTTTTATTGCAGATAACAAAGTGGTAATCGGGTATACCAGTGAGTTTGATGATTCATTTTACAATGTGAAATATGGTTATAGCAAGGACAATTTAAATTTTACTTTTAGATCCAATGTTAGAGGTATGATGACTATAGATACGGAAAAAACGGCTCCAATATACTTACAAATTCAAAGAGAAAACAAAGGAAAAACAAGCAATTGGTCCAATATTGTACTAGCAAATAAAAATTAAACTACTCTCATGAAAACTTTAAACCATTTTAAAACAACTTTAATTCTTGGCCTTGTTGCTGCTATATTTTTGTCTTGCAATAATCGAAAGCAACCAACTAACGAAAACGGTTTTCCTTATAATATCACCGAAGACACTAAAAACAGGGTGTTAAGTAGTGCAATGAAGCGCGCATTTTTTCAATACGATGGTGTTACCCCGATGACAAATGAATTATATTCTAATTTTATGTTCACTGAACTAAAAGGTTTAGACTATAGTAATGGAGATGGAACCATATCCAGAAGGGATCCTTCAAAAATTTTAAAGGAAAACGGGAAGTATTATATCTGGTATACACACAGAAACACTTCTACACCTCCGATTGGTGCAAGAAACGCAGAAAAAAGTAATGACACTATACCTTCAACAGACTGGGACTTATGCGAAATCTGGTATGCTACAAGTACCGATGGATTTACATGGGAAGAACAGGGTGTTGCGGTACCTCGACCACCTAAGCCACAAGTAGGATGGAGATCTGTTGCAACTACAGACATCTTAAAATGGAAAGGAAAATACTATTTATATTTCCAAGGCTTTATGGAAGCAAGTGGTAAAAAAGGAGATTATTGTCCGGTTGCCGTAGCTTCTTCTGATTCTGTTGATGGACCATGGACCTACCATGAAGGTGCAGTTATCAATAATGGAGCAGAAGGAGAATGGGATCAATATGCGATTCATGATCCAAATCCGTTTATCCACAATGGACAAATATACATCTACTATAAATCGGCTTTTAACAGACCAGACAATTTATGGATTGGTGCTGGTTTGGCTATCGCGGATAATCCTTTAGGTCCATTTAAAAAACACCCTTTAAATCCATTATTTAATTCAGGACATGAAACTTCTCTATTTCCGTTTAAAGAAGGAATTGCCGCATTAGTAATTCAAGATGGTAATGAAAATAATACTATCCAATATGCAAAAGACTGGGTGAATTTTGAAATTGCATCTGTTTCTAAATTTATGCCAGTAGCCTCCGGACCGTACATTCCAGACGCATTTTTAGACAACAAAAATGGTAGAGGAATTACTTGGGGTTTGTCACATTTTGTAAATGCTGGCTCTCATAAAAAGCAGCACTCTATATTAGCCCGATTTGATTGTGACCTTAGTTTAGATTTACACGATCCACAAATGAAGAAAAAAATCAGATGGCATAAACCAGAAGTTTATTTTAAACATAAATTAAATAAAAAACAATTGGAAAGAATAAAGGCTGACCAAGCTGCATCAAAAAAAGATTAACCACAGAACAATAATATATTCACCTAAAACACAATAAATGAAACATCTTCTATCACTCACATTAATTCTTTGCATAGCACTGGTTTCCTGTAAACAAAAGGAAACTAAAAATGTCAAAAGCCACAAAATTGAAAACTTTAAAATAGAATTTGGAAAAGTATCCAAAACTTCTGTTTTCAACGAAGAAGACAACAGTGTATGGGGAGGTACCTTAACAAAAGGAGAAGATGGCTTGTACCACATGTTTTACTCAAGATGGCCAAAAAAAATTGGTTGGGAATGGGTAAATTATTCAGAAATCGCTCATGCCACATCAACATCTCCATTCGGACCTTTCAAATTTCATGACGTAGCCTTAGGGGAAAGAGATAACAATAAATGGGACGGAACAACAACCCACAACCCTACTATTCTTAAAATAAAAGAAAAATACTACCTATATTACATGGGTAACACTGGAGATAAAAAAATTGTAAGTGTACCAGGAAAGGCAAAAATTAACTGGATGCACAGAAACAATCAAAGAATTGGAGTTGCAGTGGCAGATTCCCCAAATGGACCATGGAAACGCTTTGACCAACCTATTTTGGATATCAATCATGATGATGAAAACGCATATGATGCTTTGATGACCTCTAACCCATCTGTTTGCGAGATGGCTGATGGTAAAATATTAATGGTTTACAAAGCGGTTGGTAAAAAATTCCCACTTCCTGCAGGAGGCCCAGTGGTGCACATGGTAGCTATTGCAGGCAGTCCTACCGGACCGTTTAAAAAATTCCCAGACCCTGTTTTTGTATTTCCAGGAGAACGATTCCCTGCCGAAGACCCGTACATTTGGTATCAAGATGGGAAATATCGCGCTATTGTAAAAAGAATAAAATTTGAAGGTAAAAAACGTTTGTTTTCATTAGTACACTACGATTCTAATGATGGAATCAAATGGGAAAAAGCAAAACACTTTGATATTTCTGAAAGAAAAGTAACTTGGGAAGATGATAGAGAACAACAGTTTACACACCTAGAACGTCCACAGGTTTATATGGAAAACGGAGAGCCTATTGCTTTGTTATGCGCTGCAGACACCCTAGTGAACAACGTTAGACATTCCTTCAATATTCAAATTCCTTTGAAAATCATTAAAGAAAAATAACAAAACCAATAAAAAAAATAAACCACTCTCGCATGAATCAAAACCTATGTCTTAAACTAAATCACCGTGCGTATATTTATTTGTTCACTTTATTGTCAATTGGATTCACTAGTTGTGCTAACAGTCAGATAGTTGAATTTTCAACCAATCCTCCGAACGAAGAAAATAAAGAAAAAGAAATTTCTTGCGAAGAAAAAAACACCGCTGTGGATATCCCTCGTGTATTACCGCAAAGAACAAATACGGATGAATGGCAATTGTATTGGGAAGACAATTTTTCCTACGCAAATGATCAACTGGATAAGAACTGGGATTCCCAAAACGGCTCTAGCGGACATATCCTATCAAGTCGTTGGAGAGACAACGCAATTGTTTCTAACGGTATCTTAGAATTATTAGCAAAAAAAGAAAAACGAGGAGGACAAGAGTGGACTACAGGAAATATTTGGACCAAAGAAACATTTGGGTATGGATACTACGAGTGTAAATATAAATATGCAGGAGCACCAGGAACAAACAATTCATTTTGGTTGATCCCAAGAGATAAATCAGTTGCTGGCTCAGAACTTATCTGTGAACTTGATGTAAATGAAGGCCATTTCCCGAATGAAGTGAACACAAACAAGCATCATTGGCAAAATGGAAGCAGCGAAAACAACCAGATAGGATTTTCTCATGGATTATCTCATGGTTATTCCCACACATTTAGAAAAACGATTTCAACAGAAAAAATAAGATTTTCTTCCAAAAACTCAAGTCATTTTCACATCAAAGAATTTCGAATTTACCCAGGTAATCTTAACTGTAGCTATCCTGAAAACATAATAACTAACGATAACAAAAACATACAAAATCTTGCGAAAGAAAGTATCATTACAACGAGTGGGGTTTATGATGAACGTTTTAAAAATGAAAATATAATTGATGGTTCTATTGCTAGCGGTTGGGTTTCTCAAAAGGAAGGGTTGAAATGGATTGAATTCACATGGGATACTCCACAAGAAATAGGACATATTCAGTTTATTAATGGATGGAAGAAACATGATTCTTGGATTGGTTTAATTACTGATTATAAAATTGAAGCTTTCGTAAATAATGATTGGGTAGAAATAACAAGTTTTGATGTTCTCCAGAAATATAATTATGCAGAGGAGTACCATATATATGGTATGGATTGGTCAGAAGATGAATTAAAGTTCTACGTTGACAATGAACTAATCAGAACCATACCTAACACACTTTGTAACCAAGAATTAAACATATTCTTAAGCTTAGCAATATTAGATCATGCAGGTGAAGTAACCGATGACATTGATGGTACTAGTATGAAAATTGACTGGGTCAAATATTATAAAAAAACAAAGAAATAAACACTTTCCATGACTTACTTAAACCATATTAAAATTTTCTTGTTAAGCATATTACTTAGTGCGTGCATTGGTTCTAAAACTAAAGGAACAACAAATCCTAATTTAAAAACATTACACGGAACTTGGAATTTTCTTGCATCCAATGAAATTGACAATTCTGACTTACTTAAACAAAACTTCAAAAACTGGGATACGATAACCGTTCCTGGCAATTGGGACACTCGTGAACGTTATGCAACCTACAAGGGAAAAGCTTATTATCAAAAAAACTTTACCGTTCCCGAAAACTGGAATAAAAAAAATATTCGACTGAAATTTGGTGCTGTTTATCAAACAGCGAATGTTTGGCTTAATGGTGAGTTTTTGGGAGACCATGTGGGCGGATACTTACCATTTGAGTTTGATATTACTGAAAAACTAAAGAAAAACGGAAGTAATTCTTTAATTGTGATGGCTGACAACACCATAAGAAGAGGGGCTTGGTGGGCTTGGGGAGGAATCAGTAGAGATGTAACTCTTTTTGCTGATAATGAAATTCGATTGGTTAAACAACATATTACTAGCATACCCGACTTCACTAAAAACATCATTTCGTTTGAAATAAAATACCAATTAGAAAACAAAAGTAACACAGAAAAGGTTATTGAAATTCAATCTGAAATTATTGATCAAGAAAAATTACCCCGTCAACAGATTGCTATTCCAGCGAACGCTAGCATCTACAAAACGATCTCTTTCAAAAGAAATATCGCAAATTATAAACTTTGGAATTTTAACACTCCGAACTTATACAACTGTAAAACTGAAATCACTTTCGATGCTGCTGTTTTAGATTCCAAAACAGATCATTTTGGTATTCGTAAGTTTGAGGTAAAGGGAGAGCAATTTTTCCTGAACAATATAGCTGTGCGAATGAATGGAGTGAACAGAGTACATGACCACCCAGATTATGGAAATACAGAACCAGATCATTTAATCCTAAAAGATTTAAGTGATATCAAATCTTTGGGTTGTAATTTTTCAAGACTTATGCATGCTCCATTATCTGAGAACATACTAGATTTTTGTGATAAAAATGGTTTTTTATTGATTGAAGAAATTCCTGTTTGGGGAGAAAAAGATCCAAATTCTGTACCCAACAACCCTTTGACTAAAGAATGGATGAAAGATTTAGTTGACAGAGACTACAACCACCCTTCTGTTGTTGCTTGGAGTGTTGGGAATGAATTGAGAACAACAACCCCTAAATGGGGCGAACAACATTTAACGGTTAAACAATATCAATATGTAAATGAAATGATTGATTATGTTGCAACTATAGACTCTACTCGATTAAAAACCTATGTTAGCAACACCTCGTACCAAGGAGGTATCAAAGGAATAGAACCTTATGAAAAAGTTGACTTCTTATCAGTTAACAGCTATGGACATGCATTGAAAATCATTGAAAAAGTACATAATCGATTCCCAAACAAACCCATATTTGTATCAGAAATTGGTAAAGGACAAATTGGGCCCGCTCCGAACGCTGTACTTGACCCTAATTTAATTCAATGGATCAAAGATTTAAAGAACTATCCTTATATTACTGGAGTTTCTCTTTGGAGCTATAACGACTATAGAAGTGACTATAAAGGAACTCCTGCCTCAGGATTCAGAGAATGGGGTATTGTTGATGAAAAAAGAAACAAGAAAAAAGCATATCAACAATTAAAGGATGCGTTTGCATTTTGGGCAAAATAAACTTTTGAAAACAATTCCCCTATGAATATCATTAATTTTAAAAAAAAAATTGTCATTGTGTTACTTCTTGCAAGTAATTCCTATGCACAACAAACACCAAATATCATATGGATCAACTGTGATGATCTTGGAAGAGAACTAGCTTGCTACGGTAATCCTGATGTCTACACTCCTAACATGGACAAATTAGCGTCCGAAGGTGTCAAATACACCAATGCTTACTCTAATGCACCTGTTTGTTCTGCAAGCAGATCCTCTCAAATTTTAGGAATGTACCCAAGTGCTGCCAACGTCTTAAACCATAGAACTATGGATAAAAAACCGTTACCTGAAGAGTTCCCAACACTCATGGAATTATTTCGAAAAAACGGATATTATTGCACTAATGGTTGGGCACATGCAATGCATAAACCTGGAAAAGAAGACTATAATTTTTCAGATAAAAACTTGTTTGATAGTACAGATTGGAAAAACAGAGATAAAAACCAACCTTTTTTTGCACAGGTACAAATACACGAGCCTCACAGAGTTTTTGTAAAAGACAAAGAAAATCCAATTGACCCAGCGAAAGTTACGCTACCTGGGTGTTACCCAGATTACCCATTGATCAGAGCTGATTGGGCGCTATATTTAGAAAGTATTCAAATTGCCGACAAAAGAGTTGGGCATATTTTGAATAGATTAGAAAAAGAAGGCTTGACAGATAATACCATTGTAATTCTTTTTGGAGACCATGGTAGACCACACATACGTGATAAACAATGGTTATACGAAGGAGGCCTTGCGATACCATTAATTGTACGTTACCCTAACAAAGCACAAGCAAATAGTATTAAAACAGACCTTATAAGTTTAATTGATGTAAGTGTAAGTTCTCTTGAGATGGCAGGGATCAAACCTACCAAAAACATGCAGGGTAAAAATGTTCTTTCAGGTGACAAACGAAAGTATGTGTTTGGATTCCGCCAACGCTGTGGAGATGCAGTAGATGATATACGATCAATCACTGACGGCAGATATAAATTAATTTGGAACAGAATGCCTGAACTGCCTTATATGCAATTAACCAGCTATAAGAAGCTTCAATATCCAGCTTTTAGTTTATACCATTTATTACATGAAAAAGGGGAACTTGCCGCTCCATTCAATCAATTTATGGCGGATACACGACCTGAGTTTGAATTATATGACTTAACGAAAGACCCTAATGAATTTAACAACCTAGCCACCAAAAAGGAGTTTAAAAAAACAAAAAAAAGGCTTTATAACCAGTTAAACAAACTTGTTTGTAAAATTGAAAAAAACAATGTTCCGGAATCGCCAAAAAGCACAGAACGTGCTAAGGCTGGATCCTATAATTTTTACGCAAAAGGAATGGCGAAAAAAGGCTTGCCTGAAAATGCAACTAACCAAGAAATTGTTGACAAATGGAAAATTGATTTGCTGCAATAAGTACAATTAAAAAAAAAAAAAAGCCTTGAAGAAATTCAAGGCTTTTTGCGTTAAGTAAATACTACTTATTCTTTGATGATCTTACGTTTCAAACCATTATCTGTTTCTACAAAATATACTCCTGGAGTTAAATCTGAAATATCTAAAGTGTCGCTTGCATTCAAACTTTTAACATATTGACCTAAAACGTTAGATACAATAACAGTTTTAGCCCCATGTAAATCAGAAATATTCAAGTTTCCTTTTGTTGGATTAGGATAAACTTTAGTTCCACTGTGTAAAACTTCACCTGAAACACTAGCCGTTGGATCTACAAATTGTTCAATATTATCAATATAGAATTTATCGTTTATGTCTAACGTGTCAAAAATAAAATACATTCTAGAAACGACTCCATCAGGATACCCATAACAATTAACTTCTATAGAAGACCATGTAGACATAGAACCACCTGTGTACGACGTTGAAGCTGTTTGATAAAAATTTCCATCAATTTTTAAACCTAATGTAACTGTTCCTGTCGCGTGAGGAGTAAGTATATCAAATCGAAAAGATTTACCATTTATTGAGTTCATTGAAGTTAACGATGCACCTACTGGATCCACAATCGGGAAAGCATAGTCTGGTGCTCCAGCAGCTGTAATATGCCATTCAATCGCATTAGCAGATGAAGCAGCAGGTGAATATGCTGTGTCATCAACTAACATAGCTTCAGCTTTTTCACCACCATGTTGAAATTTAATTTCCCATTCTGGAGTTTCTTCATCAAAAGTAATTGTTCCAGTTGGTAACTGGGCATTCATTGTTCCTGTAGCGAAAATCGCAACTGCAATAATTTGTAATTTTTTAATCATAATTTAAAATGTTTATATGGTTATTATTTAATTACAAACGTAAAGACAATAATCAGTTATTCAGCCATGAGAAAAACCTAATATAGAAATAACATCATATACACAAATCATTTAAAAATCCCAATAAAACTAATGAATTCAATTATACAATTGATAAACACTAATTAATCATAACGCAAAAACGTCTTTGAAAATCTCAAAGACGTTTAAACTTATTCTTAAAACAAATACTTATTTCACAAACTTAACAGTTCCATTTTCTGTGACAAAAATATAGATTCCTGATGGTAAAGTCTCCACTGAAATTTCAGATGATGTTAAACCTGATTGAACAGACACTCCAGTCATATTATAAATTGCATATTCTTTAGAAACAATAGAATTAACCACTAACACATCTCTTACTGAACTATAATAGACTGCTTCTAACTGTTCGTTTTGATTTTGAATAGATGCAACGGAAGCATCAATATCAAAAGTATCCGATGCATATCCATAGTTTTGAACATCAGAAGTACCATTATAACCATAGCCTAAAACTTGAAGCCTTACTCCGGTAAGAGCAGTATCTAAATGCGGTACTGTAATATCTGCCGTGGTAGATTGTGAAGTACTTAATGTAGTTACAGGAACCGAAATAGTAGTAGCTTCAGGAATTCCACCGTAAGCATTCGTTAAAAACCTAACGCGAACATCCACTATATCACTATTTCCCGGATCTGGTTTAACCGCTGTATAATCTACACCTATCGTTAAAACATCACCAGGAATAAGGTTTTTTCCATTTGCTAAAATATAATCCGCAACACTTACTCCTTCAATAGTCGTAATTGATACATTACAATTTACCTCAACACTGTTATCTTGTGTTATATCAAAAGGCGAGAAAACAGTATTCACGAAACCTGCCCCATTAGAACCACGTGCTTGAATTTTAACAGCAGACAATCCGGGATTAATTGCAGGAACGGTTAAAGCTAAAATAGTTGTTTGAGCTTCTGCATTATTAGCAACAGTTCCAGTAACAACCGTGCCAGCAACTTCATTCCAATCAGATGTTAAGAATCTAACGACAATATTATCGGAACCTGCAACTAAATTAGTGTAAGTAATTTCCACATTTAAAACCGTTCCGCTTGTTAAAGTTGAATTATTCGTTTGAAAAGTACTAGGATCCTCACCATTTATAGCGGTTATTGCAACAGATTGCGCTTTAATTAATGTAACAGCAAAAAGTGCCATCACGAAAAGTAATTTTTTAATCATAATATTTAAATTTAATTGGTTATTGTTAATGCCATCTAAATTAGCAGTTTAACAAGAAACAAGCACCATGATATAAACTTGATACAACAATAATAACAACCTCACAAAAACCGAACAAAAAAAAATCAAACCACTGAAAAACAACACTATAAAAATAAAAAAAACAAAAAAAGACAGATTTAAACTCAAGCACTGTATGTTCATATAAAATCTACTTTTTAAACAAAAAAAAGCCCTTTGAAATATTCAAAGGGCTTTATTATGAAAGAAAATGAATTTAGTTCTTTATGATTTTTCTTTTCAATCCATTAGCAGCTTGTAAAAAATACACTCCTGATTTCAATTCTGAAATATCAATAATAGTCTCTGCATTAAAAGTTTTAACCACTTGTCCTAATACATTTAAAACTTGAACCGTGTCAAGACCTGAAACATCAGAAATATGGATAATTCCATTTGTAGGGTTTGGGTATATCTCTAACTCTCCAATTAGATCATTATCAACAGAAGCAACTGGAGCTTCATTTACAATTGGAAAAGTCATTCCAAAAAAGTCATTTATCCAACCATCATCAGTATCATTTCTACGCTGTAAATCATACCTATCAGCACTACTTCCTGTCACAATTTGATTTCCATCACCATCATCAACAGTTGCATCAACGCTTAAACCATTTAAGGTTGCACCCAATGGAAACGTAAAATTGATTGTACTTGATCCAGAAATTAAAGTACCCTCAGTAGTAGTAATATCTGCATGAGTGACATCACCAATAGTTGCATTTGCATAAGGATCTTCTTCTCCATTCGCTGGATGCACCAATAAAATTCTATACCTAAGTCCTGAAATTGTTGTATTTGCCACATAATCAAACGACATTGTAAAACTCTCTCCTCTTGTTACTGTAGGAATAGTTGTTTGAACGTTAGAAATATCAATATATCCAGCAGGATAGTAAGCATCAACAATTGTGATAGCTTGGTTATTATTTATTAACGATTTCGATCCTACATCAGGATCTCCACCGGAAAACTTTAAAGTTGCAGCCACTTTGTTATCCGCATCTTCCTGATCCAATACTGTTAATGTAGTTACTTCCCATGTAATTATACGAGGAGAAGTTCCTGCTCCAGAATCAGATACGACATCAACATTTGTTTTAAAACCAGAAGATTTTGCAAAAATATTATCATTCGCAGCATTTTTGATTGGCATCCATAAGGTACCAAAAGAAGTAGGTTCTGCTTCTACTGGATCAGCTCCCGCATCCCAAGTAATGGTAGAAGTAACTGTAACTGTAGTTTCACTAAACGGAGCAACACCATCATTACCATCATCATTTAAAAAATATCCATTTGACGAAATCACAAGATTATCTGAACCTGAATGTGAAATAGAATAAGCAGTCGTTTGCCCATAAGACATTGAAGTTACCACCATGGCAACCATAAAAAGTAATTTTTTAATCATCATAAAAATTGTTAAAGGTTATTTATTATTTCATCAAAATTAGATAATATCAGTTTGAACAATCATCGTATATGTTTTAAAAACTACTACAAATGAACCAACAAAAAAATGTTAGAATTTACTAATTTTTAACGTTATTCAACAAGGCCAAGATTCAAAAAAAACAAATAAACACCTTTAAACACTAAAGATAGCTTTAGAACAAATGATTCTAAAAATATCACATATGTGCAAATGATTGCACTAATGATTCTGATAGTTTTGTCAATAAAAAAAGCCTCTGATATACTCAGAGGCTTCAATATAAATATCTATATTTAATGCTTCACAATCTTTCTTTTCAAACCGTTATCTGCTTGTAAAAAATATACACCTGCATTTAAATCTGAAATATCAATTGAGGTTTTAGCATCAAAAGTTCTAACTATTTGCCCTAACACATTAGAAACAGATATAGTCTGAATTTTAGAAATATCAGAAATATTAACAATCCCTGTAGTTGGGTTTGGATAGACCTTAATTTTGTTTAATTCACCATCTTCAACAGAGGCTACAGGAGCATCTTCAACAGTAAGTCCGGTATTTAATTTAAATGTAGCATTATTTGCATTTCCACCAGACTCAGGTGTCTGTACAAAAGTTAATGCCGGGGTAGCAGAAAAAGCACCTACAAAACGAATACCAATATCTGCTGATGTCAAATCTGCGATATTGTTTGCATCACTTGAAGCTGGATATTGTTTAATCGTATAAATACGAGTAAAATACCCAACTGTTGGAGAATCTAAAGTTGTTTCTGTTTTAATAATGGAATTATCAACATCCGTAAAACCTTCATCTAAATTAAACATTGAAGCATTTGAATAACTAGAGTAATGTCCTCCTCCACTAATAACAGTTCCAGAATCATAAACTCTAGAGTTTACTGTAACACCCGTTTCTCCAGCGATATCGTATGTCCCATTTGGAATGTTAGAAATAGTTATTATTATTGGATTTTCCAATGTTCCATCAGAATAAATGGTTGTTGGAGTATTGTCATACGTAACACTGATTTGAGCATTCAAATTTAAACCGGCTACAAAAAGCCCCATTAAACCAAGAAATTTGGGTAATTTTTTAATCATGATAAATTGTTTTTAGGTTATTATATTGTTCTCGACAAAACTACCTTAATACAATTCATATGGATATCATAAATGTTTCATATTATACCTTGTATGTGCACCTCAACAACGAAAATTATTAAGAATAAAAGAATCCTTTTATAAATTTTATTTCTCATTATAAATACACTAGACAAAATCTATTTTAACCGCATAAAACGATACAAATATGAGCATAAATAGGTCAAATGTTTTTTTTAAAACAATTCAAAAAAAAGCTCATGATTACCCCATGAGCTCAAATCAATTAATTAAAAATTCCAAAACTCGTAATTAAAACTTAATTTTAAATACAAATGCATGGTTTCCCAGTTTTTCTTTAGGCATTTCCACTGATAAACATTTATGATTCTGCGAAAAATCCAACTTGGTTTTATTCTCTAAAAATTCAATAGAGGTAATTTTTTTCGACAAATATGGATTCCCTTTTTTCAAACTATGAATTTCCAAAACACCACTTTCAGGCCAGTCCAAAACTGTGGCGTATAAAATATTTCCCTTAGTTGTGAACCTAATATCTTTAGAAGTATTATCTGCATTTTTATGTTCACTTAAATGCCCCTCTTTTACTTCAAAATCTCCTTCGCCATATATCTGAAATGGACGAGTACCGTAGATTGCCTCTCCATTAGTTTTCAGCCAATCCCCCATCTCCAATAAACGTTCTTTTACACCTTCAGGAATAGATCCATCTGCTCTAGGTGTTATATTCAATAATACTGCCCCATTTTTACTTACAACATCAACTAAAAAATCAATCAAACGATTGGTTGATTTGTACTGTGGATTACTAATATGAGACCACGCCTTCCAATCTATAGAGTCATCCGTTAACCAAGGAAATTCTTTTTTTTCCTTCATACGAGACCTTTCTAAATCTAAAACTGCCGACCCTTCTGCAAAGTCGAAAAACTTATAAGTTGAAACAACCTCTTGATTCTTTTCTTCTGCAGTTTGATAATAATATTGCAAAAAATCTTTTCTATACTGTTCTCCAATAACATCTACCTTGTTATCAAACCAAACCATATCCGGACTGTATTTATCAACGATTTCCTTTAAACGATCTAACCATTGTTGATTGAATTCTTCCCCTGCCATTGGGTAAGTTTCAGGATCAAACTTTCTTTTTTTATGTGGATTATTAGGATACTTAAAATCTCCTTTGTTTACTTTTGGACCATACAACCCAGCATATTCAGGATTAGAGGCATCTGTATTTTCATCCCATGTAGGAAACCAAGCATACAACCATTGTCTATGAAAAGTAGCGATAAACTTCATATCACGTTTTCTTATCTCTTTAGATAGCTCTCCCATGATATCTCTTTTGGGTCCCATTTCTTTTGCATCCCATTTTGTTAAATCACTATCCCACATGGCAAATCCATCAGCATGCTCTGATACAGGACCAGCAAATTTTGCCCCAGCATCCTTAAAAAGTTGTGCCCACTCTGCAGGATCAAATTTTTCTGCGGTAAACATTGGTATAAAATCTTTGTAACCAAAAGAATCTAAAGTTCCATATTTTTCAATATGATGCTTATGAATCTTATGCGCTTTCCCTTTTCTCGCCTCAGGATTATTCGCATCAACATACATCCAATGAGAGTACCATTCCGTTTCATAGGCAGGCACTGAATATGGACCCCAATGACAATAAATTCCAAATTTTGCATCCAAAAACCAATCCGGAGTCTGATGCTGCTTTAAAGACTCCCATTCTGCTTTGTAAATAACGCTCTGTTTTGTGGAAGTCTCATGCTTTTTGGAACATGATATCAATATAAGTGAAATTGCTATGATATATTTGATTGCTTTCATTCTATTATATATTTAATTGGAAATGATATAGCTCAAAGATATCAATTAGATCAACTTGTTAGGAACACAAATCGCTTAATTAAAAGACTAAATGGTTTTTTATTCTATTTTGACTTTTAATATTTCTGAGGTAATACCTGCTGTTGAAGCGGAAATAGACTCCATGCCTTGTTCAGTTTTTGTCTGAACCAACAAAATAGCTTTTCCTTGATGAGTTTTCACAACATTACCTTGATGGGTCGCCACATTTTTTTCCCATCCATTATCTACACCAATCGTTTTCAACAACTTACCATGACTAAAACTGATGGTATGGTCTTTATCGGTAATGAGGTTTCCTTTTTCATCTAACAAGTTTATTTCTATGACCGCCACATCATATCCATCTGCTTTTAGAATAGTTTTATTCCCTTTTATAGCAATAGAAGTCAAAACACCTTGACTTGATAATTCATACGAATCAACTTTTATCCCATTATTATAGCCCACTACTTTTAATACACCTTCACTATATGGTACCATCCACTTGATTATATTATCTGTTTCTTTAACATCTTCAAGTTTTTGTTTTCCTAAAGAATTTCCGTTTAAAAACAATTCAGCCTCTTCACAATTTGTATACGCCTGTACAATAATTGGTTCCGTAGTTGTATAATTCCATTTTGGATACACTTTGTACCATTCCCATTTCCTAAGCATTTTCCATACAGGTGCAGGTGTATACTGCATGTCAAATTTCCATCCCTCTTTTTCCGAATAGGAAAATTCTGATTCTTTAGCTGGAGTAGTCACCATATATACCTTTGGGTCCTTTTTCCAAAGACATTCATAAAAATGACCTCTTGGTGTTTTCAAACCAGCATAATCGAAAAAAGAAATTTCCAAACCTTTTCTTGGCCAAGGTCCCGCTTCTCCTAGATACGCAAATCCAGTCCAAGCAAAAATACCAGAAACAAATTCCCTTTCAATACAAGCTTTCCACTCCGAATAAGCCCCCCAATTCTCTGTTCCTAATATTTTTAAATTAGGATATACTTTGTGAGCTCTATCATATTCTGAAGCGCGATAATTAAATCCGTATACGTCTACGGCAGTTCCATAACCACTAGCCATACCTATAGAAGGTAAAACACTACCACACGTTGTTGGACGAGTTGTATCTACTTCTTTGACCCATTTCACCAACTGCTTTGCCGTTTTTGCTAGAGGATCTTCTCCTTCAAAATATTTAGTAAAAACTTTATTAATATTAACCACATCGTAGTCAGGAACTTGCTCATACCCCTGGGCACCAGATTTTTTATTTATTTCTCTGTAAGCTTTAGAATAATACGGAAACGTCCATTCAATTTCATTTCCGATACTCCACATAAAAACAGATGGATGATTAAAATCTCTCAAAATTAAATCTTTCAAATCACGTTCTGCCCATTCATTAAACACAGACGGATAAGATTTAGAATCTTCCTTTGAAGCAGCATTATCTCCTAAATAAACTAAACTTTTCTTTTTAGGGTTGTACCATTCATCAAAGGCCTCTGCCATCACTAACATTCCTTTTTCATCACAAACCTCCATCAACTCAGTAGAATGTGGATTGTGAGACATACGTACAGCATTCACCCCAATTGATTTTAGTTTATCAATCCTATACTCCCAAATTGCCTTTGGAACCGCTGCTCCTACAGCACCAGCATCATGATGTAAATTAACTCCTTTAATTTTCATGTTTTGACCATTTAAAGAAAATCCTTTAGCTGCATCAAAATTAAAAGTTCTTACCCCAAAAGTTTCAATCACCTCATCTACAATATTTTCAGAATCAAACAACTGCACTTTTAAGATATATAAATTGGGAGAATCAACACCCCATAATTTAGGATTCAAAATTGGAATCGCAACCTGAATCGAATTTTGATCTTTCACTTTTTGCTCTTTGCTCTTTACCAACTTTTTATCAGTATCATAAACACTATATTTTATTGATAAATTATTCTCAGACATAGCCACAGCATCCGACAACTTTGTACTAACAGATAACAAAGCTTTATCTTTCGAAACCTCAGGTGTAGTAATTTGTACCCCCCATTGTTTCATATGTAATGGATTCTTCTTTATCAACGTAACGTTCCTATAAATACCAGAACCGGTATACCATCTAGAATCGATAAAAGCCTTTCTATCTACTTGAACAGCAATCACATTGTCAGAACCATCAAAACTTAAAAACTCTGTTAAATTATAAGAAAAACTACTATATCCATAAGGTCTTTTCCCTAAAAAATGACCATTTATCCATACACTTGCATTGTTGTAAACACCATCAAACAAAACTGAAATCTCTTTATCTTCATCTTTTTCTGAAAGGACAAAGTGCTTTCTATACCAGCCCATACCACCTTCAACAAACCCAGTACTAGCAGCTCCTTTTTCCTTATTATAGCCTATTTCTATACTCCAATCATGAGGTACATCTAAAACCCTCCATTGAGAATCATCATATTTCGGAGATGCTATTTTGGCATCATCTTTCAATTCAAATTTCCAATTTTTATTAAAATCAATGGTTTCTCTAGAATTATTTTTCTCTTGACTACAAGCCACAAATAATAATAAAAGGGTAATACTTAGCGATGCTATTCTCATGAGTTTGATGTATTATTTTAACAAGTTCACAGGTTTAAACACCACCGAACTGTCTTTTAATTTAGTTTTATCTATTGGGTTGGAACCCTTAATAAATTTTGTTCCAATGACAAATGCTTTGGGATTATTTACTGCATCAACAGCTAACAATTCGTCTGATTTGAAATACCAAATAGAAAATTTAGCAGGATCTTCCTCTTGTCGAGTGATCACTTCATCATAACCTTGAGACAATCCAACCATTTGTAATTTCACATCATATTGATCTGACCAAAACCAGGGGATACTATTGTATTCTGATGTTTTCCCACAAATTGCTGCAGCAGCAACCTTTGCCTGGTCTACCGCATTCTGAACAGACTCTAAACGAATTTTTCTATCATAATGTGGATTGTAGTGATACGTGCAGTCACCGATAGCATAAATAGAAGCATCACTTGTTTTCGCTGTTCCATCAACTTGAATTCCATTATCAATCACAAGTCCGGCTTCTTTAGCCAATTCTGAATTCACTTTAATTCCAACACCCACAATAATTATATCCGCCTCATAAGAAGATCCATCAGCACAAACAACAACATTAGTTTCCGATTTGGCATCAATCTTTACAACATTTTTATTGACCAAAACATCCACGCCATTTTCATGATGCAAATCCATAAAAAACGAGGACATTTCAAGAGCGGTAACCCTGGCTAAAACTCGTTCTTCCCTTTCTAAAACAGTAACATTACCGCCTAGTTTCTTTAAAGAAGCTGCTGTTTCCAATCCAATATAACCTCCTCCAATAATCAAAATATTTTTCGAAACTGATTTCTCAAATGCCAATCGGATATTCTCTACATCAGCTCCTGTTCTTAAAGGAAATAAATTTAATGCTGATTTAACTCCAGGAATAGGTGGAATAAAGGGTCTAGCTCCTGTGGCTAAAACTAGTTTATCATATTCAATAATGGTCCCATCCTTCAATACGATATTCTTTTCTAGTCTATCAATTTTTTGAACTGATACTCCTAAACACAACTCAATAGATTCCTTATCATAACTCTCTTTTGACTTCAAAAAGTTAGAATCCATTCCCTCTGCACTGGTTAAATATGCTTTTGACAAAGGTGGCTTGTGATAAGGCAATATTGGATCGCGATCAAATAAAACGATTTTCCCTTTCCAACCTTCTTTCCTCAAGGAAAATGCAAAATTAACACCACCATGACTTGCACCTATTACCACACAAGTCTGTGTATCAGTATTGTTCTCAACCATCATTTATTTTTTTATTATTCAGATTCCGCAACCTGCAACACAACACCATCTAAAGCATCACTAATTTCTAATTGACAACACAAACGACTTCTATCATTTGCATGATCATTTAATTCGAGCATATCCGCTTCTATTTCACTTGCTTCACCCGTTTTACTAACATGAGCCTCATCTACATGCACATGACAAGTTGCACAAGAACAAACTCCCCCACAATCACCATCAATTCCAGGCACATTATTATCTACAGCCAACTGCATTACTGACCCTGAAGTCCCCTCTAAGGTAACCATCTCATTCTCTCTTGTTATAAATGTTATTTTTGCCATTTTATTCTTATTTTATTTTTTATTGAATTTTACTTTTATAGAATCGTAACCAACTTTTCTTTTGAACTGGTCTAAATCTTCAATATTCTCTTTGAAGTCAATTATATCTATCGATTGAACTTTATTCGCTAGTGTTTTTAATAAAATATTCATGATTTGTCGCGCATGAGTTGCCCCCAAACAATTATGATGACTGAAACCAAAAGCCACATGCGGATTTAATTTTCTATCCAAAACAACTTCATTCGGATTTTCAAAAACTTTGGCATCCCTATTCGCTGAAGCCCAGCATAATGAAATTCTTGAATCAGTCTTCACTGCATGTTCACAAACTTCAGTATCTTCAGTAACCACCCTACCCATATGAGTTAATGGAGAAAAATAACGAATCAATTCCTCTACTGCTTTTCCAGTAATTTCTGGCTCTTCTGCTAATCTTTTTAAAGATTCCTGGTGCTCGGCAAAGTATGCAATTGAATTTGTGATGGCATTGATCACCGTATCTCTACCACCAGAAAATGTTAGGATGATAATTCCTTTAATTTCCTCTCTAGTTAACTTTTTACCATTTACCGTTGCCGCTAATAACATAGAATACAAATCATCACCCGGATTCTGCATCGCCATACAGATTTTACCATCTATATAATCATACAATAGCTTTGCTTTGTCTCCATCTAGATCATTTCCTTCACTTCGAAACACGTGTGTTCCCCAAGAAATCCATAATTCAGATTCCTCATAAGGAATATTCAATAACAACGTCAAGGCCCTAGATTGTAATTTCAAAGAAAAATCTGCAACAACCTCAACTTCATTCATCGTTAAAACCTCATCAACTAAATCATTTATCTGATCAGTCAGTTTATTTACATACCCTTCCTCTAGAGGTCTTTTAAACCAAGGTTCCACTAAGGATCTAAAATCCTTATGCTCTGGTGGATCTACCTCAAAAGGAATTTGTCTTGTATCCCTTATATTTACTTCAGAAGGAACTACAATTCTCCCTGGGGTAGCACCAGACTGAAACTTTTTCCAGTTATGTGCACATTTTCGTACGTCTTTCAAACCAAGAACCATTGTGACAGGATCCTCCTGATCATTCATTTTTCCATATCCTTTTTGGATACGCGCCTCTTCAAATGGATCTGGCAATGCACTTTTTTCCATATTTTTAGCTTTAAATTTTTATTTGTTTTTTTAAAATTCCATCAAAAAACTCAATGGTCTCTTTAATATGTGTTTCCCAATAAATCCATTCATGTTTCCCTGAATTTTCTTTATAGGTATGTTCAATTTTTGCCTCTATCAACTGCTGATGTAACTTTCTGTTTCCTTCTATCAACTCATCATCCCGTCCACAATCAAATCTAAATGGCGGCAAATTTTCAATATTTCTCAAAATTGTAGCATATACCGAAATAGCTTCTTTATTTTCTTCTTTATAAGCCTCTAAAGGTTCTTCTACAAAAAGTTTCATCTCCTCAAGTACCGTTATGGAGGATAAACCGGACACTCCAGAAAAAAACTGATTGTATTTTATCCCTAACCGTAAAGCACCAAACCCTCCCATAGAGAGACCAGCTATAAAAAATTTAGAAGTATCACTTGCTTGAGGTATCAATTCTTTAACAGCATCTGGAACATCCTCCACAATCCATTTTTCAAAATTTGATTGCCTATGTTTTACATACGCACTTCCATCTCCCCATAAGCCATCAGAAGGCATTGCAATTATCATCGGCTGAATTTCACCTTTCTCTATCCATTCTTTCATTTTTAAATGAATACCAGTTTTGTGAGCCCAAATCCAATGACTGCCGTAAACCCCATGCATCAATATAACAACGGGTAGATTCTTTAATTTTTTTCCTTGTGGTACAAAAACTGAAATATCCCCCCTATGATTCAGATGCTTACTTTTTACCGTGATATGACGTAAATTATTCGTTTCAAAACGCGGGTCTGAAATTTCTGTAGTTTTAAAATTCGACATCATCAATTACTCAAAAACTATTACACCTTTCGCATTTTTTCCTGAAAGCATGTCATCAAATGCTTGTTGTAAATTATCTAAGGGATACGTACGTGTAATCATTTCATCTAGCATGATATCTCCTTTTTTATAATGATCAATAATTTTTGGAAAATCCTTTTGTGGGTTGCATTTACCATATAATGGGTTGATGTATTTCTTATCCCATTCAAACAAAGCCATATCAATCAATACTTCTTGTTCAATTCCGCTTACTTGTACCGCAGTTCCTGCATTTCTAACCATGGCCAATGGCGCCGCTCCTAATGCAGGAATCGCAGTGCATTCAAAGGCATAATCTGCCCCTCGGCCATCAGTCATTGCCTTCACTTTCTCAGCAGCTTTCAAAAGTCCCTTATCATTCTTATCTGCTAATATCGTATGTGTAGCTCCAAACTCCACAGCCATATCCAAACGTGTTTGATTGATATCTATGGCGATTATTTTTGAGGCCTTTGACACTTTTATTCCTTGAATAACATTTAAGCCTACTCCACCTGTTCCCAAAACAACGGCAGAAGAACCTTCTGAAACTTTCGCTGTATTCACTGCAGATCCAAAACCTGTCATGACTCCACAACTTACAATACTCGCCGCCGAATAACTCATATCTTGAATAGGGTTTTTAACGACAGCAGATTCTTTCACTAAAGTAAACTCGGATAGCGTTCCAATATTAAAAGAACGTTCAATGGGTGCATCGTTATACTTTGTCCCATCGATATGAGCATGCCCCTCTGTATAACCATTGCCTCCAGCAACTACAGGAGAATTATTCTCACAAATATGTTCATTTTCATGCTCACACTGAAAACATGCTCCACAGGGAGTAGCCCAATTTAAGATTACAGAATCCCCAACTTTAACGGTTTTAACAGAATCTCCAATTGCAGTAACAATCCCAGCTCCCTCATGTCCCATCACTATTGGTTTTCCCCAACTTAAGGAATCATGATCTGTATGACACAGTCCAGCAGCTTTAATAGCCACTAAAACCTCATCTTTTTTAGGATTTCCTACTTCAATATTTTCGATACTAAAACCACCTTTCCCGTTGGCTATAGCTGCTCTACATGTAGTGCTCATATGATACTATTTGTAATTAGTTAATTGATAATTCAAAAATAAAGACATGTTAGAAAGCAAAAAGTACCTATTCTAGCCGAATAGTAATCTATATTGACATACTGTATAAATAAAACAGATAATAACATCATAATTGAGTATTTTTGAAAAAAAACAGATCATGAAAGCCGAATTTGAAAAAATAGCTTCACCTGCTGAAAACTCTTTTAACTCATTTATTTTCAACAATAAAAGGTTTACTGCACCTTGGCATTTCCATCCTGAATTTGAGCTTACTTATATAGTAAAAAGTAAAGGGATTAGGTATGTTGGAAATAGCATACAAAAATTTGAGGAAGGTGATTTTGTATTACTCGGTCCCAATATTCCTCACTGCTGGAAAAACACAGATGAAAATGTAGCACATGTTCAATCTATCATCTTTCAATGGGATGAAGAATTACTAGGTCAAAACTGGATAGAAAAACAAGAATTCTCAAACATCAAAAAATTATTCTCTAAATCAAAACAAGGAATTAAATTTTCTTCTGATACCTCAGAAAAATTCTCAAAACGTTTATTTGAGTTGTTAGCGCTAGATCCATTTCACAAAATGCTTGGATTTGTTCAGCTTTTAGAGAGTTTAAGTAAAGAGGAAGACCTCGAATTATTATCTTCTTCGAATTTCACTCCCATATTAAATCGAAAGGCCAACAATAGAATTGAGGCAGTTTATCATTTTGTAAGGCATAATTATGATAAAAAAATTAAATTAAGTGATGTTTCTAGTTTAGTGGCGATGACAGACGAAGCTTTTTGCCGGTTTTTCAAAAAAACTTTTAACAAATCGTTTTTCACCTTTGTTAACGAATACAGAATCAATCTAGCCTGCAAATCACTAACTGAGACAACAAAACAGGTCAGCCAAATTGCTTATGACTGCGGATATGAAAGTCTTCCCTTTTTCTATAAACAATTTCAAAAGTTTATGAATTGTTCTCCTTTACATTTTAGAAAAAACCCACACGAATAGTAAATTTTTATCATTCCTCAAGAATTTTGTTCTGTTCAAAAACACATACGTTTCTCAATGAAACCGATATACTCGATAATTTTACCATAGCTTAAAACTCATAAAACAAACCAATTATACTCATGAAAAAAAATCGTCTAACATTATTATTCCTTGTTGTATTTGGAATAGTACATTGCTATTCTCAAAATCTAACGATACCACCAAAACGCTATGTAGATTCCGTAAAAACAGAAACAGCTGTTTTAAGAAAAACGGATAAACACCCTTTGTCCGATCAAGAGAACTCTGGCAACTGGAAAAAATCTAAAAGTGGCTCTGATGAATTTCAAAAAGGAAAACTAAACACCAATAAATGGTACCCTAACAATCCCAAATGGAAAGGTCGAGCACCAACGTATTTTCATGGTAGCAATGTAAGTTTAGAAAAAGGGGAAGTTGTAATTAGAGTCAATCAACACGGCGATGAAAAATTACCTGAAACTTATACACATTCTACTGGCTTTATTAAAAGCAAACAAAAATTTTTATACGGGTACTTTGAAGCTGAAATTAAACTGATGGATGCCCCGTGGGTCTCAGGTTTTTGGATGACTAATGTAAGTAAAGATTGGTGGACAGAAATTGATATTTGTGAAAATGCCCCTGGTGTTATCTACAACCGTCATGACTTAAATTCAAACATTCATGTGTTTAGAGCTCCTGAGGATAAAGGAAATATCAAAAAACATTTTTCAAGAACAAAAAAGTATTACTTCCCTCAAGAATTACAAAAAGACTATCATGTTTGGGGACTTGAATGGACACCTGAGTTTATTCGGTTTTATATTGATGGTATTTTGTTTAGAGAAGCAAAAAACACACATTGGCATCAACCCTTAGAAATCAACTTCAATTGTGAATCTAACAAGTGGTTTGGAGCACTACCTGATGACAATCGTTTGGATGGAGAATTCCACATAAAATATTTTAGAGTCTGGCAAAAGAAAAATTAAATTAATAAATATGAAAAAAAACGCAGCATTATTATTACTTGCCTTGGTATGCTTATCGGCAACAAGTCAAGAGCTTCCTTTTGGTTTCCCAAATACTGATAGGACAAAAACAAGTTTGAATCAAAATTGGAAGTTTCATTTAGGCGACCCTGATGAAAAATTTTACACAAAGAACTTAGATGATTCCAAATGGGAACAAATTAGTGTTCCTCATACATTAAAGCTTACCTCCTTAACATTAGATGGACTTCAAGACGAAAAAACACAATTAGTTTTTCATAGAACGGTTGGTTGGTACAGAAAAAACTTAAATATTCAGGAATCTAACAAAAAGGTATTTCTAGAGTTTGAAGGTGCACATCAAGTAACTGATTTATGGATCAATGGTGTTCACGTAGGACAGAATTCTATCGGAGGGTATACACCTTTTCATTTCGATGTTACAGAATTCGTTCAGAAAGGAAGTGTCAACCAAATTACATTATTAGTTGATAATAGAAGAAATGAAATTGTTCCTCCTGATCCAGGTCCCTTTGACTATGTTAAATTTAGTGGTCTTTACCGTGATGTATATCTAGTGGAAACAAATCCAGTACATGTTACTTTTAACTGGGAATCATTAAACTCAGGGGTAAACATTACAACACCTACTATAGACCCTGTGAATAAAAACGCTACTATTGATATCAAAACAGCTGTAAAAAACGAAAACACAAAACCTACTACTGTAAAAATCAGAACACGTATTATTGACAAAGAGCATATCGTTGTTTTAAATTTAGAAAACACACAAGAATTATTACCCGGACAAGAATATCAATTCAACCAAATAGGAAGTTTAGAAGATAATGTAGAACTTTGGGATACTAAAAACCCATATCTGTACCGTGTAAATTCAGTTATAGAAGTAGACGGAAAAGAAGTAGATTTTATCGAAAATAAAATTGGATTAAGAAAATTCGAACAAGACCCAATAAGAGGGTTTCTTTTGAACGGTAAACCAATTAAATTACTAGGTATGAATAGACATCAACAATATCCATATCTAGGGGATGCTGTTCCTAATTCTCTTCATTATAAAGATGTTTTACAATTCAAGGAATTTGGCTTTAACATTATTAGAACAGCACATTACCCGCAAGACAATGCTCTTTTGGATGCTTGCGATGAACTTGGAATCTTAGCATATGAAGAAGCTCCAACTTGGATTTCTATTTCTCAAAAAGACGAATGGTGGGACAACGTTGAAAAAGCGGCAAGAACTATGGTAAGAAATCATAGAAATCACCCTTCTATTGTCATGTGGGGAGCAGGTGTGAATCACAGAGGTTACGTCCCAAGAATCCATAACACCATTAAGCAAGAAGACCCAAATAGACTTACAGCCTCACAGGGCGCACGTTGGACTGGTTGGCAAGCCTCTGGCTTAACAGACATCAATGCCAATATGCTTTATGGGCCTTTTATCTGGGACCGAACAGAACCTATATTTGCAATGGAAGGACGCATAGGAGCCAAATCAGTTGCTCCTTATAAACGAGACCCGTTAATGACTGGGTTAATTGCATGGACAGCACATGCTTATTATACTTTTCATCCAACACACCCTAAAGCTAACGATTCTATAGATAGAACTAGAAGTGGTTTGATGACCATATTTAGACAACCTAGACCAGCTGCAGAATGGTACAAATCAGAATTATTAGAGAAACCGTTTATTGACATCAAAGAAGAATGGAATTCCAATACGGAGGAAATTACAGTTTACAGCAATGGAAACGAAGTCGAATTACTATTGAATGGTAAATCAATTGCTAGAGACAAACCAAGTGCAGATACAAGTTATGTTGGATTAGATCACCCTCCATTTATATTTAAAAATATCAAGTACAAAAAAGGTAAACTTACTGCGAAAGCATATTTTGACGATGCATCAAGTTTACAAACATCTAAAAGCACTGCTGGCAAACCTCATGCTATTCAATTAAGAGCAGACATTGAAGGGAGGACTTTTGTTGCAGATCAAACAGATATTTTAATGGTATACGCAACTATTGTTGACAAAAACGGTAATACTGTTACAGATTCTGAGAAAAAGATCACGTTTTCTACCAAAGGAGATGCCTCAATTATTGGTGATGATATCGAAATAAATGCAAACCCAATGTTTACAGAATATGGAATTGCTCCGGCATTGGTAAGAGCGGGTTCTAAACCTGGTAAAATTTCCATTTATGCAAAATCAAAAGGTTTGAAATCAGCAAAAATCACAACCTATACCACAGAAAGCAATGCTAATATCATTTCTAGAGATGCCATAACGGTGTATGATTTCAAAAACGAAAGAGTAGATCTAGGAGCCCCAGATCAATTAACACAATTCGGATGGAATTTTTGGAATGGAAGTAATGATCAAACAAACTCGTATGAATTCAAATCTTTTGAAAAGGCTAAAATTAGTATTACTTCAGCTCATAAAGAAGGTTTTGTAAAATGGTTGGGAGAAATGAATGTTGTTGGTAAATATGGATTTGCATATGGCGATGGAGCCATTGGAGTAAGTAAGGAAGGTATCAATTTGACTTTAGAAAATCTACCAAAAGGAAATTATAAGTTAAAAGTTTGGCATCATGCTCCAAGAACAAATTCTGATTTGATGGACCCTAATAAGGACAAATTAAAATCATTAAACACTTATAAATTACCCTATGAAAAGAACCTAACGATCACTTCTTCATCTTTAGTTGGAGAATCACCAGTCAAAGGAACTGTTACAGAAGGAAAACAAATGCAGTGGGACTTACCAGGAACAAGTACCGTGATAATACAATCAGACGGAAAAAATCCGGTAATAATAAACTACAACGGAACTGAAGGTAAAGGTATTTGGATCAATGCCTTTGAACTTAGTGAATGGAAATAATAACAACTTTAGAAATAAAAAAAGGTCAACCGAATGGTTGACCTTTTTTGTTTATGGATAGTTTATTATATTTTTTCTATATAAACATAATAAGCAACATTCTTTTCTCCCTTCTTGTTATAAAAGTTCGCATTCATTTTGGCCTTACCCTGAGTAAGTTCTACAACAAAATCCGCACTCTTATCGTTATCAGAAACTTCAACTTCTCTTTTTACTTGATTTCCTATATTGATAGATGCCTTAGTATACCCAAGATTTTTTCCTTTTGGTAATTCTCTTTCCAATCCTGGAAAATCTTCTTTAGTAATTGCAGGAACCGTTGTATTTATTAAAAGATTTGCTTCCGCAGGATACCTAGTCAAAGAAACTTTATATTTCCCCGTTTCTTTAACATCTATACACCAATAACCTTTTCCTTGATCCCCATTTCTAATAGCCACTTGATTCCAAGGTTGATTTCCATTATCTGCATGAATATCATGGCAAGTCAAAGCTATAGGGTTTTCAATATCTAAACCTACTTTAAAATAAATTTCCTTATCAAAATCCACAGATACTTCTTTCCACCACGCTTCATAAAAGGCACGCATTTCAGCTACTTTTTCTGGGTTAGCATCTGCTATGTTATTCTTTTGTCCCTTATCGTTTGAAATATTATACAATTCTTTTCCATTGATCAACCTCCATTTATTTTGCATTACTGCAGAACTCTTCCACTTTTTTGGGTTTTGAATTCTCTGAGAATCCGTAACAAGCATTCTGTCATTTGTAAGCTGAGGATTTTTCAACATTGAAACAATACTTTCTCCAGCAATCTTAAGATGGTCTTTAGGCAAAGAAATCCCGCATAGTTCCGCTAAAGTTGGCATAATATCAACAACTCCCGTCAACTCATTAATGTCTGTTGATTTATAGATATTTCCATTTTTCCAATGAATAAAAAATGGAACTCTATGTCCACCTTCATACTGGCTTCCTTTATGACCGCGCATTCCTGAATTAAATCCAGTACTTACTTTTGTCTTTTTGTTATAATACTCACCCGCTGCAGTTCCATTGTCCGTCATAAAAATTAATATCGTATTGTCAGCTACTTTTAATTCTTTTAATGTCTCTCGCAATTTCCCGAAATTATCATCTATATTCGTGATCATTCCATAAAAACGCTTTTGCTTCTCCTGCAAAACATCACCAGGTAAATCTTTGTACATATTATAGTATTCAAGAGGTACATTATACGGTCCGTGCGGCGCATTTGGAGCTATATAACAAAAGAATGGATTTTCTTTATTCTTTTTGATAAACTCAATAGCTTCCCAAAAAAAGACATCCGTGCAATATCCTTTATATTGGACTGGTTTTCCGTCCTTGAAATATACATCATCAAAATAAGTGTTATTCCAAAAATCTGGAGTTTGTTGAACACCACCGCCTCCATGCATCACTGTATTTTGAAACCCTCTATGTTCAGGTCTAAATGGATAGTTATCCCCCATGTGCCATTTTCCAAAGCCACCTGTTACATATCCACCTTCTGAGAACATATCTGCTAAAGTTTTTTCTTGCTCTCTCAATAAGGACCAACCCCCGATCGTATGCCATACACCGGTACTATTTGCATATCTACCTGTCATTAAAGCAGATCTTGTTGGTGCACATGTAGGTCCCACATGAAAATCAGTTAAATGATAACTTTCTCCATGGAAAACATCTAAATTGGGAGTTTTAATAATTTTATTTCCATGCACTGCCAAATCTCCATATCCCTGATCATCGGTGATCACTAAAATCACATTAGGTTTTTCAGGGTTATCTGATTTTTTAACTTTGTTAGATGTGCAACTCCCGAGTGCAGCAACAAGTACAATTGCTAATTTTACTATTCTCATATTCTTATTTAATATTGTTCCATTGATTGTAATTCAGGAGAACCACCTCTATGCCCACAGCCAGAAGCCACATAAATATGCTTATTAAAAACAAATGCTCCTGTCCCATGTCTACCTTGAAGTAAGGAAGGATAACTTCTCCATGTATTATTTTTAGTATTCAACGCCTCTACTTCAGCATGTGCCAAATCTTGTGTGGCCGATTCACCACCAATTACCAGAACATCATCTTTAAAGGCTACTGCCATATTACCGGCTCTTTGCGTAGGTAAATTCTCTTTCAGGGTTGACCATTTCATCAAATTCATGTCAAACACATCGACTTCAGCAATTGTTTCCGAAAAAGTTTTTTTAGGTGCCTTCGATAATCGACCCGCCAAAGAATAGATTTTATTGTTCAAATAGACCGCCTGAAAATGATCTCTTGCTCTAGGTGCATCTGGTAGAATCTTCCAATTTCCGCTAACTAAATCAAAACTATCAAACCATTTTTGATGACCACCTCTATGTCCATCTACAATTCCACAAGTAATATAAACCATACTTCCTTTCAAAGCATTTCCAGTAGAACCTCTTCTTCTTTCAACAGGGATTTCAGAAGATTTATGCCATGAATCCTTAATTGTATTATAATAATACACATGTGACACAGGAGTTTCTCCCGGGTATTTACCTGTCATAGCCCCTATGATATAAACTTTATTTTCAAACACCACAGGTTGAAAATGATGGAACTCCATAGGAGGTTTAGTCCCTTTTGACCATGTTTTAGTTGTTGTATCAAAAATACTAACCGGTCTAATTCCTCTGCCACCTAACAAATAAAATTTTGTCCCCACATTTACAAAAGCTGCTTCATGTCTTTGAATCGGCTCAGATCCATCTGAAGATAAAACAGCCTTCCATTGAGTAGTATCTTTTGGTTTATCTTTCGTAGGTAAGCCAGTACATCCCATCAAGAATATGACACTAACCCCGATACATAAAAGCTTTTTGTAAAAATTCATCTTTAATTAATCGAAAATTTAGAAATTACAGAAGTGGATGAATTTCCAATTTCATCTCTCGTTACTACCTTCCAATAATAGGTTTTACCAGCCGATAAATTTTGAACCAATTCAGAATCGGTAATAGCATCTCCCACCTTCGTTGTCGGAGTTTCATTCTCGTCTAAATAAACATCATAATTTAAAATATCATTATCTGCATCGCTCCCTTCCCAAGTTAATGTTACCGACGTATTCGTCAGTATTTCTTCAAACGCTGGACTTATTAATTTAGCAGGAAATGGGACATAATTGACTTCTCCATCCCCAGATAAGTAAAATTGCCAAACATCGCTTTTCGCAGTAGCTTCAGAAGAGCTTGAACTAGACACTACATACCATGAATAAGGAGTTTCTCTTGTCAAGGTTATTTCTCTACTATCTATTGAAGTAGTTTCAGATAATTCTTCATTTGTATCCAAGTTTTTATAATAAACTCTATAGCTCGTTGTATTAGCAGATTTATTCCAATCAAACAAAACGGTTGCTCTTGTCTCAGATTCAATAGAACCTGGTTCACAAGCCTCATTATTTAATGGGTATACTAAAACCGCTGGTTCTGGTGCGGGTGCAGGAGCAGGATCATCTTTAGAACAAGATGCTGTAATAACACACAGAACTAAGGTAACTATTCCGACTAGGTTTTTCAATAATTTCATTTTCAAAAGTTTAATTTGGTTTTAAGTAGTAAAGTTATAAATAGATTGCATATGAACAACATATCAATACCTTGATTCAGTATAACATATGGTTTTGACCACTGCCCATCGCGTACTTTTTACTGAATTAAAACTGAACTTCATTATTTCAAATTCTAAACTCCTTGTTATTTCAATTAAAAATAAAATTTTAATGTTCTTCTTTATTTTTTTTAGAATAACGTTTTTTACTCATGGTATAAGTCGATTTTTTTCTTTCAAACTCCCACTTTTTTTGTCCTTTAATGCAGTTTGGAATATGCGGATCTAACCAACCTGGCTCAATGTTTTCAGCATCCCATTTTTTGTATTCTTTTTCTAATTCTTTTACAATATCTAGATAAAGATCCGCAATGTCATGTCGTTCATACGAATCAGCTTTTAAATTAAATAAAAGTGTTTTCTCCTTGGAGGCACTTTTATACAATTTATAATCACCTTTTCTAACAGCATATTCATAACCACCAACAGACCTCCAGAATAATAAATCATGAGGCTTATCTAGTTTTTGCTCACTTACATATGGCAACAAACTAACTCCATCTAATTGTTTTCTTTGCTTCGGATCCTCTCCAATAGCATCCAAAAAAGTAGGAAATAAATCTAAAGAAGTTACCATGTTTGAATATACTTGATTTCCTTTTAATCCTCCAGGCCATCTGATGAAAAATGGAACTTTGATTCCACCTTCAAACAACATTCCTTTATACCCCCTATTTGGACGATTATCCGCAAATTCACCACGACCTCCATTATCACTTAAATAGACTAAAATCGTGTTCTCTTTAATCCCATTTGCAACAAGAGTTGAATCTATTCTTCCCACGTTATAATCCACTGCATTCACCATAGCACCATAAACACTTCTTCCACCATACTCAATATGCTTTGTGTTATCCAAGTATTTTTCGGTGGCATGATTTGGACCGTGGGGAGCATTGTATGCTAGATACATAAAAAAAGGCTTGTCAATTTTTTCATTAATAAAACGAATTGCTTCATCTGTAAAATCATCCGTTAGATAAGATAATTCCTCTTGCGGAACCTCAACTCCATTTCTAAAAATAGTTTGTAAAGGTCCGTTTGATATTCCCCAATAATTCATACCTCCTCCTGGAAAACCAAACCAATGGTCAAAACCTTGTTTAGGAGGGTGCAAATCAGGATGATCTCCTACATGCCATTTTCCGATAGCGCTTGTTCTATATCCTTTTTCTTTTAATGCTTCGGAAATCATCACTTCAGACAAAGGAGTTCCTACCGTTTCATCATTCACGGTATTATAAGGCATATTACAATCATGCCCAAAACGAGCTTGAAACCTACCTGTTAAAAGTCCTGCCCTTGAAGGACTGCAATAAGGATGTGAAACATAACCATTAGAAAAAATCACACCTTCACTTGCAATAGCATCCAGATTTGGAGTTGGAATATCGGTTCCGCCATTAAAACCAACATCAGCCCAACCTTGATCATCTGTGAGAACCACAATAATATTGGGTTTCTGAGAAGTTTTATGAGACTTATTTTTATTCTCTTTAGACTCACAACTTAAAAGTACGAGTCCAGTAATCATACCAAATACAATATTTTTATACATCTGAAGTGAGCTTTTAAAGTTTCTTATATATAGATTGAATATCTAATGGATCATCCATTTCTTTCTGCAGCCTTATCAAATCTTTAAATAAGGCTCTCACCTTTTCTTTGTTTTCCGGTAATTGAGCAATATCGTTCATTTCTTCAGGATCACTATTCATATCAAACAACATCACTTTTTCGATTTCTGGATAGACCAATAACTTAAACCCGTTTTTTCTAATCATACGTTGCACACTTAAATATGCTCCATAAACTTCTTTATAATGACTTTCAGTTACATTTCCTTTTGCTAAATCAAGAAAACTATTGAATTCAACAAACTCAGGTTTTTGAATCCCTGTCAAATCAATGGCGGTAGCCATAGCATCTTGTAAATACACATCGGAATCAACTCTTTTATTTTTAGGTACTTCAGGCCCTAAAATGATCATTGGTGGACGCATACTATGATCGTATAAATTTTGTTTCCCAAGTAATCCATGTCTTCCCATTGCCAATCCATGATCTGCAGTAAAAATTATATACGTATTATCCATTTTACCTGATTTCTTTAACGCATCTACAATCAATCCAATTTGAGCGTCTACATGTGTAATACTCGCATAATATTCTTTAATATGAGTTTTTATAGCATACTCTGTTCTTGGGAAAGGAGCCAATGCTTCATCTCTTAAATCGTTGCTATTAGCTATATCATGACGATAAGGATACTCAGACATATAACTTTTTGGCAATTCCATATCTTCCACCTTATACATATCTTGATATTCCTGAGGTGCCTGTCTAGGATCATGCGGTGCATTAAATGCTAAATACATAAAAAACGGAGTTTCCTTTGTTTTTGCTTGATTAATAAAGTCAATGGCATCATCTTTTAATACTTCACTCCAATGCTTTCCTCCCTTCCAAAAACCACCAAATTTGGTTTCCGTTGGAGACCAAGAGGTATCATTTTCATTTTGAGGCCTGTTATAGCCAACAGGCATAATTGCCTCTGATCCATTTTTCTTGTATTCTGGATTTTTTTTGAATTTTTCTACCATTGCATAATGATCCCATGCATCTTTTGGCATCCCAGGTCGAATATGTTTTACATTTTTAAATACTTTTCCTGCAGGAGCATCTACATGCCATTTCCCTGTCATATAAGTATCATAACCCGCTGATTCCATAACTTTTGACCAAGACTTATCAAATGAGGTTGGATCGTTATTCTTCCATTTCTGTCTAAATTCATTGGCTCTCCATACAAATCTTCCAGAATTCATCATAGCTCTAGAAGCTGCACAAACGGCACCACTCCAAGATCCCATATTATAAGCATGCGTGAAAGTAGTCCCTTCTGCCACAAATGAATCCATAGTTGGAGTAATAATTTGATTATTACCTAAAGCATGAATAGAAGAATACGTTTGATCATCTGTAAAAACAAATACGATATTCGGTTTAGAACTAACCTCTTCCTTTTCTTTTTTACTTCCGCAACTTGTCAATAAAACAAAACAAGCTAGAATTATAATTTTTATTCTCATATGTCTCAAAAAAATACTCGCTTAAAAGCGAGTATAAATTAGCAATTAATATTAATTTACATCTTCTCTACAAAGATTGATTTTATAAACTAATAATTAAAATACATATGTTCTTTAAACCGATACAAATGGTTTAAGTTGCACTATCATCCCCTTCATTAGAGTCACGGTCCGCTTGTCTTACATATTTACTAGGGATCACCCCAAATTGTTTTTTAAAGCATTTAGAGAAATAGGATGCGGTATTGAACCCTGTCATATACATTACCTCTTTCACCGACAAATCACTTTTTTCTAATAATTGAACAGCTCTTTTTAGTCTTATATTTCTGATAAACTCACTAGAGGACAAACCTGTCAGTTCTTTAATTTTCAAGAATAAATTACTCCTACTTAAAGCCATTTCTTTTACCAACAACTCTACACTAAATTCTGAATTCATCATATGTTTTTCAACTATCTCTATAGCCTTTTGCAAGAATGTTTCATCAGTTGAAGTTACCGTCACTTCTTTCGGCTGAAGGACTATTTCCCTGTTAAAAACCTTTCGTAGCTTCTGTCTATGTTTTAAAATATTTGACAACTTTAACTCTAACAATTCCATATCAAAAGGTTTTCTAACATAAGCATCTGCTCCAATTTTCAACCCTTCAATTTCAGACTCTTCTGAGGTTTTAGCGGTTAACATAACTACTGGAATATGACTTGTTTCTTTTGTCGTTTTTAATTTTCCACACAGCTCTACTCCATCCATTATTGGCATCATCAAATCGGTAATAATTATATTTGGAATTACCTTATTTGCAACTTCAAAACCTTTTTCACCATTTTCTGCTTCATAAATATAATAACTCTCACCTAATCCTTTTTTGATAAACGATCTAATATCAGGATTATCATCAACAACCAACAACACGGGTAATTGAGATCTTGATCTTGATAAATTTTGATCTACAATATCATCCAAAACTCCCATCACATGCGTCTCCGCATCAGCCTGGCCAACAAGAGGTTCTTTCTCATTAACATCTCTAAAACTTACATCTTTTGAAACATGATACATTTCTTTATCTTTCGGCAAAAACACAAAGAAAGAAGTTCCATAAGAAGGATCACTTTTTACATCAATAATTCCAGAATGGTGTTCTACTAATTTTTTAGTAAACGAAAGTCCAATACCAGTACCTTTCATATCTAAATTTGCTTTCCCAACCTGAGTATAAAATCTCTCAAAAATATGCTGAATTCTATGTTTAGGAATCCCTGGGCCAGAATCTTTAACTTGAATGATCACATATTTAGACTGATTTTCAACTTCCTGAATTCCTTGTGGTATTTCAAATGTAGCTCCATCATGAACCATCAAATCAACGGAACCATTTTCAGGCGTAAATTTGAATGCATTCGATAATAAATTATTAATAATCTTTTCCAAAGCATTTGAATCAAACCATGAATTAATGCTCTTCTTTTCTGACGAAATCTCAAATTTGATTTTCTTTTTTGAACTCAAAAATTGGAAAGGTTCTCCCAATCCTTCAACAAAGGCAACCATATCACTCTCACCAAGAACCAAATCCATTTTACCTTTATCCATTTTCCTAAAATCAAGCAACTGATTTACCAAACGCAATAAATAATCCACGTTTTTAAACATTAATTCATACTGCTCAGATACTTCTTTCTTAGAAATAGAATCACCTTTTTTTCTTAAATAATCCAGCGGACCACGAATCAAGGTTAACGGAGTTCTAAATTCATGAGATATATTCGTGAAAAATTCTAGTTTTAATCTATGTATTTCTTCGTGTTGCTCTTTTTCTAAATGTTCTAATTCTAGATCATGCTTCTTAGAGGAACTTATTAAGGTATACCTCCTGAAACCAAACAGACTTAAGGCAAAGAGTAAAAGGTATATTATTTTTGCTAAGTTTGAACTCCACCAAGGTGGTATCACCTTAATCTTTAATTTCGTTGGTGTTTGATCCCAAACCCCGTCATTATTTGAGGCCTTCACCTGTAGCGTATATTCTCCTGGTTCTAAATTAGTATAAGTTGCGAACCTTTTATCTGAGGTTGTATATACCCAATGTTTATTAAAGCCATCCAGTTTGTAGGCAAACATATTTTTCTTGGGTGCTGCATAATGTAAGGAGGCAAACTCAAAAGAAAAACTATTTTCACTGTATTTTAAATCTATTTTTCCAACTTCATTTATTGCTTTGGTAAGGATTACTCTTCCGTTTACCTCTTCTCCTATTGAGATAGGTTTATTGAAAATTGAAAATCCAGTAATTACCGTTTCACCGCTAACTTTATTATTTTTTA
Organism: Flavicella sp. IMCC45537; assembly: GCF_057197705.1. Lineage (NCBI taxonomy): Bacteria > Pseudomonadati > Bacteroidota > Flavobacteriia > Flavobacteriales > Flavobacteriaceae > Flavicella > Flavicella sp. IMCC45537. The sequence goes on from NZ_CM170067.1 coordinate 1,703,117, forward strand.
TGGTAGATGGGTCAAAAATATTAAAACCACTCACCCCTCCAAACATAAGTTTTCCCTCTTTCGTTTTCCAAGCGGCTAACTCTCCAAACTCATCGTTTTGAAGTCCATCATTAACATCAAAATTTTTAAAGCTTTTATTAACCGGATTAAATTTAGAGAGACCTCTATTGGTGGCTAACCATAAATTCCCATCATTATCTTCTAAAATACCTTTGATAACATTATTTGGCAATCCATTAAGCTCTGAATAAACTTCAAAAGAAATACTACCCGACTCAGGGTCTTCTATCATTTTATTTAAACCACCTCCAAAAGTTCCAATCCAAATGTCTCCTGTAGAAGATTGAAAAATATTTAAAATATAATTATGGCTTAAACTAGAAGGATCCTTAGGATCATTCTTAAAAACCTGAAAAACGGGGTTTTTCTTTAAACTCTCAACCGAATCCAATTTACATAATCCATTACCAGTTCCAAACCAAACATTTTTATTTTTATCGATAAAAACTTTTCTGATAATATTACTTGAAACACTACCTTCTTGGTTTTTATTATAAGAAAGGATGTCTTTCTTAAAATCATTGGTTTCTTCATTCAATATCCATCTGTAAATTCCGGCTCCATATGTTGCAAACCATAAATTCCCGTAACTATCATCCGCTATAGAAAATAAACTACTGTTAAAGTCATTGTTCTTTATTAAGTCAGATTTTTTAATTTCTTTATCTTCAGTGATATCTATTTTATACAATGCAGCAGGTCCTTGACACCCCATCAATAAGATTTTCCTCTTATTAATTTCAACTTCTTTGATGGAATATACCGGCCACTTTAATCCGAAATTCACAAATTCAAATCCTTCGGATTTTTCTCTGTTCTTTCTCATCATATTTACACCTCCTCCTTCAGTACCTACCCATAAGGTACCATTAGAATCTTCATAAATTGATCTTACTTTATCATTACTAAGACTTTTAGGATTTAGGGTTTTCCTAACTGTTTCAAATTGCTTTCTCGTTGGATCATATTTATTTATACCTCCACCATTAACACCAATCCAAACAATTCCAGTTTTATCTACAAAAATGGATGTTACATTGTTTTTACTTAAACTTTTTGTTGGAAACCTAGGATTGTAAGTAAACTCCTTAATTCTTTTAGGTTTCTTTAAACCTTTATTATTTTTAAAATAAGTTAACCCCCTATTACTTCCTGCCCATAAATAATCTCCCGCAACGGCAAGTTCTCCATAACTCATGCCTGAAAATCTATCGGCTCTGTAAACATTCTGATCCAACTGTAATTTATACAATCCTTTTGAGGTAGATATTAAAACCCTCCCAAATGAATCTTCAATGATATTCTTAACAGGCGTAAATTTTGGAAGACCAATCATACTGTTCACTCTAGGAAAATAAATACTTCCGTTTTCATCATGAGACAGTCTGTGTAAGCCTTTTGCTCCTGCTACCCATATTTGCCCATTAGAATCCTCAAATATCTGATTTACACTGTTCGCATTTTTACCTCCTAAGACCACTTCGTTTGACGACAATTTAAAATGTCTAAATTTTATGGAATCTTGTGGCATTTCTAGATTCACCATATCTATCCCTTTGGCAGTTCCAACCCAAAGCCTATTCTTAGTATCTTTAAACACTGCACGTATGGTGTTATCTACAATACTATGTTTATTAAAATCATCATGTGTATATCGGGTGAACTTTTCTGTTTTTCTATTGTATAAATTCAAACCATTTCCTGTGGTACCAACCCACAGATTTCCATTTTCATCCTCAGCTATAGACCATATCAAATTACTACTGATACTAGTAACATCATTAGGATTCGGTTTAAAAACCTTAAAACTATAGCCATCATATCTATTCAAACCATCATGGGTTCCAAACCACATAAAACCTTGTTTATCTTGATAAATACAATTTACATCATTCTGAGACAGTCCATCCACAGTGGATAACTGCTCAAACTCTATAGAATTTTGTCCTGATATACTTGTTGAAACACAAAACAACAGAAACACACAAAACAACCTACATCCAATAAAACTTCTATGTATAAAATCAATCATATTCATAATTCAAAAGAATTCAATCAGTCTGGAGAGAGACTCGTTTTTCAAGAAATGCGCTGCCAAAAGTTGATGAACTTACAGCAGGCTAAAAATTATTCAATAAAAACAAATGTAGACGGTTTCAATCAATAATCAAAACAAAATAGAAAACTCATCCAATCCTTCAGAAATACAGAAAGCAAAAAATTAACATTTTTTAACATTCACAGTATATTTTCTTTATATTTATCCTGCTAACTAAACGAAAAAAGATGAATTTCAAAAAACCTAACTTTCAACTCTTTGTACTTTTAACTGCACTTATTTTAAGTACGTCTACGACAAAATCGCAAATCGCTTATGACCATATCACAAACAAAGCTGTTTCAGTTGGATCTTATGGTAGAGTTGGTGTAGATTGGTCATTTGATCATGGTAGAACCATTGGACGTCGACTAAACTTAAACAATATGGGAAGTATTGGTGGGCGTATGGAAGAGCAAGATTATTTAGAATTCGCCCCGTCTTTACAATTCAGACCCCAAAAAGGTGATAGTACGTATATCAACATGCAACTTAGACTTTCTGTTTATAGCAATAGTTTAACTTCCTTTGGTAACAGTACAACATCAAGTCTAGGTGGACTTACGTTTGCCATACCTGAATTATTTGTCCAAGCAAGAAATATTAAGAATACCGGAATTAATTTTTGGATAGGATCAAGACTTTATAGAGGACCTGATGTACATGTAGCGGATCACTTCTATTTTAACGACCATTCAGGCCAAGGTTTTGGTATTGAATTTAAGAAAACAAGACTTGCTGCTATTTTTGTTACCGCAACAGATACTACATCAACTGTACCACCCTATTTTTATCTGAACATTAAAACAGGAACTCCAAGTGCAGCTTTAAGGCAAAGAACTGTTTTAGTCGCTGAACATGATATTGATTTAAATGATCAAAATAGAATTACTTTATTAGGTGAGTATCACAGAATTCCAGACGCTCATGCAAGTGAAATAGAAGAGATACCAACCAACCCTATAGAGCCTGAGGTTCCTGTTTATAACTACGACTCAGATTATGGATTTGTTTTTGGTGCAAGACATCATGTTAATTTCAAAAACTTGAAAGAAGGTTCATTTAATGATTTTACAATAAGATACGGTACAAGAATTGCAAATGGTGGTGATGGTGGAGTCTCAAAAACCTGGGCTACTTTTGGAGCACCAGACACTATTTCTAGAACTTTTAAAGGAGCACATTCCCTTGCAATAGTGAATCATTCTGTATTTCACACTTCCGAAAACAATACCATCAACCCATATGTGATCATGACGTATAGTAAAGGTGGTGCTCCAGGAAACGGACTATCAAAAACCTATTTTGGTAGAGAAGTTTACAATAAAAAAGTCGACTTTACTATTGGAGCAAGAGATGAATATTTTTTCACAGACCATTTTCATCTAATCACTGAATTTCATTATTCAAGAAGAAGTGATGGTGATAATCCCGCAGCAAGCATGACTAAATTCACGATAGCTCCTGTTTTTGTGCCAAATGGACAGAGAAGTATATGGGCAAGACCACATTTTAGATTTGTTGCTTCTGTTGCAAAATATAATCAATACGCGCAAGACAATTTGTATTCCCCTTTTCTTCAATTCACAGGAAAGCGAAGTTGGGGTACCTATTTTGGTGTAAAGACTGAATGGTGGTTATGGAATTAAAAAAAGGGAGCAAATAATTGCTCCCTTTTTTTATTTAATCATTGAAATAAAATCTTCTTCTGAGATTATCGTAATTCCTAAATTAGTTGCTTTTTCCAATTTAGAAGGTCCCATTTTATCTCCCGCCACAACATAAGTTGTTTTCTTAGAGATAGAACTTGAAACCTTACCTCCGTTGTCTTCTATCGCTTTTTTCAATTCGTTTCTTGTTAGCTCATAAAAAACTCCAGATACCACAAATATTTTTCCTTCAAGTAAACTAGATTGATTCTCTAGAACTTCTGCAGACAATTCTAACTGTAACCCTGCGGTTTTCAACCTGTCAATTAATTCAAGATTCTCTTCATCCTTAGAGAAATTCACAATACTTTCTGCTATTCTGTCTCCTATTTCATCTACGGAAATTAACTCTTCAAAAGAAGCAGCAAATAAAGAATCTATATTTTTAAAGTGTTTGGCTAATTTTTTAGCGACTGTTTCTCCTACAAATCTGATCCCCAAAGCAAATAATACTTTCTCAAACGGTATCTCCCTTGATTTCTCAATTCCTCTAACAATATTTTGAGCGGATTTCTCAGCCATTCTATCTAAGGGAAGAATTTGCTCTTCTGTCAAATCGTATAAATCTGCATAGTTTGCGACCAAATTTGCTTTCCTTAAAAGCTCAACTGTTTCACCTCCTAAACCATCAATATCCATTGCTTTTCTACTAATAAAATGTTGAATTCTACCGGTTACTTGGGGCGGACACCCAAACTCATTTGGGCAATAATGTTTTGCATCTCCTTCCTTCCTAACAAGCTCAGCATTACATTCCGGACAATTTGTAGCATACTCAGTCTCAATAGAATGTTTAGGTCGCTTCTCTAAATCAACTCCAACAATCTTAGGAATTATTTCTCCTCCTTTTTCTACATATACAAAATCTCCAATCCTAATATCTAACTTTTCAATTTGATCCGCATTATGTAAAGAAGCCCTGCGCACTGTTGTTCCTCCTAGCTGAACTGGTTCCAAATTAGCCACAGGAGTAATTGCCCCTGTTCTACCAACTTGATACGTAATTTCATTAAGCACAGTACTTTGTTGCTCCGTTTTAAATTTATAGGCTATTGCCCAACGTGGCGCTTTTGCTGTATACCCAAGCTCTTCTTGTTGCCTTAAAGAATTTACCTTGATTACAACTCCATCTGTTTCATAAGGCAAATTATGTCTCTCTAAATCCCAACGGTTCACAAAACCAAATACTTCTTCAACACTTTTTGTAACAGTCATGGTATCTGGTACTTTAAATCCAGATTCTGCAGCCGCATTAAGAATATCTGAATGAGACTCAAATTTCGATCGATCCACAACAACCTGATATAAAAGACAATCCAAAGGCCTTTTGGCAACTTCAGTACTATCCTGCAACTTTAAACTTCCACTCGCCGTGTTTCTTGGATTGGCATAAACATCTTCCCCTTCTGCTTCTCGAGCTTCGTTCATTTTATTAAAGCCATCCAAAGGCAATATGATCTCTCCACGAATTTCAAAGGAGTCTAAAAACGGTTTTGTCAATTTTAAAGGCAGGGAACGAATCGTTTTCACATTAGTCGTAACATTATCTCCTTGAAATCCGTCACCTCTTGTTACGGCTTTCACTAAGCTGCCATTCTCATAAGTTAAATTAATTGACGCACCATCATACTTTAATTCGCAGGTATATTCTATAGGTCCTTCAACTATTTTCTTGATCCGTTTTTCCCAATCCTCTAGATCTTCTAAAGAATATGAATTATCCAAGGAGTACATTCTATTTTTATGTACTAATGTTTCGAAGTTCTTGGTTATTCCTCCGCCAACTCTTTGGCTAGGTGAATCTTTATCATAAAACTGCGGGTATTTTAGCTCTAGTGCTTCTAACTTTTTCAACAACATGTCAAAATCAAAATCAGAAATAGTTGAAATATCCTTCACATAATAATTATAATTATGCTTTCTTATTTCCTCACGTAATTCCTCTATCTGGTTTTCAACTGTCTGCCCCATTTATATTCTAATATATGATTTCATACAAATCTAATAAATGATCAGACATTTTCTATTTGAAACTTAAAAATAATCAAAAAAAAAGAACATCTAAATTGATGTTCTTTTCTCTCTTATTATTTTTTGGAATTCTTTGCTTCCTTCTCTCTTTGCTTGTAAGCTTCTTTTTCTTTCTCCTTCTGTTGCTTTCGTTGTTCTTTTTCTTCTTTCGTAAGTTTATAATCTACTATTTGCCCCATATAAACCAACGTATCTCTTTTAATAGAATCCAACTCAATATCTCTTTCTTCAGCAATTATCTCAGCATATTTTTCCATTTCCGCCTCAGAAACCCATCCACCTCCAAGTGATTTATACAAATTCACATAAGCGGTTAATAATTGTTGAAAGTTATCAGAATATGATAATTCTGCATCAAATTCTTGACGTTGATTCTCTGTAACTTCTAAATAACTAGTAACCCCTTGATAATATCTTTGACTGGACAAATTACTTGCATTATTAGCAGCGTCTAATCTTAATTGTCTAGCTTTTAACTCTTCTTTCAATGTTTCTATCTCTACTAAAGAGTTACTTACTTCTTTCATTGAATTCAAGACAGTATTTTCATATGATAACAAGGACTGTTTTGCTACTTCCCTGGCAATATCTACCCTCTTTTTATTTTTCCCAAAATTAAAAATAGGACCAGTTATCCCCGCAGAAGCTCCCCAACCTAATCCATTATCCAACACGGTTGACAACTCATTACTTCCTAAACCTAGAAGACCTGTTAAACTAAATGAAGGATATCTCATAGCCTGTGCTACCCCCACTTTAGCATTCGAAACTCTAAAGTTTTGTTCCGCTTGTAAAACATCTGGTCGTCTTAATAAAACCTCAGACGGAATTCCTATAGGAATAGAATCTGGTAGTTTATAATTATAATAAGTCACCTTTGTTTTTACATCGTCAGGCATCTTACCAACAAGTACACTCAAATTATTTTCAGTAATCGCAATTAGCCTTTTGTAATAGGGTACTGCTGTCTGTGCAATTGCCTTCTGAATTTCAGCCTGATTCACGTCGATAATGTGGGTATAACCAAAATCAAATCTATTCTGAATTATTGTTAACGTACTGTCACGACTCGCTAGCGTTTTATTTGAAATATCTAATTGCGTACGGTAGCCAATTAACTTAAAATAATTGATCGCAATCTCACTAATCAATGCAATTTCAATAGCCCTTTTCGCATACAAAGTACTCATTAACTCCGCCTTTGCCGATTCCGTTGAACGTTTATACTTCCCCCAAAAATCAATTTCCCAACTTGCATTTACAGTTCCATTAAAACTATTAAAGCCTTTATTATCCGGAAAAACATTTGCAAATGCCATATTTCTTCCTGCACTTGCATTATACGAAAATTGCGGAAGCCTATCTGCGTTGGTGAATTTCACATTGGCTCTTGCCTGTTCTATCCTGCTCGCAGCAATTAATAAGTTTTTATTATTCACAAGTGCCTGACGAACTAAGGTGTCAATGACACTGTCTTGAAAAATCTCCCACCATTTCAAATTCACAACACTATCTGTCAAGGTAGTGTCTTTTGATTTAAACCTGAATTCTGAGGTGGTCTGATCTTTAGGTTTGTGATAATTAGGTCCAACCGCACATGAATAGATTAACAAACCTATTACAAACATACTTATATACGTAGATAAATTAATTTTCATCATTAGCTTCTTTAGATGTTTCTAACTCATTCAATCTCTGCATCTCTCGTTTTTTCTCATATCCAGCGAGTTTTCCTATCAGGATAAATAACATAGGATACATGAAAACGCCCAAAAATGTAGCTAAGGTCATTCCACCAAGCAACGCCATTCCCATCACTTTTCTCGCTTCAGAACCAGTACCGGATGCTACTACCAAAGGAAAAACCCCTAAAATAAAAGAAAAAGCAGTCATTAAAATCGGTCTAAACCTAGATCTCGCCGCTTCAAGAGCCGCATCAAATAAACTTTTGCCTTTTTGAAATTCATCATTGGCAAACTCCACTATCAGAATGGCATTTTTAGCGGCCATCCCAATTAACATGACAAAAGATACTTGAGCGAAAATATTATTCTCAAAAGAAGGACTAAACAGTCTTGAAATCCATAGGGCAAACAATGCTCCAAATATAGCAAAAGGCGTTCCTAGAAGAATACTAAATGGCAACGACCAACTTTCATATTGGGCTGCCAAAATTAAGAATACAAATACCAACGAAAACGTTAATATAGTTCCTAAAGATCCTGAAGCCTTATTTTCTTGATAAGACATCGCATTCCAAGAAGTTGTCATATCTGATGGTAATGTCTCCGCAGCAACTTCTTTCAGAGCATCCATTGCTTGTTTGGAAGTATATCCAGGGGCAGGCCCTCCAGTTACCTCAACAGATCTGAATAAATTAAAACGAGTGGTATAATCAGGTCCGGAAATTGGTGTAATTGTAGCTACTGTTGACAAAGGCACCATATTTCCATCCTTATTTTTTATAAAAAAGTTCTCTATCTGAGACTCATCTACACGATACTCATTTTCTGCCTGAATATAAGTTTTATACAATCTACCAAACCTAGTAAAATCATTTACATATGCCCCTCCCATAAAGGCCCCTACTGTGGTATATAATTCATTTAATGAAATTCCTAATTTAAGAGCTTTCTCCTTATCAATATCCATATACCTTTGAGGTACTGTTGCCTGAAAAGTGGTAAAGGCACGACCTATTTCTGGCCTTGCATTTGCAGCCATGATAAACTTATTGGTATTTTCTGAAAGATATTCAGGTGAGTTACCTCCCTTATCTTGCACCATAATACTAAAACCAGATCCATTTCCTAATCCAGGAATTGCAGGAGGTCCAAAGGCAAAAGCTTGGGCTCCCTTTATTTTCTGAGCCAGCTCTACATTCAACCTATCAATAACCTGTTTAACCGTAGCTTCACGCTCTGACCAATCTCTTAAAGTTACGAACATGAAACCATTATTAGACGCCATAGAACCAGAAAGCATACTATAACCAGTTGCATTTGTCACATATTCCACTTCTGGATAGTTTAACAAAATAGCCTCTACATCACTTGCAACCTTATCAGACCTTTGTAATGAAGCAGCATTTGGAAGCTGTAGGTTTACATAAAAATACCCCATGTCTTCCTCAGGTATAAAACCTCCTGGAACCATTTTCCCGAAGATCCCTGCTCCAATAGTCAAAATAACTATAAAAATAGCTCCTCTCTTAACCTTTCCAGAAATAATTCTAGTATAAGTCATGTAGGAATCCGTACTCTTCCCCATCCATTTATTAAAAGCATCAAAGAATTTTCCTAACAAGCCTCCATAAGGTTTAGGTTCTTTTAATAATAAGCTACATAATGCTGGACTCAAAGTTAAGGCGTTTACCGAAGATACAATTACAGAAACCACAATAGTAATTGCGAATTGTTGATAGAGTAACCCAGTAATACCCGCCATTCCGGCTACAGGAATAAAAACCGCTACTAAAACCAATGTTGTTGCAATAACAGGAGCTGTTACCTTACGCATAGCATCTAATGTGGCTTCTTTTGAATTCATACCCGATGCAATATTCACTTGAACCGCTTCTACAACGACAATGGCATCATCTACAACAATACCAATGGCGAGTACTAGTCCCAGTAATGACAATACGTTAATTGTAAAACCTAAAGCAGGAAAAAACATAAAGGCTCCAACTAATGAAACTGGAATAGCCAATGTTGGAATCAGAGTTGCCCTCCAATCCTGAATAAAGATAAAGACCACTAGTACTACCAAAATCAACGCTACAATTAGAGTAACTATAATATCTTTAATACCTGCAGTAATCGGTAAGGTGGAATCTAACGAAACATCAAAACTCATTCCTTCTGGAAATCCTTTAGACAACTCCCCCATTTCTTTAACCGCATTTTGAGCCAACTCCACAGCGTTAGAGCCAGGTGCTTGATACAAAGCTACAATCGCCGATTCTTTTGGAATGGAATCTCTACCATCTGCATTGACCCCTAAACGAGGAATCATATTATAAGTTTCCACCCCTAAATCTACTCTCGCTACATCACCAATTTTCACATTAGAACCATCAGATTTAGTTCTAATTACAATCTCCTCAAAGGCTTCAGGTGAGTTAAATCTTTCCGGTAATCTCACGGTATAGGTAAACTCCGTTCCTGCTGGTGCAGGTTCCGCTCCAAATTTCCCCCCAGGAACAATTAAGTTTTGCTGATTAATCGCATCAATCATTTCAGAAACTGTAATTCCTAATCTTGAGAGTCTGTCTGGTTTAATCCAAATTCGCATAGAATAATTGGCTGCTCCCATAACATCTACACGACCAATACCTTTTAATCTAGCTAATTGATCCTTTATATTGATCAAAGCATAATTCCCTAAAAAATCCTGATCATTATGAGATGGATTTTCAGAAGTTAATGAGATAAGCATCAAAATATTGGGTAATGATTTTTTTGTAGTCACCCCATATTTTGTAACTGCTGCCGGTAATTTTGCAGTAGCCGCAGACACCCTATTCTGTGCAAGTACCGTATTCATATCCGGATCTGTACCTACGTCAAATGAAACTTGAATCACCATAGTACCATCATTGGCATTGGTAGATTTCATATAAATCATATTATCTACACCATTCATCTCCTGCTCTAAAGGAGTCGCTACAGATTCCTCTACATTCGTAGCATTTGCACCGGTATAAGTTGCTCTAACTTCTACAATCGGTGGCGTTAAATTTGGATATTGTTCAATTGGCAAACCAATTACTGAAACTGCTCCAACTATAACAATAATAATTGCTATTACTATGGCAACAATTGGACGGTGGACGAAAAAATTCCCTTTACTATCAGACATATATTTATTTTTCAGTTCTACTTTCGAACTCCACTAGATCCGGAACAATTTCCATACCCGCTCTAACTTTCTGAATTCCGTCTAATATTATTTTTTCACCTGGTTTTAATCCTGATTTTATCAGTCTAAAATCATCAACAGACAAACCAACTTCAACAGATCTATTTTCAACTTTATTTTCGTTCGTTACAACAAATAAAGAATAGTCTCCTTGTAATTCTTTCAAACATTTTTGAGGAACAAGCAAAGCATTTTCTGCATTTCTAATATTTATTTTCACTCTACCAAACTGACCAGGTCTTATAATCCTATCAGGATTCGGAAACGAAGCTTGCAGCAAAATTGCACCAGTTGTTGGATCTACATTTCTATCAATAAAATCAATATGACCTTTATGCTCATAAGTACTTCTATCTGAAAAAATCAATTGTACATTCTCCTTTGAGTCCTCTTCTTTAAATTTTTCCTTTTTTGCTGCAGCATATTCTCTAGCAATCAATAAATAATCATTTTCTGACAGAAAAAATTGAACTCGAACAGAATCAACTCTCGATACAGTATTTAAAATTACTGGATTCGGATCTTTACCGACAAATTCTCCTTGTCTAGCTAAGGTTTTACCTATCAAACCATTTAGGGGAGAATAAATATTAGTATACCCTAAATTAATTTTAGCAAGCTCTAGACTCGCTTTTGCAGCTTTCACCTCAGACCTAGCCGCATCCCTTTGTGCTCTAGCCATATCCAACTCTCGCTTACTTACAGCATCTATTTCTGCCAAGGGCTCTACCCTTTCTAAATCACTTTCTTTCTGAATTAAACTTGTTTTAGATTGTGCTAATCTACTTTCCTGAGTTGCAACATCTTGCTTAAAAGGATCTGCATCAATACTATAAAGCAGTTGTCCTTTTTTAACTGTGCTACCTTCTTTAAAATGAATTTGTTCCAAAAATCCTTCAACTCTAGCTCGAATAGGAATATCACTTTTACCGTAAACCTGACCTACAAACTCCCTATAAATTGGAACTGTTTTCGGTATTACTTCAACAACTTTTAATTTCTGAGGTGGTAATTTTACTTTTTTTTCTTCTTTGCATGAAGAAATCGCAAGCACACTCAACATGAGAGCATAAAGAGTAAATTTCATATGTGTTAGATTATAGTCAATTTTAAAAAGTAAAAGTAAAAAAAATAGCGGAGCTTTCCTCTATTTTAAATCACTATAAAAAAACAAATAAAAAGCCGATACTCATGGAGTAACGGCTCTAAAACTCAAATTAATACTTATTATCTAAAAATATAATTCTCTTTAACTCCTTTTGAATTTAAAATACCCAATTTTAAATAGCCAACCTCTGACTTTTCTTTCAACAAGGAATCCACTTGAGAAACGTTGGTCACTTTTTCATTATTTATTTCAAGTAACACATCCCCTTCTACAACACCTAATCCCTTTAATTCAGAGTTTCTAATATTCACAATTTTAACCCCTGAATCAACTTTTCGTTTCTTCATTTCTGCTTTTGACAATTCCTCAACTGAAAACCCTAACAAATTAACATGAAGTGTTTTATTTTCAGTTAATATGACCGTTTTTGTGAGTGTAGTATCCCCTCTAAGCACAGTTACTTGGATTTTATCACCAGGTCTTTTTGCATTTAATTGTCCTTTTAAATCTGAAAATTTTCTGATCTTAACATTTTCAATTTTAACTATAATATCTTCTTCTTGAAGTCCAGCTTCTTGAGCACCACCACCGTCGGTAACTGCCGTAATTCTCACTCCCTCTAAATCATCTTTTCTAGGATCATATTGGATTCCAATAAGTGCTTTTTGAACATTACCAAACTCCATAATATCCTCAATAACTTTCTTCGCTATATTTGATGGTACCGCGAAAGAATAACCCACAAAAGAACCTGTTTGCGATGAAATCGCTGTATTAATACCTATTAATTCCCCTCTTGTGTTTACCAATGCACCACCACTATTTCCCGGGTTAACCGCCGCATCAGTCTGAATAAAAGATTCCGTATTGGAATTCCCTTCTAAATCTCTTCCCTTTGCACTAATAATTCCTGCAGTAACTGTAGAAGTAAGATTGTAAGGATTCCCAACTGCCAATACCCACTCTCCAACTTGAATAGCGTCCGAGTTTGCAAAAGTTAACGACTCAAAATCATTCCCTTCAATTTTTAATAAAGCAATATCACTACCTGGATCTGCTCCCACTAACTCCGCAGTATAAGTTTTCCTATTATTTAAAGTAACTTCTATTGAATTAGCGTTGTCAATTACATGATTATTCGTAACAATGTAACCATCTTGTGAAATTAAAACGCCACTTCCAGTCCCTACAGACTCTCTCTCTCTTGGCGCACCATTTCCTCTTCCGTAAAAGAAATCTGCAAAAGGATCATGATATGTACTAATGGAAGTATTTTTTACATGCACCACTGCATTTAAACTCTTCGATGCTGCATCTACAAAATCAGTATTTTCACCAGCTATACTAGGAACACTTAGATAACTAGTTGGTATCGGAACAAAACTACTTGAAACTACCGAAGTTTCTGGACTTCCATGTTTTTGGTTTTTAGACAAATAAGAAAATCCTGCTAACGAAATTGCTCCTCCTAAAAAAGCAACAAAGACTAAACTAACTAATTTTTTCATTTTTAATTTTTATAATTCTAATCAAAGATAAAAAAGTAGTAGATAATTGTTATTATTTTTAACTCCCGTTAACTTTTTTAACGACGTTTTAACACCTAGGTTTTTCTACTTTTTAAGCAGTTGACTCAGGTGAAACTTAAGTCCAAAATCTAAACTCAAAGGATTAAAGTTCCCTTCAAACGGCTGGGTTTGACCAAAGTGAACAAGTAGATCCCATCTATCACTCAATTCTCGTTCAACACCAATTGCATATTCAAATAACAAGCCCTCTCCTAAGTCCAATGCACCGCCACCAGCTGCACCCACCATAAACTTTAGAGATGCCTTAGTCTTATTAAAAATAGGTTGATAGTAAGTCGCACCAACAAGCCCCTCCGCATAGGCACCATAATCACCTTGATAAGCCCATACAGTACCTGCATTAATACTAAATCTATCACCAAAATACTTTTGGATTTCAAACCCTAAAGAATTAAAACTCGACAAATAAGGCTCACCATTTTTATTCAAAGCTTTTGGAGGAAAATACGTTCTATTAAAAATAGACAAGGCTATATCATTCGCATAGTAATCATTAGAATTTACATTAAATTTATCCATACCTGAAACATCTGCTCTTGGCTTTAATCTTCCAAAACTTTTACCCAACCCAATCTCTACATGGTTAGAATCAAATGGCCCCCATGGAGAAAAAGTCTTACCAGTCATCATTTTTAAGTCGTACCCGTTACCTAACAGAAACGTTAATCCAGCCTCTGCTTGCACCGTAGCTCCACCTCCAGATTCAACACCACCACCTCCAGTAGGTCCCATTAAAAGACGTGACTCCAAATTCATAAAATTTGCAACCAATGGTAATTTAGCTCCAGCGCCCAAAAATATAGACATATACCCATCTGTACCACCTGCAAGCGCACCATTTAATTTTACAAGTCCATAAAAATTATTATTAATTTCTGCTTCCAATTGCATACCTAAAAGACCAATATTTGTTACCTCAGGTTTTGTTGGAACCGAACCATCAGATAAATTGAAATAAGAAGTACCGACAACGGCTACTCTTAACTTTGACTCCGCTAAATCATCATGTTTCACAAATTCATACCCGGAGTCTTTAACTTTCAAATAATTATTACCATTTAAGGTAAGTCCAACGTTGACCTGATTTCCAGAAATATTCCCTGTAGGAAAATCAATCCTAGAAACACCAAATCGAACCCCTAGCGCACCAAATCTTTGTTCTAAATTTAAATGAGGTCGAAGTATCAAACCTCCTCCATCATCAGCACCACCACCACCTCCTCCTCCAAGAAAGAATCCAGTATCCAAAAAAAGTCCAGATTTAGTTAATTGGGGACTCCAACCGGCTGACATCCCAAGTGTAATCAACCCCGGCCTTATTCCCGTTACTGCAGAATAAGAATTCACACCTACATATATGGTATTGGTGTTTTTCACCAAATGAAATAAATCAAGACCTATCCCTACAAAGCCTAAATCTGCTTCTGTTGACATTGAAACAGTCTCCCAACTCAACCTAACACGATTTGGAAATTTTTCAACAGAATATTCTTGAGATGTACAAAAAAGGCTAAAAAAAAGTAATACTTGTGTGATATAAATTTTCATTAAAAAACTATTTTCTAATTCTTCAAGTGTTTAATTTTCAAATTAAACGCCGCAAATAAAAGTGTAGTAATTGGACTTAAATAATTGAATATTGCAAAAATAAAATATTCTGAAACGGATACCCCTAGCACAGAGGATTGATATGCTCCACAAGTATTCCATGGAATTAAAACAGAGGTAACAGTTCCTGAATCTTCTAAAGTTCGACTTAAATTTTCTGGTGCAAGGTTTTTATCTTCAAAAGCCTTTTTAAACATTTTCCCTGGAATCACAATAGCTAAATATTGATCAGAAGCAATAATATTCAAACCTAAGCAACTGCCAACAGTAGCAAAAAACAATTCTAAAGTTGACTTTGTTCGTTTTAGTAAATATTCTGTAACAACCCCCAAAGCACCAATTCCATCCATCACTCCCCCAAACACCATTGCACTTATAATCAAAAGAATTGTCCATATCATTCCCTGCATCCCTCCAGAGGAAAACAAATCGTTCAATGCTTCATGACTTGTTACTATTTCAATATCAAAAAAAACTGCTTGGACTATACTTCTTACAAAGGAATCCGAAACTTCCAGTAAAACATCAGGTTGAAAATAAACAGAAAATACAATCGCTAAAAGCACACCCGATAATAATGCTAATAACGGTTTTACTTTCAAAAGAATTAAACACACTACCGTAGCCGGAACAACAAACAACCAAGGGGTTATATAAAATGTTTCTTCAATCACATTAAACATATCTGACAAATCTGTTTCACCTGTTGTAGTCAAATTAAAACTTATCAACGTAAAAACAAATAGCGTTACTAGTAATGTTGGAACTGTGGTTAAGGACATATATTTAATATGTGTAAATAAATCCGTTCCCGCCATCGCAGGAGCCAAATTTGTAGTATCACTTAAAGGGGACATTTTATCACCGAAATATGCTCCAGAAATAACCGCACCTGCAACCATCCCAGAGGGCACTCCTAACGCACTTCCTACTCCAACTAACGCGATACCTACCGTTGCTGAAGTAGTCCATGAACTACCTGTAGCAATAGAAATTATTGCAGAAATAACAACGGCAGCGGGCAAGAATATTTCTGCACTTAACACCTGTAAACCATAATAAACCATTGCTGGAATAACACCACTAACCAGCCAAGTTCCCGCCAATGCGCCTACTAAAAACAAGATCAGAATTGGAACCAAAACACTTTTAAGATTTTTAAAAACCTCCTTGAAAATTGAAAAAAACGTCTTATTCTTATTCAAACCCAGGAGCAATGCACAAAATGCGGAAATCAACAGAATGTATTGGTTGGAGTAATCACCCAATAGAACACCTTCCGCAAAAAAAATATTATACGCCAACAATGAAACCAACAAGACAACTGGAATCAAAGATTCTTTAATTGTTAAAACAGAATTTAATACTTTGTTACCCGACATAAAAAATGATTGAATAATATTTCGAATATAGCTTTTTTTATTTTCTATCTTTAGAATCTACCACAATGGTAACAGGTCCATTGTTAATCAAACTAACCTTCATATCTGCCCCAAAAACACCAGTTTGCACAGGTTTTACTAAATCAAATTCTAATTGGGATACAAATTTTTCATACAAAGGTATAGCAATCTCTGGCTTAGACGCTTTCATATAAGATGGCCTATGTCCTTTTTTAGTACTTGCTTGTAAGGTAAATTGGCTCACCACTAAAATTTCACCTTCCACGTCCTTCACAGAAAGATTCATGGTGTGATGATCATCAACAAAAACACGCATATTTGTAATTTTATTAGACAACCAAACAATATCTTCTGTTGTATCGGAATCCTCTATTCCTACCAAGATCAACAACCCGCGATTTATTTTAGAAAAAAGCTTCTTTTCAACCGTAACGGATGCTTCTTTAACAACCTGTAAAACAATTTTCATATTATTTTTTTTGACTGTAGATATCTTGTCTAAAATGCTCCTCTTCCCCCCTCATTATTTGCACATAACTAAAATACCTAGATGGAGCAATACTATCATCCTCTAATCCATTTTTTACAGCACATTTTGGTTCATCGAGATGCTTGCAATTATGAAATTTACAATCCTGTTTTAACTCAAAAAACTCAGGGAAATAGCCTGAAATTTCATCCTCTTCAAAATCTACAATTCCAAAACCTTTTATTCCAGGAGTATCAATTATATACCCACCAAAACTCAAAGCATGCATCTCCGCAAACGTAGTTGTATGCTGCCCTTGCTTGTGCTGCTCAGAAATCTCCAGGGTTTTCAAATCCAGGACTGGTTCTATAGTATTAACCAAGGTGGATTTACCAACTCCTGAATGCCCCGAAAACAAAGTTACCTTTCCCTGCATTAACTCCTTTACCTTCTCAACATTTACTCCTTCTTTGGCAGAGATCTCTATACATTCATAACCAATATTCTCATAAATTTCAATCAACTCCTCTTTCAGTTCATTTGATTCTTCAGTGTAAGTATCTATCTTATTAAACAACAACGTTACAGGTATATGATATGCTTCTGCTGAAACCAAGAAACGATCAATAAAACTTGTTGTAGTAGGCGGATTGTCAATGGTAATTACCAAGAAAGCACGATCTATATTAGAGGCAATTATATGGGTTCTTTTCGATAAATTAACCGACTTTCTAACAATATAATTTGTTCGATCGTGAATTTTTTTAATCACTCCGGTTTCTTTCTGCGGTTCTAGTTCAAAATCTACAGTATCTCCTACAGAAACAGGATTTGTACTCTTAATCCCTTCCATACGAAATTTACCTCGGATTCTACATTTATGCACTTCTGCATTCTCCGTTCGAACCAAATACCAACTACCGGTAGATTTTACAACCACTCCCTTCATAACCTATACTCTATAGCAAACCTTTAATAATACATTTGAAAACAAAAATACCACAAAGACCTCAATAATTTGAGAAACTTGTGGTATTCTTATCTTGTTTAAAAAACAATATGCAAGAAATTATTTTCCTGATACAATTGCTTCTTGATGGTTTATTGATTCTTGGTGAATCGCTTTGAAAACTGACTCAACAAAAGCATCACTCAATCCTCTAACAGCTGCTTCTTTTTTTACTGTTTCTAAAATTGCTGCCCATCTATCATCTTGTAAAATAGAGATATTTTCACCCTTTTTCACTTCTCCGATTTGCTCAACAACCTTCATTCTTTCAGCTAAAGTATCTAAAATATGATTATCAATTACATCAATTTCAGCTCTCAATTCTTTCAATTGATCTAATGCCTCACCTTCAGCTTTTGGCTCTCTTACCTTCAAGTCGTTCATGATTTCCACCAAACGATCTGGAGTAATTTGTTGCGCAGCATCTGACCATGCGTTATCTGGATCAACATGCGTTTCAATCATTAAACCTTCAAAGTTTAAATCTAAAGCAATTTGTGAAATATCCTGAATTCCAGTTCTATTTCCACAAATATGAGATGGATCATTGATAATAGGTAAATCAGGGAAACGTTGTTTCAAAGCAATTGGCAACTGCCATTGAGGTACATTTCTGTAACTTGTTTTCTTATAAGAAGAGAAACCTCTATGAATAACTCCTAAGTTTTTAATATTTGCAGTATACAAACGCTCAACACCACCTAACCACAATGCTAAATCTGGGTTAATTGGATTTTTAATTAAAACGATTTTATCAGTTCCATTTAAAGCATCTGCTATTTCCTGAACTGCAAATGGGTTTACAGAAGTTCTAGCTCCAATCCATAAGATATCAACATCTGCTTCTAAAGCTAATTTTACGTGTGCTAAATTAGCAACCTCTACAGCAATTTTCATTCCTGTTTCTTTTCTTACTCTCTGTAACCAAGGTAAAGCAATAGCACCAATTCCTTCAAAACCACCTGGTCTAGTTCTTGGCTTCCATACACCTGCTCTAAATACAGTTGCATCTGTGTTTTTCAATTCGTGAGCAATTTTCAACACTTGCTCTTCTGTTTCTGCACTACAAGGTCCAGCAATAACCAATGGATGGTCTAATTGCATGTCATCTAACCATGTTCTGAATTCTTTCGTATTTTCCATTTTAATCTAGTTTCTAAAATTGTTTCAAAATCAGCTAAAACCTTAGCCTTCTTTTAATTTATTTTTTATTTTTTTATTCCGTTTAATATTTCTTTTATGTAATTTGTTTCCGACATTGAATTCTTCAATGCTTCTGTATCCTCGTTTTCTATCAATTCTTTAAACTCTTGAAGATTTTTTATAAAACCATCTAAAGAGGTCAAAATATTTTTTTTATTTCCGACAAAAATTGGGGACCACATCTTTGGAGAACTTTTCGCTAAACGAACAGTAGATTCAAATCCACTACCCGCCATGTCAAAAATGTTTTTTTCGTCTTTTTCAATTTCCAAAACAGTTTTCCCTAACATAAAAGAACTTATGTGAGATAAATGAGATACATATGCAATATGCTTATCATGTTCTTTACTATCCATAAAGATAGTTCTCATGTTTAATCCATCGAAAATCTCTAAAGTTTTCTGAATAGACTCCTCACTACTCATCCCTTTATCACAAATGATATTTACCTTTCCATCGAACAAATTACAAATTGCTGCTTCTGGTCCAGAAAATTCAGTTCCGGCAATTGGATGAACGGCCACAAAATTAACTCTTTTTGAATGCTTTACAACATTTTTGCAAATGTTTTCTTTAGTTGAACCAACATCAAAAACCAAGGCATCATTTTTTACTGCATCCAACACCTCTAAAGCCAGTTGTGGCGCATGATTGACAGGTATTGCTATGACAACAACATCAGCAGAATTAACAATGGAAAAATCTGCAATTTCATCAATTATCCCTAGTTCAAGTGCCTTTTTCGCATTTTCCTCACTAGAATCAACGCCAAAAACAGTCCATTGGAAGCGTTTTTTTAGTTCCAAAGCGAGAGACCCTCCTATAAGTCCCAATCCAATTACGGCTACTTTTTTATTCATTTTATTACTTTTCAATATTCAGATTCGTTAAGAAACTCTTTCCAACACTTCTTCTAGTTTCTCTTCAGAAACACATAATGACAATCTTATATAACCTTCTCCATTGGATCCAAAAACAGTACCAGGAGTTAAAAACACATCTTTTTCATAAAGCATTTTATCAGTCATCTGTTCAGAAGTAATTCCTTCAGGCAATTTTGCCCAAACAAACATCCCTCCATTTCCAACATTGTATCCACAATTTAAAGCATCTAAAATTCTCCATGTCAAAGCTCTTCTTTTTTCATAGACTGCATTTATCTCATCAAACCAATCTTTAGATAGTTCTAATGCCTTAATCGCTCCTTTTTGAATTCCGTAAAACATACCTGAATCCATATTACTCTTTACTTTCAGAACTTCTGCGAGATACAACTCTGAACCAGACACCATACCAACACGCCAACCTGCCATGTTAAACGATTTGCTTAATGAATTTAACTCTAAAGCTACCTCCTTTGCTCCTTCATATTGAAAAATACTTTTAGGATGATCATTTAGAATAAAGCTATATGGATTGTCGTTCACTAACAAAATATCGTGTTTTTTTGCAAACAGTATCAAATCTTTAAACAATTCATCAGAAGCCTTTGTTCCAGTTGGCATGTGAGGATAGTTCACCCACATAATTTTCACTTTTGATAAATCATTCTTCTCAATCTCCTCGTAATCTGGCAACCAGCCATTCCCTTCAATTAGATTATATTCTATAGCCTTAGCTCCAACTAACTTTGTAACAGAACTATACGTTGGATATCCTGGATTCGGAATTAAAACCTGATCTCCTTCATTCAAAAACGCCATAGAAATGTGCATTATCCCTTCTTTTGACCCTAGCAACGGAAGAATCTCATTCTCTGGACGTAGAGATACTCCAAAAAAATTATTGTAAAAACTAGACATTGCACTACGCAATTCAGGAATTCCTTGATAACTTTTATAACCATGAGCCATAACATCGCCTAAAGAAGATGTCAAAGATTCCAACACCTCTACTGGTGGATTTAAATCTGGACTACCAATCCCTAAGCTAATAATTGGCTTTCCTTTTGCAATTAACTGACCTACTTCTCTTAATTTCTTAGAGAAATAATACTCCTTAACATCGTTTAATCTATTTGCTTTTGAAATCATCACTTAATTCTTTTTATATTCTCCTAACACTTTACAACTAGAAACTTTAGATCTAATATCTGAAAGGGCATTTTTATATTCTTTATAATCAGTAAAAACCAAATCCGCAAAAAATGCATATTCCCATGGTTTATCGATAATTGGAAGCGATTGTATCTTAGACAAATTAACTTTATGATTTGCCAATTCCATCAACACCTCTCCGAGAGAGCCACTCTCATCCTTAAGGACAAATTTTATAGAAGCTTTTGTTGGAAACTCAATCAAATCTTTGCCTTTTTTCTCTACAATAACAAATCGCGTATGATTGTCTTTTACTGTTTGAATCTCGGAAGCCAATATATCTAGTTCGTATATTTGGGCTGCTAAAGAACTTGCTATTGCCCCAACCCCTTTCAACTTTTTTTCCTTTATTCTTTTCGCTACATCTGCCGTGTCTTTATCTTCAATCAGCTGAATATGTGGAAACTTTCTAAAAAATTTTCGACATTGAAGTAAAGCCATAGGATGCGAATGAACCTCTTTTATTTCAGAGATATCTTGTCCTTCTAAAGCCATTAAATTGTGATGAATCGGTAAGTAATATTCACCAACGATAGTAATATCAGCTTCATCAATCAACGCATAATTTGGTAAAATAGCGCCTGCTATGGAATTTTCAATCGCCATAACAGCAATATCTACAGCTCCAGACATAACTTTATCTGGCATCTCAGCAAAAGTCATACACTCCTCCAAATCATTATTTTTGCCAAAATAATTTTCAGCAACTATGTGATGATAAGATCCTTTTATTCCTTGAATGGCTATTTTCATACTTCGATATCTATATAACAAAAAAAAGTCTCGATTTCTCGAGACTTCCTAAATTGTATTATTTATTATTTATTTTTACAACACACAGAAAGTCTCGCTTCTTTTAAAAAAATAAAAGAAGAAATAGAAACTATTAAATGCAAATGTGTTTTTCATTTTCTTGATATGAGCGACAAATGTAAATAAATATTTTCTATTACCAAACAAATAGCTTGATAAATTAATAATTATCACGAAGATATGTAACACACCAATTTAAAACTATGACAAACTTCATCGTAAAATAATTTTAAAAGAAAATATTCTACCCAACACCCCTCCATCGATCCTAAACACCAAAACTCCTTTAAATATATTAGAAGAACGTGTTTTGGAAATAACTGATCAAAATTATGAATGCATTGGTGTCTACAAAAGCAAAAGATTAATCGGGGTCTCCAGGTTATGGTCATTAACAAGGCATTGTAGTGATAAGTTCTTGGACTTGATTAGGTCATCATTCATAATGATCTCAGAAGTCAAAATATTGGTCAATAATTTTTCGAGTGAATCTATCTTTACCCAAAACAAAAAGACCATGAGACAACAGAACTAAACACTTATACAGGAAACAAAAAAATCTCATAAATTTTAATTAAATAACAATTATGAAATTCATGAATACCACTTTATCAAATTGTTTAAAAAAAAACAGTGAATTTTATTGATTTTTTTCTTGGTAGATCTAAAAAAGAAAGTATCTTTGCACCGCAATACCGCGAAAGTAGCTCAGTTGGTAGAGCGTCAGCCTTCCAAGCTGAATGTCGCCGGTTCGAACCCGGTCTTTCGCTCAAAAAAAGCCTTATCTATCGATAAGGCTTTTTTTTATGAAAACATTTAATTGGTAATTCTTTTTTCAATTACAAACAACAATATTATTGGAATCGCAAGTAATCCAATCATTATTGGATTTTCAAAAATCAATTGTGGGTACAAAAGTAAAGTCAATCCAAATCCTCCGATTGCTCCTCCTAAATGCGCACTATGCCCAACATTACCCAATTGTTTTTTCATTGCATATATTGAATACAACAAATACCCAACTCCAAACACATAACCCGGCAAGGGAATTGGAATAGGAAACATAATCAAGCTCATATTAGGGTATAACATTACAGCACTATAAACAATTCCAGAGACTGCTCCAGAAGCCCCCACCGCACTGTAATACGGTTCATTTTTATGATAGGCCAAAGAAAACAAATTCCCTAGAAACATACTACCAACATATACAATCAAGAAATTAAGAACCCCAAGGGAATCTATAACGGCATCAGAGAATATGTATAAAGCATACATATTAAAACCTAGGTGCATATAATCTATATGCAAAAAACCAGAGGTAAAAAGGCGGACTTTCTGCCCTGCCAAAATTGGACCTACTTGAAACTTATATCTATCTAAAAATAATCTGTCTTGAATTCCTTTATACGAAAACAAAACGTTGATAATAATAA
Source organism: Flavicella sp. IMCC45537 (assembly GCF_057197705.1). NCBI lineage: Bacteria > Pseudomonadati > Bacteroidota > Flavobacteriia > Flavobacteriales > Flavobacteriaceae > Flavicella > Flavicella sp. IMCC45537. Next base: position 1,726,672 of record NZ_CM170067.1, read on the forward strand.
TACTGAGTACAAAATTGTTCATAATAATAAAACGCCCGGCTAAAGATAAAACTAAATTTTAATTAAAAAAAAATATTTTTTCATACCGTTTAAATCAAAAAACAGACCATTCATTAAAAATTGCAGCTATGTTTTTCATTGAAAATTTTAAGAAAAAACGTCAAACATCAATAAATAGGTTTACTTATCTTTGCTCTTCAAAAACAATTCACATGAAGCGTTTACAATTTTTAATTGTCTACCCAATTATTTGGTTTTTTTCAAAGCTGCCATTTTTTATACTACATCGAATATCAGATATTGCCTACTTTATCTTATTCTATATTTTTAACTACAGAAAAGAAGTAGTTTTAAACAACCTTAAGCTTGCATTTCCTGAGAAAAGCAACGAAGAACTGCTAAAAATAAGAAGACATTTTTTTCGTCATTTCATTGATATCTTTATCGAAATGATCAAATCATTTACTATCTCAGAAAAAGAACTAAATAAAAGATACAAATACACAAACCCAGAAATCTTTAGAGAGCTAGAAAGCTTAGATAAAAGCGTCATCATAATGGGAGCGCATTATGCTAACTGGGAGTGGATTGTAAATCTTGCTAGTTTTACCACTATTAACTGTGTGGGAGTGTACTCTAGAATAAAAAACCCACATTTCGACAACTTGGTAAAAGAAAATAGAAGTCGATTCGGAGGAAGTTTTATTCAAACCAATCATACCTTAAAAAAAGTAATTCAAAATAAACAGAAGGGAATTCTTTCTCTATATGGGTTATTGAGTGATCAGTCTCCCGCAATTCAAAAAACACACTATTGGTCTAAGTTTCTAAATGTAAAAGTTCCAATTCATACAGGTGCAGAAATGCTTGCAAAAAAACACGACTTTACCGTAATTTACATGAAAGTAGACCGAGTTAAAAGAAGTCATTACGAAGTAGAATTTGAAATTTTAGCCAAACACCCGAGAGAATATAAGGATTTTGAAATTACTGACATGTTCTTAGAAAGAGCTGAGAAACAAATATACGCGAAACCAGAATATTATTTTTGGACGCATAAAAGATTCAAACACAAAGACCAAGCACCTTCCTAAAGGCTTCCATATGAAAAAGTATTTTTTGACCATTGTATTAGTTGGTGTCGCTATGATTAACATCATCCAAGCTTACACTACCGAACTTTTACAAGATGAAGCATATTATTGGATGTACAGTAATTTTTTAGATTGGGGATATTTTGACCACCCTCCCTTAGTTGCTTTATATATTTATGTAAGTGATATATTTTTTTCAGGTGAGCTCGGGGTCAGATTCATGTCTGCTATCCTATACAGTCTCACTGTCTACTTGCTTTGGCAGGTGATTGATATTCCAAATAAAAAAGATCATTTGAAGCTATTTTTATTAATAGTCTTGTCTACTTTTCTTTTTAATGTTTATGGTTTTATCACAGTTCCTGATACGCCTTTGTTATTTTTCATGGTGTTATTTTTAATTTCCTATAAGAGAATAATTAACGCAAATGATTGGCAAGCCTATCTTCTGTTTTCACTATCCATAGCAGGATTACTTTATAGTAAATACACTGGACTATTAATCGTAATTTTCACGTTGCTTTCAAATTTAAAACTTTTAAAAAGCACACAGTTTTGGTTGAGTATTCTTGGGGTAATTCTTTTATTCTCTCCTCACTTACTTTGGCAAATAGAAAATGATTATCCTTCTATTCGTTATCATTTATTTGAACGTTCCAATTCAAGAACCTATAGAATTGATTACACCACAACACACTTATTAAATCAAATAGCTATTATTGGTTTTACCTTTCCAATTGTCTATTTGGCATTCTACAAAAACCTCAAGAATAAAGAGCTTTTTCAAAAAGCACTTAATTTTATTGTTGTTGGATTTATATCCTTCTTCTTTTTAATGTCATTCAAAGGTCCTACACAAGCACAATGGACCATTCCCATTACTTTTCCTTTAATTATTATCACATTCTTATATTTAATAAAAAACGACAAAAACCGAAAGCTATTTAAAAAACTTGCAATCATCAACCTGATTGTTATCTGCATCGCACGAATCATCATGGCTAACGAAGGAATCATTCCAATCCAACTAGAAATGCATGGTAACAAAAAATGGGTTTTAGACGTACAAAAGGAAACGCATGGAGAAGCTAAATTATTCGTAAATTCTTATCAGAATGCTTCCCTATATTCATTTTACACTAACGAACTTACAGGCGCATATAATGCTTTTTCCTCGAGAAAAAATCAATTTAACCTATGGGACTTTCAAAATCAATTGACAAACAAAAATATTCTGTTAATTGATGGACACAATAACAATAACGCAACCTTCACTTTTAAGAAAAAAGAAAAAGGCACACTCTATGCAACAAGACTTAATAATTTTGAACCATTAAGAGATTTGAAGTATGTTTCCATAGATAAAAATTTTATATTTAATACAGGAATCAACACTGCTACAGTCTCTATATCTAATCCCTACGCTTATGGTTTCAACTTAGACAACCTAGAAACCTTAATCGTATTTAAAACCAAAAAGAACCAAACAATATCCACAACTAAGGCAATCTATAATTCCAAGAATGTAATCGTTGAGAAACAAGACTCAATACAAACTCAACTTAATTTCAATATTTCAAAAGAAATTGATATCAAAAGAATAGACCATTTTAATATTGTCATTAGAAACAATACCAAAATGGCCTATCAAAAAGTAAACTAATAAATTACGGTTTAAATACCTGCAATAGTCTTTATTTCCTCAATTGTCTTCTCTGCTAATGCATCCGCATTTTGCTGAGAATCACTTTCAGTATAAATTCTAATTATAGGCTCAGTATTAGATTTTCTTAAATGAACCCATTCTGTAGGAAAATCAATTTTAACCCCATCAATAGTATTCACGTTTTCTGACTTATGCTTTTCCGCCATTTTTGCTAGAATATCATCAACATCTAACGTAGGTGTTAATTGAATTTTATTTTTACTCATAAAATAACTCGGGTAAGAGTCCCTTAACTCTTTACATGTTTTATCACTCGTCGCTAAATGTGATAAAAACAGAGCAACTCCAACTAGAGAATCTCTTCCATAATGAGATTCCGGATAAATAATCCCTCCATTACCTTCTCCTCCAATTACTGTATTGGTTTCTTTCATGGCTATTACCACATTCACCTCTCCTACAGCACTTGCGGTATAGGATCCTCCATGCTTTTCTGTAATATCTCTCAAAGCTCTAGAAGAAGATAAATTCGAAACTGTATTACCTCCTTTCAACTTTCCTAGTACATAATCTGCACAAGCAACCAAAGTATACTCTTCACCAAACATTGATCCATCTTCATTAACCAAAGCTAAACGATCAACATCTGGATCTACCACAATTCCAAAGTCCGCTTTCTCAGAAACAACTAGCTTAGAAATAGCACCTAAATGCTCTTTCAAAGGTTCCGGGTTATGCGGGAATTCACCATTAGGCTCGCAATATAATTTAATACATTCCACCCCAAGTTGCTCCAATAAAGCAGGAATAAAAATACCTCCGGTAGAATTCACAGCATCTAATACCACTTTAAACTTAGCTTTTTTAACTGATTCAACATCTACTAAATTTAAAGCTAAAACTGCATCTATATGTTTTTGAACATAAGATCTATCTTTAGTATAGCTCCCCAGATTATCAACTTCAGCATATGAATAGGCATCATTTTCAGCAATCACCAGAATTTTTTGACCTTCAACACCGTCTAAAAACTCCCCCTTCTCATTTAAGAGTTTAAGGGCATTCCATTGCTTTGGATTATGAGATGCAGTGATAATGATACCACCATTTGCTTGCTCCATAGGAACTGCCACCTCAACAGTAGGAGTTGTAGACAAACCTAAGTCCACAACATCAATACCTAAACCTACCAAGGTGTTAGATACCAAACTACTTATCATTTTACCAGAAATACGAGCATCTCTACCAATAACAACTTTTAATGTTTCTTTGGTACCTTTATTCCTTTCTACCAACCACGTACCATAAGCACTTGCAAACTTCACTGCATCCAACGGTGTAAGGTTATCTCCAATAGAACCTCCAATGGTTCCTCTAATTCCTGATATTGATTTAATTAATGACATATTTCTATTTCGATTTATATGAATTTGAACACAAAAATAAAAAAGTACACAAGGTAAGCTTCTATATTTGACTATTTTTTTTACAAATATACAAAACTTATGTGTTCGAACACATGGATTATCCAAAAACAAAAAGAGCCGTCTAAAAATAGACAGCTCTTCTCTTATTATTAAAAAGGTTGGAACTATTCTTTTCCTTCCATTTTCTTCTTCAAGTCTGCAAGACCAGCAATATCTCCAAATGTAGATTTTTCAGCAGATTCTGCTTTCTTAGCTACAGCTTTGATATTCTTAGCCTCTTCTGCTCTAAAGATTGCAGTATGAGAAGCAACAATTCTTCTATATTCTTTGTTGAATTCTAATACTTTAAAGTCAGCAGCATCACCTTTACCAAGTTTACTTCCATCTTCTTTTTCTAAATGACGTCCTGGTACGAAAGCCTCAACTCCATCAGCAAAAACAACGATCGCTCCTTTGTCTGTTTTCTCTTTGATTGTACCTGCATGTACAGATTCGATGCTGTAAGTAGCCTCATGTCCATCCCATGGGTTATCCTGAGTTTGTTTATGACCTAAGTTTAACTTACGGTTTTCAACATCTAATTCTAGAACTTGAACATCTAATACATCTCCAACTGCTACAAAGTCAGATGGGTGCTTGATTTTCTTAGTCCATGATAAATCAGAAATGTAAACCAATCCGTCAATACCTTCTTCTAGCTCAACAAATACACCAAAGTTTGTGTAATTTCTTACTGTTCCTTTATGCTTAGAACCAACTGGATATTTCTTAGTAATATCTGTCCATGGATCTGGGTGTAATTGTTTGATACCTAATGACATTTTTCTATCTTCTCTATCAAGAGTCAATACTACTGCCTCTACCTCATCTCCAACTTTCACAAAGTCTTGAGCTGAACGTAAATGAGTTGACCATGACATTTCAGAAACGTGGATCAATCCTTCTACTCCTTGTTCAACCTCAATGAACGCACCATAATCAGCAAGTACTACTACTTTACCTTTTACTTTGTCTCCAACTTTCAATTCAGCATCTAAAGCCTCCCATGGGTGAGCGTTTAATTGCTTCAATCCTAATTGAATTCTTGTTTTTTGGTCATCAAAATCAAGGATTACAACATTTAATTTTTGATCTAATTCAACTACCTCAGATGGGTGATTGATTCTTGACCAAGATAAATCAGTAATATGTACTAAACCGTCTACACCACCTAAATCGATGAATACACCGTAAGAAGTTACGTTTTTAACGATACCTTCAAGTACTTGTCCTTTTTCTAATTTACCAATGATTTCTTTTTTCTGTACTTCAATATCAGCTTCAATAAGAGCTTTATGAGATACAACAACGTTTTTAAACTCGTGGTTGATTTTCACAACTTTGAATTCCATTGTTTTATCTACATACTGATCGTAATCTCTAATTGGCTTAACATCAATTTGAGAACCTGGTAAGAATGCTTCGATTCCGAATACATCTACAATCATACCTCCTCTAGTTCTGCATTTAACAAATCCGTTAACTACTTCACCAGTTTCTTGAGCATTGATTACTCTATCCCAAGCTTTAATTACTCTCGCTTTTTTGTGAGATAATACTAATTGACCAGAAACGTCTTCTCTTTTATCAACCAATACCTCTACAACATCACCAACAGCTAAGTTAGGATTGTAACGGAATTCGTTCAAAGAAATAACTCCTTCAGATTTTGAATTGATATCGATGATAGCGTCACGCTCAGTCAATCTAGTAACTGTACCTTCAATTACATCCAACTCGTTAACGAAACCAACAGTTCCTTCTAAAGCTGATTCAAATTCTTTCAATTTAGCTTCGTCTACAGCCTCAATACCTTCTTCGTATTTATGCCAATCGAAATCTGCTAAAAATTGTTCTGGGTTTACAGCCTCAACTGCAGGTACTTCCTGAGCTTCAACTTCGTTTTTTAATTCTTCAGACATGTTGTCTTAATTATTTGTATCCAATCATTAACCAGATTTTTTAAACGAAATTAACAATAGGAGATGTTAATTTAAAAAATATATTCAATCCTTTCTAAATCTGTACTCGTAAAAAGGAGTGCAAATTTAGCGTTTATTTTTAAACTGCACAACACATACTAAATTTTAATTCAACTGATTTTTAAACAGTTAGAAGAAACCTTAACTTAACAATATTTTTTTAATGAATGAAACACAACTTAGATCTATTAATATATTCAAAAAAGAACTCCATTCCTTAGATTAATGAAACTATTAGATGTACCTTTGCAGACTTTTAACAACGGCTAACAAAGTAGCGATATTATTTTGTAAGTCAATAACTTATACAAAATGTCTACATTTAAAGAACTAGGATTGAACGACGAAATCCTAAAAGCGTTAACCGATTTAGGATACGAAACACCTTCCGAAATTCAAGAAAAAGCTGTCCCGCAAGTTATTTCATCTACACAAGATTTAAAAGCTTTTGCACAAACTGGAACTGGTAAAACAGCAGCATTTAGTTTACCTGTATTGCAACAGCTAGATACAAATAACAAATCTACACAGGCAATCATACTTTCTCCTACAAGAGAATTAGCTGTTCAAATTGGAAAAAACATCGAGAGTTTTTCGAAGTACATGAAAGGTGTTAATGTTCTTACTGTTTACGGAGGAGCAAACATTGATGAACAAATAAGAGGTCTTAGAAAAGGAGTTCAAATAGTTGTTGGTACACCCGGAAGAACAGTTGATCTTATCAAAAGAGGAAAACTAAAATTAGAAAATGTTCAATGGTTGATCCTTGATGAAGCAGATGAAATGCTTAATATGGGATTCAAAGACGAATTAGACCAAGTACTTGAGGTTACACCTGAAGAGAAACAAACTTTGCTATTCTCTGCAACTTTCCCTAGAGAAGTTGAATCTATCGCAAGAAACTACATGGACAACCCTGTTGAAATTACAGCAGGTCAAAAAAATAAAGGTTCTGACAATGTTACTAACGAATACTATGTTGTAACGGAAAGAAACAGATACCCGGCATTAAAACGAATTTGTGACGCGAATCCTGATGTATATGGTATCGTTTTCTGTAGAACAAAAAGAGAAACTGCTCAAGTCGCTGAAAACCTAATTCAAGATGGCTATAATGCAGATGCTTTGCACGGAGATTTATCTCAAGCTCAACGTGATGGGGTCATGCAAAAATTCCGTAACAAGAGTTTACAAATGCTAGTAGCTACTGATGTTGCAGCACGTGGTTTGGATGTAAACAACCTTACACATGTTATCAACTACAAGTTACCTGATCAAACTGAAGCCTATACACACAGAAGTGGAAGAACCGGTAGAGCAGGAAACAAAGGTATCTCCATTGCATTAATTACAAATAAAGAAGTAGGTCGCTTACGCCCTATTGAAAGAAAAATAAATAAAAAATTCGAGAAAAAAGAAGTCCCTTCTGGAGAAGAAATTTGTAAAAGTCAATTATTCAGTTTGATCAAAAATGTAAAAGAAACTGAAGTAAACCATGAGCAAATTGACAACTACTTAGAAAGTATCTATTCGAGTTTAGAAGGATTAAGCAGAGAGGACTTAATTCAAAAATTTGTATCGGTAGAATTTAATAAATTCTTGAAATATTACACTAATTCTCGTGACTTAAACGAAGCGGAAAGAGGAAGAGCGGATGAAAGAGGAAAATCTAGAGACGACGAAAACATGACGCGTTTCTTCATCAACTTAGGTAGAAAAGATGATCTTAATCCAGGAAAATTAATTGGACTGATCAACGATCAAGAAATTACAGATAACGTTGAAATTGGCCAAATTGAAATATTAGACACATTCTCTTTCTTTGAATTGGACAAAAACTTTACAGATGAAACCATTAGTTCTTTTGAAGGAGCTGAATTTAATGGAAGAAGTGTAAATGTTGAAATCACTCAAAAGAAAAAGCGCTCTGGAGGCGGTGGACGAGGAAGACGTGACCGTAGAGGAGGAAGTGAAGAAAGAAGAGGTCGTGGTAGACGTTACGAAGGAGGAAATCGCTCGGAAAGAAGAGGCGGTTCTGACAGAAGAGAAGGCGGTAGATCTGACAGAAATGATAGCAGACGAAGAGACGGCGGATCAGAAAGAAGATCTTCCGATAGAAGAGGTTCTGACAGACCTGATAGATCAGATAGAAGTTCAGGTTTCGGAAGAAGAAGAAATTAATAATCAATAAAATAAGTATTATCCTCTTTACAACTACGTAGAGAGGATTTTTTTTGAGTTATATTTTCAAGAAAAAAGTATCTTTGCAAAATGGGTAGAAAAAAGAAAAATTATACGTTCGAAAATATTGAAGTTATCGACGCTGGAGCTAGGGGGAAATCAGTTGCAAAAGCTCCTGATGGTCGTGTTATATTCTTAACAAATGCAATTCCTGGAGATGTCGTAGACATTCAAACAGGCAGAAAAAGAAAAGCATACTTCGAAGGTTCTGCAACTAAATTCCATAAATATTCTGACAAAAGAGCTGAACCAAAATGTACTCATTTTGAACATTGTGGAGGGTGCAAATGGCAACATATGAAATATGAAGACCAACTTTTCTATAAAGAAAAAGAAACTATTCAAAACCTACAACGCATTGGACACCTTGAACTAGAAAACATAACTCCAATTCTAGGTTGTGAAGAATCCTATTTCTATCGTAATAAAATGGAATTTTCATTTTCTAGTAATCGCTGGCTTACCTATGAAGAAATAAACTCCGATGAAGAAGTAGACAACAGAAATGCATTAGGATTTCATATTTCTGGAATGTGGGACAAAATATTAGATGTTGAGAAATGTTATCTTCAAGAAGACCCATCCAATGAAATAAGAAATTCAATCAAAGATTTTGCAATCTCTAACGAAATCGAATTCTACAACCCAAGAGAACAAGACGGTCTTTTAAGAACCATGATGTTACGTATTCTCTCAACAGGAGAAATAATGCTTGTAATTCAGTTTTTCAAAGAAGACATAGCCAAAAGAGAACTTCTTTTAAACTTTATAAAAGAAAAATTCCCTCAAATAACCTCTTTGCAATATATCATCAACAGTAAAGGAAATGATTCAATTTACGATCAGGATATTATTTTATACCATGGTAGAGATCATATTTTTGAAGAAATGGAAGGCCTAAGATTTAAAATAAATGCTAAATCTTTCTATCAAACGAACTCTAAACAAGCATATGAACTCTACAAAGTCACTAGAAATCTTGCTAACTTAACAGGAGAAGAGCTTGTATACGATCTATATACAGGGACTGGTACAATTGCCCAATTTGTTGCTAAAAAAGCAAAAAAAGTTATCGGTGTTGAATCTGTTCCTGAAGCAATTGCAGATGCTAAAGGAAATGCAGAACATAATAAAATTGAAAACACCGAATTCTTTGTTGGAGATATGAAAGAAGTATTTACTTCTGAATTCATTAACAAACATGGACAACCTGATGTAATTATAACTGATCCACCTAGGGACGGTATGCATAAAAAAGTAGTAGAGCAAATTTTAAAAATTGCTCCCAAACGCATTGTTTATGTAAGCTGCAACTCTGCTACTCAGGCAAGGGATTTAGCCCTTATGAAACACAAGTATAAGGTCGCTAACACGCAAGCCGTAGATATGTTTCCACAAACACATCATGTTGAGAATGTAGTTCTTTTAGAGTTATTATAATTGAACTTATACAATACGAAAAAGCCTAGTGAAATTCACTAGGCTTTTTTATTTTCAAAAATCAGATATTCTATAAAGCATCTAATTTAGCTTGAGTAGCTTTTTGTTGATCGTACATCTCAAGAATTTCATACAACCCAACTAAAGTGCTTAAAGTAGCTTCATTCGTAGGTCTTAATTCTAATGTCTTTTCAAAATAAGGCAAAGCCTCTTTATACACCTCTTTTTGTTTTGCATTTAAGGCGTCATATTTTTTGAAGTTAGACAAATTTTTATTCATCTCTTCTACAATAGGTTTGGTTCTTTCCAATATTGCAACACCAATATTATTGTAAGCATCCGCATAATCAGGCTTCAATTCTACTGCTTTTTCAAAAGCTTTTATAGACTCATCTACATAACCTTGTTCTAATGTCAACACTCCAACGTTATAATACAATTGAGGATCATTAGGCTTGATCGCGATTGCCTCTTTTAAACCAGCAAGGAATTTTTCATTGTCCCCCAACTTATAGTATATATTAGCTTCACTTATAACCAAAGTATAGTCATTAGGAAAAGATTTCTTCGCTTCTGCAATCGCTGCTAAAGCACCTTTCTCATCACCTTTTGCAATATAACTCAATGCAATATTTTTAGCTATATCTCCGGCTCTAGATTCAGTTTGAAATACTTCTGGCTGCGTTGCAGCTTTTAGAATAATCTGGTTATCCATTTCCTTTTTTGTAGCAAAATACACATATTCACCATTGAGTCCTTTGGCTCTATATTGAGTAGCAATACCTGTGTATCCTAAATCTAATAGTTTTTGATAAAAACGGATTGATCTATCATAATTTTTATCCAAAAAAGCAGACAAAGCAGCATTATCCAAAAATGATGTATCTTTTTTACTCAAGGTATAGACCATTTCAAATTGATAACTTGCGTTTTTGTACTTTTCTTCTTTGTACATTTTAGAACCTGATGCAGCAAATTTCTGAACGATTGCAGACAGTGTAGTTTCCGCTTCTTTCAAATATTTTTTTTGACCTGATTCTTTTTCAAACTCTATCAATTTTTTAAAGGCCAAACCTGCAGGTTTGTCATTCTTCCAGTTTTTACCATTACCATAAATAGATTTTGCATTTATGTAATAATACTTTTCCTTTAACTTGTCATCAGCACCTTCCAACAAAGGCTCTACTGCTTTTAATTGCTCTTTCGCTGCAGCATAATCTTTCTTTTTCAAAGACTTCTCAGCGGCTTTTAATTCTTTTTTCTGAGCAAACACTGTGATGCTAAGCAATAGCATCATCAGTATGGTTAACTTATTTTTCATTAATTAAGGTTTATATTTATTCTTCTGAATTTTGGTTAATTTCTTCACTTGAACTCTCTTGGTCTTTAGGTATTTCCGCTCCATCAGTTACTTCCGCTTCAACATCAATCACTTCCTCTTCCTCATGCATTACCTTCGCAACAGCAGCAATAGAATCATTTCCTTTGATATTGATCAATTTCACACCCTGAGTCGCTCTTCCCATTACCCTTAATCCACTTACAGCAAGACGGATGGTAATACCAGACTTATTGATAATCATTAAATCATCCTCATCTGTAACATTTTTAATAGCAACAACATCACCTGTTTTTTCTGAGATATTTAGAGTTTTAACTCCTTTACCTCCTCTATTCGTGATTCTATAATCTTCTAGACTAGAACGCTTACCATATCCTTTTTCTGAAACAACAAGTATATTACTATCCATATCGTTTACGGCCACCATCCCAACTACTTCGTCTTCATCATGAGCCAAAGTAATACCTCTTACTCCTGAAGCACCACGCCCCATTGGTCGAGTTTTTTCCTCCTCAAAACGAATAGATTTACCAGACTTTAAAGCTAACATAACTTGACTATCTCCTGTGGTAAGTTTCGCTTCTAACAATTCATCTCCTTCTTTAATTGTAATGGCAGCAATACCATTTGCTCTTGGCCTAGAATATTGCTCTAACAATGTCTTTTTAACCTGACCCTTTTTAGTAGCCATAATAATATAATGGCTATTGATATAGTCTTGATCTTTTAGATCTTGAGTAACCAAAAACGCTTTCACCTTATCATCATTTTCGATATTAATAAGGTTTTGTAATGCACGACCTTTGGCGACTTTTCCACCTTCAGGAATTTCATATACACGCATCCAGAAAACTTTACCCTTCTGAGTAAAGAACATCATATATTGATGATTCGTTCCTACAAACAGATGCTCTAAAAAATCTTCGCTTCTAGTAGAAACTCCTTTTTGACCTCTACCCCCTCTATTCTGAGTTTTGTATTCAGATAGCAAAGTTCTTTTTACATAACCAGCATGAGAAATTGTAACAACCACTTTAGAATCAGGAATCATATCCTCAATTCTCATATCCGCTCCTCCAAATTCAATCTGAGATCTTCTATCGTCTCCGTATTTGCTTCTTACCTCAATTAACTCATCTTTGATAATTTCCATTCTCCTAGGCTCATTTGCTAAGATATCTTTCAAGTCAGTAATCAAAAGCATAATTTCCTCATACTCACTTCTTAGTTTATCTTGCTCCAGACCTGTCAACTGTCTCAATCGCATCTCAACAATTGCTTTCGCTTGAATTTCAGTCAGACTGAACCTTTCAATTAAACTTGCTCTTGCCTCATCTGCGTTATTCGATGCCTTGATAATAGCTATCACTTCGTCTATATTGTCACTTGCAATGATCAATCCTTCCAAAATATGTGCTCTAGCTTCAGCTTTCTTAAGTTCAAATTGAGTTCTTCTAACAACTACCTCATGTCTGTGCTCAACAAAATGATGAATCATTTGTTTTAAGTTCAACATTTCAGGTCGTCCATTCACCAAAGCGATATTATTAACACTAAATGAAGTTTGAAGAGAGGTATACTTAAACAATTTGTTCATTACAATGTTAGGAATCGCATCACGTTTCAAAATGTACACGATTCTCATCCCATTTCTATCGGATTCATCGCGTATATTTGCGATACCTTCAAGTTTCTTCTCATTGACTAACTCAGCAGTTTTCTTAATCATCTCTGCCTTATTGATCTGATACGGAATCTCCGTCACAATAATACATTCTCGACCATTCACCTCCTCAAAAGAAGCTTTTGCTCGCATAATAATTCTTCCTCTACCAGTATGAAATGCTTCCTTAATTCCTTCAGTTCCATACAAAACACCTCCTGTTGGAAAATCAGGTGCCTTGATGTGCTCCATTAACTCATCAATTTCAATATCTCTGTTGTCGATATATGCAATCGTTCCTCCTACCACTTCGGTAAGGTTGTGCGGAGGCATATTAGTTGCCATACCAACGGCGATACCTGAAGCACCATTCACTAACAAGGTAGGGATACGAGTTGGTAATACCGTAGGTTCTTGTAAAGTATCATCAAAGTTCAGTTTATGATCCACTGTATCCTTTTCGATATCAGCCATCATATCCTCAGATAGCTTCTTCATTCTAACCTCAGTATAACGCATTGCTGCTGGGCTATCTCCATCAACAGAACCAAAATTCCCTTGACCGTCAACCATCATATAACGCACACTCCAATCTTGAGCCATACGCACCATTGCATCATAAACAGATGTATCACCATGAGGGTGAAATTTCCCTAATACCTCTCCAACAATTCTCGCCGATTTCTTATAAGATCCGGTAGCCTTAATACCTAATTCATGCATCCCAAACAAAACCCTTCTATGTACTGGTTTCAAACCATCACGTACATCTGGTAATGCTCTAGATACGATAACCGACATTGAATAATCAATGTATGCCGATTTCATTTGTTCTTCTATATTGATAGGTATCAACTTATCCCCGTCTGCCATAAAAATATATTTAGTTTTACTTAGTTTTTTTTCTGATAAGCAAGATACAATTTTTACACTTTTAGGCAAGAAATACTAGCGCTTCATTTACATAGAGTTATTAACATTTTCACAGGGTTTTCAACATCATTTATACAACTGAAAATCAGCTACTTTTTTTATAAAAAAATGTTAATAATATAATTTTTACCCAACTATAAACTAAATTTTGTAATTTTTTATAAAAATTTCTACTAAATTTACCTAAATCAAAACAAAAACTATGGACGATAATTTCTCACAAAAAGTAAAAGATGTTATAGGATACAGCAAAGAGGAAGCATTAAGACTGAGCCATGATTTTATTGGTACTGAACACTTAGTTTTAGGCATCCTAAGAAAAGCTGAAGGGAAAGCTATTGACATATTGACAACTCTAGATATAAATCTAGATTATTTAAAGAAAAAAATTGAGGCTTTGAACCCTTCAGAGCCAGGAATCAGCGATGAAGCTGACAAGAAAAAACTTCATTTGACTAGACAAGCCGAAAAAGCATTGAAAACAACCTTTTTAGAAGCTAAACTATATCAAGATACCGCAGTCAATACTGCACATCTATTATTATGCATATTGCGTAATGAAAACGACCCAACAACGAAACTGTTGAATAACTTTGAAATCAATTATAACGATGTAAAATCATTATTCAAACAACTTGAAAGTGGTACGGATCATTTACCTGAATTACCGACAGCAGAAAGTGGACAAGATGATGAATTCTCTGAGAACAAACCCAATCCGTTTGACCCACAGCCGGCAAAAAGTAAGGCCAATACCAAATCTAAAACTCCTGTATTGGATAATTTTGGTAGAGACTTAACAGCCATGGCCGAGGATCATACTTTAGATCCAGTGGTTGGACGTAAGGAAGAGATTGAACGTGTTTCTCAAATATTAAGTAGAAGAAAAAAGAACAACCCAATGTTAATTGGTGAACCAGGAGTAGGTAAATCTGCAATTGCAGAAGGACTAGCTTTAAGGATTGTACAAAGAAAAGTTTCAAGAATTCTTTTTGATAAGCGAATTATCTCTCTTGATCTTGCTAGTTTAGTTGCCGGAACAAAATATAGAGGTCAGTTTGAAGAAAGAATGAAGGCCTTGATGAATGAACTAGAGAAAAACAAAGATATCATCTTGTTCATTGATGAAATTCATACGATTGTTGGTGCAGGTGGAGCTACTGGATCTCTAGATGCTTCTAACATGTTGAAACCTGCTCTGGCCAGAGGTGAAATTCAATGTATTGGCGCGACTACTCTTGATGAATATCGACAAAACATAGAAAAGGATGGTGCTTTAGAAAGACGTTTTCAAAAAATAATTGTAGAGCCTACATCCATTGATGAAACTGTGCAGATTCTTCATAATATAAAAGAAAAATATGAAGACCATCATAATGTTTTATACACGGAAGATGCTATAGAAGCATGTGTAAAATTAACAAACAGGTACATGACAGATAGATTCTTACCAGACAAGGCTATTGATGCTTTAGATGAAGCTGGTTCAAGAATTCATATCACCAATATTGTTGTACCTGAACAAATCCTAGAACTTGAAAAAAGATTGGAGGACATAAAAGAAAGCAAAACAAACGCTGTGAACCGTCAAAAGTACGAAGAAGCAGCAAAGCTTAGAGATGATGAGAAAAACATCGAGGCTGCCTTAAAATCTGCTCAAAACCAATGGGAAGAGGCATCTAAAGAGAACAAACAAATTGTAACAGAAGATAATGTTGCAGAAGTTGTTTCTATGATGACAGGAATTCCTGTTAATCGTGTGGCGGAAGCGGAATCAAATCGATTAGGTGAATTGCCAGACAAAATTAAGGGAAAAGTTATTGGTCAGGATGACGCGGTTGCGAAGGTAGTTAAAGCAATTCAGAGAAACAGAATTGGTTTAAAAGACCCAAACAAACCAATTGGTTCTTTTATTTTTCTTGGATCTACCGGTGTTGGAAAAACACAATTAGCAAAAATTCTTGCTAGTGAATTATTTGACTCTAGCGATTCATTAATTCGTATTGACATGAGCGAATACATGGAAAAATTCTCTATTTCTAGGTTAATTGGAGCTCCTCCAGGGTATGTAGGTTATGAAGAAGGAGGTCAATTAACTGAAAAAGTCAGAAGAAAACCTTATGCTGTTGTTCTTTTGGATGAAATTGAAAAAGCGCACCCAGATGTATTTAACATGTTACTACAAATTTTGGACGAAGGTTTTGTAACAGACAGTTTAGGACGTAAAATAGATTTTAGAAACACTGTAATTATAATGACATCTAACATTGGTGCTCGTCAATTGAAAGACTTTGGCGGTGGTGTTGGTTTCGGGACTGCAGCAAAAGTTGAACAAGCGAACGACCATGCGAAAGGTATTATTGAAAACGCTTTAAAAAAATCTTTTGCTCCTGAATTCATTAACAGAATAGATGATGTGATTATATTCAACGCACTAGAAAAAGCTGATATTCACAATATCATTACAATTGAATTGAAAAAGCTTTTAGATAGGGTTTCTTCACTAGGATACGAACTTCAACTTAGTGAAACTGCTAAAGATTATATCGCTGAAAAAGGGTTTGACAAAAATTATGGCGCTAGACCTCTTAAACGAGCTATTCAAAAATACGTTGAAGATGCTTTAGCTGAGGAAATTGTTAATTCAAAACTTTCAGAAGGAGATTCAATCTTAATGGATCTAGATAAAAAAAGTAACGAACTAACGGTAAAAATAAAGAAGAACAAAGAAAAAATAGAATAACAAAGAAAGGAGCCAAATGGCTCCTTTTTTATTTTATTATTTCATTCATCATTGCTCCCAAACTATGATTCCCGAATCCTTCTATCTTCTCACAGTCAAAAACCCTGATCCTTCCTAAACTCGAAATCCTATCAAGTTGTTCCTTTCTAAAAGAATTAAAAGCCGTTTTAGACATTAAGACTAAACTATTCCCTTTTTTGTCTCGACACTGAACAGTATCGTTAACATAGTTTTCTACTTGATGTTTCTCAACATAAATAATTTCTCTGCCACTATTTTTCAAATATGTCAATACAAGCTTCCGCTCTTTTTTATTTAGTATTCCAGAAGAACATAGCAACACAAAATCTTCACAAATCTTTATAATATTCGAAGTTTTCATTCTTTCATTATTTAGAAAAGCATCCTCATTAAACAAAATAGGAGTATATTCTAACTCTTCACAAAACTCAATAAAAAGATCCGGATCACTTAACTGAGAGGCACTACAATAAGCAACTCTATTAATTTTATCTAGTACAACACTACTTAAACCATGAAAAAACACGCCTTCGATTTCAGCTTCGGTAAAATCAATTACATTAGTAACATCAAAATTATTTTCTTCCAACAACTCGAAAACCAAATCGTTTCTTTCCCGTTGCCTATCTAAAAGAGCCATTGGATACACCACAACAACACGATCATCATCAAAGGATATCCAATCTCTCGAACACAAATATTGGTTTCCTTTAACTGCATCAGAAGCGGGTAGCATAAGAATTTCCAATCCTAACGTTCTTAACTCAGATACTATATTTTGAAATTCAAATTTTAACTGCTCCTCACCATTTTGTGGTGTTACCATTAAATAAAATTCAGTCATAAAATATTATTAACATAAAAAACCCCCATAGTAAAACTATGGGGGTTCAAATATAAATTATTTAATTATCTTTTTTCAATAGATTCAAAACCTCTTAAAACTTCACCAGTATAAAGCTGACGAGGACGTCCAATTGGTTCATGCTTAATTCTCATTTCTTTCCATTGAGCAATCCAACCTGGTAACCTTCCTAATGCAAACATTACGGTAAACATCTCTACTGGAATTCCTAATGCACGATAAATAATACCAGAGTAGAAATCAACATTTGGATATAAATTACGCGATTTAAAATACTCATCATTTAAAGCCACTTTTTCTAAACCTTTTGCAATTTCCAATACTGGATCATTTATTCCAAGGTCTGCTAACACTTCCTCAGCCGCAACTTGAATAATTTTTGCACGAGGATCAAAATTCTTATAAACTCTGTGTCCGAATCCCATTAAACGGAAAGGATCATTTTTATCTTTTGCTTTGGCAATATATTTATTATAATCTCCACCATCATTTTTAATATCTTCCAACATTTCAATAACAGCTTGATTAGCCCCACCATGCAATGGCCCCCATAATGCAGAGATTCCAGCAGAAATAGACGCAAACAAACCAGCGTGAGAAGAACCCACAATTCTTACTGTAGAAGTCGAACAGTTTTGCTCATGATCGGCATGTAAAATCAATAACTTATCCAACGCATTTAAAACTACAGGATTCGCTTTAAAGTCACAGTTCGGTTTAGAGAACATCATTTTGTACATGTTTTCAACATAGCCCAAATTAACATCTCCATAATCTAATGGCAATCCTTGTTTTTTACGTAAAGTCCATGCTGCAAGAACTGGGAATTTAGCTAAAAGTTTAACAATCGCGTCATACATATCTTCTCTAGATTCGATATTTACCGATTCCGGATTAAACGCAATCAAAGAACTTGTTAATGCAGAAACAACTCCCATAGGATGGGCTGACTTAGGAAAACCATCTAATATCTTTTTGATATCTTCATCAACTAAAGATTCTGCAAGGATATCATCATGGAATTTCTTTAACTCTGCTTCCGTCGGCAATTCTCCGAAAATTAACAAGTATGAAGTTTCTAAAAAATTTGACTTACTAGCTAAATCTTCAATTGAATATCCTCTATACCTAAGAATACCTTTTTCACCGTCCAAAAAAGTTACAGCACTTTCACAAGACCCTGTATTTTTATATCCTGAATCCAACGTAATAACTCCTTCAGTAGCGGCTCTCAATGATTTTATATCAATTGCTAATTCATTTTCAGTCCCCTTTAATAAAGGAAATTCGTACTCTTTACCGTTTACTTTTAGTTTCGCTGTTTCAGACATATTTTAATTTTTTTTGTTGGATTTTAAGCTTCTCTTTCCAAGAGATGCAAATTTACATAAAATCCCTTGTTTTTCTACCAAAAAAATTCGCAATAAAATCGGTGAATTTTTAATAATTACACAATTTTACATCAACTAACACAGATAGTGTTAGTGTAAATATGCGAATTTCGCTAATTCATCATGAAAACAATAATTGGTTTCCCAATTAAAATAAGGATAATTGTAACAAAAAAAGCCGTTTCAAAAATGAAACGGCTTTTTATATTCTAAAAAGAATCTTAGCTCAATTTGAAAGCTTTATCCTGTGGATAATATGCTTGCTCTTCCAACTCTTCCTCAATTCTTAATAATTGATTGTATTTAGCCATACGATCAGATCTTGATGCAGAACCAGTTTTAATTTGACCCGTATTCAATGCAACTGCCAAATCAGCAATTGTATTATCTTCAGTTTCTCCAGATCTATGAGACATTACAGAAGTAAATCCAGCATTCTTAGCCATGTTCACAGCTGCAATTGTTTCCGTTAATGTTCCAATTTGATTAACTTTAATCAAAATAGAATTAGCGATCCCTTCTTCAACACCTTTTGATAAACGCTCCACATTAGTCACAAATAAATCATCACCAACTAATTGAACTTTATCTCCAATTTTTTCTGTCAAGTATTTCCATCCTTCCCAGTCATTTTCATCCATTCCATCTTCAATAGAAATGATAGGGTATTTTTGAGACAATTCAGCTAAATAATCAGCCTGCTCTTCAGAAGTTCTAACAGCTCCATTTTCACCTTCAAACTTTGCGTAGTTGTATTTACCATCTTCAAAAAATTCAGCGGCAGCACAATCTAATGCTAACATCACTTCTTCACCTGGCTTATATCCAGCTTTCTCAATAGCAGATAATACAGTTTCAATTGCATCTTCAGTTCCTTCGAACGTTGGTGCAAAACCACCTTCATCTCCTACTGCAGTACTTAAACCTCTTCCGTGCAATATTTTAGCTAAGTTATGGAATACCTCAGATCCAATTTTCAATGAATGAGAAAATGTTTTAGCCATTACTGGCATAATCATAAACTCTTGAAATGCGATCGGAGCATCAGAATGTGAACCTCCATTTACAATGTTCATCATAGGTACAGGAAGCGTGTTTGCGCTTACTCCACCAATATAACGATATAAAGGTTGGTTTAATTCATTAGCAGCAGCTTTAGCTACAGCCAAAGAAACTCCTAAAATTGCGTTAGCACCTAATTTAGATTTATTTGGTGTACCATCTAAATCAATCATCGCTTGATCAATAGCATTTTGCTCAAATACAGAAAACCCTAACAACTCTTCAGCTATAGAAGTATTTACATTATTTACTGCAGTTAAAACACCTTTCCCCATAAAATCAGAACCACCGTCTCTTAATTCTACAGCTTCATGTTCTCCAGTAGAAGCTCCAGAAGGAACTGCTGCTCTACCTAATACTCCACTTTCCGTGATAACATCTACTTCAACAGTAGGATTCCCTCTTGAGTCAAAAATCTGACGTGCATGAATGCTAATAATTACGCTCATTTAATATATATTTTAGTTTATTCTTAATTCGTATGCAATTTACAAAAGCACATATAAATTACTTTCTTATTTCTTTTTTATTTCCTAAATCGTATTCGTAATACAATTACCAATATCAAACATTAACTCGACATTCTTATCATCGAAACGTTAAGAAAATTACTTTTTTAAATTCTCAATAAATTGATCAAACAAATATGAAGAATCATGTGGTCCAGGATTCGCCTCTGGATGATACTGCACAGAGAAACAATTTTTATCTTTTATTGCAATTCCAGCAACTGTATTATCATTTAAATGGATATGAGTTACTTCTACATTATCATTCCCTTCTAATGAAGCTCTATCAATTACGAAACCATGATTCTGAGATGTAATTTCACCTTTACCAGTAATCAAGTTTTTTACAGGATGATTAATTCCTCTATGCCCATTATGCATTTTTTTAGTTGTAACCCCTTGTGATATTCCTATCACTTGATGCCCTAAACAAATACCAAATAATGGTAAATTTTGTTCAATTATCTCACCAGCTACTTTTTGTGCATTCTTCAATGGTTCTGGATCACCAGGGCCATTTGATAAAAAGTATCCATCAGGATTAAATGCTTTTAACTCCTCTAATGATGCTGTATTTGGAAATACTTTGATATAACAATCTCTTTTAGCTAAATTTCTTAAAATGTTAGTTTTAATACCTAAATCAAGGGCAGAAACTTTGTAAGTCGCATTTTCATCTCCATAATAATATGGCTCTTTTGTTGAAACCGTAGAAGCCAAATCCAAACCTTCCATATTAGGAACCTCTTTCAATTGTGCTTTTAAACCTTCAATATTATCAACATCAGTAGAAATAACAGCATTCATTGCTCCTCTATCTCTAATATAGCTCACTAATGCTCTCGTATCTACATCAGTTATCGCCAATAAATTATGCTTTTCTAAATATTGCTCCAAAGATCCATGAGATCTATCTCTAGAATAAGGAAAACTAAAATTACGACATATCAATCCAGCGATTTTAATACCATCTGATTCAACTTCGTCATCATTAACCCCATAATTACCAATATGGGCATTGGTAGTAACCATAAGCTGACCAGAATAAGAAGGATCCGTAAAAATCTCTTGGTATCCAGTCATTCCCGTATTATAACAAACTTCCCCAAATGAAGATCCCTCGATTCCAACCGATTTCCCTTCAAAAATAGTTCCGTCTTCTAATAATAAAATTGCTCTTTTTAAATTCTTGTAATTCATATGTATAAGATCTACGTTCGTTAAAACTTCTGTTTCAACTCAAAATTATAATGTACTTTTTTTCGCTGTGCAAAGATAATAAATGCGTTCTACATTTCCTTATCGTATATAAAAAAAGGATAAACTAAAAAATAGTTTATCCTTTATATAATTGTTATTGATATAACATCTTATTCTTCAGAAGATTTAGTTTCCTCAGTAGCAGGCGCCTCAGCAGCCGGTGCAACTACAGCATCAGCTTTTTTTCTTCCTCTACGAGTAGATTTTTTCTTCTTAGCTCCATTAGGTTTGTAAATTTCGTTGTAATCAACTAATTCCACCATACACATAGAAGCGTTATCTCCTTGACGGTTTCCTAATTTGATGATACGAACATATCCACCTGGACGGTCAGCAACCTTTACTGAAACTTCTTTAAATAATTCAGTTACAGCAAATTTGTTTCTTAAAACACTAAAAACTAATCTACGATTGTGCGTAGTATCATTTTTAGATTTCGTGATAATCGGTTCAACAAATTGACGTAAAGCTTTAGCTTTAGCTTCTGTTGTGTTAATACGTTTATGCTCAATTAATGAACATGCCATATTAGCTAACATTGCTTTTCTATGTGCAGTTTGTCTACCTAAATGGTTGAATTTTTTTCCGTGTCTCATGACTTTTCTTTTTTGCTTTCATCTTGCTCAACTCACTTATGAGGAGCAAACTATGAAAGATTAATCTTTATCTAATTTGTATTTACTTAAATCCATTCCAAAGTTCAATCCTTTTACATGAACTAATTCATCTAGTTCCGTTAAAGATTTTTTCCCGAAATTACGGAACTTCATTAAGTCATTTTTGTTGAATGATACTAAATCTCCAAGAGTTTCAACTTCGGCAGCTTTCAAACAATTCAAGGCTCTAACTGATAAATCCATATCAATTAGTTTAGTCTTCAACAACTGACGCATATGTAAAGACTCTTCATCATATGTTTCAGTTTGAGCAATTTCGTCCGCCTCTAACGTTATTCTCTCATCAGAGAACAACATAAAGTGGTGAATCAAAATTTTAGCTGCTTCTGTTAATGCATCTTTAGGATTGATAGAACCATCAGTAACGATGTCAAAAACTAATTTTTCGTAATCCGTTTTTTGTTCTACACGGTAATTTTCTACTGCATATTTTACATTCTTTATTGGAGTGTAAATTGAGTCAGTAAAAATAGTTCCCATAGGCACATTTACTTTCTTATTCTCTTCTGCAGGTACAAAACCTCTACCTTTTTCGATAGTAATTTCCATATCAAACTTTACACTGCTTTCTAAGTTACAGATAACTAAATCTGGATTTAATACTTGGAAACCTGATGTAAACTTCTGGATATCTCCAGCAGTGATTTGCTCTTGTCCTGAAACTGAAATAGAAACTGTTTCTCTATCAGTATCTTCAATTTGTTTCTTAAAGCGTACTTGCTTAAGATTAAGGATAATTTCAGTAACATCTTCCACAACTCCTTCTATAGTAGAGAATTCATGTTCTACACCTTCTTTTCTTAAAGATGTAATAGCAAATCCTTCTAAAGAAGAAAGTAATACTCTTCTCAATGCGTTACCTACTGTTAAACCAAAACCTGGTTCTAAAGGTCTAAACTCAAATCTACCTTCAAAATCAGTAGATTCAATCATTATTACTTTGTCGGGTTTCTGAAAATTTAAAATTGCCATAGTTTAACGGGTGTCAAAAATTATTTAGAGTATAACTCTACTATTAATTGTTCTTTGATGTTCTCAGGAATCTGAAGTCTTTCTGGTACAGAAACAAAAGTTCCTTGTTTCGTATCAGCATTCCAAGTTAACCACTCGTATACATTACTGTTTGCAGCTAATGCATCTTCAATAGCAACTAAAGATTTAGACTTTTCTCTTACAGCAACAACATCACCAGGTTGTAATGAGTATGAAGGAACATTTAAAATTTCTCCATTTACAGTGATATGTCTGTGAGATACTAACTGACGAGCTCCTCTACGAGAATTTGAGATTCCCATACGGAATACTACATTATCCAAACGAGATTCACATAATTGTAATAAAACTTCACCAGTAATTCCTTTACTGTTTGACGCTTTTTTAAACAAGTTACTGAATTGACGCTCTAATATTCCGTAAGAATACTTTGCTTTTTGTTTTTCTTGCAATTGCATCGCGTATTCAGATTTCTTTCCTCTACGTCTTGCATTACCATGTTGCCCTGGAGGGTAATTTCTTTTTTCAAAAGATTTATCATCTCCGAAAATCGCTTCTCCAAACTTACGAGCAATTTTAGTTTTTGGTCCTGTATATCTTGCCATTTCTTATTGTTTTATAATTAGGGATTGTGAATTAAGGCGAACTCCTCCGACAATCTAACTCCTAATCAAATTTAAAATTAATTATACTCTACGTCTTTTTGGTGGACGACAACCATTATGAGGAATAGGTGTTACATCAATAATTTCTGTAACTTCAATTCCATTATTATGCAAAGTTCTAATTGCAGACTCACGTCCATTACCAGGTCCTTTTACATAAACTTTTACTTTTCTTAATCCAGCTTCATGAGCAACTTTTGCACAATCTTCTGCAGCTGTTTGAGCAGCATAAGGAGTATTCTTTTTAGAACCTCTAAATCCTTGCTTACCAGCAGATGACCAAGAAATTACATCTCCTTTTTTGTTTGTTAAAGAAATAATGATGTTGTTAAATGAAGCCGTGATGTGCGCTTCACCCACTGACTCAACAATAACCTTACGCTTTTTTGAATTTGATTTAGCCATAATTTCTAGTTATTATTTAGTAGCTTTCTTTTTGTTCGCTACAGTTTTTCTTTTACCTTTTCTTGTTCTAGAGTTGTTCTTTGTTCTTTGCCCTCTTAATGGAAGACCAGATCTATGACGAATTCCTCTGTAACATCCGATGTCCATCAAACGTTTGATGTTCAATTGAGTTTCTGAACGTAATTCACCTTCAATAGTGAAAGTACCAGCTTGCTCACGGATTGCTCCAATTTGCTCATCAGTCCAATCCTGAACTTTGATGCTTTCGTCTACTCCTGCGTTTGCTAAAATCTCTTTAGCTCTACTGCTACCAATTCCAAAAATATAAGTTAAAGCAATAACTCCTCTTTTGTTTTTTGGTATGTCAATTCCTGCTATTCTTGCCATAACTTACCCTTGTCTTTGTTTGAATCTAGGATTCTTTTTGTTGATTACATATAATCTGCCTTTTCTACGCACAATCTTGCACTCGGCACTTCTCTTTTTTATTGATGCTCTTACTTTCATCGTATAATGTTTTAGTATCTATAAGTAATTCGAGCCTTAGATAAATCATAAGGACTCATTTCTAACTTCACTTTATCGCCTGGTAACAATTTGATATAATGCATACGCATTTTACCAGATATATGAGCGGTTACGATATGACCGTTCTCAAGTTCCACTCTAAACATTGCATTTGACAATGCCTCAGTAATTGTTCCGTCTTGTTGTATTGCAGCTTGTTTAGCCATATTACAATGATGATTTTCTTTTATTTCCTACTTTCATTAAACCGTCATAATGACTGTTCAATAAGTAAGAGTTAATTTGTTGAATAGTATCGATAGCCACACCAACCATAATGATCAATGACGTACCTCCGTAAAATAATGCCCAGTTTTGTTGAATTCCAAATTGCACAGCTATTGCTGGTAAAATAGCCAACAATGCTAAGAACAAAGAACCTGGAAACGTAATTCGAGATAAAATAGAATCTAATCTCTCCGCAGTTTCATGCCCAGGTCTAATTCCAGGAATAAATCCACCACTACGTTTTAAATCATCAGCCATTTTATTAGTTGGTATTGTTATTGCTGTATAGAAATAACTAAACACAATAATCAATACTGCAAATAAAATATTATACCCCAACCCATTCATGTCAGCAAAACTAGCTCCAATCGCTTGGAAAGATCCTTCTGCTTTTTGAGCCAACGCTCCAGGAATGAACATAATTGCTTGCGCAAATATAATAGGCATAACACCTGCTGAATTTAACTTTAACGGAATGTATTGTCTTGTACCTTCTACATCCTTAACATCTCCTACTACAGTTCTTCTTGCATATTGAACCGCAATTCTACGAACCGCTGTTACAAGTAACACTGAAGCCAAGATTACTAAGAACCAAACTACAATTTCTAACAATATCATCATTACTCCACCTGCACCACCACTAGCCGTTTTAGAAGCTAATTCTTGTGCAAACGATGAAGGGAATCGAGCGATAATACCAATCATAATTAGTAACGAAATTCCGTTACCAATACCTTTATCAGTAATTCTCTCTCCTAACCACATAGCAAAAACAGTACCGGCCATCAAAAGAATCATAGACGAGAACCAGAAGAATCCAGTACCAACAACTGCATCTGCAACAAAAGCAGATTCTGGCAAAATAGATGCCATATTAGTAATGTAAGCAGGTCCTTGAACTAAAGTAATTCCTATAGTTAACCAACGTGTTATTTGCGTAGTTTTCTTTCTTCCACTTTCACCATCTTTCTGAAGTTTTTGTAAATAAGGAACCGCGATTCCCATTAACTGAACTACAATTGAAGCAGAAATATATGGCATAATTCCTAGAGCCATTATAGATGCTCTAGAAAACGCCCCTCCTGTAAATGCATTTAACAAACCTAACAGACCTCCATCTGCTTGATTTTCCAAAGCTGTCAACTGAGTTGGATCAATCCCCGGAAGAGGAATTTGAGCCATAAAACGGTAAACCGCCATTAAACCAAGTGTTAAAAGAATCTTATTTCTAAGTTCTTCTATTTTCCAAATGTTCTGTAAGGTTTCTATAAAATTCTTCATTTACTTAAATCTTTCTTATAAAGTTACTGCTGTTCCACCTGCTGCTTCAATTGCCGCTTTGGCAGATGCAGTAAATTTATGTGCAGTAATATTCAACTTTGCTTTTAACTCACCACGACCTAATACTTTTACTAAGTCATTTTTGTGAGCTAATCCAGATGCTACTAAAGATGCTAAATCTACAGTCTCAGAAATTTTTCCTGCATCCAAAAACTCTTGCAATTTATCAAGATTAATTCCTTGATATTCTTTACGGTTAATGTTTGTAAAACCAAACTTAGGAACACGTCTTTGCAAAGGCATTTGACCACCCTCAAATCCAATCTTTCTTGAATATCCTGAACGTGATTTTTGACCGTTGTGACCTCTAGCTGCAGTTCCACCTTTACCAGAACCTTCACCTCTTGCTATTCTCTTACCCTTTTTAACTGAACCAGCTGCGGGTTGTAAGTTACTTAAACTCATTACGTGAATATTGTTTATTTAATTTCTTCTACAGAAACTAAGTGATTAACCTTATTTACCATACCAAGTATTGTTGCTGAAGCTTCATGCTCCACAACTTGATTCATCTTACGCAACCCTAAAGCAATTAAGGTTTTCTTTTGAGAACCTTCGCGTCTGATTTGGCTTTTTACTTGTGTTATTTTAATTTTTCCCATCGTTCTTCGATTTATCCGTTAAAAACTTTATCTAAAGAAACTCCTCTTTGCTTTGCAATAGTATGAGCACTACGCAACTGTAATAAAGCATCAAAAGTTGCTTTTACCACATTGTGAGCGTTAGAAGATCCTTGAGACTTTGATAATACATCATGTACTCCAACTGAATCTAATACCGCACGTACAGCTCCACCGGCAATAACTCCAGTACCATGAGATGCAGGCTTCAAGAACACTCTTGCTCCTCCAAACTTACCTTTTTGCTCATGTGGCAAAGTAGCGTTTATAATAGGAATTCTCACTAAATTTTTCTTAGCGTCTTCAATTGCTTTTGCGATTGCAGATGCAACATCTTTAGACTTCCCTAAACCGTGACCTACAACTCCGTTTCCATCTCCTACAACAACGATTGCAGAAAATCCGAATGCGCGTCCACCTTTCGTTACTTTAGTAACCCTGTTTACACCTACTAAGTGATCAACAAGCTCTAAACCACTTGGCTTAACTAATTCTACGTTTTTATATTTTTGATACATACTTTACTTCTTAAAATTTTAAACCAGCTTCTCTAGCTGCTTCAGCTAATGCTTTAACTCTTCCGTGGTATAAAAACCCATTTCTATCAAAAGAAACAGTTTCTATTTTTGCAGCGATTGCTTTTTCAGCAATTGCTTTCCCAACTGTAGTAGCTACTTCGGACTTAGATCCTTTAGCGTCAACTCCTTTATCTCTAGATGATACAGATACTAATGTTGCACCTGCTACGTCATCAACAATTTGAGCGTAAATCTCTTTATTACTTCTGTAAACAGAAAGACGTGGTCTTGCAGATGTTCCAGAAACAACTTTTCTAATTCTAGATTTAATTCTTTGTCTTCTTTCAAGCTTTGATAATGCCATAATATATTTTCTATAAATTATGCAGATTTACCTGCTTTTCTTCTTAATTCTTCACCTACAAATTTAACTCCTTTTCCTTTGTACGGCTCTGGTCTTCTGAATCCACGAATCTTAGCAGCAACTTGTCCTACTAATTGTTTATCAAAAGAACTTAACTTTACAATCGGATTCTTTCCTTTTTCAGAAACAGTCTCAACTTTCACCTCTGGAGCAATATCCAAAACGATGTTATGAGAAAATCCTAAGGCTAAATCTAATACTTGTCCTTGGTTAGAAGCTCTATAACCAACACCTACTAATTCTAACTCTTTAGTAAATCCTGTAGCTACTCCTTGTACCATATTACTGATCAAAGATCTGTATAAACCGTGATTAGCTCTATCAGTTTTACTATCTGATGGTCTCTCAACGATTAATGAGTTATCTTCTTGCTTTACTGTAATACCTCCACTAATTTCTTGCGTTAATTCACCTAATTTACCTTTTACAGTAATTGAATTATCAGCGATAGTAACGGTCACACCTTCTGCTATTGCTATTGGGTTTTTTCCTATTCTTGACATAATACTATCTCTTTATTAATAAACGTAACATAAAACCTCTCCTCCAACATTCTCTTGACGTGCTTTCTTGTTAGTCATCACACCTTTTGAAGTTGAAACGATAGCAATACCTAAACCATTCAATACACGTGGCATCTCTGATGCGTTTACGTATTGTCTTAGTCCTGGTGTACTAATACGTTCTAATTTCTTAATTACTGGCTCTTTTGAGTCAGCATCATACTTTAAGGCAATCTTGATAGTCCCTTGAACAGTATTGTTCTCGAACTTGTAGCTCAAAATGTAACCTTGCTCGAACAAAATTTTGGTCATATTCTTCTTCAAGTTTGAAGCAGGAATTTCCACAACTCTGTGTCCGGTTGCTGCAGCATTTCTTATCCTTGTAAGATAATCTGCAATTGGATCTGTGTACATATATACTTATTTGCGATTACGGTTTTTCGTCTTACTCTAAGACAAAACCTGAAATCAATTTATATTCAATTTTCTCAATAAAACCAGACCTTTTTAAGTCGATTTTCATTGAATTCAGTCATTCTCATACAAATAACAGCGTGCAAAGATACTAAAATATGTATAATATCTTCAACGTTTCTAAAATTTATATGAAAAAAAACTCTATTTCCAAAGAAATAGAGTTTTTATTATCTATAATTGGTGAATTACCAACTAGCTTTTCTTACACCTGGGATCAAACCTTGGTTTGCCAACTCACGGAAAGTCACACGAGAAATTCCAAATTGACGCATATAACCTTTAGGTCTTCCAGTTAATTTACAACGATTGTGCAAACGAATTGGAGATGCATTTTTAGGCAACTTTTGTAACGCTTCGTAATCACCAGCCTCTTTCAAAGCTTTTCTTTTCTCAGCGTATTTAGCTACAACTTTTTCTCTTTTAACCTCACGGGCTTTCATTGATTCTTTAGCCATATCTTAGTTCTTTTTAAATGGTAATCCCATTTCAGTTAATAATGATTTAGCTTCTTTATCAGTTGGAGCAGACGTTACAAATGTAATATCCATTCCTCCAATTTTATTTACCTTATCAATATTGATCTCAGGGAAAATGATTTGTTCTGTAATACCTAAAGTATAGTTTCCACGTCCATCAAAACCGTTAGCTTTAATCCCGTTAAAATCTCTTACACGAGGTAATGAAGCAGTAATCAATCTATCTAAGAACTCATACATCTTAACACCTCTTAACGTAACTTTCACACCAATTGGCATTCCTTTACGTAATTTAAATGTCGCGATATCTTTCTTAGAAAGAGTAACAACTGGTTTCTGACCCGTAATCGTAGCTAATTCTTCAACAGCATATTCGATTAATTTTTTATCAGCAATAGCAGCACCAACTCCTTTACTAATAACGATCTTCTCTAATTTCGGTACTTGCATTACGTTACTGTATCCAAACTCCTCAGTCAAGGCAGATACAATTCTCTTTCCGTAATCTTCTTTTAGTCTTGGTATATAACTCATATTATATAGCTTTATCTGATTTTTTAGAAAAACGTACTTTCTTTCCGTCTTCTAATCTATAACCAACTTTCGTTACGTTACCGTCTTCTAACAACGCTAGATTAGAAACATCTAAAGAAGCTTCTTTCTTAACAATTCCTCCTTGAGGACTTTGAGCACTAGGCTTAGTATGTTTAGATACTAAATTTACACCCTCTACAATCGCTCTGTTTTTTTCTGCAAAAACACGAGTAATTTTTCCCTCTTTTCCTTTTTGATCACCAGCAATAACTCTTACGTTATCTCCTGTTTTTAATTTTAGCTTCGCCATTTTTTATAATTTTAAAGCACTTCAGGTGCTAATGATACAATTTTCATGAATTGTTTATCACGAAGTTCTCTAGCTACAGGTCCGAATACACGAGTTCCTGTCATCTCTTCAGAAGCATTTAACAATACACATGCATTGTCATCAAATCTGATATAAGATCCGTCTTTACGTCTGATCTCTTTTGTAGTTCTTACAACAACTGCTCTATGAACTTGTCCTTTCTTTGCAGATCCATTAGGAGTTGCACTCTTTACAGAAACAACAATTTTGTCTCCGATTGAAGCGTAACGCTTTTTAGTTCCTCCTAAAACTCTAATTACTAAAACTTCTTTAGCTCCAGTATTATCTGCTACTTTTAATCTTGATTCTGTCTGTAACATATTATTTAGCTCTTTCTAGGATTTCTACTAATCTCCAACGCTTAGATTTACTTAAAGGTCTAGTTTCCATGATCTTTACAGTATCTCCAATATTGCAGTCGTTTAATTCATCATGCGCAACATACTTTTTCGTTTTCAAAACGAACTTTCCGTACATCGGGTGTTTTACTTTCTTTACCTCAGCAACAACGATAGATTTCTCCATTTTGTTACTAGATACAACACCAATTCTTTCTTTTCTAAGATTTCTTTTTTCCATCTTTTCTAATATTTACTGAGCTCTACTAGTTAATTCAGTAGCAATTCTAGCAACTGTTTTTCTAATAGTTTTTAATTGCAAAGGATTTTCCAAAGGAGAAATCGCATGTGCCATTTTTAGATCAGTATAGTTTTTTTTGAATCCTGCTAGTTTTTCTTGTAACTCAGCAACTGATAATTCTTTAATTTCTGATTGTTTCATGTCTCTTAGATATTAAGCGTTATCAAAATCTCTTGCAATTACAAACTTAGTTTGAACTGGAAGTTTCTGTGCTGCTAAACGTAATGCTTCTTTTGCAACTTCAAAAGGAACTCCTCCTACTTCAAATAGAATTCTTCCTGGTTTTACTACTGCTACGAAATATTCAGGAGAACCCTTACCTTTACCCATACGTACTTCTAATGGCTTTTTAGTAATAGGCTTGTCTGGAAATATTTTAATCCATAACTGCCCTTCTCTTTTCATATGACGTGTTGCCGCAATACGAGCTGCCTCAATTTGGCGAGATGTAAGTAAGTTTTGATCCAAAGATTTGATTCCAAACATTCCATTAGAAAGTTGGTTTCCTCTTTGAGAGTTACCCTTCATATTACCCTTCGCTTTCTGTACCTTACGGTATTTTACTCTTTTTGGCTGTAACATTTCTTAAGTTTTATTTTCTTTTACGAGGTTGTTGTTTCTTTGAATTACCACCTTTACCACCTTGCTTTTTCTCTAAGCCAACTAGTGGAGACAATTCTCTTTTACCATAAACCTCACCTTTCATAATCCACACTTTAATACCTAATCTTCCATAAGTAGTATGTGCTTCAACTAGTGCATAATCAATATCTGCTCTAAAAGTAGAAAGAGGAATTCTACCTTCTTTGAAATGCTCAGAACGTGCCATCTCAGCTCCATTCAAACGACCTGAAATCTCAATTTTGATCCCTTCAGCATTCATTCTAATAGCAGCTTGAATAGACATCTTAATAGCTCTCTTGTAAGAGATTCTATTTTCAATCTGACGAGCAACACTTGAAGCAACTAAAGTAGCATCTAATTCTGGACGTTTGATTTCAAAAATATTGATTTGAACTTCATTTCCAGTAATTTTCTTAAGCTCTTCTTTTAACTTGTCTACCTCTGTTCCACCTTTCCCAATAATGATACCAGGTCTTGCAGTAGTGATAGTAACGGTTACAAGTTTAAGCGTACGCTCAATAATAATTCTAGAAACACTTGCTTTAAATAATCTAGCACGAACGTACTTTCTTATTTTATCATCTTCAGCTAATTTATCACCGTAGTCATTTCCACCATACCAGTTAGATTCCCATCCTCTGATAATTCCTAAACGATTTCCAATTGGATTTGTTTTTTGTCCCATTTCTACTTACGATTAATTAGTTGCATTATTCTTACTTCCCAACACGATTGTAACATGATTAGAACGTTTTCTAATTCTATGTGCACGACCTTGCGGTGCCGGTCTTAACCTTTTTAACATACCTGCGCTATCAACACTGATTTCTTTTACAAATAAAGCAGCATCTTCGATACTAGCTCCTTCGTTTTTCGCTTGCCAGTTAGCAATAGCAGAAAGTAAAAGTTTTTCAACGTTAATTGATGCTTCTTTTGAACTAAATTTCAAAATTTGTAAAGCTTTCTCAACTTCCAAACCTCTTACTAGATCAACCACCAAACGCATTTTTCTTGGTGATGTAGGACAGTTAGTCAACTTTGCAAAAGCGATAGACTTATTCGCTTCTTTACGTTGGTCTGCCATATTTTTCTTACGAACTCCCATACCTACTATTTTTTACCTTTGTTTTTTCTATCCGCACCGTGTCCTCTAAATGAACGTGTTGGTGAGAATTCTCCTAATTTGTGACCTACCATATTTTCAGTAACATAAACAGGTACAAATGCTCTTCCATTGTGTACTGCAATTGTTTGTCCTACGAAATCTGGAGTAATCATTGTTGCTCTAGACCAAGTTTTGATTACTGATTTACTATCTGCCTCAACATTAGCTAAAACTTTTTTCTCAAGTTTATGAAATACGTAAGGTCCTTTTTTTAATGAACGTGCCATATCTTATTATTTTTTTCTACGTTCTATAATATACTTATTACTCGCTTTGGTCTTAGATCTAGTCTTGTAACCTTTTGCAGGGATACCGTTTTTAGATCTAGGATGTCCTCCTGAAGATTTACCTTCACCACCACCCATTGGATGATCAACCGGGTTCATAACCACTGGTCTCGTTCTAGGTCTTCTTCCTAACCATCTACTTCTACCTGCTTTACCAGAAACTAGTAATTGATGATCTGAGTTTGATACTACTCCAATAGTTGCCATACAAGTTGCAAGAATCAATCTTGTTTCTCCTGAAGGCATCTTTACAGTAACATACTTACCATCTTTCGCCATTAACTGAGCAAATGATCCAGCACTACGAGCCATTACAGCACCTTGACCTGGTCTTAATTCGATACAGCTAATTGTAGTTCCTAAAGGCATTTCTGATAAAGGCATCGCATTTCCAACTTCTGGAGCGATATTTCCTGAACCAGCCTCAACTTTTTGTCCTACTTGTAATCCACCTTGGGCGATTACATATCTCTTTTCACCATCAGCAAATTGCAACAAAGCAATAAACGCTGTACGGTTTGGATCGTATTGAATAGACAATACTTCAGCAGCACCCGCTTTATCTCTTTTGAAATCAATAATACGGTACTTTCTTTTGTGTCCACCTCCCATGAATTTCATGGTCATCTTTCCACTGTTGTTTCGACCTCCAGATCTTTTATTCGGAACAAGTAAACTTTTTTCCGGCTTATCAGTAGTTATGGCGTCGAACCCATTTACTACTCTAAAACGCTGACCTGGTGTAATTGGTTTTAATTTTCTAACTGACATCTCTAGTTATTAAATATTGTTATAAAAATCAATTGCTTCACCATCTGACAATTGAACGATTGCTTTTTTGTATTGACCAACCATACCAGAAACAACACCTTTCTTAGTGAATTTTTGTGTTCTTGTTACTGGGTAAACCATTGTTCTTACTTTCTCTACAGATACTCCGTAAGCAGCTTCAACAGCTTTTTTGATCTCTACTTTATTTGCTCCAACAGCTACTTTAAAAGTGTAACGGTTAAACGTTTCACTATCAGCAGTTGCTTTTTCTGTGATAATAGGTTTAATTAAAATACTCATCTCTTCCCTATTTACTTAAATTAGACTCAATTCCTTCTAAAGCTCCTTCAGAAAGGATAACTTTATTTGTATTTAAGACTCCATAAGTACTTAACGCATCGCTAGTAATTACTGATGTCTTTTTCAAATTACGAGAAGATAAATAAACGTTGTTATTAGTATTCCCTAGTACAAACAAAGACTTAGAATTCTCAACACCAAAAGCTTTTAATACGTTCGCGAAGTTCTTTGTCTTTGCAGTTTCGAAAGAAAAATCTTCTACTACTACAATGTTTTGATCCTTAGCTTGAGTACTTAAAGCAGATTTACGAGCTAATCTTTTTAAGTTTTTGTTTAATTTGAAAGAATAGTTTCTTGGTCTTGGACCAAAAACTCTACCTCCACCTCTAAAAACAGGAGACTTGATAGATCCTGCACGAGCAGTACCTGTCCCTTTTTGTTTTTTGATTTTCCTAGTAGAACCAGCAATATCTGCTCTCTCTTTAGACTTGTGCGTTCCTTGTCTTTTATTAGCCAAGTGCTGCTTTACATCTAAATAAATTGCGTGCTTGTTAGGCTCTAATCCGAATATAGCATCAGAAAGCTCAACTTGTCTTCCTGTGTCTTTTCCTGTAATATCTAAAACTGCTACTTTCATTACTTCTCAATAGTTATGTAAGCGTTTTTGTGACCAGGAACACATCCTTTCACTACAAGTAAGTTCTTATCAGAAGATACTTTTAAAACTCTTAAATTTTGAACTTTTACATTTTCACCACCCATTCTTCCGGCCATACGCATTCCTTTGAATACTCTTGCTGGATATGATGCAGCACCGATAGAACCTGGAGCTCTTAAACGGTTGTGTTGACCGTGTGTTGCTTGACCAACTCCGGCAAATCCATGACGTTTTACAACCCCTTGGAATCCTTTACCTTTAGAAACTGCAGACACATCTACAAATTCTCCTTCTTCAAATAGATCTACTGTGATAGTATCTCCTAATTTGTACTCCTCATCAAAACTTGTAAACTCAACGACTTTTTTCTTAGCAGTAGTCCCAGCCTTTTTAAAGTGACCTTTTAACGCACTAGAAGTACGTTTCTCTGCTTTGTCATCGAAACCTAACTGTAAAGCGGCATAACCGTCTACTTCTTCAGTTCTGACTTGGGTAACTACACAAGGACCACATTCAATAACAGTACAAGGAATATTCTTCCCGTTTGCATCAAATAAGCTGGTCATTCCGATTTTTCTTCCTATTAACCCAGACATTTTTATTTATTTATATTAATTATTATTCTCTTATTTTATTCCAAAAAAAACAGAGCAAAAATATATCCAGCTCTGAATCTATTTTTTACCGTTTTTCCTTCGCTCGCAGCTCCGGACATGTATATACGTGATTGTCTTAACAATCACCTATTTTTAATGAGGTGCAAATATAGAATATATAATTTGAATAAAAAAACGAATTAGATAATAATTACACAATTCTAAAACTCTCATAAAAAACAAGTTACCATGCCAATTTTATACTGAAACACAAGGATTCCCGAATTATATTTCTCAGATAAACAAAAACAAAAAAAAAGGCTATATCAAATAATATAGCCTTTTCTTATTAGTCAGAAAGAAATTAAACTTTAATTTCTACTTCAACTCCACTTGGTAATTCCAATTTCATTAAAGCATCAATCGTTTTTGAAGATGAACTATAGATGTCTAATAATCTTTTGAAAGAACTTAATTGAAATTGTTCTCTAGATTTTTTATTTACGTGTGGCGAACGCAACACAGTGAAAATCTTTTTATTTGTTGGTAAAGGAATTGGTCCATTAACTACAGCACCAGTTGACTTTACAGTCTTTACAATCTTTTCAGCAGATTTATCTACTAAATTATAATCGTAAGATTTTAATTTTATTCTAATTTTTTGACTCATGATTTATATTTTAGAGATTATGCTTTTGATTTTGCGATAACTTCTTCTGATATATTAGAAGGAGTTTGTGCATAATGAGAAAATTCCATTGTAGATGTTGCTCTACCAGAAGAAAGAGTACGTAACGTTGTTACATAACCAAACATTTCAGATAATGGCACATCTGCCTTGATAACTTTCGCTCCCGAACGGTCTCCCATATCGTTTACTTGACCTCTACGTCTATTCAAATCACCAACAATATCACCCATATTCTCTTCTGGAGTAATTGCCTCCATTTTCATAATAGGTTCTAAGATTACAGCACCCGCAGCTTTCGCACAAGCTTTATAACCCATTTTTGCAGCTAATTCAAAAGAAAGAGCATCAGAATCCACGGGGTGGAAAGATCCGTCTGTCAAAGTAATTTTTAAAGTATCCATAACGAAACCAGCTAACGGTCCATTTTGCATAGATTCCTTAAATCCTTTTTCAACAGCTGGAATAAATTCCTTAGGAATACGTCCTCCTTTGATCTGATCAACGAATTGTAATCCTGGTCCTTTGAAATCTTCATCAGCAGGTCCCATCTCAAATACGATATCACCAAACTTACCACGTCCACCAGATTGCTTTTTATAAGTTTCTCTGTGCTGAGTAGTTTTCGTTACAGCTTCTTTGTATTCAACTTGAGGCTCACCTTCGTTCACTTCAACTTTAAATTCACGCTTCAAACGATCAATCAATACCTCTAAGTGCAACTCTCCCATTCCTGAGATTACAGTTTGCCCAGAAGCTTCATCTGTTTTTACGGTAAATGTAGGATCCTCCTCAGCCAATTTCGCTAAAGACATACCTAATTTATCCATATCTCCTTTCGTTTTAGGCTCAATAGAGATACCAATTACTGGATCAGGGAAATCCATAGATTCCAAAATAATTGGAGCTTCTAAAGAAGACATTGTATCCCCAGTTTTAATATCTTTAAATCCAACAGCAGCACCAATATCACCAGCCTCGATAAAATCGATTGCTTTTTGCTCATTAGCATGCATTTGGTAGATACGTGAAATACGCTCTTTTTTACCTGAACGGTTGTTCAATATATAAGAACCAGCATCTAAACGACCTGAATAAGCACGGAAGAAAGCCAAACGTCCTACGAAAGGATCAGTAGCAATTTTAAATGCCAATGCAGAGAAATCATCTTTTGCATCTGGTTTTCTAGAAGTTTCTTCACCTGAAGCAGGATCTGTACCAACGATTTCATCTCTATCTAATGGAGAAGGCAAGTAACGACAAACAGCATCCAACAAAAATTGAACTCCTTTGTTTTTAAATGCAGAACCAGCAATCATAGGAATGATAGCCATATCCATTACCGCAGCTCTTAAAGCAGCATGTACTTCTTCTTCAGTGATTGAGTTTTCATCTTCCATGAATTTCTCTAATAAGTTCTCATCGTAAGATGCAACTTCTTCGATCAATCTAGCACGAGCCTCTGCAGCCTCGTCAACCATATCTTCAGGAATATCAATAACATCAAAAGTTGCCCCTTGAGTTTCATCATGCCATAAAATAGCTCTGTTTTTCACTAAATCTACCACACCTTTGAAATCCGCTTCTTCACCAATTGGCAATACGATTTCAACAGCATTAGAACCTAACATTTCTTTCACCTGAGTACAAACTCTAGCAAAGTTAGATCCTTGACGGTCCATTTTGTTCACAAAACCAATTCTTGGTACTTTATAGTTATCAGCTAATCTCCAGTTAGTTTCTGACTGAGGCTCAACACCATCAACAGCACTAAATAAGAAAACTAAACCATCCAATACACGTAAAGATCTATTTACCTCAACAGTAAAATCAACGTGTCCTGGAGTATCAATAATGTTGAAGTGGTACCCCTTTGTATCAGGAGTAGCTTGCCCATTTTCCACAGGGAATTTCCACTCACAAGTAGTTGCAGCAGAAGTAATTGTAATACCTCTCTCTTGCTCTTGCTCCATCCAGTCCATTGTAGCCGCACCATCATGAACTTCTCCAATCTTATGAGAAACTCCTGTATAATACAATACACGTTCTGTTGTTGTAGTTTTACCAGCATCAATATGCGCAGCAATACCAATATTTCTTGTAAATTTTAAATCTCTTGCCATTTCTTAGAATCTAAAGTGTGAGAATGCTTTGTTTGCTTCAGCCATCTTGTGGACATCAACTCTTTTCTTAACAGCAGCTCCTTCTTCTTTAGCAGCAGCTAAAATCTCACCTGCTAACTTTTGAGCCATTGTTTTTTCATTTCTCTTTCTAGCAAATGAAATCATCCATTTGATAGCCATAGAAACTTTTCTATCTGGTCTAATTGGCATTGGAATTTGAAAGTTTGCTCCACCAACACGACGGCTACGAACTTCTACTTGAGGCATTACATTTGACAATGCATCTTTCCAAATTTCTAAGGCAGATTTCTCTTCCTCTCCCTTTTTTTCTTCTACGATATCTAAAGCATCATAAAATACTTTAAAAGCTACTGATTTCTTACCGTCCCACATTAGCATGTTTACAAAACGTGTTGCTAATTGATCGTTAAATTTAGGATCCGGTAAAAGAACTCTTTTTTTGGCTCTTCTTTTTCTCATGTTTTCTTGAGTTTGTTGTTGTTGCTAATAAATCAATTGACCCCTAGCGAACATTAAAAAATTTACTTCTTAGGACGTTTGGCTCCGTATTTAGATCTACGTTGAGTTCTTCCCTCAACACCAGCCGTATCTAAAGCTCCACGAACAACGTGATACTTTACCCCTGGTAAATCTTTTACTCTTCCTCCCCTTACTAATACTATCGAGTGCTCTTGTAAATTGTGTCCTTCTCCAGGAATGTATGCATTTACCTCATTACCGTTAGTCAAACGAACTCTGGCAACTTTTCTCATTGCAGAGTTTGGTTTCTTAGGTGTTGTAGTGTAAACACGTGTACATACTCCTCTTCTTTGAGGACACGAATTTAAAGCAGCCGATTTACTCTTCTTAGTGTTTTGGGTTCTTCCTTTGCGTACTAATTGTTGAATAGTTGGCATACTAAATTGTTATAAATTGTGTTTATTTTATAATTCTCTATTTTTTAGAGGGTGCAAATATACGTTTTTTATCTAATTAATCAAATACCAGTTAGTTAAATTTTAATCTTTACATATTTCTTGATAATTGCATAATTATAATTTAGCTTTGACCTTAGGCATTTTATCAAAAGTGAAATGTTTTCTTACATGCAAAACAGACAATTAAACCATCCATTACCTTCTACCAAAAACATTCTACTACCATTATTTGTTGTTGTCCTACACTTTTCCACAACTATCTTAGCACAAAACAAAAACATCCAACTCAAAGAAGAGTACTTAGATAGCTTAAGAACACCCAAAAGAGACACCGTGTTTGAAAAGCACACCGAACTAACTTCATATCTTAAACAAACCGGTCAAAAGCTCAACGAACAAGGATATATAAATCATGAAATAGTTCTCACCAAACAAAATGATAGCAGTTATTCTTACACGATAAATTACCGACAAAAAATAAACTTTGTTAAATTAGAATTTACGCACCCCGCAGAACTCTTACCTGATTTTAAAGCCAATGATGTAGTTTTTCCTTTTCTGGAGTTACACCAAAAGCTGAAAACTCTGTATCAATATTATGAGAAACAAGGCTATACCTTTACAGCACTAACTCCGACAATAAAAAACCAAAGAAACGACACACTTTTCACGGAAATATCTATAAAAACAACAAAAAAAAGAACTATTGATAAAGTAGTAATCAACGGATACAAAAGCTTTCCTCAAAAATTTATAAAACGACACTTAAAACTTAACTCTGAAGAAACCTACAACAAAAACACACTTTCAAAAACGAGTGAAGAGATCAAAGATCTTTCATTCGTTACAGAAACAAGAAAACCGGAAGTATTATTCACAAAAGATTCCACCCAGATATACTTGTACTTACACAAACATCAATCTAATAAATTTGATGGCCTTGTAGGCTTTACTAACGGAGAAAATGGGAAATTAAGATTCAACGGTTACCTGGATGTATCTTTAAACAACACCTTTAACAAAGGGGAACATCTTGCTTTCTATTGGAGTAACAATGGTAATGAACAAGAAAACTTTAAAATAAAAGCAGCAACCCCATATATTTTTGGCTCTTCCATAAATCCAGAAATAAATTTTGAGATCTACAAACAAGACTCTTCTTTTATCAACACTACACTAAACGTTTCACTAGACTATAACCTAAACATAGAGCATCAAATAGGACTTAACTTTTCTTCAAAAAACTCTACTAACCTACTAACAAACAACAACACAACTATTGAAACTTTTCAGAAAAAACTTTACGGGACACAATATTCCTTTAAACACAAAAGACGAAACAAAACCAATATCAAATTAAATGCTAAAGTTAGCGCTGGAACAAAAAAAACAACAGCAACATCAGAGGGCCAATATTATACTTTGTTAGATTTCTCCTTCTACGAAAAACTCTCAAAACGAAGCAGAATATACATTCATAACAGAACTGAAAACATATTTGGAAAAAACCTTACTCTTAATGAGCTTTTTCAAATAGGAGGAGCGAACACCATTAGAGGATTTTACGAACAAAGTATTTTTACATCCTCCTATAATTTCACAAATTTTGAATATCAATTACTTACCTCACTAGAGTCCTACTTATACACATTCACGGACTTTGCTATAACAGACAATCCAACAACCTCAATAAATGACAGAAATTATAGTTTCGGACTAGGATACGCGTACAAAACAAAGGGAGGTTTCATAAATTTAAACTATGCATTTGGTAAAACAAATGATAGCCCGTTCAACCTTAACCAAGGCATATTCCACATTAAACTAACAACTGAGTTTTAACCATTCTTCAAAAAAACAACACCTTTTGCAAATTATACTTAGCGAAACGAAGTTTTCCAAAAACCTAATATACAAAAGTTAACAATTTCTTAATATCGAAAATTTTTCACTACCTTTTATAGGGAATATTCCAAAAAAAGTTATAATTATGTTAAATAATCTAAAAACTCTACCCAAATGAATCTAAAATTACATCGATTGACGATGCTCTTTTGCATGCTCGTTATTCAAATTTCTTATTCACAAAGCCAGAAAATTACTGTTACCGGTACTATTTCTGATGCTTCAGGACCACTTCCTGGAGTAGTGGTTTTAGTTAACAACACTTCCAACGGAACTCAAACAGACTTTGATGGAAACTTTTCTATTGAAGCCGAAGTTGGAGCTGTTCTCGATATTAGTTATATTGGTATGGTTTCCCTACAAAAAACAGTGCAAAATTCTTCACCAATGCAAATAACCATGCAAGAAGATACTGAGGCACTTGAAGAGGTGGTTGTTGTAGCATTTGGTAAACAAACCAAAAAATCTATAGTAGGAGCCATTTCATCAGTCTCTTCAAACACTTTAGCAAACCAACAAATTACTTCCGTAGCGACTGCATTGCAAGGAAATGTTGCAGGGGTTAATATAATTTCTGGAGGAGGACAACCTGGTGAAAATCCAACCATCCGAATAAGAGGAATAAGTTCGATTAATGCTTCTGCCGAGCCATTAATAATTGTTGACGGCGCACCATTCAACGGAAACCTTAACACCATTAGTGCAGACCAAATAGAAAGTATGAATGTTTTAAAAGATGCATCATCGACTTCACTATATGGATCTAGAGGGGCCAACGGGGTTATTCTTATTAATACAAAACGAGGAAAATTAAATACTGCTACCAAAGTTTCTTTTACATCTAGTTATGGAATATCAGGAAGGGCAGTTGAAAGACATGGTTTATTAAATACAGACGAATTCACAGAGTACACTTGGGAAGCAATAAAAAATAACAACCAATATAGACAAGGGTTAAGTGCAGAAGCAGCAGCTATCGCAGCTTCCAATG
Source organism: Flavicella sp. IMCC45537 (assembly GCF_057197705.1). Taxonomy (NCBI): domain Bacteria; kingdom Pseudomonadati; phylum Bacteroidota; class Flavobacteriia; order Flavobacteriales; family Flavobacteriaceae; genus Flavicella; species Flavicella sp. IMCC45537. The sequence continues at coordinate 1,768,836 of NZ_CM170067.1, forward strand.
GTTTAGTCGCTAATTTAGGTTACAATCCTTACAAAAACGATCAACCTGTTGGTACGAACGGAAAATTAATCTCTACCGAAAAACATTGGGATACTGATTGGGCAAATCTAATTGAAAACAATAATGCACAGAGGGTAGAGCACACTTTAGGAATTTCAGGTGGAAGTGAAAAAACTACTCATTCTTTCAATTTAAACTATTTGGACCAAGAAGGAACAGTTAATACTTCCAACTTTGAACGTGTAACCACACGTCTATCAGTTGACACAAAGGTCAACAAATGGTTCAAAACAGGTATTTCTTTATTTTACTCAAATTCATCACAGAATTTCCCGGATCAAAGTGGTACCTCTTTTACTAGTACCATGCAATGGATCAATAGTGTTTCTTCATATTACCCATTATACAGAAGAGATCCCGACGGCAATTTAATTAAAGATGCAAATGGGAATAACATATATGATTATGGTAATAATACCGGAAGCTTAAATGCCTCTAGACCAGTTTTATCAGGAGGAAATGCAGTAGGTACCTTGTACTTAGGTAAGCAAACTTATAAAAGAGATAATTTTAGCGCAAATGGTTATGTAAATTTCCAAATTACTTCCTACTTAGACTTTAAAACTCAAATTTCATATGAAAAATACATCTACGATGCTTATTCCTATGATCATTATAAATATGGTGCTGGTGCTGCTGCAAAAGGAAGAGTAGATCAAGATAGAGACTTTACAACTACTAAAAACATAATCAACAGTTTAAACTTCTCTAAATCCTACGATAAACATAATATCTCAGCTAACCTTATACATGAAGCCTTTGAAAAAAACATTAGTGCCTTAGGAGCTCAAGGGGTAGGATTTCTCCCTGGCGTAGAAGTACTGTCTGGTAGCACAACACCTGAAGCCGTTAGAGGATCATTTACAGACGAAACACTACAATCTTTTCTTGGAAGAGCAATGTATAACTATAACGAAAGGTATTTTATTGAAGCCTCCTTTAGACAAGATACCTCTAGTAGATTTCACCAAAGTGTTAGAAAAGGTAACTTTTTCTCCATTGGTGGGTCATGGGTTATATCTGATGAAAGATTCATGCAAAACATAGACCAAATTCAGTTTTTAAAACTAAGAACATCTTATGGTCAATTAGGGAACAACAGAACTTTAGATGCAGACGGAAACGACAATTACTTTCCTTATTTATCGCTATACGAGACAGGATTTAACGAATTATCAAATACCGGTGTACTCCTTGGAAATGTTGCAGACCCAAATTTAACTTGGGAAAAAACAGGATCATTTAATATTGGATTAGATTTTAATTTCTTCGGTCAATATCTTAACGGTTCCGTTGATTACTATTCAAAAGAATCGGTTGATTTAATATACGATGCACCTTTAGCAATATCAACCGGTAATGAGTCAATAGTAACCAATATAGGCGCAGTTAAAAACTACGGTGTAGAAGTTTCGCTTAGATCAAACATTCTTAAAAAATCAGAATTTAGTTGGACAACCGGACTTAATTTTTCTTTCGACAACAATAAAATAACTGAATTATCACAAGATTCTTACATAAACGGAACGAAAAGATGGGAAGTTGGAAGATCAATTTACGACTTCTATCTTGCTGAATGGGCAGGAGTCAATCCAGCAAATGGAAATGGAATGTGGTATAAAAACATCAAAGACGAAAACGGAAACATTGAACGAAGAGAAGTTACTGAAGTTTATGCAGAAGCTTCTGATTCTAGAACCTATGTAAACAAATCATCACTTCCTGATTTTGTAGGTGGTTTCACCAATAACTTTGTATATGGAGATTTTGACTTAAACTTTCTTTTCAACTTTAGTTTTGGTGCTTATGTTTACGACTCAAGTTATGCTTCTCTAATGGGGGGAATGGAAAGAATTGGAGATCCAGGTCATGTAGATTTGTCAAGACGTTGGCAAAAACCAGGAGATATTACAGATGTGCCTCTTTTGTTAAATGCACAAAACGATCACACTTCACAATCTGACAGATTCCTTTTTAAGAATGACTACATAAGACTTAAGGCCCTTACATTTGGTTATAATCTCCCTAACAAATTAGTCACTAAAATGCATTTATCAAGATTTAGACTTTACATTCAGGGAGATAATTTATTTACTTGGCAAAGTCATAAAGGTATCGACCCTGAACAAAACCTTGCAGGAACCACAGACAACCGATCATACAATTTAAAAACTACATCTTTAGGTTTAAACTTAGAATTTTAATTTTTACAACATGAAAAAACTTATAAACACAACAATTATTTGCGTTGCAATGATTTTATTCAGTTGTAGCGATGATTTTTTAAACGAGCCAAAACCTACCGATGCAGTTACCGAAACCGTGATTTTTGACTCTAGAGAAGGAGTGGAAGCTCATTTATCCGGAATACAAAGACAGTTTAGAGACCAATTTACAAGAACAGATGCGGGTGGTATGTATTCCATGTATTTTGCAAGAACCGTGAAAGGAAATGATTTTATTCAAAACTCTTGGTACAACTTTGACTATGATAATGACAACAGAGAACCGAATTATACAAGAACTGTTTTTAGTTGGGAATACCCTTATTATATGATCAATCAAGCTAATTCAATTATCAACGGATTACCAAATAGCAATATAGGAGAGGATGATGTAAAAGAATTAATGGGGCAAGCAAAAGCTATTAGAGCCTTTTTTTACTTTCAATTAAGTATGGAATTCCAACACACCTATTCAAAAGACCCTACTGATCTTGCTCCTCCAATTTACCTAGAACTATCCCTAGAAGGAAAACCAATGTCTACTTTAAGCGAAATGTATAATTTAATCGTAGCAGACCTTACAGAATCTGTTGCTAATCTAGACGAATCTCGCCTAGGAAAATCCTATATCAACAAGCAAGTAGCTGCAGGTATATTAGCTCGTGTATATTTAGTTATGGAAGATTGGGAAGGAGCAAGAGACGCAGCAATAATTGCATATGGTGGGAATCCATCAGCAGCATTAAATGCCTCAGAATACTCAAATGGTTTTGACAAGATTGAAAGTTCTGAATGGATGTGGGGAAGTCCACAAACAACAGACCAATCAAACTATTACTATGCTGCCCCCCATGCATTTAGTGATCATTTCGCTGATGGATATTTTGGTACTTATGTTAATGAAGATTTTCGTGCACTTTTTAGCAGCACAGACGTAAGGAACTTATTTGATGAAACATATGATCAAACAGTTGGAGCGGAATGGAAATTTTTAACAACTACAAAATTTAAATTTTCTTTTGAATCTGACCTTCCCTTAATGCGTACATCAGAAATGATTTTAATTGAAGCAGAAACGAAACACAGGTTAGGTGATCCAACAGCTCATGATCTTTTATTCGCCTTACAGTCTAACAGAGATCCAAATGCAATTAAATCTACTAACACTGGTGCTGACTTATTAGAAGAAATTCTTATTGAAAGAAGAAAAGAACTATATGCGGAGATTGGAGTTGAATGGTTTGATGCTAAACGATTACGACGTGCAATACCTAGAACAGGAAATCACAGATTACCTAACTCTGATTTAGAAGCGGATGATAATAAATTCTTTTTAAAAGTTCCTCAAAAAGAAATTGATGCTAATGAAAACATCAATGACTCTGTAAATGCTAATCGTTAAAACTAAAATCATGAAATACATATACAAACTTAGTTCTATAATATTGGTTCTTTTCTTATTGGCTAGTTGTCAAGACGAAGGACCTACAATTGCGGATTTTGTTACTTTAGAATCGGATGTTTCCATCCTGGTTCCAAATGGAGAAACGGTAGTTCAAGATATTAAAATATACGCTAATCAAATTCATTCAAATGATAGAGTTTTCAATATAGAAATACTTGACACTTCTACATTAGATCCATCATCTTATACATTACCTAATACTGTAACCATTCCAGCAAATAGCAATATCGGTAATATTCCATTAAGTGTTCAAGACATGAATATTGATCCTGACAAATTACTTAATTTGAATCTTACCTCGGAGAACAATAACATTTACATTGGTGAGCCAATAACTATTAGTGTCGGTTTAAAATGTCCAAAACTAGAAATTGTATTTGACGGTTATGCTAGTGAAACTTCAGTTGAAATTAGAAATTCATCAAATGAATTGGTCTATTCTTTTGCTGAAGGAACATATCCAGACGGCACAACTTCCATGTCAGTAACTCTCTGCCAGTTAATTCCCGGAGATTACACATTTACAATCAACGATGCTTTTGGTGATGGATTATCCTATCCTGAATACGGAAACTACAAAATGACTTTAGCCGAAGAAGTTTACTTTTTCAATAATGAATTTGACTCTGCTTCAGAATCCCATACGTTTACTGTTAACCCATAAACAAAAATATTGCAACAGAACTCATAACCCGCTTTTAAAGCGGGTTTTTTTATACAAATAATAGCAGTACATTTGCGCCATGGAAATAAAGACGTCAAAAATATTTGGATTACGAGCAGTAATTGAGGCTATCAATAGTGAGAGCTCTATAGATAAAGTGTTTATTCAGAAAGGAATTTCTGGACATTTAATGAATGAATTGATGACGCAGATTAAAACCAACAAAGTTGCTTTTAGTTATGTTCCTGTAGAAAAATTGGATAAATTATCTAAATACAACAATCACCAAGGTGCAGTGGCACAGATTGCTCCAATTAATTTTCACGATTTAGATACTTTAGTGGAAGCTACCTTGGAAAAAGAAGAAACACCTTTATTTTTATTATTGGATCAAGTATCTGATGTACGAAATTTCGGTGCAATTATTAGAACTGCAGAATGTACAGGAGTACACGGAATAATTATCCAAAACCAAGGAAACGCACCAGTGAACGCTGAAACCGTCAAAACTTCTGCCGGAGCCGCATTTAATATTCCTATCTGTAAAGTAAACCATATTAAAGATGCCATGTTTATTTTACAAGCAGCCGAAATTCAAATTGTAGCAGCTACAGAAAAAACGGAAGATTTATTATTTGATGTTGATTTAAAAAAACCTTCTGCCATCATTATGGGTTCTGAGGATAGAGGTATCAACCCATCAATCTTAAAAATGGTAGATGCAAAGGCAAAATTACCACTTAAAGGAAATATTGGATCTTTAAATGTATCTGTTGCTTGTGGAGCTTTTCTATATGAAGCTGTGCGACAAAGATTATAAAAAACACAAACTAAAAAAAAGCCTCTACTTATTCAGTAGAGGCTTTTTTTACACACTGGTATCGATTTAAAGAGAATTCAAAAAACCTTTCACATTTGTGTCGATTCTTTCTATAACTCTAGACACATCTGCCTTCACAAATGTTTCTCCGGTTATTTTCTCATATAATTCAATATACCTATTCGAAATATCAGTTATTTTTTCTTCCGTTAATTCAGGAACTACTTGCCCTTCTTTTCCTTGAAAACCATTTTCTATCAACCACTCACGAACAAACTCCTTCGACAATTGTTTCTGCTTTTGATCTTTTGCTTGAATCTCTTCATAACCATCTGCATAAAAATAACGAGAAGAATCCGGAGTATGAATCTCATCAATCACAACGATTTCTCCATTCGCAGTTTTACCAAATTCATATTTTGTATCCACCAAAATAAGTCCTTGTTTTGCAGCAATATCAGTTCCTCTTTCAAACAACGCATAAGTATAGGCTTCTAGTTGTTTATAATCCTCTTCTGATACAATTCCATTTGCCAAAATATCTTCTCTAGAAATATCTTCATCATGATCTCCAATATCTGCTTTTGTTGATGGTGTTATTATAGGAGATTCAAATTTTTGATTTTCAATCATTCCTTCAGGCATTGCAACCCCACACAAAACTCTTTTACCTGCCTTATACTCTCTCCAAGCATGCCCTGTAAGGTAACCTCGAATTACCATTTCTACTTTAAAAGTCTCACAAGAATGCCCAATGGTAACATTTTCATCCGGTGTACCCACCACCCAATTTGGCACGATATCTTTAGTTGCTTCCAACATTTTCGAAGCAATTTGATTCAATATTTGCCCTTTAAAAGGAATCTGTTTTGGCATGATCACATCAAAAGCTGACAACCTATCAGTAGCTACCATAACCAAAAGATCGTTACTAACCGTATATACTTCTCTCACCTTTCCTTTGTAAACTTTCTGTTGTCCTGGAAAATTAAAATTTGTGTCGTTGATCGTATTTGTCATTATATAAAATTTATTGCTATCGTTATGTCTATAAAATAGTTCGGCAAAAATAAAGAATTCTAAACTAGAAACTTCATTTCTTCATTTACTTTATCACAATAATTATTCTGTTTCAATATTTTTATAAGCTTTGATAATCTCTTTTACCAATCGATGACGTATTACATCTTTGTCATCTAAAAATATATTTGCAATACCCTTTACCCCTTTTAATGCCAATAACGAAGTTTTTAAACCAGAAACTTGTTTACGAGGCAAATCCACTTGCCCAGGATCACCCGTAATAATAAACTTGGCTCTTTTTCCCATTCTGGTTAGAAACATTTTCATTTGGCCGGTAGTTGTATTTTGTGCCTCATCCAAAATCACAAAAGCATTATCTAACGTTCTTCCCCTCATAAAAGCTAAAGGTGCTATTTGAATCACTCCTTTTTCAATATACGAATCCAATTTTTCAAAAGGAATCATATCTCTCAAAGCGTCGTACAAAGGTTGCATATATGGATCCAATTTATCCTTTAAATCACCGGGTAAAAAACCTAAATTCTCACCTGATTCAACTGCAGGTCGGGTTAATATAATTCGTTTCACCTCTTTATCCTTAAGCGCCTTTACAGCCAAAGCCACTGCTGTGTAGGTTTTTCCCGTTCCGGCAGGGCCTATTGCAAACAACATATCATTTGTTTCCATTTTGGCTACCATTTTTCTTTGATTTTCCGTTTGGGCCTTGATCAGCTTCCCTCCTACACCATGCACCAAAACAGCATCGGCCGTTGAGGAGGTTGCTGTTTTTTTACCGGTATTGGTCAATAATTGTTCGATAGAATTCTCATCTATCTTATTGTATTTATCAAAATACTTGATAATCATTTCCAGACGTTTTTCAAACTCATCCAAAATAACGGGTTCACCATAGGCTTTTATTTGAGAACCTCTTGCCACTATTTTAAGTTTTGGAAAATAAGCTCTTAACTGTTTGATTGTAGCTTCTTGGTGTCCAAAAAACTCATTAGGATTTATCTCTGAAAGACTTATAATACGTTCGTTCAACTGCTTGCTTTTTATTGTTTATATTTCCTTTATTTTCATGTTTAAAAATACTATTAATTCCTATATATTTGTATAAATTTGTTCAAGATTTTTAAGGATTCATATCCATAAAAACGAACACTCAAAAGGAAGCAAACCACAGATGTCTATAATTACTTTAACTACAGATTTTGGAACCAAAGACCACTTTGTAGGAGCAGTTAAAGGTGCTATTTATTCTACGGTTCCAGACGCTAAGATTGTTGATATATCTCACCGAATTTCGCCTTTTAATATTACAGAGACTGCTTATATCTTAAAAAATGCATATAAGAATTTTCCGGAAGGAACCATCCATATTGTTGGGGTTGATTCAGAATTAAACGAAGATAATAAACATATTGCGCTCTTGTTAAATGGTCATTACTTTGTATGCCCAGATAATGGTTTGATTTCCATGATTGCCTCTGAGATAAAACCTTCTAAAATTGTTGAAATAAATATTCATGATCGATTTGAGTCTAGTTTTTCCGTTTTAGATGTTTTTGTTCAAGTTGCAGCGCACATAGCAAGAGGTGGTACTTTAGAGGTAATAGGAAAACCTTTGGAGACTTATAAAAAAATATTTGAGCTTCAGCCTAAAGTATCAAGCGACCTTTCTAGTATTTCTGGTAATGTTATTTACATCGATAATTATGGGAACGTTATTAGTAATATCACAGAAAAACTTTTTAAAGAGGTTGGTAAAGGACGTCAATTTACATTAAGTGCAAGTAGATATACTTTCTCTAAAATTAATTATAAATATTGTGATATTGTTGACTTTACCTTAGATCCTGTATTAAGGCAAAGCGATGGTAACAAACTTGCCATATTTAACTCTGCTGGTTTTATTGAAATTGCCATTTATAAAAGTAATCTAACTACGGTTGGTGGCGCTTCAAGTCTTCTCGGTTTAGACTATAGAGACTCTATTACATTAGATTTTCATAAAACAGAATAACTATTTAAAAGTTCCGTTATAAAAAAGTAAAACTTCACTATTTATGTTAGCCGTATTAAAAAAGGAACTTCGATTATTTTTTGGATCTCTAGGAGGCTACACAATAATTCTTGGTTTTCTTATTTTGAATAGTTTATGGCTTTGGATTTTTAAAACGGATGCCAATATTATAAATAGTGGTTTTGCTTCACTTGCAAATTTTTTCCATAGTACTGCATGGCTCTTTATTTTAGTTATTCCGGCCCTGACTATGAAAAGTTTTTCAGAGGAGTATCTATCTGGAACCATTGAAATTATTAAAACCAAACCCATTAGCAACTTAGCATTTGTTCTTGGAAAGTTCTTTTCAATATTGCTTATTATTGGTTTCATGTTACTGCCAACAATAATATATGTTTACAGTATTTACAAACTTGCATCACCTGTAGGAGCTATTGAAACAGGTAGTATTATAGGATCGTATCTAGGTTTACTTTTTTTGGCCAGCGCTTTTATTTCCATAGCACTCTACGTCTCCTCTCTTACTAAAAACACTCTTATTTCTTTATTAGGTTCTATTTTACTCTGTTTCATATTATACAGTGGACTCTCTGATATAAGTTCGATTGTCCCGAGCCTTAATACAGAATCTCTAAGTTTATATACTCATTTTTTGAGTATTGCTAGAGGTGTTGTAGATACAACAGATATTATTTATTTTATTATTGTAACGGTTTTCTTTCTACAATGCACCCTCTTTAATTTTTACAGTATTGCACCCAAAAAGAAAATAGCGACATTATTTGTTTTAACAATTCTTCTTATCACAGTAAGTAAATCTTTTCACACAAGATTTGACCTAACAAGTGATAAAAAATACACGCTCTCAGAAACCTCAGCATCTATCCTAAAAAACTTAGATGAAATTGCAGTCATTAAAGTATATCTTGAAGGGGATTTCCCACCAGAATTTAAAAGACTTCAAACCGAAACAAGACAGTTTTTGGAAGAATTAAAAATAATGAATGGTAATATCAAAGTGTTATTCATTGATCCGAAAGATAACTTACAGTCATTAATTTCGGAAGGTCTAACACCAAGCAGACTTACCATTGAAGAAAATGGTGTAGTCTCAGAAAGTGTAATTATTCCATGGGCTACCATCACCTACAAAAACAAAAAAGAAACTATTTCTTTATTAAAAGATAGTGATCCTAAAAGCTCACAAGAGCAACAACTAGAAAACTCCATTCAAAATTTAGAATATGTTTTTTTACACGCCATAAAAAACGTCTCTTCTAAAAAAGAAAAAAGTATTGTAATTCTTTCGGGAAATGGAGAATTGGAAGACATTCAACTATATAGTTTATTAAAGTCTGTAGGCTCAAATTATCATCTTGCAAAATTTACATTAGATTCTGTTCAAACAAATCCTTTAAAAACGATAGAGCACCTAAAATCGTTTGACCTAGCCATCATTGCAAAACCAACTATCCCTTTTTCTGAGGAAGAAAAATACACCTTAGATCAATACATATTGAATGGTGGTAAAAGTTTATGGATGGTTGATAATGTCCAAGCCGAAATGGATAGTTTGTTTCAAAATGGTAAATCCCTTGCCTACTCTAAAGAACTTAACCTAGATGATTTCTTTTTTAGATATGGAGCTAGGATAAACCAAAACCTAGTAAAAGACTTATACGCATCTAAAATAGCTTTAGCAACAGGTAATACTGGTAATAAAACAACCTTTGAAAACTTTCTTTGGCTTTATGCTCCCCTGGTTAGCTCTAAGAGTAATCATCCCATCGTAAATAACATAAGTCCAGTATCTTTAAGCTTTGTATCTTCCATAGACACCTTAAAAAATGATGTAAAAAAAACAATCTTGCTGCAAAGTTCAATGCTTTCCAAAGAAGTTCAAGTTCCGACAATTGTGGAATTAAACTCTGTTATGGAAAAACCTGAACCTAATACTTATAAAAACGGAAATAAAATCTTAGGTCTTTTGTTAGAGGGAAATTTTAATTCCGCATACAAAGATCGTATCAAACCGATTAGGATTGCGAAACCCTTAGAAAAAGGTTCTCAGAACAAAATGATCTTAATTGCAGATGGAGATATTGGAAAAAATCAAATTCACAAAGGACAACCGTTAGAATTGGGTGTGGATAAGTGGACACAACAATACTATGGCAATAAAGAGTTTTTATTAAACGCTATTGAATATCTTCTAGACGATACTGGACTTATAAGTATTCGTTCAAAAAAAATTAATTTAAGGTTATTAGACAAACAAAAAATATTAGAAAATAAATCTTATTGGCAACTGATAAATTTATTTACTCCCATTGTATTCGTTTCATTACTTGGGTTTCTTCTACATAAACTTAAAAAATATTTATATTCCAGGATAAATTCCTAATTTCCTTTTAGCAAATTCCTGCGATTACACAGGTTAGACAAGTCTTTTTAAAAAAGATTAAATTATCTTTATTTTTATGAATTATTCATAAAAACTATAGGTTTCATTACGTGCTAGTAAACTGACTCCTAATTAATTTTCAATCTATCAAAATATTTTAATAATCATTAGAATATAGACACCTTCAAACTGCATATTTCCACTCTTTAATAAAAGACTAAATTGTATTCTATGTGTTTTAATTGTAAATTTGACCTGTAAAACAAAAGGTAGATTTATACAATTAAAAAACATTGGACATGAAAGTATTAGAATTTAAAAATGGAATTTGGGACAAAGAAATTAACGTTAGAGACTTTGTTATTCAGAATATTACTCCTTACTATGGGAATCATGAGTTTTTAGTTGGCCCCTCGCAAAAAACACAAAAACTTTGGGATATTTGTAAATCTGCTGTAAAAGAAGAAAGACAAAACAATGGTGTTAGATCTGTAGATACAGAAACTATTTCTGGAGTAAACTCTTTTGAAGCTGGATACATCGACAAAGAAAATGAAACAATTGTTGGATTGCAAACCAATGAATTACTAAAACGAGCTATGAAACCATTTGGAGGATACAAGGTAGTTCAAAAAGCACTTTCCGAACATGGACTTGCCCCTAGTGATGCAGTAAATGAACTTTTTACTAAATATGTAAAAACACATAATGATGGTGTATTCTCAGCTTATACCGCTGAAATCAAAAAATTTAGATCTCTAGGATTCCTAACAGGATTGCCTGATAATTATGCACGTGGACGTGTGATTGGAGACTATAGAAGAATTGCTTTATATGGAATCGATCAACTGATTAAAACAAAACAAGAAGACTTAGCAAAGATTACTGGTCCAATGAGTGATAGCGTGATTCGTTTACGTGAAGAAGTTGCCGAGCAAATTGGAGCCTTAAAAGATATGATCGCGATGGGTAATCATTATGGATTAGATCTCTCAAGACCTGCTCAAAATGCACAAGAGGCTGTGCAATGGACTTACATGGCTTATTTAGCTGCGGTAAAAGAACAAGACGGTGCCGCTATGTCTTTAGGAAATGTCTCTTCTTTCTTGGATATTTACATTACGCAAGATTTAGAGGCAGGTGTTATTACAGAAGAGGAAGCGCAAGAATACATTGACCAATTCGTAATGAAATTAAGAATGGTTAGACACTTACGTATGGAGGCTTATGATGAAATCTTTGCAGGAGATCCAACTTGGGTTACAGAAGCCATTGGTGGTATGTTTGCCGATGGAAGAACAAAGGTCACCAAAACTTCATTCCGTTTCCTCCATACTTTATACAACTTAGGCCCATCACCTGAACCAAATATTACTATTCTTTGGTCATATGGTCTTCCTCAAAACTTTAAAAACTATTGTGCTAAAGTATCTATAGATACCTCATCTATTCAATTTGAAAATGATGAGTTAATGAGAACCACAAGAGATTCTGACGATTATGGTATTGCCTGTTGTGTTTCATTCCAAGAAATCGGGAAACAAATACAATTCTTTGGTGCACGAACGAATCTTGCAAAAACGCTATTATTAGCTATCAATGGAGGTAAATGTGAAAATACTGGGACTCAAATGGTGGAAGGTATTGCACCAATGACTGATGACGTTCTAGATTTCAATAAAGTAATGGACAATTTCAAAATTGCCATGAAAGAGGTTGCTAGAGTTTACAACGATTCTATGAACATCATTCACTATATGCATGATAAGTATTATTACGAAAAATCCCAAATGGCTCTTATTGATACCAATCCAATGATCAATATAGCCTATGGTATTGCCGGATTATCTATTGTTGCCGATTCGTTATCAGCTATCAAATATGCGAAAGTTAAACCTATTAGAAATGAGGAAGGACTGACAGTTGACTTTACAATTGAAGGAGAATTCCCTAAATACGGAAATGACGACGATCGCGTAGATATCTTTGCTGCAAATGCTGTTGCTGATTTCAATAATGAATTAAAAAAACTACCTGTTTATAAAGATGCTGCTGTAACCATGTCTGTTTTAACAATTACCTCTAACGTAGTATATGGTAAAAAAACAGGAGCTACTCCTGATGGTAGAGCAAAAGGAATTCCATTTGCACCCGGTGCTAATCCAATGCATGGCCGTGATTCTAATGGAGCTATTGCTTCACTTAACTCAGTAGCAAAAATAAATTATGAAGATTCTCAGGATGGTATTTCTAACACTTTTTCAATTGTTCCGAAATCTTTAGGGGCAACAGAAGAAGAAAGAATTGACAATTTAGCAACTACTTTAGATGGATACTTTGACAAAGGAGCACAACATTTAAATGTCAACGTACTTGATAAGGAAACTTTGTTAGACGCTATGGAAAACCCAGAAGAATACCCACAATTAACAATTCGTGTTTCAGGTTATGCGGTCAACTTTATCCGATTGACAAAAGAGCAACAAATGGAAGTTATCACAAGATCTTTCCACGAATCTATGTAATTAAAATAAGGTGTTCGGTACTACCCCGCCGGGCACTATATTTCATTAAACAATTTGCCTATCAAAACTTCAGAAAATACATTAAGAGTACATTCTATCGAATCTTTTGGAACCCATGATGGTCCAGGAGTTAGAATGGTTGTTTTTTTACAGGGATGTAAATTAAAATGTTTGTACTGCCACAATCCAGATTCTATTGACACACATGGAGGTGAAGAACATGAAATTGAGGATTTAGTTCGACGTGCTGTTAACATGAAATCTTACTTTGGCAACAAAGGAGGAGTAACCGTATCTGGTGGAGAACCTTTATTACAATCTAAAGAATTGATTCATTTTTTCCAACGTTTAAAAGAAGAAGATATCCATACCAATATAGACACCAATGGTAGAGTTTTAAATCATTTTACAGAAAAACTTTTAGACGATTACGCTGATCTTGTAATGTTAGACATCAAACACATGACAGAGGATGGCTATCAATACTTAACTGGTGCAAAAAACAAAGAAACAACATTCAAATTCGCAGCTCATAGAGAAGCTTCTGGTAAAAAAATGTGGTTGCGATACGTGTTAATTCCAGGTATCACAAATAGGCCAGAATTGCTTCATGCCATGGGAAAGCATTTCAAAAACTACAAAACTATTGAAAAAATAGAATTACAACCTTATCACAAGTTAGGCGTTCATAAATGGAAAGCCTTAGGATGGGAATATAAATTAAACGACATACAAGAAAACACCGAAAATGAACTGAACGAGGCCGTAACTATTTTGAATGAATATTTCAAAGAAGTAAAAGTCAACTAACAACACCTAGCACTCATAACATTTATGACCTGCGAAACGAGAAATAAATAAGTTTTATTGTTACTACAATTAAGTTTTAAATTGATCAAAAAACGCATAAGTATCAACTTTTCAAAACAACCATTAGCATAGATAAAACTTCCAGAATATACAGATGGTTATTAGGATAACAATATCATCTCCGAAACATATTACAATATGAAAACCTACAAGGAACAGCATAAACCGGCATCAGCGTTTGAAAGCCGAACTGACTATTTAGAACATGAGTTACAAATCATGAAACCACGAAGGTTCAAATTAAACCTACCTGGCAGAGATTATAAATTTGAATGGGAAGATTTAGTACCAGCACTGGCAGGAACCCTTGGTATTATTGCCATGTACTCATCCGTTATGATGGCTTGGGCAGAAGGATTATCCAAAGCATGGGATCATATATCACTTGGAAAAGAATTTGCTATTGAAGTATCCCGAGTAGAAATGATTATTCCAGCATTTCTGTTTGTTATTTTAGCATCTGGATTTTTTAATCCAAGGGCAAATTTAGCAGGAAATCATGGACCAATGATACCATTAATTGCAAGTATAGCATTAGCAGGTGCTCATCCCTTAGCGCTTGCGATCCTAATAGGTGTATTTGGTTTACTGCTCAGTTTTTTTAAAGGCGGCTCTAAACTAGTAAACCTTACAAGTAAAGGAGTTGCAGGAGGGTTATTAATTTTCCTTGGATTTATGGGAGCATTAAGCCAGATCAAAACAATTCAAACCTGGAGTAAAGGACTTTCCTCTGAAACAGTTGAAGCCGGATCTATGGGATTCTTAGGCTTAATCATTTTAAGCTTTACGATTATACTATACAGCTATCTAGCAAGAATTGACAAACGTTGGTTATCCATTCCTGCTTGTGCTGTTTCGGCTTTATTAATAGCTTTAATCGGTGGGGCAAGTTTTGACCTTCAAATTACTACAGAAATAGGATTACCTAATTTGAATCCAGCTTACTGGTGGGGAAATACTAGTGAAGGATGGATGCTAGGATTACCAAAGGCAAAACATTTTGTGGCTTCCTTACCTTTTGCAATTTTAGCAGTAGCAATGTGGTCTCCAGATTTCTTAGGACATAGAATTTTTCAAGAAATGAATTATCCTAAAAAATCAGATAAAGTACTGATGGATGTAGATGATACAATGACAATGTGTTCCATAAGACAAATGGTAGGAACCGCTGTTGGAGGTGGTAATATTACCTCTTCTTGGGGAACCTATTTGATTCCAGCCGCAATCGCTAAAAGACCCATTCCAGCTGGGGCAATTTTACTCGGGCTGATGGTAATTGCAGTAGCAATACTAGGAAGTCCTATGGATGTTGCCGTATGGCCCCCCGTAAGATCAATTGCCCTATTGGTCGGAGTATTTTTACCTATGATTGAGGCAGGTATTCAAATGGTTAAGGAAAGTGCAAGCGCTCAGGCAGCCGGAATTTGTATTTTCATGGCCATGGTAACCAACCCTGTGTTAGCATGGGCTTTGGCGATGTTTCTAGATAATAATGGATTAATTGGAGACAAAGAACGACCTAAAAACCTAACCATTGTAGACCGATTAATTATTCCGCTTAGCATTTTAATAATTTGTGTTATTGCAGTGCTCTCTGTTGGAATGCTCAAAGGAAGTTATGGTATCCTAGCCTTCTTCTAAAAAATATAAAACTCGCTTACGAGAGGCCAATAGTTTGCAGTTATTGACCACAAAAAAGCTCTCTATTCGTATAGAGAGCTTTTTTAATTTCTAACGATTGTTATTCAATAATTAGTTTTTTCATCTCCCTAATGGATTCATTTTCTATAGATACAAAATACAAACCAGCTTCTAGGTCACTAATAGAAATAACTTGTAAAGTTGACTGACACACCAAAGTTTTAACTAAAACACCAGAAACATTATAAAAGGTAACCAAACTATTTTTTGGAGCCTTGATACTCACCTCGTTCTTAGCTGGATTAGGGTATATTGTATATTTCTTCTCCTTAACTTCATTATTTATAGAAAGTGTTTTCTGATTAAAACTAAGATCATCTACATACAATACTGATGGATAACTCTCTATTGCACTATCTAAAATTTTAAACGAAAGTTTAGATGCAACCGTTTCACCTAATTCGATTTCTTGACTCAAATCGTGCCATTTTTTTTCCTCCAAACCATTAAGATCCCATGAAATTGATTTAAAAGGGGAAGCAATATTAGTTTGAATTATATTTGGACTATTTTGATCTATATAAACAGATAGCTTTGCAATATATGTTCCTTCTTCTAAAGATAGCTTAGAGTTTTCAGGAGAAGTACTACCGCCACCTTGAGCTTGATATGAGGTTTCATTTCCAACAGAAGAATCAAACTTCAAACTATAAAATCCAGAATTTTTCACAGACTCAGAAAAAGAATAATTTCGATGCTGAAAAAACCAACCAGTTTCCACTGCATTTCCATTTGAATTCGGTTCTATCACACCTGGTGTAACAGCATCAGCAGATTCAAATCCATAATAATCTATCAAAACATCCTCAGATCCTTTGTCAATTATTTCAACAAAATAAATTTCATAAGGTTTCAAAACAGGCGACAACGAAGTTTCAATCCCTTTAATGAAATCTTTTGCAACAACAGGGCCAATTGATTCTTTCAAACTAATTTCCAGGGAAGCATTACTTTTCCCCATATTTACAACCGACAAAACAACATTTCCATAAGCATTACGATAAGATCTCCAAACACAACCTTTTCTATTCACTGAGTTCGTCTCACTTACAATTATACTCGGCAACTCGTCATTTTCATCCAAAATCTCGAAAGCTTTCGTCTTCATCTCTTGATGGGAGGTAACAGACAAAACTCCATTACTTGCCATTAACGGAGTTAAATCTTCACCATATTCGTTATGCTTTAAACTAATGTCATCCATCACAATAACACCACCATTATCTAAATAATTTTGCAGCGCAAGAACCTCCTCTTCTGATGCATATTCGGTATTAGATATTAATACTACATCCCATGAATCCATTGACTGATTCAATAAAATGTCTTTCGTTACGAAACCAATTGGGGTTCCTTCAAAATGCAATTCTTCATACAATTCAAAAATGTCATCCATATGAGCTGCTTTGTTTATTGCGGAAGTTTTCGAATAAAAGATACGTATCGGCTTTTTCAAACGCTGAAATGTCATGATTTCTTCTGAATGTGAATTTAAATCCATCATGGTAGACATTACTTCATTGGTAACCCTAGGTTGCTGAATATTTGATCCTGCATATCCATTCCCCACGCTTACTCCATTTCTTGGAGAACCATCTTCGGTTCGTGGCCAAAACCAAGTTTGACTTGCCGTCATTGCATACATATGACCTAGCCAATAAGTAGCTCTTGCGTAAGCAGGATCTAAATATAAATCCCTAGACCGTACGGTGGATAAATAATGAACTTCAGTATTGTAATTAATTTTATTTGGACTTACAGATTTCATAAAATCATAACCCATACATAATTCTCTCCACTCTAAGGCATAGTTTTCTTCCCACTCTTCTTCTGGCCCCCACATATGATTATTTATAGCACCAGCATCATTTCCAACAATTTCACTTAAACTTGTTAAAGCTTCCAAATCTATACCATGTACCCTTTCGTTTTCTGTCCATAAATTGGGCATAATTTTTAAATGGATTTTGGTATCATCATCATACTTTTGAATTTCTGATTTCAAAAATTTATACCATTCTGTCACTCTATACATATTAAACAATGACCAATCGTACCATTTCGCACTCCCCCTTAAACTAGTATCAATAGGAATCTCAATAGTAACATCGCTAAAATCCACAAAACTAGTTTCCCACAAACTATTAAGTCTTTCTATAGTACCATGTTTACTCTCAAGCCATACTTTAAATTTTTCAATTGTAAATTCAGAGACAGGTCCGGATGCCCATGCCAGTTTATCACCTGTTTTTTGCGTGAAAAAATGAGGTTCATTACATAACATATACCCCAAGTTGGAATACTTTTTACCTGCCATATGAGGCACCGTGCCTCCAATTAAAAATGATTGCATCTCTCTTGCTCCGGGATTATCAATATCGTAGCCTGTATAGGTATCAGTACGCATTTCAAAATCCTCTCCATATTCCTGTATTGACCAATCTGGTACATTCTTATGGTTCATAAAAATAAATCCAAGAGCCCCAGTCTCCTTAGCTATTAGCTCATTGTATGTATTTGTTTTAATAGTACCTTGATTGTCTACAACAAGTCCCGGTGTCAAAAAATACCCATCTTGATTCCCGTAAAACTCTGTTAATTGATCAATTTCTGGTTTCCAAGTAAAGTCGGCCAAAAAAACTGGTTTTCCATTATAAGTAAGCTGATCGTTTTCATGTACAACGTTCTCCCAATCAATATTTGGAATCGATTCTCTAAAAACTGTTTTATCAATTAACATCGATAAGTAAGAAATCGATTCCTCTAACATATTTAACACATCAGATCTTTCAAAATCAGGCAACAATTCAGCCATTTCTCCAGCATTATCTTTATACCTGCTAACCATAGCGAATAACTCAGTATTCATACTAATGTTGCTTTCATCCCAATTTGCATAATCTAAGAAAACCTCAGCAGTTCGAACTGTCATTTCTTCTTTTAGAACTTCAATACCGTCGTTTTTAGCAGTTGTAATTAATGTATTTAATTCCAATATTTTTGTTCGAGCTTGTTCTTCTAAAGTTTGAGCTGTTAGGTTAAATACCATAAAAAAAACAAACAAAACATAAAAATATTTGTTCCCTTTGATTTCTGTTCTTTTGAAATTATTCAGCATTTTAGTCATTCTTATTATTTAAAACATCTAAAGGAGATATGGAATCTCATAAATATGCATAGATTTATAAATTAATTGTATTTTCAATTTTTATTGTTCCTGTAGAACTAACCTACTTTATACAAAACTCCAAATTCCTATTTTGTAACATATGTTTGATTTAACTTTAAACCAGGTTCGTCAAACTCTTGTAATTGCTTAAATAATTCAGTCTGCATTTTTTTTGCAACTTCTTGATACTCCTTATTATTGTATTCATTCACCAGTTCAAAAGGATCTTTTTTCATATCAAACAAATAAGGTTTTTCTTTTTTATCAATTACCAATTTAAATCTATCTGAAACGGCAGCAACCCACCATCCTCCAGACTTGGCGAAATATGTAATACGATCACTATCCACAACTTTTTTTCTATTTAAGAAATCTTCTGAGGTATCCATCCCATGAAAACGTGCATCAGAATGAACTCCCATTATTCCCAAAACAGTTGGGGTAAAATCAACATTCGTATAGGCTTTATTGATAACCTTCCCTGACTTTATTTTTGAAGGATAACGCAATACAAACGGTATTCTAGAGGATGCTTCATATGGTACTCCTTTGTTTCTTCTTTTGTGCTCGAAAAACATATCCCCATGATCTGAAGTGAAAATAATAATTGTATTTTCTTCTAAATTATTCTCTTCTAAAAAATTTAATATTCGGCCTACACTATCATCAATATGACTAACCATACCAAAATATTGTTTCAAAGCTTCTTTTTCATTTTCAAAGGCTTTTTTCTTAGTAGCCTCATTACTTCCACCTTTTCCCCAACTCGGTCTGTTATTAGCGTATTCAGGTTTAGAGGTCAATGGAGCCTGAATATCCATATTGGCATACATTTTATCATATGGCGGTTTTGCAAAGTCAGGCGTATGAGGGTCGGGAATCGATAGCATTAATGCAAAAGGTTTGTTCTTATCTCTTTCTAGTATTTCTAATGTCTTATCCGTGAAAAAGTCGGTTAAATGAATTACTTCATCCTCAGGCAACTTTGCGGCTACTTTTTCATTAATTCCTTTATATGTTCCATTTTTTATATGAAAATATGGAGCGTGTCCACCTCTCATCATATACCTATTATCGGCAAATCCGGCTTGGTACTTAATTCCGAAAGTATATTTCTCATGTCCTGCTAAATGCCACTTACCCACATAAGAAGTTGCATAACCATTTTCCTGTAAAATAGTTGCAAAAGTTGGAATATCCTCTCTAATATGCATTCCATTTTTAGGCGCTCCAGTTGCCTGTGGATACAAACCTGTTACCAATGATGCTCTAGAGGGAGTACACACAGGAGAAGAAGCATAGTAGCTAGTGCAAATTACGCCTTCATTAGCAATCTTATCTATATTGGGTGTTTTGGAGTTGTTTCCTTTTCCCCAAACAAAAGCCTCGGCTTCTGGTAATAATTTTTGATAACAACTTAATGTTCTAAAATTATGTTCATCCGTATGGATAATAATTAGGTTGGGCCTTTTAGGTTTTACTTCCTCCTCAGCAGCGTTACTGAAAAGAGCACTAAAAGCAAATACACCTGTCACTAAAGTTTTAAAATTAATCTTCATTATAATACTATTTAGTAATGTTAAGTTTTATCATCATTTGATTCTCTCTAATAAAAATCTGAAAGAATATTTTTAGGGCCTTTTTCATAGTTCCATAAATAATCTCCAGTTTCATCAACACACTTATTCCCAAAATGATGTGGCAACACCGAAACCAAAGGAAAGCCTGTTTTGGTTTTATAACTCTCTAAGTGCTCTAAAAATTTCTTTTCTGTTATTGCATCAGTCGAGTTACCTCCAATATGATCTAAGTTGATTCCTTTACCTGGAGCCGACTTATAACAAATCTCATAGTGTGTTTTTACACGACCTTTCCAGTTGTATTTGTCCAATAGCCAAATATCATTCGTACGTACTACATCGGCATATTTGGAAAGAAAAATATCTGGTACATGAAACTCCATTTCAATATTTTTATCGATGTCTTTCGCTGCTCTGTACAAAGCTCTATGGATTGGTAACATCTCTGATTTAGTGTTGTAAGACATGTCTATTTTAAACTTCATTACCCCCATCTTATGAAAACGTGAAATCACTTCTGAAGCATATCCATATATATCGGATTGACTATTTAAATACTGTACATCATCTTTCCTCCCTATTTTTGTTCCAAAAGAATAATTGCCTAAAAGTTCAGGATACCGTTGAGCGGCAATACTATTTTTATGAATCTTCGGAAAACCAATCCACAAACCAGGCGTAAATCCTTTTTCATAGATCATATCCATTGTTTTTCTAAAATCAGGGAATTTTTTAGGATCCGGAATCCATGACCCAAACCCAGAATTGATACTGCCATCAGGAAAAGTACCCCAACCATGATCTAAAGTCAACTTACCCTTGGGATACCCAAGCTCCACAATTTTATCTATATAGTACTTTACAAACTTATGATTCAATAAATGAAAATGCTCGTGTCTTTTACTCGACAAATGTTTTTGTTCAGACCAAGTACAATACTCAACATCTGCCCAAAATTTAGGGGTTTGCACATATGGTGTATAATTCAATCGTTTCATCATTACTCGGTTGTATTCTTTCCAAGCTTCATCTCCATTTCCTGTTTCATCTAAAAAAACTTCTTGTCCCTCAGGAATAATTACAGTTAAGGTTTCTTTACCGTCAAAACTATATATTGAATTTTCATACCCTAAAGTAGTCATGAACCCAATAAATTTACCTTTTGCATCAATAATTACCGGAGATCCAGACATCCCTGCCGCTTTGCATGTGAATGGATTGTAAACAAACGGTTTACTCTGATAATAGTAGGAATTTCCACCCTTCTCACCAGGACCATTCAAACTCTGAAAAGGACAAAACAAGGGGACTTGCACTTTTACCTGAATTTGCTTCCCTTCACCAATAATTGTTTTATTAGAAAACAAATCTTCGCCATCAAGCTTCGTTAACTTTCCCATAGCCGAAGTCGACATTCCTGTCATGGCAAGACTTCCAAGTCCCACTTTTTTTAAAAAATCTCTTCTATTTTCCATCTATTTCACAACCCAACTCTTATGAACATTCTATTGTTCCTTTATAATTTTGAATACAAAATTCTATAAAGAATGAATTACTCATAAATCAAGTTTTTTTTAGTTCAAAAGGATTTTTAATTCCTCCCTAAACTTTTTAATCACCTTTTTATTCTTAGATTCTTTTGCAACATTTTTCCACTCCATTGGATCATTTCTATGATCGTATAACTCTTCAAAGCCATCTGAATAAACAATATATCTAAAGTTTTCATTTCTCAATGTGTGATTCCCCAAGCCTTTAGTTGTCAAAGCAGAATGATTCCAAGTCCCCTTTGGATTGGACACTAAATGCTCAAAACTATTTCCATCCAAATCTTTCTTTTGTGGCAAATCGCATAAGTCTATTAAAGTTGGATAGACATCTATCAAAGAGACGGTCCTTACACTAACTTCACCTTTACTTTTGCTTGGGTCAAATATGATCAATGGTGTTTTTGCTGACTCTTCCCAAAGTGTCTGTTTTGACCAATGTTCTTTTTCACCTAAATGCCAACCGTGATCCCCCATAATAACAACAATGGTATTGTTTGCATAGGCACTATTCTCTAAATTATCCAACAAATGTCCAACACATGCATCCGCAAAAGCCAAACTTGCGAGATAACCTTTTACGGCTGATTTCCATTTATTATTTCTTAATATCTCAGCATGCAACTTATTTCCCGTCCAGTTTTTCCCAATTCGACCCACATCGTCTAAATCATTTTGTAAAACTTTAGGTAGTTCAATACTCTCTTCATCAAACATGTCGAAATATTTTTTTGGTGCATAAAGTGGTAAGTGAGGTCTGAATATTCCACAGGCTAAAAAGAATGGTTTATCATGTTCTTTCTTCAGATAATTAGAGGCATATTCTGCCGACTTCCAATCATTTGTCTTTTCATCAGGAACATTTACAGGTCCCCAATCAAAAGATCTTGTTTTACTCCCTTTAACTCCTGCCTTTTTAAAGTCTAAACCATGTGGAAATCTATTTTTCGGATACGGTGTTCCTAAACCAACTTTGTTTTCAATCTGGAAAGATCCAGGATCGCTTCCTTCTTTTGGTTCTTTAGCGGTTCCTCTTGGACTGTGAAAAATTTTACCTGAAGCAACCGTTTCATAACCGTTTTCTGCAAAATATTGAGGAAGGGTAATCGTATTTTCAAAGCCTTGCATTTTTCTAAAAACCTCTACATTTCCATATACTCCTGTCTTAAAAGGCTGGTAACCTGTTAGCATACTGGTTCGCGACGGATTACACAAAGCAGCCGAGCAATATGCATTTTTAAACACAGTACTTTTTTTTGCAAACTTATCCATATTAGGCGTTATTGCTTGAGGATGTCCCCCGAACACGCCTACCCAATCATTCATATCGTCAACTGTAATCAACAATACATTGGGTTTACTTTTAAGCTTTTGTGAATAGGCTGAGGATTTAAAACCAACAACAAACACTAAGAGTGCCATAACTTTTAAAGACATTGTATTTCTCATATTCTTATCTAATTGATGATACGAATTAAAAAAATATAAAAAATAATAGCGTCTCCGAGAGTTTAATATTTGTCCCCTACAGTCATAACCCCGCCAAGACATACCTTTTCACTTGCTTTATTTTCATCTTTAAAATAAAAAAGCCTCCAATATTGCATTGGAGGCTTTTGAATCTTATTAGTGAAAATTATTTTATTTCAACAATCACTTTGTCAATTTTTCCTGTAAACTTAGTTTCTTCTGGACCATAACCTATTCCTTCAGCTACTGGAGTTTGATTGTCTAACCCAACATCGGCTGTTTCATCAGCAGAAAACATATTCGGTTGTGTTTTCTCAATTCTTCCATTTCCTTTAGAGCCATCAGAGACAACAATACTCGCATCTCCACCTTTTCCGTTACCTCCACCGTCATAGTTAAATGTAAAACTTATTTTATGTTTTCCGGCTGTCAATTTACTTTTTGTACTTATAACAAATCTTTCTAACCCTAAGAAATTATAAGTAAATTCAGGAACCCCTTCTTTCATGTATAAACACCATCCTCCAAAACGGCCTCCTTGCGTCAAAATAACACCAGTAGCATCGTCTTTCACTTCAACTTCAGCATCAATAGTAAAGGATCTATTTTTAATGTTGATGAAAGTGTTTTCCATCATACCTTCCATTCCTTCATATAACTTCAATACAGTTCTACCTCCCATAATATCTGGGCGACCTGCTATTGCCGGATTTGTTCTTTCAACTACACGATCATCAATCGGTAACACATGATATTTTTCAGCCTCAGCCATAAATAAATCCTGCATTTCTTTTAACTTCTTAGGATACTTTTTAGCCAAGTTTTTAGTCAAACTAAAATCATTCTTCACATCATACAACTCCCAAACATCATCTTCTAAGTTAGGAAAATCTTTCATTTCCCAAGGCGCTCTATGTAATGTTCTAGCATACCATCCATTTAAATAAAGAGCCCTATTTCCAAACAATTCAAAATATTGTACATTGTGTCTTTCTGCAGCCTCCTTATCATCAAAAGTATATGCAAAACTTGTACCTTCTATAGGTGTTTGAGGAACTCCATTAACCACCTTTGGCTCAGGCAAACCAGCAACTTCTAAAATAGTAGGTGCTATGTCAATAGCATGTGTAAACTGTTCTCTAATTCCTTTACCTTCTTTTACCTGATCAGGATAATGTACAATCATTCCTGTTCTTGTACCTCCAAAATCTGACGCAATTTGTTTTGTCCATGTAAAAGGAGCATCAAAAGCTACAGCCCAACCTGCGGCCATATGAGGGAATGTATTTGGTAATCCCCAATCATCCATTAATGGCAATAAATCTTCTACCTTTTCTTCAACAAAATTAAAGTAAGTCATTTCATTGTACATACCTACCATACCCCCTTCTGCACTTGTTGCATTATCTCCTGCGACAAAAACAATCATGGTATTGTCTAACTCGCCAATTTCTTCAATTGCATCTACCAATCTTCCTATTTCGTAATCAGTCATTTCCACAAAACCAGAGAAAACCTCAGCCTGACGAGCAAATAATTTACGTTCGTTGTCAGTCAATTTTTTCCAATCCTTAATATCATCAGGTTTTGGAGCCAATCTTGTTTTAGATGGAATAATTCCACCTGCTTTCATATTCTTAACAGATTCCTTACGAACCTCATCCCATCCTTTGTCATATTGACCTTTATATTTGTCTGACCATTCCTTTGATACATGGTGAGGCGCGTGTACAGCTCCTGTAGAAAAATAAACAAAAAATGGTTTATCTGGAGTCATCGATTGTTGCGCCTTAACCCAGTTAATTGCCTGGTTGGTCATATCCGTTGTAAAATGGTAATTGTCCATTTTAGGAGGATTCACCTTCTTTACTCCATCAAAAATTAGCGGAGCCCATTGATCTGTTTCTCCTCCAATAAAACCATAAAACTTGTCAAATCCTTGACGCGTTGGCCACCTATCAAAAGGTCCAGATACGCTTGTTTCCCAGGCAGCTGTTTCATGCCATTTTCCAAAAGCCGCTGTACTATAACCATTCAACCTTAATGTTTCAGCTAACGGAGCTACACTTGGTGGCAATGCACCTGTATTTCCAGGATATGCCGTACTTGTTTCCATAATTGAACCCGTGTTACAGGTATGGTGATTTCTACCGGTTTTAATGGACATTCTGGTAGGAGAACATAAAGAAGTGGTGTTAAAATTATTATATCGTAATCCAGCGGCAGCCAACCTTTCCATGGTAGGAGTTTTAATAGGCCCACCAAACGCAGTTGTTGCTCCCATACCCAAGTCATCAATTAAAACAATGACAACATTTGGTGCTTCTTTCGGTGCATTTACCTCAAACCTTTTTGGTGGCTTTGTATTACGTGCATCTAATTCTGTGTACGTTTTGGCTTCCGGTTCAACGATTGGTAAAATCTCACGATTCAATAGATCTTGTGCAAATGTGGCAACTGTTCCAAAAAACATCCCCACAAAAGTCAAAATAATTTTATTCTGTTTCATTTTCATAAGTTTTAATTAGGCTAATAAATCCTTAATTTAAAACTAAATTCCTCATTTTTTCTCAAACAACCAAATGAAACTATCATTTTGAACAAATCTATTTTGAAAACAAGTAACCTCAGGCATTTAATTTAGAAAAAACAACTTGTTAAAAAAGCCCTAAGTACTATTGCTCAAATTCTTTAGTTCTTTAAAACTAATATTCCATAACCGCATTTGGAGGTAAAGGCACTTTATTTGATTTTCTCCAAGCAACCAATTCCTGTAACAACTCTTGCTTTTTACTCTTTTCTAATTCTGACAAATCTTTTGATTCTGCCTGATCTTGTAAAAGATTATACAACTCAACTTTACCTGTTGCTAAGAACTGAATCAATTTATAATTACCCTTTCTGATTACAGAGCAAGCTCCATGTTTATATTGACTTGCTACATGCCAAAAAAGGGGGCGGCTTTGAAACAACTCTGTATCTTCTTTAAAAATATCTGTAACAGAATTTCCATCCAAAACACCCGCATAATCTTCAACCCCAGCTACATCCATTAAAGTAGGAAAAATATCCATACAAGTAACAGCTGCACTACTTCTTCTTGGTTTTACCTTGCCTGGCCAATTGACAAGCATTGGCACTCTTAAACCTCCCTCATAAATATATCCTTTTGCACCTCTCAGTAATTTATTATTGCTTTGCCCTCCATGATACCCATTATCCGAGGTAAAAACTATCATTGTATTTTCTCTCAAACCACTTTGATCTAAATAGTCTAAAATGCGTTGAACATTGTTATCAACAGACTCCACCATTGTGGCATATCCTGCATGATATTCTCTGCGTTTTTCTTTCACATGCATCCCTTGACCATACACTGAATCCACTGGTTTCTCTAAATATTTTTTCAATAATGCCTCGCTTCTAGCTCTAACAGGAGCATGCACAGCGTAATAGTTTAAATTAATTAAAAAAGGCTCTTCTTTATGCAAGTCCATGAATTCTATAGCTTCATCTGTCATTCTATCTGTTAACCAATTATCTGTTGATTTGGGCTCTATAAATGGATTGCTAAAAGGAGCCCAATAGCCTCCTGATTCACTTTTATAACCACCAGGTTCTAAAGCAGGATCACCACGATAGGTACCTCCAACATTTTTTATAAACCCTCTCCCTCTTGGATAAAACTGTTGCGTAAATGGTTTTTTATGCTCCTCAGCCCAACTATAATCACCAGGATCAGGTTGTGATAATTTTTGCTGCAAGGGAAATTTCATAGCCAACTCTTCAGAAGGATTTGGACCAACAATATGCCATTTCCCAATATGAATTGACTCGTAACCAACCTCTGCTAATGGCTCTGCATATATGGGATGTTTTTTCTCTACCGTCCAACGGGAAAACACATTTTCCTCAGCGGTCCCTTTTTCCAATACAGGAACTGTATAGACTCCTGTTCTAAAAGACTGTTTACCCGTAAAAATTGCCGTTCTTGAAGGAGAGCAAGTAGGATACATATAAGCATTATCCAAAACCAAACTTTCTTTTGACAACGCATCTAAATTCGGAGTTTCAAACCAAGTTGATCCATTAAACCCAACATCAGCATACCCTAAATCATCAACTAAAACAAAAACAATGTTTGGCTTTTTATTTTTCTGTTTCTCATTTTTTGTGGTACTACAACTCATTGTACTGATTGCAATGCAACACACCAACATCCAATTCTTAATGCTTCTATCCATAATTATTACTTGCTTTCTTTTATTTTCAAATTCAATGTTGTTTTCATTTTATCTTCCGATGAAATATTTATTTTAAGCTTTCCTTCTTTCTTTCCTGCTTTTAAAAACAATTTACATTTACCATCTTGAGTAAGACATTTGATCTTATCTGATGCACTTTTAATATCAGACATATCACCATTACTAAATGCTAAAACATCAGCATTTCCTTCAACATTCGCAGAAAGATTCTTTGCCGCTCGCACCAATGTTCCTGAACTATCTTGTAATTCAACAATCAGTTCTATCACTTCATTTGGCTTCAACTCCTTTTTAGGTGTTGTAATCTTAATTTTCTTTAATCGTTTAGCCGTTTTTAACTCAAACTCACAAACTTCTTTTCCTTCTATTATCCCTACAGCCTTAATTGTTCCTGTATTAAATTTCACTTTCTTCCACTTGACAATCCAATTTTCAAAATCAGACAAATTTTGCCTACCTATTTTTTTTGAATTTATATAGAGATCTACCGCATCACAATTGGTATAGGTAACAATGTCTTTCACCTCATTTTTTTCAAAATTCCATGACTCCATTATTTTTGGAAACCACCATCTTCCTGATTTCGAAAAATCTTCAGCATCATCTTTATAAACAGCAATTCTTACCATTGGTTTTTCTGACCAAAAGGCTTCGTATAAATATGAGATTTCTTTCCTAAACCCTGCTTTATCTATGAGTCCACAATTGGTTCCGGTAGCAGGAAAATTCTTGGCCTCCCCTAAATAATCTATCCCTACCCACAAAAAAAGCCCCATATTAAATGGGTTTTCCATAACATCTAACCAGGGAGCTCTTTCAATATTGGAAAATCTCTTTTCTGGTGTACTATTAAAATAGACATAACTTTCAGTACTCACATAAGGTTTTCCTGGACCTTTTTTAGAAATCGCTTTACACCATTGTTCCCCATAATTAAGTGCAATTAAATCCATCTCTTTACAGGTTTCAATAATCGCATCTACTTTGTCTGTTGGATTACCATCTCTCCCGCGTTCCATCCCAGAAATCACAGGTCTTGTAGGATCTAATGTTCTTACAAATCCCGCATAGGTTTTGAGTCCCAACTTTTGACGTACATCACCTGGACTATGATTTTCATTCCCCACACTCCATATGATGACACTTGGATGATTTCTATCTCTTTTTACAGTCTCTTCATAATTTTTCCTCCACTCTAAATAAAAGTTAGGATCACCAAATCCACTAGGATTAAAAAAATTACTCTTGCTTTTTTTCGCAGAAGCATAAGGTTGATTGTCGTACCATTTATCAACAAACTCATCCATAACTAAAAAACCTAATTCATCGCAAAGATCCATAAACTCCGGAGCCGTAGCATTATGGGCAGTTCTAATAGCATTGCAACCTATTTCTTTTAAAATATTCAATCTTGATCTCCAAACCTCTATGGGAACAGCCGCTCCTAGATCTCCAGCATCATGATGCAAACAAACTCCTTTCAGTTTTGTGTGCATTCCGTTTAGAAAAAAACCTTCCTTATCACGAAATTCAATGTTACGAACTCCAAAACTACTTTCATAATCATCTAACAAGGTCTCACCTTCCCATATTCTAGAGATAACTTTATAGACATGAGGACTTTCCAAATTCCAAAATATCGGATTATCTATCTGAAGCTCCTGATTTACAGTATAATCTTTTCTTAAACTTGCTAGTATTTGGGTTCTAGAAATGGCAACTTCTATACCCGATTGATCATAAATTGTGGATTCTAAGACTAGTTTCCCTCGGTTTTTAAAGTTCTCAATTGTAGTTTCTACTTTTACTTTCGCTTGTTCTTTACTTATTTCGGGTGTTGTGATATAGGTACCCCAATTTTCAATATGCGTTGCATTACTAATGGTCAACCAAGTATTTCTGTAGATCCCAGAACCACTATACCAACGACAATTAGGCTGCACAGAATTATCTACTTTGACCGCAATGGTGTTTGGTTTATCAAATACTACGCAGTGAGATATATCAAAATAAAAACTTGTATAACCGTCATATTGCGCACCAACATGTTCTCCATTAACATATACTTGAGCATGTCTATAAACACCGTCAAACTGGATCTGAATATACTTTCCTTTTGCTGATTTAGGTAATTGAAAACTTTTTCGATACCATCCAATACCTCCTGGCAACCAAGCATTTCTCCCTGTATTTTTCGGGTCGAATTCCCTTTCAATACTCCAATCATGAGGTAAGATTAATTTACGCCATTGGGAATCATCAAAGTCAACATCCTTAAAACTTGCATCATCTTCTAATTTAAATGCCCAATCCTTATTAAAACTTTCTACAACTCTTTTTTCTAGTCCATTTTTTTTCTGAGCTGGCAACACAGTAATCGCAAACGCAGTAATTATAAAGAAAATTAAATTTCTCATAGACTCTTCTTTAATTCAATATCAATAAATCTAAATGCGCCAAGTGGAATCTCTATATTTGTTGTATTCTCTTTTGATATTTTAAATTCTTCTCCAGTCAAAATATCTTTTATTTTTTCTACATCTGTTCTATTAAATTTAACCACAGCAGTGCTTTCTTTAGGGTTGATGTATCCATTATCAATTAAGGTCAATCGAATGTGTTTTGGAGCCGTTTGCGCTGATACCCATGCAACATCACCAGAAACAGTAAGCGGTAAAATTTTAGCAGATTCTTTTATCTTCTCTTCGATTACTTTGTAATATGTATCTGCCGGATACGTTTCTTTTCCATCTGCTGAGTAGTAATGATGACCATCCGTGATAAATTCAGTAAGATTCTTTTTATAAATAGGATGTAAATTTTCCTCTAGCGGAGCTCTTTCTACATTTTTCTGAGCATACACTCCCTCTTGAGGTGGTGTTATCAAAACAAGCCCTTTTTCATAAGGTGCTAGAAAATTCAACCTTCTCTCTTTAACACCTGCTGCATATCTAGAAAAATCATATTCAGTAACAGCCGCTCCAGGCCATGTTCCATTCATTCTGCTAAAAACAAAGGCATTGTTCTTTTCATACTCTTCATCATAAAAAGTGGTCCACTTACCGTTAGAGCCTTCATTCATAAAATGATGATCAGGAGATTTCATACTTACATGAACAGGAGAAATACTTAAAATCTCATTTCTTTTAGGAACATACAAAGCTCCTCGTGCTATTAATTCCCAATATATACTTTGATAGTCTTGATTTACCGCAAAATTATTAATGAATTGGGCACCATTTGCAGTATGAAAAACTAACATTCTTAAAAAATGACTTGGCAATCTTTGGTATCCAAGTTGTTTGGATCTATCAAAAGCCGTGTTATCTGGTACCGCTCTTGTTCCCCAGCTATTTACTGCACCACTGGTCCACATTCCCATTCTACCTGCCAAACTCAACTCCATTGTTTTATCTGTTGTTTCTTCCATGGAAGGAACAAAAACATCAGCATATTCACCAGACATTAATTTTGCCCATGATTCTAAATAATTTGACCCCAACCAAAATACATTTTTGGATCTCAAAAATATATTTGTGTTTTTACCTTTTGCATAGTCAGCTAAGGGATATACTAAATCATTCACTAAAAAGTCTAAATTTTTCTTTGAATGATCTTCCATTTCTGGATAAATCAGCACCGTTTTTTTACCGGCAGCTTTATCAATAACCTTTTTTGTAGTACTTATGTGAAACATATAAGGATCATTCCCATGTCCTGCCCAATAAGCAATTCCTGGAGCTCCAACATAACTATCACTTATTTGTTTTACTGCCTGCTCTTGAGTTAAAGTATATTTTTTTCTTCGGTCTCTTGACTTTCTATACTTTTCATTGGTTACTGCAGATCTATCCCAATTCTCAACATACCTCATATGCAAAGAATTTAAAAAAATAGGATTCTTATATTTTTTCTCTAAAGATCTTTTTAAACTCTCAAGATTCGCAGGTACTTTTTCTGTCATCAAATAAACCGATTGCGAAACTTTTTCATATGTTGGTTTTTCAAACGATTGTAAATCTTTTCTAATCTTGGCTGCATTATGAATTATAGCCGCCATTTTACCTGTTGGCTCTAGTTTGATAAATTCATTTTTCCATTTATTATTGTTCACATCAATAATATGTATACAACTTCCTCCACTTTGAGTACTTGCTAATAAAAGTTTTTGAGCATCTGCATTGAAACGCATATCATTATAAGCATATTTAGCAGTCAACCTTTCTACATCCTTGTCTGCAGCATCAGGCTCGTAAATATGGATTTGACTTCCCACTCTAGTCACATATTCAGTTTTATTTTTTTCCTTTAACACCACCGTATGCGCAATGTCATAACCAAATTTCACTTTTTTTATAGGATGAAAACTAAAAACGTCATTACTAAAATCATAAGTAGAAACTAAAAGATCATTTGCATGTGCTGAAGCACCCAAAATAATCTCCTCATTGCCATCATTATTGATATCATACACTTGGAAATCTCCTAAAGGGCGAATTCTCAGTTTACCCCTAGTTTTTTTATCAACTGAAATTTTCTTTTTTCTAAATGGTTTTTCTTCCAATGGATTGAAAAAATATAAAGTCCCCGCCACTTGCATATGGTTGTTACTTCCTAAAATAACAAGAATTTCTTGACCTTCAGAATTTTTAATCTTTCTAATAAAATTAGCAACACATTCATTAGGTTTTGGAATTATTTTGGTCGCACTTTTATATGGTTTTTCAATAGAGAAAACCGAAGTTGGAATTTCTTTTATCAATACTCCAGTAGAAGACAAATAATATATTTTTTTATCAAATCCGCCAGCAACAACATATGCTTGCTTATTTTTATGTATCACACTAACTGCATACATTGGTGTAATACCTGCACCATACTCCCACAACAAATTTCCTTTAACATCTAAGCAATAAATTTTACCGTCTGCATTAGCTAACAAAACTTCATCATTTCCATCTCCCGTGATATCCTCACACCACAGATCATGATTCATAAAACCTGACATTTTATTCTCCCATAACTTTTTACCTTCATAGGAATATCCAACTACAGTTCCTTCATAACTAGAGGCAACAATAAACGCTTTACCTTTGGCTTGCGCATTTCTTACTTTTAAAATGGTTAAACCGGTTTCTATACTTTGGATAGCAGATTTTTTCTTTGCACCAATTTTATTATTTATTGCAAAAAGGCTGAGTGAACAAAATACAAATGCAATCTTTAATACTATTTTCATATTTATCATTTTAGTAATCCAAATAAAGTTAAAACAATTTAGCAAATTGTCTCTGTACATACACAATTTGTACGCTACAGTTATTGATTGAAATTGAATTCAACCAATCGCTATTACAACTGAAATGACATTCTTTACTTGTTATTACATTGAATCTATGTAAATTTGACATATCGATCTTAATGCTATGAAAAGAAACTTTACCATCTTCCTTTGTATCTTATTTATTGGCTTTTGTGGAATAGCACAAACCTCCAAACCAAAAGTGGCTCTTGTACTTAGTGGTGGTGGAGCAAAAGGAATTGCACATATCCCAACATTACAGGCTATGGATTCCCTAGGGATTGTACCGGATGTTATTATTGGAACAAGTATGGGTAGCATTGTTGGAGCACTATACGCCAGTGGTTATTCTGGTGATAGTATTGCTGCAGTTTCTCAAACCACAGACTGGACTAAACTCTTTAGCAGTAACATTCCTGTAACTGCTGTAAGTAATGAGGAAAAAAGTGAATACAAAAGATATTTAGTAGAATTAGAATGGGAAAAAGGAAAGATTCGAAAAAAAACATCCATCATCAGTGATCAAAACATCAATGCCTTTTTTAATGAAATGACTTATCCTGTCAACAATATAAAAGATTTTGATAGTTTACCGATACCGTTCAGAGCAGTTGCTACAGATATAGTAAACGGAAAAGAGATAATTCTTGATCAAGGTTCTTTGAGTTTTGCAATGAGATCTAGTATGTCTATCCCAGCAGTCTTTGCTCCAATGGAATATAAAGATGTACTATTAGTGGATGGCGGTGTTTTGAATAACTTCCCTACAGATATTGCTAAAAAATGGGGGGCTGATATTATTATCGGAAGTGACGTAGGAGGAGGAATGGAACCTAAAGAGAAACTAGATAGTCCCGTTACTGTAGTGTTTCAAAGTGCCATGCTAGCCTCCAATTTAAAGGTTCCTGAAAACAAAAAGTTATGTGACGTTTTAATCGACCATACAAAATACCTAACGCACTCTACGGGGAGTTTTGGCAAGAATGTAGAAATTTATCAGGAAGGTAAAATTGCTACTAAAGAAAATATTGCTGGACTTACGGCAATTGCTGAAAAAATAAAAAATTTCAAACAGTTAAAGCCCGAATTACCAATTGTTGCAAATAAGGTTTTGTTGGATTCTATCGTAATAGAAGGTATTAGCAAAGGAAATATGGATCTTTTTAGATCAAGAATTAACTTAAACATTAATGAATATTACACTTTAGACGAAATCAAGGCGGCCTCACATAATGCCTTAGGGACTAATTTATTTGATGCTATTTCATTTCACTTATTTCGTTATAAAAATAAATCTGGTTTAAAAATTACCGCAAAAGAAAAAACAACGCACCTATTTAAAGGATCACTTCATTTTGATGACTTCAGAGGAGTCGGCTTATTTCTGAATTACACTGGAAGGAATTTACTAGGAGAATCCTCTAGAATAATTGCAAGTGTTGATTTATCCAACGATTTACGTTATAGATTACAATACCAGAAAAACTTTGGAAGAAATAAAGATTGGTGGTTTAGATCGGATTTATATGGAGAAAAATTAGATCAAAAAACCTTCTTTGTTGGGCAATACTCAGGAGATCTTAGAAATGAACACATTCAATTTGACAATCAAATAAATTTTAATCTTGATTCATTTAGAAATTATATTGGGCTTGGATTTACTTATGATTGGAACAGATTAAAACCCAAAATTGACCCAAGTATCAGTGACAATATTTATAGTTTAGACCATTATGATTTCAAAAACATTGATATCTATGCTCAATATATTCACAATACCTTAGACAAGGTTTTCTATGCTGAAAAAGGAACTTTTTTTAAGGTAAAACTAAGTACTTCTGTACTTAATAACATGATTGCAGAGTCATTGGATGAATTTAATATTCCTGATACTGAAGGAGCATTAAGTACCTTTACTAGATTTAGATATAAGTTTGAAAAACGAATTCCAATAAATAAAAAGCTAACAGGTATTATTGGTGTTACCGGTGGACATACTTTTTTCAATGATAATGGAAGCAAAATAAGCTATGACAGTTTTGGATATGCCGCGAACTTTTTCTTAGGAGGAAATATTGAACGTCCTAGATATGATGCCTTTATAACACCTGGTTTGGAAGAAAATGAATTAGCTGTAACACAGTTTAATATGTTAGCTCTTTCTGCCCAATATTCTCCTGTTTCAAGTATTTACTTTACTCCACATGTAAATATTGCCTCAGTTGGTTTTGGTGACTTTAATAACTATCTCAAAGATTTCTATAAACCTACTGGCCAATGGGTAACACAAACACAAACAAGTTTACTTACTACGGTTGGGCTCACAACATCATATAACTCAATCATCGGCCCTGTAGATTTTGACATTTCTTGGGCCAACAAAATTAGTGGAGCACGGCTCTTTTTAGGAATAGGTTATCATTTTAACCCGTAAAATGTTGATGTAATATTTTATTAAAAATTACTACAGCTCGGACAACTACCTTCCAATGTCAATTTAGATTTGGTTATACGAAATCCTTTCGCATCCTTGATCTTAGGAATTTCAACATCATCAATACAAAATGTTTCATTACAACCATTACAAATAAAATGTGCATGGTTATGTAAATGTGCATCTGCACTACATTTACTATGGCACAAAGCGTAACGAGTTAGATTGTTTTTATCAGGAACACGATGAATCAATCCTTTTTTCTCAAAAGCATCTAAAGCTCTATAAACAGTTACCCTATCCGTATTCTCTCCTACTCTAGATTTCACTTCATCAGCCGTAAGGGAAGAGTTAGATTTATAGAACGCATCTAACAACTCCTTTCTAAAAGTTGTTTTTCTCAATCCATGCTCCTTTAAAACCAATTCTAAATTCATATAATACACCTTAGTTGTGATTTCAAAAATAATATAAATATTTTATTAAAGCAACATTGTTGCGTTTGTTAATTTTTTATATATTTGCAACTTAGTTGCGTTAATAGAGTATTATGTCCACATACACAATAAAAAATGATTTCCTTGGTGCTATAGCTGCATTTTTATGCTTGCTACACTGCCTAGCAACACCTATATTATTTGTTAGCACTACTAACCTTAACAGTTCCCAGTTGGCTCCAAATTGGTGGCCTATTTTGGATTATGTGTTCTTACCGCTATCATTTTATGCGGTCTGTAAAATTCACAAAACACAAAACAACAAATGGGTTTTATTAGGTTTATGGACAAGTTGGATATGGATGTTTTTAATTATTTTAAATGAAAAATCGGTACATATCAATATCCCTGAAGAAATAATTTACATTCCTTCTACCTTATTAATTCTTTTACACTTGTATAATATTAAATTTTGCAGGTGTAACGAAAATAAATGTTGTGTTGCAAAATAAAACTCAGATCCTTTCCCTACTGATGAATCCTAAAAGAAAACGCTTTTATTTTATTCTCATATTTATTTTTCAAATATGCATGATACAAGCCCAAGATACGGCTTGTAGCCATAGTGTAACTGGTGAAATTTTAGATAATGAAACCAAGCAACCCATCCCTTATGTTACCGTAAGGATTCAAGGCACTGAGAAATACACAACTACTGATATTCACGGAAAATTTTTGATTGAAAATTTATGTAGTGAGGCTAATACACTCATCATATCCTGTTTTGGATATTGCGATACCGTTTGTGAACACAATCACCAACATGGTAAATCTCCTCATATCTTTTTAACTCAAGAAGTTATGGGCTTAGAAACTGTTCTAATAGAAGCCCAAAACAAAAAAAAGGAAGGAACCGTTACTATTTCTCAAATTAATGTGAACAAGGCTGAAATTCAGTTAAACCCAACACAATCTATGGCTACAGCCTTAGCCGATGCCCAAGGAGTTACTTTTGTATCCTCTGGAAATAATGTCCAACTCCCAGTTATCCATGGGTTGTACGGTAATAGAATTTTAGTTCTTAACAATGGAATAAAACATGGTTTTCAAAATTGGGGTACAGATCATGCTCCAGAAATAGATATTTCTGCTGCAAACTCTATTACGGTTATCAAAGGAGCTGCGGGTGTTAGATTTGGTCCTGAAGCCATAGGTGGTGCCATCAATATAAACCCTAACCCTATGCATTTAAACAAATCTACTTATGCCCAAATTGGTACAAGCTTCCAAAGTAACGGAAAAGGATATAATGCAGGTTTTGAAACAGGAACAGGTTTTGAAAAATGGAGTTATTTTATCAATGGAAACTACACTAAAATCGGTGACAAACATGCACCTGATTATATGCTAACCAATTCGGGAAAAGAAGAAAAATCTTTTGGATTAGGAACGCGTTATCATTTAAAAGATTTTGATTTTAAATTGTATTACAGTTATATTGATCAGAATTTAGCATTTCTTAGATCTTCCATTGCTGAAAGTGGAGAAACCTTTGTGAAAGCTATCAATTCTGACAGGCCTCTTTTTATCAGACCTTTTTCATATGATATAAATGAGCCTAACCAACTTACAACACATCATTTAGCAAAAGCGGCAATCAACTGGTATTATGCTGATGATGCAAAACTTACCCTAATAGCAGGAAAACAACTCAACCTAAGAAAAGAGTATGATGTTAGAAGAAATGCAGACAAACCCATCATAAATTTAGATTTAACTACTTCTGACTATCAATTAGAATGGAAACACCCTGAGTGGTTGAAATTTGATGGCCTGATTGGACTCCAAGTTTTCAACCAAGACAATGACAATAATCCAGGAACGGGTACCACACCATTCATCCCAAACTATAACACAAACAGAATCAGTGGTTTTATAACAGAAAGCAAGTCATTTAATAAAACCACTTTTGAAATAGGTTTTCGATTTGATCACGAAACAAGTGATGTAAGAGGAAGGGAATCTAACAATGATGTTTTTAAGGACAACTACAGTTTTTCAAATTTGTCTTCAAGCTTCGGGTTTATCAGAAAAATAAATCATCACAGTACATTTAGATCCAATATAGGTACCGCATGGCGTTCCCCGAACATGGCTGAATTATATAGCTTTGGGCAACATGGTTTTAAAAATAGTTTTGGTTTGCTAAGATATTACACTAACGACGATGGTGACCTAAAAACTGACAAAGTTATTTCTATGAAAGACTCTAAGGTAGCACCGGAAAAAGGCTATAAATTCATTAATGAGTTTTCAACACACAATACGAATAATTCACACCATATTACACTTTATGGACATTATATAGAGAATTTTATTTACGATCGTCCATATGGCGTTTATGGCACCATTCGAGGTCCGATGCCTGCTTATATTTATGTTCAATCTGATGCTGTTTTCTTAGGTACCGATTATAGTTGGAAACATGAATTTACTGGGCAACTTGCAGGGACCTTTGGTTTGAGCTATTTGTGGTCAAAAAACATAAGTGAAAATGAACCTTTGATCAACCAACCTCCCACCTCACTTAGTTATAAATTAGAGTGGAAAAAAGCCAAACTTGGAAGTTTAGAAAACTCTACAATTACCATTAAACCAAGCTATACCTTCAAACAGTACCAAGCACCAAGAACGGTTCCTCCAGAAGATTTAATCGATGGTTCAGAAATAATTACTCCTGAAACTCCCATCTTTGATTTTAAAGATGCTCCTGATGGTTATTTCTTACTAGACATCTCTTGGAACTTTCAATGGAAAAAAATTAAAACAGGATTCACTATTCAAAATGTATCCAATACCTCATATCGAGATTATTTAAATGAAATGCGTCTATTTGCAGACGAACCCGGAAGAAATTTCCTATTAACTCTTAACTATACAATTAATTAATAAATTACTAAAAATGAAAACAATCAAAAACTTGAAAATCTACAGCCTAATTGCAATTCTTTTTACCGGAGTAACATTCACTAGTTGTGACAATGATGACGATGAAATTCCTGAAGAAGAAAATCATGAGGAAATCATCACAGATATTAAACTAATTTTCACGCCAACTACAGGACCTGTTGTTGAAGCTAGAGCACAAGATCCAGATGGTGAAGGTGTAGAAGAGTTGGAAATCATAGATGAGATTACTCTTACTCCAGACACAGAGTACACACTTACGTTTGAAATTATGAATAATTTAGAAACTCCTGGAGAGGATATCGGAGAAGAAATAGACGAAGAAGCTGATGAACACCAGATTTTCTTTGGATTTACAGACGGTGCTTTTTCTAATCCAACTGGAACTGGAAACATTTCAGGTTCAAGCACTATCAATTATTTAGATTTTGACGAAAACCAGAACCCATTAGGTTTACAAACTACATGGACAACATCTGCCTCTGCACTACAAGCAGCAGGGACTTTTACTGTTAGATTACAGCATCAACCAGATATCAAATCTTCTAGCACGGGAGCTACGGACGGTGACACTGACTTTGATCTAACTTTTGTTCTAAATATTGAATAATAACTTCCTTTCAAATAATAAAAAAATCCCATTTCTATGAAATGGGATTTTTTTATTGGCACACATTGTTATATCAAGTAATAAACTAAAAACAATTCGTAAACAAAAGAGGAATAGCTTTAGCAATCCCTCTTTGTATTCTAATTATATAAAGTATCAACTTTTAATAGATGGAATGTTCATGATGCGTATGATTATGCTAATGATGCTCATGGGTAACATTACTCTTTATAATAGAATAATCAAATAACATTTTACTCACTTTGTGATGATCGGTAGTCGCATAATGCTCATATAGTGTTTTATACCCATTTTTATTAATCACCTCTGCGAAAGTTCCATAATCCCCACCATTGTCTGTAGCGGGTCCATTTGGTATTCTTGTTATGGTATGTACATGGTTATAATCTGCACCACCACCTCCTAAGGCATTTTCAGAATTGTACTCTACCCACAAATAAGGATTGTAAATTCGATAATAGAACGGTGAAGTTGCATTTGGGTTATCTACTTCATCCTTCCAAACAAAATACGTATCTTCTATGTTTACCATAATATCAGCCCAC
Source organism: Flavicella sp. IMCC45537 (assembly GCF_057197705.1). Classification (NCBI taxonomy): domain Bacteria; kingdom Pseudomonadati; phylum Bacteroidota; class Flavobacteriia; order Flavobacteriales; family Flavobacteriaceae; genus Flavicella; species Flavicella sp. IMCC45537. The sequence continues at coordinate 1,808,969 of NZ_CM170067.1, forward strand.
CACTCATCAGCAAAAGTAGTTGTCATATTATAGACATATTCTTTCATCACAAGAATAAGGTTTGCTTGTGTCTGGGCGGACATATCAGAATATTTCAAACCAATGCCACTAAATCCAGAATAATCATAACTGCCGCGGTAAGGATCAACACTTCCGGGAGAGGAAGCTGGCCCTACCTCCATGGAATGCCCTTCAGAACTGACCGCATTTGGAGTTTCATTATTTGTCAACCCATTAAATAATGCCAACCCTAAATCTCTTTCATCTTTAAAAATATCAAATTCAGTTCCGTTAAACGATGAAACAGCAGGCTCCCCACCTAAAAAAGCTGGCACAATGGACACTTTCTCACCATGCACTAAAAAATTAACTGCCAAATGGTGTCCATCAAGTTGAAATCCCCAAGATCCACTATTTTCCGGATCTCCAAATAAATCAATTGAATAATAATCAGGACTCCATACTGAAGGGGACGATTCATTTAATAAACCTTCTGCTAACATAGTTATTTCATCTACTTTCTGATAGCCACTTTCGCTTAAAAACAACTGTAACAATTCTTTAAAATTTTCTAATTGTTCTACAGATAAATCACCATAAATAATTCCGTCTCTTGAATTACCTCCTCCATTAGGTGTATTGTGCCAAAGATAAAATCGTTCATCATCCAAACAGTTTGATGCTTCTGTTAGTAAGGAAGTAGATAATGAATTACGAAAAGTAAGCATTGTTTGTCTCATTACTTCTATTTCCTGAACTTCTGATTGATTCGCCTCATTTTCGACATCACAATCCACCGTAACAGAACCACTATCATCATCGTCGTTATTATTCGAGACATAGCCATCTGGTTGCTCACAAGCCGTGATACTTTCAGAAGGATCTCCCAAATTATCACCATCATTATCTAAATACCAAACGCTGTCTGTACAAGTTTCACTTTCCTGTTTACAGGATATCACGCTTGTTATAAAACACGCTATTAATACAATTGTTAGGTAATTTCTTTTCATCATACATTTATTTAATTTGGTTATTTCTATCTATAAAACAGTTAAACTAAAAATCACCCTACTAAAAAAGGTCCAGAATATATATTCCTGAACCTTTTTCGTTTTATCCAATGTATCAATAGGGATTCTTAAAAATTGAATTTACCCTTACTATTTTTATGTTCACTCTCAGGTAAAATAGTTTCAATAACATCCCAATGCTCTACTATCAACCCATTTTCTAACCTAAATAGATCATAAAAAGAAGTGGCCTCTCCTTTTCCGAACTTCCCCTCACTAATACTCAAAACAAAATTTCCTTCTGCCAATACTTTATGTGTTTTATCATACTCCATCACCAGTCCATTCTCAGCAAAATATTGCATTGCAGCACCGAATCCCTCTAAGCCATCAGCTACTGCAGGATTGTGTTGAATATATTTTTCTGGGTTTATATAATCCGTGTAATTCGATTGATGTTTGAATAATATCGAATCAATAAAATTCTCTACAACTTTTCTATTTTCCTCTGTTTTATCCAAATCAGTTAATTCAGTCGCACCATCTATCTGACTTCTACCACTAGGGTTGTTCGGTTGAATTGTAATTAGATTATCCCAATGCTCCACGATGAGTCCATTTTCAAAACGAAAAACATCAAATCCTATTTTGGGACCAAAAAAATCATATTTAGTTTGAGAAAAAGTATAGTCACCATCTTGAAAAGACCTAATCACATCGGCTTTAAAACCAACTTCTGGGGCATTGTGTAACACTTCACCAAATCCTTTCAATCCATCGCCAACCATAAGATTATGCTGTATATACTTCTCAGGGTTTATATAGGCAATAGTTGATTTGTCTCCAGTTTCTAAACTTTTAATAAGAGCTGCTGCTTTTTCTTTGTTTGATAATTCCATTTTAGTTTCCATTTTTTGATTTGTGTTTTCTTTGACTTTCTTTTTTGCAGTATTACATGAGATGATAACTAACGTAACTGCCAATGTTGTAAATAAACGTTTCATATTTGTAGATTTTTGTTACTACAAAGATGGTACAACTTGGTACAATCAATAAGATACAAATCGTGATAAAAATGGTTAAAATCGAACCAAAATTATTTATCTAATGACTTTACAAAAGAATTTGGGGTGAAACTTGTATTTTTCTTAAAATACTTAGTGAAATTTGTAGGGTCATCAAAGCCAAGTTCATAAGCTAAATCCGTACTTTTAATTCTAGCATTGATCAATCTTCTTTTTGCTTGAAGAATAACAAAATCATCAATCACATTTTTGGCTGTTTTATGAGCAAGTTCCTTACAGATAGTATTTAAATGTTTATAGGTAATTGCTAACTCACTTGCGTAAAACGTTGCAGATCTAGTAGTTCTGAAATTCTTTTCAATTGAAAGGATAAAACGATGAAAACAACGTGTTTTAGAAGTATCTTTTATTTCAATGGTTCTAGTTTTCCTAATACTCTCTGCCTTAGACAACAAAATAACGAATAAAGAATTAACTACATTTCTTTGATTAAAAGAGTTAGCGACTTTATATTCTGCCTGTAACAATTGAAAGTATCGTTCAAAATCTGAACCATCCGGGATTTGTAGTATTGGAGAGAACAACTGAGAGTTGAACAAACGAAACACAAAATCCTCTGTGATATTTGGGAAACAGCTCACAAAATAAGCTTCGGTGAATATCAAACAATAACCTTTTAAGTCTTTAGAAAACTCAAAGGCATTAATTTGATCCTTGGTGAGATAAACTAGTGTGTTTTTTTTAACAAGATACCACTTAAAATCAATATAATGTCGTCCGGTTCCACTTGTATAAAAAATAAAATTGTAAAACTTTAATTGATGTGGCTTTTCCGGATCATGTCCTTGGGCTTTTTTCTTTCCAGCAATTTTCTCAATAGGGACAATTTCAAAACCAAAATTTTCTTCCGAATCAGGATTGAAAATAATGTGTGGAATTTTCTCTATCATAGCATGGTTGTGATTGAATTAAAATGTTTTAATTATTCTAGCCACACCTGATAAATCTGACTGATTTTCATAAAACTTTGTACCAACCCCGAGCTGTAGAGAATATCCTTTTTCAAATTCGAAATGCACTTGAGGTAAAATTAACAATTCCATTTCGTTATTATCCAAACCCTGAAAGGTAGGATCTGAGTTGTTTATTTCTAGACCAACTACAGTTTTATTATTGATATCCGCGAATACCGAAGCATTTAACAGAATCGTATATTTTTTTTCTGCTGCATCATTTCCAGATTCAAGCATCAAACCAAATAAACCTATCGCACTCCAAACCTCATTAAATCGATAAGCGGGTACATATAAAAAGTTCAATTCCAATAAATCTAAATGCGTATACGACTCTCCTATCACTTGAATACCATGAATAAATTTATTGTTTTTTGAACTTCCCATCGTCCATTGAATAGCCATTTTATAGGCTTCCAATTCAAAATCATTCATAGGAAATTCTAATTCCACGGCAAAATTATCAAACAAAGCATATTCAATTTCGGGTGCCCATTCCACACCACGAATGGCACTGTTGTTTACAGGGAAATCAGCCAAAGCATTGATTTCTAACTCTCCCTTCTTTGCTCCTAACCCTCTTACCAAATCAAACATTAAAGGTTCAGGTATCTCCACAACATCATGTTCTTCTTGCGCAACAGCTCCTTGAAAAAACAAAGCACAAATTAAAACCAACCAATACATTTTTAAGCCAGACGAAAACCAGTTCAACATCATAATTATTTTAAATAGATAAAACTTTTACAAAAATACTTTTTTTTAAAGTCTTACTTTCCTAAAATACGTTAATAAGAAGTTATAAACTAACATAATTTGATATTGACAATTACCAAACCATTACAGATTACAAAAGAACTTCTAAGTGACATGTTACTAGTAAATTTACCTCAACAAAACTTTAATCCGCCATGCTGAATAATAAAAAGACCATCTATTATATGCTGAGTTTCTGCATTGCTTCATTTTTTATGGCTTGTTCATCACCAGAAGAAAATGAAATTATTGAGAATAGACCACCAGCTGAAAAAGTTTATGTAACAGGTGCAGAAACTATAATTCCGGATCATACATTGAAAATGTATTTGGATGAAAATTTTAGTCAGATGTATTTTTTAGATACCAAATTCAACGAAAGTCATGGAGGAAGTTATGTTTTAGAATATTTCGATGAAGGCGGACAAGGAATGGACTCTTACCCAAGTATCACTATTGGAAGTGTAAGTTTCGGAAATAATTATTGGGTTTCGGACAAAGCAGTAGTTGGAATGCCAGTACAATTGAAAGACATCCCTAATACCTTGACCTTTGATTTTAAAACAAGCCAATTAGAAGCTAATGACGCTGATGATAAATGGATGGCTTCTATCAACTTTATTTTTGATAATTATGGAACTGAAATAAGTGAACCTGTGGCTAGTGAACGAGATTACGATTTAGTGATTATGAATGCGCATCACAATTTCAATAATAGCATTGAAGACAAACCGTTGGACGAAAATACTAAAAACACACATTGGTATTTCGCTAGAAACTCCGATAAAAGTTTGAAACCTTACCTCCTAACTATCGATGGAAAAACATATACTTATGCGGTTCGATATAAATTTTTTATCAATTCAGGAGATAAGAATAACAAAACTCACTTGAAATTTATTCCATACGGAAATACGGAGTTACCTGACATTTTAAAAATCAACGTAAAAGAAGTCGTTCAAATCACCAAAGATTATTTGCCATATGTAAATCTCACGCCAGAATTGAGAACCCTAGCGGAAACCAATATTGCTTTACCAAATACATGGCTTAAAAGCATCAATGCTGGATATGAAGTTTACACGGGAAACGCCACATTAAAGATTGAGCAGTTCAGAGTAAATCCATAATTCTGGTTAAAGACAGTGCTATCCACTAGAATTTCAATTAAAACCAAACTGTTCAAAGACTAAAAGACAAACATTTTTATTACAACCTCTATTCCAAGGTCAAATAGGTCCCTTTAAAATTTTGATTCAGCACCATAATTTCAATTTTGTTATGTTCTTTTGAAGGAACCACTTCAATACTTGCCTTACCGTTTGCCATATTTATAATTTCACTACCTGTTGGTGTTCCTTGATGTTTCAACGTTGCTCCACCACTTAAGCATTGAAAATACACACGATTTTCATAATCTAAACAACGTAAATTATTCTTATCAACGGCGATAGCAGAAACTAAATAATTTCCATTCTCGAGTACTTCGTAAGATAATCTTAAACTTTTAGCAGGTCCATTTTTCACAAACCTATAATTCACCTTCAAAGAATCTCTGAAGGTATTTTGGCCTCTTGATTTCCCTACAGCAACCAAATCATTTTCTCCTTTTTTAAAGTTAACATTCCAAGTTAATCCAGAAGCTGGAAATTTTGTGATATCTCTTTTCTTTGTGCCTAAAGATTTTCCGTTTTGATACAACTCTACTTCAGAACAATTGCTGTAAACACTGATTTCTCTTGCTTTATTTTTAGGTCCTTGACGCTCTGTCCAAGTATGCGATTCGATATATGTAAAAGGCTCATCACTCCAGTAACTTTTAAATACATAATAAGCATCTTTCGGAATTCCGTTTCTATCTGTAATCCCTTTTTGATTCATATATGGGATATCATTTTCTGGACGCAATGGTGTTCCAAAATCTTTAAAGGCCCATTGAATATTACCAACAAAAGTAGAATCTAATTCTGAAATTCTTAAATGCCAATCAAATAAGTCAACGATGTAATTCTCACTCCAATCCCCAATTTGAGCAATGTTTGCGACATCCGTTTGAACAATAGCTTCTTCCCATCCATCAGAATTGATACGCCCCTCACCTGTAATTGGATTTTCACTATGCCTACCTAGATGACTCGAGCCACCGTACTCTGCATGAATAAAATGTGGGTATTGTTTTTTATACAAATCAATCGCTTTTTGGTAACTCTTATAACTACCCGAATACCAACCAGACCATATTGATGGAGAAAAAACATCCACAATATCTGCTCCTTCATAATATTTTCTGATCGCTGTTTTTCTTGAAGGATCTAATTCATGAGCTAAATCGTTTAATTCTATTAAAAAACTATTTATCTTTTCTGTATCATCTCCATTTTCGAAATCAGGCAACCAATAAATCTCATTTCCTAAAGACCAAATAATAATACTTGGATGGTTTTGATTTTGAACGATCATTTCCGTTAACAAACTCTTTGCATTTTTTTTCCAAACATCATTTCCGACACCTCCACGACACCATGGCAATTCATCCCAAACCAGCAATCCCAAAGAATCACATGCCTTATATACTTCAGGGTCTTGAGGGTAATGTGCCAATCTCACGAAATTCGCTCCCATTTTCTTAATTAATTTCATATCATCCCAATGCTGTTCGTTTGACATTGCAGCACCAACTCCCGCATGTTCCTCGTGTCTGTGCGTTCCTCTTAACAGCAATCTTTTACCATTTAAATAAAAAGGGCCATTCTTTTTAAATTCAAACCATCGGAATCCAACTTTGTCATGCAATACGTCCAATTCAACACCTTCTTTTAACAAAGAAACTGACACCGAATATAGATTTGGATTTTTAGTATCCCATAATTCAGGGTTTAAAATAGAATCAAATGCAACTTCCATAGAGTTACTAGATATCTTTTCTTTTTTCGATAAAACTTCAACTCCTTTCGAATTCTTGAGAACCGTTTTCAAAAATAAGTTTTCCTCATTTTCCAAATTATTGATTTGAACATCTACGTGCATAGATGCTCTATCATCAGAAACAATTGGTGTACTAATCTTTAGTTTTGTCAAATGTGTTTTAGGTTTCACTACCCACCAAACATCTCTGGTAACCCCTCCATAGATAAAAAAATCGCTCTTTTGCGAAGGAATCAACTCTGGGTTGTATCCATTGTCTACCCTCACTAATATCTCATTTGTTCCCTCCTTAATAAATTTTGAAACATCTATTTCAAATCCAATATATCCTCCAATATGCTCTCCTGCTTTTTCTCCGTTTACGAACACCTGAGAAGTACAATTCGCTCCTTCAAAATATAAAGCATAAAGATGTTCTTTTGATAGCGAAGGAATCTCTAGAACTTTTTTGTACCAACTAGCGTTTCGTCTGTAGCCCGGTTCATTGTCTGTAACATCTAAATTATTCCAAGTATGTGGCAAATCTATTTTTGACCATTCTTTTGATAATTCAAGCATACTTTCGGAGTCATCCTCCAAATACAACCACTGCTCATTGATATTTTGTTTTGTACGTTGCATCGTATCACTTGCATTTTTATCACAAGAATACATTGCAAACAGAAAAATAATACTCAAGGATTTAATTAGAATTTGGATTTTCATAAAAGGATATTTTTATTTTTCTTCTGAATAACTTCTTTGTCTTAGTAACGCTTCTAAAAAATAATAGTCTGCATATACTATAGGTTCGTCAATTTCATCATTTTTGGGACCATTTCCTGTACTATGTTTTAATATAAATGGGCCATTTATAGATTCTTCTAAAAGATAATTCTGAGAATTCAAATTATTTAAAACTCTCATGGCAAATGTACTATAAGATTGTTTTTTCGTATACGAATACAGTTCAAATAACCCCGAGCTTACTAAAGCCGCTGCAGAGGCATCCCTTGGAGTATCTGGTCCCGAAGGCAAATCAAAATCCCAGTACGGTATTCCATCTTCAGGCAAATTTTTATGAGACATATAATAAGTTGCTGTCGCTTCGGCTTGGTCTAAAAAATCTTTGTTTTTAGTATATCTATAGACCATTGTAAAACCATAAATTGCCCAACCTTGTCCTCGTGCCCATGAAGACTCATCATGAATCCCTTGATGCGTCACCTTTTGCTTCACAGCACCATTTATAGTATCATAAACAACAACATGATACGTGCTATTGTCTGGTCTAAAATGATTATTTAAGGTTGTTTTCGCATGTTGTTCTGCTATTTTATGAAAAGTGCTATCTCCAGAAACTTTAGTTGCTTCAAACAACAACTCTAAATTCATCATATTATCAATGATTACTGGAAACTCCCATATATCAGCATTAAAATCCCACGAACGTAACAACTTCACTTTGCTGTTATACCTGGTACATAATGTTTTCGCACTTTGTACAATTACATCTTTATAATATTGATTTTCATGATATTTCAATCCTTCACCAAAACTGCAAAATATTTTAAACCCCATGTCATGCGTTTTGTCATTCCATTGCTGGTCTTCCATCAAAGCAGTCCACTCCATGGCTTTGTCTTTAAATTCTTTTCCTCCTGTCAAAGCATAAATTTGCCATAAGTTCCCTGGAAAAAAACCACTCGTCCAATCTTTAGAGGGGACTTTATGAATTTCTTCAGGATTCAAGGACATACTTCTAGGAAATGAAAGTGCATCCACCTGATAATCAAGTAATTTTTCGAAACGTTTTTCTAATAATCCGTTTGTATCTGTTGCTCTTATTTTTCCCCCCTTGTTAGTATTGGATTTACATGCTCCGAAGAGCAATGCAAACCCAATTAATATTATAAAAATATTTTTCTTCATTGAAATTATAAATTAATATCCGTTGTTTTGAGGTAATAAGTTAGGATTTCTTTTCAATTCATCCGCAGGTAACGGTAAAAAATAATCTCTAGATGCGTCAAATAACGGTTGTTCTTCTAAGCCAGAAGCTGCAAATACTTCATCACCCAACTGCCTTCTTTTAATATCATACCACCTTTTGTACTCAAAAGCCAATTCCCACTTTCGCTCTTCTAAAACCATCGTTCTAAAATCGGCTTGTGACAACCCAGGTGTTACATCTGCTGGAAATGAAGTCATCACTCCTCCTTGATTACGAGCTCTCGCTCTAACTCTATTTACATATCCCTCTGCCTCGGTAGATCCAGGTGATGTTTCATTCAATGCCTCTGCAGCAATTAGTAAAACTTCAGCATAGCGCATTTTAGCATAATTTGTACTAGACCCTCTACCGTTTCCGTTTGAAGTTACCCCAGGAAAACGAGTATACTTAGCGATATAAGCAGAAGCAATATTTCTAGCATCAAAAGTAGGAAAGTTTGTATATGGCTCAACATTGCCGTCAAAAATCCCTGTATCATCTAAACTTACAGCTCTTCTATAATCATTTACATCCCAGGTATTATATACCTTTACACTTGGCACTGCAACAGACCAACCGCCACCAATATCACCTGCTTGATTTGCTCTAATCCCAGTCAAAGCGGCCTGATAATCTTGACCATAATTCCCATCTCTAAAACCGTTAAAATCTAAAGAAAATAAAGACTCTTTTAAACTATTTTGTTTTGATGAATTGAACAAGTCTTGAAAATCTGCAGCCAATTCCAATTCAAATCTAGCTTCATTATCTATCACATACTTTGCTTCGTTGTAAGCCTTTGCAAAATCTCCTATCGTTAAATACACCGAACTTAAATACGCCGCAGCACTTGCTTTTGTTGGTAGTGCTCTTGTTGGTTGCGTATCTGGCAACCAGGTTTTTGCATACTGTAAATCTGCTATGATTTTAGCATACACTTCTGCTTCAGATGTTTTTGAAACAGTTTTGGCAACATCTAAATTATCAACAGGTGTATCTAAATATGGGATATCACCAAATAACCTCACAAGATGATAATAAGCATATGCTCGAACAAAATGCGCTTGAGCCGTTATAGGGTTCAATTGATTTTCTGGAGCATTTACCAAAGCGGCTCCTGAGATGGCTTCATTGGTTGCAGCAATCACTTGGTAAGATCGTGGCCAAAAAGCAGTGATCATTCCGTTATCCGCTTGTACACTAAATCGATCATGATCGATACGTCTTTGAGCAGTTCCTACGTCACCAATACTTACCATATCACTTCTTAACATTAAAGGCAAGGACATTTTTCTTCCCCAATAGGCTTCTTCTGCCATCGTTCCGATTGCTCCATTTACAGCTGTTTGAACATCTGCAGGAGCCTTAAAAAACCCCGTTGGAGATAACAAACCTACAGGTTCTTCTACCAAATCTGAACATGCTACCCCTAAACATGATAACGCTATGATATATATATATTTCAATTTTTTCATCTTTTTAAAATTTTAAGTTAAGACTAAAAGTTACTGACTTAATGTTCGGATAATTTCCATATTCGAAACCTTGATTCACATTCCCTCGTTGATTACCAGAACTTTGATAACTAGCTTCAGGATCTGTACCTGGGTAATCTGTAAAAGTCAATAAGTTTTGACCACTAATAGAGAATCTCACATTATCCATATGTATTTTTTCAAGTATTTGTGATGGAAGATTGTACCCTAAAGCAATATTTTTCAAACGGATATAAGATCCATCGTATACAAATCGAGAAGAAATTCTTTTTTCTCTCACAGCAGCTGATGGTACGTTTGTATCTGTATTCGTCGGTGTCCAAGCTCTTAACGCTTCGGTTGTTGCGTTTGATCCTCCAGAGGCGAGTTCTAACAATGTATAACTAAATAACTCTCCTCCATAAGCGCCTTGAAAAAACACTCCCAAATCGAAATTTTTGTATCGAAACGTGTTGTTAAATCCAAAGGTCCAATCTTGGTTTGGGTCTCCTATTATTTTTCTATCATCAGTTGTTATTACACCATCTCCATTGATGTCTGTAAATAATTCTTCACCTAGTGTATTCGAAAAACTAGCGGTACCTTCAGGAAGTGTACCTCCTTGGTTTACACCTCTGTATTCATATCCAAAAAACTGTCCAACAGCCTCTCCTTCTCTTAAGATATGTGTTTCATCTTGCAAGAAATGACCTGGTGCAGAGTCTAAGAATACATCTTCTCCTCCAATTAATTTTTTCACTGTATTTCTATTTCTTGACCAGTTGAATTCTGTTGACCAAGAGAAATTTTCGGTTACAATATTTTTAGTTCCTAAAGCGATTTCAAAACCACTGTTATTAATTTCTCCTATATTTCTGTAAGCAGTAGAATTTAAAAAACCTGCATATTCTGGCGTTGATGTATCTGGCAAAATAACATCTTTCGTATCTATTGTATAGTAATCTACAGATAAAGATATTCTATTTTGGTACATCCCTAAATCCACACCAAAATTTGTTTGATACGAAGATTCCCATTTTAAATTTGGATTAGAAAGCTGATTCGGAACAACCGCATTTACTGTCTGATCGCCAACAACAGCATAAATATCACTATAACTCGCTAAAGATTGGTAAGGCTCAATAGAAGGGTTTCCTGTAACACCATAACTTGCTCTTAATTTCAAATTTGAAATCGTGTTACTCTCTTTTAAAAACTCTTCATTAGATATTTTCCACCCCAGTGCTCCAGAAGGAAATACTGCATATTTTTCATTCGCAGCAAAGTTTGAAGCACCATCTCTTCTTACCGTTGCTGTAACTAAATACCTATCATTTAAATCATAATTTAATCTAGCAAATTGAGAAACTATTTCTGTTTCACTTAAAGAAGATGTAGGTGTCAATGTAGTAGCACCTTGACCTAGATTTCTAAATGACACACTATTCGTAATGAATCCCTGAGAACCAGATGCATTTCTTTCGGTTTTTTGCTTTTGATAAGAATAACCTAGCAAAGCAGTTAGCTTTCCATTACCCATTTCTTTTTTATATGTAAGATAATTTTCACTTAACACATTCGATCTTTTAAAATCTGATATGGTTGCTATTCCACCTACATCACCTGCTGTTGCCACTAAAGTAGATGGTTTAAATGTACCTCTAGATGCATTTTCTGAACTAAACCCTAAAGTGGTTTTAAATGACAAACCTGTAACGATCTCATAATCGGCATAAAAGTTAGCACGATACTTATCTCTAACAGTCTCATCTATGCTTTCTGTTGCAACAGCATAAGGATTGTCAATATCATCGCCAACAGAATTTACAGTATTGATTCCATTTTCATCGGTCAATCCTAAATCTGGGGCAAATCTGTATGCTCCAGAAATTACATCTCCTGAACCTCTTCCTCCTGTATCAGCTTGAGTAGAAACACCATTTTTAGTACTCCTGCTACCGAAAGCATTGAATCCTATTTTTAGTTTTTTATTGATTTTAGCATCAATATTACTTAGGAAAGAGAAACGCTCGAATCCAGAATTGACAACTACACCTTTTTGATTGTAATAATTCCCGGAAACATAATAATTGATATTATCTGTTCCTCCAGAAAAAGCAAGCTGCGTATCCGAAACACTTCCAGAACGATAGATTTGATTTTGCCAATCTGTAGTAGTTGGCCCTTGTACATAAGTAGGATTGATTGCTTGTTGATAAGCAGCAAACTGATCGGCATTTAATAGCTCTAACTGATTGGAAATATTTTGTGAAGAATAACTAGTATTTACTTCAACCGACATTTTTCCTTTTCTACCTTTTTTGGTAGTTACTAATACAACACCATTAGCACCTCTAGACCCGTAAATAGCGGTTGCAGATGCATCTTTTAGCACCTCCATTGATTCTATATCTGAGGCTTGTGGCATTGCCGCCCCAACAAATCCATCAACCACAATTAGCGCTGCACTACTCGCACTAATAGAAGTATTTCCTCTAATTCTAATAGAAATTGCCGCCCCTGGTTCGGCTCCATTGTTCGTTTGAACCGCGACCCCAGCTGCACGACCTTGTAGTGCCTGAGCTGCGTCCAAAACAGGAAATGCAGTCAACTCCTCATTATTGACAGAAGACACTGATCCTGTAATATCACTTTTCTTTACAGCACCATAACCTACTACTACGATCTCATCTAAAGCACTTACGTCTGATTTTAAAGTAATATTTACGTTGGTCTTTGAACCTACCATGACCTCTTGAGTACTGAACCCTAAATAACTGAATACTAATGTAGTGTTATTACCATCTAACTCAATAGTATAATTTCCATCAAAATCGGTCGAAGATCCTGATGATGTTCCTTTAATAACAACACTTACCCCAGGAAGTGGCATTGCGTCATCACTTGAAATTACCTTACCTGTAATCGATCTTTTTTGAGCGAATGTTACGGTGCTCATGAAAACAAAGAGAAGTAACAGATACTCTTTGTTAATTTTCATTTTTTTGAAATTCATAAATTTTGGTTTTAAGTTGATCCGTTAAAAAAGTGATCTTATTTTATTTGCAATGCACACAAAACAGAACAACATTTTTTAACAGTTGATTAGTTTTTAACTGTTCCAAAAGTAGTTATGAAGTAGGTTTTAAAAGTACGGAAAAGGGTATCCAAAAATACCAATCCTATATATTACGGGGTATTCAAGGGGTAATTATGAAAAATTATTATGAAATTTCTCTCTGTACTTAGTTGGAGAGTCTCCATATTTTTTAGCGAAGCATTTGCTAAAATATTTAGGATTTTTAAACCCAACCTTATAACTAATCTGAGAAATATTAATTTTATCCTGTTCCAAAAGTCGTGCTGCTGTTTTTAATCTTATTTCAAGGATAAAATCTTTAGGAGTAAAATTTGTCCATGCTTTTATCTTTGTAAATAAAACTGTTCTACTGACCCCCAATTCTGAACAAAAAGTATGAATATCAAAATCGTCATTAGAAATATTTTGTTCAACCACTGAAAATGCTTTTTTAAGCAAGTCTTCATCAACAGACGAGACTGCTATTTGGCTAGGTGTAAGATTATTTTCTATGGAAAACTTAGTTTTTAATCGCTGTACAGACTCTAAAATATTTTTTACTTTTAATCTAAATTCTTTTACATTGAAAGGTTTACTTATGTATTCATCTGCTCCACTTTCTAAGCCTTCAAATTTATATATCAAGGACGACCTCGAGGTTAACAACACTACAGGTATATGACTCGTGATGATATTCTCTTTTATCTTAGAACACATCTCTGTACCCACCATTTCTGGCATGATTACGTCACTAATGATCAAATCAGGAATGTTTTGTAATGCCATTTTCAAACCTATTTTCCCGTTTTCAGCTTCTATAATTTTATATTCATTTTTGAGGAGTTGCTTTATAAATGATCGCAATGGTTTATGGTCTTCAACGATCAAAACAGTAAATTTATTTTCTTCCTCTCTTATATCGTTGATGGCATCCTCAAGATTATCTTCAACTGATTCTATTTGGGATACATATTGAGAGATATCATTGCTATCCTTATAATTTTCAATAACCTCTTCTTCCGATAAATGCTCTTTTCCGAGTGGGAGAAAAACTTCAAACACAACACCTTTATCAGTTTTATTTCTGACTTGAATGATTCCTTTATGCAGGGCGACAATATTTTTTACAATAGACAATCCAATACCTGTTCCTTTAGAGTAATTTTCACTTGATTTGTTATGGATAGCCAGTTCAAAAAATCGATCAAAAATCTTATCTACAAACTCTTCATCTATACCAACTCCATTGTCTTCAACAGAAATAAGAATTTGTCCTTCTTTTGTTGCCACTTTTATAGCAATGCTTCCGTTTTTAGGTGTAAACCTAAAGGCGTTCGAAATCAAATTATAAAAGACTCGTTCAAGTTTGGCACTGTCAAAAAACACATCTATATGATCTTGTTCTGCTTCGAAAGTATAGTTGTATCCGCCGTCTTTCGCGTATTCACTAAATGAAAAATATATTTCTTTCAAAAAGTTCACAAAATTTCCTTCAGCAGCTTTTAAATTGAATTGGTTATTTTCAAGTTTTCGAAAGTCCATCAATCGATTGATCAGTTTTAATAGATGGTTCGCGCTACTCTCGATAACCAAAAGCTTTTTATGCATTTGATTGCTACCCGAATAATCCATTAACAACTGTTGAAGCGGTCCTAAAATCAAGGTTAAAGGTGTTCTAAATTCATGGGAAATATTTGTAAAAAACTCTAATTTTACTCTATTCGCCTCTTCTATTTTCTCATTTTCCAATTGTTCTAAATCTAACCTTAATTTCAATTTAGATTTTGACTTTTGAAAAACTAACAAACCAAAAAATGAAAATGCGATTACTAATATATATAATAGGTATGCCCACCAACTTTTCCAAGGTGCTGGTAAAATTACAATAGATAACGCCGTTGGGGTCTCATTCCATAATCCGTCGTTATTCGCTCCTTTTACTTCAAACACATAACGACCTGCTTTTTGTATCGTATATGAGGTTTCGGTATTCGATGTAATTTTCCATTCGTCCTCTAGGCCCTTTAACCTATATGCGAATAAATTGTTGGTTGAATTTATAAAACTAGGAATTGAAAAAGAAATACTAAAATTGGATTTATCATGACTCAATTCAATCTCTTTGGTACAATAAATACTTTCATTTAAAATTGCATCTTTATCATCACTAACATCAATTTTTTTATTTTGAATTTTAAAATCTGTTAGTATCACTTGTGGGGCATACAAATTTGAAACAATTTTCTGTGGATTAAAATAACTCACCCCAGAAGGCCCTCCAAAATAAAACTGATTCTCAGCATCTCGATAACAGCTATTATCATTATAATAGTTACTAATTAAACCATCTGATTGGTTATATAATACAATTTCTCTAGTTTTAGGGTGGTATTTTACAATTCCATTGTTTGAACTCAACCAAAAAAAACCTTTTTCATCTTCCATAATAGAGTGAATAGATGTAATCTCAAAATCCCCTTCAATGATTGGTACTTTCTTAAAAGAATTTCCATCAAAAAAATACAAACCTTTTGCCTTTGTCCCTACCCAAATTTGATTATTTGAGTCTTCAAAAACAGTTAATATATCATCTCCAGAAACTGAATTTCTATCAAAGAAAAAATATTTAATATTTTCTTCTGTATGCACTGAATTGGCAATTAAATTAAGACCACTTTGTGTTCCAATCCAAACTCTTTTTTGAGAGTCGATTAATAAGGAGCGAATTCTATCATTGGTTAAAGAATTAAAAGGACCATTATGCTTAACATAATGTTTGATATTGTTATTTTGTGTCTCATAACGAACCAGTCCATTACCAAAAGTTCCAATCCAAAAGATATCGTTACCTTCTAAATCAATCGTATAAACACTTGTTCCTTCAACAATCTCATTTAACTGTTTGCTAAAATAATTTGGTAATATTTTTTTTCTTGATATATCATAAACAAGCAACCCTTTACCAATTGTACCGATCAGTAACTTATCATTTTTGTCAAAAGCGAGTTTTTTAACATTATTTGTAGAAAAATATTCTGTATTACCTGTATTTATAAATGATACCTTTTTTTTCGCAACATCTAAGATTGAAATTCCTCCTCCTTCAGTTCCAAAATATAAATTTTCATTAGCATCAGCAGTTATTGAAGAAACCACATTGTAACTAAGTTGATTATTTCTTTTATTTATTTTTGAAAAATTAGCGTTGGTTTCATCCCAAATACTAACACCATCGTAATATGAACCAATCCAAACTGATCCTTTTTGATCATTATAGATAGTTTTTATTTTACTTTTATTTACATCTCCTATTTTAAAAAATGTAGACTTTTTGGCAAACCTATAATCACTAATTATATAAATACCACTGTAAGTACCTACCCATATATTCTCTAATTGATCAATTGCTAATGCTCTAAAGTCATTCTCTTGATTGTTTTCAAAAACCAGCTCTAAGGATTCTGTATCTCTATTCAACACGTATAACCCCTTACTTTTTGTACCAATCCATAAATTCTGATACTTATCCTCCAATATAGTCTGTACAAATAAAGGTTTACTGGCAATTTTGCTCTTGTCTTCAGCAAATCTATTAATAGCATATGTATTTTTAACCTTCCCCTTCGATATGCTACAAAGACCTTTAGAAGTCCCAATCCAAATAGAGCCATCTTTGGATTTTAAAATTTTTAAAACAAAATTACTTGGCAAAGTATTATTCTTGTCTACTTCTGAAAATATATTTCTAAAAACTCCAGTTTTCTTATTAAGAATAGAAAGTCCATTTGAAGTTCCAATCCATATTTCACCATCTATTTCTTCAATACACCAAATCGTATTGCTACACAAAGAGCTAGGAGTATCTTCAAAATAATATTTTTTAAACACTTCCTTTTTGGGGTCATAACTGTTTAATCCATTATACGTTCCTATCCAAAGTAAACCAGAACTATCTTCTTTTAAAGAAAGAATATCACTATTGCTAATAGAACTCTCATCTTCAGGATCATTCTTGAAAACCTTAAAATTTGCTCCATTAAAAAGATTTAATCCATCTCTTGTACCAAACCACATTTGCCCCTGCTGGTCTTGATGAATTGCAATAACAGAACTCTGAGAAAGTCCGTCAGAAGTGGACAACTCCCTAAATACATATTTGCTTTGTTGTGAAAAGCTAGTTATACACAACAATAAAAAAATAAAGAATATATTGAGTTTAATCCTCATTAAATATTAATAGGTTCTATTCATTTTATTAATGAAACCCCGAATATATTCAATTTTGTTCGATACTCATAGACCTTCATATTAAAAATTCTTAATTCTTCCTATTTTTCCAAATAGCAAAAAACCTTAATCTTCCCACTTGTTTATTTTAAAGGAATAAACAAAGAATAAGCATTTCCTTCCATATCCAAGGCTGCCACGGTTAGAACCAAAGCCTCTCCATTTTCAACATAAATATAAGGTCGTTCCAAACGATGCACAGAAACTTCGGTACCATCCGATTTTTTAATTGCTTTATCCAATACTTTATAATGCTTCGCTTTCTCCCAATTTAAACCATCCGTGGAAGTAATCATTCCCATATAACCAAAAGCATGATAAATTCCATAATAGCGCTTCCTCTTTTGATCATACCAAATTGCAGGGTCTTCAGAATTCAAATTTCCTACAGCTGCTTTTGGTTGAATTTCCCAAGGACCAAGTGGACTTTTAGACAAGGCAATCGCTTGACTTCTTACCAATTCTGACTGGCTTGGGTAAATACCGTTTGCATATGCTACATTTGGTTTATCGCCTCTTAAAATCATTATATAACCACCTTCCGGTCTTTCCACTAAAGCTGGGTTACAGGTAATTTGAGCAATCGGTCCGGCAGGTTCTACTAGCGGCTTATCAAAACGCTCCCATGGTCCATCAACACTGTTAGCAACAGCAACTCCAATACGTTGGTTTTCTCTTACCAATGCTCTATATTCATTTGAAATACCACTTTTCCTTGCCTGTTCCCATTCTGCAGATGATAATTCTCTATCTCCAACATTTGTAGACATATAATATAAATAATATTTCCCATCAAAATATTTGATGCGGGGATTATGAGCTGTATGAGCATCCCAATATCCATTTCCTCTTCCTTTTAAAACCACTTCTTTAAACTTATACGGCCCCGCTGGATTCTCAGAAACGGCATGAGATACAATACCATCTGTCAGCCAGGTACTAAACCCAAGCTTTTTTGACATTTGTGCATAAAACAAATGATATTTCCCATCTTTTGTTTTCACAATTGAAGACCCCCAATTGTGATAGTTTTTATCCCTTAAAATATTTGTTTCTGATACTTCTTGTAGCTTAGATGCTAAATCCAAATCATCGGTAGAACCTTGAGCATTTGAATTCCAGGCTATAAAAAAAACGGCAATAATTAATATTTTTTTCATGTATCCCTATATTTTAATTTTTGTAGTCACTTTAGAATTCTTCAATAATTGAATTTCCACTTTCAGTTCCCCCAGAGGTCCATTTCCAAGATTCATGCAAACGGACTTTACCGTTAGATAGAATTTCAGGTATAGACTTGCATATACCCGACTTTAATTCTCCTTTAGTATTTATTTGATGGTAACACATATCAATGGTACCATCCACAGAAACAGAACCGAGCAACTGTCCTTTTATTACAGACCCTCCGCTGTAGGTTCCTTTTAAAATAGCTCCACTTTGAAAATATAGAAAAACAGTTTCTTCCGTAGTTTCGCCAAATTCAGAATTCGTAACCGCTCTAAATTTTTTATTGTTATAATTCATCTTATTTAATAGACAAAGCGCCTGAAGGACAAAGTCCTAATTGATGTTTTAATTGACCTGTAGTAGCTTGATTTATTTTTACCCAAGGTACTTCATTAGGTCGGTAAACTTTTGGCAATATTTTTACACAAACCGCAGCATGAATACATTTTTCGGGCTGCCACAATACTGTTATTTCTCCATTATTATATTCTTTAGATTTCATCATAAATAATTTACAATTGATTCCTTGTAAGTTATACATTTATTATTTATTCTAAAAAAAGAACAGCATTCTAGTTTAGAATGCCGTTCTTTTCACACTTCAATCAATCCAATCAAAGATACTTGTAGCAATCTCTCTCCAGTTTTTTTCCTCGAGCATCCAATGAGCATTCTCTTTAAAAACTTTCAACTCTGCATTTCCTTTATACTTTTTGACTAACTTTTCTGCTATTTTTACAGGAGACGCTTTATCCTGCCCGCCTGACACAATTAAAACGGGAATTTTAATTTCTGAATATTTTATTTTGTTCGGTTTGTATCCAAAAACATTTTTAATCCAAATCATCTCTTTTAGTACAAGTCCTGATTCATCGACCATTTTATGGTATACCTCTTTTTGTTTTTTTGCTGATAAATTGCATAACATACCTTCTACCGCTTCTTCAAACGTAGGTTTGCCCGTATTCTCTTTCAAATGATCAATACTGTTAACCCATTTTACCGATTTAATACTTTCAGAAGGAGGCATCATACCATAATTTACGGGAGGTGCTATCAAAACCAGTTTTGATGCAAGACCTTCCATGGCCAAACGTTGTGCAATAATACTCCCCATAGAATGAGCCACCAGAACAGGTTTGGCATCTTTTTTTTGAATTATTTCTCTCAACTGATCCACATAATCCTCCATACTTATTCCAGTTATTTCGTTTTTGGAATCCGGAGTATGTCCCAATAATGTAGGACTATCTACAAGAACCCCTTTTGATGTAAAATAAGATTCATAATGGGCCCAAACTTCACCCGTTGACCAGGCTCCATGGATAAAAACAACATTTTTATTTTCTGCTAGATTATTTTGAGATTGAACCGTAATTGCCAACAAGACAGCCACGAACAGACATACATTTTTTTTCATATTTACTTTATTTAAATAGTTATGAAACAAAAATAGCATGACAACCAAGGCTATTCGATTATCCTATGGTAACTAATAAAATTATTTTTCCTTTCTAATTCGGCTCAAAGATTGTGGCGTGATTCCTAAATAAGATGCTATCAAATACTGAGGTACTCTTTGTACTAAAGAAGGCCTAGCATCAATTAATTTTTGGTATCTTTTTTTTGCATCATCCATTACTAAAGAAATAGATTTCTCCTGCCAATTTTTAAATAGCGATTCTGCAATCAAACGTCCAACTCGCTCAAAGTTTTGATGCTTATCATACAATTCGTAAAGATCTTTCCTGCGGATCACAAGTATTTCTGAATTCTCAATACAGCGAACATCTTTCTCTGCGTTTGTATTGTCAATAAAATTTTTATAATCGGCAATAAATTCATTTTCAAGAGAAAACTCATCAATAATTTCATCTCCTTCTTTGTGATACACACACATCAAAGCTCCTTTTACGATAAACCCCAAATAATCACACTTTTTCTCTACATGAATAAAACATTGGTTTTTTGAGTAAACCTGCAGTTCGCATTTGGATAAAAATAATTTTAAATCCGAGCTTTCTAAAGGAATAAAATCCTGAATTGTATTTTCAACGAAGGGGGTCATAATTTTCAAAAAAAGAAAAAATTTCAGCTTTTAAAATTAGTAATTAATTCTATGAACTAAAGAAATTTCTCAGGAAAAATATACATTTGCGACACAAAATATTTACATGACACAAACGCTACAAGATTTAAGAACTGGAAAATTATTAGGAGTAAAAACCTTAAAGCTCGCTTGCGACCTTGAAACCTTTCCTAATGAAATTTTTTCTTTAGCTGACACTCTAGAAATTTTAGATTTATCTGACAATAACTTATCCGAATTACCAGAAAACATAGATCAGTTAAAACATTTGAAAATTATTTTTTTCGCTAGAAATAAATTTACTGTTTTTCCAAAAGTATTGGCATCCTGTACGTCATTAAAAATGATAGGTTTTAAATCCAATCAAATAGAAACAGTTCCTGAAAACGCATTTCCAAAATTTTTAAATTGGCTGATTTTGACCGATAACAAAATCACAGTACTTCCTAAAAGCATTGGAAATTGCCATCTATTGCAAAAATTTCTAGTTGCAGGAAATCTGCTTTCAGAATTACCCGAGGAACTACAAAAGTGTACTCATTTAGAGTTATTAAGAATTGCGGCTAACAAGCTAAGCGCAATTCCAAAATGGTTGTTAGAAATGCCAAAACTGTCCTGGTTAGCCTTTGGTGGAAACAACATCCCTGTAGCAAATAATTTTGGTAACAAACTGACTGCTTACAATTTTGATGATTTTGAAATTAAAGAGATTTTAGGAGAAGGTGCTTCGGGAATTATCTCTAAAGCAAGCTGGAAATCTAAAAACAAAGAAGTTGCACTAAAAATCTTTAGAGGTTCTGTAACGAGTGATGGCTTACCAGATGATGAAATGCAAGTTTCCATTGCCGCCGGCCAACATAAAAACCTTATTCCTGTTCTCGGTAAAATAAAAGAGCACCCTGAAGCTAAAAGTGGACTTATTTTACAGTTAATTTCTGCAGAATATAAAAACTTAGGAAATCCGCCAAGTCTAGAATCTTGCACACGTGACACCTTTGAAAAAGATAACAAATTAACAATTTTAGAAGTTTATTATTTATCAAAAAATATTGCTTCTGTTTCACATCATCTTCATACTAGAGGAATCAATCATGGCGACTTATATGCCCATAATATTTTAATAGCAGAGTCTAATAAATGTATCTTTAGTGATTTTGGAGCTGCTTCCTTTTATGAAAAAAACGATAAAGCCTGCAAAAATTTAGAAAAGATAGAAGTCAGAGCCTATGCTTGCTTTCTTGAAGATATTCTTGGACTTGTTACTTCTCAAGAAAAACTTTCTGGTTTAATACTCGATCTTGAAATATTGATAAATGATTGTAAGAATCCAATCGTTGAGCTTCGTCCAAATTTTAGAGAAATTTTAAAGAAACTTAACGCATTACCCATTCCATCATAATGATCAAAAAGAACCACTCAATCTTTCAATTGCCTTTTTAACTTACTTAAAAACTCATGTGTAATCCCTAGATAACTTGCAATATGACGATCAGAAATTTTGGAACAAATGGTTGGGTAAGTTGTCAAAAAGTTAGAATATCGTTCTTTTGCCGTCAAAGAATTACTATGAATCAATCTCCTTTGCCAAGCAACCAAAGCTTTTTGTGACATAACTCTAAATAACTTTTCGATGGCAGGTAATTTATCATACATCTCAAATTTATCACTTCTTTTGATAAGCAATACAGTGCTATCTTCCAAGGCCTGAATATTTAATTCTGATGGACTTTGATTTAAAAAGCTATCAATATCCATTACCCACCAATCCTTCGTGGCGAAATACAAAGTATTTTCATTTCCCTTTGAATCTATAGAAAACACCCTAAAACACCCACTTATCACAAATCCTTCAAATTTATAAACTTCTCCCTGCTTTAGAAGAAATTCTTTTTTACCAATTGTTTGAGAGCTAAATTTAGAACAAAACAAATCTTGATCTTCTTTTGATAACAGAAGGTTCTTAGTAATATTCATTTTTAATAATTCGTAGGACATTCAAATAAGGAATATGTATTTCGATAAAAATAATTTTTTTTATGGAAATACAGTTATTTTATTGAATCATATGACTGCATTTTATGATAATAATAAATTTCCAATGCATACCAACAACTCCTATTAGATAAAAAAAGCCTACTTTTAAAATTAAAAGCAGGCTGATAAAAAAACAATCTCTAAAATTACTTCACTATTAACTTTGTCTTAGATATTCTACCATTATTAGAGATCTCAACAAAATAAATTCCACCTAGAAAATCATCAATAGGAAAGTTTGTAATTTCCGTTTCACATTTAAAATCCTTTATCAGAACTCCTAAAACATCAAAAATTCGTACTCCACTTCCAATCGATGCATGAATATTTACAAAACTATTGGCAGGATTAGGATACACCAAGTTTTGCTCACTCTGTTCTTTTGATACGGATAAAATAGAACTTTCCACCAATTTATCTGTCGCTGGATTTTGAAGTAATGCTTCCATACTTAAATCATGTGTCATTCTCCCCAATCGATCCGCGTCCATATTATTGCCTACGGTAATTTTTTCATTTTGAAACCCCGTGAAATTCAGCGTACCCAATTGGGTAAAAAGAGAAGTTTGTATAGTAGTAATCGTTAACTCCGAGATACCACTCGTATCCAAATTTAGAGTACTTGCCGTGTTGTATTTAACAACATTAATTGTTTGAAAAGCATTCAAATCAACAGTAATTGTTGTACCCGCAGGATGATTACTATTAATAGTTCCTAACATTGTATTAGCTCCGTTTATTTCAACGACACCACCACCAACGGTATTAAACTTTAGCACACCAGCTACCCCTCTTAGCTTTCCAGTTCCTGCACTTGTACCAATATTAGAAATCATCTTGTAACTTCCAGACTCAGCGGATTGATATTGCAAAGAGCCTGTGTGGTCAGATAAGTCAGCTAAATCTCCAAAGACCACATGAGAAGCACTACCCTTGTGAGTGGTCAAATTTCCTGTTCCAATTACATTACAATTAATTTCTAAAGTGTTATCCGAATAATTTCTAATATTCAAATTTCCAATAATATCCAATGTTTTTCCCGCTGCAAATAAAATTTTATTACTTGCTTTTCCGGCAGAAGTATCTATATTTCCAACCGTCATAATTTTCACATCGCAATCAATCGTTAGAAGAGCATTCATCGTATTTTTAATAGGTTTATCTGAATCCAGAGTCAGCACATTATTGACCTCTCCTGAGATCGTGTAATCACCACTTCCCCCCATCTCGATACTTCCAACCGTAACAGAAGCATCAATTGTTGGATTACCTGCGATAGTTGCAACTTCACCTGTTCCAGGTACAACACCACCGCTCCAATTATTAATATTGCTCCATAAAAATTTTCCTGAACCGTCCGCTTCTGTATCCGTAAAAGTTCCTTGTGCGTAACTTTCAAAAAACAATAAGTTTATTGAAATAATCATAATAACGTGTAGTAGTAGTTTTTTAGTCATAATTAAGTTTTTTAGATTTAATTTTAAATTACAAAAAAAAAATAATTCGACAAAAGCCACAATTAATTATAAACATTTGAAAAGAAATAAAAAAAGCCTCAAAACAAATGTTTTGAGGCTTTTGCGGTCTGGACGGGACTCGAACCCGCGACCCCCTGCGTGACAGGCAGGTATTCTAACCAACTGAACTACCAGACCGTTGCTGTTAGCGGTTGCAAATATAGAACTTTATTTAGATGTAACAAGGGCTAACATAAAAAAAAATGAAATTATTTTTTACTAATCATTCTACAGCATTTCTCATAATCTTTAGGTGTATCAATATCAACAAATTCTGTAACCGTATGTAACTGAATTACTGACGATTCATGATTTTTCAATAATTGCTGCGCTCCATTCTCACCTGATAATTGTATCAATTCATCAAAATATATTTTATCAAATAAAATCGGAACTACAGGTTTCTTTATATTCCTATAACCGGATGCGATGATTCCATGAACATTGTTGTCGAAATATTCAATCATTTTCAACAAATGCTTCGAGTTCAAAAAAGGTTGGTCCGCTACCAATATTAAAACTCCATCATACCCATCTAACTTGCTTACTCCTTGGGCTATCGATTTCCCTATTCCCTCTGTCCACTCAGGATTAAAAACAGTCTGAAGATTAAATTTTGACAACTCCTCTTCTACCACATCTTTTCCAGATCCAACAACAACAAAAACATCCTCAGGAAAAACAGAAATAGCCATAGTAACTACACTCCCCAAAAGTGTGCTACCTCTCCATTCCAACAACTGCTTTTGACTTCCCATTCTAGAAGAGCTACCCGCTGCCAAAATCAAACATGCTATATTTCGTTTCATTTCCTTATTTGTAGCTAGGTTTTACTCTTTTATTATGAATTGCTCCTTTTTTATCTTGCAATGACATCACTTTTTCATTCCTCACAACAGATAAAATTTCTGCAATAATAGAAATTGCAATTTCATGAGGCGTCTCCGCACCAATATTCAAACCAGCGGGACCATAAACTTTTTCAAAAAATGCTTCATCAACCTCAGGGTGGTACTCTAAATAAGCATGCAATAATTGTTCTCTTCTCTTAGCGGGTCCTAACAAGCCAATATAAACAGGTTTAGTATCTTTTAATGCCTTTAAAAACAAAACATCTTTGGCAAAGTTATGAGACATAATGACCACAGCTGTTTCAACATCAATCAAGCTTGCATTAAATCCCTCTGGCGTACTTAGAATAACTTCAGAAGCACCAGGAAAATCCAAAATCGATTTTGAACTTTTAGGAGAACAAACAACCGTAACATCCCACCCTGTCGATGCCGCAATTTCACAAAGCTTAACCGTATCATGTTCACCTCCAAAAAGCACCAACTGAAAACATGGCTCCAATTTTTCTTCAAAACATTCCAATCTTGTGCTAGGTTTGATATGTCTATTTAGACTAGTACTCCCTCCAGTATCAAAATATATCATCGAACCCATAGGTAATTCTCCATTTTCAGATGAAAACCAAGACTGTATTACAAACCCGTTCCTTTTACGAAAGGAATCATGGATCAATTCAAGAGTTTCAGAATCCATATCCAATTCTTCTAACAAAACGAATAAAGTCCCTTCGCACCCAAGTCGAAACCTTCCATCATAAGTCATAATTTTCGCAACACCTGATTTAAATACAGATTGTGCTTGTAAAACAACTTCTTTTTCTACGCAGCCCCCACTTATTGCTCCGATTGTTTTTCCATCCTCAAACACCAACATCCTGGCTCCTTCTCGTCTATATGAAGAGCCTTCCACATGGACAACAGTAGCGAGAACCGACTTTTGTCCTGTCTCATTCACTTTAGAATAAGCATCTATTATTTTTCTAAATTCATGTGTCATTATGCGTTTAATTTCAAGTTTTTAACAAAAGGTAATTTTCGTATTCTTTTTCCTGTGGCTGCTTCTATAGCATTCCCGATAGCACCACTTATTGGAGGTAAAGTAGGCTCTCCAAGACCTGTAGGATCCTCATCACTATCAATAAACGAACAAATAACTTCTGGTGTTTCCATCATTCTAATCAGTCGATACTGATCGTAATTTGAACTTTTGGGCTTTCCTTTTTCAAATTCAAAATCTCCATACAACGCATGTCCAGCTCCGTCAATAACACCTCCTACAACCTGATTATCTGCACCAAGGGGATTTACTACAACTCCACAATCAACCACACAATATACTTTTTTAACAACAGGTAACTCATCAATCATCTCAAGCTCTACCACCTCAGCAACATAGGAAAAATGACTATAATAAGCGCTAAACCCCTGATAAACTCCTTTTTTACTTTTTCCCCAATTAGAAAGTTCTCTCACTTTTTTAATAACTGTAGTCATTCTATCTACAGAATAGTTGACTTTTCCTTTTACATCCTTTAGCAATTCCAATCTATATGCTATTGGGTCTTTCTTTAAAGCTTTTGCCACCTCATCTAAAAAACTTTGTTCCGCGAATGCTAAAAAGTTAGAAACCGGTGCTCTCCAAAAACCAACAGTTACCGGACTTTCTATTTTTGCAACTCTAGCTTTATAGTTTGGAACTGCTCCAAACGGAAAATTCTGAGCATTATGACGATACATATTCCAATTCACCGCAGCTTCCGTTAATTGATAACCCGACATAGTCCCTTTCTCAAATGCTGCTTTAAAATTATATTTTACATTTGGCTTATATACTCCACCAGTCATATCATCCTCTCTTGTATACACCAATTTGATTGGTTTTTTCGCCTGATTAGATATAACTGCTGCATCTACCACAAAATCTCCATTTAAACGCCTACCGAAACCACCTCCCATTCTTGTCAATTCCAGCGTGATTTCTGAAACATCTCTATTTAATTTTTTAGCAACATTTTTAACAGAATTTTCCGGGGTTTGAACAGGACCCGCCAATAAAATTTTATCAGATTGTACATCCGCATAAAAATTCATTGGCTCCATACAGTTATGAGGTAAAAAAGAACTTTCATAAACCTCATCTAAAACGGAATCTGCAGTATGGAAGGCATTTTCAATATCTCCCTTTTTACGCAGTTCTTTAAATTCATTACCTGCCAAAAGTTTCAACATTTTAGCATCCCATTCAACAGTTCCTTCCAAGTCCTTATCTGAACTCCACTTTGCTATAATTAATTTCTTTGCTGAAAAAGCAGCCCAGGTGTTTTTTGCCACAACGGCAATATTATCGTCAAATTTCAAAACCTCTTCAACACCAGGATATTTTTTTGCTTCACTGACATCAAAACTAACTAAAGTTTGTCCAAAAGCAGGAGGACGCACCACTGCTGCATAAAACATCCCTTCTTTTCTATAATCTATTCCAAATAAAGGTGCTCCCTTTGTAATTTTTTCTACATCAACATTTCCTTTAGACTGACCAATTATGGAAAAATCTTTAGGTTCTTTTAATTTAACATTAACCGGTATTTCAAGTTTTGCTGCAGCAACAACCAACTTACCATAGCCCAGTTTTTTTCCATCGGAATGCAAAACATACCCTTTTCGTGTAATCAAACTATCGGCAGAAACATTCCATTGTATTGCAGCAGCATTTAATAACATTTGCCTTGCCGTTGCTCCTGTTTGCCTCAAGGGTTTCCAACCTCTTTTTATACTTTGACTTCCTCCGGCTACTTGCCTTTTAAAATTTTGCGTATCTAGTTTTGCTTGTACAACCTCAACATCATTCCAATCTACATCTAACTCTTCAGCAATAAGCATTGGCATAGATGTTTTTACTCCTTGACCAATCTCTGGATTTGGAGAATATATTGTTACTTTCCCTGTTTCAGCTATTTTAATAAAGGCATTAAAATCATGAAAATTTAATTTCTCAACTGAATTTGGTAACAAAGAATCTGGGTTTACAGCTTTTATTAGATTAAAACCAAACAAAATTCCACCACTGGCCAACAATGAAGTTTTCATAAATGACCTTCTATCTGTACTGTTTTGCATTGTTCCCATTATTTTTAAGAATTTGATTGTTTTTCTTTTGCTGCTAATAGAACCGCGTTTTCAATTCTATTATAAGCAGCACACCTACAAATATTACCATGCATTGCCTCTCTTACTTCCTCTCTTGTCGGGTTATTATTCTCTTCAATAAAGGCAGAAGCAGTCATTATTTGACCTGCTTGACAATACCCACATTGTGGTACATCTAATTCTTTCCATGCTTTTTGAATGGGATGATCATTATTTTTTGAAATCCCCTCAACAGTAGTGATTTCACTGCCAACTGCAGCAGATATAGGTAATAAACAGCTCCTAGTAGCACTCCCATTAAAATGTATAGTACACGCACCACATTGACCTATTCCACAACCGAACTTTGTTCCTAACAATCCTAATTCATCTCTGAGCACCCAAAGCAAGGGAGTACTTTCCTCAACGTCAACCTTGTATTTTTTTCCGTTGATTTTTAACTGAAACTTCTTCATAAACTTTTTATTTGTAATAATCCATTCTTAAAAACTGAATCACAAGTTATTAAAATAAAAAAACATAATAATAGGATTTTTTATTCCAACACTATTACTTAATTACCCAACTTTAATAATCAAACAAACTCAAAAAGCAGGAGGTAGTTTAGATCATTTGATTAAATCTCTAACACAAAAAGAACTATAAGTTATATTTTAAAATAAACATGACAAACCTTGGCTGTACAAAATAACTACTACTAGTAACTGTGTTGGCAGCAATAGAAATATTATCTCTATTTAAGGATTTGGTATCTAATAAGTTTGTACCAGAAATAACATATTCCCAATGACTATCTGTCATTCTAAAGCTTAGTTCTGCACTTAAAAAGGCATACTTATTTGAAATTGTTTTTGCTTGATCATGATAATTGTAATAATCATAATCCGCAGTAAAAATAAAATGTTTCAAAAATTTAGCATCAATATTCACAAACGGTTTATCTGTATAATAGACACGATCACCATAATCATTCGTACTTTTCGTATACCCCACTTTGATATTTGGAGCCTTGTTAAAATTTGTTCCTAGATCACCTCCATAGGTATAATTGTACACATTATTTGCAAACCATTCTCCATTTCTAATATTGTAATTTTTCGAATAATTTCCATTAGTACGCAAATTCACTTTTATCTTCCTAAAAGTCCTTCCATATCGAAACCTAGCTGATACGGTCTCATCTGGAAAAATAGAATTAACAGACGTTCTATCCTGTCCAATCCCATTAAATTCTGTATCTGTTTTTATGGTGTTTTCTTTCTTTGTGTAATCAATAGAGGCGTTGATATTGGTATAATTATACATGATAAAACTAAAATAACTCAACGAATATTTATGATAAACCGCACTTTCTAAATTTCTATTTCCAGCATAGACAGAATTGTAATTATTAAACAAAAGTCCCTCTGAAAGTTTTTTAATATCCGTAAACTGATTTGTCATATTATACCTAAAACGAAGATTTTCTGCTTTTTTAAATTGGTAATTCGCATAAAAATCAGGCAACATTCTATACTGCGAAGAACTGTTCTCAGATCCCAACTGCTCATCTTTTGTGGTATAAAGATGTAAAGAAACTCCTGGTTCAATGGTCATTTTTTTTCTTACGAATTTATAATGAACCCCTGAATAAATATCAGAAAACTTAAATAACACATCGTTCACATAACGATCTTCAGAAAACAAATTTTCAGATCCATCATCTAGAATCTGTAATAAACCTGAATTAAACTTTTGATTACTTAACAGAGTTCCCATCGTAAAATTCAAATGACTTTGGTTATTTAATACATAATAGTAATCTACTTTAGCATCTAGTCTACCAGTACTAATAGTTTTATCTTGAAATAAATTATAAAACTCCTGTGCAGTATCTAAAGGGGGAGTTAAGGAAGTATCTACATTTAAAACATCTGAAATTGAATTCAACATAGGCAGTTCTTTTTGATAAAGATACTGTCCTTCAAAAGCCAAGATATTCTTTGGATCGATGGTTTTATATATATTTAAATTCTGAGAAACAGAATAGGGGTCATCATTGTTATCGGTTAGAATATACCCATTCCCCATATCATTCAACTCAGAACTTCTAAGAGAATTCTCTCCTTGCTCCGATTTTTTAATAAACAAATCATAATCCAATTGTAAGTCTACCGATGGTTTATAAACAGTACTAAACTTAAACAACCCCAGTTTGCTCTTCTGATCCGTAGCACTATTTATTTTTTCAATATCGTCGGTATCTTGGTAAGTTTTAGTAGTTAACTCTAACAAATCAGTTTGCGTACCAGAATAAATACCAAAACCACTAAATGAAACTTTCTTATTTGGATTATGATTGAAGTTTGCTGCACCAAATTGCGTATTCAATTCAAAGGCTTTATTATTTTGGGTTGTTGCCAAACCAACTGTATTATTATCAATATTCAAAGAGGTTCCTCCTCTTGAAGACAAATTCCTTAATCCACCTGTAAACCTATAGTAGTCTCTATTCGTAAACGGAACTTGCCCTATATTATTAAAATCCGTTAAAATACTCACACTTGTTTTGGGACTATAAAAAAACACCTTCGGATGCACCAAATATCGATCTTCAACACCTGCACCAGCGGTTACTTCTCCAAACCAAAATTTATCCTTCCCTTTTTTCAATCTAATATTGATTGCGATAGAATCTTCATTGTTGGTAACTCCTTTCATTTGACTCACCTCATTATAATTCCTTAACACTTCTATCTTATCCAAGGCATTTGCAGGAATATTATCTACAGCGACCTTAGAATCACCATCAAAAAAGTCCTTCCCTTCCACCATTACTTTCGAGACTCTTTTCCCTTCAATCTCAATTTCTCCATCGTCATTAATCTCCACTCCTGGTAATTTTTCTAACACATCTCCTAGCTTTCTTTCTGTTCCATTTCTAAAAGAATCTGAATTATAAACAATCGTATCTCCTTTAATTGTCACAGGCATCTCATAAGCTATTTCCACCTCATCTAACAAATCCTTTGTTTCCTTTAATAGCACATCTTTAGACATATCATCTGTAACCCCTACAAGGTCAATGGATACAGTTTTAGTATCAAACCCCATATAACTTACCTTAAACTCATATACTTGACCAGCTTCTAGGCTTATGGAATACCGCCCCTTAGAATCTGTAATTGCGTACTCTGCCATTTCATTCGTTGATGAAGCAAAGGCAATAACATTTGCCATCTCTAAGCCACTTCCAATTGAATCTTTTACGATTCCTTTTATTTTGATAGTTTGCGCACAATTAACCCCAGAATAAAACAACAATAAAACAGCTAACCAATTTTTAAATCCTCTCATAAACTTATTGTTTTGGTCTGTTTCCGCCACCTCCTTGACGACCTTTTCTGAAACGCTCTCTCATTTCTATAGTTTTTTCCTCGACAATTTTATCAAACTCCTCTTCCGTAACTTTTTTACCTTTCTTGGGAGCTTTCAATTCTTTCTTTTCTTTCACATTCAACACTACCTTGGTACATATAACTTGTGTGTCACCTGCATTTACACTTAAAATTAACCCTGGTAATCCCCAATATTTATCAGGCCCCATAGAAACCGGTATTTCTGGTGAGTACCAAACGGCCACAATAGTTTTGGTTTGTAATGAATCTTTACTTTTCGCAAAAGGATTCTCTTTTTTATCAATCGAAGTAGTTGCTTTAAAACAAGTATACTTCCCTATCTTTTTTGTTTCCTTTTCTAACTTCCAAGCAAAAGGCTTCAATGGATCTTCCACTAAAAAATTTTTACCAAAAAACTCCACAGCTCTTTTGGATTCTTTTTTCGCGATATTTTTGTAGGTTTTCCCCATACTCGGTCCACCAAAAATAGAAGCAAACATAGCCCCTCTTCCTCCTTTATCTTGAGTCTCTAATTTTACTTCCTCTTCATAAATAGAGGCTACTTTATTAAAATTTAAAACAAATGTTTTTTGCATTGCCTTATCCATTCGTTCTTGCATACGCTTTTTAGCATCCTCTGGAATTTTTCTTGTTCCAAAATCAAATTGAAATTTAGTCTTTGACATATATACAGCTTCTCCTTGAAAATCTTGAGAAAATGAATAAAATGAAATCAGCATACAACCAATTCCTAGTAATAAGTTTTTCATAGTTGGGTTTTATTTTTAGTAACACTTCTTACTAAGACCAAAGAAACGCAACATGGTTTAATAAGTAACCTTAGTTTTTCAATAAAAGATTCTTAAGTTTTGTAACTTTGTTTTTATGCGATATTTATTATGTTTTTTTCACCTTCTCTATTCCATCAATTTCCACGGACAAACGCAAAGCAGTTTGGTAAAAAAAACAAAGCTCGAAGCGGATCATTTTATTGGATGTGATTATGACTTCAATTATTACTATTTCAGTAATACAATACTCTCAAAACAAACAAAAAACAACATCTTGTCGTACTCAAATTTTCTTTATGGAAATATTAGTTCGGTGGATATTACTAATCCCTTAAAAATTGTAGTTTTTTACCAAGAGTTTAATGTGGTAGTTCTTTTGGACAGCCAATTAAATGAAACCGATATTATTCAACTCCCTTATGACGTAAGTTTTGCAACCAAGGGAACGGCAAATCATCTTTGGCTTTTTACTACAAACACCAAAACCATAGAAAATTTTAATTTTAAAACTCAAACAGTCCTAGCTAAATCTCAACCATTAAAGAATGCAACCGTTTTGAATATGAAAAGTACCGAAAATAATGTTTTTATTCAAACTACAGAAGGAATTAGAACTTATGACTATTTAGGGAATTTTATAAAAAATTATAAAAACAAAAATCTAAAAGACTTTCAATACAACAATAGAGTGCTTTACACCCTACAAAACGATACTATTTTCAGAACAAAAAACGCAGGTCAAGTTATCACTTTTCCAAAACTATCGAATATTGAAAAATTCTACACTTTAAATAATCATTTCTTTATCTTTGACAGTTCTGAGCTATATCTTTTTTCTACTGATAAAAAATAATATCTTAGTACACTAAAACTACTATAAAAATCTATCTATGCACGTAGCGATAGCAGGAAATATTGGAGCTGGAAAAACAACTCTCACAGAACTTTTAGCAAAACATTACCATTGGGATGCGCATTTTGAAAATGCAGAAGACAATCCATACTTAGATGATTTTTATGGTGAAATGGAACGCTGGTCATTCAACCTTCAGGTTTTCTTTTTGAACAGTCGTTTTGATCAAATATTAAAAATTCAAAAAAGCGGTAAAAACATTATTCAAGATAGAACCATCTATGAGGATGCGAAAATATTTGCTCCTAACCTTCATGCAATGGGACTATTGACCAATAGAGACTACAGCAATTATTCCTCTTTGTTTGACTTGATGGAAAACCTAGTAACTCCTCCTGATTTACTGATCTATCTTAGAGCCGATATCAAAACATTGGTAGGCCAAATTCACAAACGAGGTAGAGCATATGAAAACAGCATTAGTATTGAATATCTAAGTAGACTGAATGAAAGATATGAAGCTTGGGCATCTCAATATGACAAAGGAAAATTATTAATAATTGATGTTGATAATATAGATTTTGTTGAAAACCAAGAAGACCTAGGAATGATCATTGATAAAATTGACGCTCAAATCCATGGGCTATTTTAAAACAAAAAAAAGGAACCTCAATTGAGATCCCTTTTTTCATATATTAAATCATGGAATTAACAGTCAGATTCATCTTTCACTGATGTAATTATTTGAACTGTTTTTTCTATTTCGTACATAAAAGAAACTGTTTGAATTACTTCTTTTTCCTCTAAGACTTCTTCAGAAGTAATTTCTGAAGGAATAACCAATTCAATAGCTGGTTTTTCAGCTTCTTTCTTTTTAATATAATCTGCTACTGCAGTATCATTCGCAATACTAGGAGCAATTACCAAGGCTACTACAGACATCAGTTTTAATAAAATATTTAAAGACGGACCAGAAGTATCTTTGAAGGGATCTCCAACTGTATCTCCAACTACAGCAGCTTTGTGAGCATCTGTACCTTTTCTTCCTTGTTCCTCAATCGTTTTTTTAGCATTATCCCAAGCACCTCCAGCATTGGATTGAAAAATCGCCATCAATACACCACAAGTAGTCACACCTGCTAACAAACCTCCTAGCATTTCAGGACCACCTATAAATCCAATCGCAACCGGAACCACAATAGCTAAAACTCCTGGCAATACCATTTCTTTCAAAGAAGCCTTTGTAGAGATGTCCACACATTTATCATATTCTGCCACACCATCCGCAGCATCAAAAATAGCTCTATCCTCATCTGATGCTTTTGACATATCAGAATCATATTTCCTCATAATCTCCAAAGCAGCTTTCAAAGCAGGAATGTCTCTAAATTGACGTCTCACCTCTTCAATCATTGCCATCGCAGCTCTACCTACTGCATTCATAGACAACGCAGAAAAAACAAACGGCAACATACCTCCTATTAATAAACCTGCCATGATAAGTGGTCTGGAAACGTCAATCGCAACTACATTTGCAGTTTTCATATAAGCAGCAAACAAAGCTAAAGCCGTTAACGCTGCAGAAGCAATTGCAAACCCTTTCCCAATTGCCGCTGTAGTATTCCCTACTGCATCTAACTTATCTGTTCTTTCTCTTACTTCACTTGGCAACTCTGCCATTTCCGCAATACCACCGGCATTATCAGAAATAGGCCCATAAGCATCCACAGCCAATTGAATTCCCGTATTTGCAAGCATCCCTACTGCCGCAATAGCAATACCATAAAGTCCTGCAAAATAATGAGACACAATAATAGCAGCCGCAATCAATATAATCGGCACAGCAGTTGACATCATTCCTACCCCTAAACCTGCTATAATATTCGTTGCAGATCCTGTTTCTGATTGAGTGATAATTGAATTCACAGGTTTAAACCCAGTTCCCGTATAATATTCCGTTACTTTTCCAACAGCCAATCCAGCCACTAATCCAGCAATGGTAGCCCAAAAGACTCCCATCGCCCCAAAAGGCAATCCGGAAATACTTTCTGGCAACAAACTATTGATAATAAAATAAGAAGCTACCACCATCAAACCTGCAGAACCAAATTCTCCAATATTTAATGCAGCATGAGGAGACCCTCCATCTTTAACTTTCACAAAAAACGTACCTATAATTGACATTACAATTCCTACTGCAGCTAATACAAGTGGTAAATACACCGCACCAAGACCATTGAAGTCAGGCGTTACAATAAAAGCTCCTAGAACCATTGTACCAATAATAGAACCTACATAAGATTCAAATAAATCTGCTCCCATACCAGCAACATCACCTACATTATCACCTACATTATCTGCAATTGTAGCTGGATTTAAAGGATGATCTTCAGGAATCCCTGCTTCTACCTTCCCTACTAAATCCGCACCAACATCAGCTGCCTTTGTATATATACCTCCACCCACACGCGCAAATAACGCAATAGAAGATGCTCCTAAAGAAAATCCTGAAAGTACGTTTAAGACTTCATTCAGTCCCCATCCTTGAGCACTATACACCATAAACAAACCACTTAAGCCTAATACTCCAAGTCCAACAACTCCAAGTCCCATTACAGCCCCTCCTGCAAAAGCAACCTCAAGAGCCTTTCCTAATGAAGTTCTTGCTGCTTGTGTTGTTCTAACATTGGCTTTAGTTGCTACTCTCATACCTATAAAACCAGCTAAAGCCGAACAAATAGCACCAACGATAAAGGACACGGCTACCATTCCATTGGAATCTGCTTCTGAACTCCCTTTAAAATAAAGTAATACTGCAACAGTCAAAACGAAGATCGAGAGCATTTTGTATTCTGCCTTTAAAAAAGACATGGCACCATCTGCAATATTCCGTGCAATTTGTGCCATTTTTTCACTTCCTTCATCTTGTTTTGAAACCCATGTGTTTTTCAAGAACACAAAGGCTAAAGCCAATACCCCGAACAGAGGTAAATAATTTACGATTAATTCCATCATGTAATAAATTTTGATTTAAATATTAATTTTTGGTTTAGTTGTTTCTAAAATAGGGAAATATAATAGACAAAAAAAACACCGTGTCTAAATTAATAAACACGGTGTTTTCATTTTATGAGAAAAATCACATTAAATTGTAAAGTTTCCTTTCTTTTTATCTTCACTATTCTCATAGCGTTCTACACATTCTTCGTAGATCTGAATAGCAGCTTCAGCATTACCCCAACCGCCTGTATCTACTTTTTTCTTTTCTAAGTCTTTGTAAACTTTAAAGAAATGCTCAATTTCTTTTAATCTATGAGGATTTAAATCAGAAATATCTTCCTTATTACTCCAAATAGGATCTGAAACAGGAACACAAATAATTTTCTCATCCGGTCCTTTTTCATCTGTCATATAGAAAACACCAATTGGACGAACCTCCATTACAACCATTGGATAGGTAGGCTGATGTCCTAATACTAAAACATCTAAAGGATCACTATCCAATGCTAATGTTTCAGGTACGAATCCATAATCTCCTGGATACATCATAGAAGAAAATAACATTCTATCGAAACGGATTTTATGCAAATCGAAGTCATATTCATATTTGTTTCTACTCCCTTTTGGGATCTCTATTAAGACATCGAAAGTTTTTGGTGAATTTACACTCATAGTTTGATTTTATTTGATTGCTTACTAATTTTCCGTAAAAATAGACAAATTAAGTATTCTGCAAATCAAATAGACAAAAATTTACTCCAACGTTTTCTTACTGTTTTAAATGTAAAATTAACAGCAATAAAGCTATCATTTTACATCTAATCTTTAAATCAAAAAATAAGCCTTTTTTCAAAATCGAAAAAAGGCTTATTCTTAAACTATTAAAGTTTTTACTTCACGTATAAAACTTCTTTTACTTCTTTAATTACATCTGTATAATCTGGCAACCATTCTGCCAATAAAACAGGAGAATAAGGAGCTGGTGTATCAGCAGTATTAATTCTCTTGATCGGAGCATCTAAATAGTTAAATGCCTTCTCTTGCACTTGGTAAGTAATCTCAGTAGAAATATTACCATAAGGCCAAGCCTCTTCCAATATAACTAATCTATTTGTTTTCTTAACAGACTCGATAATAGCATCAATATCTAAAGGACGAATTGTTCTCAAGTCGATAATCTCGCAAGAAATCCCTTCTTTTGCCAATTCATCAGCAGCTTTGTATGCCTCTTTGATAA
This sequence comes from Flavicella sp. IMCC45537, assembly GCF_057197705.1. NCBI lineage: Bacteria > Pseudomonadati > Bacteroidota > Flavobacteriia > Flavobacteriales > Flavobacteriaceae > Flavicella > Flavicella sp. IMCC45537. Next base: position 1,846,640 of record NZ_CM170067.1, read on the forward strand.
TTTTACCAAAAGACACAATCGTTACATCAGTACCTTCTCTTTTCGTATCAGCAACACCTAAAGGAATAATGTACTCACCTTCTGGCACTTCACCTTTATCACCATACATTTGCTCTGACTCCATAAAGATTACAGGATCATTATCACGAATTGAAGCTTTCAATAAACCTTTTGCGTCATAAGGGTTAGATGGTACAACAACCTTCAAACCTGGTGTATTTGCAAACCAGTTTTCAAATGCTTGTGAATGCGTAGCTCCTAATTGACCTGCAGATGCAGTAGGACCTCTAAATACAATCGGACAAGGAAATTGTCCACCTGACATTTGACGAATTTTAGCTGCATTGTTAATTATCTGGTCGATACCTACCAAAGCAAAGTTGAATGTCATGTATTCAACAATTGGTCTGTTACCTGTCATAGTAGATCCAACAGCAATACCACCAAAACCTAACTCGGCAATCGGTGCATCTATTACTCTTTTTTCTCCAAATTCATCTAACATTCCTTTTGAAGCTTTATATGCTCCATTATATTCGGCAACCTCTTCACCAATCAAGTACACGCTTTCGTCCAAACGCATTTCTTCGCTCATCGCTTCGCAAATCGCTTCTCTAAATTGTATTGTTTTCATTGTAGTCATCTTTATGAGACAGCAAAAATAAGGATTTTCAGTTCATAATTGTTAATTAGTTCTCAAAAAAAAAATATTTTCAAGAAATCATATTATTCTTTCACTAAAAAAAATATGTTATCGGAATATTTTTTAAATTATCAATAAAATAAAAGTGTTATATTTATGAAAAACCAAAAAATCCAAAGCCAAAAATGCTGAGATTACTTTAATTATTGTATTGATAAAAATAGATACTCTTCCTTATTAAAATTACATTTTACTAAAATTTTAAGTACCTTCGCATTACTTATTAAATAACATTACAAGTCCTTATAACTATGAAAATATTAGTGTGTATAAGTCATGTTCCGGATACGACTTCCAAAATAAATTTCTCAGCAGATGGTGCTGAATTTGACACAAATGGTGTACAATACGTTATCAACCCATACGACGAATTTTCATTAGCTCGTGCTATGTGGTTTAAAGAAAAGCAAGGAGCTAGTGTAACAGTGATTACTGTAGGTGATGCTTCTACAGAGCCTTCTTTAAGAAAATCTTTGGCTATAGGAGCTGATGATGCGATTAGAATTGATGCAGAAGCTACAGATGGTTTTGCCGTTGCCAAACAACTTGCGGAGGTGGTGAAAGGTAATAGTTATGATTTGATCCTTATGGGAAGAGAATCTATCGATTACAATGGAGCCATGGTACCTGGAATTTTAGCTGCATTAATCGATTATAATTTTATAAACGCTTGTGTTGGTTTAGAAATTGAAGGTTCTAATGCAACAGCAACAAAAGAAATTGATGGAGGGACAGAAAGTTTGTCTAGTTCATTACCTTTAGTCGTTGCAGGTCAAAAAGGACTCGTAGAAGAAAAAGATCTGAGAATCCCTAATATGAGAGGAATTATGATGGCTCGTAAAAAACCATTAGCTATAGTTCCAAGCAACAATGCCGAAGCACTTACTAAAGCTGTTAAATTTGACAAACCTGAAGAAAAAGGAGCTTGTAAAATGGTAGATGCTGGAGCCATTGATGAATTAATTGATCTTTTACATAACGAAGCTAAAGTTATCTAATTAGAGATAACTAAAAAAAATACGTTAACTTAATAACACATAGTATATGTCTGTATTAGTTTTTGCCGAATCATCGGAAGGAAAATTTAAAAAAATTGCATTTGAGGTTGTTTCTTATGGAAAAAAAGTAGCTACTCAATTAGGAACTCAATTAGTAGCGCTGACCATCAATGCAGATAATGCTTCAGAAGTAGCTAGCTACGGAGCAGATAAAATTATCAAAGTATCTAATAGTGAATTAGTTTCTTTTAACGCCAAAATTACTGCTTCTATTATTGAGCAAGCTGCCACAAAAGAAAATGCAGAAGTCGTTATCATTGATTCTAGTTCAAACGGCTTGTATTTAGCTCCTATTGTTGCTGCAAAATTAGAAGCCGGATATGCTTCTAACGTAATTGCAGAGCCTAGTGCTACCGCCCCTTTTACTATAAAAAGAAAGGCTTTTTCTAACAAAGCTTTTAACCATACTGAAATTTCAAGTGCGATTAAAGTATTAGGACTTGCTAAAAACTCTATTGGACTTATTGAAAATCCAACAACAGCCGAAGAAGAAGATTTTTCACCTGAAATTATTACATCAGGAGTAAACTCAACTAGCATCAATAAAAGTGCGGGAAAAGTTTCTATTGCAGATGCAGATGTAGTTGTTTCTGGTGGTAGAGGTTTGAAAGGCCCTGAAAACTGGAATTTGATCGAAGATCTTGCTGATGTTTTAGGTGCTGCTACCGCATGTTCTAAACCTGTTTCTGACCTTGGTTGGAGACCACATGGTGAACATGTTGGACAAACAGGAAAACCTGTTGCTTCAAATTTATACATCGCAATAGGAATTTCCGGTGCCATTCAACACTTAGCAGGTGTGAATGCATCAAAAGTAAAAGTAGTTATCAACACAGACCCTGAAGCACCATTTTTTAAGGCAGCAGATTACGGAATTGTTGGTGATGCGTTTGAAGTTGTTCCACAACTTATTGAAAAACTAAAAGAATTTAAGTCGAAAAACTAACATTTTTCACTAAATTGAGACCATATAAGACTGTTTATACTAATTCGAACTTAACTCGATCTTATAAACAGTCTTTTTTTACACTACAACTAGAAAAAGATATGAGTTTAGTACAACTAGACATTAAAGGGATTTCATACAGTCAAACTCAAAGCGGGGCATATGCATTAGTTTTGACAGAAATTAAAGGAAACAGAACACTCCCAATAATTATTGGGGCATTTGAAGCACAATCAATTGCAATCGCACTTGAAAAAGAAATCAAACCTCCAAGACCTTTAACTCATGATCTTTTCAAAACATTTTCAGAAAGGTTTCAAATAAAAGTACTTCAGGTGATCATTCATAAGCTTGTAGACGGAGTTTTCTTCTCTAGTCTTGTTTGTGAAAAAGACGGAGCAGAGGAAATTATTGATGCAAGAACATCTGATGCCATAGCTTTAGCTACAAGATTTAATGCGCCCATATACACCTATGAGACTATTCTTGAAAAAGCAGGTATCTTTTTAAAATTAGAAGCAGAGGATATTGTAAGTGACACTAGTGAACTTGACATGAATGAATTGTTAACAGAAACTTCAACAACAGAAGATGAAGACCCATTAAAGCGTATGTCGCTTCAAGAGTTAAACAATCAACTTCAAATAGCTATTGAGCAAGAGGACTATGAAACTGCTGCACATTTAAGAGATGAAATTAGCAAACGCTAAATCATTTTTTTTTAGCACTGTTAAACTGTTAATTACTTTTCTAAAAATAAAAACCTAAGTCCTTTTTTAAAAATATGCTTTTGTTATTTTTGTAAAGCTTGTTTTAAATTTTTGAACAAACAAGATTAAAATAAAGAAGATGAAGCAGTATTTAGACTTAGTAAAACACGTACAAGAAAACGGCGTATTCAAAGGAGATAGAACAGGTACCGGAACTAAAAGTGTATTTGGTTACCAAATGCGTTTTGACTTAACGGAAGGATTTCCAATGGTTACTACTAAAAAGCTGCATTTAAAATCTATCATCCACGAACTTTTATGGTTTCTAAAAGGAGATACCAACATCAACTACCTTAAAGAAAATGGTGTAAAAATTTGGGATGCTTGGGCAGATGAAAATGGAGACTTAGGTCCTGTATACGGTCATCAATGGAGAAGTTGGAACAGTGAAGAAATTGATCAAATTCAAGAAGTCATTGAAACACTTAAAACAAATCCTAACAGCAGACGTATGTTGGTTTCTGCTTGGAATCCAAGTGTGTTGCCAGATACCACGGTATCTTTTTCTGAAAATGTAGCAAACAACAAAGCAGCCTTACCACCATGTCATGCTTTTTTCCAGTTTTATGTAGCGGATGGAAAACTATCTTGCCAACTTTATCAAAGAAGTGCTGACATCTTTTTAGGCGTACCTTTTAACATTGCATCATATGCATTATTGACAATGATGATTGCACAGGTTGTTGGATTAGAAGCGGGTGAGTTTATTCATACTTTTGGTGATGCACATATTTACACCAATCATTTTGATCAAATTGAAGAACAATTGTCAAGAGACCCAAGACCTTTACCAACTATGAAAATCAATCCTAATATAAAATCTATTTTTGATTTCACTTTTGAAGATTTTACATTAGAAGGCTATGATCCTCATCCTTTAATTAGAGGAGCTGTATCAGTTTAGTATCTTTTAAGAAACAATACAAAAATGAACCCTATGGGTTCATTTTTTTTTAAGATTATCTTTTGCGTAACCAATAAGCAACTTGATTAAAACTCCTTTTACACTGGAACACTAATAAAGTTTATGCTACTAGATTAAAACATATAGACAAAAACTAACAACAAGGCTTTCTGCTTTTTAGCAACGAGATATTCTGCTATTTTTATTGACTCAAAAAAACTAGCTATGACCAAATATATTTTCGGATTTATCATTCTATTTTCATTTCCAATCTTAAACGCTCAAAAGATAAGCTTTACAGATTACCAATACTTATCCAAACCTGATTCTACAAATGTAATTTCCCAATATTTCAAAAAAAATATTGCTGATACATTATTACAAAAAGCCAAATTTTACAAAAACAGTACAGTCATAACTGCTAAATTTTATGTAAATAATCATAAGAAAATCTATTCAGTAAATCTTTCAGCCAAATATTCCGAATTGAATAATGAAATTTATAAACTACTTTTTCATCGTTTCACAAAGGAATCATTCTATGACCTAAAACCAGATTGTTATTATGGTATGCAACTAATTTCAAAAAAATCTGATATGATTTTCTTTAATTGTAGCACCAAACCTATTGAATTAACAAGCCCTATTTGTGGCGATTACAGCCAAGAAATCTTATACTTTGATAAACTTACATGTACCAATGAAAAAGTCAAGGAACATTTTTTCGATAATTTTAATTTTAATTTATTTAACAATCGCAAGTATACTCAGCTTAACGTAAAATATATTATTGATGAAATCGGTAATTTAAAAATCATACCGAGTTCGAATGAAGACCAAATAATTTTTGAAGAAAAAGAAAAAATCTTAAAATCATTTCCTTTAAAAATTAAACCAGCAACTTTAAACGCGTCATATAAAACTTCCACCCAGCATTTTTCAATTTCTTTTGATGAAAAATTTTATCCTAAAACTTATAAATACAACTCTAAACTAACAGATTCTATAGCAGAAAACCAAGACTTACTTTCATACTTAAAAAGTCACTTAACAACTAAAGACATACGGGAAGCAGAACTATCGTATTTTCAGCCAAATTTAAGGGTCACATTTGATATTGACAATAATGGAAAGATATACAACCCACATAATAACAGCAGAGATATCTTTTTATCCTATAGGATTAATAAATTGATTAAAAATGCCCCCATTGATATACTCAAATTAATTGATAATCATAATATTGACTAAGCCTCCCTAAATATTCTATGTTATAAAAATAAAAAAACCATTATCAATCCAAATCCTATTGTTATTATTCATCAGAACCCAACGATCCTTGGATGTGAAAAAGAACTAACCACTCGTGATAGAAAGCATTGCAGTGAGCAAACTATTCACGAATCCATAGCTCAAAATTTCAAAAGTACTAAACTTGAAAAACTAAACCTGAAACCTGGTAAACATCGTTTTTTATCAACGTTACAAATACAAGAAAATGGTACTTTTAAGTTTCTATATTCAGATGCTAAACACAGCGAATTGGAAGAGGAAACAAAAAGAATAATTAAACTAATACCTAAATTCAACCACTCTGCTCTTAGACAAGGAAAGCCATACAAATCAATTTTTTCACTACCAATTAGCTTCATGGTCGAATAAAAATATTCATATGATTTTTTGTCCCTTTCCTCAAATTCCAATTTGCAAAATCCTAAATAAAACAACTTTCCTATTTTCATAAAAGAAACATATTATATCACCCGAAAAATGATAAACCTACCCACTAGACTAAATCGGATCGTTATCAGCATAAAAAACCAAGTCAAGATTATTTATACCAGAATCACACGAACCCGAAATAAACTAGAATATCAATACTTCAGCTACATAATCTCTAGTTTCTTTTGAGATTTTTATAGATAAAGCTAATTATGGTTTTTACTTGCAAGTATCTATAAACCTCACTAAATTGGTCGATTAGAAAATCAACTGAAAAATGACAACAATAATTGCTGCAATTGCAGAAAACAATGCTCTTGGAAAAAACAATGATTTAATCTGGCACTTACCTGCAGATTTAATTCGTTTTAGAAAAACCACTACAGGCCATCATATCATTATGGGTAGAAACACCTATGAATCCATTGGAAAACCACTTCCAAATAGAACTACTGTAATCATTACAAGAAACAAGAATTACAAAGCCGAAGGGTGTATTATCGTTAATTCAATTTCAGCGGCTTTAGAGGTTGCCAAATCAGACTCTAGTCCTTTTATTATAGGTGGTGCCCAAATATACAATGAGGCTATAAAACTTGTAGACCAGTTAGATATCACTGAAGTTCACCATACATTTGATGCAGACGTTTTTTTCCCAAAAATAGATACATCTGTATGGAAAGAAACAAAAAGAGAAACTTTTAAACCTGACGAAAAAAACAAATACGCTTATAGTTTTGTAAGTTATACACGCAAATAATATTTTTCAACATCAACTACCATGATTTACGGTGCGTCAAAATCATGATAAAAAAAAGTCCAATAGAAATCTAATTCTATTGGACTTTTTAATTTTTAAAGCACCCTTTTAATTTTGATGCGGTGTAGATAGTTGATCTAAAACTTTATCCAAACTAAAACTTGCTGCTTTCATCCTTGGAGGATACTCCTCAAAAGTAGATAAAAACTCACCTACAATTTCCTGACTTGGAACAAGTAAGAATACGTGATCTAATAACCAATCATAGTAAGTATTTGAAGTGATTGTCGCCTCTTCATAAGGATCTCTACGTAAGTTAAAAATCAATGGTACACGTAAAGGAGTAAACGGATTTGCCCACACTCCTAAAGTACCTGCCATTCTTTGCTCCATAAAAATAAACTTCCAGTCATCATAACGAAGTGCTGTTAAGTCACCATCATCAGAAAAATAGAATAACTCATGACGTGGGTTCTCCTTAGATTTCCCAGTTAAAAGTGGTAACATATTGTATCCATCTAAATGAACTTTGAATGTTTTATCTCCTACTTTATACCCTTTTAATAATTTTTTCTTTACGTTTTTATCTCCAGCAGCGGCTAAAAATGTAGGAAGCCAATCCATTCCAGAAAATATATCATTAGAAATAGAACCTGCTTCTATTTTCTTAGGCCAACGTACCATTGCTGGTACTCTCCAACCACCTTCCCAATTGGTATTTTTTTCACCTCTAAACGGACTTGCTGCAGCATCTGGCCAAGAGTTTTTATGAGGTCCATTATCAGTACCATAAGTTACAATTGTATTATCTGCAACTCCTAAATCATCTAACAACTTCAACAACTCTCCAACATGCATGTCATGCTCTACCATTCCATCTCCGTACTCATTTTGTCCAGAAATACCTTTATGCTCCTCTTTAACATGTGTTCTAAAGTGCATTCTTGTTCCATTCCACCAAACAAAGAATGGTTTCCCTGATTGTACTGTTTTTGTAATAAAAGCTTTGGCAGCCGCTACAGTCTCATCATCAATTGTCTCCATTCTCTTTTTAGTCAATGGCCCCGTATCCTTTATTTTTCCATCAGAAGAACTGCTAATCACACCTCTTGGTCCATATTTCTTTCTGAAATTAGGATATTTCTTTGGGTCTGGATAATCTGGTAATTCTGGCTCTTCCTCAGCATTTAAGTGATAAAGATTCCCAAGAAACTCATCGAATCCATGATTTGTTGGTAAGTGCTCATCTCTATCTCCTAAATGGTTTTTCCCAAACTGACCTGTAGCATACCCTAATGGTTTTAACAATTCTGCAATTGTAGGATCTTCAGAAGAAATTCCTTCTTTGGCCCCAGGTAAACCAACTTTACTTAAACCTGTTCTAAAAACACTTTGTCCCATTATAAATGAAGATCTACCAGCAGTACAACTTTGCTCTGCATAATAATCTGTGAAAATCAATCCTTCATTTGCAATTCTATCAATGTTCGGAGTTGTATACCCCATCATACCTTTGGTATAAGCACTGATATTAGATTGTCCTATATCATCTCCCCATATCACCAAAATATTGGGTTTCTTTTGTGCTTGTGCAGCAATTCCAATTGCCACCATAGCAACGGCTGAAACAATGGATTTAAACAAATCCTTTTTTTTCATTTTCATAATAACATATTTAATTAATAATTGATTTTCAAATAATTAAAAGTCTTCAAAATTATTTATTGTATAAAAAACTCTCGAAACTAAATTACAAACAAATGGCCATGCTCCCCTTAACAAATGTTTACCTCTAAGATAAGAATTATGTAAGCATAAAAAAAGCTTGTACTAAATTATAGTACAAGCTTTTTTGAAACCATTGGTGTTTTAGTTTCTTGGTGGTGTATTCAAGGATTGAACAACCTTATCTATTCCCAAGGAACCTCCTTGAACCGGTGGATATTTTTTAAATGTTTCTAAAAACTTTCCAATATAAGCCTGTGCTGGGACAAACAACCACATATTATCAGCCATCCATCGGATGTATAGAGCAGAATCTGTCGAAACTTCATACGGATCTGCTCGTAAATTCACTACTAACGGCCAAGAAGGTGTTTTTCTATAAGCTGTATTAATAGCACCTTCCATTGTTGAGAAATGCAATTTCCAGTTTCCATATCTTAGGGCGTTTAGATTCCCTCCAGCGTCGAAGTAAAAAATTTCTTTTCTCGGATTTTCCTTAACATCTCCTTTTAAATAAGGCATCATATTATATCCATCTAAATGAACATTAAACTTTTTATCGTTTGCTTTATAACCTTTCAATAATTTTTCTTTCACATCAGGAACTCCTGCTGCTGCTAAAATGGTAGGCATCATATCTTCATGTGAAAAAATACTGTTTTCAACTGTACCAGGTTTTATCACTCCAGGCCAGCGTATTGCACAAGGAACTCGAAAACCACCTTCCCAAGTAGTACCTTTTTCTCCTTTGAACGGAGTTGTTCCTCCATCAGGCCAAGTAAATTTTTCAGCTCCATTATCAGTAGAATACATAATTAAAGTATTATCAATAATTCCTAATTCTTCTAGTTTGTCTAAAACTACACCAATCGTTTTATCGTGTTCTACCATACCATCAGGATACAAACCAATTCCGGTAACACCGATACTTTCCTCTTTCATATGTGTCCAAACATGCATTCGCGTAGCACTCAACCAAACAAAGAATGGTTGCTTATTAGCATGTGCTTTCTCAATAAACTTAATCGCCGCGGCAGTAAACTCATCATCGGCAGTTTCCATACGTTTTCTTGTCAAGGGTCCTGTATCTTTTATTTTACCATCAGATGTAGCATGAATTACGCCTCTTGGACCAAATTTCTTATGAAACTCAGGGTCTTTAGGATAATAATATGTTTCTGGTTCTTCTTCTGCATTTAAGTGATATAAATTACCATTAAACTCATCAAATCCATGGTTTGTTGGCAGGTGCTCATCTCTATCTCCTAAATGGTTTTTACCAAACTGACCTGACGTATAGCCTTGTGTTTTTAATAATTCTGCTATAGTTGGTTGGTTATCTTTTATTCCTTGGGTGGAGCCCGGCATACCAATAGTTAACAAACCTGTTCTAAAAGGATGTTGCCCTAAAATAAATGCTGCTCTACCAGCTGTACATGATTGCTGTGCATACCAATCCGTAAACATAGCACCTTCATTTGCTATCCTGTCAATATTAGGGGTTTTGTACCCCATCATACCATGATTGTAAGCACTAATATTTCCCCATCCTACATCATCCCCCCAAATTACAAGAATGTTAGGTTTCTTTTGTGCATTTGTACTAAAACCAAATGCAAATGCTGTAGCTGCAATTGCAATAGATTTAAAAAAATTGCTTTTTTTCATAGTTCAATTATTAAATTAAGTATTACGGTTTTTAATATTAAGTCAAAAATCACCTGATCGGTGTTAGTTAATTTATAACAGACTAAATATAAGCGTAATAATAAACATCAGCAACAATTTACATATCATTCTATGATTTAGAAGGTAATTGCTGCATGATTTGATTATAGTTTGGATTATTGGGAGCTATTTCCAATAACAACAAACAAGTATTAAATGCCTGCTCCGAAGCGTTAGAATTTAATTCTACAATAAGTTTGGCATACAACAACTTTTCATTTTTTGGGAATCTTTTTACTGCCATATTTAAAACAGATAAAGCTTCTTGCAATCTCCCCTCTTGCTGCAGTAGCAATGCATAATTATAATAAGCATTCAAGTTGCTAGGATCCTTATCCATTGCATATTTCAAATGATAAAGAGCCTTTTCAGGTTTCTTCAACTCGCTATACAACAAACCTAACATATAATAAGAATACCCAAATTCTGGTTCTAGCTCAATAACTTTTGTATACAATTCTATGCTTTTTTTAATCTCTTTCTTCTGATAATACAAGAGCGCCAAATTCATTCTAGCTACATTATAATAAGAATCAATTTCAATTGCTTTCAGATAAGCTTCAATGGCTAAATCAGTCTCCCCTTTTGATTGTAAATATTCAGCAATCTGCAATTGACCACTCGCAAAATCAGAATTAAGATCAAGAAAATTCAAAAACTCTTTATGAGCTATTTTATAATTTACATCATCAGAAACATCAATTTTTAAAGCTATAAAATAACTTACAGCAGCCATTCTAACGGAACGTATTGAATCATTCAACAAAGGTTTAATTCTGTTTGCATACGACGCATCTCTTGTTTTTTGAATAGAAACAATTGCCTCTCTTCGCAGCAAGGCTGAAGCGTCATCCAACTTTAAAGCAATCTTTGCAACTTCCGCCTTAGAGGCTCTTTGGTTAATCAAATGCGACATAGAAGTAGCTACCGCAATGTCTGGATATTTATCACTCCCCAACAATTTTAATAAAGCCGCTTTATCTCCTTGAGAGCCTTTTAATAAATAATCAGAAAAATGATCCGCTCTTTCCGATCCATAGTTCTTTACAATAGCATTTGCCGCCCATTCATTGGTTTTATTTTTATGGCAAGTTACACAGGAATTTGGAGTACCATACTTAGCTGATTGATCTGGTCTAGGGATTCTAAAACTATGATCTCTTCTAAAATCATTTCCCATATACACTTTACCATCCATGTGACAACTAATACATTCAGCCTCCTTGGTATTCATTTTATGATGATGGTGTTCAGGAGAGTCATATTTTGATGTATGACAATTTAAACAAAGAGCATTTCCTTCTTTTTTAAGCTTCAACGAGTGCACATCATGACAATCTTTACAAGAAACACCATTATGGTACATTTTACTTTGTACAAAAGAAGAATACACATAATCCTCATCTTTTATCTGACCATCTAATTCATAGGTAGGTGCTTCTAATAACCTAGGGATATAATGATCTAAAAACGCACCATCATAATTAAAATAATCTGTGATTTGAGTTCTTCTAGAATGGCATCTTGCACATTTGTCAACCAATTCCTTTGAATTCATATTTGACTCCATGTACAGTGTGGGCGCTGCTTTACCTGCAATTGGGTTTTTATAATGCGCTACATGACCTGAAGCAGGGCCATGACAGGCTTCACAACTTACATTAATTTCACTGAAAGTAGTTTTGTAATGTCCGGTCTTAGAATCATAGTTCTTCTTCAAATCTGTAGAATGACAATCCGCACACATTGTATTCCAATTTGAAGCACCTCCCGTCCAATTCAACCATTCGTCGTGTGCTAAATTAACATCTTTTTGTAAATGAAACCATCGTTGTTTTTCCGTGTCCCATGCCGTTAATAAACATTGATATGCTCCATTGGGAAAGACTACAATATACTGCTGTAACGGAGTTACACCAAACGTATATACTATTTTGTATTCCTCTGGTTTCCCTTGTTTATTAGCTGTTGTAACGTAAAAATCTTTTCCTTTTTTATAAAAAGAAGACTTGACACCCTTATGTATAAAAACTGCATCATTAAAATCTCCCTTAACTGAAGCAGAATCCGCAACTTTCATTGCCATATCATGATGTGATCCTTTCCATTTATTAAAAGATGCTGCATGACATTCTTTACAACTTTCTGATCCTACAAATTTTGAATTCTTGTAATCATACTTTACTTCTGTGTAAGCATCTTTTTTATCACTTTTACAAGAAGTCATTATAACAATGAAAAGAAGCAATAAATGGGTTATGTTTTTTTGAAAGGGATAGTTCATGAGCAATTGATAAGTACTTTGACAAATCTAAGGATTTACCCAATTAGAGTTAGTATTGATGTTTTCTTTTTTTAAAGCAATATATTTTTTTCTTGATTTTTTCCACTCTGTCTTTAAGGCTAAAATTTCAGAAAAATTATGATTTGAAATTTTATTCTGTTGATACTTTTCCATCAAAATTTTAGTACCGTATTGGGAAATAAAATAATGTATGCTTGGTTCCTTCAGAGCTAATTGATCTAACCATTTATAAATATTCTTTTGCTTTGCTGTATAATCCTTGGCTTTTATAAACCTATGAAAAAAGAAAGCTTCAGATTTCTGATAAGCCACTTTTTTTAATTGTACCCTTTTTACAATTTTTCTACTAATTTTAACCCCAATAACTATCATCAAAATAACAAGTGCTAGCCTTGCTAAGAATTCTTTTATCGTATAGCCCAATATTAATAACTCTTTCTCATCAGGAACCTGCTCTTCTATCGATGCTTCCAATGATTCCCTAACACTTTCAAGCATCCCCAAATCAGGATTTTCTACTACCTCAATGGTTAATTCTTTTAATACTTTCTTATATAATTTACTATATCTTGGGTTCCAATGATACACCACAATTTCCGGAATTGTGTACACCCCTTCTTTTTCAAATAAATATCTCGTACCATCAACTCGCTCCGCACTGATCGCTGTTTTTGTCTTATTATTTTTCAAATAGGATCTTTTAGGATATAAACTTACATTTTGCAAGGTATCAAATGTAACTTTCGGAATAAATTCTGAAATAGTTCCTTCGGCTTTAATCGTAATATTTCTTTCCAAAACATCTCCTACTTTCACCTTAGTTAGATCGCCTTTCCAAGAATTATAAACCCTGACTGATGGGGAAACCAACCAAGAATTTTTATTTACTCCAGGGGGAATTGGTTTTACCACAATCTCTCTCGATCGTGTTTTAACTTTACGTTTTATGCCTATATAATTTCCCTCATCTGGAGTTTCAACTACAAACTCCAAGGATGGAAATTCAACATTCTCTTCGTTGTAGGGAAAAACATTAAAAAACAAAGTCACTCCTGAATATAATTTATTCCCAAACTTTTTTGAAGTGCTTAAAGACCTAAAATAAACAGTATATGCTCCGTTGATTTTAATATTTCCTGGATCAACTCCTTCTGTAAACCAAGTAGAAGAATAAACCGTTACACTTACTTCCATGGGTTCTCCAACATAAACAGCTCTTTTGTTAAAACTAACTTCCGTTCTAAGATGCCTTTGAGCTTGAAGCAAAAAGGTACAGCATAAAAAAATCAACAGTACATATTTTCTTTTTTCTATTACCATCTATCCATTTTTCCGTTCGGTTTCAATCCCTCTTTTTTAACCTGATGTCTAAATTTTCGTTTTAAAAACAAGGAAGGGTCATCATCTACTTTTTGCATCATAATTTTTGGACTCTCACTTGGCTTCCCTAACTCAAAATCATCTGGCAATTCATCCAACTCTTTCCCCTTTCTAATATCCGTATTCGTTGTTTCTTCTAGACGCTTTTTCTGCATATCTTTTTCTGTAGCTTCCTGCCCTCCTCCACTTAAATCCTCCGGACTTTTATTTTGTTCATTTTGAGCTCGTTCTTTATTCTCAGAGTCTAAAGTAGCATCTTCTGGTGTTTCACTGGTACCTCCCGACAAATGTTGAGCGATTGTTAAATTATGACGAGCCATGTTTATCGTTGAGTCAATTTCGATTGTTTTTCCAAACGCCAAAGCAGCAGCTGCGTAGTCACCGTTTTTGTAATACGACAAGCCTAGATTATACATTCCTTGTGCAGTTGTATCCTTTGAAAAAGCACGGATTGCTTCATCATAATTACCTGCTTTATAATATCCAACTCCTTTTCTCAAAGGATCTTGGAATAATGCCCCCGCCTGTTCAAAATTCTCCTTATTCAGTTCTAATTGACCTTGATAGTCCTTTGTCAACCATAAATCTTTAATTTTTTGATCATCAGAGCAAGAATTGAATACTGTAAGGATAAAAAACAATACCATTCCCTTACGAAAGTAAAATAATATAATAATTGCAAACGGAACTATAAACAACAATCCTTGATCTTCCCAGTCATCTTCCTTCTCTTCTGCCTTATCAGTAAAAACTAAATGCTTATGAATGGTTTTAGAAACACGCTCAACATCGCTATTATCTAATGTCAAATAATTCACACGAACATGCTCAAGAGAATTTAATTTCTGTAACACGTTTTCATTCAAACTTGAAATTACTACCTGCCCTTTGTCATCTTTCATTTCCCTGTTATATCTACCAAAAGGGATGGAAGAACCTGTAACCGTATTTACAGGAAAGATTTCAAAAGCAGACTTTGTAGATTGGCCCAATATACTCAGATAATCAAAGTCAGTTTCATCAAAATCATCAGAAAAAACAATCACCGTTGCCGGAGCATCTGTCACATTGGTAAGCGCAATAGCCTTTTCAATTCCCGCTTTTAAATCACTACCGTAATATGGCATTACATTCGGACTTAATTGGTTGATATGTGAATCTATCAATGAATAATCATTTGTCAAAGGAAGAATCACATGAGCCGTTCCAGAAAAACCGACAAGCGCAACCCTAGCCCCAGGTTTCGCTTTTAACAAATCCATAATTTTAAACTTGGCTCTTTCTAACCTATTTGGTTGAATATCCGTTGCCATCATACTTTGAGACAAATCTAAAACCACAACAACCGGAGTTTCCAACCTTTTACCCGGTATTTCAATTTTCGACCAAGTCGGCCCAGAGAGTCCAAATACCGCAAGAACAAAAGTAAAGTACATTACTATTTTCCATACTAACACTTTTGTCTGATTTCCCTTTTCTATCATAAAAGGTCTCAAATGTTTCGAGATCTGTTTTTTCCATTTAATTTCTTCCTCTCTTGATAAAAGAAAAAGAATTACAATAATTCCCAAAGGAATAAATAACCATAATAACGACGGCCTTAACAAATGGAAATCCTCTAAAACAAATTTATCTATCATTTCATCCATTGGTTTCTTTTTTAATTCTTTTCTTAAATAAAGAAATAACCCCAGTAATCAAACTATATATAGTAAACAGCAGCAATGCTACTCCCAAGGGATAATGGTATAATAACGTTCTTGGACGATACGTTTCCTCTTCATATTCAATCGGTTCCAATCGATCTAATTCCTCGTATATAGAATTCAATCGTTCGGTATTTATGGCTCTAAAATATTGAGCCCCGGTGATTTCAGAAATTTCTTCTAGTGTTTTCTCATCTAAATCAGAATTACCAGTATTAGGATCACCTATCCCTATGGTATAGATCAAAATTGAATCCCTTTTAGCAATATCAGCAGCATCTAAAGGCAGCACGCCAATCCCTGCATCAACCCCATCAGTCAACAAAAGCATTACCTTTGTTTTTATCGTGTCTTTGTCAAACAAATCAACTCCTTTCATAATCGCTTTACCAATAGAAGTTGTCTGTCCAGCCAACCCAACAGCAGCTTCATCCAACATCATTTTTACAGTAACTAAATCCGGAGTAAATGGTGCTTGTACGTATGCATTAGAACCAAATAATACCAATCCCATACGATCTCCTTCTCGTTTTTCAATAAACTCATTCATTACATCTGTCACTGCTTCCCAACGAGTCACCGGTTTATTATCTATCTTCCAATCCTTTTGTGCCATACTAAAAGACAAATCAGCTACAATTAAAAAATTTCTAGAATTCTTTGCTTTTAATTCCGCTTTACCAACCAACTGAGGAGAAGAAAGGCTTGCTAACAATAATGTCCAAATCACACAAAGAACGAAAATCTCAAAGAAAGATTTTTTGTTTATAAAAGAAGATTTTGTGGGTTCTTGCTTTGTATAAATAGCAGATTTAGCCAGATTAGGCACTAACAAAGAAGCACTTTTTATCTTTAAGGCAGGAAATATAAAAAACACCAAAGGCAATGGTATTAAAAATAAGACCCATATATGTATAATTTCAAAATTATCTGGCATGATGTTTTATCCATTTTTTTGTCTGATTCAACACCAAATCCAATTCAACATCTGATATTTCTTTTAAATTAAAACTTGCACTATTAAAAATAGATTCTAATTCACTAATATTTGAAGATCCACATTTTGAATCTAAAAAAGCCAACCAACTAGATCCAGACATTCCAGCTACTGTAGGCCTTCCATAAACTTCTATCGCTATTTTTTTTAAGATTGTATTTGCAAAATTCACCTTCTTGATATTATCATCCGATGAAATATTAAGTCCACTAGCAAGTACATTTAATGCCATACGCCTATATTTATTTCTCACAAAGTTTCTCAGAACAAAAGCAGACCAAATCAACAAGCTGAACAAGAAGAAACCAAAACTAATTTTCCAACCAAGGGTATCAAAGGAAAAGGCAACTGGATTTGGCTCTAGCAATGGGCCGAGATCTTCAAACACTTCCTTATCCTGCATTACCGGAGTCAAGACAATATGTATTAATTCAATTCCCATTAAAAACATTCTGAATTTGATCGCTCACGTCCTCTACTGTATTAATTTTAAACAATGGAATTCTATGCTTTTTCATCTGCTTCTCAAATTTCATATAATCAGCATCAAAACCATCTTGAAAATTTTTAACCAACTTTCTATCATTACCATCGATAGATAATTGCTTCTGTCCATTACCACCAACGTATTTACTTGGAATTGAATTTCTTTCCAAAGGGTCATACACTTTAGCAAGAACTACATCATTATGGGCAGCTATATATGAAATTTCTTTTATTACTTTTTCCGAATACCGATGAAAATCACTCACAATAAAAACTAAAAAATCATGAGTTATTATATTCCGAACTTTTTGAAAAACCTCTTCTAATCCAGCCTCAAAATCAAATTGTTTCGAGTTTTTCAATTCATGATTTCTTTTTATCAGTTTATCGAAAAAAAATAACATGTTTTTCCTATTCCTTTTTGGCAAAACAGCATCGACACCATTATCACCAAAGACAACTCCTCCCACTCGATCTCCTTCTTTAGAAACTCTAAACGCCGCCATAGCGGCTAATTCTGCTGCAACAGTAGATTTTGTTTTATTTACACTACCAAAGAACATAGATTTTGTTTGATCTACTATTATCAAAGCCGGCTTCTCTTTCTCTTCTGTAAAAACTCTAAGATGAGTCGTCTGTGTTCTTGCTGTTACTTTCCAATCAATATTTCTAATATCATCACCAGGTACATAATTTCTAACTTCTTCAAAATCTAACCCTCTACCTCGCAATCTAGACGCATGTTTACCTCCTAACACACTTTTTACTTTTTGCTTTCTAGCCAAAAAACTAAAACCACGGGCAATAGGTTCCATTTTGAGTAAATCCTCAAGTGAGACAAAAACTTTTTCAGGAAAATCAGAATGTTCAGCCATATCTCTTATGCAACAACAGCTACTTGGTTTAAAATTTCATCTAATACACTATCAATGCCAATTCCTTGAGCATTTGCCTCATAACTTAAACTTATTCTATGTCTTAAGCAATCATGAACAACAGCACGAATATTATCCGGAGTTACATAGCCTTGTCCAGACATCCATGCATGTGTACGAGCAGAACGATCTAAAGCAATCGTACCTCTTGGGCTTGCACCATACTCTATCCATGTCCCTAAATTTTCGTTATACTTTTCCGGATATCTAGTTGCTTCAATTATATCTACAATATACCTTTCCATATTTTCGGATATAGTTATCTCCAAGATTTCTTCTTTAGCATCAAAAATCACTTTTGGATCCATTTTGTCGATAACATCATCCTTCGCCTTTTTTTGTTCATTTCTATTCAAACGCATAATTTCTAATTCAGATGAATTATTCGGATAATCAATAGTAACATGCATTAAAAACCTATCCATTTGAGCTTCTGGTAAAGGATAGGTACCCTCTTGCTCTACTGGATTCTGCGTAGCCATTACCATAAATAATTGCTCCATTTTGTAAGTTGTACCTCCTACTGATACTTGGCGCTCTTCCATAGCCTCTAACAACGCTGATTGTACTTTAGCAGGAGCTCTATTGATCTCATCTGCCAAAATCAAATTACTAAAAATAGGTCCTTTTTGAAAAATAAACTTCTCTTCCGACTCTGGTTGATAAATTTCAGTACCTGTAATATCAGAAGGCAATAAATCGGGTGTAAATTGAATTCTACTTAAACCACTATTCAATTCTTTTGCAAGACTTTTTATAGTTCGTGTTTTAGCCAAACCAGGCAAACTTTCTAATAAAATATTTCCATCTGAAAGCAATACCAATACCAATCTGTCAATCAGTTTTTCCTGTCCAATTACAGATTGAGACATTGCATTTTTCAACTTATTAATCTTCTCTAATGTAGTCATAAACCCTAATTTATTATTTCTTAGTGGACACGCCAACTAATACTAAGTAAATATAGGCAAAACAAGGCACGATAAAAAAGTAAACTATGAAGAGCGAATAACCATTTACAAATATAATTAACAATGTAATTTAGCGTTCATCAAAAACCTTAAAAATAAGGCACAAAAAAAACCTCAATCATTTTACTGATTGAGGTTTCAAAAAAAGGCGGTGACATACTCTCCCACCGGTTAGGCAGTACCATCTGCGCTGATAGGTTTAACTTCTCTGTTCGGAATGGGAAGAGGTGAGCCCTATCGCAATAACCACCTTAAGGTCTTTGCTAGTCTAATTTCTTAAACCAGTATTTAATAATTAACATATTGAAATGCATCACAGATGCCAGAGATATAATATTCAAATTAGAAGTGCTATAATATTTGGAGTAATAGAATGTATAAAGAGTTTCCCTCCCGCTAGTTGCCTAGCGGAAGTTCTTTGTACAAAAGCCTATGGGTTATTAGTACTACTTGGCTATGACATTACTGCCTTTACACCTATAGCCTATCAACGTGGTAATCTTCCACGACCCTTTAAAGAAATCTCATCTTGTGGTGGGTTTCGCGCTTATATGCTTTCAGCGCTTATCCCTTCCCAACGTAGCTACTCTGCAATGCCCTTAGCAGAACAACAGATACACCAGAGGTTAGTCCAACTCGGTCCTCTCGTACTAGAGTCAGATCCACGCAAATTTCTAACGCCCGCTACAGATAGAGACCGAACTGTCTCACGACGTTCTGAACCCAGCTCGCGTGCCACTTTAATGGGCGAACAGCCCAACCCTTGGGACCTTCTCCAGCCCCAGGATGTGACGAGCCGACATCGAGGTGCCAAACCCCCCCGTCGATGTGAGCTCTTGGGGGAGATCAGCCTGTTATCCCCGGAGTACCTTTTATCCTTTGAGCGATGGCCCTTCCATGCGGAACCACCGGATCACTATGCTCTTGTTTCCAACCTGATCGACTTGTTAGTCTCGCAGTCAAGCACCCTTATGCCATTGCACTCTACGCACGGTTACCAAGCGTGCTGAGGGTACCTTTAGAAGCCTCCGTTACTCTTTTGGAGGCGACCACCCCAGTCAAACTACCCACCAAGCACTGTCCCCTTCGCAGGGTTAGGCTCTAGACAAGCAAAGGGTGGTATTTCAAGGACGACTAACATACGCCTGGCGACGCATGATCGATGTCTCCCACCTATCCTACACATTACTTATCCAAAGTCAATACTAAGCTATAGTAAAGGTTCACGGGGTCTTTTCGTCCCGTAGCGGGTAATCGGCATCTTCACCGATACTACAATTTCACCGAGCTCATGGCTGAGACAGTGTCCAGATCGTTGCACCATTCGTGCAGGTCGGAACTTACCCGACAAGGAATTTCGCTACCTTAGGACCGTTATAGTTACGGCCGCCGTTTACTGGGGCTTCATTTGAGAGCTTCGCCGAAGCTAACTCCTCCACTTAACCTTCCAGCACCGGGCAGGTGTCAGGCCCTATACATCAACTTTCGTTTTAGCAGAGCCCTGTGTTTTTGATAAACAGTCGCCTGGACCTATTCACTGCGGCCCATCATAGATGGGCGCCCCTTCTCCCGAAGTTACGGGGCGATTTTGCCTAGTTCCTTAGCCATGAATCACTCGAGCACCTTAGAATTCTCTTCCCAACCACCTGTGTCGGTTTAGGGTACGGGCTGCTTCACTCGCTTTTCTTGGAACTCGCTTCGCTGTATTATCACCTTGACCGAAGTCTCAGTGTACTATCGGGGTGTTACCACTCCCTTCAACGTACTATTCTGTCAGTACGCAACAACTATACGAATCCGTCACTTTTAACGTGAGCAGGTACTGGAATATTAACCAGTTGTCCATCGACTACCCCTTTCGGGTTCGCCTTAGGTCCCGACTAACCCTCAGCTGATTAGCATCGCTGAGGAAACCTTGGTCTTTCGGTGGGCGGGTTTCTCACCCGCCTTATCGTTACTTATGCCTACATTTTCTTTTCTAGACGCTCCAGCATTCCTTACAGAACACCTTCAACGCAACTAGAATGCTCCCCTACCACTTATGATAAATCATAAATCCATAGCTTCGGTAATATACTTATGCCCGATTATTATCCATGCTCGATCGCTCGACTAGTGAGCTGTTACGCACTCTTTAAATGAATGGCTGCTTCCAAGCCAACATCCTAGCTGTCTATGCAATCGAACCTCGTTAGTTCAACTTAGTATATATTTGGGGACCTTAGCTGATGGTCTGGGTTCTTTCCCTCTCGGACATGGACCTTAGCACCCATGCCCTCACTGCTGTGTATATTTATTAGCATTCGGAGTTTGTCAGGAATTGGTAGGCGGTGAAGCCCCCGCATCCAATCAGTAGCTCTACCTCTAATAAACTAAACCACAACGCTGCACCTAAATGCATTTCGGGGAGTACGAGCTATTTCCTGGTTTGATTGGCCTTTCACCCCTACCCACAGGTCATCCCAAGACTTTTCAACGTCAACGGGTTCGGTCCTCCACTGTATGTTACTACAGCTTCAACCTGCCCATGGGTA
Source organism: Flavicella sp. IMCC45537 (assembly GCF_057197705.1). NCBI lineage: Bacteria > Pseudomonadati > Bacteroidota > Flavobacteriia > Flavobacteriales > Flavobacteriaceae > Flavicella > Flavicella sp. IMCC45537. The sequence goes on from NZ_CM170067.1 coordinate 1,868,270, forward strand.
GATCACCAGGTTTCGCGTCTACTACTACTAACTATACGCCCTATTCAGACTCGCTTTCGCTACGGCTGCGTGACTGAATCACTTAACCTTGCTAGAAACAGTAACTCGTAGGCTCATTATGCAAAAGGCACGCCGTCACACAGTAAATGTGCTTCGACCGCTTGTAGGCGTACGGTTTCAGGATCTCTTTCACTCCCTTACTTAGGGTTCTTTTCACCTTTCCCTCACGGTACTAGTTCACTATCGGTCTCTCAGGAGTATTTAGCCTTACCGGATGGTCCCGGTGGATTCATACAGGATTACTCGTGTCCCGCACTACTCAGGATACCACTATCAATAATTAATCTTACCCGTACGGGGCTATCACCCTCTATGGCCAAACTTTCCAGTTTGTTCTGATTCAATTAACATCAAATGTCGTGGTCCTACAACCCCAAACTTGCCGAAACAAGATTGGTTTGGGCTAATCCGCGTTCGCTCGCCACTACTAACGGAATCACTATTGTTTTCTCTTCCTCCGGTTACTTAGATGTTTCAGTTCACCGGGTTCGCCCTCCTTGCGGAGTAACATGTCTTCAACATGCTGGGTTGTCCCATTCGGAAATCTTCGGATCAATTCTTATGTGCAAATCCCCGAAGCTTATCGCAGCTTATCGCGTCCTTCATCGCCTCTGAGAGCCTAGGCATCCGCCATACGCCCTTACTTAGCTTTTTGTACTTTTTGCTCTTTTATTCTATTATTTGTATCATGTAATTAGTAGCAGGAAATAAGTATTAATACTTATCCCAAACTAAATACCTTCTACGGTTTGCATGCTATGCATGCCTCTATTTGTATTATAGCTCGTTATTAATTTTAGTTTTTCTAAAATATAACTTCTAATATCATACGATATCAGTATTTCAATATGTCAATGAACTCTTTGCAATAAACAATTCTCAAATAACAAATAACAATTATAAAATTGCTAATTGTCAACTGATAATTGTCAATTGACTTTTGTGGAGAATATCGGAGTCGAACCGATGACCTCCTGCGTGCAAGGCAGGCGCTCTAGCCAGCTGAGCTAATCCCCCAAAATTACTAGTAGCTAGTATTGGGTAGTTAGTCGTTAGACTTCTAACGAATACTCAACTTCTAAAATTTCCTATATGTTATATACCTAACTCTTTTTTAAAAAAGTAGTCTCGGGCAGACTCGAACTGCCGACCTCTACATTATCAGTGTAGCGCTCTAACCAGCTGAGCTACGAGACTCTGTTTCTTTTAGTCTTGTATATAATATAAAATTGAACAGCAATTAAAGAATTAAACAATTCTTAATTTTCATAACCTAACATCTCTTTCTCTAGAAAGGAGGTGTTCCAGCCGCACCTTCCGGTACGGCTACCTTGTTACGACTTAGCCCTAGTTACCAGTTTTACCCTAGGCGGCTCCTTGCGGTGACCGACTTCAGGCACTCCCAGCTTCCATGGCTTGACGGGCGGTGTGTACAAGGCCCGGGAACGTATTCACCGCATCATGGCTGATATGCGATTACTAGCGATTCCAGCTTCACGGAGTCGAGTTGCAGACTCCGATCCGAACTGTGATATGGTTTGTAGATTCGCTCCCTGTCGCCAGGTGGCTGCTCTCTGTCCATACCATTGTAGCACGTGTGTAGCCCAGGACGTAAGGGCCGTGATGATTTGACGTCATCCCCACCTTCCTCACGGTTTGCACCGGCAGTCTCTTTAGAGTCCTCAGCTTAACCTGTTAGCAACTAAAAATAGGGGTTGCGCTCGTTATAGGACTTAACCTGACACCTCACGGCACGAGCTGACGACAACCATGCAGCACCTTGTAAGAAGTCCGAAGAAATAAGTATCTCTACCTAATGCATCCTACATTTAAGCCCTGGTAAGGTTCCTCGCGTATCATCGAATTAAACCACATGCTCCACCGCTTGTGCGGGCCCCCGTCAATTCCTTTGAGTTTCAATCTTGCGACCGTACTCCCCAGGTGGGACACTTATCACTTTCGCTTAGTCACTGAGATAAATCCCAACAACTAGTGTCCATCGTTTACGGCGTGGACTACCGGGGTATCTAATCCCGTTCGCTCCCCACGCTTTCGTCCATCAGTGTCAGTATACTCGTAGTAGACTGCCTTCGCAATCGGTATTCTGTGTAATATCTATGCATTTCACCGCTACACTACACATTCTATCTACTTCCAAGTAACTCAAGACTAACAGTATCAAAGGCAGTTCCATAGTTGAGCTATGGGATTTCACCTCTGACTTATTAGTCCACCTACGGACCCTTTAAACCCAATGATTCCGGATAACGCTCGGACCCTCCGTATTACCGCGGCTGCTGGCACGGAGTTAGCCGGTCCTTATTCATATAGTACCGTCAAGCTCTTACACGTAAGAGTGTTTCTTCCTATATAAAAGAAGTTTACAACCCATAGGGCAGTCTTCCTTCACGCGGCATGGCTGGATCAGAGTTGCCTCCATTGTCCAATATTCCTCACTGCTGCCTCCCGTAGGAGTCTGGTCCGTGTCTCAGTACCAGTGTGGGGGATCTCCCTCTCAGGACCCCTACCTATCGATGTCTTGGTAAGCCGTTACCTTACCAACTAACTAATAGGACGCATAGTCATCTTGTACCCATAAATGTTTAATAATTAAATGATGCCATTCAATTATACTATGAGGTATTAATCCAAATTTCTCTGGGCTATCCCTCTGTACAAGGTAGATTCTATACGCGTTACGCACCCGTGCGCCGGTCGTCAGCAGAAAAGCAAGCTTCTCCCTGTTACCCCTCGACTTGCATGTGTTAAGCCTGCCGCTAGCGTTCATCCTGAGCCAGGATCAAACTCTTCATCGTTATTTTTTTTAGTCACCGAAGTGACTTATTTTTATACGATACTAGCTTACTCTAATCAGAATTCGTGTTACTAAAAACACGTAATTTAATCTTTAATTTTACGCTGTCAATTTCAATATTTTCAATGAACGTCAGATCTAAGATCTGGTTTGTTTCTTTTTTCACTAACAACGCTTGGCGTGTTAGCGGCTGCAAATCTAAAACCTTTTTTCGTTATAAAAAAATAAAATTTAATTTATTTTTTAAAACTCTTAATCTTAAATTTTACCAGCATTTTAAAGAACTCCTTGCCTTCCAAAACAACAATAGCTGTTTTCCTTAGCGGATGCAAAACTAGATCTTTTTATCGTTACAACAATGAAAAAAATCGCTTTTTTTGAAATTATTTTATTCCCAAAACCTACCCGCCTTAAAACATGCGTTTTAAAACAAAATCTTTTTTATATAAACAGAAACAATACCCGAACTTATAACCGATTCAACAAATAGTATCAGCATATAAACACCGAAAAACGCAAACATGAAACTTCACAAAAAAATCCACCCTTTATTACAAAAAGTGGATTGCATCTATTTTTTTTAATCTTATCAACACTAAAAACAGTAAAAAATCACTCTATATAGTCTTTTCCTTCTGCACTATCTTCCACAGAAGACAACCAATCTTCTAATTCTGTCATCATTTCTACAGCAATAACAGACTCTATTGCTAAAAAAAATCAATTCGCACATTACTTATATCACCTATTCATCATACTACCCCTCTATCAGAACTTAATTAAGACCATCCCTGTCTAAACAAATCAACCAATAACTATATTAAACTACACAACCTTTTACACAAATTGTTTCAAATACCGCCATTAAGATTTTTTATGCTTGTAGTCTGGAGGATACCCTAAATTCCATTTCTTTTTTATGTTAGGAAAATCGAAATCTATTTTTGGCGCATCCAAATCAATTAAATTATCCCTCCATGCTCTCTGCAACACATCTTCTATCATATAATCCTCCTGAACATTTACTGGATCATAACCATCTTTCAAAGACATTTTAAACATATTTGCAGTGGCATTATACCAAAAGGCTTTCCAACCACTTCTATACTCTTTCACTAAATCATAAGTTATTTCACCTGTTTCGCGATGCATTAACTTTATCAAAACCCTCCCTTCAGTTCGAGTTAATTTTTTTAACTGAGGCGTAAATTCCTTTTCTAAATACTTTCTAACCTCTTTAGTATATTTTTTCTTTTTCCTTTTCGTAGGAATACTATCTAAAGCATCATTTAATTTAGACAATTCTTCCGCTGCTATTTTAGCATAAGGATACGCTTTCAAGACCTTTTTCCTAAACCAATAATAATAACGTTTATCATTATAGGATTCAAACTCTAACTTAGGCAAAAGCTGTACCTCTTCTAAGTCTGTAATCAGGCTATCATTTTCAAACAAGGTATAACGACTTAGATCTAAGGAATCTTTATCCTGAGACATCACTAACCCAGAAACAAAAAACAAGACGAAAAATATTCTATTCATGAAAACCATATAATAAGGACTCAAAGTTATCGAATTAATTTTTGATACATTTTATTTTCACAACAAAACATACAGACATTCCTAACACACCCCACAAAATCATAATCTAATTCAATCTTTGAACTCAACAAACTATTCATTACTTTTGAACAATTAACAGTAAAGAAACACAGACATAACATATGAGCAAAACATCAATACTGAATGATAATTCTATAGCATTCTTAGAAAAATATTTAAACAACGCATCACCAACTGGCTACGAAAGTGAAGGTCAAAAAATCTGGATGGATTACCTTAAGCCATATGTAGATACATTTATTACCGACACATACGGAACCGCAGTTGGAGTTATCAATCCAGATGCTAAATTTAAAGTTGTTATTGAAGGGCACGCTGATGAAATTTCTTGGTATGTAAACTACATCACTCCTGAAGGATTGATTTACGTAATTCGCAATGGTGGAAGCGACCATATAATAGCTCCATCTAAACGCGTAAATATACATACAAAGAAAGGTATAGTAAAAGGAATATTCGGATGGCCCGCTATTCACACCAGACTTAAAGGAAAACAAGAAGACACTCCAAAATTAGACAACATATTTATTGATGTTGGATGCAAAACGAAAGAAGAAGTTGAAGCCTTAGGTGTCCATGTTGGTTGTGTAATTACATATCCAGATGAATTTATGATCCTAAATGAAAATAATTTTGTTTGTAGAGCGCTAGATAATAGAATGGGCGGTTTTATGATTGCTGAAGTTGCGCGTTTACTAAAAGAAAACAATAAAACTTTACCTTTCGGATTATACATTACAAATGCTGTTCAAGAGGAAATTGGCTTAAGAGGAGCTGAAATGATAACACAAACCATCAAACCTGATGTTGCAATTATCACTGATGTTTGTCATGATACCACCACACCTATGATTGATAAAAAAGTGGAAGGAGAATCAAAAAGTGGTGATGGACCGGTTATCTCTTACGCTCCAGCTATTCAACACAATTTACGAGAATTAATTATTAGTGCTGCCGAGGAAAACGACATCCCTTTCCAAAGACACGCATCCTCTAGAGCAACAGGAACTGACACCGACGCATTTGCTTATAGCAACGGAGGAGTTCCTTCTGCATTGATTTCTCTTGCATTGCGTTATATGCATACGACAGTTGAAATGGTTAGCAAAGACGATGTGGAAAACGTCATTAAGTTAATTTATGAGAGTTTATTAAAAATTGAAGAAGGGGAAACTTTTAGCTACTTCAAATAAACAATAAAACTACTATAAAAAGAGGTTTGTCTATTATTACGACAACCTCTTTTTTTTACATATTATGGATGAATATATAGAACTTCTAGACAAAGACAACAAACCAAGCGGAGAACGCTGCTTAAAATCTGAGGCTCACAAAAATGGTCTTTATCATGCGAGTGTGCATATTTGGCTATACACAGCGGACAAACAATTATTAATCCAAAAGAGACACGCTGACAAAAACACCTTCCCTAACTTATGGGATGTATCCGTAGCAGGCCATATAGCATATAAGGAATTACCTATTATTGCCGCACAAAGGGAAATTCTGGAAGAAATTGGACTTACTATCCAAGACAAGGACTTAAGAAACATTGGAACGAGTTCACATAAACACGTTCATTCCAATAATTTAATAGATCATGAGCTTCATCACATTTATATCTGTCCGCTGAACGAAAAACTAGAAAACTTAGTCATCCAGCAAAGTGAAGTTGCTGCAATTAAACTTATACCAATAGACGCCTTTAAATTTGAACTAAAAAACAATTCGGAGGCATATGTACCTCATGGTTTAGATTACTACAACAGGATTTTCGACGCTATCAGACAATTTTCACATTAAACAACATGAAAAATACTATTGCAGAAAGAATTGCAGACTTTTTAAAAAATTACCCTCCCTTTAACCTTCTTTCCAAAAAAGAACTGTCAGCCATATCCGAAGAAGTTGAAGTTCTATATTTAGAAAAAGGGAAGTTCATTTTTAACGCTACCTCAAAACCTCTTGCTCATTTCTATATTGTAAACAAGGGAGCAGTTAAGCTTACCATGGAAGAAGAGGACAAACAAAATATTATTGACATTTGTGATGAAGGAGATATTTTTGGTTTACGTCCTTTGATGATTCAAGAAAACTACATTCTAAATGCCGAAACAAATGAGGAATCCATTTTATACGGTATTCCTTTACACATTTTCAAACCATTATCTGAAAAAAACAAAAACGTAAAAAACTACTTGATCACTAGTTTTGCATCAAACATAAAAGACACTTCGATTGTTGAAGGTAGAGGAAACATTTCTTCTTACATAAAGAAGGAAACCAACAATGATTTGTTCAATTTACAAAATGCAAAATTCACTAAGAAACCGATCACTTGTGAAGCTACCACCACTGTAAAAGAAATTGCCATTTGCATGCGAGATCAAAAGATTGGAGCGATGGTTGTAGCAAAAAACAAAAAACCTATCGGTATAATTACGAGTAAAGATTTACGCAACAAGGTTGCTACAGGCGATTTTGAAATTCTTAGTGAAGCACAAGAAATAATGTCTAGTCCCGTGATCACCTCTACCGAGGAGATTACTATACCTGAAGCACATATTGCCATGCTTAAACATTCTGCAAGTCATATATGCATCACCAAAGATGGTACTCCAAAATCAAAACTCATTGGAATTCTTTCCCTACACGATTTAATTGTTTCACTTGGAAACAATCCTTCCGTACTTATTAAAGAAATAAACAGAGCAAAGAAATCCAAACACCTAAGAACTATCCGCGAAAAGGTAGATCTTTTACTAAAAACATATTTAGAACAAGAACTGCCATTTCCGCATATACTAAACATAATCTCTGAAATAAACACCGTAATTATTTCTAGAAGCATTGAACTATGTCTCAAAAAAATGGACACAAAACCTCCCGTCAAGTTTACGTGGTTAGCGCTAGGTAGTCAAGGGAGAAAAGAACAACTACTAAGATCGGACCAGGACAATGCCTTAATTTTTGAGGATGTCCCAGAAACAAAGTTCAAGGAAACACAAGAATATTTCATTGCTTTATCTATTAAGGTTGTAAAATATCTTAATACTATAGGATACGAATACTGTCCTGCAGATATGATGGCAAGCAACCCAAAATGGTGTACCTCCTTATCAGAATGGAAAAAACAATTTGACGATTGGATTATAAATCCTGATGGAGCAGGAACCCTTCTATCTTCAATATTTTTTGATTACGAATATATTTATGGAGAAAAAGAACTTACCGATCAACTAGGTCGTAGTTTGTTTAAAACCATAAATGAACATAAATATTTTTTATCAAAATTAGGAAAAGACGTTATTGACAAACCATCACCTGTTGGATTCTTTAGACAATTCATTGTGGAGACTAACGGAGAACATCAAGAAGCTTTCAATATTAAAATTCGTGCTTTAATGCCACTTATTGATGCCGCCCGAATATTGATCCTATCACATAATATCAAAAACAGCAACAACACCTTAAACAGATATAAAAAACTAGCAGAGCTTGAACCTCAAAACGAAGATCTTTATAATTCCTGCGCTAGAGCATTTAGAACCTTATTAAAATTCAAAACCGAACAAGGCATTCTTAATAACGACTCAGGAAAAATAATCAACTTAGAATCACTTAGCAAAACGGAAAAACTAAAACTAAAAAGAGCCTTCAAACCCATCAAGGAAATACAAGAATTACTGATTATCCGATTCAATTTAAAACAAATGATGTAATATGAAGTTTCCATTTTTCAATTTTAACAGAACCGAAGTCCCTGAATTCTGGAAAAGATACTGCGAACATTTTAAAACTAAAGAACTACGCACTATCAAAGAAACACGCTTCATTGTTTTGGATACAGAGACAACTGGTTTTGACTTTAAAGAAGATCGAATCTTATGTATAGGAGCAACAGCCATCAAAGACAACAAAATACTTATCAAAGATGGACTTGAAGTGTATTTAAACCAAAGTGTATTTAAAGCTGACACAGTAAAAATACATGGTATTTTAAAATCCGAAAAAGTTAAGAAGGTAGAGGAAATTGAGGCACTCATACAATTCTTAGATTACATTAAAGATAGTGTACTTGTTGCTCATCATGCAGGATTTGACATTGGAATTATTAACAGAGCCTTAAAAAGACACAATCTTGGAAAATTAAAAAATGATGTGCTTGATACCGGTGTCCTTTTTAAAAGATCAAAACACATCGTCAATATTATTGACCCAAATAAAAAATATACTTTAGATGAAATTGCTCAAGAATTAAAAATAACACCAAAAGACAGACATACTGCAGCGGGAGACGCCTTTATTACAGGACTAGCTTTTTTAAAAATAATGCCAAAACTTAATAAAGATGGAAAAATGAAATACAAAGATCTTTTTATCAACCCACTGAACTATTAAAAAAAAGCTTGAAGAATTCTTCAAGCTTTTTTTATCAAAATTACAATTGTTTATTTAATTACATTTTCCATAATCTCTGTTACCACCTCCGGATTCAATAAGGTAGACGTATCTCCCAAATTAGAAGTATCATTACTTGCAATCTTTCTCAAAATTCTTCGCATAATTTTACCAGACCTTGTTTTAGGCAACCCAGAGACAAATTGAATCTTATCCAATTTTGCGATAGCTCCAATAGACCCACGAATCAAATCATTAATTTCTTTCCTTAATGCATCATCCGAAATCACAGATTCATCAATTTTAGTAACATAAGCATACAAAGCATTTCCTTTTACATCATGCGGAAATCCAACTACAGCACACTCTACTACATCTAAATGTTCATCAATAGCATTTTCAATAGGTGCAGTTCCTAAATTATGCCCAGAAACAATTACAACATCGTCTACTCTACCTGTAATCCTATAGTTCCCCATAGCATCACGATATGCACCATCACCTGTGAAATACATTCCTTCATACGCAGAAAAATAAGTATCTTTATAACGTTGATGATCTCCGTAAATCGTTCTAGCAACCGACGGCCATGGCGCTTTCATTGCCAATCTACCTTCCGCAGGAGAATCTAAAATCTCTTTTCCATTTTCATCCATCAGTGCCGGCTGAACTCCCGGTAACGGCATCGTAGCAAAAGTTGGCCTCAACGGAGTAATCCCAGCCATTGCAGATATCATTATTGCACCCGTTTCTGTTTGCCACCAAGTATCAACAATAGGACAAGTTCCTTTACCAATATTATCATTATACCAGTGCCAGGCATCTTCATTAATCGGCTCTCCAACCGAACCTAAAACTTTCAAACTAGACAAGTCATATTTCTCAACCAAACTAATCGGATGTTTGGCTAAAGCTCTAATTGCAGTAGGTGCCGTATAAAAATGAGTCACCTTTAATTTTTCAACTATTTCCCAAAAACGTCCATAATCAGGATAAGAAGGCACCCCTTCAAACATCACAGTAGTTGCACCAGCTGCCAACGGTCCATAAATTATATAAGAATGACCAGTGATCCAACCAATATCGGCAGTACACCAATAAACGTCATCTTTTTCATACTGAAAGACATTCTGAAATGTATACGTTGAACCGACCATGTACCCACCAGTGGTATGTACCATCCCCTTAGGTTTTCCAGTGGAACCTGAGGTATACAAAATAAACAACATATCTTCTGCGTCCATCTCTTCTGCCTCGCACTCAAAGTCTTCTATTTTCTGTAATTCATCAAACCAAAACACATCTCTACCCGCTTTCATTTCGGTTGGCTCTACTGTTCTTCGATAAACAATCACCTTTTCAATAGAAGGAGTATCTTCCAAAGCCTCATCACAGACTGCTTTTAAATTAATTGGCTTTGTTCCTCGATACACTTCATTTGCGGTAATCAACAACTTACACTCCGAATCATTTATCCTACTCGACAAAGCGGACGAAGAAAAACCTGCAAAAACTATAGAGTGAACAGCTCCTATCCTAGCGCAAGCCAACATAGCAATTGTCAACTCAGGAATCATAGGCATATATAAACAAACCCTATCCCCTTTTTTAATTCCATTATTTTTTAAAACATTGGCAAATCGGGATACTTTTACATATAGCTGCCGGTAGGTAATATAACGAGATTCCTCATCTGGATTATTTGGCTCCCAAATTATAGCGGTTTTGTTCCCGTTTTTTTCTAAATGACGATCCAAACAATTTTCGGTAATATTTAATTTACCACCTTCAAACCATTTCACCTCAGAGTTTTCTTTATCATGCTTAAAAACAGTATCCCATTTTTTTCTCCATGAAAACCCCTCTGCTATTGAACCCCAAAATTTTTCAGGGTTCTCAACACTCTCAATATAATCTTCTTTATATTTTTTATAAGAATGAATCTTCTCTACCATATCTTTTTAATTTTTATTATTCTTTTTTAATGATCAACAGCTTGCCCAGCTCCTGAAGGTATTCTAATATTCTCAACAATTTCTTGCACATTTTTTGGCGGTGCAGGTGTGAATTTTGATATAACTATTGACACCACAAAATTTACCAGCATCGCAAAGGTTCCAAATCCTTCAGGCGAAATTCCAAACCACCAATCTTCTTTGGCGCCACCACCAAACCAACCAAATTTAAATTTGGTCATATAAAATAGCATCAACAAAACTCCAATAACCATACCAGCAATAGCTCCCTCCTTATTCATCCTTTTATAAAAAATTCCTAAAACGATTGCCGGAAAAAAAGATGCAGCTGCCAAACCAAACGCCAAGGCCACAGTTGCTGCAACAAAACCTGGCGGATTGACCCCGAAATAACCCGCAAGAATAACCGCTAAAAAAGCAGAAACCCTCGCCGCAATCAACTCACCTCTTTCAGAAATATCTGGTTTTACAATTTTCTTAATTAAGTCATGAGAAACCGAAGCCGAAATAACCAATAATAATCCGGCCGCTGTGGACAGTGCCGCGGCAAGCGCACCAGCTGCTATCAACCCAATCACCCAATTGGGCAACTGAGCAATCTCTGGATTTGCTAACACCATAATATCCCTATCAACTGTAAGCTCATTTGTTTTCTCATCTGCAACATATTGCACCAACCCATCGTTATTCTTATCATCAAACTGTAACAAACCTGTTACCTCCCAATTTCCAAACCACTCAGGAAGCTCTGAATATTTCTTATTACTTACCGTCTCAATTAAATTAACTCTTGAAAAAACAGCAATTGCAGGAGCAGTTGTATACAAAACAGCAATAAACAACAGGGCCCAACCAGCAGATTTCCTTGCATCACTCACTTTTTTCACTGTAAAAAACCGAACAATAACATGGGGTAATCCGGCTGTTCCAACCATCAAGGCAGCAGTTATAAAAAACACATCCATCACCGATTTAGAACCTGAAGTATACTCATGAAAGCCGAGCTCTTTATGTAATCCATCCAATTTATCTAACAAATACACACCATCTGTGGCTTCTGCTCCAAATCCAAACTGAGGCACTAAATTTCCTGTCATCTGAAAACTTATAAAAATGGCTGGTACCATAAACGCAAAAATCAACACACAATACTGAGCAACCTGAGTATATGTAATTCCTTTCATACCACCCAAAACAGCATAGAACAAAACGATAACCATCCCAATCAAAACACCTGTATTGATATCCACTTCTAAATACCTAGAGAACACAAGTCCAACCCCACGCATTTGACCTGCGATATAAGTAAATGAAATAATCAAAGCACAGAACACTGCGACTGTCCTAGCAACATTAGAATAATATCTATCTCCTATAAAATCTGGAACCGTAAATTTTCCAAATTTCCTAAGATAAGGCGCCAATAACAAGGCTAATAAAACATAACCACCAGTCCACCCCATCAAATAAACAGAACCATCATACCCACTAAATGAGATCAAACCTGCCATTGAAATAAATGACGCCGCAGACATCCAGTCAGCAGCCGTAGCTAATCCATTAGCGATAGGAGAAACACCCCCTCCTGCTACGTAAAATTCTTTAGTTGATGCGGCTCTTGCCCAAACAGCAATACCTATATATAATGAGAATGTTATTCCTACTAGAACCCAAATCCACAATTGTGCACTCATAATTTTATCTTTTTCAGTTTATTGATACTATTCGTCTACACCGTATTTTTTATCCAATTTTGACATGAGTCTTATATACATATATATAATGACTACAAAAACATAAATAGAACCTTGCTGCGCAAACCAAAAACCAAGTTTAAAACCTCCTATTCTAAAATTATTTAGCTCTTCTACAAACAAAATACCGCATCCATAAGAAACTACGAACCATATACTCAACAAAATTGCTAAGTATTTTAAATTTTCTTTCCAGTATTTTTTTAAATCTTGTTTTGACATTTAGCTGATAAAGTTTGGTTAGAGGATAAAAATATAATTTTAATCCGAATAAAAAAGAAGACATTACAAAAGAAGCGAAAATACAACCCTAATCTGAAACATATGACTCCTATTCATTTATTCACGAATTTAAAAACAGAAATGCTATATCTAAAAACATATCTACAAACAACAGATTCAAAAGCACGAACTACACTTCACAATAATTTTTGAGTATGTTTGCATGGAATTAATTAGCATGAGTTATTTAGATATTATACACACCCACTGGGAAATTTTACTCTCCTTTTTTGTTATTGCAACTTTATACGCATCGGTTGGCTTTGGGGGAGGATCAAGCTATTTAGCGATACTTGCACTCACTTCTTTCGCTTTTACTGAAATCAGAGCAACAGCTTTGATATGCAACATTGTTGTAGTTTCCAATGCTACATTCCTATATTACAAAAATGGTTTTTACAATTTCAAAAAAGTTACCCCCTTAGTTCTTACAAGCGTACCCCTAGCATTTTTAGGTGGATACTTAAAAATTGAAGAAAGAATATTTTTCTTACTACTTGGAGCCACACTTCTCGCAGCGGCAGTCCTAATGCTCATACGTAAAACAAACATTACTTTTAAAGAGGCGAGTATCCATTCAATCTATAAAAGTTTGGGGTATGGTGGCTTTATCGGATTTTTATCTGGACTTGTTGGAATTGGAGGTGGAATTTTTTTAGCCCCACTACTACATCTTTCCAAATGGGACAATTCCAAAAGAATCGCAGCCACCGCTAGTTTATTTATACTAGTAAATTCTTTAGCTGGTTTAGGAGGACAAATTACCAACCCCGATTTCTCAATAAAACCAGAAATAACTATACTTCTTGCAGCTACTGCTTTTATTGGTGGCCAAATAGGAACACGTATAGGGATCAAATTAGTGTCTGAAAAAAGTCTTAAAACTGCCACAGCACTACTTATATTCTACGTAGCACTTAAAATAATTTTTAAGTACTTATAAAAACTACTACGTAAAACTAAAATTAAGGAAATACAATGAAAATTACTATCATTTTAGCAATTTTCATAAATCAATCCAATCGAAAAACGCAAAAACCTACGTAAAAAACGCAAAATCCATCAAAATAAGCTTTCCCCTACACCTCTTTAATCGTTTAGAACACAGCGTTTTCATCGTACTTAATCCTGCGATACCACAGGTTTGAATAAAAAACATATTTATACTACTTAAATTGATATAAAATATTTCAAATATTAATTTTTATCATATCAACAACAAAACACCAAATTAACACAAATTTCATCATATTAACTGAAGGTTAAGGATTGTTTAATTATATTATTCACAAAATACTTAGGTTTTTTTTAACAAGAAGTCGATATAAATACTTAATTTTTTATCGAATAAATTTGTAATTACGTAAAACTACGTATATTTGCCATGTATTAATCGAAACACAATTATCAATTTAAATTATCAAAAATGAAAAAAATTATTTTATCAGCATTATTACTTGCAAGCGCAGTTACTTTTGCACAAGAAGAAAAAAGCCCACTAAGTATTTCAGGTAGTGTTGATGTTTACGGAACAGCAAACTTTGTTGATGGAGCAGGAACACCTGGTCTTTTAATAGCAAACCCTCAAAACGCAAATGCTTTTGGATTAGGTATGGCAAACGTAGTGTTAGGATACGAAACTGAAAAAGCAGGATTTGTTGCTGATTTAGCATGGGGACCTAGAGCAGATGATGCTAATATGGCAGGTGCAATTAACCAATTATATGCTTACTACAATGTTTCTGACAAATTAACTGTTACTGCAGGTCAATTCAATACTTTCTTAGGATACGAGGTGATTTCTCCAGCAGTTAACTTTAACTACTCAGTATCTTACTTATTCAACGCAGGTCCTTTTTCTCATACAGGATTAAAGTTTGACTACGCTGCTTCTGAAGATTTATCTTTCTTATTAGCCGTAACAAATGCACACGGAATCACAAGTGATGATGGTAACGTTACTGGTGATATGCAAATTGGAGGTCAAGTTGGATATAAAGGACAATACTTAAACATTATCTACGGAGCAACCGGAGCTGCATCTACAAATGATGATCTTTACATTGACTATACAGGAGGATTTAACTTAACAGAATCTTTATACTTAGGGATCAACGCTGCATACGCTAACTCTGCTGAAGCTGATTCTGGTTACACTGGTGCTGCCTTATACTTAGAGAATTCATTCACTGAGAAATTTGCTTTAGGATTACGTCCAGAATTTTTCCAATCGAAATCTGCCGGTACAACTGGTGATGTAATGGCTTTGACTTTAACAGCTAACACTTCATTAACTGAAAACTTAAAAGTAATCTCTGAATTCAGATATGACTCTTCTGAAGATGGTTTGATTGAGGTATTCCCAGCAGAAAAAAGCGTTTCTGCTATAACTATCGCAGCAGTATATTCTTTCTAAGAAAACAAAAAAAAAACAGTTTTACGGACTGGTCTAGGCCAGTCCGCAATTCAAAAAAGATTTAATTCAAAATTTACAATATGAGTTTAGCACTTACAATAGCACAAGAAACTTCTACAGCTGACTTAGCTGCAGCAGTGGAGCAAATAAATGGAGACATGGGAATGTTATGGATGCTTATATCGGGTATCTTAGTATTCTTAATGCAAGCAGGATTTACATTAGTTGAATCTGGAATGACACGTTCTAAGAATGTTGTTAACATTGCAATGAAAAACGTATTAGATATCGCTGTAGGATCTTTAGTATTCTGGTTTATCGGATACTCTTTAATGTATGGAGAAACTAATGGTTACATCGCTTGGGGTGGTTTAATGTACAACCAAGGACCAGCTGATTTATTTTTCCAAACTGTTTTCTGTGCAACTGCTGCTACAATTGTTTCTGGAGCTATTGCAGGTAGAACAAAATACACAACTTATATTATCTTTTCAGTAGTTTTAACAGCTATTATTTACCCAATCGCAGGTGGATGGCAATGGAACGGTGACGGTTGGTTAGCTCAAAAAGGGTTTATCGATTTTGCTGGATCTTCAATTGTACACGCTGTAGGTGGATGGGCTGCTTTAGTTGCTGCAATCTTAGTTGGACCTAGAATCGGGAAATACATTGACGGTAAAGCTGTTAATATTCCAGGACACAATAAAATGTACGCTGCAATTGGTGTATTTATCTTATGGTTCGGATGGTTCGGATTCAACGGTGGATCTCAATTAGCTTGGGGTGGTGATGATGCTGTAGGTGCTTCTATGGTAGTACTAGTTACAAACTTAGCTGCGGCTGCTGGAGCTGTTGCTGCATTAGCATTGACATGGATCAAATACGGAAAACCTAACTTAGACATGACTTTGAATGGAGCATTGGCTGGTTTGGTAAGTATAACTGCTGGTTGTGGTAACATGACTGAAGGTGGTGCAATCATTGCTGGTTTTATTGGAGGTATCATCGTAGTTCTTTCTATGGAATTTGTAGAGCAAAAACTTAAAATTGACGATGCTGTAGGTGCATTCTCTGTACACGCTATCGGTGGTGCATGGGGTACTTTAGTTATCGGATTATGGGGTGTTGACGGAGATACTGCTATCGGTTTATTAAACGGAGGTGGAGCTTCTCAATTCATGACTCAATTAGTTGGAACTTTAGCTTATGCTGCATGGGCAGTTGTTACTTCTTTAATTTTCTTGACTATCTTAAAGAAAACTATTGGATTAAGAGTTACTGAAAAAGAAGAAATTGAAGGATTAGATCTTTCTGAACACGGAGCACTAGCTTACCCTGGTGAACGTGTAAGAGAAATGGAAGACAAATAAAAAGACATATGTCTAAATAATGAAATCACACAAAGATTTTAGGTCTTTGTGTGATTTTTTTCATGATTTATTATTTCTTTACAGAAATTTTAACGACAAAACATAAACTATTATGAAAAAAATTGAAGCAATCATCAGAAAATCAAAATATTCTGCTGTAAAAAAAGCCTTACATGCTGTAAATGTAAATTTCTTCACATACTGGGACGTAACTGGACAAGGAAACGAAAAAATAGGTCACGTATATAGAGGTGTTGCTTATAGCACTAGTGACATACAAAGACGTCACATTTCTATTATTGTTAATGATGATTTTGAACAAGCAACAATCGATGCTATTCTTTCATCTGCAGCAACTGGAGAAATAGGAGATGGAAAAATATTTGTATCAGATGTTTCAACTGCATACAGAATTCGTACCGGAGAACAAGGAGAAGACACTTTAAAATAAAAAACAAAAATTAAAATAATATGGACGCAGGTTTATTTACAGCGAACAATGTATGGATGATGCTATGTACGGCATTGGTATTTTTCATGCACTTAGGTTTCTCTTTATTGGAAATCGGATTAACAAGACAAAAAAACACAATCAATATTTTATTTAAAAATGTATTTATTGTTTGTACAGGACTATTATTATACTGCTTAGCAGGATTTAACATGATGTACCCTGGAGACTTTAACCTTATCGGTGACGGGATCCTTGGATTTGCAGGTTTTGGTATCTATGCTCCAGAAGGAGGAATGACAGCCGAATACGCATCTGGTGGATACACTTGGTGGACAGATTTCTTATTCCAAGGAATGTTTGCTGCAACTGCTGCAACAATTGTTTCTGGTGCGGTAGCTGAAAGAGTAAAACTTACAACCTTTATGGTATTTACTGTTGTTTACGTTGGGCTAATCTACCCTATCGTAGGAGCATGGAAATGGGGTGGTGGATTCTTAGACGCTATGGGATTCTATGATTTCGCAGGTTCTACATTGGTACACGGTGTTGGTGGATGGGCAGCTTTAGTTGCTATCTGGTTATTAGGAGCTCGTATCGGAAAATTTGATGAAGAAGGAAACCCAAAAGTTATTCAAGGACACAATATTCCTTTAGCTACAGCAGGTGTTTTAATTCTTTGGTTAGGATGGTTCGGATTTAACGGTGGTTCTGTTTTATCTGCAGATCCAGAATTAACTTCATTAACGTTAGTAACAACTTGTTTGGCTGCTGCTGCAGGTGGAGTTGGTGCATTTGCATTCTCTCAAATTCTTTATAAGAATTTCGATTTAACAATGTTCTTAAACGGAATCTTAGGTGGTTTAGTAGGAATTACAGCTGGAGCTGATCAAATGAGCCCTACTGATGCAATTTTAATAGGAATTATCGCTGGTATCATCATTGTATTGGCTGTTGCTTTGGTTGACAAATTAAGATTGGACGACCCAGTTGGAGCTGTTGCAGTTCACCTTATTTGTGGTATTTGGGGAACCTTAGCTGTTGGTATCTTCGGGGCTATGGCAAGTGTTGAACAATTCTTTACTCAATTAACAGGTGTTGCTATTGTTGGTGCATTCTGTTTAACAACGTCTTTCATAATTCTTTACACTTTAAAGAAAACAATGGGATTAAGAGTTTCAGAAAAAGAAGAAATCGAAGGATTAGATTCTGCTGAACATGGAATGAGTGCTTATCCTGACTACAGAATGAACGATCATTAACATATTTTAGCTCACTAGAGCAATCATATTCAATATTTTAAAAGCGACTTTGAAAACTCAAAGTCGCTTTTTTCATGGCTATATTTTAAAACTTCAAACCTGTGTGGATTTTCTACAACGATTTAGTGAAATTTCATTATTCGCAAACTTTCTAGCACTAATTCCATCAATATAACATTATCAGTTATTTTATGTTGATAATTTTCACATTTAACAATATTGCTGCAACAATATTATAATAAATACATTTTTACTTTTTCTATTCCCATTCTATTGGTTTTTAATATTGAAATTACGTAATTTTGCGTTCTTATTTTCAAGATTATGATAGAAAAACAAGGTCTATATTTACCAGAATTTGAACACGAAAACTGTGGAGCAGGTTTTATTTGTAACCTAAAAGGTGAAAAAACAAACCAAATCATCCATGATGCATTGGAAATTTTAGTAAAACTTGAACACCGTGGAGGTGTGAGTTCTGATGGAAAAACAGGAGATGGTGCAGGATTATTAATTGATATCCCTCATGATTATTTCTCACGCGTTTGTGATTTTGAAATCCCAGCACAAAGAGAATATGCCGTTGGAATGGTGTTTTTACCAAAAAACGAGAACCAATATAAATATTGTAAAGATACTTTCGAAAAAGAAATTAAAGCGCAAGGATTATCTATCTTAGGATGGAGAACTGTGCCTGTTGACTCAAGTCAATTAGGAGAGATTGCCTTAGCGTCTGAGCCTAATATAGAGCAAATCTTTATTGGAAAAACGGAAGATATTGAAGAAAACATCTTCAAAGCTAAATTATATGCTGCTCGTAAAATAACAGAGCATGCTATTAGCTCTTCAAAAATGTCTGAAAGTTCATACTTCTACTTACCTAGTTTATCAAATACGACTTTGATCTACAAGGGTATTATTATGCCTGAAGATATTGGACCATACTATACAGATTTACAGCAATCTGATTTGGTTACAAGATTAGCACTTGTACACCAAAGATTCTCTACAAATACAATGCCTGCATGGGAATTGGCACAACCATTTAGATACATGTGTCAAAATGGAGAAATCAATACTTTAAGAGGTAACGTAAGTAGAATGCGTGTTCGTGAAGAAATCATGAAAAGTGAGGTGTTTGGACCGCAGATCGATAAGTTATTCCCTATTATCTTGCCAGGTAAATCTGATTCTGCCTCTATGGATATGGTGGTAGAATTATTAACGCATACAGGTCGTTCTTTACCGGAAGTAATGATGATGATGATTCCTGAAGCTTGGGAAAAAGACGCAACCATGTCTGAAGAAAGAAAAGCCTTCTATGAATACAATGCGTGCTTGATGGAGCCATGGGATGGACCTGCCTCTGTACCTTTTACAGATGGAGATTACGTTGGTGCTTTATTAGATCGTAACGGTTTAAGACCATCTCGTTATACGGTAACTAAAAGCGGAAAATTAATTATGGCATCAGAAATTGGTGTTGTTGAAGTTGCTCCAGAAGATGTTGATAGTCATGGTAGATTAGAGCCAGGAAAAATGTTCTTGGTTGATATGAACGAAGGACGTATCATCAAAGATGAAGAAATCAAAAGTAAAATTGTTTCTGAAAGACCTTACAAAGAATGGTTAGACAAAACAAGATTACACCTTAAAGATATTCCTGTAACTAACACGGAATGCCCAGTTGAAACATTAGACATCGCAACAAGATCTCGTTTGTTCAACTATACAATAGAAGATATTCAAGAAGTAATTACACCAATGGCCATTGCTGGAAAAGAAGCATTAGGTTCAATGGGTATTGACACTCCTTTGGCTGTATTATCTGACAGACCTCAATTAATTTCTAATTACTTTAAACAATTATTTGCACAGGTAACAAATCCACCTTTAGATGGAATCCGTGAAGAAATTGTAACAGATATTAGTTTAGCACTTGGTAAAGACAGAAATATCTTTAGTATTACTGAAAGACAGTGTAGAAAATTAAGAATTCAAAACCCTGTTATTTCTAACTCAGATTTAGAAAAAATCAGAAGTATTGACGTTGATGGTTTCCAAGCTGAAACTATTGAAATGTTATATCCAAAAGACAAAGGTCTAAATGGATTAGAAGATGCTTTAGATAATATAATCGTTCAGATTACAAAAGCACTAGAAAGAGGGACAAATATCATTGTACTTTCTGATAGAGGTGTTAATAAAGAGTTCGCTCCTATTCCATCGCTGTTAGCCTGTTCTTTTGTACATCACCAAATGAACCGTTTACGTAAGCGTTCTTACTTCGATATTATCATCGAATCTGCAGAACCACGTGAACCACATCACTTTGCTACTTTATTTGGATATGGAGCAAGTGCGATTAACCCATACATGGTTAACGAAATTATCAGAATACAAGTACAACAAGGCTTCATCACAGGAATGGATGAACAAAAAGCAGTTGACAACTTCAACAAAGCTATTGGAAAAGGTATTCTTAAAGTAATGAACAAAATTGGAATCTCTACTTTACATTCTTATAGAGGTTCTCAAATATTTGAAATAGTTGGTTTCAATTCTCAATTCGTTGAGAAATACTTCCCATATACTGCTTCTAGAATTGAAGGAATCGGTTTGTATGAAATTGAAAAAGAAATCAATGAAAGATATAAATATGCTTATCCAGATACACAAATCAAAAACCGTTTAGGATTAAACATTGGTGGAGATTACAGATGGAGACGTAACGGAGAAAGACATATGTTTAACCCTACAACTGTTGCAAAATTACAACAAGCTGTAAGATTAAGCGATCAGGCTAGTTATGATGTTTATGCTAAAAACGTAAATGAGCAAGCTGAAAACTTAATGACTATCCGTGGATTATTTGAATTTGACAACTTAGATCCAATTCCATTGGATGAAGTTGAACCATGGACTGATATCGTAAAACGTTTTAAAACGGGAGCGATGTCTTATGGATCGATTTCAAGAGAGGCACATGAAAACTTAGCGATTGCTATGAACAGAATTGGAGGTAAATCTAATTCTGGTGAAGGTGGAGAAGATAGAAGAAGATTCCAACCAAACATTAATGGAGATAGCCGTAACTCTGCAATTAAGCAAGTTGCCTCTGGACGTTTTGGAGTTACTTCTCACTACTTATCTAGTGCAAAAGAAATTCAAATAAAAATGGCTCAAGGTGCTAAACCTGGAGAAGGTGGACAGTTACCAGGAGAAAAGGTATTGCCTTGGATTGCGTCTGCACGTAACTCTACTCCTTTCGTAGGATTGATCTCGCCACCTCCTCACCATGATATTTACTCTATTGAGGATTTAGCACAGTTGATTTACGATCTTAAAAATGCAAATAGAGCTGCTCGTATTAATGTTAAATTGGTTTCTGAAGTAGGTGTAGGTACAATTGCTGCTGGAGTTTCTAAAGCCAAAGCTGATGTTGTATTAATATCAGGTTACGATGGTGGAACAGGAGCCTCTCCTTTAACATCATTGAAGCACGCAGGATTACCATGGGAGCTTGGTTTAGCTGAAGCACAACAAACATTAGTATTAAATAACTTAAGAAGTAGAATTGTTGTAGAATGTGATGGTCAGTTGAAAACTGGTCGTGATGTTGCAATTGCTGCCTTATTAGGAGCTGAAGAGTTTGGTTTTGCTACCGCACCATTAGTTGCCTCTGGATGTATTATGATGCGTAAGTGTCATTTAAATACTTGTCCAGTTGGTATTGCCACTCAAGATAAAGACTTGCGTAAAAACTTCAAAGGAACACCAGAACACGTGATTAACTTCTTTTACTATGTAGCGGAAGAATTAAGAGCAATCATGGCTGAATTAGGATTCAGAACTTTGGAAGAAATGGTTGGTCAAACACATAAGATCAATGCGAACAAAGCAATTACACATTACAAAGCAAAAGGATTAGACTTATCTGCTATCTTACACAGACCTGCAGCATACAGCGAAATGCCTGTTAAGAATACTGAAAAACAAGACCACGGATTAGACAACGTTCTAGACTTCCAAATCTTAAAAGATTCTCACCGCGCATTGTACAGAAAAGAGCAAATGACTCTTGAGTACCCTATCATCAATACAGATCGTTCTGTGGGTGCTATCGTAAGTAACGAAATCTCTAAGATTTACGGACATTTAGGATTACCTGAAGACACTTTAAATCTTAAATTCACAGGATCTGCTGGTCAAAGTTTAGGAGCATTTAGTGCGCATGGATTGACTTTTACTGTAGAAGGAAATACAAATGACTATTTAGGAAAAGGTTTATCTGGAGCTAAATTAATTGTTAAGAAACCAGCTGAAGCTGATTTCGTAGCAGAAGACAATATTATTGTTGGAAACGTTTGTTTATTCGGAGCCGTTGAAGGAGAAGCTTATATCAATGGTATTGCCGGAGAGCGTTTTGCAGTTAGAAATTCTGGAGCAACAACTGTTGTTGAAGGAGTTGGAGATCACGGTTGTGAATACATGACAGGAGGTAAAGTTGTAGTTCTTGGTAATACAGGTAGAAACTTTGCTGCTGGTATGAGTGGTGGTATCGCTTATATATACGATCCAGAAAACAAATTTGTTAATGGATTATGCAACACTGAAACTATTGAGTTTGAAGATATCTTAGAAGAAGATGCAGCAGACTTGAAAGGATTGATTGAAAAGCATGTTTTATATACTGACAGTAATAGAGGTAAAGAATTGTTGGCTGACTGGGACACTAGTTTAAGTAATTTTGTTAGAGTTATGCCAACAGAGTATAAAAAAGCCCTAGCTCGTTTAGCGAAAGGTGAAGTAATGGTTGAAGAATTAGAAACAGTATAACAATGGGAAAAGTAACAGGTTTTAAAGAATTCGAAAGAAAAGATGAAACATACACGCCTGTAAAAGACCGTGTAGAGAATTATAGTGAGTTTACAGTTCCATTAAGTGAAACTGAAATTACAGAACAAGGATCTCGTTGTATGGATTGTGGAATTCCATTTTGTCATAGTGGATGTCCACTTGGTAACTTAATTCCGGATTTCAACCACATGGTACACCAAGGAGAATGGAAAAAAGCTTCTTGGATACTACACTCAACAAACAACTTCCCTGAATTCACAGGTCGTTTGTGTCCTGCACCATGTGAGCAAGCATGTGTATTGGGAATTATTGAAGATCCTATTTCAATTGAAAATATTGAGAAGAATATAGTTGAACGTGCTTTTAAAGAAGGTTGGATCAAACCTCAGCCGCCAAAAACTAGAACAGGTAAAACTGTTGCTGTTGTTGGTTCTGGACCTGCTGGTTTGGCTACTGCACAGCAATTGAACAGAGCTGGTCATACAGTCACTGTTTTTGAAAGAGACGATGCAATCGGAGGATTGTTGCGTTACGGAATTCCAAACTTCAAAATGGAGAAAGGAATTATTGACAGACGTGTGGCTATTTTAGAAGCTGAGGGAATCACTTTTAAAGTAAATGTAAACGTTGGTGTAAACTATGACGTCGAAGATTTAAAAGCATTTGATTCTATCGTATTATGTGGTGGAGCAACTGAAAGAAGAAGTTTGCCAACTCCTGGAATTGACGCTGATGGTGTTGTTCAAGCAATGGACTTCTTAACACAACAAACCAAAGTTGTATTCGGACAAGAGATCAAAGACCAAGTTTTAGCGACTGATAAGGACGTTATTGTTATTGGAGGTGGAGATACAGGTTCTGACTGTGTTGGTACTTCAAACAGACACGGTGCTAAATCTGTAACTAACTTTGAGATCATGCCGAAACCTCCTGGACACAGAGCAGCTTCAACTCCATGGCCTTATTGGCCTTTACAGTTGAAAACATCTTCTTCTCACAAAGAAGGATGTGATAGAAACTGGTTGATCAATACTAAAGAATTCATCAAAGATAAAAATGGGAAACTTACTGCTTTAAAAACAGTAAATGTTGAATGGAAAATGGTTCCTGGTCAAAGACCTCAGTTAATTGAAATTGAAGGTACCGAAAAAACATGGCCTTGTGATTTAGCATTATTGGCATTAGGTTTTACAGGTCCAGAAAGTACTTTAGCTGACAAATTAGGACTTGATAGAGATGTTCGTTCTAATTACAAAGCTGAATACGGATCATACCAAACAAATGTACCGAACATATTTACTGCAGGTGATATGAGAAGAGGACAATCATTAATCGTTTGGGCTATTTCTGAAGGTAGAGAAGCTGCTAGACAAGTTGACATTTATTTAATGGGTAAATCAGATTTACCTACTAAAAACGCTACTGGAGATTTAGTTGGAGTACAATAATTTTCAAGTACAAAACATATTAAAAACCTTTACTATTAGTAAAGGTTTTTTTATGTTTTAGAATTACTGATCATATCCATAATACATAGAAAATAGTCGTTTTATTTGCATAATCAATAGTAATACTATTATATTTACAATAGGCTAGAAACAATTTTATGGAAGAACTACACATACATATTGAAATAGATTCTGAGTTATATACAAAAAACCCAGACTCTTCAGCCTTAGGAAAAAAGATCATTTCTAATAGTATAGAACTTATTTATGAGATAGGTTTTGAACAATTCACTTTTAAAAAATTGGGCTCAAAAATTAGTTCCCCTGAAAGCTCTATTTACAGATATTTTGATAATAAACATCGCTTATTAATCTATTTGACAAGTTGGTATTGGACTTGGATGGAATATAAATTATTGTTTGCCACTACAAACATAGACTCCCCAAAAGAACGATTATCCAAATCCCTAGATCTTCTTACCAAACCTGTATTAATTGATAATGATTTCTCTTATGTTAACGAAGTATTACTAAGTGCCATTATTTTTTCAGAATCAACGAAAGCCTATCATACTAAAAATGTAGATGAAGCCAACAGCAAAGGTTCTTACACCGCATTCAAATCCGTAGTAAACAAAGTTGCTGAGATTATTTTAGAAATAAAACCAGATTTTAAATACCCTCATATGCTTGTTTCAACTGTAGTTGAAGGAGCACACCATCAAAAATATTTTTCTGAACACTTACCTTCTCTCACAGACTTATCTGACGATAAAGAAGCAATCACCGTTTTTTATAAAGAGTTAGTATTTAATTTCCTTTCAACCTAAAAATAATCGCCATGAATTCGTCAATTTTCAAACATCTCAAGTCAGACCTACCTGCAAGTATTGTTGTATTTTTTGTTGCTCTACCTTTATGTTTAGGAATAGCATTAGCCAGTGGAGCACCACCATTCGCCGGAATGATTGCCGGTATCATCGGAGGAATTGTTGTTGGTTCCATTAGTGGATCACAGATCGGAGTAAGTGGTCCTGCAGCAGGTCTAGCCGCTATTGTTATGACTGCGATAACAGATCTTGGAGGATATGAAAACTTTTTAGTCGCTGTTGTTATAGGTGGTGTTATTCAAATTTTGTTTGGTGTCATTAGAGCTGGAGTAATTGGCTATTATTTCCCGTCTTCTGTAATCAAAGGAATGCTAGTTGGAATTGGAATAATAATTATTCTAAAACAAATTCCACACTTCTTCGGATACGACACAAACCCTGAAGGCGATTTTGATTTTTTCCAGGTTAATGGTAATAATACTTTCTCGGATATTTTAAATGCCATCAACTCTGTAAATATAAGCGCTACTTTAATTGGTACCATTGCACTTATATTGATTATTTATTGGAGTAATGTTCTTTCTAAAAAAGGAAAATTCTTTACCTTAATTCAAGGGCCTTTTGCAGCGGTAATTATTGGGGTGATTTATTATATTATAACTAAATCTAGTGATTCCATGGAAATGCTACCTGAGCACTTAGTCAAAGTTCCAATCCCAGAAAATATTGATTCTTTTTTTGCACAGTTTTCATTACCTGACTTTACCGCCTTATCTAATAAAAATGTCTGGATTACCGGTTTTACCATTGCTTTAGTAGCAAGTTTAGAAACATTATTATGTGTAGAGGCAACTGACAAGATTGATCCTAGAAAGCGAATTACACCAACCAACAGAGAATTATTTGCACAAGGAACAGGTAATATTTTATCAGGAATGATTGGTGGTTTACCTATCACTCAGGTGATTGTTAGAAGTTCCGCCAATATACAATCTGGTGGTCAAACAAAGCTTTCTACAATCATCCATGGTTTTTTTCTTTTAATATCGGTAATCGCAATTCCAACAATTTTAAACATGATTCCGTTAGCAGTTTTGGCTTCAATACTGTTAGTAGTTGGCTATAAACTTGCAAATCCAGCCACTTTTAAAAAAGTATATAAATTAGGTTGGCAGCAATTCGTGCCTTTTATAGTTACTGTGTTATTAGTTCAATACAATTTATTGGTTGGTATTGGTGTTGGATTGGTTTTAGGAATTTTGGTGGTACTATATAAAAGTTATTTAAACTCTCACTTTCTACACATCAAAGACTCTGAAACAGACCAACACTATTTAAGCATGGAGCTAGCAGAAGAAGTAACTTTTTTTAACAAAGGTGCTATTATGAGAGAATTAGAGAATATCCCCAAAGACACATATTTAGAAATTAATTTACTAAAAACAAGATTTTTGGACAATGACATTATAGAAATATTAGAAGACTTTTTGTTAAAAGCAAAAAACAGGAACATAAAAATTAAATTAAATTCGAAACGCGGCGTCGTAGAAAACCCAGAAAGTTTTGTTGCGTTTTTTAATAATAGGCCAAAAAGTAAACTATCTATCAACTAACAATATTATAAATACATACATAATGAAAGCACAAACTAAAGAAACGCAACAAACATTCACTCCTGAATCTGTCATTGAAACATTAAAATCAGGAAACAAGAGGTTTGTTGAAAACAAAAAGGTAGAAAGAGACTTAAATAGTCAAGTAAACGAAACTAGTGCAGGACAATTTCCTTTTGCTGTAGTTTTAAGTTGTATTGATTCACGAGTACCTGCTGAAATTATTTTTGACCAAGGGATTGGAGACATTTTCAGTGTACGCGTTGCAGGAAATGTAGTCAATGAAGATGTATTAGGTTCGATAGAATATGGATGTAAGGTAGCAGGATCAAAATCTGTTGTTGTCCTAGGTCACACAAAATGTGGAGCTGTTACAGCTGCATGTAAACATGTAGAACTTGGAAATATAACTGCTCTTTTGAATAAAATTCAACCTGCTGTTTCTAAAGTAAATAAACCTGAAGTTACTGAAGAGTCTATAGAAGAAACAGCGATTACTAACGTTGAATTATCAATTGAACAAATAAAAGCTGAAAGCCCAATTTTAGCAGAAATGGAGAAAAACGGTGAAATAAATATTGTAGGTGCCTCTTATGATGTCTCTACAGGTAAAGTAACTTTTATCTAATTCCACCAACCTTGAATTTATAAAAGATTCCTTTCTGATAAAAGGAATCTTTTTTATTTCTATAATATCCAAAGCTTGCTAATTCTCCTATTACCCTAGATTGTTTATGTATCTTTGTTAAAATTATAGGTTTGACAGAAGCATTATTAATAACACCTCCTTTTACTCAATTAAACACTCCTTACCCAGCAACTGCATATTTAAAAGGTTTTTTAAACACCAAAAATATCACTTGTTATCAGTCAGATTTAGGTATTGAAGTAATCTTAGAATTGTTCACCAAACAACGATTAGAAGAATTTTTTGGTATCGCATATGAGTCTCAAACCATACAATCTGATAATTCAAAAAGAATCTACTCTTTAAGGGAAAATTACTTTAACACCATAAACACCATTATCTCATTTTTACAAGGTAAAAACCAAACGCTCGCGCGCATTATTTGTAGTGACAACTTTTTGCCAAGGGCCAGCAGGTTTGATCAGTTGGATGATTTAGAATACGCTTTCGGAGCAATGGGAATGCAAGACAAAGCCAAACACCTTGCAACACTTTACCTAGAAGACATCTCTGATTTTATTATTGAATGTATTGATTCTAATTTTGGGTTTAGTCGCTATGCTGAAAGTATTGGAAAAAGTGCCAATAGTTTTGATGAACTTTACCATGAATTATCTTTAGATCTAAGCTATATAGATAGCATCACTTTAGACCTTTTAGATGGAAAATTAAAACAGTCGAAACCCAAATTAGTGTGCCTATCAGTTCCTTTCCCAGGAAATTTATTTAGTGCTTTCCGTTGTGCACAATATATTAAAAGCAACTACCCTACAACAAAAATTGCAATGGGTGGTGGCTTCCCAAACACAGAGTTACGAGATCTAAAAGACCCAAGGGTATTTGAATTTTTAGATTTCATAACACTTGATGATGGTGAACTTCCCATTGAATTACTTCTTTCCAATTTAAATGATCCTACAGAGAAAAATGAGGATTTTAATAAATTTAAAAGAACTTTGTTATTAAAGGATAACAAAGTATGCTACAACAACAGTTCTTTAAAAAGTGATTACAAACAAAATACGGTTGGTACACCTGATTATTCTGATCTTTTACTAGATTCCTACATTTCTGTGATTGAAGTAGCGAATCCAATGCACAGTTTGTGGAGCGATGGTAGATGGAATAAACTAACCATGGCACATGGTTGTTACTGGGGTAAATGTTCTTTTTGTGACGTTTCCTTAGATTATATAAAAATATATGAACCCGTAGCGGCTAAAATCCTAGTTGATCGAATTGAAGAACTAATAGAACAAACAGGAGAAAATGGATTTCATTTTGTGGATGAGGCTGCACCACCCGCTTTGATGAAAGCTGTTGCGATAGAAATTTTAAAAAGGAAATTAACACTTACTTGGTGGACGAATATTCGATTTGAAAAAAGTTTCACACAAGATCTATGTTATTTACTAAAAGCATCAGGCTGTATCGCTGTCTCAGGAGGTCTAGAAGTAGCTTCAGATCGCTTATTACAATTAATTGAAAAAGGAGTAACAGTAGAACAAGTAGCGCAGGTTACCAATCACCTTACTCAAGCCGGTATTATGGTTCATTCCTATTTAATGTATGGCTACCCAAGTCAAACTGTCCAAGAAACTATTGATAGTTTAGAAATGGTCCGTCAGCTCTTTGAAATAGGAACCATACAATCGGGATTTTGGCACCAATTCTCACTTACCACACATAGTCCAATAGGAAAAGTACCACAAGAATACGGAATCACTCCTTTGTATCAAGATATTCAATTTGCAAACAATGATGTTGATTTTACCGATAAAACGGGAATCAACCATGATAAGTTTAGCAAAGGATTGAAAGCTTCCATTTTTAATTACATGCATGGAATTGGTTTTGAATTATCTCCACGAGATTGGTTTGAATTTAAAACTCCAAAAACAACTATTACACCGAATTATATAGAAAATTGTATCCTAAACAAAAATAGATTCAACACAAAACCTAACGCTCAAATTCTTTGGTTGGGAACAGATCCAATTTTTGAACTTTATAAGAAAACTAAAAAAAATAATTCATGGCCTATGATGCGTTTGTTCTTTCATACAACTACAGAAACGAAAGAATTTTCTTTAGAAGAATCAAAAGGAAAATGGCTGGTTGCATTACTACCTACGTTGAAAATAGCATCAGACATGAAAAAAACAACGTTTTCTGACATGAAGAAAGACTATGAAAACAACTTTGAAGATTTTGAGTTATTCTGGTATTCTAAACCCATAGAAAACCTGAAGAAGATCGGTTTACTTAGCGTTTAACACCTACCTAACTATTAGAAACAGAAAAAATCCTATCAAAAACTGATAGGATTTTATATAAACTAAAAAGTAAAAGAAGCTTACTTCTTGAACTTTGCGTATTTTGTCTTAAATTTATCGATACGTCCTGCTGTATCAACCAATTTAGATTTACCAGTGTAAAAAGGGTGAGATGTTCTAGAGATCTCTAATTTGATCAATGGATACTCAACACCATCAACATCTAAAGTTTCTTTTGTAGCAGCTGTAGAACGAGTTAAGAAAACATCATTGTTTGACATATCTTTAAAAGCAACCATTCTGTAGTTTTCTGGATGTATACCTTTTTTCATCTTTATATATTTTTAATCTTTAATTCTTTTTTTGAGACTGCAAATTTAACGATATTTTTTAGATTTCAAACAAATAAATTGTTTTATTTGTTATCAAAACTTCCTAATCCTAAATTTTCACAAATGTCACTTAAATATCCAGTCATTTTTTTTCTTTTAAGCCTAGCAATCATAGGATGTGGAGAAGATATTGAGTTCAAATTCAATACTCCACAAAAAATTAACATAAATGAAAATTTAACATTATCGGTTAAAGAAACTAATGGGAAAGAATTGGATTCCGTTCATTTTTTCATTGATGGAAAACGTATTAACGTTCAAAATAATACTCCAATTTCTATTTCCGAGGAAGTCTTAGGAATACATACTTTAACTGCGCATATTTTCTATGATGACATTACCAAAAAGCTGAATAATAGAATTTATTTTCTTGCGGATAAAAAACCATCTATTTATTCCTACAAACTAATCAACACTTACCCGCATGACCCTAAAGCCTTTACACAAGGACTGGAGTACAAAAACGGTTTCCTTTATGAAGGAACCGGTCAACGTGGAGAATCTTCTATTAGAAAAACGGATTTAAAAACTGGAGAAATCTTAAAAATACAAGAACTTGATAAAAAATATTTCGGTGAAGGGATTACCATTCTGAACTCAAAGATTTTTCAACTGACATGGCAATCTAAAATTGGATTTATCTATGATCTAGAAACGTTTGAAAAACTCGGTTCTTTCAATTACAACAAAAGTAAAGAAGGATGGGGATTGACAAATAACGGCAACCAGTTAATTAAATCTGATGGTACAGAAAGAATTTGGTTTCTTGATGCGGGAACTCAAAAAGAAATGCGATATATTGAGGCCTATACCAATACGAGAAAAGCTGAAAGCCTGAATGAAATTGAATATATTGATGGTAAAATATACGCTAACATCTGGCAAAAAAACACGATTATCATTATCAACGCGACCAATGGTACCATCGAAGGAGTTGTGAATCTAAATAGCTTAAGAAATAAAGTTGACAAACCAGACCCTAATAAAAGTTATGTATTGAACGGTATTGCTTACGATAAAGTTGGTAAACGCTTATTTGTTACAGGTAAAAACTGGAATAAAATATTTGAGATTCAACTGGTGAAAAAATAATTATCTAGCTATAGTTTCTTCCATCTAAATCTGATTCAATACGAAAAAGTGTATCTTTACAAAAATGTAAATTTTCGATGAAAAACACACTTATTTATCCTGTTTTAATAACGGTCTTGCTTCTTACTTTCTCTTGTAGAAAGGACTTTTCAACGATTCCAAGTCACAGTGATAATTTATCTTTTTCAGCGCCAAACGACACCATTTTTTTAGATACGGTTTTTTCTAATATTAGCACAAGCACTTATTCCTTAAAAGTATACAACAACAGTTCAAATGACATCCATATCCCTTCTATCTATTTAGGAAGAAGTGATTCTTACTACAGATTAAATGTAGATGGTTTGCCAGGTACTTCTTTTCAAAATGTCCCATTAAGAGCAAGAGACAGTTTGTTTATTTTTATTGAAGGAACCATTAATTATTCTGCAACAAACCCAATATACACAGACTCCATAGTTTTCGATTCTGGAATCAATGCCAAAAACATAAAATTGGTTACTTTAGTTCAAGACGCCCACTTTATTTACGTAAATAATGCAATAGATACTACTACGGTAGTTCCCTATTTTCTACCAGATGCTTCTCCAAAAAAAATACATTATTTATCGGATGAAGAGATTGCTATATTTAATGATCCGGCCAATGAAAAATCAATTGTTTTTTATGGCTATTGTGCTGTCCCTGAAAATAAAACATTAACGATTGCTCCGAATAAAAATCTTCACTTCCATAAAAACTCTGCCTTGGTCGTTGAAAAAGATGCAAGTTTAGTTATCAATGGAACGTTTGATGAAAAGGTATTGATTGAAGGAGATAGACTAGAGCCCGAATTTAGTGACAGACCCGGACAATGGGACGCTTTATGGTTAAGAGCAGGGAGCAAGGGAAACACTATTAATTATTTAAACAATAAAAATGGACGATTTGGAATCGTCTGTGACTCTCTTAGTGTAGACGGTTCAACACCTACTCTATCTATTAGTAATTCTGAATTCTACAATCATGCAGAAGTAGGTTTATTTGCCAATCATTCTATTGTAAATGGAGAAAACCTTGTTATCGGAAGTAGCAGAAATTCATCTCTTACTATTCTTAATGGAGGTACTTATGACTTTAATCATTTGACCATCGCGAATTATTGGACCGAAAGTATTCGAAGAGGAAGCAGCCTACAAATTAGTAATATAAAATCAACGGACTTCCCTGAAGAAACTGCAACTGATTTAACTTTCAATATAAGTAACTCTATCATTGATGGAAATACAACTAATGAATTATATCTAGAGAAAAATGAATCTGACGTCTTTTCATACTTTTTTCAAAACTGCATGCTAAAACAGTCTGAAACTTCTGAAAACCCACTATATGACTTTACAGATACTTCTAAATATTTAGACAATATTTTCAATGCAGAACCCAACTATCTAAATACGTCATTGAACAAGTTTGAAATTGGTGAAGAAAGTGAATTGATAAACAAAGGTGATATCACCAACGCAGCCAAAACTCCTTTGGACATAATTCAGACGGACAGA
The DNA here is from genome assembly GCF_057197705.1 of Flavicella sp. IMCC45537. Classification (NCBI taxonomy): domain Bacteria; kingdom Pseudomonadati; phylum Bacteroidota; class Flavobacteriia; order Flavobacteriales; family Flavobacteriaceae; genus Flavicella; species Flavicella sp. IMCC45537. The sequence continues at coordinate 1,901,417 of NZ_CM170067.1, forward strand.
ACAACAGCACCTGATATTGGAGCATATCAACATATTATTTTCCCTGAAGAGGAATAAAATCATACTTACTAAAAATGAAAAATGTAGTTATCACAGGAACCAGTAGAGGTATTGGTTTTGAACTAGCACAGTTATTTGCAAACAACAATTTTAACGTTCTGGCTCTTTCTAGAAACGAAGAAACTCTAAAAGAGCTAAATCATAAAAACATTACAACCTTAGCAACAGATCTTACAAACGAAAATTCTTTGGCAGAAGTTGCAAACTATGTAAAAAACAATTGGAAACAAGTTGATATTCTAATACATAACGCCGGAACCTTATTAAATAAAGAGTTTGCAGCAACTAGCACAGATGATTTTATCCAGATATATCAAGTGAATGTATTTGCCGTAGCGGCACTTACACAACAATTAATTCCATACTTCAAAGAAAATACACATACCGTTACTATCAGTAGTATGGGAGGTATTCAAGGGAGCATGAAATTCGCCGGACTTGCTGCATATAGTTCTTCTAAAGGTGCCGTAATTACCTTATCTGAATTATTAGCAGAAGAATATCGAGACCATGGTTTCAAATTCAATGTTTTGGCAATTGGAGCCGTTCAAACTGAAATGTTAGAAGAAGCATTTCCTGAATATCAAGCACCTTTGAAACCTAAAGAAATGGCAGCTTACATATATGATTTCTCTACCAAAGGAGCTAAATTTTATAATGGTAAAGTCTTACAAGTTTCTAGCACAACTCCATAATTATTTTTTTTGAAAGACGTTTACCATTACATTCCAACTCCAGCACATGCCACAATAACTGAATACCTAAATCAAAATGATTTAACCGTAGTAGTTAAAAAAGAACGTGCCACAAAACATGGGGATTTCAGAAAAAGAAAACAAGGTGATTTTTTAATAACCATAAACAACAATTTAAATCCGTATCAATTTTTATTAACGTTGGTTCATGAAGTTGCACATTATGAAACTTATAAAAAATATGGTCGTGTAAAACCTCATGGGCTTGAATGGAAACAAACCTTTAAAAATTTGATGCTACCGTTGGTAAGACCTGAAATTTATCCTTTGGATATTTTACCTCATCTAGCAAAATACTTACTAAACGCGAAAGCTAGTACCGACAGTGATCCTAGATTATCCCTTGCGTTAAAACAACAAATAAAAAATTCCAATAAAAATTATATCTTTGAGTTAAAAATTGGATCAGAATTTGAATTCAAACAGAGAACGTTTGTTTTATTAGAAAAAAAACGAACTCGCAGTATTTGTTTGGATGTAAAATCACAAAAAAAATACTTAATACATTTAAACTCTGAGGTAAGCCTCAATACACACTATGAATAAAAATAACTACGCAGTAATCATGGCGGGTGGAATTGGTTCAAGATTTTGGCCTATTAGCACAGCGGAAACACCTAAACAATTCCATGACATGTTAGGAGCTGGAGTTTCTTTGATACAAAAAACCTTCATGCGACTTGAGTCTTTAGTCCCTTCAGAAAATGTTATTATAGCAACAAATGAAAGATACAAAGACATTGTTTTAAGACAATTACCAAGCATTTCTGAACACCAACTATTTTTAGAACCTGCAATGAGAAATACAGCTCCTTGTATTTTAGCAACTGCATTAAAGGTACATAGCCAAAACCCTGATGGAGTAATGATTATAGCTCCTTCAGATCATTGGATTGAAAATGAAGAAGAGTTTCTAAGAAACATTCAAACTTCTTATGACGCTTGTACAGAAGAAGATATCTTGATGACCTTAGGTATAAAGCCTAACTCGCCTAATACTGGATACGGCTATATACAGTTCAACGAGGAAGCATCAGAAATAAAAAAAGTAAAACAATTTACAGAAAAACCTAAGCTTGAAAAAGCAAAAGAATTTTTAGCACAAGGAGACTATCTTTGGAATGCTGGAATATTTGTTTGGTCTGCAAAAAGTATCATCAAAGCTTTTAAAGAACACTTACCGGAAATGTACCAATTGTTTCAAGCAGGAGAATCTACTTGGAATACAAACGAAGAACAAACCTTTGTCAATGCAAATTATGCTAAAGCAGAAAATATTTCTATTGATTTTGGAATCATCGAAAAAGCAAATAATGTTCACGTACTGCCTGTTGAGTTTGGTTGGAATGATTTGGGTACTTGGGGATCTTTATATGACAAAAAGGCCACTAATACATCTGAAAATATTACCATTGGAGGAGAAGCTATCTACAGAGAATCTGAAGGGAACATTGTAAAAACCCAAACACATAAAAAAGTAGTCATTCAAGGCTTATCTAATTTTATCGTTGCTGAGAAAGATGGTGTATTGATGATCTGCCCAAAAGAAAAAGAACAAGACATTAAAGAAATTGCATCTCAAGCAAACCAACAATTTGGAGAAGTATAAACAAACTACCTTCAACTGAAACTCGCTTTAAAGAATGGAAAACAAAGATCAGGAAACTGAAAAATTAGATGAACACAAAGAGGAAGTTAAAAAAACTTCCTCAGCATTAATTCAAAGTGTTAGAACATTTTTAGTAAACTTACTTGACATTAGAGAAGGAACTGATCAAAAAGAAACTATTCAAAAAATAAAGGATGGAATACAGGTTAAAAGTCATACTGCCTGGATTCTGATTTTCTCTATATTGATTGCCTCTATTGGATTAAATACCAGTTCAACGGCAGTTGTTATTGGAGCCATGCTAATATCTCCATTAATGGGACCTATTCTTGGAATTGGACTCTCTATTGGAATAAACGACATTGACACCTTAAGAAGCTCGCTTGTAAACTTAGGAGTGATGGTTGGACTTAGTTTAAGTTCGTCATTTATATTTTTTAGTATTCCTTTATTTCAAGAAGCCACCCCAGAAATTATCGCGAGAACGCAACCAGATGTGCGAGATGTACTAATTGCTATTACAGGTGGATTGGCATTAATTATTGCGTTAAGTAGAAAAAAAGAGCTAACCAATACAATTGCAGGTATTGCTATTGCTACTGCTTTAATGCCCCCTCTATGTACTGCAGGGTATGGCTTGGCAACCATGAATTTCAAATATTTTGGTGGGGCGATGTTTTTGTTTACCATCAACACTATTTTTATTGCATTGGCAACCTTTGTAATTGTGAAGTTTTTGAACTTTCCAATGGTTCGATATATCAACTCTGTAAAACGAAGAAAAATATCTCAAATAGCCTCTACAGTCGCTTTGATTATATTTGGCTTTAGTATCTATTTGTTTTATGGACTTTTTAAAAAAAACCAATACATTTCAAACGCACAAAGCTATATTGAACTCTTAGGAGAATCAACAGGAGCAGGAATCATCAATTCAAAAATTGACTATACCACTAGAAATATTACAATAATTGTATTAGGCCATAATATCAAAAGAAGTGAACTGCCTATATGGGAAGAAAAACTTCCAGCCTATGGATTAGAAAACACAACGCTGGAGATTCACCAAGATGAAGAAACTTCTAAGTTGATTGACGAAATAAATGTAATCAAAGGTTCTTATGTGAAAAACCAAGAATTGATAGCCTCGAAGGATGAATCGATTTTTGAAAAAGATGAAAAAATAAGAAAACTGAGCTATCAACTTGAAAAAATTGAAAAACGCCAAATTCCCTTTGTAAATATTAGCCAAGAGGCTAAAATTAACCACGCTGGGCTTAAAGCATTGAGTTTTTCAAACTTAATCAAAACAAATTTTGAAAGAATTGACACCATTCCCGTCTTCTATATTCAATGGTATGATAGTATTCCGAATACAGAGAAGCAAGAGGTACAGTTAAAAAAATGGCTCAAAAAACGTCTAGAATTAGACTCTCTTCAACTCTACCATTTTTCTGGTTCTAGTGATCAAAACTTTAAAGGCAAAAAAATAAAATAAGCCTATTTCAATTTCATGAAAAAAATTCTTTTATTATCGGATACGCATAGCCATATCGATGACGGTATTCTAAAATACATAGCTCAAGCAGATGAAGTTTGGCATGCCGGTGACATAGGTCAAATAAAAGTTGCTGATACCATTAAGAAGTTAAAACCATTTAGAGCGGTGTATGGCAATATTGATGACAAGACCGTTCGGGCAGAATATCCATTAGATTTACGTTTCACCGTAGAGAATGTTTCTGTTTGGATTACTCATATTGGAGGGTATCCAAATAAATATAATTTTAGAATTCTGGAAGAAATAAAAAACAATCCGCCAAAATTATTTATCAGTGGACATTCCCATATTTTAAAGGTTCAATATGATCAAAAACTAAATCTTTTACATATGAATCCTGGAGCAGCTGGCAAGCATGGTTTTCATCAAGTACGTACTATGCTGCGTTTTGAAATAGATAAGGAAGAAATTAAAAACTTAGAAGTTATTGAGCTTGAAAAAAGAAATTAACTACAGTATTCTATTCAATTTCTCAAAAAGTTTAGTTTTTAAGGAGGTATAATCTACCACCATTTCTAGGGAAGCCTCTCTACTTTTCCCTTCTACTAATTCTGCAGTTAGCTCTTTAATTTTTCTTTCAATCAAAACCCTTCTTAAATTAAGAATCGCGTCTGTTACCATTTTAGGCAACACCTCATCTTTCGCTGTCACAACAATATCTTTACTCTCCCAATCACTTAGAATATGTTTTTCATCATCCATTAAAATATCCGTAACAGTCTGTGAGATTTCTGTATCTTGATGGCTTGTCAATTCTTCTATGGAAATATTTTGTTCCACATTTAATTTATTAATTATTTCTAAATAAATTTTCTGAAATATAGAATGGGAAAATTCTACTTCATCATCCTGTAATTGCAGATACAATTCCTGAGATACAATATTAGAATACTCTTCCTTAACCATTTTAACAATCCCAAATTCATTTACCTCTTCAATCCAATCAATAAACTCTACTTGGTTATTTCCGTAAATCAATAATATTTTAATGATTTCTCTTTCATACAACTCTAATGTATTGACTTCCTTTGGTGCATTTTTTTTAGCGGCTAAACCAGCTTTTTCACTTGCTTTTCTTTGAGCACGTGACATAAGTGAAGGCTCTCTAGATTCACTTCTTCTAGATTCTGAACTTCCGCTTCTATCTCCTCTAGTTTCACCTTTTAAACTGCGTTGATTTTCTCTTTCAGCTTTTCTTATTTGCTGCTGCTCTTTCTGATAGGCTTCTCTTTCAAGTTTTTTACTAATCTGAGCCAACTCATTAAAAAGCACCGTTTCCGAGATTTCCATAATCCTAGAACACTCCTGTACATATACCTCTCTTTGTATATTATCTGGTATTTTAGAGATACTTGTAACTATATCACGAATCAGATTTGCTTTTTTTATAGGGTCGTTTTCTGCCTCTTTCATTAAAAGAGACACTTTGAAATTTATAAAATCTTTAGAATTGCTTTTTAGAAACTCTTTTAATTCTTCTGTGGATACGCGTTTTGAAAAACTATCAGGATCATCTCCGTCAGGAAATATTAAAACTCGGACATTCATTCCTTGTTCCAATATCAAATCTATCCCACGCATGGAAGCACGAATTCCGGCTGCGTCTCCATCAAATAAAACCGTAATATTAGGTGTTAATCTTTTGATCAATCTAATTTGATCTGGCGTAAGTGCCGTACCAGAAGAGGCTACTACATTCTCAACACCTGCCTGATTCATAGATATCACATCTGTATACCCTTCTACCAAATAACAAGTATCTTCTTTAGAAATGGCCTGTTTTGCATGATAAATACCATACAAAACCTTACTCTTATGGTAAATTTCGCTTTCCGGAGAGTTTAAATATTTAGCGGCTTTTTTATCTGCTTTTAATATTCTTCCTCCAAACCCCAAAACACGACCACTCATACTATGAATCGGGAACATTACACGACCTTTAAAACGGTCAAACTGCTTCCCTCCCTCTTTTACTATGGTGAGCCCTGTCTTAGACATATAATCAATGTCGTACCCTTTTCTGATGGCCGTATCTGTAAATGCAGACCAATCGTCTAAATTATATCCTAATTCAAACTTTTTTATTGTTTCATCAGAAAAACCACGCTCTTTAAAATAACTTAAACCAATGGCCTTCCCTTTGGGATTATTTAAAAGAACATCATGGTAATAGTCTTTGGCAAAGTTAGAAACCACATACATACTTTCTCTTTCATCTGCCGCTTCTTTTTGTTCGTTTGACTGTTCTTCTTCTTCAATTTCAATATTGTACTTTTTCGCCAAATATTTGATAGCCTCTGGATATGAAAAATGCTCATGTTCCATTAAAAATGTTACTGCATTCCCTCCTTTTCCAGTACTAAAATCTTTCCATATTTGCTTTACAGGTGACACCATAAAAGAAGGTGACTTTTCATCTGTAAACGGACTCAATCCTTTAAAGTTACTTCCCGCTTTTTTTAAGGTAACAAATTCACCAATTACCTCCTCTACTCGAGCAGTTTCAAAAACACGGTCTATGGTACTTCTTAAAATCATTGAATCTTCAAAATTTTGAAAAACAAAAATAACTAAGATTATTCATTAAAAAGAATTCTAGACTCTTTTTCATAGCGAAAACTTAACGTAATTAGGATTTAATCTAAATAATATATCATTACATTCGCTCAAAAATAAATATGAAGAAATTAAAACATAGGTTGATTTTATTATTAATAATAACATCAGTCACACAAAGTAAAGCACAAGAAGAGAACAAAAAAAACAACGAACTTAAAATCAATGCCCTAACTCTTATAGCATTTGGAGCGTTGGACTTTACTTATGAAAGAGTTTTAAATCATGAATCATCTATTGGTTTATCTGTTTACGTACTTGGTCAAAACAATTTAGATGCTGAAATATATAGAACCTTATCTATCACACCTTATTATAGATCCTATTTTTCAAGTAAATACAATCAAGGTTTTTTTATAGAACTATTCGGTATGTATTATGAAAGAAAAGATGAACAATATTACTACAATAATTATGACAACATAGACGGTTCTTTTCAATACCAGGATTATAACACTACCACCTATAAAGGCGGGGCTATCGGGATAAGCGTTGGTGGAAAATGGGTTACCAAACGTGGATTTATTGCTGAAATTAGCGGTGGTCTTGGACGTATTATGACAAGCAACAATGATGAAGTACCCGTAGTTGGTAGAGGAGGAATCACCATAGGAAAACGATTTTAATAAAAAAAGGGATTCAATTGCTTGAATCCCTTTTATATTATTTTTACCACAACTTTCAACTAGCTGCTTTCAATTTCTTTAAAGTAGTATTTGTCAGTTTTGCAACTGCATATTCCTTATCTACGTTAAATTCTTTTTCATCTGAACTTGGTAACTCAAACATGGCATCTGTTAATATAGCTTCACAAAGAGAACGTAAACCACGAGCTCCTAGTTTATATTCTAAGGCCTTTTCTACAATATAATCCAACGCTTCATCTGCTATTGTAAATGCAACATCATCCATTTCAAACAATTTAGTGTATTGTTTTACTAATGAATTTTTAGGTTCTGTTAAAATAGAGCGTAATGTTTTCGCATCCAAAGGATTCATATAACTTAGAACAGGCAAACGTCCAATAATCTCAGGAATCAATCCAAATGTTTTTAAATCACTTGGAATAACATACTGCAATAAATTTGTTTCATCAACATTATCCACGGCCATAGCCGCAGAATAACCAACAGCTTGTCTGTTCAAACGGTTGCTAATATTTCTTTCAATTCCTGCAAAGGCACCACCAGCGATAAACAAAATATCTTTGGTATTCACTTCTACAAATTTTTGATCAGGATGTTTTCTACCTCCTTTTGGAGCCACATTTACAACTGTTCCTTCCAATAATTTTAACAAAGCCTGTTGTACTCCTTCCCCAGAAACATCTCTAGTTATTGATGGATTATCCCCTTTTCTGGCAATCTTATCTATTTCATCAATAAATACAATACCTCTTTCTGCTTTTTCAACATCATAATCAGCAGCTTGTAGTAACCTACTTAAAATACTTTCAACATCTTCACCAACATAACCCGCTTGCGTTAAAACAGTAGCATCAACAATAGAGAATGGCACATTTAACATTTTTGCAATTGTTTTCGCAATCAATGTTTTACCGGTTCCAGTTTCTCCAACCAAAATCATGTTACTTTTCTCTATCTCAACATCATTTTTATCGTCCTTTGGTTGCGTCAATCTTTTATAATGATTGTAAACCGCCACAGCCATAGTTTTCTTTGTCTGATCTTGTCCAATAATGTATTGTTCTAAGAAAGCTTTTATCTCAGTTGGCTTTTTAACTTCCAACTCCGAAACAGCAGATACGTCATCTGCTTCTAAAATTTCTTCTAATACAATTCCATGGGCTTGTTCAATACATTTATCGCAAATGTGCGCATCCATACCTGCAATTAACAGATCTGTTTCCACCTTTTTACGTCCGCAAAATGAACACTCTAAATTTTCTTCTTTCGACATCTTTCCTTAATTATCGCATGTAGTTATTCACCAACCACATATCTAATTTTATTTATTTCTAGATAAAATTTCATCAACCATTCCATAAGCTTTCGCTTCATCAGCTTTCATCCAGTAATCTCTATCTGAATCATCATGAACCTTTTCAATAGACTGGCCTGAATGCTTTGAAATAATTTGATACAATTCATCTTTCAACTTTAATATTTCCCTTGCAGTAATCTCTATATCACTTGCTTGTCCTTGTGCACCACCTAAAGGTTGATGAATCATTACCCTTGAATGAGGCAACGCAGATCTTTTTCCTTTTTCTCCTGCACACATTAAAACTGCTCCCATCGATGCTGCCATTCCTGTACATATTGTTGCTACATCTGGTTTGATAAATTGCATAGTATCATAAATACCCAATCCTGCATATACACCTCCTCCTGGAGAATTTATGTAAATAGAAATATCTTTATTAGCATCTACACTTTCTAAAAATAATAATTGTGCTTGAATAATATTTGCCACTTGGTCATTGATCCCAGTTCCTAAGAAAATAATTCTATCCATCATCAATCTAGAAAACACATCCATTTGTGTGATATTCATTTGACGCTCTTCCATGATATACGGAGTTACAGAACTTCTAATTTTATCATAGTGCATGCTATTAATTCCGTGGTGTTTTGTTGCGTATTTTTCAAATTCTTTTCCGTAATCCATTTGATTCTATTTTTTAATTATAGTTTGTAAAGGTACTAAGTTATTCCTTAAAACGAGTTATTCATTTGTAAATGAAATCTCCATTACCCTTAGGAATATTTGTTTGGTTAATATAGAAAATAATCTCAAAACAATTAATTTATTTAAGATTCTTTTTTACCACAGCCTTAGGTTATGATTCCACAATTATAAAGTTCAATTAGAATTTTACAGTTTGGGCATATTTGTATACTAACCGCATATTTTTGTCGTTAGATTTGTATAAATTTACAAACCACATATAGAAAACCACAAAAATGAAAAACGGAAAACTTATTATATTTTTATTCCTATTTATAGCCTTCTCAGTAGGTCATGCTCAAAAAAAGAAACTAGAAAATCCATTTGAAACCAAAGGAGATTTAAATAGTCAGTTTATTTACCTTGAAAAGACCTCGACCAACTACAAAGAATATAAGGTAATCACTAAGGTTAAGTTCAATAAATTACATAAAAATGTATTAGACTCGATGGCAAATCAAAAAAAGCTATTGAATTTGAAACATGAAGAAAATAATACTCAACTAACTGAAATCAATAAATTAAAAAGTGAGTTGGCAACTACCAAGGAAGCTTTATCTATGGCCAACACCAATAAAGATTCTATTAGTGTTGTGGGACTAAGCATGAATAAAAACAACTACAACTTGATTGCTGGAATCATCATTTTCACTTTACTTGCCATAGCACTTTTCTTCTTTTACAAATACACCAATAGTAATATAGTTACCAAAGAAGCAAAGCAACTTTTACAAGAAACTCAAGACGAATTTGAAGCCCATCAAAAAAAATCATTGGTTAGACAGCAAGAGCTTAGTCGAAAACTTCAAGATGAAATCATAAAAAACAGAAAAGATTAATTTTAGAGAGCTTCCAAATGGAGGCTCTTCTTTTTTATATGTGTATCGTTTAATTTATGAGCTAAACCATTTTAGTATGGAATCTTAAGATTACCTTTGCAGCACAATTGAAAAATAAGATTATGAGGTTTTCTGACTTAAAACTAAACACACCTTTATTAAATGCTCTTGATGATTTAGGCTACGATTATGCAACACCTATTCAATCCAAAGCATTTCCTGTAATATCATCAGGTAGAGATGTTGTTGGGATTGCACAAACCGGAACTGGTAAAACCTATGCGTATTTACTGCCTCTATTAAAGCAATTAAAGTACTCAGAACAAAAACACCCAAGAGTCCTAATTATAGTTCCTACGAGAGAATTAGTAGTACAAGTAGAAGAGGCTTTAAAAGAATTAACTCCCTACATTAATACCCGAATTGGTGGTGTTTATGGAGGAGCAAACATCAACACTCAAAAACAATTAATTTTTGAAGGGTTAGATATTTTAGTAGCTACTCCTGGAAGAATTATTGATCTAGGGTTAAGTAAAGTATTAAACTTAAAAAAAATTCAAAAATTAGTTTTAGATGAAGTTGATGAAGTTTTAAATTTAGGCTTCAGACATCAATTAGAAACAATCTTAGATTTGCTGCCAGAAAAGAAACAAAGTATTTTATTTTCTGCGACAATGACCACTGAGGTTAAAAATATAATTACTACCTTTTTTAGAGCCCCATTAACTGTTGAAATAGAACGCTCAGGAACACCACTTGAAAACATAGAACAACGCATTTACAATGTAAAAAATTTCTATACCAAGGTTAATCTACTTAAATTTTTACTTGCAGATAAAGCCAGCTATAGCAAAGCCCTAGTATTTGTAAAAAACAAAAGGGTGGCAGATAAACTATTTAGCGAATTAGAAAACTCTGGAGACAACGATGGAATTTCTGTAATTCACTCTAATAAATCTCAAAACTACAGATTACAAGCAATAAAAGGATTCCAAGAAGGATTGCATCGAATTTTAATTGCTACAGATGTAATTGCTAGAGGTATTGACATTGAGGGAATCACACATGTAATCAATTTTGATATAACTGATGACCCAGAAAATTACATTCACAGAATTGGTAGAACGGGTAGAGCAGAAAATGAAGGAAATGCTATTAGTTTTATTACAGAAAATGATCAAGAAATTTTAGAAAACGTTGAAACGTTGATGAATCTAAAAGTCGAGACTGTTGCATTTCCCGAAGAAGTTGAAATTTCTTCAAAAATGACGGAAGATGAAATGCCGGTTGAAGTCATAAAACCTTACCAAAAGAAAAAATCTAAAGAGTTTGCACCAGGACCAGCTTTTCATGAAAAGAAAGAGAAAAACAAAAAAACAAACCAAGGTGGATCTTACAGGAGAGAATTGGCTAAAAAATATAAAAAACCAAAAACAAGAGGTCAGAAGCGAAAATAGCCTCAAAAACACAGATCAAATAATAATAAAAAGCTTTTAGGGACACCTAAAAGCTTTTTTATTTTTAATCTCATTCCAATTGATCACCGAAAAACAGCCAACTAAAATTAATAAAAATAGATAAAAACTTGACTTCAAAAACTCACTGGCTCGTCATTAATTAATGAAACTCAAAAAGGTCAATTCTTAAGTTCCCACCACAACTCAATATATTCAATAATAACTTTGCTATCTAACATGTTAACTAACATGTTAACTAAGTAAAAAGAAAACCAAAATAATCGCAATGAGGCACGTGTAAACTTTCTCCCCGTCTTTAGAACCACTTTATAACCTAACTTTGAAACTCACTTAAAACTATTTAATTATGAGAAAAATTACTTTAACATTTGTGTTGTTACTTATTGGGTTCCTTTCAAAAGCGCAAACAATTACTCAAAGCACCATTACCTCTGCCATCATCAATACAGATGGAGACAATGAGGCAATAAGTTGGTCACAAACACCTGCTACCGCTTTAGAAATTACCTTAACAGACTTTACCGCGGATACAGAGTATACGGTATACAATCAATTTAGAATTACTGATGTATCAGGAGACCAATGGGCGGGTGGCTCAAAGGTAGTCACTACAGATGCATCAGGAAATGTTACATTCACATTCTCACCTGGTTTTTTTGGAGGTGCAGTATTTACCGGAACAGAAACAATTGGATTCTGGAAATCCAATACGAGCGGAATAGAAGCAACCCAAACATTCTCAATTACACTACCTAGCCTTGCTACAAAAGAAACATACGATTTTAACACTTTAAAACTTACTCCTAATCCAACTACTGGTTTAGTTAACATATCTGGAAACAACTCCGCCATTGACCAAGTTGAAGTATACAACACATTAGGCGAAAATATTGGAAACGATTTGGACTTAAGCACCTACGAAAACGGACTCTATTTTATTAAAATCTACTCTAACGGCAAAAGCACAACCAAGCAGATTATCAAGAAATAGACTACATCAAAATGCTTTTAGGACAAACCTAAAAGCATTAAAAAAAAGAAACAATGTTGCTCATTAAAAAAGTAGTTACTATGTTTTTCCTACCCCAAAAAAGTCCATTTCTAATTACTAAAAAACAAAACTTAATTCTAAACCACTTGAACTTATTACAGGTTAAATAAACTATATTTACAATAGAAATGAAAAAAGCTCTAAGGTTTCCCTTAGAGCTTTTTCTTTATACTTTTAAATTTCTTATTTGTATACTTCTTTTACGAAAGCATCATAAGAAACTTCTTTCTCTTTGAAAGTGATCGTTTCTTTATAGAAATCTAATAATTTTTTACTTACCAACTGGTCTTGTAAACGCTTTGCTTCATCTTGGTTACCCAATACTCTGTTTGCGATATCTTCCAATTCTTTCTCTTCTGGATCTAAATTTCCGTACTGAGCCATTTGAGCTTTGATAAATCCTTTAGCATACTCTTTTAACTCTTCGAAATCTAATTTAATGTCATTAGCTGACATAATTTTACTTTCGATTAATTGGTAACGTAAACCTTTTTCAGACTTTTCAAACTCTTCATTTGCTTGCTCTTCAGAAATTGGGTTCTCTCCAGCAGTAGCTAACCATTTCTTTAAGAATTCTGCTGGTAAATCAAACTTAGTATTCTCTACTAAGTATTCCGTTACTGCATTTAATAATTGTTGCTCAGATTGTTGTTTGAACTGACCTTCTGCATCTTCTTTGATTTTAGCTCTCAACTCTTCAGTAGTAGCTACTTTTCCTTCTCCAAAGATTTTATCAAACAATTCTTGATTTAATTCAGCTAATTCAGTTTCAGTAATTTCCTCAATTGTAAAAGTCAAAGGAATTTCTAATCCTTCAATTTCATCATGACTCAATCCTAAAGCTCCCATTAATTTATGGTTGTCTTCAAATAAGTTTTTAGTTTTTAATTCTAAAACATCTCCAACTTTAGCTCCTACAAATTTCTTTACGTTTACTTTTCCTTTGATATCAGATACAGCAACAGTAGATTTCTTTTCGATTTCTTTCTCTGCATTTACAAAAGTACCAGTAACATTAGAAGTTTCTTCTACAGCTTCTTTTTGGATAACATTTCCAAAACGAGTTTGTAAATTTTCAACTTCTTTATCAATCAAACTATCTTCAGCGATAATGTTGTATTGAGTAATTTTTTTCTTCGCACTTAAGTCAACTTCAAACTGAGGAGCTAAACCTAATTCGAATTCAAAAGAAAAATCTTCAGTATCCCAAGAGAATTCCTCATTTACTTTTGGTAAAGGATTCCCCAATATATCCAACTTTTCTTCAGTTAAATAATTGTTCAAAGATTCTTGCAACATCTTATTGATCTCGTCAATCATGATAGATTTACCATACTGCTTTTTAACCATACCTAAAGGCACATGTCCTTTTCTAAATCCAGGGATATCAGCTTTTTTACGGTAATCTTGTAAAATAGTTTCTACTTTCTCTTTGTAATCTGCAGCCGTAATATCAACTTTTACAACAGCATTTAACGAGTCTATACTTTCTTTTGTAATATTCATCTTAATTCTTTGACTTTTATATTCCTTAAAATTGGGTGCAAAAATAATACTTTTTTGCGAATTGAACAATCTTTAACTTATTCTATTTCTTGGAGTTTGGTCATCTTCAAGCAACAATGAAAACAACACAGCTCTTACCCCCCAAAGCAATAAGCTAAAAAGTAAGGCCGACATAAATCCATTTACATAAAAACCATCAACCATATTACTAGCCATCAATACGATACCTGCGTTTATAAAGAAGATAAACAATCCCATACTTAAAATAGTAGCGGGCAAGGTTAGCAAAATCAGCACGGGTCTTAAAAAGGTATTCAATAAGGCTAGAACCGCTGCAACCCAAACAGCAGAAGTGTAGTTTGTTACATGTATAGAAGGTAATAAATTAGAAATAATCAATACCGCAACTGCAGTAACCAATATTTTTATAAGTGTTTTCATATATTTAAATTTAAATAAACAACAGCCAAAACAATACCATTCTGTTGTATCATGACAAGTTAACAAAAACACTGACAATAAAACAGTTAATAAACGTAGTGTTTATTTAAAACTCAAATTCTTACGAATTCAGAAAAGCTAGGAGTGCATTCATAAAATCTGTAGGATTTTCAGCATGCAACCAATGACCTGCATTTTCAATTGTAACTAGCGTGGCATTTGAAAAATGCGCCTCAATAAGCGGAATATCATCGTCAGATATATACCCTGAATTAGCGCCTTTTAAAAAAAGCACCTCCCCATCATACTCTGTAAATGCTGCCAATGGCGCTCCTACTTCATTATTGTTTTCCGTTAAGCTTTCAAGATTGAACCTAAAAGCAAGTTGGTCTTTAGTTTTTCTATATACATTTTTAAGTAAAAACTGCCGAACTCCAACTTCATCAATATATTGCTTCAAAATGCCATCCACTTCTGTTCGTAATGAAATCTTAGAAAAATCAACTGCATTTAAAGCTTCCAATATTTGATGGTGATGTGGTGGGTAATTTTTAGGGGCAATATCTGCTACAATTAACTTCTCTACTTTTTCAGGAAAAGTCACAGCAAAAGACATCGCAGTTTTCCCACCCATTGAATGCCCTAATACAATAGCACTTTCTAGCTTATGAAAATCATAATACCCTTCTAAGTCTTCCACTAATAATTCATAATCAAAATCGTCAGAATGAAAACTCCTTCCATGATTTCTCTGATCAATTAAATGAACTTGATAATTTTCTGCGAGTTTATTGGCATGAGATTTCCAATTATCACCCATACCAAAATACCCATGTAAAATAAGTAACGGAGTTCCTTCTCCCTGAATTTTAGAATGTAAAACTTCCATAAATATTTAGCTAGTCAAATTTCATCTTATTCTTATACATATTCACCACATTTTCTAATCCTAAATACAAAGATTCAGAAATCAGTGCATGCCCAATCGATACTTCTGCAAGATGCGGAATATTTTTTGCAAAAAACTCAATATTCTCAAGACTTAGATCATGCCCAGCATTCACTCCCATTCCTAAATCATGTGCTAATTGGGCGCAAGCTGCATACGGTTTGATCGCTGCTTCATTTCCTTTAGCATACTCAACTGCAAACTCCTCTGTATACAATTCTATCCTATCGGTTCCTGTAGCGGCAGCACCTTCAATCATTTCCGGAATTGGATCTACAAAAATGGAAGTTCTGATTCCTTGAGACTTAAACTCGCTTATTATAGTTTTTAAATATTCTTGATGTTTTATGGTATCCCAACCAGCATCCGAAGTTATATTATCATCTCCATCAGGCACCAAGGTAACTTGCGTAGGCTTAATTTCTAAAACCATTTTCTTAAATTGCTCAATAGGATTTCCTTCAATATTATATTCAGTCGTAACCAAGTCTTTTAAATCATAAGCATCTTGATAACGAATATGACGTTCATCTGGTCTTGGGTGAATCGTAATTCCTTCTGCACCAAACCCCTCTATATCCGAAGCTACCTTAAGCAAATCTGGAGTATTCCCTCCTCTTGAATTCCTTAACGTCGCTATTTTATTAATATTCACACTTAATTTTGTCATTATATTTTTTGTATTTTAACTATTCGAAACAGCCATTTTAAAAAGGCAAAAATACATCATTTTACATGAAATTTTATTAATTTGCGACAATTAGAAAACACCATGAAATTAGAAGATTACATCTCGAACGATTTACCTACGTTAAACTTTAACGAAAGTGTTTCAGACTCAAAACTAAAAACTAAAGATCAGTTAGTTAGTCATTTTCCGATACTTCAAAATAATAAATTATTTGGTTCTTTATCGGCAAGTGATTTGCAAACTTTCAGCGATGAATCAAAATTAATTTCTGAATACCAATATTCGTTTGAATCATTTTTCGCGACAGATGAAGATAATCTAATTGATTTATTAACTCTTTTTGCAACAAACGAAACGAATATTCTACCGGTTCTGAATTCAAAAAAGGAATATATTGGCTTTTACGAACTAAACGAGATCCTAAATATCTATGCAGAAACTCCTTTTTTAACAGAAGAGGGTATCGTTTTAATCCTTGAAAAAGATACAGCAACGTATTCTATTTCCGAGATTACTCAAATTTCAGAATCCAACAATGCCCTAGTCCTTGGCTTGCATGTTTCTCTAAAAAATGAAAAAACCACACAGATTACACTAAAAATAAAAACAGATATCATTGACGAAATTATACAATCATACAGACGTTATGAATATAATGTAATCTCAAATCATGAGGATGACTCTTATTTAGAGGACCTAAAAAACAGATCTAATTATTTACAAAGATATTTGAGTATCTAATCTTACTCAACACAAAACACAAGAAATGAATAAAGTTGCCATTTTTGGACAAGCGTATAAAAATACGGATCGACAATACTTTGAAATCCTTATTGAAAACTTAAACAAATTCAATATTGAAATTTTAATCTATAAAGAGTTTGTAACCATTCTTGACGAATTAGGAGTTGAAAATCTAAATTATAAAACTTTTCAAAAACATGAAGATTTAGACAGCACCTTTGATCTACTATTTACTCTTGGAGGAGATGGAACCATCTTAAATGCAGCAACACTTGTAAAAGATTTAAATATTCCCATACTAGGAATTAATACCGGAAGATTAGGTTTTCTTGCTACGGTTCAGAAAAAAGAAATTGAAAACACAATTCAATCTTTAATCGACAAAGAATATACCATCCAAGAAAGAGCGGTTTTACAAATTTCTACAAATGATGAAAATATTCATTTTAACGATATCAACTTTGCCTTAAACGAAGTAACTATTGCACGTAAAAACTCTACTTCTATGATTGGAGTAGAAGCCTATTTAAATGACGAATATCTAACCACATATTGGTCTGATGGATTGGTTGTTGCCACTCCAACGGGATCTACTGGATATTCTTTAAGTTGTCATGGACCGATTATTATGCCAGAATCAAATAATTTTGTACTAACACCTATTGCTCCTCATAATTTAAGCGCAAGACCTTTGGTTATCCCTGACACCACAGAGATTAAATTAAAAATTATCGGAAGAGAAAAGGAATTTTTTCTTTCTCTAGACTCGAGAGTATCTACAGTACCTTTTGAAATTGAACTTACTCTAACAAAAGCTAATTTTCCTGTAAAAATCATCCAATTAAATCAACAAACTTTTATAGGAACCCTTAGAGAAAAATTATTTTGGGGAGAAGACAAAAGAAATTACACAAACTAACGCCCCTATTCACACAGATAAATTATTCCCTTACAATAAAGCTACTATATTTAAGTTAATAAAAAGAGAACGTATTACTTAACAAAGCAAATTGAAATATTTATATTTGCACGCTATTTTAAATTATGAGGAAAAATTTAATAATATTAACATTTATCTGCTTTGGAGCAAGCTGTTTTGCCCAATTACATGAAATAGGAGCATCAATTGGAGGAAGTAACTATAGTGGAGATATAGGAACTTCAACACTTGTAATTCCAAATGCACCTGCGTTTGGACTGATGTACAAATACAACAGAAACCCAAGAATTGCTTATCGTGCATCTTTCACTGCTATGAAAATAAAGGCGAACAACGCAGATTCTAAAAATGCAATCAGACAACAATTTGATACACCTGTAAATAAAACTGTTTCTGAAATTACAGCAGGAATTGATTTTAATTTTTTCGATTATACTGTTTCACATTGGCATAAATCGCATACCCCATATCTGATTTTCGAATTGGCTGCTTTTCATTACAAAGCTGCACAAGGTACCGCTGACAATTACAGTTATAAAAACAAATTTGGAATCGCACTCCCTTTTGGTGCTGGATATAAAGTTCAGATCTCAGACAATCTAATTCTAGGGGCTGAGATCCGCATTCGATACTCTTTTACTGATGATTTGGATGATAGTCAATTTTACAAAGATGAAATACTGACAAATCACCCAGAAAATGCTAAATTTGGGGACCCCAAAACAAACGACTGGTATGCATTTACCGGTTTCACCTTGTCTTACACCTTTGGTAGGACTAGATATTACACAACAAGAAGACGCTAATGGATTACTTTACTCAAATAGACTCAAATAAAATCCCTCAACATGTTGCTATCATTATGGATGGTAATGGTAGATGGGCTAAACAGCAAGGAATGAACCGAATATTCGGTCATAGAAATGCACTTACATCTGTAAGAGAGTCTGTAGAGGCAGCAAGCGAAATTGGAACTAAAGCAATTACATTATATGCTTTTTCTACAGAAAATTGGAACAGACCCAAACTTGAAGTAGACGCTCTTATGAGTCTACTTATAAACTCTTTAAAAAAAGAATTACCCGGCTTTCAAGAAAACAATATCAAAGTTAATGCTATTGGATGTTTAGAAAGCTTACCCAAAAAAGCACAAAATACTTTAAGAGATGTTATTGAGGCAACCAAAACGAACACAAAAATAACGCTCACCTTTGCTTTGAGCTATGGTTCTCGAGAGGAAATTGTTCAAGCCGTACAAAACATTTCAAAAAAAATTGTTAATAATGAACTTTCAATTGAAGAAATTGATGAAAAAATTATTAATAATCATTTATATACAGTTTCTTTGCCTGAAGTTGACCTAGTTATCAGAACAAGTGGAGAACAACGTATTAGCAACTTTCTATTATGGCAAATTGCATATGCAGAATTTCATTTTACAAATGTTCTTTGGCCAGATTTTAGAAAAAACGATTTTTATAAGGCTGTAGTTGAGTATCAAAATCGTGAACGACGCTTTGGAAAAACAAGCGAACAAATTGAAAACCTAAATGAATAGTATCAAAATATTAACTCTTTTTTTGAGTTTTGTATTATGCACAAGCATAGCCACATCTCAAGAAACTGAGTCCTCCACCACTACTTCATCTGTTCCTTTTGAGAGTGGAAAAGAGTATATTTTAGGTGAAATCTCTGTTGTTGGAGCGCAACAATTTAGCGAACAATCAGTAAAAGTATATTCTGGGCTTAAAACCGGTCAAGTTATAAAAATTCCTGGAGACAAGCTTTCAAGCGCAATCAAAAAACTTTATGGTACAAAAAGATTTAGCTCTGTAGAAGTCTTTATTTCTAAAATTGACGGAGATACCGCTTATCTAGAATTCAATGTTACTGAATTGCCACAGATCAGTAGTATTACCATATCAGGAATCAAAAAATCAAAAGCAAAAGATTTAAGGGAAGAAGCTGACATCAATAAAGGTGATATGCTTACTGACAACCTAATGGTAACCACCAAAAATTACTTTAAAAAAACATATACTGACAAAGGGTACCTTAAAACAAAAGTAAATCTTCATACTCGAAAAGACACCACAGAAGGAAATGCTATGGACCTTTTAATCTCGGTTGATAGAGGTAAAAAGATAAAAATTAAAGAAATTTCTTTTGATGGAAATAAAGATATAAGTGATGCTCAATTAAGAACTTTTTTTAAAGATACCAAAAGAAAATTTTGGGGTAGATTCTGGAAGTCTTCTAAATACATCAAAGAAAAATACAAAGACGATCTACAAAACTTACTAGACGAATATAGCGAGTTAGGGTATCGTGATGCTAGAATCATATCTGACAGTATTATTTGGAACAAAGATGACAAAAGCATTAGTCTTCAAATTAAATTAGAAGAAGGGAAACGTTACTATTTTGGAGACATCAACTTCCTTGGAAACAGTAATTACACCACTGCCCAATTAAATCGTTTCTTAAGAATTGAAAAAGGTGATGTTTATGATGCCAAATTACTTAATGAAAGAGTAAAAGGCGATGGTTCACCTGACTCCGAAGATATTTCATCTTTATACCAAAATAGTGGTTACTTGTTCTCTCAAGTAAATGCTGTTGAAACAAGGGTAGATAACAATGAGATTTCTGTAGAAATCAGAATCCATGAAGATGACCCTGCCACAATTAGAAATGTATCAGTATCTGGTAATGAGGTAACGAATGATTTTGTTGTTTATCGAGAACTTAAAACGAGACCAGGAGATCTATACAGTAAGGAAAATATTATCCGTTCTATTCGTGAAATCTCGCAATTAGGTTTCTTTGATCCTGAAAATGTGACTCCTGATTTAAAACCTAATTATGCAGATAAAACCGTTGATATTGACTACTCGGTTGTTAAAAAAGGTTCCAGTCAAATAGAACTGCAAGGAGGTTACGGTGGTGGATCTTTCATTGGAACATTAGGATTGTCATTTAACAATTTCTCTATAAGAAACTTATTTAATGGTAAAGAATATAAACCTTTACCAATGGGTGATGGTCAATCTCTTGCCTTGAGACTTCAGGTAAGTAGGTACTACAGCACACATAGCTTTTCATTTACAGAACCTTGGTTAGGTGGTAAAAAGCCTAAATCATTTTCATTTTCTGTTTACAATTCTCGACAATATCAAGTTGATTTCACATCAAACAATGTTGACAAAAGCAGACGTTTGAATATTTTTGGAGTAACGGTTGGTTTAGGGCAACGTTTGACATGGCCAGATGATTTCTTTACGCTTAGTCAAGCTATTAGTTTTAAACAATACGACATCAACCAATACAATATTGGATTGTTAAACTTTGAAGATGGTACAGGAGTTTCTAATAACCTATCTTACAGCATTACCCTAGGAAGAAACTCATCAGGACCAAGTAGAATTTTCCCTACCACAGGATCAGAATTCAGTGTTTCTGCAAAATTTACTTTGCCTCACTCATTATTCAGCAGTACAGATTTCAGTACCATAGAAGATGACCCAGCATATAGAGATGATGCTTACGGACCAAATGGTGAATACTTAGGTACAGTTCCCAACCAAGGGCGAATCAACGAAGCACGCTATAAATGGTTGGAATATTACAAACTTGGTTACAAATCAAAATGGTATACCAAATTGATTGGAAAATCTGTATTGATGACACAAATAGAGTTAGGGTACTTGGGGTATTATAATGAAGCGTTGAAAGACATGCCATTTGAAAGATATTACGTAGGTGGAGATGGATTGCAGCAAAGTCAATTTGACGGTAGAGAAATTGTAGGTTTGAGAGGTTATGAAAACTCTAGTCTTTCTGGTGTGAATGGAGGAACTATCTATAACAAATTTACCATGGAAGTTAGATATCCAATTACTTTAAAACCCTCTGCGTCTATTTATGTATTAGGATTTTTAGAATCAGGAAATTCATACCAAGACTTTCAATCTTTCAATCCTTTTGATGTGAGAAGATCTGCTGGACTTGGAGTACGTATATTTATGCCTGCTTTTGGTTTATTAGGTATAGATTTTGCAAATGGACTTGATGCTCCTCCAGGTAGTTTCCAACCATCAGGATGGCAAACACACTTTATTATTGGTCAACAGTTCTAATTTACTATATTTGTTTTCGTAGAAATTTTTGAGTTAAATAATGTTAAAAAAACTTTCCATATTAATCATTTTCATAAGTTGTGCTTGTATTGGTCAAAAACCACAGAGCATCGCTTTTATAGACATGGAGTATATTTTACAAAATGTACCAGGTTATGAGAAAGCACAATTAAAATTGGACTCTAAGGCATCGCAATGGAGAAAAAAAATTGAACGTTCTGAAAACGAAATAAAAAACCTAAAATTAGAACTTAACAATGAAAAAATACTTTTAACGGAAGATCTTGTAGTAGAAAGACAAGAAGATATCCAAATAAAAGAAAACGAATTATCAAAAATGCGTGCTAGTTACTTTGGAACAAAAGGAGCTTATTTTGAATTAAGAAAACAATTAGTTCAACCGATCCAAGACGAAGTATTTAATGCCATTCAGCAAATAGTAGCAAGAAAAAAATATGACTTTGTTTTCGATAGAACTAGTGATCTCACAATGCTATATGCAAATCCAAAGTATGATATTAGTAAAACGGTAATCTCTTACAT
The DNA here is from genome assembly GCF_057197705.1 of Flavicella sp. IMCC45537. Lineage (NCBI taxonomy): Bacteria > Pseudomonadati > Bacteroidota > Flavobacteriia > Flavobacteriales > Flavobacteriaceae > Flavicella > Flavicella sp. IMCC45537. The sequence goes on from NZ_CM170067.1 coordinate 1,924,030, forward strand.
TACGAAATCAGAAAAAGAAAGAGAACGAGAAGAGGCGAAACTTAAAAAAGCGCAAGCTAAAGAAGATCTAGAAAAAAGAATTGAAGAGCAAAAGCGTAAAAAAGCAGAAAGAGAAAGTAAAATTATCCATAGATAAAAATAACCAAAAGAATAAATATTAAATAATTACAAAGATGAAACATTTTAAAACTTTATTAGCAGCAGTAGTGATAACACTAGGGATGTCTACTTTCACTCAAGCTCAAAAAGTAGCACATATTAATTTTGAAGAGATTGTATCTAAAATGCCTGAAACTCTTAAACTTCAAGCAGATTTAGAAAAACTTGGTAAAACATACGGTGAAGAAATCACTAATGCTCAGAAAGCATTAAAAGCTAAGATTGACAAGTATACTGCAGAAGAGGTTTCTCAAACAGCAGCTCAAAACGAGGCAAGAATCAAAGAAGTTCAAGCTGATCAAGGAAAAATTCAACAACTACAACAAGTTGCTCAGCAAGAACTACAACAAAAGGAGAAAGCAGCTCTTGAGCCAATTATTAAAAAAGCACAAGACGCTATCAAAGCGATCGCTAAAACTAAAGGTTTTGTTTATGTTTTAGACTCAAAAGCACTTATCGTTTCTGAAGGTGAAGATTTAGGTCCAGCTGTAAAAACAAAATTAGGAATTCAATAAGGAATTCACACTTTATCTGAAACTCGTTATTCCAATGAATAACGAGTTTTTTTTTGCTTATTTTAGCCCCTAACAGTTTCATAAAACAACTAATTAGAAGATTTTCTCATGAGTACAAAGCCTATAGGAATATTTGATTCTGGAGTCGGAGGTCTCTCTATTTGGAAAGAAATCATTGATTTACTTCCTATGGAAAACACTATATATCTTGCCGACAGCAAAAACGCTCCCTATGGAGAAAAATCAAAGGAAGAAATTTTAAAACTTTGTATCAAAAACACTGAAAGGTTAATGGAACTAGGCTGTAAACTAATTGTTGTAGCATGCAATACAGCCACAACAAATGCAATCAAAACCTTACGTGCTACTTACAACATACCTTTTATTGGTATAGAACCTGCTATAAAACCAGCAGCTCTACAAACAAAATCCAAAATAATTGGTATCCTAGCTACCAAAGGCACTCTGAATAGCTCCCTATTTGCTGAAACTTCTAAAAAGCACATGAATGGTATTAGAATAATTGAAACGGTCGGAACAGGTCTTGTACCACTAATAGAGCGGAACCAAATAGAAAGCCCTGAAATGGATGCGCTTCTAATGAAATACATAACGCCCATGTTAGCCAAAAATATCGATTACCTTGTACTTGGATGCTCTCATTACCCCTTTCTTATTCCAAGCATAAAAAAACTAACAGGCGATTCTGTTTCTATTATAGATTCCGGAAGAGCAGTTGCCAAACAAACAAAAGCAATTCTTGTTGAAACCTTAAATATTAATCAAACTGGTAAAAACTTAGGGCATCATAGGATTATCTCCAATTTGAATGTAGGTTCGGCTACATCCTTAATTGGTAATCAAAAAAACCTTGAAATAGTTTTAGAATCTTTTTAAAAAAAAACGGACCGCATAAGCAGTCCGTTTTTCAGATGTTTTATTTTGGTTACTATCCATTCATAGAAATAAGAAACTCTTCATTATTTAAAGAATACTTTACTTTATCACTAATAAATTCCATTGCTTCAATAGGATTCATATCAGCCAAATACTTACGTAACACCCACATTCTTTGCACTGATTTAGCATCAAATAACAAATCATCTCTTCTTGTACTTGACTTGATAAGATCAATTGCAGGGTAAATTCTACGGTTAGAAATATTTCTATCCAACTGTAATTCCATATTTCCAGTACCTTTGAATTCTTCAAAAATTACTTCATCCATTTTAGAACCAGTTTCTGTCAATGCAGTTGCTATTATGGATAAAGAACCTCCATTTTCAATATTTCTTGCAGCACCGAAAAAACGTTTTGGTTTGTGTAATGCATTTGCATCAATACCTCCAGATAAAATTTTCCCGGAAGCAGGAGCTACGGTGTTATAAGCTCTTGCCAAACGTGTAATTGAATCCAAAAGAATTACCACATCATGTCCACACTCAACAAGTCTTTTTGCTTTTTCTAACACAATATTTGCAACTCTAACATGCTTCTCAGCCGGTTCATCAAACGTAGAAGCAACTACTTCTCCTTTTACACTACGTTGCATATCTGTAACCTCTTCTGGTCTTTCATCAATTAAAAGAACAATCTGATAAACTTCCGGATGATTCTCTGCTATTGCTTTTGCAATATCTTTTAACAACATGGTCTTACCTGTCTTTGGTTGGGCAACAATCATCCCTCTTTGTCCTTTTCCTATTGGAGCGAACAAATCCATAATTCTAGTTGACAATGTTTTTTTCCTGTCTATTAAATTAAATTTTTCATTCGGAAACAAAGGAGTCAAATGCTCAAATGAAACACGATCTCTAACCACATTAGGAGGTAAACCATTTATTTTAGAAACTCTAATTAAAGGAAAATACTTTTCACCTTCTTTAGGAGGTCTTACATTACCAAGAACCGTATCACCTGTTTTTAAACCAAATAATTTAATTTGCGATTGACTCACGTAAATATCATCTGGAGATGATAAGTAATTATAATCTGAAGATCTTAAAAAACCATACCCATCAGGCATCATTTCTAACACCCCTTCACTTTCAATAATCCCATCAAATTCATAATCAGGATCTCTAAATTTAGTATTACTCTTATTGTGATTCTTTTCTTTATGTTGATTTTTATGTTGAGGAGTTCTTTTTTGATTCTGATTTGGGTTCTGATTTGGGTTCTGATTTGGGTTCTGTCTTTGTTTCCCATCATTATTCCTATGTTGTGGTCCTTTAGACTTTACACCTTCATTAGTTTTTTGATTCTCAGAACCAGCCACGTCCTTAGTTGGAGCCTTAGAAACATCATTTCGTTCTACTCTTTTCTTAGGTACACGAGGTTTATCTTCTTTTGCACTAATATTTTTATCGGAATTAATAATTTCCTTTTTAGCTTCTACCTTGATTGGGGCAGAAGCAGGTACAGCCTCTACTTCTTTAGAAGTTTCATTTGGCTTTGTGACAACCGGATTTTCTACTTTCACTCTTTTTTTTCTCGGTTTCGGAGCAACCTTTTCTGTCTTTTCAACAGTTTCTTTTGCAGACGCACCTTCAGCAGCTTGAGCATCTAAGATTTGGTAGACCAAATCAATTTTTTTCAATTGACTTGTTTTTTTTAATCCTTTTTCTTTTGCAATAGCCTGTAACTCAACAAGAGTCTTACTCTTGAGTTGTGAAATTTCAAACATGTTAATGTGTATATAATTTATGATATTCTTCTAGTGAAAATAAAATGAAGAAGAATTGGATATGATTTTTGTGAATTACTAACCCATTAGAAGTTTTGAAGAGTTCAAAACACCCTAACGTAGTATCAATATGAATAACAAATATATAATTTTATTCTTTAAAACATAAAGTTTATAAAAAAAATCTAAAATATACAGCCACATTCTAGCCATACAAATTTCTGTATATCAAACTACTATTGATCATTCAAAATATAATACACAAGTTAACTTCATTTTTTATTGAATATTCAAACAAGAAAAACTATTTTTGTTCACCAAAATTATCAGTAATTAATTAAATGATACAACGAATCCAGTCTATTTACTTGTTATTAGCAGCCTTTATTTCAGGTGGAGTTGTGTTTTTTGTTTCCTTTCTAGGAAGTGAAAACAACAATCTTTCTAATATAACAAGTTTAATCACTGATGATCGTTTCTTAATAAAATCAATTGGAATTGGTTTTTTCATTTCAAGTCTTTTATCTGCATTGTCTATCTTTTTATTCAAAAACAGACAAAATCAATTTGTACTTGGACGATTAAACATTCTAATCAACTTCTATTTATTAGGTGTATTGTTATTCGAGTCTCTAATGGTATCTGGAGAAACTAACGTTTCGGAGAAAGGTATTGGGGTAACTCTTCCAATTATTGTTATTGTTTTGCTCGTCATGGCTAACAAAGCAATTAAAAAGGATGAAAACCTTGTAAAATCTGTAGATCGTTTGCGATAACCCTAACATCTTAGTTTATTTATGCGGAAAAAACCTGAAGTTCAACTTCAGGTTTTTTTATGGATAAAACACTAGTTTGAATTTATCAAAATTCTAACCAAAAAATACTTTATATATTTGCTTTTAAGGCATCCCTATTTTTAGGGATATGTAAATTTCGCCTATAAGCAGGATTGTGAGTAACCTATAAACCATTTAAATTTGTAACAGCTAATGGAAAATAAAGAAATTATTAAAGTTCATATTGCGGATGATCATCAAATATTAATTGACGGAATTGAAGCAGTATTAAAAGATGAAAAAAATATTGAAGTTGCAGGACACTCACTTAACGGACAGGATGTACTAAGTTGGTTAGAGGATAATAAAGCGGATGTATTGGTTTTGGACATTAACATGCCAAAGCTTGACGGATTGGAAGTTTTAAATCATTTATATAAAAATGGTATCAAACAACCTACAATTGTATTATCGAGTTACGATGATGTTAAATTGGTAAAAGAAGTACTGAAAATTGGTGCTGATGGTTTTTTAGCAAAAAAATGTGCTGGAGAAAACATCGTAGAAGCAATCAACTCTGTTTACAATGGAGATCAATATTTTAGTAAAGAAGTTCAAAAAGACCTAGTTGCTGCGGCAGTAGGAAGAACAGTTAGAAAAAAAGTACATCAAGATGGTGTTTTCACCAGCTCATTGACAGATAGAGAACTACAAGTTTTAAGGCTAATTAGTATTGAATTAAGTACTAAAGAAATAGCTGAAAGACTTAACATCAGCACAAGCACTGTTGACACCTACAGAAAAAACCTGCTTTTCAAAACAAAAGCAAAAAATTCAGTTGGATTAGCAATGTATGCTGTGAGGAATAAATTATTATAAAATCAGATCCTACCCCTAATATTTGATTTTACTGCCCTAGCCCTCAAAAGCTAGGGCATTTTTTTACAAACAACGAACCATTTAATAACCATATATACCCTAAAATTATGAAAACTTTTTACAAAAGTCTGGCTATTGCAGCCTTAACAATCGGATTAACATCTTGTACCGATGATTCAAATTTAACAGAAGAATTAAGTAAAGAAACTTCTTTAAAATCATACTCTTTATCAACAACAGAAGATGGAAGCTTTATTTTAGAACATACTTTAAGTGAAGGTAACACTTCTACAATTGTAAGTGGTTCAGAAGGAAATGAAATCATCATTTCTGAGGGAACTACAAACGTGAACAACACAACGGTTTTACCCTTGGTAAACAACCAAATTAAATTAGACTTTGTTAGTAACGATGACATTAAAATCCCTGGAATAAGCATTTTAGACGATAAGATTTCAACAACTGCGAGTGCAAAAACTATTAAAATTGTTAAAGATTATAAATTTAGCTTATTAGAAGATGGTTCTTATCAATTGGATTTTAAACTAAAGAAAAACTTTGTAGCGACTTTTGGATTTAATGACGAATTAAACAGACATGAAATTTATCTAGATCCAGGTGTTACAGAAGGCAAAAACAATTATTCAAAAAATTATCTTAAATTCGACGGAGAAAAATTAAATATTGTATTTATGCGTAATATAAGTACAACTACTTTAAGTGCTAGAACTAGTAACAATTATAAAGTAGATCCTCCTGAGTTTGTAATGCAATAAAAAAAACCATTATATATGAGTAAAAAAATTTTAAAAGTTTTTTTTACTTTGGTTCTTTTTGGAACTTTTAACAAAATATTAGCCACTGACGGTTTTTCAGTGGCTTTTGTTGTTGATAAAATTCATGAAAAAAATGATTTACCAAAATTACTTAAAAACGCGGAAGAATTTGTTGCATCAAATGAAATAGAAAAGGCTTTAACAGAATACCTCAAGATTATCGAAATTGCTCGAATTAGAAATAATTTGAAAGTTCTATACATTGCAAATTCAGAAATAGCAAAAATTTTTAAAAACATAAATAATTTTCAAAAAGCTATATTTTACAATAAAAAAGCATTATCCCTCTCAAAAATCCTTAAAGACACCTCCTTTATTATTAACAGCAATCTAAATTTGAGTGCTAATCACTTTAATCAATATGTACAGGATAGTCTTAAATATAATAAAAGTAAAGACACTCTATTTTACTATAACGAAACTGCCTCTAAGTACATTGGTACCAACCCAAAATATTTACGTCAAAAGGCAGAGCAATATAATGGTTTATCAATAATATATTTTCTAAACAATAAACATAACAAAGCCCGAAACTATGTCAAAAAAGCACTTGACATTCAAATTAAAAGACAAGACACGATTGGACAAGTAATTTGTCTAAATACATTAGCAGGTAATGATCTTAAATTAACGAAATACAATGAAGCTAAAGCCTATTATTCTGAAGCTTTAGATTTGTTAAAAAATTCTAGGTCTAATAGAAAAACTAGTCTACAAAGAATGATCAATGCAAATTTAGCTTGGACCTATTACAAAACAAAAGATTACATAGCCTATGAATATTTAAACAGAGCAAACAAAATTGCCGATAGTTTAAGGAATGCCGAATTTGATGCCATTATAACTGAAATTGAGGCCAAACACAATGTAGACATCATCAAACAAAATGCTGCAAAAAAACAATTACTTCAACTTCAAGAAAAAAAACGATTTGAGCTCATTATCATAAGTTTAATTGTTTGTTTATTTATTATAGTCTTTATTTTTTGGATCTACACTAAAAATGCAAAGCTAAAGGACGAAAACAAAGATCTTGTTATTGAGAAAACGCGGTTAATGAAAGAGAAACAAATTGAACACATGGAATCTCTCACCCGTATCAAAATTTTAAATGCTACACTTGACGGAAAAGAAGCGGAACGTAGACAAATAGCGGAAACATTACACGACAGTGTAAGTGCACTTCTTTCTGCTGCCAATCTACATTTGCAGGCAAGTAAAAACAAGGTAGTTGGTAAGATCCCTATAGAAATAGATAAGACTCAAACTATCATTGATGAGGCCTCAGGGAAAATCAGAAATTTATCGCACGAACTTATCTCATCGGTTTTATTAAAATTTGGACTAAGCTATGCCATTCAAGATTTTTGCGAGAAATACTCAAATACCGATTTAGAGATAACAGCATCTACAGAAAATCTACAACGATACGAAGAAAGTTTCGAAATCAAGACCAATAATATCATTGAGGAACTGGTAAACAATCTTATAAAACACAGTCGTGCCAAAGAGGGCCATGTTAATGTTATGGAATATCGGAAAAACTTGCATGTAGAAATTGAAGATAATGGAGTTGGGTTTGACACCTCCAAAAAAATAGAATCTAACGGTATAGGAATCCATCAAATTGAGGCAAGAATAAAAATGATGAAAGGATCTTTCAAAATACATAGCGTAATTGGGGAAGGAACCAGAATTGAATTCACGATCCCAATAACCTATAAACCAGCAGAATACACATATTATTAAAAATAAAACAAAAAATAACTACTATTTTTTGTAACATTTTCAAACGATCATACGTATATATACAAGCGGAGAAGACTGAGACTCAACTCGACTTCTGCTTAGCATTTGCAACACTATGAGACAACTGAAAATTACCAAGCAGGTTACCAATAGGGAAACTGCATCGTTAGACAAGTATTTACAAGAAATTGGAAAAGTAGATTTGATTACTGCCGATATGGAGGTAGAATTGGCACAACGTATTAAAGCGGGTGACCAAGTAGCGCTAGAAAAACTTACCAAAGCAAATTTACGTTTTGTGGTTTCTGTAGCAAAACAATACCAAAATCAAGGATTGACTTTACCTGATTTGATTAACGAAGGAAATCTGGGATTGATTAAAGCTGCAAAACGTTTTGATGAAACACGTGGATTTAAATTTATCTCATACGCTGTATGGTGGATTCGTCAATCTATTCTTCAAGCACTTGCAGAACAATCACGTATCGTTAGATTACCATTAAATAAAATTGGATCTATCAACAAGATTAATAAAATGTACGCTTTCTTAGAGCAAGAAAACGAGCGTCCGCCATCAGCTGAAGAAATTGCTAAGAAATTAGACATGACTGTAAATGATGTAAAGGAATCTATGAAAAACTCAGGTCGTCATGTCTCTATGGATGCCCCTTTAATTGAAGGTGAAGATTCTAATTTATATGATGTATTGAATTCAGGAGAATCTCCTAATCCAGATAAAACGTTATTACATGAATCTCTTAGAGTTGAAATTGAAAGAGCTCTTGAAACTTTAACTCCTCGTGAAGCTGATGTTGTAAAATTATATTTTGGACTTGGGGAGCACCAGCCAATGACTCTTGAAGAAATTGGAGAAACTTTTGACTTAACAAGAGAACGTGTACGTCAAATCAAAGAAAAAGCTATTAGAAGATTAAAACACACTTCAAGATCAAAAATCTTGATGACTTACTTAGGATAACCAAGTATTAATAATCAACTACCAAAAACTCTCGATATACCTATCGAGAGTTTTCTTTTTTTATACTATTTTTGCAAAATAATTATTCAAACATAAAGAAATGAGCAAATTAATTGCCCCTTCGGTTCTTGCAGCAGACTTTGCAAACCTTCAAAAGGATATAGAAATGGTTAACAATAGTGACGCCGATTGGTTTCATATTGATGTAATGGATGGGGTATTTGTACCTAATATTTCATTTGGAATGCCAGTGGTTCAAGCAATCAAAAAACACGCAAAGAAAACAATGGACGTGCATTTAATGATTGTAAATCCAGATCAATACATTCCTACTTTTAAAAAAATTGGAGCAGATATATTGACTGTTCATTATGAGGCTTGTACACATTTACACAGAACACTTCAAGCAATTAAGGCAGAAGGAATGAAAGCAGGAGTTGCTTTAAATCCTCATACTCCTGTCGCTGTTTTAGAGGATGTAATAAAAGATATTGACATGGTATGTATCATGAGTGTAAATCCAGGTTTTGGTGGACAATCATTTATTGAGAATACCTATAAAAAAGTACAACAGTTAAAAAATCTAATCGATTTTGCTGGAGCTGATACTCTTATTGAAATAGATGGTGGGGTTACCAATAAAAATGCCAACTTATTAGTGGAAGCTGGTGCTGATGTATTGGTTGCAGGTAGTTATGTATTTGGTGCTGAAGACCCAATTACAACCGTTGCAGAGCTTAAAGCAATGATCAATTAATATATTCTATATAAAATAAAAAAGGTGATACATAAGTATCACCTTTTTTTATATCATCCAATACCAAAGATGATACAACTTTTCTCAATTAAATTACCCCTAATAAAATGAGAAATTCTTTTTCACTTTCTTCTTTTAATTTCATTAATCAGCTTCACTTACAGACAGTCCATTGTTGTTTTGCTTCCAATTTTTGTCCTGTAAACCTGCGTCACTTATACTGCTATCTGAATTTTCTTCTGGAGTTTTTTCTAGGAACTCAATCTTTTCAATTACCAAATCTCCGTAAGAACTTGGGCTGAATAGATTCCTCTTCTCATAATCCTGAAACCCTATTTCAATAAAATCATGATCACCCTCCTCAGTATAATTCTTCCAGTTTTCTCCTGATAAATCATAGTAATAAGTCGTAGCGACCGGACTTCTGTGTAAAATTTCATCCGCTAAATATACTTTCTCTTCTGTTATATTCCCATTAGTATGAGCGATGCGTAATGTTTTTATATTATCAGATTTTATCTTTACTGTTACTGCTAAAATAGGTGTCTTTTGGGCGTCAATATTAGCAGCATCATGCTTGATTTTTGGAGTCTTGTACGCCTCCCAATTCAATTCATATCCCTCTGTAGTAATACCTGAATTTTCACTAGAACCACCAGATTCAATCCAACCAAAAGTTTCGTGCATTCCTTTAAAATCAAAGCTTTTTTGAGCAATCATGAATACTGGAGCCAAAAATATATAAATAAGTAAAACTCTTCTCATAATAAATAAATTAAGTGGTTCAATAAACTATACCTCAAAAGTAAAACAACAAGCTTTTTTACCATTGCGTTTATCGATAAACGACTTATTTCTATCGTTGAATGGAAGATCTTAAAAGTTTGGGCATAAAAAAAGCCAAAACATTTCTGTTTTGGCTTATATAAAATATCAAATTTTTATTGCTTTGAGTAATGAACTTTAGGCAGTGCTTTTAAAGTAGCCGCCGCTTGCTCAGCTGTAATATCACGTTGTGGGCTTGCAAACATCTCATAACCAACCATAAATTTCTTAACTGTTGCCGATCTTAATAGTGGTGGGTAAAAAGACATATGAAAATGCCAACCCTCATGGTCACCGCCATCCGTCGGACTTTGATGAATCCCAGCAGAATAAGGAAAAGAAACTTCAAATAAATTATCATACATTATGGTCAATTCTTTTAAAATAGAAGCATAAGATTCCATTTCACTTTCTGACAACTGAGAAATATTTTGGTAGTGCTTTTTAGGAACAATCATTGCCTCATATGGCCATACTGCCCAATAAGCTATCAATGCAACAAAATCGTCATTTTCAACCAATATACGTTCTCTATCCCCTTCTAACTCTTGTTTGATATAGTCTCCTAACAAACTTTTTCCATTCGCATTAAAATATTCAGCTTGCTTTTCTGATTTCTTCACAATCTCACCTGGAATAGATCTCTGCGACCAGATTTGACCATGCGGATGTGGATTACTACAACCCATAATAGATCCTTTATTTTCAAAGATCTGAACATAATTGATTCCTTCTTTAGAACCTAAATCTGTATATTCGTTTTTCCAAAGTTTTATTACTTTGGTAATACTAGACTCCTCCATCAATGGAATTGTCAATGAGTGATTCGGAGAAAAACATACTACTTTACAAATCCCTGTTTCAACTTCAGATTTTAACAAACCATTTTCAAAAGTTGTTGGCTCATCATTTAGAATTGCAGCAAAATCATTTTGAAAAATAAAAGTATCCTTGTATTCTGGATTTACATCATCACCAACTCTTGAATTCCCAGGACATAAGTAACAATTTTCATCGTACTCTGTAGTATCCATCACTGCTTTTTCCTCCTTCTTTCCTTGCCAAGGTCTTTTTGTTCTATGTGGAGATACTAAAATCCATTCTCCAGTTAGAATATTATACCTTCTATGCGATGTTTCATTAATATTTGTTGCCATTATAATTATATTTTTTGAACTCCGTTATTTGTTTTTACTGGTATTGGTGTTAAGTCAAGATTACAAGCCTCTTTGTAAGCCTTTGTCGCATCAGCAACAAAACTTTCAACATTCTTTTCATCTATTAAATTTATGGTACATCCACCAAAACCACCACCCATCATTCTAGCTCCTAACACTCTATCATCTGCTTTCGCATAGGCCGCTAAGAAATCTAATTCAGGACAACTTACTTCATATAAATTTTGAAGCCCATCATGTGATTGATTTAAAAGTTCACCGACTAAGGTAAAGTCATTATTTTTCAATGCTTCTACAGTTGCTTCAACTCTTTTCTGCTCTTGAATTACATGCGTAGCTCTTTTAACTCTATCCTCACCGAGTTCAGATTTAAACTCTTCAACCATTTCCTCTGTAGCTTCAACCAAAGTCTTCACTTCTGGATATTTAGCTTGAATAATTTCCAACGCAGATTCACATTGTGCCCTTCTTTCATTATAAGCACTATCTGCTAAATTATGCGATACATTTGTGTTTAACAACAATAACATATTCGTGTTCATCGCAGCTGGTATCGTAGAATATTCTAAAGTTTCGCAATCTAAGAGAATAAAGTGATCCTTTTTCCCTTTAACAACCGCAAATTGATCCATCACTCCAACATTTGCTCCTGAAAATATGCGTTCTGCATTCTGACACAATCTTATAATTGTAATATCATCAATTTCTAAAGAAAATAATTCATTTAACCCTTTAGCAAATCCACACAAAAGTGCTGCTGAAGAAGAAATACCAGAACCAATAGGTAATTTACTATCTAATGAACAATCAAACCCAGAAACTTTTCCCGGTCTAATTTTATCTATTTCAGAAAGGACACCCGATAAATAACTCAGCCAACCATCACCTGGTTTTTCAGATACCGTTATATCAAATGAAAATCCTTCACTAAAGTTTTTACTTAAAACATTTGAAATTGTTTCACTATCATTCTTTTTAAAAGAATAGTAAATACACTTATCAATTGCTGCTGGCAACACGTTACCTCCATTATAATCAATATGTTCACCAATTAAATTAATTCTTCCTGGTGCCTCAATATTCAAAACATCAGAATCTCCTGATGTAAAGATATTGTCTATTCTATCATATTCTGCCTGCGATAATTTCGTACTCATTTGACGCGATAATTTAAGTTAAAGTTTTACAAATATAATAAATGTATTTAATACATTTATAAAAAAGATGTTAAAATCCACCAATTTTATTTACTTTTGAATTCTATGAGCAGAGAACAATCAAATTTCTACAGTACACAGGACAAAATATTAATTGCAACAGATTGTATTATTTTTGGCTTCGATAATCAATCCATTAAACTACTGATTTTCAAGAGAGAAATTGCTCCGTTTGCTGGAGAATGGTCTCTTATCGGTAGTTTTGTGAAAAATACTGAGAGTGTTAACGATGCTGCCAAACGTGTTTTAACCGAAATTACTGGACTGGAAAATGTTTTTATGCAACAATCAAAAGTTTATGGTGCTGTTGAAAGAGATCCTGGGGCACGCTGTATTACGGTTGGTCAATATGCACTAATTAGAATAGAAGACCAAGACATTGAATTGGTAGAAAAACACGGAGCGGTATGGCATGATTTAGATGAAATGCCAAATTTAGTTTTAGATCATAACCAACTAGTAGAAGATGCTTTAGCTCAATTACGATTGAAAGCAAGCTATCAACCAATCGGTTTTGAATTACTTCCAGAAAAATTTACAATTCCAAGCTTACAGAGACTTTATGAATCTATTTATCAAAAGAAATTTGACGATAGAAATTTTAGAAAAAAAATTATTGCACTAGACGTACTGACAAAATTAGAAGAAAAGGATAAATCGACTTCTAAAAAAGGTGCATTTTTATACAAATTCAACAGAACAAAATACGATAAACTAGTTGAAAAAGGAATCAACTTCAAACTATAGTCAATTATACTGTGCGATCAAATAATTCAGTAAATCTGTTGTAGTTACAATTCCAATCAATTCGTGATCCTCCACAATAGGCAGTGCATGAAATTCATTTTTTGACAAAATTTCTGCCACCTCCTTAATAGTTTTGGTTGCAATTATTTGAATCGGATTTTTTACCATTACTTGCTCAACACTTAAATTTTCTAAATAAGTATCTTCTGTTTCTGGGCTATGCTCTTGACTCATATCAGTAAAACTTATTCTTTGTAAATCGGTCAAACTTAAAATACCAATAATATCTTTATTTCTTACTACTGGTATATGCCGTATTTTATAGCTTTTAAATAGCTGTTCCGCATCTAACAATGAATTACTCAAAGTAAGAGCAATTACATTTGTGGTCATAATTTTTGAAATAGGCGTATCACGATCCATAATTTTTAGTATTGGTTACACCATATAAATGTCCTAATCTTTAAATGAATGAAATATGATATCTATCAGTATTCAAAAAACGTTTACTTTTGCAACCAGTAACGAATAAACAATTTCAAACATGCATAAAAAAGTTGAAGAATATATTGACAAACATCTTAACACAGTAGCAATTCTTGATGAAGCTGGTGTTGGATTTGAAAATGTCTCTATTTTAGAATTTAACACACATCACGAAAATGGCGATGTATTTAAAAATCAAAAAGACGAGTTGTATGGAATTGCTATTTTAAATGCGATTACTGCAGAAAGTGCTCAAAAAATAACTAGAGAAATTAAAAAAAACAAATCATTGACTGTTTCTAAATTAAGTGAAATGGTAAACAAACATTATTTAAAATGTTTAATTTCTGAAAATTCACCAGCTTATAACACTTGGAAAAAAGGGGACTCAGGTGTTGCCTCTTTTGAATATAATGATTTAAAAAAATCAATTATTCCTAGTTTTACAAATACATCAGCAGAAAACAGATAAAAAAAGAGTTCCAATTGGAACTCTTTTTTTTAGAAAATTAATCCATACCATATTTAAAATTAACCCAGGAATAACTAGAAATCCCCCAAGTTCTTTTAATGTTTTTTCCGGTAATAGTGACTAATAAAGAATTAGTTGCCTCCAACCTATCATTACGGTAAGTTCCCATAACGCATTTATAGGCTACGTTAAAATAAGCGTTGTCTTTAATTTCGATATCTAAAAAGTCAACATCAGCAAATTCAACTGACAAACCATCTTCAGCAATAATAGTTTTCTCAATATATTCTTTAAAGTCGTCATGAGAAAACCTTGAAACCGATGCTTTATCGTCTTTATCTATTGAAATTCTACTTACTAAATATTTCGAATTAAAATATTGAAGAACATCATTTGGGTCTTTGCTTTTTATCAAATTAGCCCAAGACTTGTGCATTTTAAATACCAAATTTTGAATTGCCTTCTCCTGTTTCGAAAGAACAGGTTTTTCCTCTTTCTTTTCTAATTTAGCAATTACATCAGCAAATATTTTATTTTCATCTTTTAGTCGATCAATTTCTTTTTTCTGAATATGTATCTTTCGGTAAAACAAATCAGATTTTTTATTTAAAGTATTGACACTATCAATTAAATCATCATATTCAGTTTGCTTCAACTCTAAACTATCGGCCAATTTTAACAGTTCTTTATTATCAACTGTCTGATTCTGTCCACTAGAACTTTTTTTGTTTTGACAAGAAGCAACAAGAATTATAAGGGATAAAAATATTATTTTACTTTTCATATTTATTTTTGTTTGATTAAACTAAAGTAAATATAATCTTTTTCAAAAGAGTTTTAAAAGTTAGGTCTGATAAAAGTCACAGCAGTTTAATTTTTTATCAGCCTAAAATTTTCTGGTTTATCAAGAGTTAAAACCCCTGAGTATACGCCAGAACTCAATTCCCTTAGATCCATCGAGATCCATCCATTTTCTACTTCTCTTGTTCCACTCCAAACTATTTTACCGAACGAATTAAAAATGGCTACAAATACGGTTACTCGGTTACTTGGAACATAGATCCTAAATTCTCCTTCCGTTGGATTTGGATAAATAACAAACTCACTAGTAAGTTTCTGATGTACCACTCCTTCACATGCCACATTTGATGAAATTTTGATTTCATCTCCATGTTTAGAAATCAATTTAATTTGTTTTTCAGAAGTGGTTAAAACCATCTCATCATTTAAGGAAATCGTATATGGAGGTGTCCCAGTTTCAATATCAATTGTAGCCATACCTTTATCAAAACCCATCTTAGACAAAAGTTTTTCCCCTTGGGGAATTTGAAGAGAATAACATTGTTCAAAATTCAAATTTTCAATGGAAATGCATAAATTATGTTCACCTGAGAATAAATTTTCGATTTCTAAAGATTCCATAAAATTAAATTCTACTCCATCTAAATTTGCCGTATAATTCTGACTTGATTTGGCTTCAATAATTATCTTACCATTATTTTTATCTAAACATGTTTCACCCACTGTTTGGATGCTAAAGTTATCTGTTTCCAAATAATCTTGATTCCTTTGAATCCTAATATCATCTATGTAGACCTCCCCTTCTCCAACTCCTAAAAAATCTTTCTGCATTTCTATGCTAAAAAGTGCATCTGACACTTCTGTAGTCAAATAAAAATCTTTTTTTAATTCAATCCACGATCCTTTTTCAATCCCAAACAAATCCCAAGTTACTTCAATTGGTGTTTCCGCCAGAATAACTGACTTAATCCCTCTAAGACTCGCCCCTTCATTCACCCAAACCAACATACGTATATCGTACTTGCCCGGAAGCAAATTGACCCGGTAATCACTTAAAGACTCTCCAGCAACTATTTGATATTTTTCCTCACTAACAACTTTGTTATTTTTTACAACTTGAGAAAATACCAAGCACTGACATGATAAGCCTAAAACAAAAAAACAGTAATATTTTAAAAGCTGCTCATATTTCATTTAAATGGAAAAATTTCTGACTCTATATGGGATTCCTTAATAATTCGCTTCATATCCTTCACTACTTCCGGATATTGTGATGCAACATCATTAGACTCTGATGGATCTTTTTCTAAATCAAATAACTCAAAAGTTGCCTTTTTGGGATTTTCTATTTGATATGCCACCGCTTTCCATTTTCCTTTTCTTGCAGCTTGACGACCACCTTTCCCATGAAACTCCCAGTATAAAAACTCATGCTGTTCTTGAGTTTCTTTACCCAATAATGTTGGTAAAAATGACACTCCATCACTTTGCTTTGGGGTTTTAACACCACCTAAATCCGCAATTGTAGGCATTACATCCCAAAAAGCAGATATGTGTTCTGTAGTAGAACCTGCTTTTATTTTATTTGGCCAGACTGCTATAAAAGGACTTCGAATACCACCTTCATACAGATCTCTCTTCATTCCTTTCAACCCTCCAGCCGAGTTAAAAAATTTAGGATCAGCTCCACCCTCTCCATGAGGCCCATTATCACTAGCAAACATGATAATTGTATTTTCAGCAATTCCCAATTCATTTACTTTATCAACTATTTGTCCAACATACATATCCAATCTATCAACCATGGCAGCAAAGGCGGCATGCGGAGTTGGTTGCGGGCAATAATGTTTCGGAACCATATTAGGTCCATAATCTGATGTATAATTGTCCGATTCCTCAGTATGAGGTATCTCTGCATACCTCCCTTTGTATTTTTCAAAAATTGGATCCGCCGGTGCAATCATTTCTGCATGTGGCAATATTATCGGTACATATGCAAAAAATGGCTTGTCACTATTTTTCTCAATAAACTCTAATGTTTTCTTTTGAATAACATCTGGAGCATAGGTTACTTTATGCGTCCAATCATTTCCTTCAAGCAATACTTTTTCTTCATTATGCCAAATATGAGTTGGATAATATCTATGAGACATACGTTGACAATTGTACCCAAAAAACTCATCAAATCCCTGGCGCGTGGCTCCTCCTTCCGTTGTTACAAACCCTAAACCCCATTTACCAAAAGCCCCGGTAACATAACCTGCCTCTTTCATAACCTCAGCAATGGTAATAGAACTCCCTTTTAAAGGCTCTTGTCCCTCAGTCCCTAATTCTTTATTTCCTCTAATATGAGTGTGCCCTGTGTGCTGACCAGTCATTAGAGAGGATCTAGATGGCGCACAAACAGAAGTTCCACTATAGTGCTGCGTAAACTTCATTCCGTTCGCAACCATAGCATCCAAATTAGGCGTAGAAAACTTTTCTTGTCCATAACTACTTATATCTCCATACCCCAAATCATCCGCCAAAATGTAAATTACATTTGGTTTTGATTCACTAAGTTTTGGTTTTGATTCAGCACAAGAATTTAAAATACATAAAGCGCTTAACGCTAAAATTTGACTGATTATACTTTTCATGATTCGTTTATATGTTCTTTAATTATAGGTCAATAGTTATTCAAATATACTTCAGATAAGAAAAGATTCCGTGTATCTCAGTTTATAAAATGTATCTAAAGGTTTATACGGCTGTTTTAACAAAAAAAGAGGCTATGTCAAACACAGCCTCTTCCAAATAAATTTAATAAAACTATTATGGTCTTGGATTTAAAACAACCCAACTTTGATTATCTAAGAATATTACTTCTCCATCTAACGAACTAGCATTTTCAGGTGTAGACATATCAAAATTTAACTTCACACCAGATGCAACGTCCGGTATAGTAATTATTTGAGAAAGTGTAACCCATTCACCTCTCGGCAATGATTCTATATCCCATGTATATACTGTAAAAGGAGCAGCTAATGTTGTTAAGAAATTTTTCATCGTATTTCCAGACTCCAAATAAACATCAATAGAAACTAAATATTCACCACCAGTTAATCCCGCTGGTTTAGAAAAATCTGAACCTTGTAATTTGACAACTGTTGAAGCTCTTGTATATTTCATACTAGCGGTACCTTCAGAGGCTTGTTCCTCGGAACGTGTCCACATTGGAGCTGCAGCTGTTCCATTCTTATTACCTGCCCAATAACCTGTACAATTTGCTGATTTCCAATTATCTTTAAATGTTTCAAAACCTGCCCACGTTTGGACAAGTACATTATTCCCAGCTTCCATTTTTACAGCAACAGCGCTAAAATCAGCCAAAACTCTAGCATCCACAGATACAATATTACCACCAGCAAAAGAAAGATCAATTACATCAGTGTTATACACCTTTTCGGATAAAACCAATTCAATAATCGTAGCATCCTCATTGTTTATTCTAGCGGTTTGAACAGCAATATTACCATCAAAACCAGCACCCGTATTGGTCACATGAACCGTAAAATTATCTTCTTCTGAGATCAATGTTTCTACTTCTCCTGTAACGGCGAAAGAAATTATTTGCTCATCACCATCTTCCCCTACAACAGGTTTACCAGACTGTACAAAAGGCTGAGAAGATCCAATTACATTTATTACCAATGGAATTAATTTTCCTACAGTATTACTTGGCACACCATCTCCACCTCTAATCGATTCCATAGAAGCTGTAAACTCTCCTAACTTATTATATTTGATAAATGTTGGATTCGCCCCAGACTGTTCTGGACTAGCACCTGGTGTATACCATCTACCTCCCGTAGGCCTACCTGTTGAAGTTTGATCTTCGAAATACAATTCTGAACCTGCTTCAATAGTAACTTGATCCCAAGTTCCCATTTCACTTTCCTTAGGATATTGATCCTCAGTAAGCGTTAACACTTTTGTTAAGATTGGATCATTTGAAGGATCAGTCAATCTATCTACAGTATACACATTACATGCCGGATTTACATTTGCAAACACATCCACTTTAAAAATAGTATCTAATACCCATTGTCCTCCTGTTAGTACAGAACCTACAACAGAATCTTTAAATACATTGTGCAATTTAATTTCCTGAATCCCAGGTTCCGTAAACAAAACATTTGCTTGAGCTTCTGTCGATACGGTTCCAGCATTTGGAATTATAAAATCAGAATACACACTGTCCAATTCAGTAAACTCAGAATTTAAAAATTTACATGAGCTTGGGATCGTCCAAGTATGCTCAATAGCATTGGTCGACAAATCCTTATAAATAACATAGTTATCTATATTTAAAACTTTATCTGTTTCATCCCAAGTTCCACTTGTATACAATGAAAAACTCGAATAATCATTATACGGGAATTCATAAGCATTATCACAACTTGCTGCTAAAATAAAAGCAAACAAAAGTGATTTTAATATCAATATTTTTTTCATCATTTAAGTTTTAGTTATTTAGTTCTTGGTTGTATAAAACTTCACTCAACGGTAACGGTAAATAATCATGTAATTCACTGTTATAACGTTCAGCTGCTTGCTCATATTCCTTTATCTGAATAGTTGGGTCAGTAGGATCAATAGGACTTAAGCCTTGCATGATTCTAGATTTATTTCTGTTCACTGGTTCATCACCTTGCGTTGTATAGTTATCTAAATAAAAATCCATTGCAGCTAAATCTTCAAAACGCTGTTTTGAAATCCCCCACCTTCTAAGATCAATAGTTCTTTCGGAGAAACCTTCTAATGAGAGCTCCAAAGGTCTTTCCACTTCTTGAATGTGTTTTCTTAACGTTTCTTGAGTATAAACCACTAGATTAAAATCATGATTTGATCCATCTGGCAAACCTATCGATTCCACTCCCCATCTCTGACGAATTTCATTTATGTACGAAATAGCCGAGTCTAAATCTCCTGTCTCCGTCAAACATTCTGCATACATCAAATACACATCTGCCAAACGATATACTACCACATTTTTACCTGACTTCCATCCTGTAGCAGCAATATCAGCCTCCGAACTAGCTATATCATGATTGGTAAACTTTTTAAACAATGAAAAAATTGTTCCTCCAAAATTAAAAACAGTATTCGCTGCAGGATTCTGATAATACTCAGACTCTTCATCATTTACAACGGCAATCATTTGTGCCGCTCTTAACGGAACACTTCTCAATTGGCTTCCACCAGCACCATCATCAACATAATTTCTAGCATCATTTGAATCCAACGTCTCATTAGAATAAGCATGTGTCAGCCAAGCCGATGGAACGAAATATGCCGACCCTTGAAAAGTTCCAGTTGGACCCGAAAATCTTGCCCATCTACTAAAAAAACTTTCCTCATCCCAATTAAGATCTTCTAACTGATGCTCACTTGCATAATTAATTTCAAATATCGACTCTGAATTAAAATCACCTTCAGATCTAAATAGTTTACCAACGTCATTGCCTGTTAACAAACTGTAACCATAGGCAGAATTATTGATAACATCTGATAGGTATGTCATTGCTGTTGTATAATTTTGTGTATACAAATAGCTTTTTCCTAAAATTGTAGCTGCCAAACCAGCAGAAACTCTCGTTTTTTGTTCTTGTTGAGCTGGTAAATTTTGATAAGCATACTCTAAATCACCTCTAAAAAATTCTTGAACGTCTGCCGAATTAGATAAAGGTTTAGAGAATTCTGTTGCACCTGCAGGAACTTTATCTCTTAAAATAATATTTCCTCCATTATATTCTGAGTGTAAATAAAAATGACACAACCCCCTAAAAAATCTAGCTTCTGCCATTTGAGTTGTCCATCTTTCATCAGCTTTAAATTCAGCTTCCAACCCTTCTAATCCTTCAATTACTTGATTGGCTCTCCATATAACTTGATACAAAGCATTCCATTTATTTGTAACATCTACTATACTATTGTTAAATGTTTTCTCATACCAAGGAGTGGCTTTAGTGTAAGGGTTTGTTCTTGATTTTGGAAAAGCTAAATCAGACCTCCAAGCCTCAACATCAAAGCCAAGAATAAAATGATTATACATTGCTCCATAAACGGAAGTTAAGGTAGTATTTGTTTCTTCCAAATTTGACCAATAAATATCCGCTGAAACACTATTCGGATTTGATTCTTCTAAAGCCTCATCTGAACATGATATGAATGCACTTGTCATTAATATCATTCCTATGAAATATATAAATTTTGTTTTCATATTAATGTGTTTTTTAGATTAAAAAGTAAATTTAAGTCCCAACGTATATAAAGCACTTACAGGGTATCTAGATACATCTAAACCTCTCCTAGCAACATTACCACCCCCGACTTCAGGGTCATAACCTTTGTATTTTGTAAAGGTTAAAGGATTCTGAGCTTGTAAATAAATTCTAAAATTTGAAACCCCCATGTTTTGGCAAATTGCAGGTCTTAACGAATACCCTAATGCTATTAACTTCAATCTCAAGTAGTCACCACTTTCCAACC
Organism: Flavicella sp. IMCC45537; assembly: GCF_057197705.1. Classification (NCBI taxonomy): domain Bacteria; kingdom Pseudomonadati; phylum Bacteroidota; class Flavobacteriia; order Flavobacteriales; family Flavobacteriaceae; genus Flavicella; species Flavicella sp. IMCC45537. The sequence continues at coordinate 1,945,626 of NZ_CM170067.1, forward strand.
ATTGATCCGTTACCCCAGTGTAGTTATACAAACCACTTTTAGAATCACCAGTATGTAAAGGAATATCAGATGATGAATTATCAGGTGTCCACATTCCAGTTAAAGCCTTATGAGCTCCATTGGTAAAAGCAGCTGCATTGTTACCGTTCAATATTTGAGAACCAAATGTACCATACCAATTCATTACCAAATCAAAGTTTTTATATGAGAAATTAGAATTGAATCCCATTTCAAAATCAGGCAATGCGCTCCCCATATAATGCTTGTCATCTTCGTTAATTTTGCCATCATTGTTGTGATCAATATATTTTAGATCTCCAAGTCGAGCATTTTGTCGTCCATCTAGTTGAATGTACTCATCTAATTCCTCCTGTGTTTTAATAACTCCATCAGTTTCGTATAAGAAAAAAGAACCAACTTCGTACCCCTCAGCCAAAACAGTGGTAATTGAATTACCGTCTCCAGAAATCAAAGCGGAATTACTATTGTAAATCAAACTCTGTCCCTCGGCCATTTTGGTGATTTTATTTTTGTTCTTAGTATAAGTAAGACCTAATCGGATTCTACTCTTCCCAATATTTTCTTGGTAATTTAAAGCCAATTCTAACCCTTTATTGGTCATGTTTCCAATATTCAAAATTACATTAGGGTCATAATAAGCTCCTGCCGATCCAGGCAAACGCACTGGAAATAACATATCTTTTTTCTCTGTATTATAAATATCCGCGTTTAAAGTAAATTTGTTTCTTAAAAACGACACATCAATACCAAAGTTAGTTTGTACAGATGTTTCCCATTTTACATTCTTATTGGCATAAGAGTACATTGCTGCTCCAAAATCTACGTATTGGTCAGCGGGATCAAAAATATAATCTGGTCCTTGGTTAATAGCACCGGAAAATTCATAGGCAGGAAAACTATCGTTTCCTACCGTTCCAACACTTGCTCTAAACTTAAAATTGTTTACAATTGGTTTTACATCAGACCAAAAATCTTCACTAGATATATTCCAACCTGCCGAAACCGATGGAAAGGTTCCCCATCTGTTAGCGGCTCCAAATTTAGACGAACCATCTCTTCTAATCAATCCAGAAAATAAATATTTTCCTTTATAATTGTACTGTAATCTCGCTAAAAACCCAACTGTTTGGGTTGTATAATTAAACCCAGAAGTAGCATTAGGATTGATTGTTGCACCATTTAGCACTTCTATACTATTGTTAGCAACCCCTTCTTTTCTTGCTGTAAAATCTTCAAACTGCTCTCTTAAATAGGTCAAAGACACCAATCCGTTAAAGGTATGATCTCCAATTTTCTTTTTATAATTAAAACTCCCATCCCATGAAACAGAATTAAATCTTGTGTGTTGGTGTTGTACCCAACTCTTTGTAGGATCCACCTCAACAGTGTCATCAGTGATATCAACAACTGCATACTTAGGAACAAATGTGGTATTCAATCCATTGTTTACATTTACCCCGGTTCTAGTAATAAAATAAAAATCAGGTGTAAAATTGTAACTCAAACTTAAACTTGCATTAATTTTATCTTGTCTTCTCTTATTTTTTCTCTTTAAAGCTTGAGCTAAATTGTTGGCAGGTGTTGTAACCCCACCGCTACCATTGGTAAAAATCACATCTTGACCTGGTTCAATTTCAGGATAATAAGGAGGGTATTTCATGGTTGTTATTAATAAACCAGAACTTACAATATCTTTATCATCTAACGTAAATGCCAAACTCGTATTAATCTTCCATTTCTCAGATTTATAAGTAGTAGTAGCTCGCCCATTCAATTTTTTATAACCAGAATTGATAATCGTACCCTCTTGATCAAAATAACCTACAACAGCATTGTAAGTAAACTTATCCGTTCCTCCAGTAATATTTAAATTATGCTGTGTTGTTCCAGCATAATCTACTAAAACATAATCTCTAAATTCGTTATCATTATTCAACCATTCTGAATTTCTATTAGGTCCTGGCTCAAATTGATTCGAGACTAAATTGTATTTTTGTACTTCAAACCTCAGTTTTTCATCTGCATTCATCAATGGAGTACCTGTTCCTAAAGACTGGATTCCATAAGATGTTGAAAAAGTTACTTTTGCATTTCCAGCTGTACCTCGCTTGGTGGTAATTAAAATCACCCCAGCTGCACCTCTTGTTCCATAGACAGCAGCCGACGCCGCATCTTTTAATATATCTATTGTTTCAATTTCGTTTGGACTCAATTGAGGATCGCCTTGTTGAGGAATACCATCGACAACAAATAATGGTGTATTACTCCCAGACAAAGAAGTAATACCTCTAATTTGAATACTGGAAGCCTCCCCTGGTTCACCACTTGCAGCCGTAACGTTTACACCCGCTACCATACCTTGCAAAGAGTTGGCCACGTCTGCAGCTACAAAATCCTCAATGGCTTCTGCCTTTACTTGTGCAACTGCTCCTGTAACTTCTTTTTTCTTTTGTGCTCCATATCCAATAACGACAACTTCTTCTAGCTCATCTACTAACGCCGTTAAAGAAACATTCACGGTCGTTCCAGAAACAGTGACTCTTTTATCATCCATTCCCATGTAGCTAAATTGTAACACATCACCATTGGATGCATTGATGGTAAAATTCCCATCAAAATCTGTAGTGGTTCCAGATGTTTTTCCATTTCGAGTAACTGTTACAGAAACTCCTGGGATAGGCATACTATCCTCTGCCCCTGTTACAACACCACTAACAGAATTTTCTTGTGCTTGTACGGACAAACTAGAAAAGATGGTTATGAAAGCGGCAAACAGAATCCTGAATACCACTTTGCTATTTTTAGTTTTATTAATTTTCATAAGTATTTGTTTGGTTAATTGATTTTTCTAACTCTTAGAATTATTCATAAAATTCATTTAAGAGGTAATTAGTTTCGTTTTAAGTTTGGTTTCTTTTCATATGGTCGTGTTAAGTTAAGAATTATTTAAATTTCACTTTTTCTGATTTTGAATCATTTGAGATTTTCTGCTTGGCTTTCCCTTTGTATTTATTTTTTTTGAAAACTATATTTTTAGAAGACTTCAATCTTACTATAGGATTCTCTGAGAATAGTTGAGGGAAAGTACCTGAGTTGGTAATGGTATTTTTTGTAAACAACAGACCATCAGTATTAGCGATTTCTAGTATTAAATTATCAAAATGATTGAAAGTATTATTTGAAATCTCTATGTTCTTAAAGGCTATATTTTGATTATCATCATCCGTCACAAAACGAATCACCCCTCTATTATATCCAGAGTGATTACAGTCTTGAAATATATTATTACGAATAATTACATTTGCGGCATTTCCGGACTCATACCAATGTCCACTTTCAACCGGAACTAGGATTGCTTCCATTTCTGTACTAAAGAAATTATTTTCAATAACCGTTTTTACCGGATTTGAAATCAAAAGTCCTCTTGCTCTATTATTACTTATCACACAGTTTTTTACCAATAATTCTGGATAGCCATCTAAATTCTCAATCAAATCTCCCGGCTTTAAATCAGCTGGTATCTTTTCATTAAATCTAACAATATGATACCTACTATTTAATTTATCTACACTCTTTAAAGTCAACCTATCATAAGCAAAAAACGAATTAGTCAATCGTACCAATCCAATGGTCTCACCATTTTTACCAATTTGAAAACCTTGTTGTTGATGATGGCCCATTCTTACTCCTATAGAATAATCATCTAATATCTCAACAACTTTTTGATAGGTTCCATGTACATTCGTTGCATCATCTAATTGATTGTTAAAAGTTGAATTTTTCAAGGTTACCTTACCACTGCATCCTACGAAATGCGTAGCATCTGCTGTAGTAGAAACCATTCTACCATGTGATGGCGTAATATTAAAATGATCCAATAATAAATCTGATGAATTTTCTGCTATTATCCCCATACCTCCTGCATGATGAATTTCAACATGTTCTCCCACAAACCCAGTAGTATTTGTAACTCTAAAAGCAGGAGCAACTCTATTATAACCTTGCTGACCTTTCATCACTAAAATCATTCCTACAGGTGGCAATTTCTTTTTGTGTCCAAATAACCTAACCACTCCAGGTTCTAACTGAACAACTTTTAATCTATTTTCTGTACCAATTTTTTTAAGGTTGGGAGCTCTATGATCAATTTCGTACTTGTATTCTATATTTTCAATGTTATGACTTGATTTTACTTTAGCCCCTAAACTTATATTTGTGTAAGATTCGGTATCAAAAGCGATAGCTTTTCTTACAGGATCATATAAAATAGATTGTCCGATTCCATGCTCGTAATATTCCTTAACAAAAATTAATTGTTCATTTCTAATTTCATAAGGATATTCATCTGATATTTTCATATCAAAAGAATGTTCTTCTTCGTTGTGACCAATTATCAAACCTTCACTATGAAAGGCTTGTGCCCAATCAATACTAATATTTTTAACTTTTACGTTTGAACTCCCATCAATAAGGAAAGGAATCATGATTCCATGGAAAATGAACGTTGCTCCATTTCCATCTACGGTCACATTCTTAAAATCTCTTAAGGGAAATGCCGTCCTAACCATCAAATCTCCATGATTAGAAATATGTTCGAACGATTCTAAACCTTTATCCGGATAAAAATGATAAGTTCCTTTTTCAAATGAAATTTCAACGTTTGCACGAGATTCTAATCTCAATATCTTTTGAAGAACATGTGGTGTTGCATCTTCCTTTATAGTGGTTGAAAACTTTATTACATTATTCGTTTGCCCAACAAGTGTTGAGACGGCAATGAAACAAATTCCAAATAAAAATTTGATTTTGTTAATTTTCATAATTCCAGTGTTGATTAATAGGTTCATCAAATAAGCAAATTGCCTATTCAAGCACTGTAAAATTGAAATTTATTAAAAAAGTAAAGGTATTTAGGGGTAAATATGTTGTACTCTGGGGTAAAACAAGTGTGTTTACCAGTGCTTTAATTGCACACAACCTACTGTTCTACTATGACTTAACAAAAAACAAGACTTATAAAAGTGAAAAGGTCACATATTTAATCAATCAGAATATCTAAAACCACCTAAAAAGATACACCACACTAAATGTCTATATCAAATTCAATGGAATTCTTTAAGATTTTTTCAAAACAGGCCAAAATTGATTAGCCCAAGTTATCATTAGAATGAATGTTTATTACCCAAAACACATTATTATAAAAATAACTGCCTGACATATTAATGTACAGAATCCTCATTGGTATCTTTTAAAACAGTAATCGGTACATCTACATTACCAGAATAAAACACCACAATCTGAGCAGGCACATCTTGTTCATTTATCCCGTAATGGTATTTATTTACCAATTCTACAATAACATCTCCTTTATTTAAAAAAAGTTCTTCTCCCTCTTCATCAACAACCTTTAGAGCCCCTTCTAAAAGAATTCCAGAATTGATCACAAGATGTTTATGCCATTTTAATTTGGTATTAGGTGGTATCGTAATTTTTAAGACGGTTACCTTTGGCTGTCCTTTTCCATAACTTGGTAATTGATCCCCATTCCAGCTAGTTGTAGTTTCGGCAAGTTTTTCTAACACAATCTCCTTGTCATATTCTTTAGCACAAGAAATTAAATACAATGATGCTACCCACAAAACAATTAAAACCTTCTTCATAATGTTATTTTCTAAAATCCATCGTTTGTTTATATCCTAACCACAAAATCCCGAACTCATCGGAAATATCAGGAATATCTTTTGAAACGGATGTAAAGTTGTAAAACACAAACAATTTATTTTCTTTGTTAAACTTCACAACCGGTCCGACCAAAAATCTATTTTGAACTGAGAAATCAAAAAAGTCTCCCTTACCAGCACTAAATAAAATTTCATCCCCCACCACAAAAGACAACTTTCTTTCTTTATTGGAATGAGATAAATTTAGCAAAGGAAAATCGAACATAAATCTATACCTAAATCTAAAGTTGAACGTGCTTTCCGAAGGAACACCACCATCGGCAGCAATATTTATAAAACGTTGCTCTATACGTACCCTATTTCCAAAACCTATTTTCCCTAATTTATGACTTGAATTTAATTGTTGATGCGGTCTGAATTCTGTTACTTTTCCTTCTCCATGAAAATGAGTTTTAAAAAAAGCCCCTCCAAGAATTAATTTAAAATTTGGATTAAACGTATAGGAAACTCCTGAACGAATAAAATATTGCGAAAGATCTACAAACCTACCTTCTTTTAATCGATATCCTGCATCAGAAGAAACACCCCATGCATTAGATATTTTAGAATTATTATAATATTGAAACCAAACTTCTTCTACGGCAGGCCTTGATTCCTGAGAGAAACCATTTATAACAGATAAAAAAACACTTGCCAAAAGAAAAAATTCTTTTTTAAAATTAGATCGTATATTCAAAACACTCATTATTTCCCCAGAAACCCAATGGCTTCCCTTTATTTTGTTGCTCCGCAAGTTATTCAATTTCTAAATATTTAAATCCACTATTTTTAATTTTTTATATAAAAAAAACACTCATAAAAATATCTATAAGTGTTTCTAATAATCAGCTGAAAAAAAATTACATCCTTGTTAAAAGCGACTTTATCTCCTTTTCAATTTTAGGGTTTTTATCACCTGACAATTCCATATAATTCCTCAACTCCAAGCAAAGTTTTTTTACCACCGACTTGTATTTTGAATCATCGACAAAATTTATTACTTCATTTGGATCTTTTTCTATATCAAACAACCATGGTTTCTTGTTCGCTATTATATGCAGTTTATACCGTTGCGTTATTGCGGCATAATGTCCCAGTCTCGTAAAAGTTACATCATTCCAATCAGAGGGAGCGTTACCTTGTAAGATCGGTGTTATATCCCTTCCTGCAACCGGTGGACATTCAACTCCTAAAAGATTCAAAAAAGTAGGCATCCAATCTGTATTATTAGCAGCTAAATTCACTACATTTTTTCTTGGAATTAAAGGGCTATTATTATTTTGCCCATGTGCTAATACAAACGGTATTTTTGCAGAAGCTTCATGAATCGTTCCCTTATTTGACCTAGCATGTTCTCCTAGCAAATCACCATGATCAGAAGAAAACATGATAATCGTATTTTCAAAGATCCCCTCCTCTTTTAATTTTTGCATAATCCTACCGATATTATCATCAATCAATTTGACCATTCCTAAATATTGGCGAATGTCATGTTTCATTTTTTCTTGGTCATCTGACTTACCATCAGGTTTTTGCCAAGACTGCAAATGTTTTTTATTTTTCTGTGCTATATGGTAGGTTTCAGGTAATTTCACCTCTGCATTATCCAACAAAGTGTCATACGGTGCCCGTACTTCATTTGGCGTATGTGGATCTGGTATACTAACCACATAATAAAAAGGCTTACTTCGATTGTCTTCAATAAATTCAATCGCCCTATCTGCCAACCAATCCGTAGTATGTTTTACATTTTTCGATCTCTTATCAGCAAACAACTGTTGACCATATGCATCGGTTCCTATCAACTTTGGTTTTTTAGCTGCTCTGTAAGGATTCCCTTCAGAATCAATCCCTTTATATTTATCATGCCCTCCATTAAACATGTAACGTTTATCCCGAAAACCATAAGTATCTTCAGGATGTCCAACAGGATAAGGAGACCACCATTCATCTTTATCTTTATTTCCATTGATACCATTGCTTTCAGCCAAATGCCATTTTCCAGCATATCCAGTTACATATCCCGCATTTGATAAAACATCTGCAATAGTTACTACTTCAGGTTTTAGGTATTTTCCATCCCCTTTTTTATTAGAATTGTTGGGAATCCCTAAAGTCATTGGGTACATTCCGGTAAACATAGATGCTCTTGAAGCTGTACAGACTGCTGCACTGCAATACATCCTATTAAAAATAGTTCCATACTCCGCCAATGAATCTATGTTAGGAGTTTCAACAACGGCTTCTTTTCCCCAAACAAAAGCCTGATCCGAAGTCAACTGGTCTCTATAACAACCAAGTGTTCTAAAATTATGCTCGTCTGTAATGATCCAAATTACATTTGTTTTAGGTTGATGCTGTCCTTGAATTTTAGACAAGGATAAAAACAAACAAGCCACTAGTATTAAACTATATCTATTCATTTCTCTGTTTATAATTTATTTAGAAATCCCTTTATTCTTACTTAGCTTAAAATTAAGATCACTATCGATTTTCTTAATGGATATAGGCCATTTAAAACCCTTAAATTTATTTTTCGATAGCACCGTTTCTTCACAATAATTAAAGTCAAATGCAGGCAATTCACTTCCAACTGGATAATATGTTGATAATTCAATAGAATTCCCTTCTATTTTCAAACCTTTGACAGATTTCGCATACACCAAATGACCATTAAAACTTTTAATTATATTGTTAGAAAAAGTTATATTAAAATGATATTTTTCATCTCCTAAGTATTGTTCCGTAGTCAACATGGGAGAAGCAAATAATGGGTAAGACTCACCATTTCCATAGCCTATATTTTCAAATACATTATTCTTAATTACAACATTCCTTACACCTCCCGATTCATACCAAGATTTATTATCTCCTTCTATTAAAATGCCATGCATCTGAGATGAAAAATAATTATTCTCAACCAACACATTCCCCTTTGTAGTAATCAAAGCGGACCTTGCACGATTCTTACGAATTATATTATTATTGACATATAAATCCGGATTCCAGGTAATATTTTCAAAAGAAAGAAGTCCTTTGGTTTTACTAGGTAACTCAGCAACAGTAATCAAAACACGTTTGTCATTTAAAATTTTAGTTTTTGTAACGGTCATTTCTTGAATTGGCAAAACCGTTTCTCGTGATGTTAGCATAATTTTATCTCCTGGCTCCGCAAAAACGAGTCCCCATTGCTGTTTATGGCTAATTTCACATAAAAAAGTATTCTCCCCTTGGTATTCAACTACTTTTATATATGCTCCATGCACATTGATCCCATCATCCATCATTTTCTCTAACAAACAATTTTCAATCTTTATCAATCCCTTACAACCTAGAAAATGAGTTGCATCTGCTCTCGTAGACATATGTCTATCAGATCTTGGAGTCACTTTAAAGGTATCCAAGCTAATGTTTTCACATCTTTCTGCAATCAAACCCATTCCACCTGCAGCATAGACAGTAACATTGTTTATAAAATTATCTTTAGAACTAGATAAATGAATCGCTTGGGCAAATCTATTCCCGCCTGGACTAGGTCCATAGGTAGCAAAAACAGTTCCTACGGGTGGAGTTTTCTTAGTAATATTTGTAAACTTAACTGTCTTATTGGTTAGTTTTGAAACTTTCGTTTTGGAATTATATTTTAAAAAATAATCCTTAGTATGCCACATGGCCGCCTTTTTCTCTCCATCATAGGCAATATTTTGACCAATTATATCCCACCAGTCATAATGATGGAAAAGAATTTGATTCTCTTTTACATCAAACTCAAATTGCCCTTTATTTACTTCTGCAATGAATGAATTCTCATTGGTATTATTTTCTAGTACGATTAATTCATTTACAAAAGAATGTTCCCAATCAATCGTAAAATTTTTAAGAACTGTATTGGTACAACCCTCTACCGTTATGGGGCAAATTTTCCCATGAAACATAAATGTAGATCCATTTCCATCTAAAGTAAAATTGGTAAAATTAAATAGAGGAAAAGCCAATCTTTTCAAACTATTGTCATGATTCGTTACAGCTCTATACTGTTCTATGGCGTTTTCAGGATAAAACTCATATTGTCCTTTTGGAAAAAACAATGTGATTCCCTCCTTACCTTTTAAACTATCTATCAATTGGTTTACCTCAAAAGTTACATCCTTTCCTGGTTTAATTCCATGGTCCGCTACATTGATCATTTGCGCAAAGGAAGTAACACTCTTTATTAAAAGTAACCCTGTTAAAATAATTTTCTTCATTCATTCATATTTAACTCCCCTTTTAGAGAGATTGATTCAGTATTCATATCAAAAATACCCTGACAACATACTTTTCATGTCTTTAAGCGTTTAATTTATGTATGCATACATCCAAAACCGTCTTTTATAGAAAAGAAAAAGGCCTCATGTTTCCATGAAGCCTTTTTAAATAATTGAACTTAATAACTACTGAATCACTACTTTTGTAACAAAAGTTTTCCCTTCAGAAATCACTTTTACAATATAAATTCCAGAATTTAAACCTGAAACATTTAGGGATGTATTTGATGAAGTTGTCTTGATACTCTCAACAATAACTCCCGAAATATTGGCCAACTTAACTACACTACTTTTCGGACATTCAATATTTAAAAACTCATTTTTCGCTACGGGATTAGGATAAATACTAACTCCATCTAGTGGATTTGAAATTTCACTAGATAATACTGACGCAAACGTTACTACAATATCATCAATATATACTGCACCATCATCAGAAGTATCTTCCGGATCTGCATTAGCTGGAAAACCATTAAATTTTAATGAAAACCAACAATCGGTACCTGCTATAGATGCTGTGAACGGAAGAATTAATGGTTCCCAAATATCTTCAGTTAAACTTGTTAAACTAAAACTTAATGGTACTGTTTCAGTTGGGTCTCCTCCGGTATTTGTGTAGGTCACCACTAAATTTGAAGGATAAGCTCCAGTTACCCTAGCTTTCAATGATAGGGTATAATTTGCTGCCATCATATCAAATTTCCCAGTAGATCCATCTCTCCACGTCTGAAGCTTCGCTCCAGCCGTTTCATTTCCTTCTACAGGTAATTTCATACTGTGTGGAGCACTACTGTAAACTTCATCCGTTGTAACCAAACCTGCTGTTTGTGTCCATGCCTCAGCAGGTCCATCTCCAGGTGTTGAACCAGCAACATCGAAACTAAAATCATCGAAACTGAAGTTTGAAACCTGTGCATTTAAGCCCATTCCTGTAATCATTAGAGTCGCAAGACTCATTTTAAGTAATTTTGTAATCATAATTTAAATTTTATTGTTTTATCGTACAAAACAACTTAAATCACAAAATCAAATTGTATCAAGGAATAAAAAGGATGTCTTTACAGGTAAAAACCATCCTAAAAAAATAAATTGCTCTTTATAATTGAGCAATTAGTCTTTTACAAACGTTCCTGATATCACTGCATTATCACTACTGATTTTATAAAAATAGACTCCTGGACTAAGATGAGCTACATTGATTCCTGAATCTGTTACTTCGGCAACAGATAACATAACTTTACCTTGAACAGATACGACCTCGATACTAGAACTACCCTCTAAATTACTAACATATAAAACATTTTGTACAGGATTTGGATAAGCAAAAACGGAATGTTTCAAAACAACATCTTCTGAATATACCCCTTGACAGTCCTTATTAGTTTTAACTTCTAATGTATTAATCCCCTGTTTCAATTGAAGTCGAATATCATCTTTTTGGGTTACAAATTTCTCATCATTTAAAGTAACTGAATACAAACTACCACCTTCCAGATGTAGTTCTATTTTTTTCGAATTTTCATCCACCTTTGAAGCAACTTGCAATTCTTCAGGCTCTCTTATCACTAAGTCATATTGTTTTGTTGTTGCGTCATTCCCAGGTTCAACTATAGTCAATTGATAATCTCCTTTACCTAAATTTTCAAAAATCACATTCCCAGAAAACTCAACCGTCTCATTTATACCTGATCCTATAATCGTTGCACTATAGCTCTTTGACTGCTTACTTACAACATTAACAGAGCCATTTTTTTCTCCAAAACAGGTTGCTCCAACTGTTACTACACTAAGAACATCGTCTTCTGTAATGGATGGATCCTTTGCTGTATACCAACCACTTCCTCTTGTGGAGGTATAAAATTTTCCAGGCACATTAAAATCTATAGCAATATCATTAATTCTGTCAGCTTGACCATTGCCTTTATTTATTTTTCTCCATGTATCCCCTCCATCTTTAGATACATAAGCACCTCCATTTCTTAAATCAACCTTAGAGTTTGGTAAGGTAGATAATAAGATAATATTCGGATTGTATTTTGCTACTTCAATTCTATTAACCCAAGGATAATCAAATTTTTTCACCCAAGTTTCCATATCGTCATCACTTACAAACATTCCACCCGTATCCTCATTCTTAAAACCAGTGGTAATATATGCCTTCCCGTCAGAAGCAAAATGAATATCGTTAACTCCAGATCCAGCTCTCAAAGAATTCGTACTTGCTACTTCTTGCCATGAATCCCCTCTGTCTAAACTTTTATACAAACCTCCATCATCATTTATAACAGCCGCGTACAGAATATTGGTATCATTAGGATCAAAAGCTATTCTCGCAACATCTCTTGATGCAGGCAAACCTGTATTAACTTCAGACCATGTTACTCCTCCATCAGAAGACCGATGAACTCCCCAGCTTTGAGAACTATCACCAACCCACTCTAGCTTCAAACTAGACTTAGGAACACAGAAGTACATATAATCCGGATTATTTTTATCTATCATTAATCCAATTTGATGCACTGCTTGATCACCACTTCCCGGAGGTGCGGGAGCCCAAGGCTCAGGAATAGGAGTTCCTATCGGGGCCCAATTTGCACCAGCATCTGTCGTTTTATAAATTTTACCTCTTCCTGATTGTCTGAAAAATGTAGCAAACCAAGTATTTTTTTCTGTAGGATGCACCGCAACGGAACTTACTGAATGTTCTTGTTTTACGCCACTACTATTAAAGACCAACTGCATCACAGAGCCTCCTTGGGCGTTACTTCTAACTGTTGGACCTTCTTCATTTGTAATCCATAAACTATTTTCTCCGGAAGGACAAAACACTCTATTAGGCCATAATTCAGATTGATAAAAGCCATGCCCGGGAACATTACTATTTCCGGCTCCAACCCATCCCTCTAAATCAAATTCTGATTCTTTTGCCTCTTCATCATCAATATCCAACCAGGTATCTCCTTTATCATATGATACAAAACCAATTTTTGCCAATTGCGTGTATAACACCGTTCCATCTGCATTGAACCTAGCAAAATTACATCCTTTCCTTTCGTAATTATCACGTTCAAACCAATCACTTTTGTATTTAAAAGTTACATTAGAAGACATTGGGTTGTTTCTGATATCTACCCAATAATGATCATCATCTCCATTACTCCATTTTTTTCCATTTCTAAAAGTTACAAACCAATCCGTTCCGCCATTTGAAGTTCTCCATATCTGTCCTGGTCTAAAATTGTTTTCCGATGCATTAGAGTAATCATTTATTAGATATACATTGTTTACATCATTCGGATCCACTGTAATCATATTATACCTTGTGGTGATACTTGTAGGTAATACAGGATAGGTGGTTTGTGCTACTTCCCATGATTCTAATCCAAAATAGTGAGCTATAGATTGATAATAATCTTTAACAACATCTGCATTTCCACTAAACACATTAAGATCAATAGGTAAATTGCTAGTCACATTTGACCAGGTCTCCCCCCTATCTGTACTTTTAAAAATTCCACCTTGATCATTTTCTACTGAAAGCCCAGAAGCAGTGCTTTTTTCTTTCCAAGTAACATTACTTAAGGCGTAAATAGTAATTTGGTCCGTATTTTTATCATGATGCATCGACATTGACCTAATCATATCATGATCTATACCATCAGATTTTAAAGTCCAAGTTGCGCCAGCATCGGTACTTTTATAAAACCCATAATTTGAACCTGCATATACAATAGAATTATCTACGGGATCTACCAAAATAGTTTCAAATTCTGCCTGTGTATCTATCCCTGTATTCGATAATGTCCAAGTTTCTCCTTTATCAATACTTTTCCAAAGTCTTCCATTTGCATTAGGGTCAACATGTGTTCCTTTAGGGTCCGATTCTGGATATAAAATACGACCATAATCTCTCATTCTACCTGCTCCTAAATACCAAATATTATCATCTGTTGGATCTACTGCTGCTACAGATAAATAATTAGCGCCTACGGCAGTCTGTGCTGTTTCTATCAACTCCCAAGTTTTCCCTCTATCAGTGGATCGATATATATCTCCTTTTGCTTTTCCTGTAGAGATTCCATAATCCGCATCTTGTCTAGAAAAGTCCAAAGAATACATTTCTAACGGACCTCTATAACCTGAACTAAAGGACCTTGCATCTTCATTCATTATAGTTTCATAAGTAAATCCTCTATCAGTAGATCGATAAGAATTCCCCATATTTGGACTTGTAAAATGTATATCCGGATCTGTTGGATGTGTATAAAAACAACGGTTATTACCACTCATACCAGGTCCAAACTGAACCCATTGAACTGTTTCATCTGATTCTAAATCAGTCGTTTTTATTTTATCAAAAAAACCTGGTATTACCTTTTCTATTTTAAAATCATCAAAATAATATTCGCCACCACTAGAAACATTGTCATTTGGTCTTAATGAAAACAAAACGTAACCATTTGAATCGCTGACAGTAGGGGAAAATTCAGTACTATAATCCGACCAATCAGAATTAGTCAATGAAAAATTTATATGTCCTATTTTTGTACCATCAGAACTAAATATTTTTATATTCGACTCATTATTATCACTAGGAGATATCGCTTTATACTTAAACGAAATTTTATAGACTTCACCTTGCTCCCAAGTAATAACAGGCTTTGTTGTAAGGTTACCTTTCTGATCAGCTCCATTAAACTTCATTTGAAACCCATACAAATCAGTATGTTTCGAAACCGTATTGATTTCATAAATCGGAAGACTTGCATTGAATTCTTGCCAATCTTCTAATAAATTATTTTCAAAGCCACTAAAGAAAAGCACCTCTTGAGAAAATGTAAAAAAAGGAATCAGCAAAAATATTTTAAACGTACATTTCAAATTCATAAAAATTTATTTTCGTTACCTACAAAGATGAGCTTAAATTTCTAGATTTATTATTTCATATGTTTGATAGGCCCTAACAAATGTTTTGTTAAAAGAAAAAAAAACGAAACCACTATATAGTTAAGATATATACAGTGAGGTAATTTTAACTATAGTCAATGTTGTTTTTTATCAGCTTTTAAAGGTGCTTAGTTTATATCGTTCAAAAGAACTTTCAGGAATACTCGCACTCCATTTTTTTTAACGTTAAATACTATTTCCCTAAACACTCCAGCACAGGAATTATTCTTCTTTTCATTTCATTATTACAGAATTCAAACTACCCAAAGATATACTATTGCACAAAAAAAGCATCTTTTAAAATTAAAAGATGCTTTAGTTTAGGACAATTTTGAGTGTCTATTTTACTTCTATTAACACGGTGTTACTTTTCAAACCATCTGCCTTCGCAGATATTAAATTAACCCCACTAACATTTCGTTTAGACTGAACTAACAATAAAGCTTTCCCGTTGGAAGTCTCCAAAGATTTAGATTTAAAATCCTGGATATTTTTCACAGAACCATTATCTACTCCTAACGTGGTCAATTTCCCATCTACGGTAAAAGTAATTTTAGCTTCTTCTGCAGATACCTCATTACCGTCTTTATCAATTAATTGCGCTACAACGTGAGCAACATCATACCCATCACTTTTCAAGGTTGTATGATCGATAGTTAGTTTAATTCTAACGGGTTTAGATGTTGTTTTTAAAGTAGAAGAAACCCCTTCACCATTGTTTACAGCTTTCACAGACAATACACCTGGTTGAAAAGGCACTACCCAACGTAAAATTCTATCGGGACTTCCGCTTAATGACCTAAATCCTAAAGATTTTCCATTTAAAAACAACTCTGCTTTTGGCATATTACAAGGAACTTCAACCACCACAAGTTCTCCTTCTTTATAATTCCATTTTTTCTGAGCTTTATGGTTATTCCACTTTAATTTTTTTGTTGGAATATTTAATTTTCCACTTAACTCATCATAAAATGTAGAATCCGTCAATGTATAGGTTCCGATGGCAACATGTGGTTCATCAACCCAAATACTTTTAAAATGATCCCAACCTATTTTTTCAAAGCCTGCAAAATCAAGGATATCGCCATCCCAACCTTTTTGTGGCCATTTTTCATGAGCTTCTCCCATATAATCTATACCTGTCCACATATACATACTGTAAACCATTGGATCCTCAATAATTGAATTCCATTCTTCCCAAGTACCTGAATTTTCATTTCCTGTAAAATGCATTTCTGGATAATTTTTCTTACTCCAGTCGTATTGGTTTATTTGATAACTAAATCCAACAATATCTAATGCTGCTGCATACCCACTTGCTAAACTAGCCACAGGTATAATTAAATTCGCTGTAATCGGTCTTGTAGTATCTACTTCTTTTGCCCAAGTAGACAAACGTTTTGCTGTCTCAGCCAATTTATATTTCCTGTCAGGTAGCGCATTATATCTATCCTTCATTTCTTTGGCTGTCAATTGAGGTATTCTATTCCAATAACCACCAGTACCTGGATCCCATAAACCACTAACATATTTGTAATCTTTATAAGTCCATTCTATTTCATTTCCTATACTCCACTCAAAAATTGCAGCGTGGTTTCTGTCCCTCAACATAGCTCTTTTCAAATCACTTTCTCCCCATTTCTGAAAATGCTCCGTGTAACCTGTTGTAATATAATCACTTTCTCTTTCAATCATATTCCAACGTTTATCCTTTGGATTATCAAATTCGTCAAAAATTTCAGCTTGGACTAACATTCCCATTTCATCACATAAATCTAAAAACTCTTGAGAAAAAGGATTATGAGAAGTCCTAATCGCATTGACACCAGCCGCTTGCAATTTTTCTAAACGTCTTCTCCACACTCCCTTTGGAACAGCTGCTCCAACCAATCCACCATCATGATGAATACAAACTCCTTTCACAAAAATATTCTCACCATTTAAGGTTAACCCTTTTTCCTTATCATGGATAAATTTTCTAATCCCAAAAGTAGTGGTAAACGTATCAACCTCTTCTCCATTCAATAATATTGACGTTTCCGCTTTATATAAATGAGGAGAAACTGTATTCCACAACTGAGGACTTTCAATATTTATTACTTGACTAAACTCAGACTTATTTCTTCCTCTTACCCGTTGTTTTTTTGAAACTACACCTACAACTTTCCCTTCAGGGTTCAGTATTTTAGTTTTTAGCACAAAAGACTTGGATGCCTTATTTTGATTTTCAACTTCTAAAGCAATATGAACCTCCGCTCTATTTTGGTTCACAACAGGTGTTGTTACAAAACCTCCCCATATTGGGATATGCAATTTATCTACAGAAACTAATTTTACATTTCTATAAATACCACTTCCAGAGTACCAACGGCTGTCAGCGTATCTAGAATGATCTACATGTACCGTTAAAACATTGTCGGATCCGTCTGTCTTTAAATATTTAGTCAACTCAAAATAAGAAGGAGAATAACCATAAGGATTCTCTCCTAACAACTTTCCATTCAACCAAAAAGTAGCATTGTTATAAACACCATCAAATAAAACATAAAACGATTGTTTTTTTACATCTCCAGGAGTTTTAAAATGTTTTTGGTACAAACCAACTCCTCCGGGTAAATACCCTGTACACCCTTCAAGTTTTTCACTAAAAGAAGCCTCTACACTCCAGTCATGAGGGAGTCTTATAGCTCTCCATTTTTCATCATTTAACGGTAGCTCTGTAGGTAGTTTTGTTTCTTCTACCAGATTAAACTTCCAATCAAAGTTAAAATCACTTTCTCTTTCTTGACCTTTCGAAACCTGTAACGTGAAAATTGTGAAGCACAATAACGACAAGCATAATTTAATTCTCATTTTTTTTATTTTAATTAATTACTTTTTTCCTAAATATTTGACATATGTATAGTAAACACCATACTTACTTTTTCCTTCAATAAAATCATTCACAAGAAATGTTTTTCCTATTGACAAGCGCACTTTAAAAGTGACTGCTTCATCAGTATTGTGAATCTTCTTTTCATGTATTTGATTCTGCACCTTAAGGATTGCCTTTTCTGGCTGTATTGTTTCATATTTAAACAAGCCTTTTGGATTCACGTTTGGAATCCCCCAAATTGCCCCCCTACATTCTAGAGGCCATCTTCTTAACTGAATCTCATACAAACCTTCTCTTTCTATCCTTAATGCATGAGTATTGTTCTTATTTTTAACTCCTGCCGCCACTTGCTCACATTTCCAAATTCCTCCATCTTCACCAATTGCATGCTGAATTGTTAATTTAATTTGCGCTTGTTGGTCATTGCCTATTACTTGAGTTGGTAATTCGCTGTACTCAGAATTCTGTTTCGTTTTTTTAAGAAAACGGGCATTTTCTGTCAACATCTCATCCATCAGTTCAGGATAATTGTCCGCTAGGTTATTAGTTTGTTTCGGGTCCTTTTCAATATTGTATAACTTTTCTCCATTTATCAATCTCCATTCGTTTTTCATGATACATGTCTGATCAACATCCTTGGGCTGTCGCCAATCCTGACGGTGATGAACATAAGCAATTCTTGATGCATTTTTATCCTTTTGGTTTGTTAATACATTCGAAAAATCTATACCGTCAAACGAGACCTTACTTGGAACTTCTAAATCGCATAAATTAGCTAAGGTTGGAATCAAATCAACATGTGCAGTCAATGTCTCTACATCTTTACCTCCAGAAATGCCTCCCCCAGGCCAACGTATAAAAAAAGGAACACGATGTCCACCTTCTTGTTTGCTTCCTTTAATTCCTTTATACCCTTTATTATATCCTAAAGTACCATCATTACTGTAACCGAACCTAGTTCCGTTATCACTCATGAATATCAAGATGGTATTATCTAACAATTTTTTATCCACCAAGTATTGATAAAACTTTCCAAAATTCTCATCAATGTTCGCAATCATTCCATACAGATTGGCACTAATAATTTTTTCACCTTCTAACGCTCTATAAGGTTTCGCATATTTTTCATCAACAATCAGAGGATCATGCGGTGCATTTGTTGGTAAATAAACAAAAAACGGGCTTTCTTTATTTTCTTCAATAAAATCTATGGTTTCCTTAAACCACACATCTGTACAATATCCTTCAAACTGTTCCGGTTTATTATTTCTATAATACACATCATTGAAATAACTGTTACCCCAATAATCAGATAATTCACCTACACCACCGGCCAAATGATGTACGGCCGTATCAAACCCCATATCTGTGGGTCTTAACGGATAATTATCTCCTAGATGCCATTTACCAAACAACCCCGTTTTATACCCATTACTTTTAAATGCCTCTGCTATGTTAAAGGTATTTTCAGTTAACATATCTCTTCCTTTAAAGGTAGCCCAAGCCCCATTATTAATTGGATACTTACCGGTAACTATTGCAGCACGTGTTGGTGTACATAATGGGCTAACGTGAAAATCTGTAAGTCTAATTGCCTCTTCGTAAAAAGCATCAATATTTGGTGTCTTTAACCAAGGATTCCCCATACATCCTAAATCTCCAATTCCAAGATCGTCTGTTAAAATCAAGATTACATTAGGAGGATTATTCTTTGTGGTTGCATTTATTGAGTGATTCATAAATGAAATCATCAAGCAACAAAGAATAATTTTAGACACTTTCATAGGTTTAGAGTTTAGTTGGATAAAACTACTTAATTCAATCTATTAGCATTAGAACAAATCACTCAAAAAACAGAAGATTTTCTTTATACAACACAGTTTTCCCTAGACAAAAACTAAACATTTATATATCTCCCCAAAAACAAGAAACTCTGAACGTTCTAAACGTCAAGAGTTCTTTGAAAATTTTAATTTCTATGTTTCTAAAAAACTAGTTGAAAAAATGATTGTTTTTTGTCTTTACAACCATCACTGCATAAAAGTCGTATACTATTTTAATAGTCGATGCCCGTAAAAATATCCTTCCATGATTGACTGCTAAAACAGGATGCAGGCAATCCAGCAGTATTAAATAAAGAACCTTCAACATAAGAACTCCAAGCATAACGTACATGTAATGGTTTTGGCACTTGCTCTGAAACCACTTCTAAGCAAGCCCCCTTCTTAGTTATTTTAGCCGTTGCCGGATAAAATATACCGTCCACACCAGCTAATTCAAAATCTTTCAAAGGTTTCCCCAGACTTGTAAGTCCGTTTGCGGTTTCATCAAAAAATACGGTCACCTTATTTCCTTTTATCATTTTTGATTTGTAAACAGGTCCATTGCAAGTAATTCCCGTAATTCCATAATCGTTATATAATGCTAAAAGAGCCAAGCGTTCCCCTACTTCCTTTTTTTTAGGAGGATGAATTCTCGTTTTATATCCAACATCGTTAATCACG
Organism: Flavicella sp. IMCC45537; assembly: GCF_057197705.1. Classification (NCBI taxonomy): domain Bacteria; kingdom Pseudomonadati; phylum Bacteroidota; class Flavobacteriia; order Flavobacteriales; family Flavobacteriaceae; genus Flavicella; species Flavicella sp. IMCC45537. Next base: position 1,966,000 of record NZ_CM170067.1, read on the forward strand.
GCCATTCCTGTTTTTGGAACTGTTGACCTTGTTTTTAGTTGTGCCTGTTGAATTCCGACCCATCCATTGCCACCAGGACCATAGGGGGCTAATTGCACAAAATAAAAAGGATAATCTCCTTGTTTCCATTTAGTTCTCCAATTTTTAATCATTGCAGGAAATAATCTTGAATATTGTTCCGGATTCCATCTATTTCCTTCTCCTTGATACCAAATTGAACCTTTTATGGTAAAAGGTATTAAAGGATTGATCATTCCATTAAATAAAACAGCCGGGGATTTAGTATTTACTTTTTGAGAAGAAGCATTTTTAAACTCTGGAAATTCACGATCTAAAACATCTCTTGAAGTCCAAGCTTGTAAAGGAGTTCCTCCAACATTACTAGAAATTAATCCTACCGGTACATCTAAAGATTCTTGAATCATATTTCCGAAAAAATAAGCTACAGCACTAAATTCAGCTGCCGTTTTAGGGCTAGCAACATCCCATTGACCTCCACAAACATTTAAAGGTATATTGCTCACTGCTTTTTGAACATTAAAAAATCGCAATTGAGCATTTGTACTTTTTAATATTGCTTCGTTGCTTCCTTCAATATGCTGACCTGGCCCTCCTTTAAGCTTCATTGCCATATTAGACTGCCCTCCGCATAGCCAAACCTCACCCAAAAGAATATCTTCTAATAGAATTTTCTTAGATCCTTCTACCAGCAGGGTATATGGACCACCTGCTTTTCCTGTTTTTATGATTGTATTCCAAACTCCTTTAGAATCAGTTTTGGTCTTAGCGACTTCTCCCCAACTACTGGAAATGGAAATTAATTTATTAGGTTTATCAACTCCCCAAATATTCACTTTGGTATTCCGTTGCAACACCATGTGATCTTGAAATACCGAAGCAATCTTTGTTTGTGATGACATGTTTAGACACCCAACAAACACCAACACATAACTCAACACGTTTTTTATCATCATAAACTAATTAAGAAACTACTATTCAGACCAGCCTTTATCTGTCCCTTTTAAATAACCAATTGCCCAACCACTACCTTTTTGAGAACACCAAAAAACATCCTCTCTATAGGGATCCGGCTTTATATCCACAATTCTATCATGTTGCCCCAAACCATTATTTACTTTAGTCCAAGAGACACCTCCATCTAAAGATAGGTAAGCGCCTGGATTTAATTTAGATTTTGAGTTTTTCGTTTTTGGTGGCAGAGGAGCCGAAACAGTTATAATTTTAGAATTTACGGGTGATGTTTCACATTGCCAAACATAAGGCATGTCAAATATTTTTTCCCATGATTTTCCATGATTTTTACTTCTCCATACACCGCCACCTTTGTCGGTTGCAGCTTCATTTCCACAAGAAATAAATAGATATTTCGTATTTCTATCGATAAACACATTATTCACAAATTCAATTTCATCGGGTATCGAAACTTCCTTCCATAAACCACCTTTATTGGTAGATTTAAACAATCCTCCATTCTCACTATTTACAGCGGTATATAGGGTTTCAGGATTATCAGGATCAAGTACTAATCTTCTAACACTATAAGCTTCAGGAAATCCGTTATTGATTAATTCCCAATGACAACCACCATCAGAGGATCGATAAAACCCATAATCCCCTCTAGTCAATTCCGTTGCATAAGGTCCAGACACTTGAGAAATTGGTTTTCTGGTTGCACAAAAATACATGTTATTTGGGTTTACCGGGTCTATTGTTAAAGAGTTAACAAAAACCAACCTCATATGAGTCGGTACATCTGCATCAAAAATAGTGGCAATATTTTCCCAAGTTTTACCACCATCAGTAGACTTTCTAACCTTCCCTCTATTATTTTGTCGATATGACATAAAAAAGATAATATTTGGATCCTGAGGATGCACTGCCACCGTACCTGCAGAGTGAGAACCTCCATGATGAATTTGGCCTTCTATTTGTGTCACAGCAACATCCATTTTATCAGCATGATCCCCCAAAGGTGCCGTTTGCCAAAGACCATGCTCTCCACTACAAAATAAATATCTATCTTTTATTCCTGTCTCTAACAACATAGTTCTCCCGGGTAAATTACTACCACCTCTACCAATCCAGTTTTTACTACCTGGTTTGCTTTCATCATCATCAATCTGTTTCCACGTATTCCCCCCATCGTTTGATGCCAATATTTGTTGGTCTAAACATATATACGGGGTTCCATCTACACTTAATTCTAAAAACCTATTACCCCACGATTCTTCTTTCCTATCCATTTCAGGTTGCATATGAGCAAAAGTTGTATTCATATTCACATCATTGCCTCTAGATTTCCAATAAGCTTTATCTTTTCCGTCAATCCAATACTTACCTTCTCGTGCAGCAGCTTTCCATGTACGCCCACCATCTTCAGATTTCCAAACACCACCAGGTAAAAAGGCCTTATCGTGTTTGCTATTGTGAGAAAGATAGATTTCATTTTTATCTTTTGGGTTTACCTGAATCCGATGCCAAACATCCAAAACTTTTGTTGGATACTCAGGATGTTTTAATCGAATAGACTTTATATTCGTTTGAAACCAATATGCAACAGAATTCCAATATTTATTCTGCAAAGTTTTACTTGATATTTGACTCATATCTACTGCCAAATCTCTGGTAATATTCTGCCATGATTTTCCGCTATCTAAACTTTTAAAAACTCCTCCTTGAGTTTTCACAGTACTTCCACTTCCAATAAAAGCCGTTTGTTCAACCAAATACAAAACGAATTCCTTTGATTTTTTATCATAATAAAAATCCAAATCCCTAGGTCTATTTACAGGCAATCCTTTTGCGCTCATCTCCCAAGTAACTCCTTGATCAATACTCCTAAACAAGCCTTCATTTGTTGCTGCTATAAGTACATCAGAATCGTTAGGATCTACTACAATTCTTCCAACATCAATTTTAGGTGAATTGCCTACTTTAAACTTCTCCCAAGTACGTCCCTTGTCTCTACTGCGATAAATTGAATTTTTATTCGTTTTTCCAGCTTGGCCGTTTTGATGACGCCAATTCTTTTTCACATTCCAAAAATCACCAGGACCGACATACCAATTTCTATCATTAGAAGGGTCAACAACAACCACTGAATGACGACCTTTAAAAGTTTCTATTTCCTTCCAACTTCTACCTCTATCTAAGGTTTTATAAAGTTTTCCTCCTCCAGAAATTGACATTCCAAAATCAGCATCCTGATAAGAAAAGGCAAAATTACGCATCCTTGCCAAGTCTTTTCCAATGCCATTTGGATCTTTAACCGTTTTCCAACTTTTTCCTCCATCCCAAGAACCATAGGTATTATACATATCCGGAGACATCATAATTACATTTTTATCCGTTGGATGACACCAAAATTCTTCACAATAACCCGACATTCCCGGACCAACTTGCCTCCATTGCACCAAGTCTTCAGAGTCTACTTCTTTTGAGTGCAATTTTTTAAAATATTTTTTATCTAATTGCGCATGACTCATAAATGAACCCAGCAAAAAAAACACAAATAGCGTTACTGCTTGCCTTATCAATTGATTCCTTATTTTTCTTGTAACCATCCTTCTTTACTTCCGTTTAGATAAGCAATAGACCAAGCACTACCCCAAGATGCACACCACAAAACATTTTTATTATATGGATCTGGTTTTACATCTACTATTTTATTTGGTTGTCCCAAACCATTATTTATTTTAGACCAACTTTTTGCTCCATCTGTTGTAAGGTATACCCCAGGATTCTTAAATTTAGTAGCATAATGCCCTGCTACGCTGATTACAATTAAATCCTGATCTACTGGAGATGATTCCACTTGCCATACAAAAGGGGCTTTAAAAATTTGTTCCCATTTTTTTCCATTGTTTTTACTCCTCCAAACTCCACCTTCTTCATAAGTCCCGTTTTTTCTTCCTGTGGCGATATAAATATTTTTATTATTTCTATCAATAAAAACATTATTTACAGCTTTTATCATAGAAGGAATTTTTATTTTCTTCCAAGAATCTCCTTTATTGGTAGATTTATATAACCCACCTTTATTGTCATTGGTTGCGGCGTAAATAACATTTGGATTCTTTGGGTCCAATTTTATTCTTCTCACACTCGCCCCACTATGGAAACCTTCATTACTCATTTCCCAAGAGTATCCACCATCAAACGAACGATAAAACCCAAGACCTCCTTTTGTTAATTTAGCGATACCATTTCCTACTTCCGCAATTGGCTTTTTAATAGTACAGAAATACATATTATTAGGATTTTTAGGATCAATAGTCAAGGAATATTGTGGTACCAACCCTTGATAAGATGGATTACTTCCTTCTAAGATTGTAGAAATATTCTCCCAAGTTTTCCCTCCATCTGTACTTCTTCTTAGTTTCCCTCTATGCTCTTGTCTCCAAGCCAATAAGTACAATGTATTTGGATCATTTGGATGTACTGCAACTGTTGATGCCGAGTGTAAACCATGATTTTTATGATGATCATGTACCTGACCTTCTATTTGCTCAACTGCAACCGCTTGTTGGTCTGGCCAACCATCTAAATCAGTTGTTTGCCATAATCCATGTTCTCCACTACACAACAGCCTTCTAGACTTAATTCCTGTCTCATGCAACATAAATCTTCCTGGTAAATCACTGGCACCTCTACCAATCCATTTATTACTCCCAGGAGAAGTTTCATAATCATCTATTTGACTCCATGACTTTCCATTATTATCCGATCTTAACGTTTGCTGATCAATGCCTATAAAAACGTCACCTTTGGAATTAATCGCTAACATTCTATTTCCTGATCTTGCAGGTTGATTGTTCATATAGGTTTGTAAATGTGCAAACTCAACATTTGTACCTACCGAATTTCCTCTACTTTTCCAATAAGCATCATCTTTTCCTCCACGCCAATACATCCCTTGTCTAGCGCAAATCGTCCATGTTTTCCCTCCATCCTCAGTTTTCACTAAATCTCCAGGACCAAATGTTTTATCATGTTTTTTATTAAAAGCTAAATATATCTCATTACTATTGGTAGGATTGATTACCATTCTATTATAAACAGACAGTGTTTTAGTAGGCAGTTTTCCCAAACTCTTTTTTATTTCCTTTTTAGAAATCCCAAACCAATTGGCAATAGTATTATAATACCTGTCTTTTTCTGGAGAGAAGGAAATTTTATTCATATCAAAATATAAGTTCCCTGTAATATCCTCCCAAGATTTCCCTTCATTTGTACTTTTGTAAACACCACCCTTTGCCGCAGTAGTATTCCCTGATTTTTGATAAACCGTTTGCTCTACCAAATACAGCTCAAAACCACCTGTTTTCTCATTATAAAAAGAAGTAAAATCTCGTGGTAAATCATTCGGTAACCCTTTATTTATAGACTTCCATTTTTTACCGCCATCCGTTGTTTTATAAACACCATAATTAGTAGCTATAAAAACGACCTTTGTGTTTTTAGGATGATAAACAATTCTTGCTACATCTAAATTTTCAGAGATATCAGTTGCAATTTTTGTAAAAGATTTCCCTCCGTTAGTCGTTTTTAGAATATATCCATAACTCGATCGACTGCTATATTTTCCATGGATATTTTTCAAACTCCTGTGATTATTTTTCACATTCCAAAAATCACCAGCTCCAATCATCCATTCGTCATCATTCTTTGGGTTGATTGCCATTTTAGTATGAGCATTGGTGTATTTACTTCCTTTTTTCTCTCTTTTAATTTTATAAATTTCTTTCCAATTCCTTCCCCTATTATAAGAAGTATAAACACCTCCAGCTCTTTCTAAAGCTACGCCAAAATCTGGATTTTGCTTAGAAAACACAATATCTAGAACACGCTCCATATCCCTACCATCTCCATCTGTATCTTTAAGAGTTTGCCAAGATTTTCCATTATCCCAACTACCATAGCTCACATGCATATCTGGTCCCATAAACATGGTATTAGAATCTGTAGGATGACACCAAAATTCTTCATTATAACCTGCCATTCCAGGTCCAAATTGTTTCCAAATAATATTTTGATCCGAAACAACCCTTTCATTTTTTATTTTTTTAAAAAAACTATTTGAATTTTTAGACTTCTGAGCATTTCCAATGAAACAGAAAAGTACAGCTACTAGTGTTATTTTTATTTTATTCATAATGATATTATTTTATTATTTTATCGGACGCACCAACAACCCAAAATTGACCACAATAAAAGGAATTTCCTTTTGCTAATTTTGTGACAGTTAATGTAGCTGTATGCGCAGCGTATTCTTGTTCCTCACCATAGAAATAGCGTGAAAACTTGGGAGACGGACGATTCTTATTTTTTGATTTCTTTTGACTAAAACTGTATTTCTTAGAAGTTCCACCGTCTATCTGAACCTCAACTTCAAAACCTTCCCCTATCGGAATAGTTGTAAAAGCAATATTTGTCCCCGTCCACTTTATAGTTATTTTTTCTCCAACCTTATCACATTTAATTGCAGTGCCTAATATTTTTGAAGTTCTAAATTTATCATCTTTATAGACGGGATCTTTTTTTAACTGAACCAAACTCCAACCCGTACTTCTATCTGCATTTTCAACAGATACTAATTCAGCTTTTCTAAAATAATTTTCTACTAAAGGCTTTGGTAATTTGTGTTCTGCAATACTACCTTCCCCCTCTAATTCTATAATAGATTTCGCAATTACATCTTTATAAATTTCATAACCATCTTGAGTTGGGTGCACATTGTCCCTACAAAACACTTTTTGTCCCTTCTTTACCGAGTTTTTATTAAAAACAAAGTTTCCATTATCTAACTGCTTTACCACCTCTATACCAAAATCAATAGATGGGATATTATAATGAATAGCCGTTTTTTCAATCTTTTTCCCTTCACCATGTTGTAATCCTTCTCTAAGATTGGTAATCATATTTTTTCCAACAGTATATACAAAACAGACATCTATTTTAGGATCAAATTCCCAAATTTGTCTTACCAACCCTTCGTGCGCTCTTACCCCAAACCCCGAAGAACCATTGACACGAAACTCGATAAACACCAAATCTGGATTTGAATTCAAAAGATCTTTCTTTAACCTACAATTTGCAAAATCAGCTCCCGTGCCAGGAACCGCGGCATTGATCATTTCAAAAGACGTTTTAGGATATTGCTTCTGAAACCAAGAAAAAGATTTTGGTCTCCAACCTTCTTGATGGGTGATACTTCCACCCAAGTAAGCTATTTTAACTGTTTTTCCCTTTTTCAATTTAGAAAAAAAGTTGGGCAAACCTCCTCTAATCCGTAACTCTTCTGTTGTGTTTGAGTTTTCCTGACTATAGGAATTCGTTTGAATGCAAAAAAAGCAAGTAATGATCCATACAATAGAATATCTCATAACCCTTATTTTAAAACCAACTTATCTACTTTACCATAACCATTCTTAGGAGCATCATGTTCAGTTTCATGTAAATCAAAATCCACAATAACTTTCTTTAATTTATCCCTTTGATCTCTGTGTTCCTTTGAAACTTTTGACCAATCTTTAATGACAGGAAAACTTATCAAATCAGAAGGATTTATACTTACATCATACCATACATTATTACCATCTTTCATCACTAAATCTCCTCTCACAATTTGAGTACCTTTATGATAGCCATAGATCCATTCTCTATGTTTTTTTTGAGTGGTTGTTAAAAAAGGAATCAAACTTTCTCCATTGATCTCATAACTTTCAGGAATTTCAACTCCTCCCAAATCCGCTATGGTTGGTAACATATCAGAAATATTTACCAAAACATCTTGTTTTCCCTTTTTAGTCATATTCAACCCGGGAGCATAAATAATCAAGGGTACATGCGTTCCTTTCTGCGATACTTGCGTAGATTTTCCATAGCCGCTAGTACCATTATCAGCACAGAATATAAATATGGTATTATTCTCTATTCCTAGCTCTTTCAATTTATTCATATATAACCATACTTGATAATCTAAATAATTGATATGGGTATGAATACCATCTTCGGTGATAGTTCCATGAGTATTATACTTACCATCATCACCTGTAACATGAGGTGTTACTCTAGTATACTTTTTACCATCCCATGAAATTTTTGGGGTACCAGGCCATTTGTTGCCAGATTCTGGGTGCAAAAAATCAAATGCATCATGCCCCAAATGACTCGTATGATATACAAAGAAAGGCTCTTTTGACTTTTCTTTTCTTTCAATAAAATCAAAAATATATTCCAGTTCAATATCTGGACCAAACGTACTCAAGCCAAAATTCTTTTTAGATTTTTTGTCATTTGGCCACCATTCTAATTCTTTTTTAGCGTCAGGATGATTCATTAACTGTACATGAGGCTTCCAATACCAGCCAGATTGAACATAACTTTTTTGAGTCAAAGGTTTGTTTGTATCTGCATTGTATATTTTCTTCTTTCCATTTACTTTTCTTGTTTCTAATCTGAAATCGGTTGTATGGATGGCTTTGTTGTAAGAGCCCTCTCCAGGAGTAAAACAGCCTTCATCAAAAGGAAAACCGGAGATATTCATCTGAGTTTTACCTCCCCAAAAGGTCACATATCCACCTTTTTTTACTACATGTGCAATGGTATGAGGAGAACTATCAAACAAATCCCATGTTCCTTTTCCACTAGGCGACTTACCTTTGTCTTTATTATGCCACCATTTATGCTTGTGTGCATATCTTCCCGTCATCATCATAGCTCTACTTGGACCACAAACTGTTGCTGCCCAAGCCGTTTCAATATAAACACCCTCTTTTGCTAATCGGTTTAAATTTGGTGTTTTTGCCCGGTACTTTTCATCTTGCGTATCTCCTCCTTTTAACTCCTCTCCTTTAGGTAAACTCCAAGTATCACTACCATAAATTGGCAATTCTCTCGCACTAATATCATCAGCAAACAACAAAATTATATTCGGTTTCTTTTGAGCCTTTCCAATTACGACAGTTAAAATCAAAGCAAGGACAAAAAGTCCAACTATTTTGTTTCTATTTTTCATCAGTTCTTTATAATTATTTGTCTTAATACTAGTTTCGAATTACTGCGTAGCGTTATTATATAAGTTCCCTTATCTAGAGAGGATACATCGATAAATTTTTGGTTTAAAACCCCTCTTGTAAAAATCTTACCGGTTGTGTTTACAATACTATACTCCACATCTTTAGCATCTAGATTATGCAGGTATAACTTACCATTTCTTATGGGATTTGGATAAACATATGTTTTGGTAGTATCTGCGGAATTTAACTCATTTATAGACAAATTATCAGAAGGTAATATTGCTTTATACCAAGCACTTCCCCAACCTGCACACCAAAGAATATTTTCATCAACTGGATCTGGTTTCAAATCTACAACTCGATCGGAATGAGCTAGACCTCTATTTATTTTTTTCCATGTAACACCTGCGTCCTGTGACAAATACACTCCTGGATTTAAAAACTCACCAGTCATCGTAGGTATTTGAGCTGCAACAGAAATTGTAATAATATCGGAATTTACAGGGGATACCTCTGCCTGCCAAACATAAGGTGCTTCAAATATTCGTTCCCAATTTTCTCCCTCATCAGTACTTTTCCAAACACCTCCACCTTCAATTGTTCCAGAGCGTGACCCTGTACAGATAAACATATCTTTTGTATTTCTATCAATAAAAATATTGTTTACTGATTTAATTGCACTTGGAATCGTCATTTTGGAAAAATTTACGGCTCCATCTATTGATTTATATAATCCCCCTAAATCATTAGTCCCCCATTGATTCATTGCAGCAAAAATTACCTGAGGATTATCTGGGTGCATTGTTATTCTGTGGATACTAGATCCTTCCGGAAAATCGCCATTACTCACAGACCAATTATAACCACCATCATTAGATCTATAAACACCATACTCTCCTAAAGTTAAATCTACTCCAGCACCTCCACCTACTTCTGTTAACGGCTTATATATAGAAGTGAAATACATATTCTCCGGATTCACCGGATCTATCAATAAAGAATACTGCGTCGCTACAGACTCCCATGAACCATTATCGGCATCAAATAGGGTCGCAATATTTGTCCATGTTGCTCCTCCATCTGTAGATTTTCTAACCTTACCACGATGTTCCTGCCTCCAACTTAAGAAGTAGATAATATTCGGATCATTTGGATGCACAGCGACTGTAGAAATGGAATGTGCTCCATGATTTCCACTATGATCGTGTACTTGTCCTTCTATTTGCTCAACCGCTACCGCGTCTTTATCAGGCCAATCCCCTAAATCTGTAGTTTGCCATAATCCATGCTCTCCACTGCATAGCAACTTTCTTCCTTCAATACCTGTTTCTAACAATAAAAATCTTCCTGGCAGATTGGTATTCCCTCTACCAATCCATTTATTACTTCCTTCGGCTGTTTCATCATCGTCAATTTGTGACCATGTATCACCATGATCTTCTGATCTCAATAACTGTTGGTCAATCCCTGTAAAAACATGTCCTTCAGAATTTATTGCCAACATTCTATTCCCTGAACTTTCCGTTTTATTATCCATAGCAACCTGTAAATGTGCAAAATCTACATTCGCACCTAATGGATTGTTTTTTGATTCCCAATAGCTTTTATCCGTTTCATTGATCCAATAACTTCCATTTCTAGCACAGGCAAACCAAGTAATTCCACCATCTTCTGTTTTCCATAAATCTCCAGGTCCAAAACCTTTATCATGCTTTTTATTATGAACCAAATAAATTTCGTTCTTGTCTAAAGGATTCACTTCAATTCTATTATAAACAGGAATAGTCCATGTAGGATAAGTTGTATATAGTTCCTTAGATTCTGACTTGCTAATCCCCAACCAATATGCTACAGAACGATGGTATCGATCTCTAACATTATAATCCGATATTTCCTGTAAATCCAATCCTAGATTACCTGTTATATTCTGCCAAGTCTGCCCAGAATCAGTACTCTTATAAACCCCACCAATGGTATTTATAGAAGTCCCGTTTGGAATATATTTAGTTTGATCAGTAGTGTATAGAATAAATTCACCATTAAAAGAATTGTAATATGAAACTAAATCTCTTGGTAAATTATTTGGCAAACCTGTTCCACTTGGCAACCAATTTTCACCTCCGTCCGTGCTTCTATACATTCCATGACTTGTTGCCATAATTATAACTAATGGGTTGTTAGGATTAAAAACAATTCTTCCTACATCTAAATTATTCGAAATGTTTGTTGCAACTTTACTCCAAGTAGCTCCTTGATCCGTAGTTCTCCAGACATATCCATAATCAGCTCTCGTCTGTAATTCTCCATTTGGGTTTGATAAACTTCTATGGTTGGCTTTTACATTCCAAAAATCACCAGCCCCGACAAACCAAATATTATCATTGCTAGGATGTATCGCTATTTTTGTATGTGCTTTTCCTAAATCTTTAACCAAGCTCCAAGATTTCCCCTTATCTAATGTTTTAAAAATTTCACCTTCTCGTTCTAAAAGCAAACCAAAATCTGGATTTTGGGTAGAAAAGACAATGTCATGAATTCGACGCAATTTGACTCCTGTCCCATCCCAATCTTTTAAAGTTTGCCATGTTTTTCCATTATCCCATGTTCCAAAAGCAGCATGCATATCAGGACCACTAAACATCACATTCGGATCTGTTGGGTGGCACCAAAACTCCTCACAATAACCAGAAGTACCAGGACCAAATATTTTCCACTCAACATCTTCTTCAGAAACTACTTTTTGGGTTCTAATTTTTTCAAAAAACGGCAATTCTGGAAGTGAAAAATCTAAAACTGCATAGCCTAAATCATCCTCTATTCTCCAAATTTCTTCAAAATCAAAAGTTGTGTAGTTCGAGGATATCAAAAGATCATCTGTACTCAATCCAACAGCATTGTCATCACTTGCCCCTGAACTAATTGCATAAAATGAATTTGTTGGGGGAATTCCATTTTTCTGAGAATTATCAGGATCATTCTGTATAGTAACAATGGCATTTCCACCCGATACTGTACCATAAAAAGCAACTCTATTAATAGTGTGTTCTCCTCTTATTACACCCACGATTCCACCACAACCCCAACTACCATCAATATTAGTAGTACTGTAACAATCTTCAACAGTTTTAGTTCCTCCATTAAACATGACTCCCACAATTCCTCCGGCCCAACCACCGTTACCAACATCAATATCTCCATTCGTTGTACTACATTTTGAAATACTTCCTCCATCTTCAAGCACACCAATAAAGGCTGCTACTCTACTGTAACCATTCGCTGAAATGGAAATATTATTCATTGCCAATTCAGACACTCGTCCACTAACAGACCCAAAAAGGCCTGTACCATCAAGTAAATCAACCGGTAGGGTTATTGTTAAATTAGAAATAGTATGTTTACCACCTAACAAACTACCGCTAAAAGAAATAGCCGCGGTTCCAATAGGTGTAAAAGCAAGACCAGACATATCAATATCCGTTGTAATTATGAAATGTTTATCCCAATCATCACTTGTATTACTTAAATTAACAAGTTGACTGCCTTCTGATATTCGATACGGATCTACTTCTGTACCTTCTCCTCCTGCATATTGAGCAAATCCATAAAAATTGATCAACAATAGAAATAGAATTCGAACTGAAAACTTTATTACGTTTTTTAATCTCTTCATAAAACTTAGATCTAACTTATATTCAATAAGCTATATTATATCAATTATAGGAATTTGAATATCATGTATGGTTAATTATTAGCTTGTTATGTTTAAATCAATAAATTCAAACAAAGTACCATAAAGAACATAACTCACTTTATTACAACAACTTAAAGCCTTTAACTATTTTAAGTCTAGTCTTAAACAATAATAAATAAAGAGCTTCTTGGTACTATGAACGAATCTTACTCTAATCGTTTTTTTTCTAAAATAGAGACTATTCTTAAACTGCACTCATTTTTTAAAAAACAAGATTTACTAGAAAAAAAATAGACTATTTACGGAAAGCACAAAAGCACGTTTTTATTGAATCTCAGATAAAAAACCGATTAAATTTTCAAAACAACATCAGAACAAACAATTAGAACAACTGGAAAACAGTAAGCATTAGTCTATGTAATTCTATTTAATAATATAAATTATTAAAAAAATCACAAATTAAAAAAACAGTACATAAACTCAACATACCTGTAGTTTTACTCGATTTCTAGAAGAAAGAAAATAACTTTATGACAACATAAACCAATTAAACTAACCAATATTATGAGAAAACTAGCACCATTATTTTTAACAGCTTCATTTTGCGCTGTTTTGATAAGTTGTCAAGAAGCAGAAACCATTGAAAACATGAATCTAGAAGCAGAAAATTCTGTTTTACACGAAAACAAAGAAGATGTTTTGGCAAAAATGTACAATTGCCTCCTTACAGATTTAGTCCTTTTTGATAGCCCGGTCAACAATAACTTATCACAAGTCAATAGATCCAATTACGGAATGGGAAACTGGAAGTTGATTGATGAACTATCTGATGAATTTAATTACCCTGGTGGAAAATCATCTCCTGATTTTACTAATAAATGGAAACTAGGCTTTGTAAACAACTATACAGGTCCGAGTCCAACAGTATGGTCTGGGGATCAAGTTACTTTTGAAACAACCCATGGAACTAACAGAGACTTAGTTCTAAAAGCAATTCAAACAGGTACAGGAACAGCTAGAAGATTAAAATGTGGAATGCTTTCCACCAAAGCCAAAAGCAGTTACCCATTATTTCAAGAAGCTAGAGTTAAAATAAGTAATTCACAATTAGCCAATGCGGTTTGGATGTTAAGTGACGATCCAGGGACAACGGAAGAAATAGACAACCTAGAAGCATACGGACCAAGAATAAGAGCAAATGGAACCCAATGTGACTTCCCATATTTTGGAGATAGAATTCACTTGAGTCACCACACTTTTAAACAAGAAAACGGTGTTCGTTTAGATTACCAGCCCCATAAAGACACTTGGATGTCACGTAAAAAAGATAATAGTTCATGCAGTAGAGATAACGAAGTAGTCTGGAGTGAAAACTATCACTATTTTGGTGTAAAATGGGAAACTCCTTCAAAATTAATTTATTTTATTGATGGAAAACGAGTTAAAATCATTCAAGGACTAAGAGCTGATGAAGGAATTGATCCTGAAAACTACACTACTTGTGGAGATGGGTTGACAAGAGAAATGCATATGATTATTAGTCAAGCTTCACAAGCTTGGAGATATGGTGGATTCGATGGATTCTGGAATAGTTCGGATACAAAAACAGGTAACGACACCAAAATGAGAATCGATTGGATTCGTGTTTACTCCCCTTCCGGGAATCTCAACAAAAGGAGTTGTAATTGATCAAAACCACAAAAAAAGGAACAGTCATCTGTTCCTTTTTTTATCTATTTAATTCTGAAAATTTTATTTCATTTTTAATTTATGGTCATGAGCACCTATAGCAAATTCACTCTTATACACAGTAGTTCCATCTGCTTTTTTACCCCAACCTACTTCAATTCTACCATCACCTAAAACTACATCAATCAATTTCTTTTTTAAAACCTCAACTACATTTTTATATTTCTTATTAAATGCTAAATTATTTAATTCATGAGGGTCTTTTGAAGTTTGATATAAACAAGGATCTAATTCTTTATAAGTAGCTGTTCTTGCCCATTCCATATTTTCTCCTCTTTTTTTAGACGGTCTAGACTGAATCGAAAACATAAAATCCTTGGTTCTTATAAATGCTCTTGGACCAGTCACAGCATGGTTTTCACCTACAACATAATCTCTTGATTCAACAGAACCCGATACAATTTCAGCCATATCAAATCCATCTAAATAATCATACTTGTTCTCTTTCAAAGAAGCACCAGCGGCTGCTAAAATCGTTGGAGCAATATCCACAAACTCTGCAAAATCTTCAACTACTTTACCCTCTGGGAAAGCTTTTTTATCAGAAGAAACAACGACTATAGGATTATGACTATCCACTTCCCATGGCGTAAACTTAGAAACTGAACCATGATCATTCAATTTCCAACCATGATCACCACACACATATACAATCATCCAAGGCTGATTTTTTGACTCACTATATTCAATAAAATCATCTGTAGCTTGTCCTACCAAAGCATCACCATAAGCACAAAACGCATAGTAATCTTGAATCATTTTTTGTTTTTCTTCTTTAGTAAAGTGATCAGAATACGATGCTTTTACCTGCTTTTGAAACTGTTTTGGCATACGCTCTAGTTCTTTTTTATCAAAAGCAGGAACTTTATAACTATGCTTTTGAAATCGATCTCTATAACTCGCCGGTGGTAAAACTGGTGTATGTGGAAAATCAAAACCTATATGACAAAAGAATGGTTTCTCTGTATCAACTCCATTAAAAGTTCTTGAACCTGCTTTGAATTCTTTATTCTGATTTCTCAAATAATCATCAAAAATAGAAGCGTAATACCCATCTCTAGTTTTACCTGCTTTTCTTGGACTAACACCACTAATTATAGGGGCTGAAAATGGAGTCATGGGCCCTTTCTTTTTATTGTACTCCATAAAAATATCGTATTTCTCCATTATTTTTTTTGCTTCTCCTTCTCTTTCCGGAAACTGTTTTTCGTAATCTTTAGAGCGATACTCAAATTTCCCTTCCTCTGTTACAAAAAACTCCATGCTTTTGATAGGTGTACTTAACTTTTCACCATCAAGTGTATAAAACCAATCTTTACCCCAATCTGTTAAACCATCTTTCCTTAATTGCTTAAAGCTAATATCCTGCTGATACATTTCAGCTCCTTGCATTCTTCCATTTTTTTTAGTTTTTAATCGAACCCCAAGTTTTCCTATATGAATTGTTTCATAACCCAAAGCCTCCATTTGTTCAGGCAAACTAGGTCTCATATGTGGTGCTAAATTATTATGATACTCAAATTCGTACACCCCAGATCTAAATGGATATCGTCCATAATGCATAGATGCTCTTGAAGGAGCGCAACCAGATGCTTGACAATAGGTATTGATAAAAGTAGTTCCCATCTTAGTTAATCTATCCACGTTAGGCGACTCTACATAGCCCAATTCACTCATTTCTCTACCATGTAGCATTTTATTAAAAGCTCTAATAGCATCATAGCGTTGATCATCTGTTAAAATCCAAAGTACATTAGGCTTTTGCTTTTGTGCCAAAACATTTTTTGACACCACACTCAATATTGCAAAGAGAGCAACTGTAATTATATTATGTATTCTCATGTTACTATGTATTAGTTTAATTTTAGTTTATTATCATGTGCACCTGGATCGAAATTACTTTTATATACCTCGGTTCCAATAGCCTTTGTAGTTTTACCAAAGTTATCTCCACCCCAATTCACTTCAGCTCTACCATCACCAATAACAATCGACAATAACTTCTTTTTCATTTGCATGGCAACTTTGGTATAATTTGAATCAAAAGCCAGGTTATTTAGTTCATTTGGATCCTTCGAAGTATGATACAATGCAGGATCTAACTCTTTATAAGAAGCCGTCATTGCCCAATTCATATTTACTCCGCGTTTAGAGTTCGGTCTTGTTTTAACCGAAAACATAAAATCCTTTGTTCTAATATAAGCTCTTGGCCCAATACTATGATGACTTTCTCCGATCACGTAATCACGTGCAGGGATTTCTTTTGAACTTACTTTTTCTAAATTAACTCCATCCAAATATTCAAAACCACTAGCTTTTAAATTTGCACCTGCAGCGGTTAAAATGGTTGGTGCAATATCAACGAACTCGGTAAAATCTTTAACAACCTTTCCTGCGGGAAACTTCTTTTTATCAGAAGAAACCACAATTATCGGATTATGACTGTCTATTTCCCAAGGTGTATTTTTAGCAATTGAACCATGCTCATTTAACTTCCAACCATGATCTCCACATACATAAACAATCATCCATGGCTGCTTCTGTTTTTTGCTGTAATTGATAAATTCTTCCACAGCCTCTCCAATCAATGCATCCCCATAGGCACAAAAAGCATAATAATCTTGTACCATTTTTTGTTTTTCTAAATCCGTAAAATCATCAGAATAGCTCTTTCTAACTCTTTTCTGAAAAGCTTTCGCCATTTTGTTGAATTCTTTTTTTGTCAGTTTTGGAATTTTATAGTCATGTTTTTGGAAGCGTTTTCGATAATCCGAAGGTGGTAACACAGGAGTATGTGGAAAATCATAACCAATATGTGCAAACAACGGTTTTGAGGTATTTACGCCTTCAAAATCGGTATTTCCAACCTTAAAAGAACCGTTTTCGTTTTGCAAAAAATCAATAAATGCACTTGTATAATTACCATCACGTGTTTTACCTGCTGGCTTAGGACTTACCCCATACAATACTCCACTATTGAACTCACTTTGGGGATGATTTTCTTTGTTATTGTACTTAAAAAATAAATCATATTTTTCAACTGCCTGCTTCGCCATTCCCGCAAACTGTGGATTTTCTTTTTCTAGTTGTTCTGACTTGTATAAAATAGAACCATCAGCATCTTTAAAATAAACCACATTACGAACTGGTTTTTTCAATTTCACTCCATCTATCTCTTTTAAAATGCTTTGCTTTCCCCACTCAGGCAAACCCTCATTTTCAAAAGTTTTAGAATCTACATCCGTCTGGTAAATATCTGTCTTCACTGCTTTCCCATTTTTCAAAGTTCTCATTCGAACTCCCAACTTACCAACATGCATTGTTTGATACCCTAATTGCTCCATTGAGTTTGGTAACAAAGGATATGAATTCTCTGTATTGTTATTGAAATATTCAAACTGGTACACTCCAGATCTAAATGGATAACGTCCGGTGTGCATTGAAGCCCTTGAAGGAGCACAGCCCTGTGCTTGGCAATACGTATTGATAAATGTGGTTCCTTTTTTAGCTAATTTATCCACTTGCGGAGATTCTACATATCCTAGTTGACTTTCCTTCGTACCACTCATAATTTCATTAAAAACTTCAATGGAGTCCCATCGTTGGTCATCTGTTAAAATCCAAAGTACATTTGGTTTTTGCTTTTGGGCACTTATAAATTTGTTTACCGAAAACATTAGAACTAATGAGCAAATGAAAAATCTATTTAACAACATTGTGAATTTATTTTAAATTTCAATACTCAATAGTACGATTATTCAAACGCCTTGCATTTCTCAAATGTTTTTTAAGCTATAGGATATGTTTTGCTTCAATATACAAAAAAACACAACAGTCAAGAAATCATCAAACAAAAGAAACCCCTTTTAAACACTGTGTAAACACAATATTTGAAAGGGGCTAAACATGATATTTAAATTCACGAAGTATAGTCTTTGTATACTCTAAAATTCTAACTTTTCATCTATTTTCAGATTACAACATATTAAAAATTCACCTTTATACTTTTCTTGTTTTTTTCAACAGAAGGAATATTATAGAATTTCTTCAAATCGTCACCTTCTCCAACCTCGATCATAAAATTTCCTTTTCTCATCACTTTAGGCTGAAATTCTGAACCTTTTATTCTTAAAGACAATATTACTTCTTTTGTAAAAGCATCCCTAACGGTAACTACTTGATTCTTTTTAGAAATTTTAAGTACAGGGAGTTGAAATCCATCTTTAATCTGAAAATTATCCTGCTGATTAAAAACAACTGGCCAACCGTCATACTGTTTACTCTTTGGATTTGTAATATCCACATTTCTCTTCCAACATTCAAATGTAACTTCTCTTTCAGCCTTATTAAATTTAATTATTCCATAGCCAGCTGCTCTACCATCCAAGAGGTCCTCACGAGGTTGATTATCTTTATGTGTAGGATTCGCTACTGCATGAACGGTTATTTTATTATGAAATGCATCTTCATACTCACCAGTATAATTTGGTGCTTTTGCTTTTTTATTTTTCCCAGGTTTCTCCGGATTCCACCATCTCATCCAAAAATTTGCGGCAGCAGGAACAGCAAAAGAATACCCTGCATTATTCCATTCTTCCACCCCGTGATGTACTACAGAACCAAGATGCTGGTCTCCTGCAATCATGCAAGAAAAACTTTTTCTTATTACTTGGAGCGCCTTATTTCTACCTGACTGTGGCCATCCATTAGAATCAACACTATACTTCATCTTTTTATCAATTGTAGGTGTATGTGTTGCTAAATTGGTGAAAATTGTTTGAGATAGTACCGCTTTCATTTCAGCACTTTCCCAATCTGTAGTCCAATCTTCAAGAAATTTCAACTGTCTATCACCCAAAAGAGTTGCCCCATCTACATCCATCTCCAGTGTATTACTATATCTCTTTTTTTCTAAAACTCGTTTTGGACCCGATTTAAACTTTCTATCTTCCAAAATAGCAAAACTAACTCCTCCCCAGTTAAAATCTGTATAGTAAACTCCAATTCCTCGTTCTATTGGCGTTGGATCATAGGGGTC
The DNA here is from genome assembly GCF_057197705.1 of Flavicella sp. IMCC45537. NCBI lineage: Bacteria > Pseudomonadati > Bacteroidota > Flavobacteriia > Flavobacteriales > Flavobacteriaceae > Flavicella > Flavicella sp. IMCC45537. Next base: position 1,985,519 of record NZ_CM170067.1, read on the forward strand.
TGGCAAATGACTTGTCTGTGCTCTTTCTACTTCTTTTATGTAAGCTACCGGCATATAATATCCACCTTGATCTCCATCTCTACTGTCGATTTTTTTTCCGCCATTTCCCCATAAGTTTCCTTGTCCAACATCATGATCATCGGGAATTGTAATGGTTGGTGTATTTTTTATTATATCTCCAAATACTTCTCCAAATTTCAACCAATTCCCATAATGATTACTATGATCATAAACTTGATCACCTGCAAAAAACAAAACATCTGGGTTCAACTTTTTTAAATTATCGGTAATATCCTTAGCTCCGGCTCCACCATGTTTTTGGTAGGTTGACCAACAAGAAAATGCAGCCATCACAATCTCTTGCTTATCCATAGGATTCTGACGAATCATCCCTTGATAGTTTGCCTGTTTGTTATAAAAAATTCGATAAGCGTGTTCGCTGTTATCATTCCAATCATCAATTCTAAAATGAGCGGTATAGCCCGGATAGTTAATTTCAGACTCTTGAACGGTTTCCCATTTTCCATTTTGTTTTATTTGTAAAGATGCTCTAAATGGATTGTAATATTTAACCGGATAAAACTGCGCTGTAAGTTTTAGTGTTTTTTCATGTACCGTGTACATAGCAAAACATACCCCATTTTTATTAGTCTTTTTATTTTGTCCGTTTATGGGAAAAACAACACATATCAGCAATAATACTTTTAAGAAATTCTTCATATCACTTAATTTATCTTATTTTTTTAAGACCTATAATTTTAGTTTATAATCATGCGCTCCTGGTGCGAAATTACTATGAAACACCTTGGTACCCGTTCCCCATTTTTCCCAGTTAATCTCAACTCGATTATCACCAAGTACAATATTTAACAATTTATTTTTCATCTTTTCTGCTACCGCGGTGTATTCTTTATCAAAAGCTAAATTATGTAGTTCTTTAGGATCTTCTTTAGAACTATATAAGGCAGGATCTAAATCCTCCCAAGATGCTGATAGCGCCCATTTCATATTTACTCCTTCTTTTTTAGAGGGTCTCGTTTTTAAAGACAATACATAATACTTGGTTCTTATGTATGCTCTTGGACCCGTTACAGCATGGCTTTCTCCAATAATATAATCTCTAATAGGAGCCGTTTCAGCAGCCGTTTCGGCAAGATCAATTCCATCCAAATATTTAAATTTATCCGAAGCAATATCTGCACCTGCCGCTTTTAAAGCAGTTGGAGCAATATCAACAAATTCAGTAAAGTTTTTGACAATTTTCCCTGCTGGAAATTTTTCTTTATCTGATGAGACCACAATCATTGGATTATGACTATCCCATTCCCAAGGAGTAAATTTTGAAATCCCACCATGTTCATTCAATTTCCATCCATGATCACCACAAACATAAATAATCATCCAAGGTTGTTTATGTTTTTCACTATACTGAATAAAATCATCTGCCGCTTGTCCAACCAATTGATCTCCATATGCGCAAAAAGCATAATAATCTTGAATCATCTTTTGCTTTTCTTTTTTGGTAAAATGGTAAGAAGATTTGATCGTCACTTGCTTTTTCATTTGCTGCGCCATTTCAGCAAATTCGGCTTCACTAAAATCAGGAACTTTATAAGTATGTTTCTGAAAACGTTTTCTAAACTCTGCAGGAGGTAATACTGGTGTGTGAGGAAAATCAAATCCTATATGTGCAAATACTGGTTTTGATGGATCTACTCCTTTGAATTTTAAATCACCAGCTTCAAAGGTCTTTTTTTCATTCACAAGGTATTCATTCAAGAAGTAAGCATAATACCCATCTCTTGTTTTACCTGCTGGTTGCGGACTCACCCCAGAGATAATCATACCTTTGTATATAGACTCCTGCTGTCCTTTTTTGTAATGCCTTAGTAAATCGTACTTTTTAGTAACCTCTTTGGCCGTTTTTCTATGCTTTTTAGACCTTTCATTAAGTTGTTTTGATACAAATTCAAAATCTCCATCTGCATTGACAAAATAACTGATATCTGTTATAGGCTTTTCGAATTTTTCTCCCGCAACTTCTGGCCACCAACCACCGCTACAGTAATCTGTCAATCCTTGTTTTCCTAAATTTCTAAAATCGATATCCGTTTGATAAACTTTATGAGGCTTGGTTTTTCCATTCTCTTTCAAACCTTTTAAACGATAACCTAGTTTCCCAACATGAAAAGTTTGGTATCCTAACTGTACCATCTGCTCAGGCAATGAAGGTTTCATATGCTCGGCTACGTTATTATGATATTCGAATTCATACACACCCGACCTAAAAGGATAACGTCCTTGATGCATAGCTGCTCTTGAAGGTGCACAGCCAGTTGCTTGACAATAGGTATTCACAAATGTAGTTCCTTTAGCTGCCAATTTATCCACTTCAGGAGATTCAATATAACCCAATTCGCTCATTTCTCTGCCATCTATAGCCTGATTGAATGTTTTCACAGAATCATACCTTTGATCATCGGTAAGAATCCATAAAATATTTGGTTGAACTTCTTGAGAAATCGCTTTCTTCCCTAAAAACAGGAAAAGAAATAAAACAATAGTTGTTGTGCGTTGTAAATTCATCTAAAACTTATTTAATTGTATTTCACAATATTAAATACAATATAAGAAGTTTAAACAACCAAATGTATTTTTTCTTAGACTAGATGTTCTTCGTATTAAGAGTATACCACCAAAAGATACTTGATTAAAACTTACGCTTTATTTTTTTTAAAATTTGTAAAATTTAAAAAGCTATGCTTTCTAGATCTAAACTTCAAATTCACTAGATTTTATATCAACAAAAAAGTCAATAATAAAAGACCACTAGTTAAAACTTCAAATTAATTAATAATTATTTCATCTAACTCCCATTCTCCTTCTGCAACGCCTACAAAAGGTTGCAGAGCAATTTGCATTAACCTATTGTTAATTTGTCCAAATTCAGAAAGTTCAATTTCATATGTTTTAAACTTGTTATCATTAGCAGATATATCAATAGTTACCCATTTCTGCCGCTTCCAATCTACAGGCGCGGTTTGAACACTCCAAAATGAATTCGCTTTTTCATCCCTCGTATAAACCGAAAACTTCATTTGAGTTGCTTCACTTTTATTTTTAATTTTAAAAACCACTTTAGAACAAAGCCTCGTATCTGTATACAACCAAGGTGCACTTCTTATAATAGCGTTTTCTTCAAATACTTTACCTGATAGTTTTCCATCTTCAAACATCAAACTAGTCCCATGGATCGCTTTCCATCCCATTGTGCTATTTTGAAATTGGAATGGCCGCCCTGGTTCTGGATACATACGATCGTCCTTTGGAATAATAATAGTTCCATTTGAATTGAAATTAACAGGTTTCAAACTGGCTCCTCTAAAAAAAGCGCTGATATCATGATTTTCTTGCAGTACATATTTTTGACCCTTCCAATCAAAAAAACTAGTATGACCGCCCCTCAGAAAGGCACCTTGAAAAACATATGGTCCATATAAATCTTTTGACATTGCATACCGACTTCCAAAAACCAAATAATACGCATCCTTACGTTTAAATAAAGTTGGCTTATCTTCTGCGCTAAAGAAATCACCATTCTTATCCTTAATTATTATTTTTTTTGGCTTGCTGCTCAAAGATTTCATATCCTTTGCAAGGGTTGCCATATAATAAGTTCCTACGCCAAAACAAATCGTATATATGTCATCCTCAATAAATATCTCAGGATCATAAGGATGTACAGGAACAATACCTTTCGGCAGCAAAGGTTTCCCTAATAAATCTTTATAAACACCGGTAATATTATCTGCCACCATTACTCCAGTATCAATATTCCTATTAGAAAAAAACCAATAATACTTTCCATTTCTCTCACAAACATCTCCAGCCCAACAGTTTGGTTTATCACCTATGTAGGTATCAGTTGGTAAAATATTTCTGTGATGTTTCCAATTTATCAAATCACCGGTAGACCACACTTCCCATCGATCCATCGGAAAAGACGATGTAGGGTTCCATGACTTATCATGCCCGCAAATAATATACACACTATCATTTTGTACCCAAGCATGCGGATCTGCCATTCCATGTTCAGGAACAATTACCTCTACCTTTATTGGTATATGCTGCTCCTTATTTTTATCATTACCCCTTCTCTGTTGAACACATGAAAACACAAATACTACGAAAGAAACAAGTAATATACTTTTTAACAATCTCATATTTTGATTATTTAATTCGATTTAGAGAAAAAGACTTCTCTTCCTTTCTCTAGAACAAAATCACCTCCTGTTAATTTTATATCTCCTTTCAGTTTTAAATCCGTTGAGGATGCTCCCGCCTTAAAAGTATACCTTCCCTCCTCAACAATCCATCTATTGTTTTTATATTGAGCCAACTGTTGTGGCGCAACTTTAAAAACTACTTTTTTCTTTTCACCTACTTTTAAATACACTCTTTGAAAACCTTTTAATTGAATTGGTTTCATTGTTGTATTCTTTTCTTTCGGTGACACATATAATTGAACTATTTCTTCTCCATCTATGGCTCCAGTATTCTGAACTGTAAAAGAAACTGAAAAACGATCACTATTTGTTTTTGCTTTAGCTTCAATTTTAAAGTCTGCATATGCATAATTAGTGTAAGACAAACCATACCCAAATGGATACAATGGTATATTTCCTGACTGATACCCATTTTGGTAATTCACCTCCACTCTGTCTTGAGAATTAGGATAAGTAACACATAACTTTGCAGAAGGATTTACTTCACCTATTAATATATCAGTAATTGCATTTCCTCCTTCTTCTCCAGGAAACCAGGCATTCAATATCGCAGCACATCTACCTTCTATTTTATCTATTACTTGTTGTCTACCTCCGAATAAAACCAGTATTACCGGTTTTCCTGTAGCAAGAAGTTTTTCTACAAAAGCCTCCTGATCCCCTGGTAATCCTATTCCCTTTCTACTCCTTCCTTCACCGTTTAAAGATATATTTTCACCAACTGCAGCAATGATAACATCGCTTTCCTTAGCAATCTTTAAAGCATACTCTAAATTTGGTTGTGGAAGCCCTTGAACTGTCAATAATTTCAATTTACCTAAACGACTATCTCCATATCCATCTTTGTCAATTTTAGCTTCTAAACTAGCACTCCAATCACAACCACGCTCATGCATAATTTCTACATCGTTACCTATCCTATCCTCCAAACCTTCTTTTAAGGTCACTAATTTCGGATTCAAGGCATCAAATTGCTCTCCTTTCCAAAAAGCTCGCATGGCTTGATAAGTATAATCGCCCAACAATCCCTGAACAGTTGCTGCATTTGGTCCAACCAACGCAATTTTTTTAAGATTTTTTTTCAAGGGTAAAACACCGTTATTTTTCAACAAAACAATGGATTGACACGCCGCTTCATATGCTAGCATCCTGTTTTCTGGCGGATCAAAATCTAAAGGGCCATCGGTTCCAATTTTTGGATTTCTTTCTAACAAACCTAACCTATACTTCATAGTCAATGATCTTTTAACCGCTATATCAATGGTTTCCTCAGTGATCAAACCTTTCTTTATTGCTTGCGATAAAAATGGGAAAGTTGTTGGCGACGACAATTCAATATCTGTTCCGGCGTTGATCGCCATTGCGCCAGCTGTCATTAAGTCTGGAGCTTGTTTGTATTTTTTATACACCATCGTAATTGCACCATAATCACTCACCACCAATCCATCAAAACCAATTTCCCTTCGTAACATCTGATCTAGCATTGTTGGATTTACTGAAATAGGTAATGATTTATAGATTCCATAAGATGGCATTACACTTTTTGCACCTGCCACTTTTATACAGGCTTCATGTGGCATCAAATATTCTTCATATAAAGTTTTAACATCATTGTTTTTGGTACCATATCCAGCAAAATGTTTTACGGTTGCAGCTACCCCTGTAGAAAGATCTTCTCCTTGCAATCCCTGTACAAAAGCAACACCCATTCTGGCGGTCAAATAAGCATCCTCTCCATAACTCTCTTGATGCCTATTCCAGTGAGCTGTTCTACTTAAATCCAACATTGGAGATAAAGCAAAAGTAGCCCCTGCAGCACGCATACTAATCCTAGTAGAATTTGTATTTCTTTCTACTAACTCAGGATTCCATGAACATCCGATTCCTATTTGCTGTGGAAACGTGGTTGCACCCAAAGTTGCAAATCCCGTAATGGCCTCTTCATGAAAAATAGCAGGTATTTTATTTGCTGTTTCAGTGACTAGATACTGCTGAACTTGACGCACTAAATCCCTTAAAGCTTCTGGCTCCAAAGCTTGTCCTGTAGAAAACTGACAAAAATGCCCAATTCCATATGGAATATGTTCCCGACATTTTTCTAAGGAAATTTTGCCATCTACCATCAATTCACGAATTCTAGTACCTGTTACTTGAGCAATTTTTTCCTCTAAGGTCATTTTAGCCATTAAAGCCTCAACTTCTGTCTCTATTTTTGAATTACTAAAAGGTTTATAAGTGTTTTTCTGGGCAACAATAACGCTTTGAAAAGAAAACAACACCAAAAGAAAAAAATACAGTCTCATTTTAATTACTTTTTAATATTAGAATATTCCGTACCTCGAATCGCTTCAAATTTTTTCAATAACTCTGCTAATTTTTTAGGATTTTCAGTCGCTAAATTATGTTTCTGACTTGGATCATTTTTTAAATTATACAATTGATATTCCGTTGTAACTCCCGTTTCCACAAATGAATGCCAACTCATTTTGGCTCCTTTATAAGGAGGAATCATCACCCAATCACCGGTTCTATAAGATGTTTTGGATCCTGCCTCTAAAACCAAGTCTTTTCTTCCTTTTTTACTTTTCCCCACCAATGCGGATAAAACATCCTGGCTATCTGTAGCTTCAACTTCAACCTCAACAAGATGCGCTAAGGAGGCTAATAAATCAATCTGACACACCAATGCATCAGAAACCTTTGGTTTTATCGTACCTTTCCAATAAACCATAAACGGAACTCTAGTCCCAGCATCAAATAAACTATACTTTCCACCTCTTAGCACACCAGCAGGTGTATGTTTTCCTAATTTCTCAATGGCGTCATCATAATATCCATCTTGTAAAACAGGACCGTTATCACTTGAAAAAATTATGAGGGTATTTTCCAGAACACCTTCTTCCTTCAATGTTTTCATAAATTCACCAATCATAAAATCGGCTTCTAAAATCACATCCCCTCTAGGCCCCATTCCTGATTTACCGACAAATCTTGGATGCGGTGTTCTTGGCACGTGAGGTTGTTGCAATGCATAATATAAAAAGAATGGTTTTTCTTTATGATTTCTGACATACTGTTGAGCTTTACCTAAGAAATGATCAGCCATATCTACATCACTCCATTTTGCCGCTTCACCACCTTTCATGTATCCAATTCTTGGGATTCCATTTACAATGCTATTATTATGCCCATGATGCCATTTCATAGTGGTTAGTTCTGGATTGTCTTTACCTGTTGGCTCTCCCTCGAAATTTTTGTTATAACTTACAGAAATAGGATCCTTTGGATCTAAACCATCAACTCTACCATTTTTTATATAAACCGTTGGTGTTCTGTCTTGTGTTGCCGCTAATATATAGGCATCATCAAATCCAACCTCATTAGGCCCAGGAGTAATGTGTTCATTCCAGTTTACATCACCAGCACCTAATCCTAAATGCCATTTTCCTACAATAGCGGTTTGATACCCAGCTTTTTTAAACATTTTAGGCAACGTTTCTTGTTTTGTAGTAATAATCAATGGTGCAGAACCTGGCAATATTTTTGCTTTAGGGTTTCTCCATGGATATACTCCAGTTAACAATCCATATCTACTTGGAGTGCATGTTGCAGAGGTTGCATAACCATTTCTGAATTTAACACCCTCATCCGCTAATACATCCATATTTGGCGTATGCAATTCTGTTGCTCCATAGGCGCTTAGATCACCATAACCTAAATCGTCTAAATAAATAACTACTACATTAGGTTTTGGTGTTTTTTTTGCAAACACGACAGATTGCACACATAATAAACTTACAACAAACGTAAGCGCGAGGGACATTTTAAATTTCATTTTATTCGTATTTAGAATGCAATACCAAGAGGGTATTGACTTTATTTATGTTTATTTTAAATTTCTAATAATTAAGATAGCATCAGCCTCATTTCTCCAAGGACGTTCATCCCAAAAACCATATTTATGTTTAAATTCTAAGGAGACTACCTCTGTAAACTCACCCGTTATAGTATTGAACCATTGCCAGGTGGCATTCTCGTAATTGAACTCATTATTTAACAAGCGCTTGATATCATCAGAGTGAACTTCTTTCGGCATATATTGCATTACTGCACCTTCCTTTCGGTTTAGCAATACATAAGACCTGCTATTGTATTTTGTTATGGGCTCAAAATTCTCAAAATGAACCGTATCAAAAAGAGATTTCATATTTTTAAAATAATCAAACCTTGGCCTAACTATATTTTCTGGCTGCTCATACGGATTATGAATCACAGCACTCCATGCCGCTGCCTGCCAATAATAAGTAGTATAAACCCCTGCAAACAGACACAGATAATTTCTACGTAAACAAATTTCTGCATTTGAAAACCCGCCGGGAAAAACGTTGTAAGGTGATGCCTCATACCCCCCGTGTTCAATATTGAAAACGGGCTTCAAAGGAAAATTCTTATACACTTTTAGCATACTTTCATGTAATGATAATTTCCAGTCTTGGGTAGAAATAAAATCAACTTTATCCTTATGATTTTTACAAAATCCATAATCATGCACCGAGACTAGTCTATTAAAACCATCCAAATCTCTAGTACGATCAATACGCTCTTCAATATGTTCTACAATATTTTTATTCTGTTGGATAGCTATTTTATTGGCAGCCTCTTTCGATACATCCCAGATAACATTCGGAAAAGCTTGATATCTTTTAATTACATAATCATAATATCTATTATCAGCGTCTGAACCTGCTTTTGGCCACGCCACTTGTTTATTCCAGACATAAATCATCAAATGACTTACAATTTCATTATGATGTAATTCTGAAATAACTTTATCAAAATGCTTGAAAAAATCAACATTTAAAGAAGAATAATCTGGCGATGTATTAGAACCTAAAAAGGGAAAAATATCTTCTCTGGCACCATAATTATGTTCTGGATGTTCTGCAAGATTTTCATCTTTTACCCAATCCAAATCAGGATCATAGGCATATACATTCATCACAACTTGATTGAATCCATTTTGTTTTATCAAGTTTAAAAGATGTTTCGTTTTTGGAATTTCCTTTTTCCCATAATCTAAAGCAAAAAGCCAATCACATTCAAAAGCGAGATTAAAATAATGAGTTCCATCCTCATAATAAAAATGTCTCGGGTCTTGATGGTTTTTCACAATACCACCATGTCTGTCAGTTTTAATATTTTCCCGTACATCAAACTTTCCTCGTTTACCATGAAGCTCTTTTATTTCGGAATCTATTCGAAATGTTTTTTCACCTACTGTTCCACTTGAATACCTTAACACCCATGATTTTTTACCATTGTAAAACAGGGGTACTTTTTGCGTTTTCACTCCATCATCAACAATAGCGATTACATTTTTCTCAAAAGGATTCTCAAGTTCTTCTTTACAAAGAAACACAAGATCATTCACTTCCCACTGAACCGTTTTTACAGTTTTATAACTCCTTGGATTCTCAACAACTTGAATTTGAGAAAAGCCATAATTAATAAAAAAAACAAGAAATGCTACTAAAGTAAATCTTGTCCTGATCGCATGATATTTCATAACCTAATTCTATAATTATTCATAAGTAGTCACAAGTTACATAAGCAATTTGGTATATCAACTATCATAAATCCTCTGTAGCCTTAATAAAACCATATGATTCACACATTCATACTGATAAAAAACTGAACCCAATTCATCCTTAAGAAAACAGTTTCTAACGTTTTTTAATTTCATGCGTTTTTAAACACCAATTTTCGTCTTATTTCTACACTTTACTACCTAAGAAAAATTCCATAAAAACCGAGTTCAAAAAATAAAACCTGTAAAAAAAATAATTCTTTAATCAAAAACAACCGCAAAAAGCAATAGTCAAATACTATTCAAAAAAATTAAACCCCCTAGAAATCAACTCAACAGAAACAAACAGAACACACAGAATATCTGACAGTTAAGCACTCATAAAATCGCTTGCATAATTAAAAACCACCCTAAATACATCTGATATTTCTTATCTTTGGAAGATGAAATATATGACACTGCTTAGACAAACTTCGCTACTTTATTTTTTATTATTATTTAAAACGCTGATTTTTTCACAATCTGAGATCGATCATAAGGGTACTAGTCAAGGACTCACAACAGGACTTAGAAAAAACTTAACAAGTAACAGCAATCTTAATCATTTGACGACAGTGAATTCTGTTGAATTGGAAATGAATATTGCTAAAAAAAAGAACGACACTTTACTTATTGCAAGATTACTTCATAAAAAAAGTGACCTATACACGTTTACTGGACAATACGATTTGGCATATGATGCCTTGTGGGACGCTATGTTGCTCACGGATAAAATTGGGCACAACTCTACTCTTTTATTAGTTCATAGAAATTTAGGACATCTATATGATTTGTATAATAAAGATTCTCTGGCGCTAAAACATTTAAAAACTTCTCTTGAGATTTCTAAAATAGTAAACAAAAAAAAGAAAGGAAAATTACACGAATTGATTTCCTCTTACTTTAGCTTGGCATCTTTTTATCGCCAAAGAGGCAATTATGACCTTTGCTTGAAATATATTGATTCTTGTGAAATAGTTGCAGAAAAAACAAGAGCTTTGCCTTATGTTATGACCGACAAAGGTTATTGCTATATGAAGCGAGGAAGGTTAGATAAGGCTGAAGAACTTCTTTCCAAAGCCCTAGCTCTGCATAAACAAAAAGAAACTCCCTATCGAATCGTGAATCTAATGTTCTTAGGCGACCTTAAAAAACTAAATAAGGAATATGATAAAGCTCTTTTCTATTACAAAAAAAGTTTAGCACTTCAAGAAAAGCTGCAAATGCATAAAGAGAAAAGACCTGAAATTCTTCAGAAAACGGCAGATATTTATATTTTAAAAGGGAATCTAAAAGAAGCCATAAGCTACATCCAAGCCTCGAAAGAAAGTTCAGAAAAACTATTTAGCATTACGAGCAACAACAATCAAAGACTCTTCGAAATAAAAAACAAATACGCGCATGAGTTGGCGCAAAACAAAAAATTAATTGAAAAGCAGCAAGAGAACCTTAAGAAAAACAAAACCAAGCTTATTAGGGCTTTTTCTGTATTTATCTTTATCATCCTGTTAGTGATTGGAGCCTATATTTTTTATTATCAAAAAGAAAAAATAAAAAACCTTTCCCTTATCAGACAACATGATCAAGACAAAACGAATGCTGTATTAGAAGTAAAAAGTAAAGAATTGACGGCCCATGCATTAAAAATGATTGAAAAGGAAGAAGCTGTTCAAACACTCTTAAATATTATAAAAAAATCAAATCCAAAAGAATATCGTTCTCTTTCTAACAAGTATGCCAAGGGCACTGATAATTCATGGGAAGAGTTTAACCTCAGATTCACTGAAGTTAACAATCACTTTTATGAATCCTTATGCAAAATGCACCCAAATTTATCAGCTACTGAATTAAAACATTGTGCATTAATAAAGTTAAACTTCAACAGTCATGAAATGTCTAAGTTTCTAAATATTTCACTCCAAAGTGTTCATACATCAAGATATAGAATTCGAAAAAAAATAGGTTTGGATTCTAATTCAAGTCTAGAAACATATATTGGAGCGATCTAAAAAAAAACCTGAATCATAAGATTCAGGTTTTTTTTTTTTTTAATCATTTAAACTGATCGTACTCAGGATTTATTTTTGCATTTTTAAATCTCGGTCTGTCTTTCCAAAAATCAAAAGTTGCTTTCAATTGAACGGATGCTTCAGGGTATTGACCTTGATCATCAGTTTTCTGCTCCCAATCCTCTAACACCTTTCTGTGCTCCTTTAATATTACAGCATAAGTTGCATCTTGTGCCAAATTATTCATTTGATGAACATCATTTTTTAAATCATACAATTCTTCTACAGGTTTTACACCAAACCAATGTGCATCTTGATAAGGGGTAAGTTTCCCTTCAGCATGCAATTTCTTCAAGTCTTTAACAATTGCTTTTTTATCTCTATAACCAGCTTGCATCATCGGTCTTTCTGGAAAGTAGTTTTTTATATATCTAAAATCTTTAGAAACTACAGTTCGTATCCTATCAATTGTATAATCACATCTATCTCTTGCCCCAATGATATAATCCTCCTCTTTTAAATCAGTAGCGAACAAATCTCTACCATCCAAATACGCAGGCATTTCAGCTCCAGCCATTGCTAACGTTGTTGCAGAAACATCCAACAAAGAAACCAAATCCTCTCTTACCTGACCAGCCTTTAAACCTGGAAAATTCCCTTTGATCATCAATGGAACTAACATTCCACCTTCATAACAAAATTGTTTGTGTCTTAAAGAAGTATTACTTCCATGATCAGAAAAGAAAAATATAATCGTATTCTCTAATTCGCCATCGGCTTTTAATTGAGCTAATAATTCTTCTACTTTCACGTCGGAACCACGATTTGCATTATAGTGATCGGTCCAAGCTTTTCTTTGGGATTCAATATTTGGAAAATAAGGTGGTAAAGGAACATCATTAGTTGCTAACCTTTCTCCTTTTCTAACATATTTAGAATCTTTTTTACCCCCCATCAATTGCATTTGACCAAACCAAGGCTGATCCTTATCTTGTCTATCAGACCAATTACCAACTGTATAAGACATATAATCAACGGCAAAATTACCTTGCCAACCATTCATCCCAGCAACGTAATTCTCTTCCGTTCCTGTGCTATACAAAGCTCTTCTATCATAATGAAAATTATAATCATCCTTCCCACTATTAAATGTAAAATACCCTGCTTCTTTCATCAATTCAGGAATGGTCTTCATTCCTTTAGGTAATTTAATCCTTAACGCTTCCGGAACAAGCTCTCCATTTGTGTATCTGCTTGAACGATGATTATGTGTTCCTGTTGTAGTCTGCATCATACCTGTAATCATTGCTGACCTACTAGCTGAACAAACAGGAGCCGTAGCATAAGCCCTTTTAAACAAAACACCATCTCCCGCTAGCTGATCTATAACGGGGGTATGGCCAGCATTTATAGAATCACCATAACAGCCCATAAAAGGCGATAAATCTTCCGCTATAATCCATAAAATATTAGGTTTTTTAATTTCTCCCTTTTTAGAGGTTGATGAAGAGGAACAACCTATATTAATAATAGCAACAACAAACATTGCCATTGAAAACCTTGATTTAAAAAATGTATAATTCATTATATAATTTATTGATTATTATTGTTATTATTACTACAAACCCTAGTCCAATTCCTTTAAATTTCTACTTTCCTTGATGGTTTCATCTTGGTCAGCATCAACATAATTTTTAGGTTTAGGGTCATGTTTTTTCGAGGCCAACTTTCTGTCTTTAGGAACATATACTTTTAACTTCTCAACCTCTTTTCGATACTTTTTTTCTTTAATAAGGTTCCTTTTTTCTAATGGATCCTTTTTTACATCATACAATTCTTCAGTCCCCGATAAATAATTGATATAATGATATTTTGAACTTAATACAGAAGTACCAGATGATGATATAGTAATCCCTGGGTGCTCCCAATTGGAGTTAACATCCTTCAGAATTTTTGAAAAATCATGACCTTCAATATTTTTCTTTTCAGGAAGATTACACAAACTCACTAAAGTAGGATACATATCTACTAATGAAACCGTTTGATCTGCTAAAATTGGTTTTTTCATACCTGGCAATTTTACCAGTAAAGGAGTATGAACAACCTCGGCCCAAAGTGTGTTTTTTAGATACCTTTGTTTCTCTCCCAAATGCCATCCATGATCTCCCCAAATCATCACAATTGTATTATCAGCATGGCCACTTTTCTCAAGTGCATCCATCACCAAACCAAGACATCTATCTGCAAAAGAAATACTTGCCAAATAAGCCCTTGTTGCCTCTTTTTCTAAACCATTTTTTTTCACCCATTTGTATTCACCTGTTGGTTGAAAAGCTTGCTTTCCTTTCGGAGTTTTAATGTCATTCAAATCCGTTTCATCCACAATAGGTGCTTTGATTTTATCTAAATCATACATGTCAAAAAACTCCTGAGGCACAAACCAAGGCAAATGAGGTTTGATAAAACCAACCGACATAAAAAATGGTTTGTCAAATTCTCGTTGTAATTGATTCACTGCCCAATCCGCAACCGCGTAATCAACTGTTTCATCAAAAGAATCTTTTGTTGGTCCCCAACTTAATTTACTTTGTTTTGATATGAACTCAGGTTTCTTTACACCATTTATTACTCCTGATTTCGATGCCGTTAAAAATTTAGGATCTGCTTTATCATTGTTATACCTTCTTCCTCTTGCAAATTCATCGTAAGCCCAAGCCCCAAAATCTGTTTTTCCATTGGAGGTACCATGTTTGTGAAAAATCTTTCCATTAGATAAAGTATGATATCCATTTTTTGAAAAATATTCAGGAAGTGTTGCATTTTTTTGAACCACCTCAGAATATATCATATTATGAGCATTACCATAAATTCCCGACGTGCTTGGTAAAAACCCAGATAAAATTGCGGATCTTGAGGGGCCACAGATAGGAGCCGTACATACCGCATTTTTAAAAATCATTGCGCCATTTTCGCAAAACCGATCCATATTTGGGGTAATCGCCTGCGGATTCCCTCCCAAAGGACCAATCCAATCATTGATGTCATCAATAGCAATAAATAAAACATTTGGTTTTTTTTGAGCATTTACAACCGCCGCAAACGCCATTATAAACAATACTATAAATTTTCTCGTTCTCATTTTTTATTTTTTTTCAAATCAATTAATTCGAAGAAATAATTAATTTTTGTGATCTTAAACCTTTAGAAACTGCTGTTAATTTTATTTTCCCCGTTTCTCCTTTCTTTGATCTAATCACCACCAAAGCCATTCCATTAAACACTTTTCTTTTTGTAGCTTGAAAAGACTCGTGATTTGTTGGATCTCCATTACCAACAGCTACAATTTCACCTGGGCCCGAAATACTATAACTAACCGAATTATGAGTTCTTGGAACCATGACTCCTTTTCTATCGGCTATTTTTACTGTTATAAAAGAAAGATCCTGTCCGTCAGCGCTAATCACATCCCGATCTGCCTCTAACAATATTTTACTAGACTTCCCTGTTGTTTTAACCTCATCAGAAGCCCATTTTTTTCCGTTTTTATATGCCACCACTTTTAACGCACCTTTTTCGTACAGAACATCTTTCCAAATGAGCCTGTATTCAAAAGCCCCCTTCTTTTTTCTACCTAAGGATTTTCCATTTAAAAATAATTCAGCTTCATCTCCTGATGTATAAACAAAAACTGGTGTAACCTCTCCATTTCTTTCTGGCCAGTTCCAATGTGGCAAAATATGCGCCATGGGTAACTCAGGTTTCCATTTAGCTTGATATAAATAATATCTATCTTTTGGGAATCCACATAAGTCAACAATACCGAAATAAGAACTTCGTGGTGGAATTTGTTTTCCCATTTTTGCCAACTCTTCTTTCATCCTTGCCTTTTCAGCAGGATCGGAAAAATTCAACAAATTAGTTTTATCCTTATTGTAAGGGGTTGGCTCTCCGATATAATCAAAACCAGTCCAAACAAATTCACCAAACACCCAGGGATATTTATCTTGTGCCTCAAATTCCAAATCTGGTCTATAGGCCCAATTAGGTGCAGAATAGTCATAGCTACTTACTTGAAAAAACCCACCATTTCCACTTTTTTTATTATCAAAATTCACAGGAAAAAAGTACTCACCTCTTGAGCTAATTGTAGAAGCCGTTTCACTTCCATACAAAGGAAGATTAGGGTTTTCTTTTCTAAACTGCTCATACATATGTGGTTTATAATTAAAGCCAAAAACATCTGCAGTTTTTTCAAAACCATTCGTAGCAGCTTCTGGTCTACTATTTCCAAATGTAGTTGGACGTGTCGTATCTACTGAACGAATAATATCTGCTAATTTTGATGCGATTGGAGCATCATTCGCCTCTCTTAATTCAATCATTTCATTTCCTGTACTCCACATAACAACAGAAGGATGGTTTCTATCTCTCTTTACCATTGTTACCAAATCTCTTTCATGCCATGCACCAAATAATCTAGCATAATCATTATCTACTTTTTTCTTTCCCCATACATCAAAAGCTTCTACTTGTACTAAAACTCCCATTTTATCACACAAATCCAAAAACTCAGGAGCAGGTGGATTATGTGAAGTTCTTATCGCATTGACTCCAAAAGATTTCAAAATTTCTATTTGTCTCTCAATGGCTCTAACATTTACCGCAGCCCCTAAAGGTCCCAAGTCATGATGTTGACAAACACCATTCATTCTAACCTTTTTGCCATTAAGAAAAAATCCATCTTTGTTATATTCTATAGACCTAATTCCAAAAACTGTAGTATAAACATCTACTACTTTACCTTTTTTAAGAAGTGATGTTTTAACCGAATATAAATTTGGATTCTCTAATTCCCACAAGGCTGGGTTTGCAACTTTTATTATACTTGGTTGATAATAGGCTACTTTTGCTTCTCCAATTTTTACAGATGTTTCCCCTTTTCTAAAAATCTCATGCAGTATTTCCACCCCTTCAGTATCCCCTGAAATTTCGGTTTCAATTCTAACCAAGGCTTCCGAAGATGAAACTTTTGGAGTTGTCACAAAAGTTCCCCATTGTGCTACATGGATGCTCTGCGTTTTTACCAATCGCACATTTCTATAAATCCCACCTCCAGGATACCAACGAGAAGAATTTTCTTTATTATCTAATCTCACTGCAATTGTATTTTTCCCAGCTTTTAAATACCTAGATATTTCAAAACCAAAAGAAGAGTATCCATAAGCCCAGTCACCTACATATCCTCCGTTCACCCAAATGCTAGTGTTAGACATGGCACCGTCAAACTCTACAAATACTTTTTTCTTTAAATCTGCATCAGATGCTGAAAATTCTTTTCTGTACCAACCTATTCCAGCCCAAGGCAATTTCCCCGTTTGATTAGGTAAATCTGCCCTAAACGGACCTTCAATTCCCCAATCATGTGGTAAATTCAGTTCTCTCCAGGTAGCATCATCATAATCAACCTCATCCATATCTGCAGGTTCTTCAATTTTAGATCCATCTGGCATGTTTCCGAATCTAGCAAATTTCCAATTTTCATTAAATGACGTGATTTCACGTGTTTGACTGAACACCTGAAAAACAGTGAGTAAAAAAACTCCTACTAAAAATAATCTATGTATTCTTTTCATAATCTATATCCCTTTTCAAACAGTAAATTACTGAATATTCTTATCTTTCATCTAGTCTAATTTATTCCTTTGATAGCTATTAATTAACTGTTGCTATCTTAGAGGTTCTCACCTCAATATAGCTTTTCATCATTTTTTCTATTCTGTTTTTCTGTTTTGGATCTTCAATTAAATTACTTGAAGAATCTTCAAATAAATTAGCTTCCAAATCATATAATTCAACAGGAACTAAATTTTCTAAAATCCCTGGTTTATCCCCCTTCAATATAAGTTTCCACTTCCCATCTCTTATCGCGTAACTTGGACCTCCTTTAGACTGATGCATCAAATAAATATGTGCAGGCTTTTTAGGAGATTCCCCTTTAAAGTAGGGCAGTAGATTTGCTGAATCAAATACTTTCGTTTTATCCAGTTTCTGAGCAGACAATGCAGCAATAGTAGCCACCATATCTTGCCCAACGACAGGCTCTTTTGATACAGAATTAGGTTTGATAACCCCAGGCCATACAGCTATAAAAGGAACTCTATGACCTCCCTCATAAATAGACCCTTTGCTACCATTTAATCCATTACTAGTGTCATGTCCCGCTTTTTTCATGTTTTGATCAAAAGACAAACCTCCATTATCTGAAGTAAAAACGAAAAGCGTATTTTCATAAGCTCCAGTTTTTTTCAAAGCTTCGATCATCATTCCGACTTGGACATCCAATTCGTAAATCATATCTCCATGAACTCCAGGTGTGGTTCCAGCCACTTTTTGACCATTTAACATCGCAGGAGGAGTATGTGGTATATGTACAGCTTGACTACAGTAATACAAAAAAAATGGCTGTTTTGATTCTTTTTGTTTATTGATATAATCCACTGTTTTACTTACCAAAATCCCACCAACTTCTGTAGGGTCCCAATTGGAATCCCCTATTCCAGACCTATCATTATGTTTTTTTGAAAATTTATAACCATTTTGAATCGAATTAACTTCCTTTAAAACTGAATTTGGTTTTATTTTCATCCATTCGCGGTTTTCATAAAAAGCAAAAGGCTTATTTTGAATCCCTTCAGGTAATTCTACCGCATAATCAAATCCATAACTCAATGCGCCACCAGTTTCCTTTCTATAATCTACTTTTTTTCCTTTTTCCCATGAGCCACCAAATCCCCATTTCCCAAAAAAGGCCGTATTATAACCACCTGCTTTGGCTATCCTGGCCCCGGTAGTAAAATTGTTGACATCAATGAGAGCATCTGCATTTGCCGTCCAAACTCCATAAGGTTTTTGATTCCTGTAAGAATAATTCCCTGTCATCATAGAGAACCTTGTGGGTGCACAAAGTGAGGCTGGTGAATGGGCATCGCTAAAGCGCATTCCCTCAGAAATAAGTTTATCAATATTTGGTGTCATAACAGCTGGAGCGGTTTTTGACCTTTGTTTATGATAAAAACTAATATCTCCTAATCCTATATCATCTGCCATCAACACAACAATATTTGGCTTGTTCATTACCTTTTGTGCTTGCATATTTAAAACACAAAACATGATTGTAACACAAACAATTATTCTTTTCATTATTCTTTAGTTTAAGTCTATTTCCCGTAAAAATAATCACAAACAAAAGGAAACATGTCCTTATACGTCTAAAGTATGTACTTAAACGTAAACTCTTATTTAGAAGACAAAAAAAATGGTTTCAGTAAAAACCAAAACCATTTAAAAATTTCATACTTGCTAATCAATCAAGCTACCTTTTTATGTCTCTTTTGTTCTTTCTTGGATAGAATTGTCCATATCGACAAGCCAAGAGCAACCAATATTCCAACCCCCACAGATACACCATAAGACAGTCCAAAACCTTCTGACGCTACAAGAATATAAGAAATGATAACGGTAGTCATAAAAGCAGCAGGTACTAAAACAAAAATAAATTTACTTCCTCTATCTTTCATGTATACCGTTGCTGCCCACAATACGATAGTGGCTAATACCTGATTAGACCAACCGAAGTATCGCCAAATAATTGCAAAATTCACCTTTGTCAATACAAAAGCGATCACAAACATTGGAATGGTGACGTATAATCTCTTAATTAATTTTCCTTGATCAATATTAAAAGAATCCGCAATCGTTATCCTGGCACTTCTAAAAGCTGTATCCCCTGAAGTAATTGGTGCAGCTACAACTCCAAAGATTGCCAAAATACCACCAATTTTCCCCAACATCGTATTACAAATAATATTTACAACCCATGCTGCATTATGTCCTTCCACTGCCATCGTTTCTGCCAATTGCTCTATTCCTCCAAAAAAAGCCATTGCAACTGCAGCCCATATCAAAGCCACAATACCCTCTGTAATCATTGCTCCCATAAATACTTTTTTCCCATCTAATTCATTAGAAATACATCTCGCCATTAAAGGAGATTGAGTAGAGTGAAAACCAGAAATAGCTCCACAGGCAATAGTAACAAAAAGCATTGGAAACAATGGATATTTCTCCGGATTTTCGTGAATATTAGTAAATGCATTTAAAGTTAATTCAGGAACTGTATAATCTCCAAAAATCAAAGTAAAAAACAAACCGACCGCCATTACTAATAGACACATTCCAAAAATAGGATATATCTTCCCTATCAATTTATCAATAGGGATAAGTGTTGCTAAAATATAATAAAGAAAAATTCCTGATATTAATATAGTAACATTAAACCCCGTCAGTTCTTGAAGTATGGAAGCAGGACCTTTTACAAAAACGACACCTACAATTATCAACAGTCCAACCGAAAAATAACGCATAAAATGCCTTACTCCCTGACCTAAATACCTTCCCACAATTTCTGGAATACTTTGTCCACCATGTCTCATTGACAACATCCCCGAGAAATAATCATGTACAGATCCCGCGAAAATAGAGCCAAACACAATCCAAAGGAAAGCCGCTGGCCCCCATAACGCTCCTGCAATAGCTCCGAAAATGGGTCCTAGTCCAGCAATATTTAAAAACTGAATAAGAAATATCTTACTAAGTTTCATTGGAATAAAATCCACTCCATCTTGTTTACTTATAGCAGGTGTTACTCTTTCTCCATCTGCTCCAAAAGTTTTCTCAACGAATCTTCCATAAACAAAATATCCTGCTATAAGGATACCAATACATACAAATAATGTAATCATAATAATTATTTTTCTTTTTCGTGGTACAAGTATATCAATTTACTTTCAAAGCATCAATAGACAATCCATCATCCTCTAAAGCAGTAATCCTAATGGTATTTGCACCTTTCCCTAAATTTACCTTTACCTTAAACACACCCCATTCAGTTCTATATTTGGCAGTAGCCGGAAGCTTGATTTCCTTACTTTGATCATTGATACTTAGTAAAACTTTATATTCATTCCTTATTTTATTTAAGGCGCTATATCTAATTTCTAATTCAAACTCTCCTTCACTACCATCATTTTCTTGATACCATTCAATATACCCACCACTATTTCTACCAAAATCGACATATCCCTTACCTGTAAATCCTTTTCCTTTAGAAGATACAATAGCATCGTTATAAGCCGCATCTTCAGCCTGATCTCCACCAGGAACCGCGGCTAAAGCTTTTGCATCCCAAACAAAACCATCTTCTTTCCCAAAACTTTCTTCTAAATACTGAACTGTACTTCCATATACAACAATTGCTTTAACAACAGTTCCAACCTCTACTCGGAATGGTTTGTTATACTCAAAAGACTTCATATTTGGTCTTGACCCATCTATTGTATAATACACCTTTAACTTTCCTTCTGCCTTCACTCCACGTAAGCCAATAGTTTGCACATCAATACTTACCATATTTGAACTTACCAGTCTCTTTTCCCCTAAAATGGAACTGGCTAATAAGGTGATTCCACCAATATTTGAAGTGGACTCCACATAAGCTCTTGTCAATCCAAAAAATGCAATCCTATCTTTTGCCTCATAATGCTTTTCTACATCAATTGGGCTTCCATTATCTAGGGCGCGAATCTTCCCATTTCCTATAACGGAAAAAGCGGTTCTATTTTCGCCATACGGATAAAAATTACCATTTGAATCAGTTGTAGTTACCCTAACTTGAACTACATCGTTTTTTTCATTAGACAGCGATTCTCCATCAATTGATAAGGCTATCTTTGAAGGATGACTTGCTGTTTTTATTCGCTTTTCTTTTACATTTATCCCATCTTCATATGCAACTATTCTTAACTCACCTGGTTGCCAAGGAACCAACCATTGACAAGCCATTTCACTCCATTTACTGCCTGGCTTTTTTCTACCAAGAGAAACATCATTTAAAAACAACTCTAGCTCTTCATAATTCGTATAAGCCCAAATAGGAATTTCCGTACCCAGTTTCATGGTTGGATGTGTCCAATGAGGAAATACATGTAACATAGGAGTTTTAGTCCATTGACTTTGGTATAGGTAATACAAATCTTTTTCAAAATTTGCCATATCTATTGCTCCCCCCATAAAAGATTTAAAAGGCCAGCCACCATGCACATAAGTCGCTTCTCCAATATAATCATGCCCAGTCCACCTAAATGACCCAGCATAATTTGGAATATCTCTTAATTGCTCAATATTTTGTCTAGAAGTCAACCGAACCATCGCATTGTCATAACTCGAATTGAAAATTTGCTTGTAATTTTGTTTTCCTGATGCCCCTGTCCAATCATAGGTAAAAACCTCTTTTTCTGTTAAGTCAGGATATTGGTATGGTTGTTGCCTTTTATTTGGATATCCATCTCTATACCAAGTTTTTGTTCTATAAAAACCACGCACCTGCCAAGTATGTGTGTTTTCAGTACCAATAAAAACTCGATCGGATTCCAGAGTATCAAACCATCCCATTTTCTCACTACTTCCGTTCACCCCAAATACATCCATATATTCTGATCCTGAATGCCCTGATGTTACAGGTCTAGTAGCGTCCAACTCGTGGCAAGTTTTAACTAAATCCGCACCTACTTCACCGTGTGTTTCATTCCCTACACTATAAATGACTACTGACGCATGATTTCTATCTCTTTTTATCCAATCTGACAAATCCCTTTTCCACCAATCCTGAAAAGCATGAGCACCATAATCATTGGCCGCCTTTTTCATCCACCCATCAAAAATCTCATCCATCACAAGCATTCCCATTTCATCACACATGTCATAAAATTGTGGTGTTTGAGGATTATGCGCTGTTCGGATTGCATTACAGCCCATATTTTTTAATTGCTGTATTCTATATTTTAATATTTTATCCGGTACTGCGGCACCTAATGCCCCAGCATCTTGATGATTACAAACCCCTTGAAGCTTTACATTTTTACCATTGATCCACATTCCTGTTTTTGGTTTCCATTCAATATCTCGCATACCAAATTTAGTCTCAACCTTGTCCACTAAGCTTTTTCCAATATAAACTTCACTAACGAGTGTATATAAATTAGGGGTTTCAACCGACCACTTTTTGGGATTCTCAATTATCAGCTCTTGATGAATTGTATCTAATGCATGTTTTTTAAGTCTGAATTTATGATCTTCTTCTACAACACGTTTTCCATTTGCATCATATACGGATGATACTATTTTAAGCCTCTGATTTTCATCACTAACATTGGATAACTCAGTCTCCACAGAGATAGAATTTCCTTTTGTTTTCACAAAAACTCCGGAAGTTGGAATGTGAATTAATTCTTTCACTTTAATCCAAGTATTTGCATAAATACCACTTCCTGTATACCACCTGGCTGATGGTTGCTTATCATTGTCTACACGAACGGCAAATGTTATAGTTTCAGAATCTTTTGCGATCTCACTAATATCATACGAAAATGATATCCAACCATAAGGACGTACGCCTAACTGTTGACCATTTGCCCAAACAGTACTATTCATGTAAACACCATCAAAAGCAATTTCAACATGTTTCCCTTTCCATTCTTTAGGCACTCTAATGGTTTTTCTATACCAACCAAAACCGGCAGGCAAATAACCGCACTGCCCGCCCATAGGATTATTGATATCATAATCTCCTTCAATACTCCAGTCATGAGGTAAATCTAGCACTCGCCAAGAGGCATCTTTAAAATAAGCTTTTTCTGCTCCTTTAATATCTCCAACACTAAATTTCCAACCTTCATTAAAATTTATAATATCTCTTGCCTTTAGACCTAGAGACAAAAAAAATAAAAGAATAAAAACTATTTTTCTCATAATTATTTTCTAATTCAAACTTTTAAAATCAAATGTAGCTTTTAAATCATTTACTGCCGCATCAATTTTAATTTTCCCAGCCTTAGCACCTATTCTCAATAAAACAGAAGCCGTACCACCCTCTACTTGAATTTCACCCACATTCATAATTTCAGCATCACCTTTTAATTCAAGAGAAATTTCAGAAAAATAATCATTCACTATAGTTCCATTTTCATCTAATACATCTATATATAAAAACAATACATCATTTGAATTTGCTTGAGGTGCCTTACCACTTTTATCTAATCGAATGCGCAATGCACTCGCGTTTTTAGGTGTATTCACTATACTAGATTTAATTTCTTTTCCTGCAACATACCCTACTGCTCTTAATTCACCAGCTTGAAATTTTTCTAACTTAAAAGTAAATGGAGGGTGCGATAAATTCGTTGTGTTTTTATTTTTATCTGGAACTTGTCTAGCAATCAGTTCGTTATTTAAATACAATGCAACTTCATCACAATTACTAAACACACGAACATCAGTAGAAGATTTTTCATCCCAATACGAAGCTATTTTTAACACCGCACCAGATTCAAAATCTCTCTGACTTTGGTAAAAGTAATAACCAAATTTCGGCAATCTAAAAATATCCATAATTCCAGAATATTCAATTTCATCGTGATATCCTCTGTTGTAATCATACATTACCCAATAACTATCAGAATAGGCGGCTGTGTTCATATTGTCATTATGAGATTCTTGTAAATTATAGGCTTGTTGCAATAAATTTTTCTCCCCAGAAGAGAGTACTTGTCTGCTGCTCATTTCCAAACGTTTCGTTTTAGAAAGTTTGTCTTGATTCAAACCGGCATTAGAAGAATAATATTCCCAATCTCCATATTCTGATACAGAATAGGGTTTTGGTTGAATTTCATCATAATGATGTAATAATCTGTGCTGACGTGCTTGCAAGAAAATATCATACACATCATTCATCCAACCACAAGAGTATACATTTTCACCTGGATACTCCTCATGAACAATTTTATCTAATGCTTCCATAAAGAAAATAGGCATTTTTGTTTCATTCAAGGACACTTCCCAAGCCAAAACCGAAGGTCTATTTCTATCTCTTCTAATTAAATCTCTTGCAGAATTGTAACAATATTTTCTAAACATATCACTGTCCAAATAATATTGCCAACCTAAAATTGCATCTATTACCACTAACCCTAATTCATCACAAGCATCCATAAAAGCTGGTGATTGAGGATAATGGGACAAACGAATATAGTTAAAACCACCATCCTTAATTTTTTTAGCATCTCTATACTGCGCATTATCAGAAAGTGCATAGCCCACAAAAGGATACTCTTGATGGCGATTTACCCCTCTCAAGAAGGTGCGTTTACCATTGATGTACAGTTTATTTTCTTTATCAAAAGTAAATTCCCTTATTCCAAAACGTGTTGTTTTAGAATCGACAACAACGCCATTTGAAAACACCTCTGTTTTTAAATGATATAAATTTGGACTTTTAGGAGACCATAATTTTGGTTTTTCAATTTTAATATCTTCCACAAATTCAAAATCACCATTAGAAGCTATCTTTTTATCCTGTGAAGTCGATTGTGAAACGAGTTGATCCTTGAAATATACAGACTGGATTAGATATACATTCTGAGCTTCTTTTTTTTCGTTGATTATATGCGTTTTTATTTGCACTGTTGATTGCAATTCTGAGACCACTGGAGACGTAATAAATATACCCCCTCCAGCAACTTTATTTGCTAACACTGGATGCGATATATATACCTTTTCTTTCAAACTCAAATACGCATTACGATACAAACCACCATACATATTAAAATCCAGTTTTTTCAAAGGTTTCGGTCCTGTAATTGCATTATCTCTATTATTTAAACGAATGGCAACAACATTTTTTTGGTTTTCTATAATATATTTGGAAACATCTACAACAACGGGTAAATACCCTCCTTGATGCACAGCAACTTGCTCTCCATTTACCCATATTTGGGAATGGTTCATTGCTGCCTCTAATTCTAAAAATATTTTTTTATCCTCTGTACTTTTTGAAGGTTTAAATTCTTTTCTATACCAACAGATTCCTTGCCATTGGTTATTCACCACCAACGGTTCTATATGCGCCGTATGTGGTAAACTCACCAATTTCCAGTTAGAATCATCAAAGTCCCTTTTGGAGAATTCTTCATCTGCAACTTCAGACTCTTTTAAGAGTTTGAATTTCCAATTTGAATTGATTTTTATTTTGTTTATTTCACTTTTCTCACAAGATATATTAAGAAAAGAAATCAGAAATAAACTTAAAATTACGGTTGTGAATTGTTTCATGCTTTATATTTTAATCTCTCATTAGTCTTTGTTAAAAAGAACATCTATATCAAAATAACACTATTAAAACAGGCAACATGTCCCTATACGTCTAATTATTGTGTGTTTGCGTAAACAAATACTTAAGTCTATTTAAAATCAAGTAAATAAAAAAAGAAGCATTATTTCTAATGCTTCTTTTTTTAATTTTTATGCGCTTTTTTATACAAACCTGTTATCCTTTTATAACCAATCTCCTCTCCTGCTTTCATTCTTTCATACTCAGATGGCAATTCTTTTTCTAACCATTCTAATACTGCGGGTCCTTTCATTATAAAAGGATCATATACATCACTAACCGGTTTCATTTTTTTATCAAATCGTTTGGTTTCCTTACGTAACTTTTTCAATACTTTTTTGTATTCTGGATTGTTTGCTAAATTATTTAATTGATACGGATCATTTTTCATATCATACAATTCTTCCTCAGGCTTTCGAGGCTCAAAAAACGGTTTTTGATAATCATTCAACTCACCCTTTGCATGCATAGCTCTCATGATATGAACTGCAGGTCTGTAAAACTCAAGATAAGCTTGATGTGCATCGTAGGGAATTTCCGGCTTATCATTTCTTATATAAGCCCAATCAGCAGAAGTAATAGACCTTGACTCTTCTAAAATCTCATCCCATAAGTCTCTAGCTCCATAAACATATTCTCTATCAAAATCTTGTTTAAAAATAGGCTGTCCTGTCATATATTCAGGCACTTCGACACCTGCATAATCCACAATCGTTGCAGTTATATCAGTAGAAGCAACTACTTTGTCACTTACCACACCTCTATTAGCATCCATTGGGTTATATATAATTAAAGGAATCCTTAACCCTGGGTCTTGTAAATAGCCTTTTCCTCGAATATTGCACCTTCCATTATCACCAATAAAAATAACAATCGTATTCTCTGCCATACCTTTATCCTCAAGCTCTTGGAAGATCATCCCAACTTCGGCATCCATATACTCAATTTGATCTAGATATTTTGCCCAATCCAATCTAATTGCCGGATGATCCGCCATATAAGGAGGTAAACTAAGTGTTTCCGCATTTACAGGGTGTTTTGATTTCTCTCTAATTTCTGTCCACCACGGGCCTCTATGTGTTACTTTTAACTGTATTTGCGCAAAAAACGGCTCATCTTCTTTAGAGAAATTATTCTTTTTATCAAACAAACCAAACTTTTCCTTTCCATCCCAAGGACCAACAGCCTCGTGCTTAAAATTTACATCAATTTTTTGACCATAGGTATAGACTTTTTCATGTCCTAAAACACAGGTATACCCAGCATCCCTCAACAATTTTGTAAAAGGTAAAAACTGTTTATTTAAAGGTTCATTTCTATTACTTCTGTGGTGTTGCGAGTTTGTTTTTACTTGATGTGTCCCTACCATCATAGAAGATCTACTCGGAGAGCAAATAGGATTGGTAACAAAGGCATTGTTAAATAACACTCCCTCTTTAGCCATTTTATTCAAATGAGGTGTTTTTACATTTGGCATTCCGTAGCACTCCAAATCTGTACTCATATCCTCAGCCATCAACCAAATGATATTTGGTTGCTTTTGTGCATAAACACCATTTAACAGAATAGAAACTAGGGTTAAAAAAAATATTTTTTTCATTTTATCTTATTTAAAAACTCCACCAGAAAATGGATAGTGCTCATCTTTTACACTTTCTCTTTTTAATATTCCGTTTGCTTTAGCGACTAATTTTGGATATTTAGAAGAAACATCTTCCTTCTCAAACAAATCTTCTTCCAAATTATAAAGTTCTGTATGGTAATTATCAGCATATCTAACAGCCTTCCATTTCCCAAATCTTGTAGCTTGTCTGAACCCTTTTACTGATCTTCCTTCTTGTATTTCCCAATATAAAAAATCATGCTTTTTTTGCACACTTCCTAGTAGTTCCGGAGCAATAGAAATCCCATCAGTTTTATTAGGTATTTCTGCCTCCCCTATTTCAGCTAAAGTTGGCATAATATCATAAAAAGTTGAAGGATGATTGCTCACTCCTGGTTTTATTTTACCAGGCCAGTAAGCAATAAAAGGAACTCTCACACCACCTTCATAAACATCTCTTTTATATCCTTTTAGACTTCCTGAACTATTAAAAAACTTATAGCTATGATGGTTTTCATTTGTAGGTCCGTTATCACTAGAAATCAAAATTAACGTATTTTCTAATTCTCCACTTTCTTTTAATTTATCAAACATCCTTTTAATCTGATCATCTAACATCGTAATTCTTGCAGCATGCCTTCTTTCTATTTCTGGCCACTCCTCTAAATATTCGTTGTATAAATCATTTTTACTCAAGAAAAATTCATGAGCATGTGGAATTCTATAAGACATATATAAGAAAAACGGCTTGTCATCAGCTTTTGTATCCAAATAATCTAGGGCAAAATTAGTTCTGAATTCATCCAAACATTTATAATTGTTATAGTTATAAAAAATAGAATCTTGATTGTTATTTACCCAATGAACTCGTTCATCAATCTCTATCCCTTTATCAGACACTCCCCATTGTTCTTGTACGGCATAATCAAACCCTCTTCCTTTTGCCCATGTACTAGTATCCTCCGGTACTCCAAGGTGCCACTTACCAATCATTGCCGTTTGATAACCTGCACTTTGCAACATTTCACCTATTGTTTTTTCTGACTTTTTTAAAGGAACACGATCGTATTTATTAGGATATTGCCCCTTATTCCCTCGTATTCGAACATGCCCTGTATGCATCCCGGTCATTAACACCGCTCTTGATGGAGAACAAACAGAAGTACCAGCATAAAAATCAGTAAACCGAATTCCTTCTGAAGCTATTTTATCTAAAAAAGGGGTTTTTATCACTTTCTGACCATAGGAACCTAATTCTCCATATCCTAAATCATCAGCCAATAAAAAAATAATATTTGGTTTCTTTAATTTCTTTTTTGAAGCATTTTTTTGAGGCTCTTGTTTTCCGCAAGAAATCACCCCCATTAAAACTGCAACTGCTAATACTACTTTTGTTAGTTTCATTTTACTATTCTTTTAATTGTTCTGGGCCAAAAGCAGGCACAGCCTTCTTTTCCCATTTTGCTAAATCCTTTTTTAATTTAGACTCTATTTTCAATCCTTTTCCTATCAAATCTTTCTCTTCAGATCTATCCTCAACTACATTGTACAATTGGTATTTCCCTGAATGATATTTAATCATTTTATAATCTCCATTAGTAATAGAAGCATATTGATCTTCATAACTTCTAAAACCAAATAGATTTCTATTTTTGATATCTTTTCCTTTAAGGATTGGCATCAAACTAACCCCGTTTATTTGCTTGTCTTTGCATTTTTTACCAGAAGCTATCTCTACTAAAGTTGGATATACATCGATAGATTGTACTGGAGTATGGCACACCGTATTGGGTTGCGTTACACCAGGATAATAAATCATAAATGGAACTCTAGCTCCTCCTTCTGCTAAAGTATCTCCTCCTTTTTTACCTCCTCTTAATGGAGCATTTGAATAAGCACCTCCTTGATCTGATAGAACAATTATTACTGTATTATCCGCAATACCTTTTTCTTCTAATGCTTTTCTTACACGTCCAACAGAAGCATCCATTGCTTCCACCATGGCATGATGATCGGCGTATTTACCAGTGATTCCTCGTGTCTTATATTTTTTCAACAAGTCTTTTCTACCGACTGATGGTCCATGTACAGAATAATACCAAAAAGACAACATAAATGGGTCTTTTTTATCATAACCCTTTATAAAATCAACTGCTCCATCTGTCAAAACATCCGTTAGATAATCCCCCTTTTTATAAGCTGCCATAAAATCTCTTGGGTCTCCACCTTTAAAAAATGGGAAATAATAACTTTTAGGATGTCCATGATCTGTTACCCCAAATTCTTTGTCAAAACCTTGATCAATTGGGTAACGCCCATCATGGCCTAGATGCCATTTTCCAACAAACATATTGTAGTATCCATATTCTTTTAATCTTTCAGCATAGGTTATCTCTTCAAGTGG
This sequence comes from Flavicella sp. IMCC45537, assembly GCF_057197705.1. NCBI lineage: Bacteria > Pseudomonadati > Bacteroidota > Flavobacteriia > Flavobacteriales > Flavobacteriaceae > Flavicella > Flavicella sp. IMCC45537. Next base: position 2,015,728 of record NZ_CM170067.1, read on the forward strand.
CAAATAATTTAAAGAAGGCATTTGAACCGGATCGCTAGGCCATAATCCATATTTTGCATTTGGATTTTTAGGATCTAAATGTATATGCCTTACCATTTGTAAACGAACAGCCTCTTTTCCCGTAAGTAAAGACAACCTACTTGGACTGCATGTTGGAGTTGGAATATAAGCTCTTTCAAAATCCAATCCTTCCGTTTTTAATTGATCTAAATTTGGTGTTTCAAAAGAATCATTTCTATAGCCTATATCATTCCAACCATAGTCATCCACAAACAACAAAACGATATTGGGTTTATCTTGTGCTTTCATCACAAAACTTCCCATTAGCAACCCTAAAATCAATAAACTTTTTTTCATCTTAATTACATTTTAATAATGCCTGATACGAAATACAGACATTCTAATTATTTTTTTGTTTCTGTTGGTATACGAAATGTTGTGGAGAGTAAATATTGATGCAAACCCAACAGTATACCTTTGTATTCATAAAAAACATGGACGTAAAGCATCCCTTACATCCATATCTTGATTCAACTTATATATCGTTTTTCTTCTTATTCAATCACTATTCTTTTGGTAAATTCACTTTGACCCGATTTCAAATGCACCAAATAATTTCCTTGATTTAATTTAGAATGTAAACTAAATCTAAATTCGTGGTCTCCATGACTAACCAAATTTTCTTCGGCAAAAATTAAGTTACCTGCAGAATTAAATATGTTTACGGACACTTCAGAATCAACAACTGAATTAAAACCAGCCAAGAAGTCATTTTCCTTTTTTGGGTCCTCAAAAACATAACCAGAAGTTGCTTCATCTTCCCATACATCCGAAACATTTGCCAAACCAGGAAATGTTTTAACAAAATTAGGCATCGAATTGGCCTTCCATGCTTTTTCTAATTTTCCATTATCAAAAAACTCTGGCTGAATATGAGTCTTTGACCATTCATAAGCTTCTTTCACCATCTCATCCACAACTTTTTTATGAGAGCTACTTAAATTTTTTGTTTCACTTATATCTTTTGAAATATTGTACAAATTCCATTTGCCATTTCCTGAACTATATAATTTCCATTGGTCTTTTCTAACTCCAACTCTATTATTAGTTGCTGTATGTCTCATTGCAAAAATGGATTTCCCTTTTCTTGCATTTTTATTTTCAACAATATAATCTAAAATATCAATTCCATCAATCACTTTGTTTTTCGGGATTTTGGTTCCCGCTAAACCAGCAAACATCGGATAAAAATCAAGAGCTGAAACAGGATAATTATATATTTTACCAGCCGGAATTTTGTTTGGCCAATGCATAAACATAGGAACTCGAAATCCGCCTTCGAAAGTATCCCCTTTCCCTCCTCTCAAAGGTGTGTTTGTAGCCATCCCTACTTTATCGGTTCTACCTCCATTATCGCTCAAAAACACGATTAACGTATTCTCATATTCTCCATTTTTTTTCAAAGCCTCTACTAACTCACCTACGCCTCTATCCAAAGCATATACCATGGCTGCGTAAATATGTCTCCTATCATTTTTATATGTAAAAGAATACGGCTCTGACTCCAATATTTTTTTATCTTCTTCCTTTGCTTCTAAAATACTATGTGGCGCATTATAAGACATAAATAGCAAAAATGGTTCATCATCATTCTCCTCTGAGTCTTTAATAAATTCAACTCCTTTTTTAGAGAACCAATCCGTCAGATAAACATCTCGTGGTTCATCCGCAAGCTTCTTATTCTCTCTCAATGGACGGTTATAGTCCCATTTATTACCATTAGCATAAGCATCCAAATATTTTGATGTAAAATAATTATGACCTCCTCCTAAAAAACCATAAAAATAATCAAACCCTCTTTCATTTGGATGGTACTTATTTTCCTCACCCAAATGCCACTTTCCAATTAAGCCTGTATGGTAATTAGCACTTTGAAGCAATTTGCTAAAAAACACTTCATTAGTATCAATCCCTTTTTTTGAATCTTGTTTCAAGTTGAATTGCGACCCAATACCATGTGGATACCTCCCTGTTAACAACCCCGCTCTACTAGGTCCGCAAAAAGAATGTGCTACGTACGCAGAAGTGAACATCATCCCATTGGAAACAAGTTTATCTAGGTTAGGAGTAGCTACATCTATTGCACCATTAAAACCAACGTCTGCATAACCCAAATCATCTGCAAGAATAAAAACAATATTAGGCCTTTGCGGAGGGTTTGATGCATAACATGTTTGTGTATAGAACAACACCATACTGCAAACAGCAACAAAAAAATGTACTAACTTTTTTATATTTCTATTAGATTTCATCATGAAAATTTATAATTACTCTCACAAAATTATAAGCAAGTTAGTAATAGAAATAGATTAATTTATTCCAAAATTTACATTTCTTAACCCAATTAACAGCAAAAAAAAAGCTGAAGTAATTACTTCAGCTTTTATACTATTATAAAAAGACTATTAATACCCCATTACAACAACTGCAATGATTATTACGAGAACTCCTAACAACATAATATTAAATGGCTTTTTAGCTCCTTCCCATTCTTTGTTTAAATAAGACCACACATTACCAACTATCAACGACAATCCTAACATTATTGGCCAAGCAATCACATCACCTAATTTTCCCATTAGAGTAGCACCTTGTCCGTAAATACCTAAAGCTCCAAACCATAAAAATGCTGCACCAATAGCCCATCCATATGCCTTACCTGAGTCTTGTGTTCCAAAGGAATCCCATGTGTTATTTTTAAACAATAAAAAAAGAGCATATAGAGCATTGATCGCAAAACCACCCCATAATACTACAACCCATATGGCCAAACTACTGTTTCTTGCGATAGCCCCAGCATTTCGAGCTAATTCACCAATTGCCTTCCCTTCAGAAAATCCAACAGCTAGGTAGGCAGATAAGAAACCACTCAATACAGCGATAATTAATCCAACTTTTAAATTTATTTTTTCTCCAGTATCACCTTGTAATTTATCTTTTAATACACCTGCATACGCGGTAATCCCAACACCCACAAGCATAATAATTACACCTCCAATGATAAACGGAAATTCTGGCATTGCACTCGGATTATCCATAGAGAACAAAGGAATCAATCCACCTGCAGCAGAACAAACTCCCATAACAATTCCATAAGTTAAAGAAATCCCAATATAAGGAACACTTTTTCCAAATAAAATTCCACCAACTCCCCATAATGCACCAAATGCCATTGCTGTCATAATCACATTTGATGGAGCAGCTGTCAATACACTAAACAAATCTGGTGTGACAAAATAAGCCCATGCAGTAGGAATCAAAATCATTGCTACTACTGAGTGAACAAGCCACCAAGCTTCCCATTTCAAAGGGTTCATAAATTTCATTCCAAGTCCAAAAGAACCTTGAAATACACTTGCTACTATTACCAGTAAAAAAGGTAAAAACATAGATGATTCCATAATTATTGTTTAAGTTTATTTAGTTATGTTTATTATTTAAGTTGACTTGTAATACCCTTAAAAGCATTCATCACCAATCCTACATCCACAGCATAAGATATATATTGTACCCCTATATCGCTCCACATTTTTGCTTTTTCTGGAGACTCTGTAAATGTACCCACTGCCTTTCCGAATTTTTTCGCTGTTTCAACAGCTTCTTTCATTGCATTCACAACACTTGGATGATCTACTTGCCCAGGTACACCACAAGACTGTGATAAATCATAAGGTCCTAAAAAGATAACATCAATCCCATCTACTTGAACAATTTCAGTCAAATTTTCAATTCCTTCCATCCCTTCAATATGAATGATTGTCGTAATGGAATCATTTGCTTTTCCAAAATGATCAGCACCATTGATATTTGTATATTCGGCAGCTCTGACATAGCGGCACATTCCTCTTTCTCCTTTTGGATAAAACTTAGTTGCTTTTACCAATTTATCGGCATCCTCTTTAGTACATATTTGAGGTACTTGAATGCATTTGGCTCCTATATCTAAAGTTCGTAAGATTAATGTTTCCGAATTCTCAGTAACACGTACCACAGGGGTAATCCCTCTAGCTTCCGCCGCACGAATCATATTTTGTGTGGACTCTATTCCATAAGGTCCATGTTCCATATCAATGATTACAAAGTCAAAATCACTCAAAGCAGCAATTTCAACGATTGCAGGGTCTTGCATTTTACAAAATGGACCGAAAACTGTTTCTCCAGCACCTAATTTCTTTTGTAATATATTTTCTTTCATAATTATAATGCAGTAGTAACACGTTTTTTAACTAGATAATCTTCTAGTGCCAAATGCGAACAATCATGTCCTATTCCGCTATTTTTAAATCCTCCATGTGGTAAATAGATAGCATATTTAACACCATTTACTTGTACCTCTCCAAACTCTAACTCTTCTGAAAACCTTTCAATTCTCTTATGATTATTTGTAAAAATATAAGACGCTAAACCAAACTCTGTATCATTTGCTAATTCTAAAACTTCATCATCTGTCTCAAAAGGCATCACCCCAGCTACAGGACCAAATGTTTCTTCATTAAACAATTTCATATCCATATTAACACCAGATAAAACTGTTGGCTCTATCCAATTTCCTCCTTCAGGAAGTCCTTTTGGAATACCTCCTCCAAACTCCAATTTGGCACCCTTATTCACTGCATCCTCAATCAAATCAAACATTTTTTCTCTTGCTCCAGGAGCCGCTAAAGGTCCCATAAACACATCTTCATTCTCTTTGATTCCAAATCCTACTTTCACTTCAGATGCACGTTTTGCGTATGCTTTGATAAATTTATCATAGATATTTTTATGAACAAAAATTCGGTTAGCAGCTACACAAATCTGACCTGAATTTCCAAATTTCAATCCAACAGCAAGATTCAATGCAGTTTCAAAATCTGCATCTTCAAAAACGATAAATGGAGCGTTCCCTCCTAATTCCATTCCTAATTTCTTAATAGACGTTGTACTATCAGCAATTACTTTCTGACCTGTTTGCGTAGAACCAATCATAGTCAGTACAGCAGGAATTTTACTTGTAGTCATCGTTGTAGCAACTTCGCTACTTGGTCCTGCTAAAATATTTACTACACCCGCTGGAAAATCAATACTGTGTAAAATTTCACCAATTATATAAGATGAAAGAGGCGATAAGCCTGAAGGCTTAATAATCAAAGAACAACCCGATGCCAATGCAGGTCCAATTTTATACCCAACATTTAACAATGGAAAATTCCATGCTAAATAAGCAACAGCAACACCAGCAGGCTGAGAAATCATTTTATGAATGTGCGTATTGTCATGATCAGGTATTTGTTCTTCTCTTAAGTTTTGCATAGCATTAGGATACCATTCTAATGCCTCCGTCAGTCTATCAATATCTTCCTGAGAGCCAGCATAGGTTTTACCCATTTCATGAACCATTGCTGTTCTTAATTCATGCTCTCTTTCTAAAATAGCATCTCTTAATTTCAACATCCACTGAGTTCTCTCTTTCAAAGAAAGTTTCTTCCAAAAATTAAATCCTTTTTTTGCAGACAACAAAGCCTTTTCCGCATCCTCTTTACCAGCTTTTGCAACCTCAGCAATAACCTCACCCGTAGCAGGACAAATTACATTATCCTTCTCTCCACTTGCCGCATCGACTAATTGACCGTCGATATACAATTTTTTATATCCGAATTTTTCTGTTTTCATCATTTTAACTTTTATAAAATACTACTCAGTATTACTCCATTTTTCTTGTATGTGTACCTTTCTAGAACCTCTTCATCCACATCAATTCCTAAACCTGGTCTTTTCGGTACCTCAATCATACCCTCTTTCATCTCTATCGATGGAAACGTAAGATTCTCTCTCAAACCATTTTCAGTTTGATCATACTCCATTAAAAAATTAGGTTGATACATTCTACCGGGTATCGATTCAATATTAGAAATAAAATGCAATGCAACATGAATACCAATAGCCGTTCCCCATGTATGAGGTATAATATCAATTCCATTAGCACTTGCCAATGCTCCAATTCTTTTGGCCTCTGTTAGTCCTCCACTTGCACAAATATCAGGTTGAATAATATCTACCGATTTATTCTTAATCAATTGATTGAAACCAAATCTAGTATACTCACACTCACCACCGGCAATAGGAATTGTAGTCTTAGTTTTTAACTCATTATATTGCTCATAAAACTCAGGAGAAATTGGTTCTTCAAACCATCCAATATCATATTTCTCGATTTTTCTGGACAATTCCGCTGCCTCTCTTAAGGTATAAGCATGATTTGAATCAACCATCAGTTTAGATTCCGGACCTATCAATTCACGCAATAACTTTACACATTCTACATCTTTCTCTATCCCTAAACCAACTTTCATTTTGAAAGCCTTAAAGCCCTGAGATAAATATAATTTGGCTTCTTTCTCAAAATCTCTAGAAGGATTTTCATGGTCCATATAATAAAACCCTGTTGCGTAAGGTTGAATTTTCTCTCTGTGTGCCCCTCCTAATAACGTAGAAACTGGTAAATTCAAAATCTTCCCTTTCAAATCCCAAATGGCAATATCTAAAGCACTTATGGAAGCCATTAACACACCCCTTCTTGCAAAATCAAGCGTTTTACGGTACATTTTATTCCAAATAACTTCATTCTCCAAAGGATTCTCCCCTATTACCGTAGACTCTAGAAACTTAATACCAGACTCCAAAATATTTGCAGGACCGTATCCTTCTCCCCAACCATGCTGACCATCTGAGGTAGTTACTTTTACAACACAAATGCATCGTTCTGAATATTCCCATTGCGAAAAGAAAAAACTTTGTGAAAGCTTATCTTTTAAAACAAAAGTTTCTATTTTTTCTATTATCATACCCTTTATTTTTTTCAAACAACTCTTTCCCAAAGAGTCAATTTGTTATTTAATATATTACAATCTTGACACATATGCCGATATTGTGGTAAAATTAAAGAAAGAAGATCCTTCTCTTTTATCAAAATTTACCCCAATAAGAACCGATATTACCAATTTTAAGGATAAAACCTAGCTGTTTTTATTTATAAATCCATCCTTTAACAACTCGAATCAATGAGAGTTTATTAAACAAAAAAAGGGTGTTGTTTGCAAACAACACCCTTTTCAATCAAATCATTTCAATTAATTATACACTTCTTCTTCAGCTATTACAACTGAAATTGGAGTCCCACCATCTATTGTAAGAGAACCTACACCTGTAGATTTTGTAGCTGCAATTACATACAAACTCTCAGACACCATCCCTTCGGAATCTTCTATTTTTTTAGTTACCGATATAAGATAATCTGTATCAGTAGAAGTATCAGAATAATCTGTTGCTTCGTATTTTTCTACTTTTGAACTTGAAATATGTTCGATAATCAGATCTCCTTTTTTATACACATTAATGCGTTCGAAGAAACTTGAATTATCAACTGCATTTACAGAATACACTGGTACCAATGCAATGTTCGGTTGCTTCCACTCTGCACTTTTATCACAGCTAGTCACAAACAGTAAAATTGCAAGCCCTAAAAATTTAAATATATTTTTCATCTTTATAAATGTTTTATTATTGGCTTGGCAGAAAACACTTTCTACCAAGCCAAATTATTATGGTCTTTCTTCTATTGGTTGTAAATTAAATTCATCAAAATACATCGTTTGCCTACCAGTAGCTCCTGCGTTAGCACCTCTATCAATAAAAATAGTCATTCTTGTTCTATCCTGTATAGATGGAACATTCTCAACCAATTTTTCAATCCTTACCCATTTTCCTTTTTCAACACCAGATATATCCCACGTTTGAGCCAAGCCAGCAATATCCCTTGTTTCAAATGTTGTTATATTAGTCGATTCAGGCACAAATACTCTAAAAGACATAACATATCTTCCCCCATCAAGTTTATCATGCATACCCAAACCAAAGGTGAAGCATTGATAATTATTAGGTGTACCTCCTGTGAATTCTGCTATTGAAAACTTCATAGAATTATCACCTGCAAATGCCTGTTCTCCACTTTGTGAGAACATTGGATCTCCACCAGGGCCGTTATTCACTCCTCCTCCTATCCAGAAAGTTCTTGCAGGTCCCATCCATCCATTTGATTGACCACCTTGTCTAGTCTCAAAACCAGCCCAGAAAGATGATAAAACATTTGGTCTGTATGTAACTACACTCACAGGATCAAAGGCTGCTAAAGTTCTTTCATCTAAAGACTTTATATTACCACCTTTATATTCAACTGTAATCATATCAGAGTTATAAATAGGATCTTGTAATGTTAATTCAACAAAAACATTATTATCATCACTAATTTTAGCCTGTGTAACAGTTATGTTTTGATTGAAAACCCCATTTTGAACATTTACAACAAAGTTTGCTTCTTCATTTTCAACAGTCTTCAACGGACCATTTACTCTGAATCTGATTGTCTCGTCCTCATTTTCAACCATTACACCATCATATACGAATGGTGCAGAAGATGGTAATACATTCACCATCAAAGGTATCAACTTCTCTTGATTACCAGCTGGTATACCTTCTCCACTTCTGATTACTCTAATACTACCTGCAGGCTCTTGTCCTAAGTTATAGAAAATAGTTTCGATATCAGCTTGATTAGAATTACCTGGTATCCCTCTATTAATTGTCCAACTCCTTGAAGTTGGTCTGCCCTCAACAGTATTATCTTTAAAAATCAAAGTTTCGCCTGATTCTATTGATTCTACTGGCCATGTACTTTGATCTTTTTCCAAAATCAAATCTTCTTCAGTTACTTCCAATATTAACTCCTCATTCCCTGAATCATCTCTTTTATAAACCGAAAACGCAGGTAAAATATGGCCATAAACATCAAAGGTAAATGTAGTATCGATTACCCAAAAATCTCCAACTTTCGTTGCTCCTAATGGCAATTCACTCGAATTAAAAGTAACTGAATCCTTAAATTTATTTAATAAACGAATCCCGTGCTCTCCCTTTTCTGTAAAAAGCACATGCGCCTTTTTATCTATTGAATTAGTTCCTACTCCTTCTTTGATAAACAAAGGCAAAGAGTCGGTCCTAGTAAATCCCTCATTCAGATAATGCATAGTTTCATCAATAATCCATTCATGTTCAATTGTACCTTGCGATACATCAACTAAAGACATATGAGTATCAATTGCAATATTGTATGGATTTTGGCTATCACTAAATCCAATGATCCAAGATACATCGGACAAATCATCCGGTGCTTTATAATCTAAATATTCTTCTTGACAACTAGTCACTAAAAGTAACCCAACAAGAAAACTTAATATTCCTATTTTTTTCATAATTAGTGCTTTTTAATTTGAGATATTTGGATTTGAATTAATTTCAGTTAATGGAATTGGATAGGTTCCATGTAACTCTTCGTTATAATTTTGACTTGGAATATCATATTCGTAATCAATTCTAGAAAATGTATGTGCCGGATTTGATGGTGGCGAAGTAGCTACCTCAGAATCCCATCTCCAAGTGGATTGGTTAGACCCAGGAGGGGTATAACTATAATGACGTAAATAGAATGATTGAGCAGCTAATTTCGCGAAGTTTTCTTCGACTACCCCCCACCTCTTTAAATCCAGGAATCGAATTGCATGTCCTTCCATAGACAACTCCAAAGGTTTTTCTTTATACATCAAATGCTCCATAAAAGAATCTCTGTCATACGTTAGTTCATCATAAAAATGTTCAGTATCACCGTTAGAAGGACCTAACAATTCCAATGCCCATCTTTTTCTTAAACGATTTATCATTTCAAGTGCTCCAGGAATATCTCCTGTCTCAGCTAAACATTCAGCTTGGTTGATAATAACCTCAGCTAATCTATGTACAACTACATTTTTCCCAGATTGATTTGTACCATAAGGAAGGTCATTTTCATCCGCTACTATATCATGATTTGTATGTTTTTTAAACCAAGCAAACCCCCAACCGTTTTTACTGATTCTCATATTTTGAGTAACGGTACCATCTAAATAATACAATGTTTGCTCATCTTGAACAACAGCCATCATCGCAGAAGCTCTAAGAGAAACATTTCTAAACAGTGTAGTTCCAGTTTCATCTTCGTATTTGTTTCTGTCACTTCTGATATCGATTGTTTCGTTCGCATACTCATAAGTCAACCAAGCTGGACCATATGGCCCTTGAACTCCACCTGTAAACAAAGCTAAAATATTCGATACAGCTTCACCGTTCCATAGATTTGCCTCTGGTTTAAGCGTATTGTTATATGTTATCTCTAAAATGGATCCTGAATTATGCTCACCAGCTGTTGTAAATAATAAATCAATATCTTCTTCTAATTGGTAGTCATGATTATTGATAACATCAGAATAATACACCATAGCTTTCGTATAATCCTTTTCTTGTAAATAAGTATTTCCTAATAGTGTTGCCGCAGCTCCAGAAGTAGCCTTACCTAAATTATAAGACCCAGGATATTCTCCTTTAGCATATAAATTTGCATATGCATACTCCAAATCCTCACGTATAAACGATAACACCTCTGCTGCCTCTGACAAGCCTTTATATAGTTCATCAGTATTTTTTGGCACTGCATCTTTAATAATAATGCTTCCGTTATTGTAGGTAGAGTATAAAAAGTAATGATACATACCTCTTAAAAATCTTGCCTGTGCCATTTGAGAAGTCCATTCTTCTTGTTGAAGAAAACTTTCATCCAAATTGTTTAAAGCTTCAATTACTTGATTTGTTCTAAAAATCCCTTGGTAAGTTACCTCCCATTTATCAATTATTTCTCTAGTACTGTTAGTAAATGTTTGATTGTAAAAAGGACTAATAGCCTGTGGAACAGGTCTACCAAAACCTGGCCAACCCAAATCAGAACGTAAGGTTTCAGGAATAATCGATAATGTTGCCGGATGATGTAGCGTATGATATGCCGCATACAATCCTTTTTCTGTAGCTCCTAAATCTTTCCAATAAGTTATATTTGAACTTGCTGTTGGATTTGTCTCTGTAATAAAATCATCACTACAAGAGCTCATAAAACTCATTGCTACGATGAAAATAATGCTTTTTATAATTCTATTTTTCATAATATAACAAAGTTTTAAAAGTTAAAGTTTAATCCAAGTAAATACTGAGCTGATACTGGAGTAACACCTTTATCTAACCCTCTTGCAGAAACCCCTCCTCCAACTTCTGGATTGTACCCAGAATAATTAGTAAAAGTAAATGGGTTTTGTGCTCTTACATAAAATCTCACTCTATTAACTCCTAGTTTTTCAATTGTTTTCTTAGTCAAGCTATATCCAAGTGAAATAGCTCTTAATCTCAAATACGATCCATCTTCTAACCATAAATCACTATAACCAACACTATTAAGATGTCTAGTTGTATCACCTCTCCAAGCATAAATTGGTGTTACTGGATTAGCCTCAGACCATTGGTATATGTTATCTCTATGTCTTCCGTAACCTACAGCTGTAGCTCTACTTCCATTCATGATTTTCTGACCTAAAGCGGCATACCAGTTCATAGAGAAATCAAAACTTTTCCAGTTTGCGTTGAAAGTATAACCTATTTCGTATTTAGGTAATCCACTTCCACTATAAACTCTATCTAAATCTGAAATTACACCATCTCCATTGTTATCTTTAAATATTACATCTCCCATTCTAGCAGATGGTAATAACTTTTGAAACTCAGCTAATTTCTCTTCTGTATCAGCTATTCCATCCGTAGTTAACAAGAAGAATGAACCTGCTTCGTGACCTACAGCGTGCGCTGTTACACGAGATTGATTGGTAGCCCCTTGAACTAACCCAAAATCATCAGTAAATAAGAAATCGCTTTGACCATCTATTTTAGTAATTTCATTTTTGTTTGTTGCAAATGTTCCATTCATTCTCCAATTAACTTTACCAGTTTTTCCTCTTAAGCCCATCGCCAATTCAAATCCTTGATTCGTCATGTTACCAACGTTATAAATAACACGAGCATTCGCACCACCACCATTTGAAGGAGGAATAAAAACAGGGAATAACATGTCTTCTTTATCAGAATAATAATATTCTCCAGTAACAGTAAACTTGTTTTTAAACATTCCCAAATCAAAACCAATATTCGATTGTCTTGTCGTCTCCCATTTTACATCTTCATTCGGATATGCTATTTGTCCCGCACCTCTACCTAGTTGCTCAGAAATCCCACTAGCATTACTCTCTGCAAAAGCACCATCAACATTTTGCTGAATTACACCTTGACCAATATATGCTTGTACACTTTGATTCCCCACTGTTCCGCTAGAAACTCTAACTTTAAAGCTATTCGCAACATTTTTAAATGAGTTCCAAAAGTTTTCATCAGATACATTCCATGCAAATGCCATAGAAGGGAAAATCGCCCATTTATTACCTGACTCAAATTTAGAAGTTCCATCATAACGGAAACTAGAACTGAAAACATACTTTCCTTTATAATCATATTGCATACGACCCAAAGTCCCGAATAGAATATTTGTATAATTATTAAGATTCCCCACATCCATAGCCAAAACTGCTGAATTCAAAACTTCAATATCTGGATCTGTTGCTCCTGCTCTACGGGCAAAAAATCCTTCATAAATATATTTCTCATAGGTAGTACCATATGTAAATGTTACATTATGGTCTTTTATAAATTCCTTTTTATAAGTCAACAGCCCTTCTAAATACAAAGACGTTCTTCTTGAAGCGTCATTTCTTACAAAACTATTTGAAGGATTACTTACATTCCCATTCTCTAAATTCACCACCAGTCTGTATGGTCTGAATTGACTCTCATAAATATTATGAGATGTTGCCGCCGCAGTACCTCGCACTGATAAATCATCCGTGATTTGATAATTCAACGCAACAGAAGCATTTGTTCTCACTCCTTTTTGTTTTCTGGTTGTGTTGATAGTTTCTACCAACCAACTTTGTCTGTTTGCATCCGAACCTCCAAAATTCAATGCAGGATCTGTTGCTCCTGGCTCAACAGGATCTTGGGTTGGACTGTATCGAATTGATTGTTGAATCAACCAACCTTGAGGTATATCTCTATCTTCGTATGATAAACCTACACTCGAATTAATACTAATTTTATTTTTCTTGTACGATGTATTTACTCTTGTATTAAAACGCTCGAAACCAGAATTGATCAACAACCCTTCTTGCTTAAACAATCCTAACATTACATTATATGTAATATCATCTGTACCACCAGAAATATTAGCATTGTAATTTTGCGTAGGTGTATTATCTCTAAAAATTGTTTTACTCAAATCAGTTTCATTCTGCAAATTGTATGGAGATCTGAGTACTCTAAGAAAACCATTTGCATCATCATCAAAAGCTCCTTCAGAATTTCTCCTAGAAACAATATCGAAATAAGTTTGATCTACAGAGTTCATCAATTGCTGAGAAGGATTCAACACATTAACCGCATAACTTGCATTCAACCTAACACGTAAAGACCCTGGCTTACCTTGCTTTGTTGTAATCAATATTACTCCGGCAGCACCACGAGACCCATAAATTGCAGTTGATGAGGCATCCTTTAAGATATCGATTGTTTCAATATCACTAGGATTGATCCCAGGATCTCCTTCTTGAGCAATTCCGTCTACCACATATAATGGTGTATTATCACCGATTGTAGTAATACCTCGAATCAAGATCTCCGATTGACCTCCTGGATCTGCAGATGAAATAACGTTTACACCCGCTGCTTGACCTTGTAAAGCAATTCCTAAATCAGGTGTATTAATTTCTTCTAATTGTTCCGCTTTCACCCTTACGACAGCCCCGGTAACTTCCTTTTTCTTTACGGCACCATATCCAATAACGATCACCTCTTCTAACTCATCCACATCAGCTGTCATGGCAGTATTTACCGTATTCCCATTAACTGTAACTTCTTGGTCAACCATTCCCATATAGCTAAACTTCAAAACCTCTCCTTGTTGAGCTTCAATAGAATATTCACCATCGAAATCAGTTGTCACACCAATGGTTTTTCCATTACGTTCTAAGGTAACTGAAACCCCTGGAATCGGACTTCCATCCTCTGCTCCGGTAACAACCCCTTGAACCTTTTCTCCTTGTCCTTGAGCTGACATTGTAAAACTCAGAGTCAAAAGAATGAAGAAAATCGAATGCCTCAATTTCCCTCTAATATTAAATTTTTGTTTCATTTTCATTTTGTTAAGTATTGGTATTAGTTTACTTATTTATAGATTTTTTTTAGCATCTCAACCTTTCGCACAAGGAGGTAAATACATTACAAGTCTAAAACATGTTTTACTCATAGATTTCACTGGTTTTTTGAGTTATTAAAAGGTTGTTGGTTACAATAATCATCTGATTCGAAATATGAATTTTAACACTAGGATCTTCTTAATTCACTCGAATACAAAAAGTAACTCTGTAAAATTAACAGTTGCTTAACTTTTCAAACCTCATTTTTTTACCCTTTAGTTAATCGATTTTACCCTAGGTGAATTAACTCGTGTTTAAAAACAAAAAGCACCTACATAAAGTAGGTGCTTTTCTAAGCATTTTAAAATGAAACAATATTATTTCATCAAACTTTTATAATACTGCTTCATAAGTTTTTTTACCAATTTGGGATTTTCTAAGGCAATATTAATAGACTCTTTCGGATCCTCTTCATGGTCATAAAGCTCTATATAAATAGGTATCGTATTTTGTTTTGAACTATCTTCCCAAACAATCAACCTATAGCGATCTGTTCTCATTGTATATCCCATTAATTCATTCTCAAAAAAATCTCTATCCCATTTTTCTTTTTGTTGCAATTTTATTCTTTCTTCAACTTCATCTAATAAAACACCAAAATAAGTCTCTCTCATTGCTGGTCGTAATGGATACGCACCCCATTCACGTAAGGCAGGAGTTGGAAATTGACTAAAGGCCGCCTTTTTCCATTTTTTATTTGGATGATTTAATAGCGGAACAAAACTTTTACCCTCTAAATGAATGGGTTTTGAAATATTTGCCAATTCACAGAGCGTCGGATACATATCTACCAACTCCACTAAAGCATTTGTTTGGCTCCCAATATTCTTTTTTTTGATCATTGGTGAAGAAATAATCAATGGAACTCTTGTTGCAACTTCATAATTTGTTGCTTTCCCCCAAATTCCTTTATCTCCAAGATGCCATCCGTGATCACTCCAAACAATAACTATTGTATTCTCTCTTTGTCCAGACGCTTCTAATGCCTCCATCATTTTACCTATCTGAGCATCTACATAACTTACACAGGCTAAATAAGCATGTTTCAATGTTCGAGCTAATTCTGCATCAATTTCACCTTGTTTTGGAATTCCATGACGTACCCTTAATTCAAAAGACGGATGTAGCCCCATTTCAGCACCATTAATAGGTCCCTTAATTTCGTCCGTAAGCGGAACATTTTCAGGATCATATAAATCCCAATATTTTTTTGGAGAAGTCCAATTCAAATGTGGTTTATGAAAACCCAGTCCTAAAAAAAAAGGCTTTTCTCCTTCTTTTAAAACTTCCCTCATGGAAGCTATAGCTAATTCGGTATTATAACCATCCGCATAGGCGTTATCAGGTACGTCTGCAGACTCATAGGCTGGTCCGCTTGCCAATCCATACTTCGCAACTTTTCCATATTTTGCGAACATCTCTTTTTTATACGCCTCCTTTATTTTCTGATTTTTTATTGTATTAAACCCTGCAGGCTTAGCAATCCCCTTGATTTCCATAGAATCCAAAGCAGGTTGACGATTCCAAGATAACGCATCATCCTTATCTCCATGATGAAATATTTTACCACAATAAAATGTCTCATAGCCATTTTGAGAAAATAATTGAGGTAAAGTTACTACCTCTGGGTTTGCTTCCCTAAATTTGATATAATTGTGATAAACACCACTAGTCTGTGGCCTTATCCCTGTAAGCAAACTTGCACGAGATGGTCCACAAATTGCTTGTTGGCAATAAGCTCTTTTAAAAAGCACCCCCTCACTTGCCAACTTGTCTAAATTCGGAGTAATAGCGATATCCGATCCATAACACCCCAGCTCAGGTCTTAAATCGTCAATACCAATAAATAATATATTTGGTTTTTGTTTCAGTTGTGCTTGTGCTACTTGAAAAAGAAACAAACAAACCAACTCTATAAAATTAAGTCTCTTTTTATGCATAACATCTAATTTCAAAAAGTTTAGCCGAATCTGCTCCATACGTTTCATGCATATTCACACGAATTGCCGTTACTTTAGCGGACTCAAAATTAAATTTAATCAATCTAGTCCTGTTGTTAAAGTTTTCACCTATTGTTTTCCATTCACCATCAACCCTCGCCTCAATATCCAACCTCTTCAATAATTCAACAGGTACATGATTTGCAAACGTCTCATTATTACGACTATCTTTGCGCATCATGATATTTTTTTTAAGATTTGTGTCACATTTCAACTCTACCTTGCTTAAAGAAACCGGCACCTCCCATTCCATTTGAATGTTAGCTGGTAAACTTTCCGACTCCCAGTGATTTACCTTCCCATCAAAATCTCTAGAAACCCCATTAATCAATAGCTTAGCATCACCTGATTTTGTAGTTGAGCCAAATAATGCGGATGACTTTTGTGCTAAATCCTTTTTATCATTGGCATATCTATTTGGAATAAAAGCATCATCTCTTAAAAGCTGTTCTTGCAACTCATTTATATACTCTTGTGCTACTTTTCTAGGAGATACATTTTTCTTAACACATATACTAGCCGCTGTTCCTACCGCTTGTCCCATTAACGCGCATGTTCCCATGACCCTTGAGGATGACAATGCGATATGTGTTTGACTGATATTTCTACCAGCAAATAGTAAGTTCGAGATATTCTTTGAATACAAACTACGGTATGGTATTTCATACACCTTTTCAAAATGCGCATGAAAATAACTAGGTGGATGCGTAATATTTTCAATACCACCCCAATTGTGCTCATCTAACGACCATCCTCCGTACGCCACAGCATCTTCAAAATGTCTATGCTCTGTTAAATCTCTTTCAGATAAAATAAAATCACCTACAAAACGACGAGACTCCCTTCTACCAGGAATAGACTGTACCCAATCCAATGCATAATTATCGGCTTCTGGAAACTTTCCTGAATTTTTAATATAATCCCAAACACCGTGTAAATGTCCCATAAGTCTTTCACGATTTTCTTCTTGCTCTGCAATTATATCTCCCTTACTTCCGACTTCAACCCACCAAATACCACCTTCAAAACCTTTTATCTTCCTTTTCGGATGTGCATTTTCATAATCGTATTTTATCACATAAGACGGTGCCTCATAAGGCATCGGTCTCCCCATATCTTTTGAAGACATTAACAAGGTAGCCCCCATCTGCCAACCATCGGCTTCTTTTGGAGCATATTTTTCATTGAACTCTGAAGAGGCCTCTCTCCCCGTCCTAAATTCAGCACCCGCAGAAGCTGCTAACATTCCATCACCAGAACAATCAATAAACTGCTTTGCATTTATAGTAAACTCAGTCTCTGTAGTCAATTGCCAACAAACAGCCGCTACAATAGTATTCCCATCCATGACAGCCTCATTTGCCTGGGTATTAAGCATGAGGTCCAAATTTTCTTGCTGAACGATATAATCATACATAACATGATCAAAAACAGGGTAAGCCTCTTGTGGATTTCTAAACCTGTTATGTAAAAGAATTTCTTCAATCACCCCTGTTTCTCTTTCTGGAAGTCCATTAGGTCTTAAATGAGTTACACCATTTACGTGAACCCTCATTTCGCTAGAGGCATTTCCTCCTAAAACAGGTCTATCCTGAATGATAACGGTTTTCGCACCATTTCTTGCAGCAGACACAGCTGCACACATACCAGCTAATCCCCCTCCCAAAACGGCAACATCATAGGTAAGTGTTTTTCTTCGTTTTATATCCTTTTTTGTAGAAGACTCAGCTTCCGTTGAAAAAGAAGATTCAGAGGTAACATCTTTTGTAATGTCACATGCATTTACAACTGGAACCAAACCAGCCGCTAATACCCCTTTAGCTCCTTTTTTAAAAAAATCCCTTCTTTTCATCTGCCATATATTTTAATTATTAATGTCCTACTACTCTAAAGACTCAACTATATCTCTAGATGGTTAAATGTACATACTCATAGCTAAACAGCTCTTATTTAACCATTACAAAAACTTAACATGCTAATTTTTGAGCGTTTTTACAGATTAACTTTACTATCTTTATTCAATCATTAAACTACCATACACATTGAATAAATTGAAATTTCTATTTTTCACATGTACCTTATTATTTTTATCAATAACCTTACATGCGCAACAATTAACGAATCATGCTGAAGCTAAATATTTACTTGATAAAAACCCTAAAGAACTCAAATCTGAATATCGGAAAAGTTTACAAAATGGAGATACAGTTTATGCAATACAAAATATTTTAACCTTAAGTAAAAGAAATAGAATTACGCAGCAGTATAGTGACGCGTTTTACAATGCAGGAGAAGCATTATTTTTATCAGAATTCATAAAAGACACCCTAAACATTGCAAGAGCGCATACTGAACTTGGAAAAATTCAATATTTGTTTAAACAAGATGCTGCCTGTGGAGAACATTTTCATAAAGCGAATGATTTGTTCAAAAAAATAAAACACACCCCAAGATCAGAATTTTTAAAATCTTACTTTAATATATTATTATACTACCAGCACATTGATGATGCAGAAAATATGTTGGCATACATTGACACCTGTAATACGCTAGCTTCAAGTATACCAACAGATAAGTTTTTTCATGTGTTTCTTCAAGAAAAAAAATCAAGTGTCTTAAAAACCCAAGGAAAATTCAAAGAATCGATACAAGTATTAAAACACTCCATAGATACTGTTCTAGTTTCTAATCCGAACCATAGCTTTTTAATCATTCTATATGGTTCCTTAGCAACCAGATACAACAAAATAAATGACATTGAATCTGCAAAAAGATACTTTCAAAAAGCTACGTCTATCAAAGACAAATATGGAGAAAACACGTTTTACAAATCTTACCTACATACGATTTACGCAAGATTATTAGATAAAAAAGGAGATTATAAATTGGCCTATAAAAATTTAGAAATTTCAAGATCAATTGACAATCGATACCTCAACACAAGAAATGTAAGAAACAAAGATTTCTTGACTATAAAAAACAGGTACAGAGAACAACTTTTCACTTCGAAGCAAAAAATAAACCAACAACAATTGGAAATTTTGGAGAAGGAGCAAGAAATTATTCTTTTTAGATCATTAATTCTAATTTTATTGTTTAGCTCCTTGCTAATTGGTATACTGTTGCATTTCAGAAAAAAATCTTTAAATCATAAAAGAAAACAACAAGAATCTGAAGAAAAAATAGCACTTAACAACAAAGAACTCACCACTAATGTATTGCAACTTATTGAAAAAGAATCAATCATAAACAGTCTTAAAAAAGAACTTAAATCCATAGACAAAGAGGGAAAATCAAAAGGTCTATTATTAAGTATTGAGCAACAATCTAATAAACTATGGGACTCCTTTAACAATCGATTTATAGAACAAAACAAGGGGTTCTATGAACGTTTACAGAAAAAGGCTCCAAATTTAAGTGCCGCAGATTTAAAATTATGTGCCTTGATAAAACTAAATTTTTCTGGACAAGAAATGGCATATCTACTTGGAATTTCACTTGGTAGTGTGCATGTTGCACGTCATAGATTGAGAAAAAAAATAGACTTAGATAGAAAAATCAATTTAACCACATTCATGGCATCCATATAAAAAAAGCCCAATTAAAATTGGGCTTTTTTTTTATTTTTTTGAAGCTGCATTTTGTAACATTTCGACCTCAAATGTCTCTTTAAACTGAGGCATTCTTCCGTCTTCCCATAACTCTTCATCTTTTGCAGAGTAGTACCACATTGGTTTGATAAACGAGTGTGTCCATTCTTCTATTTCTGCAATCATTTCCCTCATTTGTTCAGGATACCTATTTCCTAAGTTTTTCTTTTCACCTTTATCTTTATCCACATCAAACATCAACCAAGGTTCATTACCCATTCTAGTAACTTTTAAACTCCCTTTTCTACCCGCTACATCAGAATAACCATGTCTATACCTTAGCGCATAAATCATCTCATCTGGCCTAGCATCTTTGCCCGCTATCACAGAAGGTAAAATATCTTTACCTGCTAAGATTTTATTTTTTGGAAATTTTACATTAGCTGCATTTAAAAAACTTGGATATAAATCCAATGCCGAAACAGGATAATCATACACTTCTCCTCCTTTTATTTTAGCTGGCCAATGCACAAACATTGGAACTCTAAAACCACCTTCCCAAGTATCACCTTTCGTTCCTTTAAGTGGTGCATTGTTGGCTCCATGATCAAAATTACCACCATTATCGCTAAGAAAAACTATAATAGTATTCTCTAATTGATTTGTTTCTTTTAACGCTGCCACGATTTTACCTACCCCTCTATCAACTGCATATACCATTCCGGCATAGGTTCTTCTATCTTTATCTTTAATAGAAGAAAAAACTTCCATATCTTCTGCTTTTGCCTCCAATGGAACATGCGGTGCATTGTATGCCAAATAGGTAAAAAAAGGTTGTTTTTTATTCTTGGCATTTAGGATCGTGTTTACGGCCTCTCTTGACAAAGCATCAGTAATATATTCTGTTTCCTTTACTTCTTTTCCATTATGTTCTAATGGCAATACATAATCTCGAATTACCTTTACTCCCTGCTTCTTTTGATTTTCATAAACTTTTCTATACTTCGAAGGAAAATAATTATGACCTCCGCCCAAGAAACCATAAAAATTATCAAACCCTCTTTTATTTGGATGAAATTTTGGAGAAGCTCCCAAATGCCATTTTCCAATAACAGAAGTGTAGTATCCTGCTTTTTGAAGTGATTTAGACATAAACACTTCTTTTGTTGTCACTCCCATATTATCCTTATCATTCTCACTTGAATTGGAGTGTAAATTAAATGGAGCCCCAATCTGATGCGGATACCTACCTGTCATCAAAGCCGCCCTACTTGGTCCACAAAACGAATGCGCTACATAAGCCGACGTAAAAATAGTTCCATTTCCCGCAAGTTTATCTAGTTCGGGAGTTATTATATCTGTTGATCCATTAAACCCAACATCTGCATAACCTAAGTCATCACATAGAATTACCAGAATATTTGGAGGCGTCTCCTTTTTTGAGTTTTCGGTTGCATTAGAATTGCAGGCTGACAATGCAGCCACTACTGCAACAACAAGGTGAATTGATTTAAATAATTTCATTTTTTCTTGTTTACATTAAAGTTTAAATATAGGTGATTATTCTTCTAAATATTTCCACTATTTACCCATATACCTCTCCTATTTTATCACAAAAAAAAAGACATTGCACTTATACAACGTCTTTTTTCTGAAATTCAATAAAATTATTCCCACAAAATAGGTAGCCAAACTGACATCTCACTCGCACCTCTATTTGCCCAAGCAAAATAGGGAACTAGTTGTACATTTGTTGCTTCCCATTTTGGTTTTGCTATCTCTCTATACATTCCAGGTTCATTATCTTTTCTAAGCTTTAATTCACCTGATATTGTAGAAATTCCTCCTAAAAAGTTTGGATCATATTTTGCTTTTAAATTAGAGTTAACTGGTAAATAAACATCTAATATATCCGTCTTTTTCGGCAAGTCTGGAGTTTCAACACAATATACTACCGGTCCTCTTTTTACCGCTGCTTGATTTCTAACCTCCTCAATCAAAGGGTTCCCTTCTAACAATTTTATTTCCATTGGCATTTGTAAACTTATTACATCTCCCTTTCTCCATTTTCTATGAATTGTGGCGAAGTTACCAGGAACAACACTAGTAGCAACAGACTTTCCATTTACGAGTACTTTAGAACCCTTTGCCCATTCTGGAATCCTCAATAACATATCAAAAGCAGCTCTTTTACATCTTTCAACAGTAATGGTCACGTCTCCTTTCCATGGATACTCAGTATCTTGTTTCAGCTCTATTCTAGAGCCATCCAATAATTTAGTTTTTAATTTATTTCCTCCATAAAGATTTACTGCAACACCATTATCTGACAAACTATAAGCCCATCCTGAAAGTTTTGCGATTGTTCTCACTAAGTTAGGTGGACAACAAAAACAAGGTATATAGGGTTGTCTAACATCAAATTCAGTATCATTACCAGGGTCAAACCCTTTATGACTGACACGCAGTGGATTTGCATAAAAATAATCTTTCCCTTCTACACTTATTCCTGATAAGGCACTGTTAAAAAGCACCAATTCCATGATATCTGCATATTTTGATTCCCCATGAATTCCAAGCATTCTATAACTAAACATTGAATTACAAACATTTGCACAAGTCTCGTTGTAGGCCGTTAAATTAGGCATCATATAATCATTGATAAACCCCTCATGAACCATATCGACATGCTTAGAAACACCGTGATGTGTTTGCCCCACTGCGCCTGTTACATACATTTTTTTATCCGTTACGCTTTCCCAAAGTCTGTCCAAAGCATCAATTAATGCCTGTTCACCTGTTTCTGCAGCTACATCAGCGGCACCCGCATAGAAATAAAGCGCCAATACAGCATGTCCTTCTGCAGAAGTGGCTTTTCGAAGTGGTGTACGTTCTTGCACCATATCTCCAATAAATTTATATCCAGAAACGGCAGTTGGCTGTACCTTAGACTGTCCTCTTAAATTAATAAACAACTCCGCTAGGTCTAAATATCTTTTATCTTTAGTTGTTCTATACAACTCTACCAATCCCATAATTTGGGTCTGATTAAATCCAAAACGTTTTAAATCCCCTTTAGGTTCTGGCATAAATTTTTGATACAGGAAATCAGCATTTTTTATGGCCAAATCTAAAAAGTTTGTTTGCCCAGTAATTCTATTATGAATACAAGCACTTGTATATAAATGTCCGAAATTATACATTTCATGGTGTTGTCTATTTCCAAAACGCTCCATTGAATCGTCTGTAGAAACTTTGGTATGAATATAGCCATCAGGTGCTTGGGCTTTGGCTATAATTGAAATATACTGGTCAAGCTCCTCAACAATTCTTTTATCTTTATTCTGCGCATAAATATATAAAGATGCCTCCATCCATTTATAGAAATCACCATCATGCCATTTCATCCCCTTGTGTTTTCCTTCTTTTAATCCGGCAGCTATTTTAAAATTATTTAAAGCATGTCCTACATCACCTGTTAATAGAGTTCCCATATGCGGCACCATAACTTCCTCGGCAACTTTGAATTTATCTGCCCAGAAACCACTGGTCCATTGACAGTCGCCAATATTCACACTTTTCAGCTTTACATATTTACTATCTTTATTGGATATGATCCCTTTACTTTGTGCAAATGACAAATTTGACATTACTGCCAATCCAAAACATACTACAATTTTAAAATAACTTTTCATTCTATTCTTTTTAAAACACTATTACTATTTACGACTCTAATTAATAAATTACTAAAGGAAGTTTTGTCTCTAAAGGATTATTTTTTGTCTTCTAGGATACTATCGTTCCCCATTATCTGTTATTCCTTAATTTTAGACAGCAAAAAGCCTTAAAAGATAATTCTCTCAAGGCTTTAACTATGTTTATTTCTTTTGCCAAATACGAACATATTCTATCTCATAATCAACAACACCATCCTCTTTTTTTCCTTCTGGACTATTTAACTCTAAATCTTCTAGAGAATCAGGAACGCCATGCCAAGGAAAAGTCTCTTGATCTAACCATATGCTAATTTCACCATCAAGTACCCATCCATTTGGATAACCTTTCTTTGCTGCATAAGCATCTACTTGTTCTCGAGTTGCCCCTGTTTTGTATTTACCATCTACATAAAGCTTCACTCCATTCTCATTCCATTCAATTCCGTATACATGAAAATCGTCGGCAACTCTAAATCCATAATCCAAATGTTCGGTATAAACGCTCTTCCCTTTTCCTTCTCTACTCCAATCATGAATGGACCACCACATTTCTGTATCTAAATGTTGTTTATTTTTGTTTCTACCACTTCCGAATTGTTCAAAAATATCTAATTCCGTTCCGCTACCTATACCCCAAAAGGCACTTGTAATTTCTGCATCTGCCGCTTTACTTTTAATTTCCATATAACCATATTTAAAGAACTTTCGTCCTATCAAACATGCAGTAGTAATATTTTCAAACTTACTTCTGGTATTATTTTTCCCCCATGGTTTACTTAATTCGTCACTAAAAGGAAAGTCTGGTTCCCACCTAGTTTCCAAAATCAATTTCCCATCTTCTAAACGATAATTTTCTCCAGAAAATTGCGAAGGAGCTCTTCCCTTCCAGACCTTCTTATTGGGTTTATCTGGGTGTTTATAAACTGGTTTTCCATTTTTAAACTTCCCAACAACATACCATCTTTTCTCATTCAAGCTACGAGATTCAAACTCATCACTCGCCTCTTTATTTAATTTCCATCCTCCTTTATTTTCAGGATCGGAAAATGGATACACTTTTTGAGCTTTGATTGATTGCAATGCAATTGCAATAAAAACAATACCCAACACAGACCACTTTTTAAAACTATTTAACATCATAATTTATAATTATCTGGATTACACAAAGTAAGTTAAACAAGTCCTAATTCTCAGGCTTTAATTTAACTAAAATTAAGTGGATATTACCAAAACACTCTTGGTTTATTACCCTCTCCTTTATTAATAAAAAAATCGCTATCAACATAATGCTCATAGCGATTTGAATTCTTTTTTTAATCTACATTACCAAACCACTGGTAAGAATACACTCATTTCACTTTCTACTCCCTTATTTCTATTAGACCAAGAATAATAAGGAACAAACATCGTTTTATATGACTCCAAAGTTGGTTTCGAAACTTTGTTATACATATTCTTATCAGACTTCCCTTTCCTAATCAGGATATCACCAGTAATAGCCGTAACTCCACCTAACAAATCTTCTTTGTATTCAGCAGTTAAAGCATCCGTATCACCTTTGATATATGCATCAACAATATGCGCATCCTTAGGTAAATCAGCAGACTCTAAACAATACACAACTGGACCTCTTTTGATTGCAACTTGATTACGAACTTCTTCAATTCTAGAATGCCCTTCAACAAAAGTAATATCCATTGGAAATTCGATAGAAACTACATCTCCTTTTTTCCACTTACGATTGATTGTAGCAAACTCACCTGCCACTGCTTTTGTACCGCTATCCTTTCCGTTCACAGTAATCTTAGTACCTTCTGCCCAGTTTGGAATTCTTAACATTACATCAAATGCACTTCTTTTAGCTTTCTGTACCGTTAACTTTACTGCACCTTCCCAAGGATACATTGTTTCTTGTTTTAAGGAAATTTTAGAACCATCTAACAATTTAGTATTCAAAGTATTTCCTCCATACAAGTTTACAGCAACTCCATTTGGTGCTAAACTATATGCCCATCCTGAAACTTTAGCTACAGTTCTAACTAAGTTTGGAGGACAACAAAAACAATCTAAATAAGGTTGACGTGTTGGGTATTCCGTATTCATTTTTTTGTAATCTCTTGAACCTTCGATTACTCTCAACGGATTTGCATAATAGTACTTATCACCTTCTAAATTAATTCCAGACAAAGCACTATTGTACAATACCAACTCCATGATATCTGCATACTTAGATTCTCCGTGCAACCCTAACATTCTATAACTAAACATAGAGTTACAAACATTTGCACAAGTTTCGTTATACGCCGTCATGTTTGGCATCATATATCCATCAATAAATCCTTCTTCAATTTTATCTCTATTTGTAGAAGCTCCATAATGTGTTTGTCCAACTGCACCGGTTACATACATTTTTTTACCTGTTACATTGTTCCACAATCTATCTAAAGCATCCACCAATGCTTGCTCTCCCGTTTCAGCATATACATCAGCCGCTCCTGCGTAATAGTATAAAGCCAATACAGCGTGACCTACCGCCTCACTAGATTTTCTCAACGGAGTACGTTCTTGTACCATATCTCCAATTGGATATCCAATGGTTGTAGAAACCTCAGTAACCTTGTATTTACCTCTGTTGTTGATAAACTTCTCAGCTAACTCTAAATATTTCTTGTCTTTTGTAGTTCTATACATTTCTACCAGTCCCATAATTTGAGTTTGATTGAAACCAAAACGTCCTAACAATTTATTATCTGGTAAAAACTGCGTATGTAGTAAATCTGCATGTTTAATAGCAATATCTAAGAAATTTCTTTGTCCTGTAGTTCTGTAATGAATACAAGCTGAAGTCATTAAATGACCAGAGTTATACATCTCATGATATTTTCTATTTTCGTAACGATCCACATCCTCATTCAATTGAATTTGTGTTTGAAGATATCCATCTTTTTCTTGAGCTTTACCGATTATTTCAATATAACCATCTAATTCAGTTAATAGGTTCTGATCACCATTTTGAGAATACAGATAGCATTCAGCCTCCATAAACTTATAAAAATCCCCATCATGCCAACGCATTCCTTTATGTTCACCCTCTTGTAAACCAGCGGCAATCTTAAAATTATTTAAAGCATGGCCCACATCTCCAGTTAAAACCGAACGCATGTAAGGTATCATTGTTTTCTCTGCAATTTTAAACTTTTCAGCCCAAAATCCCTCCGTCCAATGACAGTCACCCATATTGATACTTTTCAACTTTACATGCTCACTTTTAGAATTATCAATAATCCCTTTGCTTTGGGCGTTTGCAGAAGACATGCATACCATAGCTACAGCAGACAACACAGCTCCTTTTAGCAATGATATTTTTTGAGTTTTGTTTTTCAAAATCATTTTTTAGAATTTTATTTTTTGATTCTTGCAACCACATCACCGGTTACCCTTGTTAATCACATATTTATCTAACACAAATTAAACGGAACAATCCTATAAATGATTTATAAAATTTACCCCGTACAAGCATAATTTTACCCTCGTTAAAAAAATATATGTTTTGATATAAAATGAACTGCACAAATCAAACACATACACCATGTATCATTCGCGTACTTTCAACTTGAAGTTTACAAATACCACTCGTTCGAAAAGAAAAATTAGATAGCTCTTCTATATGCTTTTGGAGTATACCCCATAACATGCTTGAATTGCTTGTTAAAATTGGTTACAGATTTATATCCCACCAAATAACATACCTCATTTACAGGGAAATCTTCTTGAACTAATAACCTTGACGCATTTCTAATTCGGACTTCATTTAAAAATCTCGTAAATGATTTGTTTGTCATTTTCTTAAAAAATCGACAAAAAGAATTCGTTGTCATACAGGCAACATCCGCGACATCATTTAACGTGATATAACTAGAATAGTTATCAGAAATAAATTTTAAAACGGTGTCAATACGATCTGAATTATTTGTTGTGTATTGTCGCATATCAGATGAAGACAATACTGTTTTATGTTTAGTTAAAGACAATTTATACAGAATATCCAATAATTTAATAGACTTCTCAGGTCGTGTAGCATCATACATTGACATCAAGTCTTTATGCATTGATTTACTAACTTTTTTGCTAAATGAAACCCCATATTTAGACTGTGCTAATAAATTTTTTATTTCAGAAAACTCAGGATTATCAAAAGCTCCTTCTCCCAAAAAATTACTGTTAAATTTAATTACGATGGTATTGACGCTGTTGTAATCCCCTTCTGTATAATATGAAGGATCGTTTCTCCATAAATGAGGTAAGTAAGGACCTACTAATACTAAATCACCAGCTTCAAAACGCTCCACACTATCTCCAACAAAACGAATACCTGTACTTTTTGTGATATACAATAACTCATATTGCGAATGATAATGCCAAGCGGCATCTAAACAAGGAACATCTTTTCTTGTAACACTCAATCTATCATTTACTAACGTATCTGTATTTTTTAGAACTAATTTCATAATCGTAGAGGTTTTAGTGAAAGTTAAAATTGGTTTCTTTTTATCTTTATGTAAAGAATTTCACACAAGAGACATATACAAACTTAGTAACGAACCCAAATTATATCTTATACATCAGTACAATTACATTAATTGTTAGTTCAACAGCAATCAAAACCCCATATAAAACAAGGGATAGAGAAGAAGTTTAATGTAGTTTTTTTTTCAATCTCAAAGTACCTTATATTGAAATTACACTCAGATATAAGAAGTAAAAACTCGTTAAAACGAGGTAAAATGTTGCTTTCATAGGGTAAATTTGGATAAAAAAAGAAAAGACTCCGGTACTGAGGTATAATGTTCTGTTAACAAAAACAGCTCTATTTTACCCCGTTTTCTGACACATAATTGGAAGGAGAGACCTTAAAGTATTCTTTAAAAGCCTTATTAAAGTGTGGTCTATTTTTGAATCCTGTAGACAAAAACACCTCATTGACAGACATATTTTTCTGAACTAACATACTGGCTGCCTTTTTCAAACGATAGGTTTTTAACAAGCTATAAGGTGTTTGATCGGTAAGTGCTTTTACTTTCTGAAAAAAATGCGTTCTGCTTAAGAACAATTCTTTAGCAAAGGAATTGATATCCACTTCCTGATTATCTAGATTCTCTTCCATAAGTGCATATAACTTTTCTAAAAAAGTAACATCTGTACTTACAATTTCATCTTTTTTTCGAGTAAGAGGCAAATTAACTTCGAACCTTTCTCTTAACAACTTTCTACTCTGTAAAATTGATTCGATCTTTGAAATAAGTAATTTCATATCAAAAGGTTTGGTTATATAGCTATCCGCCCCTTCCATCAATCCCTTAACTTGCTCGTCGACTTCTGCACAAGCCGTTAATAATACTATCGGAATATGACTTGTATTGATATCAGCTTTTACACTTCTACACAATTCAAACCCATTCATTTCTGGCATCAAAACATCACTGATAATCAAGTCGGGCCATTCATTATCCAATGCATCCAAACAAGCTTTACCATTGCTAAAAGAAGTTATATTAAAATAAGCTCCTAGTGCATTAGATATAAATAATCGCATATCATCATTGTCTTCCGCTAAAAACAAATTCGCTCCTCTTAACTCTGAGGCCACTGATACATTTTCAATTTCATCTTGAGTAGGTACAAATTTCTCTTGTGTATACTTTTCTTCAAGAGATAATAGTTCTTTTTCTTTTTCTATTTGCCCTTCCTCAAAACCTTCAATTACTATAGGCATTGAAATAGAAATCTCGGTTCCTACTGTCAATTCACTTTTTGCAGCAATGGTTCCATAATGCATTTCTACCAAACGTTTTGAGAAAGCCAACCCGATACCTGAACCTCCCACTCCAAAACTATTCTGTTTATTGGAATGATAGAAACGATCAAAAATAAATGGTAAATCTTCTGCATCTATACCTTTCCCTGAATCCTGAACTGAAACTGACAAAACATTCCCTTCATTTTTATAACGAATGGTTACAATATCACCTGATTCTGTAAATTTAAAAGAGTTACTTAATAAATTATTTAAGGTTTTTTCTAGCTTGTCATAGTCAGCAAAAACATACACTGGTTTTTCCGGTGCAATTATTTCTAGTTTTTTATTATGATTTATGACATGTATTCTATAATCCTTTTGAATCTCCTCCATCAATTCATGTACATAAAAATGAGATTTATTCAATTTTAAAGCATTGGCATCGGATTTCTGAAAATCGTGCACTTGATTTACTAGTTGAATAATTTTTTTAGTTTGACGTTGAATCATTTCCAAATGACCATAAATATCTGTCTGTTTGCTAAATTTTTCTGCCAATATAGAAACAGGTCCAGATATCAAGGTTAAGGGCGTTTTAATTTCATGTGAGATATCAGAAAAATACCTCAATTTAGCCGCACTTATTTCATTTACCTTATCCTTTTCAAACTGTTGAATTTCTAAATCATGTTCTAAATGAATATACCTGAGCCTATAATTTACAATCCCATATAGGACGAGTACAATCAATAGTATATATACCATGCGGGCAAAGGTTGTATTCCACCAAGGCTGAAGGATTGTAATTTTCAATTCCTTCGGTTTTGTCCATTCATTTAGAGAATTAGAGGCCATCACCTTTAATTTATACTCACCCGAAGGCAAACTACTATAATTGATTGTTTTTTGAGCACTCGGTACTTGAATCCATTCAGAATTACTAGGAAGTAATTGATATTTTAAGTAATATTTTTTAGGATTCGAAAAATGCAAGGAAATTAAATCAATGGAAAAAATATTCTCATCGTATTTTAAAACCAACTCCTCAATATCATCTATACTAGACTCTAATACAATCCTATCCTCTAGAACATCCTCTGGATCTATTTTCTTATTTAATATTTTTAAATTTCCAAAACTTAATTGAGGGAGCGGTTTAAAGAGTTCTAAATCTTCACTTTTAAAATAGAAATAATCTCTGTAACCAGATAGTAATAGAGTACCGTTATCAAACAAAGCATTCACGTCTCGAAACTCCTCAAAGGGTAATCCATCCTCTTTATAAAATTTGGCAAAATTTACATTTTTTGGATCAAATTTATTCAAGCCATAGTTCGTAGCTACCCAAAGAGTGTTTTTCTTATCAATAAAAATATCTTGTACATTATTATTAGAAAGTCCATCCTTTTCCGTGTAAGAAAGAAATTTCAACTTGTTGTCATTTTCTAAAACTTTTGCAATTCCGCCACCCACTGTACCAATCCAAAGAATATTATCTGGTCCTCTTTGAATAGCACTTACATAATTACTAGGAATTGAATTTTCTAGGGAAACATCCGACAAAGATTGGGTTATAACTAAATCTTTTAAGGGCTTATTTTTTTCTAATTCTACTCTATACAAACCATCATGAATAGTTCCTAACCATAAATAATTGTAAATCGGATCTACATAAAAGTCCCTTACATAATAGAGTTTATCTTTGATAAAAAAGGAATTCTCCGTAAGTTCCTCAAAGCCTTTATAATCGCCCTTTTCATCAAACTTCAATCTAAAAACAGCATTTACGCTATGAATCCAAATATCACCAAACTGATCCTCTTCTATGGACTTAAATGAAATAAGATTTTCTAATTTTTTTTCTTCAATTTTAGTAACCTTATCCGTATCTGCATCGATTACAAAAAGTGACTTATCACTATACCAAACCCAAGTATTCTTTTTAGAATCTATAAAAATCTTAATAACATTGTTGTTGTTAATTTTTCTAAACTTTTGAATAAAGGGACTATTTTTTCCTGTTCTAGTATTTATTAAATCTACTCTACCATTTCTAGCAATTACATAAGTCTGATCATCATCAAGCTCGGTAATATTCATAACTCGATAAGCATTTACATCATCACTAATTACTCCTTCCATGGACATTTGTTTAAAAGGAGATTTTTTCGTTTTAAATTTAAAAATCCCTCTATCAAAACTCCCTACCCAAGTTCCTTTATTTTCTGTGATTAACACGGAAGTAATATGACAATGTTCCGATGGAATTATAAACCTTGCGGTATCCGTCCCTTTCCCATGAATCAGTTTAAAAATATTATCCACTAAATATAGTCCGTTTGCTACATGCCCTAACCAAAGATTACCATCTTTATCCACATTTGCTGTATTAAAACGCGTCTTTTTAAACCCTGAAAACAGGCTAGAATAATAAAGTCTATCGTCTAAAACATGATAAGAATATACCGCTACGCCATTCTCTAAGGTGAAAATTAACTTATCATTATCAAACACTTGAACAGATCTCGCATCCTTAAAAACAGGATTATCAATTATTTTATATTGATTCTTATTGGCATTAAAATGCAACAATCCAACATTTGAAGTAAGCAATAAATTCTCATCATCCAACAGGGTCATATCTGACAACAGAACCGTTCCTAATTCCATTTTTTTTGGGATAATATATTTATCCAAAAACCTCATCTCGGTATTAAAAACAAGAATTCCCTCTTGCCAAGTCATGGCATAGATTTTATTGTTTTTTTTATCTTCAATAACCTTTAAAACACCTGGTCCTTTATCTAATTTATTCTTTAATTGATTGGAATATAACGCTGTAAATTTCTCCAATTTTGGATCATAGATCGTAATTCCATTATCTGTTCCGATCCAAATCCTACCTTTAGAATCCTCACAAAGAGATCGCACCCTATTGCTGACCAATATTTTTTTATCTGTAGCATTTCTATACTTTTTTATTTCGTAACCATCATACCTATTAAGTCCATTAAAGGTACCAAACCACAAATAGCCGCTAGAATCTTCAAGCATACAAGTTACGCTGTTATCAGATAATCCATCAGGAACAGAGATATGTGTAATAGGCTCAAGTTTGTTCTCAACAGCGAAAACACTTATAGAAACTAAACATAAAAAAACGCAAAAACAGAATTTTCTAAACATAGAATAATATTACAACATTTTTATTTTTCCTTCAACTATAACAAAATAGAATGTATAAAAAAGCTGCTTTGTATTCTCATACAAAGCAGCTTATCAATTATTTTTTTATCTTATTTAAATTCTAATACATAAGTAAAATCATGTTTACCAGTCTTAATAACAAACTGAGGTAAGGTTTCAGATAAAGTTCCACCA
Organism: Flavicella sp. IMCC45537; assembly: GCF_057197705.1. NCBI lineage: Bacteria > Pseudomonadati > Bacteroidota > Flavobacteriia > Flavobacteriales > Flavobacteriaceae > Flavicella > Flavicella sp. IMCC45537. The sequence goes on from NZ_CM170067.1 coordinate 2,048,518, forward strand.
ACACTCATTTGAACTAAATTTAAATTAAGTGTATAAAAATCTTGTTCAGTCAAATCATATGGATGTTTGGCTTTTTCAATATTCTCTGAACTATAAGGCCATATTGAGAAGCCAAACTCAGGTGTTCCGGTAACAATTATTCCTGGTTTTTTGGATTCAGAAAGTTCCAACCAACGAACGTCCGATCTATTTCCATTTCCTTGCGGATATATATAATTCGTAAATAAATCGTCCGTTCTAAAGGTAAATTCATCCACGATGGCACCTCTTTTTCTATCAATATAGTTTTCCCAAGGTCCTTTCCCGTAAAACTTAGTATTCTTATAAGTTTTAGGCACCCCCATGGTCATTCCATAGTTAATCAAACTTGGTAAAGATTCTTTAGCATCCATCTGCATAGATACTTCAATTTTAGCATCACTTAGTACCCTGTACGTAATCGTCAGCTTCACCTCATCTTTATATTCTTTCGATACAACAATTGATGTTTCATTGTTTTTATCCGATACTACTTTTACATCTGAAACCTTTAACTTTTTATCAAATCCTTTCCAATAGTTTCTAGATTTCTTAAAGTCTCTACTACTAGCCCCTCGAATATCATTATCTACAGGAGCTCTATAAAAATCTGGTTTTAACGGACTTTTTATTTGCTCTTTTTTTCCGATGATAAACGATATCAAATCTCCGGTTTCTTTTGAAATCGTTGTAGAGAACTTATTTCCTTTCACAACTACTTTTTCATTAGAGTTGTTCACCGTTAACTTAGATTTTGAAGAAGAAGTTATTCCAACTGTATTTTTCTTCGCTCTAATTAATAATTGCTCTTTTGCTACAACATGACCTTTCTTTGCCCAGAAATTATCCGCTTTTTCTAAAACAGAAATTTCTAACCAATATTCAGAATTTTCTTTAAATCTAATCCTTCTAAAAGGAATTTTTAATTCTTGTGTAGTATTTGCAGCAACATCTGTTGATTTTAAAACACCTGATTGAATTTGTTTTCCGTTTTCAGAAACAGACCACTTTACATCATATGCACTTAAATTAGTATCATTTAAATGATTTATCGCTTTTATTTTTCCAGTTTCAATTGCAGTAGCAGCAAAATTAAACGGTTGAAAAATATACTTACACTCCCATGCATGCGGATTTGGTTTATGGTCTGGAGCAAAAACACCATTGATACAAAAGTTTCCTGCATTTGGCACATCGCCAAAATCACCTCCATAGGCATAATACATATTTCCGTTTTTATCTTTGGCTTCTAATCCTTGGTCAATCATATCCCAAATAAACCCACCAATTAAATTTGGCTTAGAATTGATTAAATCCCAGTATTCGCCTAGACCTCCAATAGAATTCCCCATTGCATGAGCATATTCACACATCACAATTGGTCTATTGATGTATTTGCTCTCTGACATGGCTTTCAACTGATACACCTCAGGATACATTCTACTCAACACATCAACATACTTAGGATCTGTTGGGTTGGCATGTGTAGGTCCTCTAAATAATTTTTGTCCTTCTTCTCCTTCTTTATATTCCGGATGTGTAGGATCTCCTTGAGCACCTTCGTAATGCACAAACCTTGAAGGATCATAATCTTTAACCCATGAAGCAGCTGCCGCAAAGGCAGGTCCTGTTCCTGCTTCATTACCTAACGACCAAGAAATAATTGATGGATTATTTTTATCTCTATCAACCATTCTCATCACTCTTGATAAAATTGGAATGGCAAACTCTGGCTGCTGTGGAGCATAGCTTCCTAAATGATGCGTCTCTATATTCGCTTCATCCATAACATACAAACCATACTTGTTACACAGTTCATAAAAATAAGGATCATTTGGGTAATGAGAGGTTCTAATGGCATTAAAATTAAAGGCTTTTAACACCTTGATATCTTCCTCTAGATCTTCTCTTGTTAAAGCTTTTCCTCTAACAGGGTGGTGATCATGGCGATTTACCCCCATAATTTTAACAACCTTCCCGTTAATCAATAATTCATTTTTATCACTAAAAGTAACTTTTCTAAAACCAACTTTCTGACTTCTAGATTCTACTATTTTTCCTGAAGGATCCTTTACGTCAAAAACCAAGGTATATAAATATGGTTTTTCCACAGACCATTTATTAGGCGACTTAATATTAGCCTCCAAAAATGCAAACTTTGTAATATCTCTTTGCGGCCATCTTTCGTAATGAATATCTTCTATAGAAGCCGCCATAGAAGCCCCAGAAACCTTTTCATTTTGAGCGTTGTATAATTGTGCTGTAAGCTCCCACCCTTTCAAAGCATCTTCGTCTCCTTTCATCCACATATGCGGACGTACTTCAATTTTAGCATCGTTTAACTCAGCATCAAACTTTGTTCTTACAAAAAAGTCATTCAAAGCTATTTTAGGTTGTGCTAACAACAACACCTCTCTGTGAATTCCACTTAGTCTCCACATATCTTGATCTTCTAGATAGCTTCCATCACTCCAACGAAACACCTGCACCGCAACACGGTTTTTCCCTTCATTTAAAAACTCCGTTACATCAAATTCTGCGGCCAATCTACTTCCCTGACTGTACCCAACTTTTTTACCATTTACCCATACATAAAAAGCAGAAGAGACACCTCCAAAATGTAGAATTACGGATTGGTTTTTCCAATCAGCAGGTACTGTAAAGTCTCTATAATAACTCCCAACAGGATTATCTCTATACTTCTCAATAAATGGAAATTGTGGAGGATGAGGCCCCATATAATTAAAGTTTCTTTTCCCACCGTTTTCAATATCGGGAGTAAAAGGATAAATTATATTAGAATATATTGGCTGTCCAAAACCTTGCAATTCCCAATTAGAAGGTACTGGCATATCACTCCAATTTGCTCCTTCAAAATCGTTTGCAATAAAATCTACAGGTCTTTCGCTTGATTTTTCAACAAAATTAAATTTCCAAATTCCATTTAAACTTTGAACTCTAGAAACATCCCTATTTCCGGCTAAAGCATCTTGATGGTTCAAGTAAGAATAACTTGGTACACGAGCTCTCAATTTGTTTTGTTCAAACATAAACCCATTCTCCCAATCATTTTGAGCCTGAGCCACTTGTAAAAACAAGACACCCATAAAACCTAGTAATAGATATTTTAATTTCATTTTTCTTTTTTTAATTAATAAAGACATTGTATACAAAAAAAGCGTAAAAAATACATTTTTCCTATAACTAACTTATCTAATTGTAAACTATTTTTAACTGCTCCAAGAAAAGCAACCACTTTAAATCAAAAAAGCACCCATATTTTTTTTATGGATGCCCTCGTTGAATAAATATTTTTTTTTAAATTTCTTTAAGCTCCTTTCTCATCCTTGTCATGAAAGGCTCTAACTCTGGATACGTTTTCCCTGTTGCTTTGATTAATTTATTGTTAAACTCTTTATTAACTTGATTGATCTGTGATTTCTTTTCATCAGCAGAAATATCACCTGCTTTTGCTTTCTGAACCACTGCCATATAATTATTAAAATATGCGATTCTATCATCTAACAAGCTTTTTTCTTCAGCTTCATTTAATCCAAACTCCTCCGCTGCGGAAGTTACATAATGATTGATTTTTTTCATTTGATACTTTCCTTGGGCAACCGCTGCTTTTACTGAAAACAATAAAATTGCTACTAAAATAATTTTCTTCATACTACTCTATTTTACTTTTATCTATTAACTTTTTTAATGAATATAGCAACCTACTTGTGCACTAATCTAAAATTCTGCTTATTCCAACCAAATTAAAAAACGAATTTAACTACCCAAGCAGGCGTGCTATTCCAATCAAACCAAATATTACTCTTTTACTTCCATAAATTCTACAGGCGAACCATTATGAACAATAAACGCCACACGCACTCCTTCACCTGGAGAGAAAGTATCTACCAAAATTTCTTTTCCTTCAATTGCAGCTTCAATATTATCAACCAAAAAAGCAACATGAGGCAATTTTTGCATCATTTCCGGCATTGGACTATCTACATCAAATTTTATCCATTCCACTCCATATTCATCCTTACTAAAATCAGTATAATGAATTTTTCCAGGCTCATAAAAACCGTCCCATTTTTTTTCCTCTGTTGTTGGTATACCGATATGACTAAATTTATATTCCATTTAAAATTTATTTTAAGTTTAATTAATGAACAGTCACGTTCTATTTACAAATTTGGCACAATATATTACTCAAGCATTTATATAATTTACCCTTGAACTACATTATTTTACCCTATCTAATCCACCATATTATAATAACGATACTCATTAGGTGTACTCCCCATCGCTAGCTTGAACTGTTTGTTAAAATTATTTATAGAGTTATATCCAACCAAGTAACAAATCTCAGAAATGGATTTTTCTCGATGCACCAAATAACGTAATGCTTTGCGAACTCTAACCTCATTCAAAAACTGAGTGAAAGATTTATTTGTCATTTTTTTAAAAAATCTGCAAAAACTATTTGGGGTCATACATGCTAAATCAGACACATCTTTTAAAGAAATATTAGTTGTATAGTTATCTGAAATATATTTCAACACCACATCCAATTTATCCGCCTTTTTGGTTGTTAATTGCCTCATATCTTTCTCAGACAAGGTCTGTTTGTCTCTAGTCGTTGCAAGAATTAACAAAATATCCATTAATTTTATTGCTTGTTTTGCCTTAGGCATATCTACAATTTGCATTAAGGCTTCATGAAGTTCTTCTGCTACTTTATTTCCAAAAACAATTCCAAAAGTTGATTCTTCTAGTAATTCTTTTACCTCGGTAAATTCAGGCTGATTAAAAGTTTCTGAACTCAGAAATTCCTTTTTGAATTTAATAACAGTTGTTTCAACCTGCTCTTCAGGACTATTCCTATTTTTATAAAATGAAATATCATTCCTCCATAAATGGGGTACATAAGCCCCCACTAACACAAGATCACCCGGATGAAAAGAGGCTACACTTTCACCAACAAAACGAATCCCGCTGCTTTTAGTTACATAAAGTAATTCAAACTGAGAATGATAATGCCAAGAGGAGTCAATGCATGGCACAACATTTTTAATTACATTCAATCGCTGGTTTACGATTTCTTCTGAATTTTTTAAAAATAATTGCATAAAGTTTAGCTTAGTCTACTACAAAGAGACCTTATTTTTAGCTAAATCTATTTATAAAAATTACCCCAAGAACGGAATATTTTACCCAAAATAATTTTTAGTTACCTGATTACAAACACCAAACAAGCTGCTATTCTATTTCAAAATGAATACCTCAATCATACCAATACAATTAAAGAAACATAACTAGTCAGAAAAAAATTAATTCAAAATTAAACACCCAATTGGAAGTATTATACTATACTCCAAATCTATAACCGATAAACATTTCTCTCTTTAAAAACATTCAATCGTTCCTTTTCTAACTCTGATAATTTTTTATTTTTAAGATACCAATAAGCCCTTCTTGCGATAATAAAATTATCATGCGTCAATAATTCAACTGAATTTGATATTACTTTTTGAGAAACATAATCTTTAGCTTGCAGTAGTGTAAAAAACAAATCAATCTCTTGATATGAATTAGAAAGAATATTTTTATCACTAAAATGATCATACACGCCTACCGGCGCAATAAATCTTGTTTCTATCATTGAATTCAAGACAGCTCTTCTTAAATTCTCCTTATCATTATAATATAATTTCTCAAGAGCCTTATAATAAATTCCTGAGGTTGATTTCTCAAAATATGCAATCCCTTTTTTACCTAACGCATCAGAAACTAAACTGGCAATGACAACTTGTTCTTGAGCTTCAACTGAATAAAACTTTCTTTTATCCAATTCTTCTATAGAAAATTTCTTGTACGCATTATTACTACCTTTTAATAAGCTTATTAGTTTTGAGCTAGAATATTTTTCTGCGGTAATTTCTCTAATTTTAGAAACGGTTTCTCCATTTGCCCAATACCAAAGTGTGTAACAAGTCCAAACCGCACCTTCAACAATAGCCGTTTTATCTATTTCTACCGTTGCCCCTGAAAAAGCATCCAAAGCGTTGGCATGAGAATTATTTACTAATTCATATTTATAATATGTTTGGAGAGGTGAATTTTTATCTTTTAAAATCGTTTGTAATTTTTCATAATCTGATTTAGAAAAAGGTTTCCCTTCATTCTTTTCTAATTCGGCACCATTCCTTAATTCTATTTTTGAATAGGCTCCTAATGCATCCCAATGAACACGAACGGTAACAATTTTACATTCTTTTGATCCGCACACAACGGATTCTACATCCATATAAAAACTACTATTATTCGCATAGGGACTTTTAGATTCTATCAACTTGCACTCTACAGGTTTTTCAGTACTAATTCCTGGATGCAATACAGAAATCACATGCGTGATTTCTGTATTTGTAAGGAGCTTGCCTTCAACTGCCTTTCCTGTAACACTAAAAAGGAGCGAAAAAGCGACTAATATGTTTATTTTATATTTCATTAAACTTCGTAACAACGCACCTCAAATAATTTAGCCGTTGGATGACCATAGGTCTCTTTTAAATTAATTCTAATAGCGGTTGTTTTCACTTGTTCAAAATCAAACTTTATCAAACGTACAATATTATTTTTAGTTTCCGCTACCTTAACCCAAGATCCATCCAATCTTACCTCTACATCTAAAACTTTCATTAATTCTGGTGGTACATAATCAATAAATGTTTTCCTAAGATGATCAGATAACGGTTGCTTTCTCATAGTAATATTCTTATGCAAATTAGAATCACACTTAATTTCCACCTTTGATAGCTTTATCGGAGCATCCCATTCCATTTGAAAAGTAGCACCCAACCCTTCAGATTGCCAATGATTTATTTCACCATCTATATCTCTTGAAATCCCATTAATCACATTTTTGGCATCCCCTGTTTTTGTAGAGGACCCGAAAATCTGACTTGCTTTTTTTGCTAAATCATTAGGGTCATTTGCAACTACTTTAGGAATATAAACATCATCTCTCATCAATTGCTCTTGCAATTCTTTGATATATTTTTGCCCAACTTCCCTTGGTGTAATACCTTTTTTAACACAAATAGTAGCCGCTGTTCCCACAGCTTGCCCCATCAAAGCACAGGTTCCCTGAATTCTTGTAGAAGACAGAGCTATGTGAGTCAAACTAGCATTTCTACCTGCAAACATCAAATTAGCAATATTTTTTGAATAAAGTGATCTAAACGGAACTTGATATACCGTCTTAAATTTTTGATGAAAAAAACTAGGCTCGTTTGACAAATCCTCAATTCCTCCTGGATTATGTTCATCCAAAGACCAACCACCAAAACCAATAGCATCCTCAAAATGCTTATGTTCAGTTAAGTCTCTTTCTGACAAAACATGATCTCCAATAAATCTTCTAGACTCTCTTCTTCCTGGAAAAGAACCGATCCAGTCAATTGCATAATTTTCGGATTCAGGAAATTTCCCTGAATTTTTTATATAATTCCATACCCCATGAGCATACCCCATTAATTTATGGCGATTTACATCTTGAACATCAATAATATCAAAATCATCTCCTAATTCAACCCACCAATATCCATCTATAAAATTGTTAATTTTTCTATGTTTGGTGCTATCTCCATTGTATTCTAGCATAAAAGAAGGAGGTGTATATGGCATAGGCCTTCCATAATCTCTTCCTTGCATCAAAATAGAAGCTCCCATTTGCCACCCATCTGGCTCATCAGGTGCATATTTCTCGTTAAATTCTGCTTTTCCCTCTCTTCCTGTTCTATAGAGTGCACCAGCTTTTGCCGCCATCAAACCATCACCTGAACAATCAATAAAAACATCTGCCTTTAAGGTGAATTCTGTTTCTGTGGTTACCTGCCAACAACGAGCCGAAATAATTTTATCACCATCCATCTCTGCATCTATTGCAGAAGTATTTACCATTACAGTCAAATTTGGCTCTCTTGTGACATAATCATAAACAATATGGTCCCACATAGGATAAGATTCCTGAGCATTCAAAAGTCTATTTTCTAAGAGTAATTCTTCTACAATCCCCGTTTCACGTTCCGCTAACCCTGTAGATAATCTATTCACTCCATTTACTGTTACCCTTATTTCGCTTGAAGCATTTCCACCTAACATAGGTCTGTCATTCACCAAAACCGTTTTTGCACCATTTCTAGCAGCTGCTACAGCAGCTGGAATTCCAGCCATCCCTGCTCCTATCACCACTACGTCATACTCAACGGTCTTTTTACGGACAGGAGTTGGAACCTTTTTTCCTGTTCCTAATTGATGCCATTGCTCCTCTCCACCATTTCCTTCACCAATAGAACCTACAGCAGAATTTCCTGTAACCTGGTCAGTAGATTTACACGCAATAGGCAACAAACTAGTCGCTACTGCAGCACCAGCAACATTTCTAAGAAAATTTCTTCTTTTCATAATTTTGTATTGAATCTTTATGATTGACGGTATTCACTAAGAAACACCGAATAATTAGTAACTACATTCACAAAGTTCTGAAAGGAACTAACTTAATTTGTATATGTAAATCCATAAAATGTATATTTCAGTACATAATCCATTCATAAAAGCAAAAAAGCCTCCCTATCGGAGACTTTTTCTAACAAGCACCAAATTGTTATTTATTTTATTCTATCATAATTTTTTGAGCCTGTCCATATCCTAATTTTAGATAATAGACACCTCTTGCCAGTGAACGCACATCAATAAGAATATTTTTACCCGTATTAACATCCACATTTTTTTGATATACAATTGCTCCAAATGCATTTACAAGCGTCAATGCTCCCCCTTTAAAATCTTCAGAAAGAACTACGGACAACCTATCATTCACCGGGTTTGGATATACTCCTTCTATTACAGAGTAAAGTTCTACAGTTCTTTTTTCAATATTTTTTGATGCATTGTTTGAACACTGATCTGCATCTTCATCATGTAAAATTAGTTTAGGCTGACTTTCAAATCCAACAGCTGTTACATCTGCTTCTTCTATATTAATATTAAAATACCCCGGCCCAGTTCCTTTGGAACCATCTATTACAGCAGCAACTGAAGGAGATTTATAACTCTCTCCATCTACATTGTATTCAGTGGCAATATCATCAAGCAAATTACAAGGCATGTATTTAATATGTTTCGCCTTTAATTGTGCATTGGTACCAAAAGTTGCATGAATATCACTAACCACTGAAGTACTCTTAAACATTCCAGGCACCAAACCGGCAGCTTCTTGATCAGATTTTGTATAACCAGCACCTACTCTCACGGCAAACCCACAACTTACACTAGTGACATCAGACACATCTACATGTCCATTCTGAATAGCATGCGGAGAAATCATTACGGCAGCATTACCATTCGTACATTTAACAGTTCTTCCATATATCCTATCAAGCCCACCTACTTGCAATAAGTTCATTTTATCATAGCCTGTTTCAAGTCTTAGCGTAACTCCTCCAGTACCATTTAGATATTTTAATAAAATGTTTTTTCCGGCTTGCATTTGTACCAACCCATAACCATAATGGGCATTTGAAACTTTACCACTTAAGATAACACCATGACGTGGAACAAAATAGTTTCCATTATATTCAGAATACCCAAAAGTAACGGCAGAAAACTTTGTGTTATCATCCAATACATTGAATTTCGCTAAGTAAAAATTCTTAACATTTTTAAAATTAAAAACGGCTACATTTTTATTTTGAAGATTTCGTAAATCAACTATAAACTTGCCTCCAACACCTCTAATACTGGTATTTAAAACGGTTCCAAAATCACCTCCAAAAGCAAAAATTGAATAGTTCTTGGTATCTGTTCTTGGCGTTGGATAAATTTTCACATTGGAATCTATTTCTAAATGCACATTAGATTTCATTACAATTCCAGATAATACATAATTACCCGCTGGAATTTTGATCACTCCTCCATTGGGTTCTTTCTTCATATCCTCAATAGCCGACTGTAAATCAGCACTATCATCATTTCCATCATTCGGAGTTCCCCCGTAATCTTCAATAAAATCTTTGGTAACTCCTAGATGGTTTGTTTCGGTATAAAAATCTTTTATTTTCTGACTTTTCCCTATGAATCCTGCGCATAGAAACAAAGCCAAAATACTTGGTTTAATTAGTTTAATCATTCTTTGGTTTTTAAGTTGGTTGGTTGGTACTTGTAATCTTATAAACAATTGCACAGCTAGGTGGCTCCAATTATTTTCAATTTGATTTCAAAAATTCTGCTTTCTAAAATAAATTGATATGTATTCGTTTTAATCATAAGAGGTAGGATTGAATGTGTTAAATATAATCCCCTTAACAAAAGAGCATGTCCTCTGTAGTAAAAAAGAATACTTAACCATACAGCCTGAATTTATTACCATTTACATATAACATGTAGTTCTCAGTCTACCAAAAACAAAAAACCTCACCAAAATGGTGAGGTCCTTAATCTAACAAACTAATTAACTTACAAATTTCAACAATTTGTAATTTTATTTAAACCCTTTGTTCCTTTTGACAACAATATTTTCTTCAGATGCGGCATCTACCTTCACCATCTCAGTATTTTTAGCTTTGCCTATATACTTATTTTTATAAACTTTTACATCTTTACAATTTTCAAATTCAAAAACCGGAGCATCGGGATATAAAGCCTTAGCATTTTTTGTTTTTGTAATCGTGTTCCCTTCAATTAACAAACCTTCTGCTCTGTCTGCCCAAACAACTCTGTTGTCAAAGTTCTCAATAGTATTATTTATAAATCTAATATTTTTATCGTACGTAATAGTCTGGTCAAATGTTCTTCCTAACCTAGGGGTAACACGCAGTACAGCATGCTCAGACCCACTATAAGCGCAGTATTTAAATTTATTATTCTGGATCAAAACATCACCTACCGCACCTGATTCATACCAAAAGTAGGATTCTCCTCTTAACAATATAGAAGACATCATAGAGGACAAATTATTATTTTCTATCACCACCTTAAGAGGAGTTTTAAAAATAATATTTCTAGCTCTGTGATTTCTTATCGTACATCCTCTCATCGTAAACTCAGGATTCCATGTTTTATTCTCAACAATATCTCCCTTAGCTAAACTTTCAGGTATTTCATTTTCAAAAGTAAGATCAGAATATCTATCATTTACGTATGTTACTTTTGTTACTTTGTTTACAATTCCTCTTGAAGGATCGGGGTTTTGAATAAACCATACTTCATCATTTGCTTCTGCGAATACAAAGCCCATTTGTTCAAAATGCTGTAGTTTTACTCTAATAGTTTTTGAATTGATTATTTGATCTACACTCACATAAGTCCCATGTACATTAGTCCCATCATCCAACATGTTTTCAAAACGACAGTTTTCTATTAGAATTTGCCCCTTACAATTAGCAAAATGAGTAGCATCTGCAATGGTAGAAACAACTCGATCCGAATTTTCTGGCAATACAATCTTAGAATTTAAAATGGAAATATATTCACTTCTTTCAAACAGAAACCCCATTCCTAAAGCATGATGAATTGTAATATTATCAAAGTTTATATGAGACGAAGTAGTTACCTGAAAAGCAGGAGCATATCTATTCTGTCCATGACCTCCTTTTGAGTGTAACACAGTTCCTACAGCAGGATAAAACTTTCTTTTTTCGTGAATTCTTAAAACTCCATTCGGTCTTTTTTCCACCCATCTTGGTCTACTACCGAAATCCCAAGCACCATGGCCTACTGCTTTTGTTTTTTTATCAAACTCTAAAGTACTTCCTAATTCTTCAAAATGAAAACCATCAATATTTGGAAACATGATTCTTCCTTTCATCAACTTCCAAGAAAAACCTTGTTTATAAGGCTTGATATCAATCCATTCTGCATCTTTATCAACTTGCAGCACATCTCCTTGAAAAGAGAATGGCACATCCCAGTCAATAGTCAAATCCTTAACAGATACCTTTTTACAATTTTCAAATTGAAAGGGAGCTTCTTGACCATGAAACATAAAATTTGATCCATTTCCTTCAATTTCCACGGATTCAAACCCATCAAATCTGAAAATAATTTTTTTCAATCCATTTCCATGATTTGTAATAAAGCAATATTTATCCATGGCATAGGTAGGAAGAAAAAGATAAGTTCCTTGTTCAAAAATTATTTTTACTTCCTTATCGACAATACCATTTAATTTATCTCTAAGAATTTGGGTCATATCACCCTTTTCCTTCTTAATATTTATTATTTCTTTTGCCTCAGCAGTTACTACCAACCCCAGTAAGAAAAATATATGTGCTAAAAATTTAAGTCTCATTTTCTTCAATTATTTGTTTTATAAAAATACAGGCTTTATCTGAATCAAAATACATCAATACTACCTCCGAATAAAAACAAATTAACCCATTCTTAATTGCTTCCATGTAGGTTCAAGTATAATACCTGTTACTATTAGTACATTTTCTGCCTAAAATTACATTTCTGTAATTATTTTCATCATTTTGCCCACCATTGTTGGATTTTGGTCCGCTAGGTTATGTTCTTCTGAAATATCACTTGACAAATCATACAATTCTAGAGGCATTTTTCTTTCAGTTGTTTTCTTTGTTTTTTTATAGGTATTCAAAACCCCTTTCCAATTCCCTATTCTTATCGCTTGATGGTATATTTTATGAGACTCGATTCTCCAAAATAAATAGTCGTGTTGTTTTTGATTTTTAATATTCCCCTTTAAAGTTGGCAAAAAAGAAATCCCATCGCATTGCGCCGGAACTTCAACATCTAATATATCAGATGCAGTAGCCATAACATCCCAAAAGGCACTTGGTAGATTTGTTACAGAACCAGGCTTGATAACGCCAGGCCAATAAGCCAACATAGGAGTTCTTATACCTCCTTCATACATATCTCTTTTCATTCCTCTAAACGCCCCGGTAGAATTCCAAAATTTTGGATCATGCCCTCCCACATTATGAGCTCCATTATCACTTGTAAATATGATCAACGTGTTTTCCAACTGACCTGTTTTTTTCAAAATTTCTACTATTTCCCCTACTTGATTGTCCAAGTGCTCTACCATAGCCGCAAAAGCAGCAACTGGATTTACAACATCGGGACATGGCTCGTCCTTCGCACTATACACACCTATTTTATCTTCAAACTGAGGGAGTTTTTTGCGCCATTTATTATGTAAATCCTTCGGAGCATGCATCGCTGCATGAGGAATTGCTGTAGGAATATAACAGAAAAAAGGCTTATTATGCTTCGCGTTCTTTTCTATAAAACTGAAGGCGTTTTTCATAATTTCATCGTGAACATAGGTACCAGGTTTCATCATAACCTTTTTCCCATTATGAACCATGCTTGTTGGATAGTAGGTATGTGCTGCATATTGTGTTTTCCATCCATAAAACTCATCAAATCCATTTTGTAATGGGTTGGCCTCTGTATCTAAATAAGTATAGCCCAATCCCCATTTCCCAAAGGCTCCCGTTGCATAACCCGCATTTTTAAAAAGCTCTGGTAACACAGTCATTTCCGGTTTTAATGGGGTCTCATTTGGAGAATTACCAATAATATGGTTATGACCAGGATGTTGCCCTGACATTAAAACTGCTCTAGAAGGACTGCATACTGCGTTTCCGGAATAATGATCCGTAAATTTAATTCCTTCATAACCCAGCCTATCAATATTTGGCGTTTTTAATAATTTTTGACCATATATTCCTAAATCCCCAATACCAAGGTCATCTGCCAGTATATAAATCACATTCGTTTTTTTTGATTGCGACTGTAGCAATATAGAAACTAGTAGTACTGATAAGAAAATTATTTTTTTTGAAGAATTTAAATTCATTAATCTTATTTATTTTTAAAAATGCGTTATATTTTTTTTTCGTACGCAATTCTCTCTCTATATATTTTTGGAGTTTCATTTTGTACTAATTTGAACTGCTTGTTAAAATTTGTGATTGATGGAAACCCTACCTCTATAGCTATTTCAGAAATAGATTTATTCGTTGAAACTAAAAGTTTCGCAGCATTTCTAATACGCACCTCATTTAAAAACTTCACGAAAGATTTATTTGTCAAATTTTTAAAATACCTACAAAAAGAATTTTCAGTCATACAAGCAATTTCCGCAACATCCTTTAAAGAGATACTAGAGGCATAATTGATAGATATAAACTTCATCACCTCATCTAACTTAGAGCCATTTTCAGAAGAATATTGTCTCATATCCAGAGTGGAAATTTGTTTATCTATCTTTTCCTGAGACAAATCATGCAATAAAGAAAGTAATTCTATTGACTTTTCTGGGGCATTCAAATCATGAAAGTGCAACAAGCGATCTTTAAATTCTTCAGAAGTTTCACTCGAGAATAACACTCCTAAATCAGATGCTTTTAACATATCCTTAATAGCATAAAATTCAGGGTTTTCAAAAACTCCTTGCCCGATAAAATCTTTCAGAAATTTTATGACTACGATTTCAACATTAGAATCTGAATCTAACTTTGATGATAAATCATTACGCCACAAGTGCGGCAAATAGGCACCTACCAAAACTAACTCACCTTCATTAAACTCTTGAACACTATCTCCTACAAAACGTATACCACTTCCCTTAGAAACATACAGCAACTCATATTCTTTGTGATAATGCCAAGAAGAATCTAGACAGGGTTGGTTGTATTTATAAGAAAAAAGTTTCTCACTAAGAAAACACTTTGTTTGTTTTAATTGTAATTTCATTTACATACTGTTTACCTTCAACATCATAGAGCACTTGAAAGCTCCACATCAATAAAACGAAAAGTTCCACATGGAATATCAACCTCAATTGTTGTTGAATTCGCGTCAAAAGATTTTCCGTCAAGTATATCTGTTACTTTTATTGGATTGATGGTATTAAAAGTAACTTTTGCGATTCGGTCATCTGGATTCAAATAACCTCCGTCAATAATTGTCAACCTTAAATGCGTTGGAGAAGTTTGTGCAACTACCCATGCAACATCCCCTTCTACCGTAATCGGTATTAAATTTGACTTAGATTCTATTTCAGATTCTACTGTAGTATAATAAGTATCCGCGGCATACGTTTGTGTACCATCAGAAGAGTAATAGTGCCTACCATCTGTGATGTATTCCGTTAGAATATCTTTATAAATTGGATGTAAATTATCTTTTAATTTCCCTCTAATAGCAGTTTGGTTTGAATATACTCCTTCTTGAGGTGGAGTAATCAGTACCAATCCGTTTGGGTAATTCGGCAAATAGTTCTGTCTTCTATCCTTTACATGTCCAGCATAACTAGAAAAATCCCACGGATTCACCTTTGCTGCCATCCAAGTAGAGTTTTGCCTACTAAAAACAAAAGGGTTACTTTCTTCAAATTCTTCGTCATAAAAAACAGACCACTTTAAACTACTTCCCTCTTCCATATAATGTGCATCAGGATTTTGCATGCTCAAATGCACTGGAGAATAACTAACAATCTCATTGGCTTTTGGAACATAAAGTGCACCTTTCGCTACTAACTCCCAAAGAAAGCTCATGTAATCAGGATATACTGCAAAGTTGTTGATATATTGAGCTCCACTTGCCATATGATACATCATATGACGCAAAAAATGATTTGGCAATCGCTGATGTGAATGTTGACGTGATCTGTCAAAACTTGGATTATCTGGAACAGAACGTGATCCCCAACTATCAACAGCACCACTGGCCCAAACTCCTGAACGTCCAGCAATACTAATATCCATTGCCTTGTCTGTAGTTTCTTCCATAGAAGGGACAAAAATTTCAGCATAATCACCATTCAACGTCTTCTCCCACATCGGCAAATAAATATTTCCTTGCCAAAAGTTATGTTTTGTTCTAACAAAAATATTGGTGTTTTTAGTCTTCGAATAATCTGCTAAAGGATAAAACAAATCTTCCATTACCCAAGCAAAATCATCCGAATCATCTTCTAATTCAGGATATATCAATACCGTTTTTTTTCCTGCTGCATGGTCTATTACTTTTTTGGTAGTTTCTAAATGAAACATATACGGATCATTTCCATGACCTCCCCAATAAGCAATTCCATCTTCTCCTTCATACCAAGGTGTTATCAAATCCAAGCACTCTTGTTGAGTGTATGTATATTGCCTTCTACCATCTCTTTTTTCTTTATACTTTTCGTTTTCCATTTCAGAACGATCCCAATCTTCAGCCTTATTCGTATGTTCACCGCCTAAAAAGATTGGACTATTATAATTGGCCTTGATCTCATCAGCAACTTGTTTTGCCAACCCTGAATCTGTACTTTCTGTCATCATATAAACTGGAACTGGTTCTCTTTCAAAATCAGGTCTAATGTACCCTGCTAAATTAGCCCTAGCTGCAGCGGTATTATCTATTATTTCTTGGATTTTTCCTTCAGGCGAAATCGTCTCATATGCCGTTTTCCAACCTGAAACATCCGTATTCAGAATATGGATACAGCTTCCTCCACTTTGTGCACTTGCCAACACAAGCTTGTTATCATCTTTCCACATATCATTAAAAGAATAAAAGCATTCCAACTCTTCTCTTCCTGAACCATCTAAAGAAGTATCTAGTAAAAACATATGATTCCCTGAAATTGAAACATATTTATCGACAGCATCCTCTTGAATCATCTCTGTTTGTGTTACAAAATATCCAAACCCCATTCCAGAATGTGTGTATCTTACTAAATCATCCGCGGTAGCATCAATATCAACACGAACAATCTCAGCACTTTTATAATGTGCAGAAGTTCCCATCACAATTTCTTCAGTTCCATCATTATCTATATCACTAACCTTTAAATCTCCTAAAACCGTATTTGCAGATAATTTGATCGATTTATATGGCAATTCTTCAAAAGCATTAAATAAATAAATACTTCCTTTACCTTGCATATGATTGTTACTCCCATGAACCGCTAAAACTTCATTTCCATCACTGGTTTTAACAGGTCGTAAAAAATTGGCATAGTGTAAATAATTATATTTTGAATCTACTCCTCCCCAGGGCTTTTCATTGCTATAGGTTGAAGAGTGAATGTTTTTCAACATTATCCCGGAATTCGACAAGTAAGAAATACTGAGATCCATCCCTCCGCATACTATATATTTTGATCCATTACTTGTGACTGTACAGATAGAATACATTGGAGTATCATTTCTTTTATACTCCCATTTGGTATCTCCTGAAGTTCCATCTAAACAATAAGCATTACCATCAGCATTTGCTATCAATACTTCATCTTTACCATCTCCGTCAATATCATCGCACCAAATATCATGGATCATGTATCCTGATAGGTTATTTTTCCACAAAATATTACCACCATAGGAAACCCCCATTACAATACCGTCATAAGAACTGGCAATCAAATACTTTTGTCCATTGTTAACCGCAACTCTTACTTTCATAATAGTATGCCCAGTATTGATACTGTAATACGCAGTATTTTTATATGCTGAATAATTACTGAATTTCATACTGTAGGAACCTGATACAGACTTTTCATCTGTAGGAGAGAAATTTTCAGAATGATCCGTGCTCCAACCTTTTCCATTCTCTTCAAAATCATAAGTAGCCTCTGTATTAGAAACTGATTTTTTATATTGAGCTTGCGTTGTGAAGAAACTAAAAGCGATGATGGAAACCCCAAGGGTTAATACTTTTTTCATTTTATTATTTGTCATTTAGGTTGGTTACAAAACGATGCAACTTGCAATAACAAATAAAAAAAAACTAAGTCAAAGCCATGTATCCGTTGGTTCTTATTATGTGTTTAACAGTAAATCTTATAAACTCTAAGACACAAAAAATCCGGTAAAGACCTTACAAGCCCTACCGGATAATTTACAATAACTAAGAATTTTTATTTTTTCAATTCAAAAGGTCTCCTTGAAGATTTTGTGGCACTTGGAAAATCTCCGGGAACCTCTTGGGTTACCTTACCGGTTGCAGCCCATTCTACTCCTCTTAAAAACGAAACCTGAAAACCTACACTTTCAAATGACAAAGCATCATGCCCTAAAGTGGTATGAAAAATTTTTCCTTTCCCATAATCAAGCACCATTAACACAGGCTCATGTCGATCCGTTGGAGCTTTTCCTGAGGCATCTTTACCAGTAGCTAGTATGGTCATATTTTCTGCTGGCCCCCTTAATTTTGCATAACATTCATCTTTTGTTGTCAACCAAACTTTTGGCATTCCATTTGTAATTGGATGCTCTGCTCTCACGGTCACGGGAAATTCATTTTTTGGCCCATGGGCACCTGAACCTCCAGGACTAGTATCTCTTACCAGTTCTCCTTCATTTGTATAATATACATATGGTCCATCTTTTTCTGTTCTGTTACCCCAACCACCTAAACCAATCATTTGGTTATATGCAAACCATTTTGGAAAAGAGTTATCCGCAGCATGCACAGACACAAATCCACCTCCTTTTTTCATATATTTCTCAAAAGCTTTTTGCGTTTTTTCTGGCCAAGAAGCAGCTTTCCACCCAAAATTAGAAACTACAACATCATATTTTTTAAATTTTGGAGAAAATTCAGGATCTGTCTTTGGAGATTTAGACGTGCTACGTTCACCCACTCCAGCAAGTGGTAAAAATTCTTTTTTCCCTTCTGATTTCCACATAAAATTGCTTCTCTCAATATCTACCTTAAACAAACCTGTCTCTTCTAAATATTGCTTCATCATAATCGTTGACATAGGCCAAACACCATGATTATTCTGTCCATCTACAATCAATACTTTTATTTGCGCCTGTAATTGCAGAGCAAATAAACAATAAACAATGGCTATGATACTTTTCTTCATTATATTCATTTTTTCTTTCAGATTCTAAAAACGTGAAATTAAGCTATTTCTATGAGTAACAGTTTCAAAATTTTTCATAGTGGAAATTTGAACATCAATAAAAAAATGTAGCACATAAAAAAACGTCCTAAAGTATTTAGGACGTTTTAAGCTAACCTTAACCTAACTAATAACTAAAATCAATAAATCTTAAGGAACCAGCAGGAACGCATAGTTCTAAATTATTTTTGATTTTAATTTTATCATTTGAAAGAATATCTTTTGCAGAAACTGGTAACTCCCCTGTAAAGGAAATAATTGCATTTCTTTTGCTTGGCTCTATATAACCGGGATCCATAAGAATTAATCTGACATGATTTTTATCTATCCTAATTGCACTCCAAGCAGCACCTTTTACCAAAATAGGTAGTTGAGATGCTCCTTTTGCAACGGTCTTTTTAAAATACGGAGCAAAGTCTTCTGCAGAAATAAATTTATCATTCAACTTTCCTTTAACTCCATCACTGATCGTATAAGGAATCCCCTTTTCTTTCAATTGTTTTTCAAACTCTATTGGAGCTACAGGCACCATTCCATTCGGTAATTCAGGAATATAATTCAACCATCTATAGTGCACCCCTAGCGCAATCTGAGAATAATCATTTTCAGGGATATTTGTTCCTGCCCAATGCATTTGAGCTACCGAAAACACAGCCTTATCATCAGTCGCTTTGTATTGCTTTAACGAGTGATGGTTATCAATAGAATGCACTAAATGCGCATCTACATTATCAATTAAATGCCAAGATCCAATAGACATAATATCTTCTTTTTCCACAATAGGTAACACACCAGATTTCATCAGTCCAAACAACACATTCAAGCCAGGCTCTTCGATAAACTTATTATCTGCAACTACTCCATGACTTGCACCGTAAGCAGCCATCATAACTCCTTGACGTAAATACGGAGAAACAGAACGCTGTCCACCTGGCGTTAAAGGTCTCCAACTTGTTGGATTGTCATCTATCAACCTCATCGCAAAATCATCAACATACCCCGCAGATAACATTCCCACACGACCAGCTAAGTTGATATCTTGTGTTCTTGAACTTGTATCTTCTGAGGCAGGCACCAATATATCATTGTATTTGTTAGAAAAAAACAACTCTTGCCATAATGGCAATTTATTTGTCAAAGACCAAAATGTGTTTTTATACCTAAAATATAATTTTGCCTTGTTATTAACTCTAATCGCTTTTGCTAATCTAGGAACATACTCTCTTACAAAATGTTGTACCCTAGGATCATCAACATTATCCATTTCTGCATAAACAAAACCACGACAAGTATTTGGTGCAACTTTTAAAATCTCTTCCAAAGTTTCTATTTGAATATAAAAAGGGTCATTTCCGTGGCCTGCCCAAAAAGTGAACAACTGTCCTTCTGCCTCATATGCCTTCGCTTGATTTACAATCGCAGCTCTTGAATCTTGATATTTCCCTCTCTTATCTTTTTTAAGTGCAATATCTCCCATGACAGCCACTAAGTGCGACCTATCTGTACTTTCTTTAGGCGATCTTTGAATAACAAATTTTATGTTATTTCCTTTAAGTTTCGCAACCTTAGCATCTACTTTTTTTCCGGTTATCATCACCCATTCCTTGTCAGAGGACTTTTGATAAAATGGCATTTTAAAATCTAACAATTGCTCATACAAGGTTTCCATGTTTCTAGCAACCTCATCCATGGTTCCAATAGACTTAGGTTTGGTTGCAACATTCCAATTATTCTTCTTTAAATCATAAAAGCATACTGTATTTCCTCCATCTACCTCTCCAGCTCCAATCAATTGTTTGGATTTTACATCTACTGTAAAATCATTAAACACCAACTCTCCAGATATTGCATATCTCGTACCTGTTTTCTGAATCAATTTACCTTTCAAATCTAATTTATAAAGGAAACCTCCAAATTGAAACATTATTTCATCCTTTACTGGCAGAAGCACCGTACCCTTGGCATTAGCATAACGTTGAATTTCTTTACGCGTACCTTTGAAACTCAAAATTTCCTGAAACGAACCATTCAAACCAACTACCACTGGAATCCAAGATACATCTCCAAAAAAAGTGATATCCGACAAACCATCTTTGTTTAAATCCGCAATTGTAATTTCGGTAACCATCATTTTTGATAATTCCTTTACCGCTGCTTTTTTATAGTTTAATTCCTTTAGAACCTTTTTTGTATCAGCATCTAAAACCCCCATAAATTCCCAACGAAATTTATCATGTGAATAGGTCATCACAAAAAGAGATTCTTTGTTTTTATCAATAAAATTTCCGGATTCTATTTTACGGATGGTCCCAGAAATTTTAGTAGTTCCGATGAATTTCCCATTTGCATCTATCTCATATATCTTATAGTCATTTCCTCCTGCAAAGATTTGAATTCCCGCGTTATTTTTGACAACTGCTATTTCCGAAAATCGCACTTTGTGGTTTGGCGTAAATTCCCATAACAAATCACCCTTCCCATTAAAACAATAGATGGAACCATTTCCACTAGCAACCAACAATTCATCACTCCCGTCTTTGGTAATATCTTCAGCTAAAATTTCAAATAATACTCCTGAAGTATCCAAAGTTTTTTCCCAAATCTTTTTCCCATCAAGAGAATAACAGCCTACAGCATCACTTAAAGAAGATATATAAACACATGATTTTCCATCTACTTTGGCAGATACAATATTTCTAATATTCGTTATTTCCGTAGAAAAACTTTTAGGTGATTTTCCTTTATTTGCGGTTGCAATTTGACTTAAACCACATATGGCAACAATACACCAAATGATTTTTGAATTAATGTTTTTACTTTTTCTCATTATTTAAATTTAAAAAGATTCGTGCTCACTCTCATCAGCTCTTCAAATTAAATTGAAAACAAAGTACAAAATGTATTCTTGGGTATATGTATTGTAGTTTTTATAAAATTTTTAGATAGATTTAGAAAAAAACTATCACAAATGGCCAAACCAGTTATGGTTTACTCAATGCAAATGATTTCTTTCAAAGTTCTATGGTAAATAGATCCATTAGCATAACTCATCGTGTTTACCGTCCAAGTTTTTCCTTGTTCACCTAAATCATTCACGGCTTTTAATGCTGAACCATCAAAACTTTCGCTAGAAGTATCGATAACATACACCATTCCTAATGCATTTGTAAAGTATATATAATCATCTATCATTGTAGGAGAACCCAAAAAACATTTCTGAAAACCATGACCTCTCACTCTAGCATCTGAACTATGCCTTTGACCTTTCGAATTCAGACCGTCATTTGCCTGAGCAGTATGCCAAATAAAATTTCCTTGCTCGTCAATTTCTCTTGGAACTTCAAGAAACACATTTTCTCCTGTAACCGTATTATGCCTAGCAATATAGGGTTGATATCTCACCATATAATAAATAAAGTCACCTACTTGCATATTACAATGTCTTTCATTTTCACTATGAGGTAATTTTGCGTTTTTTTCCAAGGTATAAGAATCTGTAAGCGTATCAAATGTATAGACTTTTCCTTCTTTCAACTGTTTCTTACCAATTAATTCCCCATTTTTAGAATCAATGGTTACATGATAATCTCCTTTATAAAACCAAGAAACACGTTCGTTATTCCAATGCTGCGTACTTAAGGCTCCCCAACCAGATATACTATTATCCTCTTTTGGTTCCCAATTCCAAATTTCATTGCCGGCGTTGTCTTTCTCTAGACTAATCAAACTCAAACCAACGGGTCTTTCTGGAACTCCATGTGGCCCTCCACGTCCCATCATAACTGCCACAATTCCTTCTTTTGTTCTCCCAATAACCGGTGTATTATAATGTGTTAAAGCCTCTTGAGTTGTCCAAACCAACACGCCAGTATTTTTATCAAAAGCATGTAGGTAATTCCACAATGGATTTCTAGTTCCATCCCCCTCCATTGGCGGTTCAGAACTCAAAATCCAATCGCCAAACAATATAGAATCAAATTGTTTATTAAAAGGTCTGCCTTCGGTAGGGTGCCAAGTTCTTTCCCAAACTACATCACCATTCATCGTATAACAAGCCATTGCACCACAGGCATTGATTGCCCATACAAAATTACCATCAGTCATAGGACACGGACTTGTTGCATCACTAAATCCATTGTTATATTCAGTTTCAATGACACCTTTTAATGTTTTTGTCCATAATTCCTTTCCAGTAGTTGCATCCAAACAATAAAGTAAAACGTCTTTACCCTTTTGACTTCCTTTTACATCTTTGGTAAGCTGTGTATATTTTTCATAAGCTATTTTTAACTCCTTTGACTTGTTATGAATATAATTTTGATAGTTTGTTTTATGTAGCTGAAACTGTTTACCTATCTCATTTTTTTTCAATAACTCCCCTTTAATTTTATTTTTTCTGTTTCCTGTCGCTTTTTGATACCCTTTATGGGATGCCAATAAGCTTTCCCACTTTTTCTCTGATTGGGTATATGAGGCGGCAATTTTTTTAAACCTAGCATCACTTTTTAATAATTGGTTTTTTGTCTGCCTCAATAACAATTCATACTTTTTTTGAGCCGCCTTATATTGAGTTTGTACCTGATTGTACGGCAAATTATCAGTGGGAATATTTATTGTAAAAAACAACTTATCATTCCAAACAGCAATCCCACTTTGTCCACCAGCAGGCAATGTTTTTTTCCATTTTACATTCTCATTATTTCGGACAGACCACTGCACAGGAACTTTATTTTTAGATATCACTTTGTAATTCCCATTGGGTCCACCCGACATAGGCCAAGTATTATTTTTACCTGTAATTGTTTGTTCCGTTTTTGATGTTTGACATGAAACTGCTAAAACAGTCAGCACACAGAATAAAATAGTTTTTTGAAATTTCATTTTTAAGTTATCGTTTTTTAATACTCCTTTATGTATTCTACTGGAATTTCTCCTTTTAATGATTTTAAAAATTCTTGAATTTTAATAGCTTCTTCCACAGAAATCTGAAGTCCACGCTCATGCCTACCCATCAACTGAATAGCTTTCCATAGTTTTTTCGAGGATCTATCATGAAAATAAGGACTTGTTTCAGAAACATTTCTTAATGAAGAAACTCTAAAAAACATTTTATAATCAGATTGATGTTTCACGTGATAATACCCTAAATCCGTTTGATTTGGCCATGCTTCTGTAATTCCTAATTTCTGAATCATTTGCCCTCCAAAACTTGATCCGGTATGACAGGAATAACAACTTTTATCATTAAATAGATGTCCGCCTTCAATTTGTTCCAAAGTTAAAGCCGTTGTATCTCCTAAAACAAATGCATCTATAGGAGCAGGAGTAACCAATCCTTTTAAAAATTGATTCAAAGCATCCACAACGATCGCACTTTTTTCTTTTGCTGTTGGATATAATTCGGAAAATTCTTTCTCATATTTCTGAAGTTCATCTAATCGTTTTTCTAAATTTTCATCATCCCCCATGCTCATTTCACAAGAACTCTTAAGGCTATGAAATATTTTTTCCTCTAAATTATCAAATACCCCTTCGGAGTTGAATAATAACATCTCGTTAATATTATAAAGGGATGGAACGTCTCTAAAAAAAGTACCTTCATGAATTTGTGACAAAAAATAGCTTCCATTGCTAGCATAGTTTTTTAAATCATGACAACTGTTACAACTATATCCTTTAGACTGAGATAAGTTATTTTCATAAAATAATTTCTTTCCAAGAATTTGTTTTCTTTGAACTAAATCTGTCTCCTCTTTGGTTTGAAAAGGAACAAAATGAGGTTTTATAATAGTACGTAATGCAGCGGCTGATCTATTTTTTGAGGCTTGAGAGACCACCGATAGACCAACACATAAAAACAAAAAGGTTAAAAATTTAAGCCGCAACCTCTCTTATTTAATTTAAACAAATATAGATGGTAAGGCACCCGTGCTATCAGAAAATTTTTCCGTTGGAATATCTAATTTATTCAGCATACTTACAAATAAATTAGACATTGGAACTTCTTTTGGATCAAATACCGTATATGCCCCATGGTCTATTCCTAACTTACTACCACCCGCCAACACCAAAGGGCAATTATTAGCATTATGAGTAGAGCTACAAGAACTACCATACAAGATCATCGTATTATCCAACAGAGAACCGTGTTCATCATGAGTATTTTCCATTCTCTCTAAAAAATAAGCCATTTGCTTAGCTAACCATTGATCATATTTTGATTGACGTAATAAGTGCCCTTCCGATTTATCATGTGTCATTCCATGATGTCCAGACAATCCTAGTGCGAGTTTAGGAAAATTATCTCCAAAACCCATTCCATCTTCACGCGCCATCATATTTGTCATCACTCGTGTCATATCCGTCTGGAAACCAATCACCATCAAATCAATAGTGGCTCTTAAATAAGCCTCTGGATCAATGGTTGCATCCACATCTAAATTTAAATGTGCAGCATCAAATTTTTTCAACGGAATATCGAGCCACTTCTCATTTCTGACCACCTGCTCTTCTACTCTATTTAAAGAAGTAAGATATTCATCTAGTTTTTGCTTATCATTTGCTCCTAGTTTTTTTTGTAAATTTTTACTATCCTCTAACACTAGATCTACAATTTTTTTTCCTTGCTGAATACTTTTTCGTCTGTCAGCTGTAGTCGCGCCTCCATTTGGTGCAAAATACCTTTCAAAAATTTCTCTTTGACGATGTTCAGAAGGAATGGCTTTTCCAATTCCATCAAATGATAAAGTAGAAGCTCTAGATTTATATCCAACCCCTCCGTCTGTGGATAAAGTCAATGATGGATACCTAGTATATTTACTTAAATGATGTGCAGCAACTTGATCTACCGATATACTGTTTTTATAATCACTTCCCCTTAAATCTCCACCGGTAAGCCAAGTATCACCTGCCATATGGCCAAGTACAGCTCTACTTTTGGGATGACTTAAGCCTCCTAGTACCGACATTTTATTTTTAAAAGGTTCTAACGGTGATAAGGTTTTTGTTAACTGATAATCCTTTCCTTCTTTGACTGGAAACCAATTCCAATCCTTATAAAGTGGATCTTTTTTATCATAGATACCCACACCATTTGGAATGTACATAAAGCACATTCTTTTTGGTATATCCGGACTGGTAAATTTTGATAATTTTCCCATTCCCATACTTTCTAAATAGGGTAACATACATGCGGCTCCAACCCCTTTGATAAAAGTACGTCGGTCTAAATGCCATGATTTTTTAGCCATAATATCAGTTTATAATTCAATTTAACTCTTGAGAGAACGATTCACTTTTGATAATTTCTTCAATTACCGATTGGAATTTATAATCTTCATTTTTCACCTTAGTTACAATAGCGGCAATCTCCTTTTCATCAGAAAAACCAACATTTCTTCCAATTGCATAGGCAAATAAATGCTCTACCAATGCCTTTGTAAACTGCTCCTTTTTGGAATCTAGAATATAAGACTTAATTCCATCTATTCCTTCTATCTCTGTACCATCAGGTAAAATAGAAGTAGCATCAATTGGCTTTCCTTTAGCCTGTAATTGATATCTACCTACTGCATCGAAATTTTCAAAAGCAACCCCATAAGGATCTATTTTTAAATGACAATCTATGCAGGAAGCCTTATTTCTATGCAACTCTAACTTTTCTTTTAAAGTCAGTTTATCAAAACCAGGGGTATCCGGATCTAATTCAGGTACGTTTGGAGGTGGAGGTGGGGGTGGATCACCAAGAATTTTTTCTTTTAACCAAACTGCTCTTTTTATAGGATGGGCCCCAACTCCATCAGAATGCCCCGTTAAAAAGGCGCCTTGAGACAGCAAGCCTCCTCGATGTTCTTCCGGTTTAACTGTCACGGGTCTAAAATTATCACCTACTACATTTTTTACTCCATAAAACTCAGCCAAATTTTGATTTAACATGGCAAAATCCGAATCAATAAAATTTAAAATACTTTTGTCCTTTTCTAAAACATAATGCATAAAATGATAGGTTTCTTCAGCCATATCTTCTTTCACAAAACGAGTATAATCAGCATACATTCTTTTATTGATATCCATACTTTTTAACCTATCCACTCGCAACCACTCATAAGTAAAGGAGCGTATCATCCTCCATATTTTAGGATTCTCAATCATTCTATCAATTTCATTTGATAAGTTCTCTTGTAACTTTCCTTTCTCTGCCAACGAAATCAAACTTTGATCTGGTGGAGAGTTCCATAAAAAATAAGACATTTTTGATGCCATAAAAAAATCATTGGAAGTTTTGACATCTTTATTTTTTTCCTCTTCTAAAATGTATAAAAAATTAGGAGAACACAGAATAGCAACCATCACCTCCTTTACACTATCTTCATAACGATCATAATCATCTTTGATCTCATTCCAAAAATCTACATAGCGCTTTACTTCACTTTGAGATACCTTTCGTCGATAAGCATTTTGCATAAAACGCTCTAAAACCTCAACCGTGTAAATCTCTTTGATCTCTTTATTTGGAGAGTCGAAAAATATTTTTGTGTGACTTGTTGGCGGCCAAACAGGGAAATAGGGTGCCTCTATTTCAATCGATTTAATTAAAACAGGTGGCCCCGTTTCTCCTTTGTTTTTAACCAAATAATTATTCCACAACCCTACTATTAATATGTTCGAATTTTCATTGGTTTCATTTAAATCGAATACTGGTTTCGGCAAGTTTTCTAATTGCCCATAAAATTCAAATTTCTCAAATTTATTCATGGGAGAAGTAACCTTTCGAGTGGTATCAAAATTAGCATAATCCAATCCATCATCTGTTCTTGAACCCGCAAAAACCCGAATACTAGGATCAATACCTTCATATTTCTTTTCGTTTTTTTCTGCTTCAGCTCTTAATTCTTGTGGTAATGGATTGTCCTTTGCTAAGGGATTAATTAAAATCCTATGCATCCCCACAAAAAACTTACCTCCTACTTTAACCTTATAAGTTCCTTGCTTCAAATAGGCTAAAGTTACTGGTGTTACTATTTTTCCAGACGACTCTTTGCTCGGAGCTAAATGCAACCTTTCTTGAATTTTTGGAAACCTACCCAACGTAATCATAAAAGAAGGCATATTCTCTTCAGCCATATACGGATGCTCTAAATCTAATTGATAGAATCCTTCTTTCTTGATCTTAATTTCACTTTCTGCCTGTGCAAAGGCAGGTAATTTTGGAGAAACCAACATTCCATCTTTCAATGCGACTCTTTTTAAATTTGTAAAATCCGATGCGTTTAAAACCATCGTATTTTTAGTCTCAGGCATCACCTCATTGCTTCGTAAACTTATCAGTCCTTCTGTTTGTGCCAACTGCCTCCCTTTTGAGGCCTCTACTCTAAATGCAAGTCTTCCATACTGAGGAAAATCTTTTTTAATTAATAACTTTAAATTTGGAGAAGGACCTTGCCAAGATCGTGGTGGAACATCTCGATGAGGAATTGCCGAATACAACAACATTCCTTCTTTCAAAACATCAAATCGATCACTCTGAGAACCACGCATATCCAAACCAATATTAGATTTTACAGCATCTAATTCGAATTGTTCTGCTTTTGTCAAACCGACTTTAATCTCTCCCTTAGCATCTAACAGATCTACCTTAAAATCATTGCTACTTATAGGGAATGATTGAAACCCCCCATACATCGCAGCAGGCAAGTTTTTTCCAATACCCTTACCAATGGTAACCTTGTATCTTTTGGGTTTAGGTTTGTTACCGTAAACAATTGCCTTATCTAATGCTTGTCGTGCAATTTTCTGATAATAATCTACATGCAATGGAGAAATCTGTAACACCTCTGCGTTGTTTGAAAAGCCCATTTTTGATTTACCATCATCCGGCAATACCTTACCAAAATCGATCGGAAGATCTAACAATTCATTCAATGTATTGGTATACTGTGCCTTTGTTAATCTACGCATTACATTTTTAGACTTTCCTTTTTTTGCTGTAGTTGCCTTAGCTAATGAATTTGTCATCCAATTCACAATCAAACGTCTTTCTGCTTGAGAAGGTTGTGCTTTCTTTTTAGGGGGCATTTCTCCAGAATTTATTTCATCCAATGCTGCATGCCACTTTTCTCCATCCCCGCCACGAATCATGTCCCAATTCAAGGCATCCAAACGCATGTTTCCCTTTTGGCGTTTTGTTCCATGACAACCATAGCAATATTGATTTAATAGAGGAACAATAGTTTTTCTATAATAGGTCTCTTCTTTAGATAGTTTTTTAGTCGTTTTCGCTGTGGACGCTTTTTTAGTATCTCCGGAATGTGCAATGATTAATTTAGGTTCTGATTCCTTCTTTTCATCAATCTGTGCTGCAAGATTCAATTTGTTTTTTTCCGACAAAGATTTTTGAATCCATCCCAATAAAACTTGTTTCTCTTCTTTTGTCAAAGGCTCTTTTTCCTCCGGAGGCATATTTTCTTCAGAGACTTCAAAAAACACATCATCCCAATGATTACCATCTGCCCCATGAATAATATCCCAATCTAAATTATCTAACCTAAAATCTCCTTTTTGTTTAGATTCATTATGACATTTGTAACAGTTTTTCTCTAAGATCGGTACTACTTTTTCTTTAAAGTAGATGGTGTTTTCTGAAACCACCCTTGACGTATCTATACTCGAAAGTTTTTCAATTTTTTTATACGTAGCATCTTCCACACCCAAAAATTGCTTCAGTTCCTTTGGCATCCCCTTGGTTAAATAAGTAGATCCGTGAGTTAAAGACCCTCCGTAATGCCCAGCGAAGGATAATAAAACAACATTTATCAATAATAATGTTTGATACAACCATGTTTTTGAGGGTGCTTTTTTTACTGTCCATAAACGAATTACCAACAACCAAGTACTTACAAATACTGTAGCAAAGCCCAATGTTTTATGATATTCAAGTAAAGAAGTATTATACCCTCCGGAACTTGCTAACAAGACTCCAGCAATAACAGCAAACAAAGAACTAATCACAGAAAACCACAAGAGAGGTTGACTGGCATTATTTATATTCAGTTTAGGTTGAAAAAAATGAAGAATTTCCAAAAAAAACAATGCGATCAAAGCTCCAATAGGCAGGTGTAAAATCAACGGATGTAAACTTCCAAAAAATGGGATCAATGAATTCTCTTCACTCATCACAGGAATAAAAAAAAGACTTGCTAAAACAGTTGTAACAAAAAGTGCTGTAAAAACAGTGTATCTCATATTTTGGTAATTCTATTGAAAAGTCAATTTCTAAAATTGACAAATATCATATTTGTGAATTCCAAAGTTAGCTAGAGATATAATTTTCTGCGGGGGAATATCTTCCGTAACAAGAGGGAGTATCGTTTTTTAAGCCTTGTTTTTGTGTGCTTTACGATAAGCACTTGGGGTGGTTCCGTATTTTTTCTTAAAAAGTTCTCTAAAATATTTCACATCATTATACCCCAATTTATAGGTTATTTCGCTCAGTGCATAGGAAGTATTTACTATCCAATCTACAGCAATTTTTAGTTTTACTGTAGTAATCAAATCGTTTACTGACTGCCCTGTCAACTGACTTGTTTTTTTATAGAGTGCACTCTTTGACATCCCCATTTCGGAGGTTAATAATTCTATATCTAATTTCTTATCAATGAAATTTTCCTCTATGACATGCATCAGTTTTTGGACAAATAACATATTTGGAGATGCTACCTCCTCTAACTGAGGTGTCAGATGGTTACTTATTTCAAACCAATCTTTTGTTTTTTCTATCGTAGCTATTTGATTTCTTGTTTTTAACAGAAGCGTCTCCACCTGCAAAGGCTTCTTTAAATAATCATTTACACCTTTTTCCAAAACATCCACCTCACTATCCCCTGCAGCCGTTATCATAATAATTGGAATGTGAGAAACTCTAATATCAGATTTCACTTTTTCTGTCAGCTCCAAACCGGTCATTTCAGGCATAGATAGATCCGTAATAATCACATCAGGCATTTTATTCAAACAAATCTCAAAAGCTCGTTTACCATTTGTTGCCGTATAAATTTTATAAAATTTAGAAAGCTCATATGTTATATAGTTTCTGAGTTCACTATCGTCCTCTACTAATAATACCGACTGAGAGAATTCTTCATTGCCAACAGCACTTGCAACTTCTTGAAATGGACTTTTCGCTACAACCTCTTCTTTGGGTAATTCTAAGATCACCTTGGTTCCAATATTAGGCTCGCTCTCTATGGTAACCCTACCTTCATGGGCTTCAATATATTCCTTCACAATAGACAAACCTATTCCTTGACCACTAGCTCTAGCATCTGACTGAAAAAATCTAGAAAAAATATCACCTAGTTTTTCCTTTTTGATCCCTTTACCCGTATCCTCAATCTCTAAAAAAGCAGAAAACTCGTCTTTCCTAGCCAATACTCTCAATACAACACGTCCTCCGTCCGAGGTGTTTTTGAAGGAATTGGATAATAAATTAAATACAACTCTCTCAACTTTTTCTTTATCGATAAAAAGTTCAATTTCATTAACATCACTTTCAATTGTCAATTGAATATTCTTTTTCTTTGCTTGATATTGGTAAGTAGTTAAAATATCATTTAAGAATTCTACCATTTTTATTTTTTGAATATTCAATACCATCTGGCCACTTTGAATGGTACTAAAACTCAACACTTGATTCATCAATTTCACCAACCTATTGGTATTTCTAGAGGCTGTTTCTAATAAAAACGTACGTTCGTCTTCGGGCAAATCTCTTTTCAATAATTTCTGTAGTGGCTCACTTACCATTGTTAATGGGGTTTTTAAATCATGAGAAACATTTGTAAAAAACCTAATTTTCTCTTTATCAGTTTCCCTTATCTTTTTTTCTAATTCCAGCTGCAATAGAAATTCTTTTTTGCCTGTAATTTGTCTAACAGAAAAACGAATATAGCTATATACAGCAGTCACAAATAAAAAGGCACACAAAGCAACAAACCACCATGTCATCCAAAATGGAGGATAGATATGAATTGGAATGATCACTTTTTCTTCTGACCATTTACCATCTTCATTAGCACATTGCATCACTAACTCTTGACTTCCGTAGGACAAGTCATTTAGAGTGATGGTATTATTGGAAGCAAAATCTAAGGTCCACCCCTCCTTTGAACCACTTAGCTTATACCTATATTTTATGGCTCTAGGTGCTACGTAATTCGGAATTCTGATAGATATTTCAATATTATTTTTGGTGTATCCCAAATTTTTCAAATCCATTTGTGAATACCCATCTTTTCCGTTTACGGCAATAGATTCTGTATGAATTTGATATTTATTCTTACTAGAAAACAAGTCACTCGGATTAAAAGAAATCATTCCGTTTTGTACACCAAAATGTAATTTTCCATCCGAAGTTTTTACTGCCGCACGTTCAATAAATTTATTAGAATGAAATCCCTGCTCCTTATAATAATTGGTAAATGATTCCTTTTTAACGTCAAATTTATTCAATCCGTACCTAGTACCTACCCAAATAACACTATCATTTTGAGCGACTAAACTAGTGGTAAAGTTATCGGAGAGACCATGTTCTTCAGTATAATTTTTCTCGATAAAAAACTCTTTAGCATCCGTATCATACGTCAATTTAGAAATTCCTTCTGACGTGGCCGCCCAAGTAACTCCGCCTTCATTGATGATCATCTGTAATGATTTTATTGATACATTTTTAGAATCATTAACCGGTTTTATAGATATGATTTCATGCTGCTCATTCAGTCTGACATGAAGAATTCCTTTATTAAACCCTCCCACTAACAAACTATGGGTTTCTTTATTATAATAGATACAGTTGATATCATTCCACGGTATGACTGTTTCATATAGAGGAAGTTCACCGGAAATATCAACTCTATGCATTCCTCTATTATTTGAAGTCCAAAAAATATTTTCAGAAGAATTTACCGCATAAACTATGGGACGTAAAAAACGTTCTTCAATTGATTTATTTAAAACCACCTCACTACCATTTACTTTTGAATCAAACATATTCAAAAGTCGGGCGGTCGAAACTGAAGTACTTTTATGGGATAATGTATGAATTGATGTGATTTTTAATTCTTCTAAAAAACGCTGAACCTTTTGATTCTCTTGAGAAAACACAAACAAACCTGCATGCAAGGTCCCAACCCATAAATTTTTATTATCATCTTCATAAAGCGCGCTCACGGTTCTTTTAGAGACCCATTTACTCTGATAAGAGTTTTTAAAATTATTTTTCGCAAAATCTAATTTGAGCAAATCATTATAGGTATCTAACCAAATATCACCATTATTATCTATAAAAATTTCTTCATTGGAATCTGAAAACTCATGCAAATCTACCGATAACAATTCGGCCCGATGTTCTTTATCCTGCGTATTGATAAAATACATTCTACTTGGTGTTAATAGCCATATACCATTTCGATGTGCATCAAAAGTAATCCAACGAATTGCCCTTTGAAATTGCTCAATTGCAATCCATTTTTTCTCGTCTACATCATATTTAAACAATCCTTCACCACTACTAATCCAAATATTTTCATTTGCATCTACACAGATACTCGTTGCTGCAATCGGAGTTGTAATGGTTTCTTGCAATTCCACACCATTTTTGGTCTCAACAACTATAACTGATCTACTACTATCAAACCATACTTTACTCCCACGACTGTGTCCTAAACGTGTTCCTGATTTAGAACCTGAATTTATCGGATATGATTTTAAAACATCCCTAAAAGGCCTATCAATTATAACATATTCCACTGTTCGGCCACGCCCCACAAACAAATAGCGTCCATTAAGGGTCATACTATTTGCATAAATTCCATCATGGAAACGTACGCTTGTAACTTTTTTAGACTTCAGATCATAGTAATACAAATTATTATCATGCGTCATCAACCATATGCGACCATAAGCATCTATTTCTAGCTTTTTTAACCTACGTAATGGCAAAGTGTTTTTTTCATCTAAAAAGGCATGCTGTTCATACACATAGCCATCAAACCTATACAATCCCTCATTTGAGGCAATCCAGATAAATCCTTTTTTGTCTTGTTTAATTCTTGTAATTTCTGTGGTAGGTAATTCCGTAGAGTTATAAAGAGAATTCACCTGAATCTGGGCGAAAGAAACATCCACAAAAAACAACACTACCATTAGTAGCCAGCTTTTCATAATTCTTTTCCCTAATTTCATAAACAGATTTCGTTTTAAATGATCTAATAAAAAAACCTGAATCAATAATGTAACAATATTGATTCAGGTTTGAAATTTAAGTATTATTAATGATATTATTCACATCATAAAGTAACAGATATGTTTCGATTGATACTACAAATCTACTCCTGTTCCTTGCAAAAAATCATCATGTCCCCACATAATCAACCAAGGATCTTTAGTTTCTAACTGAAAAGCTCTTAATTTTTCTTGTAATCTTTCCAAGGTCGCTTTGTGTTTTTTATCAGAAGCCAAGTTTCTCAATTCATTAGGATCCGCCTCTAAATCAAACAATTCAAATTCAGGTCTAAACAAATAGTCTTTCACTTTTTTCTCTCCAAACATTTCTCCATGCTCGCGATAAATTCCTTGCCAAGTAGAAGCCGCCCATAAATCTGAGGCAAATGGATAATCTAAACGCCATGCTATATTCCAAATAAGTTTATAATTATTATCTCTGACTACTCTCATTGGGTAATACATGGTAATTTCATGAAAATTATGCGAGGCATAAACCTCATTCCAACCTTTCGGTTTTTCATTCTCTAGTACTTTATTAAAAGAACGTCCATGAAATTTATTTTTACCTGCATCTACGTTCGCCATTTCTAAAATAGTAGGGGTTAAATCTGCCCAAGAAATCATAGCATCATTGGTAATTCCCTTTTTAGAACTTGTAGGATCTTTTACGATACACGGTAATTTGATTCCAGGTTCATATACAGTAGTTTTAGCTCCAGGAAAAGCCATTCCATTATCTGAAATATAAAAAACGATCGTATTATCTGCTTTTCCAGATTCTTTTAACATCTTCATCAACTTACCAAATCCTTGATCGATTCTTGATACACTCTGATAATACTGTGCTATTTCTTCCCTACTTTGCTGTGTATCTGGCAAGAAACTTGGAACCAGTACATCTTTTGGATTATACACAACTGTTTCTACCCCCTTATATCCTTCGGTTTTATTTCCAAAAGTATTTGGATCACTCCATACTTTAGGCTGAAAAGGTGCACCTCTATGAGGATCATCGGTACAGAAATATAAGAAAAATGGTTTTTCCGAATTCAACACTCCTCCACATTGCTCTGCCATTTCTACCGTATTTCTTGGATCTGCATTTAATACCGTATTAAAATGATATACTTTTTCTGGAGCCACATGATATTTACCTATTCTTGCAGTTTCATACCCATCTTCAGCTAATAAAACAGGTAATGATTTTACATGATCGTACGTACTAAAATGATGATAGTCATGTACATGTCCATAAGACCCTGTTGCATGTCCGAATTGCCCCGTTAGGATTACTGACCTACTCGCTGCGCAACTTGCACTGGTACAATAAGCATTATTAAAACGAACCCCTTCGCTTGCCAATTTATCTAAGTTTGGAGTTTTTATTACAGGATTTCCATAACAGCCCAAAGCATCTGTTCCATGATCATCAGCTACAAACAGAATAATATTTGGTTGCCCTTTTTTTGAGGTTTTTACAGGTTCTTTTTTTTCATTACAACTATGCAGTCCAAACATCAATACGGTGGCACAACTTAGCAAAAGAAGATTTCTCATTTTTTTCATTATCATTTTTATTAGTTTGATTTGGAGTACCTCAAACCGGTACACTTAGCAAAACAAACGCTTTTTAGAAAAATTCTTGTTTTCATAAATTTATAAAATGTCTGTTTCCGTCCATTCAAACAAATCTATGCGTCATTATTTTTTCCTTCTTCTTCAAACTTCTTCTTCATTTCTGCTGCATACTTTCCAGGAGTAATTTCAAATTTTTCTTTAAAAAGTTTCGCAAAATGAGTTCTACTTTTAAAACCTGTCATTACATACACTTCATTGACTGATAATTTTTTCTGAATCAAAAACTCACCTGCCTTCTTTAGTCGATACTCCTTTAATAACTCAAAAGGTGTTTGATTTGTCAAAGCTTTTACTTTTTGATAAAAGTGTGTTCTATTCAAATACAACTCTTTAGCAAACAAATTCAAATCTAACTCTTGATTGTCGAGATTTTCAGCCATCAAATTATATAACTTTTCTAAAAAAGCGTTATCATTTCGGTTATTACTATTATTTTCCTTCGTCAAAGGAATTCCTATCTCAAAACGCTCTCTTAGACTTTTGCGATTTTGTAACAAGCTTTCCGTTCTTGTAAGCAAATGCTCCATATTAAAAGGTTTTTTAATATAGGCATCTGCTCCATCTCTAATCCCCTGAATACGATCATCACCTGTTGTACAAGCTGTCAATAATATTAATGGAATATGACTTGTTTTAACATCAGATTTCACATTTTTACACAAATCCAAACCATTCATTTCTGGCATTAAAAGATCCGTAATAATGATATCCGGCCACTCCGTATCCAAGGCATCGAATAACTCTTGACCGTTACTGAATATTTTAACTTTAAAAAACTTGGATAAATTCTCTGAAACGAACATTCTCATTTCTAGATTATCTTCAGCATAAAAAATCACAGCCTCTGAAAATTCTCTATCTAATTTTATATTAGAAATATTTTCATTGTTGATCAACTGTACACTAGACTCATGTTCTTTTTCTGCCGTTAGTATTACTTCTTCTCTTTTTACCTCATCTTCTGATGGTAATGCTTTTACTATTGGTAATTGAACATTAATAGTGGTTCCTTCTCCAAAAACACTCTCCGCTCCAATATAACCATAATGCATCTCAACTAGACGCTTAGAAAATGCCAATCCAATACCAGAACCTCCCGTATAAAAACTATGCTTTTTCTGAGATTGATAGAAACGTTCAAAAATATGCCCTAAATCTTCTTCATCAATTCCCTTTCCGGTATCAACAACGGAAATTATTAGGTCTTTATCTTCTACCTTATAAACAACTGAAATTGTATCCTCTGCTTTGGTATATTTAAAAGCATTATTTAATAAATTATTAAAAACTTTCTCCAATTTATTGCGATCTGCAGAAACGTAAATATGCTTACCTTCATTTTCGGATACTAATTTTTTCTTTTCTATTTTGGCCTTAAATGCAAAATCACTTATCAACTCTTCAATGAATGTATTGAAAGAAAAATGCGTATAGTTCATTTTTAATTGATTGGCATCAGCTCTCTGGAAGTCGTGAACCTGATCTACCAGTTGCAACATTTTTTTAGACTGTCTTTCAATAATGCCTAATTTTTCTTTAATGTCAACATTATTTTTAAACTGACTTAAAAGCAAATCTACAGGTCCAGAAATTAGAGTCAAAGGAGTTTTAATTTCATGAGAAATATTCGAAAAAAATCTAAGTTTTGCAGCATTAACCTCTTTCACTGCATCCACTTCTAATTGTTCTATCTCTACTTTATGATTCAGCGATTGGATTTTTAATACAATCTTTACGATTGCAAACACGGCCAGGGATAATAACAAGAAATAAACCACAAAAGCTATGGGCGTTTTCCAATAAGGAGGAGAGATAACTATTTCCAACTCTTTTGGTTTAGACCAAGTACCCATGGAGTTTGAAGCCATTACTGACAGCTTATATTCCCCCGGTTGCACACCGCTGTACTGCACAATTCTTTGATCAGAAGGCACAACAATCCACTCTTCATTTATTGGAGAGAGCTTATACTTCAACTGATAATTGTTTGGTATTGAATAATGTAATGAATTTAGCTCAACAGAAAATACATTTTCATCGAAATTCAAATTCACTTGTTTTACTTTATCCAAACTTTTCTCTAACAGCACCCTATTACCAATAGAATCACCTGGTGCTATCACTTTATTGAATAATTTAAACTTCCCAAATTCTAATTTTGGCAACTGTTCGTTTCTTGGCAACTCTGAAGGATTGAAATAACAGATTCCACTCAAACCTGAAAAGACAAATCTATCTTTTTGTAGGCGAACTGCAGAGTAGGTAAAATCTTCAAATGGCAAACCATTTTCTTTTCTGTAATTTGTAAACCTATTGTCCTTAGTATTGAATTTGTTTAGCCCAATATTGGTAGAAATCCATAAATTATACTCCTCATCATAAATGATACTCTTCACAACATTATTTGTCAGACCATCTTTTTCTGTAAACGGCAAAAATTCTGGATTACTATCACTATGAATCACTTTACATATTCCTCCTCCTTCAGTACCAATCCACATTTCATCATTCGGCAATCTTATGATTGAGGTTACAAAATTGCTAGAAATCGAATGTGCTTTTGATTTATCAACCTTGTATTGTGTAACGATCGCATTTTCTAACGACTTACCGCCTGACATCTCTAAACGATACAAGCCACCTGAATCAGAACCCACCCAAATGAAATCATATTTTGGATCTTGATAAATTTTTCTCACCAAGGTGATATTATTATCTATAAAAAATGGGTTTTTATTAATTTCTTCAACAGATTCAACTTCACCGCTTTCTGATAAATTAAATTTGTAAACATTATTTGCACATCCTGCCCAAATATTTTTCTCCTTGTCTTCAGTTATGTATACTGGCTTAAATGATCTAGTAAATTCATACCCGGGAACACTAATTTTTTGAAGTTTGTGAGTTCCGTATTTCACGAACATAAACCCGAGTCCACCCGTGAATTTAATCCACAAATTTTTTCTTGAATCCACAAAAATATTTCCCACTCGTAACTTAGACTTATCTTTATAATCAAAGGTCAACGGTTCAAATGTATGCGTATCTGTATTAAACAAACCAACGCCTCCTTTATTTGCGCTTGCATAGAAACGAATAGAATCAAATGCCGACATATGCAATACTTCCGTGGTAAACAACCCATGTTTATAGTTCATCTCTGCGTTGAACTTTTTAAAAGAATTTTCTTTTAAATCAAATCGATACACCCCTTTATTAAAAGTTGCCACCCAGCATCCAAAATTCTCTGAAGCATAGGTATCACTCACACGGATCAATCCATTTTTAGTACTAAATTTTGTGATTTTTACTTTGCCACCGTCAATAAGTGTATTTACGTTCTCTACATGGATAACACCATCACTGGTTGTACCAACCCATAAATTTTGGAGTTTATCCACAGAGATAGTAACAATATCTTTTTCTTTCAGCAAACGTTTTTTTATTTTGAAAGAAACTGTTCCGTTGATAACTTTATAACTCATTACCCGCAAACCATCTCCATTTGCAGCGACAATGATGCTATCATTAACTACATTGTGTACCAAACTATTATTGATTTCATTTGGCTCAACTTTCTTAAAGGCCCCTGTTTCTATATTCAACAATACCAAGCCGATATTTGACGAAAACAAATAATTGGCTTTATCAAACTCGCTACCTCCGTAAAACTCAATATGCCGACTAGAAAACTCTCTTAGAGGAACATATCTATTATATAGGCTGTAATCTTTATTAAACACTAAAACACCATTTCCCTCTGTAGCACAAATAATAAAATTTTTATCTTCGCTAAAAAACATCTTTCGTACAATCGGTCCATTTACACCATTCTTCTCAAATTTATTCGCATAAATGACTCTAAATTTTTCTGTTGCATAATCAAACAGACTAATTCCCTGATCTGTACCAATCCATATATTCCCATTGAAATCTTCACTAACACAACGAACACGATTGCTTACTAGATATTCTTTCTCTATGGTATTTTTAAATATTTCAAATTCATATCCGTTATAGCGATTCACACCATCATAAGTACCAAACCACATATAACCTTTAGAATCTTCTAAAATAGAAGTAACACCATTATGCGCTAACCCGTCAGAAATGGTTAAATTCTGAGAATATTCAAGCGTAGATTTTTGGGAATACCCAATGAAAACAATGAACAAAAGTATTATTGGAAGAACACCTTTAAAAACGATGGAATTTGATTTCATAAAAACTTGCGTCTTGGTTAACTAAGTTAAATGCTATAAGCTACAATATTAAAAATAAAAAATGATTCTATATTGTAATTGATTTGTCATCCCCATTTCTAGATATCAAAATCGACATAATTTATTAATTTTATTTTTAAGCTCATAGCTTAGAAACAAAAACCAAACCAAATTTGTAATTTACTATAGATCAATATTATCTTATATTTTGAATAAAATGAGCGTTTTAAGGAGATTACAAGTTAGAAAACCTTAATCAGTTGTGTTTCTATTCAAATAAATGCTATAACAATGTTTCTGACTTATTTTTAATTTCTAATCCCATCAAAAACCTACAATTTCGAGGATCGTATAATTTCTCAACTATCTAAAGAATAACACTACTTCACAAGAAATTAAAACCTAAAAATGATACTTTAAAAGGCATAACTAAAATAAACACCATAAGAATCAGCGTTAAATTGTGGAACCAAAGTAACTCCCTCTGTTTTTAAAAAAGGATTGAATGTTTTAAAAGGTTCAAAGTAATACACCAATTCTGTCACAAAAATACCTAAACCAGCTCCAAACAACACATCAGAAACCCAATGTTTGTTGTTCACAACTCTAAAAGCTCCGGTGGTAGCCGCAAAAGCATATCCGCTATATGCGAATATAGGCGCCGTATGTTGAAATTCCTTGCTCAGTACGGCAGCATTGGTAAATGCAAAACTAGTATGTCCCGATGGAAATGAATGTTCAGAACCTTCTGGCCTAGTTTTAGAAGTTGTCCTTTTTAAGACATGAGTTATTACAGAAGTTACCCCATTGGCAATGAATAAATTTTTTGATTGATCAAACCAATGATTTTTTGCCTCTACTCCTAATACATCTGCTGCATACATCTGTAGTACTGGTATGTAAGGAAGAAAATCATCAATACTATTGTAATAATCATTACCAACTGTATTTCTAATATTTTCTTGCCATTTTTTTTCTACTTCACTGTTATTTAACAACAAACCAAACCCCATCAAACTTACAGGAATTATAGAACTTTTTAGCAAAGCCTTTTTGGATTTTATTTTTTTATCGATTGAATTTGAAGCTATTGAATCCTTTTTTTGGGCACACACTCCTGTGACCATCAAGACACAGAGTAAAAAACTATTTTTAATTCTTATATTTCTCTTCATAGCGTTACCAAAGTAACTAAAATTTTCTATGTGCGTAGTGAATTTATTTCTTTTAATAACGCTTCAATTTCTTTTTCTAATTCTTTTTCTGAACGTAAACTAGAATCCAACACCAGCAACCTTTTGTATTCCTCAGAAATTTTATCTAAATCTCCTTCTTCAGTTGCTATCAAGGCTTTTACCCAGACTGCAGATAATTTATAACGTTTATTTTCGCTCAACTCACCCACTGTTGCCAAAGCCTCCGCTTTTCTAAAATTTTTATTTAATAAGGCTTCAATTGCCGCAACATTCTCCTTACCATAAGTTTCTTCAAATATTTCCCTGTCAGTTTTTTCTTGTTTTTTAACTTGCGTTCTTTGATCTAAATCTTTCAACATTTCGGTTTGCACCTCTATAGATTTCTGATTATTCTCCATGCTGTTGGTATCTCCAATATAAGATGTTAACAATCCCGCCGAAGTCAACTGTCTATCTCCTGATATGACACCAATTAAGGTTAATAATCCACCTGCTGCTCGAGTAGTCTCAATGCCTAACCGCTTAGACCGGAGTTGCTCTAACTTTAAAGCATAGAGATTTTCATCTCCCGTAAATTTAACATTCACATGTTTGTATTTTTCTTTACTGATTTTTTTAATCGCCCGTTCATATGCTTCAAAATTTGCAGTAGCAACTTCAACTATTGCCGTGTATACTATTTTTTCTC
Source organism: Flavicella sp. IMCC45537 (assembly GCF_057197705.1). Classification (NCBI taxonomy): domain Bacteria; kingdom Pseudomonadati; phylum Bacteroidota; class Flavobacteriia; order Flavobacteriales; family Flavobacteriaceae; genus Flavicella; species Flavicella sp. IMCC45537. The sequence goes on from NZ_CM170067.1 coordinate 2,090,491, forward strand.
CAGTATCCAATCGGACATCTCCAGAACCAAATGTTCCATAGTTGTACGTTACTTCAATTTTTGTACTATCATTTTTTGTGATTTGTACATCTTGAGCATTTAATGATAAACCTATTAAAAGTGCCAATATAATTGTGAATCCTGTTTTCATATTATAAAATTTTAATTAGTGACTTCTATTAACAACAGCGATACTTAGTATTAAAAACCCTATTATTATTTAAAAAAAATAAAATATTAGGGTTTTTAATCAATTTGTGCGCTTCTATGTATGAAGGCATCTTATAAGCCACATTAAACCATAAAATATGACAATCATGAAAAAAATTATTTATCTAACAACTATGTTAATCGCTAGTATCTCTTTTGCTCAAACCAATGAAACCCCAGAAGAAAAAATAGACGCCTCTAAACCAACAAATTTCTACACCCTATTAGACAACACTTTTGAGGTTACCGCTTCAGAAAACCAAAATGTAACGGGTTACCGAGGAAAATTTATGTTTGCTCCATCTGAAGCACATTTAGTACTCGCTGAAGTACCGATTCTGTTTAATGATAGAACAAACAAAGCCGGTTTTGGAGATCTAAGGGCACGTTATTTTTATTTACCTTATAAAAACTACGACAAATTTGTAGGTGCCTTCGGACCTTCTGTAGATGTATTCGCTCCAACAGGAAGTTTTGAAGATGGTATTGGCTCTGGTAGGCTTATAGTATCTCCAGGACTTACGGTAGGACTCATGGCTTCAGAAACCATTCAATTCTTTCCTATTCTTTCTTATCAGTATTCTAGCAAGCCAACCTATAGTAACCCTTTACCAGAGGCTGATATTGCTTTACATGGGATGTCTTTTCAAGTAATTACTCCGATTGTATTTTCTAAAAAATTCTTTACGCAAATTACACCAATCTATAAAATGAATGATTTGAACAACGAAAGAAAAGATCGATTTGAACAAGAAGTATTTGCTTCCTACTCACTTACACCAAAACTACAGTTAACAGGATACTATAACGGAAAATTTCAAGACAAAACACATACAGTGAGTGTTGGATTGACGATGTTCCTGTAAAACATATTCAAAAAAATAGAATAACTCATTTGTAAATTCAAATGAGTTATTCTTATTTAAAACAAGTATTTTTACATCTTAAGAATTACACAAATGGATATTCAGAAAACAGAAAATAAAACATTATGGGTTACCGTTGTAGCCAATATAATTTTTGCTTTAGCAGGATGGATAACCTATAAGTATACAGGTTCACAAGCGATGTTACTAGATGGTAACTTTTCTTTCGCGTTGGGTTTTGCTACTTTAATTGCAATTTTTATTTCTAAAAACAAACATAAAAAAACGGCAACTTTTCCATTTGGTCAATATGTGTACGAAGCAGCTTTTGTATTATCTAAAGGTTTGTTGATCTTAGGAATTATTGTAATGGCTTTTTCTCAAAATTTAATGAAAGTAATCAATTACTTTCAAGGACATAGAGCAAGCCCTATTGTGATGATTCCTATCTACTATTATGTGATTTTTATCCTAATCACCACTTTTTCGTTGCTCTACTATTTCAAAACACAGAACAAAAAAATCAACAACAGAAGTAGTTTGTTATTGGTAGAAGCCGAAAGTGCGAGGATTGATGGTCTTTTGACGATTGTAACTGGTTTTGTTTTTTTCTTAATCTCCTTTATTTCCAAGGAATCTTCTATCAATTTTCTAATATATATTGGGGACTCATTGATCGTACTTACAATGTGTCTATTCATGATTAGCAGCCCAATTGGAATTATTAAAAATTCATTTATCGAGCTTAGTGGTGGTACCATTCAAAATAAGGAAGAAAAAAACGAAATTGAGACGTGTATAAAAAACAATATGCCTGAAAAAATTGACTACGAAACCTTTATTTCAAAAGTAGGTTCAGGCTACTTAGTAGTAATTTACCTAAAGTCAAAATCCAAAAATATAAACGTTGAGGAAATTGAAAGAATGCACAAAATCATACTCGAGCAACTAATCTCAACCTTTAAAGCTGTTAAATTAGAAATTGGTCTTAAACTAGAGTATTAATCGAATAATTGCAATATCATCAAAAGCAATAAAACCTTTTTCAGTTAGTTTTGTAAACTGATTTTCAAAATAGTCTTTTATCTCTTTTGCTGGTTTTTCTTTTAAAAACAAATCGGCCACGTCCAACTTTTGTTTTGCATGTATTAATTTCCCCAAACCATCTGTAGCAATCGCGACATCAGTTACCTCTGTAAATAACGTAGATTCTATATCATTTTTATAAACTTCTTCAAATTGCTCTGTCAAATGATAGCCTAAAAAATTGGGTATGTTATTTTGGTCTATTTCGGTAATTTTTCCATTTACAGAAAAAATCCCATCACCACTCACATGAATAGAAGCTTGTTTTGTTTTTTTATTATAGATTAACAAAACCAGGGTAGACAAAAGTTCTTCCATCTGTAAAAAAAATAATTTTTTAGCTTTTTTTACATCTTCAAACAACTGACTTAAAATATATTCTCCTATTTCATTGGCTCCCATATTTTCAAGATCAAATTCTTCAAGAATTTCTTTCATCTGAGGCAATACCCTACATGTTTTAAACAAAGACTTTGCAAACAAATTTGAAGTAAAATGACTCTCTTTGGCGGTGGAACAACCATCCATCACAGCGCAGACAATTATATCATCATTTAGCTGATGACTAAATAAAAAATCTTCATTAAAATTGGCGTGATGCAGACCACGCTTCAAAAGAGACAATAACTCCATTCTATTTTTAATATTGGGTTCTAATTAATACAGCGTAAAAAAACTACAGAAACCCTAATTGCGGTTAAATATCACTTTGCATAAATTTCTTTAACCAGGCTTTGGCTACTTTCCAGTCAATTTCAATGGTTTTAATAGACACCCCCAATTCATCTGCAATTTCTTGCATTTTCATCCCACCAAAAAACTTCAATTCCACCACTTTCGCCTGTCTTTCGTGTACATTTTCTAAATGCTCCAGAGCCTCATCAATTGCCAATACGTTCCCTTCTTTTTCCGGCGTAAAGGCAATGCCTTCATCTAAATCAATTCGTTGTGCACCCGCTCCCCTTTTATTAGCATTTTTTTTACGAGCATGGTCCACCAAAATTCTACGAATGGCCTGAGCGCCTACTGCAAAAAAATGAGAACGCCCTTTCCAATCAATATGGTCTTGATCTACCAAACTCATATAAGCCTCGTTCACTAATAAAGTAGGTTGTAGGGTATGTCCTTTTTTTTCCCGAGCATATAATTTTTCTGCTATCAAATGAAGGTTATCATAGACCAATGGATACAATCGTGCATCTCTATTTTCAAAAGAACTATCGTTTAATATTTTAGTTACATTATTTTTATCCATATTTTAGTACAACTTATTAATTTAACCCTATGCAATTTATTAAATAATTTTAAATGACCTATCTACTAATCACTTTATTGATTCATCTATTTGGGGCCTCATCAGATGAAATTTTCATGGCTCCGCAAGTAATGGAACAAATAAAAAAACATGTTGAGGACAAAGACCGAAAAGACAAAGTGGTTGCTTGGATGAAAGAAGGAAAAAAAGAAATCAAAGCAAATCAAAAGATACATACTAGAAATTTAAAATTATTAAAAAAAGCTTTGAGTGATGATGATGTAACTTCAGAAGAGGTAAAAACTATTTTTAGAAATGATTTGAATTCTTCTGACGAATTATTTTCAAAATTAATTTCCTTGAGGTTAAAAATACAAGATGAGTTGCTTCAAAATGAATGGGATGAGATATTAAAACCTGCCATATACCCTTCTGAAAAAAGGGATAAAAAAAATAAAAAATCGGTTCAAAAAGAAAAAGTAGCATTTGAAGAACTTTTGCAAAAAACAAAAGTAAAGGTGGATGAAATTATAATTTCTTCCGAAAAAAAAGAAATTATAAAGCAGGCTTTTCACGTGTTCATTCAAGAAATAAAAGATCACTTTGAACACAATCAAAATTACAACTACAAGAACAACGCAATTTTAAGAGATAAAAATGCTACAAAAGAAATGTTAGAAAAAGTAAGTGCAGCAAAAAATCAGGTTCGCATGGACGTAAATACCTCTTTTCAGAATTTTTTCACAATTGCCAAAGAAAATACAACCGATGAAGAATGGGAGGAAATACGAAAAGCGATCCAAAAAATGATATAACAAGGTCCACTTGTTTTTTTTAATGCTATTCATTTTCACTAAGTTTGTTTTAAACATCCATAACCACCACAATGCAGGATAATTTACACGAAAAAGCAACTGAAATAATTGGAAAAGCAATAGAACTTGAGCCTTCCAAAGCTCGAATTTTTATTGAAAAAACATGTGGGGAAAACGTCGATTTAAAAAAGGTTGTTTTTGAACTCTATGAAAACATCTTAGAAGACGACAAACAACAAACATCAAAAAAGGAGGAAGAAATAGTTTCTAACAGAGGTTTTTCAAAATCAAGAATCGGAGTGCATCAAAAAAACACGACCACTCTGATCAACAACCTCAGCAATGCAATTTTTGGCAATAAAATTGGTCGCTTTGCAAGCCTCATTCTATTTCTGCTTATCATTTTTATTGGTGCATTCACCATAAGACATCAATACCGCATGCGCCTTATGGAAATAGAACGCCAAGAGCAAATGGCTATGTTAAAAATCCATGCCAAATCCTTAGAACAATGGATAAATATCAATGAAGAGTTGATTAGTGAAGTCGCAGCCGACCCTAAACTAATTGAAATCACCTCCAAATTAGATCAAATTGTGTTAAAAGACCCGACTTACGAAAGCATAAAAGATCCTATTTCTTCTGAAAAAACGTACCAAATTGTAAACGAAATTCGAAAAAAATACAATTTAGAATCTTTGAGTATCCTAAACAAAAGAGACCCAAGATTCATGTCTATCACTGGTGAAAAATTAAAAGATTTCAATGCTGTAGCTCCCGACGTTCATCTAGGTAACAAAGGATACGATTATTTCACAAGTTTTCAAGAAAAAAAAGATTTCTTGTTTATTCCACCAACGCATGACACAGAACGTTTCAAAAGAATGCCTTCAGAACTAACACCTTCTACTCTCTGTACTTTTGTACAACCTGTATGGAAAGATGGTAATTTTATTGGATTAATAGCTTTTGACTCTAATGTAAATGGCGAGTTTTCTTCAATTTTAAATCTCTCTCATCACAATGAAACAGCGGAAACTTACGCATTTAACACTGATGGAAGAATGCTCTCTAGGAGTAGATTTGAAGAAGATCTTCAGAAGACTTTTCTGTTAGACAACGACGCTACAAAAGAATCAAGCTTTAACATCGTTTTATTAAACCCTGAAGCTAATATCTATGAACTAGAACAACAAAAAGTTCCACAGATTGATCAAACGTATACCAAAATTGTTTCTCAAGCTTTATACCACATCAATAAAAAAGATGAAGTTTTCACAGGTTCTATTTCTCAACCTTATAATGATTACAGAGGAATAAAAGTAATAGGAGCATGGTTATGGTTTCCAGAATATAATTTTGGGTTGATCAATGAAATTGATGAAAGCGAAGCTCATTTAGCATTGCGTTATTTTGATGGTGCCTTTTATTTATTCTTAGCTTTTTTACTTGGGTTAACCATCCTCTTATACAAAAGTAACGTTCGATTGGCTTCATTTGGAAAAAAAATAAAAGACTTTCAAAAACTAGGACAATACCATTTGCAACAAAAATTAGGAGAAGGAGGGTTTGGAGAAGTTTACAAAGCTGAGCATACTTTTTTAAAAACACCCGTAGCGATAAAACTCCTAAAAAAAGAATTTATTGGTACCGATATGCTAGACCGGTTCCAAAAAGAGGTCAAAGTAACCGCTTCGCTATCAAACCCAAATACTGTACGTGTATTTGACTATGGAACTTCGCAAGAAGGGCAGTTTTATTATGTTATGGAATACCTGAACGGTGTAACCTTGGATAAAATTGTAGAGCAAGCCTCTGAAATGCCTGTGGGTAGAGTCATTCATATTTTATTACAAATAAGCTATTCATTATCAGAAGCACATCAAAAAGGATTGGTTCATAGAGATGTAAAGCCAATGAATATAATGATCTGTAATCAAGGTGGACTCTATGACACGATCAAATTATTAGATTTTGGTTTGGTAAAGAATATTGACACTTCTCAAACACAACAAACTCAAATAAACAGAATCGGTGGAACTCCAATGTTTATGGCACCAGAAAGATTGAGAGATCCATACAATGCAAATCATAAAGTTGATATTTATGCTATTGGAGCCGTTGGACTTTACATGCTTAGTGGTCAGTTTTTACTTGAATTAATTTCTCAAAAAATGTTATCCGGTCAAACTACCTTAGAAGGCAATTTAAGAGAACAGCTCATCGAGAGAAAAGATGTTCCGCAAGAATTAAAAAACCTTTTGGAAACGTGTATTTCTTTTTCTGCTGATAAAAGACCCGAGACCACTGAAATTTTAATTGAAAATTTAGAAAAACTAAAAGAACAATACCCTTGGTCTAGAAAACAAGCAAAAGATTGGTGGAAAAAATACGATGTGTATTCGTAGATATATTTTAACCGCTATCTAATGAACCGCAATTAAATAAGAAACACTAAATTGTAGAAAAAAATGTTATGCCTAAAATCTGGCAACTTTCTATTATAGAATTTTCTAAAGAAACAATTATTTCTGGGACGATACTTCACTCAGAAAAAAAACAAAGAAATGCATCCAAAGCGATAGAAAATGCAAAATATATTATAGCTACCTATCGAAAAAAGACCTTTTCAAAAAAACAAATACAAATAATTTGTGGAGCCACTGAACTGATCGCAACCACAGATAAATCGGGATACTTTTCTATTACCACCACAAAAAGACTGACAACTCATCCCACAATACTCGATTGTGATTCCAAAAAAGAAATACCTTACCATCAAAAATACCCTAGCATTTTTCATGATACTAGTGGTAAACTTTCCATTATTTCAGACATTGATGAGACCATATTACACTCCTATACAAAGTCGGCCCCAAAAAGAATTTACACCACCTTGTTCAAACCACCTCATAAAAGAGGTGTTATAGACTTTACAAAAAATTTATTTTTAGCCTATCAAGATGCTCAACCGAGATTCTATTATGTTTCTAAAAGTGAAAGCAATCTATTTAAAATAATCACCGAATTTCTAACAACTAACAAACTCCCTAAGGGAATCCTTTTTCTTACTCCTTACCTAAATTTCAAAAAGCTTATTACCAATCAAAAGGAAGTTGATTTTAAAAAAAATACTATTGAAAAAATAATTCAACTATCCCCAAAAAAAGAATTTATTTTAGTGGGCGATGATTCGCAAAACGATGTTCACATTTATACTGAAATAGCGAAAAAATTCACAAATCAAATTTCCTATATTTTTATTCGTCAAACTAAAAAATCGCTAAATTCAACGAAAGTAAAAAACTGGAAATATTTACAAAACACAGGTGTAAAAGTGCACTATTTTAAGAAAAACGAATCCTTTAACCCAAACGTATTATGAAACTATTATTCGTTGTAAATCCAATTTCAGGTGACATCGACAAAGAACCCTTTTTAAACCAAGCCATGGAGCTTTGTTCTCTATACGGAATTGACTTTCGGATATTTAAAACTACGGGAAAACAAGACAAACAGAATTTGAATACAATCCTATCTGAATTCTTACCTGATAAGGTGGCCTCTGTAGGTGGTGACGGAACAACTTTATTTACTGCCATCGCTCTTTTAAACACGAATATTCCCATGGGAATCATTCCTCTCGGATCTGCCAACGGAATGGCAACAGAACTTTATGTCAATCCAGATCCAATACAGGCTTTAAAAGATTTATTATTATCTCAAATGATACATGGGTTAGACCTTTTACAGGTTAATGATACCCATTACAGCATGCATATTGGTGATATCGGGTTGAATGCAAATATTGTAAACTCCTACGAAAAGGACCCAAACCGAGGAATGATGACCTATGCAAAATATTTTCTTGAAGAATTGCAACAACTTGAAAATTTTGACATTCAAGTAACAACACCCAATGAAAAAATAAACGCATCTGTATTTATGGCTGCTATCTGCAATTCAAGAAAGTATGGAACTGGAGTTCCTTTGAATTTAATCGGAAACCCAATGGACGGTAAATTTGAGATTGTTTTGATGGAACAGTTAGATTTGACTTCATTGATAAAAGCAGGATTATCTGCTTTCAACGAAAAATTTTACACAAATCAACAAAGTATAACGCTGGTTACTGAAAAAGCTACACTCAACTTTAAAGAACCTCGTCTATTACAACTAGATGGTGAAGTGATCGGAAAGTTTAAAACCATTGACATCGAACTTATCAAAGGAGCTGTTCAACTTATAACTAACAAAGCAAATAGGAATATTCAAAATCAACATACTTTATAGGCCATAATATATAACAGAATAAATGGTAATTTTAAAATTGCTCCCATTCGTAAATAATATCAAAAAAAAATCCTCACAAATAATATTGCAAGGATTTTTTAAGTGACCGCGATAGGATTCAAACCTACAACCCTCAGAGCCGAAATCTGATGCGCTATTCAGTTGCGCCACGCGGCCTTAATTATTTATGACAAAGACTCTTTTACAACCACAGATATTGTTTTTCCATCTGCTTTCCCTGCCAATTGTTTTGAAGCCAAGCCCATCACTTTCCCCATATCTTTCATGCTAGCAGCACCTGTTTGAGAAATAATTGCTTTGATTGCTTCCTTAATTTCATCTTCACTCATTTGTTCTGGCAAAAACTGAGCTATAACCTCAGCTTGAGCTAATTCCGGAGCAGCCAAATCTTCTCTACCTTGCTCAGTAAACAAAGTTGCACTATCCTTACGTTGCTTCACTAACTTCTGAACTAATTTTAATTCTTGATCCTGAGTTAACTCTTCTTTAGCTCCACTTTCTGTTTGTGCTAATAAAATTGCCGATTTAACAGCTCTCAATGACTCTAAAGCAACCGTATCTTTTGATTTCATTGCCTCCTTTAACTTGACCATCAATTCTTTTTGTAAACTCATTTTATATCTCTTTAAATATTCTATTCAAACCGTTTCTTAACTCGGACGTAAATATAAACAAATCCTAATTCCAACAAAATAAAAAACCCGCTATATAGCGGGCATTTTAATCTGTAGGGGTACATTTCTTAATCTACATTATCATGTAGAAATGAATTATTTGACCTCAATTGAATTTCGTCATTATCATCAATACTTAAGGTTGTTCTAGATTGAGTGGTATCCAAAGAATTTACATCATCTAAATCTACACCATTTCTCTTATAAGCAGGAACTTTTTCAATGTCATCAATATTTTGAGGAACATTGTTGTTAAACTTATAATTGAACCTTTTCATTTTTTCTCTTCTGCTATTGGCTGTTTGTTGAATTTCAGAAATTGTAGCATCCAAAGGGCTTACCTCTTTCGCTCCAATCACATCCATATCCTCAACGATAACTTCCTCCTGCTTTTTTAAAGTAATCTCTAACTCTTCATCAACTGGAATCTGTATTGCAGCTGGTTTCACCTCTTCATGATCAACTACTTTGATATTATTGATATCAATTGTTGATGCATTTTTTATCGTCGGTTGAATATCAAAATCCTCTAAACTATAACGAATTGTTTTCGGTTCTTCAGGTTCAGCTTTTACTTCAATATGACCATGAACTTCAATTTCATTAATATCCAATGGTTTTGTTTCTTCTTCAGCAACATCTTCTAAAGTATATCTCTTTACTTCCTCTATCTTTGGAGTTTCTTTTACCACAGGAGAAACCTCTTCATGATCTACTACTTCGATTCCATTGATAAAGTCTTCTACGCTATCATCTAAACTAAAATACACAGGCTCTTCCGTTGATTTCGCTTCTGCAACTTCTGCCTTTACTTCTTCTGCCCCAACAACGTCTATATCAAACAGTAGATCCATCTGAACTGGCTTTTCTTCAACAATTCCAACAGGTTTTGACTCCTCTGGTTCCTTTATAGAATTCACCTCTTTGATTTCAAATTCCTCGTCAGCAAAATCAGAAAGATCGTGTAAAATTTTATCAGATGTTATCTCTTCAAACTCCACATCTAAATTCTGAATTACATTTGTTGTTTTTACAATCTGATTTGGTACTTCTTCCTCTTCCTCTCCAAGTTCATAAACGATTTTACTATCTTCAACAGGAACTTCTTTTTGTCTGTTCAGAATCTGAGATTTTAAAGAATTTTTTTCCTCAAAACTATAGATAGCTTTCTGTTCATCTTCCAAAGTGTGTATTACTTTTTTCACTTCAATATCAGAAATTGTTCCCTGCTGATCAGCAGCGAAACCTGTAGCAACAACCGTTAATGAAATTTCATCCTCTAAATTATCATCTTCACCAACACCCATAATGATATTGGCATCATACCCAGCTTCTGTTTGGATAAAATCATTAATCTCACCTATCTCATCCAAAGTAACTTCTACTTTCCCTGAAATAATTAATAAAAGTACATTCTTTGCTCCTGTAATCTTGTTATCATTCAATAATGGAGAATCTAAAGCTTTTACAATCGCATTTTTCGCTCTATTGGTTCCAGCCTCTTTTGCAGATCCCATAATTGCAGTTCCACTGTTAGATAAAACCGTTTTTGCATCATGTAAATCAATATTTTGTTTGTAATGATGTGTAATCACTTCCGCAATACCTCTTGAAGCTGTTGACAGCACCTCGTCAGCTTTTGAGAACCCTGCTTTGAATCCTAAATTTCCATAAACTTCTCTAAGCTTATTATTGTTGATTACAATTAATGAATCTACATTTTGACGTAACTCATCCACACCTTTTTGAGCTTGTTGTGTACGCATTCTACCCTCAAACTGAAAAGGCATCGTAACAATACCCACAGTAAGAATATCCATATCCTTCGCTATCTTAGCAATGATAGGTGCAGCTCCTGTACCTGTACCACCACCCATACCAGCAGTGATAAAAACCATTTTTGTTTGTGTGGTTAGAATACTTCTAATTTCCTCCAAACTTTCTTTAGCAGCTTCCTCTCCTACATCTGGATTGGCACCTGCACCAAGTCCTGAGGTTAATGAAACTCCTAACTGTATTTTATTAGGAATTGGACTGTTCTCTAAGGCTTGTGCATCTGTGTTACAAATGACAAAATCCACCCCTTTAGTGTTTTGCTGAAACATGTGGTTTACAGCATTGCTTCCACCACCACCAACACCAATAACTTTTATAGTGTTAGATTGTGACTTAGGCATATCAAATGAAATGTTATCGAATTCTGTGCTGCTCATAATAACGGGTTCTTTTTGACGATTAAATGGTTATTTTTTTCTTTTTCTGCTATTCTGCGTTATCTAAAAAATCTCTAAATCTCTCAGAGAATTTTTCAAATATTGATTTCTTTGGAACTGGCTTTGCAACGGGTTCTTCTACCGTTGGTTGTTCAATTTCTGACTCTTGATTTTGCTCTGAAACCGTTTCTTCTGCTACCTCTTCATCACCTCCAAGATTAAATTGTTCTCGCTGTGGTGCTTCTGCTCGTTCTTTCTTCTCTTGCTTTTCTAGACCCTCCATAAGCAAACCAACTGCCGTTGCAAAGGTTGGGCTACTCAAAGTTTCATCAGAACCTCCTGCCAAGTGTTCATTTGGATACCCAATTCTTGTATCCATACCAGTAATGTATTCTACCAATTGCTTTAAATGTTTTACCTGAGCGCCCCCGCCCGTTAAAACAATACCCGCAATTAATTTCCCTTTTTGAGTTTCATGTCCATAATTTTTAATTTCCAGGTACACTTGCTCAATTATCTCTGTTACTCTTGCATGAATAATTTTTGATAAATTCTTTAAGGTTATCTCTTTCGGCTCTCTCCCCCTTAATCCAGGAATAGAAACAATTTCATTTTCTTTATTTTCTCCTGGCCATGCTGAACCAAACTTTACTTTCAGAAGCTCAGCTTGCTTTTCAATAATCGCACAACCTTCTTTAATATCTTCAGTAATCACATTTCCTCCAAAAGGAATCACTGCTGTATGACGAATAATACCATCTTTAAAAATCGCTAAATCTGTGGTACCACCACCGATATCAATCAAAGCAACTCCAGCCTCTTTTTCTTCTTGACTTAATACAGCTGATGCCGAAGCTAAAGGCTCTAAGGTTATCTCAGATAAATCTAAACCTGCACTCTTAACACAACGACCAATATTTTTAATAGAAGAAACCTGCCCAACAACAACATGAAAGTTAGCTTCTAATCTCCCTCCATACATCCCAATAGTTTCTTTGATATGCTCTTGGCTATCTACTTTAAAATCTTGTGGTAATACATGAATAATTTCTTCTCCTGGTAACATTACCAGTTTATGTACTTGATTGATTAAATCCTCAATATCAGATTCATCAATTACTCTATCAGCATCATCTCTGGTAATATAATCACTATGATGTAAGCTTCTGATATGTTGACCTGCAATTCCTACTACAACATCATTAATATCATATCCAGATACATTCTCAGCTTCCTCTACGGCTTGCTGGATAGAAACTATGGTTTGTGTAATATTGTTCACAACACCACGCTTTACCCCCAGACTTTTTGCCTTTCCTATCCCTAAAATCTCAAGTTTCCCATATTCATTCTTGCAACCGATAATGGCTACAATTTTTGTAGTTCCAATATCTAATCCAACTGAGAAAGTCTTTTTTTCCATAATTTAATTCTTTGTACAAACAACCTGGTTGTTGAATTTTAAATTAATCGATTTATATTTTTCCAACTCATTACTCTGAATTACCTCATTGTAAAAAGCTTCTAATTTTTTAAATTTAACATTCAAATCTTCTATTTTTCCAATCTGAATCTCTTGATCATATTTCCTTGTTCTAAGCACGTAGTTGTTGGCCGCATTTTTATGCACACCAACGATCAAATTTGACAAAAAATTATCACCGTTTATTTTAGTCACAAGACCATAAATAGACGCCAAATCCTCCTCAACTACATTACCAGAAACCAGCAAAACCCTAGCAGAATAATTCAAAGACAAAGGCATTTTAACACCTTGCTTATCAAGATAGTAAACTTCATCTCCACTATGAATTCTTGCAATAGGGGTACGTTGTGTTATCACTGTTTTCACAATTCCATCTATCGTCATAAAGACCTTCACCTTTTCGACAAGTGGATTCTGAAACACAACACTTTCCAACTCATGTAAATTTATTAATGATTTTGGCTGGTTTTTAAGATCACCAATATTTTGTATTAACAATTTATTAACCATTTCATGAGAAAGAAATAAATTCGCTCCGTTTGCAAATTCCACGATGGGTTCTTGCACTAATTTGGCTCCATTTCTCTGCGAACCAAATCCGTACAAAAAAGCTACTACAAGTAGTAAAACAACGCTTTTTATGTAAACAATATATCTTTTCATTTTTAGTTAACTATCTGTTTTTTTTCACAAAAACAACCTATATCAATTCTAATTTTAACTGCTCAGCAATCTCCTCTATCAAAACACCGATATCCCCAGCACCCATCATCACTACAACGTCCGCATTCGATTTTTTCAATTCGTTTAAAACTTCAACTTTATCAACAATTTTTTTCTCTTTATTGTCAATTTTATCTAACAACCAACGAGAAGTAACTCCTTCCATTGGCAATTCTCTTGCAGGATAAATATCCAACAATAAAAGTTCGTCAAATCTAGCTAAACTTTCTGCAAATTCCTCAACAAAATCGCTCGTTCTACTAAATAAATGTGGTTGAAAAACTCCAACTACTTTTTTATTTGGATACATCTCACAAACAGCATCCGCAACTGCATTAATTTCAGTGGGATGATGTGCATAATCATCAATCAAAACAAAATTATTCGTTTTGATTTTATAGGAAAACCTTCTCTTTACACCTCTAAAACTTTTCAACGCACCAGCAATAACATCCAAAGACAATCCATATTGTTCTGCTAAAGCAACTGCAGCTAAAGCATTTGACAAATTATGCCTACCAGGCAATCCAAACTCAACATTATCCTGAACTGCTTTTGGTGTTTTTATAGTAAAACTATAAGCTCCCTTTTCAACTTTTATATTCGTAATTTGATAGTCTGCCTCCTCTTCTATCGCATAGGTCAACCCAGCTAAAGGCAAACCTTTACAGACAATTAATTTATCTGTAACCTTTTCTGCAAATTCCCTAAAAGAATTTTCCAATACTTCCTTTTCTCCATATATATCTAAATGATCTGCATCCATTGAAGTAACGCAAGCCAAATTAGGCGACAATTGTAAAAAAGACCTATCAAATTCATCTGCCTCTACTACAGAAACTTTATCCCCTCCTAATATCAAATTAGAATCGTAATTTTCTGTAATCCCTCCTAAAAAAGAAGTAGCATCCGTACCAGAAGCTTTCATAATATGACCCAAAATAGAAGAGGTCGTAGTTTTTCCATGAGTACCAGCAACCCCCAAACAAAAGGTGCTTTTCGTAATCTCTCCCAAAACTTGAGCGCGCTTTATCGTATTAAAATCAGCATCTAGAAAAAAGTTCAACTCTTTATGATCCTTAGGTACCGCTGGAGTATAGACAACCAAAGTACCTGCAGCAACCTTAAAAGCTTCTGGTATCAATTCTAAAGCATCTTCGAAATGAATTTCCACCCCCAAGTCAACCAAAGCACTTGTGATCTCCGTAGGAACCCTATCATAGCCTGCTACCTGTTTACCATTTGCACAAAAATATCTCGCAATTGCAGACATACCAATACCTCCAATTCCTATAAAATAAACTCTATGTATTTCTTCTAAATTCAACTCAATTCTTTTTTAACGCTATAATTCTCTCTAACTCATTTACGATTGATTCTGTTGCATCTGGCAAAGCTAAAGCTGTTATATTCTCAACCAATCTCTCCTGTAACTGTTTGTCTGTAAACAACTCCTTAAACACCGTTTCAAAAGAGGAAATCTCAGACTCCTTAACCATCAAAGCAGCATTTTCATGTACTAAAGCCAATGCATTTTTTGTTTGATGATCTTCAGAAACATTAGGTGAAGGAATAAAAACCGTAGGTTTCCCAACGATACACAATTCTGAAATAGAACTTGCACCAGCCCTACTAATTATAAAATCTGCAGCAGCATAAGCCAAATCCATTTCCGCCAAAAAAGCATGTGTTTGAACTCCTTTTGACCCATCGCATTTTTTATATTCTTCAATATAAAACTTACCTGTTTGCCAAATTACCTGTATTCCAATTTCATCAAAAAAACCTAAAGATTCAGCAACTAATTTATTGACCGCGCGAGCTCCTAAGCTACCTCCAATAACCAATAGTGTTTTTTTCTCAGGGTTTAAATTGAAAAAATCAATGGCTGTTTCTCGTTTTGAACTTACCGTCAATAAGTTTTGACGCACAGGATTCCCTGTTTTTGTAATTTTATTTTTCGGAAAAAATCGTTCCAATCCGTCATAAGCCACACAAATAGAATTGGCTTTTTTAGACAGTAATTTATTCGTAATTCCCGGATATGAATTCTGCTCTTGTATCAAGGACGGGATCTTTTTATTTGAAGCCACATACAAAACTGGCCCACTAGCAAAACCGCCAGTCCCAACAACAACATCTGGCTGAAATTCTTTGACTATTTTTTTCGATTGCCAAACACTACTTAGTAACTTTAAAGGAAACGAAAGATTATCTATTGTTAATTTTCTTTGTATTCCAGAAATCCAAAGTCCTTTTATCTTATAACCAGCATTCGGTACTTTTTCCATCTCCATACGATCTTTCGCACCTACAAACAAAAACTCAGCCGATGGATATCGCTTCTTTATTTCGTTTGCAATCGCAATCGCAGGATAAATATGACCTCCAGTACCACCACCGCTGATTAACACTTTCATAACTTTATATTTTTAATCATGTATCGTTTCATGCAGAATTGACAAAGGATCTTCACTCTCCTGCTCTAACTGCTCTTCCGTAACCTCATTCGCAGAGGAAACACTCAAAATAATTCCTAACCCAAAACAAGTCATCCAAATAGACGTCCCCCCACTACTAATCAAGGGTAATGTTTGACCTGTAACAGGTAATAAATTTGTCGCTACTGCCATATTAGTCATCGCCTGAAAAATTATTGGAATCCCAATAGATATAACCAACATTGTTCCGAACACTGTACCCGCTTTTTTTGCTGCAATCAATATTCTCATCAATAACAAAAAGTAAAAAACCAATATCACCAAACCTCCAATCAAACCATACTCTTCAATGATAATAGCATAAATAAAATCTGACGAAGATTGTGGTAAAAAATTCTTTTGAACACTCTTCCCGGGACCTCTTCCTCCAATTCCGCCAGTCGCAATGGCTATTTTAGCTTTCTCTACTTGATAACCTTCTGTTTCATTTGGATCAGAAAAACTCTCTATCCTACTTTGCCAAGTGTTTACCCTATTAGGCATTGCATCAGGAAAGGCCTTTGCTACCAAAACAAAAATACTCAATGCAACAATCCCCATTCCTAATATATATAGTATGTACTTTACTGGATACCCCCCTAAATAAACAAGAATCAATATCACAAAAAAGATGATTGCCGTTGTAGAAAAGTTTGCTGGCAGAATCAAAGCCAAGGCCAACCCTACAGGCAACCACAACTGCAATAAACTCTCCTTAAACAAGATTTCTTTATCTTTATTACGAGAAACATAGCGAGCCACATACACCATCAACACCAAAGCCGCTAAGGTAGAGGTCTGAAAACCCACTCCAACTATTGGAACACGAATCCACCTACTTGCATTTGCTCCTCCAATTGTATTTCCTTGAGACAAGGTGTAAATAAGAAGTACTATCACTACAGGATACAGCAGCACAGAGCCCCCACTGAAATACCTATATGGAATTTTATGAACCCCAAACATAATAGCAAATCCCATAAAAAGAAGTGCCGCATGCTTTATCAAATGACCAAATGTAGATCCATTCCCAACCACATACACCAAGTTTGTACTAGCACTATAAACTGGCATAAATGAAAATATAGCCAACATAGCCACTAAGGCCCAAATGACTCTATCTCCCTGTAGATGTTTGAATAAACTTTGCATCATCTTAAATTAATTTACAAATGTCTCACAGCATTTTTAAACTGCCTTCCTCTATCTTCATAACTTTCAAACAAATCAAAACTTGCGCAAGCAGGAGACAAAAGAACATTATCACCTTTTGACCCTAATTTATAAGCCATTTTAACAGCCTCTTCTGCACTAGTAGTTTCGATCAATAAATCTACCATACCGTCAAAAGTCTGCATGATTTTAGCATTATCCACACCTAAACAAATAATAGCTTTCACCTTTTCTCTAACCAATGGCATCAAATCTAAATAATCATTTCCCTTATCTACACCTCCTACGATCCAAACTGTAGGTGCCTCCATGCATTCCAAAGCATAAAATGTTGCGTTGACATTCGTTGCCTTAGAATCATTGATATACTGAACACCATTAATTTTCAATACTTTTTCCAAACGATGCTCTGCCCCTTCAAAATCCTCCAAGCTCTCTTTTATAACTTGTTTTCTTGCCTTCATCATTTGTGCTGCCAATGAAGATGCCATCGCATTTTTTGTATTGTGTTTTCCTTTAGTTGCTAGTTTAGAAATATCCATTCTTAAAATTTCTTTGTTTAGTTCTGTTTGTATTTTATTATCGTAAACATACGCTCCTGGAACACCCTTATTTTCACTCAATGAAAATGGCACCAACTGCGCTCGTACTTCATGACTTTCCAGCCATTTAATTATTTCAATATCATCTGCATCATAAATCAAATAATCTTTCTCAGTTTGATTTTTTGTAATCAAGAACTTCGATGCGATATAGTTCTCGTATTTGTATTCATACCTATCCAAATGATCCGGAGAAATATTAGTTATGATAGCAATATGCGGAGCAAAATCTTTAATTCCATCTAACTGAAAGCTACTCAACTCCAAAACATAACTATCATAGTTTTCAGAAGCAACCTGCAAAGCAAAACTATCTCCAATATTACCAGCCATTCCACAATTGAAACCCGCTTTTTTCATAATATGATGCAACATCATGGTAGTTGTTGTCTTCCCATTAGACCCCGTTATCCCAATCAAGGTAGCATCCGTAAATTGAGCCGCAAATTCTATTTCTGATATCACTGAAACACCTTTTTCCCTCAACTCTACAACCAAAGGAACAGTATCCGGAATACCAGGACTTTTCATCACCAAATCAGCATTTACTATTTTATCTCTAGTATGCTCTCCAGACTCAAAAGAGATATCATTTTCTTCAAGAACTTTTATGTACTTTTCTTTTATACCCCCTCTGTCGGACACAAAAACATCATAGCCTTTATCTTTCGCTAAAACAGCGGTTCCTACACCACTTTCTCCTCCACCAAGTACAACTAACCTTTTCATATCGCCGCTCTCTGATTCTATCTTAATTTCAATGTTACGATGGTCATTACCGCCAACAACAAGCCAATAATTATAAAACGCGCCACTATTTTCGACTCATGATAACCTGACTTTTGATAATGATGATGTAGCGGAGCCATCTTAAAAACCCTTCTACCTTCACCATATTTTTTTCTGGTATATTTGAAATACCCCACCTGTAAGACCACAGAAAAATTCTCTATAAAAAAGATTCCTGCCAAGACGGGAATCAATAATTCTTTACGAGTGGCAACCGCAATCACCGCGATAATAGCACCAATAGTTAAACTCCCGGTATCTCCCATAAAAACCTGAGCTGGATATGTGTTATACCATAAAAACCCTACCAATCCACCAGAAAAAGCACTTATAAAAACCACCATCTCACCTGAATGAGGGATATACATAACATCCAAATAATTTGCAAATATTATATTACCTGACACCCAAGCAAAGACACCTAGTGTAAGTACTATAATCACTGAGGTTCCGGCCGCCAAGCCATCAATCCCATCTGTAAGATTTGCCCCGTTAGAAACAGCAGTGATAATAAATATCACTATTGGAATAAAAATTATCCAACCATATTTTTTTGACGTATCTCCCAACCACTCTGTCACTACAGAATAATCAAGCTCATTATTTTTCAAAAAAGGAAGCGTGGTTTTAATAGATTTCATCTCTTCACCAAACACTTTCGGAATACCAGTATCAGTAACCATTTGAATTTCTGCTGCCGGTAACTTTTCTTTCATAGTCACCTTAGGATTAAAAAACAACATACCACCAACAATAACCCCTAATCCAACCTGACCCAAAACCTTAAATTTACCTTTCAAGCCATCCTTATCCTTTTTGAACACTTTTATATAATCATCCAAAAAACCAATAGAGCCCATCCATAAAGTTGTAATCAGAAGAATAATGATATAAATATTATCCACCTTAGCAAACAAAAGCACAGGTATCAAGGTCGCAAATATTATTATCAAGCCCCCCATAGTTGGAGTACCCGCTTTTTGCACCTGTCCCTCTAAACCTAGATCACGAACAGATTCTCCAATTTGTTTTTTTCTTAAAAAGTTTATCATGCGCTTTCCGTATATCGTAGAAAGCAACATCGAAAAAATAAACGCCATCGAAGCCCTAAACGAAATATACTGAAACACTCCGGCTCCAATTAAATCATAGTTTGCTTTTAGGTAATCAAATAAGTAATACAGCATGCGGTTATTTTTTTTATTTTTCTAATGCTATTAATATTTCTTGTACTATCTCTTTATCATCAAAATGATGTTTTACTCCTTGAACATCTTGATAATCTTCATGTCCTTTTCCAGCTACTAAAACAATATCTCCTTGGCTAGCCAATTTCAAAGCGGTTTTTATAGCCTGTTTTCTATCCAAAATAGAAAGCACTTTTTTTTCATCTTCTTTTGCAACACCTTCCTCTATCTGATCAATAATTGATTGCGGATCTTCAAACCTTGGGTTGTCAGATGTAAAAACAACTTGATCACTCATCGCTGCTGCAATGTTACCCATCTTACTTCTTTTAGAAGTATCACGATCACCACCGCAACCCACAACAGAAATTAAATTTTCTTTTGTAGTACGAATCCCTTCTATGGTAGACAAAACATTCTTTAATGCATCTGGAGTATGGGCATAATCAACAATCGTAACAATTCCTGTTTTTGAAATTGAATACTGAAACCTTCCATTTACACTTTCCAGCTGACTCATTAATAACAATACATTATCATGCTCTAAACCCAGCTCTATAGCAACTCCATATATTGCCAACAAATTTGACACATTAAATTCACCTATCAACTGCACCCAAACCTCATTATTCTGAACCTGCAGAAGCATTCCAGAGAAACTTTTCTCTAAAATTCTTGCTTTGTAATCCGCCATAGATTTTAACGCATAACTAAGCTTCCTTGCCTTTGTATTTTGTAAAAGAACAGTTCCATTTTTATCATCTACATTTGTCAAAGCAAAAGCATCTTTCGACAAATCATCAAAAAATTTCTTTTTTACATCCCTGTACTCAGCAAAAGTTTTATGGTAATCTAAATGATCGTGAGATAGATTTGTAAAAACCCCACCGTCAAATAGAAGTCCTTCTGTTCTGCACTGATGAATCCCATGAGAGCTCACCTCCATAAAACAATGTGTTACTCCCGCATCCAACATTCTTCTCAGATAACTATTAATCGTAACAGAATCTGGCGTAGTATGAGTCGCATCAAAAGACTCTGTACCTATTTTTATTTTTACTGTTGACAGCAACCCTGATTCTATACCTGCTTTTTGAAACAATTCATACAACAAAGTAGCAACAGTAGTCTTTCCATTCGTACCCGTTACGCCAACTAGTTTTAACTCCGAAGAAGGATTATCATAAAAACTAGAAGCAATATGAGCTAATGCCACGTCGCTATTCTCAACCTTTATGTAAGTCACCTCAGGCACAATAGACTCAGGAAACACCTGACAGACAACCGCGGTTGCTCCAAGCTCTATTGCCTTTTCTATAAACAAATGACCATCAAAAGCAGTTCCTTTTTGAGCGACAAATAGAGCGCCTTTTTTTATTTTACGAGAATCAAAAACAACTGAATCAACATTCATTGCAGTCCCTCCAATCAACTCCAACACATCAACTCCCTCAAGTAATTCACTCAACTTTTTCATCTAACTCAATTTCAAAATTATCGTTGACCCCTTCACAAGCTTCTTTCCTTTTCTTATGGATTGACTTTTCACCTTTCCAACCCCTTCAAAAACCACTTTCAAACCTAAATTCTCAAGAACCGAAATTGCATCCATTCCTGCCATCCCTCTTACATCTGGAATAACTTTCAAATCTTGTTGCAAAAGAGCATAATAAGACTCCGAATCAACATCTAACTGCTCTACCACTGGTAATTTGTTCTCAACCTCTTTTTTTATAGGTGCTGAAGCATACATTTTTTGAGCGATTTTTTTAAACACTGGCGCAGCAACCGTAGCACCGTAATATCCTTTCTTTTTATCAGGATTATGAACCACTACAATACAAGAATACTTAGGGGCATCAGCAGGGAAAAAGCCAGCAAAAGACGCTGTATATTCTTTACTAGAATAATAACCGCCATGCAACTCCCCATCCGAACCTCTAGTAACCGGAATGTATTTTTTAGCAGTTCCCGTTTTACCCGCCATAGAAAAATTAGGAGTATAGATATTAGTTGCCGTACCTTGTTCTACAACTTTTTCTAGAACCCTTCTTAATTTTTTCACTGTCTCCATAGAGGCAATACTTGGATTGATAACTTTGGGTTCAAACACTTTATCTACCTTCCCTTCAGTTCTAAGCGCACTCACAAATCTTGGCTTCACCATCACACCATCATTTGCAATAGCATTGTAAAACGTTAAAGTCTGTAAAGGAGTTAAAGAGATACCATACCCCCATGCCATCCACTCAAGAGAAATACCATTCCATCGTTTCTTATCTTTTGGAGAAGGTATATAAGGTGCTCCTTCGCCTTTAATTTCTAAACCAATTTTTGAACCAAGACCTATTTCATGCACAGCATCCACAAACTTTTGTGGATTTTTTTTGTAATGCTTTTGAATTAACTTAACAATCCCAACATTCGAAGAAACCTCTATAACTCGACCCGCAGAAATCTCACCATATCCACCTCGATGAGAATCTTCTACTTTTTTTCTATGAATATAAATTCTTCCTTTTTCAGTATCAACAACAGTACTCGTATCGATTACCTTATCCTCTAAAGCTATAAGTAAGCTCGCAACCTTAAACGTTGATCCCGGCTCATGAGATTCCCATACCGCGTAATTTCTTTTTTCGTAATATTTACCCTTCGAGGTTCTACCTAAATTCGCAATCGCCTTCACAGAACCTGTTTTAGTTTCCATCACAATCACACAACCATGATCCGCCTCAAACTTCTCCAACTGCTCCAACAAAGCATGATGGGCAATATCTTGAACATTGATATCAATCGTGGTAATTACATCGCTTCCATCCTTAGGCTCTACCTCATTATTATCATTAATAGGCTTCCATTGATTTTTAGCGATTTTTTGTTTCATACGCCAACCCAAACTACCTTCTAAATAATCCGTATAAGCACCTTCAATACCTACTTCCCCGCGATAATCATCATAACCAATAGTACGCTCTGCGATTTTCCCGATAGGATGCTCTCGGACTGTTCTTTGCTCCGTAATAAAACCTCCTTTATATAGTCCTAATCTAAAGATCGGAAAACTCTTCACTTTTAGATAATCCATATAACCAAGATTTCTCGCAACAAACAAATACCTGTTTCTGGACCTTCTGGCTTTTCTAAAATAAGATTGATAATACGAAGTAGACTTACCGAACATCTCTGACATCGCCTCCGCCAATCCATGAATGTTTTTTTCAAAAACCTCATCTTTAACAGTCACAACATCCATACGGATATCATATTTTGACATTGATGTCGCCAACAAGCTACCTCTTGCAGAAACAACATTCCCTCTATTATAAAAAATAGTATCTTTTCTAATAGTCCTATGCGCAGACATATCTCGGTACTTATCACCTTCAAGATATTGAATGCGAGCTATTTTAATAAAAATCACCAACAAAAAAAGAGTCATCAAGACAACTACTATAGATAGTCTACTTAATATGCCTTTTTGCTCCGTGCTCACTTTAGTTTGATTTTGTTGTTACTTTGATTTTTATTGGCGGTGTTTTAGGAGACGCCAATCCTCTCTCTTTTAATTTCTCCCTAACCGAGGACTCCATTTTCATCCTCGTTAAATAAGTTCCTGAATCTATATACAAGGATTTCAGCTTTTTCATCTCCTTATTCATACTTGCAATCTCCATCACTTTCCGATCTGCATTATGAGAACTTGTAATCATAAACAACAAGAGAAAAACCACAAAGACAATAATTCTCCAGTTCTTAAAAGCACCTTCATCAACTAAAAACCCCCCTTTTAAAACATCGTAAATTCTCATCTTACTTCTTTTTCTTCAAGGTCGCAATACGAAGTTTTGCACTTCTAGCCCGGTTATTCTCTTTGATCTCCTCACGAGTAGGAACAATCATTTTCCCAACATTCTTTAACGGAACATCAATATTTCCGTAAAAATCTTTTTCCGGCTCCCCTTCAAACAATCCGTTTTTTATGAATCGCTTGACCAATCTGTCTTCTAGCGAATGGTAAGAAATAACACTCAACCTACCATCCACCTCCAACAACTTAGGGGTCTGTAGCAAAAACTCTTTCAAAACCTCTAGCTCCTGGTTTACTTCAATTCTAAAAGCTTGAAAAATTTGTGCTAATATTTTATGTTCTTTTGCCTTAGGTAAAAACTGTTGCAAAACTTCTTTCAACCTAAAACTTGTAACAATCTTTTCTTCTTGTCTCTCTGCAACAATTTTTGCTGCCAACGCACGTGCATTTCGCAACTCTCCATACTGAAACAAAACATCACTCAACTGCTCCTCAGAATATGTATTCACAACTGTATAAGCAGATAACTCATCTGATTTATTCATCCTCATATCCAACTCCGCATCAAAACGAGTAGAAAAACCACGTTCAGATTCATTAAACTGATGAGAAGAAACTCCTAAATCACCAAGAATCCCATCTACTTTAGCAACTCCATAAAAACGAAGAAACCTAGAGATATATCTAAAATTCTCTTGAATCAAAACAAAACGTTCGTCATCAATACTATTTCTCTGAGCATCAGGATCCTGATCAAACGCAAACAACCTACCACCAGCACCAAGACGACTTAATATCTCTCTTGAATGCCCTCCACCACCAAAAGTCACATCAACATAGGTACCATCCGGCTTTATAGCCAATGCATCAACACTTTCTTTTAGCAATACTGGATTATGATATCCTTCCATCTCCTTCATTATTTACTGTTCCCATTACCTCTTCAGCTAACTCCGCAAAATCAAGTGCAGTCTCATCAATAGCTTGCTCATACTTATCTTTATCCCAAATCTCAATAATTGAAATCGCAGAAGACATCACTACTTCTTTCGTTACTCCAGAAAAGGCTAATAAATCTTTAGGAATCAACAACCTCCCAGTCGTATCTAATTCTATTTTTTTTACCCCAGCCGTAAAACGACGAATAAAATCATTATTCTTTTTCACAAAACGGTTCAACCCATTCATTTGAGCCATAACTGCATTCCATTCTTTTATCGGATACAACTCTAGGCAAGGTTGAAACACTGATCTTTTCAACACAAAACCTTCATGCATAACCGGCTCCAACTGCTTTTTTAATGCAGATGGCAAAAGCATCCTCCCCTTAGAGTCTGCCTTACATTCATATGTACCAACTATACTTTCCACACTTTGTAATCTCAGATTATAGAATTCAAAAGTAAGAATTATTTACCACATTTTCCCACATTACCCCACTTTGTTAATAAGTTCTGTCATTTTCTCCCACTTTACTTACTTTACTCATATCGTGCGTCTTAAAAATGGAATTCGCAAAAAAAAGTTGAAATATTGATTAAATGTTTTTTTGTAAAAAAAAGAGTACATTTGTCAATCGTAAAAAAGATTATAAATGATCGATACTATTATTACAGAAGGAGAGTTTACATACAAAGAAGCTGGTGAAGGAAAAGCCATCATTCTCCTACACGGTTTAATGGGAACAGCAAGCATGTTTGATAATATTCTCGAATATTTCGCAGACAAAGGATACAAAGTTCTTGTACCTGAATTACCTATTTATAGTTTACCGTTGATTAAAACAAATGTGAAACATTTTTCACTTTTTATAAAAAGATTTATAGAACACAAAAACCTAGAACGACCTATTTTGGTAGGAAACTCTTTAGGTGGCCATATTGCCTTATACCTTACAAAACACTACCCTGAATTAGTAAGTAACTTAGTACTTACCGGAAGTTCTGGTCTATACGAAAGCGCTATGGGTGATAGCTATCCAAAACGTGGAGATAGAGTTTATGTGAGAAAAAAAGTAGAGATGGTATTCTACGACCCAGCAACAGCTACCGAAGAAATGGTTGATGATTTATTTGAGGTTGTAAACGATAGAGGAAGTGTCTTAAGAATTCTTTCACTTGCTAAAAGTGCCATCCGCCATAACATGGCAAAAGACCTACCTGACATGAAACTAGAAACATGTCTAGTTTGGGGTAAACAAGACACAGTAACACCACCAGAAGTTGCGCATGATTTTGATAAATTAATGCCAAATTCAGAGTTATTCTGGATTGACAAATGTGGTCATGCTCCTATGACAGAACACCCTGATCAATTTAATAAAATTGTTCACGATTGGCTGATAAAGCACAATCTATAACAACTCATAAACAAACACAAATTTTTAAAAAAATTTGTGTTTGTTTTTTATACACATCTCATGAAAATCAAAACGGCTTCTTTTGAAATCAGTAATTCTGACGTAAGTAAATGTCCTAAAGAACGAATTCCTGAATATGCGTTTATCGGTAGATCTAATGTAGGAAAATCCTCTTTGATCAATATGCTTACCGGACAAAGAAAACTTGCCAAAACATCTGGTACTCCTGGAAAAACACAATTAATTAACCATTTTAAGATTAATGATAGTTGGTTTCTAGTTGATTTACCTGGATATGGATATGCTAGAGTTTCAAAAAAAACCAAAAGAACATTTCAATCTTTTATTAAAAATTATTTTCTTCAAAGAGAACAATTAATATGTTCTTTTGTTTTGATTGATTCAAGACATGAACCTCAACGAATAGACATGGATTTCATGCAATTTCTTGGAGAAAGTCAAATCCCGTTTTGTATTATTTTCACCAAAGCCGACAAACTAACGCCAACTGTGTTAAAGCGCAATATTGAAAACTACAAAACAAAGTTACTGGCTGATTCTTGGGATATTTTTCCGGATTATTTTGTCACATCTTCTACTTCTAAAGAAGGTAGAGATTCAGTTTTAAACTTTATCGATAAAGTAAACATCCAATTAAAAGAATCTTAAAACTTGTAAAAAAATATTCTTTTGAGATCCAATTCCAAAAACATAGAAATTCTTTTTGAAGAC
This sequence comes from Flavicella sp. IMCC45537, assembly GCF_057197705.1. Taxonomy (NCBI): domain Bacteria; kingdom Pseudomonadati; phylum Bacteroidota; class Flavobacteriia; order Flavobacteriales; family Flavobacteriaceae; genus Flavicella; species Flavicella sp. IMCC45537. Next base: position 2,117,266 of record NZ_CM170067.1, read on the forward strand.
AACCACATCATCGTTGTCAATAAAAAAACGGGAGATTTAGTACAAGGAGACAAAACTGGAGATGCTCCTTTAAGCGATATCCTCAAAGAATATATTAAAGAAAAATACAACAAACCAGGTAATGTGTATTTAGGTGTCGTGCATCGCTTAGACAGGCCCACCACTGGTATTGTTATTTTTGCAAAAACCTCGAAAGCACTGGAACGTCTCAATAAAATGCTTCGAGACAAAACCATTGACAAAACTTATTGGGCAGTAGTAAAAAACAAACCTTCAAAAGCTTCAGACACGCTAATTAATTACCTTAGAAAAAACCCAAAGAACAATAAGGCTAGTGTTTTTAACGAGGATGGAAAAGATAGAAAAAAAGCGATCCTCCACTATAAAACAATTAAAAACCTAGACAACTATCACCTCCTTGAAATTGATTTAGAAACAGGGAGACATCATCAAATAAGAAGTCAACTCGCAAATATTAATTGCCCCATAAAAGGAGATTTAAAATACGGCTTTAACAGAAGTAATAAAGATGCAGGAATCCACCTACATGCTAGAAAAATAAATTTTATGCATCCTGTTAAAAAAGAACCTATTGAAATTATTGCTCCTACTCCGAAGGACCCTATCTGGGATGCTTGTAATTAGTCTATACATAAACACAAAGCCCTGCAATACAGGGTCAATCCGTACACAAAACTAAAGAATCAGTATCACTAGTATCAAACTAGAAACTGAAATAATTCCGGACTCTCATTTAGATACTCTCCTAAAAACCCTTTCTCCTTCATCCTTTTTATCAAGGGCGAAAAATCATCTTTACTTTTAAGTTCAATCCCAACTACAGCAGGACCTTTATCTCTGTTATTCTTTTTAGTATATTCAAAATAAGCAATATCATCATTCGGCCCTAACACCTCTACCACAAATTCTTTTAATGCACCTGCTCTTTGAGGAAAACGAATAATAAAATAATGTTTTAACCCCTCATACAAAAGAGAACGCTCTTTCATTTCTTCCATTCGGGTAATATCATTATTCCCACCACTTACAACACAGACTACATTCTTTCCTTTTATTTCTTCTTTATACAGATCTAAAGCAGCAATAGAAAGAGCCCCTGCGGGTTCCACCACTAGAGCATTTTCATTATAAACTTTTAAAATCGTAGAACATACAGCTCCTTCTGAAACAACATTAGCATCATGAACAAGTTCTTTACATATTTCAAAAGTCGCATCTCCCATCCTCTTGACAGCAGCACCATCAATAAACTTCTCAACGTGATCTAGAGTTGTATTCACTCCTTTTTCTAAAGAAACATTAAAAGAAGGAGCCCCTTCAGGTTCTATCCCAATAATTTTTGTATTTGGACTTAATACTTTAAAAACACTAGAAACACCCGCAGCCAAACCTCCACCACCGACAGGTAAAAACAAATAATCAATTGGCTCCTGAGACTGATCGATTATTTCTAACCCGACAGAACCTTGCCCCGCCATTACATCTTCATCATTAAAAGGATGCACAAAAGTAGCTCCATGCTCCTCACAATATGCCGCTGCTGCAGCATAACTTGCATCATAGGTATCTCCTTCTAAAACGATTTCCACAAAAGACTGTCCAAACATCCTCACCTGACCTATTTTTTGATTAGGAGTTGTTGTAGGCATAAAAATAACTCCTTTTACTTTCAACTTCTGACAAGCCAGAGCTACCCCTTGGGCATGATTTCCGGCACTTGCACACACAACACCGTTCACCAATTCCTTAGAAGAAAGATTTACCATCCTATTATAAGCACCTCTAATCTTATAAGAACGTACTACTTGAAGATCTTCTCTTTTAAACAAGATGGAAGCACCATATTTTTTCGAGAAATTCTCCATTACATCCAAAGGAGTAACATTCACAATAGATTTAATATTTTTTTGTGCTTTCAACACTTTTTCGATCGTTATCATATTTGTTCTCCTTTTATCATTAATGTGGCTGTGATTGATTCTTCTTTCAATTTTAAAAACTCTTGTCTTCTAGGATCGTTCTTGTACCTTTCAAAATCTGATTCCGTATTAAAGGACAAAAAATGAACCTCATAAGGCATCTCTCCCTCCATAGCAACAACAGAATTTTCATCTGGACGCAACCGCATAATAAGTTTTGCGTTATACTCAGACAGCAAAGGCAAAGTAAGCTCCTCAAACTCCTGAAAAACAAGCTCTTTCCCTTTTTCTACATATATTAATAAAGTAAAATAAAGCATCCCTAGATTTTATATAAAAGTATAAAAAATTAAAAAGCCTGATAAACTTTCGTCTATCAGGCTTTCAATATAAAATTGTATCTAATTATACGATTTTTTTCATTGCAGTCATAGACTCTCTCAAGTACTCACCAATTTCCTCAACACCGTGCTCTCTAATAGCAGCGTTAACCTCAATAAGTTCTTTGTTATCTACACCGTTATCACCAGTATTAAATGGCTTACCAATCATGTTAATTGGAGCATTTTTCACGTAATCAGCGATTAATGGTTTTGCAGCATGATCAAATAAGTAACATCCGTACTCAGCAGTATCAGAAATTACGCTATTCATTTCATATAATTTCTTTCTTGCAATTGTGTTAGCAATTAATGGAGTTTCATGTAATGACTCGTAGTAAGCAGACTCATCAATAATTCCTGACTCAACCATTGCCTCAAAAGCTAACTCAACACCAGCTTTTACCATTGCAACCATTAACGTACCATTATCATAGTACTCTTGCTCAGAAATCTCTACATCACCTGCAGGAGTTTTCTCAAAGTTAGTTTCACCTGTAGCAGCTCTCCAAGTCAATAAGTTTTTATCATCATTAGCCCAGTCCTCCATCATTGTTTTAGAGAAATGACCTGAAATAATATCATCCATATGCTTTTGGAATAATGGACGCATTAAGTCTTTTAAATCTTCAGATGCTTTAAATGCAGCAATTTTAGCTGGATTAGATAATCTATCCATCATATTCGTTACTCCACCATACTTCATTCCTTCCGTAATAGTTTCCCATCCGTACTGGATTAATTTTGAAGCGTAACCTGCATCGATTCCTTCAGCAACCATCTTATCAAAACATAAGATAGATCCTGTTTGTAACAATCCACAAAGAATTGTTTGCTCTCCCATTAAATCAGACTTTACCTCTGCAACGAAAGAAGATCTTAAAACACCAGCAGTATGACCACCGGTAGCAACAGCATATGCCTTAGCGTAATCCCATCCTTTTCCTTCTGGATCATTCTCAGGGTGAACAGCGATTAATGTAGGTACTCCAAATCCTCTTTTGAATTCTTCTCTTACCTCAGAACCTGGTGACTTAGGAGCAACCATAATTACTGTAATATCCTTTCTTACTTCCATCCCTTCTTCAACAATGTTGAATCCATGAGAATAAGATAAAGTAGCTCCTTTTTTCATCAATGGCATCACAGCAGTTACAACAGCAGTATGTTGTTTATCTGGAGTTAAGTTGATTAACAAATCAGCTGAAGGGATCATTTCTTCGTAAGTCCCAACTGCAAATCCATTTTCAGTTGCATTGATGTAAGATTGTCTTTTTTCAGCAATTGCAGCTGGTCTTAAAGTGTAAGAAATATCCAATCCTGAATCTTTCATGTTCAACCCTTGGTTCAATCCTTGAGCTCCACATCCAATAATAACGATCTTTTTACCTTTCAATGCTTCTACACCTCCGTCAAATTCTGATCTATCCATGAACTCACATTGTCCCAATTGTTCCAATTGCTCACGTAAAGAAAGTGTGTTAAAATAATTTGCCATTTTTCTTTTGTTTGTTAATTTATTTAAAACTAATTGATTAACCGTTTTAGTACCGCTATTACCAATTAGCTATTATATTATTTTTTATTGCGATTGCAAAAATATAAAAACCTTTGCTTAAATCTTAATAATCTTATCATTATCTCTAAAAAAACCTATTCATTTTTATTTAAATAGATGGCTTTTTTAAGAAACTATAGATTTTTTAATTGCTTAGAGATTTTCATTTCCGTTTTTGAAACAGAAATTCTACCTGTTCTTACGAATTGCATAATTCCATAAGGAGCTAATTGATCATACAAAGCTTCAGTTTCCTTTCTGAATCCAGTTTTCTCAATTACAAAAAAGTCAGGATTTACCGTTACAATACTTGCATGACTATTTTTGATAATATTTTGAATTTCTCTTTTATCAAATAATAAGTTTGAAGCTATTTTATACAACGCAGTTTCATGAAAAATAATCTCATCATCTGTATGGTAATAAGCTTTAATTACTTCAATTTGTTTTTCTATTTGACCTACTAGTTTCTTTACAGCAACTTCTGTCATATTTGCCACAATCGTAAAACGATGTACATTTTCAATTTCAGATCTAGAAACATTCAAACTCTCAATATTGATATGTCTTTTCAAGAAAATAGTTGCAATTCTATTTAATAACCCTGGATTATTTTCTGTATAAACAGAAATCGTAAATAATTGTTTTTCCATTTTCTTTTATTTTAATCTTACATCTGAAACACTAGCCCCTGTAGGTACCATCGGGAAAACATTGTCTTCCTTCTCAATCATTACTTCTAAGAAATAAGATTCTTTAGAAGCAATCATCTCTTTTACTGCACCTGCTAATTCCTCACGCTTTACAACTTTTGTAGCCTTGATATCATAAGCCTCCGCTAGTTTAATAAAGTCAGGATTTGTCATCACTGTAGAAGCATAACGCTTATCGAAAAACAACTGCTGCCATTGACGTACCATTCCTAAGAACTCATTATTCAATACTACTATTTTAACCGCAGCACCTGTTTGTAAAATAGTACCCAATTCTTGACAGGTCATTTGATAACCTCCATCACCGATATAAGCGACTACTTCTCTTTCTGGAGCACCCATTTTAGCACCAATTGCTGCTGGTAATGCAAATCCCATTGTCCCTAACCCACCAGAAGTAACATTACTTCTCGTTGTAGTAAAATCAGCATAACGTACTGTAAACATTTGATGCTGTCCAACATCAGAAACAATTACTGCATCTCCATTTGTTTCCTTATTCACTTGGTTGATTACCTCTCCCATTGTTAAACCTTCTTTTGTTGGTTCTAACTGTGGAATAATAACCGCCTCGTCTTCTATTTTTCTATATTCCTTAAATTCGTTGTGCCAAGCTTCATGCTTCGTTTCATTGATAAAAGGTAATATTTTCGCTAAGGTATCTTTAGAATTACCAATTACAGCAACATCCGTTTTTACATTCTTATCAATCTCTGCAGGATCAATATCAAAATGCACTACTTTTGCCTGTTTCGCATATTTAGATAAATCTCCCGTAACACGATCATCAAAACGCATTCCAATAGCAATCAACAAATCACATTCGTTTGTCAATTTATTAGGTCCATAATGTCCGTGCATACCAACCATCCCAACATTTAATGGATGTTCGGTTGGTAAAGCTGATAATCCTAAAACCGTCCATGCCGATGGAATACCAGACTTTTCAATCAAAGCTTTCAGTTCCGCTTCCGCTTCTCCAAGAATTACTCCTTGTCCGAATACGATAAAAGGTTTTTTAGCTGCATTGATCAACTCAGCTGCCTCCTTAACTTTTTCGATATCCGTTTCAGGAACTGGTTTATAACTTCTTACCGCAGAACATTTCTCATAAGAATAATCCAATTCTCCCAATTGAGCATCTTTAGTGATATCAATTAACACAGGACCTGGTCTTCCTGATCTTGCAATAAAAAATGCCTTTGCAATAGCCGCAGGGATATCTTGAGATTTTGTTACTTGAATATTCCATTTTGTTACAGGAGCAGAAATGCTAATCACATCTGTCTCTTGGAACGCATCAGTACCTAACAAATGAGATGCTACTTGCCCAGTAATACAAACTAAAGGCGTAGAATCAATCTGCGCATCTGCAATCCCTGTAATTAAGTTAGTTGCTCCTGGACCAGAAGTAGCCAAACAGACTCCTACTTTTCCAGAAACTCTAGCAAAACCTTGAGCTGCATGAATTGCACCTTGCTCATGACGGGTTAATACATGATGTAATTTATCTTGGTACTTGTATAATTCATCATAGATAGGCATAATTGCCCCTCCAGGATAACCATAAGCTAAATCCGCACCTTCTTCTAAAAGAGCTCTTACAACTGCTTCTGCACCTATAATTCTTTCAGTTGATTTGTTATTTGTTGAATTTCCCATATTCGAAAATTTAATATATCAATTGCGAGCAATTGAAAATGTTTTAAGGAATTAGTATTTATCTGTTACACAACCTTCAGAAGCAGAAGCAACTGATTTTGCGTACTTAAATAAAATTCCTTTATTATGTTTTAAAGCTGGTGTTTGCCAGTTTTCTTTACGTTTTGCAATCTCCTCTTCAGAAACTTGCAAGGTGATAGAATTGTCTTCTGCACTAATTAAAATCTTGTCTCCTGTCTCAACCAATCCTATCAATCCTCCTTGTTGTGCTTCTGGCGTTATGTGCCCAACAACAAAACCGTGCGTACCACCAGAGAATCTTCCATCAGTAATCAAAGCAACTGACTTTCCTAAACCAGCTCCCATAATCAAAGAAGTCGGCTTTAACATTTCCGGCATACCAGGTCCTCCTTTAGGTCCTACATAACGGATAACGACGACGTCTCCTCTTTCTACTTCTCCATTTGAAATCCCAGTGTTTGCAGCTTGTTCACCATCATAAACAACAGCTTTACCTTCAAATACCAATCCTTCATTTCCAGAAATTTTAGCCACGGCTCCTTCTTCAGCAAGGTTTCCGTATAAAATCTGTAAATTCCCTGAAGACTTCAATGCTTTATCCGTTGGGAATACTACATCTTGATCTTCAAATTCCATAGCTTCAACATCTGCTAAATTTTCAGCTAATGTTTTTCCTGTAATTGTCATACAGTCACCATGCAAAAATCCTTTTTCTAATAAATATTTCATAATTGCCGGAGTTCCTCCAACACCATGAACATCTTCCATTAAATATTTTCCAGAAGGTTTTAAATCTGCAATTAACGGAGTTCTATCTGAAACTCTCTGAAAATCTTCTAACGTAAATTCAATATCCGCCGCATATGCAATTGCTAAATAGTGTAATACTGCATTTGTAGATCCACCCAATGCATTTACAATTGCAATTGCATTTTCGATAGATTTTTTAGTTACAATATCCTTTGGTTTCAAATCTAATTCCAACAAATTTTTCATTGCTTGAGCCGTACGCTCAGCCTCAGATAATTTATTAGGATTTTCTGCAGGAATTGAAGAGTTATAAGGCAATGCCATTCCCATACATTCTATAGAAGAAGCCATTGTGTTTGCAGTATACATACCTCCACAAGCTCCTGCACCAGGAATAGATGCTTTGATAATCTCTCTGTATTCTTTTTCATCAATTTCACCTGCAACTTTTTGACCTAACGCCTCAAAAGCAGATACGATGTTTAATTTTTTTCCTTTGTAATTCCCAGAACGAATGGTACCACCATATACCATGATAGACGGACGATTCAAACGTAACATTGCAATAATTGCTCCTGGCATATTTTTATCACAACCAACAACACCAATAAGACCGTCATAACTCTGAGCGTTTACAACTGTCTCCATAGAATCAGCAATGATATCTCTAGATGCTAATGAATAATTCATCCCAGAAGTTCCCATTGAAATTCCATCACTCACACCGATAGTATTAAAAACCAATCCGACCTGCTCATTTTTATTTGCTTCTTTTTTGATTTCTGCAGCCAACGTATTCAAATGCATGTTACATGGATTTCCATCATAACCAGTACTTGCAATACCGATTTGAGGTTTTTTCATGTCTTCATCTGTTAAACCTACCGCATATAACATCGCTTGAGAAGCTGGTTGAGACTCATCTTGTGTTAATCTACTACTGTGTTTATTTAATGCCATTTTATAATTTTTTATATCCTCCGAAAAGGAATATGTTTCAATCCAAATTTGATTTCCTAAGCAAATATAATACTGCCTAATTATTTTTTTGTTTTTTTATATAATACACTACGTTATTCAAGCCATCATTTAAAACCCTTAAAAACTGTATAACAACAAGTTACATTCAAAAATCTACAACGATAAACCTAAAAAAAAGGAGAATATTCAAGGAATAATCACTTTTCAATAGCGATTTGCAAATATCTGCATATAATTATTCAAATTCAAGATTTAGAATAATAATATTTTGCAAAAAACGATCAATCAAAAGTGATAGAATCTAAAGTCAACCCTGAAGCTGGAGCTAATTCCTTTAATGTTTCAGAGGAAGGATTTTCAAGAGTGTCTCTAATAAAATCTAAATCCACAAGCCCTTTTCCTAGTTGAAACAAAACCCCCATCATCAACCTAATTTGATAACGCATAAAACCTGCACCTTCCACTTTTAGCATGTATGTTTTTTTTGGAAAAAAATTTGCAACAAGTTCTGTATTCTCAACAATTTCACAAGAGGATATTTCACGCACAAAAACGGTATGCTCGGAAGGTTTGTAAGCATATCGCTGAAAATTATGTTTCCCCTCGAAAAGCTTTGCACCAACTTGCATCAAAGCCACATCCAACTCCTCAATCACCCCTAACATAAATGGTGCACAAAAAGGATGAATTTTTTCACCGCAAGAAAAGAGGTAAGTATATTTTTTCAGTTTTGAATTTTGTATGATATTAAAAGAAGCCTCTACCTCAAAAATTTCAAGAATTTTAATATCATTTGGAAGACTTTTATTCAGTTTTTCCTTTAACAAAACTGCATCAATTTCTTCATAAATAAAAAGCTCAAATGCAGATTGACTTGCAGAGACCATCATATCGGTTCTACTAGCTCCTAAGACCTTGAAATTTGAATGCTTAAAAACAAACGACAACGTTCTTTCCACCATTTTTTGAACCGTTTTCACATTGGGTTGTACTTGCCAACCATGATAACGAAACCCTAAATACTGAAACTTTACTAAATAAAAATATTTTTGCTGTTGAGACATAAAATTTTATTCTCTAGAACGCATTTTTCTTTTTACAACCTCTTCAACTGGAATACCTTCAATATTAGATTCTAACCAAGAAATAATATCTAAATACAAAAAGGCTCTTTTTTCGTAGGGGTGATCTTCAAATTCCTTTAATTCTTTATGTAATTTTTTGAAAGCATCTTTCAGTTCATTTGGATATAACGAAGTCAGATTCCTAAGGAATTTTATCATTTTTTTCTGAACCTCGTACAAATTATCCATCTTTAGTAAAAACTTATAGGTGGATTTGATGAGTTCATCAATATTTTGATCTTGTCCAGATTCATAATGGGCAACCAAATCTAAAACTCTGGTATAACATAATAAATCTTCACGCATTTTTAAATCCTTATTTTGAATAATCTTATTTAAATAAATGATACAGTTATCATAATCGCCTGCACCAAAGTACATACAGCCAATTTTATAATAAAACAGCATAACATGATGCGCATCTATTTTTTTTCCAAAAGCTTTAATCTGACTTAAAACTTCTGGCACAAACTGAGTTCCTTTATTAAATTCTCCTTCTAAATAATAAAGATTTATTTTATGTTGAAACAAATATAAATTTGCCAACAACAAGGTATTCTCATTGACAAAAAACCTTCTATACTCGATAGAATCCTCCAAAGAAATTAAGGTTTCATTAAATTTATAAGTCTGCTGTAAATAAAACAAGGACTCCAAAGAATAATTTATCGCTTTCAAATAAAATACTGGATGCAATTGCTTCATATCCGGATACTCATCAAAAAGGGCTACTAACTTTTGTGAGTATCTATAACAAGACAGAAAATCTTGAATTATAAATGCGTACCATAATTTGGCCTGAAACAAAAACATTTTTCCGGTAAAGCCCTGTTCTGAAAAAACAAAATTGGGTAAACGAGCTTCATAATAATCATTAACTATCTTAAAATCATTATCATTTCTAACATAACCGTACTTTAAAAACCAGCTGTACAACTGCAGAGATAAGTTAGATAATTTTGATACTACTACATTTTTTGCGCTGATATTTTTCGCCTCTACAGATAATATATCGGCACGATCACTCATAGACCTAGTGATATACTGAGACTCAATAACTTTCTCTAGTTCCACTAACTCGTATGCCAAGGTATATTCTTCTTTACTAATAGCAACATTTTTAGTTTTATCTAAAATCTTTAGACTCTGCTTGTACAATCCTTTATTGTATAAAATTGTTGCAAAATCCAATTGCTCTCTAATTTGAGTTCTCGCATTCTGATGAATCGGACTCAAACGTAAACTAATTAAAATTTGCTTGTACAAATGCGCTTTAGAATTAGAGATTTGTTGCTTTTTGATATTTGTTTTTTTTAATATCAACTGCTCATCATAAACTTCCATTTTATCCATAACACTAAAAAGTGCCATAAAATTAGCCTCGGCATTACCTCCTAACCTTCCTGCATACAGTTTAAATTGTCGTTTTTCCGATTTTGACAATGATTTTATCAATAAAAAAAGAGAATCTTTTTGATCCTGAGGCATAATGAAGAATTTATTGTTTCACGAACTAGAAAAACAAACTTACTACATTTTTTACATTTTTCTTAAAATCTCATCCAATTAGAAATCCTCTTATCAAATTCTATCAAAACACCCAGTAATAATGTAAACAAACTAAAAACCATTCCAATTTATTTTACATTAAGAAATTCAACAACAAACAAAACAACTCAATTTAATGGCTTTTTGATTTATGTATATTTCAATTAGCCATTGTAAAAAGAAAACACCTTAATAACTGATTTTCAGTTTTTTAAATGATATTCTGAAACATTTGAATACAGTAATCATTGTATATTTGATAATAAAAAAGCTAATATTTACGCTATTTTTGAAGTATAGTTAAAACACAAATACAAGGAAAGATGAGTGATAATCATGTTCAAATTTTTGACACAACCCTAAGAGATGGTGAGCAAGTACCTGGATGTAAACTAAATACTTCGCAGAAATTAGTTATTGCAGAGCAATTAGATTTATTAGGTGTTGATATCATTGAAGCTGGTTTCCCTGTTTCGAGTCCTGGTGATTTTAAATCAGTTGAAGAAATTTCTAAAATTGTAAAAAACGCAACAGTTTGTGGACTTACTAGAGCTCATGAAAATGACATTAAGGTTGCTGCTGAAGCACTTAAACTAGCAAAGAGACCAAGAATTCATACTGGAATCGGTACTTCTGAGTCTCACATCAAATACAAATTCAACACAACTCCTGAAAAAATTATTGAAAGAGCTCAAGCAGCTGTAAAATATGCAAAAGGTTTTGTTGAAGACATTGAATTTTATGCAGAAGATGCGGGTAGAACAGACAACGAGTATTTAGCACGTGTATGTGAAGCTGTAATCAAATCTGGAGCTACAGTTTTAAACATCCCTGACACAACAGGTTACTGTTTACCTGAAGAATACGGAGCAAAAATAAAATACCTTAAAGAGAATGTAAAAGGTATTGAAAATGTAATATTATCATGCCATTGTCATAATGATTTAGGATTAGCAACTGCCAATTCTATTGCAGGTATCGTTAATGGTGCTAGACAGATCGAATGTACTATTAATGGTATTGGAGAAAGAGCTGGTAATACTGCTTTGGAAGAAGTTGTTATGATCATGAAACAACATCCTTATTTAGAATTAGATACGAATGTAAACACTCAAATGCTTTTTGGTATCAGTCAGTTGGTTCAAGAAAGCATGGGAATGGTAGTACAACCTAACAAAGCTGTTGTTGGTGATAATGCCTTTGCTCATAGTTCTGGGATCCATCAAGATGGTGTTATCAAAAACAGAGAAACATATGAAATTATGGATCCAGCAGATGTTGGAGTGACAGAATCTTCAATTGTTTTAACTGCAAGAAGTGGTAGAGCTGCTTTAGCATACAGATTAAAAAACAACGGATACGAGTTGACTAAACTTCAATTAGATGCAACTTACCCTGAGTTCCTGAAATTCGCAGATACAAAGAAAGAAATCAACGATGAAGATTTGCATATCCTAATGGAAAAATGTCAAATCAAAGGATAACTTGATTCAAACGATATAAAAAGCCTTACTAATTTAGTAAGGCTTTTTTTTGTTCAAAACTCAACCATAGGTTTAGTAAACTCCTCATTACAAGCAATAAATTTGGTCACATCCCAAAAAAAACGTAATATAATAAAGTAATTAATCGTTACACCCTACATATTTTTTGAAACCTATAATACTAAAACCATATTGCTATGAAATTACGTATTGCGTTGATGAATGTACATGGACTTATTCGAGGTGAACATCTAGAGATTGGTAGAGATGCTGATAATGGAGGTCAAACTCGATATGTTTATGACCTAGCCAATCATTTATCAAAACACCCCAAAGTAAAATCTGTTCATATTTTCACTAGACTTATTGATGACCCGGAAGTATCAAAATGTTATTCTAAATCTAAAGAAACGATAAATTCAAAATTAGAAATACACAGAATACCGTTTGCCGGTAAAAAATACCAACCCAAAGAATATTTATGGGATTATTTAGATGATTTTGTCTCAGGCGCTATAGCCCACATGAAAAAATTTGAAATCCTACCAGATTGGATTCATAGTCATTATGGCGATGCTGGTTATGCAGCGGTTGAATTATCGAAAATATTAAACATCCCTTTTTGTCATACAGGTCACTCTCTAGGCTTGCATAAAAAAATAAAACTTTTAGAAAAAGGACACTCCGAAGAAGAACTTGAGAAAAAATTTAATTTTAATAAAAGGATTCAAGCTGAAGAATCTGTTTTAGAAAATTCGGAATTCATTATCACTTCCACACACCAAGAAATCCATTCTTATGAAGATTATGCTAACCATCAACAAGCAAAATTTCAAATAATACCACCGGGAATAAATATTGAAAAATTTGAACCTTATTATTGTCATAAAAATGAAAATGAAAATAGCAAACGACATCATTGGGTTGGAGAAAAAATAGAAAAGTTTTTATCAAACCCCCATAAACCAGTAATTGTTGCAATCTCTAGACCCGACCGTCATAAAAATTTACGAACACTAATCGAAGTCTATGGAAAAAATAAAGAATTACAAAGTCTCGCAAACCTGGTGATATTCGCAGGAATTAGACAAGATATTAATGACATGCCTGAAAAGGAAAAATCTGTTTTAACCGAGATTCTTTTGCTCATGGACAAATATGATCTTTATGGAAAACTAGCCATTCCTAAAAAACACGATGTTGAAAACGAAATCGCCACGATCTACTCATATTGTGCAGAAAAAAAAGGAGTATTTGCTAGTTTAACTCTTTATGAAAATTTTGGACTTACCATTATCGAGGCGGCTAGCTCTGGTTTACCTGTTGTAGCAACCAAATTTGGTGGACCCTCTGAGATCATTCCCAACTGTAACAACGGAATTCTTGTAAATCCATTAAACGCAGATGAAATAAGTGCTGCATTGATAAAAACTCTAACAAATAATGACCTGTGGAGAAACCATTCTGAAAGTGGTATTTCTAATGTCAGAAAGATATATAACTGGGAAAGTCATGTTGAAACATACCTGAAAAGAATTTGTGAAAATCTAAAAGCATCGTCTAGCAAAAATTACAATGCATCCGGAATTCCCGTTCAACTGAGACTTAAAGAAAACATTGAAAAACTAATTGTTTGCGACATTGATGGTACATTACTACACCCTGAAACTAACAATCCAGGATTAGAAAAACTGTTACTACAATTAACACAAAGACCTAAAAATGTTGCCTTTGCACTTGCTTCAGGAAGAAGTCTACCCAAAATAATGGAATTTTTAAAAGAATTTGATGTCCCTACTCCAGATATTGTTATTTCTTCAGTGGGTACAGAAATCTACTACCCAAACCAAGATAGTTTTCACTTAGACAAAAAATGGCATAAGTTTATAGGAGGACGATGGAAACGAAACGACATCTACAAAGCTTTAAGTGGAATCAAATGGCTTAAATTACAAGCAGATTTAGGGTCGCAAAACATTTATAAAATTTCTTATGACTACAAAAAAGAAGATTTCAATCTTGACGAAATAAAAGAGGCTTTAGGAAACATTTACCACCTTGTAAACATCATAGCATCACAAGATCAATTTTTAGACATTATCCCTAGAAGAGCATCCAAAGGAAATTCTGTAAAATACATATGCAGGAAATGGAACATCTCTAAAAAATCAACATACACGGCAGGAGACTCAGGGAATGATAGCGATATGTTTATGCCCTTAGTTAAATCGATTATTGTAAAAAACCACACCAAAGAACTTATCCCCCTATTACATTTACAAAACAATTATGTTTCTGAGGGAATAGCTGCTGAAGGTGTTTTAGAAGGATTAAAACATTATAAAGTTCTATAATTATGTATTCAGGAGGAGGATTTAGTAAATGGGAAATTGGTGATATTGATGTATTTATCCACAATGGAAAATACCATCTCTTTCATCTAATAATTCCTAACCATGACTATATTGCCCATGCCACATCTGAGGACGGCATCAACTGGAAAAGAAATAAAAACGCACTTTTTGTAGGCCACCCTGGAGAATGGGATGACGACATGCTTTGGACTATGCATGTCTCACAAGAGCAAGATTATTTTGTAATGTATTATACGGGACTTAAAAGAGAGGACCAAGGTGATATTCAAAAAATAGGAAAAGCAAAATCTAGAGATTTGATTCACTGGGAGAAAGACACCTCCTTTGAACCTATAGGATCTGAAGCTCCTTTTTATGAATGTTCTGAAACGAATAACCCAAGACAATGGCTTAGTTTTAGAGATCCTTTTCTCTTTAAAGATAATAACCATACACATTTGCTCATTTGCGCTAGAGGGCCAGAAGGGTTTGTATCAAGAAGGGGTTGCGTTGGACTTGCCACACTTGAAGATCAAACCTTCAAACTAAAAAAGCAACTATTTTCCCCAATGGTGTATGATGATGTAGAGTGCCCTTGTGCCTTCAAGATAGACGGAAGGTATTATTTAATTGGATCTATTAGAGAAGATTTAAAAATCCGATATTGGTTTTCTGATAAATTTACAGGAACATATGCTTCTTACAATAGCAATGTACTTTTGCCTAAAGGAAATTACGCTGGTAGAGTTGTAAAAGACGGAAAACACCTTTTAGTCTATAGCTTTTATTTTTCTGGAAAAAGCGTAAACACCTACCGAATAATCACCCCTCCTAAAGAAATTGTTGCAGATAAAAAAGGGCGACTGAAATTAAAATCTTTTTATCGTTGGGAAGAAAAGGTAACAAAAACAATCCCTCAAACAGGTTTTAATAAAACTGAAACACTATTAAATAATCCAACCAGTGTTATTATTGAAACCCTAGAAGAAAGAATTGTAAGTACCAAAAGTGGTTATGAATTATTCGGATGTAAAAACCCTTTTAAAAACTTTATTTGGGAAGGAGAACTCCACCTCTACAACCTAGGGAAATGCGGTTTGGTATTTAACTCAGACTCTAACGGAAATGGATACTATATCTCTTTTGATTACTTAAATGGTTTTGTCCAAATTAGACAATGGGGTCACAACGATCAGGATATTGCGAACAATTTTATTTTTAAAAACTTACAAATAAATCAATTTGAACACAGCGAAAACAAAAAAATTAAGTTCTCATTGATTGCCTATGGTACTTATATTGAATTATCAATTAATGGAACTGTAAGACTTACCTTAGTAGATTCCTTATTTCAAGGTGGCTATATCGGCATTTATTGTTCTTCTGGAAAAGCAGGATTAACAAACAGCTATTTAAAAAAATTAGCCGAACCAGAAACAGAATACGGTATCAAACAAGAATAAAAAACGTCTTCAGCCTTACCTACCAAGTAAGGCTTTTTTTATTGTAAGAAAACTTGTGAAACAACGACTTGAATGCTAAGTTTTACTTTAGTACTTTTGAAGTCTACTTTAGACTACAAAGATGTTACTACAACAAGCACATAATCTAAAATTTTTCCGCACAAAAATTCATGCGTGTCTTTGTTGTTGCTGTTTCTAAATTAACTTGCATTTAAATTATTAAATTAACATTTAACATCAGTAATCATGACAAAAGATCTGATTATCAAAAATATTGATTCTTTAAAGAATCACACCGCTATAAATTACGGTATCAAAACAAAAACAGAAACATTTACAGAAAAATTATTCTATACTCTTTTTGATACAAACGCTGACTTACATAAAAGCATCGATGAACTTGAATCTCTGTTCAAACAAATTTCTGTGGTTGCTTGCAAAAAACCGGAAGATTTATGCGATTCCATTTGGGATAAATTTTTAGCAAGCTTACCTAATGTTTTAGAAAAATTAATTCAAGATGCAAGTTTCATTTTAGAAAACGATCCTGCATCCAATGATTTACAAGAAGTATACCTTGCTTATCCAGGGTTTTATGCTATTGCAATCTACA
This sequence comes from Flavicella sp. IMCC45537, assembly GCF_057197705.1. Taxonomy (NCBI): domain Bacteria; kingdom Pseudomonadati; phylum Bacteroidota; class Flavobacteriia; order Flavobacteriales; family Flavobacteriaceae; genus Flavicella; species Flavicella sp. IMCC45537. The sequence continues at coordinate 2,133,857 of NZ_CM170067.1, forward strand.
GACTAAGTCATGAATTATACCTCTTAAAAATGCCTCTTTTCTCTCGACTAATGAGTGAATACGCTCATAGAATAACTGGAACAGATATTCATGCTGGAGCAGAAATTGATTCCCCATTTTTTATTGATCATGCAACAGGTATTGTTATTGGAGAAACTGCTCATATTCATAAATATGTAAAGGTGTATCAAGGTGTTACATTGGGCGCATTGAGTGTTAGTAAAGACATGAAGAATGCCAAAAGACATCCTACTGTAGAGGAACATGTATGCATCTATGCAAATGCAACAATTCTTGGTGGTGAAACTATAATCGGTAAAAACAGTATCGTGGGTGGTAACTCTTGGGTTACGCGCTCAACACCGGAAAACTCAATCGTTTTAAATACTACAACTACCGAGGTAAAAATAAAAGAAAAAGAAGATCGTTAATTCCTTAATACCATTCTATGAAGCCTAAAAAACTTGTTGATTTAATTGGAAATACTCCATTAGTAATAAGTCAAAATTTAGTAAAAAACAAAAACGTTCAACTTCTTTTAAAATTAGAAGGAAATAATCCTGGCGGGAGCGTAAAGGACAGAGCAGCATATAATATGATTGCATCTGCCTTGGAGAAAGGGGTGATTAAAAAAGATGATATTTTAATTGAGGCTACAAGTGGTAACACGGGGATTGCTCTAGCAATGATTGCTCAAATTTTAGGCATCAAAATCGAATTAGTTTTACCTGAAAACTCAACCAAAGAGAGAACTCAAACCATGCGAGCTTATGGCGCAAAAGTTGTGCTTACACCGGCTTCTGAAGGAATTATTGGATCAAGAGATTATGCAGATAAAAAGGTTGCTGAAGGAGGTTATATAATGTTGAATCAATTTGCAAACAAAGACAATTGGAGAGCACATTATAAAACTACCGGTCCTGAAATATGGAGAGATACCCAAGGAAGCGTTACCCATTTTGTTTCTGCTATGGGAACCACCGGGACTATTATGGGAACCTCAAGGTATTTAAAAGAACAAAATCAGGACATTCAAATCATTGGTGCCCATCCAAGTGATGGTTCAAAAATTCCAGGAATTAGAAAATGGCCCGAAGAATATTTACCTAAAATATATGACGCCAAAAGAGTAGATCGCGTTCTTGAGGTTAGCGAAACAGAAGCTAGAGCTATGACCAAACGTTTGGCAAATGAAGAAGGTATTTTTGCAGGTATGAGTAGCGGAGGATCTGTTGCAACCGCTGTTAAAATCGCAAATGAACTTGAATCTGGCGTAGTAGTCGCCATTATTTGTGATCGTGGAGATCGTTATTTATCCTCTGATTTATTCGAATCATAACAAAAAACATAAAGGAAACAGTTTACATCTGTTTCCTTTATGTTTTTTGGTTCTAGTACCAAATAGTTTTTTGATTTTCGAATTTCAGTTTCATTTAATAACATTGGAACAAATTCTCCATTCAAATATTTTTGAGATTGATTTTTGTAAAACTCACTAAATGGATTACCAGACTGACCGGTAGGAATGATGGCCTTACTATTTTCTATATTTGAAAATTCAATTACCCTACGTGTGGATGGACCTGATTTTACTTTATACAAGCCGGAAGCATTGATTTGATATTGTAAATTATTCAAAACTTCATTTGCACCATGAGTTGCGAAGGGACCTATATTTAAAAAAGGCCTAAACACAGCTACAGCCCCTAACGGGTGTTCATGTTCAACTGTATGTACGCTCCCCCATTTCCAAGTTTCAATATCTTTTCCTAATTGATTTTCCAAATCTGAAATAGCTCTATTAAAGGTCATTGTTAAAATTTCTTTTCTAGTCTCCACCCTTTGAGCTGTACCAACTTTATCCCACCATATTGAATTAGAATTTTCTATTAGGAAGTTGATCGTTCTTTTTTGAACATGCGTATTTAAAAACTGTTCAAATAGCTCTCCTCCCATTTCATCTTTAAGAGTCTCTTCTAAATATACATAAACCAATTTCATGTAAATTGTTGCAGGGATAGATTCAATTGTAAAATCAGCATCCCAACTTTCTAACAACTGACATGCTCTAACTACATTTTCAGAACCTGAACGTAATAATTCTTTCAGAGGAAACAAGGAAATAAATTCTTTTGCCGTACTCGAGGTCACATCTAAAGTCATCTTCATCATTTCCTCTTGAGTAATATTTGTTTTATCAGTTAACAACTCAACAATCCTTCTTCCTCTATCTTCCGGAAGGTAGTAACCATGATAACCTTTTTGTTCCTGCACACCATTTTGTTCTAAAACTGCAAAAGACTGATTATTTGCAGAATACACAAAATTAGCACTCGGATTTAATGATTGGGGGTTCTTAGAAAAATCTACCGGTAACAATTCATCATCCTCTCCTTCGGCTCCGCTTAATACAAATTTTGGATTAACACCATTCGTATGTTCCATTAGTTTTGCTGCAGCCCACCAAGCTATATTTCCTTTAGCATCTCCATACATCATATTCAAACCGGGCGCATGTATAAGACGAACTGCATTTTGAAATTCTAATACAGACTTAGAATGTGACATTTGGTAGGAAGCTTCTAATAATTTATTTTCATGTTTTGTATAGATCCAATCCATAGAAACAGGAAAATCACTATCAATCTGTTCTATCAAATCATTGACAATCGGACCATGTATTGTATTCCTTAATTTAAACGTTACAGGATCACCTCCTTTTACCTCAATACTCTTTTCAGAAACCTGATATGGTATCTCCATACCTTTATACAAATACCTATTTTCTTGTTTCACAGATGGTGTCTCAACATAAAAATCTATATCATCATTTTCAAACATAGTAATACCATATGCATAATCTCTGTTATGTGCTAGCAACGCAAAGGGTGTTAAACCAAGATGAAAACCATAACTTTCAAAATCAGGAGTTTTCAAATGGGCTTGATACCAAACAGCTGGTTGTGAAAAACCAATATGAGGATCATTTGAGAAAATTACTTTTCCCTCTTTTGTTTTTTCAGGACCTACTACCCACGAATTTGACCCTACAAATGTAGGTACAGGTAAATTCTTTATCAGAGATGAAATTACAGCCGTGTAGTCCTCTTGCCCCTGCGAAACTGGAGTTCCTAAAATACTGGTTCTAGAAGAATCTATTTCAATAGGTAAATCTCTCAAATATGCATCTCCCAATTTTGATTTTAATGCAGTCAACAAAGGGTCCGTTTTATGAGCCATGGCAAAACTAAATGCCATATACCCAAAAACATTATAAACATCATTCAACTGATACAATTCCTTTTCCAATCCTAACACATGAAATTCAAAAGGCGTTCTTCCATTTTTTATATATTCATTTATCCCAGCTAAATAAGCTTTTGTCAGTAAATAACTAGAAGTCGTGGTATCTAACGTCTGGATGGTTTCTTTAGCAGCTTCTTCTATACCTAAACTCTTAAAAAAACGATCTACCTCAATGGTTTTATCACCAAATAGTTCCGACAATCGTCCAGCTGCTACACGCCTTAGAACTTCCATTTGCCATAACCTATCCTGTGCATGGACATACCCCAAAGCTGTATAAGCATCTTTCTCCGAAAGAGCCTCTATATGAGGAACACCAACATTATCATAATAGACATTTACATTAGCTTCTATCCCTTGTAATTCGAGATTTCCTTTATATTGAGGTTGTTGATAAACTGAATAAGAATAAACAAAAACAATTAAAAGCAGTATCAACCCCACTAAACTCCAAAGGATTCTTTTTAAAATAAGCATATTGTATGTTTTAATAAATTAATCTAGAATGTTTAAATTATATTTTACCAACAATCCTAAAACACCTTCTTTAGAAAAAGTGGCATTTTTAATTTTATTTCTTTCCGGGTCAATATGATAATGATAGGACGAATAGAAATCTGCCTTTTCTAAATTCGTATTTGCAAAAATCGATTTTTTACAATCACAATTATCAAATATAGCATTCGTAAGATCAGCTTGTGTAAAATCAACTTCCTCTAAGTTACAATTTCTAAAAATAGTTTCTTTTATTTCTAGTTGATAAAATACGGAATAGCTTAGTTGACTTTTGATAAAGGAAAAATTCAATAAAAAAGTATTACAGTGACTAAAATCCACTCCAACCATCTTACAATCTTCAAATAAGACCTCTTTAAAAGCCGTATTAATGACCTCAACATTACTAAGATTGCAATTAATAAATTGACAATCTATAAACTCAATATTCGAAATTTGAGAACCTGAAAAGTCACAATTCATAAATACGCAGGAATCGTACTCCATTTTCGGTAAACGCTTCTTTGTATAATCAATATTTTCAAATTTTTTATCGAGTTCCATTAAATCTAATATTTCAATTCCAATGCTTGTTTTACATGTGCAAGATGATGGTTTGAATGCCAAGCGTATGACCCAATGACATCCTCTAACTTAAATTTTGTACCATGTTCTGGATGCACATACTCTCTTTTTAAATCCGCTTTTTTCAATCCTTTCATCACTTGTACTAGTTTTGCATGCAAGCCTTTTAATAACAACAGTGAAACCTCAAGGTTATCCTCTAAAGAATCTGGTAATTCAGCAAAACGATCTTCATAATAAGGGCGAATAGCAGGTACCTCCTCAGTTAATGCAAGTTTAATTCTTATCAAGCAATTCATATGACTATCCACGCAATGATGAACCACCTGTTTTAGGGCCCACCCCTCTGGTCTGTATTTATAATTTAGTTCTTCTGTTGTTAAGTTTGCAACCACTTTCTGCAGTCTTTCAGGAAATAATTCTATCTCCAAAATCCAATCTTCAATCTGTTTAGCTGATATAGACTCAGGTTTTTGGAACTCTCCTATCGGAAACCTTAACCTATATAATTCTTGTTCTTTCATATTATTTTTTCTTTAATACAACAATTGAATTTAACTGAGCAGAAACCGCCTTTTCCATTATTTTTTTCAATCCCTCATACAACGCTGGCTGATATTGACTTTCTCTAAAATTAAGTCTAAAGTTAACCGTCAAAACACTTCCCGTTTTAGTAGTATTACAAATAAAATCACCTTTCCGCTCAGGTAATCTTATATTCACAGACTCTGGCAATTCTCCTATTTCATAAAACTCCCCAACATCCAAATTAACTCTATATAAGTAACTATCCTCATAACCAAAATCCACAGGATAGGTTCTGTGTTGAAGTTTGAAAGGATTTTTTGTAAAAAACTTATAAAAAAAAGGATCTAAATAAATTCCTGAGGCAACATCAATTTCAAAGTCTCTTTCCAATTCTAGCTCCTCTTTAAATTTTTCATCGTCAGGCCCAGAACTTTTCAATGCATAATTTTTTATTTCAAACCCTTCAAATTCTTCCCGTAATTTATTTTCATAATTGGCAGGATTTGGGTAGTATTTTTTCTTTTTTTCTAGAGCATGATATCCAGAATACCCGGTTTTCATTTTCCCTTTTAATGAATTTGGGTCCACAAACTTCAAATTCAAACTCATAAAACTCATTGAACCTTTTTTGTTTTCAAGCGAAACCCAGTCACTACCTTTTTTAAAATCCAATTGTCTACCATAGGTATTTAAACATCTAAAAGGTAATTGGCCAAAAGAAGTATATGGATCAGATGCGTCTAACAAATAACTTTTCCCATTGATTGTAGCCTTTACCAATAAATAATTAAACTCTGAAGGAACTGGAAACAACTTAGTTGGTAGTCCGTTTGCTCGAGTAGAAGAAATCACTGGATATACTTCGATTCCATTCGCCTTTAATAAATTATGAAGCAAGGTATTCATAGAACCAATATTCCCTGATTTCTCCTCAACCATTTTTTTTACAGAAATATTCGTATACAGATAGTAATCCTCATTCCAAACATAATTGTTTTGAACATATTCAAAAATAGCCTTTGCCTTTCTCAAAGGATCTGGTTCCGACACAATATCTAGTGGCAACACTCCCTTTACTGAGCTAGATTTTCGTAATTCTTTTCCTAAGGACTTCGATTTTATTTCTCGATCTGCATCTCGCCATTCTTTCGTAATATTATCAACTCTTCCATCAAAATACTTAAGCTGCATCAATTCATATTCAATTTTTGAAAGATAATTATCCTTGGCTGTCATGAAATCTTCCTCAATAAAAGCAGGAATGTTTTTCATTAAATAATAAGATTTTGTACAATCTGCACTAGCCGTACCGAATGTGAAACAATCTCTTTCTATTTCATTCTGATTTTCATCTAACTTTTGAATACCCACCAATTTTATATTATAATTATAATTGGCTGGAATTTTAGTAGTATACTCACTAAATAATTTTGGAATATCAGATTGAAAATTCCAATTATGAAAATTATAAATATAAGGTGACCTAATGGTGTAACTATAGGTAATTACCGAACCTACCTTTATATTAGGTAAAGTAAAGGTAACCGTGCTATAATTCTCATTTAACTCTTCTTCAAAAACTTGAGACTTATCCATGTCTATTACAGTAACTTTCCCGTCCTCTTTGACATAAGAAGTTGCTTTGATATCTTTTACTTTTTCAAAACCATTTTTGCCCTCATATAAGTACAATTTTACCGTTGCATGCTCAAACCCATCAGTGTTTAGTATTTTGATTTTCTTTTTATAATGAGTTACTACCGTATATTCAGATCGTTCAATAAAACTATTTCCAGATTCAAAAATCACCAAAGCATTTGCAAGAGAGTCTTGAGGATACAAGTTATTTACCAAGTCTTTTTCCGACACTTTATAAGCGGTAGTAAAATTAGACTCTTGAGCTGTTACACCAACTACCACGAAGAGCATTACAACAATCACCTTTAAGAAATTATTTTTTTTCACAGATTTTTTTTTACGAATATACAAAATCAACCAGGAGTGAAACCTTCAAATCAAGACATAAAAAAAGCCGCATGAAGTTCATGCGGCTCTTAATAAATTATCGTAAATCTTACTCTAAAGACCCTAAATAACGTTCTGCATCTAACGCGGCCATACAACCAGTACCCGCAGCCGTAACAGCTTGTCTGTATTCTTTATCCTGTACATCACCTGCTGCAAAAACCCCAGGTAAATTTGTTTTTGTAGATTTTCCTTCAGTAATCAAATAACCAGCATCATCCATATCTAAAATATCTTTAAAAATATCTGTATTTGGTTTATGACCAATAGCAATAAAAACACCTGTTACAGGAATATCTTGCTTCTCGTTTGTTTGATTGTTAAAAGCTCTTACACCTTCTACCACAGAGTCACCTAACACTTCTTCGATTTCCGTATTAAACATAACCTCTAAGTTTTCAGTTCTCTCAACTCTATGTTGCATCGCTTTAGATGCTCGCATATAATCTTTACGAACTAATAAAGTAACTTTATTACAAATATTAGCTAAATAAGTAGCCTCTTCAGCAGCAGTATCACCCGCACCTACAACTACTACATCTTGTCCTTTATAAAAGAAACCATCACAAGTAGCACAAGCAGAAACTCCACCACCTTTTAATTTCTCTTCACTTTCTAGTCCCAAATACTTCGCTGTTGCCCCTGTAGAAATAATCACAGTTTCAGCCTCAATTTTAGTAGCCCCATCAATAATTATTGAGTGTACACCACCAACTTCTTTTGAAAAATTAACTTCTGTTGCCAACCCAAAACGTACTTCTGTTCCAAAACGCTCTGCTTGGTTTTTCAAATCTTCCATCATTGCAGTTCCATCCGTTCCATTTGGATATCCTGGAAAGTTATCAACTTCAGTTGTTGTTGTTAATTGTCCCCCCATTTGCAAACCAGTATACATAACAGGTTTCAAATCTGCTCTAGCAGCATATATTGCAGCAGTGTATCCTGCAGGTCCAGAACCGATAATAAGACATTTGATTCTCTCTATTGTATCTGACATAATATTGTATTTAAATTTGTGAAACAAAAATAAACTTTTTAGTCAGCCAAATACTGCAATGTTTATAATTTTTTATAATCCGATTATAAGGAAAAACAATCTCTGCCTCAAAATAAAATCTTCATTCTAGCCCTCGAAAAAAAACTTTATATTTTTTCGTTTTTTTAATTGTCAAAATAGTTGTTTTAACTATATTTGCAACTCGAAATCGGGCACTGATTTCATCAACACTCTCGGGGTGTAGCGTAGCCCGGTCATCGCGCCTCGTTTGGGACGAGGAGGTCGCAGGTTCGAATCCTGCCACCCCGACAAACCTTTATAGGTTTTAACAAAACACTGTTAGTTTTCTACTAACAGTGTTTTTTGTTTTAAGCACTTCCTCTACAAAGAGAAACCTTCTTTAAAAATCCACTCAGGATTAGAAAACTCATAAGCATACTTTAGCAGGATTTTAGATTTTTTATTATCTACAATTTTATAATGCTCATTAGAAGTCATCTCAAAAGAAGGAGCAAGCAATTTCAAGGCTTCAGCAGCTTTTTCATAAAATTCTTTTCTATTAGGATGTGTATCAGCACAACCATTGATAGTAGTCCCAAAACAGTCTAATTCCAAAATGCTAGAAATCAAACCGATTACATCTTTTTGGTGAATTAAGTTGACCGGACCATTAGGATTTTTTAATTGTCTTTTATTAGCCAGAAATCTACCCGGATGACGTTTTGGTCCAATCAAACCAGCTAAGCGTAAAACAGTTAAGTTACTTCCAAAATGTTCTTTTAACATTTTTTCTGCCGCAACAAGTGCCATACCAGAAGCCTTCTCTGGAACACAAGCTATTGATTCATCAACAACACCATTTGTATTTTGATAAACTGAAGTCGAACTCACAAAAATTACTTTAGTTGTTCTAGCAGTTTTATTAATAATCTGTTGAATTTGTGCCGGATGAATTTTTTCAATACCCTCTACCCGTTTCGGAGGAAAATTTAGGATCAATACCGATGCGTTCTCAATAAAGCTTTCCCAATCGCCAATAAGCGCATCTGCTTCTAATTTTATGTGACATGCCTTAAAATTATATGGCTCAAATGTTTTTAAATTACTCAATCTACTGGTACTACCATGTACTTGATATCCTTTTTTTTCTAATTCTATTGCAAGTGGCAACCCTAACCATCCTAAACCTAATATCGAAATATCTTTTATCATCACTGATTTTTTTATTCTTAAACTTCCAGAATTTCAATGCCTTCATTTATCATCAAAATATTAACTCAAAAGCTACAATTCTTAAAACACTAACATCTCAAAATGCTAATGATTTTCAACAAACATTTGTAAATTTTAAATCCCTACAAAAATATTCAATATTCGACACAATCCCTTTAGATTTAAATCCTAATACATCTAGAATCGAAAATAAATCCCCAAAGTAAACTAACAAAAAAACAATTTCTTACATTAGTATATTAGGATTTAATCCATATTAAAAGGGAAAAATTCAAAGGTAATCTAACCACATAAAAAGATAATATAGAGCAACTTGTAGCATCTAACAGTAATTAATTTTACAGAATAACTAACATTAAACTAAAATAATGATTACAAGAAACAAAAAATTAAATTGGTTACTACTCTGTTTATTTCTCTTTTCAGTGAATAGCAAAAGTCAGAATCAACCTTTAACCGCCAAGACTGGCGAAACTTGGGAAATTAAATGGAATCGATCAGATGATTTTAATGGCACCGAAGTAAACCGGAACAAATGGAATCCAAATGTCTCCAATGTAGGAGTTTGGTCATGGGACAATAATAATGTCAATGTTTCAAACGGAACAGCTAAAATAACCGTAACACAAGAAAGCCATACTAGAACTTTCTGGGATGGATGCAACCAAAAACAGGTGGCAAATTTCCCATTGTATTACAAGTCTGGAATCTTAAAAACTTTCGCTACCGGAAATTACGGTTATTATGAAGCTAAAATAAAAGGAGCTGCCTTATTCCCTGGAGTATGTCCAGCATTTTGGTTATACAGCTCAATTGATAGAACTCAGAACAATCCTGGCGATGTTCAATATAGTGAAATCGACATTATTGAAATGCAGCAAGGTGACACTAATCATGGATTTGGAAACGACCCTAAAGGAATGGAGCACAACCTTCACACAATTGTTGTAGAACCAGACGGAACTCCAAAATGGCATAGACCCAAAGCTTATCCAGAAGAAAACCTAAATTTATACAACGCACCATTTGACCCGAGAGATGATTTCCATATTTACGGATGCGAAGTAAACAAAAACGAGATTATCTGGTTTGTTGATGGAGTTGAAGTTGGAAGAAAACAAAATCTTTACTGGCATAGACAAATGAATGTTACATTTTCAATGGGTTTAAGACGTCAGTTTACAGAGTTCAAGTGTAATCAATTTTATCCAAATGCCGCAGCTACTACGAAAACAGGTTTTCCTACTACAATGGAAATAGACTATGTAAGAGTTTGGGAAAAAAAAAGCGATGACGTTACTGAAACCATAGAATTCACAAACACTGGTTTTGAATCTGGTTCTTTAGCACCATGGGAAAACATAGGTCAAACCGCTTCAATTGTTTCTAACAACTATCAAAGTGGTAGCAAAGCTGTATTCATCAATGGAAACTCTTCTATCCAACAAGTTGTAACTGTAAAACCAAATACAACCTATACATATGCAGCATATGCTAAAGTAAAAGCACAGGGACAAAACATCTTTCTAGGAGTCGCAGATTATGGCTCAGATCCAGTGAGCACTTCTTTTACAAGCACAAATTACACAAAGAAGGAGGTAACCTTTACAACAGGTAATACAAACACCTCAGTTAAACTATGGTTCTGGAATGGTGATGCTACACATCAAGCATATGGAGATAATTTTTCACTCACCGAAGCGACCAATGCTTCTGTTAGTGTTACAGGAATCTCCCTGCCAATCAATTCTGCAACAATAAATACTTCTGAAAGTATTGAGATTACTCCTACTATAATACCTCAAAATGCAACAAACAAAACAGTTCTATGGAGCTCTAGCAATTCAAATATTGCATCAGTCAATGCACAAGGTATCATTACAGGGGTTTCAACAGGTCAAACAACTATTACCGTAAAAACGAATGATGGTGGTTTTTCAAAAAGTATTACTGTAACAGTAGAAAACAACACTCATAACAGTGGTGCTCCATTTAACCAAGTAATAAGCCTCAAAGCCAACAATGGAAAATACATTAGCACAAACACAAAATCAAGCAATGCACTTCAGGCGACAGCAAATACTGTAAGCACAAAAGAACAATATAGAGTTATTGATGCTGGTGACGGATACTTTGCGCTTCAAAATTTATTTAACAACAAATATGTTACTGTTTCAAACACGAGCAATGCGGCAATCCGTGCAGGTTCTAATGGAGTATTTAACAGACAAAAATTCACTTGGGTAGATAAAGGCAATCAGCTGACCTCGTTCAAAACCAAAATAAATGACTTATTTATTGAGACGAATAGTTCAAATACAGCAGACTTACAAGCAACAGCAAATTCAACAAATTCAAACAGTGCTTACACTTGGAATATTATAAATACCGGTTCAAAAAGCTTAACTATTAGTGAGCAAAACAACAGCAGTAATCAAATAGTTTCTGTGTATCCAAATCCAGCACAAGATCATGTTAATATTAATATAAGTGATTCTATAAAGGAAAAATACACAATAACAATATATGACGATAAAGGAGCCGTGATATTAAATTTTGACTCCATTGAAAATAATTTTAACCTGAACACAACTCAGTTAAAAGGTTTATATATTATTAGAATAATATCTCCATCTTTAAATCATGTACAGAAATTGGTCATTGAATAATTCGGTTAAGACAACCTAATTAATCAATACAAGACAAAAAAAAGTCCTAACATTTCTGTTAGGACTTTTATCTTTTTAAGCTTTATTTCAATTATAACGCTGCAACGTGCTTTGTTAATTTAGCTTGTAAGTTACTTGCTTTGTTTTTGTGAATCACATTGTTCTTCGCAAGTTTGTGCAACATTGCAACAACAGCAGGAAGCTTCTCTTCAGCTTCTTTCTTCTCAGTAAGAGCTTTTAGGTTTCTCACTGCATTACGAGTAGTCTTGTGCTGATACTTGTTTCTCAACTGCTTCTCGCGATCGCTTCTAATTCTCTTTAATGCTGACTTATGATTTGCCATAACTTAATTTCTTAAAACTTAATTTTTGTAGTCCGTAGGGGAATCGAACCCCTGTTACATGGATGAAAACCATGCGTCCTAACCCCTAGACGAACGGACCAATTGTTTGCTTTTTCTAAAGCGAGGCAAAAATATAACTTTTTCTAGTTTCTGCAAAGTTTTTTACCAAAAAAAATAATTTATTTTTTACATAAAATAAAAAAGCTCTAAGATTTCTCTTAGAGCTTTATATTGTAAGTTTTATCTAATTATAACGCTGCAACGTGCTTTGTTAGTTTAGCTTGTAAGTTACTTGCTTTGTTCTTGTGAATTACATTGTTCTTCGCAAGTTTGTGCAACATCGCAACAACAGCAGGAAGTTTCTCTTCAGCTTCTTTCTTCTCAGTAAGAGCTTTTAGGTTTCTCACTGCATTACGAGTAGTCTTGTGCTGATACTTGTTTCTCAACTGCTTCTCGCGATCGCTTCTAATTCTCTTTAATGCTGACTTATGATTTGCCATAACTTAATTTCTTAAAACTTAATTTTCGTAGTCCGTAGGGGAATCGAACCCCTGTTACATGGATGAAAACCATGCGTCCTAACCCCTAGACGAACGGACCAATTTTTTGCTTTTTTAAAGCGATGCAAAAATACAACTTTTTATAAAACCTACAAATAAATTTTAAATTTTATTTCAAGTTATTTTCTTTGCGATCAATAAGTAAAAAAACGAATGCATCTCTTTCGATTTGCGGTTGCAAAGATACACTAGATTTCAACTTCTGCAAACAAAAATTATATTTTTTTAATATGCCTTTGCAAAAAGTACTCTTTTTGAGGAAGGCTTTCCTGAAAACACACATACTCCCTCCTCTTCTTCTTGCTCTAAAGCAATACAACGAATCGTGGCTTTTGTAAGTTCCTTGATTTTATCCTCAGTTTCTTCTGTTCCGTCCCAGTGAGCTAGAACAAAACCTCCTTTAGAATCAATAACTTTTTTGAATTCTTCAAAATCATCAACCTTTGTTATATGGTCATTTCTAAATGTTTTTGCTTTCTCCAATAAGCTATCTTGGATCTCTTCTAACAAAGACACAATTTTATCCTCAATCCCCTCTTGCTCAACAATCTCTTTAGTTAAGGTATCTCGTCTTGCCAATTCTAGCGTTCCATTTTCAAGATCTCTCGGCCCCATCGCAATTCTTAACGGAACCCCTTTTAATTCGTATTCAGCGAATTTCCATCCAGGTTTGTGCGTTGTTCTATTATCAAATTTAACAGACACCCCTCTTTTCTTTAAAGACTTTACAATTCCAGAAACTTTTTCTGAAATCGCCTCTAATTGTTCATCTTTTCTAAAAATAGGTACAATCACAACCTGTATTGGAGCTAATTTAGGTGGCAACACCAATCCTAAATCATCAGAATGCGTCATGATAAGTCCACCTATCAAACGAGTAGACACTCCCCAAGAAGTTGCCCATACATGTTCCTTTTTCCCTTCTTTAGTTGTAAACTTCACATCAAAAGCTTCTGCAAAATTTTGACCTAAAAAATGAGAAGTTCCAGCTTGTAATGCTTTTCCATCTTGCATCAATGCCTCAATAGTATAGGTATCTAGTGCTCCGGCAAAACGTTCACTTTCAGTTTTTACACCTTTTATTACCGGCATTGCCATATATTCTTCAGCAAATTCAGCATAAACATCTTGCATTCTAGTTGTTTCCTCTAGTGCTTCGGCTTTTGTAGCATGTGCTGTATGACCTTCTTGCCAAAGAAACTCCGCAGTTCTTAAGAACAAACGTGTTCTCATTTCCCAGCGCATCACATTTGCCCACTGATTTACCAACAAGGGAAGGTCTCTATAGGACTCAATCCATCCTTTATATGTATTCCAAATGATCGCCTCACTGGTAGGTCTTACTACCAACTCTTCTTCTAATTTTGCATTAGGATCAACAATCAATTTTCCTTCTTTATCAGGATCATTTTTTAATCTATAATGTGTTACCACAGCACACTCCTTTGCAAAGCCCTCAGCGTTTTTTTCTTCTGCCTCAAACAAGCTTTTCGGTACTAATAAAGGAAAGTATGCATTCTCGTGTCCTGTTTCTTTAAACATTTCATCTAACACTTTTTGCATGTTCTCCCATATGGCATAACCATAAGGCTTGACAACCATACAACCTCTAACTGCAGAGTTTTCTGCTAAGTCAGCTTTGACAACTAATTCATTGTACCACTTTGAGTAATCCTCACTACGTTTTGTTAATTTCCCGCTCATCTATAAAAGTTTGGCATAAATATTGTAATTTCAACATAATATCAGCTGAAATCGTTTGGCAAAACTAATTAAATTTAGATTGTTCAACAATAAAAAATCAAGGATTATGAAACTAACAACTACTTATTTCGATAAAATTATTGGCTTTACTCCTATCCTACTTTTACTAATTGGACTTTCATCTTGTGGTTCTTCGCAATATTACGCGGAAAACCCCGATGGAATTTACCCTACACCAAAGAAAAAGAAAACTCAGCAACAAGTAATTAACGACCCTTACAGAACTTTTTCTAACGGTGTGGCAGATATAGAAGAAGATTTATATTATGAGCAACTTGAAAATCCTGAAGGAGATTATTACCAAGAACCTGACATCGTTGAAAATAACGTTACCAATGTTTATATAAACAACACGGTTGAACCTTATTGGACGGCTGGATTTTATGATCCCTTTTTCTACGGTACTGCCTATTATGGTGTAAATTTCTATAGTCCGATGTATTACCCGCCGTATTATAGCTACCATTACCACAGATACCCAAGTAATATTTATTACGGAAAAAGAAGCAACTATAACCCAAGGTATTTGGCAACCAATACCTCGCGTTCTAACTCATATAGTAAAAACTCTAACTACAACCGAAGTAGAACTACACAAAGTAGACGAAGTTCAGCCTACAGAAGCTCTAGCAACTACAAACCTACTTCCTCAAGACGTAGCTCTAATTACGCCACTTCTAGTACATACAAAAGATATACAAGTCCTTCTCGAAGTACTTCTACCTCTTCCAATCGAAGTAGTAGAAACAGCAGAAGTTATATTCCAAACAGTAGTAGAAGTAGCTCTTCAAGAAGCTCCGGATACTCTAACAGCAGTTCCTCAAGAAGCAACTCTTCTAGAAGTTATTCACCTTCAAGATCAAGTTCCTCAAGTCGAAATAGCAGTGCCACATCGAGCCGATCTAGTTCGTCAAGATCTTCTAGTTCTTCAAGAAGTAGCAGTAGGAGACGTTAGTACATCTCTTTTTATATTTATCAACCGCCTAAAACCACAATAATGAAAAAAATATATTTGTTTTCAATTTTATTCGTTGTGAGCAGTACCTTAGTGTCTCAAAGTATAAGTTACACAGATCTGGGTGTACTATTCAGTCAAGAAAACTACAACGGTTCCGCTAGATACAATGCCATGAGTGGCGCCTTTGGAGCTCTTGGAGGGGAATTAAGTTCTATGTATCAAAACCCAGCTGGTGGTGCTGTATTCGCAAGAACTGAAATATCTTTAACATACTCTCACACCAACTTAAATACCGATGCGACTTATTACGATAAAACTTCTTACAACGCGAACTCAAGTGCAAGATTTCCGCAGTTTGGAATGGCTCTTGTTTTTGACGCACCATACCAAAGTTCAGATTGGTCTAAATTCACATTAGGTTTCAACTATAGTATGATTAATGATTTTCGAGGAGACTATACAATAAGAGGCAATAATGCCAATTATGTTCGATATGATTTACACCCATATGACAACACTTTTACGCCTTATAACATCGCGGACGAACAAATTTTCAAGAACACTACTCATGGAAAACATGAAGTTTATAATTTTTCCTTATCGTCTGCCTATAAAAATTTCTTTTACGTAGGTGCTGCGTTAAACTTCCATACAATAGAGTTCTCCCAAGAAACGTATTTAACTGAATTCAATTCAGATGAAAACGGAAATACATTAGATGCGTTATATGACCAATTCCTTTCTGAGGAAAGTACAGGGGTTTCTCTAGGAATAGGAGTTATTCTAAAACCCTTTAGAAACCTACGATTAGGTATCGCATATCAAAGTCCAGTTTGGCACCCAGAAATTATTGAAGAGTCAAATGCAATAGATTATGACCCAAACAATTCTTATACTGATTTTAAAGAACAAGGTTATCTTGATATTAGTAGTAGTGACATTGCTGAAAACTACTCTAACACCAACTCAAGTTACCCTGAATTATTAACTTATAGATACAACTTAAACACTCCAGAAAAATGGACTGCAAGTGCAGCATTAACACTTGGTCAGCACGGTTTGATTAGTGTGGATTATCATCAAAAAAACTATGGTTTGATAAGACTAAAAGATGGCTATAATTTTGGACCAGAATCAGAAGAAATAAGCAATACATTGACCACGGCAAGAGGTGTTCGTGCTGGTGGCGAACTTAGATTCAACCAAATTAGCCTACGAGGAGGTTCATTTTTAGAAGAAAGCCCTTATAAATCTGAAGAAAATACAATTTATAAAAAAGGTGTTTCAGCTGGTCTAGGTCTGAAATTCAAACATGCGAAGTTAGATTTCGCATATCAATATACAGAAATAGATGACACTTATTCTATTTATCACAGTTCAGAACCTGTAAATGATATTTCTCTTTTAAATGCAAGTAACAGAATTACAACAACGCTTTCTTTTACTTTTTAAGTCAACCTTTAGGCAGATAGATACATTTTATTCTTGGATTTGAAGTTTCGATACAACTCTCTCAATTTTTGGAGTAATTAGCTTATTTTTGCATAAAATATTTTCAGCAAGATGAGCAAACATCAAATTACTATAGAAGCAACAAACAATCCAAGTATTGTTAAATTCAACAGCAACCAATTATTAACACAAGGTGGTAGCTATCAATACAACAATGTAGATGAAACAAAGGAATCTCCTTTATCAAAGCAATTATTTCATTTACCATTTGTAAGTAAAGTTTTTATCAGTGCAAATTTTATTGCAATAGAAAAATTCGACATTGTTGAATGGTCTGATATAGAACATGAAATCAGAGAACTTATTGAAATGTATTTAAATCAGGGGAATGAAGTTGTAACGAGCGCTGCGGAACCTAAGAAAATCTCTATTGAAATTTACGCAGAAAGTACTCCGAACCCTGAAGTAATGAAATTCGGAAGCAATCGATTATTGACAGAAAAAGACTTCGAATATAAAAACGAATCAGAAACAACGAACTCCCCTCTAGCTGCTGAACTTTTTAAATATGTTTTTGTTAAAGAGGTATATATTGCTGAGAATTATGTTTCCATTACAAAAAACGATAGCGTTGAATGGAATTCGGACATCATTAATGACTTAAGACAGTTTATAAAAACTTACATAGAAGAAAATAAGCTTATTATTGATGAAACAATGCAGACCCCGAAAGTTGAAATACCAACAGTTGATATTCAAGAACTAGAAGGTACTTCTCTTGACATTGCTGGAATTCTTGAAGAATATGTAAAACCTGCTGTTGCGGCAGATGGTGGAAATATTGTTTTCCAATCATATGATGAGGAAACTCAAGTGGTAAATGTTATTTTACAAGGAGCTTGTAGTGGATGTCCATCTTCTACAGTAACACTGAAAAATGGTATTGAAACTATGTTGAAAGAAATGCTACCTAATAAAGTAAGCGCTGTTATGGCCGTAAACGGTTAATCTTTAATAAATATGTCAAAAAAAATAACACCTTACAAAGACTCTGAACTGGGTAAAAAGGAGCAAGTAGCAAAAATGTTTGACGCTATTTCAGAAAATTATGATGGCCTGAATAGAGTAATTTCATTTGGAATAGATGTAAAGTGGAGAAAAAAAGTTATTCAAATTATTGGTAAAAACCAACCTAAGAAAATTCTAGATATTGCGACCGGAACAGGAGATTTAGCCATAATGATGGCTGATTTAAATCCCGATGAGGTAGTTGGATTGGATATTTCTGCAGGAATGTTAGAAGTAGGAAAAGAGAAGATTGCTGAGAAAAAATTATCCAACCTTGTAAAAATGGTCCTCGGAGATTCTGAAAACATTCCCTTTGAAGATAATTATTTTGATGCCATTACTGTTTCTTTTGGTGTTAGAAATTTTGAAAATTTAGACAAAGGTTTAAAAGAAATTCTAAGGGTACTGAAACCTGGTGGTACTTTTGTAGTTTTAGAAACAGCTGTACCCACTAAAACCCCATACAAACAAGGCTATCAAATACATTCAAAATTTATTTTACCTCTTGTAGGAAAATTGTTTTCAAAGGACAAAACTGCATACTCATATCTTTCAGAATCTGCCAATGCATTTCCTTTTGGAAAGGCCTTCAACAATATTTTAGAAAAAAATGGGTTTAGTAATTGTATAGATATTCCTGTTACATTTGGAGTAGCCTCTATTTACTCAGCAACTAAAAACTAATGTAGTTGCTGATTTTGAAATTATTGGACAATGAAAAAAATTAAATTACTTGTTATTTTACCCTTATTCGCTTTCTCAACTTGTGTTTTTTCTCAACACAGAAAAGTGAATCAATTACCAAGTTTTGATAAACATGAATTGCACTGGGGATTTTATTTAGGATGGAACAATAGTGACTACAAAATTAGTTACAAAGAGAATGACTTCCCAAATACAAGTGTTGAGCTTGACAGCAAGACAGGTTTTAATGTTGGTTTAATTGCTGACATGAAAATAGACAAGCATTTTAATCTAAGATTAGAACCAGGATTGATAAGTAACGAGAGTACCCTATATTTTATTGACAACAATAATCTTGGTGTTTACGACCAGTTTTCTCAGGCAAAAATAGAATCAACATATTTACATGTACCTATTTTAATTAAGTATAGCGCATTTAGGTTAAACAACGTAAAACCTTATCTAATAGGTGGTTTTTCATATGATTATAATTTTTCAAGTAATCAAAAAAGTACTGATGACAATTTTAGTGGTCAATTTAGAACACGCACCCATAATTTCATGTATGAAATAGGTTTCGGTTTTGATTTTTATTTCCATTACTTCAAATTTTCACCATCTATTCGCGGACAGTTTGCAATGACAAATGAAATTTATTATGACAACGCTCAAAACGGTCCAAGTCCATGGACAGACCCAATAGAATTCATGGGATCTAGAAGTCTTTTTATCAAACTAGCATTTGAATAGACTACAAAGTGTTTCTCTGAAATTCGCTCAGAAGAATTGCCGTTGCTGTCGCTACATTTAAACTTTCTGTTTCTTGTAATTTCCCAAACCTAGGAATCATAATTTTATCTGAACACAGGTTTTCTATAGTTTCGGAAACTCCGTTTGCTTCGTTTCCCATCACCAAAACCCCCTTTGAAGGCAACTTAGATTTATAAACATTTTTACCTTCCATATCAGCACAAAAGACAGGAAGCTTTGTTTTTTCTAAATACCCTTCTAATGAACTATAAACGATAGAAACTCTAGACAAAGAACCCATGGTAGACTGAACTACTTTCGTATTATAACAATCTACAGTATTCTCAGAACATATTAATTGATCTACGCCAAACCAATCACAAAGTCGAATAATTGTACCTAAATTACCAGGGTCATTAATAGCATCTAATGCAACAATTAGTCCTTCTGTTTTAACTTTATCCTCTGCAGGAATTTTAAACAAGGCAAGAACGCCGTTCGGTGACTTTAAGGAACTAATTTTTTTTAATTCCATTTCTGTTATCTCTACATAAATTTCATTCTCAAATAATATTGCTGCCTCTTTTGTAACAAATAAAGATTCTAATTCTAATGAAGAGTCTAAAAGTTCTCTTACTACTTTTTTACCCTCAGCAACAAACAACTGATGTTTTACGCGTTGTTTCTTTTGCTCCAAACTCTTTATGAGTTTTATTTTATTTTTTGATAATTCCATATAAAAAACAATCTTGTAAAGATAAAAGGCAAGATTTTTGATTTTAACAAAATCTGCTAGTTAACACGGCAAAAGTACACTTTTTACTCAGGAAAAATTAATTCTAAACCAAACAACAAGAAGATATATGAATTAACCATTCAAAAGTACTATTTTTGAAACTCATAAAACCAGGTTATTGTTGCTTAAAAATTATAAGATATCATTTATATTCTATATTGGAATCGTACTGATTTTCAATGCCTGTAACTCTACAAAATATGTTCCTGATGGAGAGTTTATGCTATCTAAAAACAAAATCTACATAGACGATAAAAATAAACTTGATAATGAGGCTAAGGATTTTGTAATTCAACGTCCGAACACCACTTTTCTTGGAATTATGTTTCCTCTATATTTTTATAATCTTGGAGATAAAGATTATGAAGAAAATTATGCAAAACGTGTAGAAAGAAACCCAAAAACATTTAAGGCTCTCAGAAAAATATTTTCAGAAAAACAAACCGAACGTTTGAAACAATCCCATGCTTCCAGAAACAAATGGTTTTTAGAAGGAGGACAAGCCCCCGTTATTTTAGATGAGATAAAAGCAGAAAAAACTACAGAAAAGCTAAGAAACTATTATTTTAACAATGGGTATTTCAACGCGGAAGTTGACTATGATATTCGATTAAAAGTTGAAAAAGCAGATGTACGATATAATATCACAAAAAATAAACCTTTCCGTTTAGACTCCATTAAAACCATTATTGATTCTAAAACTTTAGACTCTATTTATCGAATCACAAAAAGCAATTCCTTTATTAAATCAGGAGAAATATATAGGGATCTAAATTTCCGAAAGGAAGCAGACAGAATTACCAGAACCTTTAGAAATTCAGGAATTTATCATTTCGCAGAAAACCAGATAGGTTTCCATGAAATAGACACGTTGGCGGCCGATAATAAAACAGATGTAATTTTAAAAATTACTGACAGGTTGATAGAGAACGAAGGGGTTATTGAAACAAAACCATTAAAAGTCCAAAAAATAACCAAAATTGGAATTTTTACTGACTATAGCTATGAACGAAAAAACGAAAGTTTTAAAGATACTACCATCTATAACGGTTTTCATTTTTATTCACATGACAAGTTAAAATACAACCCAAAATCGTTACTAAACGCAGTTTTTATAGAACCTGGAGATATATACAAAGACAGCGCTAGATCACTAACTCGAAAGCATCTAAAGTTATTAAAGAACTTTAAGATGGTGAAAATAAAATACCAAGAAGTTAATGAAGATGAACTATCAGCAACTATTGTATTGAGTCCTTTAAAAAAGTATTCTGTGGGTATGAATACTGAAGTAATCCATTCCAATGTAAAACAATTAGGATTTGCCGGGGGATTCTCATTTATCAATAGAAACACTTTTAGGAATGCCGAAATTTTCAAATTATCATTTAAAGGATCCATATTTGATGTAGCCAAAAACTTAGGAAGCAATGACGACAGACCTTTTAGTTCATGGGAAATTAGTGCTGATGCCTCTTTAGAGGTTCCAAAAATAGTAATGCCATTTGGTTGGGACTCCTTTATAGATAAAAGGATGGCTCCTAAAACCTTATTTTCAATTGGTACAGGTTTTCAGAAAAACATAGGATTAGATAAACAAAAAATAACCTCTTTTGTAGATTATTCTTGGACTCCAAATAAAAGAGTAAAACACACCTTTGAGCCAATAAATGCACAATATGTAAAAAACTTAAACAAGGACCAGTACTTTTACATTTATTCCTCTCAGTATAATGATTTGGTAGCGATCCAGCAAGAGTATTTTCCAGACTACCCTCTTACAGAAGATAATGCATTACAATTTATCGATGAAAAAATTGACGACGACTTTCAACAAGTGGATCCCGAAGCTTATCAAACTGCAAAAAACATTGAAAAAAGAAATGAAATTATTACTACCGATTTTGTAATACCAGCAATTACATATTCTTTTACCTACACTACTAAAAGCGATTTCAAGGACAACAATTATATGTTTTTCAAAGCTAAATTTGTTGCTGCCGGAAATCTTTCCACAACTTTAGTAAAAACAACCAATGCAGATGGTGTCAAAACTATAGCAGATACTCCAATCGCACAATATGCGAAAACTGATTTTGAATTTATTAAATATTGGACTCCTTCCAAATCAACAGTACTTGTGTCTAGAACTTTTGTGGGTATAGCTGTTCCATATGGCAACTCTAAGGATATCCCTTTTACAAGTAGTTATTTCATTGGTGGATCTAGTGACATTAGAGCCTACAGAACATATGAACTTGGACCTGGTTCTAACAGTAATAATTTAGAATATAACGTGGGTAGTTTGAAGTTGATCACAAACTTAGAGTACCGATTTGGTATTACAAAAACATTTAAAGGCGCACTTTTTATTGATGCAGGAAATATTTGGGATATCACAAATTCAGAAGTATCAGCCCCTGGTGATAAGTTTACTAGTTTAGAATCTATAAAGAATAGTGCCATTGGAACCGGATTTGGTATTCGTTATGACTTTAGTTTTTTCGTATTTAGAACAGACTTAGGGTTTAAAACTTACGAACCTTATCTAGAAGGGAATAGATGGTTTAGAAATTACAACTTTAGCAGATCGGTTATAAATATCGGGATAAACTACCCTTTTTAAAGAGCATATTCTCAAAAACACCCCCTCAAAAATCACATTTTCCTACATCGATTTCGTTTTTTTCTGAGTGCATCTTAACTTAAAGACAACATATTATCATTTAAAATTGTTACTTTTGTGTCAAATTTTTATAAAAAAATATATACCATGAGTCACAATATTAAACCAGGAATTGCTACAGGAGATGCAGTTCAAGAAATTTTCAAGTTGGCAAAAGCAAAAAACTTTGCAATTCCAGCTGTAAACGTAACAGGTAACAACACAATCAATACTGTTTTAGAAACAGCTAAAGAATTGAATGCACCTGTTATTATTCAATTTTCTAATGGAGGAGCTGTATTTAATGCTGGTAAAGGATTAGATAACACTGATCAAAAAGCTGCTATTGCTGGAGCTGTTGCTGGAGCAAAACACGTACATGAATTAGCTGTTGCTTATGGAGTGCCTGTAATTTTACATACAGATCACGCTGCAAAAAAATTATTGCCTTGGATTGATGGTTTATTGGATGCTTCAGAAAAGCACTTTGCTGAAACTGGTTCACCATTATTCTCTTCTCATATGATTGATTTATCTGAAGAGCCATTAGAAGAAAATATCGCTATCTGTAAAGAATATTTAGCGCGTATGGACAAAATAGGAATGACTTTAGAAATCGAATTAGGAATCACTGGTGGTGAAGAAGATGGTGTTGACAACTCTGATGTTGATGAGTCTAAATTATATACACAACCAGAAGAAGTAAACTACTCTTACGAGCAACTTTCTGAAGTTTCTTCAAGATTTACTGTAGCTGCTGCTTTTGGAAACGTGCATGGTGTTTACAAACCAGGAAACGTAAAATTAACTCCGAAAATTTTAGATAACTCTCAAAAATTCATCGAAGAAAAGCACGGTTTAGAGCACAACCCAATTGACTTCGTATTCCACGGAGGATCTGGATCTTCTGTTGAAGAGATTAGAGAAGCTATCGGATATGGAGCGATCAAAATGAATATCGATACAGATTTACAATATGCATTTATGGAAGGAATCAGAGATTATTTCGCTGATAACTCTGCATACTTACAATCTCAAATTGGTAACCCAGAAGGAGCTGAAGCACCTAACAAAAAATACTACGACCCACGTGTATGGTTACGTAAAGGTGAAGCAACTTTAAAAGCACGTTTGATCAAAGCTTTCGAAGACTTAAACAATGTGAACACTCTTTAAGAGTAAAAACATTTTAAATATTACAAAAAGAGAAACTGAATTTAATTTCAGTTTCTCTTTATTTTTTTAGTAAATTAGCCCACTATAAAACAGAATAAATTATGTCAGCTTGGTTTAAGAGAATAGAGAAAGGAATCAACACCCCTACGGAAGCTAAAAAAGATGTACCTAAAGGATTATGGTACAAAACTCCTAGCGGAAAAATTGTTGATACTGAAGACTTAAGACAAAATCTTTATGTTAGTCGTGAGGATGGATACCATGTAAGGATTGGTAGCGCAGAATACTTTGAAATATTATTTGATGATAAATTTAAAGAATTAGATGCTTCATTAGAAGCAGCAGATCCTTTGAATTTTTCTGATACAAAAGCATATCCAGATAGATTAAAAGACGCCCAGAAAAAAACAAAATTGAAAGATGCTGTTAGAACTGCTGTTGGAAAATCTTTAGGACAAGATTTAGTAATAGCTTGTATGGACTTTGCTTTTATTGGTGGATCTATGGGAAGTGTGGTAGGAGAAAAAATTGCGAGAGCAATTGACTATTCTATCAAACATAAAATTCCATTTTTAATGATCTCTAAATCAGGTGGAGCTCGTATGCAAGAAGCTCCTTTATCATTAATGCAAATGGTAAAAACTTCTGCCAAATTAGCATTATTAGCTGAAGCAAAAGTTCCTTACATTTCTCTATGTACTGATCCAACTACTGGAGGTATTACTGCCTCTTTCGCTATGTTGGGTGATATCAACATTGCAGAGCCTAATGCATTGATTGCCTTTGCAGGACCACGTGTTGTTAAAGATACTACTGGTAAAGATTTACCTGAAGGATTTCAACGCTCTGAGTTTTTATTGGAACATGGTTTCTTAGATGCTATTTACGAAAGAAAAGAATTGAAAAAACAAATCAACCTTTATATAGATTTGATTTCAAATCAAAAAATAAGATCATAAAAAAAGCCCCAATTATGGGGCTTTTTTATTTTTACACAATTCTATTTTCTTTTATTTTTTTGCAATTCAATTTCTTCTACTACTCCATCAGCATCAGTAAACGTAGCCAGTGCATCACAACTACCATCTCCAAAGTCTAACGTACCCGTTTTATTTGTTTTGGAAATTTCTTTTACACCACTAACAATATACCTACAGGTCAATTCCTTACGAATTTTTTGGGTAATTTCAACCGAGTGAACGTCTCCATTTTTTGAAGTAGATGTCCAATTACCAGATATCTCATATACCTTTGATGCCCAACCGTCTTGCGCCTCACCTGATATCAATTCAGTTACTCGTGTACCCTCTCTCGAAGTAGTTTCTCCGGAATCCCATGTAATCAAGATAGACTCTGTAAAAGTTGATTGGCGATTACCATTTTCATTTGAGAAAACTTTGACAGAGCTACTCTCTCCTGAAATTTGTTTGTCATTTATATAAAAGTTTTCGTAACCATGGGTAACCGACCTATTTCTTAATGATTTATCATTCGTATAAGTCATCAATAATTTTCCTTTTAAAACTTTCTCGTTTTTTAAGGTGCATCCCTCTCCAAAATCAATAATAACATTTTTAACCCCAGCTTCTTTTGTCACTGTTTTTACAGCACAATCCGGTAAATATTTATTTCGTTTATCCGTTTTGGATGCCACACTCGAAAGCTCTTCGTCAATATAAATTTCCTCAAAAATTGCGACAAGCTCATCGATTACTGCATCACCTTCCTCAATAGAAACAATCGTTTCTTTAGAAACATCTTCTACATTTATACCATTGTCCGTTTCACATCCAGTAATTGAGAGCATTGTTACCATTAGTAGAAACGAATAAAATAACTTTGTTTTTTTCATCATAATTTAAATTTAGCTAGTTTAACATTAACTCTCTGACTATAAAACTAGTAAAAGGTTTAATTCGAGGCATATAAATCTACAAACAAATTGTTAAATACAAAAATAATAGTATCTTTGCGGCCTTGATAAAATACTTATCAATACATAAAAATTATTAATTAAAATTTAATGTTAGCATGTATTTAACAGCTGAAGGAAAAAAAGAGCTTTTTAAAAAGCACGGAGGATCAGAATCAAACACTGGATCTTCAGAAGGACAAATCGCGTTGTTCACACACCGTATCAATCACTTAACTGAGCACTTAAAAAACAATCGTAAAGATTACAACACAGAGCGTTCACTTGTTAAGTTGGTAGGTAAACGTAGAAGTTTACTTGATTACTTGATCAAAACAGATATCGTAAGATATCGTGCAATCATCAAGGAATTAGGCTTGAGAAAATAAAAACTCTAAAAGAGGCAATATTCATTGCCTCTTTTTTATTTTTGGTACTAGTATTTTACTCCACAGGGAATTCAACAACCCCGAAACAACACACACACATTTTTAGTAACAAAATTTAGAAATTAAAGTATGATTCCAAAAGTATTTAGAGAGGTTATCGACCTTGGAGATGGAAGATCAATCTCGTTAGAAACAGGAAAATTAGCAAAACAAGCTCATGGTAGTGTTGTTGTGCAAATGGGAAAAGCAATGTTGTTGTGTACCGTTGTATCTAATTACAAACAAAGTGATGTAGATTTTTTACCGTTAACGGTAGACTACAGAGAAAAATTTGCTGCTGCTGGTAAGTATCCAGGTGGTTTCTTTAAAAGAGAAGCAAGACCAAGTGATGCAGAAGTATTGACGATGCGTTTAATTGACCGTGTATTACGTCCATTATTCCCTAAAGATTACCACGCAGAAACACAAGTAATGGTTCAATTAATGTCTCATGATGAAGACGTTATGCCTGACGCTTTAGCTGGATTAGCTGCATCTGCTGCTATTCAATTAAGTGATATCCCTTTTGAGACACCAATCTCTGAGGCACGTGTAGCAAGAATAAATGGAGAATTCGTTATCAACCCTACAAGAGCTCAATTAGAAGAGTCTGATATTGACATGATGATTGGAGCTTCTGCTGAATCAGTAATGATGGTAGAGGGTGAAATGGACGAAATTTCTGAAGAAGAAATGGCAGATGCAATTAAATTTGCACATGAGTCTATTAAAATACAATGTGCTGCTCAGGTAAAATTAGCTGAAGCTTTTGGTAAAAAAGAAACTCGTGAGTATGCTGTTGCAGAAGAAAACGAAGAATTAGCTACCAAAATTAATGGTTTAGCATACGATAAATGTTATGCTATTGCCGCAAAAGGAACTTCGAAAGTTGAAAGAACGGATGCCTTTGCTGAAGTTAAAGAAGAAGTTAAAGCTGCTTTTACAGAAGAAGAATTAGAAGCTTACGGAGACTTAGTTGGAAAGTACTTTAATAAAGCACAAAAAGAAGCTGTACGTGAATTAACACTTGCAGAAGGTTTGCGTTTAGATGGACGTAAAACTACAGAAATTAGACCTATTTGGTGTGAAGTAGATTACCTACCTTCTACACATGGTTCATCTGTATTTACAAGAGGAGAAACTCAGGCATTAGCTACTGTAACTTTAGGTACTTCTAGAGATGCTAATATCATTGATTCACCTACAAATGAAGGTGAAGAGCGTTTTTACTTACACTACAATTTCCCTCCTTTCTGTACAGGAGAAGCAAGACCTTTAAGAGGAACTTCACGTAGAGAAGTAGGACATGGTAATTTAGCACAAAGAGCTTTAAAAGGAATGGTACCTGACGACTGCCCTTACACGGTAAGAGTTGTATCTGAAGTATTAGAATCTAACGGTTCATCATCTATGGCAACTGTATGTGCAGGTACTATGGCAATGATGGATGCAGGGGTTCAAATGACTAAACCAGTATCTGGTATCGCAATGGGATTAATTTCTGACGGTGATCGTTATGCTGTACTTTCTGATATTTTAGGAGATGAAGATCACTTAGGAGACATGGACTTTAAAGTTACCGGAACTGCTGATGGTATCACTGCTTGTCAGATGGATATTAAAGTAAAAGGTTTATCATACGAAATTTTAGTAAATGCATTGAAACAAGCTCGTGACGGTCGTTTACATATCTTAGATAAAATTACAGAAACAATTGCTCAACCAAACGAGGATGTGAAATCTCACTCTCCTAAAATGGTTACTAAGCGTATTGCTAATGAATTTATTGGTGCTTTAATTGGACCTGGTGGTAAAAACATTCAAGAATTACAAAAAGTTACAGGATGTACAATCGTGATCAACGAGGACCCTGTTACCGAAGAAGGAATTGTTGAGATTTTAGGAACAGGATCAGAAGGAATTGAGCAAGTTTTAGCGAAAATAGACTCTATCACTTTCAAACCTGTAAAAGGAGATACTTACAAAGTAAAAGTTATCAAAATGCTAGATTTTGGTGCTGTTGTTGAGTATTTAGATGCACCAGGAAACGAAGTTTTATTACACGTAAGTGAAATTGCTTGGGAAAGAACAGAAAACGTTTCTGATGTGATCAATATGGGTGATGAGTTCGAAGTAAAATACTTCGGAACAGACCCTAAGACTCGTAAAGAAAAAGTATCTCGTAAAGCTTTATTAGAAAAGCCAGAAGGATATGTTGCTAGACCTCCTAGAGATAATTCTAAAGGTAGAGATAACCGTGGACGCGATAACCGTAGAGACGACAGAAAACCAAGAGAAAAGAAAGACTAATCTTTTTTCTTAAAACTATAAAAGCCCATCAAGTTATTGATGGGCTTTTTTTATGCAAAAAACTCTCGTATTTCTACGAGAGTTTACCCCTAAAGTTTACTTATAGTACATTTGAAATTCAAGATGTAACTATACCCCACTTCTTATATTTCAAAGGTACAGTTCTATCGCGTTTTAATATACAATTCTGCCGCATATAAACTTGTAGGGACAATGAATACCCCTATAAATCAAACACAGTATTTACAAAAAAAGCCCTAAACAATTGTTCAGGGCTTTTTAATACATTCAATTTCAGCTTAATAAATATAAGATCTATTATCTTCTATCTCAGCCAATTCTTTTAGAGAATTAAACAATTCTCTTGATAATTTTCCTTGATTCTGTTTTGCAAGCGAAGCTCTTGATCCTTCATAACTTGGCAATTCAGCAGGAGCTTCTTTCTTGGTAACCTTAATTGCAAATACTCCTTTTACACCAACTATATTAGATACTACCTTATCCACATTTGATGCATAAATAGCTCCCACAACTCCTGGCTCTATTCCTACACCAGATAAAGTTGGCGCAGCCATAGTAACATTATTAAATGATTTTACAGATGTTGCATTTGCTGCTGCAATTGCCGCAAGATCTGATCCATTCATTTTTGAAGCAATCAACGCTGCTTTCTTTTCTTTAATCAAAATCGGTTTTACTTTAGCAGAAGCCGCTGAAGCAGACGTTAGTCCTTTTGCCGTTTTATTTGTCAAAACAACTACCGCATAACCTTGATCAAGATCAAAACGTCTCACGCTATTTACATTAGTTTCTTCATTGAAAGTCCAACGAACAATTCCTCGATTCGTTCCAAGTCCAGCTACAGCATCTTCCATTGCTTTTAAACCAACTAAAGGACGCACAATAAAGTTCTTTTCCTTCGCTAATTCATCAATAGAACCTCCGTTAGTAATATCATAAGATAACTGCTCAGCTTGTTCGAAAATAGTATTTTCAGTTTCTTCTGAAGCCTCAATCTTTTTAGCTATGGTAGCTAGTTTAACTGTTTTTTGAATATTCTTTTGACCCGTAACTTTGATCACGTGGTATCCGAATATCGTTTTTACAATTCCAACACTTCCTTTTTTATTTTGAAAAGCATAATCTCTAAATTCAGGAACCATTTGATTGTACGTAAACCAATCTAACTCCCCACCTTTATCTGCGTTTGATTTATCTGCAGAGATAGATTTCGCAAGCACAGCAAATTTAGAAGGTCGTTTTTTAACAACATTTAAAATACTATCGGCTAACTTTTTTGCTTGTTCTTCTGATCTTGTTACCTCAGCATTGGCAGATCTAGAACCTACATATGATACCAAGATATGACTTGCTTGAACTGAATCTGGCATATTCTTAAATTCAACGATCTTAGACAATCTCAAATGATTTTGAAATTTATACGGTCCAACAACATTTCCTTTGTTCCCATCAAAAATCTCATCTGCTACTACAGTAGGCAAATTATTCTTAAACAAAAATCTATCATCATTAGCGATATCTGTTCCTTGATCTTCAATAAAATCAGAAATATTCTCTGTTTTTACAAATGCAGGTACTATATAATTTAAATCGTCTTTTAAGGCATCTTCATCAGCTTGAGATGCTTTAATGTCAAAACTTACATATTTGATATCTCTTGTTTCTTCAGTAGAGAATTGCTCTTTGTGTGCATTCACATAAGCTTTTACCTCAGATACACTTACTTCTACCTCTTCATCTTTGATTGAAGAATAAGGCACATAAACATAAGATCCGTTCAGTTTTGTTTGTCCTTCTAAATAAGCTCTTTCTCCTTCTTTTAAAGATGCACCAACTCCATATCTTACCAATTGCGTATAAGCTGATTTTTCAAGATTTGCCTTAACACTTCTTTCAGTTTGCAACCAGTTCAACCAAGCATTGTTTGATTGAGCCTCAGAACTAGACTTTAAATTTGCTAAATACGATTTGAATTTTTCTTCATCAAATAATCCAATTTCATTTTTAAAAATCTCAGCATTTTTGATTGAAGGTATTTCGATAATAGCATCGTAAATATCTTTTTCTCCAACTACAATACCTGCTTCTTCTAATTGTGTTTTGAATATTTTTTCACTCAAAACATTATTCCAAACTGCATTTACAGCTTGTGTTTCAGAAACATTTTGACCTACATTAGACTTGTAAGCTTCTACTTGTGCAGCAAAATCTCTTCTACTGATCGACTCTCCATTAATTTCTCCTACAGAATCTACTTTACTTGAATTAAAAAAGTCTAAAATATCTTTTGGACTTGCAACAAAAGCAAACAACGCTAAACCGATAATCACGATTAAAAACATTGAGCGTTCTCTAATTTTTGATAATATTGCCATGCTAAATTATGTGTTATTATTTATTGATAGTGTGCGAAAATACAATTTCCTCGCTAATAAAAAAAGGTGAAAGTTTATTAAATTGGAAAGTTTTTTGACAAAAAAATGAAAAACTTATAAAAACGAAAAAAAATAGTAGGGTTATTAAAATCAGGCAGTAAACTAAATTACTTTTAGTACAACTTCTTCAATTTTTGCACCAGAAACTTTTGTTACTTGAATTTCAAAATCTCCAATTTTCACCACTGCCTCTTTCTCAGGAATACTCTCAGTATGCTCTAAAATAAACCCGCCTAAGGTTTCATAGCTCTCTTCTTTTGGGATCTCTAAATTGTAGGCATCATTGATATGGTCAATTTCTAATCGTGCAGAAAATTTAAAAATGCCTTCTTCTATTTTTTCATCAATAAGTTCAACACTATCATGTTCATCTTCAATTTCACCAAAAATTTCTTCGATAATATCCTCAACAGTTATCATTCCAGAAGTCCCTCCATATTCATCTAATACCAAGGCAATACTTTTTTTCTTTTTTGTAAGTACATTCAAAACATCGCTGATACTAATTGATTCAGGTACTATCTCTAATGGCATCAACACAGACTTGATACTCTTAGGTCTTTTAAAGAGATCAAAAACTCTTACATATCCTACTACATCATCCAAACTAGTTTTATAAACTAATATTTTTGACAATCCTGTTTCAACAAAAATATTTTTTAGATTCGCTACCGTTTCATGAATCTCAACAGCGGTTATTTCTGTTCTAGGAACCATAATTTCTCTTGCCTTTACATTATAGAAATCAAGTGCATTTTGAAATATTTGAATCTCTGAATCTATTTCTTTCGTCTCATCACTGGTATCCAATTGCTCCGTAATGTAATCTCCTAATTCTTCCTTGCTAAATTCTTTTTGATCCTCATCCGCATTTGTATTAAAAAAAGTTCTCAAAAAATAATCTGATATTTTACTAATAAAATCGGTAATTAAATAGAAAACGAAATAGAAAAAATAAGCTGGAAAAACGAAAAACTTCAGCGTTTCATTCGCATAAATTCTAAAAATTGCTTTAGGTAAAAACTCAGCAGAAACCAGAATTACGATAGTAGAGACAAAAGTTTGAACAAAAAGTATGAGCCACTCGTTAAGCGGCATAGGTATCATTGGTATCACTAGATCAACCAAAAGTTTCCCCATATAATAACTATAGATAACCAATGAAATATTATTCCCTACTAACATAGTAGTTATAAACCTCGATGAATTATCCGTAAGCCTTCCGAGAATTGAATACGCCAAACCGTCTCTTTTTTTCTCCAGTTCTATATGCAATTTATTCGCAGAAATAAAGGCAATTTCCATTCCTGAAAAAAAGGCAGAAAACAGTATTGAAACGATGATGATGGTAATTTCTATTTCCATTTACAATTATAGCAATGCTTGGTTAGGATCTTTTTTTCCTAAAATTTCTTTTAAAAAAGAACATAAATATAGCCAATATTCCAAAAGCAATCGAAAGATACGCCTTTTCTCTATCATCTGACCAAGATGCAATTCCTTCTCCTATAAAAATAACTCCTATGATAGCATAGGCTATCTCTAAATATTTTCCAAAAGTGTTCATTATTCTTCTTCTTTTATTTGAATATCTCCTTTAATTTTTTTCAACAACCAGCCCGATAAATCCATATTCGATTCAAATCCTTTTCCTCGAATGGTATCTCCTTCCGTGATTAAAGAGAATTTTTTCTCTGTAAAAACATAATTCGTTCTTTGATCCCAATACAATTGTGGCGTTTTAAGCATAGATTTTTCCGTATGATTGTATACCACAACATTTCCTATCAGCTCTGAAATCTGTGTATTGTTAAACGACTTGGCATAATCCCCAGTAACCGTTGTAGAATCTTCACCAGAATTACTAATTGTAACTACTTTTATACCCTTAGGGTACTCTGAGTATGGATGCTTCTCTCTATTTGAAAAATCATACAACAAGGGTGTGTTTAATCTAAAAACGATTCTTCCAGAATCTTTATACACATGTCGAACATCCCTTGATTCTCCAACTGGTAAATTTTTATCTGCAAGAAAATCATTTACCTCCTTGACACTATTAGCACAAGAAAAAAACATTGCTACCAAAAAAATGGCAGCAATGTTTCGTATCATTTTTATAATGTTTTGCAACATATATTTATTTTTAAGAAAACTGGTTTTCAGTCCTTACAATTTAAGGAATTTTCACAGTAATTCCAATCCAACATCCAATTTTATATGGACTTCCAGAAGATAATCCTTCTGTAAAGATTGCTTTTTTGTCAGGTGCAGAGGCTTTATAACTCTTCACGTATTTTAAGGCTCTAGATCTGTTTACAGGATCCACATCTGCCGCTTTTTGCGCCATTTGTTGTGCTGCAACATAAACCATTCTTTTTTCAAACTCAGACTTTCCACAAGAGTTTGCACTAGATGCATACAAGTTAGCAATTAACAAGTAAGCTTCTCCCATACTTCTTTTGTTTTTGATCGCTTCTAAAGCGGCTACCCTTGCTTTAGATTTCAATCCTTTTTTTCTTAAAATTTGAGCAATTTTATATTGATAGTTTGCTTTTTTGAAAGGATCAGACTCTTGATCAACGGCTTTTAAGAAGTACTCTCTTGCCTTATTCATATCATTTTTCTTAACCAAAATACCTGCATAAAATACAGACGCCTCTGGAGAAGGTTCAGCAGTAACATATGCCTCTACCAATTTATCATATAAAGGATCTTCCGTACATTTTTTCTTATACATCATATTTACAGCCGACTTTAACCAAGGACCATTTCCTTTGTTCGCCTCAAAATCTGCCGTATACAATGGAATCAAACGCTCACAAGTTGATAAGTCATTAATGATTTTATCCAAACCGTGCACTACTTGTCCAACTGCTTTAGAATTGTTTTCGTAGGCTTTCTTTAAAGATTTTTCTTTTGAAGACAATACGTTTCCTTGTTCTTCTTTAGCAGAATACCCATCTAATTTTGTAGCATAATAATTTAATTTTTTGTCAACTGCCTTTACAATATTGTCATAGGTATCAAAAATATACTGCACGTTAGACTCTTTATGCTCATCTGTTACGTATTGGAAATATCTGTAGATAGACTTTACTCCCATTTTAGAAGGGTCTATTGAGTATGCCTTTTTCAAAGTTTCATATACCTCCGTATCTGGCTGCTTCGCTAAGATTAAGAAATCTGCATAATCACTATATACTTTCGCTAAATCTTTAGGAAACAACTCAATCCTTTGATCATAAACTCTTCTAACCAAAGCAACAGCTTCTGCCTTATCTGCCTCCGCAGCTTTTTTATATCTATCTTTAGCAATAGTAACCCCTAACTTATAAATATTAACAGATAATGTAGGCACACTATCCAAACACCAAATCCAGTTTTCATAGGCGGCTTCATAATTCTTAGATTTATAATCTCCTTTAAAAAGATTATACTTTATCATTGCTTCCTGACTTGGTGCCTGAGCAGAAACCAAATTGTAGCCAAAAAACAAACATGCTATAATAAGTAATACTTTCTTCATTTTATTTAGTTAATTTTTACTAGGTTAATCAATTCTTCTTTTTCTGAACCATTTATCTCCAAGAGACATGCTCATTCTTACATTTAAATACTTTTCTTGCACTAGGGCGTCGGACACTTCCCCTTTTACTCCTGCCTCAAGACCAAGATTAAGATAGGTCAATCCTTTCCCAAGTGGTAAACCTACACCAAAAGACATGCCAAGATCTTTTAACGGTACTCCAGAAAATTCCATTCCTGTGTTTTCGTACTTTACTCCATAACGATAAACTACTCTTTGTAAATAGCTTGTCAATGAATTAAATTTTGGAATATAATATCCACCAAAAGCAATACGTGAATAATCCTTATACACAACTCCTCTAGTGTTATTGACAAGGGTCTCTCCTGTAAAGTATTGTGCTTTATTAAAACTATACTCTAAACTTGTTTGCCATACACTTCTTTTTCCATAAGCAATAGCTCCCGTAATATTTCTCGGAGTCACTGCTGTTCCATTCGCTGAAACAGGATTCAAAGTTTTCTTGATTGAGTTTATATCATCCGTAAAAAACCCCTTGTAGAAAACACTCGTTTCAGAAACTTTGATCTTACTTTCGTTGGCCAAAGTAACTCCAACATTGAAATTCTTTGTTTTGTTCAACATTTTAGTATAAAACAAACCTAATTTAGCCTCAACACCTCTTAAACTCGAATTTGATTTCTCTTGAGAGTCATATGTAACCCCTTCTTGAGTTTCTGTTACCAGATGCTCAATAGATCCAAAAATATATGATATCTCTCCTCCTATAGAGAATCCTTTAAAAATTTGATACCCACCAGAAACAAACAAACTACTGGCCCCTCCAGATCCCTCAAAAGTATATTCACTATTCACTCCATCATTTCCGTACATAGTATACCCTACACCACTTCGAGCTCTTAACCCTCCTGATAGGCCTCCTTTATCACCAAGAGGAAGACCCAGTGCTAAATAGGATAATGAAAATACAGAATTACTTTGTGTAGTATTTTGATCCACCAATTGATTCACCGTATTTACCGCGCCAATTGTATAACTAGTAAAAAGGATACCAGACATTGCTGCAGGATTACTAAAGTTCAAGTTCCCAGGAACTGATACAGCTGTACCAACACCACCCATCGTATTTTCTTCTACCGTCTTACTAAGAAAATTGTTTCCAATTCCAAAGAAAGAATAGGGAGATGCTTGTTGCTTTTGCCCATAATTGGACATTGATATAAGTAAAGCAAAAAACAAAATTGTTTTCTGTATCATTATTGTATTTCGTATTTCAATATTCCATGCAAACCTTCCACTAGAAAATTTGGATTCGCAAATATGCTATTTTTTAATCTTTTAGACAAGTAAATCATGTCTCCTCCTGTTAAAACAACTGTTAAATTCGGATAATGTTGTACATATTGATTAATTACTCCATCTATCTCTGCAACAAATCCATTAACCACCCCAGAATGAATGGATGTTTCCGTATTCTTACCGATCAACTCATCAGGTTCTTGAAACTCAAGATTTGGTAACTTTTCAGTAAACTGATTCAATGCTTTATACCTCATGAGAAGGCCAGGAGAAATCGCACCACCTAGATACTCATTATTGGAATTTAAAAAATCAAATGTAACACAGGTTCCTGCGTCAACAACCAAAACATCTTTTTTAGGATAACTAAATGCTGCAGCACTCATCAAAGCGATTCTATCAACCCCCAAGGTATTGGGCGTACCATATTTATTAATAAATGGAACTTTAGTTTTATAAGACAAACATTCAATTGGAGCATGTGAACCTACAATTTCTACTATTTTATCCTGTAATCCCCCAACCGAAGAAAGTAAAACCTTGCTAATTTTAAATTTTTCAAAAAAAAATAAAATTTTTTTTTCGAGTTCTATTGAAGTAAAAACATCAGATAAAACCTCCTTATCTTCCTCAAATACAAATACTTTTACTCTGGTGTTCCCTGCGTCAATTATTAAATATGCCATAGAATATTATGAAAGTTCAAATATACAAATAGATTTTTTTTAAAATTGTTTGGATATAACTAAAAAATAGATGTATATTTGCAACCGCTAAGGAAAACAGACAGAATGTTAACCGCAGCAAAAATGGTGCCTTAGCTCAGTTGGTAGAGCAATGGACTGAAAATCCATGTGTCCCTGGTTCGATTCCTGGAGGCACCACTTAAAAACCGTAAAGATTTAGTTCTTTACGGTTTTTTATTTTTATAAAAATAAGCTTCAAATTCTTAAAAGTTCTATTTTTATATTTTTCAAAAAAAACCAAACAGATTATGGAAAACGAAATTTTAGTTTTAGATATTGAAACCACAGGATTAAGTCCTATCAATGACTATATTTTAGAATTAGGAATCGTAAAGTTAAACACTGAGACAGGAGAAATCACTGAACTTTTTGACGAGGTTTTTAAAGACCCTAACTTAACTGCGAAACACAGAAATTCATGGATTTTCCAAAATGGTTTTATGGAAATTGAAGAAATCAGAAACGCCAAACCTTTGAGCCATTATTCTGATTCTATTCAAGAAATACTAACCCCTTTTAAAGGAAAGATCACTGCTTGGAACAGAAATTTTGATCAATCATTTCTGCATGCCAACGGATTTGACCTAGGAGAAGAAGTACCCTGTCCAATGAAAGCTAGTACTGACTTTTTTAAAATAGAAGGAGCAAGAGGCTACAAATGGCCTAAAGCACAAGAAGCTTGGGACATCCTTTTCCCTTCAATCCATAAAATTGAAGCACACAGAGGTCTTGACGATTCTATCATGGAGGCTAAAATTATTTTTGAATTGGTTCAAATGGGAGTATACCATATCTAAAAAAGGACGAAAGAGCAATCTTCATCAAATTATCTATCATTCTTCAATGGCTTATTCTGCCAATAAGAAGCCAAAATTGAACCCGATATATTCATCAACGGTCCGAATACTGCCGGTGCCAAACCCATTGTTGCTATCTTACCAATTGAGTTTGCAATACCCGAAGCCAATCCTCCATTCTGCATTCCTACCTCAATAGCAATTGTTCGAGCATCCTGCTCTGATAATTTAAAGATTCGCGCATACCAATACCCTAAAAGATAACCTGAAATATTATGAATCAACACCAAAACCAACAGTAGTCCTCCGATTTCTAACAAACTATCTCGTCCTTTAGATACAATAACCACAATGATTACCCCAATAGAAACCATTGAAACAGTTGGCATTATTTTATTGATGATTTTCACTTTTTCTCGTAGTATTCTATTCACTACTAAACCAGCTCCAACGGGAACTAATATCATTTTAATTATTATCCACATCATTGCTACAATATCTATATGAACAAACTCCCCTGCAAAAAACTCCATCAATAAAGGAGTTACAAATGGAGCTATCAAGGTTGCCACAGAAGTAATCGTTACAGAGAGTGCTACATTTGCCTTAGATAAATAAGCAATCACATTTGAAGCGACACCACTAGGAGAGGCACCAACCAAAACCAAACCTGCCGCAACTTCAGGCGGAAAACCACTAAATTTAGCCAACAAAAAACCAATAACTGGCATAATCCCTAACTGAGCCGATACTCCAATAAAAACAGACCTTGGAGTTTTAAAAACTTCTGCAAAATCATCTACACTCATCGAAACCCCCATTCCCAACATAATTACTTGAATCAAAGGAATAATTAATGCTGTAAATTCAAAATCACCTACCGAAACAAAATAACCAGGATAATAAAGAGCCAAAAGCACACCAGCTAATAATAAAGCGGTAAACACATAGCCTTTTAATTTTTTATAACCGCCAAAACCTACAGCCAACAAAAGAAATACAACAACCATAGGAATCCCCAGCTGAGCTGCATGTCCTAAAACCACAAACACAAAATTTATTACAAAAAGCAGCAAAGCCAAACCAATGGCAAGAGCATGTATTGTACCTTTTTGCATTCTTAACAAGTCTATTAACCTAAAACTACTCATACACCATTTCAATGTCATCCACAACAAGTTCGCTATCAATGGCTCCCGCAAAATTTGCTCCATCAAAACTAGAAGAAGCTACAAAGGTTATATGCGTTGGCAACACAAAAGAAGCAGAATCAGTGCTTACATACAAACCATTTTCTGGCTTCATATAATCCGGAAACGTATTATCCAAGGCTCCATAAGTGAAATTTATATTCTTTATTATAAATTCACTTTGAAGATCACCATCCCTAAACCAAGCTGTTGCTAATCGCTCTGTTTTCTCTGTTGTTCTTATTTCTAGATACGCATAAATATCGCACTGATCTCCATAAGAAAGTGTATTCCCATCTTTATCCTTATTTACGGATCCTGGACTATACCTATACTTAAATTGCAACTGCAACGGTCTACCTGAAAATGGTGTTCCAAAATCAATGGCCGCCTGAGGATTTGAGGGATCAATTTTATCTTTATCAAACTTTCCTGTAAAAATAGACCCTGCAGATATTGGCGCACCAAAGGCACCCGAAACAGGACCGTTATCCAATGTCTCTAATTTTGCAGCAAGATTCCCTTCTTCGATCTCGATAGGTGTCGTAGCTAATAATTTCAAAATCTGAGTCCCAGGATTCCCTGTTCCCCATATCGTAGTTCCCTCATCTGCTCCTGGCTCATAATAACCCCCACTTGAGGTCTGATACCAATCATTCAATTCCCAATTTACAAGCTGAGGTGTTGCTGAAGCAATAAAAGGTTCAACCCTCCAATTTACAATATCACCATTCTCAGCAGTTACCAAAATCTCAGCAGACTGATTCAAATCCAAAACATCACCTGAAGTTTTATCAGAAGTGGCAAATGACGACAAACTTATGGAACGAATTAATGATGAAGACAAATCAACACCTCCAGGAAACTCCACTTGAACTGTTAAATTATCCTGATCAATTGTTGCCTTACTAGCTTGATTACTAATTTCAATATCTTTGATGTTTCCGTAAGGTGAGTACCCAAAATGATCCTCTTTAACACACGAACTAAACAACCCTAAAACCCCTATAAAAATCACAATCTGTTTCATAACAAACTATTTTCTTCCAAAATTATACGCCAAGCCTAAATTCAAACTAAGCAAATCAATATTCAACCCCAACCTATTCTGGACCACCCGAGCTTGCTCCTCACCATTAATAGTGGTGTCCGAAACTTTCAATCGATACTCAAGTACATTTAACTGAACCTCAAAAGCAAAATTCTCCATTGCAAAAAATGTGATACCGGGAGCAATTGCCGCTCCGAACAAATAATTTTTACCATAGGTTTTAGAAACCTCATCAATATTCTTAGTATTTCTAACCAACGAAGTCTCTAATCCCCCCATTAAATTTAACTCAACAAAAAAACTAAACCTTTCATTTTTGGTCAACGGAATAGAAGAACGTAAATTAGGAGTAAACACATAACCTCTTATTAATGAATTTGACTGAATTGAATCCGAGTCACGTAAAACTTTACCATTGAAAGACTCTTGATAATAATTAAACTTCAATCCAATCATATTATAGTCTTGCGAATAATAACCACCCTTAACTAAAATACTATAATCATTATTGGTTCCTTCTAAAATTTTCTGAAAAAGCTGCTGATTATTTTCACTCTCTTTATCTTCCCAAGAAAAAGCCAAACCAGCATACCAAGTTTTCTTTTTAAAAGGTTTAAACTCTTCACTATTGTAATAACTAGACAACAACTCATAAGGAGTATAATCCTTATTCCCTATTTTCTCTTGCCCAATAATTTTACTCCCCAAACAAAAACAAACGCAGAAAAGAAGGGTAATTAAATTTTTCTCTTTAAACATCATAACTTTTTAGAAGGTATTTTTTTCATAGAAATATCTTTCCACCTCAAAGATAAGTATATTCATAAACAAAAAACCCACAACTTTCGTTGTGGGTTTCCTTTTGCGGAGAATGAGGGATTCGAACCCCCGGAGGTGTGACCCTCAACAGTTTTCAAGACTGCCGCATTCGACCACTCTGCCAATTCTCCAAGTGTCTCATCAGGTATTCCCTGAATGCGGATGCAAATATACACTCATTTTACGTTTCCATCAAACTTTTTCGTGTTTTTTTTGAAGTTTTTTTTCAATCTTAAATTAACTCCTTGAAAACAAATTTTTTACCCCAACATTATTTTTTAAAAAACTTAAACAAGTTAAAAGGACCTCTTGCAAAGAAAGATTTTTAAAGAAAAAAACTCCCCAATAAAACTGGGGAGTTTTTCTAAATATGCAAGATTTATTTATTCAGTAATCTTTACAATAACTTTTTGTAGTTTACCAGTATACGGGAAGTGGTTCTTCACGCTATACTTATTTGAAACAGGAGTTCCTGCATCAATACCAATATCAAATGTTTCAGAAAGGGAGAATGTAGAAATGTGCATTTCTTCCATTTTAACCTCATCTACTTTTTTACCATTTATATGTAAACTTCCAATACCGCCAGGGATACCTCGTTTTGGACTTCCTTTTTCAACAAAATCAAATTTGATATGCACATCACCTTTACCTAACTTCGGAGAAACTAAGGTATAATAATCACCATTGTAATAATTATAATCGTAGTACACCTTGTTGTTCTTAATAAACATCGTATACCCTCCAGTAAATCCACCACAAGCAACAATAACTCCTTCTTCTTTACCCGTAAGATTTAAATCAAATTCTATGGTATGTGACTTACCTTTTACTGGTGCAGATGCTTTTTCAGCAATTCTTTGTGCTCCAGGATACCAATAAACAAATTCTTTTTGATCACCGAATAAATTGTCTTGTTGTTTAGAAATACGCATTACCATATCATCATACAATGGAAATACATTATTTTCCCAAGCCAATTCTTCCCATCTAGCTTTTAATTCTTCAAGCTTTTCAGGATACTTGTCTGCTAAGTTGTTCGATTCTGAAAAATCTTCTTTGATATTATACAACTCCCATACATCATTTTCAAAAGGAGCTACTTTATTTAACTCCCAAGGCATTCTATTGGCATGGATACAAGTTGCTTTCCAACCATCTTTATAAATAGCTCGGTTCCCAAACAATTCATAATATTGCTCTGGGTGATTTGTTTCAGCTTTTTCATTATTAAACGAGTAGGCAATACTTTTACCATCTAAAGGCATTTGCTTAATTCCGTCAAGATCTTCTAAAAAATCTGTTCCGGTAACATCCAAAATTGTTGGTCCTATATCTGTAATGTGATGGTACTGCTCTCTAATCCCACCTTTTTCTTTAATCCCATCAGGCCAATGAACAATCAATGCATCTTGAATTCCTCCTCTGTGAACCGTTTGTTTAAAGTATTGGAATGGTGTATTTCCTGCCAATGCCCATCCCGCGTGAAAATGCGGATACGTATTTGGTCCTCCCCAATCATCATAGTGTTTCATGTTTGCATCATATGGTGTTTGAAGACCATTCAACACATAGGTTTCATTAAAACTACCTGTTAACCCACCTTCACCAGAAGATCCGTTATCTGCGGTTAGCATCACCAATGTGTTGTCCAACTCACCCATTTCTTGCAGTTTATCAATCATACGACCAATTTGTTGATCCAAATGATCTAACATCGCGGCAAAGACTTCCATTTGACGCGCAAACAATTTTCGCTGTCCGTCAGTCAAATCTTCCCAAGCAGGAACAGCCTCAGTTCTTTTTGTCAACTTTGTTCCTTCTGGAACAATTCCCATTTTTATTTGTTTTTTCAAAATGGTCTCCCTAGCAACATCCCATCCAGCATCAAATTTCCCTTTGTACTTTTCTATAAACTCTTTTGGAGCTTGATGAGGAGAGTGCATCGCAATTGGTGCCCAAAACATCATAAAAGGTTTATCACTTGTCGAACGATGTGAAGTAAAATTACGAATTGCTTCATCTGCCATCGCTTCGTGATAATCATATGCAGGTTTATCCATCCAGTCTTCTAGAGGGTAATGATCTCTCCAAACCAAAGATCTATAAGT
Organism: Flavicella sp. IMCC45537; assembly: GCF_057197705.1. Classification (NCBI taxonomy): domain Bacteria; kingdom Pseudomonadati; phylum Bacteroidota; class Flavobacteriia; order Flavobacteriales; family Flavobacteriaceae; genus Flavicella; species Flavicella sp. IMCC45537. Next base: position 2,176,580 of record NZ_CM170067.1, read on the forward strand.
ATCAGCATCTGCTGCCATAAACCCATAATAATGATCAAACCCTTCACCAGATGGCCATCTATCAAAAGGTCCTGTTTCTGAAACTTCGTACAAAGGAGTGTGATCCCATTTACCGATTGCATAATTTACAAAACCTGCTTTCTGTAAATGCTTTGCAATTGATTTTCCACTTTCAGGAGGAAAAGCATTGTATCCAGGGAACCCCATTGCAGTTAACGAATGAGAACCTAAACCGATTTTATGGTGATTTCTACCCGCCATAATTGAAGCTCGTGATGGAGAACAAAGCGCGGTGGTATGAAAGTTATTGTAACGCAAACCATTGTCTGCCAAAGCATCGATATTTGGTGTTTCAGTAAGTCCACCAAAACTACCCAAATGTCCGAACCCAGTATCATCTAATAATATCAATAAGACATTCGGAGTTCCTTTTTTAGGTTTAGGTGATTTTGGCCACCACTCTTTTGAGTCTTCGTAACTTTTCGAAATCTTACCTTCGAATTCTTGTCCATACTTAGCAAAATTCTCGTCTTCAGAACTTTTTTCTCCCTTGTTATCACAGTTCGATAACGAGAGTACTAATACAAATGACAAACTTAAAGTTTTAAAAATTCCTTTCATAAGTTTTAATTTTTGTAACCCTGTATAAAACAGGATAGTTATTTATTTAGTAAAATTAATGATATAAATCTATATATCTTTTGTTTATATTTAAAATACACTTGGCTATTCTCTGTTATCACAAAGCAACTCTTCCCATTTGTTCAATCAACTGTTTCCCATTTTCTTAAACACATACCCTAATGGAATAATTATCAAAAACGAGAGTGTCCAAATACCTGGGCCAAACCCTGCAAATGGTAAAGAAAATAAAGAAGCTGTAGGCTCTGATAACAAAGAGTAAAACACTTTTTTCTCCTCTGCATCGTCAATTTGATCTGATGTTAATTTATTTTTTCTAGCATGATACCAGTTAAAAGCGCCGATAAAACCTGCCAAAGCAAGAAAAACACTCTCCATTTGCAAAGCAAGCGTCATACCATCGAACTCCATATCGAACCTCAAAAAATAGAGATACAACATCAAACTAAACATCTGAAATATCGCTAAAGATGCATGTAACACAGAACTCCTAACCAAATTCCCCAATTGCTTATTAAACTGAATCCAATAAATTACCACCATCAGAAGACCTATAAAAATGGTAACCAAAGACATGATATGATCACTAAACAACTGCCCCAATGAATATTCTTTCAATTCAGGATCGTCTGGTCTTGGTAAAATTAAAAACGCTTGGAAAATCATCAATGCATAAAGTACATTAATAACGATGATTAAGCTGTTTAGTATACCTTTTCCCCTTTCTAACTTCGCTTTATTCTCGATTAATTCTTCCTTTTTCTGAAACATAAGAAAGTTTTAAAACCCAACAGGCATCGTATAGGTAAGATTCAATCTAAAAGAATTTTTTACTGCAGAACCTTCCCATTCATCATAAATAGCACTTGTTCTATATTCGAAATATGCATTCCAAGACCCTTTTGGCTGCACCCAAACTTTTCCGAATCTAGCACCTACAGGCAAGTAAAATGCTTTGGTGTTCCAATCATACAAAGCAACCATATCTGCAGTACCTAGGTACATTCCTGTATCTCCAAATCTGTAATTTAAAAAAGGAGCAATTCCTAAAGGGTTTGCATCTGACTGACCAACAGGTAAAGTATTTGGATCTATACTTCTGAAGGATTGAGATAATAAAACCCCGTAAAACCATTGCCCTGTATTGTTCACTAATGCAGCAGCAAAACCATAACCCCATTCATCTTTTGAAACTCCTTTGCTTCCTGGTGCAGTAACTAATGGTCCTATACCTGCTCTACCCACCCCCCAATCTGTAGCTTTTGGAATGATTAACGCAAATAACTCTGTATTTCCGAATCCTGATTCTCCGGTATTTACATTTTCATAATGTCTTACCGTTAATCGAGGTAATATTGTTAACTTCTCTAAAGGAATTGGTGCCACAACTCTAAGCTGTAAATAGTTATCTAATCCTGCTGGACGAGGAGATCCATTTACATCATCATCATAATAATCAGGCATAAACTGATGCGCCAATTGAAAACTCCATTGTGTTGCCGTAGCATCCATTGCTTTTGAAGCAGCATTCTGCTCCTCTTTACTTTCAACAACTTCTTTCTCTTGCGCAAAAATAGCAAAACAAGTAAACAACATCATAGCTGATAAGATTCTAGTCTTCATGTATTGAGTTTATATAGATTTATAAAGGTTCAAAGATAAACTAAAAACGGTAAATTAAAACTTTGTATTACTTGAATTCTTTTATCAAATGAAGCATACATTCCTCCCTTTAACTAACCCCTTTAATCTAAATCCTTCCATTTTAAAGTCTCCATCAATCGTATTACGTCCTGTTTTAAATAGTGTACGGCTGGCATTATAGAATCGTAATTAGGTTTCGCATAAAAGTACAACGCCCCAGTCATGAAGTTTTTTACAGAATCTGTTGCATGAAACTGAATTTGTGTGGCCGCATCTCCGTACACTTCAAACATCTTACCATACACTTTTGATTGCTCATTTTCGTAAGGAACAGCCTGAATATCATCAGCCTTTATCATATGCTTAAAAGTTAACTTCTCTGCATCCTTAAACAACAAGTTCAAATCCCCTTTTACAAGAGCGTAAGACAACACCAAAGTCGCATTTAACTCAGGATAATACACATCCAACCAAAATCTATTTTTTTTGACAATTTCTGCTTTATTAGAGTACTGAAACGAAAAAGGATAGTTTTTTTCTCCAAACCTCAAATATTCAGAATCTACATAATCTAACCTTAAAAAAGCTTTAGGTTTTGGTTGCACATCTGTTTTACACCCCAAAAGAAACAACATACTAAATAGAAAACAAAAACTCCTCACTACAACAAAGTTACCTTAACACGTTTCACTCTTTTTCTATCTACTGCCTCTACAGAAAAAACAAAATTTTCAAAATTTATTTTTTCATCTCTCCTAGGAAACCTCCCTGTTATTTCAAGGATAAAACCAGCAATAGTTTCTGACTCTCCTTTAAAAGGCTCAAATAAGTCGGCATCAATATTCAATACTTTGTAAAAGTCTTTCAATGCCGTTTTACCATCAAACACATAATTTGACGCATCAATTTTTGAATACACCAAATCATCTGTGTCATACTCGTCACTTATCTCTCCTACAATTTCTTCAATTACATCCTCTAAAGTAACCAAACCACTAGTTCCTCCATACTCATCTACCACAATCGCTAAATGATTTTTCTTCTCTTGAAACTCTGCCAACAAATCGTCTAGCTTTTTGTTTTCCGGAACAAAAAAGGGAGCTCTTACCAAGGTTTGCCAATTAAAATCCTTTTTAGTTATGTGAGGCATTAAATCTCTTGCATACAAAACCCCAATCACCTCGTCAATATTATCATGATAGACTGGATTTCTTGAAAAACCGTTTTCAATGATTTTTTCTAACATCTCAGTAAAAGGCAATTCATCAGAAATGGCAAAAATATCAATCCTTGGCTTCATTACCTGAACCGTTTCTGTACTCCCAAAAGCTACGATTCCTTCCAAGATATTTTTCTCATCCTTAGTGGTTGCATCATCAGAAGTAAGCTCAAGCGCCTGAGACAAGGTTTCTACTGATAAATTAGTATTCTTTTTAGCCAACTTACTTTCAACTACCCCAGTTAAACCTGTTAGCATGGCACTCAATGGAGACAGCACCCTATTTAAAACAGAAATTGGCCTAGACATAAACAAGGTAAAACTCAAAGAATTTCTGGTTGCGTATACTTTAGGCAGCACCTCGCCAAAAAGCAAAATCAAAAAAGTTATGAGAACTACCTCTATAAAAAACCGAATATTCTCATCAACACCTCCAAGCAACTCTGCTCCTAAGAATGAAAACAATAGGACAATTAAAATATTTATAAAATTATTGGTAATAAGAATCGTTGCTAACAATTTTTTGGGTTTAGCTAGTAATTTTAAAACAAGCTCACCTTTAGATTCTTTAGATTTCTCAAGATCATCTAAAGCTGTTTTAGACAACGAAAAAAATGCTACTTCAGTTCCTGAAATCATCGCTGAAAGAATCAACAAACCGATTAAAACCAAAACATCTATAACTAGATACCAAGGTACTGAATTCAAAAATGTGATAATGGGTTCTGGGTCCAATTTTATATTAAGAATTTAATTAAAAAGGCAAATCATCATTGATTTCCTTTGCTGCTTCATTATTTACTATAGAGTTTGTCTCATTACTGGTTGGAGCTTTAGTAGACAAAAATGTCATATCTACCACCTGAATCTCAGTAGTATACTTTTTTACACCATCTTGCTCCCACTGGCGGGTTTTCAATTTCCCCTCACAATAGATTTTATCGCCTTTCTTGAGATACTTCTCACAAATTTCTGCTAACTTATTTTTTACAACAATATTATGCCAATCTGTATGAACTACCTTAGCGCCAGTCTCTTTATTCGTATAAGACTCGTTTGTGGCCAACGGAAATCTACCAATACTATTTCCTCCTTCAAAATAGTGAGTTTTCACCTCATCCCCCAAATGCCCAATCAGCATTACCTTATTCAATGTTCCTGCCATAATTCACTAACTCTATATCAAAAATACTAAAAAAACTGTTTTGTAGGTCTTAAGTGTTTGCTTTTTCTGCTTCCATCAACTCATCCAAACCATAACCCTCTATAAATCTCTCTACCAATCTTGGCACCGCATAAGTAGGTAAAGATTCTAAAGGAATCAAATCCTTGTGCAGACTCTCCGCTTCAACAACCCAAAACTGTGTAAATAAATGCTGATGAGACAATTTATGTACCCACTCTTTTGTATTGTATAATTTTAAGGAATGTACTTCCCCCACAAATAGATCGTTGAAATCCTTCCTTTCTACAAGCGCTTCAACTCCTAAGGTACTATCAGCTTCTAACAAAGGGAACTGATATAGATTTTGCCAAATCCCCTTCCCTTCTCTTTTACTTAATATCACCTTGTTATTTGGGCTAAGCACCACAATAAAATTAAAATACTTCTTTTTAATTTTGATTTTTTTCTCTTTTACAGGCAACATCTCAATCTTATTCGTTTTTAAAGCCTCGCATCCACCCAATAAAGGACAAGTGTTGCAATCTGGGTTTTGCGGCGTACACTGTAAGGCTCCAAAATCCATAATGGCCTGATTGTACTGTCCTGGGTTATCCGTCTCCAACAATGACTGAGCTAATTGCTTAAACTCCTTAATACCCTGCGTAGAATTAATAGGCGTTTCAATCCCAAAATAACGTGCTAACACGCGATATACGTTTCCATCAACTACCGCAGTTTGCTCATTGAAACAAATGGAAGCTATAGCTGAAGCTGTATAATCACCAACCCCCTTTAATTTAATCAACTCTTTATATGTATCAGGAAATATGCCATTATACTCCTCCATAATTAGCTTTGCTGAATAGTGTAAGTTTCTTGCTCTAGAATAATATCCTAACCCTTGCCATAATTTCAAGACTAGGCTTTCGTCGGCATTTGCGAGATCAGAAACTGTAGGAAAATTTTCTAAAAATTTATGGTAATAAGCGGTTCCTTGCGCTACTCTTGTTTGTTGAAGTATGATTTCTGACAACCAAACCGAGTAAGGATTTTTATTTTTTCTCCAAGGCAAATCTCTATTAACGGACAAATACCACGATTCCAATAAGTTACAAAAAGACATCAAATATTTTTATTTTTGCAATAATACTATATTTATTGTATTAAATTTTAATGATTTAGCTTTTTGAAATTGATTTATTGTCATATATTTGCAGCCTTAAAAAAACATAACAACACATTAGAAATTAGATTAAGATGACAAAAGCGGATATTGTATCAAGTATTTCAGACAAATCAGGTATTGAAAAAGCAGATGTTTTAGCAACGGTTGAAGCATTCATGAGTGAAGTGAAAGGAGCTTTAGAGCAAGGAGATAACGTTTACTTAAGAGGTTTCGGAAGTTTTATTATCAAAACTAGAGCAGAAAAGACAGGAAGAAACATTTCTAAGAATACAACAATTAAGATTCCTGCACACAACATCCCAGCATTTAAACCTGCAAAAACTTTTGCAGAAGGAGTAAAGAACAACGTATTAGTAAAATAAATTACTGAACAAATTATTAACCAAATCTGTGAAACAATCAGATTTATAAAACAGAAAAGTTATGCCAAGTGGTAAAAAAAGAAAGAGAGCAAAGATCTCTACGCACAAACGTAAGAAAAGAGCAAGAGCTAACAGACACAAGAAAAAGTAATTTTATAATTACTTTTTCTTGTTGTTTATAGCAACAGCCGTTCATTGAAAAAGAAATTTTAAGAAATTAAAATTTCATTAGGGTATTTACCCTGTATTAAATTTAATCCATCTATGTAAGAATTCTATTCTTATGTAGTTAAAACTATTCGGAATGAAACTAGAATTGATTATACGTTCAAATTCATCTGATATTGATTTTGCGCTGCTAAAAGATGGTAAACTAATTGAATTTAATAACGAAACAAACAATAATAAATTTTCTGTTGGAGATATTTTCGTAGCGAAAACAGGAAAGATTTTATCAGGTCTTAATGCATCATTTGTAAATGTAGGTTATCCAAAAGATGGATTCTTACATTATCACGATTTAGGACCTCAAGTGAATTCGTTATCAAAATTCATGAAAAAAGTAAGTACAGGTAATTACAAAGATTACACTTTAAAAAACTTCCAATTTGAAAAAGACATTGAAAAAAGCGGAAGTATTGATCAAGTTCTAAAATCAAAACAAAATGTACTCGTACAAATTGTAAAAGAACCCATATCTACAAAAGGTCCTAGAATTAGTTCAGAGATTTCTATTGCCGGTAGATATTTAGTGTTGGTACCTTTTTCTAAAAGAGTATCTGTTTCTCAAAAAATTGAAGATCCGAAAGAAAAAGACAGATTAAAACGTCTTGCTAAAAGCATTAAACCTGCTGGTTTCGGAGTTATTTTAAGAACAGTTGCTGAAGGAAAAAAAGTAGCCGAATTAGACAAAGACTTACAGAACTCATTAGAACGTTGGAAAGAAATGTGTGGGAAAATTCCTAATGCACAGACCCCGACTAAAGTATTGAGTGAACTGAACAGAGCATCTTCTATTTTAAGAGATGTTTTAAATGAATCTTTTACAAGTATCGTTACAAACGACGAAACTTTGTTTGAAGAAATCAACGATTATTTACAAGAAATATATCCAGAGAAACAGTCAATTTTAAAAATGCACGAAGGAAAGTCTCCTATTTTTGAAAAATATGGGATTGAAAGACAAATCAAATCGGCATTTGGACAAACCGTTTCTATGAGCAAGGGTGCTTATTTAGTGATAGAACACACAGAAGCACTACATGTAATTGATGTAAATAGTGGTAATCGCTCCAACAAAGCAAATTCTCAGGAAGAAAATGCTTTAGAAGTTAACTTAATTGCCGCTACAGAAATAGCACGACAATTAAGATTACGTGATATGGGAGGGATTATTGTAGTAGATTTTATCGATTTACATTCAAATGAAAATCGTCAAAAACTTTATGATCATTTAAAACAAGAGATGTCTTTAGACAGAACGAAACATAAAATTCTTCCTCCTAGTAAATTTGGTTTAATTCAAATTACTAGACAAAGAGTACGTTCTGAAACTAACATCAAAACAAAAGAGCCTAACCCAAATGTAAATGGGGAAGTAGAGGCTCCTATTGTTATGGTAGATAAGTTTAATGTTGAACTTAATAGAATTATGTCAAGTAAAAACAAAGACAAAAAGATTGTATTACACGTACATCCTTTTGTTGCTGCTTACTTACAAAAAGGACTTATATCTGAACAAATTAAATGGTTCTTAAAGCATAAAAAGTGGATCAAAGTATTACCAAGAGATGCTTATCAGTATTTACAATATCGTTTTAAATTTGAACGATAAACATAAATATTAGCAAATAATATATCTAAAAAAAGCACCATATCTATAATGATATGGTGCTTTTTGTGTTTATAGACTTATTTTCTTAGAGCAAGTTTCAACCAGGCCTTGCCTGCCTCTTAAAGCTCCTTTTTTAGTTTTAAAACCTTCGATATCCGCATCGAATAAAAATACACTCCCTAATAACCTTTCATCCAAAGGAATTCCTAACAATTCAAAAAAGGAGTCTTCCTTTAACATTCCTCCACTTGACCAATAATTTTCATACCCCAATCCAGTTGCTGTTAACAGCATGTTTTGAATTGCCGCAGATGTCGCAGCTATATGTTCAATATTTGCAGCCTCTGAAATCAACATATTATTTTGATCCCTTTCAGGGGTCCAAGTTACTTGAATCAAACACTGCGCAGCGCGTAACATATCAATAATCTTCCCTCCTGCTATTTGATTCGCAACAAAATAATTTGCAAGTTTTCTACAGGCATGTCCCTCTAAAACATAAAATCTCCAAGGTGCTAAGGAGGATAATTCTTTTTCTGCAGACTTTGAATTTATATAATGAAATGGCGCTGCATTTCCCATTTCTAAAATTTTAGATACGTCTTCTGAAATATCTTTAACCTCTGCGCCTTCCGTAGATAACACCTTTAATGTTCTACGATTTTTTATAGCCTCTTCAACTTTCATCCCCTCACAACTATGCTTTTAATATTTCTTCAATTCTAAGCAACGTAGCTGCATCGAACTCTAAACAGTTTAATGATTTTATACTATCTAACAATTGAGAACTTCTACTCGCTCCAACTAACACCGATGTTATTCGTTCATCTCTTAAAATCCATGCGATGGCCATTTGCGCTAATGTTTGCCCTCGCTCTTCCGCGATTACATTCAGAAGTCTAACTTTATCCAAAACTTCATTTATTTGATCTTTTTTCAAATACCTGCCATCTTTAACTGCTCGGGAATCTTCTGGAAAACCATTTAAATATTTATTTGTTAACATCCCTTGTCTCAAGGGAGAAAAAGCTATTCCACCTACTCCGTTCTCTCCTAAAACATCCAACAAACCATCCTCTACCCAACGGTCTAACATATTATACCTTGGCTGATGAATCAAACAAGGCGTTCCTAAATCTTGCAATATTTTAAATGCTTTAGCTGCCTCTTCCGCCTTATAATTTGACAACCCAACATACAAAGCCTTCCCTTGTCTAACAATATGATCTAAAGCTCCCATGGTTTCTTCTAATGGCGTATCTGGATCTGGTCTATGATGATAAAAAATATCCACATAATCCAAATTCATTCTTTTCAAGCTCTGATCTAAACTAGATATTAAATACTTTCTTGAACCAAAATTACCATAAGGACCAGGCCACATATCATAACCTGCTTTCGTAGAAATTATCAATTCATCTCTATAAGGTTTAAAATCTTTATTGAAAATAGTACCAAAATTAGTTTCAGCACCCCCATAAGGAGGACCATAATTATTCGCTAAATCAAAATGAGTAATTCCATTATCAAAAGCAGTTTGCAAAATATCTCTTGCATTTTCAAAATCATCAGTAAAACTAAAGTTATGCCATAACCCTAACGAAAGAGCAGGTAATAACAACCCACTATTTCCAGTTCTCCTGTAAACCATATTCTCATACCGAGAATCACTTGCTTTGTAATTTTCTACCACAGATACATTAAAAGATGCGCTCATACTATTTATATTTTGAATGTAAACTTACTATTTTGAATTAAATTTACGTATTCATTTGTAATCAATTTAACGTAGTATTGTAATTATTTGTAAGCGTGTATCTTCTTTTATGACCAACACCAAAATTAAACGCATGAGCATTCCTAAAAAAACACTTCCTTTAATTATTATCTCACAATTTTTGTGTACCTCTCTCTGGTTTGCTGGCAACAGTATTATTTCTGATCTTATCTTAGCATACAACTTAAATAGCAATGCACTAAGTTATGTTACTTCAGCTGTTCAATTTGGTTTTATATTAGGTACATTATCCTTTGCATTATTGGCAATTAGCGACAAATACCCACCTTCAAAAATAATTTTTATCTGTGCCTTATTCGGAAGTGCATTTAATTTAGGAATACTTTATCCTTCCAACACTCTAAGTAGCATTTTACTTTTTAGATTCTTAACAGGTTTTTGTCTTGCCGGAATCTACCCTATCGGAATGAAAATAGCTGCGGATTATTTTGAAAAAGGACTCGGAAAATCTCTTGGCTGGTTGGTGGGAGCCTTGGTATTAGGTACCGCTTTCCCTCATTATATTAAACTAATTGCAACCTCATCCCCTTGGGAATATGTGCTCATCGCAACCTCCCTCTTAGCTACAATAGGTGGTTTATTAATTTTAATATTTGTAAAAAAAGGACCTTATTTCAAAAAAAATAACACCAGACCCCAAATCAATAGCATTCCATTCATATTTAAAAGCAAACAATTTAAGCAAGCTGCATTCGGTTATTTTGGTCATATGTGGGAACTCTATGCTTTTTGGGCTTTTGTTCCAGTCATGATTTCTATTTTCAATGAAACCACACAAAAAAATCTATCTGTTCCCCTATATTCATTTATCATTATCGGTATAGGCAGTCTATCTTGTGTAATTAGCGGATATCTTTCTGAATATTTTGGTCTCAAAAAAACCGCCTCTTATTTTTTATTAGCATCTGGTATATGTTGTTGTATCGCTCCATTTATATTCAACCTTCCAAATATTGCCTTTATTTCATTTTTAAGCCTATGGGGATTTGTTGTGATTGGTGATTCTCCGCTTTTTTCCACTCTCATCGCAACAAACACCACACCAGACACAAAAGGCACCGCTTTAACAATTGTAAATTGTATTGGTTTTTCAATTACAATCATAAGTATTCAAATATTAAGTTTTTTACATCTTACGTATGATACGAATTTTATATTTTTAATTTTGGCAATTGGCCCTATCTTTGGAAGTTTGAAACTTTTTAAAAAAATGAAATATGAAAATTAAAATAATACTGTTATTCACCCTACTTGGACTTAACATAGCCTGTAAAAAAGAAAGTTCACATTCCCATAAAACCCCATCTAAACCCATTGTTGTATTACCTGATGGTGGAAAAGAATGGAATGTATTTGGCGTGAAAATTATCGGCAAAATACTTAGCGAAGAAACACATGGAGCCTATTCAGTAATCGTAACAGATACGCCTCCTATGGGCGGACCCCCACCACATGTTCATAGCCAGGAGGATGAATTGTTTTATGTTCTAAAAGGTCATTATGAGTTTTATTGTGGAGCACAAACTATCGATGCTCCTCAAGGGAGTTTAATACAGCTCCCTAAAGGAATTCCACATCATTTTAAAAACATAGACAGCGTCACTGGAATTACGATCAATACGATTACGCCAGGAGGGTTTGAAAACTTCTTTGAATCAATCGCACAGATATCTAAAAATGGCAAACCCAATAGACAACAAATAGATTCTATAGCCAATAGTTATGGCATGAAATTTATCAAATAAATCTTCTATTTTAAGGGACGGACTATAATTGTCATTATAGCCGACCTAAAATTATACAACAAAAAAAGCGACCCAGTAGGTCGCTTTTCATATATAAATCAATATGTTTTATGCTTTTCTTACGCGTTCAGAGGCTGCAATTACCTTTTCTTTTAAACCTTGTTTATAAGCAATAATTGTATCCAAAATATCAGGGTTTGAAGCACCAATAATTTGAGCTGCTAAAATACCTGCATTTTTCGCACCATCTAAGGCAACGGTAGCAACTGGAACTCCCCCTGGCATTTGCAATATAGACAATACTGAATCCCATCCATCAATAGAATTTCTAGATTTTACCGGAACTCCAATCACAGGCAAGGGACTCATAGAAGCCACCATACCTGGTAAATGCGCCGCTCCACCTGCTCCAGCAATAATGACAGAAACACCTCTTAAGTGAGCATTATTAGAAAATTCTACCAATTTCTCTGGTGTTCTATGGGCAGATACTATATCAACTTCATTTGCTATTCCAAATTCATTTAATACATCAATTGCATCCTGCATCACCGGAAGATCAGAATCACTACCCATTATTATTGCTACTTTCATTTTCTTATATTTTAATTCCTGATTGGATTTATTTACTAATTACTCGAATTGTATTTTTAACTTTCTCTGCAACTTCTCTTGCTTTCGAAATATCTTGATTTACGATGGTAACATGTCCCATTTTTCTAAAAGGTCTTGTTTCTTTCTTTCCGTATATATGCGGAGTCACTCCTTCTAACTGCAACACCTCTTCCATGTTTTCGTAAAAAACATTCCCAGAGAAACCTTCAGCACCTACTAGATTCACCATAATTCCAGCCATTTTACTATCAGTATGCCCTAATGGTAAATTTAAAACAGTACGCAAATGCTGTTCAAATTGATTCGTCAAAGAAGCCTCAATACTATAATGTCCACTATTATGGGTTCTCGGAGCTACCTCATTCACGATGATTTCATCCTCTTCCGTTTGAAACATTTCCACCGCCAACAAACCAACATGTTCAAAAGATTCTGCAACCTTTAAGGCAACTTGATTTGCTTTTGCAGCAACCTCATCAGAAATACGAGCTGGGCAAATTACATACTCTACTTGATTTGCTTCAGGATGAAATTCCATCTCCACTACAGGATAAGTTTTTATTTCACCGCTTGCATTCCTAGCTACAATAACTGCCAATTCATTTTTAAATGGAATCAACTCCTCAGTAATACATTCAGTATCGGCTAATCCATCAATATCAGCTTGACTTCTTACTATCTTAACTCCTGTACCATCATATCCAAACTGAGCTGATTTCCAAACAAATGGAAAGTCAAAATTAGTTTCTTTTAATGTAGCCAAGGACTCAAATCTTTGATGCGGAGAAGTAGGAATTCCTTTTTCAACATAGAAATCTTTTTGCTTTCCTTTATGCTGAATCACTTCTATAACATTAGGTTGAGGATATACTTTTACCCCTTCTTTTTCTAATCGATATAAAGCTTCAATATTTACATGTTCAATCTCAATCGTTAAAACATCAACTGATTTTCCAAACTTATAAACGGTATCAAAGTCTAATAAATCCCCAACATGAAACTCATTACAATGAGCAGCACACGGAGCCTCCTTAGAAGGATCTAATATAGAAGTATGTACATCAAATTTTTGGGTTTCAGCCAACAACATTTTACCAAGTTGCCCGCCTCCTAAAACGCCTAATTTAAAATCCGAAGAAAAGTATGTTTTCATGTGTGTAAAATTTGGCGCAAAAATAAGTATCTATTTTGAATTATTCACCTTTTAAAAGTTAGTAATTCTCAATTGATTATTTCCTAAGTAATCTACTCTGTATTGTTGCATATCATATGCCACTCCCTCCAATGGTACCATTGCACCTTCTTCATCCTTTTGATATGTAATAGAATAACCTAATTCAAAATTATAAAAGATTCCATCAGAATCACAAGCATTTGTCAATTCAGGAAAGCTACTAATATCCATCGGTGTAGCACATGATGGAACTTCAATATGAGGACAAGCCAAGTCAAAAGCTAAATATTGGTCCACACTTTGATCTCCCTTATTTGTCTTATACAGAATAACACCCCTATGCCCCAAATCTGGATACACGACATACCAGCCATCAACTAATTGATTACCTGGAAATAAATTTAAGCTTACCGTTTTACTAAAAGTAATATCCGGTATAAGATTCTGATCTTGATAGGGTTCATCTGTGCATCCAACTGCTATGATCGTCAAAAAAAGAATGTAAATATATTTTTTCATGTCACCTTGGGGTTTAGGAAAATTAGGTTGCAATTTACAAATAATTTGTATATTTGTCACGATCTCATTCGCTATTAGTCGCAATGAGATTTTGTTTTTATAAAAAGAAAAAGTTATGAGTGATATATCTTACTACTCTCCGGAAGGATTGAAAAAATTAAAAGACGAATTAGAGCATTTAGAGTCGGTTGAAAGACCAAGAGTAACGCAAGAAATTTCTGACGCTAGAGACAAAGGTGATTTGAGTGAAAATGCTGAATACCATGCAGCAAAAGAAGAGCAATCTCATTTAGAATTTAAAATTGCTAAATTAAAAAATGTAGTTGCCAATGCTAGAATATTAGATGAATCTCAATTAGATTTATCAAAAATCTTAATTCACTCTGTAGTGAAACTAAGAAACACTGCAAATAAAATGGAGTTTACCTACACATTAGTAGCTGACTCTGAAACAGATATTAAAAACGGTAAGTTATCTGTAAATTCTCCTATCGGAAAAGGTTTATTAGGACTTAAAGTTGGAGAAATTGCAGAAGTAAAAGTTCCTAATGGAATTATGAAATTTGAAATTTTAGAAATCTCTAGATAATTCAAACTTCCAAATAAAACAGTAACCCTTTTCATTTATTTGAAAAGGGTTTTTTACTTTTGAAAAAAACTCAACATGGAAACTATATTCACGAAAATCATAAACCAAGAAATACCATCTTATAAAATTGCTGAAAACGAGTTTTATTACGCTTTTCTTGATATCAACCCCAATACAAAAGGACACACTTTGGTGATCCCTAAAAAACCTGTTGATAAGTTATTTGAACTGGATGAGGACACCTATAATGGTTTGTTTAGCTATGCTCGAAAAATTGCCTTAGCTATAGAAAAAGTGGTTCCGTGCAATAGAGTTGGGATGTCCGTTATAGGGTTAGAAGTTCCTCATGCCCATGTGCATCTAATTCCTTTAAATTCTATGAATGATGCTAACTTTGCTGCACCAAAAGAAAAAATGACCACCGAAGAGTTTATAAATTTAGCCAAAGAAATTGCAGCTCATATAAAAAACTAAAGAGGTATTTGAACTTCAAAAGTAGTTCCTACTTTTGGTTCAGATTTTTTTACAAATATTTTTCCTGAATGGTAATCTTCTACAATTCTTTTTGATAAAGAAAGACCAAGTCCCCATCCTCTTTTCTTAGTTGTAAAACCAGGTGTGAATATTTTTTTAAATTGATTTTTTGCAATTCCCTTTCCGGTATCTTGTACCGTGATCACCATTTTATTCGACACGCTTTTTAAATGTATCGACAAAGAACCTTTTCCAGCCATTGCATCGATAGCATTTTTAATTAGGTTTTCTAAGACCCATGTAAATAGTTGCTCACTGATATCAACAATTACTTGTGGCTCTTCCGTTTCAAAAGTGAAAGAAATATTTTTTGAACTTCTCGATTCAAAATACGAAAGTGTTTTTTTCAGAATTGGCAATACATCCAAAGCTTCTTTCTCTGGAATCGACCCAATCTTAGAAAAACGATCTGCAATAATACTTAATCTAAATACGTCTTTTTCGATTTCTGGTACGATTTGCGGAACAGAATTATCTAGCTTCATTAATTCTACCCACCCCATTAAGGACGACAATGGTGTTCCTATTTGATGGGCAGTCTCCTTAGCCATACCAGTCCATAATTTATTCTGTTCTGCAATTTTATTCGATTTAAAAACCAAATAAATAATCCCTGAAAACAATGTCAAAATCAAAACCAACATTAAAGGATAGTACTGCAATCTAGTCAACAAATCAGAATCTCTATAATAGATATGATATTTTTTATTTTCTAAATAATTAATGATAATAGGCGTATTCTCTACCTTCATAATCCTCAACTGATCATAGAGATATTCTTTATCAAGAGCTTTGATAGAATCTAAATTTCTATTCATTATGATAGAATCTAATTCATTAGTAACAATCATTGGAATATTGTGATTGCTCTCAATTATTTTTGCTTCTAAAGAAAAATCTTGATCCAAATCATCAGATCCGAATCGATCATAAGCTTTCGCTAAAATTTCCATTTTCGAACGCTCATTCGTTTTAAATTTTTTAGAAAAATCATACGTATTCCAAAGAATCGCACTTACGATACCAAAAGAAACAACGACAATAATATATTTGTAATATTTTTTAACCATATGAAAATCTCAATTTGAGAAGCCTACAACAAGAACGCAAAAAAAAACCAATATTGTACAAGAATTAAGCTTTGGTTTATATTTTAAGATTTATGTTGATAAGTTCTAACAATACAATGTTCAAAAAAAGCATTTAAAACGATAAAATATTATAAATTTGTATTGCTCCTTTTAAAAGGAACCTCATCGAAAAAAAACTAATTTAATTTATAAAGAAATGCAAGTAACAGGAAAGGTTAAATTGATCAATGCAGAGCAAACATTCGGAAGTAATGGATTCAGAAAACGTGAATTAGTTGTTACAACGGAAGAACAGTACCCTCAGTCTATTTTAATAGAATTTGTTCAAGACAAATGTGATTTATTAAATAATTACAGTACTGGACAAGATGTAACTGTATCAATCAACTTAAGAGGAAGAGAGTGGGTTAATCCACAAGGAGAGACAAAGTATTTCAACTCTATCCAAGGATGGAGAATTGAGGCAGCTCAATCAACTGGAGCACCTGCAGGAGGAAACTCTTTTGAAACTACAAGCGCACCTGCTGCAAGTAGTAACGAACCAGATGATTTACCATTCTAAATTTATCTCACAACATATATAGAGGTTATCGTTTTAGATAACCTCTTTTTTTTGACCTAAATACTAGAAGAATTAAAAAAATCTTTTAGCCAAGAAAACCAAAAAACTTATATTTGCCAAAAATTTAGCACATCATGCAATACAAAAGAATATTACTAAAACTGAGTGGAGAATCGTTAATGGGGGAAAACCAATATGGTATTGACCCAAAAAGATTATCGGAGTATGCTCAAGAAATTAAAGCCATTGTAGATAAAGGAATCGAAGTGGCTATTGTTATTGGTGGTGGAAATATTTTTAGAGGAGTTGCAGGTGCTAGTAACGGTATGGACCGTGTACAAGGAGATTATATGGGAATGTTAGCTACTTGTATCAACGGATTGGCATTACAAAGTGCTATTGAATCTGCTGGTGTTAGTACTCGTTTGCAAACTGCTATTAAAATGGAACAAGTTGCTGAGCCTTTTATCAAAAGAAAAGCAGTGCGTCACCTTGAGAAAGGTAGAGTTGTTATTTTTGGTGCTGGAACTGGAAACCCTTATTTCACAACAGATACTGCCGCAGTACTAAGAGCCATTGAAGTTTCTGCTGATGTTATTTTAAAAGGAACACGTGTGGATGGTATTTATTCTGCAGATCCTGAAAAAGACCCTAATGCAACAAAATTTGATACTATTACTTATCAAAATGTTCTTGACAAAGGTTTAAAAATTATGGACTTGACGGCATTTACATTGAGTCAAGAAAATAATTTGCCTATTATTGTATTTGATATGGATACTGAAGGAAATTTACAAAAATTACTTTCAGGTGATAAAATTGGAACTGTAGTTTCAGATAAAGAATAAGCTGAACAATATAAATACTCATTATGAACGAAGAAATTGAATTTATCATTGATAGTGCTAAAGAACAAATGAACAATGCTATTGATCATTTGCATAAAGAATTTAGCAACATTAGAGCAGGAAAAGCAACTCCTGGTATGCTAGGAAGTGTAATGGTGGACTACTATGGATCTCAAACAAAACTGAGTCAAGTTGCCAACGTTAACACTCCAGATGGTAGAACAATCACTGTTCAACCCTGGGAAAAACAATTAATTCCTGAAATTGAAAAAGGAATATTAGTGGCAAACTTAGGCTTTAATCCTATGAACAATGGAGAAAGCATTATCATTAATGTACCTGCCTTAACGGAAGAACGTAGACGTGAATTATCTAAAATTGCCAAAGCTGCTGCTGAGCACGCTAAAGTAAGTGTTAGAAATGCGCGTAAAGATGCTAATAACGATATTAAGAAAACGGATACTTCAGATGACGAAAAGAAAAACTCTGAAGCAGATGTACAAACTTTAACAGATTCTTACATCAAAAAAATTGATGAAGTTTACGCTGTTAAAGATGCTGAAATAATGAAAGTCTAATTTTTCATTTTAACTCATAAAAAAAGTCGCTATACAGCGACTTTTTTTTGATTATACCCTAACTAATCCAGTTTTTAAAATCTTTTACTTTTTCTCTACTTACAATTATTTCTGACTCAGAAAAAGAATGCAACACCAACTGTAATCTACTATTTGTATAAGATACAATATCTTTAATAGCACCGATATTGATATAAAATTTACGACTTACTCTAAAAAATTTTTCAGGATCAACATCACTTGCAACATCCTCTAAAGTTCCGTCCATTAAAAATATACGATTGCTTTTTGTAGCAATATAAGTCCCCTTATTTTCACTATAAAAACACTCAATATCTTCAACTGGAATCATCTTAATATGCTGCCCTAGCTTTACAGTAAATCTTTCCTTAAATTTTCTTTCAAGTGGATTGACTAATAATTTCCTGATTTCATTTAAATCTACTTGCAACGACTGTTTTTTAAGTTGATTATCCTCAAATTTTTCAATAGCATTTTCTAATTCTTCATAATCTATTGGCTTTAACAGATAATCTATGCTATTTAATTTAAAGGCTTTCAATGCATATTCATCATAAGCAGTGGTAAAAATAATTGCACTCTTTACAGTAACCTCTTCAAAAATCTCAAAACTCAAGCCATCAGACAATTGGATATCCAACAAAATTAAATCTGGATGCTCATTCTCTTGAAACCAGACAATAGACTCTTCTACAGAATGCAGCGTAGCTAATATACTTTTTCCTAATCTAGAAAGCATCCTCGTTAATCGTCTCGCAGAGGGTTTTTCATCTTCAATGATAATTATTTTCATAGCAATCTTCCCTTAAAAATTTTCGTCATTCATATATTCCTGAATTTTTCTTTCTTCCCATCTAGAGGTTTTTTTAAAAACGCGAATCGCATGCATCAACAAACCAAATCCCCAGCCCCCAATAGGAAACCAAAACCAGTAAAAACTAGGACTATTCAAAACGTTTAAATAAATCAATAACGGAATGACAACACAAAACGCAATGGCGTGTCCATAAAACTCTTTAATTTCTTTTACCTTGAGCATCGCTCTGGTATATTTCTCTTCTTCTGTTAAGTTTCCGTTCCTATCCATAATTAATAATTTTCTGAGTCCATAAATTCTTTCACTTTTCTTTGCTCCCATCCTTTATTGAATCCTATCAATCTAGCTCCTTGGATAGCCATGCCTAACCCCCAGCCTAACATTGGGTACCAAAACCATTTGTACCCCCAATAGGTCTGGTAATTGATAAAAATAAGAAATGGAATTACCACACAGTAAGAAACCAATCCGTAATAAAAATTCTTTAATTCATCAACACGTTTTTTAGCTCGTAAATATTTTTCACTCTGATTTATATAATCTGTTTGCATCACTTTAATTTCTTTGGTTAAAAGAGGTAATTTCACTTGAAATTTTTCTGTATCTGAAATTACCTCTACTATTTTTTTAGTAATCAAGCCATAACGTTGCTTGATATTCTTAAGTCCCACTTTGGTACTTTTTTCTAAAGATACTTTTGGCCTGTTATTGTTCTCTACAACCAAATACCCATCTTTTTCGTAAATATTTATTTGCAGTGGTCTGTCTGAGGTAATCATATTATGTTTAACCGCATTTTCTAGCAACAACTGCAAAGACAATGGGACAATTTTATAATTAGGATTACTCACATTTTCTGGAATATAATACTCCACCCCGTCTTCAAACCTCATTTTCAACAGCTGCATATAAGACTTCGCAAATTTCAACTCCTCTTCCAATGGAATCAGATTCTTATCCTTTTGTTCTAATACATATCGATATACTTTTGACAAACCTGTGGTAAATCTTTCTGCCTGTGCCGGATTCTCCTCAATCAAAGAAGTCAACACATTTAAACTATTGAATAAAAAATGTGGATCTAATTGATTTTTTAAAGACTCATATTTTGCCGTTTCTGTTTTTGCAACAATTTGCGACTCTGTTACTTTTCTCTCTTGGTTTCTTTTGTACCAGTATACGATGTGAAAAATAACTACTATGGTCAGCGAAATCCATAATCCAAAAGAATAATACCCCCATTTTTCTCTACTTAAAAATTCAGAAAAAGTAATTTCCTTTAAATACATTCCTGTAAACAGCCTCAGAAAAAATAACGCCAACAGAGTAACTCCTACTGCTCCAAAAATTCCGAGTGCCACTCTTAACGGCCATTGTTTCTCTTTCCATTTGATATTGTTTAAATAATAGAAAAAACCAACATTTGAAAAACTCAACACAAAGGAATACAATTGGTTTATTCCAAAATTTCGTAACAATTCTTCTGCAGAATTAAATTGGAAATCTCCATAAAAATAACTTCCCAAGAGAAAAGCCACTACCCCCATTACAAAGGCAAGCAATACGTTTTTCAAAAATCTATTCATTTCTATGATTTACAACTTTCAAGTAACACCTTTGCACGATCTTCACCCCAATTAGGGTAAAACGGAGAAGGCAATTCAAATGTAGCAAAAAGATCTAAAGATTTTTCTAAGTCATTTACAAATGGTTGAATATCATTACCAAAAAACTTTGCGGCTCCAATATTCCATTCCGCATGACAATACGCAGCTCTTGGATTTTCTGGCGCAATTTTCTCTGCTTTTTTGTACAATTTATCAATTTTTTTAGAATATTTTCTTCCATAGGTAGCTCCATCATAAGCAACCCAAGCAGTGTACAATAATGCTTGCAACACTAGTAATTCTGGATTGTCTTTCGAAATAATCATTGCTTTATCTAAATAAAGCTGCCCTTTTTTTAAATTTGCATCTAGTACGGCAAGATCATTAACTCCAAAGCTAGAAATAATTTCAATTTGGGCTGCATAATAATAAGGTACCCAATTGGTTTGCTCTGCATTGGCAATTCGTTCAAACATATGTACTGCTTCAGTATTTTTTTGTTCTCCCCACAAACCAAAAGCTTGTCGCATTCCTTCTTGATAATTAGATTGACTGCTCAATGTTAAGCTGATACTAAAAATTAAAACTGTAATCATTTTTTTCATAATAAATTGTTTTTAAGTTGCTACAAAGATGTTGAGATATTCAGGTTTTAAAAAAACTTAGAAACCGAATTGTAATTTTTCAATGATGAATTGTAATTCTCTACAAATTATCCAGTTGATTGTCTGTTCCTTTTTCACTTATCGTCCAGAAAAAACCAACAAAAAAGAAACTATCAGCTGCAGGTAATATTGGCCTGCTTTCAAAAACACCAGCCCCATTTGGAGTATTCGCATATTGATATCCATTGATATTTTGCCTTCCTAAAACATTATTCACAGATAGGTATAAGATTTTCTGTTGTGTTAATAAGTAAGCCCAGTTCATACTTAAACTGCCATAGGGAGTAGTTTTCTGATTCAAAAAACCAGTTTTATTAGAATCTGTATATGTTCTTCCCGAGGCATAAGTGTAGCTCAAGCCTATCTGACTTTTCCAGTCTTCTATCCAATGCTTTACAACGACTGAAAAATTATGCGTATTCACAAAATTTGGTTGCGCCTCACTTTCATAATTCTTGAAATCTCGTTTGCTATCTAAATAACTATAGCTCAACCAATAATCCGTATTTTTTATCGTTGTATTATCTCTCCAAAACACATCCAATCCGTTTGCAAAACCATAGCCTCCAGTAGAATAGTAACTACCATGATATGGAAGTTCAGTATCATACTTAATTAAATTATCATAAGTTTTGGCATACAGTTCTGTTCTAAATATTCTACCATTCTTATTGAACTGGTAATTGAATATATAATGCTGTGTTTTAGCAGAACTTAGGTTGTTATTAAATTTTAAATAGGTGTTGGATGCCGCTTGTAGAAAATCACCATAAGCAAAAGAAACCTGGCCAAATTTTGATACTTTATAAGCTAATGATGCTCTTGGAGAAAGGGAAGCTCTTTTTTCTAAATCTGAATATTCACCGCGAAGTCCAGCCTTTAATGCTAGATTCTTAGAGAAAAATAAATCAAATTCTGCGTATGAGGAAACAATATTTTTCTGAAATCCAACCGTATAAGAAGGAATATTTTCATCTAAAAAATCTTCTTCAAAATTTGTCGTAAAATATTCTGCCCCCAAACTAAATTGAAATCTATTGGAGAAAAATCTTTTAAACTTCACTTTCGCATGTAAAGAATTCTCTTTATCCCTAATATCACTTAGCTGGTAATCAACCTTGGTATCTGCGTAGGTATAACTAAGTCCGGTCATTATAGACCAATTTTCAGACAATAGTCCTTTGTAAGAACCATTAAAATAGAAATTATCATTTTGCAAACCATACCTCAATCCATCACTAAAGTTAATATCCTCTTGAACAACCTCTAATTTAGAAGCATCAAAAGCTGTATATAATTTCAACAAGCCATTTTTGAACACATGCCGATAAACAGTTTCTCCAGACAAAGCTTCATAAGGTTTTATCCATTCATTTCTATCGTAAAAAATAGAATTGTAAGGAGCTAAATTTAGATAAGAAACATTTACGCTTAAAGAATTTTTATTCCATATCTGTGTATTTCCAACCGTAGCACCCACACTCATGATTCCGACATCTGTCTTTTCCTGTTCTGGCTCATTAATCGTGTTTAATAATAGAACACCAGACAAGGCTTGTCCATACTCTGCTGAATAACCTCCGGTTGAAAAAGTCATTCCCTCAAATAAAAACGGTGAATAACGACCTCTTGTAGGGGTGTTATTTGCGGAGGCTAAATATGGAGTAAAAACTCTTATCCCATCAATAAATATCTGGGTTTCATCTGCCTGTCCACCTCTCACAAACAAACGTCCATCTTCAGCAACTGTTGAAGTACCCGGCATGGTTTGAAAAGCCGCGATTGGGTCGCCTAGAGCACTTGCCGTTGTTACGACATCTAAAGGCTTAAGTGTGGCAACTTTACTATGATCACCTGATGAAAATGTACCTGCAGCAATCACTACAGCATCCAAGGAGTTAACATCTTCCTTTAATTTTACTGTCATTGCTTTCATACACAACACATCGTAGGTTAGCTCCTTCGTTTCAAAAGAAACATAGGAAACCACAAGTGTTTGTTTGCCTTTAGTTTGGGTAGCGAATGCAAAATGACCTGTATCGTCTGTCATTCCACCTGAATAAGTTCCTTTTAAATACACATTGGCTCCAATGATCGGCTCCTTATTTTGATTCAAAACAAATCCGTCAATATGGGTTTGACTAGAGCCTGTAAACGACATCATTAACAAGCATGATATTACTATAAAACGTTTCATAAAAGTTGATTTTTTTTCAAAAATCTAACGAAACTGTCTTTCTAAGAAGTAATACATACCCAACTGTAGAAATAAAGAGATGAGCTGTTTATTTTCTGGCTTTTCTAGTGCGTTTTCTTAATTTGAATATCCTATCTGCATAGTACATTTTTAATTCTTCCAGAAAGTCCATAGGGTTATCATAAGTTGTCATCACAATATAGGTTTGTTTCTTTTTAAAAGCACGCAACTCTAAAGTGATTTTTTGATAATGAATTTCTAAATATTCATTCGGATCAATATCTGATTTTGATACAGGCACACTATCAAACTCTACTAAATTTCCACTCATTACATAGGCATGAAAAGCGATAAGCTCTTCCAAACTTCCGTTGTTATACAATTCGATTAATTGACTTGCCGCATCTGTAGCTAAATCTTTTTGATCGCTTTCCAAAGAAAATTTATCTGGGTGCACACAAATCATTGCTTCACGATACAGAGATTTTCTTTGTTTCTTTTCATAATCGGACTCTACTTCTTCATAAGACGGAATAGGAACCACAGCCTCTTGAGGAATATAATTCTTCCCTTTTTGCTTTTGTAAAAGACGTTTTTGCTTTTTCTCCTTTTGGATTTTTTTATAAAGAGCCGTTAATTCTTGAACCTCCACAATCTCTGACTCCAAGGATTTAATTAACTCATTTTCAAAAGGGCTTAGCATTTTTTCTAAACGTTCTAATTCCTTTTTTTTATCAGAAATTTTAGCTAATAATTCTTCCTTTTGAGTGTTATTTGAAGTAGGGGAATTTTCCATTTTAAATGAAATGCAATTTATAAAGTTCAAATCTCTAACTTTTTTTCAAAACAATCTAAGTTCTTTCTATCCATTTTTATTATTTACATAAGTTAATAGTACTCAACAATTAACAAATATTAAATATAATTGCATTGGCAAACTCCCTAATTTCAGTTAATTTTGCATTTAACTAACAACCATTCTTAAAATTTAAAAAAACCGAAAGGTTTCATGAAACTTAAACCTATCATAATAGGCTATTTATTTAGCATTAAAGTGGGGTAAAAACAGGTTTAACTGTTTAATAAACAAACCTAAGAATTATTTTAAAGGTTTTTAAAGAAGAAATAATGTTAGTAAAATATATTTTAAAGAAATACATTCCGATTGCACTGCTAATATTCGTGTTCGGATTTCAAGCAAAGGCACAAACTTTTATCACGGATGCTTCCCCTTATTGCAATCCAGCTAATATTAATAATTACGGTACTTTTTTTATCGAAAATATTAAGCTTGGTGACATTAATAATACAACAGGAAACAATACTGACAACTATACTTTTTACAACACTACATCAACTGAATTGATTATTGGAACCTCTAATGATGCTTCTTTACGTATCACAAGAGAATCTTGGCGATCAAAGGTTAGCGTTAGAGTATGGATAGATTTTGATGGTGACAATGATTTTGGAGGTGCAAACGAAACAGTATACAGTGCTGATTTCAGCTCAACAGCAGATGGTGTCTCAGTACAATATTTCACCATAGCAGTACCTGAAGATGCTACAACTGGCACAAGCAGAATGCGAGTTGCCGTAAGTGATAAAACATCACTTCAAGCTTGTCAATATAACTACGCCGCAGGAGAAGTAGAAGATTATGTAATAAACATCTCAGCAGAAAACCAAGCTCCCGTTGCCAGTTGTATTGGAAATTTAGACGTGAATTTAGATGTCTCTGGTAACATCACTATTACCCCTGAACAAATTAATAATGGATCTTCAGATGATAGTAACGAGTTTAACTTGAGCCTAGACAAATCATCTTTTACCTGTGATGATATAGGAATCAACGAAGTTACCCTAACAGTTACTGATCTTAAAGGGCTTTCTGACACCTGTACAGCAACTGTTACAGTAAGTAATTACTCTGGTTCGTTTGAAGCCCCAGCGATTGAACCGACCACCACCTATTGTGAATATACAGCTTCCGCACCCGTTATGGATTATCAATGTGGACAACAGATTATAGGAACCACATCGGATACTACTTATTTTAACACCGCAGGAACCTACACGATCGACTGGGATTTTGACAACGGAAGCACTGTAGTAACCAGTACAGAAACTATCACAATTGAAAACCCTGTAACACCAACAAACATCTCAATTACCTCTATTACCGAAAACACTGCTAATATCTCATGGGATGACACCGGAGTCTCGTATAAAATAAAATACAAACAAAGCAGCAATAGTACTTGGACTGAAACCACAAGCGAAACAAATTCAATTTCACTCAGTGGATTAAATTTTGGAACCGAATACGATATCGAAGTTGCAATTGATGCTTCTTGCGCTGTTTACACCGCAACACAAAGCTTTACTACTATTGATATCGCTTATTGTGACTCGGATGTAAATCTAGGAGGGAATTCATCATACTATATAAGTCAAGTAATCTTTGGTGATATTGACAACACTTCAACAAACACAGCTTCCAACTATACGTATTATAAAGATACCTCTACTGACTTAACGCCAGATAACGCCCTTAGCGGTACCATACATTTTGAACGAGGAAACACCTCTGTGGGAATTGTAGTTTGGATAGATTATAACAGTGACGGGGATTTCTTTGATGAAAACGAAGAAGTTTACAGTGTTGTTGTGCCAACTGGAGTAACAAGCATTGATCTTCCTAATAATATTTTAGTTCCATCCAATGCCGTTGAAGGTAAATCAAGAATGAGAATAGGAATCAAGCAATCTAGTGTCCCTTCTTCTTCTTGTAACTTTGATTATCAAGCTGGAGAAATTGAAGACTATGATATTTATATAAATCCACCTGATACAAGTGCTTTTGAGGGAGCTATATTTTCACAAGTTTATCATAATAATACTACAGACCGATGGATTGAAATAAGTAATTCCGGAAGTGAAACTATACCAGCAAACACTTTAATTTTGGCATTATTCCAGAATAGAAATGGAGACCAAACGGGTCAAACGCCAACAGCAACTTACACAATTCCAGTTAGCATAAGTGTAAATGCCTCTATTTTAATTAATAATTCTGCTGCAGTTTTAAATAATTATACAACAACTCCCTTAACAGACGATAACATTACAAGTTTTGATGGAGGCGATGATATTTTAATAATCTCTACAAAATCGGATAACACTGCATGGGCAAACCGTTTTGATATTATAGAAAACATAACAAACAATACTTCTTTTGTGAGAATTGACCAAGTTAATACGTATAGTAATAGTTATAACTATAATGAGTGGGTAGCTTTTGTTGATGACTCCCTAGATCCTTACAGAGATCTTGACAACGGTGGACCGGAAAGACATCCACATGCACCATTAATTTCAGAAGTTAATACTGCAGCAAGTGAAACTAGTATTTTATTGGGTACACATTATTTTGATGAAACTTCTAGAATCAGCAATGCGTGGTCTAACGGTAATCCAGACAGATCAAGAAGTCTAGTTATTGACGAGAACTTCGCAACCTCTGCTACTTTACAAGGCAGAACATTAGAATTAACTGCCTCTCAAAAGTTAACCATAACAGATAATTTACTTGTTATAAATGAGAATATCACTTTAAATACTGCTAGTGAACTTAGAATCGCAGGTACCTCTCAACTTATCCAGACTCATACTGATTCTGAAAAAATTGCGGGAACAGGAAATATGTTCATCGATCAAAAATCAAACACAGCCAGTATCTATAGATATAACTACTTGAGCTCTCCTGTAAACTCAACAGGAGGATCAAATTTCACGGTTGCCTCAGTCCTAAAGGACGGTACTGAAGCTACCAAGGCCGATTCAACACCCCTTGATATCAATTTTATTGCTGGTTATGACGGAAATACTGGAAACCCTATTTCCATAGCAGAATACTGGATTTACACCTACACGAACGGAGATGGAGGGAGATCTAGCTGGTCTAGAAAAAGCTCTGATGGTACCATTGGACAAGTCGATGGATTTACACTAAAAGGTCCTGGAGCAGCGCAGAATTACACCTTTGTAGGAACACCTAAAGATGGTAACCTTACTACAACAATTGGTGGTTATCAATCTTATTTAGTCGGAAACCCTTACGCCTCTGCTATAAGTGCAAAAAAATTCATTGAAGATAATAAAGACGCTATAGACGGTACCCTTTATTTTTGGGAACATGCCGGTATTGAAGATGAAGATAGTTCAGAAACGGCAGGTCATAATTATGGAGGATACATTGGCGGCTATGGTACTCGAAATGCTTCTATGGGATTAGCCGCAAACAAAGTAACCTCAAATGATAACGACAACCCAAACACTCCTTCTATAGGAAATGGAAGCTATTCAGAACCTAAGGAATATATTGCCGTAGGACAAGGATTCTTTGTCTCAAGTGATGTTGATGGAGGGACCATTAATTTCAACAATAGTCAAAGAGAATTTATCAAACTTGGTTCAGAGTCTATTTTCTTTAAAACAGGAAAACAGGAAAAAGAAACATCCGTAAATCCTACTCCAAGCTACTATAATAGGAACCTACCTATATTAAAACTTGGACTAGATTATAAAAATGATGAAAACACAAGTATGCATCGTCAAATAGGAATATCTTTTAATAAAAATAATTCGTTCGCCTTTGATAATGGCTATGATTCTTCGATGTTCGACCTAGCTGCAACGGATATGTATTGGCAATTCCCGAATGATGATAACAAATACATCATTGCCGGTGTTCAAGAGATATCTGATGATTTACAAGTACCACTAGTTATAAAAATGGGATATACCGGAGAAATCTCAATTTCAATAGATGAATGGCAAGCCATTGATAGAACGGTTTATATTGAAGACTCTTACAATAACATTTTATACCCATTAAACAACGGAAAAACAAGTTTGTATGTTGAAGAGGGACTCTATGAGGACCGATTCGTTTTAAGTTTTTCTGCAAAAGATATTTTAGACGTAGCGGACAACAATCATCTAGAAAATTTACTGGTATACTTCAATAGCAACAATAATTCTATTGTAATTGACAATCATAACAACAAGATTTCAGAGGTGATTTTATTTGACGTACTAGGTAATGAGATTCAAAGTTGGAGTGACCTATCTCAAGAGAATCATGAAATTTTAAATACTCCATATTTAAAAACAGGCGTATACGTTGTTCAACTAAAAATTGACGGAAAAATCATCTCTAAAAAAATAATCGCTTCAAATAATTGATATCTTTAACTCATGAAAAGAGAAGACATCATAATTAGAGAACTAAATCTATTAGCGCACCCCGAAGGAGGATATTACAAAGAAACTTATAGAAGTGAGGGACTAATTTTTGAAAGCAACCTCCCTGAACAATTTAAAGGTGATAGAAATTATTCTACTTCTATTTATTTCCTTTTGAAATCTGATTCGTTTTCTGCTTTTCATAAAATTAATCAAGATGAAAATTGGTTTTTCCATGAAGGATCAAACCTAACAATTCATCAAATTTCACCTGAGGGTGTGTATACCAAAACCCAACTAGGTTCCAATATTTTAAAAGGAGAAGCTTATCAACATACGGTTCCAAAAAACTATTGGTTTGGAGCTACTGTTAACAGCCTTAACTCATACAGTCTTGTTGGTTGCACAGTTGCACCTGGATTTGATTTTAGAGATTTTATACTTGCCGACAAAAACGAATTACAAAAAAAATTCCCCAATCATAAAACTATCATCGAGGAACTTACACGTTAAACCGTTAAGGTTTATATTTTAATGGCAAATGCACGACTTTCTTTGTCTCAAAAAAATCTTCTTCAAAAAAATCAGATAAATTATAAAGCGTGGTCGTTTGAAAAACCGACAATTCTTCGGTAAGATCCCCTCCTTTTAGATATAAAATTCCATTTCGCAATTCGTGGTTTTGCTTTTTTGCCACTTTTTTACGAACCCACTTTACAAAATCTGGCATTGTGGTAACAGCTCTACTAACAATAAAGTCAAATTCACCTTTCACTTTTTCAGCCCTCATGTGATCTGCTTTTAAGTTTTTCAAACCTAAAGCTTCTGCAACTCCTTGAACCACTTTTATTTTCTTACCAATAGAATCCACTAGTTGAAATTCGGTTTCAGGAAACAAAATAGCCAATGGAATCCCAGGAAAACCACCACCAGTTCCTACATCCAAAACTCTTGCTCCCGCTTTGAACTCTTGCACCTTGGCAATCCCCAATGAATGAAGTACATGTCGCAAATATAACTCGTCAATATCTTTACGAGATATAACGTTTATTTTTGCATTCCAATCTTTATATAACTCTTCTAATTTTTCAAATTGACTGAACTGTAAGTCAGAAAGATTTGGAAAATATCTTTTTATTATTTCCATAATTCCCTTAATTATGCCCCAAAAGTAACATCTTTTAACTATTTAATGGGTTATTATTATGAAATAATGAATTCTTTTGAGCTAAAAAAAGTTTATTTTTGCAAACTGATCTGTATACATATGAAAAAAATAAACTTCTCTAGAATAGACAAAGCAAAGTTTTTCAGAACTTTAAACAAGCGCGTAAATGGCTATTTTAAGGAGAACGGAATTGCAAAAACAGGAAATTGGAAATTATACTCCAAAGCGGTTCTGATGTTTGTTTTACTTTTTGTTCCATTCATTCTTATTCTTACTGTTTCCCTTCCTCAATGGGCCATGTTATTACTTATGATAGTCTCTGGTATTGGAATGGCTGGTGTTGGTATGAATGTAATGCATGATAGTAACCATGGATCATTTTCTAGTAAAAAATGGGTAAACACCTTAATGGGAAGCAGCATGTATGTACTTGCTGGAAATGTTTACAATTGGAAAGTTCAGCATAATGTATTGCACCATACCTTTACTAATATCAAAGGTCATGATGAAGATATAGACGCCGGTAGAATCATTCGTTTTTCAAAACACTCTAAATGGCTAAAAATACACCACTTACAAAGATATTATTCAATTTTCGTTTACGGACTTTTAACAATTAACTGGGCCATAACTACAGATTTTAAACAAACAAGTAGGTATTTAAAAAGAGGCTTGTCTTATGGTGATTTTCCAAATCCAACAAAACAATGGATCACGCTGATTATTACAAAAGTTTTGTATTATGCCTTTTGGGTTGCATTACCAATGCTCGTTTTAGACATTGCTTGGTGGAAAGTATTAATTGGTTTTATCACCATGCATTATACTGCTGGTCTAATTTTAAGTTTAGTTTTTCAATTGGCACATGTGGTCCCAAACACAGAAATGCCATTACCTGATAAAGAAGGTAACTTAGAACACACCTGGGCTATTCACCAGTTGTATACAACTTCTAATTTTGCACCAAACAATAAATTTGTATCCTTCTGTACGGGTGGGTTAAATCATCAAGTAGAACATCATATTTTTCCGAATATTTCCCATATTCATTATGGAAAACTAGCTAAAATTGTAAAAGAAACAGCAAAAGAATTTAATTTACCTTATCATGAATACAAAACCATGACCAAAGCCTTAAAAGAACATTTTCACCAATTAAAAACTTTAGGGGTAAATCCTGCATATCATTAATAAACAAAACACAAAAAGTTTTATAAGACTTCAATATCAAATAATCAACATTTATCAAAAATGAAACAATTATCAAACAGAATTAACAGCTTACCAACTTCTGCAACTTTAGCAATGGCTGCTAAAGCAAGAGAATTGAAAGAACAAGGAAAAGACATTATCAGTTTAAGTTTAGGGGAACCAGACTTCAACACGCCTGAGTTTATCAAAGACGCTGCTATCCAAGCTGTAAATGACAATTATAACTCTTACAGTCCTGTTAACGGATACCTAGATTTACGTGAGTCTATTTGTAAAAAATTCAAAAGAGACAATAACCTATCTTACAACCCTAATCAAATTGTTGTTTCAACAGGAGCAAAACAATCTATTGCCAATGTTGCACAAGTTTTATTAAACCCAGGTGACGAGGTTTTATTACCTGCACCTTACTGGGTTAGTTATTCAGCTATTTCAACATTAGCTGAAGCTAGTTTTGTTGAGATTCCTTCTTCAATTGATACAGATTTTAAAATCACACCTGAACAATTAGAGGCTGCTATCACTCCAAAATCAAAATTAATTTTCTTTAACTCTCCTAACAACCCAAGTGGAACTATATACTCTGAAGATGAATATAGAGCATTAGCGAAAGTATTAGAAAAACACCCAAATATATATGTAGTATCTGACGAAATCTATGAACATATCAACTATGGAGCTGGAAACTTCAGTTTTGCTGCGATAGAGAGTATGTATGACAGAACTATCACCGTAAATGGTGTAGCGAAAGCTTTTGCTATGACTGGTTGGAGAATTGGTTATATTGGTGCTCCTGAATGGATTGCTAAAGCCTGTAACAAGCTACAAGGACAAGTAACCTCTGGTGCTAATTGTATTGCTCAGCGTGCTACGATCACTGCCTTAGATGCACCAGTAACGAAAATTGGTTACATGGTGGATGAGTTTCACAAAAGAAGAGATATTGTTTTAGATTTATTAGGAAAAATCAAAGGATTTAAACTTAATATTCCTGAAGGTGCATTTTACGTATTCCCTGATATTTCTTATTTCTTTGGAAAGACAATCAAGGGAAATAAAATTGAAAACGCTTCTGATTTTTCTATGTTTTTATTAGAAAATGCCAATGTCGCTACCGTAACAGGTGAAGCTTTTGGAGCTCCAGATTGTATACGTATGTCTTACGCTGCTTCTGAAGAACAATTAAGAGAAGCTATTGAAAGGATCAAAAAAGCTTTGGCTTAAAAAAGTGCTAAATTTCTAAAAGCCTCAATCATTAATTTGATTGAGGCTTTTTAATTTCCAAAATAATTTTTTCTCATACCATTTTTCACAACTCTTAATTTAAGTTTTTTAACGCTCAAGGAATTTTTAGTTTTTTCAAAACAGATAATACAAATCTTTGTATAGTAAAATCTAATATAAATAAAAACTTAAAAAAAATGGCTTTAGACAATCCAACAATCGGAGAAATAGTAATGTTCGCAGGAAACTTCCCCCCAAGAGGCTGGGCTTTTTGTGACGGACAATTATTACCAATTAACCAAAATCAAGCATTATACTCTGTCATAGGAACTATTTACGGTGGTGATGGAAGAACAACTGTAGGTCTACCGGATTTAAGAGGAAGAACCGCAGTACACCCCGGTACGGGCCCTGGTTTAACTACAAGGAGACTCGGTCAAAGATCAGGTACGGAATATAATGTTCTTACCACTGCGCAGATTCCTTCACATAGTCATGTTGCAACAGGAAAAATAGAAGCCTCAACGAATGAAGGAACAACAAGTGACCCAAAAGGCATGTATCCTGCAAGCCCAATTTATCAAATAGATAGAAATGCCAAAGCTGAGATTAATGCATATAACCCCACAGCCAATGCCTTAATGGGTGATCGAAGTGTTTCAATAACAATTGGGAACACTGGTGGTGGACAGCAGGTGAACAATATGCAGCCATTTGGATGCGTAAATTACATCATTGCTTTGACCGGAACTTACCCTTCAAGAAGCTAAAACTCGATAAACCTAAGCAAAAAGCCAGAATTAAATCTGGCTTTTTTTATTTAGTAATTCATACCAACAAACTTCTTTTTTGTAAAAGACGAACTGCTCCGATAATGATAACAACAAGATAGCACCTTTATTTAGGACTTTGATATACCTTTGGTAATAAACAAGAATTTATGATTATAGCTTATAAATTGCACCTGCTTCTTATAATTTAGTCACAAATTTAGAAGTTTTAAAGGGTTCAATATTGAAGAAAATTACCGAATAGAAGAGAATATTGCTGTGTTTAGTTTGACTGACCTAAATAAGTAATTAGCTATAGGTGATGATTTTACAGTCTCTAAAACAGTAAACTCTATCGATTTTTCTTCGACTGAGTTCTTGGTGAAGTGAACGTTTTTAATATGACACATTAAAATAATCTTATTAGAAAACACAATAATGCAACGGTTACGGATCAAATTTTGGAGCTCTAGATTGTGTACGTATGACTTAAGCTGCTTCTGAAGAACAAATAAGAGAAGCTATCGATAAAATCAAGAAAGCATTCAAATAAGACAGCCAAAAAATATTTTTTTGAAAACACATTATTGATAATAGCGAGGTTGTTTGTAAACAATTGTTTACAATTACATCACAAATTTTCATTTAACAATTTCTTTTTCTAATTTTAACTTGCCCCTAATAGTTGCCAATTTTATAAATCAACGACAATGAAAAAGTTACAAAACATCATTGAATTTGAAAATGCGATTAACAGGAACAAAAGGTCAATTGCAAAGAAAAAGAAATCTGCACCATTCATTATAGTCTGTATGACTGTATGCTATGCGCTCATGTTTAACTTTAGCGGACATAAATTGAATTATTTATTTGATAATCAGTTGGATTTTGTAAAAACAATTTCATACAGTTTTCTTGTACTCATAGGTCTATACGGTATCGTTATTTACTTTAGCATTTATAAACTTTCAACTCAATCAAAAAAATGGAATAAAGCTTTATACAATCTATCCAAATTAGACGAGGATATTGTTCAAAGACACCAGCACTCCCTATAATTAGTGAGTTGTATTATTCCTCTTCCATAGGGATTGACACCTTTCATACGGGATTGTATATTTGTCATTATTCAAACAGCCGAAACGCGAAAGGAAATGATAAATATGAAACAATTCTACCCCCTAGTATTGATTGCATTAATTTTTTGTTTGGTATCCATGAAACCAAGTGGTAACCAAGAAAAGACGGCACTTGAAAAATCTGATGTTTTTATATACTCTAATAACAACACTCCTGACATCAGTATCTCCCCAAACCCTGTTCATAGAGAACTTATTTTAAAATCTACAAGTCTATTAGAAATCAAAACCCTTGGAATTCACAATATTTCAGGAAGACTTATAAAGAACTGCTCTATAAAGAATTCGACAATAAATGTCCAAAACCTCCCCACCGGGATTTATTATCTAAAAGTCACTACTGACAAGAATATTATCACCAGTCGATTTATAAAAAGATAACGCTTACACCTTTTAAACCTCGTTTAAACATTATTTTCATACGTTAAAGGAATCTTCAGTATTTTTTTTAATCGTCTTAGATATTTTTGTCTAAAAAAATCATGAAACCATATATCCAACAAATAATTATGTTTGGTGGGAATTTTACTCCAATAGGCTGGACATATTGTGACGGTGAATTATCTGAATCTGAGACAAACCAATTACCTTCTCATATACATGTAGCTACAGGAACTAATACAGAAGCAACACTTGCTAGCTTAGATACTGCAAAAACAAATGAGCCTACAATAGATGTACTTACTAAATCTAATTATATTATTGATAGAAGTAATACTGCTCCCATAAACACATATAGAGCACCAAACAACTTGGTTCAAGTCACTCCAAATACAGATAATAACCTGTATATCAATGTTATTGTTACAAACCTAGGGGCTGGAGTAAACAATGTTCAACCCTCTATAGCTATCAATTACATCACACCCTTGAACAAAATAAACCCTTCAAAAAAATAACTCCTCAAACACACTCCTTGGATTCTTCTAAAGAGTGTGTTTTTCTTTAATCATTGATCTACTAGTTCTTATACGTCATGAAAAAAACTACTCTGCTAACATACTATTTACTTTTCATTTTTTCATTTTTATTCTCAACTCTTGGGAATTCCCAAACTACAATTAATTTTAGCCTCGGTCTATCAGACAATGCTCAACTTGGAACTTCTACCGACATAGGTGGGTTCACTTTTAGCATTAACTCTAGTTCACCGGACGACATTACCTTTGATGATGGATCTCATAGTACCTCTGGTAGTCCTGCTCTTTATGACGATAATTTAGACATTGGTGGAATCACGCAATGGATAATAAAAAAAACAGATGGATCAGAATTTCAACTAATTAGTTTATATTTAAAAGATGCAGGTTTCGCAGTTGCAAATGGTACTATATCTGCTTACAAAGACAACTCAAAGGTAGGATCATCCGTTGCTATAAATTTTGACGGTGTAAAGATTCTTTCTGGAAACTCTGATTTTTCAAACATAGATGAAATTAGAATTCAAGGTACAGACATTAATTTCTATCTTGATGACTTTAAATACGATACAGCAGTTGTCTCAGACACAACAGCTCCAATTTTTGAAAACGGTACACCAAATGGATCTTCAGTAACAACTACTGGTTTTACATTAGCTACTGATATAGATGAAGCGGGTACAATATACTACGTAATTGTTGCTGATGGTGCTAGTGCACCAACTTCTTCAGAAGTTAAAAATGGAACTGGTAGCGGAGGAGCATCTGCCGCAACAAGTGGAAATGCTATTGTAAATTCAGGCGTATTCAATACTAATTTTAACGTTTTAAATCTATCGCCAGGTACATCTTACGATGTGTACACCACTGCTCAAGATGATGAAGGCTCACCAAACCTACAGGTAAGCCCTAGCAAAATAGACATTACCACTTTAGCTAACCTGGCAACAATTTCCACAACAGCAGCTAGCAGCATTACAACTACCTCTGCTACGCTAGCCGGAAATGCAACAGCAAATGGTGGAGCATCAATTACCGAAAGAGGAATCGTTTACTCAATTACGAGTACCAATAGTAATCCAATGATTGATGGGACTGGTGTTACAAAAAACACCAATGGCACAGGAACTGGAGTTTTTTCTGAATCCATTGGTAGTTTGAGTTCAAGTACACAATACTCATATAAATCTTATGCTATAAATTCTGCTGGAACTTCTTACGGAGCAGTTCAAACATTTACCACAGCAACTCCAGCTGTATTGGCAACCATCACTACTGCAACTCAGGCCAATATTACTACAACATCTGCAGATTTAGGGGGAAATATTACTAGTAACGGTGGAGCTTCTGTTTCTGAAAGAGGAATCGTTTGGGCTACAACTTCTAACCCGACAATAGCAAACAATAAAGTTTCTATTGGCAGTTCTACTGGATCTTTTTCAAAAATGGTCGGGTCACTACCTTCAAATACTACGATTTATGTAAGAGCTTATGCGACCAATTCAGCAGGAACGGCATATGGAAGTGATATTAGTTTTTCTACACATCAATTAGGAACAAGTAATTTTACTAGCTTGGGATCAAATGATTCTGGTGGTACTGGTTTTAAAACGAATTCAAGCAATAGCAATTATGTAATCAGTAACATAATGTTAAATGATGGTGCTGGTATGTATATCAATGATTCTGAACTTGGAGCAACAAAAACATATAGTATAAAAGCTGATGGGGTAAATGCCGAGTCCTTTACGGTAGATGTCTTAAATGTAAGTTCTTACTCGGGTGCCGCCACTCCAGTTGGTAGGACATATGATCAATCAACAAATGTTGTTTTTAAAGACAAAACAGGTGCTACAATTAGAACCATGACATTAAATTCTGATAAATATTTAGCTCCAAACATAGGTTCCTCTATATTTTCATTTTTTGACAACAATAATTCATCTCCTGTTCATTCAGTAGCAGAAATTATATTTACAATTGTTCCAGGTCGTCCAGACGACGCAGCAGAAAACTGGACCTCTTCAGATATTACAATTTCAAATGTAGTGGCACCCTCTGTTACACCACTAATCACATTTTCTGATATCAGCAAAACCTATAAGGAAGCCAATTTTAACTTAGCAGCTACATCTAACTCAGCAGGTACTATTAGTTATTCAATTGTAGCAGGTGGTTCAGGTACAGCAACTTTGTCTGGAAATAACAATGAAACTGTGACATTAGGAGAAACCGGAACCGTTACTATACGAGCTTCTCAAGCAGCAAATGGAATATATAGTTCGAGTTCAAAAGACATTACATTAACTATCGGAAAAAAACCTTTGACGGTAACTGCAGAGGCTACATCTAAAGTATATGGTGATGCGGATCCAACGCTTACCTACACAGCAACGCTAGAAGGTGCCGATGTATTAACAGGAAGCTTATCAAGAGCAGCAGGTACAGATGTCGGAACTTATGCTATTAGCTCAACACTAGACAATAGTAATTATGATATTACTTTTGTGCCAGCAAACCTAACCATTACTCAAAAACCTTTGACCATAACTGCAGAGGCGACATCTAAAGTATATGGTGATGCGGATCCAACGCTTACCTACACAGCAACGCTAGAAGGTGCCGATGTATTAACAGGAAGCTTATCAAGAGCAGCAGGTACCGATGTCGGAACTTATGCTATTAGCTCAACTCTGGACAATAGTAATTATGATATTACTTTTGTGACAGCAAACTTAACCATTAC
Source organism: Flavicella sp. IMCC45537 (assembly GCF_057197705.1). NCBI lineage: Bacteria > Pseudomonadati > Bacteroidota > Flavobacteriia > Flavobacteriales > Flavobacteriaceae > Flavicella > Flavicella sp. IMCC45537. The sequence goes on from NZ_CM170067.1 coordinate 2,214,421, forward strand.
TAAAAAACCTTTGACCATAACTGCAGAGGCGACATCTAAAGTATACGGTGCAGCTGATCCAACACTTACTTATACTGCAACGCTAGAAGGTGCTGATGTATTAACAGGAAGCTTATCAAGAACAGCAGGTACGGATGTCGGAACTTATGCTATTAGCTCAACTCTGGACAATAGTAATTATGATATTACTTTTGTGACAGCAAACCTAACCATTACTAAAAAACCTTTGACCATAACTGCAGAGGCGACATCTAAAGTATATGGTGATGCGGATCCAACCCTTACCTACACAGCAACGCTAGAAGGTGCCGATGTATTAACAGGAAGCTTATCAAGAGCAGCAGGTACAGATGTCGGAACTTATGCTATTAGCTCAACTCTGGACAATAGTAATTATGATATTACTTTTGTGACAGCAAACCTAACCATTACTCAAAAATCTTTGACCATAACTGCAGAGGCTACATCTAAAGTATATGGTGATGCCGATCCTACACTTACTTATACTGCAACACTAGAAGGTGCTGATGTATTAACAGGAAGCTTATCAAGAGCAGCAGGTACAGATGTCGGAACTTATGCTATTAGCTCAACTCTGGACAATAGTAATTATGATATTACTTTTGTGACAGCAAACCTAACCATTACTAAAAAACCTTTGACCATAACTGCAGAGGCGACATCTAAAGTATATGGTGATGCGGATCCAACCCTTACCTACACAGCAACGCTAGAAGGTGCCGATGTATTAACAGGAAGCTTATCAAGAGCAGCAGGTACAGATGTCGGAACTTATGCTATTAGCTCAACACTAGACAATAGTAATTATGATATTACTTTTGTGCCAGCAAACCTAACCATTACTCAAAAACCTTTGACCATAACTGCAGAGGCTACATCTAAAGTATATGGTGCAACTGATCCAACCCTTACCTACACAGCAACGCTAGAAGGAGCTGATGTATTAACAGGAAGCTTATCAAGAGCAGCAGGTACCGATGTCGGAACTTATGCTATTAGCTCAACACTAGACAATAGTAATTATGATATTACTTTTGTACCAGCAAACTTAACCATCACCAAAAAACCTTTGACGGTAACTGCAGAGGCTTTATCTAAAGTATATGGTGATGCCGATCCTACACTTACTTATACTGCAACGCTAGAAGGTGCTGATGTATTAACAGGAAGCTTATCAAGAGCAGCAGGTACGGATGTCGGAACTTATGCGATTAGCTCAACACTAGACAATAGTAATTATGATATTACTTTTGTACCAGCAAACTTAACCATTACCAAAAAACCTTTGACCATAACTGCAGAGGCCACATCTAAAGCATATGGTGATGCCGATCCTACACTTACTTATACTGCAACGCTAGAAGGTGCTGATGTATTAACAGGAAGCTTATCAAGAGCAGCAGGTACGGATGTCGGAACTTATGCTATTAGTTCAACACTGGACAATAGTAATTATGATATTACTTTTGTACCAGCAAACTTAACCATTACCAAAAAACCTTTGACCATAACTGCAGAGGCCACATCTAAAGCATATGGTGATGCCGATCCTACACTTACTTATACTGCAACGCTAGAAGGTGCTGATGTATTAACAGGAAGCTTATCAAGAGCAGCAGGTACGGATGTCGGAACTTATGCGATTAGTTCAACACTGGACAATAGTAATTATGATATTACTTTTGTACCAGCAAACCTAACCATCACCAAAAAACCTTTGACCATAACTGCAGAGGCGACATCTAAAGTATATGGTGATGCCGATCCTACACTTACTTATACTGCAACGCTAGAAGGTGCTGATGTATTAACAGGAAGCTTATCAAGAGCAGCAGGTACGGATGTCGGAACTTATGCTATTAGCTCAAATCTGGACAATAGTAATTATGATATTACTTTTGTGACAGCAAACCTAACCATTACTCAAAAACCTTTGACCATAACTGCAGAGGCGACATCTAAAGTATATGGTGATGCGGATCCAACGCTTACCTACACAGCAACGCTAGAAGGTGCCGATGTATTAACAGGAAGCTTATCAAGAGCAGCAGGTACAGATGTCGGAACTTATGCTATTAGCTCAACTCTGGACAATAGTAATTATGATATTACTTTTGTGACAGCAAACCTAACCATTACTCAAAAATCTTTGACCATAACTGCAGAGGCTACATCTAAAGTATATGGTGATGCCGATCCTACACTTACTTATACTGCAACACTAGAAGGTGCTGATGTATTAACAGGAAGCTTATCAAGAGCAGCAGGTACGGATGTGGGAACTTATGCGATTAGCTCAACACTAGACAATAGTAATTATGATATTACTTTTGTACCAGCAAACTTAACCATCACCAAAAAACCTTTGACCATAACTGCAGAGGCGACATCTAAAGTATATGGTGATGCCGATCCTACACTTACTTATACTGCAACGCTAGAAGGAGCGGATGTATTAACAGGAAGCTTATCAAGAGCTGCGGGAACAAATGTGGGAACTTATGCTATTAGTTCAACTCTGGACAATAGTAATTATGATATTACTTTTGTACCGGAAAACTTAACTATTACTAAAAAACCTTTGACCATAACTGCCGATGAATTATCTAAAATATCAGGAGAAAACGACCCTGAATTCACATACCAAATCACTTCAGGAAGTTTGGTCAGTGGAGATACATTTTCTGGAGATTTAACGAGAAACACTGGAGAATCTGCAGGTATTTACGATATCCTCATCGGAGATTTAACCTTAGGTGAGAATTATGACCTTTCCTTTATAAGCAATAGGTTTAACATCTCATTGATTTTAACAACAGGTGCTTTGGGTCGTTCTTCAAAAGCAATAATAATAGAAGGTCAGATTTCAAGTGAAGCGAATGTAACCGAAAGAGGTATTGTATATTCATCTTCAAACACAGACCCTCAAATTGGAGGTTCCGATGTAACTCAACTAGCAGACTCTTCTGTTAGCGGCCCTTTTCAAATGACCATCACTGGTCTTGACCCTTATACCACGTACTATTTTCAAACCTACATTATTGTTGAAACTCCTTCAGGAAAGATTAGAATATTTACATCTAATAAATCATTAGCCTCTTCAGAATTATATGGAGGTGCAAAAGAATTCACTACTTTATTAGAGGAACCAACATTGGCACTTACTGAAAACACGAATCCAACAACAGGAACCGAAAGAGTAGATCCTGACATAAATTTAGAGATTGTCTTTAATAGTGATATTAAAAAAGGTACTGGAGACATTTTACTTATTAATGCCAATGATGATTCATTACTTGAAACAATAGCAGTGTCAAGCACAAATGTTACTGTATCAGGGAAAAAAATAACAATCACACCAACGCTCGAGTTACCGCAAACAACACAAGTTTATGTTATAGTACCCGTTGGAGCTGTTGAAGATCTATCAGGAAATGGATGGACTGGTTTTAATAACAAAACAGATTGGAACTTTACCAGCGACGATACAGTACTTCCAACAATAGTAACGATATCACCAAATCATACATCCACTGATATTGCACCGGGTAGCAATTTGGAAATTTCATTTTCAGAGGAAATTGTTAAAGGAACAGGAAACATACTAGTAAAGAACCATCTTAATAATAGCACTATAGCTACCATAGATGTAACTTCCGACCAAGTAAATATAACTTCAAACGTTGTAAATATAAACCCTACGGACGATCTACCAAGTGAAACATTATTTTATATAGAAATCGAAGGAACTGCCTTTAAAGATAGCTATGACAATAATTTCAGTGGAGTAAACACCAAAGATATTTGGAGTTTTGCAACAGCGGATATTACCGCTCCTAGTAGTCCAATAATTGTGGAAGTTGCTGACTACACTTGTTCCGAAACAACTCTTGCTACAGCTGACAACACATTTGTAATTACGGGAACAGCAGAAAATGAAAGCACGGTAAATGTATTTATTAACGATGCAAATGTTGGAACTACGAACACAGACAGCAATGGTACCTGGACTTTAGACTTAAGTTCTACTGTTCAAATAGATGGTGAATATAACATTACCGCAACAGCAACAGATAGTTCTAACAATACAAGTAATTCTTCTGATGAATTTGAAATTATCGTTTCTACTACGAATAGTGATTTGGACAACATACCTGACTTTTGTGATGCTGATGCTGAAAATGATGGTTATGCCGACACAACTCAGATTACAGAAAAAACCAAATATGGTTTCTCACCTAATGGGGACGGAATAAATGATACCTGGACTATTCGAGATATTGAAAACTTTGCTAACAACTCTGTAAAAGTCTTTAACAGATCTGGAAGGCTAGTATATGCCAAAGACAATTATGATAATACTTGGGACGGAACTTCGTCTGCTGGATTAGGAAATGGAAAACTACCCGTTGGCGCTTACTACTTCACAATCGATCTTAATGTTGATGGAGTCAAGATGGTTTCAGGATGGATTTACATCAATTATTAATTCATATATCATTCCAATAAAAATAAAAAATAAAAAAAATGAAATATTTTAAAATTTTAAGTCTGATATTCACTGTTTTATACCTCTCAAAAACAGAAGCTCAACAAGACCCAAACTTTACCTTGTATAATTTTAATATGAATATTATAAACCCTGCTTACGCAGGATCCGAAGAATTCACTGAAATTAGTTTAGCTTACAGAAGTCAATGGATAGGAGTTGCAAATGCTCCCGAAACTCAAACATTAACCTACTCTCAACCCCTTAAAAATAATATGGGAATTGGAGTATCAATAATTAACGATAAAGTTTTTGTTTTAGCTGAAACAGATGTAGCGATAGATTTTTCTTACAAAGTTCAATTGACAAAGAATGAGTCTTTGACCTTTGGTATTAAAGCAGGTGGAGCTTTCACGAATATAGACTTGACCAATACTGGTGCTCCTGAATTAGACCCTTTATTTGGCTCTAACGAAAGTGCGTTTAATCCGCAGATAGGAGCCGGTTTACATTTAAAAAGTCAAAACTATTATATCACCATATCTACTCCTAATTTCCTGAACGGGAAACGATATGAAAAAGACGGGAATGTACCCATTGCTGCATTAAATGCCTTCCACGCTTACCTTGGTGGAGGATATATATTTACCTTGAACAAATCAACAACCTTAACTCCCGGTATTATGGCTAGAGTAGTCGAAGGGGCTCCTACTTCTTATGATATATTCTCAACATTTGATTTTCATGATAAGGCTACGGCAGGAGTTAACTACAGAGTTGATGAATCTGTTTCATTATACGCTTTAATGAGTACTAAAAACAACTTTAGATTTGGACTAGGCTATGATATCAGTACATCAAAACTATATGATACGAACAACGCATCATCCGTAGAATTAATTCTAAAGTACAAATGGAATTAAAATAGTTCAACACAAAAAAGCTCGTAAACTAAAGTTTACGAGCTTTTTCATTTGAATTAGTTTGTTAGTTGATTATCAATTGTACTGCATCAAAGTTTTTCGTATCCGTAGATACTTTTAAATAATAAATACCTGAGCTTAGACCTTCTTTAGATATATTTAATTGATTGTAACCTAAAGAAGTTTGAGGTTCTAATGCTTTCACTAATGAACCTGTTAGGTTAAATATCTCAATTTTACATTCTGATAAACTTTCAGTATAAAAACTAACTTGTGCATCTGTTACTATCGGATTTGGAAAAACAACTGCTTTATCCTTGGTAAAAGAGTAATCCTCCACGTCTTTAGTTTCAAAAGAAATATTTTTCATGTTTATTTCTTTTTCTACTTCAGTTACACCATCAGAAGCCATTGTTATCACGATTGACACTGCATCATCGATCATCAAACCTTTCGATGCTTTAGATCTAAAATATGACAAAGGCAATTGGTAATGCTTAAATGTACCGTCCAATGGTATTGTTGTTCTATATTGATCTGCCCAATCCTCAATACTTTCTTTTACGATCGTAATTTCAATTTCACCAGTTCCGCTAGCATCAAACTCCAACACATTATAATCGGAAAGATTAACAGATTTAAAACGAGGTGTAAACGCTCTGTAAGCAGAAACATAAGAAGTAATATTTGCTTTAAAACTTAAATCTCTTTCAATTCGTAACCCACTACCCTCATAATTCGTTTCATTTTCCGTAATCTCAAAGGAACCAACTTCTGTACCTTCTTGAGAACTATCTAATCCCCATGGACCATCTGACATAAATAAATCATCAGAAGTTTCCCCTGTATCATTCTGAATTCTGAAACCTATATCAAATAACGCTCCTGTATTTAAAGTCATGTGTGTTAAATATCCCTCTTGCAAGTTTATTTCTTCACTAATATTTTCGGTTTCACTAGTTTCTGTTCTTTTAAAACCAGCATCAAACTGAATCTTTTTACTAGAATTCGTATTAACCAATTCTAATTCAATCATTCCATTCACATATTTTCCTTTTTTAACAAATACAGGTGGTGGTGCTGAATTATCATATAAACTAATTGGCTTTTGCGCTTCGAATAAATTTAACACTTCCTCTCCTAACAACACCAAATCATCAATTTTATTGGTCCATATTTGGAAATTATAATATTTAGCATCGGCTGTATATTTATCAATATTCCAATGACTATCAATCTCAAAACCAGATTCATCGTCATTTAACTTACCTGAAAAACTCAAAACAAATTCAATAGACCCATCTACATTCTTTATAATTGATTTGATAAATGTTACCTCATTTAGTTCGATGGTTGAAACAGAAAGCAATTCACTTCCTAGCAATCGATCGCATATATATTTGGTATGCTCGTAAACTCCATTCTCTGTAACACTAGCTAAAACTACAGCGACAGTTTCGTTATTCTTCACATAATCAACAGAAAATAATTCACTAGCATTAGTCATTTGAATTAAATCACTTGGAGAAGATTCAATTGCTGTTGTTTCCGGCAAAATTTCTAATGGAATTAAATCAATCAACCCAAAATTATCGGCTGATTTTGCCATTTTATAACCATTCCCTTTTGTTACTTTTTTCGCAGATTTTTTAGAAAACCGGTAACTATTCTTACTTCTCATATAGTTTCTTTGATTGATTTGTTGAGAAAGCCTATCGTTACTTTCTAAACCTCCATCATTACCACTAGAAACTACAGGAACTAAAACTGGACAACTAGAAACACCCGAACAAGATGGATCATCACAATCCACTAAACCATCTCCATCATCATCAATTCCATTGATACAATCTTCTTGTGGTACTGGCGCAGTTGGACATCTAGCCCCATCATTACTTGCACTAGAAGGACCATAAGCGAAAAGATTGGAATTCATCGCACCTCCTGCTTCTATGTCCTGGACATCATAAATAATGTAAATAGTACCTGTCTGATTTGCTGAAACATAAAAACGTCCAGACGCATCAAAATAAACTGCTCCGTATGTATAATTCAATCCTGCCAAAATTGGAATTTCACCTAAATCCTCCACATTCCCTGTATCTCCATTTATTCGATACAAATGGTTGGTATTCTTTTCAACGGTATATAACATTCCATCCACAGCATTAAACGCCCAATCATGAATGCTAATATTTGCAGATAAGGTATTTGTGCTTTCGTATTTTATATAATTTTCTGATTCAGGATCAAGATTTACTTTGTAGTAAGTAGTACCACCTCCTTTGAAATGATAAATTCCAGAAGCACTTACATCTCCTACGTATCTTCCTCCCGTTGGTAATTCCGGTATCTCAAAAATTGAGACATTAAAATTTTTACCGATCCTAACTATTGAACTAGCAGGTTCAGACACATACCCCCATATGTACCCATCAGCAGGATTATAACCAGCAGCATTAATTTTTCCTGGTGTGATGTCCGTAGCAACTTCATAAGCACTTCCTGAAGCTAAATCTATTGCATATACATCATTATACTGAAAAAGATAAGCATTGTAGTCGCAATTAAAAGGCTCTTCCTGAGCGTTAAGCGTAAAAGTTAAACAAATACAAAAAATAATACTTATTTTCCAACGCATTTGATTGATTAGTAATTGTGTTTTCATCTCGATAGATTTTAAATTCAAGTAAAAATAGTTTCAAAATATCCCAAAAATTAGGTTTTTAGCTTAAGCAACGATTAACTTCGACGAACACGGTCTTTAGATCGATAAACGTTTTTAAAAAAATAGAACTACCTTTTATTATATTTGTTAAAACCAAAAAAATTAAATGTATAGAGTCTTTAATTTACTAATCGTCATAGCAATTTTTATTAGTTGTAATCAAAAACATAAAAAAGATACGAAAAATTATAAACATACCAATGCACTTATTAAGGAAACTAGCCCTTATTTACTGCAACACGCCCACAACCCAGTAAACTGGCATGCTTGGAATGAAGAAACTTTAGAATTGGCTAAAAAAGAAAACAAACTAATTTTAATTTCAGTTGGATATGCAGCTTGCCATTGGTGCCATGTTATGGAGCATGAAAGTTTTGAGAATGATTCTGTCGCAAAAATCATGAATGAAAACTTTATCAATATAAAAATTGACAGAGAAGAAAGACCTGATATCGATCAGATATATATGACCGCTGTTCAGTTATTAACACAAAGTGGAGGTTGGCCATTAAACTGCGTGGCGCTTCCCGATGGGAGACCTTTTTGGGGCGGCACCTATTTCCCTAGAGATGAATGGATCAGTAACTTAACACAAATAGCAGCCTTCTACAAAAAAGACCCTGAAAAAATTATTGAGTATGCAGACAACCTTACCAAGGGGATCCAAGACACTGAAACAATTTCTTTAAACACTGCAAAACCAACTTATCTAAAAGACACACTTCAGTTGGCAGTAGAAAAATGGTCACAACAGTTTGATCAAAACTTGGGAGGCATAAATAGAGCTCCAAAATTCCCGATGCCAAACAACTATCATTTTCTATTAAGGTTCGCTACTCAAACTAAAAATAACGCCCTTTTAAAATACACTTACACAACTTTAGATAAAATGGCTCTTGGTGGAATTTTTGACCAAGTAGGCGGTGGATTTGCGAGATATTCTACAGATAAAAATTGGCATATACCCCACTTTGAAAAAATGTTATATGACAATGCACAACTTGTAAGTCTGTATGCGGATGCCTATTTGAATTCAAAAAATAAAATTTACAAAGAAACAGTTTACAGAACTTTGGACTTTGTAGAGAGAGAACTTACTAACAACGAAGGAGCTTTCTACTCTTCTTTAGATGCTGACAGTAAAAATGAGAACGCTGAATTGGAAGAGGGAGCATTTTATGTATGGACTAAAAAAGAATTACAACATATCATTGGAAAGGAATTCTCATTATTCGCTGACTATTACAACATCAACGATTATGGCTTGTGGGAAAACCATAAGTACAATTTAATTAGAACCTCAACAGATTCTGAATTTTGCGCCAAACATAAAATCGGAATTAATGATTTAGAGCAACAAGTTGCTAAATGGCAACAAAAACTGCTAAAAGAAAGAAATAAAAGAGAAAAACCCAGACTAGATGACAAGTCACTTACGTCATGGAATGGGCTAATGTTAAAAGGATATGTAGATGCTTATCGCGTATTTAATGAACCTAAATTTTTAAAAACAGCATTGAAAAATGCTCATTTTATTAAAACCAAACAACTCAGAAAAGACGGAGGTTTAAATCACAACTACAAAAACGGGATAAGTAATATCAATGGGTATTTAGAAGATTATGCCACAGTAATTGAAGCCTATATGTCTTTATATGAAGTAACCTTAGACGAAGAATGGTTACATATATCTAAAAACTTAACCGATTACTGTTTCAAACATTTCTATAACCCAAAGACAAAAATGTTTTATTTTACCTCTGATGAAGATAAAAACCTGATCACTAGAAAAATGGAGCTTACTGATAATGTAATACCAGCTTCAAATTCTATTCTTGCCAATTCACTCTACAAATTGGGACTTTATTTTGAAAGCAATGAGTTCAAAAATGTTAGCAAACAAATGCTTCATAATGTAGTCAATGATATGACGGCATACCCTTCTGGATATTCCAATTGGATGGAACTCTACAGCAACTTGTCCACCGATTTTTATGAAATTGCGGTGGTTGGAAAAGATGCCCATAACAAAATAAAAGAGCTCAATCAGATCTATATTCCAAATAAAATTATTGCAGGAAGTCTTGTTGATAGTCAAGCCCCCCTATTAAAAAATAGATTTTCTGAAACAGAAACATTACTTTATATTTGTGTTGAAGGGACCTGTAAACTTCCGGTTTCTTCAGTAAAAAAAGCTAGTAATCAAATAAATATTACTTATTAATGGAAATATTGGCCACAACCTTCACGCTTTTAGTATCCTTAATTCATTTCTACTTTTTATATCTAGAGATGGTTTTATGGACAAAACCGAAAGGAATGAAAACTTTTAATCTTGAAAAAGACTTTGCCGAAAAGACGAAAGTTCTTGCTGCGAATCAAGGTCTTTATAATGGTTTTCTAGCCTCAGGAATTCTTTGGTCGTGGATTGTTGGAAATAATTCTGCTGTTTTATTCTTTCTAGTTTGTGTTGTAATTGCGGGAATCTATGGGAGTTACAGTCTAAATAAAAGAGCAATTTTTTACATCCAATCCACTCCAGCAATTTTAGCAATTATATTTATTTCACTCAATACACTTTAGATCAAAAAAAATGGACGAATTAGAAGATTTCTCAGAAGACATCAGTCAGATTGACTATGCAAAATACACAGAATTAGCTATTGAATTTGGCGTAAGACTAGCCATTGGTTTATTAATTTTAGTAGTGGGACTTTGGATTATCAAAAAACTGGTAAAAATAAGTGACACTTTAATGGAGAAAGCCGAATTAGAAACCAGTCTTTTACGTTTTTTGTCTCATCTAATTACCTGGACACTTAAGATATTATTATTCATAAGTGTTTTGAATCAAATTGGAGTAGCCACCACTTCGTTTATGGCAATGCTAGGAGCAGCTGGTCTTGCTATCGGTTTAGCACTCCAAGGTTCTTTTAGTAACTTTGCCGGTGGTATACTTATACTTTTATTCAAACCTTTTAAAGTAGGAGATTTTATCGAAGCTCAGGGAGAAAAAGGAGACGTAAAAGAAATTCAAATTTTTGTAACGAAAATAATAACTCCAAAAAATAGAGTTGCCATCATTCCAAATGGAATTTTATCAAACGGAACGATTAAAAATTATACCGACGAAGGGAAGTTAAGAGTTGACATCGCTATTGGTATTAGTTATGATTCTAACATTAAAGAAGCAAGAGGTATTCTTATGGATGTATTAGAAAAACATCCTTTGACTTTGAAAGATCCTGCACCCTCTATCTCTGTAACTGATTTAGGAGACAGCTCTGTAAACCTTGGAGTTAGACCATGGGCCAAACCAGAGGATTATTGGACCGTTTACTTTGAATGTATAGAACAATGTAAGGAAGCATTAGACGAAGCAAATATCAGCATCCCTTTCCCTCAAAGAGATGTTCATATGATATCTTAACAAATAGAATTATTAACAAAAAAACCGCTTATAACAAGCGGTTTTTTTTATTTCTGTCTAAAATATATTGTAATAGGCACTCCTTTGAAATCATATATTTCACGTAGCTTATTCTCTAAATATCGTCTGTAAGGCTCCCTCACATACTGTGGTAAATTTGCAAAAAAGGCAAATTGTGGTGTGTGCGTTGGAAGTTGCATACAGTATTTAATTTTCACGAATTTCCCCTTCACTGCAGGTGGTGTATACTGTGCAATAATTTCCAACATAGTTTCATTTAACTTACTCGTTGGAATTCTTCGTTTTTTATTTTCAAAAACTTCAACAGCCGTTTCAATAGCTTTTAACAAACGTTGTTTTGTAACCGTAGAAGTAAAAATGATAGGAACATCTGTAAAGGGAGCTATTTCTCTTCTTACATAAGCTTCAAATTCTTTCATGGTATTGGTTTCTTTATCCACCAAATCCCATTTATTGACAAGAATTACAATCCCTTTTCTATTTTTTTCAGCCAACCAAAATATATTTTGATCTTGGGCTTCAAATCCACGAGTGGCATCAATCATTAACACGGCTACATCACAATGTTCAATTGCTCTAACTGCACGCATTACTGAATAAAACTCAAGATCCTCAGACACTTTAGATTTTTTTCTAATTCCTGCGGTATCAACTAAATTAAACTTAAATCCGAATCTTGTATACTCTGTATCGATGGCATCACGAGTAGTTCCTGCAACATTGGTAACAATATTTCTATCTTTCCCAATAAGAGCATTGATAAAAGAAGATTTACCAGCATTCGGTCTACCAACTACAGCAAAACGAGGTAATTCTTCCTTTTCTTCATCTTCTACAAATTCTTCTGGCTCTGGCATATCTTTAACCAAAGCATCCAATAAATCTCCAGTTCCCGATCCATTAATTGCAGAAAACGTATACAAATCTCCTAATCCCAGGTTATAGAATTCAAAAGCGTCGTTTTCACGCATTGAATTATCCACTTTATTTACCGCTAAAAAAACTGGTTTTTTAGATTTACGTAACAATTTGGCTACCGCTTCATCAGAAGGTGTAATTCCTTCCGTTACATCAACAACGAAAATTGTAATATCACATTCTTCTAATGCTAATTGTACTTGCTTACGAATTTCCCCTTCAAACACATCATCAGAACCTACTATATAACCTCCTGTATCAATTAAAGAAAACTCTTTCCCATTCCAATCGCTTTTACCGTAATGTCTATCACGAGTAACCCCGCTCACAGAATCAACAATCGCTTCTCTACGTTGTACAAGTCTATTAAATAATGTCGATTTCCCTACATTAGGTCTACCAACGATGGCTACAATAGTATTCATGTGTGTTTTTAATTTTTTGCAAAATTACGCTTTTTATTTTGGAATCCACAGTAATTCTCTTCTACTATACCCAGAAGATAACATGTTAGTAATATTCTCATTTTATTCAAGTTACAAAAAAGCAAAAGGGTCTGAAAGGCAAATTGCCAATCAGACCCTAATTATTTGTATTGAATATTTTAGCTTACTTGTTTTCGTAGATACTCACAGTACCACTCACTTCGTTAGAAACCACTAATAAATCTTTTCCTGAAGGACTATCGAGTGCAGGAATTACAAGTAATCCTTCTGGACCAACATCTCCCTCATGAGAAAGAATATCTAAAAATCCAGGGGCAATTGGATTTGAAATATCATACATCATAACTTGATTATTTCTTTCCAAACCAACAAACAATATATGACGATTCCCTAAACTTAAGGTAGTCACACTTTCTGGCTCAGCTCCTTTATCATCACTTCTTTTATCTCCACCGTTAAACACAGCAGGTGTTTCAATCAAAGTTTCTTTTGCAATATCATTTCCACTATCATATACCAAAGATCCATTAGCAGACCAAATTGAAAATGAACGCGCACCATAAGAATAAATTTGCTCCACCTTGTTATCATTATTAGCATCTCCTAAAGTTGTAGTCGTTTTCAATCTACCTAGGTTGATTTCATTTAAATAATCTCCTGCCAAAGGATAAACTGATTCATCTAACTGCAAATCATCCAATCTTACTTCTTCGCTATACCCATCATAATCTCTAGCATCCCCTTCGTTTGCAGAAATCACATATTCCGTTCCTCCGATATTAATTGCTGTAATAGCATCTGGCTGATAGATTCCTTTTACATTCCAGTTTTTCAATTGCTTTATGCCATCCTTATCACTTGCATCAATAGAATTACCTGTCAGGTTATAATCTTTAAATCCTAATGGATAAATTGCCTCAATAGACTTAGATTCAATATTAACTTTCGCAATTCCGTTGTTCTCTTGCAGTGAAACCCATGCCGTTTTAGAATCCTCAGAAACCGCAATATACTCTGGCTCTACATCTTTGGCTAAATCAGCATTTGGACCAAATACTCTAAACCCTTCAGCTTCTAAAGCTGCTTCAGATGTGTTGAAAGCCGTAAAATCCAATGTTGTCACTACATCTGAGTCTACCTCAATAATACTTATTGTTCCTTGTGGATCATTATCATAAGCATCATTAGGCTCTCCTTCATTTGCTGATAATATATATTTACCATCCTTAGTATAGGTTACCATATCTGGTAAAGCACCTACCGTATACTCCTTTTCTTTTGTTTCTGTAACAGCATCAAAAACAACAATTTTACCATTGTTTTGTTTTACATCCGACTCTAATGCAATGGCAACCTTACCTCCATAAACAGCAACACTGTTAGGTGCTCCCATACCATTTAAATCTATTGCTCCTGACTTTACTGGCTGACTTGGATTGCTAAGGTCTACTACCGAAATTTCATTCACCTCAACATTTACTACAAATAACTTTTTTGACACAGGTTCAAATGCTGCTATTTCAGAAGCTCCTTCAGAATCATCTTCACCCTCTGGACCATTTCTAAGTGTAATGGTACTTTTATAAGCAAAGTCTACAGTTGTATCTACAATCTCTTCTTCTACTTCTTTAATAACCTCTGTTAGGTTTTCTTTTACATCATCGTTACACGAGAACAAGGCAACAGAAAATGCAGCCAAAAATAATTTACTTGTAATTTTCATAATTCATATTGTTAAATTCCCTGCAATATTAGTCTTGAAGCATAAACAAATGTTTACCCACAAAAAAAACAAACGTTATGAATTTAGCTCTCCAAGTAAAAAAACAGTAAGGTTTATGTTAGGAATGTAAAGTTGAAGTAAATAATAATTCTAAAAATGAGTATCTTTCTACTCTAAGCACCTCACTATGAAAGAAGAAAAAAATAGTCCGGTATTTTTACGACCAAGATTTAGAATTGAGCTTCAAAAAAGTAAAACACAACTATTAAATCGTTTTAAAGAAGAGTTTACTAAGGAACATTGTACTCTTAAAGGAAAAATAGTTGATGCACATATAGTAATTGATGTAGCCGATACAGAAAATCATTTTTGGTCGCCGCAGTTGCATTTAGAAATTGAAGCAACGGATCCGAATAACTCTATTGCAAAAGGATTGTTTGGACCAAAACCACAAGTATGGACCTTATTTATTTTTTTACACTCTACTGTTGCGTTTACTTTTATTAGCGTTCTAATCTACGCATACACCAAATGGACTTTAAAAGAAGATATTACTATAAGTGTTTGGATCCTTATTTTGTTACCTATTTTTTGGTTTGTGATGTACTTTTTAGGACAACTAGGAAAAAAAACAGGTCACTCTCAAATGGAGGACCTGCATGATTTTATGATAAAAATTTTAGAAGAATAGCGTTCCTATTCCTTATATCCAAAACGTTTTAATTGACGAGAATCATTTCTCCAATTCTTGTTCACTTTAACATATAAATCTAAAAATATTTTTTTATCGAAAAACTTTTCTAAATCCTTTCTTGCCTCAGATCCAACTCTTTTTAAAGCCGCTCCTTTATGTCCAATAATTATACCTTTTTGGGTTTCACGCTCCACCATTATGATTGCGCGAATTTTAATTATTTTTTCATCCTCAATAAACTCCTCTGTCTCAATTTCTACAGCATAAGGAATTTCTTTTTTGTAATGCATTAATATTTTTTCTCGAATACATTCATTTACAAAAAATCTTTCTGGCTTATCTGTCAACTGATCTTTTGGATAAAACGCAGGTGATTCCGGAAGAATCTCTACAATTTTATTTAAAACACCTTCAATTCCAAAATTCTCCAACGCAGAAATTAAATACACATTAGCGTTCGGTACTTTCTCTTGCCAGTATGCTAACTTAGCTTCAACTTCTGCTTGATCTGATTTATCGATTTTATTAATCAGTAGCATCACAGGGATTTTAGCATTTTTAATTTTACTAAAAAACACTTCATCTTTCAACTCTAACTCTCCTACTTCAACCATATAGATTAAAATATCAGCATCTTCAAAAGCCGACTTTACAAAATCCATCATTGAAGACTGTAAATCATAGGCAGGTTTGATGATTCCTGGTGTATCAGAAAATAATATTTGAAAATCATCACCATTTACGATTCCCAAAATTCTATGACGAGTTGTTTGTGCCTTAGAAGTAATAATAGACAAACGCTCTCCTACCAAGGCATTCATTAAGGTAGATTTTCCTACATTAGGATTCCCTATAATATTTACAAAACCTGCTTTGTGCTTCATGTTATTTATTTAGAGTGCAAAGATACTCTCTTTTCGTTTAGTTAAAAATATAAATCCTCTAAGATTTTAATTAACGAAACAACTACAAATCAAAGCTTTAAAAATCATTTTTAAAATACTTTAAAAAAAGTCCGTTTTTATTTGGAAAAAACATTTTAAATGATGTATCTTTGCCGAACGAAATCGCGGGATAGAGCAGTAGGTAGCTCGTCGGGCTCATAACCCGAAGGTCACTGGTTCGAGTCCAGTTCCCGCTACAAAGAAAGCTTCAGTTTTTACTGAAGCTTTTTCTTTTTACAAAAGTTTTTTCGCTCAAAAAAAAGAAACATACCTGTCCTATAAAATTATTTGTATTTTTAATACAAATAGTTTTCTAAGTTATGTGCTACCAAACTCGAATAGCGAAAAAGAAAAACGAAATTAAAACTCATTTCAAATTAAATATTTCTGAACTTGAACTTTTCCAAAGTGCAGAAACAATAAAAGCTTTTGATTTCCCTAAAACACCAATCATCACCAATACAAACCCTGACAAAGCCGTGCTTTACAACTGGGGATTGATTCCATCATGGACTGAAGATACATCCATTAGAAATTATACATTAAACGCTAGGATAGAAACCCTTCACGAAAAAAAATCATTTAAACACAACTTAGAAAACCGTTGTCTTGTTATTGCTGATGGATTTTATGAATGGAAATGGCTTAATAAAACGGGCAACATCAAAGAAAAACACCTGATTACACTCCCAAATAATGAATTATTTGTCTTTGCAGGAATTTACGACTCTTGGCAAAGCACCCAAGGTGAAATCATCAAAAGTTACAGCATCATTACAACTGAAGCGAACGCACTAATGAGCACGATTCACAACACAAAAAAAAGAATGCCTGTGATCTTAAAACCTGAAGACGAGTCAAACTGGTTGCAAGGAAAAGACCCTAATTATTTTAAGACTCCATACAACAGAGATCTTATCGCAGTGAATTTAGACCGAAACCAAAATCAAATGACCTTTTTTGACTAGTGCGTTTTTATAAAAGTAGTCAACCTATCTGCTATAATAGCCTGTTCTTTTACACTAGGATGCCCTTTGGTTTCTTTATAAGGGACAAAAAGTTTAAAAATTTTACGATCTTTCATTTTTGAAACCGCCTCCCATACATAACCCGGCCACTGTGATCCTTTTTCTGTAACGTTCATATTCCCAAGAACACAAATTATTTTTGCATCTTTATATTCTTTTCTAATTGATTTTAAAAAGGACACATAGCTTTCAATAATAAAATCATGATCTGGTGCCTTTTGGCCAAATCTCCTTACAAACTCTGGATGCTCTTTTCTTTTTACCAACCAAGAATCATTTTGAAACAAATTCACCACCACTAGATTGGGTTGCTTTTTTGAAGTAAAGTCCCATTTACTCGTTTCATCAAAAGGATTCCATCGATCATATTCTTCAGGCATGATCAAATTATGCCAACTTACCATAATTCCAATACCACTATGCGCTATACAAGAATATTCAGCATTTAAGTTACGCGCTGTTATAGCCCCATAAGCTAAATAATTATTTGTTACATCACCTGTAGATCTATCCTGTCCAGTTGTATCCTCATTTCCATACCCCACTGTAACAGAGTCACCATAAAACTCAATAAACATTTTTTTAGCATCTATTTCCAATGTTTTTTTTCCTAAAACTTTATAGGAATAAAATAAGGTTTTCCCGAACCCCCAATCATTTCTTTTATGAATCTCAACTTGATGCACCCCGAAAGGTAAATTGTTGGCTAATAAATATTCATTTTTACCTTTTTTCAAGTCCAAAACCTTCGTTTGCTTGCCATCTACGACTACCGTAAAAAAGTTCTCACCTTTTTCATCGTCTAAAACTGCAGAAATAGAAGTCCCTTCAAATTTCAACGACACTGAAGTTCCCGGCCAATACAATTCGGTTGCACCAAGATTACTGTTCTGCTGAACTCTACCTTCATAATACACATCTTTTGCATCAAAATCAACAGCAATCGAGGTAACCTCATCTGTAGCAACACTACCACAACAGATTAAAAAAAGGAATAAAGGAGTAAATAAATATTTCATAATGTCTTTTTCTTTATTTTAATTTTAATATCAACAACCTCAAGATACTTTTATATATGTTGATCTATTAATATTGGATTCCCATCAGGGTCAATAATAATTACATTAGCAGGTCCTTCTTTATTCTCTTCTGAAATTTTATTTTCAATATGGATTCCCGACTCCAATAATTTACTCTGAATTTCTCTTACATCATCAAATTCTTCTAAAATTTTAGCATCACTATCCCAACCCGGATTGAATGTCAAAATATTATGTTCAAACATCCCCTGAAATAAACCAATCAATGTTTCCTCATTTTTCATGATCAGATAATTACTCTCGATATCTCCACCAAAAACAGAAAATCCCAATTTCTCATAAAACTTTTTTGAAACCATCAAATCACTCACATTCAAACTAACCGAAAACGCTCCTAACTTCATTCTTTTTATTTTAAAATACGGAACTAAACTACTAAAAATCCACAAGACTAAAATCTTCATGCAAGGATAATTTCAGATAACTAAATAAATTTTTCATCATTAAGTTCTCTTATTATTGTATTTTGCATTCATTGTAACAACTCAGTTTTATTTCGCTATGAAAAAAATATTTACTGTATTCATTTGCACGATAATTTACTCTTCTTTCTCCTACGCACAGCATCATGATAGAAGAATTATTGATAGTCTCTCAACAAATGCCTTAAAAGCAAAATACTACAAACAATTCAAATCAACTGATACGGTTAGAAAACCTACTTTCAACACTTATCCTTTTATCTCATATACACCAGAAACAGATGTAACTTTTGGAGCTGGTGGAATTCTAATTTATTACACTGGAAAAGAAAAAGAACTCAACCCATCTAAACTTGGTTTCGGTGGTTTCTATTCGCTAAATAATCAATACAGAGTGAGTATGGACAACGATTTATACTTGTTTAAAAACAGACTAAACATCAAATTACCCATGAATTATGGGTTTTATGTAAATAAATTTTGGGGAATTGGCGATGATGCTCCAGATTATGGGAACGCAGCCTACACAGCCACAACCTTTGCCACCACTCTAACAGTACAAATTCCTACAACATGGTTTTCTGCTGATAGAGCAGGAATGATCTTTGACTATAACCATACTGACATTGAAGACAAAAAAGGCAATGAATTGATCGACGATCCTTTGGTAATAGGTTCAAACGGTGGACAAATGATAGGTTTTGGAGGAGATTTAGTTTGGGATAGCAGAGAGCATTTATTCACTCCAAAATCGGGAAGTTTTCAATATTTCAAAGCAGTAATCTACCCAAGCTTGAGTGATTTTAATTTTGCTTTTTTTGAATTCGATGTTCGAAACTTTGTTTCTTTTAAAAACGGAGGTGTTTTTGCGAGTAATATTTTTATTCAATCTGCCACGGGCGACACACCATTCTACAAACTACCAGCACTTGGAGGAAAACAAATGAGAGGATACTTTTTTGGTAGATATCGAGACAACTTTTATGCAATGGGACAATTAGAATACAGAAAAAGCTTCTCAAAAAGATGGGGATATGTACTTTTTGGAACCGTCGGTAACGTATCTGAAAATATTATTGAATACAATTTTAAATCTATGAAGTACAGTTTTGGCTCTGGATTGCGCTACATGTTCAATAAAAAAGAACGTGTAAACCTAAGGGCTGATATTGGTATAGGAGCTGACGGGAATAGTGGTGTCTATTTCGGAATCGAAGAAGCCTTTTAACAACTAAGAAAGATTTTCAAATTCCTTTCTTTTTTCCTGCATCCAATCTTGCAAAGCTTCAGGACTTCCCATAAGCGCTTGCATTTTTTCCATAGCCTGCAAATGAGCAATATCTTTTTTCTGAAACATCTCCATTCCATGTTGCTTACTTAAAGCAGCAATTTCTTCAAAGGTAGCAGCGGTAAATTTTTCATCACAAGCTCCCCCTAATTGAGCACAAGTCATCGTTTTCATAATACTAAATTTAGAGTTACCCTTAAAGATACAATTAAAAGTTATTTTTTTCTTTAGATCAGCTCGTAAAAGAATACTTCTTTCAGAAAAAAATCATTTTAATAAACTCAAAAAAATAAAAGAATCAATAGGATTTAATATTCAAAAACAGAATATTAGAGTTACAAGGTTAGATATTATATCACAAATCAAACCTTTAATTATAGATACAATCCGTTACCCTATTTCTTCTAACCCCCCCCAATTAACCTATTAACATTGGTTAGTACTACAAACTTAAAAACGAAACACAAAACAACTTCAACACCCTGTAGAGGCATTTCACAGTCCTCAACAACCACTCAAGAGAGAAATAAATTTCTCATTCATTAAAAACTAATAATTTTATGGGAGCTAATAAAAAACAACAAACATGAAAAATATTTTTATAACCACAATTCTCTTGTTTACTCAAATGTTTTTTGGACAAAACTTCGAGGACAACAAAAAAAATGCTGAACTAGGAGAACCAGAAGCACAATACATCTTAGCCATAATGTACAAAGACGGCTACGAAACCACAAAAGATGAGGCAAAAGCATTTTATTGGCTCACTAAATCTGCCGAGAAAGGACACCTTAATGCTCAAAGCACCTTAGCATTTATGTATCTTAATGGTAAAGGAACAATAAAAGATATAAAAAAAGCTTTCTATTGGTTCACTAAATCTGCTGAACAAGGAGAATTGACCTCACAACTCTACCTAGCTATTTCGTATAATACCGGTACTGAAATAAAAAAGGATCTAAACAAAGCTTTCTACTGGTTCACTAAATCCGCAGAACAAGGAGACGCGAGAGCTCAATACTTCTTAGCCATAATGTATAGTAATGGTAATGGCACGAAACAGAATGAAAACAAAGCATTCTATTGGTTTAACAAATCTGCTGAGCAAGGATACGCCGATGCTCAAAGATCCTTGTCTGACATGCATAGAGATGGCAAGGGGACTTTAAAAGACCTAAAGAAAGCTTTTTATTGGATTAACAAATCTGCTGAACAAGGGGATTCACTCGCACAACTTAGTCTGGGGATAATGTATTATGATGGCAACGGGACTTTAAAAGACAAGAAGAAAGCTTTCTATTGGATTAACAAATCTGTTGAAGAAGGACTTTCAATCGGACAACTACTCTTAGCTAATATGCATTATTACGGAGAAGGGACTTTAAAAGATTTTAAAAAATCAGCATACTGGACAAGATTATCTTATGAAAACGGCACAGAAGGTGCTAAAGAATTCTGGGAGAAACACGAGCTTTGGAAATACTAAGAATGAATTTTAACACAATAAAAACAGAAGTACAACAATTAAGTCATACCCCTTTACAAAAGGGGTATCTATAAATACATTATCCTATTTTACGTTAATAAATGTTTTTTAGATTCTATCTTTTTCTTACTACAAAAAAAAAGAACACATTAGATAAATTGGACGCCATAAAAAAGATAACTAACTAATAATCTAACCAATACGAATAGAATTCACGAAAACCACAAAGTAAAACACTCAAATTTTCACCTCAAATACTCATATATTCTGCTAGAACTTAATCCTAATTTTTCAGCAATCTCTTTGACCGAATAACCTTGACTTTTCATTTTTTTAGACTGCTCTGCATTCGATATTATGTTCTGTCCCACCACATCAGAGTATTCTCCAGTTTTTGAATTCCAATTTTTCCCCATAATTACAATGTTTTATGATTACATCACTAATAACGTATTTCAAAAAATAATATTACAACCACCTAAGAATTTATCATTATTACAACAAGGATAATAACAATAAGGATTATTAAAAAGATTTGAAATTTAGACTTCTTGGGCTCTACAAAGACATCTACATTAGCATCATCTAACTCAATCAAATCACCTTTAGAGTCACGTTTTGCTCGAAGAACACTACTCCACATAGGGCTAAACCCCTCTTTAAGACATTTTGAGGTATCAACAACAGAATTTGTTTGTGCATAATCATAGTCGAATTCCATTTTACTTACAGAATCACAGTAATCACAACAATCCTTATTTGGCAAAACAACCAATTGCATAACAAATGAATTAACAAGATTCTCATGACTTTTAACGTCATAGTCCAAGTTCAATTGATGAAGTCTTTTGTCTACAATTTTTTCATACTTCCATCTAAACTTATACATAACACCATAAACCTGCGAAAACCTCCTGTTAATCCTGTATAGATTTTCTTTTTTAGAAGGCAAAAGAGTTAATACATAATTGAAGTACGCCCATAACACGTCTTTTTCCAAAGCGTTAGGATGATTTTCTATAAACTTCTTATGAAAATCAATTAAAATTTTATCATCAAGTTCAGCATATTTATTTATTCCTAAATTATAATAAGGGTGCAATAGCCATTCTATACCAGTTTTTTTCTTTTTCATTGAACAACATTAAAAATGAAACACTAAGGTAGTTAAATAACGATGTAAACAGAACTAATTCAAGACTACGTTTTACAGAACAATTGTACAATAGTTGTACATTTCAAACACAAAAAAAACGTAACCCCTTACCTATAAAGTGATTACGTTTTACAATTGTTGACCCACAAGGACTCGAACCTTGACTGACGATACCAAAAACCGGAGTGCTACCATTACACCATGGGTCAATTGCTTATTGCGGGTGCAAATTTAAAGTAAACTTTCAATTCTACAAACAAAATCTAAACTTTTTTTAATATTTTTTTTCGACCAAAATTCAACTCTCAAATAATCAGTGAATTGTTAAAAAAATTAGAAAAATTAAATTCAAAACAGGATGCACCAAGCTTTTGTATTACTATTCACTTTAAATTATTAAATTCGCACACACATATCACTAATCAGCACTATGTTTTTAACAAACTACAAGAAACTAAATATCATCTTAGGTTGGACAACCTTTGCAATAGCCCTCATAACCTACACTTTAACACTAGAACCTACAGTTAGCTATTGGGATTGTGGAGAATACATAGCGACTTCTGTGAAGCTAGAGGTAGGACACCCACCTGGAGCTCCTTTATTCCAAATGCTTGGTGCCTTTTTTGCTATGTTTACTTCTGATGTAACAGAAATAGCTAAAATGGTAAATTTCATGTCTGGATTAGCAAGTGCTTTTACCATACTTTTCATGTTTTGGACCATCACAAACTTATCAAAAAAACTAGCTCTAAAGTCGGGTTCGTTTTCAGAAGGAAAAGCAATTGCGGTACTTGGAAGCGGATTAGTTGGCGCCTTGGCTTATACCTTTTCAGATAGTTTTTGGTTTAGTGCTGTAGAAGCAGAAGTATATGCCATGTCGTCATTTTTAATGGCGCTTTTATTCTGGCTTGCCCTAAAATGGGAAAATGAAATGCATACCCCAAGAGGTCATAAATGGTTATTGTTAATATCCTTCGTGGTGGGATTGTCTTTTGGAGTACATATCCTATCGCTACTTGTAATACCAGCCATTGTATTTATCTATTTTTATAAAAACTATGAAAACATAGATCTAAAAAAATTCTTAATCGCAAACGTAATTTCTGTTTTGGTTCTTGCTTTTGTATTTAAACTCCTTTTCCCTTTTACTTTAAAGTTTTTTAGTATTTCTGAAATATTTTTTGTGAATACCGTTGGGCTACCTTTTAACTCAGGAAGTATCATCGCAGGAATCGCATTAACAGTAGGCTTCTTTTACGCACTGAAATACACAAAATCTAAAAAGATGGTTTTGGCAAACACACTAACTCTTTCTGTTTTGTTTATCATGATAGGATTTTCTTGTTGGCTTATGCTACCGATTCGCTCTAATGCTAGCACAACCATTAATGAAAATAATCCAGCCAGTGCACGTGAACTACTTGCTTACTACAACCGTGAACAATATGGAGATGCCAATGTTTTTTATGACACCTACTACTCTATTACCTACAATAGAGAACAGAAAAAAGACGACCAAGGAAACTCTATATACAAAGACGATAAACCAAAATACGAACAAGACGAAAAAACAGGAAAATATGTTATTGTAAACAATTACAAAAATTCAACCCCTGTTTATACTGATGAGCACAAAGGATTTATACCTAGAATGCCAAATCCAGCCGTCATTGACAATTACAAATCCATTGCTGGAATAGACCCTAAAAGTAAAGAAAGACCCACTTTCTACCAGAATATTAAATTCATGATTAGCTACCAATTCGGCTATATGTATGGTAGGTATTTAATGTGGAATTTTGTTGGTAAACAAAATGATGAACAAGGAAACTTGGATATTTTCAATGGAAATTGGCTTAGCGGAATTAACTTTTTCGACGAAATGCGTCTCGGTCCACAAACAGACCTACCAAGTGATGTTCAAAACAACAAAGGAAGAAACAAATACTATTTCTTTCCTTTAATCTTAGGACTTATTGGACTTATATTTCAATTAAACAAAGACCAAAATAATTTTTACACCTTATTTTTATTCTTTGCTTTTACTGGACTTGCCATTATTTTTTACACAAATCCAAAACCTTTTGAGCCAAGAGAAAGGGACTATGCAGTTGTAGGATCCTTTTATGTTTTTGCTATCTGGATCGGATTTGGTGTATATGCTTTGTATGATGCACTCAAAAAATTCACAAGTCCGAAAACCGTTGCATTTGCAGTTTCAATAGTTTCATTACTAGCGGTGCCCACCCTTATGGCTTCTGAAAACTGGGACGATCATGATAGATCTGGCAAGTACACAGCGCACTTTAATGCCAAGGCTTATTTAGATTCATGTGACCCAAATGCAATTATGTTCACCATTGGAGATAATGATACTTTTCCTCTTTGGTACATGCAAGAAGTTGAAGATTACAGAACGGACATAAAGTTGATCAATACAAGTCTTTTTGCTACAGATTGGTACATCGATCAAATGAAAAGGAAAACTTATAAAGCAGACCCTATTCCATCACAACTAACACACGACCAATACAAACACGGAACTTTAGATGTTGCCTACCACTATCCTCAAACAGAAAATAGATGGGACATTAAAGATTTTATGAAATGGATTGCTTCGAACGACGAAAGAACGTATTTCGAAACAGAAAACGGGCATAAAGAAAAGTTTTACCCAACCAACAAACTACGCTTAAAGGTAGACAAAGAAAAAGTACTAAAAAGCGGACTTGTTCCGGTTAAAGATTCTGCCTTAATCGTTTCTTATATTGATCTTGATATAGACAAGCAAGGACTAACAAAAAACAGAATATTGATGTTAGACCTTCTTGCAAACAACAACTGGAAGCACCCTATTTATTTTACGGGAGGAGCCAATGCCGACGAAGAATATATTTGGCTGAAAGACTATTTGCAGTTAGACGGATTGTGCTATAAATTCATCCCTGTAAAAACAAAAAATACAGGTAGCATGTTTGACATGGGTAAAATCTATTCTGAAAACATGTACGAAAAGGTACTACGATGGGATTGGTCTGAAATCAATTCTAAAAACATATACTTGGATGTAGAGTCTAGAAAAAACTCAATTTCGTTTAGAAATAACTTATTAAGACTTACGGAATCTTTAATCGCTGAAAACAAATTTGACAAAGCGGAGGAAATTCTTGATTTAAGCTTAGCGGAAATGCCGATTGAAGATTATGGCCATTACGGTATATGCTTAGGTTATCCTGAATATTACTACCAAATAGGAAAACCAGAAAAAGCGAGAGCTGTTTGCGACACATTAATTACTATTTTCCAAGAAAAACTAGTTTATTACAGTCGTTTTGATGAAGCTTGGCTAAACTTAACCTTTGACGAAATTGAACGCAATTTAAACATGTATCGTAGTGTAATGAGAGATATTGACTCGAACGATCCTGACGAAACTTACAAGAAAAACTCAGAGCAAGATTTCATCAATCATGTTAAGCTTTTTCAAAGCCTAATGGAATAATTCTAAAGACACCCAAATGAATTCTCTGTTTGTAAAAATTCCATCTTGGGTACAACGATTTTTCCACAAACAGTTGTGGTCAATTCCAACAGTTAAAAAAGAAATATATCTAACTTTTGACGATGGACCTACTCCCGAAATAACGGAGTGGGTTCTAAGTCTATTAAAACAATACAATGCAAAAGCTACCTTTTTTTGCATTGGTAAAAACATTGAAGAGCACCCGCTAATACTTGAAAAAATAATTTCTCAAAAACACAGTATAGGAAACCACACACACAACCATCTACAAGGATGGAAAACTAAAACGGTTGACTATATGAACAATGTTTTTAAAACGGAAAAACTATTAAAAGAACAACAACAATCAAAGTCCTTAAAACTTTTCAGACCTCCCTACGGGAAAATTAAACCCAGTCAATTGCATCAAATAATTTCCAAAGGATACAAAGTAGTAATGTGGGAAGTATTAAGTGCTGATTTTGATCAAAACATCAGCAAAGAGCAGTGCCTTCAAAATGTATTAAAAAACACTAAACCTGGCTCTATCATTGTTTTTCACGACAGCATCAAAGCCTCAAAAAACTTGAGATATATACTCCCTAAAGTGATGGAGCATTTTAACAAAAAAGGATTTCAATTTAAAGCGATTGATTAAGCATGTTGCTTCACCAACCCTATAAGAGTATTCGCATCTAGATCACCTGACTGTCTCCATTTCATTTGACCTCCTTTGTAGATAATAAAAGTAGGATTCGCCTTTACCTTCAAGGCATCTGCTAATATCTCATTCTTTTCTATATCTATCTTAATCACTTTCGCCTTGTCACCAAGAGCTGCTACAACATCACGTAAAACCTCATTCGGGTTTTCACCTGTTTTATCCCATTCAAAATAAAAATCAATTAATACAGGGATATCTAAATTTATTAGTTCTCCAAATTTTGTCATAATCTGATTGAAAGCTTTTAATTTATTCTGTGTTTTTTTGTCTTAAAATTATTAAAACAACAAAAAGCATCCTGCAATATACTGTATTTATGTCATTTATAAAAATAATTTTTCAGAGCCTCCCGATTCATTCATTTCATATATTTTTTTGTTCTTTTGTACTTCTTAAATAAGTTTGTTTCACAAAATTAAATAACGAAAAAAATGATAATTGTTTTAATTGGGTATATGGGGTCTGGAAAATCTTCAATTGGTAGAAAATTATCAAAAAAAACGGGCTATAAATTAGTAGATCTTGATGATTTTATCGTTGAGAAGGAAGCGGCTACCGTAAAGGAAATATTTGAAACTAAAGGTGAAATTTACTTCAGACAAAAAGAAGAAGAGTATTTAAAAGAACTTCTTAAAACAAAAGAAAATATCATTTTATCATTGGGAGGAGGAACGCCTTGCTTTGGCAAAAACATGGATCTTGTTTTAGAATCTGAGGACACAAAAAGTATTTACCTAAGAGGATCTGTACCTAAACTAACAGACAAACTTTTTCTAAAAAAAGCAAAACGTCCGTTAATTGCAAATATCGAAACCAAAGAAGCCTTAGCAGAATTCATAGGAAAACATTTATTTGAAAGAGCTCCTTTTTACAGCAGAGCAGAATTTCAAATCACAACCGACAACAAAACAAAAAAAGAAGTAGCACAAGAAGTACTTGAACTACTTTAATTTTCATATCGTTTTTTCAGTGAACAACGTTCTGCATTTCAGAAGGTCTATCACTCTTTTTCCATCATTTAAAGAGCTAAGTTTAACTTTCAAACTTATTTCTGTACATTTACATTCGTATTAAAATTCTATTCCATGTCGAATCAAAAAAAGGTATTTTTATTAGATGCATTTGCACTAATTTTTAGAGGATATTACGCACTAATTAAAAATCCAAGAATCAACTCCAAAGGGATGGATACCTCTGCCATTTTAGGTTTCACAAACTCCCTTATTGATGTCATCAGAAGAGAAAAACCAGATCTTTTAGCAGTTGCATTTGACAAAGGAGGTTCTGATGTTAGAAACGAGGCTTTTCCGGAATACAAATCGAATCGACAAGAAACCCCTGAAGCTATCAAAATAGCAGTTCCATACATTCAAGAAATCTTGAAAGCCATGAACATTCCTATTGTAGAACACAAAGGAATTGAAGCTGATGATTTAATTGGTACTTTATCGAAGCAGGCGGAAAAACAAGGCTACCAAGTTTACATGGTTACCCCAGATAAAGATTACGCTCAGTTGGTTTCAGAAAATATTTTTATGTATCGACCAGCTAGAATGGGGAATGGTATTGAAATATGGGATATCGAAAAAGTGAAAGAAAAATTCGAAATCGAAAACCCACTTCAAGTTATTGATTACTTAGGAATGATGGGAGATGCGGTTGATAACATCCCTGGACTACCAGGTGTAGGGGACAAAACAGCTAAGAAATTCTTGAAACTTTACGGAAGTATGGAAGGCCTTTTAGAAAACACACATGAGCTAAAAGGAAAAATGAAAGAAAAAGTTGAAGCCAACAAAGAACTTGGTTTACTTTCTAAACAACTAGCAACAATCATGTTAGATTGTCCTGTTGAATTCAATGAAAAAGACTACCTATTAACAACACCTGATTTCCAAAAGGTAAATGATATTTTTCAAGAACTTGAATTCAGAAGAACTCTTGAAACCATAAACAAGCTATTCAAACAACCAGACGAAACAACTTCTATTGAAGTAAAAGCGGAAGTTACGAAAGAAGCTCCACAACCAAATAATGAAACTGCTCAGTTGGATTTATTTGCTTCACCACATAAAGAAGAAGAAGTTCAAACAGGATATACTACAATTGAAACGAGCGATCATGTGTATCAATTTGTAAACACCAACTTAGGAAGACAAAAATTACTTTCAAACCTATTGTTACAAAAAGAAGTATGTTTTGAGGTAAAAACTGATTCTACTGAATTGACTATCGTTGGAATTTCTTTTAGCTACCAAAAAGGAAAAGGCTATTTTTTAGCGTTGCCAAAAGACGAAAAAATCTCAAAACAGATTTTAGAAAACTTTGGTGCATTTTTCTCAAACGAAAACATTTTAAAAATTGGTCAAAATTTAAAACGTGACATAAAAATACTTGGACAATTTAACATTCCAGTAAAAGGGGACCTTTTTGACACCATGTTGGCACATTATCTTTTAAACCCTGACATGCGTCATCAGATCAACGTATTAGCTGAAAATCATTTAAACTACAAAACCATTCTTGAAGAGAGCGTTGTAGGAAAAGGGAAAAAAGCTATTGAATTTGGAGATGCAGACTTAAAAAAACAGGCAGATTTTGCCATTGAAAACACTGATATCGCATTTCAATTAAAATCCATTTTTGAAAAAGAATTAAACGAAAACAAGCTTACACAACTATACCAAGAAATCGAAATTCCTTTGCTGAAAGTTTTAGCAAAAATGGAAATAGAAGGTATCAACCTAAACACAGCATACTTATCTGAATTATCCACGGTTATCACAAAAGATATAGAAGTTCTAGAAAAAAGTATCTACGAACAGGCCGGTGAAGATTTCAACTTAGCATCCCCAAAACAACTTGGAATTGTTTTATTCGAAAAAATGAAACTAGTTGAAAAGCCTAAAAAAACTAAAACCGGGCAATACGCAACCAATGAAGATGTCCTATCTAAACTTGCCGCAGATCATAAAATCATTCAAGAAATTATAGAATGGAGAGGTTTGGTAAAATTAAAGAGCACTTATATTGACGCGCTTCCTAATGAAGTCAATCCAAACACCAAAAGAATACACACAACTTACGGTCAAACCGTAGCTGCAACCGGAAGATTAAGTTCAAACAACCCGAACCTTCAAAATATTCCAATTAGAACACCTCGAGGAAAACAAGTGAGAGAATCCTTTGTTCCTAAAAACAAAGAATACGTATTGTTTGCCGCGGATTACTCTCAAATAGAATTAAGAATCATCGCCGCACTTAGTAAGGAGGAAAACATGATTCAAGCATTTAAAGACGGACAAGATATTCATGCCACAACCGCTTCAAAAGTATTTGGAGTGCCACTAGAGGAAGTTACTAGAGAACAAAGAGGCAACGCAAAAGCTGTTAATTTTGGGATTTTATACGGACAAGGTGCTTTTACTTTAGCAGATCAAACCGGAATGACCAGAAAAGAAGCCAAAGCTTTGATAGAAGCCTATTACGAAACCTATCCTACATTAAAATCTTACATGGCAAAACAAGTGGACTTTGCAAGAGATAATGGGTATGTAGAAACTATTTCAGGAAGACGTAGATACCTTAAGAACATCAACTCCCAAAACGGTATGGTCAGATCGGGAGATGAAAGAAATGCAGTAAACGCTCCCATACAAGGAAGCGCAGCAGACATCATAAAAATAGCGATGATCAATATACAACGTCATTTTGATGCACATAATTACAAGTCTAAAATGTTATTGCAAGTGCATGATGAACTTGTATTTGATATGCATAAAAAAGAGCTTGAAACCCTAAAACCTATCATTAAAAAAGAAATGGAAAATGCTTTTGAGCTTTCTGTGCCTTTAGATGTTGAAGTAGGAACCGGTGAAAACTGGCTAGAAGCTCACTAGAAATAAAAAAATCAAACAATCTTTCACAATGCTGCCTCTGTTAATTCTACTATAATTAACAGAGGCATTTTTATTTGTGTAAGTACGCTATAAATCAGTCAATAAAATATTTCAAATCACTATTGTTCCATAAGAATATTGTTACTATATTTGCAGCCCTTTTAAAAGGGAAAAATATTTTATTAATCTATACAAAAACTAATAGTGTATGAACACATTAAGTTACAAAACAGTATCAGCAAACAAAGACACTGCTAACAAAGAGTGGTTAGTTGTTGATGCGGACGGACAAACATTGGGTCGTTTTGCTTCTAAAGTAGCAATGCTAATTAGAGGTAAGTACAAAACAAACTTTACTCCTCACGTTGATTGTGGAGATAATGTAGTTGTTATCAATGCAGACAAAATTATTTTAACTGGAAAAAAATGGACTGATAAGTCTTACATCCGTCACACAGGATATCCAGGAGGTCAAAGATCTTTATCAGCAACAGAAATGTTCGAAAAAGATCCTACTCGTTTAGTCGAGAAGGCTGTAAAAGGAATGTTGCCTAAGAACAAATTAGGTGCTGCACTTTTCAGAAACTTATATGTATATGCTGGAGCTGAGCACCAACAATCTGCTCAAGAGCCTAAACCATTTAACGTAAACGACCTTAGATAATTATGGAAACAGTTCACAAAATAGGAAGAAGAAAGACGGCTGTAGCCCGTGTTTACTTGTCAGAAGGATCAGGAAAAATTACAGTTAACAAGAGAGAACTTGATAACTATTTCACAACTTCTACGTTAAGATATAAAGTACAACAACCTTTGGCATTAACAGAAAACATCGAAACTTTCGATATTACTGTAAATGTATTTGGAGGTGGAGTTACAGGACAAGCTGAAGCAATTCGTTTGGCTATCTCTAGAGCTTTATGTGAGATTGATGCTGATAACAGAGCAATCTTGAAACCAGAAGGATTACTTACTAGAGACCCAAGAATGGTTGAACGTAAGAAATTCGGACAAAAGAAAGCAAGAAAAAAATTCCAATTCTCGAAACGTTAATCCGTTTTATTGGATTTTTTATTCAAAGTCCTATATGGACTTTACAAAATACAATTATAATCAAGTTATCGAAACCCTGTTTAGACAGGGTTTGTTTAGCATCTAAATAAGTAAGACCGTAAAATAAAAGCGCTACTTACTTATTGCTATTCATAGAGAACGTAAACAAATAACAAAATGGCAAACATCGAAATTAAAGAATTATTGGATGCTGGTGTGCATTTCGGACACCTTACAAGAAAGTGGAATCCAAACATGGCTCCTTATATTTATACTGAGCGTAACGGAGTTCACATTATTGACCTTTACAAAACAGCGGCTAAGATTGAAGAATCTGCTACAGCTTTAGAAAAAATTGCAGCATCAGGAAGAAAAATCCTTTTCGTAGCAACTAAGAAACAAGCTAAAGATATTATCGCTGATAAGGCTGCATCTGTAAACATGCCTTACATTACTGAAAGATGGCCTGGTGGAATGTTAACTAACTTCGTAACTATCAGAAAAGCTGTTAAGAAAATGGCTCAAATTGATAGAATGAAAGTTGACGGTTCTTTCGCTGCTTTATCTAAAAGAGAACAATTACAAATCGAGCGTCAAAGAGCTAAATTAGAAAAGAACTTAGGTTCTATCTCTGATATGACTCGTTTGCCAGCTGCTTTATTCGTAGTTGATGTTAAGAAAGAGCACATTGCTGTTTCTGAAGCTCAAAAATTAAACATTCCTGTATTCGCTTTAGTTGATACTAACTCTGACCCTAAAGCTGTGGATTTCGTAATCCCTGCTAATGATGATGCTTCTAAATCTATTGAAAAAGTAATAGGTTTCTTGATCGATTCTATCGCTAGTGGTTTGAGCAACAGAAAATCTGCTAAAGATAAAGCTGAAGCTACTCCAGCACCTGCAAAAGCAGAAGCAGAGGCAGCAGCACCTGAAGTAAAGGAAGAAAAATAATTGAGTTTTAATTAACTCGTTTTATAAACAACATTAAATTATAATATCATGGCAGAAATTAAAGCTGCAGACGTTATGAAGTTGCGTAAAGCAACTGGGTCTGGAATGATGGATTGTAAAAAAGCTTTAGTAGAAGCTGAAGGTAATTTTGACGGTGCAATTGAAATCCTTAGAAAAAAAGGACAAAAAATCGCTGCTAAAAGAGCTGACAGAGATTCTTCTGAGGGTGCTGCAATCGCAAAAGTAAATGCTGACAATACCGTTGGTGTATCTATCGTATTAGGATGTGAAACTGATTTCGTAGGAAAGAACGAAAGTTTTGTAGACATGGCTACTAAGTTAGCTGAGCAAGCTTTGAACTACACTACAAAAGAAGACTTCTTAGCATCTGACTTTGGAGGAATTACTGTTGCTGAAAAATTAATCGAGCAAACTGGTGTTATCGGTGAAAAAATCGACTTAAACGACTTCACAAGAGTAGAAGCTCCTTATGTTGGTTCTTACATCCACGTTGGAAACAAAATCGCTTCTTTAGTAGGTTTATCTGCTAAGATTGATGGTATTGAAGCACTTGGTAAAGATTTAGCTATGCAAGCTGCTTCTATGGGAGCAACTTCTTTGTCTTACAAAGATTTTGATCCTGCTTATGTTGCTGCTGAAACTGAAGCTAGAATCGCTGTTATCGAAAAAGACAATATTGAATTAGGAAGATTAGGAAAAACATTGAAAAATGTTCCTCAATTTATTTCTATGTCTCAATTGACTGAAGATGTATTAGCTAAAGCTGAAGAAGCTGCTAAGGCTGAATTAGCTGCTGAAGGGAAACCAGAAAAAATCTGGGATAGAATTTTACCAGGAAAAATGGAAAGATTCATTTCTGACAACACAACTTTAGATCAAGAGCAATGTCTTTTAGATCAAAAATTCATCAAAGATGAAAAGAAAACTGTTGCTGAGTACGTAAGTTCTTTAGGTGACGTTTCTGTAGTAAATTTCACTAGAGTTTCTTTAGGATAATTTACCAATTATATTTTAAAAAGGCTGTTTGATATCAAACAGCCTTTTTTGTTTTTAAAGTATTTTTTTAACAACGATTACATGTGGCTTTCTGAAACTGACATCAATTTTCCGAGTATTACAGAAGTTACTGAGGAAGGAATTTTAGCCTTAGGTGGTGATTTAAAACCACAACGTCTCATACACGCTTATAAGAACGGTATTTTCCCTTGGTACAGCGATAATGAACCCATTATTTGGTACTGCCCTGACCCTAGAATGGTTTTATTCTTTGATCAATTAAAAGTATCAAAAAGCATGAAAAGTATTTTGAAAAAAAATATTTTTAAAATTACATTCAACCAACAGTTTGAACAAGTAATTGCTAATTGCAAAACTATAGATAGGAATGATGGTTTAGGAACTTGGATTACACATGACATGCAAAACGCTTATAACAAGTTGCATAAAATGGGAAGAGCAAAATCGGTCGAAGTTTGGCAAAACAATGAACTGGTAGGAGGACTTTATGGTGTTGATCTTGGACATGTATTTTGTGGAGAAAGCATGTTTAGCAAAGTAAGCAATGCATCAAAAGCGGCTTTCATTTACCTGGTAGAAAAACTACAGGAAGAGGGGTATCACTTTTTAGACTGTCAAGTTTACAATGATCATTTAGCCAGTTTGGGGGCAGAAGAAATATCTCGAGACACCTTCTTAAACCTCCTTAAAAACCCAACCACGCAAGAGGGATAGTTTAAGATTTCTTTGTCATATTAGGGTGCCTCAATCTTAAAAGACTTATGTATATTTGTCCTGCTTTAAAGAATCAAGACCATGGACATAAAAAATGCTCAATTAGCTGTTGATAATTGGATTAAAGAACACGGAGTTCGTTATTTCAATGAACTTACTAATATGGCACAATTAACTGAAGAAGTTGGTGAAGTTGCTAGGATTATTGCTCGTCGATACGGAGAACAATCCGAGAAGGAAAGCGATAAAAACAAAGACTTAGGTGAAGAATTGGCTGATGTAATTTTCGTAGTCCTATGCTTGGCTAATCAAACAGGAATTGACCTGCAAAAATCTTTTGACAAAAAATTGGACTTCAAAACAAAAAGAGACCATGATCGCCATCACAACAACGAAAAATTAAAATAAAAATGAAAGAACACAATATTTTAAAAGTTCCTTTTTGGAAAGTAGCCCTACGATTTACCTTAAGTTTTTTGGTATTACTAGGTATCGTCTTATCCGCAGCCGCATATTTCAGAAATGGTAACATGGATGCAATGAATGAGGCTATGTTAGATGGTTCTTGGGTAAAATTTGTTTTAATTAGAGTTGCAATCGGAATCGTTTATGGAGTTGCTATGGCATACTTCTCAAGAAATAAAGCTAAAAAACTTCAAGGATTAAAATAGTATGGATAGTTTAAAATTACACCACTTCACAGGAGAAGTAAACAAAGAGATTCAAATTACAGGATCTAAAAGTGAAACAAATAGATTGTTAATTTTACAATCTTTGTACCCAAATTTGGAGATTGCAAACATCTCTAATTCTGACGACAGTAAATTGATGATGGCAGCTTTGGCAAACAAAGGTGAAGAAATCAATATTGGTCATGCCGGTACTACCATGCGTTTTTTAACTAGTTTTTTATCTATCAAAGAAGGGTCTGATGTTATTTTAACAGGTTCTGGGAGAATGAAAGAAAGACCTATTGGAATTCTTGTTGATGCTTTAAAAACACTTGGAGCGGATATTACTTATGTAGAAAATGAAGGTTTTGCTCCCCTAAGAATAAAAGGAACGAAACTAAAAGGAGCTAAAGTAACCATTAATGGAAATGTGAGTAGTCAATACATATCATCATTACTATTAATTGCGGCAAGTTTAGAAAAAGGTATCGAATTAGAATTTGAAGGAGCTATAACCTCCGTTCCTTATATTCAAATGACTCTAGGTTTGCTTAACGAAGTAGGTATTGAAACTTCTTTTGAGGGACAGTTTATTAAAATTTCTCCAAGATCAAGTATAGAAAATCATAAAATCACAGTAGAATCTGATTGGAGCTCTGCTTCCTATTACTACAGTTTGGTTGCCTTAAGCAACAATGGTAAAATAAAGCTGAACTCTTACAAAGAGAAAAGTTTACAAGGTGATAGCGTACTTTCTGAAATTTATAAAAG
Organism: Flavicella sp. IMCC45537; assembly: GCF_057197705.1. NCBI lineage: Bacteria > Pseudomonadati > Bacteroidota > Flavobacteriia > Flavobacteriales > Flavobacteriaceae > Flavicella > Flavicella sp. IMCC45537. Next base: position 2,250,564 of record NZ_CM170067.1, read on the forward strand.
TTTTGGAGTACAAACTACATTTGGAGAAAACAGCATTACTTTAGAAAAAATAGAAGGATTTAAAAATCCAGAAAAAGTAAACTTTGATTTAATCAAAGCACCAGATATTGCCCAAACAATTGCTGTAACGGCATTTGGAATGGGGATTGCTTGTGACCTAACTGGCTTACATACTTTAAAAATTAAAGAAACAGATCGCCTGGTTGCATTGGATGTAGAACTTTCAAAACTTGGGGCAGATATTTCTGTAACTAATGATAGTTTGCACCTTAACAAAGCAACAACAATACAAAGCGATGTGGCCATTGATACCTACCAAGATCATAGAATGGCTATGGCATTTACTCCACTATTACTAAAAACTTCAATTATCATAAACGAAGCGGCAGTAGTATCTAAATCTTACCCAACATTCTGGGAAGATTTTTCTAACTTTCAATAGTTAGCAACTCATAAAACAATCAAAAGCCTAGCCTATAATTTTATAAGCTAGGCTTTTATTTGTCAATTAATTAAAATTAAATCGGCAAACACTTGACAACCCCTATCTTGATATCGTATATTTGCCAACTATTTTCTAAAACACACAAATGAAATTATCTGCATTTAACTTTGAGTTACCTGATGACTTATTAGCTGAATACCCTGCTGAGCACAGAGACGAGTCTCGTCTAATGGTATTAAACAGAAAAGAACAAACTATAGAGCACAAACAATTTAAAGACCTGATCAACTATTTTGATGATGGTGATTTAATGCTGCTAAACGATACAAAAGTATTTCCAGCTCGTTTATTTGGGAACAAAGAAAAAACTGGAGCAAGAATTGAAGTTTTCTTATTGAGAGAATTAAACGCTGAAAACAGACTTTGGGATGTTTTAGTAGATCCTGCTCGTAAAATAAGAATTGGAAACAAATTATTTTTTGGAGACGATGATAGCCTAGTAGCTGAAGTTATTGACAATACGACTTCTAGAGGACGTACTTTACGTTTCTTATTTGACGGATCTTACGAAGAATTTAGAGATAAATTGACTTCATTAGGAGAAACACCTATTCCGAAATACATCAGAAGAGATGTTGAAGAAAGTGACGCAGAACGTTACCAAACGATTTACGCTAAAAACGAAGGAGCCGTTGCTGCGCCTACGGCAGGTTTACACTTTTCTAAACATTTAATGAAGCGTTTGGAAATAAAAGGTGTTGATTTTGAAGCTTTAACCCTACACGTTGGTTTAGGTACTTTTAGTGCTGTAGAAGTTGAAGACTTATCAAAACACAAAATGGATTCTGAACAGGTTATCATTTCTGAAGAATCAGCAGCAAAAGTTAATGACACTATCAAACGTAAGAAAAGAATTTGTGCGGTAGGAACTACTGTAATGAGAGCTATTGAATCTTCAGTTTCTCCAACAGGAAGTTTAAATCCTTATGATGGATGGACACATAAGTTTATTTTCCCTCCTCATGATTTTAGTATTGCAAATGCAATGATTACTAACTTCCACACTCCTAAGTCTACTTTAATGATGATGACAGCTGCATTCGCTGGTTATGATTTCTTGATGAAAGCTTATGATGAGGCAGTAAAAGAAGGATATCAATTCTATTCTTATGGTGATGCTATGTTAATCATCTAAGAAATATATCACAATAAATAAAAATCTCGTATCTATTATAGGTACGAGATTTTTTTATAAATAAGAAGTATCTTTGCACACGGAACACCACAAGATTTTTACACCTTATGACAGTTAAGAAAAAAGACATTAGAGCCTTGACAAAGGAACAGCTCAGAGCATTTTTTGTTGAGAATGGAGACAAGGCTTTTCGAGGAAACCAAGTTTATGAATGGCTTTGGTCTAAATCAGCTCATAAGTTTGAAGACATGACAAATGTTTCTTTGAGCACCAGAGAAATGTTAGAAGAAAATTTTGTAATCAATCACATTCAAGTTGATGATATGCAAAGGAGTTCTGATGGTACGGTTAAAAACGCCGTAAGATTACATGATGGTCTTATCGTAGAATCCGTTTTAATTCCAACTGATACGAGAACTACTGCTTGTGTATCTAGTCAGGTTGGGTGCAGTCTTGACTGTAAATTTTGCGCTACCGCTCGATTAAAACGTATGAGAAACTTAAATCCAGATGAGATTTATGATCAAGTTTCTGCAATCAATCAAGAGAGTTTGTTATACTTCAATCACAAACTATCGAATATAGTATTTATGGGAATGGGAGAACCGCTTATGAATTACAACAATGTTCTTGCCTCGATAGAAAAAATAACATCACCAGAAGGCTTAGGAATGTCTCCGAAAAGAATTACCGTTTCAACTTCTGGAGTTCCAAAAATGATCAAAAAATTGGCAGATGATAACGTTAAGTTTAACCTAGCGGTATCTTTACACTCTGCTATTGATGAAGTAAGGACACTGATCATGCCATTTAATGAAAAATTTCCCTTAAAAGATTTGAAAGAAGCTTTGGAATATTGGTATGCAAAAACCAAAAGAGCTGTTACATATGAGTATGTTGTTTGGGACGGAATCAACGACAACAAAGAAGCTATTAGGGCATTGGTTAAATTTTGTAAATATATCCCCTCTAAAGTAAACATCATTGAATACAACCCTATTGATGATGGGGAGTTTCAGCAAGCAAGTAAAAAATCTATCACTGATTACGTAAGTGTTTTAGAAATGAACGACATAACTGTAAACGTAAGAAGAAGTCGTGGGAAGGATATAGACGCGGCTTGTGGCCAATTAGCAAATAAAAGTACAAAAGCATAAAATTTAAAGGAGAATGTTTTAAGTTTACACCTCCTTAATTTAACCCCTTTAGAGAACAACTTTCATCAATGAAAGCAGTAGAGCAAATTAAATTTCCGATTACAAAAGAGATGGAACTTTTTGAAGAAAAGTTCAAAGATGCTATGCTCTCTAAAGTTCCATTATTAAACAGAATTACCTATTATATTGTCAGACGAAAAGGGAAGCAAATGCGTCCTATGTTTGTTTTTCTAGTGGCAAAAATGGTTTCTAATGGAAAATTTTCAGAACGTACCTATCGTGGTGCCTCCGTTATTGAATTGATACACACGGCAACACTGGTACATGATGATGTTGTAGATGACAGTAATAGAAGAAGAGGATTTTTCTCTATCAATGCTCTATGGAAAAATAAAATTGCCGTATTAGTAGGTGATTTTCTACTATCAAAAGGTCTATTGTTATCTATTGACAATGACGATTTTGATATCTTAAAATTGATCTCCGTAGCGGTTAGGGAAATGAGTGAAGGAGAACTTTTACAAATTGAAAAAGCGAGAAGACTTGACATTACCGAAGATGTTTATTTTGAAATTATCCGACAAAAAACGGCTACTTTAATTGCTGCATGTTGCGCTATCGGAGCTGCCTCTGTAGGAGCCAATGAGGAAGAAATAAAAAAAATGCACGAATTTGGTGAATTGATAGGTATTGCTTTTCAAATTAAAGATGATCTATTTGACTATTCAGAAAGCAACATCGGTAAACCTACTGGAATAGATATCAAGGAACAAAAAATGACTTTGCCCCTTATCTATACCATAAACAATTGCTCTGATAAGGACAAAAAGTGGTTGATCAATTCTGTTAAAAAGCACAACAAAGACAAACAACGTGTTAAAGAAGTAATTAGCTTTGTAAAAGAAAATGGAGGTATCGAATACACGGTTAGTAAAATGAAAACCTATCAAAACAAGGCCCTTTCTATACTGAATACCTACCCAGAATCTGAATACAAAGAATCTCTAAAAACAATGATTAACTACGTTGTTGACAGAAAAAAATAATTCCGAAACTATTATTTATTCACAATTTTGAATTGGGTTTCTAAGGGAACACCATACAATCCTTCAATATCAGATTTTATTTTCTTGTAGAAATTAGTATCTGGTGGTAAACTTAAATTTGCCCAAAACTCCGAATGATAAGGTAAATCCAACAATCCCATATCTTTATCGATTCCGTAATCTTTTATTCTCATTTTAGACTTATCAGTTTCTACTGAATACAATGTGGCCTCCGCCTTATAAGAGGTTCTACTAGCGATAGTATTTCTGTATTTTTCAGGAATTCTTTCATCTTGCAACACCCATTCGTGATTGAAATAACTCAACACTAATTTTCCACTTTTATGAGTTTTGTACAAATACATTGTTCTACCTCGTTCAATTCTATAAACTTTATAGGTATCTATACCAATATATAAGGTAATTCTTTCCCAATCAATTTTAGGATTTTGTCCTTGAATAATTAATACATCTTCTCCTTCATAAGAAGAACTTCCTGTTTTTTTCCAATCAAATTTTTTCAAGTTTCTTCTGTGCTGAGAATCAACTTTACTATGTAAAGGATTTAACTGAATCATCCCATTTATCCAATGATTCCAATCTTTGGATTTCCACACTCTATAGTCAGCCGATTTTCTAGCCTCTATAACTTGTAATCGTCCTATTCCGTATGCTGGCCCCCTATCGATATATTTAATATAGTTTTCTACAAAAAATTTAGAGGTACCGCCTTCAGTTGTAGCACGACGAAATAACATTTCCGACATATGTGTGGAACTCAAAGTATTAGTTTTTAGGTTTTTTAAGGCATTCAAAACATACGTTTTATCACTCAACAAAACCACATCATCCATAAGAATTGCACTCTCCGATAAAATAATTTTTTTGTCTTTAGTCGCTAAAAAATCTGCAACAGTAATATTAACTGAATTAAAACCTAAAGAAGAAATCGTAAGGGTATCCTTCAACTCATCTTCCGAAACGTACAGAGAAAACTCCCCTTCATCGGTACTAGAGGTTCCTTTACTTTTTGCAACAATACTGATGGAAGCATAAGGAATGGTAACATCAGTTTCATCTAAAATCACACCTTTTACTTCAATATTTTTATTCTGTGCCGATACATTGAGAAATGAAAATACAACCCCAAAAATGAAGCTATTGATAATAAGTTTAATATTCATAAGTTTAGTTAAAGATTCGGATTTATTCTCAAAACCCATTGGTTATTGTTCAGGTATACAATATACAATTTTGTTTTTTATTTAAAACCAGCAACTCTTCTAACAATTTTCTATTATTAGAAAGCCTTGGTATTTTGTGTTGTCCTCCCAACTTATTTTTAGATTTCAACCAATCGTAAAATAAATTTTCTCTTGAGAAATTTATTTTCGGAAAACTAAGTGTCATATTTTTATAACGTTTTGCCTCATAGTCAGAATTAACATTTTGCAAGGCTATATCTAAATACTCACTAAATTTTGTTCTACAAGCCGGCTCCTTTTTAAATTCAATCATCCATTCATGAGCTCCCTTTTCTTTACCTTCCATAAAAATTGGTGCAACGGTATAATCTAATATTTCAGCACCACTTTGTTTACAGGCTATCTCAAGTGCGTGTTCGGTATTTTCAATAATCAACTCTTCTCCAAACACATTAATAAAATGCTTTGTCCTACCTGTTATTTGAATTCTATAAGGTGTAAGACTTGTAAACTTTACGGTATCTCCAATCAAATAGCGCCACAAACCAGAATTAGTTGTAATTACTATGGCATAGTTAACTCCCATCCTAACCTCATCCAATGGAATCGCCTTAGAATCTTCTCCATTATAATCAGACATCGGAATAAATTCATAAAATATCCCATAATCTAGCATCAATAACAACTCATCAGAATTATTCTGATCCTGAATGGCAAAAAAACCTTCTGAGGCATTATAGGTTTCACAATATCGAAACGATTCGCTTGGTATTATTTTTTTGTATTGCTCTCTATAAGGCGTAAAATTTACACCACCATGAAAGTAAACTTGCAAGTTAGGCCAAACTTCTAAAATATTATCTTTTCCCGTAACCTCTAAAACTTTATTGAGCAATACTAGCATCCAAGAAGGGACTCCTGCCAAACTCGTAATATCTTCTTGAATTGTCTCTTGAACAATGGCATTCATTTTTTCTTCCCACTCGCTCATCAAAGCCGTTTTTTGCTTTGGAGCACTACTAAAGTCCGCCCAAAAAGGCATATTCTCAATAATTATTGCCGAAAGGTCACCAAAATAAGTATTGTTATCCTCATATACAGCACTACTACCGCCAAGTCTTAAACTTTTACCCGAAAATAAATCAGCCTCTGGATTGTTATTTAAAAAAAGACATAACATATCTTTTCCGGCGTTCATATGACAATACTCAATAGCCTCATCACTTACCGGAATATATTTGCTATTTGCACTGGTGGTACCACTAGATTTGGCAAACCATTTAATGTGAGAGGGCCAGAAAATATTTTGTTCTCCCCTCCTAGTCCTTTCAAGCATTTCTTCAATACTTTCATATTTCTGAATGGGAACTATCTTAGAAAAATCATTGTATGAAGAAATTTTTTTAAACCCATAATTCTTTCCAATTTCGGTATTTCTAGCCGTTTTCAAAAGGTTTAATAAAAGTTCATTTTGCACTTCCACCGGATACTTGATAAAAAGATCAAGTTGATGCTTCCTTTTTTTTAAAAACCATGAAAGAATGGAACTAACAAATAAAAATTTCATAACAATTAAAGTATCTAAACATTGATTTTATTCTCAATTAATTCAAATCTGATAGAGCTATTTGAGCCCATAAAAAATAAGCATTTTAAAATTTTAAATTTTCAAGATTTAAAATACATACCTATCTTTATCAAGTTAAATTTAGTGTTTTTTTTTAAAGTACAAACACTAAAATAAATTTCACATCAACAACATTCCACAAATGAAATACCAAGGAGTTTTAAAAAAAATGAATACAGAATATTCTGATACTATAGAATATTATTTAGAAATGGGTGATGATTTTTTAAACCTCAATCAACTACTAGACAGAAAAGTAGAGCTTCAATTTGAAAACTATCAATGTTTAAGTTGTGGAAAACAAAAAAAAATATTCCGACAAGGTTTTTGTTATGATTGTTTTTACGAACAGCCATCGGCCGGTGATTGGATCATGAAACCTGAATTGAGTAAGGCACATTTAGGTATAGAAGATCGAGATTTAGAGTACGAAAAATCTGTGCAATTAAAACCACATATCGTTTACCTTGCTTTGTCTAGTGAAATTAAAGTTGGTGTAACCAGAAAAACACAAGTACCAACGCGTTGGATAGATCAAGGAGCCAGCAAAGCCTTGTCCATATTAGAAGTACCCAACCGATATCTCGCAGGTATTGCAGAGGTTGCTTTAAAACAATATGTAAGTGATAAAACAAGTTGGCAAAAAATGCTAAAGAATGATGTTTTTGATGGAGATCTAAAACTAAAAAAAGAAGAACTAATTCAATATCTACCTGAAGAAGTACATCCCTATATTTTAGATGCGTCTGAAAACATTCTTGATTTAAATTATCCTGTGAACCAATACCCTACAAAAATTAAAAGTTTGAACATCATCAAATCCAATTCTTACGAAGGAGTTTTGAAAGGCGTAAAAGGTCAATATTTAATTTTTGAAGACGGAACTGTGTTTAACGTTAGGAACAATGAAGGCTTGGTAGTTTCATTAAATATTTAAGCGCAATGACGGATTCCACATTCAGAACGCAATTCAAAATAAAACAAGAAGAAAACACCATAAATTACAATTCAAATATTTTATTATTTGGTTCATGTTTTTCTGAGAATATTGGAGCAAAATTTGAATATCTAAAATTTAGGTCATCTACCAATCCGTATGGAATTTTATTCAACCCCGTAGCCGTTGAAAAAGCAATTTCTGAATGTATCAAAGGAATCCAATACACTGAAAATAAACTCATTTCTCATAATGATCTTTGGCATAGCTTCAATCATCATTCAGATTTTTCGGGTCCTAATAAAAATGCTGTTCTTAAAAAGATCAACAAAACAATCTTAGAAACTCAAAAAAAAATAAAATCTGCATCACATATCATCATCACCTTAGGGACAAGTTGGGTGTATCAGGAAAGGGAGACAAAGCAAACAGTTGCCAACTGCCATAAAATTCCACAAAGAGATTTTGAGAAAAAACTATTGAGCATTTCGGAAATAGAAAACAGCATTGAAACGATAAAAAAAGATATTTTGAACTGCAACAAAGAGGTTCAAATTATTTTTACCTTGAGTCCAGTAAGGCATCAAAAAGATGGCATGGTGCAAAATACAATTAGCAAGTCTCATTTAATTTCCGCCATACATAATTCTTTGGATGCGAATACAAAATATTTTCCTGCCTATGAGCTTATGATGGATGATTTAAGAGATTATAGATTTTATAAAGATGACCTTTTGCATCCAAACCAACTTGCTGTTGATTATATCTGGGAACAATTTAAAAAAACATGGATCTCTGAGGACACAGTAAAACTTCAAGAAACTATTGAAACAATTCAAAAAGGCCTAGCTCACAAACCTTTCAACCCTGAATCAGATCAACATAAAAAGTTCAAAATCAACCTAGCACAGAAAATTATAGATTTAAAAAATAATTTCAATATTTCTTTCTAGTCGCGATTAAATAAAAATCACATATTTTTTTTTAGTATATTTACTTATATACAAAAAAATGAAAAAGATTAGTATTGGAATTATCACTGGAGCCCTGCTTGGAATGTTAATAAGCAGCTATTTTGTGCATGATTACACTTTTGAAAAAGTAATCTACACAAAAATTACGCTTAGCACTTTATTGGTTGGCCTATTTTGTGGGAGTTATGCTAACCTACATATCAAACCATTCAATTTATTTATGGGATGCTTAGTTATTGGTATTGTAGTTTTTTATGCAAAATTTTTAATAACTGGTCATCATTTCGACCCTATCAATATGGGTACCTTTACAGGGGCAATGATCGGATCCTTATTTTATGTTTTAGAAAAAATAAAACTGCACAAAAGACCTGACTATAGGTTATAAAAAAAGCGACTAAAAATTTAGTCGCTTTTTTTATTGTTTAAATATTTTTACATGTATTGATCTACATTTTCCCATGGACCACCATTGATAATATCAATACCGTGTTGCTTTAAAAAATCAGTAGCCTGACCGCTTCTAGCACCACTTCTACAAACAGCAATTACTTGTTTCCCTAAGTCTTTTACTGTAGAAATATTTCCAGGTATTCTATCTAACACGATATGTTCAGATCCTGAAACATGCCCTTCAGCATATTCAGCGTCAGTTCTTACATCCAATACAACTGCCCCATTTTTCAAGTATTCTTGAATTTTTTCATTATCAAAATTTGCCATTTTTTTTATTTTAGTTTGTTCGCTAACAAAATTAATAAATAAGAAAATAAATTAACTATAAATTTAGATCAAATCTTAAGCACCTAAATTATTTTATCTAACAAACTCAAACGAATTCGTTAATATTTACTGCTATTCAAATATTATTCATAAATCATTTTTATCTTTGGGCAATTAAATTTTTACAACATGGATAAGAAAGTAATCTTGATGATATTAGACGGTTGGGGTGTTACACAAGACCCTAAAGTCTCTGCTGTTTTTAATGCAAAAACTTCATATATAGACGGTCTATATAACAAATTCCCAAATGCTACATTGCGTACAGATGGAGAACATGTTGGATTGCCAGAAGGCCAAATGGGAAATTCTGAGGTTGGACATATGAACCTTGGAGCTGGTAGAATTGTATACCAAAACCTAGCACGTATCAACAAAGCTGTTAAAGAAAAAACATTAGGTAAAGAAAAAGTACTTTTAGATACTTTGAATTACGCTAAAGAAAACAATAAAAATATTCATTTATTAGGACTTGTTTCTAATGGAGGAATTCATGCACATATTGATCATTTAAAAGGAATTTTAGATGTAGCCAAAGAGAATGAAGTAGAGAATGTATTCTTACATGCCTTTACTGACGGACGTGATTGCGATCCTAAGTCTGCTCCTTACTTTTTAAATGAAGTTCAAGAGCATATGAATATTTCTACTGGAGAAATTGCGACAGTAACTGGTCGTTACTATGCAATGGATAGAGATAATCGTTGGGAAAGAGTTAAAGCGGCCTATGATGGATTGGTGCATGCTGAAGGAAAGAAAACTACAGACATCATTAGTGCAATTAATGAAAACTACGCGGAAGGTATTACAGATGAATTCCACAAACCGATTGTAGTAACAAATGAAGATGGTACTCCGAAAACACAAATTAAAGAAGGAGATGTCGTTCTATTCTTTAACTATAGAACTGATAGAGGTAGAGAATTAACAAATGCATTATCTCAAAATGACTTCCCTGATTTTGGAATGAAAAAATTAGATTTATACTACACAACCATCACTTTATATGATGAGAGTTTTGAAGGAATAAATGTAATTTACAATACAGACAATATCAAAAATACCATTGGTGAAGTACTTTCTGCAGCAGGGAAAAAACAAATCCGTATTGCAGAAACAGAAAAGTACCCTCATGTTACTTTCTTCTTCTCAGGCGGACAAGAAACTCCTTTTGAAGGGGAATCAAGAATCTTAAGAAACTCTCCTAAAGTTGCCACTTATGATCTTAAACCTGAAATGAGTGCTTACGAATTAAAAGAAGCTCTTTGTGAAGATTTAGAGAAAGGTGAAGCTGATTTTGTATGCTTAAATTTTGCAAATGGTGATATGGTTGGTCATACGGGAATGATGGATGCAGCAATTAAAGCTTGTGAAGCTGTTGATGAATGTGCGCAAGCTGTTATTGAAACAGGTTTGGCTAACGGGTATTCAACATTACTTATCGCTGATCATGGTAACTGTGAAACAATGATGAATCCTGACGGAAGCCCTCATACTGCACATACTACCAACCCAGTTCCTATGATCCTAATAGACAAAGATTTGAAATCTATTAAAGATGGTGTACTAGGTGATGTAGCCCCAACAATATTAGAATTAATGGGAGTAAAACAACCAGAAGAAATGACATGTCACTCTTTGTTATAAAGAGATTTTTTAAATAATCAGAAAGCCCAATACAAATTGTATCGGGCTTTTTTTATAGCCTTTATTTGAGTAGCTTTCTTAAAGTCTCTTCCCGTACATCTACATTTATAATCAAAAATATTTAACAATTGACCTAGGGTTTTCTATTTGTATCTTGTTATTAATTAAAAAAACAACATGAGAAAAATTATTTTATTAGCTCTCTATTTTGTGCTATGTTCTTTAACATTGCATGTACAAAGTATTGGAATCTGCACTGTTAAAGAAACAAAAAATGCATTGGAATATAGTTTTGTATTTCCAAAAGAAAACATCCCTAAACTTCATAGTTCATTAAAAAACTACAATGATGAGCTCAAAGATTTATTGATGCTACAAAATCTAATTCACGAAAATATTGGTATTAGCATCAATGATAAAACAGTCCCTTTGGTATACAACACTACCATTTCGGAAGCGAAATTCATAACCCTCAAATTCAAAACCACTAAAGACAAAAAAATAAACTCGTTAAATATCAAAAATAAAGGACTTACTTTCCTAAATGACCACCATACTTCTTTTGATTTTTGGTTATACCTTCAAAACAAAAAACGTCTTTTCAAACTCAACGAAGATCACAACTCTATAAACGCTACCTACTAATGAAAACTTTACAACTAATTTTTTGCTCAATAATATTTATAAGTTCCTCTAGCTATGCTCAATGCGATTCTGCCGCCATTTTTGCCGAAGAATCGGAAAATGCAGTATGCACAGAGATCTCCGGAAACGTAAAATATGTATATGCTAACTCTATACCAAATCATGCAGCTGGTGGTCTCAATGGGGGGTTTAGTGTTTTAGGTCAAGATGACACCTGGACTATGTGTGCCTACCCAACCTTAGGAGCAAGCACTACACAATTGTATGGAGATGATGAAGCTCAGGGATGTAATACTGATGGATCCTATAAATTTGGTGTAGCCGAAAACGGTGTACTATACGCGCCAAGCTCTACTGAATATTTTGAAATTTTAGATTCAGAAACTGGCATTGCAACCGGCGAATATAACTACGATTGGAATATTGAAGCCGTAAAAGCTTTTGGTATGAACTCTCAGGGCGCACATTTGAATGCGAAAGGCGAATACCATTACCATTCCATTGCTACTGATTACTTCACAAAAACCACCGGTGTAAACTTAGGAATTGATGGAACTGCATTCTCTCCTATAGTAGGATATGCGGCAGATGGCTATCCGGTTTATTACAAATACGCATACACAAACGCAAACGATAGTAATAGCCCTATTATAGCGTTTGATTCTGGGTGGCAACTAAAATCTGGGAATCGACCAGGAGATGGCTTTTCCGCCCCAGGAGGAGCCTATGATGACGAACCAAATGATGATAATGGAGATGATGGTTTGTATATTGAAGATTATGAATTTGTTCAAGCCAATACTGACTTAGATGAATGCAATGGTCGATACGGAGTTACACCTGATTACCCACAAGGTACGTATTACTATATACTTACTGATAGTTGGCCATATATACCTAGATGTTTTAAAGGAGCACATGTAGATGAGTCCTTTTTGATAGGTCCCTCTAACGTATGCCCAGATTCATCCGCAGACACAAGTTGCTCGGCGAGTCCATCTTTAGCTGTACAAAAATTAGATTTTGTAAACAAAATTAAAGTATACCCTACGGTCGTAACTACCTCTTTCAAAATCCTAACACCAACCACCATCCCTGAGGGAGTTTACCAAGCTGAGTTATTCAATAGTATGGGAACGTTAATTTTGAGTAAAGAGAACCTGAAAGAGCAAAATGTAATTGGTTTAACGTATGGAATATATTATCTAAAAATCTCAATAGCAAGTACCAGTGTGATCAAAAAAATTATCATTAATAAGCAAAATAATCTTTAAAAGAAAGTGGGCACATAAGCTACATATTACCTTCAACATCATGGTAAATAGTATGACAAAAAAAGCCTAAGAGATATTTCTCCTAGGCTTTTTGTAAAATAAAAATTTCAATCTAATTTTTAATTACCTGAATAATACCAAAATCCGTTTTCACAGAGTATATTCCAGAAGGCAAAAATGTTACATCAATTGACTTTCCTCCAGCAGGGGAAGCAACCAATCTACCTGTTACATCAAAAACAGAAAAGACAGAACTTTCTTTTCCAAAATTTACAATTCCTTGTGTTGGATTAGGATAAGCACCAATAGATGGAGACTGCTCAAAATCTTCTATACTTAACAAATCAATTTCCGCTTGAGACTTAACTGAAATCAATTGGTTATCACTAGCTCCTGCTCCTCCAAAAACTTGCATATCTGTGTCACCTCCTTTGTAATAAGCTAAATAGATCAAAACTCGGTAAGACTTAGTTTCATCAGAGGATAAATCTTGAGAACCAGGGATGGTAATTGTCCCTGTAGGATCCGCATAGGAAGGCCCAGCACCATCCACAGTAGTCCAATCGCTACCTAGATTTGCATCCGCAGCAGCATCATATGCTTTTTCTTGAAAAGCTACTAACGTAAACCATTTTGTATCGGGAACACCATCAGTTGATCCTAAAGTATAATCAATAGTGTAACTCAACACATCACCTGGTTTCACAACATACTCTCCTGATAGTAAATAATCTGATTTATTGGTCCATGTAAATGTTGGAGGAACGATTTGTGCATAGCTTAACATACCAGAAATCAAAGCAATAATGAGTGTAATTTTTTTCATAATTTAAATTAAGTTTTAGTTATTCTTCTAAAATAACACATGCTTAAATCCGCTCAAAACCAAAAGCCCAAATGTGAAGATCAAGTCTATTAAATACCTTAAAATAATAACACTAGTCAACTACCTCCTAGACAATTAACTGCCTAAACTAGACAACTAGACAGTTTTTAAAATAGGTTATAAGCAACAAAAATTGTAATTTGCTAACTCTTAACCCCTAAACCTATGGCACTTCACAAGCACATTATTATTGGAGTTGATTTTGATGGTACCATCGTTGAAGACAACTACCCAAAAATTGGAAAAGAACAACTATTTGCTTTTTCAACTTTAAAAAAACTTCAAAGTGCAGGGCATCGATTAATTTTATGGACCGTTAGACATGGAGAGAAATTAGACGAAGCTGTGGAATTTTGTAGCGCAAACGGAATTGAATTTTACGCTATTAACAAAAACTATCCTGAAGAAATTCAGGATGGCAAAATCTCTCCTAAAATCTATGCTGACTTGTTTATTGATGATCGAAATGTTGGTGGCTTTATTGGTTGGGGTAAAGTACATCAAATATTTTTCGAAGATACACCTCAATTGAAAAAGAAAAACAAAGGTTTTTTCTCCTTTCTGAAAAAATAGAACTTCTTACATCATAATAATTTTTAATTTTCCGATTAAAAATATTTTATTTAAAGTAACTTTGCGCTCAGAAAAACATAGCCTTTATGATAACTATAAAAACGTTAGAAGAAATTGAATTGATGCGCGAAAGTGCACTCATTGTATCTAAAACATTAGGAATGCTTGCTACTGAGGTTAAACCAGGCGTTAGCACTTTACATCTAGATACTTTAGCAGAAGCTTTTATTAGGGATCATGGAGCAGAACCTGGGTTTTTAGGCTTGTATGATTTTCCAAACACGCTTTGTATGAGTCCCAATGCTCAAGTAGTTCACGGAATTCCAAATAAAGATCCTTTAGTTGAAGGAGATATTATTTCAATTGATTGTGGTGCCTTGAAAAATGGTTTTTATGGAGATCATGCTTATACCTTTGAAGTAGGAGAAATTGATCCTGAAACTAAAAAACTTTTGGAAGTAACGAAACAAAGTTTGTACGAAGGTGTTCGTCAATTCAAAGCAGGTAATCGTGTTGGAGATGTAGGTTATGCGATTCAAAAATACACAGAAGACCGTGGTTATGGAGTTGTAAGAGAATTAGTAGGTCATGGATTGGGTCGTGTGATGCACGAGGACCCTGAAATGCCAAACTACGGAAAAAGAGGACGCGGAAAAAAATTCACCGAAGGAATGGTTGTTGCCATAGAGCCGATGATAAACATGGGTACTAAAAGCATCAATCAGTTAAATGATGGATGGACCATTTTAACTAAAGATGGCAAACCTTCTGCTCATTTTGAGCATGATGTTGCGATAGTAAACGGAAAACCAGAATTACTTTCTACCTTTAAATACATTGACGAAGCTTTAGGTATAGAAACCAATGCGGAAGATGAATTCAGAAGTGTACCACTTGTACTATAAATATGCTCCTGAATGTCGCTTTTTAAACTTATTTTAAATACCATTCCTAGACCATTTTTAATAAAGATGAGTTATTTAGCTCAACCTTTTGTAAGTTTTTACCTTAAGGGGGATAACTTTACAGATCCAATAGACGGCAAGTCATTTAGAAAATTTCTTCCCTATGGATACGGCATACAACGAGAAAATGTACTTGCACCTGGAACGCTTTCTTTAGAAAGACACCGCCTATTATGGTTGTACTTGAAAAGCACTAATTTTTTCTCAAAAAATCAAAAGGTATTACATGTAGCTCCAGAGCAATGTTTTTATAAGCTTTTTAAAAAACAAAAAAATCTAGACTACCTTACCACAGATTTATATTCTCCTTTGGCAGATGTAAAAGCAGATATTTGTGCGCTCCCTTTTAAAGATGATTCTTATGATATAATTTTTTGCAATCATGTCCTAGAACACATCAACGATGATAAAAAAGCAATGCAAGAATTATTTAGAGTGTTAAAACCAGGAGGAATGGGAATTTTTCAAGTCCCTCAAGAATTGGACAGAGAAAAGACCTATGAAGACTTTTCTATTACAGACCCGGAAGATCGCAAAATTCATTTCGGACAATACGACCATGTAAGAATATACGGAAAGGATTATTTTAACAAACTTAGAAACATTGGCTTTCAGGTATCAGAAATAAAATCTTCCGACCTCGCTAGCAACGAAGAAATTGAGAAATTTAGATTAGCCCCTTCTGAAATTTTACCCGTTTGTATCAAACCCTAATGAGATTTTAAAAACTCATCTAAGCTTACTAAAGAAGTACCTTTTTTTATAATTTCATTTTTCTCATTCACAAACTGATATGTTGAGTTACTCTTAACAAGTACAGTTGTACTTTGATAAATTCCATTTTAATTTATTGTTTTTTGGATAGCACCACCTACAGTAAAAAACCGAATAAGATTCCATCTTGATTATAATGGCACTGAACCAACTAAATCACCACCAAGACTGACATTTCCGATGATTTTTGATACCACAATATTGTCAAGGAATCAATCCTACGCTCCTCTTTTTTCCTTAATAATTCAGCCGCCAGAAGCTCCGCTTTTATTTTGTTCTCTGCTTCAATTTTTTCTTCAATATCTACGTATAAATAGAGTACCTTATTATATCGTTCTGAACCTTTATCTGTATTGAGATTAAAATATTTCTTAGCATGCTCCTTAGCTACTGGGTAATTTTCTAATTGAAAATAAATCATTGCCCCAATTTCTTCCATTTTAGCGTTAGATTCATTACCCAATAAATTCTTCGTTTTATCAAAATAAACCAAGGCCTTAGACAGCTCTTTGTTTTACAATTGCTATTCAGATTTTACCAAATATATCTCTGCACTAGATTGCCCATAAAACTGAGAAGAAAAAAAATAATAAAAGAAAGAGAATTCTGTACATATAATTTGAAGTAAAAGTCAGTTAATAAAAAAATACCGATCTTAATTTACTAAAAAAACACTAGCACAAAAGTTACTCGTTTAGTGTGAAATTCGAAAACTCTTGAGTTTCTCCGCTCTTGTCCGAATAAATAAGGAATACTTTTAATTCCTTGTGATGTTTTATAAACTTTTTAGTTTCTTCATAGCCCATAGCCATAAAAGCGGTAGCATAACCATCTACATCAGCACAGTCCAAATCAGCAATGACAGTGGCACTTAACAAATCTCTTTTCGCGGTATAGCCTGTTTCGGTATCAATTGTATGTACATATTTTTCACCTGTAAGTGAATCGATCTTAAACTTTCTATAATTTCCGGAAGTAGCCATTGCTTCATTCTTTAATGACACTATTTGTTGAAGCGATCTTGAACCATCAAAATTTGGTTTTTCAATACCTATTCTCCAAAACTTTCCAGAAAAACTTCTCCCTTTGGCACGGACCTCTCCTCCAATCTCTACCAAATAATCTTTAATTTTTTTCTCATCAAGAAACCTAGCAACAATATCTACACCATATCCCTTTGCAATTGCATTAAAATCCAAATAAATTTTTGGATCCTTCTTTGTAACGCAACATTCCGTTAACTGAACCTTATCAAAACCTACTAACTCAAGGAGTCCCTTAATCTTTGAATCCTTGATTTCTCTCATTCCTTTTTCTGGCCCAAAGCCCCATGCATTTACTAAAACACCTATTGTCGGATCAAAAACCCCATCTGTCTCCAGATAAATTCTATTAGCTTTGTGATAAACTTCTTTAAAATAGGTATCTACTTGAACATTCTCTTCTCCAGAATTTATTCTAGAAATATCAGATGTTCCATCGTAAGTTGATAAAGACGCATTCACTAATTTGAATAGGCTATCAATACGAATTGCATAATTCTCACCGTGCTCAGACAAATAAGTAATATGAAAACTTGTACCGAAAACATTTCCCTCTAATTTATACTCTTTTGGCTTGATTTTTGCACATGAACTGCAAATCATTAGGATTAACAAACCATTTATTAACATTTTAAATTTCATCATCTTGTGTAAATCAATTAATTATATCTTTGAATATTGAACTTTTAAGTTCTTTTATATAGATATTTTAATATATTTGCACAAATTAAATCATTTTACTCAAAACCATGAAAAAACTTATAGCATTATCTACAATCTGCGTATTATTATTGTCTTCTTGTGTTTCTAAGAAAAAATACACTGACTTACAAAACGCAAACAATGATACAAACCAAGAATTAGCAGCGGCTAAGACTGATTTGAACGCTTCTTCTAATGAATTAGAAAAAGAGCAAGCTAAGAATGCTGCTTTAGAAGATAAAATCGATTACTTGTTAAAAGGAAACGAAAAAACATTAGAATTTGTAGATAACTTAACTGTTATTTCTAAGTCTGCTTCAGATAACGTAAAAGAAACTTTAGAGCAATTAGGAAAAAAAGATGAGTACATCAAACATATCCAAAATGCAAACTCTAAAAGAGATTCTATCAATTTAGCGGTAGCTTTCAACTTAAAGAAAGTTTTAGACGAAGGTTTAAACGACGAAGATATTCAAGTTAATATCGAGAAAACTGTTGTTTATATCTCTATCAACGATAAATTATTATTCAACTCTGGATCTTACACTGTATCAAACAGAGCTAAGAAAGTTTTACAAAAAGTTGCTGATGTAATCAACGAAAGACCGGAAATGGACGTTATGGTTGAAGGACATACAGATTCAAGAACTATCAACACTGAAATCTTAGAAGATAACTGGGATTTATCTGTAAAGCGTGCAACTTCAGTTGTTAGAACTTTGCAAAAGAACTACAAAGTAGCACCTGAAAGATTGATCGCAGCTGGTAGAAGTAGTTATGATCCTTTAGTAGAAAACAATTCTGCTGCAAACAGATCTAAAAACAGAAGAACTAAAATTATTATCCAACCTAAATTGGATCAGTTCTTAGAATTATTAGAAGAAAAGAACTAAGAATTTATAATTCTTATCAGAATAAAAAAAAGCTCCTTCAGATGAAGGAGCTTTTTTTTATACCGATATATAAGATTTAACCATGAATTGTTTCGCTCTTACCATACTTAGAAATAATATCATTTTCAAAAGCCAACCACTCTTTCCATCTTTTATCAACATCCGTTCTACCACCATATTTTCTGGCATAACCAATAAAAGTAGTATAATGCCCAGCTTCACTTATCATCAATTCTCTATAAAAAGAAGACAACTCTTTATCCTTTATATTTTCTGACAACACTCTAAAGCGCTCACAGCTTCTAGCTTCAATCAAAGCAGAGAACAATAACCTATCAACCAAAGCATCTTCTCGAGTTCCACCCTTTTTCATAAATTGATACAACTCCCCTACATAGGGATCCTTGCGCTCTCTTCCTAAAACACCTCCTCGCTTTTTGATAATTTCGTGCACCATTTCAAAATGCTCAATTTCCTCCTTAGCAAGTGCTAACATATCAGAAACCAAATCCGTTAAATTTGGATTAAAAGTAATAATGGTAATCGCATTGGTAGCAGCTTTTTGCTCACACCATGCATGATCCGTTAGAATTTCATCAATATTCTTTTCTACTATATGTACCCACCTTGGATCTGTAGGTAATTCTAAGTGTAACATTTTTCCGTCCTTCATATTGCAAAGATATTATTCTAAAAACAAAAAGAGGATGTTTTTCAACATCCCCTTTTTTAATCGAATAAATTAATTCTTATTTCTTTTTAGTAATATCTTTCTTATAATAACTCGGAACGGCGTTTTCATAAAATTGATCTCTTAACTTATGATAGCCTTTATAGCCGATCATTTTCCCAGGAATATTCTCTTTATTCCATGTTTCCCATGACAAACGTAAAGATTTAGCTTTCTTACTATTTTTGGCAGCCATGTCATTTTCTTCTGAAACATCTTTTCTTAAATAAAACAATTCCGGTTTTTTACTGTCATGATCTTTTACATGTTTTACACCATCAGCATCTAAAACCGACCACTGTTTCCCGTTAGACCCACGCCAATAAATTGCTTCGTGTGGGGCTTGCTGTCTTTTAGACGTTGTAAATGGTATTAAATTCACACCTTCCATCTTATTTCCAGCCAATGCATCACCTCCTGCTACTTCCACGGCGGTTCTACCAATATCCAAGGAATTTACAGGATAATCGAACACAAGTCCTGCCGGTATTTTATTTGGCCAACAAGCCATAAAAGGCACATGTACTCCTCCATCATACAAATTACCTTTTCCTCCTCTAAACGGAGCATTGCTCGAACCATTCCCTTTTGTCGGACTTTTTTCAGATGACTGAGGTCCACCATTATCACTCAAAAAGAAGATCAACGTGTTTTCAAAAATTCCATTTTCCTTAAGAGCACCAACAACCTCACCAATCCCTCTATCCATCACATCAACCATTGCTGCATAAACACGACGCTTTTTATCCTTTATATGAGAATACCTCGCCACATCTTCTTTTGGAGCTTGCAAAGGCATATGAGGGGCATTGTAAGCCACGTACAAAAAGAAAGGATCCTCTTTATTATCATTTACAAATTTCACCGCATCTTTACTCAAAGCAGTTGTTAAATAGCCTTCAAAATCAGCAGGCCTTTTATTTCTCTGCAAACCTTGAAGATAAGCCTCCCAAACTCTTTTGGTCAAATCAATTCTAAAATAATCATGACCACCTCCAAGAAAACCATAGAAATAATCAAAACCTCTATTATTAGGATGAAATTGTTCTGCAGTTCCTAAATGCCATTTTCCAATAGCACCTGTAGTATACCCAACTTCTTGCAATCTTTTAGGAAACAATACTTCATTCTTATCGATTCCCATCATAGGGTTTGCGGGATCGTAAGCTGGATTTGTTTCAAACCCAAAGCGATAGGGATATCTACCAGAGAGTATAGCAGCTCTACTTGGGCCACAAAAAGGATGATTCGCATACCCTTGTTTAAAAACAACACCCGATTTTGCCAAAACATCTAAGTTTGGGGTTAAGATATCTTTTGCTCCAGTAAAGCCTGCATCTTGATAACCCATATCATCTGCCATAAACACAATAATATTGGGTTTATCTGATTTTCTTTGCGCATTTATACCATAACATAATACGAATACTACAATTAATATATAATTCCTTTTAAATTGATTTAAACAAGTCATCTGTTATCATTTATATTAGATTGCAATTTAACTCAACATGAATACATAGTACAAATCAAATGTTTATTTTACTACCACTCAAGTTCAAATTCAGAAAATAAAGGGTTAAAATTTGACATAAAAAAAGGAGATGTTTTTCAACATCCCCTTTTCTAATCTTATTATCGCTTAGATACTTTTTGCTAAGAAATCTCCTACTTCTATCGTTCCATAAGCTTTAGCTCCATTTGCTAAATCTTCAGTAACAACTCCTTCAGACAATGCTTTATTTACTGCATCTCTAATAGCTTTACCTTCTTCTTGTAAACCAAAGTTTTCAAACATCATGGCAGCAGACAAAACTGTAGCCATTGGATTTGCAATATTCAAACCAGTAGCTTGTGGATAAGATCCATGAATAGGCTCAAACAATGCAATATCAGCTCCCATAGAAGCAGATGGCATTAATCCCATAGATCCAGATATAACAGAAGCTTCATCCGTTAAAATATCTCCAAACAAGTTTTCTGTAATCAATACATCGTAAGAGTTTGGCCATTGAACCAAACGCATCGCTACAGCATCAACAAATTCATAAGCAACTTCAACCTCTGGGTATTCTGCTTCTAAACCTTGCACTGTTTCTCTCCATAAACGAGAAGTTTCTAAAACATTTGCTTTATCAACACAACATAATTTTTTTGAACGAGTCATTGCCAATTCAAATCCTTTTCTTGCCAAACGAGTTACTTCTTCTTTTGTGTAAACACAGTTGTCAAAAGCAGTATCTCCACCGTCTCTTCTTCCTTTTTCTCCGAAGTAAATACCTCCTGTCAATTCACGTAAAAAAACCAAATCAGTTCCTTCGATACGCTCTTGTTTCAATGGTGATTTATCTAATAAAGATGGGAATGTAAAAGTTGGACGCACGTTAGCGAACAAACCTAATGCTTTACGCATTTTCAATAATCCCTGCTCTGGACGAACTTTTGCAGAAGGATCATTATCAAAACGAGGATGACCAATTGCTCCAAATAAAACAGCATCAGAAGATTTACAAATCTCATGCGTTGCATCTGGATAAGGTTCTCCAACTGCATCAATTGCAGCTGCTCCAGTTAAAGCTGGCTTCCAAGTAATCTCATGACCGAATTTACTTGCTACAGCATCTGATACTTTTACTGCCTGATCAATTACTTCAGGTCCGATACCGTCTCCGGCTAAAAGGGCAATGTTTAATTTCATTTTCTTATTATTTAATTATTTTGTTAGTGACTAACACTAAAACATTTTATTTATTATGACATTTCAAGAATGTTCAACATTTTTTGAGTTGCTTTGATGGCAGACACTGTCTGGTCTACATCCAAACCACGAGTAATGAATTCTTTTTTACGATTTTTCCAAGTTATGATCGTCTCGCAAAGAGCATCAGAATTTGATCCTGGAGGAATCCTTACGGCATAATCGGTTAGTGTAGGAACCGTTTTGTCAGTATGCTCTGCATAAACTTTTCTCAAAGCATTCATAAAAGCATCAAATTGTCCATCACCACTCGCATTTGCTTCAAACAACTTCCCGTTAATTCTAAGCGAAACCGTTGTTGATGGTTTCAACCCTTTTGCATGCGTCAACACATATCCTTCTACCACCACATTTTCTTCCCTAGAACTGCTGTCTAAAACATCCGAAATGATATAGGGTAAATCCTCCTGTGTTACCAACTCTTTTTTATCCCCGAGCTCAATGATTCTCTGAGTGACTTTTTTCAAATCATCATCATTCAACTGCAAACCTAAATCCTGTAAGTTTTTCTGGATATTCGCTTTTCCCGAAGTTTTACCTAAGGCATATTTACGTTTTCTACCAAAACGCTCTGGCAATAAATCGTTAAAATACAGGTTCTTTTTATTATCTCCATCTGCATGAATTCCAGCAGTTTGCGTAAATACATTTGCTCCCACAACTGGCTTGCTAACCGGAATTCTGAATCCAGAAAAGTTTTCAACCAGCTTACTCACTTTGTTCAAAGAAGATTCATTTACCGCAATCTCAACATCCGGCATAAAATCATTCACCACAGCAACAACAGAAGCCAAAGGAGCATTTCCTGCTCTTTCCCCCATTCCGTTTACTGTTAAATGCAATCCGTTTGCTCCGGCATCGATGGCCTCCATAACATTGGCCACACTCAAGTCGTAATCATTATGAGCATGAAAGTCAAAATGCATCTCTGGATAGGCTTCTCTTAACTCTTTCACAAAAGAAAAAGACTCTTTCGGTGTAAGCACTCCTAAAGTATCTGGTAACAAAACACGCTCTATTTGTTGTGTAGAAAGGAATGTTAAAAACTCAAATACATATTCTTTAGAACTTCGCATTCCATTACTCCAATCCTCTAAATACACATTGGTTTGAATCCCATGTGAAGCAGCTAAACTGATAGAAGATTCAATATCTGAAAAATGTTGTTCTGGAGTTTTCTTTAGTTGATGCGTAAGGTGATTCATAGATCCCTTAGTCAATAAATTTTGCACTTTAGATCCAGATTCTAGCATCCATTCTATGGACTTACCTCCATCTACAAAGGTCAATACCTCAACCTTATTCAAATAATTATTCTCAGAAGCCCATTTAGAAATTTCTTGAACCGCTTCTAACTCACCCTTAGAAACGCGAGCTGATGCTATCTCAATCCGATCTACCTTTAATTCTTCAAGTAATAATTTTGCTATGGTTAATTTTTCAGAAACAGAAAATGACACTCCAGAGGTTTGTTCACCATCTCGAAGTGTAGTATCCATGATTTCAATTTTTCTTCTGCTCATTATTTTGAAAAATTTTTATTATTATTTTTTCATGATTGCTTAAAAATCAAGAGTGCAAAGATAAAAAAAGGGATTTAGAATTTAGCATTTCAGAAATAGAAATATGCCTCAACCTATATATAGGACAATATCTCCGTCTAATCAAATTAGAACCTAAGAATACTTTATTTTTTGTACTAGCAGAAGCCGATAAACCGTCGTAATTCCCTAAAATATTTTACACACAAATGAGTCATTTGAATATAATTTACTCCTAAATGAGTTAATAAAGAATATTCTAAACATGAAAAGAATCGATTTTTGAAAAAAAAATTAAATATAAAAAACTACAGTTGCTTACTCGCATTACCAATTTTACTCTTTTTATTATTTTCATGTTCCGAAGAGACGACAGAAGAAATTATTACAACTGATGAACTAACAAATTTCAATTTTGATAAAACATATCTTTTTATAGATAAAACTGCAAATCTATTGCTTTACAATATTGAAAATGCACCAATTACACAAGTTATTGCCGCTAACATTACAATTACTAAAGTTAAGACGTTTCCAGCATAATTATTGATTAGAGAAGAACATGGTCTAGTGAATACTATTACCTAAAACGAAAATGTAATTACATCAAAAAAAGCGTTTCTCAATTTAGATAAACGCTTTTACAATTACACGTAGAGTAATAGATTTTACAATCTATTCAATAATCTCATCATTAATAAATGGATAGTCATGATATTCAGGGATATTTTTCAAAATATCTGAGGTTATATTTTCATTTGAGAAATAAACAATTGAGGCATCATACCCCTCATCAACATCTACACAAGCCTTTCCACATGAATCACAATATCCTTCTGAATCGTAATCGGCAGAATACGTAAAATACTTATTATCTCCTTCCTCAATCATCAAACAAAAATCTGTATTGTAAGAAATATTTATCCCTTCATAAAAATTAATATCTCCATAATAACCACTAATTTTCTCACTCCATTTAGCTGATTTTGAAATATTTATTTCACTGCCTTTTAGAACATTATGAATCTCTGTCTCCAAAACCTCTAAAGTTTCTGAATAAATTTTTACAACAGAAATTTTAACATCTATTTCCTCTTTATCTGTATTATTTACGAATGTAAACCCGACCTCATACTCTTCGCAATCCAACAAATCTTCAATGATACCACACTGGACCAAAAGGAAACCAAACAAAATTAACACAATTCTTTTCATAGCTTTTTTTATCAAATTTATATAAAAAAAAACGACTTGGCTATATATATAGCCAAGTCGTTTAAATTATTAAAACTTGTACTTTCTTAGAAAGGACGAGTTTCTGCAAATGCTGAAATTTCTCCTTCGATATTTTTTAAATAATCGATATCATCAAAACCATTCAACATATTTCCTTTTTTATATCCATTGATCACAAAAGATTCAGACTCTCCTGTAGCAACCAAAGTTACTGTTTGCTTTGGTAAATCAACTGTAATTTCTGTTTTTGGATCTGCTTCAATTGCAACAAATAACTTGTCTGCGAATTCAGCTGAAACTTGAACTGGTAATACACCAACATTCAAACAGTTATTTTTAAAGATATCTGCAAAGGCAGAGGAAATCACGCATCTCAATCCGAAATCGTATACAGACCATGCGGCATGTTCTCTAGAAGAACCAGAACCGAAGTTTCTACCTCCTACTAAAATTTTAGACCCTGCATATTTTTCTTGATTTAAAGGAAAATCAGCCTTAGGTGTTCCATCTGCATTGTATCTCCAGTCACGGAAAAAGTTAATGTCAAAATCTTTACGCTCTGTTGCTTTTAAGAAACGAGCAGGAATGATTTGATCTGTATCCACATTCTCAGTTGGTAATGGATAAGCTGTACTTGTTAATACTTCAAATTTATCGTAAGCCATTGTATTCTATTTTTAAGCGTTTAAGATTGTTCTTGGGTCAGTTACTACACCTTCAACAGCAGAAGCCGCAGCTACTAATGGAGAAGCTAATAAAGTTCTTGATCCAGGTCCTTGACGACCTTCAAAGTTTCTGTTTGATGTAGAAACTGATAATTTCCCTGCAGGAATTTTATCATCATTCATTGCCAAACAAGCAGAACATCCTGGCTCTCTTAAAACGAAACCAGCGTCTGTAATCACTTTATCTAAACCTTCTTCTTTTATTTGATCTACTACTTTATGTGATCCAGGAACCAACCAAGCAGTAACATTTGCCGCTTTTTGACGTCCTTTTACAATTGAACAGAAAGCTCTAAAGTCTTCAATACGACCATTAGTACAAGATCCAAGAAACACAAAATCAATCTCTTTTCCGATCATAGAATCTCCTTCATTGAAGTCCATGTATCCTAGAGATTTTTTGTAAGTTTCAACACCACCCTCTACATTTTCAGCATTTGGAATATCTTGCGTTACTCCGATACCCATTCCAGGGTTTGTTCCGTAAGTAATCATTGGCTCAATATCAGAAGCGTTGTAATTGAATTCAACGTCAAACTCAGCACCTTCATCAGTACTTAAAGTTTCCCAATATTTCATTGCTTTGTCCCAATCAGCTCCCTTTGGAGTCTGAGCACGACCAGCTATATAATCAAATGTTTTTTGATCCGGAGCAATCATACCACCACGAGCACCCATCTCAATAGATAAGTTACACACAGTCATACGCCCTTCCATAGTCATATCTTCAAAAACATCTCCTGCATATTCTACAAAATAACCTGTAGCTCCAGAAGTAGTTTGTTTTGCGATGATATATAATGCAACATCTTTTGGAGTAACTCCTAAACCTAATTTCCCATTTACGTTGATACGCATTTTTTTAGGTTTCGGTTGCATGATACATTGAGTAGACAATACCATTTCAACCTCAGAAGTTCCAATTCCAAAAGCAATAGCACCAAAAGCACCGTGCGTTGAAGTATGTGAATCTCCACAAACAATTGTAGCACCTGGTAATGTAATTCCATTTTCAGGACCCACAACGTGTACAATACCATTATTAACATCACCTAATCCCCAGTGAGAAATACCATGCTTTTTTGCATTGTTTTCTAAGGCTTGTAATTGATTTGCTGATAAAGCATCTTCAACAGGTAAGTGTTGGTTAATTGTAGGTGTATTATGATCTGCAGTTGCAAATGTACGACCTGGATATACAACACTGTTTCCTCTACTCTCTAATCCTAAAAATGCTACTGGACTAGTTACCTCATGGATAAAATGACGATCGATAAAGAATACATCTGGTCCGTCTTCAACGCGACGAACAACATGTGAATCCCATACTTTGTCAAATAATGTTTTTGCCATTTTTATGTTCTTTTTATTTATAAGTTTTCAAAAATACTATTGTTATCTTTTTTTATCGGATAAATGTTTAATTCTTTACTGTATCCATTCTTAAAAAAAATCGACACAAATCCATATAAAACAAAGACTTAAGCCCTTCTTCATTACGATGTCTAATCTCAAAATGATTTGATTTTAAGCTTCTAAGACAAAGAAGGACGGCAAATTTACGAATTCCTTATTACTATGACGAAGTTTCTTGACTTTTGTTTTAAATCACCTCAATAGAAAAAAAACTTAAAATGCCATAACATCAATATTAACATAGGCTAATGAATAGTTTCCTACCCCTATTTACATCATTTCCAAATAATTAATTTTTACTTTTTTTTTTATTTCTGAAAATTTCTATTACTTTTGGTAAACCAAATTGGATATCCAGTTTGGATTCCCAATTTGGAAAACCAAAAAAACAACCTTTAAATCCAATATTATGAAGAAAAAATTACTTTTAATAAGTCAACTTTTACCAATTTTACTTGTAGCATTCTGTTTTCAATACGGAACAAGTCAAACAAACCTTGTTTTAAATGGAACTGGAGATGAATTCCAAAACGAAACTTCTGATAATGCAGATTCATTCGACATGACCCCAAATAGCACTGTAAAATTAGATGCTGATGCAGGAGCTACTTCTGCCAGCCCTTACCGTGCGTTATGGAACAATTCTACTTTGGAGACATATATTGAAAATACCTACACAACAGATCCAGGAGATGCCTTTGGGGTAGACGAACAACCTGGTTCTTCAAGTGATGGATCATACGTAGATGGTATCAAAACCAGAGGTGTAAAACTATATGATGATGCAGATTCTGCGCCTATTATAACTACCTCAACTCGTCGACTATATCAAAAAGTCGCTGTAACACCAGGGTCAAATTACACTTTCTCTATTGATTCTCGTTCAGAAAGCGCTGGGGTACCATCAGAGGTCTTTATGTTAAATGAGGAAATCACTACTGAAGCAGGTCTTGACAACGGCGCTG
Source organism: Flavicella sp. IMCC45537 (assembly GCF_057197705.1). Lineage (NCBI taxonomy): Bacteria > Pseudomonadati > Bacteroidota > Flavobacteriia > Flavobacteriales > Flavobacteriaceae > Flavicella > Flavicella sp. IMCC45537. Next base: position 2,278,706 of record NZ_CM170067.1, read on the forward strand.
CAGATTCAAGAGTTGATGCTTATTTAGAAATCACAAACGATGAAAACTCAAGCAAAGGTTCTGCCTCAACAAATACTTTCACAACAAATAGTTTCAGTTTCACAGCTTCAGGATCTTTTGTAGTAATTTATGTTAGAGCATTAAATGCGATAAGTAAATCCACAGAAGTATTTTATGACAATATCTCACTAATTGAAAATGCTGGTGCTTCAGTAGAAGATGTATTCGCTGCTAATTTCTCAGTATATCCTAACCCAGCAAACGATGTCTTAAATTTTACATCAGAAAACAACATTGATCAAATTCAATTGATCGATCTTACTGGTAAGGTGGTAATTGCTGCATCAAACCTTAGCACTAACTCTATAAATATATCTTCTATATCAAACGGAATTTATGTTTTAAAAATTACAAGTGGTAACATTACAGGAACTACAAAAATTGTCAAGCAATAAGTTTACATAGATTAGATTTAAAACTTCCTAGATTAACTCAATTTGAGATAGTCTAGGATTTTTTATATCTTCTATCATAAATAACTCCCCCCACAATTCTAATTTCAAAAGAATATTTGCTTTGAATAAAAATAAAGAGTATTTTTGGTAAACCAATTTGGATAACCAATTGTTGTTTTACGATTATCTTACAAAACCATTACAAATTAAACACAACTACGATGAAATACATTTGTACCCTACTGATTACCCTCATAACTCTCATAGCTTGTAATGGAAAAGACAACAAAGAACACACTACGCAAGAAAACACTGAGCACCCTCGTTTAATTTTAACGAAACAAGGGGTAAAACAAATAAGACAGCAATTAGGTCAAATACAAATTTTTGACAATTCACTAAAGAAAGTAAAAGCAGAAGTTGATGCAGAGATTAAAGCGGGTATTGATACACCAATTCCAAAAGACTATTCTGGTGGGTATACGCACTCTAGACATAAACAAAACTGGTTTGTTTTACAGAAAGCAGGGCTTTTGTATCAAATTCTAGAGGATGAAAAATATGCCAAATATGTAAAAGACATGTTAATGCAATATGAGCAATTGTATAAAACATTGCCTTTGCACCCAAAAACAAGATCCTACGCCAGAGGGAAATTATTTTGGCAAGCACTGAATGATGCAAACTGGTTAGTTTATGTGAGTCAAGCCTACGATTGCATATACGATTACTTAACAGAAGAAGAGCGTAACAAACTTGAAACAAACTTATTCAGACCTTTTGCCGACCATATTTCTGTCGACAGCCCACAATTTTATCAAAGAGTTCACAATCATAGCACATGGGGAAATGCTGCGGTTGGGATGATCGGATTGGTTATGGATGATGATCTTCTAATTCAACGCGCTTTATACGGTATCAAAGGAAAACAAATGGACAAAACTGCTAAAGATGATGATGGCGGTTTTATCAATAAAGACGGAAAAGCAGGATTTTTAGCAAATATAGAAGAACCATTTTCTCCCGATGGATACTACAATGAAGGCCCCTATTATCAAAGATATGCGATGTATCCGTTTTTAATCTTTGCGACAGGGTTACAAAATGTAAAACCAGAATTAAAAATTTTTGAGTACAAGGAGGGAGTACTCTTAAAATCTATCAATGCGCTTTTAAATTTATCAGATGCAGATGGTGATTTCTTCCCATTGAACGACGGTCAAAAAGGAATGTCATATTACACAGAAGCACTTGTGACTGCCGTAGATATTTCATACAAATATGGGAACAAAGATCCAGGTTTGTTAAGTATTGCCAAAAAACAAAATAGCGTTTTGTTGGACGACTCAGGTTTGGCTGTAGCTTTAGATATTAAAAATGGAAAAGCGAAACCCTTTGAAAAAAATTCCATCAATCTATCGGATGGCCCAAAGGGAAAACAAGGTGGTGTTGCAATTTTAAGGAATCAAAATATAGAACTGGTATTCAAATATGCTTCTCAAGGTTCTAGCCATGGACATTATGATAAATTATCCTACTCACTATATGAAAATGGAGAGGAAGTAATTCAGGATTATGGACTATCACGTTACGTAAACATCGAACAAAAAGGGGGGGGGAATTATCTAAAAGAAAACAAAACTTGGGCAAAACAAACAATTGCTCACAACACGGTTACTCAAAATGAAACTTCTCATTACAAAGGTAAATATGAAATAGGAAGTCAGAACCATCCAAACCTATCCTATTTTGCTATAGACAACACAGAAATACAAGCGGTTAGTTCAAAAGTATCAAATACATATAAAGGTACAGAAATGTTAAGAACAATGGCCTTGATAAAAGACAAGGATTTTGAAAAGCCTTTTGTCATTGATATTCTGAAGGTATCCTCTGAGACAACCAATAAATACGATCTTCCCATTTACTATTTTGGTCAAGTATTAAGTACTAACTTCAAATACACAACACATAAAAACTTACAACCATTAGGTAGTAAAAACGGTTATCAACATTTATTTGTTGAAGGCATCGGAAAAGCCGAAAACGAAAACAGCAAGTTTTCGTGGTTTCACAATAACAAATTTTACACATTAACAACTGAAACAACTTCTAAAGATCAATTACTTTTCACTAGAATAGGTGCTAACGATCCGAACTTTAATTTACGTAGAGATCCTTCTTTTATGCTTAGAAGAGACAATACCCAAAACACAATTTTTGTTTCGGCTATTGAATCACATGGGAGCTACAGCCCCGTCACAGAATCGGCTATTAACTCAAAAAGTAATATCCAAACCATAAAAACAATTTTTAACTCAGATGACTACACGGCTATTTTAATAAATACAGTATCTGGTGAATCAAAATTATTTATCACAGTAAATTCAAATACCTCTCATCTAGAAACACATAGTTTAAAAATATTAAACAAAAATTACACATGGACTGGTCCATATTATTACGATAAATTAACTCAAATTAAATAAAAATGAAAAGACTAAGTGAAAAATACATCGACACAAAAGAAATAGAATGGGAGCAACTTGGTGGAGGAGTCGCTAGAAAATTCTTGGGGTATGATAACCAAATAATGATGGTAAGAGTAAAATTTGAAAAAGGTGCCTTGGGAGCTCCACATCAACATTTTCATACGCAAGCAACCTTTTGCGCCTCAGGTAAATTTGAATTCGAAATAGACGGAGAAAAGAAGATCGTAGAAGCCGGTGACGGAGTTTACATTGAACCAAACTTATGGCACAGTGCTGTATGTTTAGAAGAAGGAGAACTAATCGATACTTTCAGTCCTGTTAGGGAAGATTTTTTAAGTGGTGATGGAGTCTCTTATTTTGGGGATAAATCTTAGGGTATACAATTGTGTTACTGTTAATTTTGATAATTAAACAAAACTTATTAACTTCAATATCATAAAGTAAACACGACTTACAAGTTTATTCATATAAATATTTGTTAATTTTTTTTGATATACGATTATATTATTCTATATTTGGTAAACCAAATTGGTTCTCCAGTTTGGGGAACCACAAAAACAAAACTAATCTAAACCAACATAAATGAATAAACCTTAAACAAAAAAAGGATGGGTGCACGCCCATCCTCTTATTAGGACACTTCTTTGGAGGGAAGTAAATCCGATTACATGTTATCATTATACACAACAACATCTTACAAAAGTACAAAATTCCTTTTGTATACGGTAATTTTATTGTGTAAAGTGAAAGATAGTAGATGTAAATCTTATTAACTAAATAGTACTAAAGTACTACCAAACTAACACTTTAAACATGAAAAACACACTTAATTTTTGTAAAACAAAATTGCTGTTTACAGCTTTTCTGTTAACCAACATTGCATTAATTGCCCAGACTAACCAAGAAATTTCAGGGACAATTACATCATCAACTGATGGAGCAGCCATTCCAGGAGTAAACGTATTAGTCGTGGGAACCTCGAATGGTACCACCACAGACTTTGACGGAAACTATCAGATTAGCGCGCCTCAAGGAAGTAAAATTTCATTTTCTTTTTTAGGTTTCGTTACGAAAACGATTTCGGTATCAAATCAAACAACTGTTAATATTTCATTAGAAGAAGATTCTAATGAATTAGATGAAGTTGTTGTAGTCGGTTATGGAGCCAGAAAAAAGAGCGACATTACCGGATCTGTTTCTTCTGTAAAATCTGAAGAATTAAATGCCTTTCCAGTAGCAGACGCTTCACAAGCTCTGCAAGGTCGAGCAGCAGGGGTTGTTGTACAATCTAACAATGGTGGTGAGCCAGGTGCACCTATTAGTATTAAGATTAGAGGTAATACTTCAATCTCTGCTAGTAGTACTCCTCTTGTGGTTGTTGATGGTTTCGTTGGAGGTTCAATGCCTCAAGCAGCGGATATCCAATCTATGGAAGTATTAAAAGATGCCTCAGCTACCGCTATTTATGGATCCAGAGGATCTAATGGAGTAATTTTAGTTACTACTAAAAAAGGTAGGCAAGGTAAAATTACAGTTGAATTAAACAGTTCTTATTCTGTACAAAATACTGCTAATAAATTAGATTTATTGAATGCTGAAGACTTTGTAACATACCAACAACAAATTAGAACCAACAATGGTAACAATACTCCTTATAACGACGGTGGATTTGATACTGATTGGCAAGATTTAATTTATCGCACTGGTAATACGCAAAACCATACATTGTCTTTTTCTGGTGGAACTGACAAATCTAACTTCTATGCCTCTGGAAATTACTACAAACAAGATGGTGTTTTAATCAACTCTGGTTTTGAAAAAGCAACATTCTTAAGCAACCTTGATGCGCAAGTGACTAGCAAATTAAAATTAGGATTGAATCTATACGGAAGTAAATCAACTAAAAAAGGAGTTGCAACTCAATCTACTGGTAACAATGGTGTTGGTGGTGGTGGTGATGATGCGATTTCATTAGCCATGAGATTTGACCCTACAAAAGACATCAAAGATGCAGACGGAAATTTCTCAACAAATGATCAAATTGGTGACCCAGTTGACAATCCATATGCAGTAGCATCTCAAAGAACTGACAATACGAAAGAAGATGAGTTTAGAGCAAATGCATATTTAGAATATGAGATAATTGAAGATCTTACCTTCAAAACGACGTTTGGTTTAAGTACAAGAAACACAATGCAAGGAATTTATGTTCCATCTACATTGATTGTTTCAGCTTCAGCCGTAAGCGGAAGAGCTAGCGTTGAAAACTGGAAACGTTCTACAGCATTAACTGAAAACTACTTAACATATAATAAAGAAATCGGAAAAGGTAAACTTACTGCATTAGCAGGTTTCTCTTACCAAAGAAATTTAACAGAGCGCTTATTAGCTCAAGGAACAGGGTTTATTTCTGATTCATTCTTATACTATGGACTAGAAAGTTCTACTGGATTTTTACAACCTGAATCTCAATATACTGAAGTAGAAATCCAATCAGTATTTGGTAGGATAAACTATGACCTGAACGATAAGTATTTAATTACAGCAACGTTAAGACGTGATGGTGCATCAAACTTTTCTAAGAACTATAAATATGCAAATTTCCCTTCTGCCGCTTTAGGGTGGAAAATTTCTAATGAAGAGTTCCTAATGGAAAACAAAACAATATCTAACTTAAAATTAAGAGCTAGTTATGGTTTAACAGGTAACCCTTCTATTGCCGCTTATCAATCATTAGCATTGTTATCAACGTTATATGCTTCTAGTGAAGGTGCAACTGTTCCTGCAGTTACTGCGGAGCAACCAGCAAACGAAAACTTGAAATGGGAGACTTCTTATCAAACTAACGTGGGTGTAGATTTCGGCTTCCTAAACAACAATATTAACTTATCTGTTGACTACTATAATATTGATACAAAAGATTTGATTTTACCTAATACTGGTATCCCAGGATACGCAGGATACTTAAATGATGAAATTCTTGGAAACTTAGGAGAGATCAACAACTCAGGATTTGAAATTTCTATCAATACTAGAAATATTTCTAATGAAAACTTTAGATGGACAACAGATTTTAATATCTCTGCTAACAAAAGTAAAGTAGTGAAACTAGCAAATGATGCAGATTTCTTTGATGACGGAACTCCAAGTTACTTTAGTCATGACAGAAGTACTATAATGAGAGTAGGTGAAGAAGTTGGATTATTTTGGGGACTTGAATATGCAGGTGTAAAAAACGGAGCTACTCCAGCTGGTATGGCAGGTAGAACCGGTACTACTGTTGACGGAGATCCTTTATTTGTTGATATTGATGGAGATGGTGCTATTACCGATGAAGACAGAACAATTATCGGTAATCCTAATGCCGACTTTAACTGGGGTTTCACAAACAATTTTGTGTATAAAGATTTTGATTTGAATATCTTTTTCCAAGGGTCTTCAGGTGGTGAAATTATGAACTTAACAAACGTACAGTTAACAAACGGTGACTCAAATACTACACAAGACTATTTCAAAAATGCTTGGACTCCAACCAATACAAACACAGATCAACCACGTGTTGGAAACAATAGTAACAGAGAAATTTCTTCCCGTTTCGTAGAAGATGGAAGTTATGTTAGATTAAAAAATATAGCATTAGGATACAACCTTCCAAGAAATGTATACGAAAAAATCGGTATTGAAAATATTAGATTAGCAGTAAGTGCACAGAACATATTGACTTGGACTAAATATTCTGGATTAGATCCAGAGGTGAATTTCTTTGGTTCAGCTGGAAACAACAACATGTCCACGAACACTGTAAATGGCTTTGATTTCGGAAATTATCCAACGGTAAAATCTGTAACATTTAGCCTAAACTTGAAATTTTAATAACCCTATAAAACACATAGACATGAAAAAATATAAATATATATTATTATTGGTTGGATTATCGATAGTAGGGTGTACTGACCTGGTTGAAAAACCATTAGGAACACTGTCTCCTGATGGATTCTTTCAAACATCTCAAGATCTACAAACAGCAATAGAGGGATCTAAGACTGCTGCAATTAATGAGAAATTCTGGGGTAGAAAACTTTCTATCGCCTTGATGTTACGCTCAGATATGGTAAACCTTCAATCTACACAAGAAAGAAGAGTTGAAATGGATGAACTTACAACATTACCTACTAATGGAATGATCTCTGAGTATTGGATAAAAAGTTATCAGGGAATTACAGCGGCAAACTTTGCAATAAAAGGTGCTGAATCGTTAACAGATGCGGACAAAAACGAAGTAGTTGCTCAAGCATACTTTATGAGAGCCTTTTACTATTTTCATTTAGTAAGACAATTTGGAGCAATTCCATATTTAACGGAACCTGTTAGTGATATTGATGCAGCATTGTCAATTTCTAGCACGTCTGCTAGTGACGTGTATGCCGGAATTATCTCAGATTTAGAATTTGCAGAAGCTAATTTACCAGCTACAACAAATGCAGCTTCAATTCCTTCTGCCGGAGCAGCTTCTTCTTACTTAGCTTTGGTATATTTAACAAGAGCTGGAAATACTCCAAGCTCTCCAGATTTCACAACTGCATTAACATATGCTCAAAAGGTTATCAATTCTGGAAATTATTCTTTGGATACAAATTTCCAAAACTTATTTAATGCAGACGCTATCGATGCTTCCCCAGAACCAATTTTCGCATTAGATTACAACGGTGTTGAAGCATCTGATAACGCTTATGATCAAATCGCGCCAATGGCTGGTATTAGAGGAGATGATAGAAATGATGGTGGGGGATGGTCTGTAGCAGTTCCTACAGAAGAGGTGTTCGCATCTTTCGATCCTTTAGATTATAGAACCGAAGTAAGTTTTGATCAAGAAGCCAATATTGGTGGTGTAAAAGTTGATTATACCAACTTCACTATTAGTGGACATGAGCATGCAAGAAACACTCCTTACATTGCCAAATATGCCCGTTATCCTGGTTTCTTTGCCCGTGGAAGTGGTAGAGCAACAAGCCATAATTATTCAATGATGCGTTATGCTGAAATTTTATTAATTGCCGCAGAAGCAGCCGTTGAAACAGGAGATGCAGCTACTGCAACGGGATATGTCAACCAAGTGAGAGCTAGAGCGAGATTAGGTGGAGCTTACAAAACTGGAGCAGATGAAGCAAAGACCTTTGCACCAAGTGCTGTTCCTGCTGATCTTGCTACAGTTACCGTTGCTGATGTAATTGAAGAGCGTAGAATTGAGCTAGCTTTTGAATGTAAAAGATGGTATACAATTGCAAGAAGACAATTAGGAGATCAAGTATTTTCTGCTTCTGGGTACGAAGGGGCGAAAGTAGGATGGGATGCATCTGTGGATTATCTTATGCCAATTCCTAATACAGAAATTGAGGCAAATCCTAACCTATCTCAAAACCCATACTAATCTATACTAAAATTCAAAAATCTTGGACTCTATTACCGAGTCCAAGTTTCAAACATCTGTTATATAATTTGTTTGAATTATTTCAATTTAAATTAGTTTCTGAAAACACGGGTCAATTATTACGATCCGTGTTTTTTTAGTTTAAAACCAATCCATATCATGAAATACATTTTCTTATTTACACTTCTGGTATCAACTACTTTCTCAATGAAAAGTCAAACCATCCCTTTAGAAAAACTACACATGGCTATAGACACTGATCAAAATTTTTATTCCAAGGTCATTCTTAAGGATGAAATAAAAGGGATCACGGTCAATCAAATTAATATTACCAACAAAACATTGAAAGAACAATTAATTGATAATTCTAAATTTATCTATCTTTTTATCAAAGGGACAGGAACAATTACCACCAAGAATAAAACATACACCCTAGAACCTGAATCCATTTTTTTACCAAATGCAATCTCTAACTTTAGCATTATAGCTGCAACAAATGACACTTTACATTATCTAAAAATAGAAAGTAAGTTAGCAGAACAAGACCTTTCAGATTTGAAAGAATTCCCAAAAGCCAATATCGAGAAAGTTTACTTTAAAAAATTTACGGAATGTGAAGCCTATACGGAACCCATAAAAAGTCCAAATACAATTAGCAGAACCATCTTACCTAATAAATATATTCCAAGAATAGCCATGGGTACCGTTCAAACAAAAGGACCAGATAAAGTTGGTGCCCACGAACATGGAATGCTCGAGCAACTATTTCTTGGTTTAAACAACAATCTTGTGACTGTTTTTGCAGACGATGCCCATATAAAATTCCCTGAATACGCATTGCTACATATTCCCTTAGGGTCAAGTCATTCCGTAACTGTAGATACGGATAAAGTAATGTATTATGTATGGATGGATTTTTTTAGAGATAAAAAAGGAGAAGACTGGCTGAAAACACATAACGCCGTATCTAAATAAGCAACCTCCAACCTCTGTTCACCTTATCTCGAATAAATATTCGTAATATTTCACTATCTTTTTTTAGATACTCACATTCAACTCTATATTTTTTGTTAAAATATTTTTTTTTAACATCATAAAACCTTATTTTTGGTAAACCAAATTGGTTTTCCAGTTTGGACAACCAAAAAAACCAATACCATATGACCAATTTTATACCCATCCCCTTTTAACAGTTTTCTAAAAGAACCTATCGAATACAACTCCATTGAGTAAATTTTATCAAGGTATTCTTTTTGATGCGAAAGCAAAAACATTATAACTTAATCAATACGCTTGTATTGTACCTCTTAAACTAACAATTTAAACATGAAAAAATCGATAAACAATTTAAAAACAAAACTAGTATTTTCAGTAGTTCTGTTGCTAAACATTGCGATATACGCTCAGGACAACACCATTACAGGGACCGTTTTATCTGCTACTGATAATGTTCCAATCCCTGGGATCAACGTAGTTGTTGTTAAATCAAACAAAGGAGTCACAACGGACTTTGATGGTGCTTTTGAAATCAAAGCAAAAACGGGTGATGTTTTACAATTCTCCTATGTGGGTTATGTATCTCAGACCGTAATTATTAATAATCAAACAACCTTAAATATTCTTTTGAAAGAAGATATTTCTACTTTAGATGAAGTTGTTGTTGTTGGATACGGAACACAAAAAAAATCTCATTTAACGGGTGCAATTTCACAAGTAAAAAATGAAACTTTAGATGAAATAGCGGTAGCCAGAGTTGATGACGCATTGATCGGACAGGTATCTGGTGTAAATATTCAAGCTACTGATGGTCAAGCAGGTGCACCACCAAGCATTACCATTCGTGGAACTGGTTCTATGGCAGGTGACTCTACTCCGTTAATTGTAGTGGATGGAATTATTGTAGATTCAGACTTCTTAGGTTCTCTAAACATGAACGATGTAGAATCTTTTGAGATCTTAAAAGATGCTGCTTCTTCTTCTATATTCGGTTCTAAAGGGTCAAATGGTATTATCATGATTACGATGAAATCAGGTATCTCAGGTAAAACTAGAATCAACTACTCTACTTTTACAGGAATAAAAACAGGTAGAAAAAGTGATGCTTATGGTCAAACGGTTGAGAGCTGGGCACAAAAGCAAAGAGATCTAGGATTGGAAATTTCTGATTACACAAAATTCGGACTTTCTACAGGTACTGACCGTAGCTGGCAAGATGTTTTTATCGGAAGTGGTGCTATTACAAACCATTCTCTTTCTATTAGAGGTGGAAATGATAACGTAAAATATGCGTCAAGTTTAAGTTATTCAAATGATGAGGGAGTATTGTTGCTTGATAACTATGAAAAATTTGGAGCCCGTTTAAAAGTAGATTTTAAAATCAATAAAAAATTATCTGCTGGAATGAACTTTACACCAAGTTATACGGTAAGAAAAAGATTTTCAGAAAACATTCATAACGTGGCACGACAAATGCCTTGGTTACCTATTTACCATACAGAACATACTTTAAATTACATTGATCCTAATGGTCAATTTGCAGATGTACAGGTAGGAGATTATGCTCAAATGCGTCATTTTGAATTCACGGACTTAGATGGTGATGGTATTTACCAAGAAGAATTAACAAGTAACCTAGGAAATTCTACAAATCAAAATCCATATGCAAGAGTTGCAGAAAGAGAAAGAACGGATAATAAATTTAAATTGTTCAGTAATGTATACGGACAATATAAAATCATGGATGGTTTAAAATTTAAATCTTCTTTGTCAGTTTCAATGCAAGACACGCAAAGAAAAGATTACTTAGGAACATTGGCTCGTAGAGAAACAACAGATGCCTATATTGATGAAATTACACAAAGAGACCAATATTTTATTTTCGACAATTTCTTCAACTACAACAAAACTTTTAACAAACATGATTTTGGAATTACCTTAGGAAACTCAATAGAAAAAAGAGACTATTTCTTTTCTTCTATTAGAGGTATCGGAATTGTAAATGATAAAATACAACAATTATCGAATGCACCTATCCCATCAAATGCACAAGGTTTTGAATGGACCAAAAGAGGAATCTCTTTTATCTCTAGATTCAATTATGCATTCGACAACAAATATTTAGTTAGTTTGAGTTTAAGAAGAGACGGAAGTTCAATTTTTGGATCTCAATATAAATACGGAAACTTCCCTGCAGCTTCTGTAGGTTGGAATATTGACAAAGAAGACTTTTTAGAAGATACTGATGTAATCTCAAGATTAAAAGTTAGAGCTAGTTACGGGGTTACAGGAAATGACAGATTGAACACTGGAAGTGTTGACCCAGATGCACAAGGAAGTACTTCTCAATTAAGTACAGGTAATATTTTAGTTGACTACTACCCTAGTTTAGATTTAGTATCAAATGTAAGTTATACGGAAGAAGGAAGTATCAAATCAGGATACTCTCCCGTGAACATTGGTAATCCTGAATTAAAATGGGAACGTTTGATCGAAATAAATCCAGGAGTAGATTTTGGCTTGTTTAGAAACAGAATTACTGGTTCTATTGACTGGTACCAAAGAACAAGTGATCAATTACTATTAAACAATCCAATTTCAGCAACTTCAGGTTACTCAAATACATTGGATAACATTGGAAAAGTAAAAAACCAAGGATGGGAGTTTGAATTAAGAACGAAAAACATCAGAACAGAAAAATTTAGTTGGAATTCAACGGTTCTTTTAACAACAAACAAAAACACTTTGGTTGATTTTGCATCTTCTAATGGTCAAATTACAACAATCGATAACAAGAGACCAACAGAGTGGATCAACTCAGAAGGACAACCAATTTCTTCTTTCTATGGTTATGTTGTAGACAGAGAAGTTCCTTTAGATGAATTCAGTTCTTCTAACTTCTTTAGACATGTTGGACAAGAAACAGGAGTGGTATATGTTAAAGATTTAAATGGTGATGGTGTTTTAGATGAAGAAGATAAAACTGAATTAGGGAATCCTTATCCAGAGTTTATTTGGAGTTTCTCAAATGAGTTCAGCTATGGTAACTTAAGTTTTGCTTTTATGTTTCAAGGAAGTCATGGAGCAGAAGTGAGAAATATTGCAGACCAATATTTATTCAACCATACTGCTTTTGACCAAATTAAAAATACGGTAGATAGTGAGTTCATCGTTGAGAAAATCTACACAAACAGCATCATTCAAGATGCCTCATATATAGCCTTACGAAATATTAATATTGGATACAACTTACCTCAAAGTCTTTTGGCTAAAATGGGTAGTATCTCTAATCTTAAACTATATGCTACAGGTCAAAACCTGTTATACTTTACTGCTGATGATTACACAGGTTGGAACCCAGAAGCGTTAGACAAAACAAGTCCAACACAGTACGGATACCAACGAGGTGGTTCTCCGATTGCTCGTACAATTTCTTTAGGTGTTAATATTGATTTTTAAAAAAAACAAACAATGAAATATTCAAAATATATAACAATCGTATTTTTCGCTTTTCTGCTTAATTCATGTTCAGATTTTCTAGATCCAGATCCAGATTCTGCCATTAAAACAGAAAACTTTTATCAGACACCTGAAGAACTAGAGCTTGGTTTAATTGCCATCTATGATGCACTTCAAGGAGTAAACTCAAATCAATTGAACGACAATAGAGGTGTTCAAGTTGAGTTTTATGTTACAGAAATGTTATCTGACAATAGTAACACAAGATCTCCAGATGCAAATGATTCTGCGGATGCCGGACAATTTGAGAACTTTTCTGTTCAAGCAAACAACGGAATTTCTGCAAACTACTACTCTAGCTTGTATCGTGTAATTTACCTTGCAAATGTAGTGTTAGATGCAATGAAAACTTTAGAACCTGAAGCTTCTTTCGAAAGAGTTGAAGCAGAAGCTAAATTTTTAAGAGCCTATGCTTACTTCAATTTAATTCGTATGTATGGAGAAGATGTGGAAAATTTGGGACTGCCATTAGTAGATCATGTATTAACTGAAGATGAAAAAGCAATTCAATTTACTAGAGTTTCAGAGAATAAAATCTATGACTTTATTATTGAAGATTTCATCAAAGCTACTGAAGGATTAGACGACACTTTTAAATCAAGAGCCTCTAAAAGTTCAGCCCATGCAATGTTAGCTAAAGTATATATGACTTTAGACAACCCTGATTACGCGCAGGCACTTGTTCACCTAGACCAAGTTTCATCAGAGTATGCCTTATTAGACAATTACATAGATATTTTCGATCCTACAAACGAATTAAATGATGAAATCATGTTTGCCATTGGATTCTCTAATGATGCCGCAAACGATAGTCAAAATTATTCAGCAGAATTTGCTGCTACAGGAAATTCAAGTGGTTTGAATTATTTAACGACAGACCTACACGCAAAATTGACAAATTTTGGGGGTACAAACCGTGCACTATTTGATATCGATAGTAACGATTCAGAAGACAAATATCAAACAGCTAAACACTATACTACGAGCTCTGATGATGAACAGGCAGGTACTGATTTTATCGTATTGAGATATGCTGATGTTGTGATGATGTACGCAGAAGCAAACCTTGCAGGAGGTAGTGAAGTTTCTGTATCGGGTACTTGGGGTGATAACTATAACAAAATTAGAACCCGCGCGGGACTTACAGCTGTAACTACAATATCTAAAGACGACCTAATTCAAGAAAGAAGATTTGAATTCTTTTCTGAAAACCAAAGAATGTTTGATTTGAAACGTTTTGGAGTTGCTACAGAAGTGTTGACTGCTTTTGCAGAAGCAAATGGATATAACTTTAACGCTTTTGATGTTACCTTACCTATTCCATTGAGAGAAATCAACTTAAGTCCACTAAATACAAACGGTGAACCTGCATTGATTCAAAATATAAATTGGAGATAGAAACTAATTCTTGAAGCTAACGAATAATTAAATTTCAAAAAAATGAAAAACTTAAAAAATATAAAAATGAGAGTTTTGAAAAAACTACCAGCCGTAGCTTTATCAATAGTAGCATTGGCAGCTACCTCTTGTGATTTCTCATATGATTTGGCAGGAGAAAACTCTAAAGAAGACAAAACGCCTCCTACCGCGTTTTTTGGAGCCGTAACTGGAGAAGGTGATCAATGGAATAAAGCAACCTTTGCAAATGAATCCATTAGCGCAAGTAATTTTGTATGGGATTTTGGTGATGGAAGTGAGCCGTCAACAGATTTTGAGCCAAAAGAACATTCATACCCTCCTATTACAGCAAGTTATGATGTTACCTTGTCAGTATCTGATAATAACGGACTAACAGATGTCTATACTAATTCAGTATCAATAATTGACAATGGTGAGCCTTTAGGAGACTTGAACTTGTTTTTCGACTTGATCAATACTGGTGATGCAGGAGAACCCGTAACGGTTCATAGCTTTTCATCATATCAAGTAGAGAAAGACGCATTTGCTTCAAATACTTTGGATAAAAATGCCGGAACTCGTTGGACTGCACAAGATGATGCTGAACTTATTGAAGGTAGCGTTAGATCCGATGGTGAATACATCATTTATGATCTAGCCAGTATTCTAGATTTAAGAGTAATCCAATTTACTACAGATGTAAAATCAGACCCTTATGGTTATCAAATTTGGACATCAAGCACAGGAACTGATGATGCTGATTTTACTAAAGTTATTCCAGAGGAAGGAGATTTTATGTTATCTGAATCTGCAACTTCAGAATTTCAAGTAAAAATCTTCCCTACTTCCATCAATTGTAGATACGTTAAGCTAATTGGTTTTGGTCGATTTGACGAAACAGGAGCTACTCGTAAAAGTCAATGGATGAATTTTACTCAAATAGAATTTTTTAAAGATAAAGAATAAGATATTATGATGAAGACAATGAAATATTTACAAAATAAAGGAATCATTAATTTTTCTTTTCTCGTTTCAATAGCACTTATATTCTCTTGTACGGAAGACATAGAAGGGGAAGATACAATAGTCATTTCACCTGCTCCTATCGCAGCCTTTACAGAAGTAGTGGATGTAACAGACTATAAAACATATATATTTACAGATAGATCTACCAATGCTTCAACATATGCATGGGATTTTGGTGAAGGTAATAGCTCCACTGAAGAGGAACCAACTCATACTTTCGGACAAGCAGGTTACTACAATGTAGTTCTTACCGTGTCAAACGGTACTGAAACAACAGACAGAGTTGAAAAAACTATAGTTGTTACAAACCCTGAAGCTCCTGTTGTTGGATTTACTTTTCTTCAAGACCCAAATAATTGGCAAGTATATACATTTACGAATACCTCTACGAATGCGATTAGCTATTCTTGGGACTTTGGAGATAACACAACCTCAACCGAAGAATCTCCAACAAAAACTTTTTCTACCGAAGGTGATTTCGTAGTTACATTAACAGCTACAAATGATTCAGGAGACACTTCTGAAATGGAACAAACGGTTTCAGTTGTAAATCCTGATGCTACTGTTACACCTACCTTTAAAGCTATTGTTCAAAACGGTACAGGAGACGATCATTTAACAGGAAGTACTAGTGATAATGCAGATGCATGGGACATGACACCTAACAGTACCGTTATTGATGATGTATTGGGTGAAATTCCAAGTCCATATAAGGCATTATGGAGTAATTCTGACTTAAATGCTTATATCGATGCTACTTACTGTACTAATGAGCAACCTGGATCTGCAAGTGATGGTTCTTACGTGAATGGATCCAAGACACGCTCTATTAAGATTTATCAAGCATGTAGACGACTTTATCAAAAACTAGCGGTTGAAGCTGGTGTAGAATACACCTTTACAATCGATTCAAGATCTGAAGCTGAAGGAATCAACTCTGATGTATATATTTTAAATACAGATATAACAACTGAGGTAGGAATAGAAAATTTTGCAGATAAACATTTCGAAATTACAAACGATTTCAATTCATCTAAAGGATCTGCAACTGATAATACTTTTACTACAAACACTTTTACTTTCATCCCAACTACAGATTGGATAGTAATCTACATAAAAGCTCCATTATCAGTTGATAGCAGCACAGAAGTATTTTATGATAACATTGACATCATTACTCCAGGTTTTGAATAAATTAATTCAACTCCAGTAGTATCTAATAAAACATGGAGATACCGTTAAATTTCAAACAAGATTTTATAACTGTATCTCCATCATAAAACACAATCACATGAATTGTAAAACGACATCTTTAACATTTTTTATCGCCCTATTTTTATCACTTGGCGCATATTCTCAAACACAAGAGACAGGTGTTAATGAGTCCGACGTTAAAATTGAAAAAAAGGAGAAGAAGAAAAAAAAGAAGAAAAGAAAAAAAACAAAACTTCCTAAAATTGATTTAAGTCACTGGAAAGTAACCTTACCAGTTGCAGGAGAAAATGGAAAACCTATTGAAATTGGTCCTCCAGAAATCAACAACTTTGCCAATATTGAAGTAGCAAAACCGTACATGTACATCGATTCAACAAAGGGTGCAATCGTGTTTCATTCCATGCCAACGAATTCAAAAACCCGTAATACAAAATATACGAGATCTGAATTACGAGAGCAAATGGTGCCAGGAGAAAACAATATCAACTGGACTTTCAAACAAGGGGGATACATGAAAGGAAAACTTGCCATGGAAGAAACTACCAAAGATTCGAATGGTAAATATCATAGAACGATTATTATGCAAATCCATGGTCGTTTGACAAATGAGCAAAGAGATTTAATTGGTGAAGATGACAACAACGCTCCTCCTATTTTAAAAATATATTGGGATCAGGGAAAAGTCAGAGTCAAGACTAAAGTATTGAAAAACCCAAATGCAACCTACGAAGAACTTTTACATGAAGATGCATGGGGAGATGATGATGGTTTTAATTTTAAAGAAGAAGTTGGATTTAGAAAATTCACTTTGGAAGTAAAAGTCTCTGAAGGGAAAATGGTGATTGTCCTTAATGGAAGTGAATTTAAAGTATACAAAGGAATTCACATGGAAAAATGGGGCGTATTTGAAAATTATTTCAAAGCAGGAAATTATTTCCAATCAAGAGACAAAGGAGCCTATTCTAAAATAAAATATTACGAATTAGAAGTTAAACATTAAATAAATACCACTTGAAAAAAATATTCTCATACAATCAATATCTTTTGACAAGTTTTTTGTCGATCTGCATTGTAACTTTAGCTACAAGTTGCCAGGGTACTTACGAGAATACGATAGTACTATCAAGTGACGAACCAGAAATACCTGAAGAACCAACAAATGGTGAAATACCAAATAAAGACTATCAAATTCCAAATATTGATCTTCAAAATTGGAAAGTGACATTACCCATAGGTAAGCCCGATGAAATTGAACCACCAGAAATTTTAGGTTATGGTACAATTGATAAATTGAAACCATTTTTTTACAACGACTCCATAAATGGTGCTCTTGTATTTCATACGTATCCCGGAGCTTCTACAGCAAACTCAAGTTACTCAAGAACTGAGTTAAGAGAACAAATGGTTCCTGGAAGTAACAACACCAACTGGACCTTTAAAGAGGGAGGTAGAATGAAAGGTACCCTTTCTATGGAAAAAATTTCTAAAAAAAGTGATGGAGAATATGATAAAACCATCATTATGCAAATCCATGGCAGATTGACGAATGAACAAAGAGACTTAATTGGTCAAAAAGACAACAATGCCCCTCCCATGTTAAAAATTTATTGGCAAAACGGTCTAGTGAGGGTTAAAACAAAAGTTTTAAACAATCTGAATGCCAGCAGTACAGAAATTTTAGAAACAGATGCCTGGGGCAACGATGATGGCTATAATTTCCCAGTAGAAGTAGGTTTTGACAAATTTACTTTAGAAGTGATTGTTTCAGAAGGAAAAATGGAAATAATCTTAAATGAAACCTATTCAAAAGTATATCAAGATATACATATGGAAAAATGGGGTGTATTTGAAAATTATTTTAAAGCAGGAAATTATTTAGGATCGACAGATCCAAATGCATATGCAACAGTAAAATATTACAATTTAACAGTGACACATTAAAATTATTTGGTTGAGTTAGTGAAAGAATTTTATCGGGATTTATCCCGGTAAGATTCCTTCCAAACACCCGAGAAACAAACAAAAAAATTAACTTTAAAAATATTTTTTATACAGGAAAATAATCTATACATTTACACCAACCAATCTGGTTAACCAATCTGGTTGGAAATACAACGACGATATGAAATTAGAAGTACTTACAAAAAACGAAAATAAAGATATACAAAATTCGATCATCTCTAAAATTAGAGATCTCATCAACTATAAGAATTTGGAGCCTGGTGATAAGTTACCATCAGAGCGAATGCTGTCTGATAAGTTTGAGGTAAGTAGAAGTAACGTAAGAGAAGCCATTCAAAAATTAGAATTTTATGGTTTGTTAAACTCTATTCCACAAAGTGGAACCTTTGTTGCAAATATCGGTGTTGTAGCACTTAATGGTATGATTGAAGATATTCTTCGTTTAGAAAAGCAAGATTTTAAATCTCTTGTAGAAACGAGAATTCTTTTGGAGCTAAAAACGGCTTCTTTGGCAGCAATTAGAAGAACAGACGAAGATTTAGAACAGATAAAGGAAGCTTTAGATGCCTATCAAGAGAAAGCTTTGAGCGGACAAGATGCAGTACAAGAAGATCTTCTTTTTCATCTTGCAATAGCAAAGGCTAGCAAAAATAGTTCTATAAATACATTCATGTTGATTATTACGCCAGAAATAATCATAAATATTGAAAAGTATCATGTATGTGCAGACGGATTAGCTATTTCTGGTATAAAAGATCATCAAGATATTTATGAAGCAATCAAAGATCAAGACCCTGCTTTAGCGAAAGAAAAAATGAAAATACACTTTAAAACATTATACGAGTATTGCGCAAACAACGAATAAAAATGACAAATTCTGATTTACAGGATGCACGACCTGTTTGTTAGATATATAATTTGGAGGGACGTAAATTTAAATCTTCTCGATTCTTTTTCTAAGAATCTGGGTAAAGTGGCAAATACCGCTTAACCATTTAAGTTTACACATATTAGTTTTAATAAAAACAAATTATTCTGGACCATTGGTGTAGAATAAAAAGGAATACTTTGTCTTTACAACAACAAAGACAAAGAAAGTAAACATAACAAAATCAAAAACTTAACTCAAACAATATGAAAGTAAAAGGACTCAGATGGTGGGTAATTGCATTGATCGCACTAGCCACCGTAATCAATTACATTGACAGGCAGGCTCTTGTTGTTTTATGGCCAAGTATTTCAGAAGATTTATATCCGGATAAAACAATGACGGAGAGAAAAGAGATCTATGCATTGATCTCTGTGGTTTTCATGTTCTCTTATGCATTTGGACAATCAATTTTTGGAAAAATATTTGACAAACTAGGAACAAGAATTGGATTTGTATTATCTATTGGATTCTGGTCAATTTCAACGGCATTACATGCTTTAGCAAGTGGGGTCTTAAGTTTTGCTTTTTTCAGATCTATCTTAGGTATCTCAGAAGCAGGGAACTGGCCTGGTGCTGCAAAAGGAAATGCTGAATGGTTTCCAGCAACAGAAAGAGCTTTTGCACAAGGGTTGTTTAACTCAGGGGCTGCTATTGGCGGAATCGTTGCCATACCAACCATTGCATTTTTAACAGTCTACTTTAGTTGGCAAATGATTTTCATTATCATTGGTCTTGTTGGTTTGTTATGGTTAGTACCATGGTTAATTATTGTCAAAGCACCACCAAAAAAACATCCTTGGCTAACTGAAATTGAAAGAGAATATATCTTATCTGGTCAAGAAGAAACGGCAGAATCAAAAGAAACAATAGAAGAGTACAACCCTGAAGTTAAAGAACTACTAGGTCGTAAACAAAGCTGGGGGGTTATCATCGCATCTGCAGCAATAGACCCGATATGGTGGCTATTTGTATTTTGGATTCCAATTTACTTATCGGAAGTATATAACATGGATGTCAAAGCCATAGGAATATACGGATGGGTCCCTTATGTAGGAGCTATGTTAGGAGCTTGGTTTGGTGGATTATTAGCTCAAAACCGATTAAAATCGGGATGGAATGTAAACAAAACCAGAAAAATGGTAATTACACTTGGTTGTTTAATTATGCTACCTGCATTATTGGCACTATCCAACCCAGGTTCTCCAGTAGCAGCAGTATTGATCATGGCCGCAGTACTTTTTGGATTTCAAACTGCCATAGGAAATGTACAAACCCTGCCAAGTGATTTATATGGACAGAAAACAGTTGGTACCCTTTCAGGTTTCTCAGGAACAGCGGCAAAACTAACAGGAGCTGGACTAGTAGCTCTTGTACCAATGCTTACTACCGGTGGAAATTATACCCCTGCCTTTGTGATTGGTGCATCTCTTGCCTTTATTGTAATGGCCAGTGTATGGGTGCTAATTCCAAAAGTAGAACCATTGAAAAAAAAGAGATAAAATCGAATAAAATTTAACACACACATAAACAAACATAATTATGAGCAAAACAGAAGGAAAAGTAGCAGTTATTACTGGAGCTACGGGAGGAATAGGATTTCAAGTAGCTAAAAGATTAGGAAAAGATGGTTATACCGTTGTTTTAAACGGTATCGATGATGAAGCTGGTGTAAAAAGAGTTGAAGAACTTGCCGCAGAAGGAATTACAGCAGAATATTACGGATTTGATGTAACGAAAGACGAAGTTGTTACAGAGAACATCACAAAAATTGGAGAAAAATATGGTCGTATTGACGTGCTTGTAAACAATGCAGGTGGTCTTGGAGGAAGATCTCGTTTTGAAGAAATGACAACAGAATTTTACAGATTTGTAATGGCTTTAAATCTTGATTCAACTTTCTTTGCTTCAAGAGCAGCTATACCATTTCTTAAAAAAGGAGAAAATGCAACTATCATCAACTATACATCTAACGCTGGATGGAATGCTGGTGGACCAGGTGCTGGAATCTATGGTACTTCAAAAGCAGGTGTACACGCAATTACTAGAGCGTTAGCAAAAGACTTAGCTGAATATGGTATTCGTGTAAATGCAGTTTCTCCAGGAACTATTGATACTCCATTTCATGCACAGATCAAATCTACAAAACCAGAAGTTTTCGCTTCTTGGAAAAATAACATTATGTTAGGTAGATTAGGTCAACCTGAAGAAGTTGCTTCTGTAGTATCTTTCTTAGCAAGTGATGATGCAGCATTTATTACAGCTGAAACTATCCAAATTGGTGGTGGTCAAGCTTTAGGTATCTAATAAACCCCTGATTCAATGCAAAACATAAAAGATCAGTTTCATGATCTTTTATGTTTTAATAATCTAGTAAATATCAAGTATTCCAATAAATATTTAGCACTATTTATAAGATAGAGACTAATTAATGGACATAAATTTACTCGATTAAAAAAAAATTAAACATGAAACAATCAATTGCAATTATTTGTGGTGGTGGTCCAGCTCCAGGAATCAACACAGTTATTAGTACGCTTGCAAAAACTTTTATCAAAGATGGTTATGATGTACTAGGTGTACATCATGGATACAAAGGATTATTCTCTGAAGAACCTGCCATAAAAAAATTCAATTTTCATAGAGCAGATAGAATTTACAGTAGAGGTGGTTCCACTCTTATCATGAGTAGGCATAAACCCAAGGACTCTGAATTTAAACCTGACTTTTTCGAAAAGCACAATGTTAAATTATTAGTTACCATAGGGGGCGATGATACCGCATCAACAGGAAGTCGACTTTCTAAATATTTAGAAACTCAAAAATTAGATGTGGCACATATTCATGTTCCAAAAACTATTGATAATGATTTACCATTGCCAGATAGAAATCCAACTTTTGGTTTCCATACCGCTAAGGATGAAGGAGTCAGAATTGGTAATACAGTTTATGAAGACGCTCGAACTAGTGAAAATTGGTTCGTTGTTTCTGCAATGGGTAGATCAGCAGGACATCTAGCATTTGGAATAGCCTCTGCTTGTCACTTTCCAATGATGATCATACCTGAAATGTTTAATAAAACCAAAATCACATTTGATAAAATTATCAATATGATTATTTCCTCTATTATTAAGAGTAAAATTAGAGGTATCGAATATGGTGTAGTGATGGTAAGTGAGGGGGTTTTCCATTTTATGGATGAAGAAGAGATTCTTAATTCAGGAATTAACTTCACCTACGATGATCACGGTCACCCTGAGCTTGGGAATGTAAGTAAATCGCACATTTTTAATTATCTTTTACAAACCAAATTAAAAGAAATTAATTTAGATATTAAATCTAGACCTGTTGAAATTGGATATGAATTGCGTTGTTCAAATCCTATTGCTTTTGACCTTACATTATGTACCCTATTAGGAATTGGTGTAAAAAAATTGTTTGACGAAGGAAACACTGGCTGTATCGTAAGTGCAAACTCTAGAGGAGATGTAACCCCTCTTTATCTAAAAGATTTTGAGGATGAAAATGGAAAAGTCCCTCCTAGACTAGTAGATATTGATTCAGAAATGGCTCAATTATTTATTAATCATTTAATTTATATCAGAGAACGTGATTACGAGGAGGCAAAAAAATATATAGATAATCCAGAAGACTATGATGTCAAAAAAATATTGAACTGGATTTAGTAACTTAAAAAATATAATTCCCATGTTTAAACATTTATTTCTATCTGTAGTTTTTCTTGTTACTGTTGCTTGTGCAACAAATTCAAAAGAGCAATCTATTCTTGTTAAAGATAATGCCGAACTTAAAACTGCCATTGAAAACGCACTACCCGGTGCTAATATTATCATGCAAAATGGTATTTGGAAAAATGTAGAAATTGTTTTTACGGGAAATGGTACCGCACAACAACCAATATCAATTAAAGCAGAAACTCCAGGAAAGGTATTTATTGAAGGTATTTCTAGTTTGTCATTGGCAGGAAATTATTTACATGTGGAAGGATTGTTTTTTCGCAAAGGATATGCGCCTAAAAAAAATGTAATTGCCTTTAGAGTTAGCGAAAATGAAGTTGCTAATAATTGTAGTATCACAAATTGTGTCATCCTAGATTTTAACAAACCGGAAAGAGATCAAGATGATCTGTGGGTTCAATTTTATGGAAGACATAATAGCCTAAAGAATTGTTATTTAGCTGGGAAAACAAATGGTGGACCAACACTACGTGTTGATTTAAAAGGAAACCAAAGCATTAACAACTACCATCAAATAGTTAACAATCATTTTGGACCGAGACCAAGAAAAGGTGGTGCTAGAGGAGAAACTATTCAACTTGGTAGTAGTTTTACTTCAATGTGTCCTAGTTACACAACTATAGCAAATAATCTTTTTGAAGAATGTAATGGAGAAGTTGAAATCATCTCCAGCAAAACCAACTTTAATAAAATAACTAATAATGTATTTTATAAAAGTGAAGGTTCTGTTGTTACCAGACATGGTAATTATTGCAGTATAGATGGAAATTATTTTATTGGGGATGGAATCAATAAAAATTTTGGAGGAATCAGGATTGTAAATACGGGTCATTGGATTACAAATAATTATTTTTTCAACATCATCGGAGAGAATTTTCGTAGTCCTTTAGCTGTTATGAATGGAATTCCTAAATCACCCTTAAATAGATACAATCAAGTTACAGATGTTGTTGTTGCTTACAACACTTATGTAAATTGCAAATCACCTTGGCAATTTGGAGTTGGAACGAACATTGCACAAAAAGATGTATTACCTAAATCTGAAATTCGTTCTGCTAGACCTTTGAGAACTGTTGTCGCTAACAATGTTATTTACAGTGAAAAAGGAGACCCTCAACCTATCATAGAGCATGATAAAGCAGATGGGGTTACCTTTAAAAACAACCTCATCAATAACAACGGTGTCGATTATAAGCATTCGGATCAAATTGAAAAATCAAATTTTCAAATCACAAAGGCATCCGAATATTTATACTTTCCTAATGTACAAGGAAACACTGTTTATAATGGATTTGGTTTTGAAACCATTAAAACAGATCTTTTAGGCAATTCAAGAGCCTCTAAAAATTCAATTGGAGCAACCGTTTCTTATGAAACAAAAGTACCTTCTATTTTGGATAAATCATTATATGGTACTACATGGTATTCTAACATAGTACCACAAACTAAACCAAACCTTATACAAGTATCACCTAAGGAACTTTCTAATAAAATATGCGCAGCAAAGCCAGGCGATATTTTAATATTAGAACCAGGGAAATATTCAATTTCGAAATCACTTGAAATTTCAAAGAAAATCACCATAAAGGCCAAAACAGAAAACACCGTTACTATCAAGTATTCCGGTACGGCGAACAGTTCGCTCTTTGAATTACATCCCTACGGAAATCTGATTATTGAAAATATTTCTTTAGCAGGTAACCAAACACAACAGGCGTTCTCTAACCTTAAGAAAAATATGTCTAACCATTATGGCTTAACTGTTATAGGATGTTCAGTTCAAAATTTCAACTATATCTTAAAAGTTTATAAACAAACTTTTGCCGAAGAAATTATTTTCAAGGACAGTAAATTTATCGATTGTACCAATGGAATAGAACTATCTGAAGAAACTAATGACCGTGGTGATTATAACGTTGAATTTTTAACCATTAACAATTGTCAATTTCATAATGTTCAGCAAAACGTTGTTGATTATTATAGAGGTGGCTATGATGAATCTACCATTGGTGGAAACCTAATGATAAGTAACTCAAGTTTTTCTAATTGCGGATCTAAAGAAAAAAACAAGATTCTTTTAAACACCAGAGGAATTGTTAATGTAAGAATTGAAAATAATCTATTTAAAAATAATAAAATTGACTTGATTGCTTTATTGTGGGGTGCAAAAAATAATACCGAAGGAGACAATAAAATAGTTAATTCAGGAAAATTTCATACCGAAGAAAACCTAGCTCAAAAACTAATGTATTAAACAAAAAAGCCTGAGAAAGTTTTTACTTCCTCAGGCTTTATATATGCATAAAGTATCTCTATTTAATAATAGATGTACTTGCCAATTCAATTTCAGTTCCCTTTATGAGCTTACTTGTTACACGGCTTTTATCCTCTTGAACTTTTAAGACAAATAATAAAATAAAAAGGACAAAAGTTACAGCTATTGCTACAACATTTTCATTGGGTTTTTTGAACAATTCAATTTTCATAACTTACAATTTACAATTCATACTTACATGAGAAATTCATCTCCTGCAACTTCACAACATGTCAAACAGTTGCTACTGAAAAAATAGTTTCGTAAATCATTAGGGGGTGTAAATATACAAAAAATATACATATGTTAAGTTATTTACAAAATTTTAACGTCAGACACGTTAATTTCGCCCTTTCTCGTCAGGGTACAATTTGTATACTGCATCACTCTGCCAGAATTCTTTCGTATCCACATCCATTATTGTAAGTGCATTTTTATGGGCTGCACCGGTATCAACATTCCATACGTTTGCTGCATTTACAGGTGTATCTTTGCCAATTCTAGAAAGTGCCGTGTGGCCGATAAATATTTCTTTGTAGTGAGACAAACGCTTAGGATAAAATTGATCACCCTTTTTTAAAGTCTTATCCATGGCTAAAACCATTTCCCACAAAGATCTATCCCAATAAAACATTCTATCAAAATATTCATGCGCAACACCATTATGATTCGTAAAACCAGCATGTACAAACAATCTATCTTGATCATCTAGATAATAATCCCGCAAATTTTCTAAAAAATGAATATGTATACTTCTAAAGTTATAAGGTATCTTTTCATAGGCAGCTACCGTGGATTGCCCGCCATGAATGAGCCAAGTTTCATTACTTTCTCCATGCTTTAACCATCGATAACAAAGATCATCATGATTCCCTCTCATAAATATACAATTATGACTTTGCTTTAATTGAATCAAATAATTAATCACTTCAGGTGATTGACTCCACCCATCCACATAGTCACCTAAAAAAATAAGCAAATCATTTTCTTTGACTTTTGCTCTTTCCAATACTTGAATCAAAGCTTTTAAAGCACCATGTATATCTCCAATAACTAAAGTTCTTCCTGATAAATTCATAGGCTCAAATCTAAAATAATTCTTTAAAACAACCACATAATTCTATCGAAGATAACACAAGTTTTACAATCAAATAAATTTGTAGGAGCTCAGAAAACTCGTTAATTTTGAATCCCTAAAACGGAATGATGCGTAAACTAAAAAACAGTGAACTTAACAGACTAGAAGTGGATGAATTCAAACAAACTGAAAAAATTCCGTTGGTAGTTATCTTAGACAATATTAGAAGTCTGAATAATATTGGTTCTGTTTTTAGAACAAGTGATGCGTTTGTTGTTGAGAAAATTTATTTATGTGGGATCACTGCAACACCTCCTAATAAGGATATCCATAAAACGGCTTTAGGAGCTACAGAAACAGTTGGATGGGAGTATGTAGAAAACACGATAGAGATTGTTCATAAATTACAATCAGAGGGCTATACAGTGGCTTCTATTGAGCAAGCAGATAATGCTACTATGCTAGAGAATTTTGAGATTTCAATAGATCACAAATATGCTATTGTAATGGGGAACGAAGTCAAAGGAGTACAACAAGAAGTTGTTTCTGCTTCTGATCATTGCATTGAAATACCACAATTTGGGACGAAACATTCCTTGAATATTTCTGTAACCACTGGAATTGTGTTATGGAATTTTTTGGAAAAACTAAGATTAAAAGCCTAGCATAAACTTGGCAATCATAAAATAAATTAAAATTCCAAAAATATCGTTACTGGTAGTTATAAACGGACCGGTTGCAAGTGCGGGATCAATACCATTTCTATCTAAAAGAATCGGAATAAAAGTTCCAATAACGGCTGCTATCGTAATAACGATCATCAAGGCTAATGCTATCACAAAAGTAATGGTGCTATTATCTATTTGAAAAAAACCATAAATTGATACTAGTAGCGCTAAAGCTAAACCATTTAACAGAGTAAGTCCCACTTCCTTTAACAATCTACTTACCACACTACCCTTAATGTTATTATTGGCCAAACCTTGCACCATAATAGCACTTGATTGAACCCCAACATTTCCAGCCATCGCGGCAATCAAAGGAGTAAAGAAAAATAGTTTTGGATAATTTTTTAAAGCCTCTTCAAATCCCCCCATAATCGAGCCTGCTCCCAAACCTCCTAACAGTCCTAGTACAAGCCATGGTAGCCTTGCTTTTGTCAGTTGTAAGATACTATCATCGGCTTCAACATCTTCCGTAATACCGGCTGCCATTTGATAATCCTTATCTGCCTCATCCCTAATTACATCTACAACATCATCCAAGGTAATTTGTCCTATTAATCTGTTCATTTCATCCACCACGGGAACCACAAACAAATCATACTTCTGCATAGTTTTGGCAACATCTTCATCATTTTCATCAGCTCTTACAAAAGTGATTTTCGGATTGAAAACATCCTTTACAGGAGTTTTTGTTGAAGTAGTCAGTAAACTTTTTAAAGAAAGCCTACCTTTCAGAACATCATTATCATCCACCACATAAATGGTGTGTACCTTATCATAATCCTCGGCCTGCTTTCGCATTTCTTTCACACATCGAAGATTGGTCCAGTTTTCATTAACCTTAATCAATTCCTTCCCCATCAGTCCTCCAGCAGTATCCTCGTCATAACGCAAAAGATCCACAATATCTTTGGCATGCTCAACATCCTCTAACTGAGAAATCACCTCATTTTTTTGCTCATCAGGTAACTCACCAATAATATCAGCTGCATCATCAGAATCCAGTTCTCCTATTTCCTTCGCAATCTCTTCTGAAGACAACTCTTGTAAGATTTTCTCACGAGTATCTTCATCCAATTCCGTAAGAATATCGGCTGTTTTTTCTGTATCCAACAAACGGATAATAAACACGGCTTCATCAAAACTTAGCTCTTCTAAAACCTCAGCTAAATCAGCATGATGCATCTCTTCAAAAAGGGAAGACAATGCTAGATTATCTCCTTTTCCTATAAGCTCTTTAACATCACTTAAAAAATCCTTATTAATTTCAATGGGTGTCATTCTCTATCAATGAAGTAAGATTAATAAATGCTTCTACAGACAATTGTTCTGGTCTCTTGGTAAATAATTCTGAATCTCTTAATGATTCGGATAAATTTAAAGCTTTTAAACTACTTCTCAGCATTTTTCTTCTTTGACCAAAAGCAGTTTTCACAACTCTAAAAAACATTTTCTCGTCAACTGGTAAGGTGAAATTTTCCTTTCGGATCATTCTAATCACACCAGAATCTACTTTTGGAGGTGGGTTAAAAACTGTGGGAGGTACAGTAAACAAATACTCAACATCATAAAATGCTTGGGCAAGTACAGATAATATACCGTATTTCTTACTTCCTTCTTTTTCTGCTATTCTTTCCGCTACTTCTTTTTGAAACATCCCTGAAAATTCAGGAATTTGATTCCTAAACTCTAAGGTTTTGAAAACTATCTGCGTAGAAATATTATATGGAAAGTTACCAACTATCGCGAACTGTCCTTCAAAAAAATCAGACAAGTTCATTTTCAAAAAATCCTGAGAAATAATTCTAGGTGCTAATTTCAAATAAGTGTTTTGCAAATATTCAACAGACTCAGTATCTATTTCAACAACATGAGTTGTATAGTTTTTTTCTAACAAATACTTTGTCATTACTCCCATTCCGGGACCAATTTCTAAAACAGTGTCATATCCTTTCTCTGTAAGACTATTTGCAATATCACTAGCAAATTTTTCATCTTTCAAAAAATGTTGTCCTAAATGTTTTTTGGCTCTTACTGTCATTACGTTTTCGTATTTGGCGCACATTTGCTTAGAACATTAGTTACAGGCAAATAACAATTAAATTTTAATTTTTTGATGCGAACTGCTTATCGATCAATTTCATTTCGGTTTCAAAAAAAACAAATTTCCCAGCATATTTTGCGTTCATTTTGTTTTTTAGATTCACAGAATCTTCAGCATAAAATACTTCAAGAGCTTCTTTTGTTTCTACCGTATATTGTACGCTATAAGTAACACCTCCCATTTCTTCCTCTACCAAAACTTTACACATCTTTGCAGAGATAAATTTTCCGGTTTCTAAAGTCTCAGGAATGTGAGTTTCTTGCATCCACAATAACCACTCTTGCTCACAATCACCTTCAATATTTGTAGTAATATTATATACGTACATCTTCTAATTTCTTTTATTTTTTCAGAGTTCAAAGATAGTTAGAATAATATTGCTACCCAATTAGAATAGAATAGGTTTAACAGAACCCAATTTAAATGCAAAAAGCCCTTTACAAGTTGTAAAGGGCTTTTTTCGTATTACTTTATTTTTTAATTGATCATATCAAAACCTGTATAAGGAACCAATACTTCTGGTATTTTTATCCCTTCAGGAGTTTGATTATTCTCTAACAAAGAAGCCAAAACTCTTGGCAATGCCAAAGCACTTCCGTTTAAAGTATGTGCCAATTGCTTTTTCCCTTCTTCATTTTTGTATCTCAATTTCAAACGATTTGCCTGAAATGTTTCAAAATTAGAAACAGAACTAATTTCTAACCATTTTCCTTGTGACGTTGAGTAAGCTTCAAAGTCATATGTCAATGCTGATGTAAAACCTAAATCTCCTCCGCATAGTTTTAAAATTCTATATGGCAGTCCTAGATCACGCAACAAACCTTGCACATGCTCAACCATACCATCCAATGCTTTATATGAATTCTCTGGTTTTTCTATTCTAACAATTTCTACCTTGTCAAACTGATGCAATCTATTCAAACCACGAACATGTGCTCCATAAGATCCTGCTTCTCTTCTAAAACATGGAGAATATGCTGTATTTAAAACAGGAAATTCCTCTGATTTTAAAATCACATCTCTATAAATATTCGTCACAGGAACCTCCCCTGTAGGAATCAAATACAAATCATCTTTAGCATCATGATACATTTGTCCTTCTTTATCCGGTAATTGACCCGTTGCAATACCAGAAGCTTCATTTACCAAATAAGGTGGCTGAACTTCTTGGTATCCAGCTTCCGAATTTTTATCCAAAAAGTAGTTAATCAATGCACGTTGCAATCTAGCTCCTTTACCCTTATACACAGGAAAACCAGCCGCTGTAATTTTATTACCCAATTCAAAATCGATAATATCATATTTCTTAACGAGTTCCCAATGCGGTAAAGCTCCTTCATGAAGCGTTGGAATTTCTCCTTCTTCAAAAACAGTTTCATTATCTTCCTCACTAGTTCCGGCAGGTACGATTCCATTAGGAACATTCGGAATTGTATATAGCAATTCTTGTAAAGAAACATTTACAGCTGCTAACTTGTCTGTCAATGCTTTTGACTCTTCTTTTAAAGCACCTGTTTTTTCTTTTAATGCATTTGCTTTTTGAGGCTCACCAGACTTAAATAAAATTCCAATTTCCTTGGATATTTTATTAGACTCAGCCAAAATGGCATCCAATGCTGCTTGTGTAGATTTCCTATCTTCATCTGCCTGTAATACAGCATCTATAGTACTTTCAGCATTTTTAAAGTTACGTTTTGCCAATCCGGCTAATACCGTTTCTTTATTGTCTTTTATGTAGTGAACTTGTAACATTTTATCATCTATTTTAAAAAGGCAAATTTATAAAAATAGATTTTCAAAAAGCCCATAAAAACAGAATAGTTTAAGCTATACTACAGAGTGCTACTCTTCATAGAGTACAGCTCTTAATTTTCTATCAGCTCTAATGATTTCTTTTTATCCAAAGCAAGTTGCTCCTTTAAAGCTTCAATTGATTGAAATTTTTGTTCTTCTCTTAAAAACTCAATTAATTTAATTTGCAAATTTTGCTCATATAAGTCACCTTCAAAATCAAAAAAATGAGTTTCTATAGTTTGAGACTCTCCCTGAACGGTTGGCCTCACGCCAATATTCATCATCCCGTAAAACTCCTGTTGATTGATTATAGACTTTACCAAATAAACTCCTTTTTTGGGAATGAGTTTGTAAGATTCCTTAATCTCTAAATTAGCTGTTGGATACCCTATAGTATTCCCCAACCTTTTACCGGACACAACTTTTCCTGAAAGTGTAAAACAATGTCCTAAATATTTTGATACTTTTTGTATTTCTCCTTCAGCCAAAGCTCTTCGGATTTTGGTAGAGCTAACAGAAATTGCATTGATATCTTGTGCTGGAATTTCTTGTACTAAAAAATCGTACATCTCTCCATACTCTTCTAATTGCTCAAAATCACCTTCTCTATTTCTACCAAAACGATGATCATACCCTATAACCAGCTGCGCAGTATTTAAATGATTTACTAAAATATCCCTCACAAAATCAAAAGCAGTTAATCTAGAAAAATCTTTATCAAAAGGATGAATGATTAAATAATCTAATCCTGTTTTTTCTAAAATTTCAATACGCTCTTCAATAGTATTGATCAACTTAATACTATTATCTTTTTGCAGCACCATTCTAGGGTGTGGAAAAAAAGTAAGCAATACAGAATTGGCATTATTTTTTTTCGCCGTTGCTACCAACTGAGCTATAATTTCTTGATGACCAATATGCACACCATCAAAAGTCCCAATGGTTACAATAGATTTTTTGGTTTCGGTAAAATTCTTGTAATTTTCAATTACTTTCAACGGGACAAAATTAAATTTTAGTACAGCTGCAAATTTACACCCATTTTTTATTTAACTTCAAAAATCCTCCTTTTTTTTAAAAATTCAATGAGGTTTTAACAATTAGAATTCAACTTCTATCAATTTTATCTACAACTCTAATTTATTTTAAATAAGTTTGTGATACAAGCACTTTTTTATGGACAATATTACTAATCAACTCAAATACTTTATTTTACTGTCTTTTTTTGCAACCTCGTTCGGGTTTTCTCAAAATGAAGATTTATGGACAGAAGAATCCTCTACGAGTCTATTATTGTTTCAAAAAAATGCAAAAATCACCCAATTAGAAAAAGAAAAAATTTACAGACTGGATATAGATCGTTTAAAAACACTTCTAAAAAACACAAAGCTTGCAAAGAAAATAAATAAATCCAATCTAGAAATTCCTTTCCCAAATAAACAAGGAGCACTTACAACATATACCATTACAGAAGTTTCAACCTTGGCTCCAGAACTTCAAAAAAAATATCCAAATATAAAATCTTACTTAGGAGTCTCAAAAAACACTCCTAACAACACCATTAGATTTAGTGTTAGTAATATTGGATTGCACTCTATGAAATTAAGAGAAAATGGAAATACTGAATTTATTGACCCTTATACTAAAGATGCGTTAACTTATAAAGTGTATGACAAAAACGATATTGATTTTGACAACATGAATTATGAGTGTAAAGTAACTGATGAAGCTACCTCCATTGCTAAAAACAAAAAAAACTCCGAACAAAAAACAAGCGCCAATGATGGTAAATCAAGAATTTTCAGACTAGCGCTATCTTGTACTGGTGAATATGCTCAATACCACTTGACAGACCAAGGAATCCCAGTTTCTGCAACAGACACAGAAAAGAAAGAAGCCATACTTGCTGCCATGAATGTTTCCATGACACGGATCAACGGAGTTTTTGAAAAAGAACTTGCACTAACCATGCAATTGGTTGCAAACAATGACGATTTGATTTTTCTAGATCCAGAAACAGATGGATACACAAGTTCTGATGACACTATAATGATTGAGGAAGTTCAAAGCAAATGTGATGTTATTATTGGTTCTGCTAATTATGATATCGGACATTTATTCAATACCGGGTTTTCTGGCTTAGCTGAATTAGCATCTCCATGTACTAGTAAAAAAGCACAAGGTGTTTCCGGTAGAACCCCTGCTAAAGGAGATTCTTTTGATATTGATTTTGTAGCGCATGAAATGGGACATCAATTTGGAGCAACACATACATTCAATAATTCTTGTGGTGGTAATATTTCTAATAGCAGTTCCGTAGAACCCGGAAGTGGCTCAACTATCATGGGGTATGCAGGTATTTGTAGCCCTAATGTGCAAAGTAACAGCAATGACTATTTTCATGGAATTAGTTTAGAACAGATGTATAATAATATTGTATTTGGAAACAGTACTTGTGCACAACAGAATGACATTACAGAAGCAGCACCTACCGCAAATGCAGGATTAAATTACAACATCCCTGCTTCCACTCCATTTGTACTAACAGGTACCGGAACTTCTGGTACAGGAGCGCTTCATTATACTTGGGAGCAAATGGATAAAGAAACTGCGCAAATGCCTCCTCAAGCAGATAGCAGCACGGGTCCTTTATTTAGATCTTTAGAAGGAAGTACTACTGCTGAAAGATATTTCCCTGCTATAGAAACTGTTTTAACAGGTAGCACAGGTACAACCTGGGAACAGCTACCTTCTGTTTCTAGAAATTTAAAATTCAGATTAACTACAAGAGATAATGGATCTCCCTATGGTCAATTTGATACCGATGACATTACAATCACTGTAGAAAACACAAACGCATCTTTTGCGGTTACTTCTCACACCACTACAGAAACTCTTTACGCAGGTGAATCTACTAATGTTACCTGGGAAGTGGCAGACACTAATTTAACGCCAATTAATGCGGATTTTGTAAACATCCTAATTTCAGAAGACGGAGGAATGACATTTCCAATTACAGCAGCTTCCAACGTATTGAACAATGGAAGTCATAATATTATTATCCCTCAGGTTTCTACATCAAATGCAAGAATAAAAGTAGAAGCTGTAGATAATATTTTCTATAACATCAATGCCACAGACCTCATAATAGAATCTTCCAAGTTTATCATGAGTCTTACTGAAAGTTCTATAAAAACTTGTGCGCCAAACGATGCCGTATATTCTTTTGAATACAATACATTCCAAGGTTTTAATGGAACAACCACTTTTTCAATGTCCAATCTACCAGAAGGAACTTCTGCTACATTTTCTCCAGAAACAGCGACTACAGATGGTACTATGGTTGAAGTGACTATATCAAATACATCCAACGAACTCGTCGGAACCTACCAACCACAGCTTACGGGTACTGCAACTACAGAGACCAATACAGTAGAATTATCACTTACAATTGATACTGAGATCACCACAGTTCCTTATTTACAATACCCTCAGAACAATATTACTAGCTTAGAAACAGCGATAGAGTTTACCTGGACCAAAGAAACGCAATTCAATGCTTACTATATTGAAATAGCTACAGATTTAGACTTCACCAATATTATTGAGTCTAGCAACACCGATTTAAAAAAATATGCTGCAAACAACCTAGTTGAAAACAACACTTATTATTGGAGAGTAAGAGAGACCAACAGCTGTAACACGGGTACTTTTTCTCAAATTTATAAATTTACCACCGGAACTATTGAAGAATTTAATTTCACCAACAATAAAACCATATCTATTCCTGATAATACTCCAGATGGAATCACCTCAGAAATAAATATTACCGACAATATTTACATATCAGAAGTTCTTGTTACGATTGATATATCACACACTTATGTGGGCGATCTTGAGATTTATTTAACAAATCCTGATAACGAAAAGGTATTACTTGTAACACATAGTGACGACGAAGGAACCAACTATGATAATACTATTTTTAACGACAATGCCTCGATTTCAATAACTCAAGGAACCGCTCCATACACAGGCTCTTATAGACCTTTGGAACCTCTATCTTTATTTTCAAAAAAACAAAGTCTGGGGATCTGGACCTTAAGTATTTCCGACAATGCCGCTGATGATGAAGGAACTTTAAACGATTGGAAAATAACAATCAATGGAATTGACCAAAATGCATTAAGCTCAGGAAACTTCCCTGAGGATGATTCTCCTGCTGCCGTTAAAGCATTTTCTCCTAATGGAGATGGAATCAATGATTATTGGACCATAGAAAACATAAACACAACAAATTTTGAGCATCCAACCTTACCAAACGCAAATGTGAGAATATTTAATTTACAAGGACAAATAATATTCTCTTCCAGCAATTACAAAAATGATTGGGATGGAACAGGAAACAACGGTTCTAAACTTCCTATTGGGACCTATATTTATGAGATTAGCTTTTCTGATCCAAAGTTCAAAACACAAAAAGGTTGGCTTTATCTGAAATACTAAACACCTCATTTAAGCCTATTCAAACGACAAGGAATATGATTGGTTAGTTTTTTTTTGTGAAAAAAAATTGTATTTTCATAGAAACTAACCAACTATACACCTATGAAAAACCATTTATTGATTATTTCGTTCGTTCTTTTTAGTGCTGTTTCATTTGCTCAAACTACCCTTTCGGGTAAAGTAATTGATTCAAAAACAAATGAACCTATCCCAGGAGCCAGTGTCACAATAAAAGGCACTACAATCGGAACTTCTACCGATTTTGATGGAAATTTTACTTTAGAAACAAGTAAAACACCACCTTTTATACTACAAGCAAGTAGTGTTGGTTTTAACAAAGAGACTAAAACCATTAATGCTAGCAGCCAATCAATCAATTTTAACCTGCACGAAGGAACTGTTCTTGATGAAGTAGTTGTTTCTGCTTCCAGGACACCTGAGAGAATTTTTGAATCTCCGGTGACTATTGAGAGAATGGGAATCAAAGAGATCCAAAACACTTCTTCAGCATCTTACTACGACGGACTTGAAAACTTGAAAGGAGTTGATGTCAATACAAGTAGTTTAACTTTTAAATCGGTTAATACAAGAGGGTTTGCTGCTTTCTCAAATACACGTTTCTTACAACTGGTAGACGGAATGGATAATGCCTCTCCTGCTTTGAACTTCCCTGTAGGAAATTTATTGGGAATTTCAGAATTAGACATACAAGGTGTTGAATTGCTTCCAGGTGCTTCTTCTGCCTTATACGGAGCCAATGCCTTTAACGGTATCTTATTTATGAATAGTAAAAACCCTTTTGACCACGAAGGAGTCAGTGCTTATTTAAAATCTGGTGTAACCATTCAAGAAGCCAACGGAACCAATGAATTTATAGATGCCGGTGTAAGAGTTGCGAAAAAGTTCAACGATAAATTTGCTGCAAAAGCAACGCTTTCCTTTTTAGACGGAACTGACTGGGCTGCCACCGATTACAAACAATATGTTGACCAGGGAGCAGGGAAACCAGATCAAATAATCCCAGAAATAACAGGTCCTGCATTTGACCAGGCAAATGTATATGGTGATGAAGTTCAAGCAAATATCAACGAAGTTGCACAAGTTTTAGAGTCTCAAGGACTAATTCCAGGTGGTGCTTCAAATTTAGTACCATCAGAAGATGTGAGTAGAACAGGTTATAGAGAAACAGATTTAACTGACTATAAAGCGAGAAGTTTCAAAGCGGATGTTGGACTGTATTACAGACCTACGGGTGGCGATTTAGAAATCAGTTACAATGGAAAATATGGAACCGGTAATACTGTTTATCAAGGAGCCAATAGATACTACCTTAAAAACTTTGTGATGCAACAACATAAATTAGAGGTACGTAACAATCATTTCTTTTGGAGAGCGTATATGACCGCAGAAGATGCCGGAGATTCTTATGACATGTTTTTTACCGGGGTAAACATGAACAAAGGAAATGCAGAGCCTTGGTTTGGAACTTATACCGGAGCATATTTACAAGCAGTTCAAGGGGGAGCAACTTCTGAGCAAGCCCATGGTATTGCAAGAACATCTGCTGATGCACTTTTAACCCCTCAACCAGGAACTCCTGAATTTGAGGAATTATTCAACAAAACAATTTCTGACGGAGATTTAAATACTGGATCAAAATTTGTAGATAAATCAAAAATCTACCATTCAGATATCAATTACAATTTTAAAGACAAAATTTCTTTCGCAGAAATCCAATTGGGAGGATCGGCAAGAAGGTATTCCTTAAACTCTAGCGGAACTATTTTTACAGATGCAGATGGTCCAATCGACTATGATGAATTTGGAGCTTATGTACAAGGACAAAAATGGCTGGCTGAGGAAAAATTAAAACTAACCGCCTCTGTACGTTATGATAAATCACAAAATTTTGATGGATTTTTCTCTCCTAGAGTATCGTTGGTTTACAATGCCGATGAAGCAAAAAAACACAATTTCAGAATCTCATACCAAACTGGATTTAGAAACCCAACCACACAAGATCAATATATTGGACTTGATTTAGGACGCGCGATTCTAGTGGGATCTGCACCAGACAATTTAGATCGATATGAATCTAGACCTAAAGAAGTTAGTGATAATGGGGCAGCTCTTCCAGGAGTACCAGACTCTGTAACTCTTTCCGGTCGCGACGCCTATGAAAACTCATTCACACTAAATTCCTTAACTATCTTTGGTGACGAAGTAGAAAAAACGGTTATCGAAAGCGGTGGGGCAATTACACCTGAACAAGCAGCTGCACTTCATGCAGGATTATTAGAACAATCACAAGTCGACTTTGTCAAACCAGAACAAGTAACTGCTTTTGAATTGGGATACCGTGGTGTTGTTAAAAAATGGGTAATCGACTTTAGTACTTATTATAATATATACAAAAACTTCATTGGGAATAAAACTGTTGTAACTCCATTTTATGGAGATGTTTCTACAATAGATCCAGATAACGTCGCTACTGACCCAAATACACAATATTTATTAGCCGCTATTGGAAACGAGGATTACCAAGCATTTCAAACCTATACCAATTCCAAAGCAGACATCTCTTCTTACGGAGCCGCAATTGGTTTGAGTACAAAAGTTTTTGGAAACTATGATCTAGGTTTCAATTATACTTGGGCTAAATTTGATTTTGACCAAAGCACGGATCCAGATTATGAAGCAGGGTTTAACACCCCAGAACATAAGGTAAAAGTTTCTTTCGGGAACAATAACATTGGACATAATGTTGGATTCCGATTGGATGCTAGATGGAACGATGCCTATTTGTGGGAATCTACATTTATAGACGCTATATTACCAGCAAGAACTACGGTGGATGCACAGGTAACATATGCTATGCCAAAAGTTAAATCCGTTCTAAAAATTGGAGCAGCCAATTTATTAGGACATGAATACCAAAGTGCTCCTGGAGCGGGTACCATAGGAAGTCAAGTTTATGCATCTTGGACTGTTCGAGGATTCTAAAAACAACCAGAAAATCAAGCAGAAAAAACCACCTTCAA
Organism: Flavicella sp. IMCC45537; assembly: GCF_057197705.1. Classification (NCBI taxonomy): domain Bacteria; kingdom Pseudomonadati; phylum Bacteroidota; class Flavobacteriia; order Flavobacteriales; family Flavobacteriaceae; genus Flavicella; species Flavicella sp. IMCC45537. Next base: position 2,317,445 of record NZ_CM170067.1, read on the forward strand.
AAAAAGGTGGTTTTTTATTGCAAAAATGATTTCAAAAAAAACTAAAATTCTTTTTGAATAAAACCTACACAGCAAACATTTGAAAGAAGTCTAAATCTTCAATAGATCACTAAATACAAGGCTATTAAGCATTCCATTTAACTTTATAAAAATCGTTTTAAAAAAAATACTTTTTGGGACTATAAAAAACCCAAAAACATATTTTTATTTCAAATTAAAACTTCTATATTTGCACCCTGAAAAACGAGGTAAAACTCACATAGAAAAATAGAACTAACAATTAATAGTTACAACAATGTCTAAATTAACAGGTAAAGTTGCTCAAATTATTGGACCAGTAATTGATGTCGCATTTACAACAGGAGAAGGTCTTCCAAAAATTTTCGATTCATTAGAAATCGCAAGGGATAACGGATCTAAACTAGTTTTAGAGGTAGAACAGCACATCGGTGAAGATACTGTAAGATGTATCGCAATGGATTCAACAGATGGTTTGAGTAGAGGTGTAGAAGCAGTTGCTACTGGAAGCCCAATTAAAGTGCCAGTAGGTGATAACATCTACGGTCGTTTATTCAATGTAAATGGAGATCCTATTGATGGGTTACAATCTTTACCAAAGGACGGAGATAAGGGGATGTCTATTCACCGTGATGCTCCTAAATTTGAAGACTTGTCTGTATCTACAGAAGTTTTATTTACAGGAATTAAAGTAATTGACTTAATTGAGCCTTACTCAAAAGGAGGTAAAATTGGATTATTTGGTGGAGCCGGAGTAGGTAAAACTGTATTGATCCAAGAGTTGATCAACAATATTGCAAAAGGACATGGTGGACTTTCTGTATTCGCAGGAGTAGGAGAAAGAACACGTGAAGGAAATGACTTGATGCGTGAAATGATTGAAGCTGGAATTATCCAATACGGAGAAGAATTTGAGCATTCAATGGAAGAAGGTGGATGGGATCTTGAAAAGATCGACCACGAGAAAATGAAAGATTCTAAAGTAACTTTCGTATTCGGACAAATGAATGAGCCACCTGGAGCACGTGCACGTGTTGCCTTATCTGGTTTGACTATTGCTGAATATTTCCGTGATGGAGCTGGAGACCCTACACAAGGTAAAGATGTATTATTCTTCGTAGATAACATTTTCCGTTTTACACAAGCAGGATCTGAGGTATCTGCCTTATTAGGACGTATGCCTTCTGCCGTAGGTTACCAACCAACATTGGCAACTGAGATGGGAGCTATGCAAGAGCGTATTACTTCTACAAAAACTGGTTCTATTACATCTGTACAAGCGGTATACGTACCAGCGGATGATTTAACGGATCCAGCACCGGCAACTACATTTGCCCATTTAGATGCAACTACGGTATTATCTCGTAAGATTTCTGAGTTAGGTATTTACCCAGCGGTAGATCCATTGGATTCTACTTCTCGTATCTTAACAGAAGAAATTTTAGGAAAAGAACACTATGACTGTGCTCAAAATGTAAAAGAATTATTACAACGTTACAAAGAATTGCAAGATATTATTGCAATCTTAGGTATGGAGGAGTTATCTGAAGATGATAAATTAATCGTACACAGAGCACGTCGTGCACAACGTTTCTTATCTCAACCTTTCCATGTTGCTGAGCAATTTACAGGAATCCCAGGTGTATTGGTAGATATCAAAGACACTATCAAAGGATTTAACATGATTATGAATGGTGAATTAGACAAATACCCTGAAGCTGCATTTAACCTAAGAGGTTCTATCCAAGACGCAATTGACGCTGGAGAGAAAATGTTAGCTGAAGCTTAAAAATAAGTTTTGAGTTCTTAGTCTTTAATTTGAGTTTTTAACAACCCCTATTAAAGACTAAGAACTAAAAACGAAAAACTAAAGAAAATATGTTTTTAGAAATAGTATCACCAGAAGCTACGATTTTTAGCGACCAAGTTGACTCTGTATCTGTTCCAGGTGTAGATGGTAACTTTCAAATGTTAGAAAATCACGCTGCAATTGTATCTGTTTTACAAGAAGGAATTGTAAAAGTTCACGTTCATACTAAGGAGCATTTAGAATTTGACCAATTAAGTGGTCTTTTTGAAACTCATATAGATGATGATAAAATTCTTACACTAAAGATTACTTCAGGTACTGTTGAAATGAAAGACAACAAAGTAGTTATCTTAGTAGGCTAATTACTTTTCAAATAAAAAAAAACTCCGAGTATTAATTTACTCGGAGTTTTTTTTGTTTATACCTTAACCAAGCGCTGCTTCGCCATGGTTTTATTAAAACTATCCTTTATTGCTAAAATATAATGACCTGCTTCAAAATTACGCATGTCAATCGAAGGCAAAATATTAACCCCAAAATCAAAATCGTAAGGCATCGTAAAAGTTACAGCTCCAGAGATATTATATAACACTAAATAACCCCTGTAAGACATCTTACTATCATATTTCAACACAAAATTTTCTTGAACCGGATTTGGATAAACGGTCATTTGATTTTTCGGTACCTGAATGCGATCTGTACTCAAAGCCTTTTGACTTGCTCCAATAAGATCTAATTTTTTATCTCCATCATATTCAGAAAATTCAGTTCCAGAAATTACATCACTAGAGGCCCCGAGGAAATCTCCTATTAAGGTTGTAAACACTTGCCTATAATCATGCTGCATCTGACCTTCGTCAAAATGTTTCACTATCGAAGAAAGATCTAAATTGGTTCCAGTAACACCCGGATTCACAGCACTACCTATCACAAACATAGGCCCTAAATTCCCATGATCCGTACCAAAATTCCCATTTTCTAAAGGCTTCCTACCAAACTCGGTAAATGTAGCAGAAACAACCTTTTCATCAATACCCATAGCCTCTATATCATCATGAAATGCCTTTACTGAATCACCCAATTCTTTTAACAATTCAGCATGCTCACCAGTATGGCTACTTCCAGATTCTACTTGATTAGCATGCGTATCATAACCATTTGCTGTAACTAAAAATATTTTTGTCTTTGAGCCACCTTTAATCATTCTGGCCACTGTTTTCAATTGATCTGCCAAGTCATAATCCGGATATACAACAGAACTATTGCTACCTGCATCAAAAACCTCACTTATTCTTTCTGAATAAGAATTGGTTGCTGCTTCGGTTTGTGAAATAAAACTAATATTGTCTCCAAATTCTGAATTTGGAATAGCACTTGGCTCTGGATTTCCTATATTCGAAATCACACTATAATAACCCGAAACATCTTGACCTGTTAAATTAACATCCACTTTATGCTCATGTTCTGAATGAAAACCTAATGATGGCTTTTTACTTCCTAATTGAATCCCTAACGGATCACTATAATCTTGATAATTATATCCTGAATGCAAATAGCGAGCCATCCAACCAGAGGTTTTGTTTGCATTTTCAACCGTTCCATCTCCCCCATTCAACATCAATGCACGCGCAGCAAAATGTGATTTATTAATTACTGGATACCCAACACTATTGATAACATTTAACTTACCTGCATCATATAAACTTTTAAAGCCTGTTAACGCAGGATGTAAAAGCATTTGATCTTCTAAAGGCAGTGTGCTATCTAAATTAATAGCAGCATTGACACCAGAATTGGCTAACTTTAAAGTAGGTCGTAAATTTGCATAATCGTCGTATTGATCCAACGGAATCAAGGTATTCAATCCATCATTACCTCCTAACAACTGAATCATCACTAAAGATCTTCCTTCAATGATGGCTGCCGGGATATTATTTAATAGTGCAGTTTTGGAAAACGCACTTACTTTGTGGCCATTTAAAATTAATGCACTTGCAGAACTTAAAGCCGATAGTTGTAAAAATTTTCTTCTTTTCATGTTCTGAAATTTTAATTATTTTGAAATTCTTGTGCCCATGTCAATGCTCTAAACAATGGTTTTAAGACACTTTCAACCCCAGCATTATTTCCTGAGTTTTTGTATATATTCCATTCGTCCGCCCACATTTGAGGAGTTGTTTCACCCCCCTCTAATAGAATATCATTTACAAAATAATTCAACCTATCCGCATCAATAGCCTCTGGAAACATAATCTCAACCAATTCAGTAACCAACGTAGTAGGATTGAAAGGATCGCTTACAGTATTTTCTACAAAAGTGGTTACATAAAATGTAGTTTTGGTTTTCCCAGCATTCAACAATATATCAGCCATATTATAACGTGGAATTATTGTGGAAGAATTGAACCAAAATTTATCAAAATCTGGACTTTCATAATTAGGCGGAAATCCTGCCACTGATGGTGGAAAAAAAGGATTTTGACTTGCTGGTTCCAAAATTGACAAAACAATCTGCCAATAATAAAAATTTAGATAATGATGTTGCCCATGCGTAATTGGATCCGGTACAGGGTAATCCGTTATTGTTAACGTTTGCAATACCAAGTCTAAGGGAGATTTTATCAATCCTCCAATAATTTCGTCCGTACTGTTTGCATCATCAAGATCGTAAAAATGCTTACTCAACAACAATTGATCTATCACTTCTTGCAAATTATAATTCGCCCTAAACGTAACCGCTAAAGGCTCAATAATATCACTTTCTATTTCAGTAGTTATGGTTCTGGACACGAAAAAACGATATAGTTTTCGACAAATAAATTTAGCCGTTTCATCTTTGCTTAATATCAAATCGATGAACTCTCTGAGCTCTGCCTCCATCCTAGCATCCTTTTGCTCATTGGTAGTTCCTGATTTGTCCCAAGCTTCAATTACATAATTATCAAAACGATGACTGAATTCTTTTCTATCATAATCATGCTGCCATCTAGAAGGATACCCACAAGGAATATCACCAAATTCAGCGCCATTTGTTACTCGATATCTATCTTTATCCGGATCTTTTGCAGTATTTACGTAATAATATTTCCAACCGGTTAAAACTCTTGCAGCCTCTTCAACATCACTTTCTGTATAATTTGTGTAATCTCCAACACCTGCTTGAGCCCCTTTCCCAATAGTAAACAATTCCAACAATTCACGAGCATAATTCTCATTTGGGTTGTCTACAGTATTTTGGTTGTTATTCAAATAATTCAACATCTGGGGATTCTTAGTCATCTGAAAAATAAATTCCCTCCAATCGCCTAAACAATGTCTCTCTAACAAATGTAAATAATCATAAAACGTACCATACTGGCCATTTAAATTCGCACTAGCGGCAGTAAAATCAGTATATAAAAAATAGGCCATTTTTGATCGATAGGAAGTATCTCTTTTCGCTTCATCCAACCACCATCCGACAACAAAATACCTAAGTTTTGAACCTCCACTCCCATTGTTTACATTCACAGCTCCATAGGTCGGATCATCATCGATCCAAGGAGATGGCTGTGTTAATTCTCCATCTACATAATGAATAGGTTGTGTTAAATTTTTATCAGGAATGATTGCTAGTTTCGCAATTGCCTGTGCAGGAGTATAAGCACTAAATTCATCTATTCTGTCTTTAGAAATATTGAATGTAGCCCTTCTTAGTAAATGTTTGGCTAATCTTTTACCAAGGGTACCTGTATAAGGGGTTAATGATGCCATTGTTTTATTTTTTGATTAAGTTTATATACACACTCTTCAGAACTTGGTTAATAGTCTCAAATAGTGATTCTTACAAATTTACAAAATTATTACAAAGTGTTATAACACAAATGTGATATTCACTATAACAAATAGTTTTTATCAGTTTATTTTTAAAAATTTATATTCTAAAAAAGTTCATTAATTTCGCAGTGTATTTTGAAATATACAAATGTCTAAATATGTCTATTTTCCCTAATCATCTTGAGAAAAAACTAAACGAAAGAATAAACAACAATTCGTTTCGTGTTCTTACAAACGACAAAAATAAAATTGATTTTTCTTCAAATGACTATTTGGGATTTTCTCAAAACATAGCAATTAGTAAAAAATCAAATGAGCTGTGTAATTCTCAAATCTTTAAAAATGGAAGTACCGGCTCTAGACTCGTTTCAGGTACACATGACATTCATCTAGAAACTGAAAACCTTATTGCTGATTTTCATAATGCTGAAAGTGGCTTGTTATTCAACTCTGGTTATGATGCTAATATTGGTTTGTTCTCTTGTATTGCACAAAAAGGAGATACCATAATTTTTGATGAATTAATTCATGCGTCTATAAGAGATGGCATTCGGTTAAGTAATGCTAAATCATTTAAATTCAAGCATAACAACACAGAAGATCTCGAAAAAAAAATTAAAAAAGCTGAGGGAACTGTTTATATAGCAATTGAAACCATCTATTCTATGGATGGTGATAGCGCACCTCTCCAATCAATTGTAAATTTATGCAACCATTATCAATGCCTCTTAATTGTAGACGAAGCCCATTCTAATGGTGTTTTTGGAGAACAAGGAAAAGGAACTGTGCAACAATTAGGATTGGAGCATCAAATTTTTGCAAGAGTTCATACTTTTGGAAAAGCTCTAGGTTGTCATGGAGCTATAATTCTTGGCAGCAATGAGTTAAGAAACTATTTGATAAATTTTTCTAGATCTTTTATTTATACAACCGCAGCAGCTGCTCATAGTATTGCAACCATACAAGCTGCATATCTAGAATTACAAACCACACCCGAATTAAAAAAATTACAAGGCAATATCGCCTATTTCAAAAAAGGAGTTTCTGAAAAAAAATTAGACGCTAAATTTGTTGCAAGCAACAGTGCTATACATTGTTGTATTATTCCGGGCAATGACATTGTAAAAGCATTTGCTCAAAAACTGCAACAAAACGAATTTGATATTAAAGCCATTCTTTCACCTACTGTTTCAAAAGGTCAAGAAAGATTAAGAATCTGCATCCATAGCTATAATACACAGCAAGAAATAGATGCATTATTAACAGCGTTAGCAACTTTATAACATGAAAAAAATATTTATCACCGGAATTTCAACAGAGGTAGGAAAAACTGTAGCCTCTGCAATTGTTACAGAAGCCTTAAAGGCAGATTATTGGAAACCAATACAAGCTGGTGAATTGGATTATTCTGACACACACAAAGTAAAAAACTTAATATCCAATACGATTTCTAAATTTCATAAAAACAGCTATGCCCTGGAAACTCCAATGAGTCCCCATGCCGCAGCTGCAATTGAAAATATCAATATCAAACTGAGCAATATCAACTGTCCATCTACAGAGAACACTCTTGTAATTGAGGGTGCTGGTGGATTATTAGTCCCATTAAATGACACTCATACCATCCTTGATATCATACAACCAAACTACAAAGTAATTTTGGTTTCTCGTCATTATTTAGGTAGCATCAATCATACATTACTGTCCGTAAAAATGCTACAAGAAAAAGGCTTTGAGGTTTCCATAATCTTCAGTGGTTCAGAGAACAAAGAAACAGAATCTATCATCTTAAAAATGACAGGGGCTAATGTTATTGGTAGGATTGATGAAGAACAAACTATTGATCAGGCTACAACGCTTAAGTATGCAAATTTATTCAGAGAAAACCTCTTAAAGTTATAATTAAAAAACCTAAGCCTCACTTACATTATAGAATTGTACATTTGAATTTTCTTAAGAAATAGCACTAAAATGAACTTACAAGAACGTGACCAAAAACATTTGTGGCATCCACTAACACAACACAAACTACACCCAAATCATTTGGCAATAGTAAAAGCCAAGGGTGCATTGCTTTATGATGAAGATGGCAATACTTATATTGACGGAATCGCCTCTTGGTATACTTGTATGTATGGTCATTGTAATGAATACATCATCAATAAAGTTACAACCCAATTAGGAACATTAGATCAAGTTGTTTTTAGCGGATTTACACATCCGCCTGCTGTTGAAATGTCAGAAAAACTAATGAGTATTTTACCTAAAAATCAACAGAAAATATTTTTTTCAGACAATGGATCTACTTCTGTTGATGTGGCCATTAAAATGGCACTTCAATTTCATTTCAACCAAGGTGAAAAACGAAATAGAATCATTGCCCTAGAAGATGCTTTTCACGGAGACACTTTTGGATCGATGTCCGTATCCGGACTTTCTGTTTACAATGGTCCGTTTGAAGATTTCTTATTAACGATAGATCGTATTGAAGTACCCAAACAAGAAAACTTCGATAAAGTTAAAGAAAGTTTTACTCAATTGATTGCTACCGGTGAAATTGCTGCGTTTATTTTTGAACCACTTGTACAAGGTGCAGCTGCCATGAAAATGTACCCTGCAGCATTATTGAGTGATTTGATTGCAATTGCACAGCAAAAAAACGTTGTGTGTATTGCAGACGAAGTAATGACCGGATTTGGAAAAACTGGAAAATATTTTGCCTCAGACTATTTAGAAAACAAACCAGATGTTATGTGTTTGTCTAAATCACTTACGGGAGGAATTGTACCGATGGCGCTCACTACCTGTTCTCAAAAAGTGTATGATGCTTTTTATGATAATGAGATTTCTAAAGGTTTTTTTCATGGACATACCTACTCTGCTAATCCGCTTGGTTGCACCGCAATTTCAGCAGGAATTGATCTTCTTATTTCTAAAGAAATGAAAGAGAACAGTATTAGAATTCAAGAGAAACATGCTGCATTTAATGAAAAGATAAAGAATCATCCAAGGGTAAAAACTACAAGACAAACAGGGGTCATATTTGCCTTAGATTTGAATATTGAGATGCAACGTTATGGAAATCTAAGAGATCAACTATTTAATTTTTTCATGAAAAATGGAGTTTGTTTGCGTCCTTTAGGAAACACAATCTATATTTTACCTCCCTTTATTACTACAAATAAAGAATTAGAAAAAATTTATACGGTGATTGAAAGTGTACTAGAAACCTTCTAAATTAACCTATGTTAATACACAGGTTTTACTAAATTCTCTGCGCCAATTTTTCTTTTTAAAAAAACCTTTCTTAACTTAAATAAGCTATGAAAGGAATTCTTATTCCTCTAATGAAAATTTCAAATTACTATCTTGAGATAGTAATTTGACACGTGCAACCACAAGGTTTTCACATAGCTTTTTAAATGACAACTAAAATAAATGCTATGAGAAAACAATTATCAATTTTACTGATTTTAACAACACAACTTATTTCTTTTGCCCAAGTGCAAAACAATTCTATCTCCGAATCCGGAGATATTGTTATTGTTGCTTATCATGATAATCCTGATGGATTTTCATTTTTACTTTTAGACGACTGCCCTAACAACACTACCATTAAATTTATCGATGAAGAATGGACAGGTAACTCTTTTGCATCAACAACTACGGAAGGGGAAGTAACCTGGGTAAACAGCACTGGAGAAATCATATCTCAAGGGACAGTCGTTCATATAGAAAATGCAAATGACAACAGTCCTGGTATACAGGCTTCCATTGGAACTGCTACAGAAAGCGATGGGGGCTTCTCTTTAGATTTAACCGATGATGAAATAATTGCAATCACTGGAACAAGAGCTTCTTATGGAACATTCTTAAGTTACTTTGGTGATTCAGACTCACCCGGGAGTACTTTATCCGGAACAACACTAGTAGATGGCGAGAAAGCTATCTATCAACCAACTGTTACGGAGGGATATTATAACGGTCCCGACACTTGCAGCAATTTAAGTATTTCAGATTGCGCCAAACAATTCACCAATATCTCCAACTGGAATTTCGGAAGCTACAACTACCCTGAAGATGTTATTGGTACTATTCAAATTTCAGGGGTCTTAAAATCAGATTACACAAAGGATTCTATCAACTTCTCTATATACCCAAACCCTGTGCAAAATTATCTATCTATTAGAAGTAAAGGGATAATTTATGCAATTTCTATTTATGATATCATGGGGCAGTTGGTCTTTTCACAAACGACTAGTGAAACTGAAATAAGTATAAAACTATCACACTTGCCAAGAGGCTATTATATCTTAAAAACTGATACAGAACATAAAAATTTCATTTATAAATTTCAAAAAAAATAGTTTTTTTAAAATTGTTGAAAACTCCTTTTCGAAGGCTCATTTCGAAGGAAAAAAACATAATATTTTTACTATTTTTACTTTCTAATTATAAATTTCAGAAGCGAAGCAAATATGGCAAATGATACTAAAGAAAAAGATGCTAAATTAAAAGCATTACAAATGACCCTTGATAAGTTAGACAAAACTTATGGTAAGGGAGCTGTTATGAAAATGGGTGATGTTGCTCATGTAGATGTGGAATCTATATCTTCTGGATCTTTAGGATTGGATCTTGCTTTAGGAGTAGGTGGATACCCAAAAGGTAGAATTATTGAAATTTACGGACCAGAATCTTCTGGTAAAACAACACTTACAATCCATGCAATCGCAGAAGCTCAAAAAGCTGGAGGGATTGCTGCATTTATTGATGCAGAACATGCCTTTGATAGATATTATGCAGAAAACCTAGGTGTTGATATTGACAACTTAATTATCTCTCAACCTGACAATGGAGAACAAGCTTTAGAAATTGCTGAAAACCTGATCCGCTCTGGTGCAATTGACATCGTTGTAATTGACTCTGTTGCTGCATTAACTCCTAAAAGTGAAATTGAAGGAGAAATGGGAGATTCTAAAATGGGATTACATGCACGTTTGATGTCTCAAGCTTTGCGTAAATTAACAGGTACCATTTCTAAAACGAACTGTACTGTTATTTTCATTAACCAGTTGCGTGAAAAAATTGGTGTTATGTTCGGAAACCCAGAAACAACAACTGGTGGTAATGCCTTAAAATTTTATGCATCGGTACGTTTAGATATCCGTAGAAGAACTCAAATTAAAGATGGAGACCAAGTAATTGGAAACAGTACCAAAGTAAAAGTGGTGAAAAATAAAGTTGCCCCTCCTTTCCAACAAGCAGAATTTGATATTATGTACGGAAAAGGTGTATCTAAAGTTGGTGAGATTTTAGATATCGGGGTAAATTATGGAATTATCAAAAAGAGTGGTTCTTGGTTTAGCTATGGAGATACAAAATTAGGACAGGGTCGTGATGCAGTTAAAAACTTAATCAAAGACAACCCAGAATTAGCAGAAGAATTGGAAGCAAAAATCAAAGAAGCAATCGAAAATCAAGAATAGATTTTAATCGCTTTAACGATAAAAGAAAAAGAGGAAATGCAATTGTGTTTCCTCTTTTTTTTTATGTTTAAAAACATATTTTTAATTTAACCTTTGAAACTATTTATATAATATATTTGTTAAAAACAATTGAATATATCTCATGGAAAAAAAAATAATTGGAAGTGAGGAATGGTGCGTATTACCAAACCTTCAAATACCGGCAATAAAAGCTAGAATTGACTCTGGAGCCAAAACCTCGTCTATACATGCACTTAATATAGTCCCCTTTAAAAAGAGAGGAGAAAAATGGGTGCGATATGAAGTATTTCCTTTGCAATCTAACCCAAGTGTAAGCATCCATTGCGAATCAAAAATATCTGGTACAAGATATGTTAAAAGCTCAACAGGAGTTAGTGAAAAGAGATACGTTATCCTTACAGATCTTATCATCGGTACAGATCAGTATGAAATTGAAATTACATTGGCCAATAGAGATTCTATGGGCTTTAGGATGTTATTAGGTAGAGAAGCAATGATTGATCGATTAATTATCGATCCTTCTCAAGAAGATTGTCTTACAACCTTTACACCAGAACAAATAGACTCTTATTACAAAAGAAGTAAAACTACAGAAAATGGACTAAAAATTGGGGTGCTTGCAAGTAACCCTGAATTATATAGTAACAAAAGAATTATGGAAGCGGGTGAGCAAGAAGGACATCAAATGTTCTTTTTAAATGCTCAGCAATGTTATATGAAAATGGATGCCGACAATCCAGAAATTCATTATCGTGGTGGAAACGTATTGGATAGTTTTGATGCTATTATCCCTAGAATTAAACCTAGTATGACTTTTTATGGTTGTGCCTTAATTCGTCAATTCGATTCTATAGGAACGTTCATTCAAAATGGAGCCTCTGCAATTGCAGAATCAAGAGATAAATTATTCTCTTCTCAATTATTCTCTAAACATGGAATTCATATTCCAACCACAGGATTTGCCAATTCTCCTTTAGAGACCAAGGAATTAATTGAAATGGTAAATGGAGCTCCGTTAATTATAAAATTACTAGAAAGCACACAAGGTAAAGGGGTTGTTTTAGCAGAAACGAACAAAGCCGCAGAGAGTGTAATAAACGCCTTTAAGAGTCTTAAAACAAACATATTAGTACAAGAGTTCATCAAAGAAGCAGACGGAAGAGATTTACGATGTTTCGTAATAGATGGTAAAGTTGTTGCCTCCATAGAACGTGTTGCAGTAAAAGGAGAGTTTAGAGCAAACATTCATCAAGGTGGTACTGCCAGAATTGTAAAAATCTCTCAAGAAGAAAAGAAACTTGCCATTAAAGCGGCAAAAGTTTTAGGTCTTGATGTAGCTGGTGTAGATTTGATTCGTTCTAACAAAGGTCCATTATTATTAGAAGTAAATTCTTCTCCAGGACTTGAAGGAATAGAAAAAGCAACAGGAAAAGATATTGCAAAAATGATGATTTCGGCTATCGAAAGAAAACTAAAATTCAAAAAATAACAGCTTTGTTAGAATTAAAAAACGTATCATTCGCCTATGATAAAACAGAGGTTGTGAAAAACATATCTTTCTCAGCTAAACCAGGAGAATACCTGGCTATTATAGGTGAAAGTGGATGCGGAAAAAGTACCCTGTTAGAAATCATTTATGGATTGCTTCATATTGACAAAGGAACTGTTTCTTACCATGATGAAAAATTATTGGGCCCGAATTATTATTTAGTTCCAGGAGAGCCTTTTATGAAATATCTATCGCAGGATTTTGACTTGATGCCATTTACCTCAGCAGCAGAAAACATTGGGAAATTTTTACCGAACAGATTTCCTAAAGAAAAAAAAGCAAGAACTGCGGAACTATTGGAAGTGGTGGATATGGTTGATTTTGCACATGTAAAAGTAAAAAACTTAAGTGGCGGCCAAAAACAAAGAGTTGCCCTGGCAAGAGTTTTAGCAAAAGAACCTGAGGTATTATTACTAGACGAGCCCTTTAGTCACATCGACAATTTTAGAAAAAACAACTTGCGAAGGAAATTATTCAACTATTTAAGTAAAAAGAATATTACCTGTATTGTAGCAACCCACGATAGTACTGATGCGCTTTCTTTTGCTGACAACATACTTGTCATGAAAGAAGGACAATTAGTGGCAGAAAACACCCCAAACAACCTATACAGCAATCCTCCCTCTAAATATGTAGCTTCTTTCTTTGGTGATGTAAACGAAATAGCACTTAACAAAATAATCGAAACCAACTCAAACAAAACCATTTTACTCTATCCACAAGATATTGAGATAGATGCCAACTCCGAGCATAAAGCCATCATAAAAGAAACCTATTTTATAGAAGGAAATTATTTAATTGAGGTTGTGTTTAAAGATCAAACACTTTTTATTCAGCATAATACTCCGTTAGAACTAAATAAAACGGTTGGGATTAAATTTTCTGAGAATTGTATCAAATTAAGAAACAGTTAATCACTCTGTTTGACATCAAAATAATGCTTGTAAATATATTCACCAATAAAACAGACACTAATAATAGAAAGAGCCACCACAACACTCAGAAAATTACTTTTTAATTGTTGTAGCACTAACACTACAAGGGCAACCAAACACAAAATAAATCCACTGAAAGAAATCCATTTATTTCCATTAATTTTTTCAGACAGTTTATAAGCTACAAAATTCACAATACCAAAAATCAGTAAAAACCCAATACTTCCGGCAGTAGATATACTTTCTAACTCTAATGCAATGGTCACTAAAACTGTAATAACGGCAGTAATAAGTAAACCAATGGGTTGATTCCACAATTTGCTCGTCAGTTCATGAGGCAATTCATCATCCTCAGCAATTTCATAACTCACCCTACTTCCCCCATACAAAGAAGCATTAATGGCAGAAAATGTTGAAATCAAAGCTGCAATAGTAATAATGGTAAACCCAACCTGACCTAACATGGGTTTAGCTGCTTCTGCGAGCACATAATCCTCTGCTGTAGCAATTTCACTAAAAGGCAGTGAGCCAACAGTTACCGCAGCAATAATCACATACAAAAGAATTACAAAAATTACGGAATACTTATAGGCTTTGGGTATATTCTTTTTGGGATTTTCAATATCAGGCGCTGCATTAGCAATCAATTCAAATCCTTCATAAGCCACAAAAATCACCATTCCACCAGCTAATATTTTCACAGAACTCACCCAATTATCTACCCCAAGCTGACTTAAATTAGGATTACCGATTAAACCATATGCTCCAATACCAATAAAAGAAATTAAAATAATTAGTTTTATTACTACAGCATACGACTCAATTTTACCCACAACCGAGATACTATAATAATTGATACCAGTTGCCAAAACAATAATTCCTGTAGTATACAGATGTGAATCCATGGCTAGGTTTCCTGTAATAGACATCAGATTTGGTGCATAAGAACCAAAAGCCGAAGCATATAGCGCAAGCATTATAATATAACTAACCCATAGTAAATTATTAATAGCACCACTAAAAACAGATGTACCAAAGCCTTCATTGATAAACCGAACAGTTCCTCCTTTATCAGGAAATTTCATAGAAAGTTTAGCATAAGCATAAGAGGTAACCAAAGCTAATATTCCAGCAACTAAAAATGAAATATAGGTTGCACCTTTAGCTATAGAAACCGCTAAACCAAGAACAGCAAAAATACCTCCACCAACCATTCCACCAATACCGATAGAAATAGCTTCTTTTAAACTAATATTATTTTTCATGCATCCCTTTTCAAACAAATATAATTATTTGTTTAGTAAGAATACAGCACTTAATAATTTAGTATTTAAGTCTAAACTTAATATAAGTAATTGCTTTTTTTACTTCTAAATACTGCTTTTCGTAGAATGTTTGCGTATTTAAAACATCTTCAGGCGCATGTGGGTTGGTATATATGTCATGATGCGCATATAACACTTCTTGACCTTGACCATGTAATAAACCTAAAGTATAACCATGCATAAACTCACTATCCGTTTTTAAATGCATGATTCCATCTTCATTTAGAATATGATGGTATTTTTTTAAGAACTCTGCATTTGTCAAACGATGCTTTGTTCTTTTATATTTAATTTGTGGATCTGGAAAAGTAATCCAAATCTCACTCACTTCATTTTCCGCAAAGCAAAAATCTACCAACTCAATTTGAGTACGAATAAAGGCAACGTTTGGCAAATCTTCTTCCAAAGCAGTTTTAGCACCTCTCCAAAATCGAGCCCCCTTTATATCTATTCCGATATAATTGATGTTCGGATTTTTTTCTGCTAAAGCGATTGTGTATTCACCCTTACCACATCCTAATTCTAGAATAATAGGATTGTCGTTTTTAAAGAACTCATTCCATTTTCCTTTATGTGGAAAATCAGTAGTTACCTCATCACGAGTTGGCTGAATAACGTTAGAAAAAGTTTCGTTTTCGTTGAAACGTTTTAATTTGTTTTTACTTCCCAAAAGAAAACTCTATTTAGGTAAATCTTCTGTACCTTCTTTCTTAAATCTGATCGATTCTTTCATCCAATATGCTAATAACACAAAAAAGACTCCGATAAAAAGAAAATTGATAATATTAGATGTCCACCAGTTTTTATCGCTTCTAATTAAATCAAAAGGAATAAAAAGACCTTCTGTGAACAATTCTCCGATGATTCTAAATATATTGTTTGCTATCATAACTTAAATTATCTTTACGCTGCAAAAATATAAAAACTAAACATGCTAGCCAATTTTTTTGACAAAACTAAACCCATTAATAGTATTGTCCTTTCAGTTTTGTTTTTTCTCCTTTTTACAACACATTTTTTTTTAAGAAAAGAAGCTCCAACAGACTATAATCATTGGGGTTTAGCACTTTTTTCTCTGCTGTTAAACATTGCATTTATCTTTTTAAACTCTTATTATTTTATAAAAAATAAAGTTTCAAATGAAAATTTACATAATACATTTGCTTTGATCCTGCTTTATGGCTTGTTTCCGAGTGCTTTTTTAGAAATTAAATTTTTAATTGTTTCCTTGTTATACCTTTTAATTTATAAAAATATTGCGCAACTAAAATCCAAAGAAAAAAAACAATCTACTTTATTTGATACTGGAATTTATGCCGGAATTTCGTTTCTGATTTTTTATGGAGCTGTAGTATTTCTACCTTTTATTTTTTTCGGAATTATTTTGTCTAAAAAAATAAAATTAAAAAATATTTTAAGTCCAATTCTTGGTTTCGCAACCACATTAATTCTTTTTTTTAGTTATTGCTTTTTCACAAATAACCTAGCATTCTTTTTTGAGAAAACAGCTTTCAACTCCATCTTGAATTATAATTTTCATTTTCAAAATTATCTAGCGACTCCCCTTATTATTCTTGCAGCAGTAACAGCAATAAGCATTCTTGCCTCCCTAACACAAGTTCTTTCCATAAATAGCCCTTATCGGTTTCAATATGGGCTTGCCATTTCAATGCTGTTTTTTGGAACTCTCGCTATGTGTTCAAGCGGTTTCGAAAATGGAGCCGCAGTAATCCTAATTTTTACACCCTCAAGTATTCTTATCGGAAGATTCATAAAAAGCTTTTCAGGAAACACTATCAAAGATTTATTTCTAACAGGCTTTAGTATTTGTTCCTTATACTTCTTAATAAAAAACTCATAAAAAAAGCCCTAAGAAAATTCTTAGGACTTTAGATATACTTTTTATTTAATTACAGTTGCGTAGCTTTTATTCCAATTTCAGCTTTCATATTCATGTCCATTGTATTTCCTTGAGCCTCCATTTGCATATCCATATCCATAACAATATTCGACTTTAGAGTTTCACCTGTTTTTCTATCTAAGGTAACGTCTCCTGAAATATTTGCGGTTAGCATTTTTACCGTTTGACTCTCACTTTCTAACATTTTTCCTGAAAGCGTTAACAACAATCTATCTTTTTCAATTCCTACTAAGGTGTAGGTATACTCTAAATTCCCCACCTGATTCATAGTAGTTGACATGGTCCAACTCTCTCCAATTTTAACTTTATTCTCTGGAAATTGAATAAATTGATTGGACATTTGTTCCTTCAATTCATTAGCTTTTGAAGCTGGTATTTGCGGAAATATTTTTTCAATTTCTATAGGTTCTGAAAAACTTCCTTGAGCATTTATTTTCATAGGAACTGGTTTATTTAAAACCCCTTTAAAACTTTCCGCTATCTTTAATGCAAAAGGATCTGTTTCCTCTTTATTATCTGAATTGTAAGAACCAGACATCATCGGGTTATTAATGTCCATTGTGATTTTTTCAAAAACCATATCAATAGCATTCACATCTTTTTTTCTAGACTTCGTATGATAAGACATATCAAATCCCATCGTCATTTTTGTTACGATATTTTGATCTCCTGCTTTGATGGTAATATTCATATCGGCATCCATATTATTCATTAAGGTACTTCCAACCTTAGGTTGATAACGAATAAGCACTGATTTCTGAGCAAAAGTGATGGTACTAATAAATAAAGCTAGGAATAAAAATTTATAATTTCTCATATTTGGTTTTTCCCCAAATGTAATAATTAATCTCATTAAAATTTCATGAAATAAAAAAAGCCTTTGAGTAATTCTCAAAGGCTTTTAAATTATAGATCCATTTAGGTTACTTTATTTTTTGCAACCACTCAGACATATTTACTTCTTTATTGATAATTGATTTTAATTCTGAAATCAATACTCTTTTTTGTTCCATTGTATCTCTATGACGGATTGTTACAGATTTATCATTCAATGAATCGTGATCTACAGTAATACAAAATGGTGTACCAGCTGCATCCTGTCTTCTATAACGTTTACCTACAGCATCTTTTTCATCATAAATAACATTGAAATCAAATTTCAAATCATTCACAATTTCTTTTGCTACTTCTGGCAATCCATCTTTTTTAACTAATGGGAAAATAGCCGCTTTTGTTGGCGCTAATACCGCTGGCAACTTCAATACGGTACGTGAAGTTCCATTTTCCAACGCTTCCTCTTGCAAAGAGTTAGAGAAAATCGAAAGGAACAAACGATCTAACCCTACAGAAGTTTCAACCACGTATGGTACATAACTCTCCCCTAATTCAGGATCAAAATATTGTAATTTCTTCCCAGAGTGCTCCTCATGAGCTTTTAAGTCAAAATCTGTTCTTGAGTGAATTCCCTCTAATTCTTTAAAACCAAACGGGAACCTAAACTCTATATCTGCAGCTGCATCTGCATAATGAGCTAACTTATCATGATCGTGAAAACGGTAATTTTCTTCACCTAAACCTAAAGATAAATGCCAATTCAATCGTGTTTGTTTCCATGTGTCATACCATTCTTTTTGTGTACCAGGGCGCACAAAAAACTGCATTTCCATTTGTTCAAATTCACGCATTCTAAAGATAAACTGACGTGCTACAATCTCATTTCGAAACGCTTTTCCTGTTTGCGCTATTCCAAAAGGAATCTTCATTCTTCCGGTTTTTTGCACATTCAAAAAATTCACAAAAATACCTTGAGCTGTTTCAGGACGTAAATACAAATCCATTGCGGAATCTGCTGAAGCCCCTAATTTTGTACCAAACATTAGGTTGAATTGCTTTACCTCTGTCCAGTTCTTAGAACCTGATAAAGGACAACCAATACCTAACTCTTCGATCAAAGCTTTGACATCTGCCAAATCCTCTTTTTCTAAAGATTGCCCCATTCTTTTAAGAATAGCATCACCTTTTTCTTTGTAACCTAAAACACGTCCATTAGTTGCTAGAAATTCTTCTTTATTAAAAGCATCTCCAAAACGTTTTGCAGCTTTAGCGACTTCTTTTTCAATTTTAGCATCCAATTTACCTACATAGTCTTCTATCAAAACATCTGCACGGTAACGTTTTTTGGAATCTTTATTATCAATTAATGGATCGTTAAATGCATCCACGTGACCAGATGCTTTCCAGGTTGTTGGGTGCATAAAAATTGCTGAATCTAAACCAACAATATTATCATGCATTTGCACCATAGATTTCCACCAGTACTCTCTAATATTTTTCTTTAATTCAATACCGTTTTGAGCATAATCATATACTGCACTCAAACCGTCATAAATTTCACTAGATTGAAATACATATCCGTATTCTTTTGCATGTGAAACTACTTTTTTAAATTGATCTTCTTGCTTTGCCATGCTGCAAAAATAAGTATTTTCTTTATTTATAACTACTCAATATTCTTGTTTTTAAAAAGCCTATTTTTAAACAAAAAAAGAGCGAAGTTTTCACTTCGCTCTTTTACTTATTTCAATCATGAAATAATCATATTCTTCTAAATTACTTCAACGCAATTTTAGACTCTCCAATTGTTTTTCCATCCAAAATGGCAGCAATCGTATAGACTCCTTTCTTGTTTTCTTTTCTAACTACATCAGTTATTACAATAACATCAGTTGCTATATTTTGGTAATTGATCGTTGTTGTATCAGAATAGTAAACTTCCTCCTCGGCAATTTCAACCTTACCTTTTGGTGCAACAACTGCTCCTTCCGGACCTGTTATAATGATATAAGCAACCTTATCTCCTCCCTCAGCAATTACGTTCTCTCCAATTTTAAATGAAACTCTAAAAGCATCTGTGTATTTCGCTTTTGTAGTTGCTTTTAAAGATCCTGAAGATTTTTTCTTCATCGAAGCAACTGTCAATCCATCTACAGCTAATTCAGAAGCAATAGCAACTTTCCCTGCAAGCTCTTCATTTTTAGCGGCCAATTCAGCTCCTTCAGCTTCTTTCGTTTCAATAATTGCTTTTGCAGCAATTACTTCTTCGTTTAATTTTTCATTTTGAGCAGTCAAATCTTCAACCTGAGTAAACAATTCTTTGTTTTTCTTTTGCAAAGAATAAACTCTGTTTTTGTATCTCTTGATCGTTGAATAACTCGCTTTCTTTTCAGATTCTAAAGAATCTCTATAAGTAACAATGTCTTCTCTTGCAGCTGATAACTTAGCACTCATTGTTGTGTTTTCCGCAATTTTTGCGTCATACTTTACAACTAAATCATCTAGTTCTGCTTTGATTTCTGCTTTTTCAGCTTCTAGCTCTGCTTGTAAAGCAGTATGCTGAGAATTTGAATAGAAAGCAAATACTACTGCAACTAATAATAATACCCCTAATACTATTGTTGTCAACTTACTTGGCTGTTTATTTTCCATTTTTAATTTTTCGGTTAATTTTTAAGCAGCCAAATTTAATACTAATAATTTTAAATACACAGTTATACCTCCCATAATTACAGATAAATATGTCCCTTATCTAAGTTTTTCGTTATCTTTAAGTAAAAAGGAATGATGTTTTTAGAACAACTCAATGATACCCTAGATTTATTTTACCCAAATACCTGCATTGGCTGTTCACAACATTTGCAAAAAAACTACAATAACCTATGTGCTCATTGTTTTCATGATTTGCCTTACGCCTACTACAGCAATCAAAAAAATAATCCTCTTGATCAAATATTTTTCGGAAGAATCCCATACAATTTAGCTTCCTCGTTGTTGCTCTTCCAACCTAAAAGCATTACTCAAAATCTAATTCATGAATTAAAATATAATAACAATCAAAAGATAGGCACTCTCCTTGGAGCACTACTTGCGCAAGATTTAAGAAAAATTAAAAACCTAAAACCCATTGATTACATAATCCCTGTACCGCTGCATACCAAAAAACTAAAATCAAGAGGCTACAACCAACTCACCAGCATTGGTAACGCTCTTTCACAATATCTAAATGCTCCTATGCTTGAGAATGTTTTGGTTAAAATAAACTCAACTGAAACCCAAACGAAAAAAAACAAACTTGCTCGTTGGGAAAATGCAAAACATAATTTCAAACTTCAAAATCAAACGAAACTCATTGGCAAACATATTTTATTATTTGATGATGTTATTACCACTGGAGCAACTATGGAAAACTGCGCAAAAGAACTACTCAAAACCCAAAATATCTCCTTAACCATTACGTCTGTAGCGCACACAATCAACTTTTAAATTTTAATTAAAAAATTCCCTAAATAAATTGTTACTTTGTAGCTTATAATTTAATTTTTTTCGATTTTGAAAAAGCTATTTTCTCTAAGTCTATTTTCGCTGCTTGTCTGTATAATTACAACAAATTGTGCCAGAAAAGGAAGTCCTTCAGGAGGTCCTAAAGATAGCATTGCTCCTGTAATGGTTACCGCAACACCGGAATATGAAGCGATCAATTTTAATTCTAAAAAAATTAAGTTACAGTTTGATGAATACGTAAAATTTAAAGACCTCAACAAACAACTTATCGTTTCGCCCCCTTTAAAACATCAATCTGACATTACACCCGTTGGGACTGCTAGCAAAAAAATTACTATCAAAATTAACGACACTCTTAAAGAAAACACTACCTATTCATTCAATTTTGGAAATAGTATTGTGGACAACAATGAAGGAAACCCTTTGGGTAGTTTCAAATATGTATTCTCTACAGGTAGTTATGTGGATTCTTTAGAAATATATGGGATTGTTAAGGATTCTTATGAAAGAGTATTTGACACCGAAATCTCTGTATTATTATTTGAGGTTACAGAAATGTATAACGATTCTATCATCTATAACGAGAAACCAAGTTATATGACAAATACATTGGACTCCATTGTATTTGACATCACCAACATTAAAGAAGGGAAATACCAACTTATTGCCTTAAAAGATTACAACAACAATTATCAGTTTGATCCTAAAGATGATAAAATTGCCTTTTCACAAAATTATATACAAATCCCAACAGATTCTTTTTTCTCCTTAAACTTATTTAAAGAAAAGTCAGCATTTAAATTAAAAAGACCCCTTGAAAAACGAGTTGGAAAAATAATTTTCGGTTACGAAGGGGAACGAAAAGGATTAGATATCAAACTACTAACAGAAACGCCTGAAAACTTCAAAAGTTTTATTGCTAAAGAAAAAGACAAGGATACCTTGAATTTTTGGTTCACTCCATTTGAAGCAGACTCACTTCAATTCTTGGTTAAAAAAGATACTTTAGAAAAAAAATACACCGTAAAACTTAGAACAAAAAAACTAGATTCTTTAGAAATCACAGCTCCTATCAGTGGAAATTTACATCCTAAAGACACCTTTTATTTAGAGTCTAATTTCCCTTTTGCTTCTGTAGACCCGGAAAATATCTATGTTACTGATCAAGATACTTTAGCGGTAAACTTTAAACCAAGTTTTAATAAAGAAAAATCAAAACTATATATTGATTTTGAAAGAATCAGAAATGGAAGTTACCAAATAGACGTATTACCAAATGCTTTTCAAAGCTTCCATGGCAAAACAAATGACACGTTGCAATACATTCTAAAAACACAAGACATTGAAGATTTTGCCATATTAGAATTGGGAGTAAACAACCCAAGCAACAAAAATTTAATTGTTGAACTTTTATCTGGTAAAGATGATTTTGTAGTAGAAAAAAGAACTACTTCTAAAAGTGAAAATTACGAATTTGTAGACTTAAAACCTGCCACATACCTTGTTAGAATTATATTTGACGACAACAACAACAAGATATGGGACACAGGGAATTTCCTAAATAAAATTCAGCCTGAAAAGGTTTATTATTTTGAAACCGAACTAAAGCTAAAAGCCAACTGGACGGTTAACGAATCTATTGATATAGAAAGTATTCCTTAAACTAATTTTCGAAGGCCTAACACCGCTCCCAAATGAATTCCTTCATGAAATAAGTTAAATGTAGCTGCTGATTTTATATCTGTCAAAGTAACATTCACACTTGTTGTGTACGAAGAATATTCTTGAAAAATTCTTTTCTTATAATCCTCTTCAAACTTTAAAGGCAATGAAATAAATAAAGATTTTATTTCATCAAATTCTTCTTTGGTAACGCCTTTTGTAGGTGCCGTTCCTTTTCTGTATAGATCTATCATCTCATCAGAAACTAAACAAGGTAACCCAGAGAGTTTGTAACATAATAATTGCTGCGTCACAACTAAATGCGCAATATTCCATGCTATATTATTTTTAGAACCTTCAGGTATTTTATTTAATTGTTCTATCGAAAGTCCATCTATCAATTTTAACATCAAAACTCTCCCTTTGCTTAAACTATCAAAAATATGCTCCATAAATACAACTATAATTTTATTAAAAAATTTTGCTAAAAGTAGCTAATTTTAGGTTCAAAACATATTATTTTTGAGGGAATCAAAAGACCTGTCAAATTCCAAAGATGAAAAAATTATATTATTTAAAAACTTGCGATACTTGTAAACGAATTCTAAAAGAATTGAATCTAGAGGGAGTTACCTTGCAAGAAATAAAAACTGAAAACATTACAGAATCTCAATTAGAAGAAATGTATGCCTTAAGTGGTAGTTATGAAGATTTGTTCAGTAAAAGAGCTCAGCTATACAAGTCTAGAGGCTTAAAAGACAAAAACCTTTCTGAGCAAGATTTCAAAAATTTAATTTTAGAAAATTATACTTTTTTGAAACGCCCGGTAGCAATTATAAATGATCAAATTTTTATTGGAAACAGTAAAAAAAATATACAAGCACTTTCTGAAGCCTTGGTGTAAAAAACAGAATCCATAAAAAAAGTGAGAGGAAAACCTCTCACTTTTTTTATTTTATTTTTTTGCTCTTAACATCGGATTCAACTCATCGTCATTATACATTTTCATTTGCTTGTAAACTTTCATGTATTTATCTCCACTCTCAATATCCTGAATTAAATCATCAATAGCTGTAGACAAATCAATACGTTGTTCTAACAAAATATTTAATTTCGTTTGACATGCCGATTTGTGTTCTGAAGAAGCACTTTCTCTTGTGGCTTCCTCTCTCATATGATAAATCTTCAAAGCTAGAATAGACAATCTATCAATAGCCCATGCTGGACTTTCTGAATTAATTGTTGCAGTTTGTTTTTCAACTACATTCTCGTATTTTTTCAAAAAATAGCTATCAATATATTCAACCATATCCGTCCTATCTTGGTTAGATGCGTCAATTTTTCTTTTCAACTCTAACGCCTCAACTGGATTGATATCTGGTAATCTAATTATATCTTCAAAATGCCATTGAACCGTATCAATCCAACATTTTCTATATAACAAATGTTCCAATGTCGCTGAATCATATATATTTTCAAAAGGTTGGTCTACTGAATCAACCACATGATATGTTGCAATTACACTGTCAAAAATTTTATTGTAATCCGATGCCTTCATCTATTCTATCTTATAATTTATAATTATGCAAACTTACGAGTAATTAATGTAATAAATCGCTCTTCATATTCTTCTTTTCCACTCCAGTCATAATCAGATTTCACCATCTTCGTAACAAACTTAATAGCTTCTTTTTCTGCCTTAAACGAATTTAATTGAGACACTACTCTATTAAAATCTTCCTGACTTCCGTCAAACAAATGCTTCACAAACGCAATCCTATCATTCAAACCAATCTGTAAATTCTTGTGCACCAAAACATCATTTAATGATTTTTTAGCAGTTTCTACCCTTACAGCGTTTTCAAATAAATCAGTGGTCACATCCAAAGAAATCGTTCCTTCCAATTCTTTTTCTAGTGTATTTTTTTTCAACACCGGCTCCTTTTCTTCTAGTCTTGTAGAAAATAAATCTTCAACTACGGGAGTTTCTTTCACTTCCACTGGCTGCTCTATTTCAACAGACTTTGCTTCCGCCACAGGAGCAACCTCATTTTCCTCTTCCACAACTTCTTCCAAAGTTATTTCCTCTTCCTGTTTTTGTAACTCCTCAGAGTCCACAACAGCTTCAGTAACAATTTTAGAACCCTCCTTTTCCTCAAATACAATTTCTTGTTCAACTACTGGCTCTTCCAATTCAGCAACTACCGATTTAGCCTCCTTATCCAATTCCAACAAAGCAGCTTTTTCAAGAATTTCTTCTTTTGAAGAACCAGGTGTAGCGGCTACATATCTATCTACAAAAGCAAGTACCGAAAGTTTCTCATAAAGTTCTCCCGCCTTTGCTTTCAAAGCTAAAACATCCTCTTTATTTTTCATTTGTAAAATACTATGAGCTAAACTCACCAACTCCGATTCTATCTTTTTATGCATAATTTGATTCTTTTTGAAGACCTTTACTTATTTTATTTTGATAAATTTGTCGAACAAAGACTGAAACCTCAGTCGGAATGATTCAAGTTTTAAAATTACAAAATGTTTCTCGAAAATACAGTAAATCATACAGAACAATTTGGATGGATAGAAGTAATATGTGGTTCTATGTTTTCTGGAAAAACCGAAGAATTAATCAGAAGACTTAGACGTGCAAAAATCGCCAAACAAAAGGTTGAAATCTTTAAACCTACCACAGATTCAAGGTATGATGAAGAAATGGTTGTTTCTCATGATGCCAATGAAATAAGGTCCACACCTGTTCCTGCTGCCTCAAACATCCGTCTATTAGTAAATGATGTTGATGTTGTTGGAATTGATGAAGCTCAGTTTTTCGACGAAGAAATTGTATCCGTCTGTAATGATCTTGCCAATAGAGGTATTAGAGTTATTGTTGCCGGTTTAGATATGGATTTTGAGGGAAAACCCTTTGGTCCGATGCCCAACCTAATGGCAACTGCAGAGTACGTTACAAAAGTACATGCAGTATGCACAGAAACAGGGAACCTTGCACATTTTAGCCATCGTACCACAGAAGATAAAAAACTAGTTGTTCTAGGTGAAACTGAAAACTATGAACCTTTAAGCAGAGCAGCTTATTTTAAAGCAATACAAAAAGACAAAAAATAATTCATCTTGAAGAGTATAGAAAATAATCATGTTAGCGTTCTAGAATTAGACATGAATGCCTTAGCGCATAATATTGCCTATTTCAAAAACAAATTACAACCCACTATTAAATTATTAGCAGTAGTAAAAGCATATGCTTATGGCCATGATGCCGCTCAAATTAGTCTTGTTTTAGAAAAGAACAATGTAGATTATCTTGCTGTTGCCTATACTCATGAAGGAATTTCTCTCAGAAAAGCAGGAGTGAAATTGCCTATTTTAGTGCTACATGCTCAAATTCAAAATTATGCACTTTTAACAGAATACAAACTAGAGCCAAACATATACTCTAATGCAACGCTAACTGCATTTATTGAATTTGCCCAAAAAAACAAATTTGAGAACTATCCGGTGCATTTAAAATTCAACACGGGGTTGAATCGACTTGGATTTACTCCAAATGACGTGGATACTATTATAGAAGTATTTCAACACAACAAAAGTTTGAAACTACAATCTGTTTTTTCTCATCTGGCAGTGAGTGAAGATTTAAATGAAAGACAATTCACCAATAAACAGATTGACAAATTTAAAGACATAAGAGATAAAATCACTACGGCTTTCTCGCATCCAATAGATTTTCATCTAAGCAATACTTCTGGTATCATAAATTACCCTGAGGCTCATCATACCATGGTACGACTCGGAATAGGGATGTATGGTTTTGGAAACACTCCTGAAGAAACGTCCCAATTAAAAAATGTAGGATCCTTAAAAACTATTATCTCTCAAATCCATCATATTTTACCCGGAGAATCATTGGGATACAACAGAGCTTTTATCGCAGAAAAAGAAACCAAAACAGCAACTTTACCTATAGGACATGCTGATGGAATTTCTAGAGAATTAGGTAACGGAAAAGGAGCGGTAATCATCAACAACACTCTTTGCAAAATCATTGGAAACGTATGTATGGACATGATTATGGTAGATATTACCGGGGTTGAATGCAAGGAAAGAGATCAAGTTATTGTTTTCGACAATCAAAATATGGTTAATGAACTAGCACAAAATTCGAACACTATATCTTATGAAATTATCACCGGGATTTCACAAAGAATCGCCAGAAAAATAATCTCATTCGAGTAAGATCATTTTTTCACCTAGGTTAGATTCTAATCCTAAAAACTATTGTTTATCTTTAGAACAACTAAATCAGTTGTGATGAAGAAAATTTTCTGGTCTATCAGTTTTATTGTTTTTAACAGTCTTTTCATAAATGCTCAACAAACAGAAAACAAAACAACACCTCCCGAAGTAAATTGGTATCAAAAAGTTAAAATAGGAGGCTACTTACAAGCCAGATACAATGACCTATACAAGACCAATCCAGAAATGGAAAGTCCACAAGGAGACAGAACCTATGGAGGATATCATGGTTTTTCTCTTCGTCGTATGCGATTAAAAATTTCTGGTCAGATTCACCCAAGGGTCTATTTTTATTTTCAAGCCGACTTCGCTTCAGACGGAAAAAATCTTGGACAATTAAGAGATGCATATTTTGATTATAGTATAGACAAAGCGGGTACTTTTAAATTCCGAGGTGGACAAAGTAAAATACCTTTTGGATTTGAAAATCTACAATCTTCTCAAAATAGAATTGGCTTAGATAGAAATGATCCTCTAAACAGTGCAGTAAAAGATGAACGTGATCTGAGTTTTGGAATTCATTGGGCAACACTCAACAAAAGGGCAATATTAAAAGAGCTTGTTTCTAAAGGACTTAAAGGTAGTGGCGATTATGGAATGGCATATTTAATGTTGTACAACGGACAAAAAGCAAACACCTTAGTCCCTGATGTCAATAAATTAAAGCACATCGCCTTGCGATTCACCTATCCTATTAAATTAAAATCTGGCCAGTTTCTAGAAGCAGGAATTAGCGGCTATACTGGAGAATATGTAACAACTGAAGTAAACTCAGGAGTTAAATTAAGAACCGAAGATGGTACCATTACAGATATTGATGCACAAGACCAAACCTTTAGAGACCAAAGAATTGCAGCTCATTTCATATATTATCCACAGCCTTTTGGTTTTCAAGCTGAATATAATTTGGGAAAGGGACCTGAATATGCTTATGACAGTTCCAACCTTACTACACCACACACCATAGGAATTGAATCTTTACATGGCGGTTATGCTCAGTTTATGTATATGATTAGAAAAAAAGAGCATATCATCACCCCATTTGCAAGATACATGAGATACCAAGGTGGGAAAAAATTTGAAATAGACGCAAGAAGTTATGACATGCAGGAATTAGAAATTGGAGTAGAATGGCAACTCAATAAAGCATTCGAATTTACCGCAAACTACACAATTGCAGATCGAAGATATGAAAGCTCCTTAGATCCAGTAAACAGGCAAAAGGGACAACTCATTAGAATGCAATTTCAGGTAAATTATTAAAGAAAACCTTTAACTTTGTATCTTTTTTTCAGAACCAATCAGCACCAGTATCGTTGGGACCAATTGCTGCAGGAAGTGACCATAATAATCCTGCTTCCATATAATTTGGAAATAAAATTTGCAACTCATCAATGACATCTTGATTTGTTGTTGCCTTTACACCACCAGTAATATTTTGAGTCCCTTTAATAATTCCTTTTGCGTTTTGAAGATAATCTATATTTTCTTCAATCACCGTTGCAATCTCCGAACGGGATCCGTTATGGCCAGAAAAAATATGATTGTAATTCGAAAAATGGTTTTTAAGAAAATTCAAACCAGCAATCCAATTTTCAATTTCGTCTTCACCAGTGTTCGGAGTGTATTCTCTTAAAAACGGATGACACAAATTATATATTAAATCTCCAGCAAACAAAGCTTTATGCCTTTCATTATAGAGGTAACCATTTTCCCCTGTCTCAGCATTTGAAACCTTATCAAACACCCAAATTAAATCACCTATTTCCCTTGAATTGGGAACCCCAAAAACCCCTTTCGAATACAATCCTCCAAATTTACTACTTGTGTTCAACTGAATGGCAACATCACTTTGTGCGTAGAAATCAAAATCAGAAAAACTCTCAGCTCCGCTATAATGATCGCTATGATTGTGAGTAATAATTACAGCTCCTGGTTTAGCAATTGCATCAAAATACGTCCTTAATTGACTTCCTGCTACTGTTCCAGGCCCCAAATCAACAATTACCACAGTATTTTCGGTTTCAACCATAGTAACAGTATAAGGCTTATCAGAAATATTTATGATATGATACCGCACTGTATTTTCCGTAATTACTTCAACGGTACCAGATGAAATCAACGAACTGGAAGGAGCATTTGCAAATCCTTCAAAAACTGAAGGAGTTTCAATTTCAGTTTCAGATGAAGCTTCAGGTTCTTGTCCCTCATTACTTGAACAGGAAAAAAGAGCGATGGAAGCAAATAATATTAAGATTAAATCATTTAAACACTTTTTCATTTTATTCTATTTGAGTTAATTGATACTAGAAAACGTTTTCACTTAGCGTTCTTTTTTCTAGTTTCTAATAGTTGATAATTCAGTTTCTAAATCTATTTTAGCAGCAGTTTCTGCAGTTGTCAAAGCTCTATCCAAAAGATTGGTTTGTTCATAGGGATCATCCAAAAGATGAAAAAACGCTTCCTCTCCATTTGCATTTTTAATAAGTTTATAGGCCCCATTGCTTATCGCCCACAAGTTATTCAAACCATCATCTTTTTCAGCATATTGATACTTGCGTGCTTCGTTTACACCAGATGCTGTCAACAATGATTTAAAACTTTTACTATCATTAATTTCATCTACAGAAACGCCAGCTATGTCTGCAATTGTAGCAAACAAATCTGTACTCGAAATCAAGCTTGAATTAGTACTTGTATTGGAAATCCCTTTTCCAGAAATAAACATCGGAACATTTACTCCACCTTGATTTAAAGAGCCTTTTGCAGTAAAAAAATTATAAGGACTTTGTGCTACTTCATTCGGAGATCCATTATCTCCAATAAAAATAATTATAGTATTCTCTTTTGTTTCTTGTGTCATAGCTCCCAACAATCGACCAATTTCATAGTCCATGGCCTCTATTGCAGCTAAATAATAGGGCATCTCATCCATTCCTTCCGAGAAAACAGGAAGATCGCCTTGCGTGTGTAAACCATTCGGTGGAACATGAAACGGAGTATGTGGGGCATTATATGCTAGCCACATAAACCAAGATTTTTCTTGGGTTTCTATCCAATCAATTGCTAAATCCGTAAGTGCTGATGTAATATATGTTGTCATATTTGTACTTGCACCATTCTCGTACAATTGCCAATTGGTATAACTCTTAGGCTGACCTCGAATGAGACCTGCGAAATAATCTAATCCAAATGATTCTGGATTGACTGAAGTATCTCCGCCAGATAAATGCCATTTACCAACAATAGCTGAAGTATATGTGTTTGAAGTTTGCTCAGCTATATATTTTTGCAATATTTTTTCAGAAGGATCTAATGCATCATTTGCCCATTTTACATTTGTTCTATAACCATATTTCCCTGTGATAATGGTTGCTCTAGTCGGCGAACAAGTTGGATATGACCAAAAATTCTCAAACGAAATCCCTGAAGTTCTAATTGCATCTAAATTAGGGGTCGTTGGTTTGATGCTTCCTTCTGAAAATCCATTGATTGCATCTTTTCCTAAATCGTCAGCAATAATGAATAAAATATTAGGTGCAGTCCCTTCTGCTGGAGGTATCTCATTTTGAATTTCGACCTCCGAAGAACAACTGACAACAGTTAAAATTAGGATAAAATATAACACGTGCTTCATATCATTCAAAGGGATTACTATATTTCTCATCAGTCAACATATCATCATCTGTTAACGTTTCTAAGAACGCAACCAATGCCTCTTTCTCGTCTTGAGTAAAATTAAACTGGCCGACTTCTCCAGCAGAATTTACCAAAGGTGAAATTAGATTCGCGTGATTTTTAATTCCAGAACTATAATGCTCAATAACCTCATTCAAAGTCGCAAATCTTCCATCATGCATATATGGCGGTCTAATGGCGATATTTTTCAAAGAAGGAATCTTAAATTTCCCTATATCAGCTGCATTTTTTGTAGTTTCATTGACCCCCAAATCAGTGGTAGATACTGCATCTAATCCATTGGTTGTTGTAAAAGTTGTTAAAGGCCCCAAACTTGTACGCGAAGGACCGATAAAAGCTTCTGTCTGATGACATCCAACACAATTTCCATTGACACCATTTGAAAGTGGTCTTGGCAGATAAAATAGTCTTTTCCCCTGATTTTCAATATCTGTAAAACCAGGAAAGTCAACAATCGCAGAAGTCACTTCACTTCTAGCTTTGTCATATTTCGAAGTTGTACTTACCATACTTCTAATGAATTGCGCCAAAGCTTTTGAAATTCTATCGCTTGAAATCGTTTGATCTCCAAAAGCATCTTCAAACAATATTCGATAGTAATCTTGATTTTGAACAATCTGAACCAATTCATTTAGAGTCAACCCCATTTCTACATCATCCTGAAAAGGCATCAGTACTTGGTCTTCTAAAGTTGCTGCCCTTTCATCCCAAAAAAACTTTCCACCTGCATTGAATCTGGCATTTACAATCGCCATAGAATGTCTACGTGTTAACCCGCCTTCAAACCCAACACTCAAAACTTCAGGGTCAGAAAAGCCATGCGCAGCATCATGACATGAAGCACAAGCAATGGTTCCATTTCCACTTAATTTTTTATCGTAAAATAAAACTCTACCCAAGGTTGCACCAGCGTTGGTTATTTGATTGTCATTTGGAGTATTGTCAATCTCGGTAACCGCCTGGAATTGAAATAGCTCAGGAAATCCATTCGAAGTTATATGGTTCGGCAATGCAATGTTTGCATAATTAAAATATTCATCTGGTAAATTTAATTCCGCAAAAGGATCACCTTGAATTTCACTATCTGTTGTATCCTCTTTTGAACAGGATGCGAATAAAACAATCGCACTTAAAAGAATTCTTAGGGGTGTTTTTTTCATTGTATCTTGATTAGTGGTTTTTTATTTCGACCCCTATCAATGAAAAAGGTTTAATTTTTTTTTAAAAAAAATCAAACCCAACCTACAATAAACAAGAAAACATCTAAATATCAGTGCTTTAAAAATAGCTTTATTTTCAAATGAATCTATTTTTTACCGTCCACCACAACAACAATTTCTCCTTTTAAGGTGTTTTTTGAAAAGTGTTCTATTACTTCAGCTACTGTTCCTCGTTTTGTTTCTTCAAACATTTTTGTCAATTCTCTAGAAACAGAAACTTGTCTTTCTGAGCCAAAATATTCGGAAAAATGACCTAAAGTTTTCAAAAGTTTGTGAGGTGACTCATAAAAAATCATAGTTCGAGTTTCCTCGGCTAACAATAATAATCTTGTTTGCCTTCCTTTTTTAACGGGTAAAAAACCTTCAAATACAAATTTATCATTTGGCAGTCCGCTATTCACCAAAGCCGGTACAAAAGCCGTTGCCCCGGGTAAACATTCAATAGATACTCCCGCTTTAACGCAAGCTCTAGATAATAAAAAACCTGGATCAGAAATAGCTGGAGTACCAGCATCGGAAATCAAAGCAACTGCCTCTCCTGATTGTATTCTTTGCACAATTCTATCCACCATCTTATGCTCATTATGCATATGATGACTCATCATCTGAGTTCCGATCTCAAAATGTTTCAATAATTTTCCTGAAGTACGTGTGTCTTCAGCTAAAATCAAATCGACTTCTTTTAATGTTTTTATCGCTCGGAAAGTGATGTCTTCCAAATTTCCAATCGGTGTAGGTACTAAATATAGCTTTGCTTCCAAGGAGTTTTATTTTACTGCAAAGTTAACAAACATTTTTAAGCACAATGAGAAAGCGCTACTTAGAATTAGCTAACCTTCTAAAATTTCAATTTGTTTTAAAATTTGCTCTTGGGTAACAATAAATTCTTCTTCATTTCTAATAGCATTGGAAACAGCATCAAAAAAGGCTAAATAATTAGAAGCCTCTGCAGATACTTTTTCTGATTTCTTCACACCATTTTCAACAATCGTTACAACACCTTCAGAGCCGGCAACCTCAACTCCAAATCCCTTATCCTTTGGACTCATTTTTCTTTTCAATTGATCCTCTTGTACATCTGTTCTATCTTTTACAAAAGATCCTTTTTTACCATGAATCACAAAAGATTTCTGCGCATCAGCCACCAACAAACTTACTGTTAAAAAAACCTGAAGCCCACTTTTATATTGCAAATGAAAAGCGCCATAGTCGTCAATTTCAGTATGAGGTCTTATTTTGTTCTTTACTTTCGACCATTTCTCTGGAACACCAAACAAAGCAATAGCAGCATCAATAACATGCGGTCCAAGATTATACAAAACGCCGCTTGCAGGTGTGCCTGTCTCTTTTGTTTTATTATCTGAAATTAAAATATTATATCGATCATATCTAAAATGCACCTCTATCAAATCCCCTATAACTCCCGAGTTAACAACGTTTTTAACTGACAGAAAATCACTATCAAAGCGTCTATTCTGAAATGGGAAGATTCTACAATTATTTCTCTGAGCTTCTTGCAATAATAATTTTGCTTCTTCTACGGTAGCTGTAAATGGCTTTTCCACAAGAACATGTTTTCTTGCTTTCAAGGCTTTCATTGCAAATTCAAAATGAGTAGAACTCGGCGTGTTAACAACTATCAACTCTACATCATCACTGGCTAACATAGCATCTACAGAATCAAAACTAATTATTTGAGGATATTCAAGATTCGCTTTTTTCTTTGACCTCTCCACAATACTGTGCAATTCAAAATGTTCATGGATATTCAAAAAAGGGCAATGAAACAAGCTCCCAGACATACCGAAAGACAAGACTCCTGTTTTAATTTTATTTGTCATAACTAAATATTATAGAACTCAATGAGACGATTCTAACAAACTTATAAAAACAATTGATAATCTTAAGCTTATTTCTAGTAAATCCTTAAATTTGCACAGCCCAAATGGGAAACAAATTTTAAACGCATTTAGATAGGAAACTACCTATCTTTCTAAATAAATTAATAGATGTATAGAAGTCATACGAACGGTGAATTAAATATTTCAAATGTTGGACAAGAAGTAACCTTATCTGGTTGGGTACAAAAAATACGCGACAAAGGTTTTATGATTTGGCTAGATTTACGTGATCGTTATGGAATTACGCAGCTAATTTTTGATGCCGATCGTACAGACAAAGCAATTATTGAACAAGCCAAAACTCTTGGTAGAGAATTTGTTATTCAAGTAAAAGGATCTGTAATTGAACGTCAGTCTAAAAATGACAAAATTGCCACTGGAGAGATAGAAATTTTGGTTTCTGAATTGACTATTTTAAACGAAGCGAACCTTCCTCCTTTTACCATTGAAGATGAAACTGATGGTGGAGAAGAATTGCGTATGAAATATCGTTATTTAGATATCAGAAGAAACCCTGTAAAAGACAGTTTGATTTTCAGATCTAAAGTAACTCAAGAAGTTCGTAACTTTTTATCGAATGAAGAATTCATTGAAGTTGAAACTCCATACTTGATCAAGTCTACTCCAGAAGGAGCTAGAGATTTTGTAGTACCTTCTAGAATGAATGAAGGTCAGTTTTATGCCTTACCTCAATCTCCTCAAACATTCAAACAATTGTTGATGGTTGGTGGAATGGATAAATATTTCCAAATCGTAAAATGCTTTAGAGATGAAGATCTACGTGCGGACAGACAACCAGAGTTCACACAAATTGACTGTGAAATGGCCTTTGTTGAACAAGAGGATGTTTTAAATATTTTTGAAGGATTGACACGTCATTTGTTGAAAAAAATAAACAATGTTGAAATAGGAGATTTCCCAAGAATGACTTTTGATCATGCCATGAAAACTTATGGTAATGACAAACCGGATATTCGTTTTGGAATGGAGTTTGGAGAATTAAACGAAATTTCAAAACACAGAGAATTTAAAATATTTGACGACGCTGAACTTGTTGTTGGTATTGCCGTTCCTGGTGGTGGCGCATATACAAGAAAAGAAATAGACAAATTAATCAAATGGGTTAAGCGACCTCAAGTAGGAGCAACCGGAATGATTTATGCTAAATACAATGAAGATGGTTCTTTCAAATCTTCTGTTGATAAATTTTTCAATCAAGAAGACTTGGCTGCATGGGCTGCAAAAACAGGAGCTAAACCTGGTGATTTGATCTGTGTACTATGTGGAGATACCAATAAAGTTAGAGCTCAATTAAGTGCTTTACGTATGGAATTAGCAGAACGTTTAGGATTAAGACAACCGGAAGAATTTGCTCCATTATGGGTGATTGATTTCCCATTATTAGAACTAGATGAAGAAACAGGACATTACCATGCAATGCATCACCCTTTCACATCACCTAAACCTGGTCAATTGGAATTATTAGATTCAGACCCTGGTGCCGTTAAAGCAAACGCATACGATTTAGTATTAAACGGTAATGAAATAGGAGGAGGATCTATTAGAATTCATGACAAAGCTACACAAGCAATCATGTTGAAACATTTAGGATTCTCAGAAGAAGAAGCGGCAGCACAATTCGGTTTCTTAATGGATGCTTTTGAATATGGTGCTCCACCTCATGGTGGTTTGGCTTTCGGTTTGGATAGATTGGTAGCCATCCTTGCAGGTAAAGAAACCATTAGAGATTTCATTGCCTTCCCAAAAAACAACTCAGGAAGAGACGTAATGATTGACGCACCGGCGGCTTTAGACGATGCTCAACTTACGGAACTGAGCTTGAAATTAAACATTATAGAAAAAGAAAACAACGAGCAAGCATAAACATAACATCCCACTTTTCTAAGTGGGATTTTTGATTGATAATAGTATATGTCACCACAGAAAAAAAACCTGATTACCAAATTTTTAATTTGGAAATACAAACATCTAACAAGCCAACAATTTATCTACATTGTTAGTATAATTATTGGTTTGCTTTCTGGTTTAGCTGCCGTGACACTAAAAAACTTAACCCACCTTATTCAAGAGGAGGTTCATAATTATCAATCTGTTTTTTACATCTTTCCAATCATCGGTCTGTTATTAACCCTTCTGATGATTAAACATGTAATTAAACATAGAGTATCTCATGGAATCCCATCAACTTTACATGCGATATCTAAAAAGAAAGGTCTTATGGAACGTTATAAAATGTATAGTTCTATACTTACGGCCCCAATAACTGTTGGGTTCGGTGGATCTGTGGGACTAGAGGGACCTACTGTAGCAACTAGTGCTGCCATTGGTTCTAATGTATCTAGACTTTTTCATCTGAACAGAAGTACACGTACCTTGTTAATTGGAGCAGCAGCTGCGGCAGCCATGTCTTCCATCTTTAAAGCCCCAATTGCGGCCATCGTATTTGCAATTGAAATTTTTAGTTTAGACCTCACCTTAGTTTCACTAATACCATTATTATTATCTTCAATTTCAGCGATTCTAACCTCTTACTTTTTTTTAGGTGACAACTCCATATTAAGATTTGAACTTACTGATAAATTCACACTGATTGATACTATTTATTATGTGGCCTTAGGTGTGAGTTGTGGATTGATTTCTGTATACTTCAGTAAAATATATTTTATCATTGGAGACTTTTTCGCTAAAGTTACAAACCCGTACAAAAGATTATTAATTGGTGGTATCGGATTGGGTATCATCGTTTATTTTATACCTCCATTATTTGGTGAGGGTTTTAAAACCATCAATAACCTATTAAACAATAACGTAACAGGAGTTTTCGGACAAAATTATTTTGAAATAGTGACTGAAAACAACTGGTGGATTATTATCTTTTTATTAGGTCTTGTTGTTTTTAAAATTGTTGCAACATCTATTACTTTTGGTGCTGGAGGTGTTGGGGGAGTTTTCGCCCCTACTTTATTTACAGGAAGTGTAACCGGTTTTGTTTTTGCATTGTTTTTTAACACTTTAAACATCTCTTCTCATCAATTATCAACCGGAAATTTTGCCCTAGTTGGTATGGCAGGATTGATGGCAGGAGTACTTCATGCACCACTTACAGCAATTTTCCTGATTGCCGAAATTACTAGTGGACATGAATTATTTATTCCACTTATGATCACTGCTGCCATTTCATATCTGATCACTAAAAAATACATTCCTTTTAATATATACGCTGCCGAACTAGCAAAAAAAGGAGAGCTGATGACTCATGATAAAGATAAAAACGTATTGATGTTGATGGATATTGACAAGGTTATCGAAACTAATTTCATCTCTCTGTTACCTGAAATGAAACTTGGGTATGTTGTTAAGGAGGCAGTTGCAAAATCATCAAGAAACAACTTCCCTGTAGTCAATGAAAAAAATCAATATCTTGGTGTTGTTTTATTGGATGATATTAGAGGAATTATGTTTGATCAGACTCTTTATGAAACTGTTACCGTACAAGAATTGATGCAAAATTCTAAAGGTATTATTGACTACGAAAAAAATACCATGAAAGAAATCATGAAAAAATTTCAAGATAGTGGTGCGTGGAATTTACCCGTTGTAAAAAATGGAATCTATATGGGATTCATTTCTAAATCTAGATTACTAACAGCTTATAGAAGAAAATTAATTGAAGTAACAAACTAAGATGAAGGTAGTACTAAAACTTATATTATTAATTGTTCTCGGCTTAATTGGTAGCGGACTTTATATGCAAAGTATCCAAGCAGAAAAAGCAGAATTTTTCATTGGAATAGGTGTTTTGGTCTTAGCATTTGTATTACTTCCGCTATTCATTTACATAGGATATAAAGGAAAAGACTTAACCCGATATTCATTTAAAAATATGCAAGGACCAGAAGAAAAAAAAGAAGATTCCTAATGCTACTACCTTAAAATATTCTTCTGATTCGTTACTCTGTTTTTTGCCTCTTTCCAAGG
Organism: Flavicella sp. IMCC45537; assembly: GCF_057197705.1. NCBI lineage: Bacteria > Pseudomonadati > Bacteroidota > Flavobacteriia > Flavobacteriales > Flavobacteriaceae > Flavicella > Flavicella sp. IMCC45537. The sequence goes on from NZ_CM170067.1 coordinate 2,355,456, forward strand.
AAGAAACCTATCACTATCAATTGTTAAAACTTTTATTTCTTTCGCTATTTTTGAACTATTTTTCATAGCTTCAAGATGGGCGCCGCTCCTAACAAATTCTTTCATAGAATCTTCATCTTCCCATAAGGACATAGTATAATGCTTGTTCCAAAAACCAAGGTTTTTATTCTTTTTACAAGACGTTGATTTTAACTGTTTCACAATTTTCATGGCTTGCAAAGACAATGAAAAAAAATATATCGGACGTTTAAGTTCTATGTAAGTAATACTAAGTTTCATATCAGTTCAAATTTCTCTTTTCTATAAAAAATCGCTTCAATATTAAAGAACATTCTTCTTCCAAAACACCCTTCGTAACGGTTGTTTTAGGGTGCAATACCGTTTTACATTTCTCAAAACCTCTTACACCATCCGATGCACCAAAAACAATTCTTCCTATCTGAGTCCAGTAACTGGCACCAGCACACATTTGACAAGGTTCTAACGTAACATACAAAGTACAATCCTTTAAATACTTACCTCCTAAGAAATCAGAAGCAGCCGTAAAAGCCTGCATCTCTGCATGTGCAGTTACATCATTTAAGGCCTCTGTTAAATTATGTCCTCTTGCAATTATTTTATCTTGACTTACAATAACGGCTCCTACGGGAACTTCATCTTTATCAAAAGCCAATTGAGCCTCTTGCAAAGCACGTTTCATAAAATAAGTATCATCAAAAGGATTTAACATAGTCCCAAGTATATTTTAATTAATGCAGATAAAAATAAAGAATTCCTTTAAGTTATAGCAAGTTCTAAGAATAAAACTGTATTAAATTATAGTATCTTTGTTTCGCTCAAATTATGACAAAAAAATTACTAAATACCATAACAAACCCTAACGATTTAAGGCAAATTCACATTAGTGAATTACCCATAGTTGCCAAAGAGTTACGAGAAGCAATTATTGATTTTGTTGCCACTAAAGAAGGACATTTGGGGGCAAGTTTGGGGGTTATAGAATTGACCATCGCATTGCACTATGTTTTCAATACACCAAAAGATTCTTTAATATGGGATGTTGGACATCAAGCCTATGCTCACAAAATTTTAACTGAAAGAAAAACAAAATTTCACACCAATCGCCAATTCAATGGCTTGAGCGGATTTCCAAATAGAAAAGAAAGCAAGTATGATTCCTTTGGAACAGGGCATTCCTCAACTTCTATTTCCGCAGCATTGGGAATGGCAATGGCTTCTAAAATTAAGGGAGATCTAGAAACACAACATATAGCTGTTATTGGTGATGCTTCTATTGCGTCAGGTATGGCTTTTGAAGGGTTAAATCATGCCGGAGTTACAGATGCTAACTTACTTGTAATTTTAAACGATAACGCAATGGGAATTGACCCTAGCGTTGGCGCATTAAAAGAGTACTTGATGAAAGCAAAAATCGGTCAAAAGGCTCCTAAAGGAAATATGATTGAAGCCCTAAACTTTAATTATTCTGGACCTATTGACGGACACAATTTAAATGGACTTTTAACTGAACTTGAAAGATTAAAAAAAATAAAGGGTCCTAAATTTCTTCATATCGTTACCACAAAAGGAAAAGGACTCAAACAAGCTGAACAAGAACAAATAAAATATCATGCTCCTGGTAAATTCGACAAGCGCACAGGAGAAATTTTACCAAAACAAAACCATAATAATACTCCCAAGTACCAAGATGTTTTTGGGCTGACTTTATTAGAATTGGCCAAACAGAATAAGAACATTGTAGGTATTACCCCAGCAATGCCAACTGGAAGCTCTTTAAAATACATGATTGAAGCCTTACCCGAAAGAGCTTTTGACGTAGGTATCGCGGAGCAACATGCAGTTACCTTAGCAGCTGGTATGGCTACTCAGGGACTAATTCCTTATTGCACCATTTATTCTACTTTTCTGCAACGAGCCTATGACCAGATTATTCATGATGTAGCCATTCAAAACCTTCCAGTAATCTTCTGTGTCGATAGAGCAGGTTTGGTAGGACAAGATGGAGCAACACACCATGGCGTATTTGACATCAGTTATCTGAGATGTATTCCAAACCTGATCCTTTTTGCACCGCAAAATGAAATTGATTTGAGAAACATTTTATATACGGTACAATTAGGACATCTAAAAAACCCGATTGCAATTAGATACCCACGAGGAAAAGGAAACATTGAAAATTGGCAAGTCCCTTTCGAAGAAATTCCTATTGGAAAGGGACGCATTTTAAAAGAGGGAAGCACTCTAGCAATTCTTTCTATCGGAACTGTTGGAACCAGAATCTCAGAAGTTATCAACGATTTCTCCGAATCAGAAGAGCAAAAAATAGCCCATTACAATATGCTATTTATAAAACCGTTGGATAAATCACTTTTGATAAAGATATTCAACCAATTTGATCGTATTCTGACTATTGAAAACAATGCCGTTAAAGGAGGGTTTGGAAGTGCAATTATTGAATTTTCTCAAGAAAACAATTATCACAACAAAAGAATTAAAACACTCGGAATTCCGGATGAGTTTATAGAACATGGATCCACAACTGAACTTCTCAAATCAATACATTTAGATAATGAAAGTATTAAAACTGAGATCAAATTAAATTTATAACTATTTGGCACTTTTTTTGATATCTTAGACTTTTCTAAACCATGAAACAAGCCCTATTTACAACAATATTTCTGCTTTTTACCGCAACGGTTTCTGCACATGTTGAAATAGACTCTCTTACGCCTGTAAAAAAAGAAAAAATCACGAGTACGCAATGGGCATTCAAGAAGACTTTGGGGTTATTAATGACGCAAACAGCCTTTGTTAACTGGAGTGCCGGTGGTGAAAATTCCATTGCTGGTATTACTACTGTTGATTTTGAATTCAACTATAAAAGAGATCGTTTATTTTGGAACAATCATTTTAAAAGTCGCTATGGTTTGAATAAAGAAAATGGCCAAGACACTAGAAAAACCGATGATGTTTTGGAGTTTATCTCTAATTTTGGGTATCGAAAAACGGCTACTTCAAACTGGTACAATTCGGCAAGATTTAATTTTAGAACGCAATATGCACCCGGATATAAATATCCGAATAGAGAAGATTATATTTCAAAATTCTTTGCTCCTGCCTATATCTTTCTTGGGGTAGGTTCACAATACACCTCTCCTGATAAAGCCTTTAAACTTTACCTTTCTCCTCTGACCAATAAAACAACACTTGTGTATGATGAAATACTCTCCAACCAAGGAGCTTTTGGTGTAAATAAAGGAGAAAGATCAAAAATAGAATTTGGAATCTTAACCACTGGAGAATGGAAACATGATCTTATGGAAAATATCGTGATGAACAATAAACTTATTCTCTACACAGATTATTTAAATGACTTTTCCAATATCGATGTGGATTGGGAACTAAAACTGCAACTCATCGTTAATAAATTTGTCAAAGCAAACATTGGTACCCATATAGTATTTGATAACGATGTAGTTGATAAAGAAACAGGAAAACCAGAAATACAATTGAAACAACTTTTGGGTGTTGGGGTTGTATATTCCTTCTAAATTACCACACGAACCTTACTACAAACTCATGAGTTCCTGAAGAAACAGCGCTAAAATCAGAGGTTACAGACTCATAAGCATATCCAAAAGATGTATTTTTTACAACTTTCAACATAATCGAACCAATCACAGAAGTATCTAATCTATAAGTCAATCCTGCTTCAATTTTTTCAGAAAAATCGGCAACGGCAGAAATATCTAAAAGCATCTCTTCATCTGTTACTAATCTAGAAAAGACAGAAGGTGTCAAATCAATATTTTCATTTAAAGAGAAAGTATAACCAGCACCTAAATACACATGTAGTCTTTCTTCAACACTTTCAGATATAATAGACCCAGTATTGTCCAATTTCGGACTTTGAATTTCTGATAAAATTAGATTTGGGGAAGAAAGATGAATAAAATACTTTTCTCCTTTTAAATAGGCTCCTGCCCCAACTTGTGGGCTAAAAGTACTTTCATTACTACTAAACAAAGGGTCATTCACTCCAAGAGAATTATAATCTACACTATGAAAAGCTCCACCAGCTTTCAAACCAAAATACAAATTGGTTACAGCATCCATTTGTAACTTATAAGATAAATCTACCACAATACTAGTTACCTTTGTAATAAACACCTTATCATTAATCAAAGAAGCGCCGATACCCAAATTCTTTTTTAAAGGAGTGGAAAAGGAAGCATATTGCGTTATAGCTGCATCATCAAAATCTGTAGCCTGTTTTCTAAAACCTAACCCAACCTCTGAATTTTCAGACACCCCAGCATAAGCAGGATTTAAAATATTCATATTGTATCGGTACAATAAATAATTAGGCGCATTTTCTTGTGCATATAATACACCTGCAAAAAGCATAAAAACAAGTAGTAGTTTTATTTTATTCATCTCTTTCTCTTTAATATTTTATATACATCCAACCTTTTTTAACATATGCCTCTGGATAAAAATCCGCAATAGGATCCCCTGATTTTAAAATATACATATAAGAACCTACCGGTAATTTTTGCATATTCCCTGAGGTATTTGATACTCCGGAAAATTCATTTTTATATGGCTGAGCTTTATAAACCAACTGGCCAGATCTATTATAAATTTCCAAAGTATTATCTGGATACATCTCCTCTATTTTTTCTATAACCCAATTGTCATTAATTCCATCATTATTAGGTGTGAACCCTTTTGGCTGAATTGGATCAATCTCAATAGAATCATCACAAATATCACCAATAGTATCTTCGTCCACATCTAGTTGATCTGGGTTGAAAACTAATGGACAGTTATCTTCCACATCTAAAACATCATCATTGTCATCATCAGTATCACTAGCATCTCCTTCTCCATCACTATCAGTATCTAGTTGACCTGGATTGGAAACTAATGGTGAGTTATCATTAAAATCTAAAACACCATCATTATCATCATCATCATCACATACATCTCCAATTCCGTCATTATCATTATCCGTTTGATCAGGATTAGCAACATCGATACAATTATCATCTTTTGCATCAATTCCATCATTGTCGATGTCTAAATCTACCTCTAGCAAAAAGCCTATCGTTTTGGTTTCAGCTGATGAAGTTACTGATACTTCTAAAGAGTAAGTTCTTGTTTCATACTCATCGGAAGGAGTAACCGTAAATTCAAAAGAACCATTTGAATTCATTGAAATTGGTGAATTTGGATTAATCGTTACTGATGAACCTGTCGGATTTCCTGAAACCAGCACGGATACTTCTTCATCAAACCCAGCAAAAACCTGATAAGCAACCTGAAAAGTCACTGGTTTTGTTTCTATAATTTTTAAAGAACTTTCTGAAGCAGACAAAGCAAATGTTGGAGAAGTAGCGCCAAAAACACCAGAGAACAAGCCTCTTCCATATGTTGCCGCCATAACTGCATACCCATCTTTCCTATATTCAAAATCTGTAACCTTCACATCACTCATTCCGTTGTAAGACTGCACCCAATTCGGGTTTTCATCATTCCAATTAGTAGTCTTCCAAACTCCTAATTCAGTTCCAATAATAACCTCGCTCGATTCTATCGGATTAGACAAAATTGCTTTTACAGGAAGATCAGGTAAATCCCCTTCTTTTTCCGACCATGTAGTTCCTCCATCTTTAGAATACCAAATACTAGAAACGCCATAATTATGAAAAGTAACAAAGATTTCATTTTCATTATTACCAAATTCAACATCGGAAATACTTCCTAAAAAATTAGAATCGGAAATATCTGTCCATTCCGGATCTGTATTTGCATTTGTAACTCTCAATAATTCTCCTGTTTCAGTTCCTACTAACAAAGTAGAACTTGTGGTGGTATAATTAGAGACCGTAATTGCAGTAGGTGAACTCATTAATAACGGATCTGTTAATGATCGTTTAAGAGCTGAACCGTTAGACGAAATATTTAAAAGATTAGAATACCTATAAAGTTTAGAAGTGCCCCCTGAGGAACCATTCGTATATAAAATATCTAAATTCGAATCCAAAGCCGCTTGATTAATAAAGTCACCATCGTTTTCAGAATCACTATTTATCGTTCTCCATTCATTTAAAATAAAATTATACAATCTGTAAGCATTATTATAAAGATATGAGACGATCATATAGGACTCACCTACTTGATCTACAAAACATGCGGCTCCATCTCCGCCAAAAATATCTTCTGAATTTTGACTATTAGGATTTCCAAAAAAAGGTGTTCCATTGTCTTGCGTTCCTCCTAAAAAGTATTCATTGTCCGCCGTTGGTGCTAGTGCTGTATAATAGAACTGTGTAACATTAAAATCAGAATTCACCGAATTTGTAGTAGCGCTTGTTGTATTTGCCGTAGCAAGCGATGAACAATAATAAACACCACCATCATTTCCAAAAACAGCCTCATTTGATGCTTCAGGTCTAAAAGTCATTGCATGTTGATCTGCATGTACCACCGGAAAACTTCCCGTTATGCCACTGCGCCATTTTGAAATTTGGTCCCAATTTTGAGCACCATCCGTAGATCTAAACAAATTAATACCACCAACATATAGAATATCATCGTCATTTGGATCCACTTCAATCATTAAGTCATAGAAATCTTGGCCTCGCGTAAAATCGTTATCAGGAATACCAGGATCAGCATCATTCGGTTTTGACAATTCTGTAACTGTACTAAAACCATCGGTTGTTCCAAATACATGAGGACCGCTAGAAGTAGTCCCCTGAGTTAGAGCATATAGTTTATTAGCATCAGAATTTGACACCGCCAATTCAACTCTATTGGAATTGGCTAACGTTGTTACTAAATCCCATGTTTCTCCGTCCGAAGACTTAAAAACAGTACCCGCTCCAGTTGTTCCAAATCCAGGAGTTGCAATTCCCCCCATCCATAATTTATTATCAGCACCAATTTCAATATCATTTGGTATGAAATAAAAAGTAAAACTACCTACGGAATAAGATAAAGAAGAATCCGTAACACGATTCCATGAAACACCATCGTTTGTAGATCTATATAAACCCGCCGATTGTGGTCCCAAAATATTACCAGGATCATTAGCGTCATTATAGTAATGCCCTCCTACACCAACAAATAATTCTGTACTTGAACCATTGTCCCATGCTACGATATCATTTATATAGTACACACCGTCTAACAATTCAATCCCAACCCCAGATAAATCCCCTGGTCCATCAGTAACAATATTTAATTGCTGCCAATTCGCTCCTCCGTCGATGGTTTTGTAAACACCATTTCCTACCGCAGCACCAAAGGTATATTGCTCACCCGTTCCTACATACCAAGTATTACTATTCCTAGGATCTACGGTAATACATGAAACGTTCATATTACTAGGCACACCCAAAACTGGCGTCCATTTAGAATCTTCATCTGTAATATCCTGATTTACCCAAAGGCCACCGCTTACCGCACCAGCATAAACTTTTTTATGTGTTGCATCATTAGGATCAAACAATAAGACTCTCGTTCTACCTCCAACATTATTCGGACCTCTTTCTACCCATTTATTATCCAATGCATCTCCAGGAACCTTTTGCAAAGGACCTCTTTCGAGAATTTTTTGCTGTAATTTTAAAACTTTTTCAGGCTCAGGTTTACCGGTAGCAGGGTTCATTGACAATTCCCATTCCCGTTCAAAATATTTATTTGGTGGTAAACCTTGTGCTTTTCTCTCCTTCTTTGATAACTTTAGTGTATTTTTAAATGGAGAATTCTCCAAATACGCTATATGTTTTAATTTCGGATCTTTTATGTAATTTTTAAATTGAAAAATTACATAAACCAACAACAACGCACCAGCAATACTTAATATCCTTTTCATAGCTATTCTATTAAATTGCGGTTCCGCTAATTTTTTTGTGTAACAATATAGCATAACCATCTGACATACCAGCTATATAGCTACAAATCATCATAATTCTATCATAAATTGAATCAGAAAGGTTCCTATAACTTTCCGGAAGTAATTTAAAAATAAGTTTATCATAGTTAGAGGCCTCTCCCTCGTACATATTATTTGTCGCCGAAATAAAAACTTCTAACAGATCTGCTATTATTTTATACCCTGCCACTTCCTTCTCAACAACATTATTGCTATTGTATACTTTATCAATACTGATTTGAATAATATCATTTATTTGCGCTTCATATTTACATTTATCTAATAACGAAACACCATATTCTCCTTTTAAAATAGCCTCTTCATTTTCTATAAAAACACGCACTGCCTCTTGAATCAATGTTCCAATTGCCAAAGCCCTAAGGTAACTAACGCGTTCTTTTTTAAATTGTAATGAATTGTATTTTTTTATATCGATGGTATCTTTCACAAGTTTTATTAGATACTCAAGAGCAAACTCTTCTTCAATTAGACCTAAATTGATTCCATCTTCAAAATCAATAATCGTATAACAAATATCATCCGCAGCTTCCACTAAAAAAGACAGTGGATGTCTATTATAAGCAAGATCTTCCCCTATTCTCAAAGGCTTTAATCCCAAGTCTTGCACTACATCTTTAAAAAACTCTTTTTGAGATTGAAAAAAGCCGTATTTTTTATCTACAATATGTTTTGTTGGTTTCTTTGGAAGCGACTCTTTGGGATACTTCATAAATGCACCTAACGTGGCGTAAGAAAGTCTCAATCCTGAGTCTGCGTTTCCTTCTGATAATATTTTAAAACCATTGGCATTCCCTTCAAAATCAACAAAATCCTGCCATTCTTTAGAGGTCAACTGAGATTTATATTGTTTCCCTTTTCCAGATTTAAAATATTCTCCAATAGCCTTTTCTCCACTATGACCAAAAGGAGGGTTTCCAATATCGTGACTTAAAGCAGCAGCAGCGACAATAGCACCAAAATCATTAAAAGTATAGCCCAATTCTTTTAAATGGGGATATTTTTCAATTACTTTCTGTCCTACAATTCTCCCTAAAGATCTTCCTACAACGGAAACCTCCATACTATGAGTTAATCTGGTATGTACAAAATCAGTTTCAGAAACTGGGATCACCTGTGTTTTGTCTTGTAAACTTCTAAATGAAGATGAGAATACAATTCTGTCAAAATCTACTTCAAAACCAAGTCTAGTTTCATCTTGCTTATTCCTATCGCGTTTTTTTGTGTCTCCTGCTCTTTTCAAAGACAGCAATTGCTCCCAATTCATATATATTCTTTCAATTATGTTCTAGCTGCAATATACAATTTGAAATTGTAAATTAATTTTTTACGAATACAAAAAAAGGAACTCTATTAGAGTTCCTTTTTTTATTTTTAACAAGTATGATTTAAGAACCACACATCTCACAATCGTCGGGATTGTTTTGAGATTGAATAATCATTTGTTTTAATTCTTCCGCTGTTAATGGAGCATCTTGAACAGTTTCCGCTGCTACCGGTGCTGCAACTCCCGGCGCTTGAGCTTTCTTATCTGTAGCCAAAGAGAATTTAATCGCATTTACTGCTGATTTAGTCCTCAAATAGTACATTCCTGTTTTTAATCCAGATTTCCAAGCATAAAAATGCATTGAAGTCAATTTAGAGTAATCTGCATCTTCCATAAACAAGTTCAACGATTGAGATTGATCAATAAAGTATCCTCTCTGACGAGACATATCAATAATATCTTTCATACTCATCTCCCAAACTGTCTTATATAAGTCCTTAATATCTTGAGGAATCACATCAATATGCTGGATAGATCCATTTGCTCTCATGATATCTTCTTTCATTGCATTGTCCCATAACCCAAGTCCTACTAAGTCTTCTAACAAGTGTTTATTTACAACAATAAACTCACCTGATAATACTCTACGAGTATAGATATTAGAAGTATAAGGTTCAAACGCTTCGTTATTCCCTAAAATTTGAGAAGTCGATGCCGTTGGCATTGGAGCCATTAAAAGTGAATTACGAACTCCATGTTTTTTAACATCTTTACGCAACTTAACCCAGTCCCAATTACCACTCAATTCTGTTTCAGAAACACCCCACATATTAAATTGGAATTCTCCTTTAGACATTGGAGAACCTTCATAAGAAGAATATGGTTTATCAACTTTTGCAATCTCCATAGAAGAAGTTACAGAAGCAAAATACAATGTTTCAAATATTTCTTGATTTAATTTTTTAGCTTCATCAGAAGTAAAAGGCATACGCAACATGATAAAAGCATCTGCCAATCCTTGCACTCCTAAACCAACAGGTCTATGACGCATATTAGAATTTTCAGCTTCTTTTATTGGATAGTAATTTCTATCAATTACAGTATTTAAGTTTCGTATAACTTTCTTAGTAATTTTATACAGTTTTTTATGATCAAAAAACTTAACCCCTTCCGCATTTTCAGAAACGAACATAGGTAAAGAAATAGACGCTAAATTACATACAGCTACTTCGTCTTTGGCTGTATATTCCATTATCTCAGTACACAAGTTAGAAGAACGAATGGTACCTAAATTCTTTTGATTTGATTTTCTATTCGCTGCATCTTTATACAACATATACGGGTTTCCGGTCTCAATTTGTGATTCTAGAATTCGCTCCCAAAGTTCACGAGCCTTGATTGTTTTACGACCTTTTTGTTTCTCTTCGTAACCGACGTATAGTTTTTCAAACTCATCTCCATAACTATCATATAAACCTGGACATTCATTTGGACACATTAACGTCCAGTTCCCATCTTCTTCCACACGTTTCATAAACAAATCTGGAATCCAAAGTGCTAAGAATAAATCACGCGCACGTTTCTCTTCAGCTCCAGTATTTTTACGCAAATCTAAAAAGTCAACTACATCTGCATGCCAAGGCTCTAAATAAATAGCGAAAGAACCTTTACGTTTTCCTCCACCCTGATCTACATATCTAGCAGTATCATTGTACACTTTTAACATTGGAATAATTCCATTAGAAGTACCATTTGTACCTCTAATATAAGAACCTGTAGCTCTTACATTATGAGCAGATAAACCAATTCCTCCTGCAGATTGAGAAATCTTAGCTGTTTGTTTTAATGTATCATAAATCCCATCAATACTATCATCTTGCATCTGCAATAAGAAACAAGAAGACATTTGTGGTTTCGGTGTACCTGAGTTAAACAAAGTTGGCGTTGCATGTGTAAAAAACTTTTTACTCATCAACTCATACGTTTCAATCGCAGCTTCAATATCTTCTTTATGAATACCAATAGCTACACGCATCAACATATGCTGAGGACGTTCAGCTATTTCTCCATTTAATTTCAATAAATAAGAACGCTCTAAAGTTTTAAACCCAAAATAATCATAGTTAAAATCTCTACTGTAAATAAGTGTAGAATCTAATAAAGCAGCATTATCTTTAATAATTTGGTACACATCGTCTGCCAATAAAGCAGCATCATTTCCTGTTCTTGGGTTGATATATGTATATAAATCATCCATTACTTCAGAGAAAACTTTCTTTGTGTTTTTATGTAAATTAGACACAGAAATACGTGCCGCTAATTTTGCATAATCAGGATGAGCCGTAGTCATAGTAGCCGCAATTTCAGAAGCCAAATTATCTAATTCAGAAGTAGTTACTCCATCATACAAACCTTCAATTACGCGCATCGCAACCTTAACCGGGTCAACTAATGGATTTAATCCATAACAAATTTTTCTAATTCTAGCAGTGATCTTATCGAACATTACTAATTCCTTCTTCCCGTCTCTTTTTACTACGAACATCTTTGTGGTTTTTTTGATTTGTATTTTTTAACTCTAGGGGCTAAAATCCCTCCTCCAGCTTCTTAGGGCCGAATTAACTTATTAAAATTTCTCTATTTTGTTCTTAGAGAAAATATGTATTCGCTTTTATTTAAAAATCAGCATCAAAACTGATTGATCCTGTACCTCCAGATTTCACACCTGCTTTTTGGTACTCAGATACTCTTTTCTCGAAGAAATTTGTTTTCCCTTCCAAAGAAATCATATCCATAAAATCGAATGGATTTGATGATCCATACACTTTATCACATCCAAATTCTGATAAAAGTCTATCCGTAACAAACTCTAAGTATTGAGTCATTAATTTCGCGTTCATTCCAATCAAACTAACAGGAAGTGATTCTGTAATAAACACACGCTCTATATTCAACGCATCTACAATAATCTCAGTAATCCTTTCTTTTGGAACTTTATTCACAATATGATTGTTGTGTAAGTGTACAGCAAAATCACAATGTAACCCTTCATCTCTCGATATCAGCTCATTCGAAAATGCCAAACCAGGAAGTAATCCTCGTTTCTTTAACCAGAAAATAGAACAAAAACTACCTGAGAAGAAAATCCCCTCCACAGCAGCAAATGCGATCAATCTTTCTGCAAATGAATCAGATTCTATCCATTTCAATGCCCATTCTGCCTTTAACTTAATCGCAGGAAAAATTTCAATAGCTCTAAACAACTGATCTTTTTCTGATTCATCTTTCACATAAGTATCAATCAATAAAGAATACACCTCTGAATGAATATTCTCCATCATGATTTGGAAACCATAAAAGAATTTCGCCTCAGAATATTGCACCTCAGTCACAAAATTCTCTGCTAAATTTTCATTTACAATTCCATCTGAAGCGGCAAAAAATGCTAAAATATGCTTGATAAAGTAACGTTCATCATCGCTCAACTTATTTTCCCAATCAATTACATCTTGATGTAAATCTATTTCTTCAGCTGTCCAAATACTTGCTTCTTGTTTTTTATACCATTCCCAAATATCTTGGTGTTGAATGGGAAAAATCACAAATCTATTGTCATTTGGCTGTAAAATCGGTTCTATTTGAGACATTTTTTATGGATTTTTTTTAAAGAGTAATTAATTCATTTTATTGCGCTTCACAAAGATTGGAAAAAATGCTGCTAAATGAAAGTCTTACTTATTCACAAAACCACGAAGTTCTTAACAATACACCTAAAAATCGAGGAAAAACTTAAAAACACCACCACAAACAACTATCTATAAAACAGCCTATTAAACACAAGAAAAGAAGCTAAAACCCTGATAATATTAATATTCAAAACCCCTGCTTAAATGATAATCTCAAGACAAAAAAATGAACTAAAACAGCTCTTCAAAAAAAGCAAAACAAAACTAAAAACACGTCTCTGAAAACACCAAATCACCAACAAAAAAGAAGTTTAAAACACTAAACTCAATAACAAAAAACAATATTACTTTACTTTCATCGTTGTGGCTTTATAACCAGCTATTTTTTATCTTTATTAAGACCTTCAGCTACTTTTTCTAATTCAGCATACCAATCCTCACCAAATTTTCTTACCAGTGCTTGTTTCACAAATTTATAAATAGGCACCTGTAATTCTTTCCCTAAACTACATGCATCATCACAGATATCCCATTTATCATAATTCACCCCGGAAAACTCAGAATACTCACGTACTCTAATAGGATACAAATGGCATGAAATCGGTTTTTTCCAATCGATTAAACCACTATTATAAGCTTCTTCTATCCCACAAAGCGCCGTGTTTTTATCATCAAAAATTACATAAGCGCAATCCGCACCATCAATCAAAGTTGTTTCATGCTCACCATACTCATTGGTAGTGTAAACCCCTTGTTCTTCAATAGCCTTTACACCTTCTTCTCTTAAAAAAGGTTTGACATCCTTATAAATATCTTTCATTATCTGAAGTTCACTTTCTTCTAAAGGAGCTCCTGCATCTCCAGCAACGCAACACTCGCCTTTACAAGCTGAAAGATTACAAACAAAATCTTTTTCTATTATATCTTCCGATACTATGGTTTTTCCTAACTGAAACATGCCACAAAAATACAGATTCAAATGGAAAAAATCCCATGGAATTATTCAAAATTAATTCATTTTTACTTTTTGTAAATTCATACCTCATTTAAAAAATTTATGAGTTTCAACTTGAAAGAATTATTCGAGTCACTGGAATCTAAATTATTCAAAAAACTTTTTTGATGTAATACTACCCGCCATCACCATAAAATTATTCAGCAATAACATTCAAGAATTATTTTTGGACACAAAAAAATCCCAATACATAAAGGTATCGGGATTTTATTATTTAAAAATTCAAGTTACTATTACTCTACCGTAACTGATTTTGCCAAGTTTCTTGGTTGATCTACATTACAACCCCTTAACACAGCTACATGATAAGACAATAACTGTAGTGGAATCGTTGTTAGCAACGGACTCAAAGCCTCATCTACTTCAGGAATCTCAATCACATGATCTGCCATTTCCTTTACTGTTACATCTCCTTCAGTTACAACAGCAATAATCTTTCCTTTACGAGATTTAATCTCCTGGATATTACTCACTACTTTTTCGTAATGACCTTTGTTAATAGCTACCACTATAACCGGATAACCATCTTCAATCAACGCAATAGGTCCGTGCTTCATTTCAGCTGCAGGATACCCTTCTGCATGTATATAAGAAATCTCTTTTAACTTTAAGGCTCCTTCCAAAGCTACAGGAAAGTTATATCCTCTACCTAAAAATAAACAACTTGGAGTTGTGGCAAATTCAGAAGCAATCTCTTTTATAATTTCATTCTGCTTTAACAACACCTCTACCTTCGATGGAATCAATTCCATATTTTGCAAATAAGCATGAAAATCAGAATTGGATAAAATCCCTTTTTCCTTACCTAGCTTCAATGCAATTAAAGTAAGCAAAGTAATTTGCGTAGTAAATGCCTTGGTAGATGCCACACCAATCTCTGGCCCTGCATGTGTATAAGCACCTGAATGCGACTCACGAGCAATAGAAGACCCCACAACATTACAAACCCCAAAGACATATGCTCCACTCGCTTTAGCCATTTTAATAGCGGCTAAGGAATCTGCTGTTTCTCCTGACTGAGAAATAGCAATTACCACATCTTTTTCAGTTATTATTGGGTTTCTATACCTAAACTCAGACGCATATTCAACTTCTACTGGTATCCTAGCAATATCCTCAAATAAATATTCTGCCACCAAACCAGCATGCCATGATGTCCCACAGGCAATTATTATGATCCTATTTGCACTTTTAAAACGATCAATATATTCTTCAACTCCAGCCATCCTAATAATTCCCTCATTCGCTAATAGTCGCCCCCTGTAGGTATCTACAATAGCTTTTGGCTGCTCATAAATCTCTTTTAGCATAAAGTGATCGAAACCTTCCTTTTCAATCTGAGCTAAATTTAATTTTAAAGCATGGATCTCAGGCTCAACGGAAGAGTCATCATGAATTTTTCTTACTTCAATCTCTTTACCTTTTTCTACAATAGCCAACTCCTCATCCTGTAAATAAATTGCATTCTTTGTATACTCAATAAAGGGAGAAGCATCTGAAGCAATGAAAAACTCTTCATTATTTTCACCAATACCTATCGCTAAAGGAGAACCTAATTTTGCCGTAACTATTTTTTTATCATCTCTTTTATCAAAGACAGCAATTGCATAGGCTCCAATCACATCATTCAACGCCAACTGAACCGCTTTAGCCAAAGGACATTTTTCTTGAATCTGAACTTCCTCAATAAGATTTACAAGTACTTCTGTATCTGTATCACTTTTAAAAACATAACCTCTTTGGGTTAACTCATTTTTAATCGTGTCATAATTCTCTATAATCCCGTTATGAATTATGGTAATATTTCCAGAGTTAGACACATGAGGATGTGAATTTACATCATTAGGAACTCCATGAGTAGCCCATCTAGTATGACCGATACAGATATTCCCTTGTTGATTCTCTTCACTTACAATCCCCTGTAAGTCTATTACTTTTCCTTTGGTTTTAAAAACTGTTGATTCACCATTGTTATACAACATTAAACCAGCACTATCATAACCTCTATACTCTAATCTTCGTAATCCTTTTATAACTATTGGATAGGCATCTCTTGAACCTATATACCCAGTAATTCCGCACATAGCATTGTATTTTTATCTATTCTGATATGAATAATTTATATTCAATTTCACTCTTTTTTCATTTGTATCACCATCCCCGGTACCCCCAAATAAAACAACCCCTCTTGGGTTCCAATTTGGTGTTCTAACTAGAGAATCAATCGTAGAAGTTGGGTAATCCCCAGGGTTATAAATTTTCAAACCAAAATTATCAACATTACGGTTGTTCTTAACTCCAGCTGCATCCTTACCCGACAACAAATCTGTTAGATAATCCGTGATTTTAAACTTATAATAATACCTTGTTTTATTCTCCTCATCAATTTCCTCGGTCAAATTCCCATCTACAACAGATAAATTAGAAGCGGTAATATAATCTAGCAACTGAGAATTGTATGGCAGCGCTCCATTGATAGAAGGAACTTTTTTATACAAAAATAATTTATCAATACTGGGCTTATCCTCTCCGTCTACATAAAACAAAAGATTCGCTTCATTGATCAACCACAACATATTATCATTATCATCATTTGCTAAATTCCTTAAATCCATCAATTCATCACTAACGATAGTCTCATTACCCGGTTGATCATCATAATCAAACAACTTTATATTAGCCAAAGACCCTGCAGTACCTTGAATATATATCTTATCTGACGCTCTAGGGTACGAAGCTTTATCAAGTGACTCATGCTTACTTGCTTTTACTCCACCTAAATCAAATCTTCTTGTAGCTGCAATTGTATCTATATCCAACCCTGTAGAGACCAAAGAAATAACATTAGAATAATGCATATCTACAAAAGCATCCGTCAAAGGAAAAGTAACAGTTGAAGCACCAACCGTAGAAGTTACTTCAACATACAATCCTTTCATATATCTAATAAAACTTTCTTGACTTTGCAACACACTTGGTACCGTTCCGTCTTTTTCTGGAAGAATATCCAACAACTTCGTTTCAAAATACGAAGGATCTAGGTGCATAGACATAAATGGAGATTTATCAGTAAATGACTTTCGCCAGACATCTCCTGTTAAAGACTTAACAAAATAAGCCGCTGTATCCAAAGGTGAAACCGTAACAGCAGCCTCAGCTCTTAACAAAGCAGCGACATCATAATCTCTATTTGAATAGTATTTATTTACAGCAGAAGGATCACTTGGATCTAGTGGATTCAAAAATGTAGCCAATTCATGTACCTTAACATTAAAGCCATTATAAATCAAATTATCATCGGTATCCGTTGAGCTTTCACCAAAAACAGAATCTAATTGGTAAATATTAACCTCGTCTTCTATGGTTCTAACGGTAGAATGATATGGAATGTTAAGAATTACAGCATCCATATGTCTTGTTACAATGGTATCCGGATGAATCACCTCTGAATAATACTCAATGGTATCAGGCAACATTAACTGGGACACAAATGACGATCTTATTTTACCGACATTAGCCTCATCGTAAACACCCAATAAAAACTGACCACTTAATTCTGACTCTACACTATCGATATACTCATTAACGAACTCGACTTCAAAAACAGTATCTTTCGTAACAAAATTTAAGTTATCAATAAATCCAGCATCGATACTATTTAAATCATCATCAGAACAAGAAACTATTAACAATAACAGCAGTGAAAGTAAACTAATACTTTTCATAGCATTCCAAACTTTTATTGTCATAAAAAATAATTCGGTATTTAACTTAAAACTTCGTTCGAATAGAAGTCTAAATAGGCATCTGCGAAAGTTTCTTCAGGTTGAAAATCTAAAGTAGGCTTATTCTGCTCTGACACAAAATCCGTCAACTCAGAAGAAAGTTCTTCAGTTGCCTGAATCACACCGTCTGAATTTTCGATCGCACTCTTTAAAATATTCATATGACTTGGATCTTTCAATATTTCAGCTTTTTCATCAGAAATATTATCAAATTTCACTTTGTTGATCAACTCAGAATTCAACGCACCCTCAAAATCAGATTTATATAATGAAGTCACAATTTTACTTTCCGCAAACAAAGGATCGTCCTTGTAATATTCTTTTAGGTATAAAGGTAAAAGAGAAGCCATCCAACCGTGCACATGAATAATATCTGGCGCCCAGTTTAATTTCTTAACAGTTTCAACAACTCCTTTCGCAAAGAAAATAGCACGCTCATCATTATCTGAAAACAACTCACTGTTTTCATCTTTCACAGTCCCTTTTCTTTTAAAGTACTCTTCATTATCTATAAAGTAAACTTGCATTCTCTCTTTTGGAATAGACGCAACTTTAATGATCAATGGCATATCCATATCATTTACAATTAAATTCATTCCTGACAAACGAATTACCTCATGCAACTGATATCTTCTTTCATTAATAACACCGTATCTTGGCATAAAAATTCTTGTTTGAACACCTTTATGATGCGCTTTTCTTGCAGCTTCAAACGACGTTGACGACATCTCTGTCTCTGGTAAATAGGGTAAAACTTCAGAAGAAACGTACAATACTCTCTTATCTTTCATGGTCAAAACACTTAAATTTATAGATTCTTGCAAAAATACGAATTTTTATGCTAATTTCATGTTAAAATACTAAGTTTGCACACAATTTAGCGTTACACCAAATGAAAGTAGTTACAAATATTAAGGAAATCAACAAGATTATAACCTCCTTAAAATCATCTCAAAAGACAATTGGACTCACCCCTACGATGGGAGCACTGCATAAAGGACACATCTCTTTGATTGAAAAAGCCGCTAAAGAAAATGACTTTTCCATTACTACTATTTTCATCAACCCAACTCAATTTGATAAAAAAGAAGACTTGGACAACTACCCAACTACACTTGAGGCAGACTTAGACCTTTTGAATAAAACTGACTGCGATTTGGTTTTTACCCCAAGCGCTTCAGAAATGTATGATGACAAAATCAACCCAGAGTCTTTCTCATTTGATGGACTTGAAAAGGAAATGGAAGGAAAACATCGTGCTAATCATTTTGACGGAGTTGGTACAATTGTAAAGAAATTCTTTGAAATAATTCAACCTAACAAAGCCTATTTTGGTGAGAAAGATTTTCAACAATTGCAGATCATCAGAAACATGACAAGCAAACATGAACTTCCAATAGAAATTATTGGTTGCCCTATTTTTAGAGAAAAAGACGGACTCGCAATGAGTTCAAGAAACACCAGACTTACTCAAACCCAAAGAGCAGCAGCACCCTTTATATACAAAACACTCACTCAAGCGTTTCAATTATTTCAAACAGATACTATTCAAAACATCAACCAATGGATACAAAAGGAATTCGAATCCCATCCTTTTCTAGATCTTGAATACTTTGAAATAGCCAACGAACAAACACTACAAACTGTTGACTCCAAATCTGCAACAATTAACTATCGAGCATTTATAGCCGTCTATGCAGGAAAAATAAGATTGATTGACAATATATCACTACAATAAAGAACTTGTTCAATTTCTAACAAATTGAACTCCCTATGTTTCTACTTATATACAAATTCACTAATTTTGCAGCATGCAAATAGAAGTAGTAAAATCTAAAATACACAGAGTTACCGTTACTGGTGCTGATTTACAATACATTGGAAGTATCACTATCGATAAAGACTTGATGGATGCATCAAATTTAATTGAAGGTGAAAAAGTTCAAATTGTTAATATCAACAATGGAGAACGATTAGAAACTTATGTGATCCCTGGGCCGAGAAAAAGTGGAGAAATAACTTTAAACGGACCCGCAGCAAGAAAAGTAGCAAAAGGAGATATTGTTATCATAATTTCCTATGCAACCATGGACTTTGAAGAGGCTAAATCTTTCAAACCGTCCTTAGTTTTCCCTAACGAAACAAACAATTCCCTTTCATAATTTGGCACTATCTGTAAAAAGCCTTGTAAAAAAAACAATCCCATTGGCTTTGGGTGTATTTTTAATATGGATTTCATTATCCAAATTAACCCCCGAAGACATTGAAAGCGTAAAAACATCCTTCAAAACAGCCAATTATTGGTGGGTATTACTTTCTCTAGTTTTAGGTGTTTTGAGTCATTTTTCTAGAGCTTACAGATGGAAATTTATGCTTGAACCCCTTGGATACAAGCCTAAATTCTTAAACAGTGCCATGGCAGTTATTATTGCCTATTTGGTAAACTTAGGCATCCCAAGAGCGGGAGAACTATCTCGAGCGGCAGCTTTAGCCGAATATGAAGATGTTCCATTTGAAAAAGGTTTCGGAACTATTGTAGCAGAAAGAGTAGCAGACTTAGTAATGTATGCCTTATTCATTTTTCTTGCCTTTTTTGCTCAGTATGATTTAATCAAAACAGAACTCTCGAAAAAACTACCCAATAACCCTGTATACACCGTTATTGGACTAGTTGTTATTGGAATCATCGGATATTTATTTTTAAAATGGTTAAAAAACTCTAAGAAAGAATCTGTTTTAAAATTGAAAACCTTTATTTCTGGATTGATTGTAGGAGTCAAAAGTATCTTTACTATGAAGAAAAAATGGGCCTTTATTTTTCATACTTTCTTTATTTGGATCATGTACATAATGATGCTCTATGTTGCAAAATTCGCAATTCCAGAAACTGCTGATTTATCTATCAATGCTGTTCTAATAAGTTTTGTTATCGGAACTTTTAGCTATGCTGCAACTAACGGAGGTATTGGAGCTTATCCCCTTGCAATTCAAAGTGCACTTTTACTTTATGGTGTAAACGAAGTGGCTGGACTTAGTTTTGGCTGGATTATGTGGGCCTCTCAAACACTTATGGTTTTGGTCTTTGGAGGACTCTCCTTCTTACTGCTTCCACTTTACAACAAATCAAAAAAGATAAGCGCATAATATTTCAGAGTATTTTCTTTTCTTTGCCATAGAAGACTTTCATTATGGCAAAAACAAAAACGACTTTTTTCTGTCAAAGCTGCGGAACACAATTTCCGAAATGGCAAGGACAATGTTCATCCTGTAAAGAATGGAATACGATTGTTGAGGAAATAGTTCAAAAGGAAGAAAAACGTAATTGGAAACAATCTACAAGTAAAAAGACAGCCAACGTACCACTTCCTGTTTCTGAGATAGAAATCAATAAGGAACACAGAATCCATACACATAACAATGAACTAAATAATGTTCTTGGAGGAGGTTTAGTACCCGGGTCAGTTATTTTACTAGGAGGAGAACCTGGCATCGGAAAATCTACTCTGCTATTGCAAATTGCATTAGAAATGCAACAACAAGTCCTATATGTATCCGGAGAAGAAAGCCAATCTCAAATAAAAATGAGAGCCGAAAGACTGCAAAACAAAAACTCCAACTGCCTCATTCTAACAGAGACGAACACGCAGAACATTTTTAAAAACATAGAAAATTTAGACCCAGATATTCTGGTTATTGACTCCATACAAACACTTCACACAAACCAAATAGACGCCTCTCCTGGAACCGTTTCACAAATCAAAGAGACGACTGCTGAACTTATAAAATTCGCGAAAGAAACAGCAACTCCAGTGCTTGTGATTGGCCACATTAATAAAGAAGGAACGATTGCTGGACCAAAAATACTTGAACACATGGTAGATGTGGTATTACAATTTGAGGGAGACAGAAACCACACTTATAGAATTCTAAGATCTCAGAAAAACCGTTTTGGCTCTACAGCGGAGCTTGGAATTTATGAAATGCTTGGAACAGGCTTAAGAGAAGTTACAAATCCTTCTGAAATTCTTATTAGCGAAAAAGATGCTGACCTAAGTGGAACAGCGATTGCTGCGACGCTCGAAGGAATGAGACCTTTAATGATTGAAGTACAAGCTTTAGTGAGTACCGCGGTTTACGGAACCCCTCAACGCTCTGCAACTGGATATAACTTAAAAAGACTCAATATGATTCTTGCTGTGCTAGAAAAAAGAGCCGGATTTAGATTAGGAGCTAAAGATGTCTTTTTAAATATTACTGGGGGAATTCAGGTTGCAGATCCAGCCATTGATCTAGCAGTTGTCTCCGCCATTTTATCTTCTAATGAAGATGATGCAATTCCACAAAACTACACTTTTGCCGCTGAGATAGGACTTGCCGGTGAAATACGTCCGGTGAACAAAATAGATCAACGAATCGCAGAAGCAGAAAAACTTGGATTCGACAAAATATTTATCTCAAAATTCAACAAATACAAAAAAGACACCAAGGGAATTCAAATAATTTGTGTCTCTAAAATAGAAGAAATTTACGCTTTGTTATTCTAACAAAAAAAGCCGTTTGTAGTACAAACGGCTTTTATATTTTGTTGTCAATATTATTTTGACTTGTTCACTTCTTTTATATACTTCTCAAGCGCCATTGTCATAGAAGGAGTCTCTGGCGTAGGTGCAGAAATATCAATTTTCAACCCAGCTTCTGTCGCTGCTTTTACAGTTGTATTTCCAAAAACTGCAATTCGGGTATCATTTTGTTTGAAATTTGGAAAATTCTTAAATAAAGAATCAATTCCTGATGGGCTAAAGAAAACCAACACATCATAAAACACATTCTCTAAATTAGAAAGATCACTCATTACCGTTTTATATAAATCTAAACGAGTCCACTTTACCCCTAACTCCTCTAAGGTATTCGGAACCAATGCCTTTAATTTATCTGATGATGGCAATAAAAAGTTCTCAGTCTTATGCTTTTTAATCAATTTTCCAAGCTCTGGAAAAGTTCTTTGACCTACATAAATTTTTCTCTTTCTGTAAACAACATATTTCTGTAAGTAATAAGCGACTGCTTCAGACTGGCAAAAATATTTCATTTCAGCAGGTACAGTAAACCTCATTTCTTCAGCAATTCTAAAAAAATGATCTACAGCATTTCTACTCGTTAAAATAACTGCGGTAAATTCTTTTAAATCGATTTTTTCTGCGCGAACTTCTTTTACAGAAATACCTTCAACATGAATAAATGATCTAAAATCAATTTTTACCTTTTGCTTTTCTGACAATTCAAAATAAGGAGAATTCTCTTTAGGCTCAGGTTGTGAGACTAGAATAGTTTTCACTTTCATATAATATACTATTTATCTACCGTGATCTTAAAAATTAATAATATCGGTACTATTTCAAGTGTGCAAAGATACACAATAAAATAAAACAAATTTTCAATTATAACTTTAATATTCTTAAACACAACAAACACAGCTATTAACACCATTAACAGTATAAAAACACAGACAGACAACATCATATAGAAAGACTGATGGTTAACATCCGCATAAATCAGAAACCATAAAAATGGCATCATAATAAGAGTACTTAATTTAAAATATGTGAATTTCTGAATATGAAAAACCTTCAAAACCTCAACAAAATTAAAAACCTTTGCAATCACTAATGTGATTAAATATTTGATTATTAAAAACGCGCTCAAGCCTAAAAAAATATTACGCAGCAAGGGCCACAACTCCATATGACTGTCTATTATCCTAACTTGATAAAGCTTTGTAAAAAAAACTGAAAAAATTAAATTTTGCACAAGAAACAGCAATAGTTTAAAACCATTGAAATTAGATTTTAGCTCATTATCATAGTCTAAAAAAAAAGTTTTAGAATAGACACTAGTAAGCATTCCGTGAAAAATCTTTGGATATTTAAGTTTTATAACCGTCAACAGCAACAATATAAAAACAAAAACAATACTGTAAATATCGTTGTTCTCAAAAGACCTTTCTATCCCGTACCCCATAGCAAACAATCTCTTAAAACTAAATCCAAATTAACAAAACCTTTAACGCAAAATTAGTAATAAAAAGTTATACATTTGTAGTCAATTTTTAAGTCTATGTCTGATACTATTGTAATAATTCCAACGCTAAACGAGATTGAAAACATTAATGAAATTATTTCTGCTGTTTTCAGCGACGAAAAGAAATTTCATATTTTAGTGGTAGATGACAATTCTAAAGACGGAACACCGGAAGCTGTTGAAGAATTAATGCAAAAATTTCCAGAGCGTCTTTTTTTAGAAAAAAGAAAAGGGAAAAAAGGCCTTGGAAGCGCATACATACATGGTTTTAAATGGGCTTTAAAAAAGCAATATGAGTATATCATCGAAATGGATGC
Organism: Flavicella sp. IMCC45537; assembly: GCF_057197705.1. NCBI lineage: Bacteria > Pseudomonadati > Bacteroidota > Flavobacteriia > Flavobacteriales > Flavobacteriaceae > Flavicella > Flavicella sp. IMCC45537. The sequence continues at coordinate 2,379,588 of NZ_CM170067.1, forward strand.
TGATTTCTCTCACAACCCAAAAGACTTGATAAAGTTATACAACGCATGCATTGAAGATGGAGCAAAATTATCAGTCGGCTCAAGATATGTGAATAATAATGTAAACGTGATTAACTGGAATATCAAAAGGTTATTACTTTCTTATTTTGCATCTAAATATGTTCAATTCATTACAAATATACCTTTATACGACACCACAGCGGGTTTTGTATGCTACCATAGAAGTGTTCTAGAAACCATCGACCTTGATAAAATCCAATTCGTTGGATATGCGTTTCAGATAGAAATGAAATTCAAGACTTGGAGACATAAATTTCCAATTAAAGAGGTTTCTATCGTATTTACAGATAGAACAAAAGGTACTTCTAAAATGAGCGGATCTATTGTGACTGAAGCTATTTTTGGAGTTATAAAATTAAGATTAAAAGGACTTTCCTAAACATATATCATGAAAATTACACTTATAAAAAACGCAAACATCGTAAACGAAGGTAAAACCATCAATGCTGATGTTTTAATTGAAGGTAAATTCATAAAATCCATTGGCGACGACATTACCGCACCAGAAAATGCGCTAATTATTGACGCTAACGGAAAATACTTGTTACCAGGGGCTATTGATGACCAAGTGCACTTTAGAGAACCAGGATTAACACATAAAGCAAATATTGCTACTGAAAGTAGAGCTGCCGCAGCAGGTGGTATCACTACTTTTATTGAAATGCCAAACACAGTTCCGCAAGCAACAACGCAAGAAGAATTAGAAAAGAAATTTACGACAGCAAGCACAGACTCTTATGTAAATTATTCATTTATGTTTGGAGGAACGAATGACAACCTAGAAGAATTATTAAAAACGGACCCTAAAAAAGTTGCCGGTATCAAATTATTCCTAGGATCTTCTACAGGAAATATGCTTGTTGACGATGAAGATGTTTTAAGAAAAATATTTTCTTCAACCAATATGGTTATTTCTGTTCACTGTGAAGACGAAGGAACTATTCGAAGAAATTTCCAAGAATACAAAGATAAATTTGGAGATGACATTCCATTAAAATATCATCCAATTATTAGAAGTGAAGAAGCTTGTTACTTATCTTCTTCAAAAGCAATCGAACTTGCAAAAGAAACAGGCGCTAGACTACACATCTTTCATCTATCTACAGCAAAAGAAACTGCTTTATTCAGAAATGACATTCCGTTAAAAGATAAAAAAATCACTGCTGAAGTTTGTGTTCACCATTTAACCTTTGAAGACAAGGACTATGAAACGAAAGGTACTTTTATCAAATGGAATCCCGCAGTAAAATCTGCCTCGGATAGAGACGGATTATGGAAGGCTCTATTAGATGATAGAATTGACGTTATCGCTACAGATCACGCTCCACATACCTTAGAAGAAAAACAAAATGTTTACACCAAAGCCCCTAGTGGTGGTCCTTTAGTACAACATGCATTGCCAGCCATGATCAATTTTGTAAAAGAAGGCAAAATAACATTAGAAAAAGTGGTTGAAAAAATGGCACACAACCCAGCGATTCTTTTTGAAGTTGAAAAAAGAGGATATATTAAAGAAGGATTTTATGCTGATTTAGTATTAGTTGACCTAGAGAAATCATGGACGGCTACTAAAGAAAATACACTCTACAAATGTGGATGGACTCCTTTTGAAGGAACAGAATTTAAATCTACGATCACACAAACTTTTATCAACGGTAATTTAATCTATAACGAAGGAAACTTTGATGATATTACTAAAGGAGAAAGAATCACATTTAATCGATAAAAAAAATGAAAAATAGTATACTTATACTTTTAATTACTTGCATGATTTCTTGTACAAGTAATACTATTTTCAAAAAACCAGATGACCTTATCTCTAAGGATTCAATGGTTCTGTTACTTTCAGATTTATATCTCGCGACTTCTTCCAAAGTTTATAGAAATAAATTCGATGAAAGAAATATTGATTATACATTTTTAGTATTTCAAAAGTACGGGATAGATAGTGCCAGGTTCAGAAGAAGTAATCACTATTACACCACTAAAATCGATGATTACGAGAAAATCTACAAAGAGGTAGAAACCAAAATAAAAGCTTTAAACGTCGAATTCAAAGCCATCAAAAAAGTAAAGGATTCTATCAACAGAGATAGTACAAAACGTGCTAGACACATAAGAGATTCTATAAAAAAAGCCAAAAAGAAAAACCTAAAAACTCAAGACAGTTTAAAGCTATCTAAATCACTAGACTCCTTGCAACCTGAAAAGATTTTGAATGCTATAGATTCTGTACAAAAAGAAAATTTTATCCAGGAAAATCATTCACAAAGGGAGTAATTATACGATATCCTTTTTAAATTGCTCGGCAGTATCTTCTATTACTTTTGCCACTTTTTGAAACTTAAAATCTAACATTTTCACCACTTTATCAGAATTGTAATAGCATTTGTTATTGGCTGATTTAGCAGCATGACGTGTAAAACTATTTGACTTACCCGTAATAATAGATTTGACCAAAGACAATCTCCAGCCTATTTCTGCCAAAAATGTATTTAATTTGACACTTGGTTTTTTCTTTTGCAATGCATCCGCTATTAAATGAAACACTTCTTTAAAACCAATGTTCTCAGAAACTAAAACAAATCGTTCATTTGAAATAGTAGATTCCATACCTTTCACCATGACAGACACAACATCATCAACTCCTACAAAACCAGTCACACCCTCTGTATAAAATGGAGTTCCTTTGTTTATCATTGAAAACAAAACACCTGAATTCTCATTCCAAAATCCAGTTCCCAATATAACTCCAGGATTTACAACAAAAACTTTAAGACCTTCTTGGGCCCCTCTCCAAACCTCCATCTCGGCTCCGTACTTAGTTATAGCGTAACTATAATTATTCGTCATTAAATTAAAGTCATCTTCTTCATCAATCAAAGGCTTCTCAACAGCCTTCGCAATCGTTGCAATTGAACTTACAAAGCACAACTTTGAAACCTTGTGTGCAATACTCAAGTTAACTATGTTAGCGGTTCCCTCAATATTTACAGTACGCATTTGTTTGGCCAACCTTTCATCAAAAGAAACCAAGGCAGCAATATGATAGACCTTTCCAACTCCTTCAAAAGCAGTTTCTAAAGCAGGTACATCGGTAATATTAGCCGCAACCCACTCTATTTTTGAAAACAATGTCTCAGCATCTTTTCCAACATAAGAAAACACCTTCCTCGTTTTTTCTATAGACTTTTCTTTCCGGTAAATTGCTCTTACCACATGCCCATTTTGTGTCAATCGCAACAACAAATGAGCGCCTACCATTCCTGTACCTCCTGTAACTAAAATCATACAACGAAAATAGCCTAAAATAATGAATTCTCCTTGCTAAATCTCAACTGTTGTCCCTTTGTCTCTTACAAGCGAATCACTATATTTGCCAAAAATTTACACATATGACTACAAATTTTGTTGAAGAATTAAGATGGAGAGGTATGCTACATGACATCATGCCTGGAACAGAAGAACTTTTAAATAAAGAAGCAACTTCTGGTTATATCGGTTTTGATCCGACTGCTGATTCTTTACATATAGGTAGTTTAATTCCTATCATTATTTTAATGCATTTCCAGAAAGCAGGTCATAAACCAATTGCTTTGGTTGGTGGAGCTACTGGAATGATTGGAGACCCTTCAGGAAAATCTGCAGAAAGAAACCTATTAGATGAAGCTGCCTTAAACAGAAATGTTGCCGGTGTAAAAAGCCAACTTGAAAGATTCTTAGACTTTAACAGCAACACAGAAAACGGAGCCGAATTAGTAAACAATTACGATTGGATGAAAGAATTTTCATTGATTGATTTTGTTCGTGATATTGGAAAACATTTGACCGTTAACTATATGATGGCCAAAGAGTCTGTAAAAAAACGTGTAAGCGGAGAAGGAGATGGAATGTCTTTTACAGAATTCACCTATCAATTATTCCAAGGTTACGATTTCTTGCATTTATACGAACACAAAAACTGTAAGCTTCAGATGGGTGGTTCAGATCAATGGGGAAACATCACAACCGGTACTGAGCTTGTAAGAAGAAAAGCCCAAGGAAAAGCATATGCTATGACTTGTCCATTAATCACCAAAGCAGACGGAACAAAATTCGGAAAATCTGAAGGAGGGAATATCTGGTTGGACAAAGAAAGAACTTCAGTTTATAAATTCTACCAATATTGGTTAAATTCTTCCGACGAGGACTCTGTTGATTTTATAAAAAAATTCACATTCTTATCTAAAGAAGAAATTGATAAACTTATTGCAGAACACAACGAAGCTCCACATACTAGACTGCTTCAAAAAACAATTGCAAAAGAGGTAACTATATTAGTACATTCAGAAGAAGATTATGAAAATGCAGTAAAAGCATCTTCTATTCTTTTCGGAAAATCTACTGCTGATGATTTAAAATCATTAGATGAACAAACATTTTTAGATGTCTTTTCTGGAGTCCCACAAGCGGAAGTAAATAAATCTCTGATAGAGGAGGGATTAGATATCGTAGCGGCTTTTGCTGATACAGGATTTTTAAAATCTAACGGAGAGGTTAGAAGAGCACTTAAAGAAAATTCTATCTCTGTGAACAAAGAAAAAGTTCAGGATGGATTTTCAATTTCAAGCAATGATTTAATTGCAGATTCTTATGTTTTATTACAACGAGGAAAGAAAAAATATTTTTTACTCAAAGTAATTTCATAATAACGATTACTGAAAACACAAAAGCCTCTAAATAAAATTTAGAGGCTTTTTAAATTACTAAACTACCCCTAATCTAATAATTATTCCAATTTTTATCAGCTTGGGCCTTTAAATTTTCAGCCCCTTCTTTATTCCACAATTTGAGCGTATTGATACCCCATGAATTATAGAACAAATACAATTTACCACCTCTAATCTCAAACGTTTTTGGGTTAATTTCAACTTTTTCGTTTTTTGCACCAATTGCATAAGCACACCAACCACCATATTGAGGCATGTACCTTTCTTGGTTACTTTTAAAAAGCTCTAAATTTTTCTGACTTGAAAATTTGTATTTCACACCTTCAATTTCAGTTTGGAAATTTTTATCTCCTTCCACTGCCGTATTTTCAAAATATGCAACTACATCATAGCCATTTGCGGCATATCCTTTTTTATCTATATTAATCTCTTTTTGAGCAACAACTGATATTGCAGATAGTATAAATAGTAATAATGCTAGATTTTTCATAATTATAGTTTACGTAAACATTTGGACGTATAAAATCAACACTCATTACATCAATAAAATTTAAATAATTCACATTTATCAAGTTTCATTTTATTTTGAAGCATAAAAAAAGTCCAGATAATAATCTGGACTTTTGATCAACAAAATAGCATTGCATTTACTATTCTTTTATAATTTTTCTAATCAAGCCATTATCAGTCTTCAAAATATAAATACCAGCAGCTAAGTCAGAAATATCAATTGAATTTTGAGCTCCAAAAGTTTTAATAATTTGACCGTTTACATTGGATATGGTAATCAAATTTACGTTAGAAACATCAGAAACATTAACAATTCCTGAGGTTGGATTTGGAAATAAACTTATTTCATCTAATCTCTCATCTTCATCACTAAGAACGTCCACTACATTAAAACTCATGCTTTCAGCCGATATTTTAGGACCAAATTGTGAAGCTCCCCAGGTCATTACATCGCCTATATTCACCGTACCCCATACGTTTAAACCCGTGTAATTTACAGTTGTTTCAACCCCAACTACTGGAGTGGTAATATTTTTTCCGGCCACCGATACATCGTTTTGATTTTTCAGTTCTGCATATATTGTTCCGCTATGATTCACGTAATAAGTTATACTATATGCACCATTTAAATCAACCAAAGTCTGTTCTGGAACTGTAATACTAATAAAGGGAGTAGTGGTTTCGGTTATTGTTATCTGAGTCTCATCAACACCTCCCCAGACTCCATTTGAATTCTCCATATACAACCTCAATACATAAAAATTATCTGCGGGTAAATCAGCACTAGGTGTCAATTCATTTGGGATAGTGATACTTGCTGTTATTGAACCGCTCTCTAGGCCATTTTTATTTTGACTTGTTGCTGCTCCACTCACTTGCGTAAAACTAACTCCATTATTTGTTGTCAAAGCTAAATCTACAAAAACATTGCCGTTAACAGTAATTCCGGTGCCACCTGCATCAAATGTCCCCTCAAGACTTAACGTAGCTCCCTGTCCCTCAGTAGTTGGAGGAGTTATTGTCCAAGCTCCTGTTGGACTTTGTGCGTTTGAAATTGATGTTGCAATAATTGCAATAAGTAAAAGTAATTTTTTAATCATAATAAATTTGTTTTAGTGGTTAAAATACGAGTTCAAAACTACCCTAATATCTCCCTTACAAAGGAATGATATGGTTTTAACAACAAAACAAATGACTTACCTAAAAACACAGTTACCTCTCAAAAAACCAGCAAATTAAGGGGTTCTGAAGACCAACAATTATTTATTTTAAAAAACTAATTTATTCTATCAAAGTAAAATTTGATTCTAAATCTGTTAAAGAACTACCTCCTACAAAAACCTTAAAATCACCTTGCTCAGCTTCCCATTTATTATTGGCTGAATAAAACTGAAGCATTTTGGAATCTATTATAAATCGCACTTCTTTTGATTCTCCTGGCGCTAATGAAATCATTTCAAATCCTTTCAGTTCTTTTACAGGCCTTGTTACACTTCCAAATAGATCTCTAATATACAATTGAACAACCTCCTTCCCTGAGTATTTACCCGTGTTACTTACGGTTACGGAAACTTCTATGGAACCGCTGGCTTTCAAAGTTTCAGAGCTTAGTTGCAACCCACTGTATTCAAAAGATGTGTATGACAAACCATAACCAAATTCGTACAAAGAAGCATTTGAAACATCTTGGTAATGGGAATGAAAAACATCATTTGCTTTTACTTTTAAAGGCCTACCTGTATTTTTATAATTGTAATAAATAGGTACCTGCCCCACATTTTTTGGAAAAGTCATCGGTAATTTACCTGATGGATTATAATCTCCGTACAGAATTTGTGCGATCGCATTTCCACTTTGTGAACCGAGTTGCCAAGCCTCTACAATAGACGGAATATGTTTGTCTGCCCAATTGATTGCTAACGGACGTCCGTTCATCAACACCAAAACTATATTTTTATTTACCTTATATATCTCTTCTAATAATTCCTGCTGTAAACCGGGTAATTTTAAATCACTTCTACTTCTAGCCTCTCCTGATTGAAAACCATGTTCTCCTAGAACCATTATAACTACATCCTTATTATTTGCTGCTTTCACTGCTTCACTTATTCCAGATCTATCCGTAGAATTAATCATAACCTCCTGTGTAAAACTTGGATTCCCAATAGCTAATTTTGGTCCTTGCTGATAGGTTACTTTGTTATTTGGATAAGCTGCTAATCCCTCTAATACTGAAATAGCTGTATGATCCTCAGCTGCAATCCTCCAACTCCCTAAAGGACTTGTTTTATCATCAGCCAAATCACCAATCACGGCAATATTCAAACCTTTTTTATCAAGTGGTAAAAGTTGTGTTTCATTTTTCAATAAAACGATAGATTTTTTGGCCATATCCAATGAAGCCTCATGCAATTTAGCACTCCCTGTAATCTCTTTCTCTCTTGCTAGATCACAATATTTATAGGGATCATCAAACAACCCTAATTCAAATTTCACTTTTAATATTCTTCTAGCGGCATCATTTACATAAGATTCCTTTACTTTTCCCTCCTCAACCAACTCCTTTAAATAAGTCACAAATGAGTAGGATTCCATATCCATATCCGACCCTGCATTTACCGCTAACTCCGCAGCATGCTTATCATCTTTTGCATAACCATGCGCCACCATTTCACCAGCTGAATCCCAATCCGATACAATAAAACCATCAAAACCCCATGCTCCTTTAAGCACATCTCTTTGTAAAAATGCATTCCCTGTCGCAGGAACTCCGTTCAACTCATTGAAAGAATTCATAAAAGTTCTAACTCCTGCTTCAGTTGCTGCCATAAATGGCGGAAAAATAATATTATACAGAGTACTAGTACCAACATCTACAGTATTATAATCTCTACCAGCCTCCGCAAATCCATATCCTGTAAAATGTTTGGCACATGCGACAATCGTAGTTGGATCTGACAAATCATCACCTTGAAAACCTTGAATTCTAGCCTTTGCAACCAAACTACCTAGAAAAGGATCTTCACCTGCCCCTTCCATTACACGTCCCCACCTTGCATCTCTTGAAACATCAACCATAGGTGCAAAAGTCCAATTGATTCCTGCTGCAGATGCTTCCAAAGCGGCATTCTTAGCAGACGCTTTAATAGCTTCTAAATCCCAACTTGCTGATTCTGCTAAAGGAATTGGTGTCAAAGTTTTGTATCCATGAATCACATCAAAACCAATAATTAGGGGAATTCCCAGCCTTGTTTTTTCTACAGCAATTTTCTGAACTGCTAATACATTTTCTACCCCTCTAACATTTAACATAGAACCAACTAAACCTTCTTCTAGGTGTTTGTATTTCAATTTAGCAGCTCCCTTTTTAGGACTTGGACCTGTTACATTCCAAAAGCCATTGTATTGGTTCATTTGACCGATTTTTTCTTGAAGCGTCATTATTGATAATAACGAATCAACTTTTACATCTATTGAAGTATTATTCGGTGACTGTTTCCGATCATTACAACCAAACAAAAGCGAGATTACCAACCCACTGAGAAAGATATACCTTTTCATATTTTTAATTTTTGCTTTACTGAAATTTCTAAAAAAAAGTTCGTTACCTAAACACCACAAACAAAAACCGAATATAATTATGACTTATAAAAACGGAAGTTATTTATTAAGAAGATTTCTGTCTCACTTAAATATTTCGATACATAGAAAGATAACTAATTATCAAAATCTATTCAATAAAAAAAAGTCTTTTTCGCTGATTTTTTTTCTTTAAAAGAAAAAAATTAAGAAATCAATAAGTTACAACCGCGAATATCTGAGTTATCAAATCTTCCTAAAATCTCAAAAGAACCATCTTCTAAAACTTTGCCTAAATCTTGAGTTGCAATAAAAGAACACGAATTTTTATTCGCCAAATCGATCACATTTATACCGCCAGTTTTACCATTAGACAAAAAATGAAATGGATCTTCAGTATCTCTGATCAATATGTACATCCAAGGTGGACAATCAAAAACACCATGACCTTTAGAATATCCTTGACTTAATAATTCGGTCATACCATACTCCGAATGAATCGTATCTACACCGAAACCTTCTTTTAATACTGCATGCAATTCTTCTCGAATCATTTCTCTACGTTTTCCCTTCATTCCACCCGTCTCCATAACAATGGTATTTTTTAGAGCAAACTGATGTTTTTCTATCAAATCTAACAAAGCAAAAGACACTCCTATTAGCAGTACCTTTTTACCTCTTGTCTCTAAATCTAACAATATTTCGCACAACTCATCCAAATTATCCAGATAGAAGCCACTCTCCACTTGTTCTGATTTTTGTATCAAATCATTAACCATATACACTAAAGAAGAACCATCCCTTTCCAAATAAGAAGGCAACAAGGCTAACACTACAAGTTCTTTGACATCTCCATAAAAGTGAGTAAAGCCTTTCAAATAACTGTCTTCATAAAGAGACAAATCCGAAACAAAATGCTTACTTTGAACTGAACCAGTTGTTCCACTGCTTAAAAATATTTGTTGCTCTACATCTCTTGAGGAAACTACTTTATGAGATTTAAAAAACTGTATCGGTAAAAAAGGAATTTCAGAGAGATTTTGAACAGCATCTATTGATACTTTCAAATGAGATAAATACTCTTTATACACCAAATTATTCTTCGCTTGAAAACGGAAAGTCTCCAAAGCTTTTTTATTAAAATCTTGGCTAGATTTTATTTCAAATATATCTCTAACTTTATCACTCATTACTAATGACAAAAATAGATTAATTTTGGATGTGCCACACTTTATTATAAAATGATGTTTAAAAAAATATTTTTTCTACTTACCTCCCTTATAACAACCGCCTGTTCTGAGAGTAAAATAGACAACCTTAAAAATGATTGCCATCTTATTGATATCGTTTGTACAGAAGAGTTTAGAACAATTACTTTAGAAATAGTTGATTCGCAAGATAACCCTGTGATTTTAGACTCTTACAGAATAACCAGAGAAGACACAGAAGAAGAAAATGAATTAAATGAAAATTCCCACCAAAATTTCTATCCTATTATCAATGACAGTTATCAAAATGAAATCGCACTCAAAGAAATAAAAATAAAATTTTCAGGATCTATAAACAGTAAAGAAGTAGTTTCTGCCAACTACGTGGTCACTGCAGATTGCTGCCATATTGATTTAGTTTCTGGTCCAACTAAAATTGTTCTGAAATAACAAACTACTAATCTTAAGAATTAGTCTTTAGGTTTGTAATTTTTATTCTTAGTCAGAATAAATTTATCAAATTCAAATCCATCCTCCCTCATTGAAAAAATAACAATATATTCACCTCTATGAGGAAACTTTAGATAAATGGTATTCGGAACACCACAATGATTCTCAGGTACCCTTTGAGCTGATGTCCACGTCCATTTATTCTTTCCTTGACATAATTGAATTCTTTGCCCACTTTCTGGCCATGTATTGTTCAACCCAACATGCAAACCATTATCTTCTGGCCCACTAGAGTAAGCCCTTGTCCAAACGTAATATTTCCCTGGTGATTTAATTTTAACCTTATAGGCAACCACTCCTCCATAACCAGGAAATGGGAAAAAATTTTCACCAACAATTAACGCATCACTATGGGTAACTCTAGTATCAGGCAAAGCCTCTAAATAACTTTCTCCGCTAGCACCTGCCATGTGATTTTCTAATTTTTCAATACCAATAGTCTCTCCAGATTTTCTCACATACCAATCTCTTGGAGACCCATTATTACTTTTAAAATGATAGGCTTCTGCCTCTACTTCTATAACACCGTTCTTCGACCCAAAAGCTTTGGCATTTTTCAATTCATTTCTTAAATTTATAACTGGACTGGGTGTTAAAAAAATAGATTGCCACCTACCTCTAGCCCATGCTGTTTCATCTTTTTCCGGAATTTTCCCATTCGTAACCGCCCTTGACATCACTTCAATAACATCTCCATGTTCCAAGTAAAGCAAACCAAGATTACTATCAAATTTAGCCAATGGCTTTTCCGTTTCTTTATTCTTTACCTTCGCAACAGTTTCTCCATTCACTTTAATCCTATAATCGGATTCCCCATCATTTTCGGTATAGGATACGAAAACAGCTTTATACATTCCGGTCTGTCCTTTAAAGCTCATTTTAGCAGCGGCATAAACATCTCTATACTTCTTGTTACCAGCATTAATCCCAAGAACTTTTGATTTTTTATCTACATAATAAACTGCATCTGAATTTTGAGAAATAGTAAAATCTTTTAAGGCATTTAACTCCATTTTTTCAGGAGCAAGTGTTATACTTGACTTTCCTTTTTGCTTGCTAATCACCAAAGCTACCCAATCTCCATTTTTAGCAGGAGGAATCCCTAATGAAACTTCCTTTCCCCCATAAACTCTTTTAACAGAGCCTTTCTGTAATTTTCCTCCTGTTCTCGGGTTGTACCACTTTACGTCAAATTTTGCATCAACACCGAATAAATCTAAAACAACATTATCTTTTATTTCAGGAATATAAATTGCGTAACAACTTCCGTTTTTTGCAAAAACATAATCACTCTTATCTTTAGTCAACTCATCGGCTGATTTCATTTCTGTAAAAGGAAGATATTTTTGAAAAAAATCTAAGGCATGATGCGTTTGCTCCCAAAGAATATCCCTAGACCTCCAATCCTCACAATTCAAGTCATTATGTGCATATTTATAACCAAAATACCATTCTACACCAGCTCCGCCAGCCATAAGGTTAGACCATAAAACATGATTTCTTATCTCATTATGCTCTGGGTCAACTGCATCAGGAAGTGCACCTTTATCTGCAGGGCCTATTTCGTCCTGGCAAGCAATCCAACGTTTCCCTGCCTTCCTAGACTTATCAATCCATTTTTTTGTGATTTCATGAATAGTTTTAGGATCATGGGTTTGAAATGATGGTCCATCTAAATAGTCATAACCTAATAAAGGCTCTAAAAACAAGTCTTGTGCCTTTGGATCGGCATGTGTATGCAATACTACAAATCCTTTGTAAGGATCATGGGTTTTAATATAACGTGCCATATCCTCACGATCCTTATCAGTTTGCCCTTTTGGTGTCCAATGCAAAGGACCATTTTCTTCTCCAAGATTCCAAGTCACACCCAAATGATGTCCAAATCTAGCAATCAACTCTCTATAATAAAGCTTGCGTTGTGTTTTTAACTCACCAATATCCAACAATAATTCATTCTCTGTTTCTTGGGTTACGATATGCAACATCAATCCTAGCGAATCCATATGATCAAAAACCACTTCCCATTGATCCAACTTACTACAATCAAAACGATAACGTTCATTGATATCATTCCATGGCCATACATCCTTTCCATCTCCTTGCACATTCATTGTCAAAAAATAAACAGAATTCATTTGTTTCGACTTTAAATAATTCAAGGCTCCCACAATATTCTTTCCCTTTCCGTTTTTCCAAGTTGGATCTCCTTCTTTCCAATCCTTAGCATGCGCTTCATATTTATGAGAAGCTGGGGTTTGATCAAACTCATAATACCCTAAAAAACTCTCCGGGCTATCAGCTCCTCCCTTTAAGAAATAATCCTTTGTTTCTTGAAAATGTAAATAACCTTTATCAGTATGAGTCAACCTTCCTTTTGCTCTAAAATCACCTCCTTTTTTATCAGACTTATCTATATTAAATGTACCTGAAACACCATCAAACCAAATAGGTTTTCCCGCCTTTACATCATCACTTACCGCAATAGCCTTTGCTTTTCTAAACGAAACCTTATAACTCCATTCCCCTGTTAAATTAGGCCTAAACCGAACTTTCCAAATAGAACCTTTAGTTGCACTTGACTCTCCTGCATTACCATCCGCTGCAAAAAAACCAGGAACGTTCATTGTTGTTTTTCCATTGGTAAAAGTCACCATTAGTCGATAATCCAAAAACGGATTGCTATCACCATTTTCAGAAAGAATCTCCCCCTGAAAGTTTAATGTTACTTTATGCCACTTTTTGAGCTCGCCATCAATAACTACTTTCTCTGTTTGTGCAAAAATTGCATTAAATACAAAAAGGATTGATACCAAAAGAGGAATTTGCTTTTTCATTAGTTTATGGTTTTGACATAGTTTAAGATGTGCAAATTAGTAAAAATGATTTATAATGATGTTTATAAAAACTCACATATAAAACAAAAAGAGTGCAATAAATTGCACTCTTTTGTTTATTTAAAAACTAAAAATTACTTTTCTACAGACAAAACATCTGCAATAATTCTTTCCAATTCTTGTTTCGGAAGTGCTCCTTGCGCCATTTGAGGTTGTCCTTCCATCGGAACAAACAACATAGAAGGAATACTTCTAATTCCAAAAGCACCAGAAAGTTCTTGTTCTGCTTCTGTGTCAACTTTATAAATATTGACCTTTCCCTTATATTCCTCGCCCAACACTTCTAAAATAGGAGCTAACGACTTACATGGCCCACACCAATCTGCATAAAAATCTATGATACATGGGATCTCCCCGTTAAATTTCCAGTCTTTATTTTCTTCGAAATTAAACACCTTTTCAAAAAAGGCTTGTTTTGTTAATAATTCTGTCATGTTTTTTTTGTTTTATTTTCAATTTAAGTCGTAAAATTCCATCAATCTTACAAGCTGCAAATATGATAAATATCATAACAAAGCCCTATCTTTGCAGGCAAATAATTTAATTCAATTTTTAAGACCTACAAATGTCTAAAACTATAAAACATTCTGAGTTTGTATTGATTGGTGGAGGAATCATGAGTGCCACATTAGCAATAATGCTCTATGAAAGATTTCCCGGTAAAAAGATCACAATCATTGAAAAACTTCCAAAAATGGCTGAAGAAAGTTCTGAAGCTTGGAATAACGCAGGAACAGGACATGCAGGTAACTGTGAATTAAACTACACACCGGAAAAAAACGGAGAGGTTGACACTTCAAAAGCTGTAAAAACGGCAAAGCAATTTAATGAAACATTAGCCTTCTGGAAAGAGTGCGCTGAAAAAGGATACTTACATAATATTGATAAATGTATCTCAACGGTTCCTCATATTAGTTTTGTAGAAGGAAAAAGCAATTGTAAATATTTAGAAAAAAGATATAATGCCTTGAAAGAAATTGAATATTTCAAGGAAATGATTTTTTCTAAAGACTATGATGAAATTCAAAAGTGGCTTCCATTGATGATGGAAGGAAGAAGTAAGAAACAACATGTTGCTGCTACTTTTGTAAAAGAAGGATATGATGTGAATTTTGGTGAAATAGCAGAGCAATTATTCAGATTCCTTTCTAAGCAAGATAATGTTCAATTATTGAATAGAAGTAATGTTTACAACCTACAAAAAACCGACAACAAACGCTGGTTGCTTACCATCAAAGGACAAAGTGTTGGTAAACACTGGAAACTAGTTTCTAATTATGTTTTTATTGGTGCTGGTGGTGGTGCGCTTTCTTTATTAGAGAAATCAGGAATTAAAGAAGCAAGAGGTTATGGTGGATTCCCAATTAGCGGATTATGGCTACGTTGCACCAACCCAGAAATTATAGAACGACATGAGGCAAAAGTATATGGAAAAGCAAAAAAAGGCTCTCCTCCTATGTCTGTACCTCATATGGATACAAGAATGATCAATGGACGTAAAGAATTATTATTTGGACCGTATGCTGGTTTCACAACAAAATTCTTAAAACATGGTTCTATGTTCGATTTACCTAAATCTGTAGAATTTGATAACATCATGAGTCTTTTAGGAGCTGGTTACAAAAACCTTCCTTTGGTAGCTTACTTGATCAAACAAGTTAGCCTTAATTTTAAAGACCGAATGGAAATGCTAAGAGAATTTTACCCTGAAGCAGATGATAATGATTGGAAACTTGTAGTAGCAGGACAACGGGTTCAAATTATTAAAAGAGACAAAAAAGGTTTCGGAAAACTTGAATTTGGTACGGAAATAATTATTTCTAAAGACAAGACTATTGGAGCATTATTGGGAGCTTCTCCTGGGGCTTCTACTTCGTACTCAGTTATGAAAAAAGTTATGGAAAAAAGTTTTAAATAAATGATATCATAAATTTTAAAAAAGCTGCTTGAGAAACCTCAAGCAGCTTTTTTAATTTAAACCACAACATCTTTTGAATTTCATTCCACTATCGCAAGGACATGGACTATTTCTACCGACCTCAACTGTTTTAGGATTTAAATTTCTCTCTGACATATCTTGATTGAAAAAATACCTCAGGTGGTCATATAATTCGGGATGTTTTCTTTTTAACAATTTTGGTCTTTCAAAAAAATACTCACTTGCAACCGAAAAAAATTCAGCTTTATTTGTACCACCATAAGGATTAATATCTGAATCACCAGAATAAATTTCTTTCAGTTTTGAATCTATAAAATCCAACCAAGGGATTGCATACTGCTTCTCCATCAACACAGAAGGAAGTCCATCAATAGTACCCCCTCTTTTATCAATCAAATGGACAAACTCATGAATTGCCGTATTTTTTTTATCTGATTCATTTTTAAATCCAATCCTTAAGGCTTCTTTAGATAAAATCATTTTTCCAACCATAGGACCATTTCCAACCATGCCTAAAATTTTTCTACCAGCACCAACTGTCTCTAGTTTTTCATTAAAAGTAGTCGGATAAATCAAAACCTTCTCTAAATCATAATACCTCCAATCTTTAAATCCAAAAACGGGAATAATTGCACTCGCAGCCACCAACAACCTATCTACATCATCAATACTTGTCCTTACCGGAATAATTTTACAATTCAACAAAAACTCCTGCACTCTTAATTCAAATTTCGCTCTATCGGAATCTCCTAAAGAAACATAAAAATGAACCTTATCTATAAGTATTTCCCTCCACTGGTCAGAAAATTGCACGCTTGGTTTCTTCCACAAACTTTTATTATTCGGAAACCAAATAAAAAACCACAACCACAAAAAAATCAATAAAAGAGCAATCAATATAAAAAGAAACATAAATTTGATTTAAAACAATTCAACAACTTGATATTCTTTCTCTTGAAAAGAAAAAACCTCCCCCACTTTCTTTCCTAACAGCAAACGACCTAAGGGAGATCCAGGAGAGATTACAAAATAATCTTCATCTGCAACTGTAATCTTACCGATACTAATTCCCATAAAATAAGTACCTAAATTTGTTTTAATCACAGAACCCAAAGCCGCTATCTTAGATAAGTTAGATACATCTATTTTTTCTACCATCAATTTCATTTGACGTACTTGACTTAATTGCTGACCAGCTTTCTCCATCTCAAGTTGCAACATGGCTCTTCCTGTTTCATGCTTGTCACCTGCTGAGCTCTTTGACTCTGAATCTAAAGATTCTTTATTTGATTGTATCGTTTTTTGAATTGTATCCATTTTTGAGGACACAAAACTTTCACAGGCAAACTTTAATTTATTTTTTAATTTTAATTGCATCAGTTAAAATTTTAATTTTAGTTGAACATCGTCAACCGTCTTATTGTTATTTGTAGCACTATTTAAATTAGTCACAGAAATTCCTAACAGCCTAACCGAATCTTTAAGTTTATCTTGATATAATAATTCTCTAACTGTAGCTAATAATATTGACCTTGATTTCACAAAATAAGGCAATGTTTTACTCCTAGTTTGCTGAGTAAAATCACTATATTTAATTTTTAACGTTACTGTTTTCCCGGCAACATTTGCTTTTAAAAGGCGCTTTTCTAACTCTATGGAAATACGTTCTAACTTCTCAATCATAAAAACTTCAGAAGTTAAGTTTTCAGAAAACGTATGCTCTGCTGCAACCGATTTTCTAATTCTATTAGGCTGTACTTCACTTTTATGAATACCACGAACAATATCGTAATAATAAGCTCCAGATTTATTAAAATGGGTTATTAAAAATTCTTTAGATTTTAACTTCAAATCTCTTCCTGAAAAAACACCTAATTTAAACATCTTCAATCTTGTTACCTTTCCAATTCCATAAAATTTTTCTATCGGCAATTCCTCTAAAAAAGAGGTAACCATTTCTTGTGGAATCGTTTTTTGTCCATTAGGCTTATTTATATCTGAAGCTATTTTTGCAATAAACTTGTTGACAGAAATCCCTGCAGAAGCATGCAAACCAACTTCATCTCTTATTTTATTTCGTATCTCAGTCGCAATATGTGTGGCAGAAACCATCCCTTTTTTATTCTTGGTAACATCCAAATATGCCTCATCTAAAGACAAAGGCTCTACCAAATCAGTGTACTCAAAAAATATTTTTCTAATTTTTTTAGAAATCTCTTTATACCTCTCAAACCTAGCAGGTACAAAAATCAAATCTGGGCATAGCTTTTTTGCTAAAACCCCAGCCATTGCTGATTTAACGCCAAATCTTCTAGCCTCATAGCTTGCTGCTGAAACAACACCTCTGATCTCACCTCCACTTACCGCAATCGGCTTCCCTCTTAACTGTGGATTATCCAATTGTTCTACAGATGCAAAAAAAGCATCCATATCTACATGGATAATTTTCCTTGAAATTATTAGATCTGTTCCATTTTCCGATTCCATACTTCTACAAAGTTATGAAACACTAAAGAATTAAAAAGATAAAATCAGATAATCCAACACCCTTCCTTCATTAATAACTTAACACAAACTCTACATATAAAGCAAATCAACAATTGTATTATATTTTTTTTGTAAATTTAAATCAACCACACATGCCATTTTTACTAAACTTAGCTATCAATTTATGTTGTACCACATCAAAAAAACACTCTTTGTACTATTTATTTTCACCTTTACAAACAGTATATCGCAAGAAATACCTCCAATTCTTAACTATACACCTGAAACTTACAATGCAGAAAACCAAAACTGGTCAATTTCTCAAACAGAAAACAACTTTATTTATGTTGCCAACAACAAAGGCTTGCTAGAGTTCAATGGTGCATCATGGAATTTATACAACTCTCCTAATCACTCTATTATTAGATCGGTAAAAGTAATCGATGAAAAAATCTATACCGGCTGTTATATGGATTTTGGTTATTGGAAAAAGAACAACTCCGGTATTTTACGATACCACTCTCTCTCCAAAGAACACAATCTTAACCTTATTGAAGATGAAGAGTTTTGGAATATTCTTGAAATGGGAGAATGGATCCTATTCCAATCTTTAAATAGAATATATATCTACAATTCAATAAATAAAGAATTTAAAATCATCAATTCTAAAACACTCTTATCCAAAATATTCAACATAGATAATACTATATATTTTCAAAAATTTAACGATGGATTATACAAAATTGAAAAGGGAGAAAGTCAATTAATTTCAAATGAAAAAATTGTACAACAAAACATCATTGTGGGTATTTTTAGTCACAACAAGAACCTCTTAATACTAACACAAGAAAAAGGGTTCTTCATTTTAAAAAACAATAAAATTACTAAATGGAAAACTAAATCAGACTCGGTACTATCTAATACTAGCGTCTATAGCTGCTTGGAGACCACAGATAAAAAAATCATAATTGGAACTATATCTCATGGGGTATATGAGCTTGATCAATTTGGTAACATTGTAGCAAAAATAGACCAAGAAAAAGGACTGAACAACAATACTGTTTTAAATATCTTTGAAGACAGCAACCAAAACATTTGGGCTGGACTTGATAACGGTATTAGCTGCCTAAATTACAATGCACCATTTCAAGTTTTTTATGACAAAAACGGTAAACTCGGAACTACATACACCTCCTTAAAACACAAAGATTTTCTATACCTTGGAACAAACCAAGGTTTGTTTTACAGAAAAAACCATTCAAAAGATCATTTTCAATTAATCTCTGGTACAGAAGGTCAAGTTTGGAATCTCCAACTTATAGACAACACGCTTTTTTGTGGTCATAATTCTGGGACTTTTACAATTAAGGAAAATGAAGCCAAACTGATATCCTCCATTCCTGGAACTTGGAAACTAGAAATGATTCCAGAATCGAAAAACATAATAATACAAGGAAATTACAAAGGGTTCTGCATCTTAAAAAAGAATAATGGCATCTGGAGTTTCTCACATAAAATAAAAAATTTTGATATTTCTAGTAGATATTTCGAGTTTATAACCCCATCAAAACTGATAGTTACACACGAACAAAAAGGAATTTACAAATTGGATCTAAATGATCTAAAAACAAGTTTTACAAATGTAGAAATCAACACGCAATTAAAAGGTGAAAAATCAAGTATCGTAAACTATCAAGGCTCCCTGTTGTACCATTTCGACAAGGGACTTTTAAAATACAACAGAAACTCGGATACTTTTAAAATCGACTCAATATTCCATATCCCATTAACAAGAAACGAATCTTATATCTCTGGGAAACTTGTAAACACTAATAATTCAAAACTATGGGCCTTCACCGAAGAAAACATATTGTATTTTTCGCCAGGAAAAATCAATTCAACCCCAGAGGTAACAAAGATTTACCTACCAACAAAACTAAGAAAAAACTATATAGGCTTTGAAAATATAACTCCTCTTTCAGAAGAAAAATTTCTTTTAGGAACTTCCTTTGGATTTCTTATCATTGACACTAAGAAACTTAACAAAAAAAAATACAAAATTGAATTAACAAAAGTAGAAAAGAGACAATTAAATGATCTTACTGAAATAGTTCCGTTGATAAACAACAACAACTATTCTTACCAATACAACAACCTTGATTTTTCATTTAGCGCTCCTTCCTATGAAAAGTTTTCGGAAATCAAATATCAATTTATATTAGAGGGGAGACACAAACACTGGAGCGAATGGACAAATGAAGGCAAGGCTTCTTTTAAAAATTTACCTTTTGGAAAATACACTTTCAGAGCGAAGGCAATGGTTGGTAACATTATTACTTCAAATGAAATAGTTTTTGATTTCACCATTGAACGACCATGGTATTTAAGCAACCGATTTATTCTGTTGTATCTAGTATTATCCGTTATTTTCATTATTATCATTCATAATATTTATAAACAGTATTACAAAAGGCAAAAACAAGAACTGCTAGACAAAACTCAAAGAGAATTTGAACGCTCTCAACTAGAAAACGAAAAAGAAATCATGAAACTGCGTAACGACAAATTACGTGGGGATATTGAAGGTAAAAATCGTGAATTGGCTGCATCTACCATGAGCATTATAAAAAAGAATGAATTCCTCAATAGTATTAAAAAAGAGTTAACAGAGCTTGAAAACAACGATTTGATAAAACCTGTTATTAAAATAATTGATAAAAATTTAAATAATACTAGTGACTGGAAACTATTCCAAGAAGCATTTAACAATGCTGATAAAGACTTTCTTACCAAGGTAAAAGATAAATACCCTGAATTAACGCCAAATGATTTACGTCTTTGTGCCTATTTGAGATTAAACTTATCCTCAAAAGAAATAGCTCCTTTACTAAATATTTCCCACAAAAGTGTTGAAATAAAACGTTACCGTCTTAGAAAAAAGATGGGATTAGCAAAAAAAGACAATTTAATTCACCATATCTTAGAAATATAGTCTTCTTTTTTCTCATACATTACCTTAACATAGGTAATTATAAGTAACAACAAACTCTAAACCAATGTTTTATTAACATTGGTTTATTTTTTTTATAAATAGCTGTTTTTCAGACTGTTATATTATTTATTGTAAATTTTACATTAAAAAAAATATTATTTGTAGTGTCTGTGTATAGGTGTTTTTTTATTGTTTACATCTTTACGTTCGTAATTTAGAGATAGAGATTTAGCAAAAACTATTCTCGTTATTTATCACCTCATATATAGTTCTTATTAAGGTTATAAATAAGTTTTAAAATCAGAAAAAGGCTCGAGACTTTTATCTACAAAAAACAACCAACTAACGAAACTTCGGTTTCAACGAACGAAAGAAACTAAATAAAATTCCAATTATTTGGAAATTGATTTAACTAAAACCAAAAACCAATGAAAATTAAACTACTCTATTTTTTGTTTTTCTGCGCAGCCGCAACTGTCACTGCTCAGCAAATGCAAATCTCAGGAACCGTAATTTCCTCAGAGGACAATTTTCCTATCGCCGGAGCTAACATTCTAGTTCAGGGTAAAAATGCAGGAACCACAACGGACTTTGATGGTAACTATCAACTGACTGTGGAAAAAGGAGATTCTATTATAATAAGCTATATCGGCTTTGCATCATCCACTATTCTTATTGATTCACAAGCAACGATTAACGCTACTCTTTCTCCTGACAATCAACTATTAGACGAAATAGTAGTTATTGGTTATGGATCTCAAAAAAAGAAAGAAATTACTGGAGCTGTTTCCGTAATTGATTCCAAAGCTATTGAAAAATTGAATCCAGTACGTGTGGAACAAGCCCTACAAGGACAAGTTTCAGGGGTGAACGTAACAACTTCATCCGGATCTCCAGGTGCTGCTTCGAATATTAGGATTCGTGGAGTCTCAACTAACGGAGATAACAATCCCTTAATTTTGGTTGATGGAAACAGAATCACAGATCTTTCTGTAATCAATCCAAATGATATTGCTAGTGTGAACGTACTTAAAGATGCGACTGCCGGTATATATGGTGTACAAGCAGCAAATGGTGTTATCTTGATCACAACCAAAAGCGGAAGAAAAAACACAGAATTAAAATTTAATATTGATTCCTACATTGGATTTCAAGAAGCCAGCAACTCAATTGACGTACTAAAACCTAGAGACTATGCTATTCTAGTGAATGAAATGTCAACCAATGGAGGAGGGGACCCAAAATATATCGTTTATCCTGAGGATGGAACAGATTGGCAAAAACAAGTTTTTACAAACGCACCAATTGCAAATGTAAACTTTGATGCGAACGGTGGTACAGAAAAGGCAGCATATTCCTTTGGTGCTTCTTACTTAAACCAAGACGGTATTGTAGGGGGAGACAAATCAAACTACAACAGAGCAACTGCCAGATTGAATTTCCAATATGATATATTGAAAAATTTAAAACTATCAACTACTGCAATTTACACTCATTCAAATAAAAATAATTTGAGTGAAGGTGCTGCTGGTTCTGTATTATTTAACGCCATCAATATGAACCCTGTAATGCCTGTTTATAATGCTTCAGAAGAAGATGGATTTCAAAAAGCTTATAATTTAGGTGGAGAAATAATAAATCCTGTTGCACAACTTGCGAACACCTACGACAAGACTCAAGTGAATAAAATTAGTGCAACTTTAGGTCTAGATTATTCCTTTTTAAATGATCATTTTAAAGTGAGTTCTAAATTCCAAATGAATCACTCAGTGGTAGATGGGCACGTATTTAAACCTGAAGTTTATTATGGACCTTCCAAAAGCTTTAACATCACCACAAACGAAGTCTATGAAAATAAAGACTATTATGATGACTATACTTGGGATAACTTCATAACTTATTCAAACACCTTCAATGAAGATCATTCTTTGACAGTTCTTTTAGGAATGTCTGCATTTAAAACATACGGAACATTTACAGGAATGTCTGGAACAAACTTACTAGTTGACGGTCAACAAGTAAACACAATAGAATATGCAACCGTTGCTAATGCTGAGACGCAAATCAATCGATTCACGGACGAACAGCTTGCACGAGGTTCTAATACTTTTGACACCAGACTACTTTCATATTTTACAAGATTACAATACAATTACAAAGGAAAATACCTATTATCAGGTGTACTTCGTAGAGATGGATCTACTAGGTTTGGACCAGAAAACAGATTTGGATATTTCCCTTCTGGATCATTAGGTTGGAATATCTCTGAGGAAGACTTCTTAGTAGACAATAGCTTTGTTAACCTATTAAAATTAAGAGTTAGTTATGGTATCATCGGATCTGACAAAATTGGAGATTACCGATACTTATCAACTTTATCAGGAGAGGCAACTTATGTAAGAAATGATGAAACAGATGCTTCTGAATTACTTCAAGGTTTAGCAGAAGGAGCCCTTTCAAATCCTGAAATTCAATGGGAAAAGCAAAAGACATTTAACATCGGTATAGACACTCGATTGTTTGGAGATAGAATTAGCATGACTATGGATGCCTTCGATAAAAGAACTGAAGATTTACTTATTACATCTCAGGTATCTGGAATTTTAGGTTCATCAGCACCAGGATCTGCTCCTCCAACGATTAATGCGGGTACCGTTCAAAACAAAGGATTTGAATTTCAAATTGCATACAACAGTAAATTTTCAGAAGATTTTAAAATCAATGCGAGTTACAACTTTACAACTTTGCACAATGAAGTCTTATTCGTTTCAGGAGAAAATGGTTTTGAAGCTGGTGGAGGATTTGGTGTAGGTATTGGGGTTGACGATGCTGGTAGAATGGAAGCAGGATACCCAATTGGATACTTTTATGGCTACAAATCAGACGGTGTTTTTACTTCACAAGAAGAAATTGACAATAGCCCTGTATCAGCAACAGCTACAGCTCCTGGAGATTTAAAATTGGTAGACGTTAACAATGACGGGGAAATAACTGCCGATGACCGAACTTATATCGGAGACCCAATAGCAGATGTTACCATGGGACTGAATTTAGGTTTCAATTATAAAAACATTGATTTCAGTGCTTCTGCTTTTGCTTCATTAGGTGCAGAAATGGTTCGTGATTATGAACGTCAAATTTTAGAAGCCAACAAAGGAACGTACAATTTAGATCGATGGACACCAACCAACAGCAACTCAAGTGTGCCTAGACTCAGTACAGGGGGAACCCCTCAAAGCAGCTACTTTTCAGATCTATATGTAGAAGATGCTTCATATTTAAGAATTCAAAACGTACAAGCAGGATATACATTCCAAGAAAATGCAGTTTCAAAAATTGGATTAGACAGATTGAGGTTATATGTATCCGTAAATAACCTATACACCTTTACAAATTACAAAGGGTATGATGCTGGAGCTTCTTCAGGAGCCCCTATCGGAGCAGGAATAGACAAAGGGTTTTATCCAGTAGCTAGAACATATATGTTAGGTCTAAACTTAAAATTTTAACACGTAGATTATGAAAAATTACAAGATATATATTACAGCTTTCATTATCGCAATGGTAACGCTTACTGCGTGTAGCGATGATTTTATTGACGTGCCTTCTAGAAATCCAAATTCTGATGATTTCTTTAAAACAGAACAAGATTACCAAGATGTTTTAATTGGCGTATATGATTTACTTCAATCCTCCTTTTGGAATGTTATGGTCGGAGAAATTGCTTCGGATAATACATTGGCTGGTGGTGACCCTGACAATATTGATGGTCCCTCAATGCAAGATATTGACAACATGGTTCACAATGATGTGAACGAACAATTAAGAGATATTTGGCGATGGATGTATGCTGGACTAAATAGAGCAAATTATATGCTTGAATTTAGAGACAATATTGATTTTGACACGAAAAATGACATGATCGGTCAAGCATTGTTCTTAAGAGCATATTTTACCTTTGAATTGGCAAAATGGTTTGGACCACTTCCATTACTAGTCGAGAACGGAAGGATTCAAAACAAAAGAATGCAGTTTGGTGAACAATTCACAATCTCTAGAACAGCAAATATAGGAGACACTTATGCACTAATAGAAGCTGATTTAATTGAAGCGATTGGTTTGCTTAACACTACTCAAGATTTAGAATATAAAGTAACTAAAGGTGCCGCCCAATCTTTATTAGGGAAAGTTTATCTATATCATGCAACTTTTGATGCTACTAAATATACTGATGCTGCAACAGTACTCGATCAAGTAATATCAGACGGGAACTACACCTTAGCATCGAATTTCGGAGACATTTTTGAACATCCAGGTGAAAATGCAGATGGGTCAATTTTTGAAGTTCAATATACCGATGTTGAAGGTGCTGGGTTTGACTGTTTACAATGTAGTGAAGGAAATGTAGCTGTCGGGTTTAGCGGAGTAAGAGAATATGTTGGTCCTACTTTTGACTCTGGTTACGGATTCAATACTCCCACAGCTGAGGCTGCAAGTATTTTTACTACGGGCGACTTAAGAAAGGATGCCACCATTTTTGATGCAGAAGCAATTGCTACAAGCTACCAACCAAGTAGAGGGGCAACTAAATTATACAATAGAAAATACCTTCCGAGAAAAGGAGATTTAGGACTGGGAGACAACAACTTAACAAACCCTAATAACTATAGAGCGATCAGATATGCAGATGTTCTTCTGATGGCTGCTGAAGCTAATGTGCAAAAAACGGCTCCAGATGTAACAAAAGCTAAAGGCTATTTAGATCTTGTAAGAGACAGAGCTTTTGGAAATACTACGAATAGAATTGATGCCACTCTTGCAAACATCCTACAAGAAAGAAGGCTTGAGCTAATGGGAGAAGGACACAGGTTCTTTGACTTAGTTAGAACGGGAAATGCAGATGGAACTATTGATGGATTCACCCCAAATAAAAATGAACTGTTTCCAATTCCGCTTATTGAACTTGAATTGGCAGGGGCAGTTGAAAGATGGGGACAAAACCCTGGATACTAATATCACAATTAAGACAATAGAGATAACCAAAAACAAACTAAATTAAAAACAGACATTATGAATTTACTAAAAAACGGGATGTACATCCTACTAGGATTAAGCTTGACTATAGCTTGTAAGAGTGACGACGAAGGTAATGGAGATTCTACTACCATAACAAACTTAGATTTTGTAATAACGGAGGAAAACGACAACGGAAATAGCGTTGGAGTTACTCCTTCTTCTACAGGGGGAACTTCCTATTCAATTGACTTCAATGATCCTAACGCAACAGGAAACGAAGATGTAATTGCCTCAAGTGGCCCGAAAGCAACTTATACATATGCAGAAGAATCTGCAACGTATGATATTACTGTTACGGCATCAGCTGCAAATGCCGCAGACGTTTCGAAAACTAAATCTCACTCGGTGCAATTTGAAGCTGCAACTGTTTTAGCAGATTTTGAAGATGCCGCAAGTTTAAACTTAAGAGACGATGCAGGTGGAGGAGCAGTAATTACAGTTGAATCTCAAACTGGAATGGATGGTTCCGCTTCAAATGTAGGTGTCGCTGTTTATAACGGTGCAGGTAACTGGGATGCTTTCTCGATCAACCCTACGAATTATATTGACGTAAGAACTAAGGGAATTATTACTGTTGAATATTATCAAAGTGAAGGATTAGCAAGAGACATTTTATTGAAATTAGAAAATCCTAAAACAGAACAAGATGATATTTTTGCTATCGAAGTATTAACTACATCTACAGCAGATACAGGATGGCAAACATTAACTTTTGATTTCCACTCGAACAGCGCAGTAGGAAGTCACCCAAATGGTGCCCTTGACGTAATCTTAGATCAATATGCTACAATGGCTTTATTCGTAGATTTCGGAACTCCAGTTGCTGGTACATACTGGTTTGACAATATTGAGGGAGCAGAATGGGGAATTGCTGTACCTGACTCTGATCAAGATGGTGTTATTGATTCTATCGACAAATGTAAAGATGAAGCAGGACCTGCAGAAAACGATGGATGCCCAATAGTTGCAACTCCGTCTACACCAGCTCCAACTCCTACAGACACCAACACTATTTCTATCTTTAGTGATGCATATACAAATATTGCAGTAAGCGAGTGGAACCCAGGATGGGGCCAAACTACTACATTAGAAACTATTTCTATTTCAGGAAATGCCACGTTAGAATATGGCCTATTTAACTATACTGGAATTGTAACTAGTTACGATAACCCAACGGATGTTAGTGGTAAAACGTATGTTCATATTGATTATCATACACCAAATGCTTCAAGCTTATCTATTAAATTAGTAAACACAGCTGAACCAGATGGGGCTACCAAAGAAGATATTGAAAGCGTAGGAACAATTGTAACAGGATCTTGGCAATCAGTTGATATCCCATTAGCAGACTATACTACAAATCTATCAGGGGTAACTCAGATTGTATTAGAATCTTCAGGAGGAACTGTATTTATTGATAATATTTACTTCCACTAAGAGTATACTATCATATTTAATAAACTCCACGTTTTTAAACGTGGAGTTCACTAAAATTCTTAAAATATGTTTAGACCATTTTTAATTCTTTCTTTCTCATTTTTACTTCTAAACTGTTCTAGTTCTGACGATGGAAATGGAGAAGAGGTTATCGTACCTCCTTCTGAAGACTCTACTTGCCCGGCAACAACAGGCCTCACTCCTACTGGCAACTACGATGTCTTAATTTGGGCAGATGAGTTTAATGAAGATGGAAGCCCTTGCTCTAATAACTGGACCTATAATGTTGGTGACAATGGTTGGGGTAATAACGAAAAACAATACTACAAATTCAACGACCCTGATAATGTTATTGTTGAAGACGGATTATTAAAAATAACAGCTAAAAGAGAAAGTTATCGTGGTGCAGAATTCACTTCTACTAGAATGCTTACTCAAGACAAGTTTAGTTTTGTTTATGGAAAAGTAGAAGTACGTGCAAAGCTTCCAGATGGAGGTGGTACTTGGCCTGCAATATGGATGCTCGGAGATAACATTACCACAGTTGGGTGGCCAGAATGTGGAGAAATTGATATTATGGAACATGTTGGTAATAGACCTGGATGGACTTCTAGTGCCATACACAATAATGCTGGTCATGGAGGTGGATATTTTGGTGAAGAACAATACATTCAAGATGCTACTTCAGAATTTCATGTATATGGAATCTTATGGACACCAGAGAAAATTGAATTCACTGTAGACGGAGTTGAACACTTTACATACAACCCTGCTGACAAAAACACAAATAACTGGCCCTACACGGCTAAACAATTTTTAATCTTAAATATTGCGATGGGTGGAGACCTAGGAGGAAACATTCCTTCTTCTTTTACCGAAAGCACCATGGAAATTGATTACGTAAGAGTATATCAATAGCCAAAAATAGCATAAACTTAAAATTAAGTTTGGTTAAGCGGAAAAGTGTGGAAATCATTGGTTTCCCTCTTTTCACTTGATCAACTCTTAATACAATACAACCTAACAGTTATGACATATTTTTCACATAAAAAATACGTTCTATGGGCGATTTGTGCTCCTATTTTACTTTTGTTTTTATTTTTTGTAAAACCTAACAAAACTTCAATCGACTACACATCTAACATATACACCACAGCACACAAAAGCAATTTAAAACTTACTGAAACGGACAATATTGTATTCTCTGATTTTCAACAAGCGACTGAAACTGAAGTGGTGATTGTAGTAAATCCTAAAAGACAATTTCAGACTTTACTTGGAATTGGAGGAGCTTTAACTGATGCGTCTGCTGAGACTTTTTTTAAACTGCCTAAAAAAGCTCAAGAAAAAGTTTTAGAAAGCTATTTCGACAAAGACAAAGGAATAGGATATAGTCTTGGGAGAACTTCCATTCATAGTTGTGATTTCGGTTCAAAAAGTTTCACCTATATAAAAGAAGGTGACACGAAACTAAAAACCTTTTCTATTGCTCAAGATAAAGAGCAAAGAATACCTTTTATAAAAAAAGCCATAAAAAAAGCTGGAGGTTCACTTACCTTCTATGTAAGTCCATGGAGTCCACCGGCATTTATGAAAACAAACAACAATATGTTACTTGGCGGCAAACTAAAAAAAGAGTTTTACCAACCATGGGCAAATTATTATGCCAAGTTTATCAAAGCATATGAAAAAGAAGGAATTCCTATCTGGGGATTGACCATTCAAAACGAACCTATGGCGAAGCAAATATGGGAATCTTGTATTTACACTGCCGAAGAAGAAAGAGATTTTTTAAAAAACAACTTAGGTCCTACTTTAAAAAACAAAGGATTAGGAGATAAAAAAATAGTTGTTTGGGATCATAATAGAGATTTATTATTTCAGAGAGCCAACACGATTTTTGACGATCCTGAAGCATCAAAATACGCATGGGGATCTGGTTTCCACTGGTATGAAGACTGGAAGGATGGAAAACCTATGTTTGACCAAGTGAAAAACGTACAAGAAGCATACCCAGACAAAAAGCTACTCTTTACAGAAGGCTGTAATGAAAGTTATGACATCAATAGAATAATAAACGAAGATCCGAAATTAGCGGAACGATATGGAAAATCTATGATCAATGATTTCAACAATGGAACTGTAGGTTGGACAGACTGGAATATTCTTTTGGATCAAAATGGAGGGCCAAATCATGTGGGAAATTTATGTTTTTCACCTGTACATGGAAATACAGAGACAGGAGAATTGACTTTCACAAATTCTTATTACTACATAGGTCATTTTTCAAAATTTATTAGACCTGACGCTAAACGAATTTCAAGCGTCTCGAGTGGTAATCAAATACTCTCAACAGCATTTAAAAACATTGATAATAGTATTGTTATTATCGTGATGAACCAAGGTGACGAAAATCAAAGTTTCACCATCGAATTAGAGGGGAAAACAGCCAGTGCTAATGCATTAGCACACTCAATTCAATCAATTGTTTTGAAACCTAACAACTAAACCTTACTACTATGCAGAAATCTTATACCATTACCATCAGTTTTATAGTTGCCTTAGGAGGATTCTTATTAGGATTTGACAGCGCCGTTATTTCTGGAGCTGTAGGAGGTATAAGAAATTATTTTGACATGTCGGACTGGGAATTAGGTTTTTCTGTAGGTTGTGTGATATTTGGCGCAATGATTGGAAATATTTTTGCCGGCCCACTAAGTGACAGATATGGTAGAAAACTAATACTTATCCTTACGGCAATTCTATTTACAATTTCTGCTGTCTGGTCTGCTTTAGCAACTGAATATTATATTTTTATAATAGCAAGAATCATTGGAGGAATCGGAATTGGCGCTGCAATTTTAATTGCACCAATCTATATCGCAGAAATTGCCCCACCGAAACTTAGAGGTAGTCTAGTATCTTTAAATCAACTTAATATAGTTTTAGGCATCTCTGTCGCATACTTTTCCAATTATTATTTAAAAGATCTAGATGGTGAAAGTTGGAGATGGATGCTAGGAGTGGAAGCAATTCCCGCAGTTATATATTTCCTAGCTCTTTTTGGTGTTCCTAAAAGTCCTAGATGGCTTATTAAAAAACTCAATAAAATATCTCTTGCCGAAACAATACTCATCAAAATTGGAGGGAAAGATTTTGCTATTGAAACGATTGAAGAAATCATTAAGGGAAAAAATAGCAAGGTAAAAACAGGATCTATCTCAGATTTGTTTAAAAGCAAGTTTAGTAAAATTTTATTAATCGCTTTTGGTTTAGCATTCTTTCAACAGATAACCGGTATCAATGCAATTTTTTATTATGCACCAACAATTTTTGAACAAGCGGGTGGTAGCTCTGACGCTTCATTTTTACAGGCCATCGTTGTAGGCCTCATCAACTTAGTATTTACTTTTGTAGCAATTTTTTTAATTGACAGACTAGGTAGAAAGCCACTATTAATAATAGGAACGGCAAGCATGACAATCGCCCTTACAATGGCAACAATTGCATTCAATAATGCCACCTACGATATCAATCAAAATAATTTACAAAAAATACAAAATACAGAAATTTCAAATGCCATTTCATCATTAGAAGGATCTCAGTACAATAACCAAAACGAGTTATTTAAAGCGGTAGATCCATTGCTAAACATACCTCAATTAAAAGAGTTTAAACAAAATGAAATAAAAAGTCTAATTTCAATAAATGCCACACTGGTACTATTTGCTATTTTATTATATGTAGCCGCATTTGCCATCTCTCTGGGCCCTGTTATGTGGACGATGTTATCTGAAATTTTCCCGGGAAACATAAAAGGGATTGCCATATCCGTTGTCGGGTTTTTCAACTCTCTTGTCAGCTACACCGTAACACAATTCTTCCCTTGGGAACTTACAAATCTAGGGCCAACTTTAACGTTTGCCATATATGCCATCATGGCACTTCTTTCTTTAATTTTTGTTTTCAAGTTTGTGATAGAAACTAAAGGAAGAAGTTTAGAAGAAATTGAAAACCTATTAACACAAAATTAAATGAAAACATTTCAAACAATCGTATTGCTTTCTGTTTTCCTATTGGTAGGTAAAACAAGTTATGGACAACAAATGAAACCAGCAAAAGTTACCATCGAAAACCTACATGGAGCTTTTAAACTAAAGGTAAACAATGAACCATTCTATATTAAAGGAGCCGGTTTGGAATTTGGAGCTATAGACGCCCTTGCAAATCATAATGCCAACTCCTTCAGAACCTGGAGAACTGATAATGGAAAGCAATCGGGAAAAGAAGTTTTAGATAGTGCATATAGCAAAGGACTTTATGTAACAATGGGTATAGAAATTGCCAGAGAACGACATGGTTTTGATTACAATGACAAAGCTGCTGTACAAGCACAGTTTGATCGGGTTAAAGCCGAAGTTTTAGAATTAAAAGATCATCCGGCACTCCTTATTTGGGCTATTGGAAATGAATTGAATCTACATCATACCAATCCTAACGTTTGGAATGCTGTTAATGATATTTCCAAAATGATTCATGAAATAGACCCAAACCACTTAACCACTACTACACTCGCAGGAATACAACAAAAAGAGGTTGACCTTATCAAAAGTAGATGTGGAGATCTAGACCTACTATCTATTCAATTGTATGCCGATTTACCGGAACTCCCTATGAGAATAAAAAAGTTTGGGTGGACTGGACCATATATTGTTACAGAATGGGGAGCGACAGGTCATTGGGAAGTACCAACCACTGAATGGGGTGCTCCTATTGAAGAAAACAGTACTATCAAAGCTGCTAAGTATTTAGACCGATACAATAAAGCTATCGCAGTTGATAAAACACAATGTTTAGGGTCTTATGTCTTTTTGTGGGGACAGAAACAGGAAAGAACCCCTACATGGTATGGAATTTTCTCTCCCAATGGAAAAGAAACAGAATCTGTAGATGTAATGCATTATATCTGGAATAATAAATGGCCAGAAAACAGATCTCCGCAGGTTAAGAGTTTTCACTTAAACGGAAAAACTGCTTATCATAATATAAAACTAAAATCCAATACCTCTGCTAGTGCCTCTATCGTTGTTGAAGATCCTGACAATGACAAAATTACTTATACCTGGGAAATCTTAAAAGAAAGTACCGATTTGAAAGAGGGAGGAGATTTAGAACAAAAACCTATTGGAATTAAAGTTGAAATTTTAAAAAATAAAGAAGGAAAATTTGAATTTAAAACTCCAAACAAGGGTGCATATCGATTGTTCGTTTATGCCAATGACGAAGATAATAATGTGGCAACCACCAACATTCCTTTCTTAATAGAATAACTAAAACAACAGTGCTAGTTTACTGTTTTTAAACACATATAATGAAGACTACTGACATCAACCTAGAAAACAAAAAAACTCGTTTAGAATCTACGAAAATTGAAGGTAAATTGATTTTTTTTGAAAACGAAAAATATTACAAAATCACAAACAGTGATGAAATGCGTCCATTTTTTATGAGTATTGTAAGTGACTCTAATCATTGGATGTTTATTTCTAGTAATGGTGGTTTAACCGCTGGAAGAAAAAATTCAGAATTTGCCTTATTTCCATATTACACAGATGATAAAATTACTGAATCGGCTGATATCACAGGAAGCAAATCAATTTTTCATATCCAAAAAAATGAAAATAATTTTCTTTGGGAACCTTTTTCCATAAGACAAGAAGGACTGTATAACACGCAGCGTAACCTCTACAAAAACAGCTTTGGAAATAAAGTTATTTTTGAAGAAATCAATATCGACCTTGGTGTAACCTTTAGGTACCAATGGAATTCAAGTAATCAATATGGGTTTGTGAAAAAATCCACCTTAATCAACAACTCGACTGATTCCATCAGCATAAAACTTATTGATGGAATTCAAAACATAATTCCTGCAGGAGTAACTTCAGACTTACAAAACAGCCGCAGTAATCTAGTTGACGCCTATAAAAAAGGTGAATTAGAAGCAGAAGTAGGTTTAGGAATCTATGCTTTAAGTGCAATTATAGTTGACAAAGCAGAGCCAAGTGAGGCGTTAAAAGCAAACATAGCTTGGTCAACGGGTCTCGACAATCCAACATATCTAATTTCATCTTCCCAACTAAATAATTTTAGAAAAGGAAAAGAACTACATCAAGAGGAAGATATAAAAGCTGAAAAAGGTGCCTATTTCGTTTCTACCGAAATCGAATTGTACCCAGAAGAGCGAAAAGAGTGGATGTTAGTTGCCAATGTAAACCAAACCATGGTGAATATCATCGAAATCTCTAATTTGATTAAATCCGATAAAAATCTTTCTGAAGTTTTACAACTCGATATTGAACAAGGAACCCAAAATTTAATCGACCTAACCTCAACTTCTGATGGACTTCAATTATCTGCAGATAAATTGAGAAACACAAGACATTTCTCAAACACACTTTTCAACATCATGAGAGGTGGGATTTTTGACAATGACTACAATATTGAAAAGCAAGATTTCATCAAATACATCTCAAAGGCGAACAAAAAAGTTTTCAAAAAAAGAGAGGAAGTTCTGAAGCAACTACCTGAAATTTTTACGCTAAAATTTTTAAAAGAATTTGCAGAAAACGATAGAGACAAAAATTTTATAAGACTGGCATTTGAGTATATGCCTTTAAAATTTAGCCGAAGACACGGAGATCCGAGTAGACCTTGGAACAAATTCTCAATAAATACAACAAGTGATGATGGAACCAAAATATTAGATTACGAAGGGAATTGGAGAGATATTTTCCAAAATTGGGAGGCCCTTGCTCACTCCTATCCAGAATTCATTGATAGTATGATTCACAAATTTTTGAATGCTACTACTTTTGATGGTTACAACCCATATAGAGTTACCAAAGATGGTTTTGATTGGGAAATTATTGAACCTAATGATCCTTGGTCTTATATTGGGTATTGGGGAGATCATCAAATCATTTACCTTCTTAAGTTTTTAGAGTTTATTGAAAATCATTATCCAGACAAACTAGAAACCTACTTCAAGCAAGAGATCTTTGTATATGCAAATGTTCCTTATAAAATAAAAAGCTACGAAGACATTCTGAAAAACTCAAAAGACACAATTCTTTTTGATGAGGAACTAGATCTTGAAATCAATCAAAGAAGAAACCAGCTTGGCGCAGATGGAGCTTTAATTACAGATAAAATTCACTCTATTTACAAAGTAAATATGATTGAAAAGTTATTGGCAACTGTGCTAGCGAAAGTTTCTAATTTTATTCCTGAAGGGGGAATTTGGATGAATACGCAAAGACCTGAATGGAATGATGCAAACAATGCTTTGGTTGGAAATGGAGTTTCTATGGTTACCCTCTATTACTTAAGAAGATTTTTAAATTTCTTCGAAGAAATTGTAAAAAAAACCTCAACGGAAGACAATGACGTTTCAGAAGAATTAGCTCAGTTTTTCCATCAAGTTGTTAAAAGTCTAGATGAGAACAAAAACATACTAAAATCAACTATCTCAGATGCTGATAGAAAAAATGTTTTGGATGGATTAGGAAGTGCTGGAAGCGTTTATAGAAATTCTATTTATGAAAATGGTTTTACGAGTCATAAAAAATCAATTACGAAATCAGAACTATTAAATTTCTTTTCACTTACTAAAGAATATTTAGACCAAACAATCGCTTCAAATAAAAGGAAAGACAATCTATATCATTCTTATAATTTAATGACCATTGAGAATGACAATGAGATTTCTATCTCCTATCTACCAGAAATGCTAGAAGGTCAAGTGGCTGTTTTAAGTTCTGGTTTTATTTCAGGAAAAAGCTCTTTAGAATTGTTAGATGCCTTAAAAAATAGCGCCCTATTCAGAGAAGATCAGTACAGCTATATTTTATATCCAAACAAAGACCTTCCAAGATTTTCTTTAAAAAATAATATTTCCAAGACCACCATTAACAATTCAGAACTATTAGCTCAGCTTCTAAATGATGGCATCTCAACAATTGTTGAAAAAGATGCTAATGGAAACTTCCATTTTAATGCAAACTTTAACAATGCTGATAGCTTAAAATCAGCCTTAAATGAATTACCTGAAAGCTATAGCTCACTTATAGAAAAAGATACAGATTACCTATTACAATCCTTTGAACAAATTTTTGATCACAAATCTTTTACAGGTAGATCAGGTACTTTCTTTGGATACGAAGGTTTAGGATCCATCTATTGGCACATGGTCTCAAAATTAGTTTTAAGTATTCAAGAAACTTGTCTAGTTGCTGTTGAAAAGCAAGAAGACTCAAAAATAATCGGAAGATTATTCGACCATTACTACGAGGCCAATGAAGGAATCGGAGTACACAAATCTCCTGAATTATATGGAGCATTCCCTACCGATCCTTATTCACATACTCCTGGAGGAAAAGGAGCACAACAACCTGGAATGACAGGGCAAGTAAAAGAAGATGTATTAAGTAGATTCGGTGAACTAGGTATTTATGTTAAAAATGGGAAAATTGGTTTTAACCCTACTATGTTACGCAAAGAGGAATTTTTAAAAGAAGCCAAAACTTTTCGATACAAAAACCTCATGGGAACTTATAAAGAATTGCTTATTGAGAAAAACTCCTTATGCTTTACTTACTGTCAAACGCCTATCATCTATAAACTGAGCGACAAAAACACAATTGAAATCGCACTTTCAAACAAGCAACAAATTACAATTAACCAACAAGAACTTGAGCAAAATCTAAGCAATAAACTCTTTAGTCGTTCGGGTGAGATTGAGCAGATAACCGTATCAATCACTAAATAAATTTTACATAAATGCGAATTATTAATAAATCACTTCTTATTGTACTTATTAGTTTTTCTCTTTTAGGATGTTCAAATAAGCATAAAACCATGAATAAAACTGCTTCAGAAATATTAGGAAATCCAGATTACTTAGAGATGTCTTACGGAGGATATCGTCAAAACTCTAGATCCATCCAACCTAGTCTTAACGAACTTAAAGACGACATGAAAATTCTTGCTGCTATGGGAGTAAAAATTATCAGAACCTACAACGTTCAACTGGATCAAGCAAAAAACATTTTACAAGCCATTACAGAATTAAAAAAAGAAGATGAAGGTTTTGAAATGTATGTAATGCTTGGAGCTTGGATTGATTGTAAAAATGCCTGGACAGAATACCCGGTTGACCATAATCAAGAAAGTGAATTCAACCAAGATGAAATAAACAGAGCCGTTTCTCTAGCTAAAAAACATGCAGATATTGTAAAAATTATTGCTGTAGGAAATGAAGCAATGGTGAAATGGGCTACAAGCTATTATGTACAACCCAAAGTAATTTTAAAATGGGTAAATCATTTGCAAGAATTAAAAAAATCAGGTGAATTACCCTCAGATATTTGGATTACAAGTTCCGATAATTTTGCCTCTTGGGGTGGAGGTGACGGAGAATATCACACAGAAGATTTAAATAATCTGATTCATGCTGTTGATTATATTTCTATGCATACCTATCCTATGCATGACACCCATTACCATCCAATATTTTGGGGCTTGGAAAACGATGAATCTAAACTAACATCAATTCATAAAATTGACTCCCTAATGTCAAGATCTAAAAATTATGCTATTTCTCAATATGAAAGTGTAAAAAACTATATGCAAAACATTGGTGCTAACAAACCCATACACATTGGTGAAACAGGATGGGCTAGTTACTCAAATGAACTCTATGGAAATGAAGGATCTAAGGCCACAGACGAATACAAAGAAGCTATCTATTACAACCTTATGAGGGAATGGACAAACTCTAAAAACATATCCTGTTTCTATTTTGAAGCTTTTGATGAACCATGGAAAGATGCAAATAACCCAGGAGGATCAGAGAATCATTTTGGATTATTCACGCTAAACGGAGAAGCAAAATATGCTTTATGGGATTTAGTAGATCAAGGAAATTTTAAAGGACTTTCAAGAAATGGACATTCCATTAAAAAAACTTACCAAGGGAATCTGGAAGCGCTTTTAAACCAAGTTCAATTACCAGAAAATTATTATGAACAGTTAGATTATTAATAAACATGAAGAAAAAAATCATTTACATAATTCTAGTGATCTGCTTCAGCTTGGTTAGTTGTGGTGAAGATAAAACTCAAGATAAAATCTCGGTTCATAAGAGATCTATCCTTGTTAACAACCAACCATATAGTATCAGAGGTATTTGCTATCATCCTGTTTCTAAAGGCGAAGACAGCAGAAGTTTTTCCAATTTAGACGTGGATTTAACACTCATGAAAGCAGCACACATCAATACAATACGTGTGTACCAACCTATTCATGACAAGACAGTTTTAGATAAGATTCATCAGGCCAATATGAAAATCATCATCGGTTTTGGGTACAACCAAAATGGCAATTATGATATACGATCAGGAAGTTATTTACAGTATATAGAAAAATTTAAAAACCACCCCGCAATCTTAATGTGGGAACTTGGCAATGAATACAACTATCATCCTGAATGGTTCGATGGGGCCATAAAAAACTGGTATAATGCGATGAACAATGCTGCGAATGAAATAAAAAAAATTGATCAAACGCATCCTATCACAACTGCCCATGGCGAATTACCAGATGCTTTGGCATTGGAATTGTCGCCAAGTATTGATGTTTGGGGCATGAATGTATACCGTTGGGATAACCCAGAAAAAATATTCTCTGAATGGGAAGCTACCTCGAACAAACCGATGTATTTATCGGAAGCTGGTGCTGATAGTTATATGACGATTGAAAAACTAAACTACGCTGAGGGAGTCAATGAGAAAGCACAAGCCGATGCTACTAAAAACATATTAAAAAGTGTTTTCAACAATGAAAATATTTGTTCTGGTGTTACACTATTTGCCTTCGTGGATGAACTATGGAAAGCGGGTAACAACAATCAACTTGACCCAGGAGGATGGGCTCCAAATAGTAGCGGAGTTCCCTATGACGGCACACCAAATGAAGAATATTGGGGTATTGTTACAATTAACAGAACACCAAAGCAAGCCTATTACATCGTAAAAGAAAAATACCATACAGTTTCTAAAAATCATTAACCACGATTTTTAATATAACAAAACTACACTTATGAAAAAACCAACAACAGCACCTGAAGATATTGTACCAATTGGCCAAAAAGTTGCCTTTGGAGCAGGGCATTTAGTATTAAACTTACTACCTGGATCTCTTGCTATTTTTATGTTCTTTCTTCTAACTGCCTTTGGTATGGACCCCTTTTTAGCAGGTCTCTTGGGAGGTCTTCCCAGGATATTTGATGCTATTACAGATCCTATCATGGGATTTATATCGGACAATACAAAATCAAAATGGGGACGTAGAAGACCTTATATTTTTATTGGAGCCATCGCAAGTGGAGTTCTTTTTGCTATTCTGTGGCAACTAGATCCTGAAAATTCACAAATGTTCAATTTTTGGTATTTCTTAATTTTATCTATGGTATTTTTAATTGGAAATACCATGTTTGCCACACCCTTAATCGGACTTGGTTATGAGATGACTTCTGACTATAATGAAAGAACTAGATTGATGGCGTTTTCTCAGATCATTGGTCAAATCGCCTGGATGATTGTTCCTTGGTTTTGGGTATTAATTGCAAATCCAAACGTATTTGAAACGCAAGCCATAGGAGTTCAAAAACTATCGGTAATCGTAGGTTCTATTTGTATCGTTCTTGGACTACTACCTGCTTTATTTTGTAAAGGAATTGATTCTGCACATATGGAAAACAGAAAGAAAATAACCTTTAAAACCATGTTTTCTAACGTAAAAGATTTATTTCAAGGAATTATTCAAGTATCTAAAAACAAACCGTTCATGAAGTTATGTGGCGCTACCTTTTTAGTTTTCAACGGATTTCAACTAGTTGCATCCTTCAGTTTTTTCATCATTGTATTCTTTATGTTTAACGGTGACTATGGGTTGGCTGGTACTTGGCCTGCTTGGTTTTCAACTGTAATGGCTTTTGTCACTGCTTTTCTTGTAATTCCGGTAGTTTCTTGGATGTCTAATAAATTTGGAAAACGAAAAGCATTTATATATTCAACACTAATTTCAATTGTTGGTTATATTCTAAAATGGTGGGGATTCGACCCTGACATGCCTTGGTTACTGTTTATGCCAATCCCTTTTATTTCTTTTGGTATAGGAGGCCTATTTACCTTAATGATGAGTATGACGGCTGATGTATGTGATTTGGACGAACTAGAGAATGGAATGCCGAGGAAAGAAGGAACCTTTGGAGCTATCTATTGGTGGATGGTAAAACTTGGACAGGCTTTAGCCTTGGTCTTAGGTGGTTTGGTATTAAAAATTGTTGGATTCGATCAAAATGCAGCCATGCAATCTGTTGAGACTTTAACCAAACTGAGACTTGCAGATATCATTATTCCTGCAATAACAGCGGCTTTGGCTGTTTGGGTCATGTGGAGTTATAGTTTAGATGAAAAAAGAGCAAGAGAAATCAAAGAAATTTTAGTAAAGCGTAGAGGAAAACTATAACAAATCTCATCTTCTCACATAAAAAAACACCCCATTTTTTCAAATGGGGTGTTTTTTTATTTTATTCTAAAATTTCATGTTTTCATCTTTATCCCATAGTCCCCAGTAGGCTCCTACATCACCTTCAGCTCCAGTTTTCCATGATTCATCAAAAGAAGAAAAATAAAACAAATCAATATCCTCTTCAGCAGACCATTTTTGGGCATTTATAAAATATTTTATAGCATTTTCATAAGAAGGAACCGCACCATGAAAAGTTTGTCCTTTATTTGTCCAACCTGTTTCAGACACAATTACCTTTTTCCCTTTTGCAGCCTTTACCGCTCTAGCATACATTTCTTTCATATATATCAATGAATATTCCATGCTACATCCCTCCCAGTAAGGATAACAATTTGCAAAAATAACATCACAAGCTTCGGTTACTTTTGGCTTCTGCTCAAACTCATAGTAAGCATCCACATAGCCCACTGGAACATTTGGCAAAGCATTTTTGACCTCATAAATAAACGATAATAACTCATCTTCCTCTAGATCTCCTCTATACAAAACCTCATTACCTACTGCTGCCAAATCAACGTATCCCTCTTGCGCTATCTTGATTAGGTTCTCTATTTCTCTTTTGTTTATTTCTGCATCATCACCAAGCCAAGCACCCACCATCGTTTTCATTCCTAGTTCATGTGCTATTTTTGGAATCAATTCGTTTCCATCTGTGCACGAAAAAGATCTTACCCATTTCGTATACGGTTTTATTATTTCTAACCTTCTTCTAATTTGAGTTTCAGTAAGAATATCTCCTGGTTGTTGTCCTTCTTCATAGGGGCTAAAACACAAACCATGCATTCCTTTATTCAATACTTCTTTAAACAATAGCTCTAATTGCTCTTTTGATTTGTTTGACGTCTCTACTCCGGTCAAGGACATCATTTTTTCATACCTAACTGACATATTTCTATTTTTAGTTTAATTAGTAATATTTATTGATTTCTCAACAAAATGTTAGGTTTGCAAATTACCATAGTATAAATTTTAAAAGCCGAACATTACCTCTACAACCACTTAACATGATGGTATAAAAAACTATACAAAAAAAGGTCAGTGATTTATCACCGACCTTATATTAAACTAATATTATTTTTTTTACTTGCTATGCATTATCTGAAGCAAACCATTCTGCGTAAGAGGTTCCTGTTTCTTGTAAACGCAAAGAATGTAGTTTCACTGACGATGGAATTTTTGCATTAATTTTTGCTGCAAAATCAATCAACATCATTTCACTTGTAGGTTGATAGTCCACAAGAATAACAGAATGTCCTCGTGTTTCAAGTTCATGAGCTAACTCAACATGCGGAGTATT
Organism: Flavicella sp. IMCC45537; assembly: GCF_057197705.1. Taxonomy (NCBI): domain Bacteria; kingdom Pseudomonadati; phylum Bacteroidota; class Flavobacteriia; order Flavobacteriales; family Flavobacteriaceae; genus Flavicella; species Flavicella sp. IMCC45537. The sequence goes on from NZ_CM170067.1 coordinate 2,420,940, forward strand.
TTTATTAAAAACGGTAGCATGATCAAAAACATCCACAATCTCATTTTTAACGATTTTTTTCAAATCTCCAAAATCAATTACCATTCCGTATTTAACATTGTTTTTATCATCTATTGGTGTCCCAATTACAGTTACAGAAAGCTTATAACTATGACCATGTACATTTCTACATTTCCCATCATAGCCATATAAGGCATGTCCTGTTTCAAAATCAAATTGTTTGGTAATTCTAATTTTATTCATTCGGCAAAGTTACATTATTTCTTAAACTTACTAAGCGCTTCTTTCGTAAAGTCTGATAATACTAAATCACCACTAATAGAGGCTCTTTCTTTCAATAATTCATTCCAGTTTTCCGTTCCTTCCCAAAAAACTTTTTTCATTTGTTTTAAGGCTTCGGGATTATAACCAGCCAATTGTTTTGCAAGATGATAAGCCTCGTGCAACATCGATTCTTGATCAGTGGTAACCTTTGCATATAAGTTTTTCTCCTGAGCCCATGTAGCAGAATGCCATTCCGCTGCCTCCATAGACAATTGACAAAAAGAGGCCTTTCCCATTTTTCTAGTGACCGCAGGTTCAATTACAAATGCCCCTATACCAATAAAAAACTCAGATAATTTAATTGATGCTCCTTCAGATGCGACAACATAATCACAAGCTGAAGCCAAACCAACGCCTCCACCAACAGCTTTTCCTTGAACACAACCAATTATCAATTTAGAACATTCTCTCATGGCGTTTATCAAGTTAGCAAACCCCATAAAAAATGCCATTCCTTCTTCTTTTGTTTTTATAGACAAAAGCTCATCAAAAGAAGCACCAGCACAAAAAGCTCTATCTCCTTTACTTCGTAAAACGATTACTTTTACGTCTTCTCGACTACTTAACACTTTAAACTCGTTACTTAACTTTTCCAACAAGGAGCTTGGAAAAGAATTGCTTGCAGGATGGTAAAAAGTTACTGTAGCAATTTCATTTTCTATTTTTGTATCTATTGTTCCTAAACTCATAATTCAAATTTACATTATTATAGGATATCGAACAGCTACCCTACCTATCTTTTTAAAAGCAGACTGACATTTTTCTTAAAATAAACATATAAAATTCCGGATCTAAATAACATCCACACGGTAAAAGCAAGCCACACACCTATCAATTGTAAATTAAAATAATCTGCAATTAGTAGCGTTGGAACAAAACCTAAACAAGTAGCTATGGCAACTGTATTTCTTAGCACAACAGCTTCTGCCAAACCTTTAAAAACACCATCATACACAAAGGCTATTGCATTTAATGGCTGTGTTGAGATCACTAACCAAAAAACCATATAAAACACTTCTAGCACATCCGTATCCGAGGTAAATACTTTTCCTATTTGATTGTAAAACAGAAAACAAAGAGACATCAACACCAAGGCAACTATGACTCCATATTTACATAAATCCTTTACCAAAAAGCTTAGTTTTTTCTGAGAACCTTCTCCTTTTAATTTACCTGAAATGATACTACCTACGCTAGCATAACCATCAACAAAAAAGGCAAAAAACAACCAGACTTGAAAACATATGGTTTGCGCTGCAATATATTCTTTTCCATAATCGGTTGCATACGAATTGGCTAAATACAAAGCCAAATTTAATGCCAAAGCACGAACAAATAAATTTACACTTACCAACAAAAGACGTTTTATCTCGAAATGGAATTTTTTAAAAGCCACCAATTTAAAAGGTGTTTTATTCAAATAAAATAGTAAGGCCATAAAAGCCATTACAAACTGAGAAATCACACTCGCATATGCAGCTCCTTCTACATGCATAGGACTCAACACTCCCTCAACTCCATACACCAACAATATGTCTAGAACAGCATTAATAACCGCACCTGTAATACTTATTAACATGGGTATAAATGTATTTTGCAGTCCTGTAAAAACCCCCATTACAGTAAACACAAATAAGGACAAAGGCAATCCCCATGCTCTAATTTTATAATAACTAACCGAATAGTCTAACACCAAACCTGATGCATTGTATAATTCAAAAATCTGATGGGCAAAAAATGAAGTTGTAAAAAATAAAACCAAACTCAACACTAAGTTGATACCAATCATCTGAGCAGGCAGGGAAATAATATTATCTAATTGATTTTTCCCAACATACTGGGCTACAATAGATGAAATAGCTGCTCGTGTTTGACCTATCACCCATACAATTGCAGAGATAAAAGAGCCAGCAATACCGACAGCTGCCAAGGCCTCAATAGAATCAAAAGACACATTACCCACCACGGCTGTGTCAATTATTGATAATAATGGTTCTGCTATGCCAGCGATGATGGATGGAATGGCCAGCCTATTAATTTCTTTAAATCCAACTCTATTGGTTTTACTCATTTTCTGTTTTGATAAACGCTATCGTATTTACAAGAACCTCAGCAAAATCTTTAGGCAACTCTGAACTTTCCCATGGTTGTTTGGCTCCAAAACCATGATCACCACCTGCTACCACATTCAAACTACTTTTTGCACTCCAATTTTGAATTCTCCGAGCCTCTTCTATAGACACCGTAGCATCTTCTGTTCCATGTACAATTAAGTGCGGTATACGAAGTTTTTTAGCTGCCGTTTTGATTGTCAACTTCTCTTCATTTTTCACAAAATCCTCGTAAAACTGAATATAATGAGGCATCTGCTGCAACGTTCTTGCGTTTTCAATGTAGGCCACACCTTCTTTTTTCCAATGTTCTAATATGGGGCCTTCAGGGAATCTTAATTTGTAATCTGACACCGCAGCCCATGTTACTAATTTCGTTATTCTAATATCATAAGCTGCTTTAAGAATCACAGCTCCACCTCCTCTAGAATGACCAATCAATACGACGTTTTTAATATCAATTTCATCTGAGAATTCTTGACTTGACAACACCCAATCTATTACTGAATTTAAATCGTCTTGTTCTATAGAATAATTGTTTTGTCCAAAAGCCTCCAAATCCGGAAAATCAATTGGATTCTCTACCGTTCCACCGTTATGAGAAAAATTAAATTTCACCAAAAACAGATCATTTTCGATAAAATTTTTCGACATCAAATCAAAGGCTCCCCAATCTTTATAGCCTTTATACCCATGACAAAAAATAACCAATGGCTTTTTAGTATGATTTTTCTGATAACAAACATCAATTAAAATGGGCTTGTTATGCACTCCTTGAATACTTCTATTTTTTATTTTCATTTATTGAAAGGGTCTATCTTTATTTTCCTTAAAAGGAATATTCTTATCAAAAATCTCAGCAATTAATTCATGTATCACATCCATAAATTCGGTAATTCTTTCCTCTGTCACCATACTATCCATACTCCTACCTTTTCCGAAATTTAATTTTAAAAATCCAGCGTTTCTATTTTTGAAAGAAAATATCCCGGCCTCTAAAGGTGTTGCGAAAGTATGATTGTTATTTTTGGTATACAAGAATGCATATAACATTACTTGCATTGCTTTGGTGTATTTATAATCTGTCGGAATTTTATCAAATTCTAATATTTTTAATTCTGACTGAGTAACCTTTCCTGTTTTGTAATCTACGATTCGTAATACACCATCTAACTCATCAATCCTATCAACAGATCCACCAATATTTACAGGAAAATCAAGGTTTGGAATCTTAATACCATAAGAATAAACCGTTTCCGTACCTAATATTTTTAAAGAGCTTCCGCTTTTTAAAACTTCTAATTCCTGTTTTAAAAAGCGGTAAATAAAATCTTTTGATACTTCAAAAATTAATTTGTTCTTACCTGAAACAATGTTTCCATTTACAAAGTGTTTTTTGAAATAAAACTCAGTTTTCTGAATATATTGAGACAGCATTAATTTTACATCGTCTATTTTCAAAAATTGATTGATATAAGGTTTGTAAAAATCTTCTAAAACATCATGGATAATCGTTCCCATCGTATTTGCAGCGATAGTCTCCTCAATTTCATCTAAATCTTTTATTTTCAAAACATATCTTTTATAATAAGATAGTGGATCTTCAATATATTTTGCTAGCGCAGAAGGAGAAAAGCCATTCGCGGCAATTTTTTTTAACGCTGATATAACTTCGTCTGTCTTTTCTACAATAATTTCATCTTTTGAATCACTAGTAACCAAGGGAGCAATCGATTTTTTAGTAATATCAATCCCGTCAATCTCCAATTGAGTTAAAAACCTACTTTTTTCTCCCGCACCATAGGCATCAGTCTCGGTATTATAAAATAAATAAACGTTATTTGCCCTTTGAATCAGTCTATAAAAATGGTAAGCAAAAATTGCATCTTTCTCTTGATATGTTGGCAGTTTATATTGCTGCTTAACATCAAAAGGGATAAATGAATTATCAGACTTACCAGCAGGTAAAATCCCTTCATTCATAGAAGTCAGAATCACCGTTTCAAAATCTAATACACGTGTTTCTAGCATCCCCATTAATTGTAGTCCGCTCAATGGTTCTCCCTGAAAGGAAAGTTTCTCTGTAGCAACCAGCTGCTTGTAAATGGACTTTAATGTTTTAATAGATTTTATATGATTATAATCTCCATTTAAATTTTGCAACTGAATAAAAAGATTATAAAAACGATACAAACATTCCTTTTCAAAACCTTCAAAATTCTCTTTTTGAGCATCGATCAAACTAATTAATGAAGCTAAAAATCTCTCAACAGATTGAGACATTTTGAACAAACCTCCAACTAGATGAAACATCTCACTCTCACGCATATATCCATCCACTAACTCCGAAGATATGAAAACTTGATTTTCTGTGATCAGGTTCTGTTTGAGTTTCGACAACCATTCGCTATTAGAAAAAAGTTTTACTGTAAATGGATTTTCCAACAACCTAAAAACATCCTTAAAATAAAATTCATTTGCTTCAATTTTATCCAATTTCACTTGATTCAAATACAAATCAAAAATTGTTTCAAAAAAGCTTGATATGGGCATATCCTTTAAAAGATACCCCATGGTTATATTTAATTTATCAACATTCGCAGGTAGAGAATTTAAAGTTAGCGACAGTAAACTTTCATCAGCTAAAACAAGTGCGGTACGTTCACTACTATCTAATTTCTCTAACAACTCTCCAACTCCTTTAATCTGTGTAATATTTTTAGAAGCAGCAATTTCAGTGATTTTTTTATTGGAATTAAAGTTATCTGAAATTTTATTAAAAAGATGTGATTCAAAATATGTCCAGCTAGATTTATAGCTCCTTAAAAAAGAACCAGCCTCTTTTTTTGAATTCACATAATACGCATCACAATCCCAATAAATATTGGCAATTTTACTATCTAATAAAGCCTTAAAAATTTTCTCTTCTGCTTTGTTTAAAGCATTAAATCCAATCAAGGCTATTTTATTATGTTCATTTACTTTTATATAATCTTGTATATTATTCGCCGCCTCCCTATATAAAAGTCCTTGATATCCCTTTTTTTCTTTTTTTAAGTATTCATAAAAGTTAAAATAATAACGACCTAAGTTTTCCATAAAACTTAGATGTTTTGTCATCATTTCGGTAGATTTTCCGTTTTCAACATCCCAATCTTCAATTCGTTTAATATCTTTTAAATAGCTAAATAGATCATTGCAATCAATCAAATGACGATCTACCTCATTAAAATCCTGCAAACCAATAGATGCCCATTGCGCAAAAGAATCAAAGCTCTCTGGGTTATTCTTTTCTATGCTAAGATAAACTTTATAGAACTCAAACAATAGCGGAACCGTTTCAGCTTTTTGAAACCCAGAAATGGTTTCAATAAATTTTTCAATACTAATTATTTTAGGAAGAAAAGTAGTTCCTCGAATTTGCTTTTTCAACTCTTCTCTTAAAAAAACTCCAGCCCTTTCACTGGGCAAGACACACACCATATCCACAATGGAGGTATTATTTTTTAACAATTGCTCTACTACTTCAGACAAAAAACTTTTCATACACGAATATAAAAAAATAACCGTTTTCAATTGCTTGAAAACGGTTATTTAAAAATTATTTACATGGTTCTCACCATGATTTACAGAGACTATTCGTCACCGTTAAATTTGATAATCAATCCTAAAGAGTGTTGGAAGTAACTAGAAGCATCAACTCCATTAAAATAACCTCCGGTCCAACCAGCAGAATTATAAGTACTACTAAAAGACAACCCTACATTATCATTAAACCAGCTATTGAATCCCCATCCTGGAGTAATTGTGAAAGCCGAGTCTTCATCAACCCATGCGCCACCTACACCAAAACTCACGAATGGATCCCACCAACCAGTTTGTCCAAACAATGCGTTTAAATCATAAATAGCTGCTGCATCTAACGCAAAGAAAGATAAACCATCAGCCTCTACTTTAGTACCAGCTCCTTTATCAATTTTATTCAAAGATCCAGCTATTTTAACACTCAACCCATAGTTCATATATCTTGATACTGAAACTGTTGAGATAGCAGGTAACACATTCCAATCAGAAGTACCTAAATAGTCTTTAATCATACCTCCGATATCATTCAGACCTCCTTTATTAAAATCAACAGCATTGATTCCGAAGCTTAATGCCCATTTGTTATCTTCATCCTGCGCTTGTACCGAACTCACACCAGCAAACATAAGGAATGCTAGCATTGCAATTTTAATTTTTTTCATCTTTTGTAATTTAAATTAGTTTAGTTTCGTTTTAAATCTGAAACCATTGCATTAAACAGCTCAGAATGAAACAAATCTACGAAAAAATATTAATTTTAAACAAAAATTTAACTTTACAGAAAATCAAGAACCTATCATACTGAAAATCAGACAAAAAAAACAAACTCAATAAAAAAAACGTTCAAAACTTAAGTTTTGAACGTTTTCTATTTTTTTTAAATTCAGCTATTATTGAGCAATTATCTCCACTCTTCTATTCGCTTCTCTTCCCTTTGCTGTTTTGTTAGAGGCAATTGGGTTTGCGATTCCAAATCCTTCTGATTTCAATCTTTTAGCATCTACCCCTGCTTTTACCAATCTATCTTTTACTGCTTTAGCTCTAGCTTTAGAAATTTCAAGATTTTTTGCTTTAGAACCTGTGCTATCTGTATATCCATTAATAACGAAATCTGTTGTTGGATACTCCTTCATTTTTTCTGCCAATTGATCCAAACGATCTCCTACTCCTGGCTTAAATGTTGCTTTTCCTGAATTAAAACTAATCGTTTTTGAGAACTCACCTAATTTCTTCACCTGAGCTTCTGTCAATTCTGGACATCCTTGTTTCTCAACACTTCCTGCAACTTCCGGACACTTATCATCCTTATCTGGAACTCCATCTCCATCTGTATCTGGCCAAACACAACCCTTATTCTCTGCAGGACCAGCTACCTCAGGACAAGCATCATCTTTATCAACAACTCCATCACCGTCTGTATCAGGACATCCTCCATTTTCTGGGGTACCAGCTGCATCTGGACAAGCATCATCCTTGTCTAAAACACCATCACCATCTGTGTCTGGACAACCTCCGTTTTCCTTTGTTCCGGCTGCTTCTGGACATAAATCGTCTTTATCTAAAACACCGTCACCATCTGTATCTGGGCAACCTCCGTTTTCTTTTGTTCCAGCAGCTTCAGGACATGCGTCTTTTTCATCTGCTACACCATCTCCGTCAGTATCTTGTTTTGTTGGACCACCGAATTTAAAAACAACTCCCAACGAATGTTGAAAATAACTCGATGCATCTACAGATTTAAAATTTCCTCCCGTCCAAGCAGAAGAATTATAAGTGCTGCTAAATGCAATCCCCACATTATCATTAAACCAACTATTGAATCCCCATCCTGGTGTGATGGTAAATCCTGAATCTCCATCAATCCAAGCATTTCCAACTCCAAACGTTACAAAAGGATCCCACCAACCTGTTTCTCCAAACAAATGATTTAAATCATAAACAGCAGCTGCATCCAATGCAAAGAATGAAAGTCCATCTACATCTCCACTAGGAGCCTTATTGATTTTATTTAATGATCCTGCAAGTTTTACACTCAAACCATAATTCATATATCTAGAAACAGATACCGTAGAAATTGCTGGAATAACATTCCAATCACTAGTTCCTAGGTAATCCTTTACCATATTTCCAAAGTCGTTAAAACCACCTTTGTTAATATCCACCGCATTAATTCCAATACTCAACGCCCACTTATTATTTTCATCTTGGGCTTGTACTAAATTTAAAGAAAATAAAATAGCACAAATAATACTTAATTTGATTGTTTTCATAATTGTTTGTTAGATTAAACGAAAAAAATTCAACGGCGAAACTAGGTAAAAATATTAGCTAGACAAGACACAACAGGCATCACTAAACATTTGTTATCCCTTTTAAAAATCACAAAAGAACAACAAACAACACTCTTTTTAAAACAAATAGTATATTTCATGTAAAGTTTAGTCTGATTAAATATTTTTGGCTTTAGCTCCGATATTGATACATCAAAAGTAGCGGAACCCAAAAAAAATAAAATTAGTTTTCGTTCAATCCCGGATAAATGCCGTTTAAAAAATCAGATCTTACGTTCAACCGTTGTAGAAAGAATTTACAGAACGGTCAATAAGAAACTATTTCTACATCTTGATCGATATAAACACAATATTTAGCTACCACATTAAAATTCATTTGTTCAAGAACATTCGCATAGGCCTCTAATTGATATTGGTACTTTTGCATTTTTTTCCCTGTTTTAAAATCAACAATCACAACATCATTCTGCATGAATATGAGCCTATCAGGAATTAATATGTTTTTGTTTTCATCTAAAATTTCTCTTTCTGTATAAACAGAAACTCCTTCTTGAAAATAAGAATTTAGCTGTTCATGAAACACCACCTTTTTAATTTTTGTTTTTATCGGCAACACTTCACTTTTCAATATCAAACCTGAATCAACATAAGATTGAATAACATAATCGATATCGGTTTCCAAAATTATTTTTGAAAACATTTCATGTACTAACAATCCATAATTTACAGCCGATTCATATTCTTCTCCCCAATGCTTAGAAGAATTTGCTACCATTTTTATATCATGACTTTCCCAAGGACTGGAAATAAAATTTTGTTGAAATTCAAATCCATCATTTTGATCTTCTTTCTTTAAAGAATTTGATTTTTCTTTTGCTCCAAATTGATAGCATAATTTGGCTACATCCCATGAATTTTCATCCGTTAAAGTTTTTAAATAATTTATAAATAACCCAGAGAAAAAATTTAAATTCTCTTCTCCTGTTTTGGCATCCAATTTATATTCTGTAACGATATATAATTGTTCTACAGATCTGGTAAGGGCCACATATAGTAAATTAAAATTATCCAAAAACAATTCTGACTGCCTTTCTTCGAACAACTGCTCTCCTTTTTCTCCAGTCAAGCCAATATTTTTACTACAAGAAACTCTTGACACTTGTAAATCTCCAAATATGGATTCCTCTAAAGCATCATACCAAACCTTAGGATTTAATTCTGTATTCACACTTCTTTCACTGGGGAAAATCACGACTGGAAACTCCAAACCTTTGGACTTATGTATCGTCATTATTCTAACAGCATCTTCACTTTCTGAAGCAGCAATGCTTAATTTTTCCTTTTTTTGATCCCATTCTAATAAAAAAGCAGCTAAATCATGATGGTTTTTCCTTTGAAAATCCAAAACAAAATCTAAGAAAAACTGAACATAGGCATCTGTAGAGTTTAATAATTTAAAGCCTCTTACAATATATTCGATACACTCATAAAAGGGCATTTGTAAAAACAGCTCATAATTAAATCGAATGTCATAATCCGAAAGTTTCTCAAAAAAAGAAACAGGCTCTAATTGCAACAATTCATCGTAATAAGAATGGTCAGATGTGTCTAATGAAATAAAATATTTTATAAAATTAAGCAACTTAAATTTTGCATTCAAATTCATTGGGTTTTGAATATAGATCAATAGATCAATAATAAACTGAACCTTTAAACTATTCTGCAAAAGCAAGGTTTCAGAAGAAATAATTGACACATTATTTTCCGTAAGATAATTTGCAATTTGAATACCATCTTTTTTAGTTCTAACAATTATACAGACATCCTTCTTTCTAAAACCGGAATCCAATCCCTCAATTATCTCTAAAACTTTTCTAGGATAAGAAAGATCCTTTGCTTCTTTCTCTAGATCTGTCTGATCTAAAAAATCCAGCTGAACATAGCCTCCTGTATTCTTGTTCAACTTTTGCTGATTCCCTATTTCATATAAATATTCGTAAGTTGGATTGGTTAAAAAAGAAGCAATATGTGAGAAAAAAGCATTATTGAAGCCGATTACTTCACTAAAACTTCGATAATTGGTTTCTAAATTTTCTAATTTTTTCTCAATAAAGAAAGGATTTCTGGCAACACTTTTATTCCCTTCTAAAGACAAATCAATAAATTGTTCTGCTTTTCCACCACGCCAGCGATATATTGCCTGCTTTGCATCTCCAACGAGCATCAAACTACCCCCTTCTTGTGAAAGAGTATTACTAACCAATGGAATTAAATTCTGCCACTGCATAGAGGAAGTATCTTGCATTTCATCAATAAAAAAATGCTTAAACCTCTCTCCAATTCTTTCATAAATAAATGGAGCTGGCTCATTTTTTATTTTTTCGCTGATCAACGCATTGAACTCCGCACTCAAACAAATTGAATTTTGATCTTTGATCTCATTCAACTCCTTTTGTATGTGATTCAATACTGCCAAAGGAATAATATCACTTAAAACCATGTTGATTAAAACATAATTTCCATGATGTTTTTCATACAACAATTTACCGTCTTCGTATACCTGCAATAATTCAGAACTAATGGCATCAATGCTATTTTGAACATCCTTTTTTGCTGATTTAGAATAAAAAACGCCATTATCTAAATTCTTTTGTAGACGCCCAACATATTTTATATCATCATGCTTTAAACTTGCTAATTTTTTGAATTTTATAAAATGTTTCGGTAGCTCTGAATAAGAGAAATTCTTATGTTCTAATCCATTTTGGTCAATTATACTTAATCCTTTTTCTCCATTTTCAAAGAAGAGACTTTCTATTTTTGATTTATTAGATTTTAATAATTTTTCAATTTTTTGAAAATCTGCAATTGACTTCATTTGCAAATTTTGAATATAGCTTGCATTAGTTTCATTTATCAATATAGAAGCAATCGTATTAAGCTCTTTTGATATATCCCATGCCTTATCATCTTCCACTTTCTGCAATGAAAAGGCTACTAAAATATCCGTTAGTTCTTTATGCAACCCTATTTCTGATATTAACACATCTACGGCTTCACTAATCAACTTCGTCCCATCCATTTCTACCTCAAAATTTAAGGGCAAACCCAAATCAAAGGCAAAAGTTCTAATTAATTTATGCGTAAAGCTATCAATGGTAGTTATATTAAACGCTGAATAATTTTGTAAAACATTTTCTAAAATCCTTTTAGCTTTATGCCTTAGCTTTACCGCATCTAAACTATTCTCAGCAACAATCAAATCAAACATATCATTTGGATCATTGTCTGCGAAACTTCTTAAATTCTCCAAGATACGCTCCTTCATTTCAGCAGCTGCTTTATTGGTAAAAGTAATGGCTAAAATATTTTGAAAAACATACTCACTCTCAGAAGTAAGTAAAATTTTCAAATATTCTTTTACCAAAGTAAATGTTTTACCACTACCTGCAGAAGCATTATAAACTTGAAAAGATGTTGAATCAACCATAAATGAATATCACAAAAAAATACCGAATCCAATATTGAATTCGGTAGTTAAAATTAACTTATTTCTTTAGAATTATAGAATTTTTTTCATCTCCAATGAAAATTTTTCTAACTCATAACCTTCCACTACAAAATTAACCGCTTTCGAAACTATTCTTTTTGTATCGGAAACTACAAATCCCAACCCTATTGATATTCTTTCTAACAAGCGAAGTTGTTTTTCCTTTATTTTATTATCTGCTATCACAACAGAAATCAAATTAAAAAAACGCTCCAATCTTGCATTTAAATTTGCCGGCGGGTTGATTGGAATAGAATTAGGAGCCTTCAAAACTTTTTTATAATCTGCATCAGAAATATGTAATTGACGTTTTAAATGACTAATTACCTCCTGTTCTTTCTCTGAAATTTTATTATCTGATAATGCTAATTTAATAATATTAGCAAAGTGTCCTAAATTCCTTTTATGCCCTCCTGTCTTGTATATATCTGCAAATGCCATATGTTATAATTTTAAAGTTACCCTCCCTAAGATACAAAATATCAAAAAAAGAATACTTAAAATTATCCTAAAGCGACATCCATACTCATCATAATAATGAAGCCTGCAATAAATCCCATCGTGGCAATATCCGTATATTTATCTTGTTGTGTTTCTGGCACAACCTCTTCAATTACAACAAAAATCATCGCTCCAGCAGCAAAAGCCAAAGCGTATGGCAATATAGGTTGAAAAGACAATACCGCCCAGGCTCCAAGAACACCCGCCATCGGTTCTACAATTGCTGATAACTGACCAAACCAAAAACTTTTAAACCTACTTACACCTTGTCTTCTTAAAGGCATAGCCACTGCAAAACCTTCAGGAAAATTTTGAAGTCCAATACCAATAGCGAGAGCTACTGCTCCTCCAATTGTTGCACCGTCAAAACCAGCAGCAACACCTCCAAACAAGACTCCCACAGCAAGTCCTTCAGGAATATTATGCAAGGTAATAGCCAAAACTAACAATGTTGTTTTATGCCAAGGTGTTTTAATTCCTTCTGCTTCTTTAAAATTAATATGAATATGTGGTAACACCTTATCCAATCCAAACAAAAACAAAGCACCAAGAAAAAAACCAATGGCCGCAGGCATAACTTTTACAAACCCTTCACCAGAACTCATCTCAATTGCAGGAGCTAGCAAACTCCAAAAACTGGCTGCTACCATTACACCTCCTGTAAAACCTAACATTCCATCTAAGACCGCCCTGTTCATTGTTTTAAAGAAAAACACCAATGACGCTCCCAAACCAGTCAAAAACCAAGTAAACAACGTGGCATACAAAGCCGCTAATACAGGATCTATCCCCTCTAAATAATCTACAATCTGATCTAACATTCTACTTCTTTTTTAACAAATAAATTTTTAGTAATCTGATGCGATATAGACACAACCCTATCCCCTAATTCTATTTTCATAGAGTTATCAAACACTTCAATATTTATAATTTTAATACTACTTCCTAATTTAATCTCCAAACCATCTAGATATTTCAAAAATGATTTAGAAGAATCTTTTACTCCCAAAACAACACAGCAATCACCTTTCTCTAATGAAGAAAGCATTACATCTGTATGGTGGGCAATATTTCCGTTTTCATCTGGTATTGGATCTCCATGAGGGTCATGCGTTGGATACTCTAAAAAACGATCTAACTCTTTCGTTAACTTAATAGATTTCACATGTTCCAATTGTTCGGCTATTTCATGTACTTCATCCCAATTAAAATCCAAATGTTTTACCAAAAAGACTTCCCATAAACGATGTTTTCTTATGACACGAACTGCAATTGCTTTCCCTTCTTGGGTTAAAGAAACTCCTTGGTATTTTTTATAATCGACTAATTTTTTTTCGGCCAATTTTTTTACCATATCCGTAACAGAAGATGCCTTTGTTTCTAATTTGTCTGCAATAGCATTTGTACTTACTGCCTTTGAGACAGTAAAAGACAAACTAAATATTGCCTTTAAATAATTTTCTTCAGTTTGAGATAGCTCTAAATTCATGGTCCGCAAATATATACACAAAATTTATATTTACGAAAACATATTTTTAGACTAATCTAAAAATATGTTTTATATTTGCGAAAATTTATTCTAAAAAGCTAACTGTTTGGGTACAAGACCTAAAACAACATCGTATACAATTTCAATAGAAATGAAACACTTATTTATCTTTTCAATCTTATTATTCTCCATAGGAATACAAGCTCAGACAAGTATTCTTGAAGGGGTGATTCGCTCAAAAAACACCCCAGTGGTTGCTAATATTATTGTAAAAAACACACAAACGGGAACCACTTCAGATTTCGACGGAAACTATAGTCTAAAAATATCTAGCGAAGCAAAAACAATTCTAGTTACCGCTGTAGGATTCAAATCAAAAGAAATCGAAATCAACCTTCTGGAAGGAGAAACAAAAAACTTAAACATAGAACTTAAAGAAGATATCCTAGGTTTAGATCAAGTTGTTGTAACAGCTACTAGAGGACATTTAAATAGAAAAAAGGCACCCGTAATCGTAACTGTTACAGACGCTAAAACACTTGAAGCTACTCAATCTGTTAGTCTTTCAGAAGGATTGAACTTTCAACCTGGTTTAAGAATAGAAAACAACTGTCAAAACTGTGGTACCTCTGAAGTAAAAATGAATGGTTTAGGAGGGGCATATTCGCAAATCTTGATTGATAGCAGACCCATTTTTAGTTCCTTAAATAGTGTATACGGACTTGATCAAATCCCAGCAAACATCATCAAACAAATTGAAGTTGTTCGTGGCGGTGGTTCTGCCTTATATGGATCTAATGCAATTGCCGGAACCATAAATATAATCACCAAAGACCCACTTGAAAACAAATTTTCCATTGGAACAAACCTTGCTTTGATTGATGGTCAATCTAGCGACAATTCCATTCTATTCAATGGAACAATTGTAACCGAAGACTTTAATTCTGGGATCGCATTGTTTGGTATGAAAAGGAAACGAGATTCTTATGATGCAGACGGTGATGGCTACACTGAAATCCCGAAATTAGAAAATACTTCTTTCGGATTCAAAGCATTCAACAGACCCGGAGAAAGAAAAAAAATCACTGCAGAATTCAATGCTATAAATGAGTTTAGAAGAGGAGGTAATAAACTAAATGAACTTCCGTTTTTAAGCGATGTAACCGAAGAAATTTACTCTACCGTTGTTGGAGGAGGACTTACCTATGATTATCAAAGTAAAAATCTTAGAGATAAATATTCTTTATATGCCTCAACATCAATCTCAAAAAATAATAATTTTTACGGCGGACTTACTGGTGAAGATGCTACCGATGAAAATATCATTCAAAGCATAGAGGGCTATGGAAAATCTAAAGACAACACCTTTGTCACTGGCTTTCAATTTTCACATTTATTCAAGCAATTCTTGAACAATAAGGGAACCTTTACCGGAGGAATTGAATACAAATACAACGATATTGACGACAGAAAAGAAAACCCTGATTATGAACCAATCATTCAGGTAACTAGATTATACGGTATCTATGCACAACAAGAATGGATTGTAAATAGCAGACTGAGATTGCTTGGTGGTTTAAGAGCGGACATGCATAATTTGGCCGACGAAAAAGTGGTTTTTAATCCAAGGGCAAACATTCTATACAACATTAGTAAAAACCTAAGATGGAGAACTAGTTACGCTAAAGGATTTAGAGCTCCACAAATTTACGGAGAAGATGTACATGCTGGATTGGCAGGAGGAGAAATCAGTAGAGTGAGAAACGCTGATGACTTAAAATCCGAAACTTCACATAGTTTCTTAACTTCATTAGACTGGTCTCAAGAAATTGGCTATGGTGACTTTTCTTTAGTTTCAGAACTTTTCTTTACACAATTAAACGATGCTTTTGCTTTGGAGCAGGGAACTGAAACAGCACCAGACTCAGGAATTTTTGAATGGATTAGAGTGAATTCATCTGGTGCAAAGGTCTATGGATTAAATGTAGAGTTAAAATATGCTCCTAATGAAGAATGGCTGATACAAGCAGGAGGAACCCTGCAAAGATCCTTCTACAATGAAAAGATAGAATGGTCTGAAGACGAACCGGACCAAGCAACAAAAGAATTTAACGAAACTCCAAAAGCCTATGGTAACTTCATAATTACCTATGCTCCTATCAAAGAATTTCAGAATAATATATCTGCAGTCTACACGGGTCCTATGTATGTGCAACATTTAGCAGGATACATCCCTAATGACAAATTAGAAAAAACACAATCCTTTTTCGAATTGAACTGGAAGAGTTCTTACGAATTCTACCTAGACAACCACAAGCACACCTACCTAGAAGTTTCCGGGGGAATACAAAATATTTTTAACTCCTATCAAAATGATTTTGACCAAGGACCAGAAAGAGATGTAACATACAACTATGGTCCACAAAGGCCTAGAACATTTTTCGTAGGACTAAAGTTTGGAATATAAAAAAAGGGTGATTGAAAATTCAATCACCCTTTTTTATTCTTTATGCGGTTCTAATTATTAGTTGTAAAACCATATCCTATTCTTCTTTTATTTCTTTTCCCAGTACTTTCTCCAAAGGTCAATATCAAACTTCCAGAAACCTGAGTATGCGATCCAAAATTTTCATTGGTTGTTTCGGAAACAAATCTATGTACAATTTGACCATTCAACCCAAGTTTAGGCAACACCCAATAGGTTAACCCAACACCACCATTAAACGAAATAGACCTATCATTTCCATCTTTCACCAACAACCCAACTCCTCCTATTAATTTTGGAACCCACTTTTCTTCAGACAAACCAAAATCATATTTTGCAAAAAAGTCCATGATAGTTACATCATATTGATTGGTATAAAATCCATCAATACTAGAAATCCCAGTAATAGTCATACCTGCTCCAATCGTAAATCCCTTATCAAGGTAACGCATAATACTAATATTCGGAATTTGAAAATTAACTCCTTCTCCTTCAAACCCAGAAGTATCAGAAAAATTAATAAAACTACCTCCAAAACTAACAGCCCACTTTACAGTGCTATCTTGAGCAAAGGTTTGAACTCCCCAAAAAAGAAGCATTATTAAAACAATATTTTTTCTAAACATATTTTCTAATTTTTTATAGAAAACAGAACCTCTTTAAAATTCTTATTCCCTATACTTTACCAAAACAAAACCCTCGTTATATTCTGATTTCTTGTTACAAATCTATTTATAATTAATTTATCTTTGACAAAATTTTTTTCTTTTGAGCAAACAAATAATAACAGATAAAATTTCTCAAGCGAATAATACGCAAAAGATAGCAGAATTACTATCCAACGAGAAAAATCATCTCCATATTTCAAATCTTCTCGGTTCTTCTTTAGCATTCAATATTGCTGAAATTTTTAAAAAAACTGAAAAACCTTTTTTAGTTATTCTTAACAACAAAGAAGAAGCCGCTTATTTCTTAAATGACATAGAAGAAATATTAGGTAAAAAAAATGTACTATTCTACCCGGGTTCTTACAGAAGACCTTATCAGATAGAAGAAACGGATAATGCCAACATTTTATTGCGTGCTGAAGTATTAAATAGAATTAATTCTCAAAAACAGCCAGCGATAATCATCACCTATCCAACTGCATTATTTGAAAAAGTAGTCACAAAAAAAGAACTTGAAAAAAACACTTTAAAAATTGGTGTAGAGGATCAAATATCCTTAGAATTTGTAAATGAAGTATTGTTTGAGTACGAATTCAACAGAGTAGATTTTGTTTCAGAGCCAGGAGAATTTGCTGTAAGAGGAGGTATCATTGACGTATTCTCTTTTTCTAATGATGAGCCTTATAGAATCGAATTTTTTGGGGATGAAGTTGACAGCATAAGAAGTTTTGATATTGAATCACAACTATCTACGCGTTCGCTAAAAAAGGTAAATATTATGCCTAATGTTGAGAACAAGCAACTTCAAGAAAATAGAGAAAGCTTTTTAAAATATATTTCAAAAAACACTGTTGTTTTTACAAAAACTACGGATATTTTATTTGACAAACTCGATAGTCTGTTCAAAAAATCAGAAGAAGCATTTGAAAACCTAAACAACACTGTAAAACAATTTTCGCCAAACGAGCTTTTTATCAATAGTAACAGTTTAAAAAATGACCTTTTAGACTACTCAAGAGTTTCAATTAGTACCAACCAAAAGGAAAGCACTTCCAAAGGAGCTTTTAATTTCAATACAAAACCCCAACCCTCATTTAACAAACAGTTTAATTTACTAGTAGAGGATTTGAATGCAAATACAAATAATGGCATCACCAATTATTTGTGTTGTATGAATGAAAAACAAACACAACGATTCCATGATATCCTTTCTTCTTTTACCGAAGGAGATACTCAAGAAGAAATAAAATACAAAGCCATTGTTTTCCCACTTCATGAAGGATTTATTGACTACGAAAATAAAATAGCCTGTTATAGTGATCATCAGATCTTTGAACGCTATCATAAATTCAATTTAAAAAACAACAGCTCCAAAAAACAAACGATAACATTAAAAGAACTGACCAATCTCGAGGTTGGGGATTATGTTACTCATATGGATCATGGAGTTGGTAAATTTGGCGGTTTGCAAAAAATAGATGTTGAAGGCAACAAACAAGAAGCCATCAAATTAATTTATGGAGATAGAGATATCTTATATATCAGCATTCACTCGCTACATAAGATTTCTAAATTCAACGGGAAAGATGGAACACCTCCAAAAGTTTACAAATTAGGATCAGGAGCTTGGAAAAAAATCAAACAAAAAACCAAAGCTAGAGTCAAAGAAATAGCCTTTAACTTGATCAACTTATACGCGAAAAGAAAACTAGAAAAAGGGTTCCAATACAATCAAGATAGCTACCTACAGCATGAGCTCGAAGCTAGTTTTATGTATGAAGACACCCCCGACCAATTCAAGGCAACTCAAGATGTAAAAAAAGACATGGAAGGGGAACAGCCGATGGACAGATTGGTTTGTGGTGATGTTGGTTTTGGTAAAACAGAGGTGGCCATTCGTGCTGCTTTTAAGGCTGCCGACAACGGAAAACAAGTCGCTATTTTAGTTCCTACTACCATTTTAGCATTTCAACACTTTAAAACATTTTCTGAACGATTAAAAGATTTCCCAATAACGGTAGATTATTTAAACCGATTTAGAACAACCAAACAACGAAATGAAGTCATCAAAGATCTAAAAGATGGAAAAATCGACATTATCGTAGGTACCCATCAATTGGTAAGTAAAAAAGTAGAATTCAAAGACCTTGGACTACTTATTATTGACGAGGAACAAAAATTTGGTGTAGGTGTAAAAGACAAACTAAAAACAATCAAAGAAAATGTTGACACACTTACTTTAACAGCAACACCAATCCCTAGAACTTTACAGTTTTCTTTGATGGCCGCTAGAGATTTATCTGTAATTACAACCCCACCACCCAACAGACATCCAATTGAAACAAACGTTATTCGATTTAATGAAGATGAATTGAGAGATGCCTTAACCTATGAAATCTCTAGAGGTGGACAAGCTTATTTTGTACACAATCGTGTAGACAACATAAAAGAGGTAGCTGGCATGATCCAACGACTTGTACCGGATGCAAAAATAGGCATCGGTCATGGACAAATGGATGGAAAAAAACTTGAAGAACTAATGCTTGCATTTATGCGCGGAGATTTTGATGTTCTTGTTGCTACCACAATAATTGAAAGCGGTTTAGATGTACCGAATGCCAATACCATATTCATCAACAACGCCAATAATTTTGGTCTTTCTGACCTACATCAAATGAGAGGAAGAGTTGGAAGATCAAACAAAAAAGCATTTTGTTATTTCATTACGCCTCCATATCATATGATGACTGATGAGGCCCGTAAAAGAATCGAAGCCCTAGAATTATTTTCTGATCTAGGAAGCGGTATCAATATTGCCATGAAAGATCTTGAAATCCGTGGAGCCGGAGATTTATTAGGTGGGGAGCAAAGTGGATTTATCAATGATATTGGGTTTGACACCTATCAAAAAATTCTAAAAGAAGCTATTAGTGAACTTAAAGAAAACGAATTTAAAGAACTCTACCCAACCGACAAATCTATTCCTAAAGAATACGTAAAAGACATACAAATAGATACCGATTTTGAAATTTTATTCCCTGATGATTATATCAATATTGTTTCTGAAAGACTATTGTTATACAAAGATTTAGGAGAATTAGAAACAGAATCTCAACTCAAAGAATTTGAGAAGAAACTTGTAGATCGTTTTGGAGAATTACCTAGTCAGGTAGATGATCTACTGGATAGTGTTCGCATCAAATGGCTCGCCAAAAAACTTGGGATTGAAAAACTTATTCTTAAGAAAAAAAGAATGATTGGTTACTTCCTTTCAGACCAACAAAGTGAATTTTACAACACCGATGAATTCAACTCCATTTTAAAATACGTTCAAAAGAATTCTAAAATGTGTGTTATGAAAGAAAAAGAGACTAAAAACGGACTAAGACTGCTAGTAACTTTTATTAGAATTGATTCTGTTAAAAAAGCATTACAAACGTTAGAAGATATTTAAGACAATTACAAAATGAAAAACAACACTTTAAAAAACATTGCAGAACTTAACTTTTCTGTAATACTAATAAGTAGTGCAGCAGTATTAGTTAGGTTCATACCATTGGATCCCGCTTTGATATCTTTTTGGAGAGGACTTATTGCTTTTATAGTGCTGGGAGTAGTAATGCTATTAAAAAAAACCTCCTTTAAGGTTGCTAACAAAAAAGACAGACAAAGGCTCTTTGCTTCCTCTGCTCTATTTGCCTTACATTGGGTAACCTATTTTTATGCCTTGCAAGTTTCATCCGTAGCAATAGGAATGTTATCTCTATTTACCTTCCCTGTAATTACAGCTTTTATTGAACCCATTTATTTCAAAACAAAATTCAACCAAAGACACTTAATACTTGCCATTATTGTTTTATTAGGACTCTATATTATGGCTCCAGAAATTAATTTTGAAAACAACAGCACCAAAGGTATCATTGCAGGAGTTTTGTCGGGGTTATTTTTTGCGATGAGAAATCTAATGATGAAATCCAGTTCATCTAAATACGACAGCTCTGTATTAATGTTCTATCAATTTTTATTTGTTGCTATTGCCTTTACTCCATTTTTGATGTTCATCCCAACCAATCAAACCCAAGAGTACATGCCATATATTATTTGTCTCGGCGTTTTAGCAACCGCAATTGGGCATACTGTATTTGTAAAAAGTCTTAAAAATTTTGATGTAGCAACTGCAAGTATCATAGCTAGTTCCCAACCCGTTTTTGGAATTCTATTAGGGGTTCTTTTTCTAAAAGAAATACCTAACTTTTTAACAATAATTGGAGGAGCATTGATACTTTCTACTGTCTTTATCGAAAGTTTTTTAGCTAATAAAAAATAATTCCTTTCGGAGGACTCCCCCTGCCTCCATTCAAATGAACAAATTTTACCCTAAATTGTAGCAATATTAAATATCATGGTAATTTTTGATTTAAAAAGTTACATAATATTTAGTAGCTTTACATTCTCTTTTATAAATGTATTTTTTACAATTATAAAAAATAACTTAAACACAGAAAAATGAACAAATTACATTTCATCGCAATTGTTGCATTGAGCATCCTTACAGGGTGTAAGTCGAACGAAAAAGCAGAAAAGAAATCTGCTACCAAACCAAATGTTATCGTTATTTATACAGATGATCTAGGGTATGGAGATATTGGAGCCAACGGAGCTACTGAAATAAAAACACCTAATATTGACAAACTTGCTGCTGGAGGTATGCGTTTTACAAACGGATATGCTAGTTCTGCAACGTGTACACCTAGTAGATACGCTTTACTAACAGGAGTATATCCATGGAAAAACAAAAACGCAAAAATACTTCCTGGTACTGCACCTCTTATCATTGGCACAGAACAAATGACTTTACCAAAAATGCTAAAATCTCAAGGATACCAAACAGGAATCGTAGGGAAATGGCACCTTGGATTAGGTTCAGGAAATGTAGATTGGAACAAAACTGTTTCTCCTGGTCCAAATCAAGTAGGATTTGATTATTCTTATATCATGGCAGCAACACAAGATCGTGTGCCTACAGTGTATATTGAAAATGGTGATGTTGTTGGGTTAGACCCTAACGATCCAATTGAAATTGACTACAAAAACAATTTCCCTGGTCAAACAAGCGGTAAAGACAACCCAGAGTTAACAACTATGAAATGGCACCATGGACACAATAATACAATTGTAAATGGGATTCCAAGAATTGGTTACATGAAAGGTGGTGAAGCTGCAAAATGGAGTGATGTTGATATGGCAGATCACTTTTTAAAAGGAGCTCAAGAGTATGTAAAAAAACATAAAGACGGACCATTCTTCTTATACTATGGTATGCAACAGCCACACGTGCCAAGAACTCCTCACCCACGTTTTGTAGGTAAATCTGGATTAGGACCTAGAGGTGATGTTATTGTTGAAGCTGATTGGATCATCGGTGAATTTATCAAAATATTAGAAGAAGAAGGAATCTTAGAAAATACATTGATTGTTTTTTCTAGTGACAACGGACCTGTTTTAAATGACGGTTATTATGATGATGCTGTTGAAAAACTTGGAAAACACACACCTGCTGGAGTATTAAGAGGTGGGAAATATAGTTTATACGAAGCAGGAACTCATGTTCCATTTATTACGTCATGGAAAGGAACGATCAAGCCAGGTGTATCTGATGCCTTAGTTTGCCAAATGGACTTGTTATCTTCTGTAGCTGCCTTAATCGGTTCAGATGTAAGAACAGGGGATAGCGAAAACGTAATCGATGCATTGTTAGGAAAATCTGCACAAGGAAGAAAAGACTTGGTATTAGAAGCTAGTGCTAAAACAGCCTATCGCAATGGAGATTGGGCAATGATCCCTCCATACAAAGGAAAAGCCGTATTAACTCAAGTGAATATTGAATTAGGAAATTCTTCAGAATATCAATTATACAACCTAAAAGAAGATCCAAGTCAACAAAACAATCTAGCAAACACAAACAAAGCAAAGCTAGAAGAAATGATAGCTGGATATACCGCTATTAGAGGAAAACAAACTGGAAAAATAAAAGAGATCGAATTGAAATAAATTCTTCTTGATTTAGCATCTATAAAAACCACTTAGTTTCTCTAAGTGGTTTTTTCATTTAATAATAATGTATTTTTGCACCAACACTGAATCACTTTTGATGCATACATTAAAATGGACAAACTGGTCTAATTCATTTAGTTCTTTTCCAGAACAAATTTTATTTCCAACTTCTGAACAAGAAATTATTGGAATCGTAAAGGATGCGTATGACCAAAAATCAAAAATAAAACTTGTTGGCTCAGGGCATTCTTGCTCTAAAATTGCTGAAACACATTCTGGAATACTATTATCATTAGAAAAATACAACTCCGTAATTTCTTTTGACCCAAACACGCTTTCTCTGACGGTTCAAGGAGGTATTTCACTTAAAGACATCTGTGTATTCTTAAAGAACAACAATGCTGCTCTCGCAAACATGGGAACCATAGATCCGCAATCTATCGCTGGAGCCATAAGCACAGGAACACACGGAACCGGAATCAAATACGGATCGTTAGATCAGCAAATCATTAGTTTAGAACTTATAAACTCCAAAGGAGAAATAATTAAAATCAAGAAAACCGAAAACCAAACACTATTTAACGAAACAATCATAAATTTGGGCGCACTCGGAGTTATTTCAAAGGTTTGTATACAATGCGTACCCTTTTATAACTTAGAAGTAAACGCCAAAAGCATCTCCTTTGATGAAATGCTCCACAGCTTTCAACTTATTCATTCAAATGATTATGTAAGATTTTGGTGGGTACCCCATACAGATAAGGTTCAATTATGGAAAGCCAACAAAACTCAAAAGCCACCTACAAAACAAGATAAATTTTCTAACTGGATTAATGGAATCCTTAAAGGAAACATCATTCATGAAATAGGACTTTGGCTGAGCTCATTTCAGCCAAAACTAGTTCCAAAACTAAATAATTTCATGCATCATTTATTGTTTGCTAAAAGGAATTATGAAGTTGGAGATTTTCACAAGATGTTCACATTGGACATCAACGTAAAACAATCCGTTATGGAGTATGGAATCCCTTTAGAACACACAAAAGAAGTAATCTCAGAAGTTAGAGAACTTATATCAAAAGAAAACTTCAAAGTCCACATGCCAATAGAACTTAGGTTTGCTCCAAAAAACGATGCTATCTTAAGTATGTCATACGCAAGGGAAACCTGTTATATCGGTATCATTTCATACAAACCTTTTGGAAAAGAAATTGAACACGATACTTACTTTTATAAAGTACATGAGATATTTAAAAAATATAAAGGTAGACCACATTGGGCAAAAAAACACTTTTACAATTCCCAGGAATTAGCAAACCTGTACCCTCAATGGAATACATTCGACACTCATAAAAAAAATATCGATCCTCAAAAAATGTTTGAAAACGACTTCCTTAAAAATCTTTTCAGTTAAGTACTTTTCATTTTAAACTCGAATTACCCCCCTCCTTAGATCAAAATCCCCCTTCTAGTAAGATTTGACATATTGTAATTTTGTTTCACAACGTTTTCACACTTAAAAAACAAAATGAAACAATATCTATACACCTTAGTACTCACACTGATAACTCTTACTTCCTGTAAGAAATCTGAAATCACAAAAACCTCAGAAAACAAACTTCCTAACATCGTTATCATTTATACAGATGACCTTGGCTATGGAGACATAAGTGCAAATGGCGCAAAACATCTTTCTACCCCTAATATTGATTTTTTAGCCCATGGAGGAATACGTTTTACAAATGGCTATGCTAGTTCTGCAACATGCACACCTAGTAGATATGCACTATTGACAGGCGAATATCCTTGGAAAAACAAAGAGGCAAAAATCCTACCCGGAACAGCACCATTGTTAATAAAAACAGAGCAAAACACAATTCCTAAAATGCTTCAAACTAAAGGATATTTTACGGGAATTGTAGGAAAATGGCATCTTGGATTAGGAAACGGCTCTGTTGATTGGAACAAAAAAATTACCCCGAGTCCAAATGAAGTTGGATTTGACTATTCATATATCATGGCCGCCACTCAAGATAGAGTCCCTACTGTGTATATAAAAAACGGAAATGTTGTAAACCTTGACCCCACAGACCCTATTGAAGTTAACTATCAACAGAACTACCAAGGGCAACCTACAGGAGCCGAAAATCCAGAACTTTTAACTATGAAATGGCACACCGGACACAAAAACACAATTGTCAACGGAATACCCAGAATTGGATTCATGAAAGGTGGAGAGGCCGCAAAATGGAAGGACACAGAAATGGCAGATCATTTTTTGCAAAAAGCACAACAATTTGTAAAATCCCATAAAGAAAATCCATTTTTTCTTTATTATGCCATGCAACAACCACATGTACCTAGAACACCCCATCCAAGATTCAAAGGAGCTTCTGGTTTAGGACCTCGAGGAGATGTAATTTTAGAAGCTGATTGGTGTATTGGACAATTCATCAACACATTAAAAACAGAAGGAATTCTTGATAATACATTGATTATCTTTTCTAGTGATAATGGACCTGTTCTTAATGATGGTTATTACGATGAAGCAGTTGAAAAACTAGGAAAACATACTCCATGGGGACCATTTAGAGGCGGAAAATATAGTTTATTCGAAGCTGGCACACATGTTCCTTTTATTACCTATTGGAAAAACAAAATCAAACCCAAAACTTCCGATGCTCTCGTCTGTCAAATGGACTTATTAAGTTCATTAGCACAACTAGTTGGCAGCGATATCAAAACCAAGGACAGTGAAGCAATGATCAACACCTTTTTAGGAACCTCTGATAAAGGAAGAACCGACCTTATAATTGAAGCTACTACACGCACTGCCTTAAGACATAAAAACTGGGTGATGATTCCTCCATATGAAGGAGAAGCAATTATTGAATCTGTAAATATCGAAGTTGGAAACTCAAACGTATATCAACTTTATGATCTTTCACTAGACAAAGGACAACAAACTAACCTTGCAGAAACACATCCAAAAAAACTAAAAGAATTGATACAAATATTTGAGCAACAACGAGGAAAAGACTTTGGAAACATAGAATTGATTGAATTAAAATAAGACAACTATATCACTTCAAAAAGCTTCCCTGGGAGTGGTCTTATTAGGCCTTTCATCTCAAGCTGAAACAAAATTGAAGCCGTTTTATGAATTAAAATATCACATTCTAAAGCAATAATATCAAGTAGTTCCTTTTTCCTCTGACTTAAATAATCAAATACCTTTTGCTCATCCTCTTTTAAGTCAAGGAACAAGGTTGGTTGAATCACCTTCTTTGATACTACTTTTTTCCACCCTAACATTTCTACCAAATCAGAAGCAGAAGTAATCAAAGCAGCTTTATTAGATTTCACCAATTGATTACATCCAGCACTATAAACATCGGTACTTCTCCCTGGTACCGCAAATACATCTCTACCATAAGAATTTGCAATAGTTGCCGTAGCCAGAGAACCACCCCTAGCAGCAGATTCAACAACTATGGTAGCTTCTGAGATACCAGCCACAATTCTATTTCTTTTTAAAAAATTTTCTTTCAATGGCTGTTCCTCACTCCAAAACTCAGAAATAAAACCACCACGCTCACACATGTTCGCCATATATTTTTTATGAACTTTAGGATACACTTGATCCATACCATGAGCAAAAACGCCAACGGTTTGAAGATTATTTTCAAGCGCTGCACGATGCGCACAAATATCCACACCATAAGCAAAACCACTAATTATCATTGGATTATAGGAAGAAACACCTGCAATTAATTCATTGCAAACATCTCTACCATAATTGGTCATATTACGAGTTCCGACTATACTCAATATTTTCTTATCCTCAAAAACAAAATCTCCATCCTGAAAAAATAAAAAAGGACCATCAATGCAATTTTTTAAATGTTTCGGATAGGATTCTTCTAAAAAATAACACGTTTTCAATTTTTGTTTTTGAATAAAATCCAATTCTCTCTCCGCTTCATTCAAACACTTAGAGTTGAAAATATTTTTCAACAAAACAGTTCCAACTCCATTTATTTTTTGCAACGAATTAGCCCCCTCCTTAAACACACTTTTTGGACTTCCACAGGTCTCAATAAGCTTTTTTGCGATAATATCTCCTACCCCTTTAACCCTTTGTAGGGCTAGGGCATATAATAATTCGTCCTCTTTCATCTTGTAACAATTTGATATATAAGTTACAAAATAAATGTTCATAATTTTTTAATAACATCATCATTCTCAAATAAGATTTTATATATATTTGTTTTATGCAGTTATCAAAATACATCAGTGATTTATTATACCGTTACGAATGCGTAATCGTACCTGGTTTTGGAGGATTTGTTTCAAATTCAATTTCATCTACTATCAATCAATTCACTCATACATTTACCCCTCCGACTAAGAAACTTAGTTTCAATAGTCAATTGGTAAACAATGATGGACTACTTGCTAACTACATTGCTGCATCAGAAAACATTTCGTTTGAAGAGGCGGTTACTAAAATTGAACTAGCAGTTGCTCATTGGAATAAACTACTACAAAACAATCCTATAGACCTAAAAACTATTGGAACGTTACGTTTAAACAATGAAAATAAAATCATTTTTGCTCCAACTGAAACAACAAATTACCTAGCAAGTTCCTTCGGACTTGGGAGCTTCCAATCAAACGCAATAAAACGCGTAGAATACAAACAAAAGGTAACACAACTGGAAACCTCTGAGAAACGAAAATCGCCAGGTTATTTGAAGTATGCAGCTACTGTTGCAGCATTTTTAACTATTGGAGCTCTTAGCTGGAACTCAGTATACCAGAAAAAAGCATCAACTCTAGCTAAAGAATACCAAGAAACCGTTTCTAGAAAAATACAAGAAGCAACTTTTGTAATTAGCAACCCTTTGCCAGAGATCAATCTTGATGTTGTTAAAAAAGAACTCCCTAAAAAGTTTCATTTAATTGCAGGTGCTTTTTCAGAAAAAGCGAACGCCTTAAAAAAAGTAAACCAACTAAAGGAAAAAGGCTTCAATGCTCAAATCGTGGGAGTTAATAAATGGGGCTTAACTCAAGTAAGCTTTGAAAGCTATACCACTAGAAAAGAAGCTGCTGAACATTTAGAAATCATCAAAAAGAGTATTGCAAAAGACGCTTGGCTTTACATAAAATAAGCATTAATTCTTTTTCAAAAATTCTAAAATTGCATTAAGCATTTCAGTTTTGTTTTCAATATGAGACATATGTCCTTCTGAAAACCTATGCACAACGGTTTCTGTTCCTGTTACCTGATCTAATAAATCTTCCAATTTTAATACAGGATCTTTTTCACCAATTATCATCATTTTTGGATAGGGACCGAAATGCAATAACACCTCTCTGTCATTTCTAATTTTCATCCCTTCTAAAGCGGCTATGATTCCTTGTTTCGAAGTTTTTAAAGCTTCCTTTTTCACTTCATTTATTGCTGATCGAAACAACTTTCTATTCTTTGATCTAAATAACATTGGAATAGAGTTTCTAATAAATGATGTGTGATTTTCTTTTACAATTTGAATCGCTCTATCTCTACCTATTTGCTTTTCAACTGAATCAGCACGACTTGTTGAATTCAACAAACAAAGTCCTTTTACATTATCCGGAAAAAACTCAGCAAACGCCAATGCAACATACCCTCCCATGGAATGACCTATCAAAAATGATTTTCGAATTTTTAAATGATATAAAACTTCTTGAACAGCCTCCGCCATTTGCTCCATTGTATGCACATAGCCTAAGTTTTCCGACAAACCATGCCCTAACAAATCTATGGCAATAACTCGATATCTCTGAGATAAAAATGCAATAGTAGTATTCCACATTGTTGTATTCTCTAAAAAACCATGCAATAAAACAACAGCAGTCCCTTTACCCGATTCTGTAAAATGGATTTCTGTATTTTTATAAGAAACGAACATCTATAAAATATTTACAGTTTTTTACCTCCTAATTCAAAAGCTCTGGCAACAGCAGTTTCAACACATTTTTGAATCTCTGGACCCACACTAGCATCCGCTAAATGGTTTAATCCGGCAATAGTAGTACCTCCTTTTGAGGAAACTCTATCCATCCATTCTGTTAACGAGATGTCATTCTCTTCATATAACTTTACAGCACCTCCAAAAGTCTGAGACACCAGTACTTTAGATTGCTCTGCAGTAAAACCAAGATTTTCTGCTGCCGTAACCATGGCACTCATCATGTAAAACACAAAACCAGGTCCGCTTCCAGAAACCCCTGTCGATTTATCAATATCATCTTCACTTGCCACTAAAACCGCTTCACCAGTTGTCTTTAAAATCGCAGCAACCAAATCAAGCTCTTCTTTAGAAACCTGATCTGAACCAACATAAGTAGTCATTCCAAGTTTTACTTGAGCAGGTAAATTAGGCATCGCTCTTACTACTTTATCCAAACCTAATCCTTTTTGAATTGTTTCAATTGTTGTTCCTGCCATAATTGACACAACCAATTGATTCTCATTCATCAAATGCTTTATCTCTTCAAACACTAATGGAGCTATCTGAGGCTTCACAGCCAAAAAAATAACATCCGCATCTTTCAATACTTCAAAATCATCTCCAGCAGAAATAGTTTGCAAAGCATTTATTTCCTCAATTCTCTCTTGAGACTTTTCCAAAACTTGAATAGACGCTTCCAATTGAGAATTGTATATAGATTCCGCATATGTGAATCCCATATTTCCACCACCGATTACTGTTATTTTTTTCATATTCTAATATCTAAAATTACTCCTCTATTGTATAAGATCGCAAAAGTACACTTTTAGAAAATCATAAAGAAACTTTCATTTTCACGAATTCATTAATTCTTCAATTTCTTCTACTTCGATAGGAATATTAGCCATCAAATTTAATGGAGCTCCTGCTTTTTGAATCACCACATCATCTTCTAACCTAATTCCAAACCCCTCTTCTGGGATATAAATACCTGGCTCTACCGTAAACACCATATTTTCTTGCATTGGATCTGTCAAAACTCCATAATCATGAGTATCCAACCCCATATGATGAGAAGTTCCATGCATAAAATATTTTTTATAAGCAGGCCATTCAGGATCTTGATTTTTCACGTCTTTTTTATCAATCAACTTTAAATCAATCAATTCAGATGTCATCATTTTACCAACTTCTTCTTGATAGTCTTTCCAGATAGTGCCTGGAACCAACATTTTTGTAGCGGCTTTTTTAATTTTATTGACTGCATTGTACACTTCTTTCTGACGTTCAGTATACCTACCTGAAACCGGAATCGTTCTTGTGAGATCCGAAGAATAATTTGCGTATTCCGCAGCCACATCCATCAATATCAATTCACCAGACTTACACTGTTGATTGTTTTCAATATAATGCAACACATTGGCATTGTTCCCTGAAGCCACAATTGGTGTATAAGCAAAACCTTTAGATTTATTTTTTATAAACTCATGAATCAATTCCGCTTCAATCTCGTATTCCCAAACACCTGGTTTCACAAAAGATAGCAGCCTTCTGAATCCTTTTTCAGTAATATCACAAGCCTTTTGAATCAATTCTAGTTCTTCTACCTCTTTCACAGATCTTATTCGTTGTAAAATGGGATTACTTTCTTCGTAATTTTTACCACCAAAATCTTTTTTAACCTTTTTTATAAATCGATCTTCTCTTGTTTCTGTCTCTACCTTTGCTCTATAATGACCATTGATATTAACATAGACATTCTCAACCTCCTGCATCAATTGAGACAAAACCGAATCCATATCATCCAACCAAAGTACAGTCTCCACACCAGAAGTTTTGGTAGCTTCTGACTTGGTCAATTTTGCACCTTCCCAAATCGCAATATGTTCATTTGTCTCTCTCACAAACAAAATCTCACGATATTCTTTTTTCTTAGCACCCGGACACAAAAACAAGACACTTTCTTCTTGATCAACACCTGTCAAATAAAATATATCTCTATGCTGAGCAAAAGGCAACGTACTATCGGCGCTCACCGGATAGATATCGTTTGAATTGAAAAACGCAATTGAATTTGGCTTCAAATGAGAAACAAACTTATTTCTATTTTTAACAAATAAACTACTGCTGATTGGATCGTATTTCATAATAAAAATTTTGTCTCGTAAAAATATAAAACCTTAACCCAAACTATACCTACAATTCCATAAATTTGTATTGTTAGATTTAATTTAGCATTGCCTTGAAAAAACACCTCTCTTCTCTATGTATTCTAATTTGCTTAAACATAAGTTTTGGACAGTCCAAAGCATCTGGGTTTAAAAAACTCTCATCTGCAGAAAAGTGCTGGGTGATTTTTCATCCTTTCAAAGCGAAAAAAGCCTATAAAGCTTCAATTGCGGCACAAAAAACAGCAGACTCTATTGCAACTACAAATCTATTAGATGGAGATAAAAACGGAGGTCAAGTAGATGCTTTTAGACATGCTTATTGGATGGCAACCTTATCACAAAAGATCGGAAAAAGATCTGCAAAAAGCTTAGGCAAAGCACACGAAAAAGGAAACTACAAATATTATAAAAAAAACAAACTAGAAGACGGCACTATTCCTGATGAAGCCTCTTCGGAAATGGACTTATACAATAACCAAGTTGGCATCTCAATTTTCAAAGAAAACAAAAAAGCCCCAAAAAAGGAACTTATTGAGATCGTTATCCAGCATATAAACGAAGGTAAATTAAAAATCATAAAAAAAGACTCCTCAGGCAACTATCAAAATTGTTACGGAGAACAAATAAATTTAGAAGAATATAAAGGCGAATGGAACAATCCTAAATGCTTGATAAACTCAAACCAAAAAAAGATATAAATATTTGAAATTATCTACGATATCGTATTCGTAGCTAGAAAACAAGAGGTTACAAGCCTTCAATAACATCATTAAAACGCCGCAATAACAGAAGTGACATATATCATAATTGTCCATTTTTGTTAGGTATAAATTTGTAGAATAAACATCAGAATTATGGAAATTACATTTATCATTTTAGCAATCACAATCGTTCTTTTCGTTTCAGGAAAGATAAGACCTGATATCGTTGCCCTCACCAGTATGATGGCACTAAGCATGACAGGGGTTTTAACAGTAAACGAAACTTTTTCAGGCTTTAGCAACTCTAGTATCATCCTGATTGCAGGACTATTTATTGTTGGAGAAGCGATGAGTAGAGCGGGACTTACGTCTTGGCTAGGAAACAAAATCATTCAACTTTCAAAAAACAATTCAAACAAGCTTTTAGTTTTAATTATTATTGGCTCTGCAATTCTCTCAGCTTTTATGAGTAATACTGGAACTGTAGCTTCCTTGATGCCCGTAATTATTGCTGCAGCTTGGCGTTTAAAAACTCCAGCTTCTAAAATGTTGATTCCATTATCATTTGCCGCGGCAACAGGTGGTTTGTTAACCTTAACAGGAACACCAACCAATATTGTTACCAACCAAGCCATGATTGATGCAGGTATTCCAGAATTCGGATTCTTTGAGTTTTCATTAATTGGAGTTCCGTTACTTATTCTAACTGTTGTTTACATGAGATATTTTGGAACAAAATTACTTCCAAACAACGAATCTAGAAGAATGGAAGATATTGACGAATCTATTCAGAATATCGAAGATTCTTATCAATTGTTCGAAGGGTTTTGGAAAGTTAGAATTAGACCCAATTCTTCTGCAATTGGACAAACAATCAAACAGATGAAACTTGGCTCTACAATGGGAGTAAATATTATAAAAATTATTCCGCAAGAAGACTCTACAACCTCTTTCCTTAAAAAAGTAGGTTTTAAAAAATCTGAACCAGACGAATTTCCAGATCTTGATAGAGCCTTCAAAGCAGGAGATGAACTTTTAGTGAATTGTAGCGAAATGCGTATCAATAGATTTATTGACAAACACAATGTTGCTGCTACAAAGCTTGAAGAAGTTGATGGCGAGTTTGTAAAACAAAATGTACTTTCTGATGAAGTTGGTATTTGTGAATTGATTGTCGCTCCAAAATCTAGCTATAAAGGAAGACATATTAACACTGGGCGATTTGGAGAAAAATACAATGTTCAGGTTATGGCTTTGAACAGACATAATAAACGTATTAGAGGTAGAGAATTTGACCTGCAAGAAGGAGATTCTATTTTGGTAAGAGCCAAATGGGAAGACATTAAAGCGATTCAAGAAGAAAGTAGAGATTTCTTAATTATTGGATCCCCAGAGGAATTATCAAAAGAAGTTGGTAAAATCACCAGAAAAGGAGTTATTTCAATTCTAGCCATGGTGTTTATGGTATCTATGTTTATTTGGGGACCTTTTTCTTCTTCAATTACCGTTATGCTAACGGCGTTTATAATGATTGCGGGAGGATGTATCAACATGAACCAATCTTACAGAGCAATTAACTGGAATGTAATTATTATCATGGCAGGTATGATTCCGATGGGGGTTGCCTTGCAAAAAACAGGTGGTGCCAAATACATTGCGGACTCAATGATTACCCTTTTAGGAGATATGCATCCTACCTACTTTTTAGCCGGAATATTTCTAATCACCTCATTCCTAAGTCAGGTAATGAGTAACACTGCAACTGCAATTTTAATGGCGCCAATCGTATTGGTAGCTTCGTTAGAATTAGGATATTCTCCGCATCCATTTATGATGGCCTTGGCGGTAAGTGCTTCCACAGCATTTTTAACACCTTTTGGAACCCCTACAAACACAATGGTTATGAATGCAGGTAACTATAAATTCACAGATTATCTTAAAAGTGGAGCCATCCTATTAGGTATCTTTTTTATCGTTAGCATCATTCTAATTCCAATGATTTGGCCTTATAATTAGCCACCAAACAAACGAATAACTACGTATAAATACGTAGTTATTCGTTTTTTAAAATGTAAATAAAACAATTAAAACACCCCAAATTCATCAAAAGATTCAAAAACCAAAGAGCTACTAATCACTGAGATAATGGGCACGAAATCGTTTTCTTAAAACCATTCTAAATAAGCAAAAAAAAAGCGTCTTTTTTTCTCAAAAGAAAATCTAAGTAGTACATTTGTGCGATTCATAAAACTAAATTAAAAATGAGCGGATTTCTATCTTCATCAATTGCAAGGAAAGTGGCCATGGCACTGTCAGCACTGTTCCTTATCTTTTTCTTAATAATGCATTTATCGGTTAATTTAACTTCATTATTTAGCGAAACATTATTCAACCATTTATCTCACTTTATGGGAACAAACCCAATGGTTCAATTTGTATTACAGCCTATCTTAATTTTTGGTGTTGTATTTCATTTTGTAATGGGATTTGTATTAGAATTAAAAAACAAAAAAGCAACTGCAGTAAAGTATGCAAAAGACAATGGAGCTGCCAACTCAACTTGGACTTCAAGAAATATGATTTACAGCGGATTGGTAATTCTTGCTTTTATCGTTTTACACTTTATTGATTTTTGGATTCCTGAACTAAACACAAAATATATTCATGGAGACATGAGCGGTTTATTAGAGGGTACTCAAGACTTCAGGTACTTTGAAGAGTTACAACATAAATTTGTAAATCCATTACGAGTACTTGCTTATGTAGTTTCTTTCGTATTGTTAGGATTGCATTTATCTCATGGATTTCAATCGGCTTTCCAGTCTATGGGATTCAATAACAAGTACACAAAAACAGTGAAAGCTGCAGGTAAACTATATTCTATTATTATTCCTGCTGGATTTATTTTAGTAGCAGTATTTCATTTCTTAAACCATTAATCTTAGATACATATGACGACTTTAAATTCAAGAATTCCTAAAGGTCCAATTAAAGATAAGTGGACAACATACAAAGACAAAATCGACTTAGTAAACCCTGCGAACAAGCGTAACATTGATGTTATTGTTGTTGGAACAGGATTGGCTGGTGGTTCTGCTGCCGCTTCATTAGCTGAGTTAGGATATAACGTAAAAGCATTTGCTTACCAAGATTCACCGCGTAGAGCACACTCTATTGCTGCACAAGGAGGGATCAATGCTGCAAAAAACTATCAAGGTGACGGTGACTCTACTTACAGATTGTTTTATGACACTGTAAAAGGTGGTGACTACCGTTCTCGTGAAGCAAACGTACACCGTTTGGCAGAAGTATCTGGAAACATTATTGACCAATGTGTTGCTCAAGGAGTTCCTTTTGCACGTGACTATGGAGGATTGTTAGACAACCGTTCATTTGGTGGTGTATTGGTATCTCGTACTTTTTATGCTAAAGGTCAAACAGGACAACAATTATTATTAGGAGCTTATTCTGCCATGAACCGTCAGATTGCTCGTGGAAAAATAGAAATGCACAACCGTCACGAAATGCTAGATGTAGTTTTAGTAGACGGAAAAGCAAGAGGAATTATTGCTCGTAACATGATTACTGGTGAAATTCAACGTCACTCTGCTCACGCAGTAGTAATTGCATCTGGAGGATACGGAAATGTATACTTCCTTTCTACAAATGCCATGGGATCTAACGTTACCGCTGGTTGGAAAATCCACAAAAAAGGAGCATTTTTCGCAAACCCTTGTTATACTCAAATTCACCCAACTTGTATTCCTAGATCAGGTGACTACCAATCTAAATTGACTTTGATGTCAGAGTCTTTGCGTAATGATGGTCGTATCTGGGTTCCTGCTAAATTAGAGGATGCAAAAGCAATTCAAGAAGGAAAATTAAAAGCGACAGAAATTGCTGAAGCTGATAGAGATTATTACTTAGAAAGAAGATATCCTGCATTTGGTAACTTAGTACCTCGTGATGTTGCCTCAAGAGCAGCAAAAGAACGTTGTGATGCTGGTTACGGAGTTAATGCAACGGGAGAAGCTGTATACCTAGATTTCGCAGCGGCAATTGATCGTTACGGAAAAGAACAAGCTAAAATCAAAGGTATTGACAATGCATCAGCATCAGAAATATATGACTTAGGTCAAGCTGTTGTTGAAGCGAAATACGGAAACTTATTCCAAATGTATGAGAAAATCGTTGATGAGAATCCATACAAAACACCAATGATGATTTACCCAGCAACTCACTACACTATGGGTGGTGTTTGGGTTGACTACAACTTGATGACTACCATCCCAGGATGTTACTGTATTGGAGAAGCAAACTTCTCTGATCACGGTGCAAACAGACTTGGAGCATCTGCCTTAATGCAAGGTTTGGCTGATGGATACTTCGTATTACCATATACTATTGGTGATTACTTATCTGATGATATTAGAACTGGAAAAATCTCTACAGATTCTCCAGAATTTGATGAGGCTGAAAAATCTGTTAAAGAATTGATTAATTTCTTTGTGACGAATGAGGGAACACACTCCGTAGATTATTACCATAAGAAATTAGGAAAAATCATGTGGGACAAAGTAGGTATGTCTCGAAATGAAAAAGGCTTGAAAGAAGCAATGGCTGAAATCAAAGCTTTACGTGAAGACTTCTGGAAAAACGTAACTGTACCTGGAAACTCTAACGAAATGAACCCGGAATTAGAAAAAGCAACTAGAGTTGCAGATTTCTTAGAATTAGGAGAATTATTTGCTAAAGATGCCTTGAACAGAAACGAATCTTGTGGAGGTCACTTTAGAGAAGAATCTGTTGAATTAGACGGAGAACAAGAAGGAGAGGCAAAACGTAACGATAAAGATTTTGCTTATGTTTCTGCTTGGGAATACAAAGGAGAACCTGGAGATGCGGTACTTCATAAAGAAGAATTAGAATTTAATGACATTGAACTAAAACAACGTTCATACAAATAAGAAGACACTATGAATTTAACACTAAAAATCTGGAGACAAAAAAACGCTGATGACAAAGGTCAATTAGTGGATTATAAAGTAACTGATATTTCAGAGCATATGTCGTTCTTAGAAATGATGGATGTCTTGAATGAACAATTGATCAATAAAGGTGAAGAGCCTGTTGCATTTGACCACGATTGTCGTGAAGGAATTTGCGGTATGTGTTCTATGTACATCAATGGTGAAGCTCATGGACCTGATAGAGGAATCACTACTTGTCAGTTACACATGCGTTCTTTCAAAGATGGAGATACGATCCATATTGAGCCATTTAGAGCTACTGCTTTCCCTGTAATTAAAGATTTAGTTGTAGACCGTACTGCTTTTGATAGAATTCAACAATCAGGTGGTTATATCTCTGTAAATACTTCTGGAAATACACAAGATGCCAACGCTACGCCTATTTCTAAAATTGATGCAGACAAAGCAATGGATGCTGCAACTTGTATCGGTTGTGGAGCTTGTGTTGCAACTTGTAAAAACTCTTCTGCAATGCTATTTGTTGGAGCCAAAGTATCGCAGTATGCTTTATTACCACAAGGGCAAGTGGAAGCAACTGAAAGAGTTTTAAGCATGGTTCAGCAAATGGATGATGAAGGTTTCGGAAACTGTACGAATACAGGTGCATGTGAGGTAGAATGTCCTAAAGGAATTTCTTTAGAAAACATTGCTCGTATGAACAGAGAATTCTTAAAAGCTAGTTTATAAAACTACTTTTTAACTTAAATATTAAAAGCCCTTTTCATTCATTTGAAAAGGGCTTTTCTTTTGAACTCTATCAAATCCAACCCTTTAAATAAGTGAATTTATTAATATATCGTTTTCGTTAAAAAGACTATTTAGTCTTTTTTTAACAGTGTGGTTTGATAATTTTACAGTATCAAAATCACAAGACTATGTTACAAAATTTTAAAGGAGATTTATTAGGAGGAATAACCGCAGGAATCGTAGCGTTACCTCTAGCACTCGCATTCGGATTACAATCAGGTTTAGGGGCATCAGCTGGATTATACGGAGCAATTTTTATAGGATTTTTCGCTGCATTATTTGGAGGTACTTCCACACAAATAAGTGGCCCAACAGCCCCCATGACCGCTGTAAGTTTAGTTGCAGTAGCTACCATACTTCATGCAAATAACGGTGATATTTCTAAAGCTTTACCACTTATACTTTTTGTGTTTTTTGCAGCAGGCTTATTTCAAATTCTTTTTGGTATCTTAAAATTAGGTACGCTTATCAAATACATACCTGCAACCGTAGTATCCGGATTTATGAGCGGAATTGGTTGTATCATCTTAATTACCCAACTTCCAAATGTATTAGGATTTAAAACTGGAGGTGTCATAGCCTCTATCAAAACAATACCATACGCAATCACACATATCAATACAATAGAATTTTTGCTTGCTGTGGCAACTATTGCAATCATATATGGATTTAAAAGAATTACAAAGGCAGTACCTAGCACTTTAGTTGCATTGTTAAGCGTTAGTATATTTTCTATTCTATTTCTTCCAGCCGAATCTTTCGGAATAATAGGAAATATCCCATCCGGATTTCCTAAACTAAACTTCGATCTTTTTACAAGTTTTTCAATAGCTTCTTTTTCACCATATTTATTGACAGCACTTTCTTTAGCTCTTTTAGGAACAATAGACTCTTTATTAACCTCTGTTGTCGCAGATAATATGACAGACACAAAACACAACAGTAACAAAGAATTAATCGGACAAGGAATAGGAAACTCCATAGCCGCTATATTTGGAGGAATTCCAGGTGCTGGAGCCACCATCAGAACAGTTGTCAATATAGATGCTGGTGGAAAATCTAGGGTATCAGGTATGGTAGCCGCTGCATTACTTCTATGTTTCTTGATGTTATTAGGTCCACTTGCCTCGCATATACCTAACGCAGTACTTGCAGGAATATTAGTAACCGTGGGAATCGGTGTTTTGGATAAAAAGGGTTTAAAAAGTCTTCATTCCCAACCCGTAAAAGACACCATAGTGATGCTTCTAGTTTTAACCTTAACCGTGTTTTGGGATCTTATTTTCGCAGTTGCAATTGGTGTTCTAGTCTCCTATACTTTTAAAGTATTTTCTAACTTCAACAAAAGAAAAAAAATCAAAATGGCTTAATTTAATAAAATCAATAAACCCAACCCTATAGATACAACTCTATAGGGTTTTCGTTTTTCAAACTGTACCGCTTCATTTGTTATAAACTCCGGAAAAACACAGTTAAACGTAAAAATAACATTTGTTAAAAAACAAACCTTTAACAATTCATTTTATTACTTTTACACCTTCAAAACAAGCTATGAAACTACAACAATTACCCCTATTTTTTTTGGTGTTTCTGATATCGAATACCGACTTACTTTCTCAAGAAATCTCGTTAGCTTCATTTTTAATTCCAAAGGAATTAAAAGAAAATGCAAATGCTGTTGTTAGGTTAAACGAAACTACGGCTATTATTGAGGATAGTGACAAAATGAAAATTAAAAAGAAACGTATAGTAACCATCCTAAATAAAGTAGGGAAACG
Source organism: Flavicella sp. IMCC45537 (assembly GCF_057197705.1). Classification (NCBI taxonomy): domain Bacteria; kingdom Pseudomonadati; phylum Bacteroidota; class Flavobacteriia; order Flavobacteriales; family Flavobacteriaceae; genus Flavicella; species Flavicella sp. IMCC45537. Next base: position 2,460,424 of record NZ_CM170067.1, read on the forward strand.
AAACCTAAATGGAACTTTCTATTATAGCGACCATCAAAAAATAATTGCCCTTCAAGCAACAATTTATAATTCAGCTGGTAAAAAGATTAAAAAATACTCCAAATCAAAATTCCAAGATGTGACTGCAACAGATGGTGGAACATTAGCTTCTGACGGCAGGTATAAATACTTAGAATATACGGCTAGCTCCTATCCTTATACTGTTGTTCTAGAGTCTGAAATTGAGACCAATACAACAAGTGCTATAGCACGCTGGTTTCCCATAGAAGGCTTTCATGTTTCCGTAGAAAAAAACCTATATACTATTCTAAACCCTAAAGAAATAAACTTAAGAACAAAGGAAAGAAATTTTGAAGGTTTTGACATCCAATCAACAAAACAACCAACCAGAGTTAGTTATGAGATAAACAAACAAAAGGCGCTGCAATATGAGCGTTACGCTCCTAGCATTTCAAAATTATTTCCCACCGTTTTATTTGGGTTAGATACGTATGCCATAAAAGGCTTAAAAGGAAGCGCCACAAATTGGAAAGAATTTGGAAAGTGGGAATACGATGTTTTGATCAAAGAAAAAAACAATCTATCAGACGAAGCCAAATCAAGAATTCAAAAACTTACAGAGCATATAACGGACACCTTAGAAAAAGCTAAATTTATCTATAATTACGTTCAGCAAAACACAAGATACATAAGTGTTCAATATGGTATTGGAGGACTAACACCGGCGTATTCCAATGATGTTGACAAATTAGGCTATGGAGATTGCAAAGGCCTTACAAACTACACTAAATCGCTATTAGAAGCCGTTGGAATAACATCTTACTATACAGAAATCTACTCCAAAAGTAGCAAAAGAAATATTGAAAAAGATTTTCATTCTATCCAAGGAGATCATATAATATTAAATCTACCTTATAAGGGAAAAGATTATTGGTTAGAATGTACCAGCCAGACGATACCCTTTGGATTTCTTGGTACGTTTACAGATGATAGAGATGCTTTGATATTAAGTCCAGAAGGAGGGTTTATCAAACACACAGCTATTTATAAAAATGCGACCAATCTGCAAAAAACATTAGGAAAAATAAATTTAACTGAAGAAGGAAATATTGCAGCTAATATAAACATTGAAACAAAGGGTACGCAATACAACCAACATTATCATTTAGAAAACAACAACCCGAAAGAAGTACAAACCTATTATATCTCTAATTATTGGAAAAATCTCAATAATTTAAAACTTGAGTCTTACACGTTTAAGAACAACAAAGATTCTATAATTTTTAATGAGCATGTTGCGGTTAAAATAAACAACTATGCCTCTTTTGCCGGTAACGATTTACTCCTTAGAGTTAATATTTTCAATAAGTATCAAAAACTACCTCCTAGGGTTGCTTCTAGAAAATTACCTATTGAGGTTTCTAGGGGGTTTAAGGATGTTGATGCATATACTTTTGAAATACCAGCATCTTATCAAGCATCCTACTTACCAGAAAAGAAAGAGGTCATAAATGACTTTGGGCATTATGAAGTTTATTTTGAAAAAATAGATGAAACTCATTTTACCTATCATAGAAGCCTATCAATTTATGATGGCACTTTCCCTAAGGAATCTTATAACACTTATAGGAATTTTTTAAAAACCATATCAAAATACGATAACCTAAGAATTGCACTAACTAAAAAATAAACATGAAAAACCTACAAATATTGTTTGTTATGTTACTCGTAACAACATTGACTTTTGCCCAAAAAAGAAAATTTGGAAAAATACAAAAAGAAGAACTTCAAGAAACTTCTTATGCAAAAGACAGTCTTGCCAATGCATGTTATCTCTATAAAAAACGAGAAACAAATTTTGTATTTAACGAACAGAAATTCAATTTTGAATTGGTTACCAAAGTCCATGAAATTATTAAAATATATAATAAAGATGGTTTTGATAATGCAACAGTAACCATTAATTATTATGACCCTGAAACGGGCTCTACCGATGAAGAAGTACATAAAATAAAAGCCTATACTTATAACCTTGAAAATGGCAAGATCAAAAAAGAAAAACTTTCTTCTCAAAATGTCTTTCAAGATCAAACTAACAAATTTTGGGCAAATAAAAAATTTACAATGCCTAATATAAACGAAGGATCTATTATTGAATACAGCTATACAATAATTTCTCCCTACTGGGATATTCGTGATTTGGACTTTCAATATGAAATACCAATCAAAGAACTTTACTATTCTACCGAGATTCCTGAATACTTTAATTTTAGCAAACGCAACAAAGGCTTTTACTTTATTCCAGCACAAGAAGAAACGTTAAACAGAAGTATCAGCTGGACGAATAAAAGTAGATCAACTGGGGATGTTGTTTCTACCACTTATGACGATCAAAAAATTAACCATACCTCAAAACACACGGTTTATAGTAAAAAAGACATCCCTGCACTTAGAGACAATGAACCCTATATGAGTAGTATCAACAACTATAGAGGTGGTGTAAAATACGAACTAAGTTCTACTAGATTCCCTAACTCAAATACCGAGCAATACAGTACCACATGGGAATCAGTAAGCAAAACTATTTTTGAAAACTCAAGTTTTGGTCAAGAGTTAAAATATTCCAATTATTTTAAAGAGGATCTAGCCAGGATTCTTGAAGGAAAAACAACCTACCAACAAAAATTAATCACCATTTTAGAATTTGCTAAATCAAAGGTAAAATGGAATGGATATTCAGGAAAATACACCAACCAAGGTGTGCGAAAAGCTTACAAAGAAGGATCTGGAAATGTTGCAGAAATAAATCTAATGTTAGTCTCTATGCTAAGAGAAGCAGGCTTTACAGCGAATCCTGTTTTATTGAGTACCAGAGACCATGGAATCCCATTTTTCCCAACTTTAGAAGGATATAATTATGTCATTGCCGCTGTTCATGCTGAAGGATCTGGCTATATTCTATTGGATGCAACAGAAAAATACAGCTCACCAAATAACCTTCCGTTAAGAGACTTGAATTGGGACGGTAGAATGATTGCAGATGATGGGCGTTCTAAGCCAATTAGTTTGGTTCCTAAAAAATACTCTGAAGAAACGAACTCTTTGAGTATCTCTATCGACGAAAATTTTCACGTAAAAGGTTTGCTTAGGTGTAAAATAGATGGACTTAAGGCTTTTTCTTACAGAAATAAAAACGGCAAAAAAAAGGATGAAGATTTGATTCAAAAACTAGAAAACAAATTTCATGTTGAAATCAATAATTTTAGAATTAGCAATAAAGATCTTCCATACAAACCTATTTCTCAAATGATTCAGTTTGAGAGCGATGATATCATTGAAGTGATTAACGGAAAAATGTACATTGATCCTTTATTTTTCTTTACTACAAGAGTAAATCCGTTTAAAACAGAAGACAGAAAATTCCCTGTAGACTACGGTAGCCCATGGAAGGAAAAAAACATTATTTCAATTAAAATACCTGACGGATATCAGATTGAATCCATTCCAGAAACTTTTGGAATTGGCTTACCAGAAAATCTAGGAGTCTACAAGTTTCTAATTAATGCTAATGGAAACAGCATAAGTATCAAAACCGAAGAGGCTATTAACAGTCCAATTATTTCACCCTTGTTCTATGCAGACCTAAAAAACTTCTATGCTGAAATGGTGAACAAACAAAAGAAAAAAATTGTTCTAACAAAAATCTAAATCTAAATCCTCTTACCTAAAAAGTAAGGGGATTTTTTAGTTGAAACAAGGCTATATTAAATATTATTCTTAGTTTGTAACCTTAAATTACCTCACAAACAAAATAGCTTATGCGTCAATGGATTGTATTTTTTTTATGCTGTTTTTCATTTATTTCATCAGCGAAATCAAAAGATACAACTTTTGTTAAAGACAGCCTTGTTTTAAAAATTCAACAAGATCTAAAAGAATCTAAGCACCTTACTTCACTTGCTTATTACCCAGAAGCATATGACAAAATATGGGATGTTTTAAAAACTTCTGATTCTTTACAAAACCCAAAAATAAAATACGATGCCTATAAAAACCTGACCCTTTTATACTCTATTTTTCATAAAAAACACAAAGCTATTTCTGCTATTGATTCCATGTTATATAATGCTAAAAAATCTGGCATCTATAGCAATCCGAAAGAAAAATCCAATCTTTATTATACCGCAGCGCTTACCTATAGAATGAATCAAGAATATAAATTAGCGCAACAATACCTTACGGTTAGTAAAATAATTCTTGACTCACTACATACCCCTTTAAAAAGCCAAATTTATGTACTTACAGAGCAAGCGCATCTGTATACCCTTACTGGCGATTATAAAGCTTCTGAAAAATTAATTTCTTCTCTTTTGAAGGAAATTCCAGAAAAGCATAATTATGGATCCATCATATACTCTATGTTGGGTGATTTGTACGCGAAGCAAAATCGAACAAAAGCTGCATTACAATCTTACAAAAAAAGCTTACAGTTAATTTCTGAACAAAAAATCAGATTGGGACTTAGAGTAGGTTTATTAGAAAAAACATCACGGCTTTATAAAGAACTTGGAAACTACAAACTAGCTTACGAACAGATTAACGAAGCCAAAACCCTTGGCGATAGTTTATTTGGAAGCCAAAGCGAACGAAACAAACAATTATTTGAAATAAAAGATTCTTATAGAAAATCGATTATTGCTAACAATAGAATCAAAAAAGAACAAGAATTAAAATTAGTCAATGCCCAAAAAGCAACTCTGAATTCTCAATTATTATTCTCTATCGTATTAATCGTAATTTTAATTATTTCTGCATTTATTGTGATTAAATTATTGAGAAAAAAACACCACATAGAGAAAAAACTGACTGAAGAAAGAGCCTTGGCAGCAATTGAAATTAAGAAAAAAGAACTAGCTGTTACTGCACTTCAATTAATAGAAAAAGACAAATTATTAGAGGAAATAAAAAAAGGTTTAGATGAAGTAAACAAACATAATTTTTCTTCTGTTGACAAAATAAAAAGTACCATAAAAGTCAATTCTACCAAAACCTGGGATGAGTTTGAGGCTAGATTTATCCAAGTAAATAGTTCTTTTTACGAACGACTGGGAATAAAGCACAAAAACCTGAGCAGAAATGAATTGAAATTATGCGCTCTAGTAAAACTTAATTTTTCTACAAAGGAAATGGCCGATCTACTTGGTATATCACCAGACAGTGTAAATAAAGCTAGATATCGTCTCAGAAAAAAACTAGATTTACAAAGAGATGACAACCTTGTTTCCTATATAAATTCTATTTAAAAAAATTCGGATAAACCTAAGTCTACCCGAATTTCACTAACTATAATCTACTCACAAAACTTATTTCTTAGACCTATTCACAATTTTTGTGATCACAAAAGGTTTCACATCACCTGGTGGAATTATTTTAATTGACTCATGATCTACAACCCCTTTTCTAGTGTTAATTCTTAACCTTACAGGTTGACCATATTCTGGTGGAATCGGAATCTTAATTTGTAATTTTTGTTGTTTATTCAGAATCGTATAGGTTTTTATTGAATTCCCTGCCATAAAAGTCTCAATAATTGCTTCTTTACTTGCCGACTTAAAAGTTAACTCTGCATCCCAAGTATTCACATAAAAACCAGGATCAAGAAAAGTAATCTCATACTCAACCCAGCTTGAAGTATCTTTTTCCTTTTTAGATACACTATTCATATCTGATGGTTTAGAATAAAGATAATCCCAACTTCTACCATGCTTTGCAGGATCAAAATTATAGTAACCACTTTTGTCACCCACTTTAATGTCTGGGATGGTACCTGCTTCCACCTTTATCGTTTTCACTTCACTAATTGCCTCACTAGAATTTCCAACTAAAATTTCAAACTTCCCAGCTTCCACTTTAAATTTCTCTTCTGAAACATTATAATATGAAAACGCTTCATAAGGTATTTTAACCTCAACCGTCTTGCTTTCTCCTGCATTTACAGACACTCTTTGAAATCCTTTAAGTGCTTTCATAGGAGTTTTTTGAGACGACTTAACATCTTTAATATATACTTGCACAACCTCATCACCAGCTACTTCACCTGTGTTGGTAACTGTTGCTGTAACCGTAAGAAATTGTTCTTGTTTTAAGGTTTTCGTATCAAGAGTCATTTTTCCTATTTCAAAATCAGTATAGCTCAAACCATAACCAAATGGATACAAAGCATCTCCCTTAAAGTACATATAAGTCCTTCCGTTTTGAACATTATAATCGTTGAAATCTGGCAAATCATTATCAGATTTAAACCAAGTTGCATTCAATTTCCCTCCTGGATTTACATCTCCAAACAACATTTTAGCCAAAGCTGTTCCTTGTTCTTGTCCGTTTGCCCAAGCGCATACGATCGCAGGTACATTATTCTGCTCCCAAGAAACATCCGTTGCACCACTAGGAATCAACACAACAATCACATTTTTATTTACCTTTTGTACGGCTTTTATCAACTTATGCTGATTTCCTGGTAATTTCAATGATTTTCTATCTACATTTTCCGTAGCCGTAGCCTCATCATTACCAACCAAAACCACAACATATTCAGATTTTTTGGCAACCTCAACAGCTTCAGCTATTTTTTTTGCATCGTCTTTATCTTTGGCCAAAGCACAACCTTCAGCATATAATACTTCCGCAGAAGTACTATTTTTAATTCCTTGTAAAGGGGACACTTTACTTTTAGGATTTCCTGAATAAATCCCTAACCAACATCTATCAGCAAATGGACCTACCACTCCAATGCTCTTGATGGCCTTTTTTAAAGGAAGTATGTCTTTTTTATTTTTCAGTAATACGATAGATTGTTCAGCCGCTTTTAACGCCAATTCTTTATGAGCATCACATTCCAAAACGCTTTTTGGTATTTTAGAATAAGGATTTAAGGAAGGAGCATCAAAATCTCCTGTTCTAAACCTTAATTTTAACATTCTCCTTACAGATACATTGATTTCTTCTTCTGTTAATAAACCTTGCTTAATAGCTTCCGGTAAAGCATTTACCATCGGCGCTTTTTTCACTGCATTTCTAAAACACTCTTGATCTACACCCGCTTTAATCGCCATCGCTGCAGCCTCTGCCTGTGAAGAAGCATAACGCATACGAGTTTCTAATCCTTGAACTGCCGCCCAATCTGCAATCACATATCCTTCAAATCCCCATTCATTTCTCAAAACACCATTTACTAACCATTCATCCGCAGAACAAGGAACTCCGTTTAACCCGTTCAAAGCCGTCATTATTCCGGTAGCATTCTCATCTACGATACATGTTTTATATGCTGGAAAGTAATATTCATACAAATCTTTTTTTCCAATCATTGAATGAGACCTTTCTCTTCCTTTATCTACATTATTAGCTACATAATGCTTTACAGTCGTAACTGTTTTTAAGTAATTTGGATCATTACCTTGCATTCCTCTAATATACATTCGAGCCATTTCTGACATTAAATAAGGATCCTCACTATAGCATTCTTCATTCCTTCCCCATCTTGGATCACGAGCCATATTTACAGTAGGAGAGAACATCATAACTTCTTTTTTACCCATATTTTTGAGGGCTCTTGATTCATTTGAAATTGCAGTTGCAACGTCAAACATCAAATCAGGATTCCAAGTAGATCCCATCGCAATATTTTGAGGAAACTGTGTACAATTCCATGCAATAATTCCATGCAACGCTTCACCATACCATTCAAAATAAGGAACGTCTAAACGCTCTATAGCAGGAATTCTTGAACCGCAATAGCTTATTTTTTCTTCTAGCGTCATCTTAGACAATAGATCTTCTACTCTTTCATCAATGTTTGCATTTGCATCTTTCCATACTTGAGCATTCATGGAGAATACCGCCAAAAGTAAGACAACAACAGAACTCATTTTTTTTAAATAAATCATAAATAAATAGGTGTTTAAATAATTTCTTCCAAAATTACCACCTCGTCTTTACTAAGGAAAAAATACAGTATGGACATAATTTGGACACCCTCCTATATTCTCAAATAAACTACACAAAAACTGCATCTCTAAAAAAAACAACAGAATAAATGTCTTATTCTCAGCAATTAATTTCTAACATTATGGAAGATTCATGAAAAGATATTATTTTTATAAAACATGTTTACTTCAAAATTGTTCGAAAAAACCAAACAATTAACACGGATTAAATTCTGTAAAACAATAACCAATAGAACTAATATGAAATCAATCTCACTAAAAATGATGCTCCTTGGAGTCATCTCAATCTTTTTTTGCGAAAGCATCTTCTCGCAAGAAAAATTAACCTTTGAAGGCCTTATCAAGGACACCAATGATTACACAATTCCTTATGCGGCGATTACTATTCCATCTAAAAACATTGGTACCTCTAGTACTGATGAAGGAACATTTTTATTATCCATCCCGAAAGAAGTTGTAAACGATACTTTAGAAATTTCAACAATTGGTTACAAAACCTTTAAAATTCTAATAAAAGATTTTATTGAGCTTGACGACAAAACCATAATTATTGAAGAAGACATCATGCAGCTTGATGATATTGAAATTCTAGCAACAGGAGAATACCCAAAGCTTGCAATAAAAAACATCAAAAACACCACCCTTAGAAATACCTTTCAATACAATGTTCTTTATAGAAGATCATCGGTTGAAAACAATGTTTCTCGTTTTTTTGTAGAACATTATTTGAAAATAAAAGACAACGGTCCTTCATCTCCTACAATGCGAAGTATTGAATTAGTAGAAGGAAGAAAATCTGCAGACTATAGATTTTTAAAAACAAAACAATGGGAACATGCCATAAAATATATGGCTGATCAAAACCTTCTTAGAAAAAAAATCAAAGACAAAAATTATACCTGGACCAAAATTGATGATACAAGTTATGATGGAGAAAGTGTTGTTATTGTTGAAGGTCAGAGTACAAAGCACAAATGGTTACGCATCAAACTTTATGTTGGTTTAGATAATTATAGTGTTTACAGGTTTGAAACAACACTTAACAACGCTGTATATATCTATAAAAAAAACAAAGATGGAAAACTATATTTAAGCTATCACAAACGAGAAATGAAGCATAGTAAAAAATTAACACCACAACAGCAAGCGGCCTTGAACACAACAAAAACTAGTCTTCCAGTTGCCTACAAACATGAAGCTTTTGTACTTGAAGTTATTACAGATAAAGACAAAATAAAAGTAAAAGATAACATGGTTGAAGGTGTTGACATGGGAGATATTAAGGTTCCTTATCACCCTGAATTTTGGAAAAATTTTAGTGTTCCTCCGATGACTAAATTTTACGAAAAAATCAAAAATGATCTTGAATCATTGTATGGTGTACCAATAAAAACACAATTTGAGTTAGTTAACTAAGTCAATTTATCGACAAACAACCCAAAAACATAGACATAAGTACCTTCTCATAATTCATTTGATTTTAAATTCTTTGTAAATTTAAAAAAAGTGAATTATGAGATTTTTCAGTTACTGTACCCTTCTATTTTTTATCTTTTCTTGCTCTGATTCATCTTCAGAAAAGAACACAGAAAACACCATTTTATTTAGTAAAGTTCCTGTTGCAACATCCAACATAGATTTCTCCAACCAAGTAACGGAAAACCTATCTTTTAACTTTTTAAACTACCCTTATATTTACAATGGTGGTGGTGTAGCTATTTTAGACTTCAATCAAGATGGACTAGAGGATATTTACTTTTCTTCAAACCAAAATTCAAATAAACTATACTTAAATAAAGGAAATTTTATTTTTGAAGACATCACGCAAAAAGCAAACGTAGCAGACAAAGAAGGATGGACCACTGGAGTAACCGTTGTAGATATCAATCAAGACTCTTGGCCTGATATGTATGTTTGTAAATCAGGATCTTTAAGAAATAGTGAAAAAAGGAAAAATAAACTCTTTGTTAATAATAAAAACGGAACATTTACAGAATCTGCAAAACAATACCAGCTAGACCATCAAGGGTTCTCAACGCAGGCTTATTTTTTTGATTTTGATATCGATGGAGATTTGGATATGTATTTAGTCAATCACAGACCAGATTTTAAAAACAATGCCATTATTGAAAAGAAAGAAACCTCAATATTGGAAATGTCTGATCAACTTTTCGAAAATATAGAAGGAACCTTTAAAAACATCACAGCTGAATCAGGAATCAAAAATTGTGCTTGGGGCTTAAGTGCTTCCATCGGTGATTTTAACCAAGATGGCTATCCAGATATATTTGTTGCTAATGATTTTTTACAACCTGATTTCTTATATATCAATAATAAAAACGGAACATTTACAGAATCTGCAAAACAATTTTTCAATCATATTTCTGCCAATAGTATGGGATCGGATTTCGCAGATATCAATAATGATTTATTGCCTGATTTAATTGTTTTAGATATGATGGCTGCCGATCATAAGCGAAGCAAAAAAAATATGGCTACCATGAGTACTGATAATTTCAATGCTTTGGTAACCTCAGGATATCATTATCAATACATGGCAAATATGCTTCAAATTAATAGAGGTGTTAAACAATTTAGTGAAATAGGTCAACTTGCAGGAATCTCAAAAACAGATTGGAGCTGGGCACCCTTAATCGCTGACTTTAATAATGATGGCTACAAAGATATCTTTATCACTAATGGAATAGAAAATGATCTATCCAATCAAGATTTCAGAAACAAACTGAAAGGAAACATTCAAAACAAAAGAAAAGTTTCCTTGCAAGAAGCAATCAATATGATGCCTTCCGAAAAATTACATAATTACCTTTATTTAAATTCTAAGGACCTTCGTTTCAAGGATCATTCACAACTATCAGGGTTAGAAGAAAAAGTAAACTCAAATGGCGCAGCCTACGCAGATTTAGATAATGATGGTGACTTAGACTTGATTGTAAATAATCAAAACGAAAATGCTTTTATCTACAAAAACAACAGTAAAAATAATTATATCAAGGTAATCTTAACAGGCTCCATAAAGAATAAAAATGCCTTAGGTGCTGATGTGATTTTGTATCATAACAACCAAAAACAATTACTCTCACAAAATACCAGTAGAGGATATCAATCGAGCATCAGTAACATCCTTAATTTTGGAATTGGATCTAGCACAACTATTGATAGTATTCAAGTGATATGGCCTGATAAAACCACAGAAATTAAAAAACAAATTAGCGCAAATACTTGCATTGAGTTTCAATATACACTGCAGAAGAATCAATACTTAAAACCAAAAGTAAAAAATTCTTTTCTTGAAATCTCTGCCAAAGATCTGGGTATTGAATTTCAACATTTTGAAAATAATTTTAATGATTACAAACTTCAACTATTACTACCACAAAAACAATCAACTCAAAGCAAGGCTATAGCCATTGGGGATGTAAATAACGATGGATTACAGGATTTATTTTTGGGAAATGGATTTAGAAAACCCGGGCAAATTCTGTTACAAAACAACAAAGGAACCTTTAGCCAAATCCATAATCCAATTTTTATAAAACATGCCAAATACGAAGATCAAAATGCGATTTTCTTCGATGCCGATGGAGACACTGATTTAGACTTGATTGTAACCAGCGGTGGTTACGAATTGAAACCCAACTCTCCTTTGCTACAAGATAGAATTTACCTCAATAATGGAAGTGGCGTTTTTTCAGAAGGTTCATTTCCCAAAATGCTGTCTTCTACCAATGATATAACCATCGCTGATATTGACCAAGATAATGATTTAGATGTTTTTATTGCAGGTAGGGTGGTACCTGGAAAATATCCAACCGCACCCAACTCATATTTACTACAAAACAATCTAGGTGTTTTTAAAGATATTACAGATGAATACTCAAAAGGATTAAGAGATTTTGGGATGATCAACCAAAGTTTATTCAGTGATATTGACAATGATGGTGATCAAGATTTAATACTCGCTGCTGAATGGAAATCTATTGGCATATTTGAAAACACAAATGGTAAATTTCAAAAACTAAACCTCCCTAAACTTGACAAAAATAAAGGCTGGTATCAATCCATTAAAGCTTATGATTACGATGGAGACGGAGATCAAGATTATTTCATTGGAAACATGGGTTTAAACAATAAATTCCATCCTAGTCATACAAAACCCTTGCATATCTATGCGGACTATTTTGACAATAATTCTAGTTTCGATATTATCCTAAGTAAAACCTTAAATGGTAATTTAGTACCTGTTAGAGGAAAACAATGCTCTACGGAACAAACCCCTTTTTTAGCAAAAAAAATTGCTACGTACCAACAATTTGCAAATGCTACTTTAGATCAAATTTATGGGAAAGAAAAGCTAGAAAAGGCCCTGCACCTGTACGCCAATACTTTTGAATCTATTTTACTAGAAAACTTAGGAAATAAAAAATTTAAAGAAATTAAATTACCTATCAACTGTCAACTCGGTCCTACTTTGGATTTTGTAACACATCAAGACAAACAAAATAACAAGAAACTTATTGGAGTTGGTAACATCTATGAAGCCGAAGTAGAAACAGTTCGATACGATGCCGCTAAAGGTTTTGTTTTAAATATTCAAGATAAAGAATTAACTAGTAAACTAACCCCTTTCTTTCCTGTCCAAAAAAACACCAAGGCCATGAAAAAAATAGAAATTCAAGGAACCACCCATTTTATATTGTTTCATAATAATGATAATCTTTCTATTTTTAAATATCTAGAATAGTATCATACAAAAATCCCAAATAAAAATCTCTTTCCATTTGGGACACCGAACTAAACATACTAAACTTACATTATCTCAATGTTGAGACACTGTATTTGACTCTAAATATTTTTTATTCTTCAAATAATCACTCAATGACTGCAAGCTTTCTAAAATCGCAAACTCAACATCAATAGTGTTTGCATTCAGCTTTAAAATAGCCGCATCCAATTCCTTAAATCGATCTGCATCATTTTCAGTAGCCTCAATACTATTTAACAACAATTCAGAAACCGTCGCTAAATCTGCAACCATTGGCTCCAACTGCTGTAATTTTGGATTACTTTTCAGTTTCATAAATTCATTATAATTGTTTTTCCATAGCAACAATAGTTCTCTCAACTCACTGGTTTTTGTTCCATCGGACACAAAAGAATCAACCAAAGAAGCAAAATTTCTTTTCTGTTTGGCATCAGCAATACATGCATCAGCAAACAAGGTAAACGGAGAATACATTTGATACTCCACTCCATCTTTATTTCTAGTATATCCCTTTAGCGGCTCACACACATCAGACAAAACCCTAATAGACTCAACAGACTGATTATCGGTTAAATTCCTAAATATCACTGCTCGGTTAGAAATATGTAACAATCCTAATTCTTCTAATTGATGATTTACAACTTCCAATCTTCTATACATACTTTCGATAGATACTATTTCTTTTGGAGACCAAAATCTTTCTGCAATTGCAGCGGTTCTAGGCCAAATTCTTGAATCTATACTTCTAGACGTCGTTAATTCGCTCCACATGGTAGCCTCCCCTCCCAATATTCTATTTTTTTCTTCCTCTGTCAAACTAACATTTGGCATAGGATCTACCTTATAATGATCTTCTACCGAATACATCAAATCAATATAATACCCATTAGATAATATTGTCTGATTTCCATTCTTAGTAGCATTCACTAAAGATTGCTTTGCTGGTAAGCCTTCATTTTCACCTCTCCACGAATGAATAATTGCTGAGGTAGGAATGGTAGGTGTTAGGATCTCTTCCCACCCAATCATTTGTTTCCCATTCTTTTGAAGGATTTTTTGAAGTTTGATATTAAAATACGTTTGTAAATCATGATTTGTTTGTAAACCATTTTTTAACATAAACGCCTGAATATCCTTATTACTGTCCCAATCTTTCCCTTCGTTTTCATCCCCACCAATATGCACATAATTACTAGGAAATAAAGCTGCCAATTCTTTAAAGATATCAGCCAGCAACTTATACGTTCTTTTGTTTGTTGGGTCTAAAGTTGGATCAAAAATTCCAGCATTCCTTTCTATAGAATTTTCTCTCACGGCACTTCCAAGTTCTGGATAGGCTGTTAACAATGCAGAAGCATGACCTGGCACATCAATTTCTGGAACTACTTGTATCCCTCTAGCTGCAGCATATGCAACAACATCTTTTATTTGACTCTGCGTATAAAAATCCCCATCAGACCCTAACTGTGTCAATTTTGGATGTTTTTTTATCTCCACTCGAAACCCTTGATCATCCGAGAGATGCCAATGAAACAAATTCAGCTTCACTGCCGCCATCGCATCCAAATTTCTTTTAATAACATGCACAGGTTGAAAATGACGAGAAACATCAATCATCAAACCTCTCCATGCAAAACGCGGTGCATCAGAAATCGAAACCAAAGGAAAATAATAGTTGTTTTCAGTATAGGATTGTAACTGCAATAATGTTTCCAAGGCTCTTATGGCTCCAATATCTGTAGTTGCATTTATAGTAATTCCATCTTCGGCAACCTTTAAAGTATAAGATTCATCTTCATGCAACTCTACAATTCCAGCGCGTTCAATTTCAATATTCAAACTTGCCTCATCAGAAAAAGATGTTTTATTATCAATAATTCCTTGTGCAAAAAACAAGCCTGTTCTTCCATCAAGTCTCCTTAAAAACGAATTGGAATAACTAAGAATTCTGTCATTATAATTCCCGTTAATACGTAAATTAAAATTTTCATTTAATAAAAACTTCCCTTCTTGTATTTCAACTTTCTGAGGCCAAGGCATAAGATTCAATTTCTCTTCCGCCTGTTGAGCGTGTATTGAAAAAGGGAATAATATTCCTAAACCCAAAAACAATAGATATATATAGTTTTTCATGGTCTTATTTTTTTGTTCTGACATAGGTTTCAATAATTTCTTGATCAATTCCTACCTCTTCATTTTTTTCAAATCCTCTTTGGATCAATGTGTCATTTTTAAATTCCATTTCAAAAGAAAAATCTTTTCCTTCCCAACTTCTTCCTGTGCAGAACTCAAGGTTTTCTTTATACGTTTTTCCATCAAAACTATAAGAACCACCTCCCGCAATAAAAATGCTATTAGTACCTGTCCCGTTTTTCAAATCATGTCGTAAAAAGGAAAAATGGGTATTATTAATAATTTTTATCAAACGTTGTTCTTTCGTGTAATCTGTAAATACGGAATCACCTTGTTTGATAATAATTCCTGTCTGTAACTCCCAAGTCCCAACGACGCTATTCTTCGGTTCTTTTTCACAAGAAACAAGTCCAACCAACAGCAATAACACAGCTAGCTGTTTCATCAGAAATGATAGCGTTTAAATGCCTCGATTGCAGCATAGTCTGCCAAGCCTAAATGGTTGTATTTATTTGCTGTAAGCCTATTTCTATCTTCTACACGTACCCAAAACTCACGTGAGTCATCTCCTTGAAACATAACTCCGTCTTTCTGAGATTGATGAAAAAATATTGCATGACGCTTTTTTAATACTTGATCTGGACTCATTGGAACCGCCATTTCTATCTCATGTGTTTCCCATTCATGCCAAGCTCCACGATATAACCAAACCCAACAATCGTCCATAAACTTCTGTGGTTTTAACTCCTCCAAAGAGGCAAAAATAGCATCTAAACATACTTTATGTGTTCCATGCGGATCCGCTAAATCACCCGCAGCATAAATCTGATGCGGTTTGATGTCAGTTATCAAATCACTAATAATTGTAATATCAGCCTGAGTAAGATTTCCTTTTTTAACCGTACCTGTTTCATAAAATGGAAGATCTAAGAAATGAACATTTTTATCTGGCAAGCTTAAATAACGTGTAGCAGCAAGAGACTCTCCTCTACGAATCATTCCTTTTAGTTTTCTAGTTTCTGGACTATCAATACTATAAGGTTGTTTGCTTTGAATATCATTTATTACCCCTTTCATTAGATCAGATTGAATATTCATGTATCCCGTAACCTCAGCAAACTTTAATGCTTCATCATCTGAAACAGCAATATTTCCTGACGTTTGGTAGGCAATATGCACTTCATGACCTTGTTCAACCAACCTATCAAAAGTCCCACCCATAGAAATTACATCATCATCAGGATGTGGACTAAAAATAATCACTCGTTTTTTTTCTGGAGTCGCTCTTTCTGGTCGTTTGGTTTGATCAGAATTTGGTTTACCTCCAGGCCAACCTGTAATGGTATTCTGCAAGGCATTGAACATCTCTATATTCAACTCATAGGCACTTCCTTCCTCAGCAATCAAACTAGACATTCCATTATTATTATAATCTTTGTCTGTTAATTTTAGAATGGATTTATTCAACAATTCACTCAACCAACAAATAGCCTTCTTCTTTAAGTCTTCTGTCCATATACAAGAGGTAACTAACCAAGGGGTTTTATTTCTTGTTAATTCCGAAGAAGCCTCCTTATCCAAAATAAATGTAGTATTCTCCTGACTCTGAAGATAGGTAGCCGGCACTGAAGAAGTAACTTCACCCTCAATTGTTTTTTTTATGATATCTGCTTTGGTGATTCCCCATGCTAAAAGAACAATTCTTTTCGCCTTGGTGATCGTCCCAATTCCCATTGTAATGGCTTTTCTGGGCACATTGTCTAAACCTAAAAATGCGGGTGCAGCATCTTCTCTTGTCATCGAATCCAAAGTAATGGTTCTTGTACCTGAATTATAATGAGACCCGGGTTCATTAAATCCGATATGCCCCGTTCTACCAATTCCTAACAATTGAAAATCTATGCCTCCTAATTCCTTTATTTTTAATTCATAATCGATGCAATATTGATGTAAATCTGTGCCTTGTAAAGAACCATCAGGAATATTAATATTTTCAGGTAATATATCTACATGCTTGAATAAATATTCATGCATAAAGTAATAGTAACTTTGTATATCTTCAGGATTCATTGGATAATATTCATCCAAATTGAAAGAAATTACATTCTGAAAACTAAGGCCTTCTTCTTGATGCTGTCTTATCAACTCTTCATACACTTTTATCGGTGTAGAGCCCGTTGCCAACCCAAGCACACAAGGTTTGTTTTCTTGAGCCTTTAGTTTGATTAAACTAGCAATTTCATTTGCAACTTCAATTGAAGCCTGCTTAGAATCATCGAAAATAACATTGTGTATTTTCTCAAATCTTGTCTCTTCAAATTTCCCAGCTGGACTATATGCGATATTATTTTTTTTCGACATTTTAATTAGTTTAGCTTTTTCATTTTCTGTTTCTTTAATAAAACGGGAGCTTTTTAAGGCTCCCGCCTATCACTAATCGAAACTTCCTAACTTAAAATAACCAGTGGTTATGTTTTAAAAATTACTTCCAGCAACATCCCACCATAAACGTGTACCTCCTGTATCAGGACCTCCTAAGTATCCTACAGCAATATCAACATTTGCTCCATTGGTGTTTCTTTCGCTTTCCACAAAATTGATTCTTCTTATTTGAATGTCTGTATCAATAGTACCTCCACTATTGTTCACCATTACCGGAAAAATTCTCGGGTAACCTGTTCTTCTAAATTCCGACCAAGCCTCTTGACCATCAGGGAACATTGCAATCCATTTTTGAGTAATGATTTGCTCTAACTGCTCTTCATTAGTACCAGATGCGTTATAGGCTATTTTTACATCACTTGCATAAGCAATATCATTATCACTATTCAAAGCATCAACAAAATCAGCTGGTGTGCTCGTATTATCTGCCAAGTAAGTTGCCACATCTGACACTCCATGCTGAGCAAAAGAAGCGGTTACACCATTCTCATAATGCGTAGCTGCAGTTCCGGCACCTGCCCAACCTCTTAAAGCAGCTTCTGCTTGTAAAAAGTCTACTTCAGCAGCAGTCATCCATTGCATCGTTTCTCCTTCCACAACAGAACCAATTGCAGAGTGAGCTCCGTATTCTGTTTTTGCCTCAATTTCAATTCCCATACGGATTCCCTTGTAGGCACCCGCTAAAGCTTCATCCTCCGCTGGAGAAAAATATTTCTCTATTCTACCATCGTTATAACCTGTCAAAATAGATTCCATTTCTGCTCCCATTCGAATATCTCCCCATGAACCACTAATTACTGTTAAAGGGTGTGCAAATCCGGTATTGATAAACATATCAGACTCCAAAAAACCTGCATCAGAAGCCAAAGACAATTCTCCTTGGGTTTTCGCAAGTGTAGGATCTACCTTAGCAACTCTTAAAGCCAAACGTAATCTTACAGAATTTGCAAATGCACGCCATAAAGCAATATCTCCTTCTAAAGAAGACATATCAAAAGGCACAAATTGAGTATCTGCTTCAAAAGTCTTTAAACCTGTTATTGCCTCTTCTAATTCAGCGAAAAAAGTGGCATAAGCAACATCTTGCGCATCATATTCTCCAGTAGTAGCAAAATCATCATACTTAGAATAACGAATTGGCCCATATACATCAGAAACTCTATGCATTGCGGTAACTTTGATGATATTTGCCAAATACACAAATTTCACTCCCGTAGGATCTCCTCCATTATCTACCGCATTTTTAATATCCAAAACAAAAGGCATCACATTCCCATAGGCATCAGACCATGGAAACCCATTCCAACCATCTACCAAAGAATAAGTCATGTTATTCACGTTTCCTGCAAAAGGGGTCGGTGGTGTCATATAACCAGAGTACACATCCCCATTTAAATTTTGCTGTAACTGAAAGTTCCATGCAGGTGTTACATTCATTACATTTAAAAACATAGGAGTAAAAGAACCTCCAATATGATTATTCATTTGTGTCAAACTCTCATTAGAAACCCCTGATGGGTTTGTATTGATGTTTTCAAAGTCGCTAGTACAATCCACTAAAGTCAGTGCAATCATAGAAGCTAAAGTATATTTTATTAATTTTTTCATCGTCTTAGAAATTTACGTTAACATTTAATCCTACACTTCTAGTTGAAGGTTGACCGTAGATGTCAACTCCTTGCAATCCATTTCCTGTACTAGCCGCAATATTCGGATCGAATGGCGCATTTTTGTAAAAGAAGAAAAGGTTGTTTGCTATTAAAGAAAGTCTTAAGTTTTTCACAACACTTTCTTTAAAGTTTAAATTATACCCTACAGAAAACTCCCTTAAACTAACATTGGTAGCATCGTAAACATACTCACCCAACATACCGGCTCTACCACCTGTTTTCAGGTAATAATCTTGTGCTGTCATTTGTAAAGGATTTCCGTCCGTATCAACAACATTTACCATACCTCCATTGGTATTTCTTGTATCTGCAGAAGCTTGAGACACTCCATAAAAGTCATTTACCGCCTCTGTAACACTTACAACATTACCTCCAACTTTGGCATCAATCAAAAAGCTTACATTAAAGTTTTTGTATTCAAAATTATTGTTCCACCCTAAAGTATAATCAGGTTGTGCATGTGCAATCGTTTCAAAATCTGTAGATTCTATAGTTAAGTTTCCTGCACCATCATCTGTTACTATTGGTAAACCGTCTGCGTTTCTAACTACTGATCTACCTCTAATTGAACCAAAATCTTCTCCTTCAACTAATGAATACCCATAACCATTTACTCCTGGAGCTGTAAGAACCGCTTCACCATTTTCTAAATCTGGATGTACAGAAACTACTTTATTCTTATTCATTGCAAAGTTCAATGAAGAATTCCAAACGAAATTATCATTTACAATAGGTTTACCGTTAATTACCAACTCAATACCTTCGTTAGAAATTTCACCAGCGTTTACAATATTCTGAACATATCCTTGCGTATTAGGCTCCGCTTGGATGTAAAATATTTGATCTGTCGTTTTTGAGTTATAGTAAGTCAAATCAAACCCTACTCTATTTCCTAAGAATCTCCATTCTGTACCGATTTCAAATGATTTTTGTCTTTCTGGTCTTAATGTCTCTCCTTCTTTTACACCAAAAGTAGGTTTTGCAAAATTCCCTTGTCCTAGTGGAATAGAGTTTAATGGAATTGTAGCATATGGTGGAATATCTTTACCAACCTCTGCATAAGAACCTCTAATTTTCGCAAATGAGATCGCTTCTGGCAACTCAATAATATCAGATAAAACTCCTGTTAAACCAACCGATGGATAAAAGAAAGATTCTGATGCAGTGTTTACCAATGTAGAAGACCAGTCAGTTCTTCCCGTTACATCTAAAAACACTTTGTTATAGAAACCTATGTTTGCTGATGCAAAAACCGACTGAACCTCTCTATTAGATACTGTTTGTTGAATATCATTTGTAGAAGTAAAGTTTGCAATTGTAAAATAGTTAGGATAGTTTAATCCTGTACCATTTCCAGAATCTAAAAAGATTTGATCACCAGTTGAATATTTTGTCAAACTTGTCCCCAACAAAGCTGTTAAAGAAACATTTTCAGAAATATTCTTGTTATAATTTGCTATTAAATCAATGTATTGCTGTGTGTTTTCTGTTTTTTCAACAATATATCGTCCTGTTGCAGGCACAAATGTCAAATCACTACCAGCGTACATTTTTTTGTCAAACGTAAAGAAGGACTTATCATAACTAACTCTTGATTGTAAAGAGAAGGCTTCTGTAATTTTATAATTTACAGATACATTTGCCAAAACTCTTTCTGCAATATCTTGTGATGGATTTCTGTGAATCAACCAATATGGATTTTGCTGAATATTCTCATCAAAAGAGGTTGCATATTGATCCATCATATTTGTTGCCTCATTGAAATATTCATATTTATTTTTATAAATACCTCTATCAATTCCTACAGGATGCAAGTACAAACCTGTTAAAGGATTTGAATACAAACCATTTGTAGGTCTGTTATTAATTCTCTGATCAGACAAACTTACACTTGCATTGATTTGCAACTTGTCTTTATAAAAACTCATCGTTTCTCTTAAAGTTAAGTTGTTACGAATCATTTTGTTTTGAGGAATAACTCCCTCTGCCAAAGTATTTGCATAAGATAAATACGTTTGTGCTTTTTTGGTACCTGCTGTTAAAGCAATAGATTGAATTGCTGTATATCCCGTTTGAAAGAAATCTTCAGCATTATTTGACAATCCATCTGCTTTAGCTCCCCATGATTTTGGGTCTGCAACATTTCCGTTCTCTGCAATAGGTTGCCCTACGGAATTAGATTGATATTCTGATTGTAATTTAGGGGTTACAAACACATTATCCATTGTAAAAGCAGAACTTACGTTGGCAGACAATCTACCTTCTTTTCCTTTTTTTGTGGTAATCAAGATTACCCCATTCGCTCCTTGAGAACCATATAGTGCAGCAGCAGAAGCTCCTTTTAGAACCGACATACTCTCAATATCATCAGGATTGATCATAGACATTGCATCACCACCATCACGGTTTCCTGTTTGACTTCCGAAAACATTTGTTCCTGGTGCTTCACCATTTGAACCGTTACCGCTATTTTGCATTGGCACACCGTCAATAACATACAAAGGATCATTGTTTGTTGTAGAAGAGTTACCCCTTAATACAACCTTTGAAGCTCCACCCACACCCGAAGAACTACGCGTAATAGAAATCCCGGCTGATTTACCAGATAAACTATTTACTGGGTTGGTTTGTTTTACTCTAGTTAATTCAGCACCGCCAACTTCTTGTGCAGAATACGTCAAGGCTTTTTTCTCTTTTTTAATACCAAGAGCTGTCACGATTACTTCATCTAAGGCCTGAGAATCTTCTTCCATGGCAACAGTGATAGAATTCGAATCTCCTACCGTTACCGAAACATCTTTCATTCCTAAAAACGAAACCTTCAATTGCTCACCTGCAGATGCTTCTATAGAGAATAGACCATCAAAATCTGTTGTGGTACCTCTATCAGTTCCTACCACAAATACAGAAACTCCAGGTAGGGGAACTCCATCAGCAGCCGTGGTTACTGTACCAGTAATACTTTTTTCTTGTGCCGAAACCTGAAGGCTAAACAGCATGGAAAAAATCGTAATAAATACTAAGTTAATTTTTTTCATAAAAATATTGTTAATTGGTTTTCATGATAAAAGTATGAGGTGATTGGGCCTGTAAAAAAAAATCTCGCCAAACGACAGAAAACGACCAACCAATGACATTTATTAAGATACAAAGTATATTTCAAAAATTTTTAATCATAATTTTATCATAAAAAATATTACATTTGACAAAACACAACACGTTAAAAAACAAATATTTACCAATAAAAACAGGACTTTGCCGATAGTTAACATCTTAAAAAAAGCCAACTTTAGAATCCCTTTAAAATATCATTTGATTTTTTGGGCGAGTTATTTTACTCTGAATTTTATTCGATGGGGAAGCTACTTTGATGACTATTGGTATTCATTAAAGTCAAACTTGGTCGAATTTCCTCTGCATATTATTTTGGTGTATTTCACCATCTATTTTTTAATACCAAGATTTATTCTGAATAAAAAATATGCTTTGTTTTTTATTTTTTTCACAACCTCTTTAGCAATTTTATACATTACTCGAACAGGCTTTAATTATTTCCTAGTGAGTAAAAATATTTGGCCAGAGGCAGAAGGTGTTCAAAATGCTTTTCAATTCAACCATATTGTTGCAGTAACCCTTGGTGAAATTTATGTAGTGGCTTTTGCCGCAGCAATCAAACTTACAGTGGAATGGATTTATCAAAAACAAAAAGCCGAAAACTTAAAAAAATTACAACTTAGAACGGAATTAAATTTTTTAAAATCTCAAATTCAACCGCATTTTTTTTTCAACACTTTAAATAATTTATACGCTCTAACCCTAGAAAAATCAGATATCGCTCCGAGTGTTGTCTTGAAATTATCAGACATCATGCAATATGTTTTATATGATGTAAAAGAACCATCTATTGCCCTCTCTACAGAAATAAAATACATTCAAAACTATATAGATTTAGAAGAAATGAGACATGGAGAAAGCATCAAAGTAAAGCTATCCATCAAAGGAAATATTTCGGATATTATGTTACCTCCTCTATTATTTTTACCTTTTATAGAAAACGCTTTTAAACATGGAAAAAACGGAAATGACAAACTAAAAGTTAAAATAGGATTCAAAATAATAGAAAATAAAAAACTTATATTTACCACAGAGAACAACTTTGTAAAGGTTACTAAAACCGAAAAACATGGGATTGGCAACCCCAACGTTGCAAGACGACTTCAGTTACTTTATCAAAATTCATATAAGTTAAAGTCGAAAGCTGATAAAAATATCTACAAAGTAAAAATGACGATACCCTTAAACCAGAAGCAATAAACCTAAACATACTGTGAACATAAAAGCGATCATAATTGACGACGAGCCTTTAGCTATAAAAGTGATTGAAACTCATTTACAAGAATTCAATAATTTTGAAATCATAGCCACTTTTAATAATCCTATTGCTGCTCTTGAGACTTTGAAACAAGAAAAAATTGATGTTATTTTCTTAGATATCAATATGTCGAAAATGAATGGTCTAGAGTTCCTAAAAACCGTTGATGTGCAACCAAATGTTGTAATCACTACCGCTTATAGAGAATACGCCCTTGAAAGTTTTGACCTTGATGTGCTAGACTATTTGGTCAAACCAATTCCTTTTACAAGGTTTTTAAAAGCTATTAATAAAATTACTCAAAAAGTACAATTACAACGCGGAGCAACCAAAACGGAAGAAGAAACTAATAATGAGGGTTTTATATTTTTGAAAGTTGAAAAAAAACTTGTAAAAATAAAATACGACACCATTTTATATATTGAGAGTTTGAAAGATTATATAAAGGTATTTACAAATACAGGTGATTATTTGGTGCACAAATCTCTTACAAGTATTACAGAAGAACTTCCAAAAGAAAAATTTTTAAGAATCCATAGATCTTTTACGATTGCCATAGATAAAGTAAACAGTATTGAAGGAAACCTGATAGAAATTGCGACCAAACGAGTACCTATAGGAAGAAAATATGTAGCAACCACCAAAAAAACTATTCTTAACCAAGAATAGAACAGTTGTTTATCGCCTAGATTCTGTTTTCTAAAGAAGTTTTTTATATCTTAATAAGTGTTTTTTTACATTTCATTTGATAAATAAAGATCTTATGAGAAATCGAATACAATCTGTGGATATTTTACGTGGCTTTACGATTGCTGCAATGATTTTAGTGAACACGCCAGGTGACTGGAATCACGTGTACGCTCCTCTTTTACATGCTAACTGGCATGGGCTTACCCCCACTGATTTAATTTTTCCCTTTTTCTTGTTTATTGTAGGGATCTCAATTTCATATGCCTATAAAAACGCAGAAAACAATTCAAAAACCTATAAAAAAATCCTGATTCGAAGTTTAAAATTAATAGGACTCGGATTGTTTTTAAATATTTTCGTTCCTTCTTTTCCATTTTTCTCAGACGTTAATAACCTAAGAATTCCGGGAGTCTTACAACGTATAGGAATCGTATTTTTTATTAGTTCGCTTTTATTTTTAAAATACAATTGGAAAACCCTGCTTTCTATCTCTATAGGAACCCTGGCAGTTTATTGGTTATTTACCAATTTTGTCCCCTTACCTAATGGAAGCATACCTTCACTAGAACGTGGTCCAAATAATTGGGCCAATTATATAGACCTACAATTATTAAAAAATCATACTTGGCAAATTGATTATGATCCTGAGGGAATTCTGAGTACCATCCCTTCCGTTATCACCTGCATTATAGGGATATTGCTTGGGAAAATATTACAGGTACATGCCGATAACAAAATAAATCTATTAGCATTAACTGGATTTACATTGCTTCTTTCTGGATATATTTGGAGCATTTGGTACCCTCTGAACAAGGCGCTTTGGACAGGCTCTTTTGTACTGGTTACAGCTGGTTATGGAACCCTTTTCTTAACAATTATCTATTATTTTTCTGATGAAGTGCAACTGAACTTTGGAAATATCTTTAAATATGCAGGTACCAATGCCATATCCATTTATTTTCTTTCCAGCCTACTTTCAAAATGTTTTTATTTGATAAAATTAAACGAAACAGAAAGCATTCACTCTTTCCTATTCCAAAATTATTTTGTCTCACTCATAGGAGATTTAAAACTAGCTTCATTGTTATACGCCTTTTCTGTAACTCTTTTTTATTTAGGATTAGCATATATCATGTTTCGTAAAAAATGGATCATAAAAGTCTAACAAACAAAAAAGTCCACTTTTGTTAAGTGAACTTTTTTATAAACTATATTTATGAGCTATTTTTTCCAACTATGAATTTTATGCCCTTTTAAAGCAAAAAACAAAATAAACAAATAGCACGGAATTAAAATCCAATAACTACTCGTTGCAGAAACTGTAGTAGCATCTAAAACATCTACCCCTTCGGCTATCATCTCATGCTTACTCGCATCTACCAATCTACCATATAAGGGAGGTATAATGGCTCCTCCTGAAATTGCCATAATCAACAATGCGGAGGCCGTTTTGGTAAACTTTCCTAATCCATCTAAAGTCAATGGCCATACTGCCGGCCACACCAAAGCATTGGCTATTCCTAAAGCCGCAACAAATAATATTGAAACAAAACCAGTGGTACTTAATATTCCAACACTAAAAATAATCCCTAATATCGCACTTACAATCAATGCTTTTTTCTGACTGATATAATTTGGTATCAATACCGCACCAAGCAAATAGGTAACCACCATGGCCATGAGTGTAAAGGTGGTAAAAAATTTAGCATCGGCTTCCTCGAAGCCTAATGAAATACCGTATGAAATAATGGTATCTCCAGCAATAACCTCTGCTCCAACATAAAAAAACAGCGCCAATACTCCGAACCACAAATGTGGAAATTCAAAAATACTAGTTTTCTCTGTCGCTCCCTCTTCAGAAGTTTCCTCAGCAGGTTCTACGTGTGGCAAAGGAGCTTTTCTAATTAATATTCCCAAAACACCTAACACAATTGCCATAATAACATAGGGCATAAAAACACTGTCTGCCATGCTATCCAACAGTCTTTCTTTTTCTTGTTCAGACACAGACTCTAATTTCTTATTCACTTCGCCAATACCTGACAACAACAAAGAACCAAAAATGATAGAACCTAAAGCCCCTGCCACTTTATTGGCAATCCCCATAATTGATATTCTCTTGGCAGCGCTTTCAATTGGCCCCAAAATAGTAATATAAGGATTCGCAGCTGTTTGCAATAAAGTCATCCCTATTCCTTGGATAAAAATCCCGGTTAAGAAAACCCAATACGTTCTTGCCTCTGCAGCAGGAATAAATACTAGCGCCCCAATCGCCATAACAAAAAGCCCCAATGACATCCCTTTTCTGTAACCTATTTTATTCAAAATAGAAGAAGCGGGTAAAGCCATTAAAACAAACGAAATATAAGAAGCAGATGCAACCAAATAAGACTGAGCCTCAGTCAATTCATTGATCGTTTTCATAAACGGAATCAACGCTCCGTTGATCCATGTTACAAATCCAAAAATAAAAAACACTCCAGCAATAATACTAATAGGAATGATACTTGATTTTTTGGTGTTTACTGTAGCTGACTCCATAATACAAATTAAGTTATTGGTTATTTATTTTGATTCGAAAATTCAAAAAGGTGAAAATACAAAAATGAACCTTCACCGAACAATATCGCTCAACATTCATTGTTCAAAAAAATATTTCGACAAAAGACACTATTTATCGCACAAAAAACCAAACTATAAACATAAAATCTAGATAGTTTTGAATGAAAGCAATTATAAAAGTATCTTTTTTTAAAGTATTAATCTATTTTTGTTTCTTCACTATACGTACAGCATATACAAATTATGGAAATCCTTGACTATATAAAATCCAATACTGACCTTAGAGATATCAGTATTATTAATACCTTAAAATTAATTTCTGAAGATTGTACAGTTCCTTTTATTGCACGATATAGAAAAGAAATGACTAATAATTTAGATGAGGTTCAAATTAGCGACATCTTAAGTCATAAAAAGGTATATGATGAGTTAGAAAAAAGAAAAAAAACAATTTTAAAATCTATAGAAGAGCAGGGTTCTTTAGACAGCGTATTAGAACATAAAATCAAGAATACTTTTTCTAATACTGAGTTAGAAGATCTATATCTACCCTATAAAAAATCTCGTAAAACAAAGGCAGACAAAGCAAGAGAACATGGCTTGGAAGGATTGGCAAAAATAATCATGGCCCAAAACTCCAATGATTTAGAGTACACAAGTCATAAATTTATAAAAGGAGAGATTCAATCTTCTGAAGAAGCTTTAGAGGGTGCAAGACATATTATTGCTGATTGGATCAATGAAAGAATTGATATCAGAACTTCATTAAGAAATGAATTTAAAAGAAGAGCTACTATTACTTCTAAGGTAGTAAAATCTAAAGCTAACGACGAAAAAGCCCAGAAGTACAAAGATTATTTTGATTGGTCAGAATCTCTTTTCAGATGTCCTTCTCATCGATTAATGGCTTTATTAAGAGCAGAAAAAGAAGGTTTTGTTAGAATCAAAATTGACATTGATAAAGAACAAGCATTGACAAGAATTGCTTCTAAAATGATTCGATCACAAAACGAGTGTTCAGAACAAATAGAACTCGCTATTAAAGATGCATACAAAAGATTATTAGCTCCAGCACTTTCAAACGAAGTACTTTCTATTGCCAAAGAAAAAGCGGACACCAATGCCATTCAAGTTTTTGCAAAAAACTTAAAGCAACTACTGTTACAAGCACCTTTAGGAGAAAAAAATATTCTTGCTTTAGACCCTGGTTTTAGAACAGGTTGTAAAATGGTATGTTTGGATGCTTATGGGAATTTGAAACACAACGACACCATTTTTTTACATAAAGACAGAGAGGCTATTGGTAAAATTACAACAGCTGTAAATGCGTACAAAATTGATGCTATTGCCATTGGAAATGGTACCGCCTCTCGTGAGACAGAAAGCTTGATCAAAAAAATTAGGTTTGAAAAAGACATTCAAGTTTTTATTGTAAACGAAGCAGGTGCCTCAATTTATTCGGCCTCCAAAATAGCTAGAGATGAATTCCCAAATTATGACGTTACCGTTAGAGGTTCGGTTTCGATAGGAAGAAGACTTGCTGATCCTCTTGCAGAATTGGTGAAAATTGATGCAAAATCTATCGGAGTAGGACAATATCAACATGATGTAGATCAAACTAAACTAAAGGAAGAGTTAGACAGAGTTGTAGAATTCTGCGTAAATAAAGTAGGTGTCAATATCAATACTGCGAGTAACTCTTTATTAAGCTATGTTTCAGGAATTGGTCCAAAGCTAGCGGAAAATATTGTTACTTACCGAAAAGAAAATGGCGCTTTTGTAAGTAGAGATCAAATAAAAAAAGTTCCTCGATTGGGTGCAAAAGCCTACCAACAATCTGTTGCCTTTTTAAGAATTAAAGACGCCAAAAACCCCTTAGATAATTCAGCCGTACATCCTGAAAGCTATGCTATCGTAAAAAAAATGGCCAAAGACACCAAAACGGCATTAGATGATTTTATTGGAAACAGAGAGATCTTAAAAACCCTCGAC
Source organism: Flavicella sp. IMCC45537 (assembly GCF_057197705.1). Taxonomy (NCBI): domain Bacteria; kingdom Pseudomonadati; phylum Bacteroidota; class Flavobacteriia; order Flavobacteriales; family Flavobacteriaceae; genus Flavicella; species Flavicella sp. IMCC45537. The sequence goes on from NZ_CM170067.1 coordinate 2,489,077, forward strand.
TTGAACAACTATTGTACTGACGCTGTTGGAATCCCAACTTTAAAAGATATAATCTCTGAACTTGAAAAACCAGGATTAGATCCAAGAAAAAAAGTAAAAGTCTTTGAATTCAACGCGACTATCAAAACCATAGATGATTTAAAAACAGGACAAATTCTCCCTGGGATTGTAAATAATGTGACCAATTTTGGATGCTTTGTAAATATCGGAATCAAAGAAAGTGGTTTGGTTCATATTTCAAAACTTAAAAAAGGTTATGTAGGAAATGTGAGTGATGAAGTTCACTTAAATCAACATGTAAAAGTACGTGTTGAAGAAGTAGACACCGTTAGAAAACGTATTCAATTGTCTATGAATTTTGATTAAAACAACACTTCCCTTTTTTTCAAAATTTTTAAACTATCTTTTACCCCACATAAACAGCGTTTTAAGTAAAAAACCGTGATTCTAAGAAGATTATTTCTAATTGTATTGTTGTGCTGTATCAGTCAAAAAAACTGGTCACAGAAATTTATTGAAGGCTATAAAGTTAGTCACTTTCAATTGCCAATTGAAACCAACACCTATGATATTGCTCAAGATTCATTCGGATTTGTTTGGATTGCCACTTTAAACGGACTTTGGAGATACAATGGTGGTAACTTTAAAAACTACATTAAAAATCCACAAAACAAAACAGGGATTACCGACAATCATATCTCTTGTATTTATGAAGATTACCAGGGAACTTTATGGATTGGAACCTATGGAGGTGGATTATTAAGATACGATAGAGATTTTGATAGTTTTGAGCGTTTTACCCATGACCCAAAAAACCCTAAAAGCCTCTCTTTTAACGAAGTTAGAACCATCTATGAAACAACAGACCATCAACTTTATATTGGTACCGATGGAGGCGGATTAAACTTGCTTGACAGAAAAACAAATACATTTAAAAGATATACTTTTTCAAAAACAGACGGCACAAGCATTAGCCATAATAACGTACTCTCAATCCGAGAAAAGCCAAATGGGAATCTATTTGTTGGAACTTGGATTGGGTTGAATATTTTCAATCCTAAAACTGAAAAATTTACTAGAATTTTTCATGAACCACTAGAACAATCTCAAAGTCATGGTAGCATAGAAATTTTCAACAAAAAGCTCTTATCTTCCTCTAAAAATCATTCACAACTTACAAATACCAACAAATTAGCAACCTTTGAAAGTGACATGGGAGGTTTTACTTTTCTAAAAAAAGAAAATGACAATAATTGTTGGTTTACCGCCGGAAAATATGTTTCTATTTGTGATTCTAGTTTTCACCTAAAACATCGCATTGATTTAAATTCTTTATTTCACAACGAAACTTCCTTCCAAGCAAACACAATATTTCATGATCAAAAAAGCAAAAACACATGGATACTTGATAGATATGGAAGTTTTTTCTTGTTTGAAAGGAAAGCTACAAATTTCAAAAATTTCTTAGGAACCAAACCTAATACCACTGTTAAAGAAACTCTGAATTACTATTGGGTTCTTGAAGGTAATGTGATGCATTTATTTTCAAAAACAACTCATAAGTTATTTAAAACATTCCCTATACCAGGTACTACTATTAATTTCAACAACGCTATAGATAATACTATCTGGGTAGTGAACAGACATCATATTTTTAACTATTCTGAAACAGGAAAACTTCTAAAAACGGAAAAAAAAGACTTGTTTCCATTTTCCTTATTACACACTAAAAAAAATGAACTTTGGATTGGAGAAGTTTTAGGAATCTCTGCCTTTTATCCCAAAACAGGAGATTTTACTCATTATGAATGTGAAGCTGAAAACCCTAATGGAATTGGCTACTTTCATAGTGCAAGAAAAGTTTTTGAAGATCATCTAGGGAATTTATGGTTCGGAACTTTTGGAGATGGATTAAAAAAATATGACACTAACCTTGATCGATTTATAAACTACCGACATCATCTTGATGACAATACTAGTATATCAAACAACTTTATCAATGACATTTATGAAGATCAAAATTACAACCTTTGGATCGGGACCAAAGCCGGACTTTGTAAACTAGACCCAGCATCAAATAGCTTTACACAACTAAACAATCCCATTTTACAAGACAATGTTATTAAATCTATATTAGAAGATATTGAAGGTAACTTGTGGATTGGAACCCTAAATGGATTGATTCAATTCAATCCAACAAAAAACACAGCCAGAATTTTATACGAGCAAGACGGACTTATTTCAAACAAATTCACAAATGCAAGTATCAAACTAAGTTCTAACAAACTACTTTTTTCAACCGCCAAAGGTCCGATGTTGTTTGATCCAAAAGACATTAAACCAAACAATAAAAAACCACAATTGTATATCTCTAAACTTTGGGTAAACAATGAGTTGGTTGCTCCAAATAGCAGCTATATTTTAAAAAATATTGAAGTAGAAAAAACGGTAACACTTGATTATTCTGACAAAAAATTCGAATTAGAATTTCAAGTAATTAATTTTAATAACAACCAGCGTAGTAAATATAAATACAAATTAAAAGGCTACGATAAATCTTGGATTGAGGCACACAACTCACAAAAAGCAACCTATACAAATATCCCCTCCGGAGCGTATACTTTTCTCGTAAAAGCGTCTAATGAATCTGGTATATGGAACGAAGAACCTACAGCTCTTCAAATTCATATTCAACCTCCATTTTGGGAATTTCTTTGGGTCAAAATTTTGATTGGCATTATATGCATTGGATTTCTGTTTTTAATTTATGGGTGGACTGTTCGAAAGGAACGTAACAAATTAAAATTTGAAATTGAAAAAGAAAGAGTTTTACAATTTGAGGAAGTTGCAAAAATGAAATTAAAATTTTTCACTAACATCTCACATGAACTCAGAACTCCCTTAACATTAATCACCTCTCCTTTAGAAAAATTTGCTAAAGAAAACACAAAACCTTCGGACAAAATTTTAGAGATGATGTACCGAAATAGTTCTAGACTTTTAGTGTTAATCAATCAAATTCTAGATTTCAGAAAACTTGAAACCACAAAAAAATTACAGATTAGTCCTCAAACAAACCTATCCGTTTTTGACACTATAAATGCCGCTGCCGAGTATTGGAACAAAGAAAAAAACATCCAATACTCCTATGAAATTCCTAAAGAAAATTACACCTTCTTTTTTGATAGTGATGTCGTTGAAAAAATTGCAACCAACCTAGTCTCAAACGCCTTTAAATATACTTCAAAAGGAGGAATTATAAAACTTACTGTTTCCTTCACCGACATACACCTCAACGAAAAAAATGAGGTAATTCAAGGCTACCTAGAAATTAATGTAATTGACAATGGTATAGGAATACCTAAAGAACTACAACAAAAAGTTTTTGAACGTTTTTACCAACTTGATGAAAATCCAGAATTTGGATACAGCAGTGGAATCGGACTTTCTTTAACATCAGAATTAGTACAACAACATAAAGGAAATATAACCCTTCACAGCGAAAAACAAAAAGGTTCACACTTTAAGGTAATCTTGCCAATCGGCTTAAAAGAGCATAACCTAACGACCAAACATAACGACAAAGTTCCGCAACAAGATGAATTTCAAACCGATAAAAATGTTATTTTACTAGTTGAAGATAATCTTGATATTCGTTCTTATATCAAAGAGGAACTATCAGAAAAGTACCATATTCTAGAAGCTGAAAATGGTAATCAAGGACTCAAGACCGCCATCAAAACAATTCCTAATCTCATCATCAGTGATATAATGATGCCTGACACTGATGGTATTCAAATGGCAAATCAACTCAAAAACAATGAACTTACAGCTCACATTCCACTCCTATTTTTAACGGCAAAATCAGGCGATGAAAATAAAATAACTGGTTTACAAAGTGGGGCAGAAGATTATATTCAAAAGCCATTTAATCTGGCCGAAATAAAATTAAAAATCAGAAACTTACTAGAGTCAAGAAAGCTCTTGATAGAAAAACATAGAAAATCTCCTGCTGAATTATTAGAAAAAACACTTGATAATAACTACATCCAGAAATTAAATAACGCTATAGAAAGTCAGATTGAAAACCCTGAATTTTCTGTGGACCTTATTTGTTCAGAACTGGGTATTAGCAGATCTCAATTATATAGAAAAACACAAGGTTTAACTGGTAAATCAATTATTGAATACACCAACTCCTACCGATTATCTTTAGCCATGAATTTGATCAAAAAAGGAACGTTTACCATGAAAGAAATAGCTTATAAAGTGGGGTATAACGACAGTCGATACTTTAGTAGAATCTTCAAAAAAGAATATGGAAATCCACCATCTCACTTCCGTCCGAAAAAAGGAAACACATGATTTTCATTGAATAAATCCACCTTTTTGAACAAAAACTCCACATAACTTTCTCGAGTTACATGGTATTTTTGAACTCCAAATACGCTTCAACTATTCTAACGAAGCTTATCAAAAGTCAAATCTAACCTATGGAAACTACTCGAAGAAATTTTATCAAGAAAACAGCCCTTGCCACTGCAGCGTTGTCCGTCCCATCTTATGGTTTTACAATTTTAAAAAAACCAGATTTGAAAGATGAAATTATTGGACATGGTGATTTTAAATATCGTGTTCATAAAGAATGGGGAAACCTGAATCCAAATAGTACTCCTATAAAAAACTGCCACGAAATGGTAATGGATTCAAAAGGTAGGTTGATTTTTATAACCGATGAAACCAAAAACAATATCATCATCTATGATAAATCTGGAAAAGTAATATCTACTTGGGGCCATGAATATAAAAGTGGACATGGGCTAACTCTTTTTCAAGAAGGAACAGAGGATGTTCTTTTTATTACCGACCCAAATAGTGGAAGGGTAGTAAAAACCACCATAGATGGTAAACTATTAATGGAATTACCGAACCCGATTGATATTGGTGTTTACACTCAAAAAATGCGCTACAAACCAACAGAAACTGCTATTGCCGCTAATGGAGATATCTATGTAGCTGATGGCTATGGTTCTGACTGGATACTTCAATTCAACAAAGAGGGAGAATTTATTAGAAAATTTGGAGGAAAAGGTTTCAATGACGATCAATTAAGCAACGCCCATGGAGTTGCCATAGATGATCGAGACCCAAATAACATTACCTTGATTTGTACCTCTAGAATGCATAATTCTTTTAAAAGATATACCCTAGATGGTAAATACCTTTCTACCATTTTTTTACCAGGGGCTTATGTTTGCAGACCTGTTATTGACGGAGAAAACATTTATGCTGGAGTTTGTTGGTCTAGGTTGAAATACATTGAAAGAACCCCAAATTCAGGATTCGTAACCATACTAGACAAAAACAACAAAGTAGTTTCAAACCCTGGAGGAACCGCTCCAAAATACAAGAGAGGGGAACTTCAAATGATGGTCCAAGACCAACCTATTTTTGATCATTGTCATGATGTCTGTGTTGACAATGATAAAAATTTATACATCTGTCAATGGAATGCGAACAGAGCCTACCCAACAAAATTAGAACGCATATAATGAGAATCTTTGCCATACTTTCAGTCCTAATTATTCTAAACTCATGTGGAAAAAAATCCGATAATTACTCAAAATTAACGGATGTTTCCGTACCTAAAATTGTAGATTATAATTTTGATGTTAGACCCATATTATCTGATAAGTGTTTCAATTGTCATGGCCCTGATGCAAAGAAACGGTTTGCTAATTTGAGATTAGATACGGAAGAAGGTGCCTATAGTGCACTGAAAGAAAACAAAAATGCACACGCCATTATACCTGGTAACCCAAATGACTCGGAGGTATATAAAAGAATTACCTCAGAAGATCCGAAAAGTGTTATGCCTCCTTTAGAATCCAATCTGACATTGACTAAAAATGAAAAAATCATTCTAAAAAAATGGATAAAGCAAGGAGCTAAATACAAACGTCATTGGGCTTTCTTACCTATTTCAAAACCAAACATTCCTTCCATTAAAAAAGAAGATTGGCCCAAAAATGAGATAGATTTTTTTATTGCAAAAAAAATGGAACCTCATGGCCTTACTCCAAATAAAAAAGCAGACAAAGAGCGCTTATTAAAAAGAGTTTCTTTTGACCTTACTGGATTACCACCAAGCGTTGCCCTTCAAGAAAATTTTTTACAAGACAATTCTGAAAATGCCTATGAAAAAGTAGTTGATCAATTGCTCGCAAGCAAGCACTATGGAGAAAAAATGACAAGTTCTTGGTTGGATGTTGCACGCTTTGCAGACTCACATGGCTATCAAGATGATGACTTAAGAACTATGTGGCCTTGGAGAGACTGGGTAATCCATGCCTTTAATGAAAATTATGGTTATGATAAATTTGTTACATGGCAACTCGCTGGAGACATGATACCGAATAGCAATATAGAATCCACTCTAGCCACAGGCTTTAACAGAAATCATAAAATTAGTCAAGAAGGAGGAATTATAGTTGAAGAATATAGAATAGAAACCCTAACAGATAGGACAAATACTTTTGGAAAAGCCTTTTTAGGCTTAACCTTTGAATGTGCGAAATGTCATGACCACAAATATGACCCTATTTCTCAAAAAGATTATTATAGCACTTTTTCCTTTTTTGAAAAAACCCCTTATAGAAAACATGCTGGTGGTGTAAATGCTACGGTTGCCGAACCTCCTTTTCTTACAATATCAAACGAACTAGCAAAGGATAGTTTACCTTTTTTAAATAAAAAAGAATACAACCCTGTTAAGGTAATGGTCATGGAGGAAAGGATAGAAGACCGAAATACCCATATTTTAAATAGAGGTGTTTATGATGCAAAGGGTGAAATTGTAACGCCAAACCTACCGAAATCTATTTTACCTTTTGATACAGAAAAACTACCTCAAAATAGGTACGGGCTAAGTCAATGGTTGTTCAACCCCAACAACCCCTTGACCAGTAGAGTTTATGTAAACCGTTTGTGGCAAGAGTTTTTTGGAGTTGGAATAGTCAAAACCTCTGGAGATTTTGGAATGCAAGGTGACTTACCAAGTCATGTTGATTTACTCAACTGGTTGTCTAAAGACTTTCAAGAACACCAATGGGATATCAAGAGATTGGTTAAAATGATGGTTACCTCAGCAACCTATATGCAATCTACTGTTGTAACCGAGGAAAAACTAGCCATTGATCCCGAAAACAAATATTTATCAAGAATGCCAAGATCTCGCTATAGTTTTGAGATGATAAGAGATCATGTATTGGCGAGTAGCGGACTGCTGAACAAAGAAGTTGGAGGACGCAGTGTCAAAACTTATCAGCCTGAAGGAATGTGGAAAGCAACTTCCTCAGGTAGAGGACTGCTAGCAACTTATACGCAAGATCATAACGAAGACCTATACAGAAGAGGGATTTACATGTTCTTCAAAAGAACCTCATTACCGCCCGTACCTATGTTTTTTGATGCGAATACAAGAGACCAATGTGAGGTTTCAAGAAGCAATACTATGACTCCTCTACAAGCATTAATTATGCTAAACGACCCTACCGTATTAGAAGCTGCTAGAGTGTATTCAGAAAAGTTGAACGCAGCAAATAATTCCATCTCTAACCATATAGAAACTGCTTTTAGAACCATTCTTTGTAGAAATATTAAACCCACAGAAAAACAACTTTTTTTAGAATATTACCAACAACAAGAAGCTCAATTTAAAGAACAGCCTCAAAAAGCAAAAGCCTTTATTGATGTTGGAGAATATCCTATAGCAAAAAACAGAAATACGATCAAGGTTGCAGCCTTAATGCAAATAATTCATACCATGTACAACATGGAAGAAACTATTATCAAAACCTAATTCTCATGAAAAAAGAAGTTTTTGAACATCAAATAAACATCAATCGTCGTCATTTTTTCAAAAAAGCAGCGATGGGCTTTGGTGGCGTTGCACTTGGCTCCCTTTTGGTTCCAGATTTATTTAGTGGTGCCAAATCAACCACAGAAAAACCCATTCTTGGTTTGAAACATTTTGCCTCTAAAGCAAAACGTATTATCATGCTTACCCAAAACGGAGCTCCATCACAACTAGAATCTTTTGATTACAAACCAAAACTTAGAGATATGTTTGGTCAAGAATTACCAGATTCCGTAAGAGGCGGTCAACGTTTAACTGGAATGACATCCAAACAAACCTCTCTCCCATTGGTGGGATCTAAATTTGATTTCAAACAACACGGAAATTCAGGCGCTTGGGTAAGTGATTTATTTCCAAATATTGCAAAAATCACAGATGATTTATGCATCATAAAAAGTATGCATACTGACGCCATTAATCACGATCCGGCTTTAACGTTTTTGCAAACAGGGGCTCAGGTTGGTAACAGACCTAGTATGGGATCTTGGTTAAGCTATGGGTTGGGAAGTGAGAATCAAAACCTGCCGGCCTTCTGCGTTTTATTATCCAAGGGAAAAGGAAACGGACAGGGAGTATACTCTAAACTTTGGGGAAATGGCTTTTTAGACAGTACACATCAAGGAGTACAATTGAGTGCGAGCGAAGATCCAATTCTTTATTTAAACAACCCAAAAGGAATGGATTCAGAATCTCGAAGAAAAATGTTAAACCATCTAGGAACTCTGAATGAAATGGGATATGATGAGTTTGGAGACCCTGAAATAAAAGCAAAAATAAAACAGTATGAAATGGCATTTAGAATGCAAACAGCAGTGCCAGAAATCACAGATGTATCTTCTGAGCCAGATCATATTAAAAAACTATACGGAGCAGATTCAATGATTCCAGGAACCTATGCTGCGAATTGTTTATTAGCGAGAAAATTATCAGAATCTGGAGTACGTTTTGTACAGCTTTACCATCAAGGTTGGGATCAACACAATAATTTAGGAAATGAAATGGTCGGACAGGCTAAAGATGTAGATCAGGCTTCTGCTGCTTTAATAACTGATTTAAAACAAAGAGGTTTACTAGATGAAACTCTTGTCATTTGGGGAGGTGAATTCGGACGAACTAACTTCTGTCAAGGAAAATTAACCAAAGACAATTATGGAAGAGATCATCACCCAAGAGCTTATAGTATGTTTATGGCTGGTGGTGGTGTAAAAGCCGGAACATCATATGGTAAAACTGATGAACTTGGATATAACATCATAGAAAACCCTGTTCATATACATGATTTACATGCAACCATAATGCATCTCATGGGACTCGATCATGAAAAACTAACCCACAAACACTTAGGTAGAAGATTTAGGTTGACAGATGTTCACGGTCATGTAGTAAATGACATTATTGCCTAACCGGTTTCTTAAAATTTATATTGATGAAAAAACACAGTTCCATTGTTGTAAATACGTTACTATTTTTACACTTTTTATTGGCCTTTTTATTATTTTTTGAAGCGCGAATACAGATTCCTTTTTGGGTTCAACCTTTAGGGAGAATGCATCCACTTATACTACATTTTCCGGTTGCTTTTGTATCTCTTTTGGTATTGCTAAATCTATTCAAAAAGCAATTAGACTTAGATTCGTATCATAAAATTAATATCTATTTATTGTGGTTAACTTCTGTATCTACAGCCATTGCCACTTTAATGGGACTAATATTATCAATAGAAAGTAACTCTTCAGAATTACTAACTCTACACAAATGGATAGGTGTAGGCATTAGTTTTATGTTATTTATTGCAGTATTAGTTAAAGAAAATAAATACGTTTTTTCAAGTCTTATATATCTAAGTTTTATCTCAATCATTTTTGCCGGACATTATGGTGCGAGTCTAACTCATGGAACAAATTTCATCAGTGAGCCTATAATCTCTGAGCTAACCCCGAAAGAAACCAACCATACAGTTTATCAAAATTTTATACAGCCTGTTATACTTGACAAATGCGCAAGTTGTCACAATTCACAAAAACAAAAAGGCGGTTTGAACTTAAGTACTCTTGAGGGCATAAAAACTGGTGGAAAAAACGGAAAATTATGGGAAGCTCATTCCCCTGAAGAAAGTGCCTTTTTAAAAAGAGTAGCCCTTCCGAAAGAAAACAAAAAACACATGCCTCCGGAAGGGAAACCTCAACTGTCAAAAAAAGAGATAGATCTGATAAAACTTTGGATTGCAGAAGGAGCTGACGCTAATATCTCTTATTCCAATCTTGCAAAAAACTCAGCATTGGAAAAACATATTTCAGAAAACTGGATTCAAAAAGGAAAAACAAAAAAACATGCGTATACGTTTTCATTTGCAGACTCAAAAATAATAGAAAGTCTAAATGACCCATACCGAACAGCTGTTCAAAAATCACCAAAAAGTCCGGCTATTGATGTTACTGTTTTTGGAAAATCAAAATTTAAAATAGAACGACTTTCTGAATTGGAAAAAATCAAGAATCAAATCACTTATTTGAATCTTTCTAATTTACCCATAGAACAAAAAGATCTTGCTATAATAAACAAGTTTTCTAATCTCGAAAAACTAATTTTAAACACTACCAACATCAAAGATAACCCCTTAGAATCTTTAAGCAATTGTAAAAAATTACAATCCATTTCTGTTGCTAATACAGGGGTAAATTATTCAATTGAAACTTCATTGGAAAACTTCAAAAACCTAACGGAGATTTTTATCTGGAATACAAACATTTCTTCTGAAGAAACGAACTCACTAAAAACGAAATTCGGAGAAATAAACTTTATTGAAGGCTACCAAGAACAAAAAAAATCTGAATATGAATTAGCTCCTCCCATTCTATTAAGTAAAGGAAATATTATCAACGGTAAAGATACAATTCAAATTGGGCACAAACTAAATGGAGCAATCATTAGATATACATTAGACAACTCAACTCCTAACAAGAATTCTGATATTCTGCCAGAATATATTTCTATGTCTTTAGAAGGGACTAGAAAAAAAACACTTAAAACAATTGCCTCAAAAGCTGGATGGAAAGACAGTAAGGTAAAATCTTTTACATTTTATAGCAAGGGGATATACCCAGACAGTTTTAAAGTTACTTATGAAGGTTTTTACGGAGAATACACGGGTAAGGCAGCTGAAATTCTGATAGATAATTACGTGTTAAATTCACAAAAAATTATCTCTTCTAAATATTGGACAGGATTTAACAAAGAGCCATTAATCGCAATTGCTAGTTTTGAAAACAGCAAGCAAGACATTCAAGAAATTGTATTGAGCTGCGGTTTTAGATCTCGTTGGAACAAAAAATTAAACCCTAAGAAATCTCCCTTAAAGATAGTGGAAATTTGGAGTTCAACTGACAACAAAAACTGGCAGTTGGATAGCAAAACCACATTTCCAAAATTCAAATTTGTAAATAAAAAAACAGTGAGCATCAAGGTTAACAATAAAAGCCATCGCTATTTTAAAATTATCGCACGTCCTGAAGAAAAGTTGACATTTTATGTAAATCAAGTATTTTTTTACTAATTGTAAAAAGATAAAAAAAGAACTCCGAAAAGAACTTCAGAAAAGCCTTCCTTCTCTATAGGTTAAGGAGTCTATCATACAGGGATTGCATAAGTGTTTTTTATCTCACCCATAACAAATGTACTATGTGCACTACCAATATTTTGAACAGAACCTAAGTGATTAAGCACAAAGTTTTGATAGTCTTTCATATCCTTAACCAAAACTTTCAATAAAAAATCATAATCTCCAGAGATATTATAACACTCGGTAACTTCTTCTAGCGTCATAATATCTTTTACAAATTGATTCCCAATTTCCCTTGTATGTTCTTTTAAAGTTACATTGCAAAAAACTATTAAATTCTTATCCAATTTTTCAGCATCTAAAACAGCTACATATTTCTTTATATAACCCTGTTTTTCCAATCTTTTCACTCTCTCAAAAACAGGAGTTGCTGATAAATTAACCTTAGAGGCTAACTCTTTTGTTGTCAAGTCTGACTTATTTTGAAGGATTTTTAAAATCCTAAGATCTATGGCATCTAATTTCATCAAAGCTAAAATTCTGTAATTACAAATGGTTTCACTTCTTTTAGATTTTTAATCTAGAAGACAAATCAAAAATAGACATAAAATCCAAATGTTATCAATATCTATAACGTTATATCCTACAAAACCATCTTTGCAAAGTAATTTAAAAAAATAGAAGAACATAAATGATAGCTATCCATCAAATAACAACTAAATAAAATCAAAAAAATAGGGCTTTCAAATTAATGAAAGCCCTATATATAAATAAATCCTACCCCTAAGATCTAATTACTATATTTTTCGTCTTATTTGTATTGACACAAATAAGAAGTTTGTCCTATTGATTTTACTTTAAATGAACTATTTGCTTCTACTTCAAAAGACGTGCCAGTTTTAAAAGATTTCCATTCAGTCTCTCCTGGAAGTAAAGCAACCAACTCTCCTTCAACAACAATCATAGTTTCATGAGAAGAAGTTCCAAACTCATAATCTCCAGGCTCCATAACCCCTACAGTAGAATTACCCGTTGCAGATTTATATCCTAAAGACTTTACTTTTGAGTCGAAATATTCATTTGATGATATCATAAACTTTTTTTTACATTCGACTGCAAATATAGTTTAAGTTCTCATTTATGCAAACAGATTCAATATTAACCTAATGTTAAGAAAATGAACTTCTTAATGACAGCTATTTTCTCCATAATTATTTTTATAAAATTAACCTCCCAATCCCCTATTAACACTAGGATAACATTAAAACAAATACTTTAACAAAAAATATTAATCTGTAAACCAAAAGTTATTTACGTCTTAAATGAAAGGGTAATTTAGTAGTAGAAACCAGAATATTTATGATTTTCTAAACCTATATTTTTGGATTAGAGCCATTATTTCTTCTTGTAACGAAGTTTTCCTGTTTCAATTTGCACAGCAGTTCTTGCCAATATAGTAAACACAAAAGCTCCTAATGCCCAAATCCCAAGGGTAACACCAATTTCAATTCCAGTTGGTGTGTACTCTGCAATTTTACCATACGGACCAGGAATAAAACCAGGCACAATCAAACCGAAACCCTTTTCGATCCAAATTGCGACAAACAGCATGAAACAACAAATATAAAGAATGGTCAAATTATTTCTAAACTTGTGAAAAGTTAAGGTTATCGTTGCAAGAATATTCAACGGGATGGCTGTCCATATCCAAGGAAGCAGTGCATTTTTCCCATGCAAACCAAAAAATAAATAATAGGCACTTTCACTATGATGTGTAGGAGCATAAAATTCTTTGAATAGCTCAGATACCAACATAATTAAATTGATTTGAGCAGCAACAACCACTACCAACGCTATTTTTTTTATTGTTTTATCTTCAATTTTAAATTCTGTATGCGAACGAATCATGGCTAGTACTAAAATAATCAATGCCGGTCCTGCTGCAAAAGCCGAAGCTAAAAATCGAGGTCCTAACAATGCGTTATTCCAAAAAGGACGTGCTTGCAATCCTTGATACAAAAATGCGGTTACCAAATGAATTCCAACTGCCCAAAACACAGAAAGAATGGCTCCGGGAACATATACTTTAGACAAAGCTTCTTTGCCTTGATAATGACGAAACAAAATATAAAAAGGAATGGTAACATTGATAAATAGATAACCATTTAAAACCAATACATCCCATGTAAGCATTGAGTTCGGGAAATTAAAAACTCCTATTCCAGGAATCATATGCCACAAAACTGATGGTCCACCCATATCCGCCACCACAAAAGCCAAACACATAATCAATGCGGCTACAGCTAGGCCTTCACCAATCAGAACCGCTCTTTTAAAATCTACATCATGCAATACATAAGTTGGCATCACAAGCATTACGGCAGCCGCTGCTACTCCAACTAAAAATGTAAAATTAGAGATATAAAGCCCCCAACTAACTCTATTTGTCATTCCTGTAACCTGCAATCCTTCCTCTAATTGTATAGAGTAACAATACATACCAGCCAACATTACTGCTGTTAAAAAAGCCATCCACAAATGATACTTTTTTGTACCATGGGTTATGATATCCAAACTATCAATAACCAAACTTTTAAATACTTTTAAATTTCCCATTTAAATCAATTTATAAATGATATTTTTTACTTTTTAATCCATGTAATACCAAAATTTAGGTTCAGTACCTAAATCTTCTTTTAACCTGAACACTTTTTTATTTTCCAAAACCCAACGAATGGTACTATTAGGATCTAACAAGTTACCAAAAACCCTTGCTCCGGTTGGACAAGCCTCAACACAGGCAGGATTCTGTCCTTCCCTAGAACGCTGGATACAGAAAGTACATTTCTCCATAACACCTTTCTTTCTCAGCCTGTTTCCTAAATAATGTTGATTTTTATTAATTTCTTCTTTGGGTACTTCTGGTTTACTCCAGTTAAATCGTCTACCATCATAAGGGCAAGCTGCCATACAATATCTACAGCCCACACACCAATCATAATCAACTACCACAATTCCATCTGGTTCTTTCCAAGTTGCCTGAACAGGGCAAACCTCAACACAAGGAGGATTATCACAATGAAAACACTGAGTTCCCATGTAAAAATGTCCTTCCGCAGGTACTTCATGATAATAATTATCATCAGCTTCATTAAAATTCAAAGCCATACCTTCCTTCATTTCATGAATTCGGATATACTCCATCTGAGAATTTCTATCCTGATTATTCTCAGTAACACAAGCGCTTACACAATCCATGTACCCTTGGCATTTAGAAATATTAAATGCATAACCAAACAACACTCCTTCTTCTGCCGATTTAGAAGACATATCCAATGTATCCTTGGTGTTCAATTGATGAGAACGCACCAATCTGTCAACCGTTGCTTTTTTCTCTTCTTCGCTCATCAATTTATAATTCCCTTTAAACTGTTCCTCCCAGTCTATTTGAGCTTTTTCCTTTGCATCATCTCCAGTGGTAACACTACAAGAAGTAGATATTGCACCCGCTCCAACCAGTAAGCTTGCTGTCAACTGTTTAAAAGCATTCCTCCTATCCATTGTTGCTCCCATTACTTGGTCAAAACCATCAACTGGTTTCGCTAATTCGTTGGTTTGATGCGAACCGCAACCACCTGATGTTTTACCACATCCGCAGCCACCTGATTTAGGCTCAGATTTTTTCTTATTGGAAAGTCTTAATGAAAACCATTTATTTTTCTTCTCGCTCATATCTTTTTGGCTATAAAAACACTTGGTGTTTGGTTATTTTCTTTCTTGTTTCTTTTGGGTATTGTATTTAGCTGGCCAACGGGGCTCAAAACTTGGACTATGGGGATTATGACAATTTGTACAAGTCATAGAAGCTCTAGGTGGCGCCCAGCTTTCAATTTTCTTACCATGAGCACCTCCCTTCCAATCTTCAAATTGTTTGGAATGGCATTGACCACATACTTTATAACTCATATTAAAGTCAACTGAATTCCCAGTCAAGGTCTTTAATTCATCTAGGTTTTTGGTATCATGGCAAGTTGCACAATTCATAATATCAGAATTTGCATGTTTTAAACTGATGTTCCAATGTCCTTTTTTAGCGTCCTTCCCTTTTATTTTATTTAAATCATCTGTATGACACTCAGTACAAGCATAAGACTTGATCTGACTTTTTCTTTCTGGTATCAAAAAGGTATGAGCTCCTTCTGTAATCTCAATCAAATTCTTTTCCGCTAGATATTTATCAGACGAAATACTAGTTCCTTTATAGTGTTTGCTTTCCGCTTTTATTTTATCCGTTACCTTATGATACTCCTCATTATGGTGTTTACAAGAAATTATTGAAATCAATACAAGAAAAACAGACAGCGATTTTGTCATTGATTTTATATAATTCTTGTGTAAGGATTTTCTTGTTCTCATAATCGATTTCCTTCTTCTTAGCTCCTTTATTTTACCTAAGAGTATCGAAATATTTGTTGTTTGTATTCCCATAGTTTATTCTCTTATAAAAATTCCGATATCAGTAACTTCTTTATTATTTAGAACATGGCATTGCCTACAATTCACTCTCTCAGGATGTGTAACACGTATTTCTTTTGGGGCACTCGGACCTGCGTGACACGCCAAACAATTCTCTCTTAACTGAATTTGATGTGGAATCACCGGAGGACTTCCTGGCAACGCATTATTAATTCCTACTTTCGGTGCTGGGACTTTTTCAAAATTCGTTGGCTTGAATAGCGAATTTGATTTAGTTGGAACATGACATTGCCTACAATTTTCATAATCAGGATGCGGGGTAACAGGAGCATAGGCATCCCATTTTTTAACAAAACCACCATTTTCATGACATTTTAAACAATCATTTCCTCCCATACTTTGCTCACTTTCCACTTTATGCGGAATACTCGGAGGTGCACCATGATACGCTCTATTGTTATAGTAGGTTTTTAAACTTCTTTGATGTGTTTCATCAATTGGCATTTTTGCATAATCCAATGCAAATTCAGATCTCTTAAACACTCCTTCCTCTGAAGGAATAATACGCATCGGTTCTCTTTCCTCAAGAGGGATATATGCTTGTTCCAAGCCCAACTCATAACTTCTATTCCATAGGGTTAGAAATGAAATTAGAAGAATGGCAAATAATGATAGGATACCAATTCTTTTCATAGTTATGCTTTTTCAACTTTAACGGCACATTTCTTATAATCCGGTTGTTTCGAAATTGGACAAAATGCATCCAATGTCAAATCATTGATCAACATGTTTTCATCAAAAAATGGAACAAAAACTTGACCTTTCTCTGGAACTCCTCTTTCCTTAACGGAAGCAGGTAATTTCATGGAACCTCTTCTTGTAGTAAGTTTCACTGCATCACCAGTTCTTATTTGCATTTTTTTAGCATCATCAGGATGCAGCTCTACATATCCATGTGGCATTGCTTTATGCAACACAGGGACTCTTCTTGTCATAGACCCAGAGTGCCAATGCTCTACAACACGCCCTGTACATAACCAAAAATCAAATTCATTATCTGGAACCTCTGGAGCAGGTTCATATGGTCTCTGCCAAATAACTGCTTTACCATCAGGTTTTCCATAAAAGTCAAAATCCTTATCTGATGCACAAGCAGGATCATATTTAGAATTAAAACGCCATTGGGTTGACTTTCCTTCTACATAAGGCCACATGGCTCCAGGTTGCGTTTTTAAAACTTCTAAAGGAGCCATGGCATGTTTCTTACCTTCATGATGTCTTCTGTATTCATTATAAATCTCCTCAATATGTGTTTCTTTCTTGTAATAAAACTGTTTTTCAAAGCCCATTCTTTTCGCAACTTCCACAAGTTGCCAGGTATCGCTCATGGCTTCTCCAGGTGGTTCTACCATTTGCTCAAAATACTGAGTCCTGCGTTCAGAATTTCCATACATTCCCTCGCGCTCTACCCACATAGCAGAAGGTAAAATAACATCTGCGATATCGGTAGTCGGAGTTGGATAAATATCGGATACTACGATAAATCTACCTTCCTTTTTACAGGCATCTCTATAGCGCTTTAGTTTGGGCATAGTAACCATAGGGTTGGTAACCTGAATCCACATAAACTTAAGATCTCCTCTATCCAAGGCTCTAAACATTTCCACCGTATGTAAACTCGGCTTTGGATCGATGTTCTCTACAGGAACATCCCATATTTCTGCTGCATGTTCTCTATGTGCCTTATTCATAACCACACCATGCGGTAGTTTGTGAGTCAGGGTTCCCACTTCTCTCACAGTTCCACAAGCACTAGGTTGCCCTGTTAATGAAAATGGACTATTTCCTGGAGTAGAAATTTTACCTGTTAATAAATGAATGTTATATACTAAATTATTGATCCATGTTCCACGTGTATGTTGGTTCATTCCCATACACCACAACGACATTACTTTTGTATTAGGATCTCCATAATAAGCAGCCATATATTTGATATCCTTCGCCGAAACACCTGATATTTTTTCTACTTTTTCTGGAGCATAATCTTCTAAAAATTCTTTATAAGCTTCAAAATCTATCTTTTCTGGCTTGTCATTAAAACTATATTTATCTTCCAAACCATAGCCCATATCCGTTAGCCCTTTGCTAAAGTTACAATGGTTTTCTACAAATGATTTATTTACCCATCCATTTTTAATAATCTCGTAACAAATGGAATTTGCAACAGCCAAATCAGATTGCGGATTGAAAATAATAGACTTATCTGCGGCCATACTAGTTCTAGTAGTTCGGGTAGCAAAATCAATAATCTTTACTTTTCGTTTGAGTCTTTGATCTAATAACCTAGAAAACAAAACCGGGTGCATCTCAGCCATATTATTTCCCCATAATACAAAAACATCTGCATGATCTATATCCTCATAACACCCCATCGGCTCATCAATTCCAAAGGAAGTCATAAAGCCTGTTACAGCACTTGCCATACACAAACGGGCATTAGCTTCTACGTTATTGGTACCTATACAGCCTTTGAATAATTTTGAGGCAACATAACCATCAGGAATCGTCCACTGCCCAGATCCATAAATTGATACAGCATCTTTACCAAAGTCCTTGATGGTAGATTGCATTTTTTCTGCAATCAGATCTAAGGCTTCTTTCATACTGGTTTTTACATACTTTCCATTTTTCTTTACTAAAGGATGTGTAAGTCTATCTTTCCCATACATTGCCATGACAGAATGATATCCTTTAACACAGCAAAGTCCTTTGTTTACAGACGATTTCGGATCACCTTTTACTGCAACTGCTTTCCCGTTCTCTACACCAACCAATACACCACATCCTACACCACAAAATCGACAAGGTGCTTTTTTCCAATCTAAATTTGCACCTTTTGGCAAACCTCTTTCTTGTTCCTCTGCAAATAAAATCCCAGGAAACATTGTTGCAGCTGCCGTCATCGCAGACAAAACAGCCATTTTTTTAATAAAGTCTCTTCTGTTTGTTAAAGTAGATGTATACATAGAAATTTAATTTTTTGATGCGTTAAAACCAGAAACCAATGCCAATAATTTGATACTACTTATAGTATTCAATTGCTCTTGTAAATCATCTTCTTGAGAGTTTGACTCTGTATCAGTAATAAGAATCAACAATTCTTTATTTTCCGCAGGAATCACTTCACAATGATTTAATGAGGCTAAGGTTTGCATTAATTCGTTTTTTTTACCTTGATGAGGGTGAGCTAAGTAACTTTTTATAGGCATAATTTAGTTTTAAAATAATTACAGTATAAAGAACCTGCTAAAATGCAGTTTATAACATGACAATTGTCATAACGCAAAAAACAATGCTCTTCAATTTACAAAAACTCATTTGTTTATAACCTTCTTAATAACTCTTAGCCACTAATTTATTTTCTATCTAAATAATTAGATACTTTTATAAAAGACTATTTTATCTTTTATTAAGCAAAAAATAACATCAATGTATTATTATGATTTTCAAGTGGTATTACAGGAGGTACCCGGCGAAATAAGCATCTGCTTTTCCATCTGTGGTTGTCAATTAAAATGTAAAGGCTGTCACTCCACACACTTATGGAAGGAATCCAATGGGAAAATGCTACTCGTAAATAAGTATCTAGAAATTTTAAACGAATACAAAAACTACGCAACCTGTGTATTATTTATGGGAGGAGAATGGCATGAAAATGAGTTGATTGAATTTTTTCAAATAGCACGGCATAAAAAATATAAAACTTGTCTATACACAGGAGAAGAATCCATTTCTGATAATTTATTAGAACAGTTAAACTTTCTAAAAACAGGAAAATGGAACCCCGAACTAGGCGGTTTAGACAAACCAACCACCAATCAAAAATTTACAGACGTTCGACTTAACAAAAACCTCAATTACTTATTTTCAAAAAATTAAAATATGATACGACTTACAAATGAACAAGTAGACAAAAAAATTAATTTCATCGACCGCTACATCAACTCTTCAAACGCAGCAGATGGCTCAAAAGTAGACGCCAATGCAAATGTGACCTCAAAAAACATCGCTACGATGGAAGCCGAACTCAATAAAGACATTAATATTCAGGTAAACAGAGCGCTAGTTACACGAAAAATTAATGAGCTCTTTGGAGAAAAAACGGCTCAGGAATACCTGCGTCAAATAGAGGCTCATGAAATATATGTACACGATGAAACATCGTTAAAACCCTATTGTGTTTCTATAAGTATGTATCCTTTTTTATTTGACGGATTGACCAAACTTGGTGGAGAAAGTCAGGCACCACAACATCTAGAAAGTTTTTGCGGCGAATTTGTAAATTTAGTATTTGCGATTAGCTCACAGTTTGCAGGCGCCTTGGCTACCGTAGAATTTTTAATGTATTTTGATCATTTTGCCGCTAGAGATTATGGTAAAGATTATCTAAAAACTAATACCGACATCATTGAAAATCATCTACAACATGTTGTTTATGCCGTCAATCAACCCGCTGCCGCAAGAGGATACCAATCCGTTTTTTGGAATATCTCCTTGTATGACCAAGCTTACTTTAATAGTATGTTTGGCGATTTTGTTTTTCCAGACATGAAAAAACCAAAATGGGAAAGTCTAAAGAAACTTCAAGATTTTTTTATGAAATGGTTCAATAAAGAAAGAACTAAAGCTATTTTAACTTTCCCAGTTGTAACCGCCGCAATGCTCACAAAAGATGGCAAACCAGTAGATACAAGCTTTACTGAAATGTGTGCTCAAGAATTAAGCGAAGGGAATTCCTTTTTTATCTACCAATCAGAAAATGCAGATAGCCTGGCCTCTTGTTGTAGGTTAAGAAATGAAATTAGTGACAATACTTTTAGTTATTCGCTTGGCGCAGGAGGAGTTGCCACGGGCTCCATCAATGTTATTACTCTAAACATGAATAGGCTTATTCAGAAGAATGCCAATATCATAGAAGAAGTTCAAAAAATTCACAAATATCAAGTCGCCTATAGAACACTTATTCAAGAATATATGGATGCTGGACTTTTGCCCGTTTACCAAGCTGGCTATATCTCTTTAGACAAACAATTCTTAACCATTGGGATCAATGGAATGGTAGAAGCAGCAGAAAGCCAAGGTTTTATTGCTAGTAACAACTCTGATTATAAAAGCTTTGTAAATCACTACCTGAAACAAATTTTTGATGAGAACAAAAAAGCCAAGGAAAAATATGGTTATATGTTCAATACTGAATTTGTACCAGCCGAAAATTTAGGTGTCAAAAACGCAAAATGGGATAAACAAGAAGGACTTTTGGCTTCAAGAGATTGCTACAACTCTTACTTTTATGCAGTAGAAGACAATGATATCAACACCTTAGATAAAATTATTCTACACGGAAACGAAATCATCAAATATTTAGATGGTGGCTCTGCTTTGCATTTGAACCTTGAAGAAGCGCCAAACAAAGAGGGATTTGTAAAATTAATTCATGCCACTGCAAAGGCTGGGTGCAACTACTTCTGTTTCAATATTAAAATAACCGTTTGTAGAGATTGTAATCATATAGATAAACAAACTAAATACCATTGCGAAAAATGCGACTCGAAAAACATAGACCATGCCACTAGAGTTATTGGCTATTTGAAAAAAGTGGCTAGTTTTAGTTCCGACCGACAAAAAGAACATAATTTAAGGCACTATCATACCGAAACCGTGGAAATGGTTTAAATACAAAAAACCTCATATCTATAGATATGAGGTTTTATTTATATTTTGAATTTCTAGAAACCTGTTACTCCTTCACAAACTTTGAAGTTGCAACGCCATTCTCAGAAGTCAACCTAATCACATAAACTCCACTAGTTAAATTAGAAACATCTAGGCTTCCTTCAACAGAAACGGCAGATAAAACCGTGTTTCCTAATAAATCTAATATTTGTGCTGAAATTATAGATTCCTCTGTTGAAATAGATAATTTATTCTGCACTGGATTTGGATAGATACCAAAGTCAAATGCGTTCGTGTTATCAACTGAAGCCGTTGATGAATCAGACAATATAATATTATCCACATAAACAGTAGCACCATCAGTTATTTCAGAGCTATCATTTTTTCTAAAAATAAATTGCCAATTTTCTAAACTTGCAACAAGCCATCTAGATTCAGTAATTGCAATATTATAAGTTGAGTATACATCACTAGCATCAGTCGATATTGTATAGTTGACCGCATTAAACCAACCTGAAGCATCCTTTCCTCTAACACGGAAAAGATCAATCTGAGATGACTCATTACTTACAATGATTTGAATAAATTTATAATTCGCACCATTAATAGGTTGCTTATCCGATGGAGAATACATCACCGCATTTTTTGAATTATTGGCATACGTGATTGCTAATTCACCATTTGGATTATTCGCAAAACTAGAAGACCAAGCTCCTGAGGCTGATCCAGATGTCCAACCCTCCCAAGTGGCACCATCAAAGGTATATTCGATATCCTGCGCATTAACAACCCCAAATGAGGTTAATGAGACTAATAGAATTAATGACTTAAGTAATTGTTTTTTCATAATAAATAAATTAAAGTTTAGACTACAAATTTAAACTCCTTACTCTCATACAATTGAATCACGCTTATCCAAAAGCCTCACTATTTTACCCCCGAAAAAAACAACTTGTAAACATGATAAAAATGAACTAGTTCAAGGTAAAATAAGAGAAACAACTATCTGTTAATGTTTTTAATTTCGGAGTATCACAAATACTAAAACCTTATTTATGAAAACACAACTACTTAAAACCACATGGCTATTTTTTTTAATCACCATACCTTTTATCGGATTTTCGCAAACCTATGATTTCAATGGAGGTGCGCAAAGTTGGGTAAAAGGATATGGGGACGGTACTGTAGATCACGATCCTACAGGCGGAGTTTCTATGGACGGAGCCTTAACTTTAGCTAGAGAATCAAATGGTAATGCCAACATAAGAAGAGGCCAAGGTGGAGACGACACTTTTGTTGTTTTAGACAGAGCTTCTGTTAGCATCATCAAGATTCGCTTGAAAAATGAAACTGCAGCAACACAACTTAGAATTCAAGGGTTATCGAGGGCTGATGGAACCACTGGGGAAGGGGTGGCATTTAGCAACATTTCTTATACTATTTCAGCTGAAATGTCGGACTTTGAAACTATTTTTATAGATGTTTCTAGTATTCCAGAAAATGATGAGGTAACACGATTAGATATTTTAGTTAGAGAAAATGGAGCTAATGATGGCGTAAATACCTTATGTATTTTTGATGAAATCGAATTTCAGCCTGCTCCTACGACAACTTTTTCATCTTTCACATCAAACCCTAGCTTTGAAGATGCTGAATACATTCATGCCTGGACTCCTGACACCAAACCTTATGGGACTGCAGAGATTATTACTACAGAAAATCATGGATCTGGATCTAATTGCATAAAATTTGAATTAACAGATTTGCAAACAAACTGGTGGGCAACTACCAACAACGATGTGGTAGACCTTGGACAAACTTATGCTGAGGGAACTGTTATAGAAACAACACTTTGGATAAAATCAAATCTTGTAGGAGATGTAAATCTTTTCCTTGCTATAATGGATGCTACCAATACAACAATAGTAAGCAAGACGGAGAATGCTATTTCCAACACAAGTGTAGATTGGCAAGAAGTAACCTACACTTTTACACTGGGTGCTGACAAATCCTTTAGTGAAGCAAAAACAAGAATAAGTTTCCCTCCAACAAATGCCTTTGCAGCTGGCTCAATAATCTATGTTGATGATATGACCACAACAATAACCCCACCTGAAGCATCTGTAGAAAAAAACACATTGCAGGGAGTGAGTATCTATCCTAATCCAGCGAGTGATCAAATAAAGATTATTGCTCCTGACAATAGTTCTTATAAATTATACGACCTAACTGGTACTTTGGTCGCATCTGGTTCAATCACTGCCAATCAGAATATTTCTGTTGCAAACATAAAACCTGGTTTGTATATAGCCCAAGTTGCAAACAATGGTAAAACAGCAAACATCAAGGTAGTTATTAAATAACATAACTAAAATTTGAATATAAAAAAAGGGAGCTAATTTTAGCTCCTTTTTTTATGTTAACACCACAGATTAAACATTTTTATCAGGGTTTAAATTTCTTAGAATGATAGTTGATACAAAAAGTAACTCTAAAATAACTTTACCGAAGTAATGGACCTTTTCATCTATAGCTTTAGATCATTCATCTATTAATCATAAACATCTAGCCATTAACCTGTTAATTTTAAGTTTAAATAACATTTTAATCATTAAACACTTAAAATTATGAAACAAATTCTACTAAATTTAAGATTACTATTCATAGTAGCGCTATTCATTAGTTCAGTATCAAATGGACAATCATTTTTATTTGAAGACAATTTAGATAATGAGGGTTGGACCAAAGCTTATGGGGGTGAGGTAAACCTAGGAGTTGATCCTAATGACAATTCTAAAAATTGTTTAATCCAAAGCAACTTATCTGCCGGTCCAAATTCAAACAGAACCATAGAATTTTTAGAAGTAACTCCGAATGGAATAGATGCAACAACTAATAAAATAATGAAAATGGTCCTTAGAAACGACTCTAACAGCGATCAATTCAGGGTAAATAGTTATCTATCTGATGGCTCCACATCTTTGTGGTCTTCAAATGTCTCAATGTCGACTTCAGCTAGTGAATACCAAACAGTATATTTAAATCTAAGTAATACAACAGACTGGACAGGAGAAAAACTTAAATTCAGACTACAATTCAGGAAATCCGATGACCCAAAAGAAGTAGATGGAAATATCTATATTGATGAAATCACTTTTTTCCCTTTACCTAGCATAACGTATTCAACTATAACCTCCAACCCTAGTTTTGACGATGCAGATTTCTTTCATGAATGGACTTCTGAAACCAAAAGTTATGGATATAAAGAAATTGAAAAAGATGCTACGGATCATACAGGAGGAACAAGTAATGTTTTAAAGTATATATTTGAAGGAACCCAAGATTCGTGGTTCGAAACAACAAACTTAAACTATATTGATGCAGGTCAAATCTACACTGAAGGCACAACAATTGAAACAACCATATGGGTAAAATCAAACACAGGAGTTAACGACGCTATTTTTATTGGAGCCTTATTAAAAAATGGAGCCACTGAGTTTCAGAAAACAGCAACAAAAACAACTACTAAAACCGATGGCACATGGGAACAGCTTACCTTCACCTTTTCCATTGGTGTTGGTGAACAATTTGATAGCGGATTAACACGAATTAGCCTCCCCCCATCAAATGCTTTTCACTCTGGAGATATCATTTATTTTGATGATATCATAACCACAATTACACCACCTACGGCAAATACCAATAATAATTACTTAGAAGGGGTGAACGCATATCCGAATCCTGTAAAAGATAATTTAACCATTGAAGCACCTGAAAACAGCACTGGTGAAATTTACAACTCTACCGGATCCATCGTAAAATCATTCACAATACATAAAAACAAACCCATATCAACTTCTAATCTTAACCCTGGAATCTACATAATAAAAGTTTCAAACAACGGAAAAACAATTAACTTAAAAGTGGTTATTGATTAAGTCCATAAATAGCTCTTATTAGAAATGCACCTAAATATTTTAGGTGCATTTTTGTTTAAAAAAAACGAACTTCAAACTAATATTTTCAACCGCTAAGACATGATAAATAGGATATTTCATAAACACAAAAATATAGATTTGCTATGTGCACTAATACTAGTAAAGGTAACTCTCAAAAGTGGAATTCTTCAGATCCATAAGATCTCATCTTAGGGCAGTTCCTTGATTAAAACAATTATATTGATTTATAAGAGAAAGACGATATAATAAAATTATATGTATTCATAGCTTTATTAGTTGAAACTGACAATACAGAACCACAAGTTAATCTTCAAAGAACATATCTAACATTGAAATTGATTTACAACTTATTATTTCAGTCAAGGCTCTTGGAAAAGGAGAAACACAAAGCATTGCATAAACAGCAATGGCAAAAGAATAAAATTATTAATTGATTAATCATCAAAAATTGAATAAAAAAAGGAGCTAAAATTAGCTCCTTTTTTTATTCAATTTTTATTCTTGGTAAGATTATTTTCTGTTAGATTGGCGAACATTATGTACTACTTTTTCATAAAATTCATGTTCATTTACAACAATTGAAGCATCAATAGTTTTTTTTAGTTCTTGGAAACTCATTCTAAAATCAATTTCTATATACTGCACATAATCGATATCTTCATTGGAATTTAAAAATCTAGTCCCTGCCTTTACAACATTACCCTGATTTTTATTTTTTTTGACATCTAATATACTGACCCCTGTATTTGACTCCTTTTTAAAATATTTCAAAATATTCAGCGTATTGTCCGTGCTTCCATTATTAACAAAGCAAAAATGTAAATGAGGGTAAAGCTCTATCAACCCTAATATATTTGATAGATTTAAGCCTTCTTCAATATTCCGACAAGGTAGTATAACTCCAATATTCATAAGTCCTGTTTAGATTTTCAACTAATTTAACTCTTGAAAGACTAAAAAAAGTAAGAACTTCGATGAGTAGCGGTTTTCCTTCGTTGAATATCCTTTAAATTAAGATTATAAATAATTAGAAACTATTAATTTTATTTTAACTAAATTATGCCGTAAAAACTGCTTCTTACATGAAGAAACAAACTAATAAATATCTGATAGTAGCGTTGCTATTTGGTATCTTATTTCATGGCACCGCAATCTTTTTCACACTTGAAAAAACCTATGATGCGTTGATCCATTTGTTTTTTGCTGAGCACTACTCAACTTCATGGTTTGAACCTTGGAATTACAAGTGGTACACAGGATTCACAGTGATGAGTTACCCACCGTTAGTACATCAATTTATTGGTTTACTTTCCTTTGTAGGCGGATTAAAATTTGGTCTTTTCACGGTAGCCTTTATAGCCATTATTTTATTTATCACTGGTAGTTATAGATTTTCTTTGTTGATCACGGGCTCTAGGAAATCTGCTGGATATGCCGCAGTCTTAGCGGTATTCTCATCAACATTTATTGAAACACTGCACTTATTCGGTCAATTACCGAGTATTATTGGTGCTTCTATCTTGATGCACTCCCTGCCTGAAATTTACAATTGGTTAAAAACCGGTAAATATAAATATTTAGGAAATTCCCTTTCTTTAATGGCAGTCATGGTGTGTTCACATCATGTTACTCCAATATTCGGAATGGTTTTCTTCATTTTTCCATTAATAGGCCAAGTAATTCTAGATACTGCAAGTGATAAAGTAGGAAGCTTCCAGAAAGTTAGCTTCAGACTTTTCCTTCAAACCTTTGCAAAACTTTTTAAAAGGATTATCAGCTTTGGACTTGCCTCGTTATTTTTAATTGTTGTTTGTATTCTTCCTTATTGGATCAACACAAAAAATAACCCCATAACTCAAATCCCAATTCCACATGGGTCTCGAGATAATTTCTTAGAAGTTACCTCATCAGGATTAGTATTCTTTTTAATTCCTTGGGGAATTTTATTGGCAATTTTACCTTATGTATTTTACAGATACTACAGTAAAAGATACATCTGTTTTGGTATTTCTATTACGGTATTAACTATTTTAGGAACAGGAGGTACAACCCCTATTCCAAGAATGTTTTTAGGTGAAACAGCTTTTAATATCTTAACCCTAGACAGATTTACACTTTGGGCCTCTTTGATGTCGATGCCAATTTTTGGTGAATTCAGTTACAGAATGACAGAGGGAGATTTAAAGGAGTTGATTCAAGAAAAATATGGCGCCGTATATCATAGGCTTTTTGGAGCCTTGTTGATGTTCTTTTACATCTTTATGGCTATTTTTACGCTAAACCTTGGTTATTTCCGCCCTTCCCAGCCGCAAAAAATAAAAACACTACCGATTACAAACTTTTTAAACCAAGATCAACATGATAAATGGAGATATCTGACTCTTGGTTTTGGTGATCAAATGGCATGGCTCGGGGCAAACACAAAAGCATTAAGTGTTGATGGTAATTATCATTCTGCAAGAAGGCTTCCTGAACTTACAACAAGAGCCATAGAGCGCTTAGAAAATTCAAAATTTAAAGGAATTGAAGGTATTGGATCCTTGCAGCAATTTTTAACAGTTCCCGAAAAATATAGTTTGAAATACATCTTCTCAAACGATAAATTTTACGATCCAATTTTATATTTCTGCGGTTGGCAAAGATTACAGCAATTAGAAAATGGTATTATGGTATGGGAAAAACTAAATGTCCCCCCCATAGCCACAATACTAGAACAAGATGAAATTGCCACTTTTCAAAAAGTAATGTGGGGACTAATTCCTGTAAGCACAGTAATTATAGCAATATTTGTTAATCTTAGAATGATTATTAGAAGGACCCTTAAAACAGAGAAAAACAAAACGGCTCCTTACAAGAAATACGTTTTAAATCATGAAAAATTTCCTTTTAAACTAGTAAAATTCTTACATGTTTGGATTGTATTTCTTATGCTCTGTATCGGTTATGGAGTTTATGAATTTTACATCAAAAACATTTCTCATTATAGTCCAGAAAATGTTGTAAAAGCTTATTACAACGCACTAGATTTTAAAGAATATGAAGCTGCTCATGCCCTTCTCGATCCTAATAAAAAAGTAAAAATTGCTCAATTTATGCTAGAACAATCTGTAAGAGATGGTGTTTTAGGTTCTTATGCTAAATTAGATTCAATGGCAGTTTCTATTACTTATAAAAATGATAGTACTGCTCATGCATGGGTTTATGCCGAGTGGATTACTCCTCTTGAAAAAATTAGCAGAAAATCCGAACATGACATGGTATCACATGATGGGGAGTGGTTTATTAAATTAAAAAAATTAGATTACGACCTTCCTCCAAACCAATTATATGTTGATAATGGGACGCAATATTTCAATCACGGAAGAAGAAAAACGACCACGGAACAAACATTTCATGAGGATGTATTAAAACGTCCTGTATTAGAAATTTTAAGTTCAAAACTAGTTAAAGTAGACAAAAGCTATGCACTAATTGGTGAAATACAAAATATTGATAACGTACCTGCCGATGTAGTTCTAAAAGGAACCTTATACAACGATGAGAATATTGAAATTGCAACATACAACTGCAAACACACTGCAAAGCATAAATTAATGCCCAAAGAAATTACTAGCTTTAAAATTAACTTTGAAGGGATTGCTTGGTCAAAAACCAAGGATTCTATTCCGAGCACCTTTAATCCAGATGAATTCACCCCTGTAGAATTAAGTCATCAGCCTACAAAATTTAACCTTCAAGCAATAGGAAGCGTGACAACTACAAAAATGTATAAGAACAATGTATTAAATAGAATCAAGGTAAAAGAAGATCATATAAGTGGATTTTTATTCAATAATGGAATTCAAGAAATTACAATTCCTCAACTTTTAATTTCTTATTACAACGAAAATAAAGAACTAATTTGGGTAGAACATTTGTTCATAGAAGAAGGAGTTAGGCAAGAAAGAAAACGTTATTTCAAATATAATTTAAAAGAGTTTGGTAGTCTTAACATTATCAATAGTTCGATGGAAAATTGCTTTGTAAATGGTTTTCCTAATGAAGATATTTCAAATGCAGTTGTACCCAATCGAATTCACAAACATCCTGTTCAGAGACTACAAAGCATTGAAAATAATTTGGCTTGTTATATAAAAATTGAATTAAATAATTTTATCGGAAACCCGAAATAATGAAAACAAGATCTTACATACTCATCTTATTTTTTGTTTCCTGTTTTTTAATAACAGGCCAAAACAACACGGATTTACCGAAAATTAAACTTCACACAAATGACACTACTTTTGTTGCTGGAACCTTCCACAGTTTAGACTTTTCAACAACTTATAATTTTACTCCATTGTTATATTTAAACAACAGTTATGGAACTACAGTTATAAAACCTAATAGGATTCAAAAGTTTCTTTTTTATAAAATCCCGAATAACATTTCTAACAAAAGAGGTGTTGTCAACTGGGTACTAACACACAACAAAAAACAACTGCTATCAGGGGAAATTACTATTATTAGTGACACCATTGTTTCTAAAATAGAAACCTACGTTGGCCCTCCAAGTATTGAAGCAGGGGGTAGAGATTTTTCTATGTCTGTGATGATTCCTACAGATACTTTAGACAACCCTGTTATGGATAATTCTAAAGTTATTTTCAAAAAACAATTCTTAACCCGGGAAGACTCCACTGCATTAGCTGTTCGTGATTTATTTTGCTTCAGAAAAATTTATTCTCCAACAAAAACAGGTAGATTTTTAATCTCATCTGCTTGTTATAACAAACAATCAACAGAGCACACCCTTAATGTTTGGGCATCATTACCAACAGATTTCACAATTTCTTCACATAGCAATCACATGTATGCTGATGGTAATCAAATATGCACCATAACCTCTTCTATAATTACGGATGCCTACGGAAACCTTGTGAGTGACGGTACTGCTGTAGAATTAGTGATAAAAGACAAACAAGGAAATATTCTTTCTGCAAACGGAAACACAATTAATGGAGTGGCGATTGCAAAATTAGTACACCCTGATCATGCCCAGACTTGGAACGTAAAAGCTTATGTATATGGTATGGCAGAAAGTAAAACTATTACCTTAAATTTTAAACAGGCCATCAAGGACTTTGAGGTTGTTTTTTCTGAACATAATAGAGAAATTACCATTGGCCCTTTAAAAAGTTTTATGCATCAAATGATTCCTGATGGGTTAAGAATAGAACTGGATATCACAAACCAAGATCGTTCTCATAAATACATGGTCCATACCTCTAAAGATGGATATGCTACTTTTTATTTAGATCCTGAAAATTATAAAAACGAGACCTATAACTTTAAAATTAAAGCGGCAGGGATCTCAAAAATATTTAAAAACAAAAGAGTATGGTAAGTTTAAATAAATTAACGATTCGTATTCTATTAATCCTAATATTTATGTCTATAACTGGCTTATTTGTTTATGGAATTTCTTCTCTTTTTACTTTTCTAAATACCGGAGCAGACAGGTCCAAAATGTTACGTGGTGAAGTTTATAAAACCCAACAGTATATCCCTAACTTAAAATGGGCTCCCATTCGAAATATTGGAAGAAGAATGGATAAACAGACGCTAATGAATGTTGAAAAAAACTATTTAGATGCCTGGTATATAAAAAATGTTGCTTATCAAATAAACTCAATTAAAGGAATTGAAGATTATTATACGGACAGTGCAGAAAAAAACTTGTTTGAATTTATTGATTTTAACAAAGAAGAAAATATCCATATAGAAGCAACTACTTTAGAACACAATCCAAACATCAATTTTTTCAGTGAAGATGGACAACTTATTTCATTAACGGATTACGGTGTCAAAGAATACCAACGTATTTATAAGAATGATTCTTTATTGTTTGAAAACCAGGATATTTTCGATTATAAAGCTATTTTATTGTTAGAAGATGGCTTTTGGAGAATTCGTCACCTAGTTAAAGAGCCTTCTGTTAAAAAAATTAAAGCGACTCCTCAGATGGAGCCTTATCCTAACTTTAAAATAAAAGGCATTAATTACTATCCAAAAAATAGTGCGTGGGACACTTTTGGGGAAAACTTTGACCCTAAAGTTTTGGCAAAAGATTTTGAAATAATTAGAGAGGCAGGACTCAATACTATTAGAATTTTTATTCAATACGAAGATTTTGGAAAAGCAGAAGTTATCCCTGAAAAACTAAATAAATTAAAAGCATTATTGGATGTAGCTGAACAAAAAAATCTAAAAGTAATTGTTACCCTTTTTGACTTTTATGGCGACTATTCTGTTTTGGATTGGACATTGACTATTAGACATGCTGAAATCATTGTGCAACAATTCAAAGAACATGAAGCCATATTGGCTTGGGATGTGAAAAATGAACCTGATTTGGATTTTGAGTCAAGAGGGAAAAAGAAAGTATTATCATGGTTACATCAAACCATATCCACAATAAAAAGAATCGATCAAAAACATGCGGTTACTGTGGGGTGGGCAAAGATTGAAAACGCAACCCTATTAAAAGACAGACTCACATTGATTACATTTCATTATTATGAAGATATTTCCCTATTTAAGGATGCTTATTTAAACCTTAAAAAGAATATTCCAAACAAACCCATAGCATTAGGAGAATTTGGAATTTCTTCTTATCGTGGAATTTGGAAACCCTATGGAACATCTGAACGTGCCCAAGAAGAATTTCATAAAACAATGCAATCTGTTTTCAAAGAAAACAACATCCAATTTTTATCTTGGACTTTGTATGATTTTGACCACATTCCTACGGCCGTTGTAGGAAAATTACCATGGAGAAAAAATGCACAGAAAAAATTCGGTTTTATCAACTCAAAAGGGAAACCTAAAAAATCTTTTACTTATATCTCAAATTAGTAAATTATTTTGTTTTCGATATCTTTTCAAATTCGGTTAGATATTTTCTGGTAATTACTTCCATCGGAAGGGCGGTAGCAGCTTTGTAATTTGCCTTCCCTAATTCAGTTCTATACTTCTCATCTACAGCAATCTTTTCAATTGCATTTGCCAACTCTGTAGTGTTTTCTGGCAAGAAAAACTCTCCACGATACCCTTCCTGCTCCACCAAACTTGCTAGGTCTCCTAAATTAGTCATAACTACCGCCTTTCCATAACTTCCTGCCTGATGTAAAACCCCAGAGCTACCCGTAGTAGAAGTATAAGGAAATAACACCATGGCACTTTCGTTGAACAACGGAGCCACCTCAACTTCTTCCACATACCCCGTAAACACAAGCTGTTTTACATCTTTGTATTTTTCTTTTACACTTTCAAGGTAACCTGGAACATTTGGGTTGTCTGTACCTGCAATCACTATTTCCATGTCTAAATCAGATCTTTTTCTTAATTCTTCAACAGCTTCTATTACAATCTCAACCTTTTTATAAGTACCAAATTTCCCAAAGGTCATAATTTTTAAAGGACCTTCAGGGAGCTGATAATTAGGTTCTTCAGGGATTTCAAAAGTTCCATGAGGAATATGAATAATATTATTGGTTTTGTATTTATCTTGAAGAGTCTCTACATATTTCTCCATAGTTACTGCAACTTTATCAGCTTGTAAAATAAATTTTGTAAGCGTTGTACCAATAAAACCATACACTTTTTGAAGCGTTTTATTTTTGGTAAACCCAGCGCTATCAAGATCTACTTTTTCCATTATATTATGCAACAATACGATGGTCGGAATCTTTTTTAATTTACATCTATAGGGCAACAATAAACTCATTGCAGCAGCGACCTTTTTATCTCCAAATTTCATAAACTGAAGATTGAATAAAACCCCATCAGGTTTTGTTTCTGAGATGGCATTCATCACAGAAAACAAATTGGAATAACTATTAAATTTCCAACACTCTTTAACCGTTATCTTACATCCTTCTTCTTCAAACGCAAGATCCTTTTGCTCTGGAGTATAATCTGTCAATAAAATTAACTCCTCAACATCTTTATGTAACCTAAATGATTTTACTAGGTAATAAGCATATTCAGTTAAGGTAATTTTACTAGGTGGGTAGGCAGTTACAATGGCTAATTTCATATGAGTGATTTTAATTTTTATTAAAAATGCAATTTTTTAAATATTTTTATAGTTACAGTCGCTCAATGACACTTAAACTACGGTGAATTGAACTTTTATGTGGTTATACTCTTTCGTTGATCCTTAAGGTAATATAAAAACTGTGCTACCAACAAGACGAACATAGCAATAATCTGCACCTGAACAACTTGTTCTAAACTTTCATGAAATACTACGATTAACAATACTTGAGAAACTCCTAGTATTGCTAAAAAAAGAACGGGAAAATACCGATCTAGAGACAAATAATAATAAGCGAAAATATTAGACACAGCGAATAAAGAGGTTGCCAAAGCGTATTTCCACAACAAACCTCCCACTCCTATATACTGTTCACCAAACAATAATAATATTATATACTTTGGAAACACAAAACAGACCAGTACAATTGAAAAAGAAATCGCAGCAATATAGCCAACATATTTATAGAGGACTTTGGACGTATTTTTACCTTCTTTTTTAAGCTTTACAACTGTAGGCAACAAAATCATTACATACATCCATGCTATAAAATATACCATTCTTCCAATAAGCGCAAGAGAGGCATACAATCCTGCTTCATAACTATCAAAATAATGCTTCACTAAAAGTATATCACTATTATTTATTACAATCTGAGTCATTTCATAGAGCGCTGTCAATGCGAAAAATGTAGTTATTTGTTTCTTCTGAACTTGACTAAGAGATCCTTTCTGAAAAAAAATTGTTTTTACATTTTTCAAAGGAAAAACTCCAAAAACAAAAGACAAAACAATACCGAAAGAAATTAAAACAGACGTATCTAAATCTAAAAAATATAGAAAAAGAAAGGTAAACAACACTCTGCTAATCATTTCGGCCTGGTAGGTAATAGATAAAAAGACAAATTGTTTTTTTCCTTGAAAAACACCTCGATTAACGCTCATTAAAAAATAAAACGGCACTCCTATACCGAAATACACAAACATTTGAGAGGAAGTTGTGTTTAAAAAACTTTGTAATGTTTTAGAAAAAGCTACAATAATTCCACCAAAAAAAAGTCCAACCAAAATTGCAATTCCAAATATTTTCTTGGTAAAAATTAAATATTCTTCTTCAGACCATGAATAAGAAAATTTTGCGGTAACAAGCTGAAAAGACATTGCAACAAAAGATACAACTAACAAAAACGTGATCAACACGGCTGCATCTGCAAACTTTTCAGGTCCTAAAACCCTACCCAAAATTAAATTATACAAGTAGTTTCCTCCATTAACGAGTAAACCACTTAACATAAATATTTGTTCAGGAGATATTTTTTTCCCTTTCATTACATTTAGCATATCCATAGCAAAATAGACTAATTTTAATTTCTATATTTCACAGCAATCTCTCCTAATTGCCCCACAATCTTTAAAGAATCTTTCATGGAAAGTTTAGACCCATCTGCATGAATCCATCTTTTCAAAGGTTGCTCACAAATCATTGAAACCGCCTTTTCCTTACCATAAATATTACCCATTCTTTTAAATATTTCAACGTCAAATAACCATCTCGTTAAAAATTTATCTTTAAAGACTACTTTCACTAAATCTCTCCTTATGATTTTTGCACCACATTGCGTGTCTTTAAAATTCATTCCTAAAATTTTTCTGATGATAAAATTAATTGTCAAACTAATAATTTCACGTGCAGACTCTTTATTTATATCTGCCCCCATCCTAGCAATACGAGAACCACTTACAATCTGAAAATCTGAATTTTCAATGGTATTTACCAAATCGTCAAAATCTTTAAAATCTGTAGATAAATCGGCATCTAAATACCCTAAATAATCCAACTGAGGATCTTTTACCAAATGCAACATTCCTTGTCGGACAGCTTCTCCTTTTCCCCCGTTTTTCTCACAATCATAAACAGAAATAAAATCTTCTCTACCTTTTGCCAAGTCTTTTAACACCTTCAAAGTATCATCTTTACTTCCATCATTTACAAAACATAAATGATATCCTAAATTACTATCTAGAAAATCAGTAAATTCTTTACTTAACAATCTGGTTTCTTCGTTATAACAAGGGATAACAACCCCTACACAACTCTTTGAAATTTGTGCGTTATTAGAAACACGTTTGCTATCAAAGTTTTCTGGAACCCCTATCAACCTTCTAACCCTTACAGATATTTCACTAAGTTGAACAGGTTTTTTCATATAGTCATCAATCCCTAAATCAAAACCATCTACTATGGTATCCTCATCAGTATTTCCTGACATTATCATAATTGATAATTTTTTGCCTTCGGATCGCAATTGCTTTACAATATCCAACCCAGACATTCCATCCATATTAATATCCACAATCAATAAGTCGGGATTAAAATCATCTATCAATTTCAATCCATCTTTACCATTCTGTGCTGTTTTTATCTCGTACCCTAAACTGGACAAATGCTTCTCTAGGGATAAAAGAACCAATTGTTGATCATCAATAGCTACTATTTTCATATATTTTTTTTTATATTTAAAAGGTTCGGTCAATCATTTTAAACGTATCAACTAAAGTTAGTGAATTTTTTCTAATTTTAGTATAGGTTCAAAACTATTAGAAACAGAAGTGAAAGATCAATTCATTTCGATGAATGACATGAATGTGTCGATGAAAATGCCTACCGTATTGCTTAACTTGCAGTATAACAAATTTGAAAAAATTGTCGCTATGAAAAAACGAATACTCTATGTTATTCTGTTGATGTTAACTTTAACAACCGCCTCTTCTCAAAACATGAAAAAGGGGTTCACCTACCTAGAAACAGGAAAATATCCAGAAGCTGTATCTTTCTTTGAAAAGATTTTAAAAAAATATCCCGATAACAAAACAGCTAAACTTTGTTATGGTAGAGCTGTTGGTTTAAATGGAGACGCTCCAAAGGCTGTGGGTATATTTACAGAAATGTTGAAAGATTATCCAGGAGATTTTGAAATCAAATTAAATTATGCAGAGTCCATGCTTTGGAATAAACAATTTGAAGATGCGGAGAATTATTACGAAAAATTAGCAAATGAAAATGGAACAAGTTTCCCGGCTTTATTAGGATATGCAAATACTTTGTCAAATCTTAAAAAATATCCTGAAGCATTAAAATTTGTGAACAAAGCTTTAAAGGTACTTCCTGGTAACCCGAATGCAATGGTTTCTAAAAAATATATTCAATTAGGTTATGCTGATAGTTTAACCAAACAACAAAAATATCCTGAAGCAATAGCGCTATTAAAAGACAACTTAAAGTTATTTAAGGATGATCCGGATACACAAAAAAACCTTGTGAACACTTACTTGATTGCAAAGCAATATGAGAATGCAAAACAAGTTTATTATGATATTGCAACCTCAAAGAAAGACAGTATCTTTTCATTAAACGGACTTTCTTTAATTGCCCATTTTGAAAACAAAAACAAAACCGCATTAAAAATTAGTGACCAAGCCCTATCGATGCTGCCTATGATTGATGATAAAGAATTAAGCATACAAACAGAATCTAGAAATGTACAAGCCTTAATTTGGAACAAGAAATATAAAAAAGCAGAAAACAACATTGATGAATTGATCAAACAGAACCCTAAGGAAACATGGCCTATATCTCTTAGAGCAACACTTAATGTATATAAAGGAGATTTTAAAAATACCATTGAGGACTATGATAAGATTTTAGCGACAGAAGAAAGTTCCTTTGATGGAAACCTAGGAAAAGCAAATGCTTTAAAAGCATCTGGTAAATACAATGCAGCCTACGCTGCGGCAAATCAAACTTTAAAATATTATGACAACCAAAAAGACGTATTAAACTTTATCAAAGCCTTAGACAAGTCATTTACTCCCTATGCAGAAATGAAAACCGCTTACAGCTACGATAACGGATATAACAATGCTTTGTTTACCCAACTAGAAGCCACATATCCTATTTCTACCGCTACTACATTGAGAGCGAGTTACAACTTTAGAACTACAAAAAACAGCATCACAAAAAACAGTGCCAACGCCAATACTTTTCTAGCAGGGGCTACTCAACAACTGATGCCAAATGTAGCCTTAAATGCTATGATAGGTTTTACTACAACCAACACAAAATCTAATAATTACGGACAATTATTAGCCGATGTTTCTGTAAATCTTAAACCTTTTAAATTACATACTCTTGAAGTTGGATATATAAGAGAAATGGAAACTTTTAATGCGGATTTATTAGAACAAGAAATTGTGAAGAATAATTTTTATGGAAATTATAATTTTGGAACGAATTACAATGTAGGTTGGTTTACTCAATACTATTATACGGTTCAAACTGATGGAAACGCAAGAAATTTATTATTTACATCGTTATATTACAATCTTTACAACAAGCCATTCATAAAAACTGGAGTAAACTTTCAAGCCATTTCGTTTAAAGATCAAGTACCACAGATATACTTTAGTCCTTCAAAATTTAGAGCTTATGAAATCTTTGTTGACATTTTAAAAGATGAATATGGTACAAAAAGTAGAAGTATCTATTACAATTTAAATGCAGCTATCGGGTATCAATTTATTGAAAACGACCCAAAACAAGGAACCTATAGAATTCAAGCAAAATTAGGATATCGTTTTAACAGCAGACTTATTGCTAACTTCTACGGAGTACGCAGTAATATTGCCTCTGCAACGGTAGCTGGTTTTACTTATACTGAAATTGGAGTAAGAGTAAAATGGCATTTTATGGATAAGCCTGCCTTTTCAAAAAGATAGTAATAGGATCCTTAAAAAAAATCTTCTTTTAAGAAGGTTTTTTTTACCTAACAGGCACTTCAACATCAGATTAAAACACCAAATAACTTTCGCACCTCTTCTAAAAAACTACAACAAGCAAGAGGCAGCCATTTTATCAAAAAACAAAGGATATAATTCAAAACAGCACTAAAAATTATTCTGATAGATAAGAAACTAAAACAATTCACACCTTAAATTACTAGGGCTCACCCATAGAATAAAATAGAGATCTCAGCTAAAGAACTTGTCTTTCATGTACGCTAACACTTTAGATATCCTAGTAAAAATAAACTCCTTTAACCAACGTATTTTTACAAACATAAATAAGTACCCTGAAAACATTTTTATATCTTAGAAATAGCAACAAGAACATAAAATGATGAATCCTGCAAATCATGTTCACATCTTACATTTCTCACACTTAAATAAAAAAAGACCCTCTGTTTGAAACAGAAGGCCTTGGAAAGGGGGTACTTAAATATTGTTTATCTAATCATAAAGCTTCCTTTATGTACTTGGTTTGCATCATCAATCACCTGGTAACTGTATACTCCTTTCATATTCGATTTAGACTGGTAGTGAAATTCATTTGCTGTTTTCATTGGTAATGCTTTCGCATCTACTAATCTTCCCATCATATCAAATACTTTAATTGTTGCTGTTCTGGAATCTCTAGGAATTTCAATAATTGTTTTTCCTATAAATGGATTCGGATAATTTCTAGAAATATCTGTTCCCTCACCCTCTGTATCTGTCACACTTGCTACTTTAGGCTCAACTAATTTTACATTTTCAACTTTTACTGAAAAGTCTACTTTATTTACATAGTCTCCTTGTACAGAAAACACTAAAGTTCTAATTGTTTTTAAGTCAATTGTATTTCCTTCATCATCTACAAAATCATTAAATGAGATCATTACTTTTTCTGTTTCATAAGAAGGTGCAATTGTTTTACGTAATCTTTTGCTCCAATCCGTAATATCATCTGTCATTAAAATTACCTCTATAGCATGAGAACTTTCAACTTCAAACTCAATCGCATCAAATTCATTTACATCTAATACTTGATCTCCTGGTCTTAAGTGACGGAACATGTTGATCGTTCCTTTTAATTCTCCTTCTACATTGATATTTCTCTCTACCAAATGCTCTCCTGCTTCCTGAGTAGCTTCTGAAATCGAAACATCAAAAGATGAAACGGCATCAATTTCTGTATTAAAATCTGCTCCCCATGGTCCATCTGCTAAATACAACGCATCTTTTTGAGAAGAAGCTGCCGTTTCAATTGACATTCCCACGTCAAATAAATTCCCTGTTTCTATTACTACTGTTTGATTCCAAGCCCCAGTTAAAGCAACTGTTTTTTGCATTGCTGAGGTATCAGAAACTTCTGTTGCTGAAATATTTGCCGAAAAAGTCATTTCTTTAACCCTTGCTTTATTCACAACTTCTAA
This sequence comes from Flavicella sp. IMCC45537, assembly GCF_057197705.1. Taxonomy (NCBI): domain Bacteria; kingdom Pseudomonadati; phylum Bacteroidota; class Flavobacteriia; order Flavobacteriales; family Flavobacteriaceae; genus Flavicella; species Flavicella sp. IMCC45537. The sequence continues at coordinate 2,529,052 of NZ_CM170067.1, forward strand.
TTCAACTTTACCATCTTTGTAAGATCCTGATTTCACAAAAACCAATGGCGTTCTATCTGCTATATCTGTACTAGTTAATTCTTTTTCTGCTTCTAATGAATCAAAAATATGATTTGCAATAGAGAACACTTGAGAGAAAGTTGTACCCCAAATTTGGAAGTTATAATAATCTCCAGCTGGATACTGATCTATGTTCCAAAAACTAAACACTTCGTTAGATACTTCTCCTAATTTCACTGAAAACGTTAAAGTATATTCTATTTCTCCATGATTTCTAATAATCTTAGAACTGATAACTCTATGTCCTCTTACCGTTACAGGTCTTACGTCTTCTAAAGATGATTGATTTAAACGATCACAGATTGCTTTTGAATGATCATACACAGATCCTTTAGTTGCTGTTGCCAAAGCTGCAGAAACTCTATTTTCTCCATCATACATATCTATGGCAAAAATCTCAGTGGCATTGGTTACCCCAATTAAATCCTCTGGACTTGAGATTTGAGCCACCTCTGTTTGAAACATTCCAGTTTCTGGTAAAAACTTCTCTAACTGAGTAGTTTCTTCTTTACTAGCTTTTCTTTGTTTTTTATTAAAAATTTGTTGCTGTGATTTTTGATCTGCTTTTGAGTTTGTTTTTTCACGAGTAAAATTTCTTTTGGCAATCAAATTTGCCAATTTACCATTACTTTCTAAACCTCCATTATTTGAAGAGGATACATTAGGTGTTGCCTCACTAACATCAACATAATTTGTTGTTACAATAGCTTCATATGGAGATGCAGTTACATAAAAAATTGCATCGTTAAAATCGTTATCACATGATCCGTAATCTCTTCTAATATCTTCAAACCCTAAAATAATTCTTTCGTGATCTGGATCTTTCAACAATACATTGTGATGTCTTAATTCTTCTTTTGGCTCTGGATTGTAAATAGGGTTAGAAAACACATCCCAGTAGGCATTTCCTACCGCACCATTTCTCCATGCATTGGCCAATAAAACCCACCCAATAGCAGTTCCTTCTTCAAAAGTTCCTAATTTTACTTTATCCCCCATAATCAAACCTCCTCCACTTCCTAAAGCAGATACATTCGGAAAGATGATTGTTATCTCATCCTTAGAAGGTCTTGTTGCTGGAGGATTTCCAACAGGGTAAGTATAAAACCCTAAAACATTTCTATATCCTGCTCCTTCATCAACAAATGTTACAAAGATATCAGCTGTCGCATTTAAATTTATATCTGTATCGTACCCAGATGATATATAATGAGGGTTGTAGTCAGGTACTGGAAAGCTCTCAGGCAAAGCATCGCTTATCATTTCTTGAGTTTCCACAGAAACATCATCTCTTACTTCTTCTAAATATAGGGGGGTTCCATTTGAAGTGTATTCACCTAAAAATTTGTAATCTTGTGCATTAATAATTGTTACAGCGAACAATAAGATTAATTGAAGTAATGATTTTTTCATAAGACATAGTTTTATATATGTCAAATTTACTCTCAAATACTGCTGTTTTATTTAGTTTTCGATACCATAAAAAAAACCATCGGTGAATGGATGGTTTTAGAGGTTAATTGGTTTCAATGAAATTTTTATAATTTTTCAATAAAATCCTGCATAGTTTTCAATATTGACTCAAATTCTTGTCTTAATTCTGTTGAATTATCCAAGAGAAACTTCTCATATTTCACAGCCAATTCATAACCTTGCTCTAATCCTATGATACTCATTTTATGTTTTATTTTATGAACTATTTCGGCTGTTTCCTTAAAATTTTCTTGAGCAATACAAGTATCATATACATTTTTCTCCTCAGGAAATTCTTGTTTTAAAATCTCTATTATTTTTTTTTCAAAATCAAGATCACCGCCTGAAAGCGTTGTTATATAATTTAAATTTGGTTGTTCCATAATTATTTTTTGATGGTGAAATAAAACGTAGTTCCTTCCCCTATTTTTGATTCAAGCCAAATGCGACCTTCATATAAATCTATAATTTTTTTAACAATAGAAAGTCCTATTCCCGAAGAGTTATGCGTATTTTCTAACTTTTGAAATGTTTGAAAAATTTTTTCAAAATATTTTTCCTCAATCCCTTTTCCATTATCTTTTACCTGAAACTCCCAATAATCCTCCTTCTCTATAAAATTAATAGCAACCTTTGCCTTTTCTTTATCGTTATACTTGATAGCATTTTCAATAAGATTTTGAAACAACTGTTGCATTCTAAATTTATCCCCTTGTACAACAGGGTAATTTTCCATAAATATAACTTCTACATTATTAGGAACATAAACGCTTCTCATAATAGTTTCTAAAGTGTTTTTTATATCAACATCATATTTTTCTAATTCAACCTTACCAATGGTAGAATACTCTAAAATACCCTTGATCAAAAAGTCCATTTTTTCAACATTCTCTAAAATAAGATTCACTGTTTTTTCGCCCTCTTGTCCTAGTTTCTCTTTAAAATCCTCAAATAACCAAGTGGTTAAAGTACTAATGCTACGCAATGGAGATTTTAAATCGTGAGAAACCATATGCGCATACTCACTCAGTTCTTTATTCTGATGTTCCAAATCCCTCAGTAACAAATCTCTCTGGGAATTCATTTGTAAAATTTCTTGGGTTTGATTCTCTATATAATCAAATAATTTATCTCCTACTTTTATAGAAGCTTCTTCATCATTTTTATCTGAATCATCCAAAGAATGAATTCGTAACGCAGTACTTATTTCATTCAATCTATCAATAACACGTTTTTGGGATTTGGTTTCTTCTATCAATTTTTGATTGGCAGCAAATAATTCCTCTGAACTTATAGACATCGCTCTTTGAAGCATAGAATGCTGGTCATCAAAATTATTATAAGATAAATTAACAGATTCTAAAAAACGAGCCACTTCTGGAATGGCCAGTATTTCGTCATTTAGATTTTTTCTAATTTGTCTTGCTAGCAATGAATTCATTATTCACTTATTAATGTTATTGTCATTGTTTGGTTGTGTAATTGACAAGAGGTTTCACCATGAAAAGGTGCAATTTCACCATAAGAATAAAATCCACAAACTGTAGTATCCTCATCAACTACTTCAACTACTTCTTCTACTTCCTCCTCTACTCTTTGATCCAAAACAAGTTTTCTTCCAATACAGCTAACAAGAATTGCCAATTGGGCTTTTGTTTCTCTTAATTCTTTCGCTTGAATTGCAGCTCTTTCTGACGCATTTGCAATATTATCTACGTTTGTCATCATTAACTGAACCTTCGCGTTTTCAGCAATATTCCCTGCCAATATCATTGCATTTTCTTCTTCATTGATATTTAAAATAGTTCTAACAATTGACTGCTTTTCATTAATTGATTTTACATTCAAAGGATATAACAAAGCAGCACTTGGAAGATCTTTAGACTTCTCTCCTAAATATTTCTTATACAAATCTAAGGCTGGCATATTGTCTAATTCGTACAATATATTTCCTTTACTCTTAGTAACTGTTCTTTCCGGACCAAATGGCGTCCATCCTCCATATATTGAAAAGGTAACCTCTAACTCTTCACCATAAAATCCAACCGCAACAATTTCTCCTTGTTTTGGATTTTCATTATACGAAGCAACTGTTGACTCAAATCTAGCATCATCTCCGCACAAACCTCCTGTTATTAAAATATTATCATCCATAGAAGAATTCATCCCTTTGGTTAAATCACTTCCATTGATAAAACTACCTTCAGACACAACAAACATATACTTGAGCCCCGTTTTATCAAAGCTATCTAATAAGTCCTTTCCGGTTTTGAAACTATCCAAATCGGTATTTAAAACATTACTTGTTTTTATTTCAAATTTTGTTTTTTCAAACTCAACAGCGGTAACAACAAGACCTTCATTTTCAACAGATTCTTTTGTAATATCTCCAGAAGAAGAACCAAAAACAAAATGTCCACCAGGAAATAATCCTTTCATATTTTCATAAATAGCAGGATCTTGTAACAAGTATTTATTTCCAAATACTAGAACAAGAGGATTGATAAGATCCTTTTTTTCTATAATATATTCCCAATCACTTTCTGGTCTTTTTCTTAATTGTACAGTTTTCATAGCTTTTGTTTTAAAATTGTAAAATAAAAAGTGGTTCCTTTACCAAGTTCACTTTCTAACCATATTTCTCCTTTATATAAATTAATTATTTTCTTTACGATAGACAACCCGATTCCGGAGGACTCTTTATTATCTGTCAATGCCTGAAAGATTTTAAATATTTTATTAAAATCCTTTTTTGCAATTCCAATCCCATTATCTTTGATAGAAAATTGATAATAAGATGCAAATTCTAATACATCCACTTCAATAAGACCTTTGGATTTATCAATATATCGAACAGCATTGCTAATTATATTCAAAAACAACTGCTGAAATTTCGTTTCATCTCCTTTAATAGTGGGTAAACTATTCTTAATTTTTAATTCTATGTGCTCAGGAAAAAACAAAATATGAGGCAATCCTAGTACAACTTCATTAAGATCAACTTCTTCCATTTTTTCATTCCCAGAAGTGATACTAGAATATTCTAATATATCGGAAATTAATTTTTCCATTTTTTCTAAAGTCTTCTCTATAAGATCAAAATTCTTTAAACTTGTTGGATCAAACTTCCCTTCATTATCCTCTTTTAACCACGTAAATAGAGCATTAAGACTACGCAATGGAGACTTTAAATCATGAGAAACAATATGGGCATACTCTTCTAATTCAGTATTACTTTTTTCCAACTTCTCTAACAAGTCAGCCTTTTGTTTTTCTAAACTTCTAAATTCTGTAATATCTAAATGAATCCCTATGGAACCCACAACTTCTCCATTTATGTTATAATGAGGCGCTCCACTAACAAGCCAATTTCTAAAAGAATTATCTTTTAACTTAACTATCAATTCGTAAGAATTTGAATTACCTACAAGTCTATCCTTGGTTTCTTTAAGAATTTCTTTTTTTGCGGTTCCTTCGGTAAATATATCACTAGCAATCTTGCCAACTAGTTCCTTTTCAGCATAACCAGACATATTGATAAAACTTTGATTTGCCATTAAAATTTTATCATCTCTATCTACTTCCAAAAGCCCTAAATTCATATTAGCAATAATGCTACTGTACTTCAATCTTTCCGCTTCAATATTCTGATTGTATCGCTGTTTTAATGTTACATCCCTATAGCTCCACAAGTGTCCTTTATATATTTCATTTTCAAAAATTGGTATAAAATCTCTTTCTAAGATTTTACCTTTTTTCATTTTTAAAACATCCCCTAAAACCACTTGTTTATTTGCAACCAATTCATTAATCCTGGAAACAAAATATTCAGATTCCTCAAATAAATCATGGAAAATATCTGTAAAATTTGCATGATTTTGCCCTTTCATTTTTTCAAGTTCTTCTTTATTAGAAAAGAATTCTCCTAGCTTATTATTCGAAATGACAATTTGGTCTTTTTCATCTACCAATAAGACTCCTGTATCCAAATTTAGAATCAAGGTTGATAAACGATTTTCTGAGGCTTTTAATAATTCTTGAGCTTCTTTTTCTTTAGTAACATCTCTTACAATTCCTTGGGCAGCAATTGGGTTTTGTTTACTATCAAAAACGATACTAGAATTAATTTGGACAAATTTACTTTGACCATTTTTGGTAACAACTTTAATTTGAAAGTTTGTCAATACTCCCTTGGTAGATAATTGAATGAATCCCTCTGTGGTTTTTCCTCTATCATCTGGGTGAACTATATTAAATAAATTTATTTTATCTTTAGTTAAATCATACCCAAGCATGTCTACTGCAGCATTGTTCATTTTGATAACAAAGCCTTGCAAATCCATAACAACATAGGCATCGACAATATTTTCAAAAATCCCCTTAAGTTGAGAGTTTTTTTCGCTGATTGTCCCTTCCAATTCAGTATTGGCTTTGGATAACTTCTGCGTTAACTCATAAAGATTGGCAGATTTTTCTTCCAAAATTTTCTCTGCCTGCTTTCTTGCAGACTTTTCTCGAGCAAGTGCTCTTTCAAGTATTGCAATTTTTTTATCTTCCATGAAGATTTAGTTTTTGTGAATTGTAAATTTCACTTCAGTACCATCTTCGTTAATTTTTTCAAGGTTAATTTCTGCTTTAGCGTTAAAGTGTTCGAAAGTTTTATTCATTAACCCTAATCCAAAATGATGCATAGCCCTACTTGACTTATAAATCATCACTAATTTATTTTCTGTTTTTTCCAAAATCTCAAATGTCGGCAATTCCGCATCATGATATATTTTTTTTACTTCTACGTGTATATGATGCTCTATGGAAGATAACATCTCAATAGGATCTTTATACATCGCAAGCATGTCTGGGTAATTTTTTTCTATCACAGAAAAAAAATGCTCAGCATACACTAGCAATAAATTATCTATTGAAATGGAAGTATTAGCGCTTAAATTTTTTAATAGGCTTAGCATTTCTGAAAAGCTATAAGTTCCTATGGAAGTATACACTCCTCCTGAATCTAAATTAGATTGTTCAATAATGGTATCTACCATTTCCAAACCAAATTTTTCCTCAACTAAATCTAAAAATTCTGTAAAAACAATTCCTTTCATATTATTTTTTTATTAGCTCATTCATACTCCAATACGCCAATAGTCTTACTATTTTTGAAACGTAATCTTCGTATTTCAAAGGTTTTATTACATATCCCGCAATTCCTATCTTGTAACATTCCATCACATCTTTATCGTTGCTAGAGGTAGATAATACAATAGTTGGAAGGTATTTTAATACATCATCCTCTTTTAAAATCGATAAAAATTCTATACCATTCATCTTTGGCATATTTAAATCTAATAAAATAATATCGGGTAATGCGTCTTTTTTACGTAAAATTTCTAGAGCTTCTTCACCATTGTTTGCTTCTACAATTGTGTGATCTAGTCCTTTTGAAGAAATAGTACGATTCAATTTCATCACTTCAATCGCATCATCTTCTATCAGCAAAATTTTTAATTTCTTTTCTTCCATGGTATTTCTATTTAAGGTATAAATAAAATAATAATGCAATAATTATATTCGTTTTTTAGATTAATCGACAATAAGTGTCGACGAATGGTAATTATCTGCAGTTAAACTAAATTAATATTTCTATTAATGGCATGGGGGATCACAAGAAACTAATATCAACCTATTCTTTGGTTAATAAGCTTTGTACTATTTTGTAAACAGCAATAAAGGCACATAAAACGACAAGTAACACTCCATCTTTCAATGCCATCGGTTTAAAAATAAAGTTCGTTTGACTGAAAATTGATGCACTGGAAAAACAGGCAATCAAAATAATAAATTTTCTATAATTTTTCATAATACACATATTTAAAACTCTATACCTCAAAAGTATAAGTTATGAATCACGTGTACTGTAATAAAACGTTGAAGAGTATTTTACTATCGACGAAAGGGAAATAAACTCTGATAAAGAAAAATAAAAATAGGATAAAAAATATTTCTATTCTTGTTTCAAAGCGTCATAATCCTTAAGAGATAAGACCTTATTCGTATCTATTATTTCAGAAGAAAATTGCGCTATTGTTTTATCTCGAAAATTTGCAAGAATCTTATTTTTAAAAGGCGCCGCAATATAATGCACTGGACATGGATTTTCATCTTCACATTTAGAAAGTCCTAAAAAACATTGATTGAACTTATTAGGGCCATCAATATTTTCAACGATATCCCAAATAGAATTTTTTTGATTTTCCTCGCTTAAATAAAATCCTCCGTTTGGTCCTTTAATAGAAGTTACCAGTTTACTTTTTGTCAATTGCTGTAATAACTTTGCCAAAAAAGGCTGCGGTGTTTCCAACTCATCAGCAATTTTTTTTACACCTATTTTTTTTGTTTTATCAGAATACAAAGACAAATATAAAATAGAACGTATAGCGTATTTACAAGCGTTTGATAACATGTGATAGAATTTAAGAAACAAAGATACAAAAAAAGATATTTTTATCTCTCTTTAGACAAGAAACTAACCCAACATTTAAGTATATTTACATGTGAACTTTATAGAAAATGGACAAACAGTTAACACTTCACTACCAACACATATTTGAAGAAACTCTTTTAAAAGAAATCGATTCTATTGGAACTTATAAAAGTTTCAAAGAAGGTGAGAAACTTATGGATATCGGCACCAAAATCACCTATATGCCCTTGCTTTTAGAGGGTGCGATAAAAATTTTAAGGGAAGACGAACAAGGAGATGAATTGGTGCTTTATTTTTTAGAAAGAGGAGATACCTGTGCCATGACATTAAGCTGTTGTATTGGAAATGCAATTAGTGAGATTAGAGCCGTTACCGAAACCAAAACACGTGTAATTATGATTCCCGTTCAAAAAATGGAGGACTGGATGAGCAAATATAAATCTTGGCAAAACTTTATCTTAGAGAGCTATCAAAATAGAATGAAAGAAATGCTAGAGGCAATCGACTCTATTGCTTTTTTAAACATGGATGAACGCCTATTAAAATATCTACGAGATAAAGCCATGGTAAACGGTAATGAAGCCATTAAAGCAACGCATCAGGATATAGCTTTTGACCTACATACCAGTCGAGTGGTAGTATCTCGTTTATTAAAAAAGTTAGAAAAAGAAAGGAAAATAAAACTGAACAGAAACTTAATAACAGTTATTGACCTTTAGTTTATTTAAATCTATAGCCTGCGTGTAATCCAAAAACTGGTGAAACACCGTCATAACCGGTCGCAAAACTAATTCCCATTACACCTCGCAACACCAAAGGAACATCAGCAAATCTATATCCGAAACCTACGTCCCATAATATTGCGCTACCTTTGTACTCACTTCTTCCAGGAAATGTTGTCAATAATTTGGGATTTGTAATTTCTTTATACCCAAACAAAACATCCATATCTAAGAAAAATCTTGATCCGAATCTGATATTTGGACCTAAATAATAGGCATTAAAACCATCACCAAAACCAGCTGAAGCTTTTACTCCCAGTGCTCCTTCATGCATTTTTAAAGCATCATACACACCATGCACTCCAAAACCGTATACAGCATTGCTAAAATCATATTCATCCGGGCCGTTTGTTACAACTCCTGCGTATAAAGTAAATTTCTCACTATTATCGTATTGAGCAAAACTTAAAATTGTCCCCAAAAAGAACGCCAAAATAATTTTATTCATAGTAGTCTATTTAATTTCTGTATGCACTTATTAGTAGCTTTAACTTTTGCATTTCTTTCTTTGCTGTCTCTTCCTTAATTTCAGTCAAGGTAGGTCTATTACCATTCAAGCCCAAACGTTCGTCTTGTCGAATAAAATAATGCTCATTGGCTTTAACATCTAGTTCTATTACAGCAGAACTTTCTGCAGAAAATGCGGCAAATGAATACACACCAGGTTTTAATTCCCATCTAAAAAAAGTACCCGGGCCAGTTCCTCCTGCATCTAAACCATTTATTTTTATATTGGTAGATAAGGCAGCTGCGAACATTCTGTTAGGACGATAGATATATACTACCCCCTTGTCGGATACCTTTGTAAACTCTTTGGCTTTCATACTAGCTTCGTCTGTAGCGTTAGATGTTGATGCACATGAAACCATGAATAGTACCGAAAATAGAATCATTATTTTTTTCATATTACAAAATTAAATATTTTTTACAATCCTAAAACTAATCATGTGTAACTTATTCATATCAAAATACTCTAACTATCGTAATATATAAAGAATTGTAAATTCAACCATCCAATTCTGTTAGTGAATGGTAGGAATAAACAAATAAATGCCCCAATTTACATTGAGGCATTTATTATTAATTTTGAAGCTATCTTTTCACAAACTTCATCGAGAGGTATTTATCATTCGTTTTTATTCTCGCAATGTAAATGCCTGTGGAAAGTTGCGAAACGTTAAGTTTCTTTTCTCCTATTAAATTGGAAACTATCAGATTCCCTGAAAGATCAAATACTTCCATTTGTTCAATAAAAGCCTGACTAATAATTTCTAATTCTTCTTTAACAACATTTGATTTCAGTCTAAAATCTATATTTTCAACAGAAGAATTTGAAGCTGTAGCAGCAACAACTAAATATCCCTGTGAATCCAATTCTAAAGAATTACCTAATCCCGCACCATCAGCAACAAACTGGGATAACTGGGTACTTGTTAAACCGCTAGCATCTGTACCAAAACGGATTACATTTTCTTTGAACCCTGTAATATTTACCACAGCACCAACATCAAAAGTAAAACCATCTGAGGCATCAAAATTAATTGCCGTTACTGCGTCATCTATATTTAAATTAAATACACAACTAGTACTTTTCATATTCAGTGCTCCTAGGTTACTTAAGTTTGCATTTACATTCATATTTAATGTATTACCATTATTCATTTTAATAGTACTTTCAAGGCAATCTGCAGTATTTATCGTAAGATTATTAGATACACCTTGTCCACTTGATATCCAAACATCATCTGTAACAACATGTGAGGCATCTGTTGCGATAAAAATATTCGTATTTGAATTCATGTAAATCTCCTTCGCTGAAATGGTTGCATTACCTAATAAATTATAAGCTCCTACCTGAGAAAAAGTAAACCTCCAATCTGGAGTACCAGTACTAACCAACTCAGTTGATACAAAATCACCTTTCATATTTACAATCCCCTTATTATTAATAACCATAACACAGTCAAATAACACAGAACACGTTGCTTCAAAATTTAAAGTAGCATCAGTTTTAAAATTTCTAAACGCTAAGGAACCTTTAAAGGTTTTATCCGGTACAAACAAATCATTCTCAATAACAAAATCATTATAAAATGAAAATGAAGAAGTACCTGTTATAACATTATCAAATACAATATTTGCAGCATCCCAATAAGAAGTTGTTGCAACATCAATTTGTAAATGTAACGTCCCAGAATTCGTTTCATTGATTTCATAGTTTCCGGAGGCAGTGTCAGAGATTAATTTATTCCCATAGATATCAGTATCTAAATTAGAAATCTCTTGTTGAACAGTAATTTCTTCTAAAGTCATAGCATCCGGAAGTCCTGCTGACCAATTCAAAGCATCTGACCATAAATTGCCAGTTTGTCCACCGATAAACGTTGTTTGGGCGTACATACCTACCACAAAAAACAACGATAAGATAAATAAGTATTTTGTCTTCATAATGTAATATTTTTTGGTTTTAACCAAAATTAAATTTTACATCATCTATCAAAATAATATTTCGACTAAACAAAAAAAACTATAGATGAATAGACGAAATTCTACTATATAAGAAAAGTTAAATACTGTAAAAAAGAAATCTATCTACAATTCCATCCCATTAAACAACAAAATGGAATAAAGTAATTATCCAATATCATTAAAATAAAAAAGCCGTAACAAAAATGTTACGGCTTTTTAAAAATATGTGTTTTAAAACTATGCATTCAATGCTTCCGCACCACCCACAATTTCTAAAATTTCATTTGTAATAGCAGCTTGACGTGCTTTATTGTATGTCAACAATAATTCATCTCTCAACGCATTTGCATTATCTGTTGCTTTATGCATTGCAGTCATACGAGCTCCATGCTCAGATGCAAAAGAATCACGTAAAGCTTTAAACAATTGTGTTTTCAAAGATTTTGGAATTAATGCTGAAATTATTTCTTCTTTTTGAGGTTCAAAAATATAATCTGAAGAAACATTAACATCACTTTCTACCGGTTTGATAGGCAAAAATTGCTCTACTTGAACCAATTGAGTTGCAGCATTTTTGAAACTATTATAAACTATTTCAATCTTATCATAAGATCCAGCTACAAAAAGCTCCATTAGATTGTCTGCAATTGCAGCTACATTTCCAAAAGATAAATCATCAAAAACTTCACTCTTATTCTCAATAACAGTAAAATCTTTCCCCAAAATATCATTTCCTTTTTTACCAATAGTTAACAAATCAATTTGCTTACCTTGATACTTTTCAGCAACTACTTTTCTTGTTTCTTTGATAACATTAGAGTTGAAACCTCCACACAAACCTCTGTTAGAAGTTACGACAACCATCAACACTTTAGAAACATTTCTTTGCTCTGAATAAACTCCACCTGCATCAGCATCTAAAGTTGCGCTTAAGTTTTGCAACAACTCGGTAAGTTTATTTGAATAAGGACGCATAGCAGTAATTGCATCCTGAGCTTTTTTCAATTTAGCAGCAGAAACCATCTTCATTGCTTTCGTGATTTTCATCGTCGAACCAATAGAAGTAATTCTGTTTCTAATTTCTTTTAAGTTTGCCATTTCTTATTTAATATTTTGTCGATTATGTCAAGTAGTAAACTACTTAAACTTTACAATGACTCAAATTAATATAGAGTAGTCAATCAACTACTCTATATTAACTAATAATTTATGAAGCGTATTTCGCTGAAATTTCAGCAGCAGCAGCTTCTAATACATCTAAAGATGCTTTTTCTAATTTTCCAGATTTCAAAGAATCTAAAGTATCTCTATGCTTAGTATTCAAGTAAGAAATGAAATCAGCCTCAAATTCTTTTACTTTATTTACAGGTACATCTTTCAATAAGTTCTTTGAACCTGCATAGATAATAGCAACTTGATCTTCTACTGTGTAAGGATCGTTTTGACCTTGCTTTAAGATCTCAACATTTCTTTCACCTTTAGAAATTACGTTCATTGTTGCAGCATCTAAATCAGAACCAAACTTTGCGAAAGCTTCTAGCTCACGATACTGTGCTTGATCTAACTTTAATGTTCCAGATACTTTTTTCATAGACTTGATCTGTGCAGAACCTCCTACACGAGATACAGAAATACCTACGTTAATCGCTGGACGAACCCCTGAGTTGAATAAATCTCCATCCAAGAAAATTTGTCCATCAGTAATAGAAATAACGTTTGTAGGGATATAAGCAGATACATCTCCCGCTTGCGTCTCAATAATTGGCAATGCAGTTAATGATCCTCCTCCTTTGATTTTACCAACTAATGAAGGTGGTACATCATTCATTTTTTGAGCAATAGCATCATTGTTGATTACTTTTGCCGCACGCTCTAATAATCTAGAGTGTAAGAAGAATACATCCCCTGGGTAAGCCTCACGTCCCGGTGGTCTTCTTAACAACAAAGAAACCTCACGGTAAGCTACCGCTTGTTTTGATAAATCATCATAAATAATCAATGCTGGTCTACCAGTATCTCTAAAATACTCACCAATTGCAGCACCTGCAAAAGGAGCGTATACTTGCATTGGAGCCGGCTCAGAAGCACTAGCTGCAACAACAGTTGTATAAGCTAAAGCACCTTTTTCTTCTAATAAGTTTACAATACCAGCAACAGTAGAAGCTTTTTGACCAATAGCAACATAAATACAGTAAACTGGGTTTCCTGCATCATAAAATTCTTTTTGATTCAAGATTGTATCCAAAGCTACAGTAGACTTTCCAGTCTGACGGTCACCAATGATCAACTCACGCTGTCCACGACCTACAGGAATCATTGCATCAATAGATTTAATTCCAGTTTGCAAAGGCTCAGTTACTGGCTCTCTAAAGATTACACCAGGAGCTTTACGCTCTAAAGGCATCTCAAAAGTTTCACCTTCAATTGGTCCTTTACCATCAATCGGGTTTCCTAAAGTATCTACAACACGTCCAACAATACCTTCACCTACATTTAAAGATGCGATACGCTCTGTACGTTTTACAGTAGATCCTTCAATTACTGAAGTAGATGCACCTAAAAGTACAACCCCAACATTATCTTCTTCCAAGTTCAATACAATACCTTCTAAACCTGATTCAAACTGAACCAATTCTCCGTACTGTACGTTAGATAAACCGTATACACGAGCAATACCATCTCCAACTTGTAAAACCGTCCCAACTTCACTCAATGAAGCCGATGCTTCAAAATTTGTCAATTGTTCTTTTAAAATTGCTGAAACTTCAGCTGCTTTAATTTCTGCCATCTTGAATTATTTTGATGTATAATTAAATTTTTGCAACAAAATGACTATTGTCAAATTGTCTTTTCAATTCGTTAAAATTATTTGAAATACTTGCGTCGTACTGGATATCACCAACACGTAAAATAAATCCTCCTAAAATATCAGCATCCACCACGTTCTCAACAATGGCTTCATGACCTGTTAGTTCTTTAATTTTCGCTAGTACTTTCTTGTTTAATGCCGCTGTTAATGGCACTGCGGTTGTTACTCTAGCAACATCAATAAGTTTGTCATGGTCAAACAAAATTGTATACTGCTTCGCAACCATTGCCAACAATGGCAATCTTTTATTCTCTCCCAACAATTTGATCGCACCTAAAGTGATTTGATCTACTGCTTCAGAAAAGATAGCATTCAAAGCATTAATCTTAAGTTCTGCTTTGATTACTGGGCTACTTAATACAAGAGCAAGTTCTTCGCTTTCAGAAAGAGTTTTAGCGATCAACTGCATAGAGTTATTCACTTCTGTTTCTTTCTTAGAATCTTTTGCAAGATTCAATACTGCTTTTGCATATCTAAGTGCTGCTCTAGTTCCTTTCATCTTATCTTAGTTTAAAGTAACGTCACCTAACATTTTGTCAACCAATGCTAGTTGATCCTCTTTAGCCGCTAATTCTTTTTGAACTACTTTTTCAGCAATGTCAATTGATAAATGAGCAACTTGAGACTTTAAATGTGCAATTGCAGCTTGCTTTTCTACTTCAATCGCAGATTTTGCAGCATCAATAATTCCACTTGCTTGTTCTTGAGCTTCCTCTTTAGCGTCAGAAATAATTTTTTCTTTTATTTCACGAGCATCTTTTAACAAAGCATCTCTCTCTGCTCTAGCTTCTTTTAAAATTCTTTCGTTATCAGCATTCAAAGATTGCATTTCTTTCTTAGCTTCTTCAGCTGATTCCAATGCATTCTTGATACCTTCTTCTCTATCGTTTACTGCTTCTAAAATTGGTTTCCATGCAAACTTCTTTAACAAAAGAACCAATGCTACAAATAATACTGATTGCCAGAAAAATAAACCTAATGAAAATTGTTCTATTAATTTTTCCATCGTGTGTTTTGTGTTTTTTAATTAATTTTAGGATAAACAATAGCTACAACCAACCGTTGTAGCTATTTGTTTGTTTTGTCTTATGCTGCGAATAAAGCTGCGAAACCGATACCCTCGATTAAGGCTGCTGCAATCAACATAGCAGTTTGAATCTTTCCTGATGCTTCTGGTTGACGAGCAATAGCGTCCATTGCTGAACCACCAATTCTTCCAATTCCAACAGCTGCACCGATTACGATCAATCCTGCTCCAATGTAATTTAATCCTTCCATGATATATATATTTAATTATTAAACATTCAATTTTTAGTGATCATCATGCTCTTCAACTGCAGAACCGAAGTACAACGCAGAAAGCATAGTGAAAATATAAGCTTGTAGCGCCGCTACTAATAACTCTAATAATGATAAAGCAAATGCCAATCCAAATGACAATGGACTACCAATCCAGTTTTTAAAGATGAACATCATTCCAATGATACTCATCAATACGATATGTCCTGCAGTAATATTTGCATACAAACGAATCATCAATGAAAATGGCTTAATGATCGTACCTAACAATTCAATTGGAATTAACAAAATCTTCATTGGTGTTGGTACTCCTGGCATCCAAAAGATGTGTCCCCAGTAATTTTTATTAGCCGTAAATGTTGTCAAAAGATAAGTTATCAATGCTAAAGACAAAGTAACAGCAATATTGTTTGTTACATTAATCCCTACAGGTGTCAAACCTAATAAGTTCACAATCCAGATAAAGAAAAACACAGTTAACAAGTAGCTCATGTATTTTCTGTAGTGCTTTTTTCCAATATTAGGGATAGCAATCTCATCTCTAACATATAAAATCAAAGGCTCTAACAATCTACCAAAACCTTTAGGCAAAGCACTTGTTTTGTAATTTTTTGCCATTCCAGTAAAAACCAAAAACATAAACAAAGAAACCAAAAAGATGAAAGTAACATTCTTTGTGATAGAAAAATCAACTGGCTTTATGTTTGTTGCATGGTGGTGATCATCATAAGAGATAGTCCCTGCTGCATCCGTTTTATAAATTTTACCGTGGTAAAGTTTAAAGAAGTTTCCATTATTCTCTGCAACTGTTTCACCGTGATGAAATTTTGAAGAAGAAAAAACGTTTAATCCAGACTCTGCATCATACAAAATAACCGGTAAAGGCATCCCTACATGATTCTCTTTCCCGTGCTCATCTTCGTAAGAAAACAGACCAAAATCATGAGAATCCAACAAGTGATGGTTGATAAATGCTTTAATTTCCTCCCCTAAAGAAGCCTCAGCTTCTTCAGTATGGCTAGTTGAATGTTGAGTATGTTCATCATTGTGGTGTTGCGCTACCGAAATAAACGAAACTAAAAACAATAAAAACGTAATCTTTTTGATTAAAAAATCTCTTCGCATAATCTATAAATAAACGTGTCTTAAAAACGCTGCAAAGATATATTTTTAAAC
The DNA here is from genome assembly GCF_057197705.1 of Flavicella sp. IMCC45537. Taxonomy (NCBI): domain Bacteria; kingdom Pseudomonadati; phylum Bacteroidota; class Flavobacteriia; order Flavobacteriales; family Flavobacteriaceae; genus Flavicella; species Flavicella sp. IMCC45537. The sequence goes on from NZ_CM170067.1 coordinate 2,545,664, forward strand.
GTAATGGAAAAATTAATTTTCAGATTATTTTTTTTCCTAAAATCTCAGGCAATTTATTCCTTATTTTTTTGAGAAATTCAAAATCTTAACAACACCCAAAGTCTCTAAAAACAAGCACAATAGATACGGAACAAAGAAAGACAAAAACTCTAATCTAGAAATATCTCCATCCTGTCTAAATTCAGGTGAGAAAAAAATAAAAAACACAGCAAATTTCAACAGGCTTCCTGCCATGAACAAAAACCCTAACTGATCACTGAATTTTTTTTGTAAAAAACTCAAACTTGAAATAATAAAAATTGCTAAAATTACATTTGCATAATACCCCTGAATTATCATGTTTTCATAGGGAGAATAGCCTAAAAACCTCAACAACTCAGTATGAATATAAAAAATAAGACCTGCAATTATTACCAGTCTGACAGAAAAGAGAACCGTTTTTTTTGACATTGTTATTCTTTGTCTTCCATATTTTTTAACTGTTGTAACATACTATACATAGAAATTACAAAAGCAAAAAGCACCAACAATAACGTCAGTGTTTTTTCAAATCCAAAATAAACATCCAATTTTTTGCCTAAATAAGCTGCCAAATAAATGGTTACACCTAGTTGAATCCCTATTCCGGAAAATCTAATAAATTTATGAAGCGGTTTTTTCTGAGGATTTTTTTGAACCATCTTTATTTAATTCTTTAATCATGCCTTTCATACTACATGTTGCATTGAAAGAAGCACCAGGTTCAACGGTTAATTTACCAATCACAACATCACCATGTATCACAGCTGTTGATTTTAAGGTTAACATATCACTTACAGAAATATTTCCGGATACCTCCCCTTCTATATCTGCATTAGTACATTCTATTAAGCCTTTTACATTTCCTTCTCTCCCAATAATGACTCTACCATCCGCACGAATACTTCCTTCTACAGAACCATCTATTCTAAAATCTCCTTCAGAATGAATATCTCCAACAATTGAAGTTTTCTTACCAATTACATTTCTTTCTAGAACAGGACTTTCTTTCATCTTTTTTTCTTTAAACATATTAAGGGGTACTTTATTTCAATTTTCTCATCAACTCCTTCGCTCTTTTGCCTTCTTCTGTATTAGAATAATTTAAGACAATATAGTCGAGAGCCTCCATAAATGCTTTTTTACCTTTTGTTTTTGCTAAGGCATAAGCTTTTAATAATTCAAGTTTTGGTACTATCGGTGTTCCTTCAAAGGTACGCAACGCTTTTGAAATATCATAAATCGTTTGTAAATAGTCTCTAGATTTATAGGTATAATAGATTTCTCTATAAGCACCCTCAGGCGTTTTATCACTCTTGCTATCTATTACCTCTTCTGGGTTTAAAATCATTTGTGCAAATACCGAATTAGGAAAACGTCTTACCACAATACCACTATAATAATCAGCTTTTTCTTGATTCCCCATCGCTTCATATATCCTAAACAAATGGTAATTTGTCCCTAAAACCAATTTATCCTCAGGAAAAATTTCGATTAATGTTTCTAAAGTCTCAGCCGCAAGTTCATATTCCTTAAACTGCTCTTTATAGATTAAACCTAGTTGATAATAAGTACTGCTTCTTAAATTAGAAATACTATCTATCTCTTTCAAAGTAGACGGCAACTGATTTACATAGTACGCAACCTTATACTTTTCTGGCATTTCCTCTTCTCCAGTTGCATTATCTGTTTTCACAACAATCAACTGATCATCTCTCAATCGAGTATTATCAGACCATCTCCAATTATCCGTAAGCTTCCTTGATCCCCATACACGTTTAAACTCCTGCTTCCCAAAACTTACTGTTTGATCACTGTAAAAATACCAATCACCATTTTTATTAGAAGCCTTTACAGCTGTTTGAGCACTAGCAAGTCCTGTTTCTTCATATTTTTTTAAATCCTCTAAAAACTCTGCCTTTTCTTTTGCTTCTTGCTCTTCCTTTTTTAAATTCTCTATATATACTGTAAAATGCTCTACTTGCTCTTCCTTATCCATAGCAAGTACATTCCATATACTATCATTCCTTTTTATCACATCTTCAAAAACCAAAACAGACTCTAGGCCCTGTTTCTTTCTTTTGAGTTTCCTTATTCTTTTTGAATCGATATTTCCTGAAACTTGCAATACACTATCATAAAAACTACTTGCCGTAGCATAATCAGTGTCGTCAAAATAAATATCTCCAGAAGCCTCATATGACAACCCTTTTTGAAAACTTTTGGCATTCTTAGCATGTACGGAATTTTGATAGTTCTGCAGCGCCAATTCTTTGTCTCCATTATTACTTTGTAACAATGCCAAATGATAATAGAGCTCATCTAAATAAGGCCTATTCTCTCTAATTTTAATTAGTTTTTCTAGTTGTGGTATTGCTTCCTCAGGTACGCCTCCTAACTGAAAGTTTTTAACTTTCTCGATTTCTGCATGAATCTTATAATCATAGGGTGCTTTTTTAAAATCTATTATTTCCTGAAAAGCAGTTTGAGAATTATTTAAATCATTCTCTTGACGATACAACTGTCCTAATATAAAAAGGTTTCTAGATTTTTTAGTTGGGTTTTTACTTTCCTCAACAGCACTATGCAAACTACGAATAATCATCTCTGTACTGTCTATCTGACTATATGCCATAGCCATAGTAATATAGGCATCTTCCAAGTTTTTTTGATCTATTGCATCCTTTTCTAAAAAGACTTCTAAAGAAGCAATCGCAACATCTTCATTTTGCATTCTAATATCCGCTTTAGCTTTCCAAACAATAGTTTCATCTATCAAACTTGCTTCTGGATAATTTTTAATAACATAATTAAAAGCTTCCATGGCCGGAACAAAACGACTTGTATAATAACGAGATTTCCCCAACAACAGATACGCCTCATCAATTCGGCTATTTTTCTCCTTCCCTCCAATATTCATGGAATGCTTCTGAACAGCCTTCACAGCTTTCTCCTCTGCCAATTCAAAAGAAGTTAAATTTTTATCTTCCTCCTTTTTCTTTTTATTCTTCTTAGAAGCTTTTGACTTCTTTTTGTAATCAGGAATATCGATTTTACCCTCCTCAATATTCAAAGGCTCTATAGGTAGTATTTCCCAATAATTATCTTGATATTTCTCGTTGATCTCATTCAAACCAGCCTGAAATGCAATCTCACCATTGTACAATATATTGTACTCAGTCGTCATAGCATGGTACTTTCTATTTACGAAGCTGTCTTTTTTAGTACTGCAACTAAAAAGCAACAACACAAGTCCAATACACAAAAAAGGAAGTTTTTTAACCAAGATTAATAGGATTAGAATTCTATTTAAGTATTTTTTTACTCAAACCTAATAACGCAAAACTACAAATAATATTACTCATTCATATCAGCTGATTAAGATAGAGACAAACTAATTAAAAAATCTAGTGTTCAAAAGGAAAGATAAGAAGTAATGGTCGTTGATTTAAATCCATCAAATAAACCTATCAATAATAGTTTTTACCGATTCGATTTTGGTTGTATATTCAATGGTGGGACCTGCTACCCAAACCGTTTTATAGGTTGCTTTCATGGCGGCATTCTCCACATCATTTGTTCCTTTCAAATAACGTAATAACTTTACCCACTTTTTAAGTTTTTTGTTTCTATTTAGCACACACTCAATCCAAGTTTCATGAGTTCCTATTTTTTTCACATACGGTGTATTGATAACAGTACAAGGGGTTCCAGAAATTTTTTGAGTAACCACAATATCATCAGCCCCATAAGAAACGCAAGCTTCTTTATACTCTTGCGATACACCAGCTTCCTCTGAAGCTATAAAAGGACTCCCAATAGAAACACCAACAGCACCATATGAAAGCACCTTATCTAACTCCTGCTTACTTCCAACACCTCCTGCCGAAATTATGGGAATAGAACAATGAGCATTCAATTGAGTTATCAACTCTTCAGGACCAAAATCCCCACGATGTCCACCGGCTTTATTATTTACTGCAATCAAAGCATCACACCCCATATTTGCAACCTTTATTCCATGATTTAAATTTACAACATCACAAAAAACCTTGATCCCTTTTTTATGCGCTTCATCAATAATCAGTTTCGGGTTTCCCAAAGACGTTATAATAAAATCAACCCCTTCCTCACAACATATCCTAAGCTGATCTTTATATTTTAGGTTAGATTTATTCACTATGATATTGATCCCAAATGCCCCCTTTTCCGGCTTCACTTTTTTTAATTCCTGAATAGCAACTCTTAGCTTATCGGTAGTTCGGAAATTCAAAGCGGGTATGCAAGCAGCTACATTTTTTTCCATTGCAGCTTTTACCATAGCCACATTAGACACCAAAAACATTGGCGCTACAATAATTGGATGAGCAATATTTAATAATTCCTCTAAAGTTTGTTTTCCATCTTCCATAAGCTAACACTGAAGCAGTAAATAAAGATAAGGATTTAATAGTGCTTATCACGGTAACAAATGTTAATTAAAGATTTATAGGTATTTTTTTTAAAATCTTCTAAGCACTACTAATAAGTTTCTTATTTTTGCAGCACATTTTATTATACATTACTTATGCCTCATTTTCACACATTAAAAATTAAAGAAATTGTAAAAGAAACAAGCTCTGCTGTCTCTATTCTTTTCAATATCCCAGAGGATTTAAAAAAGGTTTTTGCTTTTAAAGCAGGACAATATCTTACAGTTCGCACAACAGTAGACGGAGAAGAATTAAGACGTGCTTACTCAATATGCTCATCAGAAAAAAGTGGCGATGTAAAAATCGCAGTAAAGGCTATTGAAAATGGTAAGTTTTCAAATTACGCATACAATTCATTAAATTCAGGTGACTCTTTAGAAGTTGCTCCTCCTGAAGGAAACTTTACAATTGACACAAAAAGTGATCAACTAAAAAACTACCTTGCTTTTGCTGCAGGAAGTGGAATTACCCCTGTTTTATCCATGATAAAAACAGTTCTAGAAGACGAACCCAAATCAACATTTACTTTAATTTACGGTAACAAAACAGCAAATAGCACCATCTTCAAAAGTGAACTCGATGCGTTGGCTAAAAAGTTTATTGCTCGTTTTAATATTAAATATGCTTTTTCACAAGAACAAAGCTCGGGAACTATACAAGGTAGAATCGACAAAAAAGCTACCAATTATATCGTTAGAGAAAAATTCAATCACTTAAATTTTGACGATGTTTTTCTTTGCGGACCTGAAGAAATGATCAACGAAGTAAGCACAACTCTTAAAGAAGATGGTTTTTTAAAGGAAAATATCAACTTTGAATTATTTGTATCTTCTGCAGACACTAAAGATGTAAGTTCTGCTGATGGTGTTTCAGAAATTACAGTACTTGTAGACGATGAAGAAACAACGTTTACCATGGATCAAAAAGACACTATTTTAGCAGCATCACTACGTCACAACTTAGATGCTCCTTATTCTTGTCAAGGTGGTGTTTGTAGTAGCTGTATGTGTAAAGTAACGGAAGGAAAAGCTATCATGACGTCAAACAGTATTCTAACAGAAGATGAAATAGAAGAAGGGTTGGTATTAGCTTGTCAAGCTCACCCAACTACAGCAAAAATTGCTGTTGATTTTGATGACGTTTAAAAAACAAGAAATTTCTACATAAAAAAAAGCCGACTAAATATTTAGTCGGCTTTTTTTATATAAATAACTACACGTACAATTATTTCGCGCTTGTCTTATTAAACATATATCTTGCTATCTTCCACTGTCCTAAAACTTTTTTAAACACAAACAACTCTCTATTCGACTCGGGTGCTTTTACTCCATTAGCCAGAATATGAACCGTTCCTTCCGAACTAGTAACAGCAAATGCCATATCCCCTTCAATTTCTATTTCTTTGATATCAAAAACAATATCCAATTGTATTTGAGAAAACACAAATTGATACGATTTTAAAATCTGTTCTTTACCAACTCCACTAGGTGCTTCTGTTGGCATAAATATTCCATCTTTCGTATAAAGAGATTGCGCCAACTTTGCATCTGAATTCACCAATGCTTTTTGATATTCTGCCAACAAAGTCTCTATTTGTTTTCTGTTTTCACTTTTCATAATTTCTGTTTTTTTAGTGTTAATGTTTTCTTTTTCAGGAATTGAATTCTTACCAAAGGCTACCAACAAAATTGCTGAAGCCATAATGATTATTCTTTTCTTCATATTGTATCTTTTTTTGGCTGATACAAATTTCCAGAAAAGAAAACTTCACTACCTATAAGGTATCTTAAGAAAACATTTGAAATAACTAAATTGTTGCAATTTTTTTTCGAATAGTACTTAAAAACTCAGGAGTCACTCCCAAATAAGAAGCAATTTGAACGTTAGAAATGCGTTCAAAAAAATAAGGATATCGCTTTAAAAAATCCAAATACCGCTCCTCTGCAGTGGAACTGATATTTTGAAGAATTCTTCGTTGTGAACTCACCAAAGCATTCTCTGTGAAAACTCTAAATATCCTATTAAATTTTGGATAATCTACAAAAAGACTGAGCTGCCCCTTTTTACTAATTTCTAATACTACAGAATCCTCTAGGGCTTCAATATACAACATACTAGGCTCTTCACTATGAAAACTCCCTATATCACCAATCCACCAATTTTCAATTGCAAACTGCAAATTATGTTGCTTGCCTTTTTCATCAACAAAATACATTTTAAAACACCCTTTTACAACAAACGTATTGAATTTGCATACCTGTCCTTGCTCTAACAAAAAATGTCGCCGTTTAACCGTTCTAAGCTTAAACAAAGAAGTCACTGCACGCTCCTCCTCCTTATTCAAAGTGAGTATCTTATTAAAATACAACAACAAAGAATCAACCATAAAAGTATATTATTTTGCTGTTAGTCAATCTTTATTCTTGGAAAAACATTATTCTCTGAATCCGTGTCTGCCATCAATCGAGAAGGATCAATCTGAACTGACTGAATGTTTTTAGTAGTCACAAATTCATAACCTGGAGCAACCCACGACCAACTTTCCAAACTAGTAGCAGAAGTTGGTTTTGCACCTCTCATCATTTTTAATGGAATATAAAAATCCTCAACCGAACCATCATCATAGGTTACGGATACATCGATAGGCATTGGCATTCTTCCAATTCTATTTAGAACAACCTTATTTGAGTTTTCTACCGAAACAGAATAATCGATAGTGTGTTTAGTTTGAGTCCAATAATTTAAATACCAATCCAACTGAATTCCAGAAATTTTCTCAGCCGTCCTTTTTATATCATTGGGTGTTGGATGCTTGAATTTAAAATCTTCGTAATATTTCTTTAAAGTTTTCACTACATTTTCTTTGCCTATCACATATTCCAATTGAGAAAGAAAAATAGACCCTTTACTATATGCAGCAATTCCATAAGCAAAATTATAATGATAAGCATCTGCCTGTGTGGTCAATGGTTCCTCTATATTATAATTCAATAAATTATAATATCCTTTATATGAACCTTCTAAAGGATTGGTTTTACCCTCCTTTAAAACCATATTCTCAGCATGACTTGAAATATATGTAGTAAACCCTTCGTCCATCCAAGGATGTTTAGACTCATTCGTTGCCAACACAAATTGGAACCAAGAATGGGCCATTTCATGTGCAACTACACCTACCAAACTCCCAAAAGATCGTTCGCCGGTAACCAAAGTACACATTGCATACTCCATTCCTCCGTCACCTCCCTGAATAACAGAATATTGTTTATACGGATAAGCTCCGATATTTTCGTTATAGTATGCAAGTAACTCAGCAGTCTTAGGCTGTAAGTCCCTCCAATTTTTCAAATATTCTTGATCCATTTTTTTCTTATACAGAAAATGCAACACCGTCCCACTTTCAGTATTCAAAACATCATGTTTAAATTTTGGATCAGCAGCCCATGTAAAATCATGAACTTTTGGAGCAATAAAATGCCACGTCAATTTTTTCCCTTTCTGCTTTTTTACTTTGAAACCCTTCTTCTCATAACCATAGCCTACTTCATTTGCGTTTTCAAGATATCCTGACCCTCCAACGATATATTTTTTGTCAATATGTAGCGTCACATCAAAATCACCCCAAACTCCGTGAAATTCTCTTGCTATGTATGCATTCGCATGCCATCCTTCAAAATCATATTCTGCTAATTTTGGATACCATTGTGCCATTGAAAGCGCAACTCCTTCCTTATTATCTCTTCCTGCTCGTCTAATTTGCAACGGAACTTGACCTAAAAACTCCATATACAAAACAGTTGTTTCACCTGACTGGATCGGCGTATTTAAAACTACCTCTAATATCGTTCCATCTAGATGCGTCTCCACTTTCTTGTCATCTTGAACCAATGACAACACCTTAATAAACCCTATTTCATCGGGTTTTAAAACAGAAATTCTACTTGTTACAATAGGTTTTTCTTCTGTACCTGATTTCTCAACCATTCTCCCATCAGGATCTTGAATATTCTGCAAACGAATATCCATCTCACTACCTGGCTGAAATGCATTAAAATACAAATGGTAATAAACCTTATCTAAAACATCAGGAGAATTATTCGTGTAAGTCAACTTTTGTTTCCCCTTGTATTGATACGATTTTACATCCATATCAATATCCATTTTATAGGAAACATGTTGCTGCCAATAGGTTGTATTCTGAGCAAAAGCAACTATTGAAAAACAAATACTAAACAAGGATAGAGCTATTCTCATAAGACTAGGAACCTAAAAATTTATTTTTTCTTTTTCTTAGCAGTCATTTCTTCCGCCATTTTTACTGCATTGTACGCATTGACAATTCTACCAGACACACACAAATCAGATAAATCAACCAATTCGTCTTGAGTTCCTGGTTTGATGACCTTAAAATTAATTACCGTACCAGAATTCATTAAAATATGCTTGACTTGACTTGCAGATAATTCTGGATAGTAAGAGCGAATCATTGCCGCAACTCCAGCAGTAGAAGGAGACGCCATAGACGTACCACTTAAATACTGATATTCACTATTTGGGACAGTTGCATACACATCTACACCAGGTGCAAACACATCTACATTAATTTGACCATAATTAGAAAAAGTAGCCAACATATGCTCATCATAACTAGAACTCATTGCACCAATCGTAATCATATTATCAGAAATTTCTTCCTTCATATCCGGTGCATCATTAGGATAAGATGGAACTTCATCAATATTATCTGCATCATTTCCGGCTGCATTTACAATTAAAACATCGTGCTTTTCTGCATACTTAATTGCATCGTGTACCCAATCCGCATGCATAGAATACCCTTTTCCAAAACTTGTATTGATAACCTTAGCCCCATTATCTACAGCATATCTAAATGCCAAAGCAACATCTTTATCATATTCATCACCATTTGGAACGCAACGAACCGACATCAATTTTACATTTTTTGCCACTCCATCAACACCTTTTCCATTATCATTCGAGGCTAAAATAATTCCAGCGACATGTGTTCCGTGAATTTCATCGTCTTGATGATTTTTCGGGTTTCCATCTCCATAATACTTCGTACTCATATCATTTTCATCATCCCCTAACAAATCTTTCCTTGGATTAAAGTCAAGATTATAATGACTATCCACAGAAGATGTATAATGCTCTACACCTCTTTTGATCTGTTTCATTTCAACCGGAATGGTAGTCCCTCCTTTTAAAACATTCATCGCTAGTTCTCTTTGCTTTAACAACATTGGATCTTCTGTAACAATAGCCTCTACATCCGAAAGCGAATAAGCTTCTTTTCCTGTATTTGCTACCATTGCATTATGAGATGTTTCAAACATATTTAAATAGAAAGCGTATTTTTCTTTTTCAGAAGCAGCTTCTCCTAATTTCTTATCAAAAATCTCTTTCAGCTCCATATATTCATCATACTCCGCTTTGTCTTTATCTTCAATTTGACTTTCTGTTTTCCCATCAAATTTCTGAGACTTTAGTTTGATGATTCTGGTAATCTCAAGATTTTCATCATAAATATCTCCTAAAAAGTTCCATCCATGAACATCATCTATGTATCCATTTTTATCATCATCAATTCCATTTCCAGCTACTTCCTTAGGGTTTGTCCACAACACATCTTTTAAATCCTCATGCTCTAAATCAATCCCAGAATCATTGACTGCCACAATTACCTGTGTAGATTCTTTCCCCTTTAAAAACTCGTATGCTTGCAACACACTCATACCTGGAATGGTATCTGTAGCAATATCTGCATGCCCCCATCTTTGTTTCTCATCCTCTGTTAACGCAATATTTTTGGCGCTAATATTAATCCCATTTTGCACAGCAACTGGAACAGGAATTTTATGAATTGACTTACAACTAACAAGGGTTGCTGTAATTAATGAGGTTACATAAAGCGGTTTTAATAATTTCATATTCTATATTTTAATAAATCAACTGAACACTTCGTTAAAAGTATAACTATTTTGGAGACGCACTCCTTTATCGGTATGTTTTACAGTACACAACTCATGATGAGCATCGTGTTCTAAAAACAAAATAAATTCTTTATCTGCTGCCTCATTTAAAAAAAGGGCTTTCTCATCCATTGTAAGTAAGGGTCTTGTATCATACCCCATTACATATGGCAACGGCAAATGCCCAACGGTTGGCAATAGATCTGCTGCAAAAACAAGAGTTTTTCCTTTATATTGAATATGAGGAATCATTTGTTTCTCTGTATGACCATCAACACTCAATATGCCAAAATTCAATTCAGAATCTGACTGAAAACTTTCTCCTTTCAAATCAACAAACTGCAACTGACCAGACTCTTGGATTGGTAAAATATTTTCTTTTAAAAAAGAGGCTTTTTCTCTTGGGTTGGGAACTGTTGCCCATTTCCAATGTGCTTCATTAGACCAATAAACAGCATTTTTGAAAGCAGGCTGATACCCTGTTTTATTTTTATTCCACTCAATCGCACCTCCACAATGATCAAAATGCAAGTGAGTTAAAAACACATCCGTTATTTGATCTCTATGAAACCCTAATTTAGCCAATGAACTATCCAAAGAAAAATCTCCCGAAAGATAAAAATACCCAAAAAAAGTATTTGATTGCTTATTCCCGATTCCCGTATCTATCAGCATCAATCGATTTCCATCTTCAATCAACAAACAACGCATCGTTAAATCTATCATGTTGTTTGCATCTGCTGGATTAGTGCGCTGCCAAATACTTTTAGGCACCACTCCAAACATAGCTCCTCCGTCTAATTTGATGTTTCCAGTTTCAATCGGGTAAATTTTCATAAAATTTATTTAGAAAGGAAAAACCAAAATACAATTTAATGTGGAAGTTTCCTTGCAAAAACCCTACAAAAATGAGGAATAAATAAATCTCACCATGTTAAAGAAAACAAAAAACCACCTATCGAAATGATAGATGGTTTAAACTGGAGGCGTCGAGCGGATTCGAACCGCTGTAGATGGTTTTGCAGACCACTGCCTAGCCACTCGGCCACAACGCCATTAAGGCTGCAAATTTAGTTATTTTTCTAATTTGCACAAGATTTTTTTATTGAAATATTATTTTTTTCTTGCCCTGACAAGTAAACCCATTATAAATCAACAACAAAGGCTTTATTTCCGTTTCTTTTTAAGCACAATTGTTACTTGCTCTACATCACCTCCAATAGGTGGATTAATCTTAGAAACCGCCGTTTTCACTTTTGAAACCATTGGAATCTCATCTAATACCCTATCTTGAATTCGTTTTGCTACATGCTCTAACAGCTCAGAACGAATATCCATTTCTTCCTTAACAATTAAATTTAAATGTACATAATCAACAGTATCACCTAATTTATCAGATTTACTAGATTTTTTCAAATCAGCTTTCACCTCAATATCAACCCTGTAATCAGAACCAATTTTTGCTTCTTCCTCTAAACACCCATGATATGAGTAGGTACGAATATTCTCAACTTTTATAATTCCCATGATCTTAATTTGAATGCAAATTTAGCAATTCACACTAAAGAAATTGAAATCAGAAAGTCTTATTTTCTAAAAATGTCGAAGTAAATAATTTACTTCGACATTTTCAAAACCACTATAGGGTTCCATCTCTTTTTCGCAATTTTAATCCACTAATATGCTGGGCAACAAAACGCTGAATAAAAGACATACGCTTTAATTCATTTGGTCTAAAAAGATCTGTTCGATAATTTTTTATTTTACGAATTCTCTTTCCTGCATAATGCTGTCTTCCCCATCCTGTAGGTGATTTTAATTTTCCTAAATCACCATTAGACATACTAGAATCTAAAGTTTGGTCCATCATAATACATAACTTTAAGGTGAAACAATAGGTACTAGGCATCAAAAAATGCACTCTATAACATACGAAAAACTAATCAAATATCCAAAAAAATGTTCATTATTGAAGCCCCAAAAGAAGCCCATGAATTATTTTTCATTAAGAAATTGTCGTTTCTTTGAATTCACAAATCATCTACCATGAAAAATACTGAAATTAAAACAACTATTGACAAAGCCTCTGTTAGACTTTCTAAAAAACTAATAAAACTCGACATTTCACAATTAAATCTTTCAGAATACAACACTTCATACTTTAACAAATACCTTGTAGACCTTGAGTTCTATTCCAACCTATACAAGCAACTATTAACCAGAGCAATAAGCAAACTAAAAAAACCAATTCATGAAAGTACATTTATAGATTATGGAGGTGGATCTGGATTTCTATCTTTCTTTGCTAAAGAACTCGGTTTCAAAACTGTTATTTATAACGACCTATATAACTTATCAGTAGTGGATGCTAAAAAAACATCGAAAGCTATTCAAATTAATATTGATTACTTTATTTGTGGGGATTGCGAAGAACTTGTCGAAAATTTAAAATTAAACAAACTAAAACCCGATTTAATTTGTTCGTTTGATGTTCTAGAACACATATATGATTTAGATAAATGGTTTAGGGAAATTTCCGGAATCTCCAATCCATTTGATCTTATTTTTACCACAAGTGCTAATTCTAAAAATCCATTTATCACGAGTCGTCTAAGAAAACTACACCATAGAGCTGAATTCTTAGGAACAAAGAAAACCAATGAATGGAAAAAAACAGACTCTAACCTTGCTTTCTTTGAATTAAGAAAACAAATTCTTCGAGAGAACTTCCCAAAAGAGACACAAGAAACTATTAAAACACTTGCAACCAAAACAAGAGGTCTAAAAAACAACGACATCCTTACTCAAGCGGATAAATTTATTAAAACAGGAAAAATGGACCACCAACCGACTGACCCTACCAACACCTGTGACCCATTAACAGGAAACTGGACAGAAAATTTAATCAATTTAAATCAACTTAAGGCAATCATAAACTCTTACAATATGCAGGTTGAAATAAAAAACACTCAATATGCTTATAATTCAAATAAAAAATTAAACCACCTAAAAAGTATTTTAAATTTTGTTATCAAAACAATTAATTCAGATATTCTATTTCTTTCTCCTTCCTACTCTATAGAGGTGGAAAAAAAATAAAACTAATAAAAAACTTCACCATTCAAAAAAGAAACTATTCCCCCTATTTTCTTTAAATTTGTGCCTTTAATTAACATTTCAACTTGTTGAAGATGACAGAAGAAAAAAAGTCTTTGAACTTTCTAGAGCAAATCATTGAAGAAGATTTAAACAATGGTTTACCACAAGAGAAGCTACGTTTCAGATTTCCACCAGAACCGAATGGTTATTTACATATCGGTCATGCCGCATCTATATGTTTAAATTTTGGATTGGGATTGAAATACAATGCCCCTGTAAACTTGCGTTTTGACGATACAAATCCTGCAAAAGAAGAGCAGGAATATGTAGATGCCATCCGTAAAGATGTAAAGTGGCTAGGCTTCCAATGGGACCAAGAGTTTTTCTCATCTGATTACTTTCAACAACTTTATGACTGGGCTATCCAACTTATAAAAGAAGGAAAAGCTTATGTAGACAACCAGTCTTCTGAAGAAATGGCTTCTCAAAAAGGAACTCCCACCGAACCGGGTGTTAACGGACCTAATAGAGATAGATCAGTAGAAGAAAATCTTGATTTGTTTTTAAAAATGAAGAATGGTGAATTTGAAGAAGGTTCTCATATCTTAAGAGCAAAAATAGACATGCAGCATGTAAACATGCATATGCGTGATCCAATTATGTATCGTATTCTTAAAAAAGAACACCATAGAACAGGAAATGATTGGTGCATATACCCTATGTACGATTGGACTCATGGTGAATCTGACTACCTAGAACAAGTATCTCATTCAATCTGTACTTTAGAATTCAAAAGTCATAGAGATCTTTATGAATGGTATGTTGATCAAGTGATTGACCCTAAAAACCTACGACCTAAACAACGTGAATTTGCAAGGAGAAACTTAAGTTATACCGTTATGAGTAAACGTAAACTTCTTCAAATTGTAGAAGAAGGAGTTGTCAATGGCTGGGATGACCCACGTATGCCAACAATTTCTGGATTACGAAGAAGAGGATACACACCAGAGTCTATTCGAAAATTCAGTGAAACGGCTGGGATTTCTAAGAGAGATAACGTAACAGATGTTGCCTTATTAGAATACTGTATAAAAGACGACTTGAACAAAACAGCACCAAGAGTAATGGCTGTTCTAGACCCTTTAAAACTTGTTATCACTAATTACCCAGAAAACAAAGAAGAATGGGTAACAGCAGAGAACAATCCCGAAGACGAAAAGGCAGGATCAAGACAAGTTCCTTTCTCAAAAGAAATTTACATTGAAAAAGAGGATTTTAGGGAACAAGCTAACAAAAAATTCTTTCGTTTAAAACTAGGTGGTGAAGTACGTTTAAAAAACACTTATATCATTAAAGCCAATGAGGTAGTAAAAGACGCTGAAGGGAATATTACAGAAGTACACTGTACTTATGACGAAGACTCCAAAAGCGGAAGCGGAACCGAAGCAAGCAAGCGAAGAGTAAAAGGAACGCTTCACTGGGTTTCGATTGCGCATGCAATAAAAGCAGAAGTTCGTCTATACGACAGACTATTTACTGACGAAGCTCCTGATGGTCATAAAGACAAAGATTTTAAGGAGTTTTTAAATCCGAACTCATTAAATACAGGAACTGCTTTTGTTGAACCAAGTTTAGAAGCCACCAAACCGGGAGACAAATACCAATTCCAACGTAAAGGTTATTTCTGTACAGATACAGAGAGTACGGAAAAAAAATTAATCTTCAATAAAACGGTTGGACTTACCGACTCATGGGCTAAGCAAGAAAAAAAGAGCAATGCACCTGTTAAAAACGAAGCATTTGAAAAAGTGGGCCCGCTTGCTGGAAAATTCCTGAAGGCTAGAAGTGATGAAGAAAGAAACGAATTGAAAGCCACTGTTAAAGAATTAAGCAACAGTATTCCTTTTGAAGCTTTGCTTACTCCTTTTGAAACTGCAAAATCAAATAAAGAAGTCTTAGCTTGTTTGCTTGTATTGGAAACAGGTATTAAAACTGAATTAAATCAAGCTTTTACAAAATTCATTGAAGAGACCTTGAAGATGAAAAATGCAGCTATTAAAGTGGAAATTGTAAAATACCTTCTATCGCATAACAACTTAAAAGAGCAATTCAACAATTTACTACAAACCCTAAAAGAACAGGAACAAAACCCTTATGTAAAAGGATTGCTAGAGAATTCATTATAAAATTAAATGCAGTAGAAATACTGCATTTTTTATTTAAACCAAACTTTATGATTCAAACCGAAGAAACTTTTATTAGTCAGACCATACTTCATAAAATAGGGAATAAAAACACGGATATTGACAATGTATACTCAGAGAATCTTTTAAACACAGAAGATGAAGAATTATACAAACTACTCTTTTCAATGAGCCTAAAACCTTTTGGAAGAATTAATGAGTTTTTCAATTTCAAACATGCTACACACCTCTCCATGAACGAAATGTTTACTTATTGTGCTGAAACGTTTTCAGATCCGAATACCTTTATTGACAATAGCAAACACATAGCAAAACATCTCTTTGAGCAATCTTCTTATCCGCAAATAAAAACTGGAGATTTAATTGTTTCTTATTTTTCTGATATTTTTATCAAAGGTGAATTAGTCGATGCTATTGGTGTTCTAAAAATTGAAAAGAGAACACCTTTTTTTCAAACCTTCAAAGAAGGTAAAGAAATAGTTCTAGGAATCGATAAAGGAATCAACCCGGGAAAATTAGATAAGGGTTGCCTTATTTTAAACACAGAAAAAGAGAACGGATTTACAGTATTAACTATAGACAACAACAACTATGATGCTGCCTATTGGAAACAACATTTTTTAGGCATTGACTTTGCCGATGATGACAATGCACAAACAAAACACTTTCTTGACATGTGCAAATCTTTCTCAAATACGGTTGTACAAGAGAAACTTGGAAAACAAGAACAAGCTGATTTTTTAAGTACCACGCTGGGGTATTTTGCAGAAAAAGACATTGCAAGTCCAAAGGAATTTGAAGAACAAATTTTCGAACACAACGACAGTATTAGAAATGCATTTATCGAATACAAAGAATTATTTGAAGAAAAGAAACAAATAGACTTTTGGGATGAGTTTGAAGTTTCAAATTCTGTATTTGAATCTCAAAAGAAAAAGATAAAAAGCGACATCAAACTAGATACACACATACAAATAAAATTAGACCTCGAAAACCCAAGCTCTTCAAAAGAATATCTTGAAAAAGGATTCGACGAAGAAAAACAAATGCATTTTTACAAGGTATATTTTAATTCAGAATTATAAAAAACACAACTAAATCATATGGAAATTCAAATCATAAACAAATCCAAACACGACCTACCTCACTATGAAACCATTGCCTCGGCTGGAATGGATTTAAAAGCAAACCTAAACGAACCAATTGTTCTAAAGCCTCTTGAAAGAGCCATTATTAAAACGGGCCTTTTCATTGCCTTGCCAATCGGAACAGAAGCCCAAGTAAGACCAAGAAGCGGATTAGCTGCTAAGAAAGGAATCACAGTTTTAAATAGCCCGGGTACCATTGATGCTGATTATAGAGGAGAGATAGGTGTAATTCTGGTAAACTTATCAAATGAAAATTTCACTATTAATGATGGAGAGCGCATTGCGCAATTGGTTATTGCTAAACATGAACGCGCAGAATGGCTAACTGTGGAGGAATTAAACGAAACGGAAAGAGGAACCGGCGGTTTTGGAAGTACAGGAATATAACCGAACCTGCATTCCAAATAATTTATCTAAATTAGAGAGCATAAAGATCTTACTATGAAAATTTTTAAAATCGTAGGTATCCTACTCGTAATTATTTTGGCTATTGTAATATACACACAATACCCAAAACTAAATATAATTGCAGGTTACGCCTCTAAAAACATGAGTTCAAATGTATTTCATGCGCAGAGAAACATAGAACATGTGCACAATTCAGACAATAATGTTCCGTCTATTAAGATTGCTAAAACTTCTGTTGACTTTGACACAAAAATAACCACCTCTAGTGTACTGGGAATTTTATCCCGAAAAACACTCTATAGAGATGGACAAGGAGCGGTTGTAATCGATAAGGATTTTGACGTCAACCAAAAATTTCTAAAACCGAAAAGAACAAAGAACACAAGCGCACTTCCTTACCCTTACGGAACAGGAGAGCCTTTAGACTCTGTTTTCTCAAACATAGATTATCATAAATTAAACATCGCAATTGACAGTGCTTTTAATGAAGATAGCAAGGAATTTTTAAAAAACACAAGATCCGTTCTAGTACTCTACAAAGATCAAATCATTGCAGAACGTTATGCAGATCTATTTAACAAAGAAACCGAATTTTTAGGATGGTCTATGGCCAAAAGTTTACTTGCCACTGTAATTGGGACACTTGAATACAAGCAAGGTTTTGACATTCAAGAACCGCTTGTTAATTTCATGAATCTTAAAAACTGGAAAACAGACGAACGTAAAAATATAACCACCGCTCATCTTTTGAAAATGGTAAGCGGACTAGAATGGGAAGAAGATTACACCAAAATATCGGATGTAACAAAAATGCTCTTTTTAGAAAGAGACATGACAAAAACACAAGCCTTAAAGGAGCTTGAATACGCACCAGGCACTCATTTCAACTATTCTTCAGGAACCACAAACCTTATCTCTGGTGTACTGCGATCACAATTTAAAAGTCAACAAGAGTATCTTGATTTCCCATATACAGAACTAATTGATAAAATAGGAATGAACTCCATGCTTTTTGAAACTGACATGGAAGGAAACTATGTTGGCTCGTCTTACGCTTGGGCAACTACAAGAGATTGGGCTAAATTAGGTTTATTATACTTACACAAAGGAAACTGGAATGGCACACAAATCTTTAAAGAATCTTGGGCCGATTATGCTTCGCTTCCTACAAAGGAGTCTAAAAACGAATACGGCGCTCAATTTTGGACCAATACAGACGGCTATATGCCAGATGCTCCAAAAGACATGTACTATGCAGATGGATATCATGGACAACGCATTTTTATCATTCCGTCTAGTGATCTTGTAATTGTTAGAACCGGATTAACACATACCAAAAGAACAGGCTCTTATGATATTATGAATACCTTAGTAAGAGACGTTCTAGCAGCAATAAAACAATAACTAGTGAAATTTGTAATTGCTCCCGACAAATTCAAAGGTTCACTTACTAGTTTTGAATTCTGTAATATTGCTGAAAAAGAAATTTTAAGAATTTTCCCAGATGCAAAAATAATCAAACACCCCATGGCAGATGGAGGTGATGGCACCCTTGAAGCCCTAAGACACAACTTACAGGCTCAACGAATCTCTACGACCGTAAAAAATGCATTTTATCAACCTATAAAAAGCAACTATCTTTATGTCAAAACCTCTCAAACTGCCATTATTGAAATTGCAGAGGCCTGCGGAATTAAAAGACTTGGAACACACAAACTAGATTGCGCCAAAGCAACTACCTATGGAGTTGGCGAACTCATAATAGATGCTATTGAAAAAGGGGCTAAAAAAATTATCCTCACCTTAGGAGGAAGCGCAACCAATGATGCTGGAATTGGTATGGCCGAAGCCTTGGGTTTCAGATTTAAAGACAAGCACAACAAAACAATCCTCCATCCCACAGGCAAAAACCTATGTGAAATTCATCATATAGAAGATTCAAACATAGATCCAAGACTCCAAAACATTCAATTTGAAGCAGCCTGCGATGTTACCAACCCTTTTCATGGAACAAATGGAGCGGCCTATGTCTATGCACCACAAAAAGGCGCCAACGAGAAACAAATTTTACTTTTAGACAAAGGTTTGAAACAATTTTCAACCCTGGTACAAGACCAATTTTCAATCAACTTACAAAGCATCCCTGGGTCAGGTGCGGCAGGTGGATTTGGCGGTGGTGCCTGTCTTTTTCTAAATGCAAAACTCACCCCAGGCATTGAACTTGTAAAAAGCCTAACCCATTTTAATCAATCCATCAAAAATGCCGATTGGATCATCACAGGAGAAGGTAAACTAGACAACCAAACCTCAGCTGGTAAAACAATTTTAGGAATAATCCAGTCCGCTAAAAAACAAAACATAAAGGTAGCCGCGCTATGTGGCTCTATAGACCTAGACAATCATAGTAAAAGCAAATTACAATTAGACTACACAGTAGCAATCTCAAAAGAAGAAGAAAACCTTAAAGACGCATTTAAAAACGCTCCTCAAAACTTACTACAAAGCTGCATTAAACTGTGTGAACATATAAAATCCACATCCAATAAACTATATTTGGATAAAAAATAGCTTTTATGAAAATCACACTTTACCAAGTAGACGCCTTTACTGAAAAACTATTTGGAGGAAACCCTGCGGCAATATGCATCCTTGACCAATGGCTAGAACCCTCCTTAATGCAATACATTGCTGCCGAAAACAACTTATCTGAAACTGCTTTTGCTGTCAGAAAACAAAATATTTATGAAATTCGTTGGTTTACACCTACTGTTGAAATAGACTTATGCGGGCATGCAACTTTAGCGACAGCATTTGTTCTTTTTAACTATTTCAACACCGAAGCAACCGCGATAGAATTATACTCTCATAGAAGCGGCTGTCTACATGTAAAACTCAAGAAGGACGGAAATATGGTTTTGGACTTTCCGATAGACAAACCCAATAAAGCTGAAACAAATCTAAGTCTTAACAAAGCAATGGGAAAGACACCATTAGCCACCTACAGAAGCAAATCCGATTACATGCTCCTCTATGAATCACAAAAAGAAATCGAAGCGTTACAACCAGAACTATCAGCTCTTTCACAAATCAAAACAAGAGGAGTCATCGTAACGGCACCAGGAGACGAAGTAGATTTTGTATCTAGATTTTTCGCACCTGCCTCAGGCATTGATGAAGACCCTGTAACCGGATCTGCTCATTGTACCTTAACTCCATACTGGAATAAGAAACTAGGAAAAAACACCTTAATCGCAAAACAAGTTTCTAAAAGAGGAGGTGACTTAACCTGTCAGCTAGAGGGGAATCGAGTAAAAATCTCAGGAAAATGTACTCTCTATATGACTGGAGAGATTCACGTTTAAGAATAAAAAAAGCCGACTAAAATTAGTCGGCTTTTTTTATATTATATCAGAATCTTACAAATCAAAACCAATATTTACATCTAATTTCTTAGCTATAATTGCATTTATTTTTGTTTTCAATTCAGGTATTTTTACATCTTTTAAAGCATCATTAGAGAAAGCATACATCAACAATGCCTTTGCTTCTTTCTTAGGAATTCCGCGTTGCTGCATGTAAAACAATGCACTCTCATCAAGTTGTCCAATTGTACAACCATGAGAACACTTTACATCATCTGCAAAAATTTCTAATTGTGGTTTAGAATTCACTGAAGCCTTAGCTCCCACAATAACATTATTATTTTGCTGATAAGCATTAATTTTTTGAGCCGCTTGCTCTACGATCACCTTACCATTAAAGACACCTGTAGAGTTATCGTCATAAATTCCTTTATACATTTCGTGAGATTCACAATTTGGTGCTTTGTGTTCTACTAATGTATGATTGTCCACATGTTGTTTTCCATTCAAAATAGAAATACCATTCATATGAGATACACAGTGCTCACCATTTTGATAAAACTCTAGGTTGTTACGAGTAAGCTTACCGCCAAAAGAAAAAGTATGCACTGAAGCAACACTATCTCTTTGCTGAGAAACATAAGTACCGTCTACTAAAGAAGCTGTTTCTACATCATTTTGCATTTTGTAAAAATCAACAATACCTCTTTTGTTCACAAAAATTTCAGTGACAGCATTTGTTAATGTTGTATTTGAAGTCAAACTTTGATGACGTTCAATAACTTGAACATGTGCATTCTCTCCAACAATTACTAAATTTCTTGGTTGAATAAGAATTTCTTGCTCTGTACCGGTAGAAAAGTTAATAATTTGAATAGGCTTAGGAACCACTTTGTTTTTAGGGATATTGATATACGCACCCTCATGAGAAAAAGCCGTATTCAAATCAGATAAACTATTCTTTTCACCTGCCAATTTATTAAAATAAGCATCGATCACCATTTTATATTTTGGCTTTGTCAATGCAGAAGACATTACACAAATATCCAAGCCATCATGTGTGGTGTTTGATAAAAAAGAACTGAATTTCCCATCAATAAAAACCAAATTATAACAATCTGTTTCATTGATAAAATATTTTTTCACATCCTTATAAGCCAAAGATGCTTCACTCTTTGGAAACACATTATAATCATGTTTTAACACAGTGTTTAAGCTTGTGTATTTCCATTCCTCATCTTTTTTTGTAGGAAATCCCTTGTTCTCAAAATCGCTGAATGCCTTCGAACGAATGTCATGAACATTTGAATCTATATCTACCTCAACCTTGTTTTCAAAAGCCAAAAAAGAGGATACTAATTTTTCTTTTAATTCCATTTTATTTGAAATTATGCGTTCAACTCTTCTTTGATCCAATCGTATCCCTTCTCTTCTAATTCTAAAGCCAATTCTTTAGTACCAGATTTCACGATTTTTCCGTCGTGCAATACATGAACAAAATCAGGAACGATATAATCTAACAAACGTTGGTAATGAGTAATTACAATTACAGCATTGTCTTTGGATTTTAATTTATTTACTCCATTCGCTACAATACGCAAAGCATCAATATCTAATCCAGAATCAGTCTCATCTAAAATCGCTAATTTAGGCTCTAACATAGCCATTTGAAAAATCTCATTTCTTTTCTTTTCACCTCCTGAGAATCCTTCATTCAATGAACGAGATAAGAATTTTCTGTCAATTTCTAACAATTCAGATTTTTCGCGAATTTTTTTCAATAAATCTTTCGCCGGCATTTCTTCTAACCCCTGCGCTTTTCTTGATTCATTGATAGAAGATTTGATAAAGTTAGTAACCGTAACACCAGGAATCTCTACCGGATACTGAAAAGATAAAAACACACCTGCATGAGCTCTTTCTTCAGGAGCCATTTCACTAATGTCTTCTCCGTTCAATTCGATTGAACCCCCTGTTACTTCGTACTCTTCTTTTCCTGCAATTACAGAAGCCATTGTACTTTTACCGGCACCGTTTGGCCCCATAATAGCATGTACTTCACCTGCTTTTACTTCGATATTTAATCCCTTAAGGATATCTTTATCTTCTATTTTAGCTTGTAGATTTTCTATTTTTAACATCGTAATATTTTTTTATCCTACGGATCCTTCTAAACTAATTTCTAATAATTTTTGAGCTTCAACAGCAAACTCCATTGGTAACTTATTCAAAACATCTTTACTAAAACCATTTACGATTAACGCAATAGCTTTTTCAGTATCGATCCCTCTTTGATTACAATAGAACAATTGATCTTCTCCAATTTTACTTGTAGTTGCCTCATGCTCTAC
This sequence comes from Flavicella sp. IMCC45537, assembly GCF_057197705.1. Lineage (NCBI taxonomy): Bacteria > Pseudomonadati > Bacteroidota > Flavobacteriia > Flavobacteriales > Flavobacteriaceae > Flavicella > Flavicella sp. IMCC45537. The sequence continues at coordinate 2,568,719 of NZ_CM170067.1, forward strand.
TTGAGCTGTCGTATTTTTAGCTTCTATATACGGGAAAGTATGCGCTCCACATTGATCTCCCATCAACAATGAATCACATTGAGAGAAGTTACGTGCATTTTCTGCCCTTGCATTGATTTGCACCAATCCTCGGTAACTATTTTGAGACTTTCCTGCAGAGATACCTTTTGAAATGATTGTACTCTTGGTATTTTTCCCAAGGTGAATCATCTTTGTACCAGTATCTGCTTGTTGGAAATTGTTTGTAACAGCAATCGAATAAAACTCACCTACGGAGTTATTTCCTTTAAGAATGCAAGATGGATATTTCCAAGTTACTGCAGAACCTGTTTCAACTTGCGTCCATGAAATCTTTGCATTTTTCTCGCAAATCCCTCTTTTTGTCACAAAATTATAAACTCCACCTGTACCTTCTTTGTCCCCTGGGAACCAGTTTTGGACAGTAGAATATTTTATTTCTGCATCATCCATCGCAATCAACTCTACTACTGCAGCATGCAATTGGTTTTCATCTCTGGCAGGAGCTGTACAACCTTCTAAATAACTTACATAACTACTTTCATCTGCAATCAACAACGTACGCTCAAACTGACCTGTACCCCCTTCGTTAATTCTAAAATACGTAGACAATTCCATTGGACACTTTACTCCTTTAGGAATATAACAGAAAGATCCATCAGTAAAAACTGCTGAATTTAATGCTGCATAAAAGTTATCCGTTTTTGGAACTACTGTCCCCATATACTTTTTCACCAATTCAGGATGTTCTTGAATTGCTTCAGAAATTGGCATAAAAATAATCCCTTTCTCTGCTAAAGTCTTTTTAAAAGTAGTTGCTACAGAAACTGAATCTACAACAATATCTACTGCTACTCCTTGCAGTTTCTTTTGCTCATCAACTGAAATTCCTAATTTTTTGTACATCTCTAATAAATCAGGATCTACATCATCTAAAGTCTTATTTGGATCTGCTTTTTTAGGTGCAGAATAATAACTTATTTCTTGAAAATTAGGTTTTTCATAATTTACGTTTGCCCATTCAGGCTCTTCCATTTGTTCCCAAATTCTAAAAGCATCTAAACGCCATTCAGTCATCCATTCTGGCTCATTTTTCTTTTTAGAAATTGCACGAACAACATCTTCATTCAGTCCTTTTGGAAAGGTATCCGACTCTATATCTGTATAAAAACCATACTCATACTCTTGAGTTTCCAGTTCTTTTTTTAAGTCGTCTTCAGTATACTTTGACATAATTAATTTAAAATTAAAAGAGTTAATAAATTAAAGAGAAAACGACTCTCCACATCCACAAGTTCTACTTGCATTTGGATTGTTAAAAACAAAACCGGTTCCATTCAATCCACCAGAATATTCTAAAGTAGTACCTACTAGATATAGAAAACTCTTTTTATCAACAATAATTTTAACTCCATTGTCTTCAAAAACCTTATCCTCTTCACTAGAGTTCTTGTCAAAATCAAGATCGTAGGACAAACCTGAGCAACCTCCACTTTTAACACCTACACGAACAAAATCTGTAGCAGAATCATACCCATCATCCGTCATCAATTCGATAACTTTCTTTTTTGCTATGTCTGAAACTTTTATCATAATTAAACTCCTTACTTTATTAAGTGTTTGCAAAGATACAACATGTATCCTGTATTTAGAACAAATCTAACCTGTATTTCTTTATGTGTTAATAGAGGTTATTTATACATGCTCCTTACAGCAAAAAGAAAAAAAATGTGTCATGTAAATTCGCATCTACTCCCTAAAAAAACAGGCCTACCATCTGTACATCACCCCAACAAAACCGCTTAAGCGCCAAGGATCCTCTTCACCATAACGTTCTACCAAGTCAGATCTATGTTTCATATTTCCTAACAATGTAGCACCCCATTTTTTTGTAAAAAAATATCGAAATTCTCCATTTAATTCAAAAAAAGGCTCTTCAACACCCAATTCTCTTCTTACAATAATTCCTACGCCAGGCCCTGCTGCAATCTCCCACCTATTAAATCTATTTTTAGAATCCTCGAAACACAACAAATAATTAACACCTACACCTATAGCTCCATAACTGATTGCATTGAAATTTTCTAAAAAAAAATGATACTCCAAATTTTTATGTTTGTAGGCAAAACGAAACAATAAATTCCACTCTCCAGTCTCACTTGTTTCATAAGGACCAACCGCTCTCATTTTAACATCATATAACAAGGAAGTTCTAAAGCCTTTTTCTGACTGACCAAAACTTGAATTAGAAAAAAAGACCACTACACATAAGATCAGACTAAACTTAAATAAGAATTTCATATTTTATTTTTTTTGGGGGAATTAACTCCATCACAAAACAAGTTTTGTAATTTCATTTCAATTTAGAGATAAATTCCAACAACACAAAACACGGTATTTAACAATCAATAAAAGGTAGTATAACATTCATTTATGACATAAAATTGGGTAAACTCAGAAAAAAGAAAGATTTTTGCAGTTCGAAATTCAAGAATAATGTTAGAAGATAAAACACCAAACAAAACAAGCTTAGCTGAATTAGGAGAATTTGGTTTGATCAATCACTTGACTGAACATTTCAAAATCACTCAAGACTCTACAGAGAAAGGAGTTGGAGATGATGCTGCAGTTTTAGACCACAACGGACTTAAAACACTTGTTACAACAGATTTACTTGTAGAAGGAGTACATTTCAATTTAATGTACATGCCGTTGAAACACCTAGGTTACAAATCAGTAATGGTAAATTTATCTGACGTATATGCTATGAACGGTGAAGCAAAACAAATTACCGTTTCCATTGCAGTTTCTAACAGGTTTCCTCTTGAGGCTTTGGAAGAATTATATGCCGGAATTCAATTGGCATGTAACACTTACAATGTAGATTTAATTGGAGGTGACACCACTTCCTCTCAAACAGGTTTGCTTATTAGTGTAACAGCACTTGGTACAGCAGAACAAAAAGATATCGTTTATAGAAACGGAGCAAAACCTAATGATTTATTAGTTGTTTCTGGAGATTTAGGTGCTGCCTACTTAGGCTTACAAGTTTTAGAAAGAGAACGTAAAGTTTTTGAAGTGAATCCAAACGCTCAACCAGATTTAGATCAGTACACTTACCTGGTAGAAAGACAACTAAAACCAGAAGCACGAAAAGATGTTCCTAAACTTTTACGTGAATTAAATATTTTACCAACTAGTATGATCGACATTAGTGACGGTTTATCTTCTGAGGTGATACACTTATGTAAAAACTCTCAAGTAGGAGCAAATGTATTCGAAGACAAATTACCACTAGACCCACAAGTTATCTCTACAGCAGAAGAGTTTAACATGGACAGCACAATGATTGCCCTGAATGGTGGAGAGGACTACGAACTATTATTCACCATATCGCAAGATGATTTTGAAAAAATAAAAGGAAACCCACATTTCTCTATTATAGGTCATATGACAGACCAAAACGAGGGAATCAATCTAGTAACAAGAGCAAATCAAAAACTAGAACTGACAGCACAAGGTTGGGATGCCATGTTGAAAAAAGAAAAAGAATAGTACACTTTTTTCATATATAAAAAAACAAAAAGTACCCTTCGACAAGCTGAGGGTACTTTTTTTATGAACTATTTTCTCTATCTACTCCCCTCTTACTCTCTTCCCTTCTGATAAAAGATTAGTATAATTTTCTTGCTGAGTAGTCGACAAGTCTCCTGATAACAAATTCGTTGCTTCATATGGGTCTGCAGACAAATCGTATAATTCTTTTACATCAGTATCTATTTCATAAATCAACTTATATGTGGCATTTCTTACGGCATAGTGACCATTATCATTTCCATCTCCAGGAACCTCCGTATAGATATATTCTTTCGAAGTAGCATTCGTATCTTTCAACAAGCTTATTATACTTTTACTCTGGTTAATTTCAGAAACATCTACCCCAGCCAATTCTGCAATAGTTGCGTACAAATCTACTGTATGCACCAACGCTTCAGACTCACGACCTAAACGGGTCCCTAAACCAGAAACTACAAATGGCACATTGACTCCCCCTTGATAAATAGAACCTTTAGAATGTTTGGTCTTATCTGCGTATTGAGATACTCTTATTGGAGTACCGTTATCTCCAATATATATAATGATGGTATTTTCTTTTTCTTCTTCAGACATTGAGTCTATAAACCTTCCCATTTCATAATCCATAGCCTCTAACATTGCTAAATACATATTTAAACTGGTACCAGCTCTAGACTGTGAAGCCTCAGAAATCAAATAATCATCTGGCATATGGATAGGACTATGCGCAGCATTATAGGCTAACCAAATAAACCAAGGTTTGGTTTGTTCATCACGCCAATCAATTGCAAGTTGCGTATATTTTGTTGTTGAATAATTTTCCATTCGCTCAGCATCCGTGGTAGAAGATAGCGTTGTAAGAATTTCATTTTCTATTAGATCATACGACCAGTAATCAGGAACGCCTGAAGATAAATTTCCACTAAAAGTACCCACGTTTGTAACGCTTGTAGGATGATCTACATCGTGCCCTAGATGCCATTTTCCAAAAACTGCCGTTGCGTAAGCATTGCTTGTATTCTCATTAATATAAGATTGTAACGATTTATGAGAACTTGACAAAGATACATTTCCTCCTGGCGCCTTAATGCCATTTTGAACACCATGTTTCCCTGTAATGATAGAAGCTCTCGTAGGTGAACATCTAGCATAAGCCCATGCATTGTCGAAAACCAAACCATTATCCATCAACTTTTCGAGGTTAGGCATCTCTGGTTTTACTGCGTTCAAATCCTCCAAATAGTTTGGAGTCGCATCAACACTAACATCATCAGCAATGATTAACAAAATATTTGGATGGTCTGTTTGAACATCATTTACCGGATCTTCTGTTTCCTCTTCCTCCTCCTCTTCTATAACAACCTCCTGTTGTTCTTCTTCAACAAGAGCATCAGAACAAGCAACAAAAAAAGGCAAAAACAAAAACAGAATTGAATAAAAAAGTCTTCTCATGGTAGTAATAATCTAGTTAAATACAATAGGTTATATACATAACAAGTCAATTTAACATTACCCTACCCCTTCTTTTGGAAATTAACCTTCTTTCAATTCCACACAAATACCAAACCTGAATATACATTATAACGCATTTGAAAATTGTCTTGATAAATCTCCTCTAAATCACTTCTATACCTATAATTAACACCTAACTCTAAACCGATATTTTTAGTCATAAAAAATCTAATACTACTATCGATCGCAAAATTAAACATCAGAACTTTTTCTTCAAAATCCTGATTTCTTTTTATGAAGCCAACGTCAGCACCAACAGGCAAAACCCACCTATGAAATTTCTTGGGATCTTTTTCTAATAAAAATTTATATTTAAAAAACAATCCAAAACCATAGTATTCAATAGCAGGAAACAACTCAGTAAAAGCACCTATTTCATATCTTAAGTGATGACAGGCGACACGTATGGTCATATCCAACTCACCATGCTCACTCGTTTCATAAGGGCCCTCAATTGCCATTTTAGGATCCAAAGAGATAGAAACCAAACCTTGACTTTGTGCACTAGAACTTGCTATACTAAAACAACTTAGCACAAAACTCAATACCCATATTTTTAGAACACCCTTTTTCATAACATTAATTTTTTTAAACTAACGTATAATAGGGGGTGGATAACTAATTTAGTAAATTAGAACCCTAAAAACAAGAATCTTATAAAGTATTTTTGACCTCTAAAAAAATAAAGGTTTAACCCTCCATTTTTGCAGACAAATCAAACCAACGTTCTTCTTTCTGCTCAATCTCGTCAATAATTTTTTGAAGCTTAATCGAAATTTCATTTACCTCATTCGGTGCAACTTCTCCATTAGCAAATTGAGTTTCTATTTTTTCTTTTTGCTTTTCTAGTTTTGCTATATCTGATTCCAAAGTACCAAATTCACGCTTTTCATTATAGCTCAATTTTACTTTTGGTTTTGAAACCTCTTTTTCTTTTGGCTGGGCTATTTCTACCTTAACCTTGACCTCTTTTGTCTCTTTTGGTTTAGAATCTTCGTAAGCTCTATAATCAGAGTAATTACCAGGAAAATTCTCAACCACTCCTTCTCCTCTAAAAACAAATAAAGAATCTACTATTTTATCCATAAAATATCGATCGTGAGAAACGACTAATAAGTTCCCTGGAAAATCTAGTAAAAAAGCTTCCAAAACATTTAAGGTTACAATATCTAAATCATTTGTAGGCTCATCTAAAATCAAAAAATTAGGATTCTGAATCAACACAGCACATAAAAACAATCGCTTGCGTTCTCCTCCACTTAATTTTTCTACGAAATCATACTGACGTTTTCTATCGAATAAAAAACGTTCTAAAAGTTGACTTGCAGAAATTTTATTCCCTTTTGCCAACGGAATATACTCTCCAAACTCTTTGATAACCTCAATTACTTTCTGACCTTCTTTAACGGTAATTCCACTTTGAGTATAATAACCATATTTTACAGTTTCACCCAAAATAATTTTACCTTGATCCACAGGCTCTTTCTGAGTAATTAAATTTAGAAAACTCGACTTACCAGTTCCATTTTTACCGATAATCCCAATACGCTCTCCTCTTTTGAAAACATACTCAAAACCATCCATAATTTTTAAGTCGCCATAAGACTTATACACTTTATGCATTTCAAGAATTTTACTTCCCAAACGCTCCATATTAATCTCAAGCTGCACTTTGTGCTCTATTCTTCTATTGTGTGCTTTTTTCTTAATCTCAAAAAAATCATCAATTCTAGATTTAGATTTTGTGGTTCTCGCCTTTGGCTGTCTTCGCATCCAATCCAACTCTTTTTTGAATAAATTCTTCGCTTTTTCTTGCACTACTTGTGCTAAGGCAATTCGCTCCTCTTTTTTCTGAAGATAGTAAGAATAATTTCCTTTGTAACTATACAATTCCCCTCCATCCAATTCAATAATTTCGTTACAAACACGCTCTAAAAAGTAACGATCGTGGGTTACCATAAACAAGGTGATTTTTTCTTTCGCAAAAAAGGACTCCAACCACTCAATCATCTCTAAATCTAGGTGATTGGTTGGCTCATCTAAAATCAACAGATCTGGTTTATTAATCAATACTGTTGCCAAGCCCAAACGCTTTTTTTGACCTCCTGACAAACCTTCTATCTTTTGATGAATATCATCAAATTTCAACTTAGATAAAATTTGTTTGTATTGCGTTTCAAAATCCCATGCATTATACTGATCCATTAAATCAAAGGCTTTTTGATAAGCATCGGTATCTTCTGGGTTTTCTAAAGCATTTTCATATTGTTGAATTACTTTTAAAACCGGATTTTCTGAGGCAAAAATCACCTCTTCTATCGTCAGCTTCGGATCAAACTTATCATCCTGAGCCAAATAAGCAACTTGAATATCCTTTCGGATTACCACCTGACCTGTATCAGAAGTATCTCTTCCTGCAATAATGTTTAAGATGGATGTTTTTCCTGTACCGTTTTTTGCAACAAAGGCAATTTTTTGATCTTTATTAATTCCAAAAGATAATTTATCAAACAATACGCGCTCTCCATAAGCTTTGGAGATATTTTCTACAGATAGGTAATTCATGAAGTCTTTGCTATTAGGATGGCAAAGATACAGAGACTCAAGGCAATATTAATACTATCCAGTAAAAAGATACATTTCAAAAATTTTACAAATTAAAATAAAATAGAAAACCACTTTTTTTAGGTACTTTTATCTTTCTTAAAAAAGAAAAACACTCCCACTAAAACGACACCTATTTAGAGGGTAAATGAAAAAGATGGCAAAAAACAATCTACTAGAAGTCAAAAACCTAAAAATCTCCTTTCCTTCAAAAAATGAACGAAACGAAATGGTACATGGTATTGATTTTCAAATTCAAGAAAATGAAATTGTAGGAATTGTAGGAGAGTCTGGTAGTGGTAAATCAATTTCATCATTAGCCATTTTAGGGTTATTAGATAAAAAAAACAGCTTTTTAGAAGGAGAAATTCTTTTTGAAAACGAAAATTTGTTAAGCTTAAAAGAAAAAGAATTTAGAGCTCTTAGAGGCTCTGAAATTTCTATGATTTTTCAAGAACCCATGAGTTCTCTAAACCCAAGCATTACCTGTGGTGCTCAAGTCATAGAAATTTTACAACAACATCAAAAAATTTCTAAAAAAGAAGGACGAGCAGAAGTCGTTCGTTTGTTTGAAAAAGTAAAACTGCCAAGAGCAACGGAAATGTTTGACTTGTATCCGCATCAAATTTCGGGTGGACAAATGCAACGTGTTATGATTGCCATGGCAATAGCCTGCAAACCAAAATTATTAATTGCTGACGAACCAACAACGGCATTGGATGTTACGGTTCAAAAAAACATTATCTCTCTTTTAAAAGAACTACAACAAGAAACTGGGATGAGCATTTTATTTATCTCTCATGATCTTTCTTTAGTTTCAGAAATTTGCGATCGGGTTGTGGTAATGTATCAAGGAAATATTGTAGAACAAGGTAATGCTAATGCGATATTTAAAAATCCTCAAAACAATTATACAAAAGCGCTTATTCAATCGAAACCAAGTATTGAGGTTCGCTTAAAAAAACTTCCTTCAGTAAAAGATTTTATTGAAAACACCGTAGAAACAGAAATATATTCATCAGAAGAGAGAGCACTTTTCCATAAATCAACCTATGCTCAAAAACCACTTTTAGAAATCATCGATCTAAAAAAATATTATCTAGGCAATAAAAAATGGTGGTTTCAAAAAGACACTTATGTCAAAGCTGTAAACAATGTGTCGTTTAAATTATACCCCGGAGAAACTCTTGGTTTGGTTGGAGAGTCTGGCTGCGGTAAATCTACACTAGGAAGAACTTTAATGCATTTAGAAAAGGCAACTTCTGGATCGGTTTTGTACCAAGGAAAAGACCTAACCCAACTCTCTAAAAAAGACATAAAAAAACTAAGAAAGGATATTCAAATCATTTTTCAAGACCCTTTCTCTTCCTTGAACCCAAGAATAACGGTAGGAGAAGCCATCTTGGAACCTATGAAAGTTCATAAGCTTTATAAAAATCATAAAGAACGAAAAGAAAAAGTACTATCGATTCTAGAAAAAGTGGGGCTGCTACCAGAGCATTTCAATCGCTATCCACATGAATTCTCAGGAGGGCAAAGACAACGTATTGGAATTGCTAGAACCATAGCTCTACAACCTAAACTAATTATTTGTGATGAATCTGTATCTGCTTTAGATGTATCTGTGCAAGCACAGGTATTAAACCTACTAAACGATTTGAAAAAAGATTTTGGATTTACCTATATCTTTATTTCACATGATCTTTCTGTGGTAAAATATATGTCCGATCAACTTGTTGTAATGAACAAAGGTAAAATTGAAGAACTTGGAGATGCAGATGAAATTTACCAAAACCCAAAATCAACTTATACTCAAAAACTAATTTCATCGATTCCAAAAGCGTAAAAACCTATAAAAGGACTTAAAAAAAAATGTAAATTGCTAAAAAAAGACACGCAACATACTGCTCTGAATTTAAACAACTTGAATATTTAAAAACATTTTCAAAAAGCCTCTCTAAACATTTTTTAAGAAAATTTTAAAAAACATGGTACAGTTCTTGAAAATACAATCAACAAATAAAAAATTATGAAAAACATGAAAAAAATTACACAAGCCCTTTTGATTATTGCTTTAGCTATAAACTTTACAGCATGTAAATCTAAACAGCAAACTGTTTCTGCCGGACCAGGGGAAGAAGAAATAATTATTCCTTGCTCTGGAGAAGATTTTAGATCAGACAAAAAATACATCCGAGCAAGCTCAATGGGAGAGAGTCAAGATATGACCATCGCTAAAAAGAAAGCAAAAAATAACACCTTGCAAGAATTAGCAGGTAAGGTTCAAACTACAATTCAATCTGTGGTAGATAACTATCAAAACTCTACAGGAACACAAGACGGAGAAAATATCTCTAAACGTTTTGAAGCTTTAACAAGAGAGGTTGTGGATGTTGAATTAAGCAACTACACTACATCATGTGAAAAACTTACAAAAACTAAAGATGGGAAATACCGTTCTTATTTAGCCTACGAAATAGAGGTTGATGCTTTGATCAAACCTTTAAGTGCTAAAATTTCTCAAGATGAAGTTCTAAAAATTGACTACAACTACGAAAAATTCAAGAAAAATTTTGAAGACGCGCTAAGCAAAAACAAATAAGCTTTTCTAATCCTAATACTAAAATCACAATAAGAGAGTTCCACTATTTTATTGTGATTTTTTTTAAAAAAGCATCTCTCTATGAAAAACTGCCTATACCTATTGATGGCAGCGGTTCTCTTGGTTTCATGTAAAGCCAAAAAACTAAGAAAACAAGCTTATCAATTCGAACAACACGGAGCTTTTGAACAGGCTTCTGACTATTATTATAAATCCTTACAAATTGACAACAACAACGTTGATGCTATTGTTGGATACAAAAAAAACACACAAATTGTTTTAGATAACATTTATGAAGAGTTTTACACTGCCTTTAAAAACGCAGACTACAAATCGGCTATTTATCTTTACGATGATGCAGAACAACTAAAAGCAAAAGCAAATAGAGTTGATGTTAAACTTCAGAAACTAAATGATTATAGTGTATATTACAACGAAGCACTTGACCATTATTTGGAAAAACAATACAACAAGGGCATACAATATTTAACTCTGGAGAATTTCAATGCTGCAAAAACAATTTTTAGTGAAATTGTTCACTTTAATGAAATTTTCAAAGATGCTAAGTACCAGTTAAAAAAAGCAACTTTAGAGCCCCTTTATCTAGATGGTATAAAATACTTAGAGACAAATGCTAACAGAAAGGCATATTATCAATTTAATGACATTTTAAAACAAAATGACTACAAAGATGCCTTGCAATTAAAAAATGAGGCGTTAGAAAAAGCTACCATAAAAATAGCTATCAGGCCCTTTGTTGCAAACAGAAATTACAGTAAAACTAAACAAGAATTTAGACAATATTTTATTTCAAATCTTAACGAGATTCCTTCTCCTTTTTATAAAATCATTGAAGTTCCTTCTTTAAAAGCAGGACAACCTTTGGACACACAACTAAATCTTGCGAAAAAATCTGGAGCAAAAGCCTTGTTTTCATTAAATATTGACAATGTTTCGTTTCACAAATCGCGACTTACAAGTGAGCGTTACAAAGCTTACCAAAAAGTTAAAACCTCTTACAAAGACGAAGCCGGAGAAACCAAAACAAAGATTGCATACAATAAGATCACAACAAATCTCTATAGTCAATCAGAACAAGCAAGTATCAACCTAGAATATAAACTTATCTCTACCATAGACAGAAGTGTACTTATCAACAAAGTATTGAGAGATCAAATATCTGATCAAGTACAATACATGCGCTATAATGGAGACTACGAACAATTGGTCCCTGGGTATTGGGAGCACCAAAACAAGGCCCATATTTCAGATAAAATTAGAGACTATTCATCAGATGTAAGACAATTACAATCTTATTTCAAAACTAGATCATCTTTAAAATCTTCCTCAGTTTTATACAACGAACTCTTAAAAAAGATGAACAATGATTTCACTCAACCAATTGCTGACTATGACCCAAATTAAAATTATAAGACTTTCTTTTATTCTTCTATTAGGTCTCTTATTTAGCTGTGGTAGCTCAAGAAAAGCTGCACAACAGTTTGAGGACTTACCCTTATGGGTGAAACAAAAACCGCAAAACGAACTTACTTATTATGGTGTTGGTAAAGCGGCAAAGTCGGGATTCCCCGACAGATATATAAAAACGGCAGAAAGACAAGCACTGGCTGATTTAGCAGAACACATTTCTGTAAATGTAAATACAAATTCTCTTTTATATCAATTTGATATTGATAATGAAAAAAGTGACTTTTACATGAATAAGCAGAAAATTGAGAGTTCCAAATTCATAGAAGGCTATACTATTTCTAAAACTTACGAAAACGAGGATTACTATTGGAATTTAATTGAAATTTCTAAAACAAAGTATGAAGAACTTAGAATAAAAAGAAAAAACACAACCTTAGAAAAAGCCTATGGATTTTTTAAAACAGCACAAATTAAATTAGATAAAAAAGATCTCTATGATGCTACTTCGTTTTTTGTAAAATCACTTGAGACCTTAAAACCATATTGGGGAGAAAAAACAATTTTCACAAAAAACAACGGCGAAAATATTGATCTCACCATAGCTAATATAGATGAACTTCATTCTCTATTTAAAAATTTAGAGGTTACAAAAAACATCCAAACAATAAAAGTAGCTAGAGGAGACCAATTGAATAACATGAAACCTGTGGCTATTTTGACCCATGATTCATACGGCGCCATAGAACATTTTCCTTATACTATATCTACTTCTTTCACTTTAGAAAAGTCTAAACAATTATTCACCCGAAAACAAGGAGAAATCACAGTATTACCAACAATCGTTGCTAGTAAAAACCAACAAGAAACATTAACTGTTACAATAGATGGTAAAGAAATTTTAAAACAACTTACTACAGACCTCATCCTTAGAAAAATATTGACAAATTCTGTACCCAAACCTATAAACGCTTCTTTTAAAATTGAGGTCACCCAACCATTTATTGATGTAAAATTAACCACAAAAAACAGGGCCTTAGACCTACAAGGAATATCGATCAAAACAGCGAGTTTTTTTGATAAAAAAGGAATTTACAAACCCTTAAAAAAGTCTGACCTATCATATAAATTATGGATAGAAATCAATCCCGTTGATACAACCTCTTTCCTAGTGAATACGAAGCTAAATAGTGTGTCAAATCAAAAACTATACATCACGAGCAGAACCATTAAAATAGACCCTTTTGTTTATGACACTAAAGAAAAAATTCTGAACAGTATTTTTAACACAATCAAAAGAAAAGAACTTACAAAAGTTTTAGAAATAATGGAGTAATTTATAAGGTTAAGGAACTTTTATGAAATAAAAAGAAAGTCAAACTTCATAAAATTGTATCTTGCCCCAATTAGCATTTACAACAATAATATTCTTAAGTTTTAATCATGAAACTACAGCATTTTCTGTTTATCATTCCCTTTATTTTAATGTCTTGTGGTGGTGGTAAAACCATTACCAACAGAGCAGATATTAAAATCGAAACTCCAAAAAAGATATTAAAAAATCACTCAAAAAGTAAGTTTGACAAAAACACGCTGAGTGCTGATCTAAAACTTAACTTTAATAGAAAAGGCAGATCACAAAATGTAAACGTCAAATTAAAAATTGAAAAAGACAAGCAAATATGGATGAGTGCAAACGTATTTGGTTTTCCTGTTGCAAAGGCATTGATTACACCAGAACGTGTTAGTTATTATGTAAAAATAAACAAAACCTATTTTGATGGTGATTTTTCAGAAATCAACCGTTTATTAGGTGCGAATTTAGATTTCACTATGCTACAAAATCTTTTGTTGGGTGATGCTTTATTTGAAATGAAACCAAAAAACTACCAGGCTTCCATTGACCAACAGGCTCATCTTTTAACACCTGTTCAAGGCAACGAACTCGTTGATTTATTATTTTGGATTCATCCTTTAAACTATAAAATTGAAAAGCAAGAAATTCGTACTTTTGAAAGCAACAGATTTTTATCCGTAGCATATTCAAACTATACTGAAATTGATGCTACTCCGATTCCTGGACGTGTTGAAATTGTTGCAAAAGACGACAAAAACAATGCCTCTATTCGTTTTGATTTTAAATCTGTAAAATTGGATGAAGAGTTAACTTTTCCATACAAAATACCAAGTGGTTATAAAAGAATCATTAAATAATGTTGCGTCAACCCTCTATTGCTTTGAAAAACAAAAACCTTAAAAAATTCATGTTTCGTGTTCTTTTTATTTTTTGTCTTCTGCTTCTCAATTTTTCAGTTACTGCCCAAGCCCCAACTCAAAAATCTCTAGAAGCAAAAAGAGCTCGACTTCAATTAGAAATAAAAAAAATGAATTCTCTGCTATTTGAATCTAAAGCAGAAGAAAAAGATATCCTTCAAGATATTGCCAACTTAAATAGAAAAATCGCTGTTCGTTCTAGATTAATTAGAACGATCAATCAAGAAGAATCTGTTTTAAATTCAAAGATTAAAAAAAATAAAAATCAAATTGCTACCCTTGAAAAAGAACTACAAGTTTTAAAAGACGATTATGCTGACATGATTTACATGTCCTATAAAAGCAAGTCTATGCAAAGCAGGTTGCTATTTATTTTATCTGCAGATAGCTTTCATCAAGCCTACAAAAGATTCCAATACATGACTCAGTACACAGAGTACAGAAAAGAACAAGGTGAAGAGATTGTGTCTCAAACTAAAAAAATAACAGCACTCAATGATGATTTAAAAATTCAGAAAATTGAAAAACAAAATTTAATTGCAGCTCAAAAAGAAGAACAAGCTAAAATTGAAATAGAGAAAAAAGAACAGGAAGTATTAGCAAAAGAAGTTACTGCTGAAAAGAAAAAATACACCGCTCAAATAAAAAAGAAACAAGATGAAGAGCGAAAAATTGACAAGCAAATTGAGAAAATAATTAGAGATGCAATTGCTGCAGCAAACAAGAAAAACTCATCAAAAAAATCCTCTAATTTTATTCTTACACCAGAAGCTAAAATTTTAGCCTCTAAATTCGCTACAAACAAAGGTAAATTACCTTGGCCTGTTACCAATGCCCTTGTGGTTAGAAAATACGGAAAAATACCTCATGAGACTTTAAGAGGAATCACTATTCAAAGTAATGGAATTCATATTGCCACAAATAAAAAAGCCAGAGCTAAGGCAATTTTTGAAGGTACTGTGCTTGCCATTCAAGTAAGCTCAAATGGTATCAAAACAGTCTACATCCAACATGGTAATTATATTTCCTTATACAGCAACCTTGCTACAGTAGCATTGCAAAAAGGTGATAAAGTAAAACTACAACAAAGTATTGGTGAAATACACACGGATAAAGTAACGGGTAAAACTATTTTAAAGCTCCAAATTTGGAAAGACACCAAAACGGAAAATCCTAGTTATTGGCTTTTAAAATTGTGATTTTTTTCTATTAAAAGAAAGAAGTTCACCGCTAGAATAAACTAAGTTTTTCAGATTTTCTCTGCGTCGTTATTCAAACAAAGCCTTTAACTCTGTTGCCTCATTCGGCTTCATTTTTCCAGACACAAGCAAGCTTAATTGTCGACGACGTAAGGCAGCTGTAAATCGTTGTTTTTCTAACTTCGTTTCAGGAACCAATTCTGGAACTTTTATTTTATTCCCTTTTTCGTCTACAGCTACAAAAGTATAAATGCATTCATTCACCTTTGTTCGCTCTCTAGAAATTCTATCTTCTAGCCATACATCTGCATAGATCTCCATAGAAGAACCAAAAGCTCTTGAAACTTTAGATTCAATCGTTACGGTACTTCCAACAGGAACCGGCTTTGTAAAAACAACATGATTTACAGAAACGGTTACCGCAATAGCATTAGAATGACGTTGCGCAGAAATACAACAAATTCGATCTACTCTTGCCAACAATTCACCACCAAACATACCATTTAGTGCATTGGTATCACTTGGTAATACTAAATCTGTTGTAATTGCTAAAGATTCTTTTGCTGTTTTTTGCGCCATAATAATTTGATCAATTCAAAGTTACAAAATAGAAACACTAATTTATCAAGGATAATTCACAATTCCTCTGCTTTAATATCTTTTAACATCAATTGCAACGAAGTAGTCCCTTGCCAATGATTTTCACCAACAGTAAAAGCTGCCTTAAAAGCATTCCCAGATTTTGTCAATTCATATTTATCTCCTAAACCAAAACCAATAGCATTATAGGTTTTATTATCAGCGCCTGAAAGTATATTCAATTTCAAATGCGACTTATCGGAGCCAACAGGTTTTCCATAACCGTTATCTCTCAAACCATTTGCCATAAAAACTGGATGCATATTTTGTGGTCCAAAAGGAGCCATTTGACTCAAAATTCGATAAAACTGAGGCGTAATATCAGACAAAAAAACCTCATTATCAATTAGCACTTCGGGAGTTCTTAATTCCTCTGGAATGCTATTTTTTACCACTTCCTCAAACTTAGCTTTGAATTTATCATAGTTCTCTGGCTTTAATGTCAAACCTGCAGCATACTTATGACCACCAAATTGCTCTATAAACTCACTACACTCATGCAAAGCATCATACACATCAAAACCCTTTACTGATCTTGCTGAAGCTGCTAGCTTATCTCCAGATTTTGTAAAAACCAATGTAGGACGGTAATAAGTTTCAATTACTCTGGAGGCAACGATACCAATAACTCCTTTATGCCAATCTTCTTGATACACGACACTCGTATAATATTCTTCTTCCTTATTTTCTCTTATTTGAGCAAGTGCCTCTTCTGTAATTTTTTTATCGAGTTCTTTTCTATCGGCATTATTGGTTTCAATAGCTGCAGCAAATACCTCAGCTTTAGCTAGATCTTTTTCAGAAAGTAATTCTACAGCATACAAACCATGTTTCATTCTTCCGGCTGCATTTATTCTAGGAGCTATTACAAATACCACATCGGTAATAGTCAACTCTTTTTTATCCAACTGTTGGATAATTGCTTTAATTCCTGCTCGGGGATTCGAATTAATCACCTTCAAGCCTTGAAACGCCAAAATTCTATTTTCACCTGTCATGGGAACAATATCAGCGGCAATAGCTGTTGCCACTAAATCTAAATAAGGTATTAACTCATCAAAAGACTGCCCTTTTCTTTGGGACAAAGCCTGAATCAATTTAAACCCAACACCACAACCACACAACTCGTCATATGGATAAGTACAATCTTTTCTTTTAGGGTCTAATACAGCTACTGCCTTAGGAATGGAATCTCCCGGTCTATGATGATCACAAATAATAAAATCAACTCCTTTTTCCTTAGCATAGGCAACTTTATCGATGGCTTTGATACCGCAATCCAGAGCAATAATCAATGAAATATCATTATCAGAGGCATAGTCTATTCCCATATACGACACCCCGTATCCCTCCTTATACCTATCGGGTATATAGGTGGTCACTTGTTCATAATCTGACAAAAGATAAGAAGACATTAAGGCCACAGAAGTAGTACCGTCGACATCGTAGTCTCCATAAACCATAATATTTTCACCCTTATGAATAGCCTGTTCTATTCGCTCCACGGCGAGCTCCATATCCTTCATTAAAAAAGGATCATGCAAGTCTTCTAAATTAGGTCTAAAAAAACATTTGGCCTCTTCAAAAGTTTCAATCTCGCGCTGCACTAATAATTTGGCAATCGGACTAGCGACCCCCAAAGCCTTTGCCAACGAAGTTACTTTTTCAGAATTTGGAGCTGTTTTTAATTTCCAGCGCATAGTATTTTCTTTTAAAACCCGAGTTTACTCAAGTTACAAATTCACTTAGATATAAAAAAACCAATCCTAGTAAGAATTGGTTTTCGTTTTATTTTTAGTCGTTAGAAATCCCAACGAACCTAAATATTTATTGTTCGATATATTCCGTTGAGACAGTAACCTCAGCAAACTGACGAAACATCTCCATAACTCCACAATATTTTTCAACAGATAACTTCACTGCCTTTTCAATTTTAGCGGTCGCAAAATCACTACCATAAAACTTAAAAGTTACGTGTACTTTTTTGTAAAATTTAGGATCAACATCCGTTAACTCACCAGCAACATCAATAGAAAAATCTGCTACCTCAGCACGCATTTTTTTTAATAGTGAAGATATATCCATCCCTGCACAACCTGCTAAAGCAGATAACATCATTGCTTTCGGACGAACTCCTTTCCCTTCACCTCCAAACTCTTCGGCTCCATCAATCAACACTTTTCCACCTGGTCCTTCCGACTCAAAGTGCATTTTTCCTTTCCAACTTAACTCTACATTATGTGTCATCTTAAATTCTTTTAAATATTATAAAACAGCTACAACTGTATTTTCATTTTTATTCTACCACAAAATTCTCTAATACATCAGCCACCTTTCTATTATCTGATAACTGTGGTATTTTATTTTGGCCTCCAAACTTACCAATAGATTTCATGTATTCATGAAAACCACCTTTTTTAACCTTACTAATTTCTAGAGGCCTTAACACCTTTCCTTCAATCAGATCAAAATAATATATGTTTTGAGATTGCATAGAAGCATCTATTTTATCGGCAAAAACCTGTAAATCTTTCGGAGCTTTTTCAAACTCAATAAACCATTGATGATACGGAAGTCCGCTTTCAGGATTTACCTGTGGTGCCACGGTAAATTCACTAATATTAACTTCAGTTCCTTCCATTGCATCTCTTAAAGCTTGTTCTACTTCTTTCCCGATTACATGTTCACCAAAGGCGGATATAAAATGCTTAATTCGTCCTGTTACTCTTATTCTATATGGATTTAAAGTTGTGAATTCAACAGTATCACCAATATTATACCCCCATAATCCAGCCGAAGTATTCAAAATAATCACATAATTTACCCCTAATTTCACATCCTTTAACGAAAGACGTGTCGGATTTTCGTTAAAAAACTCATCCGCAGGAATAAATTCATAGAACATACCACTATCTAATTGCAGCAACATTCCTTTATGAATCTGACTGTCTTGATAGGCAATAAACCCCTCAGAAGCGGGGTACAATTCAATATAATCAATCTTCTTCCCTATCAAAGCCTCGAACTTATTTTTATAAGGCTCAAAGTTTACTCCACCGTAAATAAAAAAATTAAATTTTGGAAAAAGCTCTGACACAGTTTTCCCTGTTTTTTCTTGTAGCTTCTCAAAGTACATCTGAACCCAAGATGGAATTCCGCTTATTACAGTCATATCTTCGTTGATGGTTTCATCAACAATAGCATTTACCTTTGTATCCCAATCTTCAATACAATTTGTTTCCCAACTAGGCATTCTATTTTTTTGCAAGTATTTAGGCACATAGTGTGCTACAATACCACTTAACCTACCTAAACTTACCCCATTTTTATCTTCTAAGATGGGGCTTCCTTGTAAAAACATCATCTTTCCATCAACGAAAGAAGCGTCATTGGTTTGTGCAATATAATGCAATAACGCATTTCTAGCGGCCTTGATATGCGTTGGCATAGACTCTTTTGTAATTGGAATATACTTTGCACCAGAAGTAGTCCCTGAAGTTTTTGCAAAATACAATGGCTTTCCTTTCCACAAAACATCACTCTCCCCTTCTACTACCCGATCCACATAAGCACGTAACCCTTCATAATCCACTACAGGAACATTTGCTTTAAAATCTTCATAAGTTTTGATTTTTTCAAAATTATGATCTTTTCCAAACGCTGTATGCTTAGCCCCAGAAATTAAATTCTGAAGTACTTTTTCCTGGGTCTCAATAGGCTTTTTAGCCCATCTATATACTCTCTTCTCAATGAATTTTGCAAACGGAATTGCAAATGCTGCTTTTATACTCATTTATTCGAATTCAATAAAATTTATTGGGTTTACGGAATACCCTTGATACCACATTTCAAAATGTAAATGCGGTCCCGTGCTATATTCTCCGCTTGACCCTGCCATAGAAATCACTTCTCCAGATTTCACCAAATCTCCTTGATCTCTATACAATACCTCATTATGCTTATAAACAGATATATATTTATTTGCATGCTCTATTATTACCACATAGCCTGTTTCTACTGTCCATTCTGCAAAAACAATTGTACCATCTGCGACTGCTTTTACTCCTGTTCCTTTCGTTACTGCAACATCAACAGCAAAGTGTTTATCTTTCACACTGTATCCATCTGTAACAATCCCTTTTACTGGTGCAAAAAACACCACTTCATCGGTTCGGCTCGTTTCAAAATCAAACAAACTATAACGATCCTCTCTTTCAACATCCTCTCGAAAAATAGAATCTTTAGAAGATCTAACCAATAATTTTTCTTCTGTTTCATCTACTTCTTTGAAAGGCTTTTCATCCGCGATTTCGCCAATTTTTTTTTGTCTTTGGTCTAAAACTTGAAAAGTTAAACTATCAATAATAGCATCTTTCTCAAACAAAGAAGCATTTAAACTAGTTAATTCTTTCTGGTGTGAGGCTAACAATTTCCCCTCATTTTCTTTGTACTCCTTTTGCAATAACTCTCTAACTTCTTTTCTTACTTTTTCAGCATTTTTATTCTGAAGCGCTATAGAAGCCTGTTTTTCTTTAGATAAGGACTGCAAATTATGTTTCGACTCAATATCCTTTAAGGCTATTTGTTTTTTCAATTCTGAATTTTCCTTAGTAAAGGAAAGAATATTCAATTTCAATTCCTGAAGTGAATCTTGCTGTTTTTCAATGGTAAGTACATAATCCTCTTTTAACTGATCTAAATTCTTTTTATTTAAATCCTGCAAAGAACCTTCCGTTTCTTGATGTTTTTTCTGTAACAAATCGGTTTGTCCTTTGTACAATGCCTTATAAGTACTATCCATTTCTTTCCTCACCCTTTCAATAAGCGCAGCAATAGAATCATTTCTAACCGGAAATTTAAGAAGCTTACTTTTGTCAACCTCAACATTTTTGTAAGGTAGGGTTACATCTACTAGCGTATCTTCTCCTATTAAAATTGGACGAATAGCGGCTGTAAATTTTGTAAGCACATCTACCTCCGACTGTAAAGAATCTACTTTATAGAACAAAGAAGTGGCTTGTTTTTTTAAGGCTGTTGAAGAATAACCCGGTATATACTCTTTGATGGGTGTAAAAGCTATTATAAATACAGTAATTAAGACCAATAAAATACTGAAAAGTCCACCAAACACAAATACATTCAAACGTGTTAATTTAAACGAAAACCTCTCTTCAAAAGAAGCCTCATTTAAAACCACAAGTCTAAACTTTTTGGTTAATTTTTTCTTTAAATTATTCTTTGTCGTCTTCATTTAGCTACACAAATATAATAAGTATGGCTCTCAAAATTTATTTTTTATAAAAATTCATTTGTTCCACATACTCCCATACTTTTGGTGGTAATAGAGGCTTTACATTTTTACCGGCTTTGATTGATTTTCTAATATGGGTTGATGAGATTTCAACAATAGGAGCATCTATCTTATGAATCCTATTATTATCAAATGAAACTTCTTTTTTTTGCTCATACACTCTAGGATATACATAGATATTGTGATTCTCCACAATTTCAGTATAGTTTTTCCATTTATGTAGATTCTGTAAATTATCCTCTCCCATAATCAAACTAAACTGATATTTAGGATACTTTTCTTGAATGTGAACTAGGGTGTTAATCGTATAAGAAGGCTGAGGCAATTGAAACTCAATATCTGTTGGTTTAATTTTAGGATACGCTTCTGCCGCCTGATACACCATTTCATATCTTTGATAGTTATCTAATAAAGTAGCTTTCTTTTTAAATGGGTTATGCGGTGTCACCACCATCCAAACTTCATCTAAATCGGAATTCTCAACCATGTGATTGGCTATAATCAAATGACCTACATGAATAGGATTAAATGTTCCAAAATACAAACCGATATTCATGGCCTTACTTTTGAATAAAATTATTTACAAGATTGAATGCATCTTTTTTAGCAACCTCCAAATCGTCATTGATTAAAATCACATCAAAATCTTTGGCATAGCTGATTTCTTTCTCTGCTTTTGCTACACGCTCTAATATTTTCTCTTCACTATCTGTTTGACGCAAACGCAAACGCTTTTCCATCTCCTCTACAGAAGGCGGCTTTACAAAAACGGCCAAAGTTTCTTCAGGAAATTGTTTTTTGATATTCAATCCTCCGATCACATCTATATCAAAAACTACATGTTTCCCCATGCTCCAAATCCTATCCAATTCAGATTTTAGGGTTCCATAGCAATTGTCTGTATACACCTCTTCCCATTCCAAGAATGCATCTGCTTCTACTTGCTTTTTAAACTCTTCTGGACTTAAAAAATAATAATCTTTCCCATGTTCTTCTTGACCTCTAGCTTCTCTTGAAGTAGCTGAAATAGAAAAATCTAAACCTAACGCCTCTTCTTTTAACAAATGCCTTACTATGGTAGTTTTACCAGAACCTGAAGGTGCCGAAAAAACAATTAACTTCCCTTTTGCCATTATTTTTTACTTATCCGTTTGAATTATAAAATATTCAATACTTGTTCTTTAATTTTCTCCAACTCATTCTTCATCTGAACCACGACTTGTTGCATCGTTGCGTAGTTAGATTTAGAACCAGTGGTATTGATTTCTCTTCCTATTTCTTGCACAATAAAACCTAATTTTTTACCATCAGATTTCTCATTATTTAATTCTTCAAGAAAATATTCTAAGTGATTTGCTAAACGAACTTTTTCTTCGTTGATATCTAATTTTTCTAGATAGTAAATAAGCTCTTGTTCAAACCTATTTTCGTCAATGGTAACGCTCAATTCATCTATAGCTTTTCTCAAACGCTCTTTTACATGATTCAATCGTTCTTCATCAAGTCTTTCTATTTCTTCTAAAGCTACTTGAATATTCTTGATTCGTTCTCTAAAATCAGCCTCTAAAGAATGTGCTTCGTCTTTTCTATATTGCACTATCTCAGCAATTGCAGAATCTATCCCTGCAGCTATTTGTTCCCACTCCGTTTCATCGATTTCTTCTCTAACCGACTGTAAAGCATCTGGCAACCTCATGGCAATTTCCAAAAACTGAATATCGGTCCCCTCAGACAAACCTCTTAATTCTTGTATATACTTACCTACTACCTGTTTATTGATAACTGTTTGAGTTTCCTCTCCCGTCATTTCAACATAAATAGAAAAATCAACTTTTCCTCTTACCAAACTAGAAGCAAGCTGCTTACGAATCCCTAATTCCTTTTCACGGTAATAAGAAGGCATTCTGGTGTTTAAATCTAAATTTTTACTATTTAGAGATTTTACTTCAATTGTTATTTTTTTGGTTGGTAACTGCAAAACAGCCTTACCATAACCAGTCATGGATTGTATCATCGATTGAATCTAAAAATTATGCAAATTTACTGATTTTAAACTAGACTATCTCCAACGATTCTCTAAGATATCTAACCAATCATTTATTAAAACAAACAGCTTGTTATTTCACAGAAGACATCTCGTTCACCGGCTTTGTAACCAAATACACACCAAGACAAATAAGCAATGTAGTTGATACTTTTACCAAAGAAAGAGAATCACTCCCCACAAATAAAGCATACATTGAGGCAAATACAGGATGCAAATAAACAAACACACTTACAGTGGTTGGTTTCAATTTAGTAAGCGCAAAAAGGTTAAATAAGTAATTAATAAAGGTTGTAAAAACAACGATAAAAAATAACTCAAAATAAATATGCCTTGGCATAGAGACCCAATCAATCAACAAAAGCTCCTCATAAGCAAAAGGCAAAACTATTGGAATACTAATGGTATACATCCATTTAATGATATGGATAGGGTTGTATTTAGCCAATAATTTTTTCACTACTACCAAATACAAACCATAAAAAGCTGCATTTAAAAACACATAAAAATTTCCAATAACAGAACCTGCACCTCCGGCAAGATCCTGCTTGTGAGTAATCAAAATAAAAGCCCCAAGTAACCCAATAAAAAGTCCGATAATTCTGGACTTTACCAACTTTTCTTTGAGTAGGATTATTGAAAAAACAAAAACCATCAGTGGAGTCACTACTGCAATTGCGGAAGCCACTATTGGCAAAGCTGTATTCAATCCTTTGTAGAAAAATAACATATTTACACTCGTTCCCAACAAAGCACAAACTCCTAGTCTAAGATAATCTTGCTTTTCAATTGTTTCTGCTTTTATAAATAAACCAAACAACCAAAACAACAGAGCAGAACCTATTACTCTAAAAAATATCAAGGCAAACGGTTGTACAAAATTAGGCATTACATCTTTCGCTACCGTATAGGACACCCCATAAATAATAGCAGTTGAAAATGCAGCAAGTAAGGCGATGGTTCTTAAATTCATTAGACCTGTTTTGAACTGCAAATATGCGGTTATTTTTTGTCTCCCACTGATAGATTCCACTATTCTTTCGCACAAATACTGTACATTTACCCTCAGAAATTTTATGATATGGGAAACAAAAAAAACATCTTAGTTATCCGCCTATCAGCCATGGGCGATGTTGCTATGACTGCTGTGGTTATAAAAGCTTTACTGAATCAAAACGACAACATTAGAATAACACTACTATCTAGAAGTTTTTTAAAACCTATTTTTGCAGACATCCCAAATGTTACGTTTTTTGCAGCTGAAACCAAAGGGAGACACAAAGGAATTTTTGGAATCTATAGACTTTACAAAGAGTTAAAAAATCTTGACATACATGCCATTGCAGATCTCCACAACGTTATGAGGTCTAAACTTCTGAATTTCTTTTTTGGGAATACTCCTTCCGCAACATTAAACAAAGGAAGAGCCGAAAAAAAAGCCTTGGTAGCCATAGAAAACAAAGTTTTCAAACAACTCAAATCTACACATGAACGCTATGCAGATGTGTTTCGAGAATTAGGTTATACTATTGATCTTTCCAATATAAAGCTAGAGAAACCCCAAGCTCTAAACCAAAATCTAATCGATATTATTGGAGTTTCTACTAAAAAACTCATTGGGATAGCTCCTTTTGCGCAACATGAAAGCAAATGGTACCCACTTGACTTAATGGAGAATATTATTGAAACACTTTCGAAAAACCCCAACACTACACTTCTTTTATTTGGAGGCGGAGAAAAAGAGGTTTCACAACTCAACGCTATTGCAAACAAACATGAGAATACTATCTCTATTGCAGGAAAAATAAAACTTACCGATGAATTATCTCTTATATCTAACCTAGACTGCATGTTAAGTATGGACTCTGGTAATGGACATTTCTCAGCTTTATACGGAATCCCAACGGTAACTCTCTGGGGAGGAACTCATCCATATGCCGGCTTCAGACCTTTTAATCAGCCAAACGAAAATTCATTTATTCCAGATTTAAAAAAATATCCTCATATCCCTTACACTGTTTACGGAAACAAAATGCTTGAAGGATATGAGGATGCTATGAGAACTATTGAACCTGCATCGGTTTCCAATAAAATTCTCGAAATAATTAAGTAAAGAACTAGTTACCAGTACCTTTATAATCTATAATATTCACATCTAATGAAATACTATTAATGGTTGAAGAAGAGGAATTTAAACCAACTGTAATTTTTCCATAAATATAATTATCAATATCATAAACCTGATAATAATCATAACCTCTTTCCTCATAACTATCAAAATTAAGCTCTATTTTATCTCCATTATCAAAAACCATCTTTAAAAGACCTTGTGCTTTTACATAAGTATAAGAACTAACAAAAACAGCATACATATATTGACTCATCAAAAAAGGAGGTAAATTTCTAACATGATACTCTGTTCTATACGCATCATCTTCAAATTTTGCTGATTTATGAACATCAATTACCGGATCATTTCCATCGATAGCAATAGAAGTAAGAATTTCGCAAACACTATTTACCTGTTCGACAGTTTTATCAACTAAAATACCTTCTTGTTCATTACCTACAAACCTACCCAAATACACATCTGTTGGTAACGACAATTTATAGCCTATCTCCTCGGACTCTATCATTGTAACCATCTTCGACAAAAACACAGGAACTCCTGTATCAATAGATGTAGAATGCCCAAAACCATAAACATTATTCTCATCTACAAAAGACGCCGTACCTGTTGCATAGAAATTCATATAGGTTCCTTGTAATTCAATTAAAGAAATAGAATTCCCTGGGATAACATCATCCTGACTCATTGACTTCACAGATACTAGTTCTTTTCCGACCCTAGCACTCTGCTCTTCTATCTTGGCATTTTTATAAACATCAAACACTCCTGTACTATCATTAGACATATAAGACGAAAACGACTCACTATCAACACCAGTCACCGAGTAACTTAAGTTTAAACTGTTAAAATTTGATTTAGCAGCTGAAGTTTCCCTCGAACCAACACCTTGAACATCTTCAATGGCACGAGCTGCAAATTGATGATTTGCATACGCAAAACCGTAACACAAAATAGCGATTACTTTTCCATTTTTATCTAACACAGGGGAACCACTATCCCCTTGACCAATTACCAATCCGTCGAGCGTTTTACAAAAAACCAAACGCTCTCCACCCGCCTCATAAACTCCATCAAACAAAATATCATATTCATCTACTCGAACACCATCTCGATTAATTCTTAATTTTAAAGAATCCCCTTTAACAAAGGAATCCTCAACAACATCAAATGAAATAATCTCAGATGGATTGGAAGTAACATTTACCTGAGACGGTCGAGACTCAAAAGTTCCTAAAACCGTAACAATTCTTTCTTCAATATCTCCCTGTATATCAGCAGCAGTATCATTTTCCGAACACGAACTTACGACAACAACAAAACACAACAAGACAAGTTTAGACAATAGTTTTCCTTTAGAGAAAACAAAATTCTTTTTTTTCATAGCTTTTTTTTGCGAAGATATAAAAGCTAGTGAAATAAAAAGACTTTCATAAAAAAACTATCTAAAGACTTAGAAACATTAACATTTAGCTAACCTTTCATAATACATCTAAACCTCTTTAGGAAAAATTTTGTTTCCGAAAATGATAAGAATAGCCACTCCTATTGTAATAGCAGAATCAGCAATATTAAATATCGCATTAAAAAAAGTAAAGTTTTGACCACCAAATTTTGGGATCCAAGTAGGTAGAACACCTTTCCACATTGGGAAATAAAGCATATCTACAACCTTACCATGGAAAACAGTTCCATAAGGTTCTGGTGCAAACAAAGTTGCTATTTGATAATTGGAGTGATCAAAAATAACACCATAGAAAACAGAATCTAAAATATTTCCCAAAGCTCCTGAAAAAATCAAGGCAATGGAAATCACAAGTAATTGATGCCCCTTTTTTTGCACTGTTGAATACAACCAGTAGCCAATTCCAACAATGGCACACAAACGAAATAAGGTCAAGGCTAACTTCCCTGTCTTTCCACCTATTTCCGCACCCCAAGCAGCACCGTTGTTTTCAATAAAATGAATTCGAAACCAATCAAAAACATATACTTCTTCACCTAACATAAAATTAGTTTTTATCCAAATTTTACTGATTTGGTCAATAGCTAAAACGGCGATAATTATTAAAATTGCTTTTTTCAAAATGGGATCTCTTTTACACAAAACAACTTCTTTATAACCAAATAAAGAAGTTGTTTCTTATATAATTTAGAACGAAAAAATTATGATTGCTTCTTTTTCGCTTCAATACTCAATGTTGCATGCGGAACTAATTTCAAACGTTCTTTTTGAATTAATTTCCCCGTTTCTCTACAAACACCATAAGTTTTATTCTCAATACGCAATAAAGCGTTTTTCAAATCACGAATAAACTTCTCCTGACGAATAGCCAACTGAACATTTGCTTCTTTTGCCATTGTTTCAGCCCCTTCCTCAAATGCTTTAAAAGTAGGAGACGTATCGTCTGTACCATTCGTACTATCGTTTTTATAAGCCGCATTTAGAATATCTAAATCTTCTTGCGCTCTTTGAATTTTAGCTTGAATGATTTCTTTGAATTCATTCAAATCACTTTCTCCGTATTGGGGTCTGATACTTTCTTCCATAGTTTTAGTTTTTACTTATCAGAAGTTTACTTTTTATATCATCAAATTCTACTTCTACTCCGTCAGAAATTGATGCCGTAAACTCTAATGAATTAGTTAGCGTTTCTGTTTTGATATAAGCTTCGTTTTCCAATACTGCCTCTTTTAAAATAGCATTGTCTTCGATTGTCAATTGTATTTTATCTGTTACTTCAAACCCTGAATCCTTACGGATATTTTGAATACGATTGATCAACTCTCTAGCGACTCCCTCTTTTCTAAGTTGTTCATTTATAGTAACATCCAAAGCAACTGTTAAACCTGCTTGATTTGCTACTAACCAACCTTCGATATCTTGGGAAGAAATCTCCACTTCATCAGTTGTTAAATCTACAAATTTTCCATTTATTTCTAAAGAAATTTTTCCATCTTTTTCCAAGGTAGCAATATCATCTTGAGTGAATTTCTGCACTGCAGCCCCAACAAATCGCATCTCTTTACCGTACTTTGGTCCTAGCACCTTAAAGTTAGGTTTGATATTTTTTACCAAGATTCCAGAAGCATCATCAATCAACTCAATTTCTTTGACATTCACCTCCGAAATAATCAAATCCTGTATTGCCAATATATCCTCACGATCTCTTTCGTCCAAAATAGGAATCATTACACGTTGTAACGGTTGTCTTACTTTGATCATTTCTTTTTTACGCAACGACAATACCATTGAAGAAATTTGCTGCGCTTTTTGCATTTTGCGTTCTAATGAAGCGTCAATACATGTTTCATTTGCAACAGGGAAATCCTCTAAATGAATTGATTCTTGTGCATTACCCTCCACTGCATTTGTCAAGTCTTTATATAAATTATCCATAAAGAAAGGGGCAATTGGCGCTCCTAACTTTGCAACTGTAACCATACATGTATATAATGTTTGGTACGCTGAGATTTTATCATGCTCATATTCTCCTTTCCAAAAACGTCTTCTACACAAACGAACATACCAGTTACTTAAATTCTCAGTAACAAAATCTTGAATTGCTCGAGCAGCTTTGGTTGGCTCATACTCTGCGTAAAACTTATCTACTTTATTTATCAGGGTATTCAGTTCTGAAAGCACCCATCTATCAATTTCTGGTCTTTTAGAAATCTCAATGTCCGCTTCTGCATAACTAAAGTTATCCAAGTTTGCGTATAATGAGAAGAACGAATACGTGTTATATAAAGTTCCGAAGAATTTTCTTCTCACTTCATCTACACCATCCAAATCGAATTTTAAGTTATCCCAAGGATTTGCATTTGCAATCATGTACCAACGTGTTGCATCTGGACCAAACTTATCCATTGTAGCAAAAGGATCAATTCCGTTCCCTAAACGTTTAGACATTTTTTTACCATGTTTATCTAACACCAATCCGTTAGAAACAACATTTTTATAAGCTACTGAGTCAAAAACCATAGAACTGATAGCATGCAAGGTATAAAACCATCCACGTGTTTGATCTACTCCCTCTGCAATAAAATCAGCCGGATAAAATTTATTATCATCAATCAATTCTTTATTTTCAAAAGGATAATGCCACTGTGCATAAGGCATAGACCCTGAATCAAACCAAACATCAATCAAATCGGATTCACGTTTCATTGGTTTACCTGAAGGAGAAACTAAAGTAATCTGGTCCACAATATTTTTATGCAAATCAATATTATCATAATTCTCATCAGACATATCTCCCACCACAAAATCAGCGAAAATATCTTTTGACTCCACTCCAGCTTCAATCGCTTTCGCAATCTCTGCTTTTAACTCCTCAACAGATCCTATCAATATTTCCTCAGCACCATCATCTGTTCTCCAGATTGGCAAAGGGATTCCCCAATAACGAGAACGAGATAAATTCCAGTCATTGGCGTTTTTTAACCAGTTTCCGAAACGCCCCTCTCCTGTTGATTTTGGCTTCCAATTGATTGTCTCATTAAGATCAAACATCTGGTCTCTTTTCTCAGTTACTTTTACAAACCAAGAATCCAAAGGGTAATACAAGATAGGCTTATCAGTTCTCCAACAATGTGGGTAACTGTGCTTATATTTTTCTACATTAAAAGCTTTATTCTCTTCTTTTAATTGAATTGCTATTTCAACATCTACAGATCTATCCGGAGCTTCACCATCATTATAGTATTCATTTTTCACATATTTACCTGCATAAGGACCTACATTTGATGTAAATTTCCCTTGTAAATCAACCAATGGAATTGGATTGTCATTTTCATCCAATACCAACATAGGTGGTACTTCTGGTGTAGCTTGTTTTGCCACCAAAGCATCGTCTGCACCAAAAGTAGGTGCCGTATGCACAATACCAGTACCATCTTCTGTGGTAACAAAATCACCAGAAATTACTCTAAAGGCATTTTCCGGGTTTTCATATGGCAATGCGAATGGTAATAATTGTTCAAATTTAGAACCTACCAATTCAGCCCCTTTGTATTCATCAACAATAATAAAAGGAATTTTTTTATCTCCTTGTTTGTAAGCTGCCAAATCTGACTCTGCCTCAACAGCCACAAACTTTTTACCGAACTGCTTTCCTACCAATGCTTTTGCTAACACGACTGTGATTGATTCAAAAGTATATTGATTGAAAGATTTTACTGCAACGTAATCAATTTTTGGTCCAACCGTTAAAGCTGTATTTGAAGGCAAGGTCCAAGGAGTTGTTGTCCAAGCTAAAAAATGCACATCTCCTTCTAACTCTTGTAATTTCGTTGGCAACGTATCTTTTACCGCCTTGAATTGCGCTACAATAGTTGTATCTGTAACATCTTGGTAAGCTCCCGGTTGATTGATTTCATGTGAACTCAATCCTGTACCAGCTTTTGGAGAATATGGCTGAATAGTATATCCTTTGTACAATAAATCTTTTTTGTACATCTGAGATAACAACCACCAAACACTCTCCATGTATTTTGGCTTGTAGGTTACATATGGATCTTCCATATCAACCCAGTACCCAATTCTTTCTGTAAGGTTATTCCAAACATCAGTGTATTTCATTACCGCTTTCCTACAAGCATCGTTGTATTCTTCGATCGAAATTTTTGTTCCGATATCCTCTTTGGTAATTCCTAATTCTTTTTCAACTCCTAATTCAACAGGCAACCCATGAGTGTCCCACCCAGCTTTACGCTGAACTTTAAAACCTTTCATGGTTTTGTACCTTGGAAAAATATCTTTTATAGTACGTCCGATAACATGATGAATACCAGGCAATCCGTTTGCAGATGGTGGCCCTTCAAAAAACACGTATGGTTCTTTTCCTTCCCTGCTGCTAATACTCTTTTGGAAAATATCATTTTCTTTCCAAAATTTCAACGTCTCATCAGCGACATTTGTTAAACTTAAGCCTTTGTATTCTCTAAATTTAGCACTCATTTTTCCTTGAATTCAATTGAGTTGCGAAAATACATATTTTCTATGAGATTTTACAAGCATTTTTATGTTAAGAAAACATGCGCTAAAAAGCTAAAAATGAACACTTACAGTAGATTTACCTCAAAATTTATTTTGAAGTTGATATTTCACTTTTCTAAGCAAACGAATTGCTTCTTTATACTGAACATAACTTTTTTTATCCTCTAATTTCTTTAAATATAAACGTGCAGATTGCAACTTAGCCTTTGCCTCGTTAAAGCCATTTAAATAACAAATCAAATATGTGATTGGAAAATCTTTAAAAACCTCTTTTTCAAATGTTGTTAACACTGAATTCCCAAGTATTTTTTCTAAAACAACATTATTTTCATCATATACAGCTTGCAGATTATTTTGATCAAATTTTGGAGTTTCAAAAAGAAACTCAGTGGCAATATTATACGTTCCATTATCTCTGAAATGAATGACTGTTTTTTCTAATGGATACTTTTTTAAATCTTTCAAAATCCCCAAATAAACATACTCCGTAATCACAAAAGACTCTTTACCAATTTCAATGGTTACTATATCTAAAGAAGAAAAAAACAACCTGACCTGCTCTTTGATCAACTCAATATCTACTCTTGTATAATACAACTCCCCATCGATATACTTTTTCTCTCCCGCCCAACAGAGTACAAAATATTCCTTAAAAACTAAATATGTAGGATTGTATTTGACAGGATGTTGCTTGATAAAATCAAATACTCCATTTAACGTCAACTCAATAGTATCACTCGATGATTTTTCTAGTTTCTCTACAAGTTCTTTGTTGTTATTTCTCAATACAAACCCATCACTAGTGGGTGTAGATGCGCTTCCTTTTCTAAAAAAAGCCATCCCTTTATCGTATTTCCAATAATTTTTCTTTAAGGATGATAATTTATTAGTAGGCATAATGGTTACCAATCCTAAAACCTTATGACGTGGTAATTTTGGAAAAGAAATATTCTCATATTTTATGAACGGCGGGTTCACCAAACAAGAATTTACTAAATCTTGAATTCGACTGTCATCGAAAAAATCTACTCCAACAATTTTATTTGTCCCATCATCAACACCAATCACAATATAGGAATTGTTCTCTGGGTTTGAATTTGAGAGTGCACAAATATGTTTTAAAAATTTTGCCTTCCCTTCCTTAGAGTCTAAATCAATTTTTCGCTTGTTATCATAGAAACTATTTTCATCATTATGATTTAATAGATTCCTGATAAGAAGACGTTTATTGATCATTTTAAAATTCTTTGTGAATTTGGGTTCCGGATGCTTGCGCGTTTGGCAATATTAAAATATCTGAAATATTCACATGATACGGTCTTGTAACTACAAAATGAATCAAATCTGCAATATCTTCTGCTTTTAGAGCCTCAAAGCCTTTATAAACATTATCAGCTCTTTGAACATCACCTTTAAACCTAACGGTAGAAAATTCAGTATCTACTAAACCAGGGTGCACAGCCGACACTCGAATTCCATATTTACTTAAATCCATTCGCATCCCTTTATTTAGGGCATCTACCGCATGTTTGGTAGCACAATATACATTTCCTCCTTCGTATACTTCTTTTGCAGAAATAGATCCAATATTAATAATTTGACCTTTTTTTTGAGCCACCATCCCAGGACTAATCGCTTTGGTTACATAGAGCAAACCTTTGATATTAATATCAATCATTGCTTCCCAATCCTCCGTATCTCCTTCTTGAACCGGACTCAGACCATGTGCATTTCCCGCGTTATTTATTAAAACGTCAATTTCCTTAAAGCTTTCTGGTAAAGATTGTACCGCTTTAAAAACTGAATTTTTATCACTAACATCAAAATTTAAAATACAAACATCAGTAGTTGCAGAAAGTTCTTTTTGCAATAACTTCAATCGATCCAATCTTCTTCCACATAAAATTAATCTTATATTATTCTTTGCAAAAATCTCTGCTGTTGCTTTTCCTATACCAGAAGTAGCACCTGTAATAAAGGCTGTTTTTTTCACTTTAAAATATTTAAGTTAAAGGTATAAAAAAAACCGTCTCCAAGCGGTGACGGCTTTCTTATTTTTGATTGGATAACCACAACCAACCAAAATCAACTAACCAAACTTAATATGAAATTTTATTTATTTTTTGTCTTTTTATTTTGGAGCGTTTCCGCTCAATTTTATTTTTATTAGAAATTTTTCCATCCTTTAAATATTGAATAAAATAATCTCCTTCAAATTTATATGTTGTCCCAGAATTGATATGAAATAACTCTACAATAGTATCACTTACTACAGTTAACTCAAAAGTTTCAGTGTTAATACTATCATAACCCAGTGTTAAAACTTTCAAATCGTCATATCCATCAATGTCAAAGATTTCATAATTACCTTCGTAATTCCAAAACACTAAATCAATATCCGTGCCAACTTTTGATTCTGAAGAATAAAATGTATTATTTTTTTCTGCAGTAAAGCGTAAAAAGTTCTCATAATCAAATTCATTCCTACTTCCAGCAATGCTTGTCTCATATTTTCTCCATATCTCAAAGTCTTGAAGAAGGTACTCTATATTCTCATAAAATAATTTATCGTAATCAAATTCTTCTACATCATACCCTATTAAAAAATAACTGGTTTCTGTAGCCACATGATACAACTCAATTTCATTCTCAGATAACTGATGCACCTCAAAAGAATCTTGTCCATCTAAATCATGATTCGCCACGAGCACACCTCTATTTAAATCATAATTCCCAATTTGAATTCCAAAACCGTTTCCTTGGAAACCAATACCTGAGATATTATTATTTGCATACAAATTACCCCTATTAAAAGACAAAGTAAAGGCCAACTGCAAATACGGTATTTCATCAGATCCTTTAGTTGCATGGTAGTCTAAATACCACAAATCATAAGCTTCCACAAAGCTCGGGTCTCCGATAGACTCCACAATATATTCATCTGAATACTCATTGATCACACAAGAACTAAACAGCAACAATGAAATTGCTAACGAAAATGTAATTTTTAAAAGTCTCATAGGCATTAGGTTTAATTAATTAAGACTTTTCAAAGTTTGTGCCAAAAAAATAGAGCCTTTGAAAATTTCTTTAAAAGCGAAAGGCATAATTTTTCATTTGTTATAACTCACTCCATATATTTTTCTCTATTTTTTTTGCTTTTGGGTGTAAAATATTATTTTCTAAATGAATGTGTTGATGCAAATCCTCTTCAAACTCTTGCAATTTAGAATACATCGCTTTAAATGTATTGCACGCCTCTTTTGGAGTGGTATAATTATTAGTTAATTCGGCAATTCTTTTAAAAATTTCACCTGCGGATTCATGCTCCTCTTCCATCACTTGAATAGGGTTTTGAACCGATTGAAAATGAGGTTTGGCATACTCCTCCAATCCATTTTCTATTTGAACCAAATACTTGATATATGGAAAGAGAATTTTCTCTTCCTTTTGCATATGGAAATTTAATTCTTGAGCAACCTCCCTAAACAAAGATTGAATTTCTAACAATTCTGTATAATGGTGCCCATGAACTTTAGTCACTTTATTAATATATTGATTCAAAACAGCCACACTATCTAAAACATATTTATGATGAATGTTTACAATATGATCTATTAAAAAATTTAAATTCCAGCTATCATAGTTTTCTGCTCTATTTGTTATTTGATCCACATTTTGCAAATCTTGCAACAAATCATCATACAAAACCCCTTTTTTATTGCAAACTTTATCCAATGAAACTCCTCCACCGCAACAAAAATCTATGCCATGCTTTTTAAAAACATCAGCGGTTTTAATATTATTAGAAACTACATCTGCTACAGTACACTCTTTGGTTATCGTTAACATATTCTATTATTTCAATAAGAGACTAATTTATCCTTTTTACAAATATATACAAAATCTAACCATTTACAAGTTCGATGTAACCAATTCGTTTTCTTTATATAAGGAAATGAGTATCTTTAAAAAATCCAACCTAAATAAAATATAAAAACATTAACAATGTTCTTTTACAAAATGCCTTCTGCGAACCAAATCCAAAAACTTTGTTTCGCAATTATTTCAAGCTTATTAATGTTTTCATCCTTCAAATCTGCTGCCCAAACGATAGAAGGAACCGTTTTGGAAACCGGAAAAAAAACGCCATTACCCTATGTAAACATATTCATTAAAAAAAACAACAGAGGAACGATCACCAATGAATCTGGAACCTATTCTTTAAACGTTAAAGGACTACAAGAAACGGACACGATTTCTTTTCAATTTATTGGATTTAAAACCGTAAATACAACTTTCCAAAGCTTATCAAAAAATCCTACGATACTATTAACGAACGATGTTATGTCTATTGAGGAAGTTGTGATTACAAACAAACAATTAAAGGTAGAAGATATTGTAAAAAATGTTCTCAAAAACAAAGACCTTAACTACAATACAAATTTTCAAAAGACGCAAATATTCTCTAGAGAGCGCTACATAACCGATGTAAATAAAATAGAACTCGATTATAAAAAAAGTACTATTGAAGAATTAAGTGAAGATACCATTCGAAATTTTGAAGAAAAAATGCCAAAAACCTCTACTTCATATTTTGATTTTTTAGCGGATTTCTATTTTAACGGACAAAACTCAGACTTTAAAATTGCACCCATCCAAGCAGCAGAACTTATTTCTAAAGACTTGGCCGAACTTGCAAACTATGAAGACGTTTTTAACGCTCTTTTCGCCGACACTAAAGACAAAGAATATTGGAAGATAAAAAGTGGGATGTTTGGAGAAAAAATAGATTACGAACAAGACACTACAGAGGTGCCTGAAAATGCAGATAGTAGACCTCTTTCGTACTTTAAAGCCCAAATTAAAGAAAAATCAAATTACGTTACCCTAGAAGACAAAAATTTTTGGGAGTTTTTACACAAAACCGGACGTTATAATTTTGAGTTAGAAGGAAGCACCTCTGTGAACGGTGAATCTGTTTATATCATCAGCTTTACCCCAAAAAAGAAAGGAAAATTTATTGGTAAACTATTCATCACCACTGAATCTTTTGCCCTCTTAAAAGCAAGTTATCAATACGCCGAAGGCAAACGAGGCAAAAACTTCAATTTATTAGGAATAGGCTATACAGAAAATGGTTTTAAGGGCTCTATATACTTCGAAAAAGAAAACAACACTTACCTATTAAAATATTTTTCTTTCAACAAAAATTACAACATAAGAATCAATCGAAAAATTGCCTTGCAAAAAAAGAAAAACCGCTTCCTTTTTGATAAAACATTAAAAGAATTAAAAATTGGCTTGAATTTAAATTTGCAAATTCAAGAAGCTATTGAATATTTTGCCATAAAAACAGCAACCATAACAAAAAAGGATTTTGATAGCTTTCAAGAAAGCAAAACATTTAATGTAATCCACATTGACCAATTTGATCAAGAACTTTGGAAAGGATATGACATCATAGAGCCGACAAAAAAATTAAAAGGCTACAAAAAGCTAAAATAACCTTGTTATTTACCTAAAAAGGATTTTGTAACTTAGAGCAATATAATAACACTATGAAAAAACAATGCCTTGAATGTGGAGATGAGTTTATCGGTAGATCAGATAAAAAATTCTGTTCGGATTATTGTAGAAACTCATACAACAACAAAGTTGACTCAGAGGCCAAAAATTTAATTCGTAACATCAACAATCGACTTAAAAAAAACTACAAAGTACTCAACAAACTAAATTCTTCCGGAAAAACAAAAATCCCTAAATCTAAAATGATAGATGAGGGATTTTATTTTCAATATTTTACAAGTATTTACACCACTAAAACAGGTAATACTTATTTTTATGTCTATGATCAAGGCTATCTTCCTTTAGACAATGACTTTTATCTTTTAGTAAAAAAGGAATCTTAAATATCTTTTAACGCCAAAGCTGCTTTTAAAACATCTCTACGACTTATTTGCCCCACTAACTCACCATTATCTACCACAGGAAAACGTTTTCTTTTTGACTTATAAAACAACGTAGCAACTTCAAAAATTGACATGTCAGAGGTTATTGTTTCCACATCTTTTACCATATGGTCTTCTACCTTTACGTCATTCATAGGAACATTGTAATAGCCACTTTCTGCGATTTGCTTCATACAATCTCCCTCAGAAATAATTCCCAGCAACTGATTTGTATCATTTACCACCGGTCCACCAGAAATTTTATTTTTAATCAACAACTCCATTACTTCTAAAACGGATTGATCTGCTCTAAACGTGATTAATTTAGTAGTCATATATTTTGACACAAAAATTTTATCTGTGTAGTCCTTTTCCTCCTTTGTAGTTGGTGCTTTAAAATTCTTTATTGCCATGTGGTTATTATTTTAAGTAGTTAACAATTTCTTTTGCTTTTTGTTAGCTTCCCTAATATATAAATTTATTCATAAAAAAAAAGCGTCTTCAAATATAATTTAAAGACGCTTTTCAATTTCTATGTTTAGAATCAATCTATTGCACTTGACTAACTCTAATATTATTTGTCATTCCTTGCTCTTCAACAGGAGATGCATTTAAATTAATTACGTGATCACCCGTTTTTAAGAATCCGTATTTAATTGCAATTTCGTTTACATCTTTAATTGTTTCTAAAGTAGAAGCATCACTACTGTAATACTTCGCTTTCACTCCGTAATACAAGTTCAACATTGCCAAAACTCTTTTATTTGGAGAATAAGCTAAAATATGCGTATTCGGTCTCAATGCAGAAATTTGAACTGCCGTATACCCTGAATATGTTACTGTAGAAATAGCTTTAGCATCTATATTCTCAGCCAATAAAGCTGCCTGGTAACAAATTCCATTAGAAATAAAACGTTTTGGATCTTTCAATACAGGCACTACTCTAGGCACTTCAATCAATGGAGAATGCTCACAACTAGTAATGATATCACGCATTTTTCTAATTACCTCTACTGGGAAAGCACCAACAGACGTTTCACCAGATAACATTACTGCATCTGCACCATCCATAATAGAATTGGCAACATCATTTACTTCAGCTCTTGTTGGAACCTGATTCTCGATCATCGTTTCCATCATTTGCGTAGCAATAATAACTGGTATCTTCGCTTCTTTTGCTTTTCTTACTAACATCTTTTGAACCAAAGGAACCTCAGCCATTGGAATCTCAACACCTAAATCACCACGCGCTACCATTAAGGCATCTGTATTAGCAATAATTGCGTCAATATTCTCTAAAGCTTCTGGTTTTTCAATTTTAGAGATTACTCTTGTTCTATATACTGAAGTATCAGAATTCTCTTCGATTAGCTTATGAATATCAGCTAAATCTGCAGGGTTACGAACAAATGATAAAGCCATCCAATCTACTTCTAATGACAATGCAAAGATTGCATCCTTTACATCTTTCTCTGTCAATGCAGGTAAAGAAATAGCAGTATTAGGCAAGTTTACACCCTTTTTAGACTTCAATGGTCCACCACGCAATACTTTCGTAGTTACATTTTCTTTTCCATCAGTAGCTGTTACTTCAAAAAGCAACTTACCATCGTCTACTAAAATCTGCTCTCCAACTTTTACATCCACTGGGAAGTTTTTGTAAGTCATGAAAGCTTTTTCTTGAGTTCCTATTGGAAGATCAGCAGTTGTAAATGTAAATACATCTCCTTTTGCTAATTCAACTCCTTCCGTCATAACTCCAACACGAAGTTTTGGACCTTGTAAATCTGCCAAACAAGCAACATGGTATCCCATTTCCTCGTTTAACTCTCTAATAATCTTAACAATTTTCGTTACCTCAGTGTAATCAGCATGAGAAAAGTTAATTCTAAAAACGTTCACACCAGAGATCATTAACTCTTTTAAAGTTTCTCTGTTATTGATAGCAGGTCCAAGGGTTGCTACAATTTTGGTTTTTTTTGATTTTAACATAATTCTAAATAATTAAAAAATCTTTCGACTTTAGTGTTGCTATGTCTATAATATAGGAGGTCATAACTTGCTCCATTTTCTTTATTTCCTGAATCGTTTCGTATACAAGATACTCTTCGAAATCACCTTCAATTTTAACTAAATAATCCGTCTGTTTTTTCTCAGGGATCAGATAGCTCGTTCTGTTTACTGTTTCATTAATTGTTCCAAACAAACCATTTTCAATTGGTACCTGCGAGACACCATGAAATTTGTTTGCTATTAAAAACCAATCTACATCTATAGACTCGTCTAAATAGTTGAACACAGAAAAACAAGCATCCTGTACACCTTCTTCTACAACCAACGTATCTTTTGATTTTTGAAAGGAAGTATTCAAGTTCCTATTCAATAGATATGCCAATTTATAGTCTGGTAAACTTGTATGAATACCAATTAGTGTAAAATTTGAATCTTCAAAATCATCTATTTCCAACGAATGTACTTGCATAAAAACAAATTCTCTTATTAGATTTCAAATTTTAAAAACATGCGAAAAACGCAGGTTTTTTCAGAACAAAACTTCGGCTAAGTTACTTATAATTTAGAGCAACCTAAAAAAAACATACGAAAACGTTGTAGCGATTTAGAGGATATTCTTGATTTCATCTTGGTAGACAAAATATATTCTTTTAGATGCAATTTCTTCGGCTTTCTTTTTTGAAGTTGATCTCCCCTTAGAGACTACCTTATCATCGATCATCAATCTTACACTGTAATGTCTGATATTTTCGTTACCAGAATCTTCATAGGTTTGAAATTCAAGATTCTTTTTCGTTTTTTGGCACCATTCGATCACCAAACCTTTGTAACTAGTAATTTTATTTTCTAAGGACGGTATATCAACAAAGGCGTTGATTACCCGCTTATCAATAAATTTCTCACAATAGCGATATCCCCTATCCAAATAAATAGCACCAATTAGAGCCTCAAAAATATTACCATAAATATTCTGACCCATTCTATTTTTAGAGATGGTACTCTTCACAAAACGTATTAAATCGAGCTCTTTACCTAAAGTGTTCAATTGATTTCTACTTACAATCTTTGAACGCATTTGGGTAAGGTACCCTTCATTTCCATCAGGAACTGTCTTAAACAAAAAAGCCGCTATAACAGATCCTAACATAGCATCGCCAAGAAATTCCATCCTTTCATAATTGATAGGATTTCCATTCTCATCCAATACTTTTATAGATCTATGTATAAAAGCTGTTTTGTAATAATTGATGTTCTTAGGACGAAAACCTAAAAGTTTTTTAAGCGCAACATAAAACTCCTCATCATCTTTATCCTGAGGATTT
This sequence comes from Flavicella sp. IMCC45537, assembly GCF_057197705.1. NCBI lineage: Bacteria > Pseudomonadati > Bacteroidota > Flavobacteriia > Flavobacteriales > Flavobacteriaceae > Flavicella > Flavicella sp. IMCC45537. Next base: position 2,609,341 of record NZ_CM170067.1, read on the forward strand.
ATTATGTTACGAATAAATTTCAAAGGCTACTTAGTCTATTTTTTTTATCAATACACATGCGTTGTGCCCACCAAACCCGAAAGTGTTACTCATCGCCACTTTGATATCCCTTTTCTGAGGTTTGTTCAAAGTAAGATTCAACTTTTCATCAATACGCTCGTCATTCGTTACGTGATTGATTGTTGGAGGTACAATTCCATGTTTCATAGACAAAATTGTAGCAATTGCTTCAATTGCCCCAGCAGCACCTAATAAGTGCCCTGTCATAGATTTAGTAGAATTGATATTGATGTTGTATGCTTTTTCACCAAACACATCTTTGATCGCTTTTGTTTCAGCAATATCTCCTAACGGAGTAGATGTTCCGTGTACGTTAATTGCATCAATTTCATCTAGAGATACACCAGCATCTTTGATACAGTTTAACATTACATTTTTAGCCCCTAATCCTTCTGGATGCGGCGCTGTTAAGTGATGTGCATCTGCAGAAAGTCCTGCACCACCAATTTCAGCATAAATTTTTGCACCACGTGCTTTAGCGTGTTCGTATTCTTCAAGAATCAATGCTCCCGCACCTTCTCCCATTACAAAACCATCACGATCTTTATCAAATGGTCTTGAAGCTGACTGTGGATCATCATTTCTCTGAGATAATGCATGTAAAGCATTAAAACCTCCCATTCCAGATTGCGTAATTGCTGCTTCAGAACCTCCTGAAACAATAACATCGGCATATCCTAAACGAATATAATTTAATGCATCAATAATTGCATTTGCCGAAGAGGCACATGCAGAAACAGTTGTAAAGTTTGGTCCTCTATAACCGTGTTTAATTGAAATCATTCCTGGTGCTATATCAGCAATCATTTTAGGAATGAAAAAAGGATTAAATTTAGGTGTTCCGTCACCAGCAGCAAATTCTAACACTTGTTGTTCAAATGTGTCAATACCACCAATTCCTGCACCCCAAATTACTCCTACTCTATCAACATCAATATTCTCAGGTGTCAAACCAGCGTCAGCGATAGCTTCGTCAGATGCAACCATTGCATACTGCGTAAACTTATCCATTTTTCTAGCCTCTTTCCTGTGAATAAAATCGTTGACATTGAAGTCTTTTAATTCGCAAGCAAAACGAGTCTTGAACTTGGCAGCATCAAAATTAGTTATAGGCGCAGCTCCGCTAACACCATTCACTAGTCCATTCCAATATTCTTCAATATTATTTCCGATTGGCGTCAATGCACCAAGTCCAGTTACTACTACTCGCTTTAATTCCATAAAAGTCTTACTTTTTTGCTTCTTCTATATAGCTTACTGCTTGTCCAACAGTTCCAATGTTTTCTGCTTGATCATCTGGGATTTGAATTGAAAATTCTTTTTCAAATTCCATGATTAATTCTACTGTATCTAATGAATCAGCTCCTAAATCGTTAGTGAAGCTCGCTTCGTTAGTTACTTCGTTTTCGTCAACGCCTAATTTATCAACGATGATCGCTTTTACTCTTGATGCAATGTCTGACATAATTTTTTATTTTAAATTTTAAATCGGGGCAAAAATAATAAACTTTCAATTAAAAAAGCATTTTACCCGAAAAATGTGCTCACTAAAATAAAAAATTATCTTTAATATTTTGATTATCTTGGTCTAATATTAATATTTATTGTTTCTTTTGCAGTTGAATTTCCTTTACAAAATATCATGAAAAGATTAGCAATATTAGCATCGGGGTCAGGTAGCAACGCAGAAAACATAATTCGTTACTTTCAAAACCACAAGTCGATTAAAGTAACTTCTATCGTTACCAACAGAAAAGAAGCAAAAGTTCTTGACCGAGCAAAAAAATTAAATATTCCAGCCGAATATTTCCCCAAAAAAGCCTTTTTTGATGAGGAAACCGTACTTGATCATCTAAAGAAAAACGCTGATTACGTCATCTTAGCAGGATTTTTATTAAAAATACCGCAAAATATTGTGGACGCTTACCCAGATAAAATCATAAATATTCACCCAGCATTACTGCCAAAATTTGGAGGAAAAGGAATGTATGGAATGCATGTACACACTGCAGTCAAAGAACAAGGTGAAACAGAAACAGGAATTACAATTCATTTTGTAAACGAAAACTATGATGAAGGAGCTATCATATTTCAGGCAAAAACTGAAGTCCTAGCCTCTGACTCTCCAGAAGACATTGCACATAATATTCACCAATTAGAGTACGCGCATTTTCCTAAAGTTATTGAAGAAACGCTTTTATAGTACACCAATTGGAATACTTTAATATATTCATAGAAAATAAACATCCCTAAAAGAAGTTAATATTTCTAAGTTATGGCCAAAAAATACTACGTCGTTTGGGAAGGAAAAAAAAGAGGTGTCTTCACTTCTTGGAATGTCTGCAAAAAAAATATTGACGGCTATCCAGGAGCGAAATACAAATCCTTTGCTGATAAAGAATTAGCTGAAAAAGCTTTTAAGGGAACTTATGAAGAATATAAAGGTATTAGTACAAAGAAAAAAGAGCTTTCTGCTGAGGAGAAAAAAGCTTTTGGCAAACCTTTATTAAATACAATTGCCGTGGATGCTGCCTGTAGCGGTAACCCAGGACTAATGGAATATAGAGGTGTTGCTACCAGCACCTCTACGCAACTCTTTCTTCAAGGTCCTTATAAATCTGGAACCAACAATGTTGGTGAATTTTTAGCCCTCGTACATGGCTTAGCTTGGTTGCAACAAAAAAAACAACCTACCATGCCTATCTATTCTGATTCTAGGATTGCGATTTCATGGGTGAAACAACGAAAATGCAAAACAAAACTCCCAATCAATAAAGACACTGAAATTTTATTTGACTTGATAAAAAGAGCCGAATTATGGTTGAAAAACAATCCTTTTCAAAATCCTATACTAAAATGGGAAACCAAAGCATGGGGTGAAATTCCAGCAGATTTTGGTCGTAAATGATGACAAAGTCATCGTTTAAGTATCTCACTCGGATGGAAAACTATTTTAGTCGCCCGTTTATAGGTATTCTTCTCAAAAGGTAGATTTCATATTTTAAGGAAACCTTCAAACAGAAATATTTTGATTTCTTTCAAATAGAAATTCAATTGCTACGAAAGCATCATTTTTGCTTTTTTAACAGCGTCAATAAACACGTCTATTTCTTCCTTGGTATTGTAAAAAGCAAAAGAAGCTCTCACCGTACCTGGAATCTCAAAATAATTCATAATAGGTTGTGCACAATGATGCCCGGTTCTAACTGCTACTCCTAGTTTATCTAAAATACTACCTACATCAAAAGGATGTACACCCTCTAAATTAAATGAAATCACAGCAGCTTTTTTTTCTGACGTTCCGTATATTTTTATGCCTCCTATTTCAAGTAATTTTTCCGTACCGTATTGTAGCAATTCATCTTCATAAGCAGCAATATTTTCAAAACCAATAGCATTCATATAATCAAGCGCTACACCAAAAGCAATTCCACCTGCAATATTTGGAGTTCCTGCTTCAAATTTATGAGGCAATCCAGCATAAGTAGTCTTTTCAAATGTTACGGTTTCAATCATCTCACCACCTCCTTGATATGGTGGTAATTTATCCAACCACTCTTCCTTACCATATAGAACACCAACACCCGTTGGTCCACATAGTTTATGAGCAGAAGCTACATAAAAATCTACCCCCATGGCCTGAACATCAGGTTTTATATGAGGACATGCCTGAGCTCCATCAATCAAAACTGCCGCTCCTACAGCATGTGCTTTGTCAATTATTTCTTGGACAGGGTTGATCGTTCCAAGAGCATTAGAGATATGATTGCTAAAAACCAATTTTGTTTTGTCCGATAATAATGAATCGTACACATCCATTTGCAATTCACCGGCATCATTAAACGGAATTACTTTTAAAATTGCTCCTGTACGTTCGCACAACATCTGCCAAGGCACAATATTAGAATGATGCTCTAAAGCAGAAACGATAATTTCATCACCTTCCTTTAACAAATCTGTAAAACCTGTTGCCACTATATTGATACTATGTGTGGTACCCGCTGTTAAAATAATCTCGTAAGATTTTTTAGCATTGAAATGTTTCTGAACAGTTAACCTAGCTTGCTCATAAGCATCCGTTGCAACTTGACTTAAAGTATGTACACCACGATGAATATTTGCATTTATCTTAGTGTAATAATCTACTATCGCATCAATCACTACTTGTGGCTTTTGACTTGTTGCAGCATTATCAAAATACACTAAAGGTTTTCCGTTTACTTTTTCATTTAAAATAGGAAAATCCGCTCTTATTTTTTGAATATCAATCATAGGACTACTAATTTGAACTGCAAAAATACGACAGGAATTAGTCTTTACCTACAATAATGAACAAAATAAAACTTTTATTTAGACTTAATAAAAATAATATTATATTTGTTTAAAACATTTTACTATGACATCTGATATTACAATTTTAAACATGACAACAAATGGTATCATTTCAAAAAAACAATATTTCGACGAGTATCATATTGTATATAAGAATCTTAATTTTACATTTACCTTAAAAGGGTATGAAACCTTTACCAATTATATCCTTGATTTGAAGGACATCTTTGATGATCATAGAACTGAAAACTCGTGCGGTTGCCAGGAAATGGAAATCCCTACTGGAAATGATAGTTTAAAACTAACACTAACCTACAATGAGCTAAGAGAACTAAAAGATTTATTCAATTTAAAACCCTTAAAGGTGAATATTATGAAAAGAATGGAATACAGTTTCTCTCTAAATTAATTTGAATTAAAATACCTTTCTTTCAAAACATTGATATGATGTATGGGGTGCCCAACAATAACAAAACCAAGAGCCAAAACAGAAATTTTCATAAAACTCATTCCTTCTCTTAACAGCATTTCGTCAGAAAAACTTTTAAAAAGGGAAATAGTAGCTTTTCTTACCTCAACAAATTCTTGTAATAGATCCTCAATAGTTCTCGCAGAACTTGATGCATTTGCAGCATAGCCATTTTCATCAAACCCCGGCATCGTATTTTTGTCACCTCTTACAAATGCTAATGCTCTATAAGCTTGCACCCTCTCAGTATCGATGCAATGCTGCAACAAATCTTTTGGAGTCCACTTTCCAGGTGCATAAGAATATCCTTGATGCTGTAGCAACTCCTCTTTTAAAGTTTCAAAAATATCTAAAGAAGATTCTAATTGTTCTAACAATGGGATTTCAGAATCAGCCAAATTGATATATCTGTCAAAAAACTCTGGCATAAAATTTAAATCTTCTATTTTCATTTCTTATTTTTTTAAAGCAGTAACTTCTATTTCAATTTTCATTTCTTTATTCGCTAAACCAGCGGAAATCATAGTAGCTGAGGGTTTAATTTTTCCAAAATATTTTTTTAAAATGGGCCAACATTTTTCAAAATCTTCTGCTACCGGAACAATATACGTAACACGAATTATATCATCCAAACTAGCGTCTGCTTTCTGTAATGTTTCTACGATATTTAACATACACTGTTCGCACTGCTCTACAATATCATTTGATATTGTCATTTTTGCATAATCATATCCTGTAGTTCCAGAAATAAAAACCCATTTATCTTGAATAACGGCACGCGAATACCCTATTTCATTTTCAAACGTTGATCCAGAACTGATCAATACCCTTTTACTCATTTCTTTTTTTTACTAAGATATATCTTTCACAAAACATCTAAAAACAAAAAACCTAACAACTCATAATGAGCTGTTAGGTTTCCAATTCTTTTTAATATTTCTTCCTAACTCACTTGTGCTCCATTGGCAACATTTTCTGTTGAAGGTTGCACAAAAGCTAATTTTCCATCTTTCGTATCTGTCATTAAAATCATTCCTTGACTTTCTACTCCTCTTAATTTTCTTGGTGCAAGATTCACCAAAACAGATACTTTTTGACCAATAATATCTTCTGGCTTAAAGCTTTCTGCAATTCCAGATACTATGGTTCTTACATCAATTCCAGTATCTACTTTTAACACCAATAACTTTTTGGTTTTAGGCATTTTTTCTGCTTCAACAATGGTTCCTATTCGGATATCCATTTTTGTAAAATCATCAAACGTTGCTGTTTCTTTTTGAGGTTCTACCACCTTAGATTCAGCCTCATTTGCCAATTTTGTAGCCTCTAATTTATCCAATTGCTTCTGCACCTCTGCATCTTCAATTTTCGCAAATAACAATTCTGCTTTTCCAATAGTATGTCCTCCAGGAAGTAGTACTTCTTTTGAACCAACATCTGACCATGAATTCTCGATACAATTCTCCTTTGTCGAATCACTTGAACTGACATTCAGAATGTTTTTTAGCTTTTCAGAAGTAAAAGGCAAAAATGGCTCAGATAACACAGATAATCCTGCCGCAATTTGCAAGGCAACATACATAATTGTTTGCACTCTTTCTGGATCTGTTTTAACTTGTTTCCATGGCTCTTCATCTGCCAAATACTTATTCCCTAAACGAGCAAAATTCATCAGTTCGCTCAAGGCTTCTCTAAATCTGTATCGTTCAATTGATTTAGAAATAATCTGTGGATATGCTTTTAGTTGTTCCAAAGTCTGCTCATCTAACTCAGTAAACTCCTTTGGAGATGGAACCACACCACCGTAATATTTATTGGTAAGAACTACTACTCTATTGATAAAATTTCCAAAAATCGCAACCAATTCGTTATTGTTACGCGCTTGAAAATCTTTCCAAGTAAAATCGTTGTCTTTTGTTTCTGGTGCACTTGCCGTTAATGCATAACGCAGCACATCTTGTTTGTCTGGAAATTCTTCTAAATATTCATGCAACCAAACTGCCCAATTTTTAGAAGTAGATAATTTGTTTCCTTCTAAATTTAAAAACTCATTTGCAGGAACATTATCTGGTAAAATATAATCTCCTTGTGCTTTTAACATCGCAGGGAAAATGATACAGTGAAATACAATATTATCTTTTCCAATAAAATGTACTAATTTGGTGTCCTTATCTTTCCAATAGGGTTCCCAATCTTTACCTTCTCTCGCTGCCCATTCTTTGGTAGAGGATATATAACCAATAGGAGCATCAAACCAAACATACAATACTTTTCCTTCTCCGCCTTCTGCAGGTACCGGAATTCCCCAATCTAAATCACGTGTTACTGCTCTTGGTCTTAAACCGTCATCAATCCAAGATTTTACTTGACCATATACATTAGACTTCCAATCACTTTTATGACCTTCTAAAATCCATTCTTTTAAAAAGGCTTCGTGTTTGTCTAAAGGCAAAAACCAGTGTTTGGTTTCTTTCAAGGCAGGCACATTTCCTGTTATTGCAGATTTTGGATTGATCAAATCTGTAGCATTATGAGACGTACCACATTTTTCACATTGATCTCCATAACTTTCTTCATTCCCACATTTAGGACAAGTACCTATTACAAATCGATCTGCTAAAAATTGTTTTGCCTCAGCGTCGTATAATTGTTCTTCAACTTTCTCAACAAACTCCCCTTTTGCATCTAAATCTTTAAAAAATTCAGAAGCGGTTTCGTGATGGATTGGAGCTGAAGTTCGAGAATAATTATCAAACGTAATCCCGAAATCTTGAAACGATTTTTTTATGATTCCATTATACTTATCTACAACATCTTGAGGTGTAACCCCTTCTTTTTTTGCTGTAATGGTAATAGGCACACCGTGCTCATCAGAACCACAAACAAAAGCAACATCTTTTCCTTTTCCTCTTAAATAACGTGCATAGATATCAGCAGGCACATACACCCCGGCTAAATGTCCAATATGGACAGGTCCGTTTGTATAAGGTAAAGCTGCTGTAATGGTAATTCTCTTTGGATCGTTCATCGTAATATTTTAATGGCTGCAAAGTTACATATTAATGTTGATTATTACTATGTGGAATCTGACCGCATTCTATGATTCTCAGAATTCCCTTTTTAATTATTAATTTTTACCCTAAAAAAAAAAGCACCCTATGAACTTAGGGTGCTTATTTAGTTTTTAAGATTTCTTCTTTTAGTCTTCTAAATCGTCAATTACATGCTTGTCAATGTTAATTTGAGACTCACCATGGTAACTGATATCCATTCCTTCTAATTCATGTTTCTCATGGATACGTGCACCTCCTGTAATTTTAGCTACAACCACAAATACAATATACGTTGCTACTGCAGAGTAAATGATTGTTGCTCCTACAGATTTCAACTGTAAAAGTACTTGCCAAGGGTTTCCGTCAATCAATCCAGCTCCATCAGGGTTTACTACTGAAGTAGCAAAAACTCCTGTTAAAATTGCACCAACAATACCAACTAAACCGTGCATTCCAAAAGCATCTAAAGTATCATCATGTCCCGTAAATGATTTGAATTTTACAACACCCCAGTACCCAACAATACTACCAATTCCTCCAATAACCAAAGCACCGGTAACATCAACAAAACCAGCCGCTGGCGTAATAGCAACTAGTCCGGATACGGCTCCAGAAGCAATACCAATCAACGTTGGTTTTTTAACTATTTTCCATTCTATAATCAACCATACCAAACCACCAAAACAAGCAGCTACGTTTGTTGTTAAAATTGCATTCGCAGCAATTCCATTGGCTGCATAAGCAGATCCTCCGTTAAATCCGTGCCATCCGAACCACAATAAAGCAGCTCCTAAAATCATCAACTTTATTGAAGATGGTTTTCTTTCTTCGTCTAAATGCAATCTTTTACCTAACAATAGAGATAAAACCAAACCAGCAACTCCGGCATTTACGTGAATTACAGTACCTCCTGCAAAATCTAAATCACCATGCAAAAACCCATCAGATCCCCATACCCAGTGGCAAATTGGAGCGTATACAACAATCACCCAAACAAACGAAAAGATAGTCCAAGTAGAAAATTTTACTCTTTCAATAATAGATCCTGAAACAATTGCAACGGCAATAGCCGCGAAAGTCCCTTGGAACATCACATCTAACAATAATGGAATTCCATCTCCATCTGTCGGCTTAATTCCGTGTAACAAAAGATAATCAAAGCCACCAATAAAGGCATTTCCTTCAGAGAAAGCAAAACTGTATCCTACGATTACCCAAGCAATAATTCCAGTACAAAATGAAACAAACGACATTCCGATTGTATTCAATACAGATTTGTTTTGTGTCAACCCAGAATAAAATAAGGCTAATCCGGCAGGAGTCATCATCATTACAAGAGCCGTTGACATTAACATCCAAGCAGTATCTCCTGTATCAATATTATTTGCTGCTGATGCAGAAAGCGTTGAGCCTCCAAGCAACAAAATAGATAACAACGATAATTTTTTCTTCATAATTTTTAATTTAGTTCGATTAATATGAAAGTTTCTATGAGCGGCAAAACTACGTGTTTTATAAGAGATTAAAAAAAATACGGATCAATTTAGGTCTTGTGACTTAAGTAAAATTCTTTAAATAAATTGTAATATTGTAACAATTCTAAGACCTCAACGGTGAAATTTATATTTATAATTTTTTGCAGTTTTCAAATACTGCTCGCGCAACATCAAATCATGAAAAAACCTGATTTTTTAAAACCTGGAGATACAATTTCTATTGTGGCCCCTTCTGGAATTATCAAAAAAAACGCTAGTATTTATGAAGCCGCTGATTTGGCCAAATCATGGGGTTTACATGTGCTTATCGGAGATCATGTTTTTGATAGGTATCATCATTTCTCTGCAACAGATAAAAATAGATGCGCTGATTTTCAAAAAGCCTTAGACAATCCTTCCATAAAAGCCATTTGGTGTGCAAGAGGTGGTTATGGAGCTGTTAGAATTATCGACGATATAGATTTCACTGAGTTTAAAAAAAATCCGAAATGGATTATTGGCTACTCAGACATTACTGTATTTCACAATCATATTCATAATATGGGAATTGAAACCATACATGGTATGATGCCTGTGAACGTTGAATTTCCGAAAGAAAAAAACATAGAAAGTGTAAAGACGCTACAGCAAGCATTATTTGGGGAATTAAAAAACTACACCATTTCCTCCTCCAAATATAATATTGAAGGAACTGCCAAAGGAATTTTAGTTGGAGGAAACTTAACCTTATTGGAAAACCTATTGGGCACCCGATCTTCTATCAACACCGAGAATAAAATTTTGTTTTTTGAAGAAATAGGTGAATATAAATACCATATTGACAGACTACTACAAGGGCTTAAAAGAAATGGATATTTTGATAATTGTGCAGGAATAATAATTGGTGGAATGAGTCACATCAAAAAAAACACCCCTGCCTATGGTCAAACTATTGAAGCCATTATCTTAGATGTTTTACCAAATAAAAATATACCTGTAGTATTTGATTTTCCGGCTGGACATGACCCTGAAAATAGAGCCTTGTTTTTTGGCAACACGATAGAACTTACTGTTACAAAAGCGACAACAAGAATTTCTTTTGAAAATTAAAATACGGCCATCTTTTAGAGATGACCGTAAAACATATTTAAATGAATAAAATTGGGTCATCATCGTCCTCCTCTTTTACATCATCTTTTAAGTGTGGTTTTGGGTAAAGGGTATTGGTAACTTTGTCAAAATAACTTAACAAATTTTTCTCTAAGTAATTATCTATTTCGGTTGCAATTCTTCTAATTGTTTTCATAATTAATTTAATTTTTTCTCATAAAAAAAGACGCTAAATAAGCGCCTCTACAATTCATAAGAAATTGATATTATTTCTAATTGGTATTATAAAGGCTTGTAGGTGGACATACAAAATGCTTATGGCGTAGCATTGTGACTTTTACCATTTTGATTGATTTTACTGTTGATTTGCGTACTTGTCTGTTCATAATTAAAAATTTATAGTTACTATTATTACATAAAAAAAGCGCCCATATAAATGGACGCTTTTTGTATTAGATAGATATATTTTATTACATACTATGATACAATTTCGTCCTTGATACGTGGTTTTTTACCATGTTCAATCGAATCATATGCTTACAAAAAGCAACTAAAACTGATGTATGTAGGTTATTTGTTTTCATTTGTGTTACAAATATTAGAATTTTTAACCTGAATTACAACTAGTTATACTGAAAAAACAAAATTTAATTTTTAACCCTTTTTGATTACAAAATCTAATATTCATTATCTTCGTCCACAAAAAATGAAATGATTGCTAAAAATTCTATGAAAATATTTTCTATAATACTGTTTCTAAATTTTAACTTTTTAGCTGCACAATGGAAAACTGCAGCCGCCGAAAAAATTGTAAATGATGTTATCATTACCTATTCCGTCATTTATGAAAATGAATTATCCGAAAGGCAAAAAAAATCCTCTCTCTACAAAAGTGAAATTGTAGTTGCTTTTAACAAAAACAGCTTAAAGGAAACATCTTTTGGCTCTTCTAGCGGTCTTCAAAAATTCAATTTTTTAGATTACAATAATGATGTTTTTTATCAATGTACTGAAAGTAGCTCCTCTAAACTAGCTATTTCAAATAGTTTTAAAAAACCTTACAAAGAAGCTACTTTACAAAAAGGAAAAACAAAAAAAATTATTGGAATGCCCTGTGAAGAATATATTACAATTGTCAAAGGAGTTCCTACAAAAATTTACAGTACGCAAAAGTTTGGGCTAAAATTTATTCATCAATACGACATCGCTGGTTTTCTTTTGGACTACCCAGGTTATGACAAGTACCTTGGAAAATATAGAGTTGTTGCCCAAAAAATAAACTATGCCAAGTTACCAGCATCCTATTATTCTTTAGATAAATTTATCAAAATCACAAAAGAGCAATATGCAAAAAGCAGGAAAAAACCGGGCGAAAAATACAAAGCTCTTTATGAAAAAATGATTGGATCTAAAACTCCAAAATACAGGTTTAGAACTATAGAAGGTGAAAAGTTTAGTACTAAAACGAATGAAAATAAAATAGTGGTACTTAATTTTTGGTTTACAACATGCCCGCCATGTAAGTCTGAAATTCCTCATTTAAATGATTTACAAGAAGAATTTGCAGACAACCCTGATGTGGTATTTTTAGGAATTGCATTAGATGATAAATTGAAATTAGAAAACTTTGTTGCGGAACACCCTTTTACTTACAAGTTAGTATCCGATGGCAGATATGAAGCTAATATGTTTAACGTGCCTGCCTACCCAACTAATATTATAATTGACAAAAAAGGTAACATCCGTTTTTATAAAACAGGTGGACTTACTAAAACTGCTACCAAGGCACTCTCTTATAAAATAGATGATTTATTAGAAGAGGAATAATTTTCAATATCTCTTAACTAAATTTGTAGCCACTTTGGATTCTTGATCTATTTTCATATAATTTGCCTTTGCAATAAACAGAACTCCTAAAATTAAAATAGAAAGACTAATTATTAAAACGCGGATACTTTTAGAAGAAGCCCCTTTCCATTCTTTTGTAAGTATTCCATTGATATTAGCAACCATAATGGCACCCGTTTCTAGAATAGCAAACCCTACAGAGGTTCCTAATTCACCTAGTTTATAAGCCCCTAAACCATAAATCACCAAGGCTGCATCATGAAAAACAGCCATCGTTAAAATTAAAACAAGACCTTTAAATGCTCCATTGCTTGTAAAATTTGACCAGGTTTTTCTTTTGGTAATTGTAAAAGAAAAATAAAGCATTGTTGAAATAGCAGCCCCCATAAATATTGGTAGTAAAACCGCTAATCTTGCAATCCAGGGTGCATTGCCATAATCTAATTGTGCCACTTCTCCAATTTTACCTAAATTATTTCCTACATGATATGATAGATTAAAACCCGCAGCGCAAATGGCTCCTAAAACACATAAAAGAATTCCTTTTTTCATTGTTTTTGCATCTGCTTTCAAAGAAATATTTTTGCTTTTATCACGTAATACACCTGCGTAGCCATTCAAGGCGATCCCTGAAACAATTACAAAAACACCTAAAAACATCATATTACCTACATCAGTCCCTATAACCGATTCTTGACCTTCTGGAAGCAATATTAAAGGCAAAAGAGTATCAATAGAGGTTATCACTCCAAGGAACAAACTAAAAGCTAAAGACATGCCAATAGATGCAATACTAAACCCCCACAACATATTACCAATTCCCCAGCAAAAACTTAACGCGAACATGGCAAAGAAAATCCAACTAGGAATATGCTCATAGATTGCCCAAAGATTATCAACTAGCGTAAAAGTTGTAATCAATGGAATAACAATCATTCCAAAAAAGAAAAATCCACCCCAAGTATTTTCCCAAGCATAGTTTTTAGCGTATTTTGAGGGCAACGCATATAACCCTAAAAGTATTGCGGAAACAAAAGCAAGAACAATTCCAATAGCCATTTTAATTTTTTTATTAAGTTGCTTAAAGGTAAAAATTTATTTTTTTCTAAAATATTTCCTTGAGCAAGCTATTTTTCCAAAAACTCTAAAACAACATCCACTTCGTCTTCTTGAGAAAAACTTGGCAGGTCTTTTGTTTGACGCATCCAATTTTTTGAAAAAATAGCAACGTCCTTTTTAAAGTTTTTTTGATTCTCTATATCTTGCTGAGTAAAATCTGTCTGCAAATAATTAAAATAAGTCTTCCATAAAGGCCGATAAAAAGTTTTGATTACTCCTGCCAATTGATAATTGGAGGCTATTACTTTTTGAGAAAATTTTTGTTCAATTAATTTTTTGTCTATGCTTGTTTTCCCTTGGCTTTTTATCTCAGATAGAAGAAACCCAAAAGAAAATTCATTTCTTACAGCTAAAACATTATCTAAATTCTCAAGGCTTGTCAATAATTCTTCGGTATGTTTTGAAAAAGATGTTGAATTTTTCGATTTCAGGTCCTTTTGTAGGTTATGATACTTTTTATTATTTGTCAATATTAATATTTCTCTCAAAACATCTACAATATCCAATCTAAAATTATCAGACTCCCCAATAAATTCTCTATCCTCTAACAAATAATTCAAAGCGAGCAATAAATTCATAGCATCCAAATTTTGAACACCTTTATTTAAATTGCCGTCCTTGATAAATTTATATCCTGCGATTTGAGTTTTTGTCTGAAAATCGTTTTGTTGGTTTAGCCGTAAATTATAATTAATTAGAATCTCTATGGCTTCTGCTGCTCTCGCCGATACAGCACCATATCGTTTAAAAACAAAAGCATCAATTCCATCTTTATTACTCTGGAGGTTTTCAATTTTATAAAAAATTCTATTTTCTTGAGTTTTTGCATATTCCTTTAAAAACTCAGACACAAGTGTATCAATAAATTCAGCAGACATGTTGGTTTCAGGGAACTGAGTACTAACGTTCGCTGGTGGATCTTTTTTTACAGAAACCATTTCCTTTTTGTTGGTCAGGTACTTGCAAGAGGACATTAAAACCAAAACCAAAGAAACTTGAAAAATAAACTTACCCATAAAACTCAGCTAAACATTCACAAAAATAACGATAATTACATTGCTTTCTATATAAATTCATACAGCTAATTGTTGCCATTTTAATCTGCATATTTTTTTATGATAAGATTATTTTAATGATCTAAAACACTGCTTCAATCCAAAAATCTATTCGATATTTGCAGCATGAAACTATTAGTCAAACAACGTATTGCAATTGGTGTTTGTTTTTTTCTAACAGGAGTTTGTTTTTCTAGTTGGGCATCAAGAATCCCTACAATCAAAGATTTATTTCTGCTGAATGAAGCACAATTAGGAAATTTATTGATGGTTATGCCAATCACCGCTGTAATTGGATTGCCTTTTTCAGGATGGCTTGTCTCTAAATATAATACCAGAGGTCCCTTATTTATATCCTTTTTTATCTTTAGTATTTCCCTTTTTGGAATCGGAATGGCTTCTGAACTTTGGATATTAATTCTTTCTTTGACTGGATTTTCTTTTTCATTAAGGTTGATCAATATTGCAATGAATACGCAAGCAGTTACTCTTCAAAAAAAATTCACAAAAAAAATCAATGGTGCCTTTCATGGGTTTTGGAGTTTAGGTGGAATCTTTGGCTTATTATTTTCCACGGTTATGATAAAATACAATATTGATATTAAAATTCATTTGGCTTCTATTTCAGTATTTACCATTGTAATGATTTCATTAGGCTATCCATACTTGCTTAAAAACGATCGACCAAAAACAGGAAATAAATTAATTTTTGGAAAACCTGATCCATTTGTTATGTATTTAGGGTTGATCGTATTTTTTGCGGCGGTGTGCGAAGGCGGAATTTACGACTGGAACGGAGTCTATTTTAAAGAAGTTGTAAACGTAGAATTATTCACTGCTGGATATTTATCATTTATGATCTGTATGACTCTTTCTCGATTTTTTTCTGATCTTGTTATTGATAAAATCGGTATCGAGAAAACTTTTGTTTTAAGTGCTTTACTAATTGTATTTGGAATATCCGTTACCATTTTATTTCCCTTTTTTTGGCCTGCACTTATCGGGTTCTGTATCACTGGTCTTGGGGTATCAACATTATTTCCAATGACATTTTCTTTATCGGGAGAATCAAAAAAATATGCTCCAGGCATGATTATTTCAATCATCTCCACGTACAGCATTGTCGGCATGCTCATCGGTCCACCCTTGATAGGATATGTTGCCTATATCTTTGATTTACGCAAATCCTTTATCATATTTATTATTTGTGGAATTATGTTCATCCCTATTTCAAAAATGTTTTTCCGACTTCCTAAATAAGTTGAAAAAAAGCAATTTTCAACCGTAACTCTAGTAAACATTAACTAAACGTAAGGGTATTGTTATCCGATAGGCTATAACATCAAGTAAACATTAATAATTATAAAAAAATATAATTTTTCTTTTATTTTAAGAATATATTATTATATTAGCAGAACAATTGTATAATATACAATTAATCCAACGGATTTTGAGAATCTATTACCCCCATAGGATTCGAAATAAATCAAATGAATTTTGAATCTAGTACCCCCAAAGGATTCGGTTAACAAATTAAAAACTCCCACTTAGTTGTGGGAGTTTTTGTTTTTATACATTTCATTGATTTTATGTATCTTAAATTAAAAATGGCCAACCATAATGATTTTGGAAAGCAAGGAGAAAAATTAGCTGCAGACTATCTATTAAGGAATAAATACATCCTACTAGAAAAAAATTTTAGATATCGAAAAGCAGAAATTGACTTGATTGCTATAAAAGGCAACGAACTTATAATTGTAGAAGTTAAAGCAAGATCTAGTGATTACTTTGGGAACCCGCAAGATTTTATCTCTCCAAAAAAAATTGAACTCCTAACAGAGGCTGCCAACTATTATGTAATTAATAATGATTTAGATGTTAATGTAAGGTTTGACATTATTTCTGTTTTAAAAAAAAGTGGAAAAACTGAATTGAAACATTTTGAAAATGCTTTTTTACATTTCTGACACGATACAGACAAACAGATACAATTTCACTTTATTAATTTCTGTTTTGTATTTTTACCCAATCCTCAAAACCTAACACAAAATGCTATATAGAGTTTTTAAATTTCTTTTTTACTTCACCACCAAAGCTTATTTCAGATCTCTCTATATAAAAAACAAAAATATAGTTCCCGACAAAGGACCTGTCGTTTTTGCTGTGAACCACACTAGTGCATTTATGGATCCCATTTTATTGGCTACACATATCAAAAGACAGCTTTATTTTTTATCGAGAGGAGATGCTTTTAAAAGTGGTTTTTCTAGATGGCTTTTCCCTAAACTTCATATGATTCCGGTATACAGACCAGATCTTTTTCCGAATGACACACATAAAAACAAACAGGTATTTGAAAAATGTTTTGAACATTTAGAAAACAAAAAAACGGTAATGATATTCCCAGAAGGAATTAGTGAAACTGTGAGAAGACTAAGACCTATAAAAACTGGAATTTCAAGAATTTCATTAGTGTCAGAAGAAAGAAACAACTTTGAATTAGGAGTAGTAATCATCCCTATTGGAATTAATTATTCTAATCCTCATCATTTTAAAAGTGATGTTTTTGTAAAATTCGGAGACCCTATTTCTGTAAAAGATTATAAAGAGCGTTATTTTTCAAACAAAAAACAAACCGTTTTAGAGTTAACAGAAGACATCAAATCTAGCTTAGAAAATGTAACAGTAAATATTGAAGATAAACATCATGAAAAAATAATCCGACAAATTGAAATTCTATACAGAAGTAGGCATAGAGAACTTATTAATGAAGGAGACAAAGCACCTAACGACTTCTACCTATCTCAAGATATTGTAAAAGCTGTTTCTTATTTTTGTGAAAACAAACCAGAGCAATTGAAAAAAATAGAAGTCAAAATGACTTCTTATTTAACCAACTTAAAAAGACTTGGAATACGAGATACTCAAATTAGAAATGAGAATTTGAACTTTAAAAACAGTCTTAATTTTTTATATTTTTTTCTAGGATTCCCATTATTCCTTTATGGTTGTATTTTTAATTTAATTCCTTTTAAAGGAGCAGAATTACTCGCAAAAAAAATCCCTGTAAGAGCAGATTTTGTTGGTTCTATGAAACTTGGATTAGGAATGTTTATCTTTTTAATTTGCTATTTTATTATGACCATCATTATGGGTATTTATACAAATTTTGGATGGGCAATTTTATTTCTTTTAACCCTATACCCTATCGGGCTATTCTCAATAAATTATATTAAAGAATATTTTCAAGTAAGAGGAACCTTAAAATATTTATTTTTGAAAAAAAGAAAATCTGATCTGATCAATGAATTAAAAGAGTTTAGACAAAAAATTGTGGAACAATTAGAGCAAGGCAAAGCTGAATATGAAAGCTTTAGAAACATTGAAAAGAATTAACCAAGAGATCCCCTAATTTTTGTTTAATAAACCCATAAATTTGATAAATTGTGGAAGTAATTTTTGACACCATGAATTTATTTGATCAAAAAAAAAATTTCTCTCAGAAGTTAATCATCCTGCTCTGTTTCATCTTTTTCTATCAAGGATATGCTCAACAAAAAGAAAATTCTTTCAAATTAGGAGGGTTGTTATTTGGAGATGTCTATCATATTTCTCAACATCATTTAGAGGAAGATATTGGAAAAACAGAAGCTGTTTTAAGAAGAGCTTATATCACCTTTGATACCAAAATAAAAAACAAATGGTTCGCCAGAGTTAGAACTGAAACCAACCAAGATGGAAGCTTCGGTGTTTATAATTTTGAAACCGATATTAAAGATTTATTTATAGGCTATAAAACTGAAAGGCATAAAATTACCTTAGGTTTATCTCCTACCAAAACCTATGATCTAATAGAGAATATTTGGGGCCTGCGCTACCTTTTAAGAACACCAATGGATTTACAAGGTGTTGCGAGTAGGGATTTTGGTATTGCATTAGATGGTGCTATTGATAAAAAAGACCGCTTTTTTTATCGTTTCATGATCGGAACTGGACAAGATTTTGGAAATGAAACGGGAGATGGAACCAAAACAATGGTTGGATTTACTTATAAAACCAAACAAAAATATTATTTTGATCTCTATGCCGATTATGAGCGTCTACCAGGAGAAAAAGACAGAAGTACCTATCAATTATTTTCTGGTTTCAAATCCGATGATTTAAGATGGGGAGTTCAATATTCTCATCAATTTAGACAGCTAGACCCTGCTTTAGAACTACTTTCTGGGTTTATTGTAAAAAAGATTCATAAAAACATTGCTGCTGTAGGTAGAATTGATAGAATTATGGAACCTAGCCCGAATGGAAACAACATTTCCTATATTCCATTTGACCCAAGTACCAAAGCTACTTTATTTATCGTAGGAACCGAAATCCCAATCACTTCCTACTTTTTAATTCATCCTAATATTATTTTCACAACCTACGATACCATTGCTGGACAAGCTACCCCCAACAATGATTTAATGCTTCGATGTACGGTGTTTTTAAATTTAGAATAAACTACTGTTGCAGCGCTTTTATATTTTCTTTCAATGCTGAAAAATTATCTGGCAAAGCTATTATTCGCTTGTTGGCGTTTAATAAAATAAAAGTTGGTGTAGATTCTATGCTGTAAGACTGGGCAATTTCATTTTTCCATTTCCCCATTCCTAAAACATGCTCCCAACCTTTAAAATTTGGTACTAATTTTTTAAAATCTGTATCTTCTTTTTCTAAGGCTACTGCAACCACTTGAATATCCTTATAGTCTTCTAAAAAACGATACAACTCTGGCAACTGTTTTTTACAATGAGAACAACCTGTACTCCAAAAAACAACAACATAGTTTTTATGCGTATTTAACGTAGACAACTGTTTATTTTTACCCCATTTAAAGTCTGGTGCTATTGCTCCTACAACCACAGATATTTTAGCTAACGTTTCAGAAATATATCCATCGCTTTGCAATTCTTTGGGTAAGTTTTTATAGTAATTATCAAGTACATACCTTACAATTTCAGTATCTTCCGTTTTTACAAACTCCTCGATAATAATTTGAATCAGATCTTTTTGAAGACTCGTTTTTTTAGGAATTTCAATTACATTTTTTATCGATTCTTTATATAAGTTTTGTTGGACCGATTTATCTTGAGAATAATTCAAATTGAAAATATAGTCGATCGTTCTATCTACCAAAAAGGAAGAATTAATCAAAATAGGATCTTGAAAATCTATATGTTCAAAAAAGTTAATTTTTATATTCTCTAAATATGCTTGTGGAGCCTCCACTACTGTTTTTGAATTATATCGTTGTGTAGCCTGAATAAAATTAAAGGCCAACATACTTTTTGATTTGTTTTGATACTCCTTTTGAAGGTCTTTTAACTCATAATACGTTTCTTGATAGGTAGTAGCCGTAGATTGTCTAGGATCTCTAAAATAAGCTATCTGCAGGGAATCTAAATATTGTTGTGCTCCTAAAATATTCACCAAATATTCTTGGTACATTTTATTTTCTCTAGACTTCTCATATACCACGCTTTCCTCAGGATAATCCGGATTAAATTTTAAAGTAACATCTTCTTTATTATACAAAAAGTCTAAAAATCCTTCTCCTTTTAACCTGTACACAATTCTATACATTCCTGAAGAAGCCTCTTTGGGCATTTCAAAATAAAACGACTTATTATCTATTTTTGTGTTTTTTATATAATGTTGTCTACCATCTTTGATCTGGTATAGCATCACCCATTTGATATCTTTAGAAAAAGGTTCAAAAGTTCCTTTCAATTGTTTTTGTGCAAAAGACATCAAAGAACACAGAACTAAAATAAAAAGTATTTTTTTTTTCATCATAACACACATAATTCAAATATCAAACCAAAACTATTCTTCTTCAGAAGAAAAATATTTTACGATGGCTTCTTTCATTAAAATCGATTGTTCTCCAGGTTTTAACGGAGGTAATTCTTCTAAGACTTTATAATGTGGCCAACCATCTGGATCTATAAAATCAAACTCATAGTACCCATATGGCTCAAGTAATCTACATATTGCAATATGCATTAGGTTTACTTTTTCATCTTTTTTAAAAGATTGAATCCCTTTTCCCAGCTCTTGTACTCCAATTAAATAAACGATAGAATCTAAATCTAGCATATCTCCATCCGCAAATTTATCCGAAAGAAATTTCACTACAGACTCCCATTGTTCCTTCAATTCTATATCTCTAGACATCTTAATAATTTTGAAAGCAAAGATACATCAAAAGACTATTAATTCTCCTGTCAATTGTTTGAACTAAAACTAGAAAACTTTAACTTATCTTTGAAAACCAAAACGCATCATTTTATTTCAATGAATACATTTGATATTATTATTGCTACCCTATTACTTTTCGGTTTTATCCGAGGAGTTTTTAAAGGATTATTTGTAGAAATAGCTTCTCTAGTAGCGCTCATAGGAGGCGTCTACGGAGCAATGCATTTTTCGTTTTATGCAGGCGATTTTCTAAAAAAACAATTCGATTGGGATGAACAATATATTTCTTATGCCGCTTTTGCAGTTACTTTTATTGGAATTGTTGTAGCCGTTTCTTTGGCAGGAAAATTACTTACCAAAATAGCAAGTTTTGCCGCATTAGGAATTCTAAATAGAATTCTAGGAGGTATCTTTGGATTTCTAAAAATAGCCTTTATATTAAGTGTCATTCTCTCCTTTTTTATGAAAATGAATAATACTATTCCGTTTGTAAGTAAAGAACAACTGAAAGCTTCTATATTTATAGAGCCCGTTAAAAATTTGGCACCTACAATATTTCCTAATTATTTTAATAACACGCAAACCCCTTCTTTAGAAGAAATTATTTCAAACGAAATATAATTGAGTGTTATTTGAATACTATAATAGGCTTATCATAGTACAACTTTTCATTGTTCATATGGCAGTAGGTTTTATCTAACTCATTCATTAGACTAAAATCCCTTTAAACTAAGGATCAATGATATTTGTGAACTTAATTTTTACTTAATTTAAATAACGATTAAACTTCTTTCCTTTGATTCATTTCTAAAAAGTTGAAAACCTTCATTATCAATATTTATAGCACAAAAAAAGCGACCTAAAAAAGGTCGCTTAATTCTCGTTCATAGCGATTTTGATAACGAATAATTGAAAAAACTTCAATTTAATAATGTCAATAGCATCCAATTTTACCCCTAAAACGAATTATTTTTTCCATATTTGTGTAAAAGCTTAATATCATTCGTTAACAATGGTAAAATTATATAATTAGGTTTATACGGGCAACTGTGTAAATACGCAAGTTTTTTGACTATGAAAAAAGAAAACGAACCAACAATACAATCTGTTGTTACTGAACAGCCGATTGACATCCATTGTGATGAGTACAAACATTACGATAAAATAATTCAACGCTTTCCAAAACAAGCGGTCTATATTTATTCGTTTTCAGAACAACGAATGGTTTTTGCTGCCGGATGGAAAGATGTTTTAGGATATGAAGACAGTGAGATCAATATGATGCTTATTGTTAATTCTGCCGCTGCTCAATATTCACAATCATTGAATGAGCTCAACAACAAAGCATGGTATTTTTTAAGTACAAAAACAGAAAAACTAGAAGAATATAGCTTTACTTACGAAATCCAAAGATATCATAAAGACGGATCTGAGGTGCCTGTTTTTTCTACAGTAGGCGTACATAAAGCCGTGAACGGAAAAGTGGATCAAATTATTGGAATTACTCAAATTGTTCCTTCTTTAAAGTTTGGAAAAGTGATGCAATTTGCAACCTATGGTCCAGAAAAAGAAGAATTCGAAGATAGTTTAAGCAAAGAGATTTTTCATCATTTTGCCATCTCAAGAAAAGAAAAAGAAGCCCTTCAATTGGCATCAAAAGGATATGCTTTTAAAGAAATTGCTAACAAGTTAGGAGTTTCTCAATCTGCTATTGAAAAACGAATCATTCCTATGTACAAACGATTTAACGTAAAAAGTTTAACTCATTTAATTAGTTTTGCATACGACAATCATGTTTTGCCGTAAACTTACCTCTTAAATAAATTCTCTAGTGCACTATTTACATCAGGAAAATTAAATTCAAATCCAACGTTTTTAATTTTTTCTGAGGAAACTCTGCTTCCTTTAGTCAAAATAACAGCCATCTCTCCAAAAAATAGTTTCAACACCCATTGAGGAACTTTTGGCATAAAGAAAGGTCTATTTAACGCCTTTGCTAAAGATTTGGAAAGTTCTTCATTATTTAAATCATCACCAACAACAGCATTGTACGGGCCAGAAACATTTGAGTTTTCTAAAGCAAACAAATACATCTTACAAAGATCATCTATATGGATCCATGGTGTATATTGCTTTCCGCTACCTAATGCAGATCCCAATCCAAATTTAAAAGGAAGAAGCATTTTTGCAATGGCACCCTGATCTTTGGCAAATACAATTCCAGTTCGCAAAGCCACAGTTCTTATCCCCATTGAATTCATTTGAAAAATTACAGATTCCCATTCAGAGCATACATTAGACAAAAAATCTGTATCAGATTCATCGTTTTCTGCATAAATATTTCTCGTTGTTTTGCTTCCATAAATCCCCGTTGCGGATGCAGAAATAAAACTTTTAACATTATGACTTTCTTTACTTAGTAAATCATAAAGTAACTCTGTAGATTTTACTCTACTTTGTAAAATTTTATCTTTTCTAGAATTCGTCCATTTTGATGCTGCAACATTCTCACCAGAAAGATGAATAATTGTTTGAACTTTGAAGAGACATGTTCTATCGATGAGTTTGTTTTCAATATCCCACAAAAAATAAGAAACATCTTTCGTATTTTCTCTGATACTTCTAGATAATATTGAAACTCTATAACCTTTAGAAAGTAGGTATTTAGTTAAGTATTGCCCAACAAAACCAGTTCCTCCAGTAATTAACACTCGATTCATCATTAGGTAAATGTAATAAACTCCAAGCTGAAATTTATGAACATATGTTAGGATTTGATAACATAATTTGTTTGAATAATTGATTTATATTTGTATTTCAACTTAAAAATTTATTATGGATATAGAAGAAATGAACACTACGTTTGAAAGTATCAAAACACAAACTGTAGAAATCGTAAGTGAGTATGGTTTAAAATTAATTGGTGCCATCGCTGTTTGGATCATTGGATCTATGATTGTTAAATCAATGGTGAACGCTTTTGATAAGGTTTTAGACAAATCAAAAACGGATCCTTCTTTAAAACCTTTCTTGAAAAGTATTGTAGGAGTATTGCTAAAAGCGCTACTTGTTATTACAGTATTAACGATGCTTGGTATTGAAATGACTTCTTTTGTTGCTATTTTGGGAGCCGCTGGTTTAGCTGTTGGTATGGCTTTGTCTGGTACTTTGCAAAATTTTGCTGGAGGTGTTATGATTTTAATTTTCAAACCTTTTAAGGTTGGTGATTTTATTGATGCACAAGGATATACAGGTGTTGTTTCTGAAATTCAGATTTTCAATACAATTCTGAAAACTTTAGATAACAAAACGATCATTATTCCAAACGGTGGTTTATCTACTTCTTCTATGACGAATTATTCAGTAGAAGCTTTTAGAAGAGTTGATTTTACTTTTGGAGTTGGCTATGGTGATAGTACAGAAAAAACAAAAGAAGTATTGAATGGTTTAATTGCCGCAGACAAAAGAATTTTATCTGGTGGAGATCATGATTCATTTGTTGCTGTTTCAGGATTAGGTGATAGTTCTGTTGATTTTGTAGTTCGTGTATGGGTAAAAGCAGAAGACTATTGGGGAGTATTTTTTGACATGAATGAAAATGTTTACAACACGTTCAATAAAGAAGGATTAAATATTCCTTATCCACAAATGGATGTGCATGTTCACAAGAGCTAATAAAAACAACCTATCCTCCTCATTTTAAAAAGAGGGACCATATATAAAAGCCTTAAGTTATCTTAAGGCTTTTTTTATTGCTTTTAAAACGGTTTATTTCCAAAAGACACATCAGATTAATACTTTTCATAAAAACGTCTAAAACAGCTTTAAATTCCGCGTTTAGCTGTACATGTCTCAAAACATTTTCTTCTATAAAAACTAACATAACGACATAAAAAAAGCCTTGCTCGTTTGAGCAAGGCTTTTTGTAATTTTATAAAGCATCTTACATGTGAATACCTACACCTAGGCTTCCTCCACTGTTTCCAGCTTCTAAAATGATACCCCATGTTTGGTTGAATTTATATTCACCACCAATATGCAGGTTCCACGACAAATCACTATTGTAGTCATTCGCAATTCCGATGTTAAAACCAGCTCCTACACCACCCCAGATATCCCAAGGCTCATTTAATTTTAATAAAGAATCAAAGTAGTAATCCACTCTTGCTCCTGCTTTAATATAATCAAAGTCAAAAGGAATAGTTGCTTCAGGAGAAATTGTCCAGTTCTTAGCCAATGGAATCTCATAGTTACCTGTAACTGAAGAGTTATTTCCAAAAGTAGCAAAAAGGTTCAACGCTCCTCCGTAAGATTCTTGAGCAGACATAGTAGATGATGCTCCAAAAGCGAAGACACAAAATAAAGTAATTCTTAGTAATTTTTTCATGTTTGTTAAATATTAGTTAATAACAACACGAATATAGGAAAAAAATAAACTTAGAATAAAAAATTCGCAAAAAATAACATTACAAAATCTTTAAACTTTCTGCTAAAATCCAACCGGTTTTACCATCAGATAATTTGATTTTTTTCCAAATATCTACCTCATCTAAAACCTTAACTTTTAACCCTTCATGAATCTCAAACACCTCTTGCCCAGATGTTAAAGGAGCATCTTTAACACTCGTTTTTTCATCAAAAACGATCGCTTCTATTGTTGAAATACTTGTATCGTATTGCTTAATAGTAAACAGCAAACTAAAAATTAATATCAAACAGCTTAAAATACTGGTAATAAAATAGGCTCTTTTTCTCGTAGGGATGTAAGAAAAATAGAAAAACAAGAAGAACAAACAGGTCAATATAGAAGCAGACGTGGCAATATATGCCCATTGATCAAAAGACAATTGCTGAATTATATTTTCTTCTAAGTTCTGAAAAAACGTTTTTGGCAAAACTTCAATTGCATCAATAGTCATCCTATTAGCAAACACCAAATTATTTGCTGCATCACTATTTTGAGGATTTAACAACAAAGCTTTTTCTAAATTATAAATGGTAGGTGCTACTTTATTTATTTTATAGTACGCATTACCCAGGTTGTAATACAATTCTGAAGAAACCATCCCGCTGGCTTCTATTTGTTCATACAGACCTATAGCCTCAACATATTTCTCATTTCTGTATAACTCATTCGCTTGTTTGAATACTTCTGAATCGCTTTGAGCAAATGAATTTGAAAATGCAAAAAATAAAACCAAACATATTTTTATTATTTTAAACCCAACCAACGGTAAAGCATACTTTTTCAAAGTAGCTTTTGCTTTCCCTATTTCTTTTAAAAAACCAATCATAATCTTATAATTGTTTATCCATTTTGGTAATTACCTCTTTCGCCTTATGGTACTCCTCCTCCATCATTACACTTGTAACAGGTGCATATCTTGCAAAATCACAATCGTCTAAGACAGCAATAAAGCTTTTAATTATTTCTTGATCAACTCCTTTACTCATCAACAACTCAGAAATTCGTTCTTTGCTAATTTCATTGGTTTCAATTTGTAATTTAGCTTTCAAATAATTATGCAATGCTTTTTCCAAAGCAATATAAAAGGCTTCTTTTTGACCCAATAATTTTTTCGCTTGAGAAAGAAACTTTCTTGCAAGTTTATCCGCCTTTCTTGTTCTGTTTCCTATGAGGTCATTGGCTCTTTCTTTTTGTTTTTTACCAATAACAATAGCAATTGGAATGGCTAAAAACGGTAAAAACAACAATAAGTAAAATAAATTAGACTTAAAGAAATCCTTTTTTTCTATCCTTGCTAAATCCGTTTTTTGCTGTATGTATTTAAAGGAACTATTAGCCGTAACAACCTGTTTATTGATGCTATTATCAGCTTGCTGACCTTGATCTGAATTGGTAACCAAACTTTTTCCTTCTGTTACGTTTACAAATAAATTATCAGAAATTATACTATGGTATTTTTTATCTTTTGGATTAAAGTATGAGAACGAAACTGGGGGTATTTTATACTTCCCTTTAAATTGTGGAACTACGGTATAAGCATCAGAAATATCACCACGTAAACCTTTGGTACCTGAAACTGAAATCCTCAAGTTTTCACCATGCTCTGGTGTATACACTTCCAACTCTTGAGGTGTAACAACTTTTGGAATTTCAAATAATTTTAAATTTCCCTTCCCAGAAACAACTACTTTTAATTGCGTAGATTCATTGGCTTTTAAACTTTCTTTACTCGTTGTTACCGACATATCAAAATCTCCAACAGCCCCATTAAAATCGGCTGGTTTTCCTTCAATTGGTAACTCTTTAACTTTAATCGTCTTTTTAAAAGTTTTAAAATTCTTTCTGATATTTCTAGTAATAGGATTCCCAAAAAAGTCTCCTCTACCAGTAGGCACTCCAATTATCAGATCTGAACTTAAAGGTTCTAAAGCTAGCTTTCCTGATTTTTGCGGAATTAAAACTGCTTTTTTAATCGTAAAGTATCTATAATCTTCCCCTTTAAATTTTCCGTTTTTAACCTGAATCTGATCAATTTTTATATCTTGATTCCAGAATCCTTTAAACTCTGGTAACTCTTTAATATCAAAATCACTAATGGCAATATTATTACTAAAATACAATCTGTATTCCACATAGATTCCTTCTCCTAAATAGGGACTCGCATTGGAAACCATTACCTCTAAGTGCACATTTTTATCTGCAATATAATTCGGATCATTTGGATCCTTAGGCATTTCAATGGCATCAACCACTAAAACATCTACTGGGTTTGATTTTATAAGTTCCCCTCTGTACTCAATAGTTGCTCCAGAAACAGTTAACTTTCCTTTCCTTTTCGGGGCCACTATATAACTATAAGATTGGGAATAGGTAACCTTCCCGTTAATCCAAGATTGATTGACAGATTGACTAGGCCCTCCAACAACTTCAAAGCCATTAAAACTAGGTGGAGAAAAATTATCTGCACCTTGTTTGTTTACGGTAAACTCAACTCTTAAACGCTGATTTAGTCCGAGTTTATTTTTACTCACTTTAGTAGATAACTCAATTTGAGCCAACACGCTTTGTGTAAGTACTAATAAAAATATATATGTTAATTTAAATTTCATTTCTAAACTCCAATTCTTTTTTGATAAAAACTACCAGTCTTTTTCTTGCTGAACTTTTTTACCTTTTACTTTCTGAGCATTTACTTTTTTCTGAGTTTTAGCCTCCTCATTATTCATGGTTTCTAGCAACTGTTTTATTTGTTGAGGAGTCATCTGACCTTGTTGCGGCTGTGCCTGCTGCTTTTGTTCTTCTTTCTTTTTGTTTTCAGAATCCTTGTTTTGATCGTCTTTATTTTGATCTTTATTCTGGTTATCCTGCTTATTTTGATCTTGTTCGTTTTCTTTTTTGTCGTTGTTTTCCTTGTCCTCTTTATTTTTCTTTTTATCCCCGTTCTGATCTTCTTTTTGATCTTTTTTCTTCTTTTCCTCAACCAATGCTTTCTTTAGTTGATTCAATTTTTGGTCATTAGGAAACTTTTTTAAGCCCTTATCAATCGTTGCCATTGCTTTATCAATTTCACTATGAATAAAATCCTTTGCACCTGAATTGAAATAGCCCTGTGCACTAGTTTGAGAATTGACCACCAAGCCAATCATCATAAAAAACATAAATACGATTGCTTTCATTATTTTGTTTCTATTTTAATTACCGACTCAATTTTTTTCATAAAATCCTTGTAGTTTGCCACTGTTGGATCTTTTTCTAAAGCACCATCCAATAATTTCAAGGCCTTATCAAACTGATAGGCTTCAATTAATTTATCCGCCTGTTTCTTCATTCTTTTAGCATAGTCTGAAGGAGGTGGTGGATTGTTCTTTTTGTCGTCTTCCTGTTGTTGTTTTAATTTTTCACGAGCAAAAGCCAAGTTGTACCTAGTCTCATCATCAGAAGGATTGTTGCGTAAACTTTTTTTATACGCCTCAATGGCTTTGCTATATTCTTTTTCTTTTAAATGCGCATTTCCAATATTATGATATGCTGCCGCCTTTTCAAATTTATTTTCAGTACCTGTCGCAGCTAATTCGTACTGAGGAATGGCTTCTTTATAATTCTTTTGAGCGTACAAGGTATTCCCTAAGTTAAATGAACTTTTAAAATAAGTACCTGCCTGAGCAGTAGCTTTTTTATAGGCAATTGCGGCATCAGCATATTTTTCAGCTGTATATAAAGCGTTACCTTCTCTTACAAAACTCCTTGCCAATCTTTGCTGTACAATAGAATCCTGCTGCGCTTTCATAGAAAAGCACACCAAGCATAAAACAACCCATTGTAGAATTTTCATAAATATTATTTTTTAAATTCCTTTTCTTTAAATAAATCAACCTTTTGAAGCCATTTCGTTTTCTTTTCTAAAAAGAAAATATCAATGATAAAAAACAACAATCCGATACCAACAAACCATTGAAATTGGTCTTTATAATCAGAAAATTGTTTCGTTTCAAATTCATGTTTTTGTGCATTAGATACTACATCGATTAAACTTTCTACAGGTTTTGCCGTCAGGTTTCCATCTACATAAAGTCCATCTGCCTTATTTGCAATTTCTTTTAAAACATTAGGTACTCTATGTGTAATAACCACTTCTCCTTTTCTGTCCTTTTTATAACCAACCAAGCTTCCTTTACTACGTAATGGTATTGGACCTCCTTTCTCTGTTCCCACCCCTACAGTATACACTTTGATGCCTTCTCGTGCTAAATCTTCTGCCTTTGCTATGGTATTTTTTTCATGATCTTCTCCATCAGAAATAATAACTAAAAACTTATTGGTTTGTTCATCATTATTATAATAGGTTTTTGCCAAATCTAAAGCCTCATTAATTGCAGTTCCTTGACTAGATACCATATCAGGGTTTGCATTTTGTAAAAACATATTAGCAGATGCGTGGTCGGTAGTAATTGGCAATAAAGGATAGGAGTTCCCTGCATACACGATAATACCTACTCTATCACTTCCTAATTTCTCAATGGTTTTAGAAATAATTTGTTTAGACTTTTCTAATCTATTTGGAGCAATATCTTCCGCCAACATACTTTTAGATACATCCAATGCAAACACAATATCAACACCTTCTCTCTTAACCGTTTTTAATTTGATTCCCATTTTTGGGTTTACCAATGAAAGGATTAAAAAAGAAACACCAATCAATAAAAAAACCAACTTTAAGGTCGCCTTAAAAAAAGAATAATTTGGAGCTATTTTTTCTAATAAATCTAAAGAAGCGAATTTCTTTTGCGTACGCTTTTTCCACCATAGTGCCATGACGAAAATTACAATTACCACGGGAATAATTGCAAAAAGATAAAAATATATAGGTTCTTCTAACTTGTACATTTCTTAATTTGAACTGTTTTTTGTTTAATTGTTTAAACGTTAAATTATACTTGTGTTTTTCTTAATGCGTTTAACATATTAGATATTTTCTCAATTTGATATCTCAATTCTAAAAATACATCTTCATTTATATAATTTAATTCTTTTGCTATAATTAATTGATTCAAAACCTCCATACAAGAGCTGTAAGCTATAACAGTAAAATGAGCTTTATCTTTATTCGTTACCCTCGAAGTTCCTTCTGCTAAATTGGAAGAAATAGAAACACTTGCCCTACGTAACTGACTTGTCAATCCAAATTTTTCTTCATTAGAAAATGTAGAAGTTATTTTATAAATATTTTTAGAAAGCTGAATAGCCTCCTTCCAAACTTCTAATTTTTCAAATGAAAAAACATACATACGATTACACTTTTTTTAACATTTCAACTATTCAACTTATGTCTAAATAAAACTTTTAAACAAGGTGTTTCTTAAAACGTATTCCAATAAAAACAACACCAAAGCAGCAATCACATAGATTCTGTACTCCTCTTGGTAATTGTAATATTTAAACTCTTCTATTTTAGTTTTTTCTAATTTGTTAATTTCTTCATAGATAGATTCTAACTTCAAATTATTTGTCGCTCTAAAATATTTTCCATTAGTTTCCGAAGCAATATGTCTCAATAAATCTTCATCAATTTCAACTTTTTGACGACGGTATAATAAATTTCCAGCTCTATCCTTTGCGTATGGAAAAGGAGCCATTCCGTTGGTTCCTATTCCAATGGTGTACACCTTAATGTTTAATTCTTTTGCTAATTCTGTTGCGGTTCTAGGATCAATAAATCCAGCTGTATTTACTCCATCTGTTAACAAAATAACAACCTTGCTTTTCGCCTTGCTATCCTTTAATCTATTGATAGCAGACCCTAATCCCATCCCAATAGCCGTTCCATCTTCTATTTGTCCATATTGGATTTCAGAAATAGTTCTTGCCACAATCCCTTTATCACTTGTAATAGGAGTTTGGGTAAAACTCTCTCCGGCATAAACAACTATTCCAATTCTATCATTAGGTCGTTTTTCAACAAAGTCAGCCGCAACCTCCTTTAATGCCTCTAGTCTATTCGGCTTTAAATCCTTTGCCAACATACTACCAGAAACATCAATAGCCATAACAATATCAATTCCTTTATTTGATTTTGTTTTTCTGCTAACCTCAACATTCCTTGGTCTTGCCAATGCAATAAACAACAACGCTACAGCAACAATTTTTAAAACATATAACAATGGCTTTAATTGCGCTAAAATTGATTTTTTTAATTTAAAACCAGAAACTGTAGTGACCGTTAAAGAAGCAGTGCTTTTTTTATGACTTAAATAAAACCACAAGATCAAAAATGGTATGATCAATAAACCCCATAAAAATAGAGGTGTTTCAAATTCAAAATTTGTCCAATTCCCCATCATTATTCGTTTTCAAATTTTATGGATTGAATCACAGTTTCCATCGTTGTTTGCACATCGGTATCCTCAAAATTACCATTGGTAAATACTTGCCAAATTTTATTTTCTTGAGAAAAACCTAATAAATTAAAACCTTTCTTTACACCATTACTTACATAACTTCCCTTTAAATAAACTCCATGCACTTCTTCTCCAAAAGAGGCTGGCTGTCTTTCAAATTCAAGGTCTTCAATTTTTTGAGTCTTTTCTAGATTGCCTATTGTACTCTGTACTACTTGTTCTACATCTGGGTTTATCTGTTCCGCATAAACTAAAGTTGTTACCGATATTTCAGAATTTTGAGAAGGATCTTCATAACTATAAATTTTCAACTCAGACATGACACTCTGAATTTGAGCAGGCACCTCATCAGACTTTAACTCAATTGTTCCCGGAGCTGTCAATATTAATGCTGGAGAACCAAAAGATTGACGACTCCATCCATCAGACTCAACCTCTTCAGTAGGCAACGTATTTGCACCTTTTTTAATTTGAGCCGTTTGATAAATTTGGTAGCCAAAAAAGCCTACAACCACGGCAGCAAATATTATAATTGCAATAAATATCTTAGATCGCTTACTTAAATTTTTCAATGAGAATTCTTTTTTCGGCTTGCTTTCTTTTGCAATACTTTCTTCAATTTTTCTTTGCTCTTCAGCATAAGAATCTAGCAATGGTTTCATTTCATCAATCAATGAAGCTGCAACATTTCTGTCGTTTTTAATTTCACCAGAGCTCGGTCTTAACTTAGCAAACTTCACAAAGTCGGCATGCTGTAAAAATGCTTGTAGTTGTGTTATTGATTCTTTCGTAATTCCAATATTTTTAGCACTATTTTGATCCTTTAACAAAGTAATCAACTCATCTGTAGTAGCTTCTAACGTATGAACATTTACTTCTTTTCCTAGATAAACTCTTATAATTTCTGTAAGTTCTATATAATATTCCTTAATCTGATTATTTTCTAATAGATCTTTTTCATCCAAATGACTGAACTTTTGAATTGCTTCTTGATAAGCCGGAATGCTTTTTTTCTTAGCCTTTGTTTTCTTAGCTTTTTTCTGAAACAAGAAATACAAACTAGCCAACAAAATTAAACAACCCACTATCAAATAAAACCAATTGAAATAGGGTTTAAAATCATCAAAAACCATAGGTTCTTCGGCTATGGTTTTAATTGGAAATGCTTTTTGTTTTACAGTATCTACTGCTACATTTGCAACATTGATCAATAAGGAATCTGTGAAATACGTTTTGTTTTTTATAAAAACCTGTTGTTTTGGAATATAAAAACTTCCACTATCAAACCCGGTTAATACATACTTCTTGACAAGCTTATTTTTAAGCGTATCTATTTTTTCAGATCCTACAACTTCTATCAATCCTAAATTTGAAAGAATAGGAAATGTTATATCTGTTTTTTTATCAACCGATATCTTATATTCAAACTGTTCTCCAATTCTGATTTGCGTTGTATCAATGGCAACCAAAATTTTAGGTTCTTGTTGCGAGAAGCCCAAAAAGACGCTGAATAAAAATAAATATATTATGCTTTTTTTCATTTTAAATAATACTACTTATTACTTTCCTTTTTGTTTGAAATACCCCAACAATTTTTTCACGTAACTTTCGTCAACTTGAGTACTAATGGTACCTGCTCCACTTTTACTAAAAGTAGTTTCATAAAATTTTGTCAGCTCAATAAAGTTAGCCTTGTAAGCATTTCTTACCGCTTTTGAGCCTGTATTTACGATTACCTTTTCTCCTGTTTCTGAATCTAACATTGGAACCAGTCCAAGGTTTGGGATTTCTGTATCGTGTTTATCATACACACGAACTCCTGTTACATCATGTTTTTTACCTAAAATTTTTAAAGTTTGCTCATAGGAATTATCCATAAAATCAGACAAAACAAAAACAATGGCTTTTTTAGTCATGACATTCGACAAATACTTTAAAGCTTCATCAATATTCGTTTTTTTACTTTGAGGTTGAAACTCTATCAATTCTCTAATAATTCTTAAAACATGACTTTTTCCTTTTTTAGGAGGAATAAATAATTCAACAGAGTCTGAAAATAAAATCAACCCTACTTTATCATTGTTTTGAATTGCAGAAAAAGCCAAAGTAGCGGCTATTTCAGTAATTGTATCTTTTTTAAACTGAGAAGTTGTACCAAATAATTGAGATCCACTAATATCAACCACCAACATCATGGTAAGCTCTCGCTCTTCTTCAAATACTTTTATATAGGGTTGATTGTACCTTGCGGTAACATTCCAATCAATATTTCGAACATCATCCCCAAACTGATACTCACGTACTTCACTAAAAGTCATACCACGCCCTTTGAAAGAACTATGATATTCCCCTGAAAAAATATGATCTGAAAGTCGACGCGTTTTGATTTCTATTTTGCGGACTTTTTTAAGTATCTCTTTTGTTTCCAATTTTAGGTATGTAATTGTTTAAATCTTGAACCACTCAATGCATAAATCCTGTACAAAACAAAATTTTAAGGCACTTCAATTTCGTTTACAATCTTGTTGATAATGTCTACAGAAGTTACATTTTCTGCTTCCGCTTCATAGGTAATCCCTATTCTATGACGTAAAATATCGTAAACAACCGCTCTAACATCTTCAGGAATTACATAACCTCTTCTTTTGATAAAAGCATAACACTTGGCTGCTTGAGCCAAACTAATACTTCCACGAGGAGACGCTCCAAAGCTGATCAATGGTTTTAAATCCGATAAATTATATTTTTCTGGATAACGTGTTGCAAAGATAATATCAAGAATATATTTCTCAATTTTCTCATCCATATACACTTCTTTTACAGAAGCTCTTGCTTTTACAATTTGTTCTAAAGAAACTACTGGGTTCACCTTAGAAAAACCTCCTGATAAATTCTGACGCATTATTAACTGCTCATCCTCTAACTTTGGGTAATCAATTACAACTTTTAACATAAAACGGTCTACCTGCGCCTCTGGCAAAGTATATGTTCCTTCTTGCTCAACTGGGTTTTGTGTTGCCATTACCAAAA
The DNA here is from genome assembly GCF_057197705.1 of Flavicella sp. IMCC45537. Lineage (NCBI taxonomy): Bacteria > Pseudomonadati > Bacteroidota > Flavobacteriia > Flavobacteriales > Flavobacteriaceae > Flavicella > Flavicella sp. IMCC45537. The sequence continues at coordinate 2,643,998 of NZ_CM170067.1, forward strand.
ATGGCTCTTGTAATGGAAATGTTTCTTCTCCAATAGTTACCTGTCTCTCTTGCATCGCCTCTAACAAAGCAGACTGAACTTTTGCCGGTGCTCTGTTTATCTCATCTGCCAATACAAAGTTTGCAAAAATAGGTCCCTTTTTAATTTCGAACTTATTTTCCTTCATATTATAAATCATAGTACCCACAACATCTGCAGGTAATAAATCTGGCGTAAATTGAATTCTACTAAAACCTCCATCAACAGCTTTTGATAAAGTGTTTATGGCAAGTGTTTTTGCCAATCCAGGAACCCCTTCTAACAAAATATGTCCATTTCCTAACAAACCAATCAACAGACGATCAATCATGTGTTTTTGACCGACAATTACTTTATTCATTTCAGATTTTAACAAATCTATAAAAGCACTTTCCTTTTCAATTTTTTCATTGATTGCTCTAATATCAACGTTGGTGTTTTGATCTTCCATTTTATTAAATATAATTTACTATCAAATTCAATTTATTCTGAGTTTGACAAAACTAATATTTTATTCCAATGACACTGTTAAAATTTGGTTAAAGAACCGCGTAAAACCTAGACTTCTTAACCTAAGAAAAAACTAAAATCATTCATTTCTAAGGACTTGTGTTAAAAAAATGTTATCTTTTTCTTTGTAGTATCATTATATTTCACAATATTTGTGACAACCAACAAAAATTAACTAAACCAAACTAACATGAAAAAGGAGGCTGATACAGTCTCCTTTTTTTGCGTTTATACCTAAACAAACCCAGGTTTTAAGCTACCTAATCGCAGGTTTAATTATTATTTTATTCGTTGCTAACTCCGCTAATTTGTGCTAATTAAAACTTAAAATTGTCTATTTTTAAAATCTTCTGAATTAGAAGAAATTCAACTTTTAAATAAAAATAGGGACAAGTAAATTTAATTGACCTATTTTTCAGTCTATAATCAACGATTAAAATTGCCATTTATGAAAGATTCAAAGAAAAAAAGTGTATCCCTAATTTTAGGAAGTGGTGGTGCTAGAGGTTTAGCACATATTGGTGTTATCCAGTGGTTAGAAAAAAATAATTTCGAAATTAAATCTATATCAGGATGCTCTATTGGATCTTTAATTGGAGGAGTATATGCAGCCGGAAAACTGAAACAACTTACTGAGTGGATGCTTGCCTTGAATAAAACGGATATTGCTTCTTTATTAGATTTTTCTTGGGGAAATAGCGGTGGTATTTTTAAAGGAGACAAAATAATCAATACGCTGATCGGCTTTTTAGAAGATATTCAAATAGAACAATTAAGCATTCCATTTACGGCTGTTGCTACGGATATCATTACAGAAAAAGAAGTCTGGATTAATTCTGGTTCTCTATTTGAAGCAATTAGGGCTTCTATATCATTACCTCTTTTTTTTACTCCAGTTCCCTATGGAGAGGCTGTACTCATTGATGGAGGCGTACTAAACCCTGTTCCGATTGCTCCTACTTTTAACGATGATACAGATATTACTATTGCGGTTAACCTTGGTGGTGCTCCCCTTAAAATAAAACCAGAACAGTTTGATGGAATTGATAACGATTTCAATATTTCAAAAATCCAAAATCAAATCAAAAACTTCTTAGAAACTAACAATATCACCACGGCAAGTGACCCTGCAAAAAGTTTAAGTATATACGAAGTTGCTGATAGGGCTTTTGATACAATGCAAAGTACTATTGCAAGACAAAAAATAGCCGCATATCCGCCCGATATTGAAATAGAAATAGCAAGAAATGCCTGTGGTACTTTAGAATTTGATAAAGCTGCTGAAATGATTGCTTTAGGTTTTCAAAAAGCACAAAACACCTATGAAAATTTGGAAGACGTTAATTTTTAAATTCATAACCAAACATATCAAAGCGCTATTTTTTAGTTAAAAACTAAGAAACTCTAATTTGATAACTAGAATTTATATTTCAAACCTAAACGAAACGTTTGTGTTTGATAATAATTCTCATAATCAGCCGTAAAACTATCACCATTTATTTGTTGACGAATACCATAGGTATTCAAAACATCAGTGGCTGCAAAATTTATTTCTCCCCTTCCGTCCCATATTTTCTTTTTAGCACCCAAATCAATCGAAGCTCTCGAATATTGTTTTCCTTGTGGTATGTTTTTATCCGCCATATAAATAGCCGTCGCTTGCAAGCTTAAATCATTTTTAAATTCAAACTGATTATTTACTTTCACATCCCAAGTATATTCTGAAGAAGCTAAAACATCAAAAGTATGTTGATACGGAAACAAGAGCGTACCCTGATAAGCAGCTATAGCATTGTTATAAAGATTACCATTCCCTGAAATTTTCCAAAATTCTAATAATTGTTGGCTAAATACCAACTCTACACCAGAGTTTGTAGCGCTACCTGTATTGGCATACGATTTTATAATTACATCATACAGTGGATTTGTTTCATCTTTAGTATACACTCGCATATAAGGATTTTGAATGATACGATGATAAGCAGATACATACACAGATCCCAAATCCCAGCTTGATTTATAAGCTACTTCAAAAGATTGGGTAAACTGAGGTCTTAAATATGGGTTTCCAATTTTTAACAATTCTTGATCGTCAGATTTAGGAAAAATTCTAAGTTCTGGCTCCCCAGGTCTGTCGATTCTTCTATTATAAAACAAAGAAATTTTATTATAGTCGTTTAGCTTATAACTAAATCTAAGATTCGGAAATAACTCTAGATAGTTGTAGGCATCATTTTGATTGTAATAAATATTATCTGGGTCTATTTTATAAAACACTGAGGTGTGTTCCAAACGCAAACCGGCTTCAATATCATAGGCATTCTTTTCTAAAATAAAATTACCATAAGCCGCATATATCGTTTCTCCCCAATCAGACCAATCTCCTAACCCGGGATAAATAACACTATTTTCTCCTCTATCTACTGTATATTCGACTGGTAGATTTCTAAATCTAGCTTTCGCTCCTAATTCCATACGACCTTTACTCAAAGGCTTCACATAATCTGTTTGAATAGAAGTTGTGTGTTCCGTTGCTAAAATGTTTGTGACATCCCTTCCTATACGGACTGCTGAACTATCATTAAGATAATACGTTTCATCTTCCCAGCCTTTTGTATACTGTGCAGAGACTTCAAGTTTATGTCCTTTTTGAGCAAAATTATGACTAAAATTTGCCAGGTAATTCATATACCCTGTAGTTTCATCTTCGTTCCAAGCTATATACCTATATCTTTCACCTGTAGATACGTCAATATAGGGAACCTGAGCGGTATCAATGTGATGTTCACGATCAAACATTGCAGAAATCGTTACTATATTATCTTCATCAAAATTATAATCCATCCCCCCTTTTAAAATAAAACGGTGTTGTTTTCTATTTTCAGGAACCTGAGATGCAGTCACGGTACCATCATCATAATACCTTGTAGTAAACTCATTATTTGGCAACTTCTGCAGCAACATAGCCTCTGATTGAAAAAAGAAATTCACTTTCTCTTTTTTATAGTTTAAGTTAAGGCCCAAAATTCCACTAGGATTAGAGGAGTAACTACCTAATTCTGTTGGTAAATCATCCTTACGTTTTGAAATAGCCCCTAAACCACTTGTAAAACTAACATCTCCATTAAATCCAGCATCAACCTCATCTTTATAAATAATGTTAATGATCCCTGCCATACCGTTCGCATCATACTTTGCAGATGGATTGTTGATGATATCGATTCTTTCAATATTGGCAACTGGAATATTATCCAATCCTTTTTGGTTACCAAAACCAGTAAGACTTGATTGTTTCCCATCTACTAAAACCACAACCTTATCACTACCTCTCAAAATAATTTTCCCCTCCTGATCCACAGAAACCCCTGGCATGGCTTTCATTGCATCCAATACAGAACCACCAGATTGTGCAATATTCTCATCCATAGAGAAAGACTTACTTTCCATTCCTGAAGAAATTGTTGCTTTTTTGGCTTTTATACTAACCTCATCCATTTGTTCTGAAGTAGCAACTAATAATACCGTACCAATGTCAAAATAAGTATTTAACTCACCTATTAGAATATCTTTTGTATAATCACTATACCCAACAAATCCAACTTTAAGGATATATTTACCTTTTAAATCGCCAGAAATTTCAAAACGACCCTCTCCATCGGAAACGGCTCCTGTAATTAACTTTTCTGATTTTTTTTCAATTAATGAAATTGTAGAAAATGGTAAGACTTCTTCATTTTGCTGGTCAACAATTTTCCCAGAGATAATAATTTCTTGTGCAAAACTTGTTAGGTTGTAAAAAAACAAACCTATTAACATTACATACTTCATGAGGCGTATTTAAAAGGCAAATGTCGCTTTTTTTTTGAAAATTTTGAGAAATATTACTCTCAATCCTCAAACGTTTCAATTCGCATTTTCTCACCATCAAAAACACCATAGGTAAAGTAAGAAATCCAATCACCAAGATTTACATATGTTGCTTTTTCACCGACCTCTAAAGTCATCGGTAAATGACGATGACCAAAAACAAAATAATTGAAGTGTTTTGTTTTTAAAACCTCTTTGCAGTATTGTACCAACCATTCGTTTTCCTCTCCTAAGAAAACAACATCCTCATCCCCTGAGATTAATTTATTTTTAACCGAAAGATACGTAGCCAACCCAACTCCAATATCTGGATGTAACCATCTAAAAAGCCATTTACAAAGTGGATTTGTAAACACTTTTTTCATTCTTTTGTAGCCAAAGTCACCCGGTCCTAATCCATCACCATGACCAATTAAAAAAGTAGTGTTGTGAAAGGTAAATTCCTTGGGTTCATGGTAAACGGGAATATTCAATTCTTTTTCAAAATAATCTTCCATCCATAAATCATGATTTCCAACAAAAAAATGAATGGGTATTCCGCTATCTCTAATTTCTGCCAGTTTTCCTAAAACTCTAACAAACCCCTTAGGAACCACTGTTTTATATTCAAACCAGAAATCAAATAAATCTCCTAATAAAAAAATAACCTCAGCATCTTTCTTTACAATATCTAACCATTGTACAAACTTTTGTTCTCTTAGTTTACTTTTTTCAGCAGTAGGTGCTCCAAAATGTTGATCTGAAGCAAAATATATTTTCTTTTGTTGGGTCAAATTTTAAAATTTTAGCAAAGATAGGTAAATTCAACTTTGATTATTTATTCTGTAAACTATCCAATTCTATTACTTTTAAAAGCATTGGATCTCTTCTGTCGTGTATTTTAGAAAAAGCAGTCTCATCAAAAATTTGACGGGCTATCAACGCTTTCAAATAATGACTCAATATTGATTTTTTAGTTGCAGAAACATTTCTTTCTAGGTTTGCGTCTTCTAGAAATACTTCTACTAATTTTTCCTGTTGTTTTGTATCCAAATCATAGTTTTCAAAACCTTGCTCCAATAATTCATTTCTATGATCATCGGCATATTTAAAAGTGAATGAACTTAATTTAGAAAAATATCCATTTTCTAAATAGGACGTGGTATCAACAGCTACAAAAACATCTGGTATAATACCACCTCCTCCATACACAACCTTTCCTTTTGGAGTTGTATATTTTAAAGAATCTATCACTTTGATACTGTCTTTAGACAACAATTCACCACTCAAAATTCTATCTTGATAATCGTGTTCGTAATTTTCACCGTCGTTCAATTTATATGGTTTTTGAATAGAACGACCTGTAGGTGTATAATAGCGTGCAATGGTAAGTCTTACCGCAGAACCGTCACCCAATTTCATTTCTTGTTGAACCAATCCTTTTCCGAAAGAACGTCTACCAACAATAGTTCCTTGATCATTATCTTGCAATGCACCCGCAAAAATTTCACTTGCAGAAGCAGATCCTTCATCAATTAACACATATACATTTCCTTTTTCAAAAACACCTTCTTTAGTAGCATAAAATTCTTCCTTACGACCTTTGTTATTTTCTGTGAAAACAATCAATTTTCCGTCACTTAAAAACTCATCAATAATGGCATTCGCAACATGTATAAATCCTCCTCCATTTTGACGCAAATCAAAAACTAAATTTTTAGCACCTTTAGATTTTAAATCTTGCAATTTCTTGTTCACCTCATGATATGATGTTGCTGCAAATCTTTCTAACTTTAAATAACCTAGACTATCATTAATCATATAAGCAACCTCTGCACTTTGAATTGCAACTTTATTTCTTCTAATGGTAATTGGAATTAAATTTTCTGAGCCTTTTCTAAAAATTTGTAAATCAACAGTGGTGTTAGAAGGTCCTTTTAAAATTTTAACAATATCTCTACTTCGCATATTTTTACCATACAAAGTATCTTTATCAGCTATTAAAATTCTATCTCCAGCCAATATTCCAGCAGATTCACTTGGTCCACCCGATAAAATATGAGTTACCACTAAAGAATCCTGATACATAAAAAACTGCACCCCGATTCCTTCAAAATTTCCCTGTAAATTTTCTTGACTCGCAGCATAAATATCTTTCGGAAAATAAACCGAATGCGGATCAAGGTTAGAAATTATATCGGTTATTACATTGTCTAGAATTCCATCGGTATCCACTTTATCAACATAATCTTGCTCTATAAATTGCAATAGTTTTTTTATTTTTTGCTCACTACTGCTCCCCTTAAAAAAACCAGATTCTGTTGGAAAATTTAAGCTTGCCCCTACTAAAATACCAAAGGCAATTGCGATCCCTAGAAATAGAGGAAAATTATTTTTATTCCTCATATCCCTCTATATGTTCAACTTCAATTCCGGCTTGTTTTAAAAATGCTACCCCAGACAAATCTTTATAGGCATTCGCATAAACAACTCTCTTGATTCCTGCTTGTAAAATTAATTTACTACAATCTTTACAAGGAGATAGTGTTATATACAAAGTAGCGCCTTTAGAAGATTGTGTAGAAGCTGCTACTTTTAAAATGGCATTGGCTTCCGCGTGTAAAACCATCCATTTGGTGTCCCCATTTTCATTTTCACAACAATTATCAAAACCTGTGGGAGCACCATTGAAACCATCAGAAATAATCATTCTGCCTTTCACAATTAAAGCTCCAACTTGTTTTCTTTTACAGTGAGATAATTTTCCCCATTCAAAAGCCATATTTATATAGGCTTTATCATATTTTAATTGCTTTTTCTTGGTCATAACTGATACTAATTCACTCGTCAAATAATTGTGTCAACACATACCTCGTGTTAAGAACAATCAAAAGTCGTGAATCTTAAGGAAAGCGCCAAAAAACAAGGAGGTAATAAATTTATAATAAATGTTTTATAAACCCATCATATCTTTCCATGAGCATCGGGATGGTTATCCCTAAAACAATAGCAGAGATAACAACAATCCAATCTTTTTTAGAAATTTTAAATAGAGGTGTTATCAAATGATACAGCGCAACAATTACAATTACAATAATTACTTGTGCCAATTCAATCCCAAGTGAAAATTCAATCAATGGTAATAATTTAGAATCTAACCCAGAAATCAACATTTTAAAATAGTTAGAAAAACCTAATCCATGAATCCAACCAAAACAAAAAGATAAAAACAATAATAGCTTTGAATTTGAGTTGTTTTTAGCTCCAGAAAAAATATTATTCACAGCAGTAATAAAAATTGTTGTTGGAATTAAAAATTCAACTAAATCCCCTGCTACATAAATAATTTTATATGCCGATAAAGCCAAACTTGCCGTGTGACCTAAGGTAAATAAAGATACCAACCACAACATATTTTTCCATTGTTTAAAGGAAAAAGAAACCACTAATACTATTAAAAATAATATATGGTCGTAGGCATTAATATCCAATACGTGTGTGCATCCTAATTCTAAATAAAATAAAAAGTCATTCATGGTATTATTTTTGCTCAAATGTAAAAAACTTATAACGGATGGTTACCTTATTTTGAAATATGTCTATATAAATGATTGAAAATTCAAACATCTGAAATAAATAAATTAATATTGCATAACAATATAAAGCACCTATACACTTATGAAACTTAGTATTCCTTTTTTTAGTATTCTATTTTTAATTTTTTCTTGTAAAAACAAACCAGAAACAACTAAAAAAACAACTACACCTAAACAAAAAATTGAAACTGCACCCGTAATACAAAATGAAGCTGATACTAGTAATATGGTTCATTTTTCAGGAGGAACTATAACTATAGGAACTGATAATGGACCTGCAAATGAGGGGCCTTCTTTTGAAACTCAAGTAGCTCCTTTTTACATGGATAAAAATTTAGTTTCTGTGGCTGATTTTAGAAAATTTATCGAAGCAACAAATTACATTACGGAAGCAGATAAGTTTGGAGATTCTGGTGTTTTTATGTTTGAAACAGGCCAATGGCAACTTTTAAAAGGAGCAAATTGGTTATACCCACTAGGAGAAACAAAGCCAAAAGCATTGGATGATCATCCGGTAACACATGTAAGTTGGAATGATGCTCAAGCCTATGCGAGTTGGGCAGGTAAGCGTTTGCCTACAGAAATAGAATACGAATTTGCTGCCAAAAATGGAGGTTCTACTATATATCCATGGGGAAACACTGTTTTGAAAGACGGAAAATATATGGCCAATACTTGGCAAGGGGCTTCTGTGCAAGATACAGATGCTAAAGATGGATTTTTATTAACATCTCCTATCGGATATTATGGGGAATCACCAGCAGGATTAACTGATATGGTTGGGAATGTTTGGCAATGGACAGCAGATGTTTACAAAAGTTACCCAGGAAACCCAAATCAACAACCTGAAGATCCTAAAGTTAGAGCTACCAGAGGTGGTGCTTTTATGTTTGATCAAGCTGGAGATAAAAGTTTTACAACAACCTTTAGAGCTAAAAATTCTATCGATACCTCTATCTTTAACATGGGCTTTAGATGTGCTAAGTAATTAAAAATAATACTCTTTTTTAAGATCGTAAAAATGAACAAAATCAATAGCACATACACTTTACAAGTATCTTTATTAATGAGTATTGCGTTCTTCTTATTTTCTTGTGGTAAAGAAAAAAAAGAAGCTTATAAAAAAGTTACTACAGCAAAACATAAAACCATATATGCTTCAACAGATTCTATTCCTGATGCACATTTTTTAGGAGATAAAACCTGTAAAGAATGTCATCAAGATCAATTTGAAAAATGGCAAGGTTCTCATCATGATAAATCCATGGATGTAGCGACTAGAGAAACCATTTTAGCAAATTTTAAAGGAGAAGTATTTAAAAGTCAAGGTGTAACTTCTACATTTTTCAAAAAAAATGGAGAATTTTATGCCAATACAGAAGGACCTGATGGTAAAAACCATGACTATAAAATTGAATATGTTTTTGGTATTACCCCCTTACAACAATACATTGTAAAATTTCCTAATGGTCATTACCAATGTTTGAGACAAGCTTGGGATTCCAAAAAGAACAAATGGTTTGATTTATATCCAGATTTTAAAGTTGTACACTCTGAGTGGTTGCATTGGTCTAGGGGTGGTTTGAATTGGAACAATATGTGTGCGGATTGTCATTCTACAAATGTTCGAAAGCAATACAAACAAGCAGATCATAGTTATGACACCAAATTTGCCTTGATCAATGTAAGTTGTGAAGCATGTCATGGTCCGGGAAAGGAACACGTAGAAGATGTAAAAGAACAAGGTGAGAATTATAGAGATTCTGGAACCATGCAAATGACTTTAGAAACCTCTCCTAAGGAATTAGTAGATCAATGTGCTCGATGTCATATGCGTAGAGAAATGCTAACAAATCGATTCAACTTTGAGGGAACCATGTTAGATCATTACTATCCTCAACTGATTACAGAACCTACTTATCATGCTGATGGTCAAATTCTAGATGAAGATTATGTGTATGGTTCTTTTGTTCAAAGTAAAATGTATCATAACAATGTTACCTGCACAAACTGTCATGATCCGCATACCTTAAAAAGAAAATTTGAGGGGAATAAACTATGTGCTCAATGCCATGAACCTCAAAAATATGACACCGAAGAACATTCATTTCATAAACTAGGAACAGAGGGTGCCTTATGTATCAATTGTCATATGCCCGGTAAATTTTATATGGGTAACGATTTTAGACGAGACCATAGTTTTAGAATTCCAAGACCTGATTTATCTGTAAAACATGGAACACCTAATGCATGTGTAGGATGTCATAAAGACAAAACCGACCAATGGGCAGCAGACGAAATTTTAAAGAGAAAAGGAGCACCTAAAGAAAATCATTTTTCTGATTTATTAGTACCAGGTTTAAAAAGAGTACCTGATGCTCATACCAAATTATTGCAATTAGCAAAAGATACCGTTTATCCAGAAATTGCAAGAGCTTCGGCTATAGTAGAATTGCCAAACTATAGAGATCATGCAATTGTTAGAAAACAATTACTTGCTTTTTTAAATGATGAATCTCCTTTAGTAAGAGCTAGCACGGCAGATGCCTTGAATGAAATATCTGACCCTGCTAATGTAAATTACTTATTGCCTTTATTAAAAGACGAGAAAAGAGCGGTTAGAATAAAAGCTTTTGGTGCCTTAGCTATTATGGATGAAACCAAAGTTCCTACAAAATACAAAGCAGCTTTTGAAATTGTAAAAAAAGAATACTTTACTTATTTAGATGGAATTTCAGATTTTGTCGGAGGTAGAATCAATAGAGCCAATTATATCCTTAAAAAAGGAGACTTACAAGGAGCTATTAAAGGATATGAAAGTGCTTTGGAAATTGATGATATCAATAATTTAGCCAGAACCAACCTCGCCAATTTATATTACCAAAATGGCGAACTAGAAAAGGCAGAAAATGCTTTTAAAACTATTATCAAACAAGAACCAGAATATGGTGCAACCTATTACTCTTATGGCTTACTACTTGCAGAGTTAAAAAGAACGGAAGACGCCATAGAACAGCTTGAGTTAGCAACAATTCATATGTCTGATAATCCAAGGGCATACTACAATTTAAGTCTCTTATATGATGGTATTCAAAATAAAAAGAAAGCTGAATCCACTATCCTTAGAGGTTTAAAAGCCTTGCCGCAAAATGAAAGTTTATTATATTTATTAGCGTACCATTACGCAAATAATAATCAAAAAGAAAAAGCAAAAAATATTGCACTTCAGTTGGTAGAATTATTTCCTAATAATTCTCAATATTTTACTTTTTTACAGCAATTAAACTAGTTTTAGAGAAAGGAAAATTTGTTTTTATTCTAATAAGAAACAAGTATCTTTAGAGAATTCTACTTTTATTTTATTCAAAATTAAACCTTTGAATAAAATAAAAGTCTAAATATAAGAATTCGATAAAGCCCTTTTTATGAAACGATTACAATTACAACATTTATATTGGAGAGCTGGTTTTGGAGTGGGATATGATACAATTGTAGATCATAAAAATAAATCTACCAAAAAAGTTTTAAAAGCCTTATTCAAAGATTCTAAAAACTACACACCTTTAGAAGTTGACCTTAGTGAATTGGATGTTCTAAGGCAAAAAGATTACAGACAGCTTGTAAAAGAAATAGGGCCTGATGAACGCAAGAAATTACAACAAATTTCTAGAAAAAAAACGACTGAATTAAATGCTGCCTGGATCGATCGTCTGGCAATGGATCAAGAAATTTTAAGAGAAAAAATGACCCTCTTCTGGGCGAATGTTTTTGTGTGTAAAGACAATAATATCTACGATATTCAACATTACAACAATGTTTTAAGAAAAAATGCATTGGGTAATTTTGGAGATTTTACCAAGGCAATTGCTCATGAAGCATCCATGATTAAATACCTGAATAACAAACAAAATAAAAAGGGTAAACCCAATGAAAATTTTGCGCGTGAATTGATGGAATTATTCACTTTAGGAGCTGGCAATTATACGGAAAAAGATATCAAAGAATCTGCCAGAGCTTTTACAGGATGGAATACCAATAAAAGAGGAGAATTTATTTTTCAAAAAAAGAATCATGACTTTGGTCAAAAAACTTTTTTTGGAAAAACCGGTAATTTTGATGGGAATGACATCATAGATATCATTTTAGAACAGGAACAATGCGCCCGTTTTATTTGTGATAAAGTGTATCGATATTTTGTAAACCCTACCGTAAATCAAGAGCACCTTGAAGAAATCACAGCTATTTTTTATAAGGACTACAATATTGAAAACTTAATGTTCCATATTTTTTCATCAGATTGGTTTTATTCTGAAGAAAATATTGGGGTCAAAATAAAATCTCCCATTGAATTATTAGTTGGAATTAATAGAGTAGTACCGGTAAGTTTTCAAAAAGTGAGAACACAAATGTATTTCCAAAAAATGATGGGTCAAATATTATTAAATCCCGTAAATGTTGCCGGTTGGAAAGGAAATACCAATTGGATTGATTCTAATACTCTAATGTTTCGCTTAAAATTACCTTCTGTAATTTTAAACAATGCTAAAATTAGTTTGGAAGAAAAAGGAGATATAGAAGCTGACTTTAAAGACTTTTATAAGAAAAAGAAAAGACGACAAAATTATTTTAATACCAAGGTTTCTTGGGATGTTTTTGAAAAACAATATAACAATATCACCCCAGCAGAGCTAAGAGAAATTTTAATTTTAAGTACCATTAACCCCAAAACTAAAAAGATCATTGATGGTTTAAAAATTAATTCAAATAAGGAATATTGTGTGCAATTGATGTCTATTCCAGAATACCAACTTTGTTAAAACTAGAAAGATGAAAAGAAGAGAATTTATAAAAAATAGTGCCCTAGCAAGTAGCTTGTTTATGGTTCCTAGTTTCGTAAAAGCTTTTGAAGATGTTGCCAAAAATTCTTTAGGTTTTAAAAAATTAGTAATTGTTCAATTAGCGGGTGGTAACGATGGTTTGAATACAGTTGTTCCCTATAACAATGATATTTATTATCGAGAACGACCAAGGTTATCTATAAAAAAAGAAGCTGTTTTAAAAATTAATGAAGATTTAGGTTTTCATAAAAACATGGCACCTTTGAAAAATTTATACGATCAAGGATATGTATCGATCATCAATAATGTTGGATACCCAAACCCTAATAGATCTCACTTTAGATCTACAGATATTTGGCATACCGCAAGTGGATCGAATGAATATTTAGATACTGGTTGGTTGGGTCGATATATAGATACTTATGGTAAAAAACCTTATGCCGGAATTGAGGTAGATGATAGTTTATCCTTAATCATGAAAGGAGAAGATATCAATGGTATTGCTACCCAAGATCCTAAAATACTTTTTAACACCACTCAAACTCCCTACTTCAAAAAAATAGTAAAAGAACAGACAGATGCTCATTTGAGTGAACATAATTTAGGGTATTTATACAAAACAATGATTGAAGCAAATTCATCTGCTAAACATATTTATGATACTTCTAAGACGTTTAAAACAAAATTAGAATATCCTGGGAATCCTTTTGGAAAACAATTGAAAACTACAGCCGAATTGATAAATTCTGGTTTGGATTCTAAAGTGTACTATGTTTCTATGGGAGGGTTTGATACACATTTCAACCAAGAGCAAAGACAAAACCAATTACTTGATGTTTACAGTAAATCTATGGAAGTTTTTGTAAAGGATTTAGAGCAAAACAACACCTTTGAAGATACCTTGATTCTAACATTTTCTGAATTTGGTAGACGTGTAAAAGAAAACGGTTCTAAAGGTACTGATCATGGAACCGCAAATAATATTTTCTTAATTGGAAAAAATTTAAAGAAAGCTGGTTTTTATAATGAATTACCGGATTTAGCAGATTTAGACTCCAATGGAGATTTAAAATATTCAGTTGATTTTAGAGAAGTATATGCCACCATTTTAAATAATTGGATGCAAGTAGACGATAAAAAAATTCTGAATAAATCGTTTTCAAAATTAGATTTTATATAACATAATTAATTTTTGTTAGGTTTTAAATTAATTTAAAATCCGATCGAGCTATTTCGATCGGATTTTCCTTTTAGTCTAGTTTCAGTCATATACCTAAGTAATAGATTCACTTTGGTCAAGTTTATTTCTATGTAAAACAAGCAATATGGCCTTCAAAAAAAGCGCTGAGTATTCCTAAATAGGATGCTAATCTTTTATTTTTGAGTAACCTATAATGAGTAACTAAAACTATGACAAAGCTAAACCAACAATTATTTATTTTATTGCTATTACTATGTACCCAAATAGTAAGTGCAAAAGATATTTATGTTTCCACAACTGGGAACGACGCCAATGATGGATCTGAAAATAATCCATACAAAACATTTTCAAAAGCAGTTTCTGTAATGAGCGCAGGTGATGTTTGTATTATCAAAGGAGGTATTTATAAACAATCCTTGGTGATCAACAAAAATGGAAATGCATCCAATTATTTAATATTTAAAGCTGCTGAAGGTGAACATGTTGAAATAAAAGCAACCTCAACAATTACAGGATGGCAAAACCATAGTGGTAACATCTTTAAAGCGAGCGTTGCTATGAATATCAATAGCAGATTTAGAGCCGTGTATCATAATGCTGCTTATATGGACCTAGCAAGATGGCCAAATAACGCAGATCAGAATCGGTGGACGGTAGATTGTACTCCTGTTACTGGTGGAGATGGCTCTCATTTTCTTATCAATGCCATGCCAGATATTGATTGGACCGGCGGAATGGTGTATTATTTAGGAGCACATTCCGGAACAAGTTGGACAAGATCTATTACCTCAAATACGAGCACCAGAATCAATCATACAGGTGTTGATATTAACAAATGGCCATTTTCTAACCACAATCCAACCTGGTTAGAAGGGAGCCCAGATAATCGAAGAGGACAACTTTATTTATTCGGAAAATTAGAAGCTTTAGATTATGCTAATGAATGGTATTATGATGCTAGTTCTCAAACATTATACCTACAAACAGAAGATGGTAACATTCCCTTAGATAACTCTGTAGAGTACGCAACCCATCAATTTGCTGTTGAATTAAAAGGAGATTATATAAAATTAGAAGGCTTACATATTTTTGGAGGTAGTGTTAAAATCCATAATAAAGCAGATAATAACACGCTTGATAATTGTAGTATCATTCATGGTAGTGAAGGGCATGATTCCTTAACAAATACCTCTGCCCAAGTAGGAGAGGCTGCCTTAGAAATATTAGGAGATAATACCGTTATTACTGGATGTACCATCAATCATTCTTCTGTGAGTGGAATTGTTGTTTCTGGTTGGGCTGCAACAAATTGTACCATAGAAAAAAATACCATAAAAAATATTGATTATGTAGGGATTCATGCTTCTCCAATACGTTGCAGCGCAAATAATTCAAAAGTTTTAAAAAATACTATTGAAAATGCCGCTAGAGATGGAATGTACGTTACAGGAGTAAATTTTGAAGTGGCCTATAATGATGTCTCACACTCACAGCTTGTCAATAGCGATTCGGGTATCTACTATACCGTTGGAAATGACAATTTAAGAAATGCTGAAATTCACCACAATTGGTTTCATGATGCTACCGCTCCAGCGTATTCTCATCAACCAGGTAAACCCGGAAAAGCTGCAGGGATTTATTTAGATAATGATAGCAAAGGTTTTACCGTACATCATAATGTTGTTTGGAATGTATCTTGGACTGGATATCAAATAAACTGGAACAATACCGACTTAGATTTTTTTCATAATACTTTATGGAATCCATATGAAGCAATGGGGTCTTGGGTAAACGGTTATCCACAAGAAAATAATAAAGTTTACAATAATTATTCTAGTCACCCTGATTGGTTTGCGGGAACCAATGGGAATGAATTTGACATCAAAAATAATCTGATAGATCCTAATTCGCCTTTTGAGGATGCAGCTAATCAAAATTTTTACCCAACAGTAGGTAGCAAGATTGTTGATAAAGCTCCTGTTATTTCGGGATTTGACAAGCCCTTTAAGGGTGCCTCACCTGATATTGGTGCTTATGAGCTAGGAGGTACTCGATGGACTGCAGGAATCAATGCTATTGAGGATACTGGGGAGGGGGATCCATGGTCTATCTACGATACTACATTTACGATTTTCTCAAATTCAGAATCTTGCCCAGATCAAAACGATGGAAAAATATCAATAACAGCCAACTTTTACGAAAATTATAAAGTTGCCTTTAATGGTACTAACTATACTTTTAATGATGTTGTCAATATAGAAAATATAACACCAGGTTCTTATGATTTATGTATCTCTATTGATGGAAATAACGACCAGCAATGCTTTAGTTTAACCATTAATGAGGCATCTCAAATAGCAAGCAAAACACTATTAAAAAATAACCTAGCCTATTATAAAATAGAACAAGGAACGGCTCCTTATGAAATTTCCATAAATGATAGCTTTTATTTAAAAACAAGTAAATCTGAATTTGAGATTCCTGTAAAAAAAGGGGACAAAATTTCTTTAAAATCTAGCAAAGAATGTGAGGGAGAATTAGTAGATATAATTAACTTTTCAAAGATTATTGCTAGTTATCCCAATCCTACAAACACTCAATTTACAATTGAATTTCAAGGAAATGATGGCTCCATTCCGATTGCTATATACAACAGTAAAATGCAGTTAATTTCTGAAAAAAAATATGAAATTAAATCAGGTAAAATATCTCTTGACCTTAGCCATTTATCTTCTGGAATTTATATTGCTAAAATCCTAACAGATAATCAGAAAGTCATAAAAATTATCAAACAGTAATTTGATCTAATTGTCTTAAATCAGTTAAAAAAAATCACAAAAAAAGCGAAGGGAATTAACCTTCGCTTTTTTTATGAATGTAACTAGTTGTCTAGCTACAAGAAATTTTATCCACTCTATTTTGATGACGACCACCTTCAAATTCAGTATTTAAAAAAGTTTCAACCATTGCTAAAGCTTGCGGAATAGAAGTAAATCTTGCAGGAATACATAATACATTTGCGTTATTATGTTGTTTAATCAACTCAACTATTTCTTTAGTCCAGCATAATCCTGCTCTTACATTAGTATATTTATTTGCCGTCATAGCAACACCATTGGCACTACCACAAATTAAAATTCCTAAATCAACAGCTTTAGTATCCACTGCTCCCGCAACTTTATGTGCAAAATCAGGATAATCAACACTATCAAAACTATCTGTACCATAATTAGTTACAGTAATTCCTTTACTTTCTAATAATTCTACGATTGCTGCTTTGTAATCTGGTCCAGCATGATCATTCCCAATTGCTATTGTCATTTTTATTGTATAATAATTATTTCTGCAAAAATACATTAAATAAGAAAAGGAATCAAAAGCAACCTTAAAATTCTTAAGTATTGAAATTTAGCTTATCAACAAAGTTTATAACTACTGTTCATTAACTTATATATCTAATCTTTCAATACCTTCTTTTATGATTTAATTTTACGGTTTTTATTTCCTTTTTAGGATGTAACTAAAAAAGAATGTTCTTTTAAAATCGTGGGTAAAAAGTAATCTTTTTAAAAAAGGACAGGTTGTTAACAATTAACAAATGTTAACTGTTTTATTTCTAACTACTTAACATTAAAGTAACATTTAAAATGTTCTAAAAACTTTCATTTTTTGCCGCTATTAACAGGGTTTCTAACAACTTTTGTAAAACTATCTAATTTTAAACACTTTAGCTATGTTATTCAAATGTTAACAAATATCGCTTAAAAAAGAACAAGTAAATTTGGATTTTAAACTTAAAAAAACAATACAGTGAAGGGGGTCATATATGCAAATTTATTTTCAGAAAAATAATTTACAGTTATCAACATTAATTTTGGCAGTTATGAGCATCCAAAAACTAAAAACATATCCTCAATTGTACAAAATATTCTATCTGAGACAACTTGTTAATAACTACACTACTTTAACTGATAAACAAAAACTTAACATGTTTATAACGTATTAACAACCTAAAAAAAGAATCCATTTTTAAATAAAACAAGAAAAACTTAAAAAAGTTATTGGGTCTATTAACAGACAATAATAGATCATTATTCTTTTTTTAAAATTTCAAAATAAAATATATTAATATATATATATGTTTATAACAATTGTAAGTACGATTAAGTCTTTGTATCTATAAACTTAGTTTAATATTAAATGTAATAGATACTTTTATAAATGTTTTATTTTTGCGGAACTATTTAATAAAAGATTATGAAGAATAAAATTACTTTTTTGATAGTAGCTTTGGTTACTATTTATGTTGGGTACGGACAAACCGTTGCCGTTGGTGATTCTGCTTTAGAATCGTATTTAGAAACGCATGATGAATCTGGTAATTCAGTTGCAATGGGGCATGCTACTAGTATCGGAAATGGTTCTACAGATAATTTGGTAACGTTATCTAAGCTTGAAGGTATTACAGTATTAAATATTAATAATTTAGGTATAAGCAATCTAGACATCATTCAAGCCATGATTAACTTGGAAACGTTGGATTGTTCTGATAATAATATCCAATATTAAGATCTTTCAGATAATACAAAATTAGTTTCTTTAGATTGTTCTGATAACGACCTTCAAGTTAGTCTTGATGTTAGCAATAAAGATGGACAATTTAGTACGTTTGATGCTTCTGGAAATTCTGATTTGTCTTGTATTCAAGTAGATGCAGCGGATTTAGCTTATATGAATACTAACTTTTCTGCTTTAAAAGGATCTGCTGATTTTAGTGTAAATTGTACTAATATATGGGTAAGTGATGCTAATTTTGAAGCCTACTTAGAAACACATGATGCTGCTGGTTCTGTAGTAACTGTAGGTGATGCATTAAGTTTGGGAAATGGTATTGCAGCGGATCATATGATATTTAAAGAACGGGTAAATACCGTTACTAGTTTAGATATTTCAAATCAGTCTATTGCTAATCTTCAAGGAATTGAGCAATTTGAAGCATCGACCACTTTTGATTGCTCTTCAAATACTTCTATTTCAGAAATTAATTTATGGAATAATAAAAATTTAGAAACCATAGATTTTGCAGATAACGCGCTGTCTTACGTAGGGTTTCATAGTTGTCCAAATTTGACTAGTATTGATGGTTCTTCAAATGCATTGATCAATGCATCAACATTCAGTAATCCTAGTTTGGTAACTGTTGATTTTGCCAATAATTCATTAGTGAATTACAATATAAACTTCAGTCAAAATATCTTGTTAGAAACAATTGATGTTTCAAGCAATACAGGGCTAAGTATTTTAGATTTAAGTACGCAAACTGGGTTGGTTGATTTAAATGTTTCTGGTACCTCTTTTTCTAGTTTAACAGAGCCTGTGTCTAACTTAGGTACTTTAAATTTAGGAACAAATACAGGATTTACAACATTAAATTTTGCGAGTTGCAGTTTTACTAGTTTAGACTTAAGTAGCATGACAGCTTTGATTAATTTGGATGTATCCTCAAATTCATTAACAGAATTGGATATCAAAAACGCC
Organism: Flavicella sp. IMCC45537; assembly: GCF_057197705.1. Classification (NCBI taxonomy): domain Bacteria; kingdom Pseudomonadati; phylum Bacteroidota; class Flavobacteriia; order Flavobacteriales; family Flavobacteriaceae; genus Flavicella; species Flavicella sp. IMCC45537. Next base: position 2,663,545 of record NZ_CM170067.1, read on the forward strand.
AATAATGAAAACTTAAATTCTTTTGATGCAAAGTCTAATGCTGCATTATCGTGTATTGAAGTAGATTCTAAAACGTTTATGGATACTAATTTTTCAGGTTCTATTGATGGTTCAACTTCCTATAGTGAGGATTGCTCAACAGCTTCATTAGCAAATTATTATTTAGATAGTTTGATAATATCAACAGAAAATAATCAGATTAATGTCAATTCTAATTCTGTTAAAATTGTGGTGTTTAATTTCTTAGGAAATCAAGTAGTCAATCAAAATTTACATGGAATGTTTATTGTAAAAATAACAGATGCAAATAATAACATTAGAGTAGAAAAAGTTTATTTATAGATTTATAATAATTGAATATTTTAAGCGGACTGGTTTTATTACTAGTCCGCTTTTTTACGTTTGTTACAAACTATTATGAATTCCTTAACGTCATCTTATTTTCTTAGTTTAAATTAGCGTAGCTTTGCAGCAAATAATTAAATAACCTTACTACCTTGAAAAAGGACTCTTAGCAAGTAGGGTTGAGTTCCTGTAATATTTTCACTTTATTTAATCTACAGGAATAACAAATACGATAACTTAATTCGTATTTTTAAAAAAACAAAAAGATAGAATGTCAAGAGGAAAGAAAAAAATATATAAAAAAAAGGGAAGAGTTATTAAAGATTTGACCCGAAAAATATTAGGTGTTTTCAATAAAGATTCCAGTAAAATACTGAACTACAAACAAGTATGTGCTAAATTGAAAATTGAAGATGCTAACGGTAGAGACCAAGTAATAAAAAAGATTGCCGATCTAAAGGGGCAAGGAAAATTAGAAGAAGTTGATAGAGGAAAATATATCTTAAATCAGAATAAAAATTATCATATCGGAACCTTAGATTTAACTTCTAATGGAAACGCATATTTTATTTGCGACGATTTTGAAAATGATGTGTTTATTCCGTCCATCAATGTAAATAGAGGATTGGATAAAGACACCGTAAAAGTTTATGTTTATAACAAACGTAGAAGTTCTAAAAAAGAAGGAGATGTTGTTGAGGTTATAGAGCGTGCAAAAACTGAGTTTGTTGGGGTATTGCAGGTGAGTAAGAATTTCGGTTTTGTGGTACCTGATAATAACAAAATGTATGCTGATATTTTTATTCCAAAAGATGAATTGGGAGATGCCGTTAATGGAGAAAAAGTAATTGCTGAGCTAACAGATTGGCCAGATAACTCTAAAAATCCATTCGGAAAAATCACTCAAGTTCTTGGAATGCCTGGGGATCATAATACAGAAATCCATAGTATTTTGGCAGAATATGGTTTGCCATATGAATTTCCGGCGCATGTAGAAAGAGAAGCAGAAGAATTAGATACTACGATTACAGAAGAGGAAATTTCTAAGCGTAGAGATATGCGTAAAGATTTAACTTTTACAATTGACCCTAAAGATGCTAAAGATTTTGATGATGCTTTATCGTTTACAGTTTTAGAAAACGGAAACTTTGAAATCGGAATTCATATTGCAGATGTTTCGCATTATTTAGCGTTGGATTCTGAAATGGAAAAAGAAGCTTATGAGAGAGCAACTTCTGTATATTTAGTAGATAGGGTAGTACCTATGTTGCCAGAAAAATTATCCAATGGGGTTTGTTCTTTGCGTCCACATGAAGAAAAACTTACGTTTTCTGCTGTTTTTGAATTGAATGATAAAGCACAATTGGTAAATGAATGGTATGGTAGAACAGTTACTTATTCTGATGAACGTTTTGCTTATGAAGAAGCACAAGTAATTATTGAAGAAGGTAAAGAAGATACGAAAGCTGTTATACCAGAAGAAATTTCTATTAGAGAAGGTTCATATGAGGTTTCAGAGGATGTTGTGAATGCAGTCCTACAGTTAGATACTTTGGCAAGAATAATGCGTAAGAAACGCTTAAAAGAAGGCGCCATTACTTTTGATAAAGTAGAAGTAAAATTTAATTTGGATGAAAATGCCGTTCCATTAGGGGTATTTTTTAAGGAATCTAAAGATGCCAATAAACTGATTGAAGAATTTATGTTGTTGGCCAATAGAAAAGTATCTGAATTTGTAAGTCGTAAAAAAGGACGACCTACTAAAAATACCTTTGTGTATCGAGTACATGATGAACCAAATGTAGATAAGTTAACGGCATTGCAAGGAATCATTCATAAATTTGGATATAGTATTGATTTAAAATCGAGACAATCTACTTCGGATAGTTTGAATAAATTACTAGAAGATGTCCATGGAAAAGGGGAGTCTAATATGATTGAAACGCTAGCGATTCGTTCTATGAGTAAGGCGGAATATACTACTGATAATATCGGTCATTATGGATTGGCTTTTGAGCATTATTCGCATTTTACTTCACCGATTAGAAGATATCCAGATGTAATGGCACATCGCTTGTTACAAAATTATCTTGATGGAAAACCTTCTCCAAAGCAAGAAGAGTACGAAGAGAAATGCAAGCATTCTTCTGAAATGGAGTATTTAGCAACCAAAGCAGAAAGAGATTCTATAAAATACATGCAAATAAAATACATGCAAGATCATGAAGATCAAGAATTTTTAGGCGTTATTTCTGGGGTTACCGAATGGGGAATTTATGTTGAAATCATTGAAAATAAGTGTGAAGGTATGGTAAGAACTCGTGATATTAGAGACGATTATTACACCTTTGATGAAAAACAATATGCCCTGGTTGGTCAAGCAACCAATAATATGTATCAATTGGGAGATGAGGTAACTGTAAAGGTTAAAAACACTGACTTAGATAGAAAACATTTAGATTTTACTTTAATTCAGGATTCTTAAATCCTGTGGCATTAAATTTGTTTAGACAGAAAAGAATAAATTACAATAGAATGAAAAAAATAATAGTAGCGTTGTTGTTTTTTGTAGTAGCCTCAGTAGCTGCACAAGAAGTAATTGAAATTGATTTAGAAAATTTTGATAAATTAAAAGTGTATAATGGATTGAATGTTAATCTAATCAAATCAGATCAACAAAAAGTAGAAATTAGTGGTGATAGAGCTGATGAAATTATTGTAAAAAATAAAAAAGGTACGCTTAAAATTTCACTTGATTTATTGAATTCTTTCAATCATCAAAAAGTGGTTATTAATTTATTTTACAGTGAGAATATTGCTGAAATGGAAGCAAAACAAGGGGCTGTTATTAGATCTTCGGATGTTTTTAAACAAACACAATTATCAATTAGTTCGCAAGAAGGTGCTTATATCAAGTTAAATATGGATGTAGATTATTTAACTGCAAAAGGAATTACCGGAGGGCATTTTCAACTCAAAGGAATTACTGAAACTCAAAATGTGAGTGTTGTTTCGGGGTCTAGTTATGAAGCATTTTATCTAGAATCTAAGTTAGCAACAATGTATGTTTCTACTGGATCTTTTGCTCAGATACAAGTGAGTAAAGCGTTAGATGCCAAGGCAAAATTAGGAGGTACTATTGAATTTGCAGGTAGACCAGAGTCTGTTAGTACCACTGAATCTATGGGTGGGAAAATAAAAAAAGCGGAAGAAATTAAAGAAATAGATGTTGCAGAGAAGCAACAGGTAACTTCTGAGGAAGCTTAAAATTATCTGATTTGTAGAAAAATAGGCATATGTAATTCAAAGTTATTATATTTGTCACATAAAATTATTAGAAATGAATTTACAGAGTATTTTTTTAGGGATGATAGGTCCACCACAAGTAATATTAATTGTTGTTGTTGTATTATTACTTTTTGGAGGTCGTAAGATTCCAGAACTAATGAAAGGTCTTGGTGGAGGAATCAAAGAATTCAAAAAAGCCTCTAAAGAAGATGAACCAAAAGAAATAGAAAAAGACGAGAAAGCTTAGGCTTTTGAATTTTAAGTTATATAAATCGAAGTTGCACAAACAACTTCGATTTTTTTTTGGCATAACTATTGTTTCCTACAGAAGGAATAACCGTTATTACTACAATTAAATATGCCACCAATTAAAATTCAAAATAAAATTGAAACAGAAAACTTCTTTAAAATAGCAGAGTTTAAAAAAGATATTAGAAGAACAAAACCACACAAACATCATAAATATCTGGAAATAGTTTTTTTTACAGAAGGTAGTGGAACCCATACCATTGATAATAATGAAATTGAAATAACTCCTTTTATTGTAAATATTATAAGAAAAGAACAAGTGCATTTTTGGAATTTGAAATCGGAACCATCTGGTTATGTGATTTTATTGAAAAAAGAATTTATTGAAAATGCATTGGATAAAGAGTTGAAAAGATTGCTTTTTGATTTGAGTAAATACCCCTATTTTTTTCCAAAAGATAAAGAAACTGTATCTACTTTATTTACGATATTACTTAAAGAATTTAGGACGAAAGAAAAAGATAATGAAATAGTTTTAGAAGGATTGTTTAAAGTTTTACTAGCTAAATTATTACAATCGGAAACGAGAAAAGAAACTACAAGAGAAAGTTTATATCATAAATTTGTAGATTTATTAACATCACATCAAATAACTTCTTCCAAAGTTGAGGATTATGCACTTTTATTAAATACTACTCCTCAAAATTTGAATAATATTTGCAAAAAAGAAACCAATTTTTCCGCTTCTAATTTACTGTCGGAGTTTATCGTTAGTGAAGCCAAAAGACTGTTATGGTATTCAAATCTAAGCATTCAGGAGATTGCCTATTCTTTGCCCTTTAAAGATAATTCCCATTTTAGTAAATTTTTCAAACGTAGTGTTGGGGTTACGCCAAAAGTCTTTAGAAAGAATCAGCATGTCATACCACAATAATTTCAAAAAGACCATTTTATCATTTAATAATTATATAATTTTACCCTATTCATAAATAAAATAGTGATGTACATCACTATTTTCTAAGAGCATTGAAAATTCGAATACAATCGTTTCATTTTTTAGTTTCATCTATATATGTGAGTTTATCTATTCTTATAAATGGTACAAACGAGGTAACTATTGACACATTTGAACTAGAGTATTTTGAGTTTACAAAAAATAAAAACTATAATTTTACCAAAAAGAAAATGCAGTAGGTAAAAGTTTCTTACTGCAATTTATTATCAAAACAAAACCATGAAAAACATAGTAAAAACTGCCCTGACGATGCTAGTATTGTTCATTTTTGGAACTACAGCACTAGTTGCACAAGACGCAAATGTTAAAGGAAAGATTATTGACAAAGTATCAAATGAGTCTGTACCTTTTGCAACCGTAATTATCAAATCAGATGTAAAAAGAGATGGTACAAGTACCGATGATAATGGAAAATTTGATTTTGAAAATTTAGTTCCGGGTAAGTATACAGTAACGGTTTCGTATATAGGTTTTGAAGATACGGTGATTGAAAATGTTGAAATAGAAGATAAAAATCAAAACATCAATCTTGGTGAAATTTTCTTATCCGTAAATACGGAAGCTTTAAGTGAGGTAGAGGTTACTGGAGTAAATAAAACGCAAGTAACTAAAATTGATAGAAAAACCTATTCAGCCAAGGATTTTGAAACTGCAAAAGGTGGAAATGCAGCAGATGTTTTAGGAAAACTTCCTTCTGTAACAGTACAGCCTGATGGAAATGTTTCTGTGCGTGGAACTTCTGATTTTATGGTGTATTTAAATGGGAAACCTACAAATATTGATGCTTCAACTTTATTGAATCAAATTTCTAGTAATGATATTGATAAAATAGATATTATTTCAGTTCCAACGGCACGTTACGATGCACAGGGAAAGGGTGGAATTATCAACATTAAAACAAAATCTAGTGGATTGCAAGGTTTTGCAGCAACTGCAACCGGTACTGTAGGAGGTGCACCATGGGCAAATGATAGAGATGTGTATAGCAATCATAGCATGAGAGATGATCGTTATGTAGCAGGTGTTAATTTAATGTACAACACCGAAAAAATATCTTTGCATGGTTCTTTTAACTATAATGAAAAGAACGTAAACGGAATGCGTATTGGTCGTGCTAGAGTTTTAGTTGATGATACTACGGATCCATATACTTATTACCATATGAATGCACAGGGAGAGCGTCCAGAATGGTATAAATATTATTCTGCTAATGTTGGGGTAGATTTTCATATAGCAAAGAATAAAGAATTGTCTTTGTCTTATTTCTATGGTAACAGAAATAATGGTAGAGCTGCTTATTATATTTATAATACGTTTGATGCCGATGCCGATGGAAATGAAATTGTTGGAGTACCTTTAGATGAAAATTATATTTACAATCCAAATATTGATAATAGATATGGAGATTATAATACAGCGAGTATTGATTATACAGTAGATTTTGAAGAAGGGTCTAACTTAAAATTATCGGGTACTTATGAAAGTTCAGGATTAAGTAGAGAGTTATCGAATACCAATTATTTCTATGATTCTAAAGAGGCAATAGATAATGATATTGAGAATGGATACGAAAATGCAAATCCAGTAGATACTTATAGTTTATCGGACGATACTCCTTTAAAAGGATATAGAGGTTCTGTAGATTATGCCAAACCATTAGACAATGGTTCAGAAATAGGAGTTGGAGCACAAGTGCAATATGTAGGAATCAAAGGTGATTTCAAATTTGAAAACTCTTTAATAGATTCTGATGTACATAATTTAAATAATTCAATAGATTTTGACAGAACTGTGACTGCTGCCTATATCGATTATTCAGGTTCTGGTGATAAAATCAGCTATAATTTTGGGTTGCGTACGGAATACGGACAACAAAATACATTCATCTCAAATACATCTTATTTAGGAGATTTTGGTTTGTCTGAAGAGAATGATTACGAACAAAATAAATTAGATTTTTTCCCATCAGCTCATATTAGCTACCAAAAAAGCGATAATACTAAATATTTATTAGCAGCTAGTAGACGTATCAATAGACCTTCTTTAACTAAAATGGCTCCTTTTTTATACCGTCGTCATTTTGAAGTATATGTTATAGGAGATCCAACCTTAGAGTCAGAATACCTTAACAATGTAGAATTGTCTTATGAAACAAACATAGGAAAGCAAAATATCAATGTTACAGGATTTTATAGAGGTACTGAAAATGCGGTGTTTAGAGTAAATACAACTACTACAGCATTAGAAAACCCTGAAATGAATGCTATTTTAAAGGAAGATGTATTGATTCGTTCTTATACAAATGCGGGTAATTCTACAGCAATAGGAGGAGAGTTAACAGCTAATTTATTTATCAATTCTTGGGCAAAAATGTTAGTAGGAGGTTCTTTGTATAATTTTAAAATTACAGGAGATGTATTTGGTTATGCCGTGAATCAAGAAAGTACTAACTGGAGTTTGAAAGGAAATATGAATGTAGATTTATCGAAAGAATTGACAACAACCTTAGATTATAGTTTTAAATCTGCTACCGTTACTTCGCAAGGTTCTAATGATTATTTCCAAATGGCGAATATTGCTTTTAATTATGCTCCAGAAAAATTACCAGGATGGGATTTTAGTTTGAGAGGGTTGGATTTATTAAGTACTAACTTACAAGGATTAGATACCAATGCCTTTAACAATAAAAATCAACAAATATTTTACCAAGAAACAGAGTACCACAGAAATGGTCCTATTGTTGAATTAGGAGTTACGTATACTTTTAATAAATTAAAATCTAAGAAAGCTAAAAAAGCTTCTGCGGAAGAACATTTTAAATAACAGACGCCGTCTGGTCTGATTAAAACCTCTGTTGCTTTAGCAACAGAGGTTTTTTCGGTTAATAGAATCAAATTATTGGGATAAAATGACTTAGCCTTTCTTAGTAGTTTTTTAGAAATTTGATTTCTAAAGATATTTTACATGAAGAATATATGTTTGTCCTTGTTGATTTTTTCTTTTTTTGCTTGTGCAGCTTCCGAAAAATTTAATGAAATAGAAAAGGATTCTGAAACCGATAGTATAGAAGAAACTTTTGTAGATCCCATGATTCCAGTTGGTGATGTATCTGATATTTCTTTATATCCTTCGAAACCTTATTTACAAGACGGAGCTGGCTATCAAGGAAAAGAGTTTAATGCAGCTCAAGAGAGTACATGGATAACCTATCAAAAAGTTGGTGGGATAACAGATAGTGCGGTTTTAGAATCAATAATTGATCAGGTGAGTGCTAGTGGTGGTGGACATATACGTATTCCATCAGGGGAATATTTTTTTAAGAATATTGAATTAAAATCTAATGTCTTTATCACTTTTGAATCGGGTATTATCATTCATATGGATGTAAATCTAGGAGGGAAGGGGTTTTTGTTTAATGTAGGCGTTACTCCAAACCAACCTATGGTAGAAAACGTACAACTTATAGGTTTGGGGACTCCTGAAAACCGACCTAAATTATATTTGGAAAGGCAAGGAAATGCTTTTAGAAGAGCTGTAGCTTTTGGTTATGCAAAAAATGTAATTGTTGAAAATTTTTCTATTTATGATGAGTTTACAAAAGGAACTGCTATTGCCTTTAATCCTGTTCAAATAGATGAAGAAAATGCGCATATTCCAGAAAATGTTACCATTGCTAATATTAGTATGACGGGAGCTTCTATAGGATATGGATTGGCGCAAACAAATACAGGTAGAAATATACTCTTAAAAAATTTAGTTTGTGAGGGGGGAATGACCTGTAGAATAGAAGCGCATACTGGGAGGCATTTAGATATCGGAGTTTATAATATTATTATTAAAAATGTAGTGAGTAAAAATGGAAAGGCAGCAGTTTTGTTACAGCCACATTCTGTTATAAATGGCAGAGTAATGGTTGATGTAGCAAATTCAATTGGTAGTTCTTGGACTCTATTTTTGAAAGAAGGTTTTGTTGCGAAAGATTCTAAAAGAAGAGCCAAAGGTTCTTTTGATGCAAGTTCTACTTTTAAAAATATTAGTATGACATCAACAGATGATACTGCTTCTATGTCTTTTAAAAATTTTAAATATGTACCAGAAAGTATGAAATATTTATACCATCCACCTAATTTTGTTCGGAACGAGGCAGATGTAAATCATACTTTGGGAGCCGATGGTAAATTTTCTAATGAAAGTCCAATTCAAGGCCCGTCAGTAGCAGTAATATTTATAGATGCAAGTTATCCTTTAAATATTCCAAAAACGCTGGAAATAGCCTTAAATGGAGTTGTTTTGGATAGAAAAAAAATATACAGAATTGAAAAAATATAGTTTTTTGTTATTATCGATAATTATTGAATAATCACCTTTTTTGTTTCTGTTTTTCCTGAGGTTGTTGTTTTAAGAATATAAATTCCAACAGCTAATTCTGAAACATTTATTTTGTGTTTTAATTTTTCTTTCAAACTTGTGGCAACAGGAATTCCAGAAATGGTGTATAAGATGTAACTTGTATTTTTTTCAGATTCAATAAATAAATATTCTTTGGTTGGATTCGGATAAATTTTATTTCTGGTTAAGATGGTAGTATCTATTGATAATTCATCTTTTAACGAAAAATGAATGGCATCGATGTAAAATTTACCGGTTCCACCGCCATAATCAGGATCATTTAAAACTTGAATATTTAAATCTGCATTGACAACATTTGCTTTCAATTCAATTTCTTGAGTAATAGCAACCCAGCTATTTTTTTCAATAGTTGAAATATCCCATTTTGTTGAAAGCCAAGGATTGGAAATTTGGGTGTAAAAAGCTTCTATATCTGTTTCTTCTTCTACAAATACTTCTGCTGTGATGGTGTACAAACCTTGGTCTAAATTTAAGAGTCCTTCTTCATTTGTACAGATAGTACTGGTTCTTTTAGTTTCTGGTGCGGAGATTTGAAAGTCATCAATATATAAAAAACCATTTCCTATAGAATTTAATGGGATTGAAAAGAACATGTTTGAATTTATTACATCTGCATCAATAATTACCTCTTGGCTTAATAAAACCCAAGTATCGGTTTCAATAGATGCTATGTCCCAGTTGATAACTTGCCATGGCGATTTGATGGTGGTTTTTAAACTAGTACTCTCACAATTCGCATCCTTCCAGATATACATTGTGATTGTTTTAGTACCACTATTAAAATTAAGTTGCACATCACTTGTATGTATCTTTGGTTCTGCGGTTACCAAGGTTTTATCATCACAATTGAAGTGAAGTGAGTTATTACCTGTATTGGCTTTTGTGTCCGTTATACTCCAGAAAGATTCATCTGCAGGTTTCCACCAACCATCAAGTTCAAAACCAAAATATTCTGTATCTAAATGTGGTGTTAGTTGTGCATTAATATTGGACGCATTAAAAATTAATAAGGCAAAAAAGCAAGAATATAATATGGAGGAGAGGTGTTTCATTGTATAGTGAAATTAATCGAACTACAATGATAATTAAATAATTGATGAAAGCTTGCTAGTTGGTTTTATTCTCTCTTTTGTTTATTTGATATGGGTAAAATTGAGTTATAAAAAAACCTCTTTCAACTAAGAAAGAGGTTTTAAGTTGGTTGTATAGCATTATTCCTTTTTCAATTCGTCTTTTGATTTATTGGAACTTTCGTTTATTTTATTTGCTGCTACTAAACTGGTAACCATATCATTTAACATAGAACTTGCCGCATTTGGATTGTTAGGTAATAGGATCAAATTACTATTTGTGTCAGATCCAATAGATTGCAGTGTATCATAATGTTGCGTAATTACAATTAGGGCAGAGGCTTCTTGAGAATTAATTCCTGCTTTATTTAGCACATCAACAGACTCCTCTAAACCACGCGCAATTTCTCTACGTTGATCAGCAATACCCATTCCTTGTAAACGTTTGCTTTCTGCTTCTGCTTTGGCACGTTCAACGATTAAGATTCTTTGTGCATCACCCTCAAATTGAGCCGCTAATTTTTCACGTTCGGCTGCATTAATTCTGTTCATTGCTTCCTTAACCTGTGCATCTGGGTCGATATCAGTTACTAAAGCTTTTACAATATCATATCCATAATCTAACATGGCTTGTTTTAATTCTCTTTGAATGGCTAGTGCGATGTCATCCTTTTTTTCAAAAACGTCATCTAGTTTCATTTTCGGAACTTCGGCTCTAACTGTATCAAAAATATAGGCTGTAATTTGATCGTGCGGATTTTGTAATTTATAAAAAGCATCATAAACTTTTTCACGTAAAATTTGGAACTGAACGGAAATTTTTAATTGTACAAAAACATCATCTTTAGTTTTTGTTTCTACAATAACATCTAGTTGTTGGATTTTTAAACTTACTCTTCCTGCAATTTTATCTACTACGGGTATTTTAAATTGAAGTCCAGATTGTCTGATACCTACAAATTTTCCAAACCTTTCTACAATGGCTGTTGTTTGTTGTTTTACAACAAAAAATCCAAGAAATAAGATAATGACAATAGGTACAATATAAATTGATAAAGAGAGCTGCATAGTATTTTTTTTAAAGTTGCCTAAAGGTAGGAAAATTCAATTTAGGTTTAATCGTGTGAATAAAAATATATTTAGTTTAATTTTGATGTTTTACTTGGGGTTGTGCTATGTGCATTATAAAGAAGCTTGGTTTTTATCTGAAGTAGTTTTGGTATGTTGCTTGTAGAAAAAATACAGTAAGTCAATCCTATGGGATAATTAGTATATTTGTATTTAAAATTTTTAAAAAATGAAAAAGTTTCTTTTTGGATTCATAGGAATTCTTGTTGCTGCCATCGCATTATATTTTACGGTTGTGTATTATTTAACCTATAGTGAAGGTTATAGATCAGGGCAGTTGGTTAAAGTAAGTTATAAAGGTTTGGTTTTTAAAACTTGGGAAGGACAGTTAAGTCAGGGAGTTTCCGATGGCCAAGTTTTTAGATTCTCTATAGAGGATAAAGAGGAAAGAGTAATCAAACTATTGCAAGACTATCAAGGAAGCAATGTAAGACTTCGTTTTAAAGAGCGTTATAGTACTTTTGCTTGGTGGGGAGATACCAAGTATTTTGTGATAGATGTTGAAAAAGTGGATGAAATAAAACAGAATAAAAAAAGTCTCCACGACGATTTATAAAAAGCTAATTAAAAATAGAAAAGCACCTTTGAATGTTCAAAGGTGCTTTTTTTATGTGATATGAATAATAGAAATCCTATCCTAGTGTTTCAATAGCATATTCAATTCTCTCTAAGGTTGCTTCTTTTCCGATCATAGCAGCAATATCAAATAGGTGAGGTCCTTTTAAAGCACCTACCAAACTTAAACGTAAAGGTTGCATCACTTTTCCAAAACCGATTTCTTGAGAAGTAATCCATTCTTTTAAAATAGTTTCTACATTTTCAGAAGAGAAATTTTCAATTGAAGCTAAAACATTTTGTACTTCTTTCATTAATGGAGACGTTGTCTCCTTCCATTGTTTTTTAGAAGCTTTGGCATCAAATTCTGATGGGTTTGTAAAGAAATAGTCACTTAAATCCCATAGATCTTTTACAAAAACAGCACGTTCTTTTACCAATTCTATTACGGTTTCTACATATGAATTTTCATAAGAAATTCCTTTTTCTTCTAAAATTGGTGTAAAAAGAACAGCTACCTCTGCTGATGATTTTTGTTGTAAGTATTGTTGATTGAACCAATTAGTTTTTTCTGGACTGAATTTTGCTCCTGATTTACTTACACGATCCAAAGAAAATTCTTTCGCTAATTCTTCTAAAGAAAAAAGTTCTTGTTCCGTTCCTGGGTTCCATCCCAACATAGCTAACATGTTTACAAAAGCATCTGGTAAATAACCATCCTCTCTGTAACCTCTAGAAACCTCACCATCTTTTTCGTTGGTGTATTCTAATGGAAATACTGGGAATCCTAATTTATCGCCATCACGTTTGCTTAATTTTCCTTTTCCTACAGGTTTAAGAATTAAGGGTAGGTGTGCAAATTCAGGGGCGTCCCAACCTAAAGCATTGTAAAGTGCAATATGCAATGGTAAAGAAGGCAACCATTCTTCACCTCTAATAACATGAGAAATTTCCATCAAATGATCATCAACAATGTTTGCTAAATGATACGTTGGCATACCATCACTTTTATAAAGTACTTTATCATCTAATAAAAATAGTTTAAAAGATACGTCTTTACGAATAAGATCGGTTGCGGTTAAAATTTCATTTTCAAAATTTGGGTCATACATTTTAAAACGTACAACATATTTGTCTCCAGCTTCAATTTTTGCGGCAACTTCTTCTTTAGTTAAAGTGAAAGAGTTGTTTAAATTTTGACGGGAGGTATGGTTATAAATAAAAGGTTCTTTATTTGCTTCCGCTTTTTTTCTTTCTTCATCTAATGCTTCTGCCGTATCAAAAGCATAATATGCATGTCCACTTTCTATTAATTGATCTGCATACTGCTTGTATATATCTTTTCGTTCAGATTGACGGTAGGGACCAAATTTTTCATTCTTACCTGGGGCTTCATCAAAAGGTATTCCACACCATTCCATGGCATCCACGATATATTGTTCTGCATTAGCAACGTATCGAGTTTGATCTGTATCTTCTATTCTTAGAACAAAAGTTCCATTGTGTTTTTTTGCAAATAGATAATTGTACAATGCGGTTCTAACTCCTCCTATATGTAAAGGTCCGGTTGGACTTGGTGCGAATCTTACTCTTACGTTGTTCATTTTTTTTGAATTTTAAAGTGCAAAAATACAAAAAGTAGTGAGGAGTTATCTATTCTTGAGATTTAGTTTGTTGGATATTTTTTTCGGTTTAGAGCTGGGTCAGCGGTTTGTGTTAGTGTTTAGTTTTCCACTTTTTATGGAAAAGCTAGAACTCAAAAGTAATTGGTATCTTTGCAGAAATTTTCAAGATGATAGAATTTAATTACGAAATAGATTTTAAGCTTAGTGATGAACTTTTATATTCGAAATGGATAGAAGAAGTGATTCTAGGTTATGAATTTACTTTAGGAGAATTAAATTATATTTTTTGTGATGATGCATACCTCTTAAAATTGAACGTGGAGTTTTTAGAACATGATACCTTAACGGATATTATAAGTTTTGATTATACCATGGGGAAGTTGGTTGGAGGTGATATTTTTATTTCCTTAGAACGTGTTAAGGAAAACGCACTTGAATTTTCACATAATTTTGAAGAGGAATTGAAAAGAGTGATGATTCATGGGGTTTTACACTATATGGGTTATAAAGATAAGTCCGAACAGGAGAAGAAGGAGATGAGAAATGAAGAGGATAAATCAATATCTTTATTTAAATAATTGATAATCAGTATAATAAATATTTTATTCCACGTGGAACTTTGAAATTATGAGTTTATTTACAGAAACATACGATGTAATTGTTGTTGGTGGAGGTCATGCTGGATCTGAGGCTGCTGCGGCTGCTGCGAATATGGGAGCGAAAACCTTGTTGGTTACAATGAGTTTACAGAATATCGCTCAAATGAGTTGTAATCCGGCGATGGGTGGTATTGCAAAAGGACAAATTGTACGCGAAATAGATGCTTTAGGTGGTTATTCAGGTATTGTTACTGATGAAACCGCGATTCAATTTAAAATGTTGAATAAATCAAAAGGGCCTGCGATGTGGAGTCCTCGTGCTCAAAGTGATCGTATGCGATTTGCTGAGAAGTGGAGAAATATGCTTGAGAATACTGAAAACTTAGATTGTTATCAGGATATGATTTCTGGTTTGGTTATTGAGAACAAAAAGATAACAGGTGTTAAAACCGGGTTAGGTTTTGTGATCAAAGCTAAAACGGTAGTGATAACTGCTGGTACTTTTCTTAATGGTTTGATTCATATTGGTGAAAAAACTTTTGGTGGCGGTAGAGCAGGAGAAAGTGCTTCAACTGGGATTACTGAGGATTTGGTGAAAGAAGGTTTTGAAGCGGGTCGTATGAAAACAGGTACACCTCCTAGGGTGGATGCTAGATCTTTAGATTTTTCTAAAATGATTGAGCAACCAGGAGATGCGAAACCTGAAAAGTTTTCATATTCTAAAACTACATCTAAACTTACGGAGCAACGTTCTTGTTATATGTCTTATACTTCGCAAGAAGTGCATGATTTGTTGCGTGAGGGGTTTGATAGGTCTCCTATGTTTAATGGTAGAATTCAAAGTACAGGACCGAGATATTGTCCGTCTATTGAGGATAAAATTGATCGTTTTGCAACTAAAGATAAGCATCAAATTTTTGTGGAACCGGAGGGGTGGAATACCAATGAAATTTATGTAAATGGATTTTCTACGTCGTTACCTGAAGATGTTCAGGATAAAGCATTGCGTAAAGTGGCTGGATTTGAGAATGTAAAATTTTTGCGTTTTGGATATGCTATTGAATATGATTTTTTTCCACCTACTCAATTAAAGCATACTTTAGAAACAAAGTTGGTTGAAAATTTATTTTTTGCGGGTCAGATAAACGGAACTACAGGTTATGAAGAAGCAGCATCTCAAGGATTGATGGCTGGGATAAATGCGGCCTTAAAAATTCAAGAAAAAGAACCTTTTATTTTGAAACGTCATGAAGCTTATATTGGAGTTTTGATTGATGATTTGATAACTAAAGGTACGGAAGAACCTTATCGTATGTTTACGTCAAGGGCGGAATATAGAACTTTGTTGCGTCAAGATAATGCGGATTTGAGATTGACCCCTAAGGCATTTGAATTAGGAATGGTTTCTCAAGAACGTTTAGATCGTGTTAGAGAGAAACAAGAAAAAACGGATTTATTTGTAGCTTTTTTAAGAGACACGAGTGTGAGTCATAAAGATGTAAATCCTATTTTAGAAACTAATAATTCTGCGCCAGTGAATCAATCTATGAAGATGTTTAAGTTGGCAGCACGTCCACAATTGAATTTTGAGGATGTAAAAAAGTTTCCGAAAGTTCAAGACTTTATTGATGCGAATGGAATCGATGATGAGATCATTGAACAGACTGAAGTTCATGTTAAATATGCAGGTTATATAGATAAAGAAAAACGCAATGCGGATAAATTATCTCGTTTGGAAAATGTTTCTATTCCTGATAGTTTTGATTATCATAAGGTAAAATCCTTGTCTACTGAAGCGAGACAAAAATTATCAAAAATTAAACCAGTAACAATATCACAAGCGAGTCGAATAAGTGGTGTTTCACCAAGTGATATTTCGGTACTCTTGGTGTATATGGGAAGATAAAAAAAGAAAAGTTCCACGTGGAACTTTTTCTTTTTTAAGGGTGGTTTTAGTTTTGAGGTGTTGGAATTAGTTGCTGCTTTAAAAATGGTGAACTTATTTTTTTAATAGAGTATTATAAATAAAATGGTATGAAATACAAGTGTGTGATTTTTGATTGTGATGGTGTTTTGGTAGATACTGAGCATATATCAATAGGTACCTTTGTGGAGATGGGAAATAAATTGGGGGCTAATATCGACTTTGAATTTGCCATGGTTAATTTCCTTGGGAAGTCTTTGGAGTATTGTTTTGAATATATTGAAAAGCGATGTACAGAACCTTTTCCAGAAGATTTTGAAAAGCAATATAGAGCAATTAGTTTTGAGAAATTTCAAAAAGAATTGCAAGCAATTGAAGGAGTAAAAGCATTGATAAATAAACTTGAGGTTCCTTTTTGTGTTGCATCCAATGGTCCATTAAATAAGATGCAATTGAATTTAAAAACGGTTGGCTTAGATAGATTGTTTGGAAAGCATATGTTTAGTGCTTATCAAATAAATAAATTCAAACCAGATCCCACTTTGTTTATTCATGCTGCAACAACTTTAGGTTTTAAACCAGAAGAGTGTGTCGTTATTGAAGATAGTACGGTAGGAGTGCAGGCAGCTATTGCAGGTGGGTTTGATGTCTTTGGTTTTGCGAATAAAAGAAGTGAAGCTTTGTTGAAAGAAACAGGAGCAAAATTATTTTATAGCATGCATGAGTTGTATGATTTGTTAGAAAAGCAATAATCAGCTAAGTTTGGCTGAATATCTCAATAGAAATAGTTAAAAGTTATTTTTAAATAATTAGAAATGTCAGTTCTAATAATTTTCGAGGGAAAATTGTATCGAGAATTGTATTTCATTTTTAGAAATAAGTAATAAAAAAATATATAGAAACAATATGTCTGCAAGTGCTGTAAATACGCCTCCTAAAATTAATAGTTTTGAAACCTATGTTTCTTGTAAAGATCATTTGGTTTCGGGAGAAAAATTTGATCTATTATTAGATGATAGTTTAGATCTGTTAATGACGAATCCTAAACCTGAAGAAGATCAATTAGGAAAGTATTACGAAAGTGAAGAATATATTTCTCATACGGATGGGAAAAAATCTATGGTAGATGTAGTGTATCAGTTGGTGCGTAATTATACCCTGAAAAAGAAATTGAATTTGATCAATTCTTTTCAAACAGAAGGAAAAAAAATTTTAGATATTGGTGCTGGTACAGGAGATTTTTTAAAAATATGTTCAGATAATAATTGGAAGGTTACCGGAGTTGAGCCGAATGAAGGAGCAAGAGAAATTGCATATAAAAAATCAGAAAGTAACAACGGTGTTTTTTTTGATTCTGTAGATACTCTTAAAAAGGAGGAAGGTGTTTTTCTAGGATATGATGTGATTACGATGTGGCATGTTTTAGAACATGTACCTAATTTAGATGAAACCATTTTTAATCTTAAAAAATTACTAAAACCAGAAGGTGTTTTGATAATAGCAGTTCCAAATTTTAAAAGTTACGATGCTGATTATTATAAAGAGTTTTGGGCGGCCTATGATGTGCCACGACATTTGTGGCATTTTTCGCAAACAGCTATTAGACGGTTGTTCTTTTTTCAAGGAATGGAAGTTGTAAAAACCTTACCTATGAAATTTGATTCTTTTTATGTTTCGTTGTTAAGTGAAAAAAATAAAACAAAACAAATGAATTTCTTGAATGCTTTTAGAATTGGATTGAAATCTAATTTAAAGGCAAAAAAAACAAATGAGTATTCATCATTAATTTATGTGATTAAAAACACGAAAAACTGGCTTAAAGATGGTTTTAACGGTGTTTAATAGTGGTTTGATATAGAGTGTTGTTTTTTTTAAGAAAAGGGCTTAAACCGTGTTTATTTGAGACCTTTTTTTATGGGTTAATTTTTATAATATTGTAGATCGTTTGTAGTATGGAATTAGACTTTGTAGAAAATGTAAATGGCTTGGACGAACATATTGTGCGTCTTTTTAATTTCGATATGGCAGAGGCTATTTTGTTTCGAGATTTATTGCAGAAAACGATTGTAGAGAAAAGAGAAAAATTAGACTTGTCACAAGTAGATTTTATAACGAGGCATAGTTGTAATTTGATTTTTGGTTTGTTTAAATCCGATGAAGGAATTTTAACTAAAGACAAAGAAACTTTCTTTTGTATTTTAACAAGCGAAGGTTTTAAAGAAATGATTACTCTTCTAGAACCTTTTTGTAAAAAGGAATCGAAAAGTTTTACTTATTTGTATGATGTAGATACTCCCATTGATTTATTATTTGCTCCTTTTGCGAGTAGGTAATTTAAGAAGATGTATGTTTCTTAAAATTTAGAGAAATTTAATAGAGAGTATAAATCTTTCGTTTTTTATTAAATAATGCATTTTTAGAAAAAAAATCGTTCTTTTTATGCAAGACTGAATTTTTTTTATGCCAATCTATCTCTTAGGCTGAAAATTAGCGCCGAAATTCAAAAATAAGTTTGCTAAACCTCTCAAAACGCATTTAAAACCTTTTTAAGAGAGTTAATTGGTTTTAATTATATTTGGGTTAAGAATTTTTAAAAAGCGGTTTAAACCTATTTTAAGAGATTTGTTTTTAATAAATCTTGTTTATGAGGTTTATTTGTGTTGATAGATTTTAATTATAAGTAATTTAGTTCAATAGATAAACGCCAAACACACTTAAAATAAAATATACGGTTAAGGAAGTAGCACCAGGGTAATCTTTTGCAATTCGTTGTCCTATCAACATGTATAAAATTGAAATACACGAAAATGTTGAGCCCAATAAGGCAGTTTCTTTTTCTTGGTCTATAAATAGTTGGTATATCCCGATACTAATAAAATAGACCGTTAAAACTTCAAGTAAAACCAAAAATGCAATCAATGGTTTTATAAAGCTTTTAATAAAAGTGTTTTTAAAAGTTTCAGAGATATAGGAAATGGTCCCTTGCCAATCACTGAATTTTTCAATTACAGAAATGACGAATGTGATCAGTAAAAATAAAAGTATTAACAGTTGTGGTAAATAAGGATGATGCAAATTCATAAAGTAACAGTTTAGTAGACCTCAAATTTAATTAGAATTTTTTCGTCTATAGGTAAATTATCAAACTTAGAGGGTTCCCAATTTTTTGATGTTTTTAGGATGCGGGTAATTTCCTTTCTAATTTTTCTTCTGACTTTATTTCTAAATTTTATGTTAGAAATTTTTCCGTTTTCCTGAATTTTGAATTCCAAATAAACTCTGACGGTTTCATCATCAGAAACAAGACTTTCATCAAAAGAATCAATAATCCAATCCGTAAAGTCTTCTAAATCTCCTTGTGGAGGCAGAGATAAAATAGATCCAATAGAGTCTTTATGTATAGATACTCCCGCCACAATTCCAGAGAGGGCTGTTGCTAAATCTGGATGTATATTTTTTTCTAGGTCGTTAGATTTAATACTAGAAACAGAACCGGTTACTTCCTTTTTTTTCTGAGTACCATAACCTATTACCACAACCTCTTCAAGACTTTCTTGATCTTCTTGCATCACTACAAGCATAGAATCTGTGGCAGGTTTTACTGCTTGCTCAAAACCTAAATAATCAAAAACCAGGGTTGCGGTGCTATCTCCTTCTATTTTAAAGTTTCCATCAAAATCTGTAATACTTCCAGTATTACTTCCTTCAACGAGTACATTAACACCAGGTAAGGGGTTCCCATCTTCTCCTAAAACAGTACCGATGATACTGTTTGGAATTTCAGTTTCTTCTTCTTCTTCGGCGATGGATATGATGATAGTTTCATTCAAGTTGGGGTCCGGGACAACGTTTTTTTTAAGTCTTAAATTTTGATTCGATTGCCCTTTTTTTTGTGCTTTGTTTGTGACAAATTCTTCCATAATAATTTCCTCTTCTACAGATATCTCAGGAATATTTTTGACAGATTCTTCAGGTGTTATAGTGATTTCTCGCTCAAGGATAATTGGTTCTTTTTCTTCTAATTGAAGTTTATTTTCTTGCAGTTTTAATTCTTGAAATGGAGGTGGTTGAAAGATATTTTCTTTCGGTAGATCTGGTCTATTGGTAAGATAAAAATAACTCGCCATTCCGATAATTAAAACTAAGGAGGCTGCAGCGTTGTATTTTCTTAAAAGCACCACAATATTTTTCTTATTTTTTTTGTTAGAAATTTGTGTCTTTAATTTTTCAACATCTGCAAAATATTCATGTTCCTCTAGTATGTCTAATCCTTCTAAAGCCTCAGTTTCGAAATTACTTTTCGTAGCATTTTTTTCAAAGACATGCCTTTCCTTATTTGTTAATTTATCTAACAGATAATTTTTAAAAATTGAATATGTGTTTGTAGATTTTTTCATAATTCAATTTAATTTTCAATACAGATTTTTAAATTTCTTTTTCCGTTTTGAATATAACTTTTCACTTTTTTTTCTTCTAAGTTTAATGCTATGGCAATTTCTTTATAACATTTATCATGATAATAGAATAAAGAGATGCATTGTTTTTGTTCTTCCTTCAACTTTTGCAAGCATTTTTCTAAAGCACCATTTACCATAGAATTGTCTTCTCTATCTATAGGGTGCATTTCTTGAACAGTTTCCATAAAAAAATCGGAACTATATTTTTCTATATGTTTTTTCTGAGAAGATTTTTTGCGCAATTCCATCAAACAATAATTGCGAGTTACACCATGTAACCAACTTTTAAACTCTCGGATTTCATGTTTGGGAATTTCATGAACAAGTATTTCAAAAATTTGAATAACGGCATCTTGACTATCCTCTCGTTGCTTTAAATATTTCAAACAAACGCCATAAACAAGATGTGTATATCTATTAAATAACACACCTAAAATTTCTAAATCATGATTTTTTTGAAATTTTTTTACTAAGTCGGAATCGCCTAGTTTATCAGGCTTTTGAGAGGAAAATATCACAAGTCTAAAGTACATATTTTAAAAAAAACAAAAAACTTTTATGGAATATTAGTGACATCTGCATCTTATTAGAAAACAATGTTTCATTTAAATAAAAAAATCATGAAAAAATTAAACCTAATTACACTTTGTATTTTATTAGTATCAATGTTTGCATCAGCCAATACTATAACCGGAAAAGTAATTGATGAAAATGGTGATCCCTTGCCAGGCGCTTCAATCTTAGTGAAAGGAAGCCAAATAGGTTGTATTACCGATTTTGACGGAGCTTTTAATATTCAAGCAAAGTCTGGAGATATCTTGGTCACTACTTATATTGGTTATCTCACTTCTGAAAATAAAATTGGAAAATCCAATAGGATCACAATTCAATTAATTGCAAGTCAAGATTGTTTAGAAGAGGTTGTGGTAATAGGTTATGGTACCCAGAAAAAGAAAAATCTAACGGGTGCTATCCATTCTGTTACTGTAGAAGAAGCATTCTTGGGAAGAGTTTCAGGAATAGCTGTACAAGGCCAATATGAACTTATAAATGATGAAAGTTACGCCTCTGTACAAGAAAATGGTTTTAAAAACCCAACTCAGAATCCGTTATCTACTTTTTCAATTGATGTAGATGCTGCTTCATACAGTAATGTAAGAAGGTTTATCAACAATGGAACTTTGCCACCTGCAGATGCCGTTAGAGTAGAAGAGATGATCAATTATTTTGATTATGATTACCAACAACCAAAATCAAAAGATCCTTTTGCAATCAACTATGAACTTTCTGACTGTCCATGGAATTCTGAAAACCAATTATTGCATTTAGGCTTGCAAGGAAAACAGTTAGATATTAAAAATGCACCGTCTAGCAACCTAGTTTTTTTAATTGATGTTTCTGGTTCTATGTCGAGTTCAAATAAATTACCCCTTCTAAAAAAAGCCTATGCCTTGTTGGTAGAACAATTAAGAGAAACAGATAAAGTAGCAATTGTGGTGTATGCGGGAAGTTCAGGTGTGGTGTTACCTTCAACAACTGGAGATAGAAAAAAGGAAATAATAAATGCGATAGAAAAATTAAATTCAGGAGGAAGCACTGCGGGTGCACAAGGTTTAAAATTGGCTTATCAAATAGCTGAAGAAAATTTTATTAACGGAGGAAATAATAGAATAATTATGGCCACAGATGGAGATTTTAATGTAGGTCAATCTAGTGACAGTGATTTAGAAAAAATGATTATTCAAAATAGAGACAAAGGAATATTTATTTCAGTTACTGGTTTTGGAATGGGGAATTATAAAGACAAAAAAATGGAAATAATAGCCGATAAAGGGAATGGGAATTATAGTTACATAGATAATATTCTAGAAGCTAAAAAAGTATTTGTAAACGAGTTTGGAGGAACGCTATTTACCATTGCTAAGGATGTAAAGATTCAAGTAGAATTCAATCCAGCTCTTGTAAAAAGATATCGATTGGTTGGTTATGAAAATAGATTATTAAATGATGAGGATTTTCAAAATGATAAAAAAGATGCTGGTGAGTTAGGAGCAGGTCATACCGTAACAGCTTTGTATGAAATCATCCCAACATCAAGTACTAAAAAATTAGATACAGATTTAAAATATCAGAAGGTTTCAAAAGTTTCTAAAACAGCTTTTGATTTAGAAGTAGCGACAGTAAAGTTTAGGTATAAAAACCCAATGGGAATAAAAAGTAAGTTGATTGAAATGCCTATAAAAAATGAAGTTACGAGTTTTGGAAAAACTTCCGAAAATTTTCAGTTTTCTAGTGCTGTGGCTGGTTTTGGAATGTTGTTAAAAAATTCAGATTATTCTGAGGAGATAACATTTAAAGAAATTGAAAAAATAGCAAAAAAATCAAAAGGAATTGATGCCAATGGATACCGAGCAGAGTTTATCAGATTGGTAGAAATGGCATCATTATTATAATTAGAAATTAAAATTAGAACATGATGAAAAAACTTGGAATTATTATGATGATGCTTAGTGTATGGTTAGGAAATGCACAGACTAAAAATTTTATTGATCAACCTTATATTGATACTTCGGCAAAAGTGGATACGTTGGTGGTGCCAGATCGAATTTATCTAACGATTATTTTACAAGAAGAAGATTCAAAAGGGAAAATATCTTTAGAGAATTTGGAGCAAAAAATGCAAAAAGTACTAGAAAATTCTAATGTTAATTTAAAGGAATATTTAGAGTTAAGAGATATGTCTAGTAATTTTAAAAAATACTTTTTAAAGGATAAAGATATTCACAAAAGTAAATCTTATTCGTTATTGTTACATGATGCTTCAACTGCTCAAAATGTATTATTAGCATTAGAAAAGGTTGGCATTTCAAATGTTTATTTAGAGAAAACTGAATATTCAAAAATGGATGAATTAGAACTTGTTTTAAAAACAAAAGCTATTCAAAAAGCAAAAACACAAGCAAAATATTTAACACTACCATTGGGGCAAGAAATAGGAAAGGCTATTTATATAATGGATAGAAATCAACAGCATAATAGGTATAGAGCAAATAATCTAGATGAAGTTGTGCTGATAGGATATGGCGTAGCAAATAAGGAATCTAGTCCTGTAACTTTTGAATTTGAAAAGATTCTAATTGAAACTAACCTTACGGTAAAATTTTTACTCAATTAAAAAATATTACATAAAGCTCTAAAAAAGAATAATTTTTAGAGCTTTATTAAAATAGATTAAAACTTGATTTTTTGATGTTTTTATCAGTTTCTATAGGGGTTTATAGAGTGTTTTTATCCGTTTTTTTTTGTACAGTTTAAGTATAG
The DNA here is from genome assembly GCF_057197705.1 of Flavicella sp. IMCC45537. Classification (NCBI taxonomy): domain Bacteria; kingdom Pseudomonadati; phylum Bacteroidota; class Flavobacteriia; order Flavobacteriales; family Flavobacteriaceae; genus Flavicella; species Flavicella sp. IMCC45537. Next base: position 2,687,531 of record NZ_CM170067.1, read on the forward strand.
TGCAAAAAATTTAACCGCTCTTTTCTATGTTTTATTTTTGTTAGAAATAAAATATAGATCGATGAAACAAGCAAAATATGTAGGTGTTATAGTGGCGGGAATTTTAGTTTCTTGTGGTACTGGTAATTTAAAAGAGAAACCACAAGAATCTGCAAAAGAAGAAAAAATTTCGGCATTAAAGTTGCCTGTAGAAAAAAGTGAAATCAATCATGATTTACCGTTAGCAATTAAGAATGTAAACGACTGGAAATTGCAAGAAAGTGTTTCTGATGAGTTTAATTATAACTTCGAAGCTCAAAATAAAAAAGCAAATTTTGGAAAAAGTGGGAAGTGGGTAAATTTTTATCATAGCAATTGGGACGGACCCGGTACCACCTATTGGAAATACAATCATGTAGCTGTAGATGGTTCTGATTTGGTAATTAAATCTTCAAGGTGGCAAGCAAAAGGAGAGTTCAATCCTGTTTCTTCCAAACCCAATAAAATGAATAAACCTAATGGAGGAATCAACGCTGGGTGTATTTCTTCAATAGATAAGGTTGTGTATCCCGTTTTTATTGAGTCTAAGTCGAATGTTGCAAATATAGTTTTGGCTTCTGATGTTTGGCTTTTAAGTCCAGATGCAACACAAGAAATTGATATCATGGAATGTTATGGAGGTAAAGAACCAGGAAATTCTTATTTCGCAAAATCTATTCATGTAAGTCATCATTCATTTATAAGAAAACCTTTTACCGATTATCAGCCAAGAGATAAAGGAGCATGGTACCAAAGAGAAGGGGTTACCGGATGGGGAGAATATTGCTATAATAACGGAGAAAGAAGAGATGTAAGAACTGGCGTTTATTGGAAAAGCCCATTTCATTTTGAGCATTATATTGATGGAGAGTTGATTCGTGTGTTACATGATAAAGCACTTGCCACAAAGGTGAAAGGTGTTTGGGAGTATGGTTATCCAACGATGACAAATGGAAAATTGGATGTTACCAAGGGAAAACAAAAAATTACAATAACAAATACCAGTACTGAATATTCGTTTGAAGAATTAGAAAAGGCAAATGCCATTTCTAAAGTAAGTATTATTGATCCGTATGAATATCAACATGGTAAGGGGTATACCAAACCGTTGAATATTATTATCAATTTAGAATCCCAAGACTGGCATGTAAAAGCAGGTAGAACTCCTTCTGATGAGGATCTAAAAAACCCAAATAAAAATAAAATGAAAGTAGATTGGATTCGTGTGTATAAGCCAATGTAGTTTTAAAGAATATATGATTAAAATTTTAGCAAACCCCACAATGAGAACATTGTGGGGTTTGTGTTTTAAATGAAACCTAAAAATTTATGTTATAAAATATAAAACCCCTGTCAGCACGATGCCTTCAGAGGTTTTAACCCTATTACTACTACTACTAATTTTAACCTTCGTAAAGTAAGGTATGTGTTACTAGCTCTATTTTAAAGATGCTATAGAGCTAGGTACTTAGGGGTAATTTATTTTTTTCTACCTTTTTTAGGCATTAAAGCTTTAAGTTCATCTTCATTATTTACTACAATTGTTTCTTCTTCAACAATTACAGAAACAGGGAATACCAATTCCGGACGAGTTCCTTCTTCTAAAGTTTCTTTATATGCTTTCATGGCATCAGCATCTGCAATTTCTAAATCACCATCCGCAGTTACTACAGAAACTGGAAATATCAATTGTGGTTTGCTTGGTCTTTCTGGTTTTAAGGCTTGTAACTCATCAGCATTGTTTACAACGATTGTTTCTTCGTCAATAATTACAGAAATTGGATATACAAATTCTGGACGAGTTCCTTCTTCTAAAGTTTCTTTATATGCTTTCATGGCATCAGCATCTGCAATTTCCAAATCACCATCTGCAGTTACCACAGAAACAGGGAATACCAATTCAGGTCTTGCAGGTCTTTCACCTCTTTCTGGTTTCAAAGCCTCTAATTCTTCTTCGCTATTCACAACAATTGTTTCCTCATCCATAATTACAGATATAGGATATACAAAAGCTGGTTTCACACCTTCTTCTAATGATTCTCTATAAGCTTTAAAAGCTTCTTTATCGTCTATAGCAAGTTCACCTTCCGAAGTGGCAACATTTACAGGAAATACTAATTCAAAAGGAGGTCTTCTGTGTTTTCCTTTCTTTTTACCAATCAAGGCTTTCATTTCTTCTTTGTTATTTACAGTAATGGTTTCTCCATCAACTGTAATATCTATTGGATAAACAATTTTAGCTCTTGCATTTTTGTTTCCATATTCAGTTAATTCTTCATCATTAGAAATAACTACTTCCGTATCGTCGTCGTTTACTGCAGTAATTGAATACTTAAATGAAAGTGTTTCAACGGCAGATTTGATGTCTTCATTTGATAATTCAGTTGAATTTTCAGATGCAATGATCTCTTCAGTTAGGCTTTGGTCACAGGAAGTAAATACTCCCATTGCGATAAATAATGCTGCAACCGTGTTGGTGAATTTTTTCATGATATAGAATTTTTAAGTTTAATATTTATGGTCTCTATATATAAAACAAGCACCTTTTAAATAACCCTACCTAAAAATTTAATTTTTTTCAAAAAAAAATATTTGCCTGTGTTTACATAGGTTTTTAGAAGAAATAAATATGTAATTTAGGCTTAAAAATTCTATATCATGGAAAATTTACAACATACTACCCTAGGAGAGTTTATTATTGAAAATCAAAAACAGTTTAAATATTCTTCTGGAGAGTTATCTAGGTTGATCAATTCCATTCGATTGGCTGCTAAAATTGTGAACCACGAAGTTAATAAAGCAGGCTTGGTGGATATCCTTGGCGAGGCTGGAGAAAGAAATATTCAAGGCGAAGATCAGCAAAAGTTAGATGTATATGCAAATGATGTTTTTAAATCGGCCTTGATTAACAGAGAAATTGTTTGTGGTATTGCCAGTGAAGAGGAAGATGATTTTGTGACTATTGAAGGAAAAGAAAATAGTCATTCAAATAAATATGTTGTTTTGATTGACCCCTTGGATGGGTCTTCTAATATAGATGTTAATGTATCTGTAGGAACCATTTTTTCAATTTATAGAAGGGTTACCCCAGAGGGAACACCAGTTCAGATTGAAGATTTTTTGCAAAAAGGAAATGAACAAGTTGCTGCAGGATATATTGTGTACGGTACTTCAACAATGTTAGTGTATACAACAGGACATGGGGTTAATGGTTTTACTTTAAATCCTGCTTTAGGAACATTTTATTTGTCACATCCCGATTTGAAATTTCCTGATTCAGGTAAAATATATTCTATAAACGAAGGAAATTATGTTCATTTCCCACAAGGAGTTAAAGATTATTTAAAATATTGTCAAGAAGAAAAAGAAGACAGACCATATACTTCTAGGTATATAGGTTCTTTGGTTTCTGATTTTCATAGAAATATGATTAAAGGAGGAATTTATCTATATCCTACAAGTTCAAAATCGCCACAAGGAAAATTAAGATTGCTGTATGAATGTAACCCCATTGCTTTTTTAGCAGAACAAGCCAATGGGAAAGCTACAGATGGGTATGTGAGAATCATGGATTTAAAGCCTACAGAGTTACATCAAAGAGTTCCTATTTTTTGTGGAACCACTAAAATGGTGGAGAAAGCAGAAGAGTTTATGGCTAAATATCCTGAAGATAAAAATTATTAAATTTTTATTTGTAATCCAATTGGTTTTGGCAGTTCATTTTTTTGAGCAGGAATATTATTTTTATAAACTTCTGGTACGCTTTCCCAATCTGGATAATGTTTGTTGTTGAAATAAAAACCTTCTGTTTTTGTTTCATCGTAAAAAAGTGAATAAGCCCGATTTGAGTTTTTTTCTACAACTAGATTTGAACTTAAAATAATTTCAGAAACTCCATCGTTATCAACATCAATTTTTATTCGATCTAATTGCATAATGTCATTATAACTACCATCCTTCATCATTTTTTTTATTTGCACATTGAAATCGGCCATTATTTTTTTAGCATTGGGAACATTTTTATGAATAGCAAAATGCAATGATTTTTTTGAATATGGCTTTTGAGAAATTTCTAAATATTTATTGACATCATTTACTTGGTATTCCAGCAGGTATTGAATTAATAAATTATCTACTAAAAAATAATCTATTTCTCCTGAAAGTAATTTTTCTAAATTTTCTTGATTGTTTTTACTGAAAACAAATTCAATTTTTTTGTTCTCCGTAATTTCATCTCCGTAAGCGTAGCCCTCTATCAATCCTAACTTTTTGCCATTTAAATTAGGGTTGTTTACGTTTTGGTTTTTATTTGAAACCAATACAAGTTGGTTTTGCAGATAGGGGTCCGAAAATAACATGGTCTCTTCTCTTTTTTTAGTTTTCCACAATGCAGCACTACCATCATAAGTATGTGTTTTTATTCCATCGATAACCTCTTTAAAATTTAAAATAGAGGTATTACTTTTTATATTGGATTGAGAAAGTGCTTGTTGTACAATTTCTAAAGCAATAGATTTTTCCTTTGCAGCGTTTGTAAAAGGAGGCCAAATATCAGAAGCCAATTTTAACTCCTGAGAAGAGGCATTAAAACTTGAGATAAAAAGAAAACTTAGTAAGGCTAGGAAGTAATAATTTTTCATAGTTTTATTGATGTTAGGTAAAATCAAAGATACATGATAATTTGTTGAAAATTAATTCTGTTTCATACTATTAATACATGTTTTTTTTGATGTGAGATACATAAAAAAAATGGTTATTTTTGAATTTAAAATGAGCACAAAATATGTCTGAAGAAAAATCGGTATGTGAGTCTAAGGTGTTTGAAAGCCTTTACTCTAGCCATTCCAAATCTCTATATAACTTTATTTATTATAAATGCGGTAACCAAGATCAAGCTGAAGATTTGGTGCAAGAAGCTTTTATAAAAATGTGGAACAATTGTGCTAAGGTTATTTTTGAAAAAGCAAAATCTTTTTTATACACGGTAGCAAACAATATGTTTCTAAACGAAGTAGCGCATAAAAAAGTAGTTCTAAAGTATAATCAGATTCCAACAACAGATGCTACTAATGAAGACCCTGAGTTTATTTTGGAAGAAAAAGAATTTATGGTGAAGCTTCAAAACGCGATTTCTGATTTAACTGACGGTCAAAGAGAGGTTTTTTTAATGAGTAGAATTGATAAAAAAAGTTACAAAGAAATAGCTGAATTGTTAAATATATCTGTCAAAGCAGTAGAAAAAAGAATGCACGGAGCACTTTTAAAAATGCGTGAAAAAATCAGCGGAAAATTTTAAGTCTGTGATATAGGTAATAAATTAAGAATCATGTTTATAACATTTTTTGTTATCAAATGTTAATAAAATAAAAAAGAGGTAGGGTAGTTTAAAATAAAACTGTTTTACTAATAAAGGATATAATTATGGAGCAAAAATACACAGACGATACTTTTTTAGCAAGATGGCTAAATAAAGACCTCAATGAAGAGGAACGCATTGCTTTTGAAAAAACCGAAGATTTTAAAGAGTACTCAAAAATTGTAAAAAAGATGGAGCTTTTTAAAGCCCCAGAGTTTAATCAAGAAACGACTTTAAAAGCAATACAGAATAAAATACAACATCCGAAGCAAAAAGTTAGAAAAATGGTGCCTAGTTGGTTTTATGCAGTAGCTGCATCCATAACTTTGTTGTTTGGTATCTTTTATTTTGTAGATAAAGAAACAGTTTACCAAACCTCTTATGGAGAACAACTTGCGATTGTATTACCTGATGGATCTGAAGTTCAATTAAATGCAAAGTCAAAGCTTACTTTGAATGAGAAAGATTGGGAAGAAGGAAAAAGAAACCTAAATTTAAATGGTGAAGGATATTTTAAAGTACAAAAGGGTTCAAAATTTACTGTAGCTACAGATTTAGGATCTGTGAGCGTTTTAGGGACGCAATTCAATGTAAAAAGAACACAGGATTTCTTTGATGTAAAATGTTTTGAAGGAAAAGTAAAAGTAGTAAGTAATGCTGATGAAGTTATTTTAACTCCCGGAAAAGGTTTTACAAAAATACAGGGACAAGCAGCACAGAATACCACTTTTGAGTTACAACAACCGGCTTGGGTTTCAGGAGAAAGTTCTTTTGTGAGTACTCCCTTAAAATACGTTTTAAAGGAATTAGAAAAACAGTATCATATTACGATCGATTCTGAAAAAGTGAATCAGAATCAGTTATACTCTGGAAGTTTTACAAATAAAAATAAAGAAATTGCTTTACAAACAGTTTTTATACCTTTACAAATCGCATATACGATTGGTGAATCAGGTAAAATAACGCTTAGTGAAAAGTAAAACATATTATTTTTTAATACTTTTTTTTGTACTCATAACTATTGGAAAAGCACAACAGCAAATTCCAGATAATAAGAATGAAACCAAAGCGCTAAAAGAAATTTTAGTTTCCTTGGAAACGGAATATAAAGTTCGTTTTTCTTATGATGCTAGTTTGATTGAGGAATTTACCATATTCCTAGAAAAAGGGAATCAAAACCTAAAAGAGGTACTATTATATCTCGAAGAAGAAACCAATTTAATTTTTGAAAACCTAGACGATAGGTATATCATTATAAAACAAAAAGAAATTACCACAGACAATGTTGTTTGTGGTTTTCTTGTTGATGAAAACTCTGGGATGCCTATTGCCAATGCCACAATTTGGGTGGAAGACAAAAATATAGGGGTTTCCTCAAATTCCGAAGGGTATTTCGAATTGAAAAAATTACAATCAGATTGGATTGTAAGAGTAGATTATTTGGGGTATTACAGTGTAGAAAGTCCCGTTTTTAAAATGCAGCATGATAACTGTAAAAAAATAAAGCTTTCTGAAACAAATGAAGAACTACAAGAGGTATTGATAAGTGATTACCTTACACAAGGAATGTCTAAAAAAAGAGACGGAGCGATTCGTGTTTCTCCAAATAATCTAGGAATCTTACCAGGATTAACAGAGCCAGATGTACTGCAAAGTTTACAAATGCTTCCAGGAGTACAAAGTCCAGGAGAAACAGCTTCTGATTTACATGTAAGAGGAGGTACACCAGATCAAAACTTGATATTATTTGATGGAATAAAAATGTATGAGAGCGGTCATTTTTTTGGGTTGATTTCTTCCTTTAATCCCTACATTACTAAAAAAATTGAGTTTTATAGAAGTGGAACGAGTGCTAGGTATGGAGAAAGAATAGGAGGAGTGTTGGATATTAGCTCAGGTGAGGCTGTACCGGAATTTAAGGCTGGTTTTGGATTGAATTTATTACATGCCGATGCTTATATAAAAGCTCCTTTGTTTAATAATAAAGTAGGTGTTATTTTGTCAGGAAGACGTTCTTTAACGGATTTTTGGAATACCATAACTTATCAAAAATTTTCAGAAAGTGTGTTCCAAAATACACGTATCGTTCAGGACGAAACAGATGGTGCAAACGATATAACTAACGTAAATAATAGTTTCTTTTTCCATGATTATAATTTAAAAGTTATAGCAGATATTTCTAAAAAAGATAAGTTAGTATTTAGTAATTTATATAATAAAAATAATTTAGAGTACTATTCAGAAAATGAACGTTTTAGTGAGACTAATACTGATAATCTACAAATTAAAAATAGAGGGTCAAATTTAAAATGGTCGCGGTATTGGAGTGATAAATTTTCTGGGAATATAGAATTCAACCAATCTGAGTATTTATTAGATTACCAAGGAATTCGTACCATTACAAGAAGAAACCCTGAGAATAATGTTACTGAAACCTTTGAAAAGCACAACAATGTTGATGATCTTGGATTAAAAGTAGAGATTAAAAATGATATAAATGATTTTGTTTCATGGTCGCATGGTTATCAACTATCCAAAAAAAATGTGAGTTATATTTTTGACAATAGCAATGACAATAGTGTAGATCAGGTTTTTGAATCAGATAATTCAGAAAATATGACCCACTCTTTTTTTTCTGAATATGCGGTACATACGGATGAGAAATGGAATATGAATTTTGGATTACGTGTAAATTATTTTACCGTGGTAGAGGAGTTTTATTTGGAACCTAGATTATTTTTGTCAAATCAAATAACGGAGGCTTTTCAGTTGAAGTTTTCTGCAGAAATAAAAAATCAAGTCATCAGTCAGTTAATTGAATTTAGAAATAATGGTTTCGGTTTAGAAAATGATATTTGGGCCTTGTCTGATGGTCAAAGAATTCCTGTTTTAAAAAATTATCAAATTTCCGCAGGGTTTTTAGTACAGCATAAGGGATGGAATTTAGATGTGGATTTTTATAACAGAAAAATAAATGGAATTACTTTACTTACAGAAGATGTAGCAAATCAAGTTCCGCAATATTTAGCAGGAATTAGCACAACAAATGGGGTTGATTTTTTATTAAAAAAACGTTTTGGAAATTATAGAACTTGGGTTAGCTATACCTTATCTAAAACAAAATTTCAGTACGATGAGTTAAATGAAGGTGAGAAATTTGATGGAGAATACGATATTCCACATTCTTTAGTTTGGTCACATACTTACGGCGTTAAAAGATTTGAATTTTCACTTGGTTTTAAATTGAGATCTGGTACACCTTATACCAAAGGATTGTCTATCGAGCAAACACCAAGAGGTAACTATAGAATTGTTTATGAAGATGAAGTAAATGCAAATAGATTACCGATTTATAAAAAAGTAGATCTGTCGGCAACCTATAAATTTAAATTCTCTAAGAAAGGAAAAGCACAGGGTAAATTTGGATTGTCATTCATGAATATTTTCAACACCAAAAATATTTTGGATAGAGGATATGAAATTAAATTAGATGGGCGTGGCCCAGCGGCAGAACGTACCTTGGTAGAAACAGATCAAATATCAATAGGATTTACTCCAAATTTGGTTTTTAGAGTAGATTTTTAAGCATTTTCTTTAGCATGCAGAAGTCGTGTTAATTTAATAGATAAATCTAAAAGAATAATTTTTGCATTACCGTTTCTTTCAATGTGGTATAATGCATCTCCTACTTCTTTTTCAATTTCCATAATATTGCCTCCGTGAATAAAAGGTGCAAACTTCGCCAGAGAAAACCCTTGAGTTTCTGTCTCTAAAAACACTAATTCTTGGGCACTATAGTTTTGTAGAAGTGCTTGTCTAAAAAACTGCAAACAATAGTGAAGAAAACTTTTTTGGGTTTCTCTACCAGATTTGGCAATGGTTTCACTCCATTCAATTAAATTCTGAATCACAGCTGCATTTCCTTTGGCTTTAAATGCAGTTCTTACCCAAGTAACAAACCATTGTTCAAAAATGATGTCATTGGAATCGTGTTTTAAAATATGAACTGCCTTGTTAAAATTACCTTCAGATTGGTGAGCTATTTTAGAAGCTTCCGCAGGAAAAGAATTGTTTCTACTAATTAAAGCGTCTGCAATATCAGCTTCGCTTAAAATTGGGAATGTTAATACTTGACATCGAGATAGAATAGTATTAATAATTTGTTCTTGATCCTCGGCGATTAAAATAAAAATGGTGTTTTCAGGCGGCTCTTCTATAAGTTTCAAAAGTTTATTTGCTGCAGAAATGTTCATTTTTTCAGCCATCCATATGATCATGATTTTGTAACCACCTTCGTAAGATTTTAATTGAAGGGATTTTACAACTTGCTCCGCTTCATCAACACCAATTTGCCCTTGTTTATTTTCAATACCAATTTGCTGAAACCAATTGAACAAACTACCATAAGGTTGTTCTTTGATAAAAGTTCTCCAATCATCTAAAAACAGATTGCTTACAGGATGTTTTTTCACCTTGTCATTTGTTGCTACAGGAAAAGCAAAATGAAGATCAGGGTGTGCTAAATTTTCACATTTTATATTACAAGAAGAGGCATCTTCATTTTTGCTACATAGCAAATATTGTGCATAGGCTATTGCTGTTGGTAAAGTACCAGAACCTTCTTTTCCAATAAACAACTGCGCATGCGGAATGCGTCCATTGTCGGCAGAGGTTTTTAAATGATTGATGATGTGTTCTTGACCTATTATATCTGAAAAAAGCATGGACAAATATAGGGATATCAAAAAAGAGAAACACAGGAAAATTTCTTAAAATTGAGAAATAGATGAAAAGGAACTTTTGTTGGCGCTTACAAAAACGTTGTAGTAGCTTTTTTTAGATTTTTAAAAACGAGTATTTAAATTAAGTATATTTGCTTACAAATTTTAATTAAACAAACAATGAAAACAATTAAAGACATCAATTTTGAAGGTAAAAAAGCCTTAGTTCGTGTTGATTTTAATGTGCCTTTAGATGCAGATTTTAATGTAACTGATATTACCAGAATTAAAGCAGCAAAACCAACGATTATCAAAATCTTAGAAGATGGTGGAGCAGCAGTTTTAATGTCGCATTTAGGTCGTCCAAAAGGAGTAGAGTCTAAGTTTTCATTAGGTCATATTGTTGAAAAAGTAAGTGAAGTATTAGGAGTACAAGCTAAATTTGTAGATTCTTGTGTTGGAGCAGATGCTGAAGCAGCAGTTGCAGATTTGAAACCAGGAGAAGTTTTGATTTTAGAAAATTTACGTTTTCATAAAGAAGAAACTGCAGGTGATCTTGAGTTCTCTAAGCAGTTGTCTAAATTAGGTGATGTTTATGTAAATGATGCATTTGGTACTGCGCATAGAGCACATGCTTCTACTACAATTGTAGCTCAATTTTTTGAAGAAAAAGTTGCTGGTTATGTGATTGAAGCAGAATTAGTAAATGCTGATAAAGTTTTAAAAGGTGGAGACAAGCCAGTTACTGCTATTATGGGTGGTGCAAAGGTTTCTGATAAAATTTTAATCATTGAGAAATTATTAGATGTTGCTGATAATATTATTATTGGTGGTGGTATGTCTTATACTTTTGCAAAAGCAGAAGGTGGAAATATCGGAAAATCTTTATGTCAAAATGATTTATTAGAGTACGTTCTTGAGTTAGAAGAAAAAGCAAAAGCGAAAGGAGTTAAGTTGATTTTCCCAATTGATAATTTATTAGGTGATGACTTTTCTAATACAGCAAATACACAAGTTGTTTTAAGAGGACAAATTCCTGACGAGTGGGAAGGATTTGATATTGGACCACAAACTATTGATTTATTTTCAGGAATCATTAAAGATTCTAAGACTGTAATTTGGAATGGACCAATGGGAGTTTCTGAAATTCCTTTGTATGCAACAGGAACTATTGAAGTTGCCAAAGCAGTAAAAGCAGCAACAGAAAATGGTGCTTTCTCTTTAATTGGAGGAGGAGATTCTGCCGCAGCAATCAACAATTTAGGTTTTGGTGATGATGTATCATATGTTTCAACAGGTGGAGGTGCTTTATTAGAATATATGGAAGGTAAAGAATTACCTGGTATTGCAGCTTTGAAAGCTTAATACTTATAAATAATATTTAAAAAGCCTTACTAATTTTAGTAAGGCTTTTTTGTTTTTCATGATAAATTTGAGCTGCCAAAATTGATATTCACACTAGATGATTCAATATTTGAATAAATCCTTTTTTTGACTGATTATTGAAATTATCGGAAAGCTTTTTTTTGTACTTTTATTTTCCAAAAAATTATAGAATAATGAAGTACACGAAGATACCTAATACAGACATTAAAGTTTCAAAACTTTGTCTAGGGAGCATGACATGGGGAGAGCAAAATACGGAAGCAGAAGGGCATGAACAACTCGATTATGCTGCTGAAAAAGGTGTTAATTTTATTGATACTGCAGAGATGTATTCTATTCCAGGAAGAAAAGAAACACAAGGTAATTCAGAGAGAATTATTGGTTCTTGGTTGCAAAATAAAAAGAGAGAAGATTTTGTAATTGCAAGTAAAATTGCAGGACCAAATCCTGGTTTATCTTATATTCGAGAGCCTCAACAATTCACTAAAAAATTGGTGTTAGAAACCGTTGAGAAAAACTTACAAAGGTTAAATACGGATTATATTGATGTGTATCAATTGCATTGGCCGGATAGGAATGTTAATTTTTTCGGTAAGTTAAATTATAAGCATAATAGCGAAGAAAAATGGGAGGATAAAATAGCTGAATTAGTGGAGGCTATGGATGAACTTGTAAAAGCTGGTAAAATTCGTCATTATGGATTGTCGAATGAAGTACCTTGGGGAACGATGAGGCATCTTAATGAAGCTGATAAAAATAATTTAACTCGCTGTAAAACTATTCAGAATCCTTATTCTTTATTGAACAGGTCATATGAGATTGGAATGGCTGAGGTTTCTATGAGAGAAAATGTAGGTTTATTAGCGTATTCACCGTTAGGTTTTGGGGTGTTAAGCGGAAAATATTTTGATGATAACTTACCTGAGAAATCAAGACTAAAGCTATTTCCAAATTACTCTAGATACAGTAATAAACAAGCGATGTTTTTAGCTGAGAAATATAATGAACTTGCAAAGAATAATAATTTAAGTCTGGTTGAGTTGTCTTTAGCTTTTATCGAAGCACAACCTTTTCTGACATCAACTATTATTGGCGCAACTACTATGGAGCAGTTAAAACAAAATATTGCAACAATTGACGTAAACTTAACAGAAGAATTGCTTTTAGAGATAGATCAAATACATAATTTGCAGCCCAACCCTGCGCCATAAAAGGACTTAGAACGACTTGGAGCCGTGTTTTTTAGCACGGCTTTTTTTATTAAATCTTAAAAAAATGACAACGGTCATATTTTTATTTGTGGAGAACCATAAATTTGTGTTAAATTTAACGAATAGGACAGAACTTAAAAATTGCGAATCATGAGTAAGTTGCTTAGATTAATTATTCCACCTAAAGAATGGCGCACGCCAGTAGTTATTTTGTTAGGTGCAATTTTTGGACTTACATTGTATGCAATGATTGAGTCCAAAGCGGTTTCTTACTTGTCTGATGATCCTAAAACCTGCGTGAATTGTCATGTGATGACTCCACAATATACAACTTGGTTGAATAGTTCCCATAGAGAGTGGGCTACTTGTAATGATTGTCATGTTCCGCAGGACAATGTTTTCAATAAATATTTTTTTAAGGCCAAAGACGGAATGTATCATGGATACGTATTTACTACCCGTGGTGAACCTGAAGTAATTAGAATGAAGGAAGCTGGAGTAGAAGTGGTTCATAATAATTGTATTCGTTGCCATCAAGATCAAGTAGTAGATGCTAAATTAGCTAGTACTGTTGATAATCATAAAGCAAATATGACCGATAGAAAATGTTGGGAATGCCATAAAGAAGTACCCCATGGTAAAATACACAGTTTATCATCTGTAAAATATTACGGGAAAGTCCCTCAGGAACATCAAGAAACCGTTCCGGGTTGGCTTAAAAAATATATGAAAGATTTAGATACAAAACCAAAAGAATAATTATGAGCACAAAAAGAGAACCTTGGAAAAATTGGGTGTTATTTTTAGCATCTATGGTACTTGTTTTTTTACTAGGACTTCTAGTTTCAACAATTACAGAAAGAAAAACAGAAGCTAAATACGCATACACACCTGTAAATAAAATAAAACCAGGTGAGCCTAGAAATGAAGTTTGGGGTGAAAATTTTCCGAGAGAATTTGAATCGTATTATAGAACTGCCGATTCTACTTTTAAATCTAAACATAATGGTAATGCCAATATAGATATGTTAGAGGTAGATCCTCGCTTGGTTGTTCTTTGGGCAGGATATGGTTTTTCTAAAGACTACAATCAAGGACGTGGTCATTATTATGCAGTAGAAGATTTAAGAAACTCTTTAAGAACAGGTGGCCCAACGGGTAAAGATGACGGACCGATGCCTTCTACGTGTTGGACTTGTAAATCACCAGATGTTCCAAGAATTATGAATGAACAAGGTGTAGAAGAGTTTTATAAAGGTAAATGGGGGAAATTAGGTGCTGAAATTGTGAATCCTATTGGTTGTGCAGATTGCCACGATTCTGAAACAATGAATTTAAAGGTTACAAGACCCGCTTTGATTGAAGCTTTTGAAAGACAAGGGAAAGACATCAAAAAAGCAACCCATAATGAAATGCGTTCTTTGGTATGCGCACAATGTCACGTTGAATATTATTTCAACAAAAATTTACCAGGCAAAGAAGGAACCCCTTATTTAGTTTTTCCTTGGGATGATGGACAAACTGTAGAAGATATGGAAGTGTATTACGACAGAGTGGGGCATGTTGACTGGGTGCATAAGTTAAGTAGAGCACCTATGTTGAAAGCACAACACCCAGGTTACGAAGTGTACAAAATGGGAATTCATGGTCAAAGAGGTGTTTCTTGTGCGGATTGCCATATGCCTTATAAAACAGAAGGAGGACAGAAATTTACAGATCACCATATTCAATCTCCATTAAATAATGTAGCAAATTCTTGTCAGGTATGTCACCGTGAGGAAAAAGATGTATTGGTAAAGAATGTATATGACAATCAAGATAGAATCCTTGAAAATAGAGATCAATTAGAAAGATTGTTGGTGAGAGCACATGTTGAGGCTAAAAAGTGTTGGGATTTAGGTGCTACTGAGGCGCAAATGAAAGATATTTTACATGGAATTAGATTAGGACAATGGAGATGGGATTATGCTGCGGCTTCTCATGGAGGTTCTTTCCATGCCCCTGTAGAATTAGGAAGAGTAATAGGGAAAGGAATTGATATTACGCAAGAAACACGTATCAAATTAGGAAAGTTGTTGATGAAGTTAGGTTTTGATGGAGAAGTAGCATATCCACCAATTGAAACGAAGGCTGCTGCTCAGAAATATATTGGATTGCCAATGGAAAAACTAGAGCAAGAAAAAGCTGAGTTTAGAAAGAATGTTTTACCTAAATGGGATGAAGAAGCTAAGCAAAGAGAAGCTAAATATTAGTATATTGGCTTTGCTTAGATCTTGTTTATGACACAACAATCTTTAAAGAAAAAAAGAAGAGACTTTTGGGAGCATCCTTGGAGCTATATGGAATCATTTTTCATTGGCATAGGGTTGCTCCTAACTGGTTTTATGATGGAGATTTTCTTTCCATCTAAAGAAGAGTTTCTTATATCTTATCCATATAATGTTATTTTTTTATTAGGATATGTAGGTATCCTGTTTATCGCGTATTTCAAGTTTTCCGATATTCAATTAATCCGTTGGTTGACAAAAGTTCCGGCGTCCATATCTTCTATAGTATTGGTTACTTTTATGGTAATGATAATGGGGATAGTTCCACAAATACCATCGGAGAATGCAACGATTTCTAAACTAGGGTTGAATCATATCACTACGCATTGGGCATTTTTATTGATTCTTTTACAGTTTTTAACTTGTTTGGGTTTGGTTACTGTAAAGCGAATCATGCAGTTTTCTTGGTCTAATTTTGGTTTCGTAGTAAGTCACCTAGGGCTGTTTATTGCAATCGTTGCTGGAGTACTTGGAAGTGGAGATTTAGAGCGTTTGTCTCTAAATGTATATGAAGGTAAGCCAAGTATTATGGCTTATAATGATAATGAGGAGGAGGTTGAGTTGCCTTTTGCTATTTATTTGAACGACTTTATTATTAAAGAATACAACCCTAAGTTGGCTTTGGTAGATAATAAAACTGGAAGCATCGCACATAATAATGGTAAGAATTTATATTTAGTAGAAAAAGAGGAAACCTACTATTTTAAAAATTATCAAGTACAGATTGATGATTATCTTGAAAATGCAGGAAAACATGGTGTTAATTATTTTTTCGTCAATGAAGTTGGCTCACCTCCGGCAGCTAAAGTAACCGTTACAAACAATGAAGATGGGAGCATTGTGAAAGGTTGGATTAGTAGTGGGAGTTTTAGATATCCATATCAGTCTTTAAAGATTAGTGATGATTTTTCAATTGTTATGACTATTCCAGAACCTAAGGAGTTTAGCTCTGATATAGATATTTTAACAAAAGAAGGAGAACGTATCAATACAACCTTACTAGTGAATGAGGCTTATTACTACAAAGGTTGGGATATTTATCAGTTAAGTTATGATGAAAAAATGGGTAAATGGTCTGATTTGAGTGTGGTGGAGTTGGTAAGAGATCCATGGCTACCAGTGATTTATTCAGGGATTTTTATGATGATCATAGGTGCTATGAATATGTTCTGGTTGGGGAATAAAATAAATAAAGAAGATTGAGATGACTTGGATAGATTTTCCTTTATATAGTGGAATTATTGGTTCTATTTGGTTGATAGGACTTGTGTTTCTATTTCTTGCATACACAAAACAATCCTACATTAAAGTTGCTTTGCCGATTTTGTTTTTAGGTTGGGGTGTGCTTTTGTTATTTGTAGCTAAGCTTTGGGTAGAGTTAGATAGACCCCCAATGAGAACCTTGGGAGAAACAAGACTTTGGTATGCTACATTTTTGCCTTTTGTTGGATTTGTAACCTATTTTAGATGGAGGTACAAATGGTTTTTAGCCTATAGTGTGATATTATCTTCGGTTTTTTTGATCATTAATTATTTAAACCCAGAAACTTATTCTAAAACATTAATGCCAGCGTTGCAAAGTCCTTGGTTTGTGCCTCATGTGTTGGTTTACTTATTTTCATATGCGGTATTAGCGGCTTCAAGTATAGTAGCAATGAAAGGAATTTATGATTATTCTAAAGGGGTTTTGTCGTCAGAAACTTTAAAATTAGCAGACAACTTAGTCTATATAGGTTTTGCTTTTTTAACACTTGGTTTGCTTTTTGGAGCCATGTGGGCTAAAGAGGCTTGGGGACATTATTGGACTTGGGATCCTAAGGAGATATGGGCGTTTTTAACCTGGATGGGATATTTGACTTATATTCATTATCGTTATTTCCATACACATAAAACCAAACAGTCTTTGAGTATTTTGGCTTTGGCCTTTGTGGTGTTGTTAGTGTGTTGGTTTGGTGTAAATTATTTACCTGTAGCTCAAACCAGTGTTCACACCTATACACAGCAATAAAAAAACCTCTTTAAATAAAATTTAAAGAGGTTGGATTTATCGTAATTTCTTTTTTTAGTAACCTAGTTTTGCTCGCGTTCTTTGTAAAACGGCTGTGGCCACTTTTTTAGCTTTTTCTGCTCCAATAGCTAGTGCTTTGTCTATTTCATCAAGATTATTGATGTAGTGATTGTAACGCTCTCTTTCAACCGCATACTTTTCTACTAACAATTCGTAGTAGGCTTGCTTGGCATGACCATAACCGTAATTACCACCTTTGTAATTTGCTCTCATTGTAGCAATTTGCTCGTCCGAAGCAATTAATTTGTAAAGTGCGAAAAGATTACATGTATCGGGATCTTTAGGATCTTCCATAGGAGTACTGTCCGTTTGGATTTTCATTACCTGTTTGCGTAGTTTTTTATCTGTTTGGAATAAATCAATAATATTCCCTTGAGACTTACTCATTTTACCACCGTTGGTTCCCGGAACATACATGGTTCCTTCTTGAATTTTTGCATCAGGCAAAATAAAAGTTTCGCCCATTTGATGGTTAAATCTACCTGCTACATCTCTTGTCATTTCAAGGTGCTGTAGTTGGTCTTTTCCAACCGGTACAATTTCGGCATCATATAATAATATATCTGCGGCCATCAACATTGGATAATCAAACAATCCGGCATTTACATCCTCTAAACGGTCTGCTTTGTCTTTAAAGGAATGTGCTAAGGTTAATCTTTGATAAGGATAAAAACAATTTAAATACCAAGTCAATTCAGTTGTTTCTGGGATATCACTTTGTCTATAAAAAACAGTTTTATTTACATCTAGACCAAAGGCCAACCAAGCAGCAGCTGTGCTATATGTGTTTTCTTTTAATGTTTTTCCGTCTTTTATTTGTGTAAGCGAATGCATATCAGCAATAAATAAAAAAGACTCATTTGCTGGGTCGTTTGCCATTTCAATAGCCGGTATTATAGCCCCAAGTAAATTCCCTAAATGTGGCGTTCCCGTACTTTGAACTCCTGTTAATATTCTTGACATTTTGTTTGTTTTGAAAAGCAAAAATAAGGAAAGCATAATGATTTTATTTCGGTTCTTGCTTTAAAAATTAGAAAGTTTTGTTAAGATACTGAATGCAACTGCTTTTGAATTTAATTTGGGTAAATTTGATGCATGATTGACTTTTTGAAAAATGTGCTCCGATTGCTTTGGAGAATTTGGTTTTATATTCTTTTTGCAGGAATGGTATTTTTGTTCGCTCCTATATTGTTGTTGGTTACTTCTAGAGAAGATTGGTATCCTATATTTTTTAAGCTCGCTAGGTTTTGGGCTAAAACAACGCTTTTTTTTACAGGATTTTGGGTGAGAAAAAATGAATTACAAAAAACAAAAAAGGAGGGTAGTTATATGTTTATTGCAAACCATACGTCTATTTTAGATGTTTTGTTGATGCTTTCTATTGTAAAGAACCCTTTTGTATTTGTAGGAAAGAAGGAATTAGCAAAAGTGCCTGTGTTTGGTTTTTTTTATAAGAGAACCTGTATACTTGTAGATAGAGGAGATTCTAAAAGCAAACAAAAGGTTTTTAAAGAAGCGCAAAGAAGAATAAATTTAGGCTTGAGTATTTGTATTTTTCCGGAGGGCTTGGTACCAGAGGACGAGTCTATAGTTTTGTCTGAATTTAAAAAAGGTGCTTTCCGGTTGGCTATTGAACATAAACTTCCCTTGGTGCCTATGAGCTTTTATGATTGTAAAAAAAGATTTTCTTATACTTTTTTTAGCGGATCTCCTGGGGTGTTACGTGTAAAAGTGCATTCCTTTGTTCCTGTTGTTGATTTGGATTTAGGAGCTGTTACACAATTAAAAGATCGTTGCTTTGATCTGATAGAAAAGGATCTAATTAATTATTCAAATCCTTCATAAATTGATGCTTCTTTTGTATTTTATATAGAATCGATAAATAAGATTCTTATGAAATATGAGGTGACATATTATCCAAAACTAGAGGAGCGCTTGAATATAATTTCTCATGGTCTTGGTGCTGCATTAAGCATCATTGCATTTCCTTTTTTAGTAATAAAAGCATCCTATTCACAGAATCCAATTGTTGTTTTAAGTGTTGTGATATATGGTTTGAGTTTGATTCTACTATATTCCGCTTCTACTTTATACCATGCTACAAATGAAAGGAAAATTAGATATTATTTAAATATTTTCGATCATTCCGCAATATATATATTAATAGCAGGAACTTATGCACCCATAGCTTTAGTGGTGCTGCAGGGTAGAATAGGTTGGATTATTTTTGGTTTGTCGTGGGTACTAGCACTTTTAGGGGTTTTATTTAAAGTGTATTTCATTGGTCGTTTTAAATTGATTTCTATCGGAACTTATATTGCTATGGGGTGGATGGTTGTCTTTGCAATTAAACCTTTAGTAGAAAAATTTGATTCACTTGGGTTAATGCTTTTTGTTTATGGAGGCGTGTCTTATTCTATCGGAGCTTTATTTTTCTCGTTTAAAAAAGTGCCCTATAATCATGCTGTTTTTCATGGGTTTGTCCTGTTCGGAAGTCTGTTCCATTTTCTCGGAATTTATTTTTATATTCTGTGAGAATATTAACATGGTTATATAGATGTGTTTTTTGATAGAGATATTTTGAAATATTCCGTATTTAAAAATTGAAAAAAATGTTAAAGATTTTAATTGTTGATGATGAGCCAGATGCGTTGGAAGTTTTAGAATGGAAGCTTAAAACGTATGTGTCTAATATATCAATTACTACTTGTTCCAGTGCAAAAAAAGCCGTTGGATTGATTTCAGAAATTAATCCGCATATTGTTTTTTTAGATATTCAGATGCCAGAAATGAATGGATTTAGTTTTCTTGAAAAATTACCTGCCAGAAATTTTGAGTTGATATTTACAACAGCTTTCGATGAGTTTGCTTTACAGGCAATAAAAGAAAATGCAATAGCATATTTATTGAAACCTATTGATAAAGCGGAGTTAATTGCTGCTGTTGAAAAGGCGAGGAATAATGTATACCGAGATAGTTTAGCAATGAAAGTTGATGCTATGCTGTATTCAATGAAACCCTCAACACCTAAAATTAATATATCTGCAGATGGGAAAATTTATTTTTTAGAAGCGCAAGATGTAGTAATGTTACAATCAGATAAAAGTTATACTACAATTTATCTAGTAACAAATAAAAAAATAGTGGTTTCAAAAACACTAAAAGAGGTAGAGAAAAAGTTTTATATGAATTCCTTTTATCGTGTTCATAATTCTTACTTGGTAAATTTAGATCATGTTAAAGAATATTTGAAAAGAGATGGAGGTGAATTGATTTTGACAAATGAACTTACCGCTAGTGTTAGTAGAAATAAAAAAAGCGAATTGATAGAAAAGCTTCAATTGAATGTTTAATGATTTAAATTCTGAGTTCTTTTCATGGATTAGAGGTGCGATTCTGTTGCTTTTTCTAATTAATTTTGGACTTTATTTTCAGAATAAGAAAAGACTTTTTTTAAATTATAGTCTTTATTTGTTTTGCATGTTCGTCTTTTTTCTCAAGCCAGTTGTGTCTGGAGCTTGGGATTCTTTTTACGAGTATTTTGAGTTTTCAGTATTCTTTATTGGCTTTGTTTTCTATGCCGAGTTCGAAAGAGTATTGTTGTCTAGTAGGTATACGATTCCTGATTGGGATCGTTATTTTATTATTAAAAAATACGCAGTTTTATTTTTTTCCATTAGTTTTCCCATTGTGTATTATTTCTTTGGGAAGGATGTTCTTTCTGTTGAGGTATTTTTCTTCTCAAGTTGCTTGAGTCTTTTTGTTGTTCGAACTTATTTTGTTATTTCCAAAATAAAAGAAAGAAGTGTTCATTTTTTTATTTTTGGGTCTGCCTCATTTTTGTTGTTAGCCAATATTGGATCTTATTTTAATATTGCTTTTAGAAATCGTCTGGATACAATTAATTTTGATCCTCTTTTATTTGTGTATATCGGTGTAATGATTGAAGCACTTGTGTTTACAAATATAATGGGTAAAATATTCAAACAAATCTTAGAAAAAAAGTCCAATTTAAAAGTGCAGTATGCATTGAAACAAAAGGAGGCAGCAGAGTTAAAAATGACGGCGTTGCAAAGTCAAATGAACCCGCATTTTTTATTTAATTCCCTGAACTCAATAAATAATTTTATTCTAAAAAACGAAAAAGAAGAAGCTTCTGATTATATTACTTCTTTTTCAAAGTTGGTTCGAAAAATTTTAAAAAATTCAGAAAGTATAGAGATTTCTTTGGCAGAAGAGTTGGAGGTGTTGGAAATGTATGTTTCCTTGGAGAAAACCAGATTGCAAGGAGGTTTCGAGTATATTAAAGAAATAGATGAAGAATTGAATTTACATGAAATTATGGTGCCTCCTCTTTTTTTACAGCCCTTTATAGAAAATTCAATTTGGCATGGTTTAGCAAGTAAAGTAGGCGAGAAGAAGATTGTTATAAAAATTAGAAAGGAAAGTCTAGATTTAGTAATACTTGTTGAGGATAATGGTATTGGTATTAATAGTGCTGTTAAGGAGCAAAACAGAGTTTCTTCAAAAAGAAAGTTTTTTGGTTCTTATGCAACTGAAAAACGAATAAAATTGATGCACCCGAAGAATTCGGTTCATATTTCAACATGTAATATTTTGTCAAACACAGATTCAGGGACAAGGGTTACGATTGTATTTCCTTTAAACTAATAATTAATCCCGTTTATTGTTAGTATGCTACAATTCGTTTTAATAACCCAAAAAAAAGTAAAATTTAAATGATAAAATGTAAGCTTTGTGTATATTTGCAGTCTAAAAGTTAGATAGTTACGTTTTTACTAGTGTTTTTTGGTGAAAATGTTTTGTCGATAAGAAAATAAAAAGTAAATTACAGTAAAATATTTATAATATAAATCTTAGGGGTAGGATTTATTTATTCCTTAGGCTCACATTAATTTGTGGGCCTAAGCTTTTTTTACCATTTATTGTAAGGGGTTTTGCTTAGCATAGAATTATAATATTTAGTTTCTCCGGTAACTTCTTTTCCTAGCCATTCAGGTTTGTTAAATTTATCTTTTTCAGAGGTTAATTCGATCTCTGCAATGATAAGGCCTTTGTTAGCACCTGAAAACACGTCAACTTCAAAGATGTAATCTTCATTTCTAATTAAATACCTGTGTTTTTCGATAGGGGATTCTTCACATAGCATTAATAATTTATTTGCCTCTTCTTTAGTGATTTGTTTTTCCCATTCAAAGCGGCTCATACCCGTGCTATTTGTGATTCCCTTAATTGTAATATAACCTTTGTCATCACTGATGCGAACTCGGACAGTTCTTTTCTTATCGGTATTTAAAAAACCTTGTTTGATATATTTTTTTTGAAATGAATCTGTTATAAAAGATTTGCTTTTTACCAAGAATTTACGTTCAATTTCAATGGGCATTTCGTCGAATTTTGTTAAGTCTAAGGGTAAATATATATAAAATCATTTAGTTAGTGTTATCTTTGACAAATCTTATGTAAATTAGGAAAAGAAAGAGATTTTAAATTATCATAATTATTTTTAATTATCTAGAAGTATGAGAGTTGTTTGTTGGCTAGTTGCATTGTTTTCTGTCGTTTTATCTAATGCTCAGGTGGATTTTTCTTCTGAGTGGAAAGATTTGTTTTCTTATAACCAGGTGTTGGCTTTGGATAAAAGTGCTACTTCTATTTATGCTTTGACTGAAAACGCTGTTTTTACCTATGAATTTGGTACCGATGAATTAGACAAAATATCCTCAGTAAATGGATTATCAGGTCAGAATACTTCTGCAATTAATTATGATGATGCCAATGATGTACTTGCAATAGGTTACGAGAGCGGACTGTTAGAGTTGATTTCTAGTGCTGGAGGGGTTAAAAAAATTGTTGACATTCAGATTTCCGATATCTCTTTAGAAAAACGAGTAAATGAAATTACTAGTTATAACAACACTTTGTTGTTAGCTTTGGAGTTCGGTATTGTAGTATACGATTTGTTGGGTTTAGAGTTTGGAGACACCTATTTTATTGGTGAAAATTCTAGTTCCGTTAATGTAACCGATGTTTTAGTAGTTGATACTAAGATTTATGCAACTTCACTAGATGGAATCTATATTGCCAATCTTGAGGATAATTTAAATGATTCTAAGAATTGGTTGAAATTTTCGGATGGAGCTTTTTCTAATCTAACTAATTTTAATGACAAGGTATTCGTTACAAAAGGAAAGATACTTTATGAAGTTTTAGTTGATAATTCGTTAGTTGCCAAAAATACTTTAGCTTCTGATATCATTGATGTCGCTCATACAGATGTAAACATAGCTCTTGCTACAAGTAAACAATCTTTTATTTATGATGTTGATTTAAATCTAGTGACATCTTCTGATGCGGCAACTTATAATTTTACCTCCTTGATTTTGCATAACAGTGATATCTATATTGGAAGTCAAGAAAAAGGGGTGCTTTCTAGCTCATTTTCTTTAGTTAATGATTATGAGGAAATTTCTCCTGATGGGCCTATTTCTAACAAGTTATTTTCAATAACGGTTGAGAATAATCAAGTTTGGGCGGTTTATGGTGGAATTGCTGGCTCTTTTGCTCCATTAAATAATAAAAAGGGAATAAGTCATTTTAATGGCAGTAATTGGGTTGAAATTTTATATGGGGACCCAGAAGGTGTTGGCAAAGCGCAAGATTTATTGCATGTGACTGTAGATCTTGAGAACCCTAATAAAGTTTATGTGAGTTCTTGGGCCCAAGTAATTGGAGATGTTGATGATACTGATGGTGGTGGCGTTTTGGTTATTGAGAATGATCAGTTTTATGACTTTTGGAATGCAGTAAACACAAATATAGGGGGCAATCAGGGGTTGATAAATTTTACGTTGCCCAATGTTGCTAATTATACCACAACTAGATTATATGGTTCTAGTTTTGATACTAATGGGGATTTTTGGATTGTAAATTCTCTGGTTTCTAATGGTTCAGGTGCATTAAAAAAACGATCAAAAGATGGAGTTTGGACCAGTCATGCACCAGAGTTCGGTGAAAAGGAGTATTCTGATTTAGAGATTGATTTGATAGGTAATATATGGATTGGATCTAGAAATACTGGGGTATATGTTCATAGTGAAGGTTTGTCAGAGACAATAAATATGGTCGGGGAAGCCCAAGGAATACCGAATAATAATGTCCGTTGTATTGCAGTTGGCCTTGATAATAATGTGTGGATAGGTACAGCTTCCGGTGTTGTTTTGTTTTCTGATGTGGATAATGTATTTGAGAATGAAGTTGTGTATCCGGAGCCCGTTATTATTGATGCGGCAGATGGTGCCTCTAAGTTATTGGATGGGCTTTTGATAAATGATATCAAAGTAGACGGAGCGGGAAATGTATGGTTTGCAACTGGATCCGGTGGAGTTCTACAAACGGATGCTACAGGAAAAAACACGTTAAGAGGTTTCAATACAGATAATTCGCCATTGCCTTCAAATAATGTATTGTCAATTGGAATAGATGATGAAGCTGGTGAGGTTTATTTTGGTACTGAAAATGGAATAGTTTCCTACACGGCTGGAGTTGTAGGGTATGGTTCTGAATTGACAGAGGTGTATGCTTATCCAAATCCTGTATTAAAAAACCATAGTAAAGTGACAATTGTTGGAAAAGGAAAGAATTTACCAGAAGGGACCAATATAAAAATATTAGATGTTGCTGGGAGTTTGGTTTTCGAAACAAACGCAGTATCGGAGCAATCTGAATATGGAGGAAAATTTGTATGGGATAAAAGAAATCTAGCAGGGTCTAAAGTGGCTTCAGGTGTTTATATAGTGTTGCTTTATAATGCAGAAGGACAGCAAACTTCTTCTACAAAAATTGCGATTGTAAATTAATGCAAGTACAAACAAAAGCTATCGTTTTGGCTTCCTTAAAATATGGGGATACAGGTTTGATCGTGCATTGTTTTACGCTTCAATCTGGGATGAAAAGCTATATGCTCAGAGGATTGTTGAAGTCAAAAAAAGGAAAATTAAGACCTGCTTACTTTCTGCCATTGACACAATTAGACCTAGTTGCAAGTCACTCTAACAAGGGGACGTTAAACTCTATCAAAGATGCAACAGTTTACCATAATTATTCAAGCCTTCATTCTGATTTTGTAAAGCAATCTATCGTATTCTTTATTTCTGAAATGCTGTATAATGTAGTAAAAGAAGAGGAACAGAATGCCGATCTATACACGTTTATAGAGACTTCGATAAATTGGTTGGATATTTATGATAAAGTATCTAATTTTCATTTGGTTTTCTTGATGAATCTTACTCGTTATTTAGGCTTTTATCCTGATGAAACATTTATCGATGCTACTTCTTTTAATTTAATGGATGGAGTTTTTACAAATCAGGCCTTTTTAGGACCTTCTTTGGTTGGAGAGGATTTAGACTTGTTCAGGCAAGTTTTAGGCACAAAATTTGATAAGGCACATATGTTATCCTTAAATGTAAGTTCTAGACAAGCCTTATTGGACGTTTTGTTGAAATATTACGAATTGCATTTAGTTAATTTTAGGAGACCTAAATCTATAGAAGTTTTGAAAAACTTGTTTGTGTAATGAATAGAATTTTTCTTCTTGTTCTTTTGTTTTTGAGTTCCGCTCAGTTAACTTCTCAAAGTTTGACTGTTTTGGGTAGTGACTCTGCATTGCCAATCAAAGGGGTTTCGGTTTCAAATAAGGATAAATCCATTGTTTTGTATTCTGATAAAAATGGGCAAGTTGATGTTTCTATTTTTCAAGAAGGGGTAGATTTGTTTTTTTATCATCATTTGTACCTAAAGGAAAAAGTATCAAAATCAAATTTTAAGAAAACCGATGAGATCATTTTAAATCGATTGACGGAGGCTTTAAAAGAGGTTGTTGTTTCTGTAACAAGAAGTAAACAAAAGAAAAATAGAATTGCCGAACAAATAGAAGTGGTTAGTTCTAGGGATATTAAAAATATTGCACCACAGTCTTCTGCAGATTTATTAGCTAAAATACCAAGTATTAAGGTGCAAAAATCCCAATTTGGTGGAGGTAGTCCGGTACTTAGAGGGATGGAAGCCAATCGAGTCTTATTGGTTGTAGATGGGGTTAGGATGAACAATGCTATTTATCGTAAGGGGCATTTACAGAACGGTATCACAGTTTCGCCTTCCATCTTAGACAGGGTTGAGGTATTGTTTGGGCCCTCAGCGGTTATGTATGGTTCTGATGCTTTGGGAGGTGTGATACATTATTATACAAAATCCTTAAAAACCTCTGAGTTTAACGATGTAGAATCTTCGATTTTTTCTAGATATAGTTCTGTGAATAATGAAATAACTACAAGTTTAGGTACTGAATTGAGTTTTCAAAAATGGGCATCTTATACCAGTGTTTCCTATAGCAAATTTGGAGATTTAAAAATGGGGAAGAATAGAAAACATGGCTATGAAGATTGGGGTAAGGTTTTTGAGTATTCAAATAATTCAAATACCATCGCAAATTCAAATTCGGTGATTAATGAGGATCCTACTTTGCAAAAAAACACGGGTTTTTCTCAGTTAGATGTACTTCAGAAAATATTTATTCCTATTTCTAATGATTTAGAATTGTTGTTTAACGTTCAGTATTCTGAGTCATCAAATATTCCAAGGTTTGATAGGCTTACGGAATATACGGATTCTGGGAGTTTAAAATTCGCAGAATGGTCATACGGACCTCAAAAGAGGTTTATGATTTCAAGTCAGGTTCTGTTGTCTGAAATCAATAGTTGGATTGATAGTGGAACTATTACGGCGGCTTATCAGGATATTTCAGAATCAAGAATTCAAAGAAAATTTAGTGAGATTGACCAAAGGTCTTATAGAAACGAAAATGTTGATGTATTCAGTGTTAATGGAGATTTTTCTGTGGGCCTTACGGCAAGAAAAGATAGGATATTTTCATATGGGTTTGAATTAGTGTACAATAAAGTTCATAGTAAATCGCAAGGAGATAATTTGATAATCGATCCAAATACGAGTCTAATTACAGGGGTTGCAAGTAATTATAACGTGCAATCAAGGTATCCAGATGGTGGTTCAGATTATTCTACCCAAGCGGTTTATGCAGAATATCGACAAGATTTAAATAATAAGAATACCTTAAATACAGGTTTGAGATTTACAGGTACACAGTTAAATGCAAAATGGATTGATGATTCATTTATTACGCTGCCAGACTCTGATATTTCTCTGAAAAATGCAGCATTAACCGCTACTTTAGGTCACGTGTATAAGCCGACAAGAAACACGAAGTTTAGTGCTGTTTTGTCTTCTGGGTTTAGGTCTCCAAATGTAGATGATGTAGGGAAGATTAGAGAAAAAGCAGGTAATGTTACTGTGCCAAATGTTGTTCTGAAGCCAGAGTTTGCCTATAATTCTGAAATAGGTGTTTTGCAATTTTTTAATAATAGGCTCTTTAGTGTTGGTGCAAATATTTATTATACTTTGCTGAATAACTATATCATAAGAGCTCCATACGATATCAATACTCAAGAAGAAGGGGATTCTGGAATTGAATACGATGGAGAAATGGCCAAAGTTTTTGCGAATGTAAATAGAGGGAAAGCCTACATTTATGGAGGGGCAGTTAATTTTAGAGGTGAGTTTAATGAGCATTGGCTGATAAGGGGAGGTGTAAATTATACCAAAGGAAAAACATACGACACAAGAGAAAATATGTCGTCAATTCCTCCGTTGTTTGGTAATTTGGGTGTTACTTACAAAATAAAGAAGTTTGATTTTGATGTTGAGTATGAATTCAATGGAGCTAAAAAGCCGGGTGATTATAATATTGATGAAGGGATAGATAACATAGATCAAACTCCTATAGTTGATGAAAATGCGGATTCTGAAATAAATAAATATGCAGGAACGCCAAGTTGGGAGTTGTTTAATTTTTCGGTTTTCTATGAGGTGTCTAGAGATTTAGAATTACAGTTTAGAACAACAAATATTTTTGATCGACATTATAAAGAGTTTGCTTCAGGAATTAGTGCTCCGGGAAGAAATTTTTCGGCATCAGTGCGATATTTATTTTAAAAAATTATTTGAAAAGCTATAAAAATTAGATTTTCAATTCCTTTCTTATCATTCCAACTATTATTTCTATTTTTGTCGGAATGAAATTTACCTACGGAAAACAAGACAAATTGAAAAGCAAAAAAGCAATTGAACAATTGTTTATTGAAGGAGTTTCTGTGTCTTCTTATCCGTTACGTATGGTGTTTTTGAAAAAGGAGCATCAAGGAGAGTTTCCTATTCAATTAGGAATTTCTATCCCTAAAAAACGTATTCATAGTGCGGTGGATAGGAACCGTGTAAAAAGGGTTCTTAGAGAGGTGTATAGGTTTAATAAGTTTGAGTTTTCTGAGGGGGTTGATGACAAATATATTGCGATGTTTTTATATTTAGATGGGAAAGAATGGACTCAAGAAAAGTTAGCTTCTAAAATGAAAAAACTAGCGGAAAAGTTTCATGAAAAAATTGCTGAAAATTAATTTTTTACAAAAAAGAAAAAGATGCTCAAAAGGGGAGGTGATATTATTTTTTCATTCATTGTAATTCTAACTATATTGATATGGATGGTTCCTGTTGTGGCAATAATTATTTTTGTAACCACAGGAGAAAGACCTTTTTATCGACAAGAAAGAGTGGGTATGAACGGAAAACTTTTTCAGATTTTTAAATTTAGAAGTATGAAAGGGGTTCCTCCAGTTAATGACCCTTTGCTATCAGATGAAGAAAGTTTTAGAATAACACATTTTGGACGATTTTTAAGGAAATATAGAATAGATGAGTTTCCTCAGTTTTTTAATGTGTTGATGGGTGAAATGAGTATTGTTGGCCCAAGACCTGAGAGACAATTTTTTTTAGATACTATTATATCACATATTCCTAGGTATAAAGAACTTCAAAAACTGAGACCAGGAATTACCTCGTTAGGTCAAATTAGATACGGCTATGCGGACAGTATTGATCAAATGAAATTAAGAGCAAGATATGATTTAGTTTATATAGATAACGTATCTTTGCTAACTGATATTAAAATTATTCTTTACACGATAATTGTCGTGATCAAAGGGAAAGGAAAATAAATAATTACACCATGAATATTCTTATTTTAGGCTCTGGTGGAAGAGAGCATGCGTTTGCATTGAAACTTTCACAAAGTGAAAAATTATCAAATCTTTTTGTTGCTCCAGGAAATGCTGGTACGGCGAATTGCGCAACAAACCTAGATATTGACCCTGTTGATTTTACCGCAGTAAAGGCAGCCGTGTTAAATAACAATATTGAAATGGTAATTGTTGGCCCAGAAGCTCCATTAGTTGCTGGTGTGCATGATTTTTTCTTGCAGGATGCTGATCTAAAATCTATACCAGTTGTAGGTCCAAAAAAGGATGGAGCAGAATTAGAGGGTAGTAAAGAGTTTTCGAAAAAATTTATGAAACGTCATAATGTTCCTACTGCAGGTTATGATGCTTTTACAAAAGAAACGTTAGCTGAGGGGCAAGCTTTTTTAGAGACCTTAAAAGCTCCTTATGTTTTGAAAGCTGATGGATTGGCTGCGGGAAAAGGTGTTTTGATTTTAGAAACATTGGAGGAAGCGAAAGCTGAACTTGCAGATATGTTAACAAACAATAAGTTTGGTGAAGCATCATCAAAAGTTGTTATTGAAGAGTTTTTAGATGGAATAGAGTTGTCTGTTTTTGTTTTAACTGATGGTAAGAGTTATAAAGTGTTGCCTTCGGCAAAAGATTATAAAAGAATTGGAGAAGGAGATACAGGTTTAAATACAGGGGGAATGGGAGCAATCTCTCCAGTGCCTTTTGCTGATCAAGATTTTCTTTCAAAAGTGGAAGAAAGAGTTGTAATTCCAACGGTTGAAGGGTTGCAAAAAGATGGTATTGATTATAGAGGATTTATCTTTATTGGTTTGATGAATATTGATGGGAATCCTTTTGTAATTGAATATAATGTTAGAATGGGCGATCCAGAAACAGAAGTTGTCATCCCGCGTATCGAATCTGATTTGTTAGATTTGTTTGAGGGTGTTGCAACACAAACTTTAGATCAAAAATCTTTTGAACTTACTTCTAAAACTGCGACAACGGTTATGACTGTTGCTGGAGGGTATCCAGAAGCTTATGAAAAAGGAAAGGTGATTACAGGATTGGATGCTGTTGAAGGAACTACTGTTTTTCATGCAGGTACAAAAATCAATGGTGATAAAATTGAGACCAATGGAGGGCGTGTAATGGCGTTTACTTCTTTAGGTGATTCAATGGAGGAAGCTCTTGAGAAATCTTATAAAAGTATCGCTAAAGTAAGTTTTGAAGACATGAATTACCGAAAAGATATCGGATTCGATTTAAAAAACTTATAAATTTCATTTTATAGATGTTAAGTTATATCTTACTCTATACTAATGACTACAATTAAATTACCTTTCCATGTCTCCGATAGCGAGACAGGTAAAAATAAAGTTCTAATAGCCCCATTAAATTGGGGCTTAGGACATGCTTCGCGCTGTATTCCAATCATTCATTTTTTACTTGAGCAGAATTGCACTCCCGTTATCGCAAGCGATGGCATGGCGCTTTCTTTGTTGAAAGAAGAGTTTCCCGAAGTAGAAACCATTGAGCTGCCTTCTTATAATATAAAGTATTCTAAATATGGTTTTTGGACCAAATGGAGCTTGTTGTTTTCCGTCTTTTCAATAATGAAAGCAGTAAAAGAAGAGAGGGCCGTAGTCGATAAAATATTAGATACTTCTTTCATCGGGGTTATCTCTGATAATAGATTTGGTGTCATCAGTAAACGAATACCTTCAGTGTATATCACCCATCAACTTCAGGTTTTTTCAGGTTTAACTACTTTCTTTACTTCTATAATTCATCAAAAAATTATATCAAAATTTGAAGCATGTTGGATCCCGGATACAGTTGGTTTGAACGCTTTGTCGGGAGGTTTGTCACATGCAAATGGGGTTGACATACCTTTAAAGTATTTGGGAAATTTAAGTAGGCTAAGCTATGAAAAAAAGGAAAAACAATATGATGTAGTATTGTTGATTTCTGGTCCGGAGCCGCAAAGAAGCATTTTAGAGTCTGTTTTTTTTAAAGAGTTTGCCGGTTTTGAAGGTAGGGTTCTTTTGGTGAGAGGAATTGTGCAAGATAAATTAATTAGAGAGGTGATTTCAGGGATTGATGTTGTAAATTTTTTGACGACCAGTCTGTTGCAGGATGCTATAAATGCATCGGATTTGATTGTTGCTAGATCAGGATATAGTACCATTATGGATGTAGCTAAATTGCGTAAAAAAGCATTTTTTATTCCTACTCCTGGGCAGTCAGAGCAGCAATATTTAGCTGAATATTTGAAGCAAAAAAAAATTGCTCCGTTTTGTCAACAAGAGCAATTTAGTATGGCTGATATTTTAAAAGTAAAAGATTATTCAGGATTTCAGGTGGACTATAAAATTGACTTGAAACCTGAATTGTTAGCGTTATTTAAACGTGTTTAAGCTCTTTCCAAGGTGAATTTAAATTCAGACCCTTCTCCATATTCACTTTCTAGGGTAATGGTTTGTTTGTGAGCTTCAATGATGTGTTTTACAATTGATAAACCTAAACCAGAACCTCCTTGATCTCTGGATCTACTTTTGTCA
This sequence comes from Flavicella sp. IMCC45537, assembly GCF_057197705.1. Classification (NCBI taxonomy): domain Bacteria; kingdom Pseudomonadati; phylum Bacteroidota; class Flavobacteriia; order Flavobacteriales; family Flavobacteriaceae; genus Flavicella; species Flavicella sp. IMCC45537. The sequence continues at coordinate 2,719,340 of NZ_CM170067.1, forward strand.
ACTCTGTAAAAGCGTTCAAAAATTCGGTGAATATTTTCTTTTTTGATTCCTTCTCCGTTGTCTTTGACTTTAATGGCAATTTTGTTCTTTCCTGAGGACACGACACTCACCATAATAATTCCGCCTATTTTTCCATACTTTATGGAGTTTTCTATTAGGTTGATCAGTACTTGCTCAATTTTTGCGGCATCTCCCATAACAAATATTGGGAATTCATATAATTTGTCAAATCGCAACGTCATGTTTTTCTTTTTAACTTTCATGTCAAATAACTCAAATACGTTTTGAATCATTTCCAAGCAGTTAAAAGGTTGTATAGTAAGGTTTAAATCGTTGCTTTCTAGTTTAGAAATCATGTCTAAATCTTTCACGATCGCCGCAAGTCTTTCTACTCCAATATTGGCTCTTTCTAGATAGCGTTCTCTAATTTTTTTGTCGTCAGCAGCTCCTTCCATAAGGGTTAAAATATAGCCCTGAACTGTAAAAAGAGGGGTTTTTAACTCGTGAGAAACGTTCCCAAGAAACTCTCTTCTGTAGGTTTCACGTTCGTTTAAAGATTCTATTTCTAGCTGTTTGTCTTCTGCAAATTTTTGCATTTCTTTAGACAACGACTCGATATCTGGAGTGACACTGGTTCTATTAAAATTGTTGAGGTCTAGTAGTGAGACATCTTCATAAATTTTCAGAACTCTTTTATAGATAAACTGCTCCACTCTTTTTTGAAGAATAAAAAATAAAACTGCAAAAACAATTGCTGTTCCGTATAACGTAGATTGTATATCAATGATATTATATTTAAAATATAATAAAAAAGAAAAACCTCCGACTGTTAACAAAGTAAACAGAACGGAAGTTATAAATGCAAATGCGTATGTTTTTTTAATTTTCATTCAATACAAATTTGTAACCCACACCCTTAACGGTTTTGAATAGGTTATCTCCTAGCTTTTCTCTAAGTTTTCTAATATGTACGTCGATTGTTCTTCCTCCTACAACAACTTCATTACCCCAAACTCTATCTAATATAGTTTCTCTTTTGAATACCTTGTCTGGTTTAGAGGTTAAAAGTGAGAACAATTCAAATTCTTTTCTAGGCAAAACAATTTTTTCGCCATTTTTAATAACCAAATATGCTTCTCTATCAATAGTGATATCACCAAGTGTTGTTTGATCAGTTTCAGCAGAACTTTCTTTTACACGTCTTAATAAAGATTTTACTTTACTAACTAAAATTTTTGGTTTTACAGGTTTTGTGATGTAATCATCTGCACCGGCATCAAAACCAGCTACTTGAGAATAGTCTTCTCCACGAGCCGTTAAAAATGAAATAATAGTATTTTCTAAACCTTCTGTGTTTCTTATTTTTTCACAAGCTTCTATTCCATCCATCTCTGGCATCATGATATCTAATAGAATTAAATGCGGTTTATGCTTGATTGCTTTTTCAATAGCTTTTAAACCGTTATTTGCTGTGTGAATCGTGTAACCTTCGTTTTTTAAATTGTAACCTACAATTTCTAAAATGTCTGGCTCATCGTCTACTAGAAGTATTTTTATATCATTTGTTTTCATAAAGAATCAATTTTCTTGTGGAACAAAGCTAATCAATATAAAGGATGCTGTGATTTACTTTACAATCTTTTAACTTTTTTGTTTAATCTTAACATTAAGTTCACATAACAGTAAACTATTGGTAACTTCTTGCTCACTCTTTATATGGACTTTTGCAGCTCAAAACAAGATATAAATATAATGAGAAATTTATTAGTTTTATTCGTACTAGTGTTTAGTTTATCGGTTGGTGCTCAGGAGCGTGCAACGGTAACAGGAAAAGTGACAGACAAGGAGATGAATAATGAGTCGCTTCCCTTTGCAAATGTATTTGTAAAAGGAACAACAATTGGTACTACAACCGATTTTGATGGAAATTACACGTTGTCTTTAGAAGAAGGAGAGCATGTAATCGTTTTTAGTTTTGTTGGGTACTCTCCTGCAGAACAAACTATAACTGTAGAGGCAGGTATGAATTATACAGTAAACCAAGCAGTAGGAGCTAGTGAGGGAGTTTTAATGGATGAAGTTATTGTAAAGGCTTCTGCTTCAAAAGAATCTGCTACTGCTTTATTAGTTGAGCAAAAAAAGGCAGTAGTTATAAAAGAAAGTATTGGAGCTCAAACATTATCAAGGGTTGGGGTTTCTGACGCCGCTGGTGCTACTACAAAAATAGCTGGGGTTACTAAGAGTGAAAGTTCTTCAGGGATATATGTTAGAGGTTTGGGGGACAGGTATTTGTCAACAACATTAAACAGATTACCAATACCTTCTGATGATGTGGAAAATAAAAATATTGATTTGAATTTGTTTTCAACGAATATCATCGAAAATGTTAGTATAACGAAAGCTTATGCTGCAAGTCGTTATGCAGATCAGGCATCTGGAAGTGTGGATGTTTCATCAAAACGATATTCAAGAGATGAGATGGAATTAGAATTAGGTACTGGAATTTCTACAAATGTTATTGGAAGAGATTTTAGGGTTTCTGAGAATAATCAAGACATGACTCTTGGGTTTTATAATAAAAAGAGAAGTATAACAGAAAATTTAGTTACTGAAAATCAAGGTTGGGATTCTCATAATAAAAATGTTTTTGCAAATTTCGGTATTGAATTGTCTGGAGGTAAAAAGTACTATATTGGAGACAATAGTCTTTCATTGTTTGCATCAGCATCACACTCTTCTAAGTTTGATTATTTAACAGGAGAATTTATGAGTTTTAGAAACAATGCATTAAATAGTGCCTTTTCTGATACAGAAATCTATAGTGTAAATGTCAATACAACAGGATTGTTAAATTTAGAATACAAATATAATGATGTTAATAGTGTTACTTTGAATACATTATATATTAATAAAACAAAAGATGAGTTGTTTGAACAAGGAAGAAATGGTTTAGGTGAAGTAAGAGACCAAAGACCACCATCCAATATTACTCCTCCGGAATATGAAGATATGGGGGCTTTTGTGCGTGATCAGAATTTAAAACAAACCACAATTTTGGAAAATCAATTATTAGGTAAACATGAATTGACGAATGCTAATAAGTTGACATGGGGTGTTGGTTTTAATATCGTAGATGCCCAAGAACCGAATAGAATTCGTAATGAAGTAAACATTTTAACACCTGGAACGGATGTTGAAATTATAAATGTTGGTGGGTTTGATAACAGAAAAACAGAGCAATATATTTTAGATACAGAAATTAGTGGATATATCAATGATCAAATTAACATTAAAGATGGACTTGATGATGATATTTTACAACTGAATTATGGAATTAATGTAAGAAACAAAACTCGTGAGTTTAATTCTCAGTTCGTTGGTGCTGTTTTGAGGACTGCTCATAGAGGGTTTACTGTAAGCTCAGTTGATAATTTATCGGATGCTTTCGTACAACAAAATTTTGATGACAATGTTTTTAAAATAGATGAACAAAGACCTGATTTATATAATGGAGATTTGTCAGTGTTAGGAGGGTTTGCTGATGTTACTTTTTCAAAAAACAAATTAAGTGGTAATCTTGGTCTACGATATGAATTGGATAAAATAGATGTTGATTGGGATGTTAAAAATTACAGAAACCCTGAGACAAATGAACCAAGAATTGGAGAATTGTCAAATAGCTATAATAACTTGTTACCAAGTTTAAATTTAAAATATCAATTAGCAGAAGAACATGCTATACGACTCGCGGCAAGTAAAACGATTACTTTACCTGAGTTTAAGGAGTTGTCGCCATTTAATTATGTAGCTCCAACAGGAAGAGTGTCTTTGGGGAATCCTGAGCTACAAAAATCTGATAATTATAATTTAGACTTGAAATGGGAGTTTTTTCCTGACGCCGGAGAGTTGATATCTGTTACTACTTTTTACAAGCAAATTTTAAATCCTATTAACAGAACTCAACAAAGAGGTTCTACAGGATATTTTACGTATTCAAATTCAGGAAATCAAGCAAGTGTTTTAGGAGTAGAATTGGAAGGAAAGTTAAATGTATATGAAGTAGAAAAATCTAAATTGGACGCTACTTTTAATATAACTGGAATGAAAACGGATCAAGATTTATTACGAGAGTTTCAATATAAGGGTAAAACAAGTTCTGCTTTACAAGGTGCATCAGATTTAATTTTTAATACAGCAATAACTTTTAGTACTCTTGAAGAAAAAACATTTATGTCTACACTTTCTGCAAATTTTGCTTCAGATAAATTGGCTTATTTAGGGTCGGCAGAGGATTTTGACAATAGTTTAGAAAACTATAATGATGAAATTGTTGAGATTGGATTTTGGACTTTAGATCTAGTTTTAAGTAAAAATCTATCTGAAAAATTAAGTTTGAAACTTGTAGGTAGAAATTTACTAGATGCCCAAATTAAACAAACACAAAAAGTTGTTGAGAATGTTTTTAACGATGAAACGAGCGAAATAGAAAAAGTAGAGACAAATTATACCGTAAGTAGTTATAGAAAAGGAGCAAAGGTTAGCTTTTCTGTGAAGTATGTTTTTTAATAGGCTTATTTTCAAAAAAATAAATGAAAAAGAGAGTGACGAAAACGTGACTCTTTTTTTTGTTAAACTTATGTTATCCAGTTAACTGAATGCTTAATTTACTAATAATGATTGGTTAACATTATAGTAATGTTATAATGAAAATTTGTAGCTTTCTTTGCAGAAGAAAATTAAAGATTACTAAAACAATTAAATTAGAGTGAAATGAAAAAATCAATTTTAAAAGCAAGTTTTATCGCAGTATTAACAATGTTTGCTAGTTGTAGTGAAAGTGATACTATAGAAGATGGTAGCGGAGAAGCTACTGTTGAAAATGAAATTGTAGGTGTTGTTACTGCAGATGTAACATTAGATGGAGATTATACTTTAACAGGGTCTTATATTGTTCCTGCAGGAAAGACCTTAACGATTGAGGCAGGGACTAAAATTAATGCTATTCCTGGTGATGGTGTAGCTGCATTTGAAACTAATATTGTAATAGAAAAAGGAGGTATGATTGTTGTAAAAGGAACTGCTACTGCTCCTGTGGTTATATCATCTCCAGATGGTGAAGCTTCTGATTGGGGTGGTTTAATTATTTGTGGTAAAGGAGTAACTTCTGCTGGTACTGATGTTGCTTTTGAGGTAGGAGGCTACCTATACGGTGGAACTGATGCTGCTGACAATTCAGGTTCTATTAACTATTTAGTATTAAAAGGATCGGGTGCTCAAATTGATTCGGAGTCCCAAACAAATGGAATTTCCTTCTGTGCTGTTGGTTCTGGAACTACAGTTTCTAACGTTGCTTGTATTAATGGAGGAGATGATGGTGTTGAGTTTTATGGTGGGTCTGTAGCTGTAACAAATTTGTATTTAGAGAATAACTTAGATGATTCTATTGACTGGACTGAGTCTTGGAATGGTGCTATTACAAATGCGTATATTTATCACAATATTACCGGATTCTCAACTGCTTTAGAAGGAGATAAAGACAATGCAAATCCAATTTTCACAAACGTTGTAGCTATTTCTAAGTTCGGTGGAACAGCTTTACAGTTCAAAAAAGAATCAGGTGCTACTTTTAATAACCTATATTTAGAAGGATATTCTGTTGAAATTGATTTTAAAGATAATGGGGCTCGTGCAAATGTTCAAATTGATGGAAAAGATGCTGTTATTAAAGGAGATATTAGTTTAGATCAAGGAAAGTTAGACTACAATATTGGTCTTAAATTTGATATCTCAGGATGGGTTTGGGCAATGATTAATTAATAAATTAAACTTCATAAAAAAAGGCTTCCATTATGGTAGCCTTTTTTTTGTTATATCTGAATTTGTATCAATTTAAAAATCTATTTTTGACATCGGAAATGAAGATTCTAAAATTAGATATAACAATTCGGTAACGTTCGAACCTTCATTTATTAGGATATTTGTCGACCTTTAAAATGAGGTCTTTAGATTTTAAAATTAAATTATGGATAATATTTATATGCTAATGATTGTTGCACTTGCTCTTTTGGCAATTGCAGATTTAGTAGTAGGAGTTAGTAATGATGCGGTTAATTTTTTAAATTCTGCAATTGGCTCTAAGGCTATTAGTTTTAAAACAATTATGATTGTAGCCAGTGTTGGTGTTCTGGTTGGTGCAGTTTTCTCTAGCGGAATGATGGAGGTTGCTCGTAAAGGTATATTCAATCCGGGAGAGTTTTATTTTAATGAAATCATGATCATTTTTATGGCTGTGATGATTACTGACATTCTGTTGCTAGATTTTTTCAATACCATTGGTATGCCTACTTCCACCACGGTTTCCATTGTTTTTGAATTGCTTGGTGCCGCAGTTGCTATGGCTTTGTTGAAAATATTTAATACTGACGGGGGTACAGAGCAGATTTCAGATTTAATTACTTATATAAATACTGAAACAGCTACTAAAATTATATTCGGAATTATATTATCTGTACTAGTCGCCTTTTCAATTGGTGCTTTGGTACAATGGATTACTCGTTTGTTGTTATCATACAAGTTTGAAGCAAAAGCCAATTGGGTAGGTGCTTTGTTTGGAGGCTTTGCTTTAACAGCGATTACCTATTTTATTTTTATGAAGGGTTTGAAAGGAACTTCATATGCCAAGGAATCTTTTGAGATTCTTGGAGGTAGAACTATGAAAGAATTCTTAGAAAATGAAGTTTTAGGGATTATTTGGGTAAGCTTTATTGTTTGGTCTGCTATTTCGTTTGTATTGATCAATTTTGTAAAAACCAATATTTACAGATTAGTGATTGTGGTAGGTACTTTTGCTTTAGCATTGGCCTTTTCAGGAAATGATTTGGTGAATTTTATTGGAGTTCCAATTGCAGCTTGGAATTCTTATGAAGCTTGGTCTGAGTCGGGAATGGCGGCACAAGAATTTAGTATGAATATTTTAGCGAAGAAAGTACCAACAAATAATTTATTATTAGTGCTTGCTGGTTTGATCATGGTAATTACCTTATGGTTTTCAAGCAAAGCGAAGAATGTGGTACAAACGTCTTTAGATTTATCAAGTCAAGGTGCTACAAAGGAACGTTTTCAACCAAACTTCTTATCCAGAGGAATTGTAAGAGCAGCCATGGCTATTTCAGAAGGGTTTTCAATGGTAACTCCAAAATCTTGGTCAACAAAAATTGAAAAGCAGTTTACACCTCCTGTAATCGCATTATCAAAGGAAAAGGTGCATGAATTACCTGCTTTTGATATGGTGAGAGCTGCTGTGAATTTAATGGTTGCAGCTGTTTTAATTTCCATAGCAACCTCTTATAAATTACCGCTATCTACAACCTATGTAACTTTTATGGTGGCAATGGGTACTTCGTTGGCAGATAGAGCCTGGGGAGCGGAAAGCGCGGTATATAGAGTTGCTGGAGTAATCAATGTAATTGGAGGTTGGTTTTTTACTGCCTTTAGTGCGTTTACTGCTGCTGCTTTAGTAGCGTTTTTGTTGAACTTAAACCTCAAGGTAATGTTTCCTTTGTTGCTTGTTTTAGCTATAGGATTATTGTTGAGAAACTTTTTAATACATAGAAAAAAAGCTCAGGAAGAAAAAGTAGACGATGTATTGAATAAAGCAGAGAGTACTTCGGTTCAAGGGGTGATTCAAGAAAGTGCTGCTACAATTGCTTCTGTTGTAAAACGTGGTGGTAAAATTTATGGAGCTTCTGTAAAAGGATTAGCAAAGCAAGATTTACTATTGCTTAAAAAGAATAAGAAAACCATAGAAAAATTATCGAATGAGATTGATGAGCTAAGAGATAATATTTTTTATTTTATTAAAAATTTAGATGAGTCTAGTGTTACAGCAAGTAGTTTTTATATCAACTTGTTGTCTTATTTACAAGATATAACACAGTCTTTAGAATTTATAGTACGTGCAACAAATAAACACGTAAATAACAATCATAAAAAATTAAAATTAAGTCAGATAAAAGAATTGAAAGAAGTAGAGGCTGCCTTGTTAGTTGTGTTTAATGCAACACAAGATGCTTTTGAAGAGAGATCTTTCGATAAAATTGCTGATATTTTAAATGACAAAACGGCTTTTGATATTTTGTCCGATAAAATTCAAAGTCAAATTGAAAGAACGCGTACTGAAGAGTCAAGTCCAAAAAACACTACCTTATATTTCGGGCTATTGCTAGAAACAAAAGATTTGTTAACGGGTACGATGAACTTATTGCAGGAATATTATGAAGCGAATAAAGCGTCAGAAGACGCTGCCGAATAGCGCATAAATAACGTATAAATTAGCCTGGTACTTTTGAGTGTCAGGCTTTTTTTTGCGTTGTGTTTTAATTGAATGTAAACGACTACAATTGATTACATACGAAAGTAACCGTTTTCGAACCAATTAGGCAATTCAATGTGGGTTTACTTTGCAATGTCGAAAAGAACTAATGATTTTTGATGTAATTAAAACGAAACGTTATGAGTAATTTAAGAAACAAAGTACAGTTAATCGGACATGTAGGAAACGCACCAGAAGTAATCAATTTAGAATCTGGTAAAAAGTTGGTGAAGTTAACCATGGCAACAAATGAAAAATACACGAATGCTAATGGAGATAAGGTGGAAGATACACAGTGGCATAATTTAGTCGTTTGGAGTAAGCTTACCAATGTGGTAGAAAATTATGTTCAGAAAGGTGATGAAATAGCAATAGAAGGCAAGTTGACAAACAGGAGTTATGATGATAAAGAAGGGAATAAAAGATTTATTTCTGAGGTTGTTGTAAATGAACTTTTAATGTTAGGAGGGAAAAAATAAATTCTCTTTTGTAGCAAGAGGTGTTTTGTTTAAACAATGTAAATTTGTAGCTTTAATAGAAAACGTGCTATGAATCTTCCTGTATCCAAAGAAAATATACTTTTTTTAGACATCGAAACTGTTCCAGAGGTAGAGAAGTTCTCTGATTTGTCCGATATCAAAAAAGAATTATTTGCTCTTAAAACTAATTATCAAAGGAAGCCTAAAACTTCTTTAGAGACAGAAATTCCGGTGGAGGAATTTTATGAGAAAGCTGGAGTTTGGGCGGAGTTTGGTAAAATTGTATGTATTTCGGTTGGTTATTTCGTCAGTCAAAATTCTGAGCGTTCTTTTAGGATAAAGTCTTTTTACGGAAATGATGAGGAGGTACTACTCAAAGATTTTAAAGAGTTGTTAGAGCATCATTTCAATGGGCCAAAACATTTGTTATGTGGTCATAATGGTAAAGAATTTGATTTTCCTTTTATTGCAAGACGCATGATAATTAAGGGTATTGAACTTCCTGTTAAATTGAATTTATTTGGAAAAAAACCATGGGAAGTTCCTCATCTAGATACCTTGGAAATGTGGAAGTTTGGAGATTTTAAACATTATACCTCCCTGAAACTATTAACTACGATTTTAGAAATTCCATCACCTAAAGATGATATTGATGGCAGTCAGGTAGCAAATGTATATTATCAAGAGAAGAACCTTGAGAGGATTGCCAAATACTGTGAAAAAGATACGATTGCTGTAGCTCAATTATTTTTACGCTTTAACAATGAGCCTTTGTTGATTGATCATGAACTAGTATTTGCAGAATAGATGAAGGATTTAAATTTTTTTGAAAAATGTTACTTCGTTGCAAAGAAAGTGCCTTTTGGTAGGGTTACAAGTTATGGGGCTATAGCCAAATATTTGGGAACTGCAAGATCGGCTAGAATGGTTGGTTGGGCTATGAATGCTTCTCACGGGGATATTTCTATTCCAGCACACAGAGTTGTAAATAGAAAAGGAGTGCTTACAGGGAAACATCATTTTGAGGGGACGAACCTGATGCAACAACTATTGGAAAGTGAAGGAATAGAAGTGAAGGAATTGCAAATTCAAAACTTCAAAGAAGTATTTTGGGATCCGTCAGAAGAGTTACCTGATTTGTTTATTGAATAGCTGGTTATTTTTATTTCTATAACGACCAGGTTTTAGTAGGGTAAGAATAGTTGCATGTGAGTATTCATTTTTAAAGTTTTCAAGCTATCTTTGCACTCATAAATTTTCAGAAATATGAGCATTCTAAAAGAAGATATACAAAAGGTATTAGAAACAATCACTGCACCTGGTGAGGGGAAAAGTTTGATAGAGAATAATAATGTTAAGAACATTGTTATTTTTGGAGAAGAGGTAGTAGTGGATGTAGAGATTGGAAATCCTACCTTACAAGCAAAGAAGAAAATTGAGTCAGAAATTACGAAAGTAATTGTTGAAAATGTTTCAGAAAAGGCAGTTGTAAAAGTAAACGTTGCAACAAAAGCCGTTGAAAAAACAAAAGAGGAACAGGAAAATCCGAATTTAATTAAAGGTAAAAAATTACCAGGGATTCAAAATATCATCGCAATAGCATCAGGTAAAGGTGGAGTAGGTAAATCTACGATTACTGCAAATACAGCGATTTCTTTGGCAAAAATGGGATTCAAAGTAGGTGTTTTAGATGCCGATGTTTATGGACCATCTATGCACTTAATGTTTGATGTGGCCCAAGAGAAGCCGATTTCTGTTAACGTTGATGGTCGTTCTAAAATGAAACCTGTTGAAAACTACGGAGTAAAACTACTTTCTCTAGGTTTTTTTACAAATCCAAATGAAGCAGTGATTTGGAGAGGTCCCATGGCTTCCAAGGCGTTGAATCAAATGATTTTTGATGCTGCTTGGGGAGAATTAGATTTCTTGTTAATTGATTTGCCTCCAGGAACAGGGGATATCCATTTATCAATTGTTCAAGCATTACCAATTACAGGAGCTGTTGTAGTGAGTACACCTCAAAATATTGCGTTGGCAGATGCGAAAAAAGGGGTTGCAATGTTTCAACAAAAAAATATCAAAGTACCCGTTTTGGGAATTGTTGAGAATATGAGTTATTTTACTCCAGGAGAGCTTCCTGAAAATAAATATTATATCTTTGGACAAGATGGAGCTAAAAACTTAGCAGAGGATATTGATACTGCATTTATCGGTGAGGTACCTTTAGTGCAAAGCATTAGAGAGGCGGGAGATGTAGGACGTCCAGTTGCATTGCAAGAAAATACAGTTTTAGAAACAGCTTTCAATGAGATTACAAAGAATATGTTATCTCAGTTATTGATAAGAAATGAAGAGTTACCTGAAACAGAAGTTGTGAAAATTACAACAATGAGCGGGTGTTCTCCGAAAAAATAATTAGATATAAATCAAAATATAAAAATGGAAACACAAGAATTAACAGCAACGGTTGAAAAAGCATTGGAAGAAATTCGTCCTTTTTTAACTTCTGATGGAGGGAATATATCTCTAGTTTCTATAGAGGATAATATAGTAACTGTGAAGTTAGAAGGAGCATGTGTTGGATGTTCAATCAATCAAATGACACTTAGAAATGGAGTGGAGGCTTCTGTTAAAAAGCATGCACCTCAAATAGAAAAAGTAATTGATATTAGTAGCATAATGTAATTTTAAGATTTTCTTAAAAACAAAAATTATATATTTATAAGGCTTAGCGATAACTTCGTTAAGCCTTTTTAATTTTGGCATTGAAATTGCCATAGTTATGGAAAATGAAATCATTATGCAGAAATTTATAGTTACCATATTCTTGTTCTTGGCTGTTTTTGCTCATTCTCAAAACAAAGAAAAAGTTTTTCAGGATGGAGAAGAGTTAAAATATCGTGTACACTATGGTTTTGTAAATGCAGGCTATGCTACTTTGGCGGTTTCTGAGAAGGATGATGCTTATCATTTTGTAGGAAAAGGATGGACTGTTGGTGTCACAAACATGTTCTTTAAGGTAAGAGATCAGTACGAGTCTTTTGTGAACAAAAAGACACTTGCACCAGATCATTTTGTGCGAAGAGTAAAAGAGGGCGGGTATAAGTTAAGTAGAGATATCTATTTTGATTATGAAAAAGACAGTGCTAGGGTTGAGGATCATAAATACAATACCACAAAAAATTATCCTATTGCGGATGTTCAAGATATATTATCGGCATTTTATAAAATGAGGGCCACTAAAATTGATACGATGAAGGTGGGCGAATCCATCAAGTTGAAAATTTTTATTGATGGAGAGATGTTTGCTTTTAAATTAAAATTATTGGGCAATGAGGTTGTTTCTTCAAAATATGGAAAAATACCTTGTTATAAATTTAGACCTTATGTGCAGAAGGGAAGAATATTTAAAGAGAACGAAAGTTTAACTATTTGGATATCGGCAGATAAGAATAAAATTCCGATTAGAATGAAAGCCTCTTTAGCGGTTGGTTCAGCGAAAATGGATTTAACAAGTTACAAAGGATTGAGTCATTCTTTTCCTGAAAAATAAATAGAAAAAACGTAAATTTGCGCCTTACTAAAAAGTTACCTTTTGAGATTTTCGTATTTATTTTTAATCGCAGCAATTTTTTTTATTTCATGTTCTGATGAGACTTCTAGTTCCAAAGATGCTGAGGTTGCTCAAGAAGTTAAAAAACCAACGATTAAATTTGGGTACAATCTAGATAATTATAAGGTAATTCATGATACGATCAACCATGGTGAAAGCTTTGGAGAAATATTAGATCGTCATCATATTTGGTATCCCAAAATTCTAGAAATTTCTAAAAAAATTAAAAGCACTTTCGATGTACGTCGTTTGAGAGCAGGGAAACCTTATACAATTTTAGCAAAAAAAGACTCTACAGAAAAAGCGCAGGTGTTTATTTATCAAAATGATTTGATAAACTATACAGTAGTAGATTTTAAAGATTCTGTGATAACAGCCGAAAAAGGAAAAAGAAAAGTTACCACGATTATTAAAAAAGGACAAGGAGTCATCACAAGTTCTTTGTCACAATCTTTAGATTCTCAAGGTGTAAATCCTGTTCTTGCCAATGATTTGTCGGAGATTTATGCTTGGACGATTGACTTTTTTAGGTTGCAAAAGAATGATAAGTTTAAAGTAATTTATGAACAAAAATTTATAGATGATACAATTCCTGCTGGAATAGGGAATATCAAAGCAGCATATTTTGAACATGTAGGGAAACCTTTTTATGCATTTAGTTATGTGGCGGATTCTATCATGCAAATTGAAGAATATTACGATGAAGAGGCACATCACTTGAGACGTGCGTTTTTAAAGGCTCCTTTAAAATTTAGTAGAATATCTTCAAGGTATAATTTAAAAAGAAAAATAGCGCATTATGGAAGAGTTAAGGCGCATAAAGGGACTGATTTTGCTGCTCCAGTTGGAAGTCCAATTATGAGTACAGCAAATGGTAGGGTTATTGAATCTCGATACAAGGGTGCCAATGGTAATTATGTGAAAATAAGACATAATTCAACCTATTCAACCCAATATTTACATATGAAACAACGAAAAGTGAAGGTTGGGGATTATGTGAAACAAGGACAAGTTATTGGAACTGTAGGAATGACAGGAAGTACCTCAGGACCGCATGTGTGTTATCGTTTTTGGAAAAATGGTGTACAAGTTGATCCTTTGAAACAAAAATTACCGGCTGCAGAGCCAATGAAAAAATCAATAAAACCTCATTATTTAGAATTCATCGAGTCAATAAAAGAAGAATTGGATGATATGAAATTTGAGGAATAAAAAATCAAAACAAAGTAAACATTCGAAATTATGGCATTAAAAAATGTAAATCCATCGAAAACCCAAGCATGGGAAAAATTAGCAAAACACTATAATGACACCAAAGATGTTCATTTGAGAGAGCTGTTTGCTGCGAACAGTAACAGGAAAGAAGAATTTTCTATTGAGAACAATGATTTCAATGTTGATTTCTCAAAGAATAGAATTGACGCTACAACAATGAAATTGTTAGTAGAGTTGGCAGATGAGGTTGATTTAAAAGGAGCCATTTCTAGCTATTTTGGTGGTGCAAAAATCAATGCAACAGAAGGTAGAGAAGTATTGCATACGGCATTAAGATGCAAAGCAGATAAAGCAGTTGTTGTTGAAGGTGAGAATGTTGTTGAAGATGTACAGGAAACTTTGTCTAAAATAAAAGACTTTACAAATACTGTAGTCTCTGGTGACTGGAAAGGGTATACTGGAAAATCGATTACAGATGTTGTGAATATTGGTATCGGAGGATCTGATTTAGGACCTCAAATGGTTGTAGATGCTTTGAAATATTATAAAACTCCATTGGATGTACATTTTGTATCTAATGTAGATGGGGACCATGTTTCTGAAGTGATCAAAAACTTAAATCCAGAAACAACATTATTTTTAATAGTTTCTAAAACGTTTACAACGCAAGAAACAATAACGAACGCTCAAACAATCAAAAGCTGGTTCTTAGAGTCTGCAACCGAGGCAGATGTTGCAAAACATTTTGCTGCAGTTTCTACAAATGCGCAAGCAGTTGCTGATTTTGGTATTGATGCTGCTAATGTTTTCACAATGTGGAACTGGGTAGGAGGTCGTTTTTCTCTATGGAGTGCCGTAGGATTATCTATCAGTTTGGCGATCGGTTTTGATAACTTTAAATCGTTATTGGAAGGTGCTGAAGAGATGGATACTCATTTTGAAACTGCAGATTTTGAAGAAAATATACCAGTGGTCTTAGCTTTATTAAGCGTTTGGTATAATAACTTTTACGGAGCAGAGTCAGAAGCGATTTTACCATATTCTCAATATTTAGAAAAATTAACTCCATACTTGCAACAAGCGATCATGGAAAGTAATGGAAAAAGTGTTGATAGAAATGGAGACACCATAGATTACCAAACAGGAACTATTGTTTGGGGAAGTACAGGTACAAATATGCAACATGCCTTTATGCAATTGGTACACCAAGGGACTAAATTAATTCCTTGTGATTTTATTGGATATGAAGAGTCTTTATACGGTAAAACGGAACACCATAACAAATTAATGTCTAATTACTACGGACAGCAAGAAGCTTTGTGTAATGGTAAGACCAAAGAAGAAGTTGTAGCAGAAGGTAAAACAGCGGATGCAGTAGTACCATTTAAAGTATTTGCAGGAAACAAACCAAGTAATTCAATTTTGATCAAAAAATTGACTCCAGCATCTTTAGGGAAATTAATCTCTATGTATGAGCATAAAATATTTGTGCAAGGGATTGTTTGGAATATCTATAGCTACGATCAATGGGGAGTAGAGTTAGGTAAAGTTTTAGCAAATAAAATTTATGCTGAAAAATACAATTCTTAAAAAATTATAGAATTAAAAAAAAGGCTTTCATTTATTTGAAAGCCTTTTTGTTTTTAGTTTTGTGGTGTTTCAAAAAAACTGAGTTTTGAAGTGCTGTCAAAATTTATTCCTGCCAATACATCAATGTATATTTTATCAACTGTGTGGCCATCATTATTGACAATATTGATTAAATTGGTATCTGTGTTTGGTGCAACTCCTGTGTTTGTAACTATAATTCTAGCATCTATTGTGGCTTTCGTAAATTCAAAATAATCACTTTTACCACCATAGGTCAAATTGGTCACTACTTTGTGATTTGTAGTTTCTCCTCCAATATAAATATCTACACCACCTAAATTATGGTAAAGGTGCATGAATTGTACGCTAACACTTCCGGATTGTGGTTGTGTAGTGTTGTTTTCACTGAACAAAATAGATTCGTTTCCTGCCGTTCCATATGCAAAACAAGAATAGCTATTTCCTTCGGAAACTGTAGCTTGTACAGTTGCAACTACTGATTCGTCTGCGTTGTTATAAGCGGCAATGGAAAAACTATTTTTATTTTCTTCCCATTTTATGTCTGTTGTACCACCAAATGCGTAGGCTTGATTCTCGACCAAAAGTTTTGAGTCTTGATGCCAGTCAATATTTATATCTGAATTGATAAAGTTATGAGTATGCAATGTGGCGGTTTCATAAACTATTTCTGGAGGGTCAGTTTCAGTAGAGTCTTTTGAGCAGCCAAATGAAAGGATCAGTAGAGAAATGTAAAAAAAGTTTGTGTAGAATATTTTCATGGTAGCTTTTTTTTATGTCTTCTAAAGATACATTTTAAATTTGAAATCGTTTTTCTTTAAGGTTAATAATGTTGATATTGCGCAAAAAAAAAGAGATGTTTGTAAAAAAGAAATTTTTTCTAGGAGTTTTGTTTTTAATGGTATTTACTGTGAGTATGGCCCAAAATAAATCAAGTAATGATTTTTCATGGGATAATATGCGATATGGAGGAAGGTTAGGTTTAGAGTTTTCAAGCAATGCCACTAGTATTACGGTTGCGCCAGCTGCGATTTATCAATTCAATGAGAAATTTGCTGCAGGTGCCGCAATTAGTTTTGGATTTGTAGATTACAAAGAAGTGGATGTTAGTTTGATAAATTATGGAGGTTCACTGCTAGCGTTTTATACTCCGATTCGTCAGATTCAATTGTCAACAGAGTTGGAACAGGTTTTTGTAACTCAAACCAGAAACTTTGCTGGCAAGGAATTCAAAGATAATTATAATTATCAAGCTTTGTTCTTTGGTGCAGGTTATCGTATGGGAAATCTAATTTTAGGGGTGCGTTATGATGTTTTGTATAATGAAAATACAAACATTTATGCATCACCTTTTGAGCCTTTTTTACAAGTGTTTTTTTAAAAAAATGTTTCAGTTAAATTAAAAATATAGCAAACTACTTTTTAGTACATTTGTAATCAGAAAAATTTAAAAAAAATTATGAAACAAGTACATTCTTATTGGGCTTATTTAGTATTGTTAATTTTAGTTGTAGCAGTTGTAAATGCAATCATTGGTTACACTTCTAAAAAGGAATTTAAAGACAAAGATCTTCGTTTAGGTTTGTTTACATTAATCGTCTCACACATTCAATTATTAATTGGTTTAGGGTGGTATTTTATGTCTCCTGTATATAAAGCAATGAAAGTTACTGGTATGGGTACGATTATGAAAAATGCTGAAACTAGATTGTTAGCTGTAGAGCATCCAATTACAATGATTTTAGCGATTGCTTTGATAACAGTAGGTTGGTCTAAGCATAAGAAACAGACAGAAGACGCTTCTAAATTCAAAACCTTTGTAATATTTTATGGGGTGGCTTTAGTCTTGATTTTAACTAGAATTCCATGGGGCCAGTGGTTCTAATAGATGTGGAATAAATTAGATTAGAATGAAAAAAATAGTTGCATATCCCCTTTCAGTAATACATTATTTACTGTTCGGTTTTATTATCTGTATATTTCATCCCATTCAATGGTTTTGTTTGAATGTATTTGGATATACTGCACATAAAAAATCAGTAGATCTGTTAAATTATTTTTTATTGTGGACTTTATACGTCTTGGGTACAAGGATTACTTTTACTAAAAAGGCAGAAATTCCTGAAGGAGTTCCTTTGATCATTGTTTCTAATCATCAAAGTGCACATGAAATTTCACCAATATCATGGTACTTTAGAAAATACCACACAAAATTTGTTTCTAAAAAAGAATTAGGTGCAAAAATTCCGAGTGTGTCTTTTAATTTAAGACATGGTGGGTCTGTGTTGATTGATCGAGACGATCCTAAACAGGCGCTTACTGCATTAGCCAAATTCGGAAAAAAACTGGAAGAGAATAATTGGGCGGGTGTTATTTTTCCTGAAGGTACTAGGAGTAAAGACGGAACACCAAAGCCATTTTCGGTCAATGGTTTGAAAATAATTAGCAAGTATGCTCCCTCTGCATATGTAGTACCTTTAACCATAAATAATTCTTGGAAGTTGGTTAGAAACGGAGCATTTCCATTGGGTATTGGGGTTCATATGACCTTGGAAACTCATGAACCTATTGCAGTGAAATCTATGGAATTTAATGATTTATTTCAAAAAGTAGAGGAAACTATAAAAAACTCAGTAACTTTGTAAGCTATAAGCAGATTTAAAAGAATATTATGTCAATAAACAACGTTCGTAAAGAGGTTATGTTAACTCTGGAAAAAGATATCGAAACTACTTTTGGTAAGTTTTTGATTTCTCCGGAAGAGATATGGCAGCCTACAGATTTTTTACCAAACCCTCAATCAGATACTTTTATTGATGAAGTAAAGGAAATTAGAGAGTTGTCTAAGGATTTAGATGATGATTTTTGGGTGTCTTTGGTTGGAGATATGATTACGGAAGAGGCGTTACCAACGTACGAGTCATGGTTGTTAGATTTGGACGGTATTGATCAGCACGGAGAACAAAAAGGATGGTCTAGTTGGATTCGTAGATGGACTGCTGAAGAGAATCGACATGGAGATGTTTTGAATAAATACATTTATCTTTCAGGTCGTGTAAATATGCGTGAAGTTGAAATTACAACACAGCATTTAGTAGCAGATGGTTTTGATATTGGTACTGCAAGAGATCCTTATAAAACTTTTGTTTATACAAGTTTTCAAGAATTAGCAACATATGTTTCTCATAACAATGTGGCAAAAATTGCTCGTAAAGCGGGAATGAAAGGTTTGGCAAAAATGTCAAAAATTATCGCAGGAGATGAAATGAGACATCATTTGGCTTATGTTGAATTTATCCGCCAAATATTTGCAGTGGATCCATCAGAAATGATGATTGCATTTTGTGATATGATGAAACATAAGATTGAAATGCCGGCAATGTATTTAAGAGAGTCTTATGGTCAAAAAGCCTCTTTGTTTGATAAGTTTTCTGATGTAGCACAACGTTCAGGTGTTTATTCAGCATTTGATTATATTGATATTTTGGAGAAATTATTAAAAGCTTGGGAAATCGATAAGTTTACTGGCTTGACTCCAGAGGCTGATAAAGCTAGAACTTATTTAATGCGTTTGCCTGAGAGAATGATGAGAATAGCACAAAGAATAACGGTGCCTGATACGGATTACAAATTCAAGTGGATGAATCCATTGGTTGTAAAATAATACATAAAAACCCTTACTGATTTAGTAAGGGTTTTTTATTGCTTTAAATGTGAATTTCTATCGAGAATCGGGCAATATGTTCTTTTCCTGGTTCTAGCATAGTTATGGCTTCTTTATCTTCAATGTTTTGATTACTTTGAATAGAATCTGCATAACCTTGCCAAGGTTCAATACACACAAAAGGAGCATTGGGCTTAGACCAAATTCCAAGATAAGGGAAGTCATTAAATTCAACTGTAATTAATGCGCCTTCTGCATTATTCCCTAAAGTTACTTTGTTTGATCTTAAGTTTTTAAAAACGAGTGCATCCTTATCAAAAGTATTTTTATTAAGGTGTAATATCTTTGTGTCGTTTAAAAATTTCCTGGTAGTACCATCTAAAAGGCCATCTTCATTTATGTTCCATGTACTGTCTGTTTCAGGATGTTCAAATTCTAAAAAGCAGTTTTCATAACTTTCATCTGAATTTTGTAGAGAGCAGTTAAAAGCTGGGTGCTCTCCGATAGAAAAATACATGTTTTTGTTTCCAAGGTTTGTAACCGTATGCTGAATCTGGATTTTGTTTTCAACAAGTTGATAGCTTGTTTTAAATTCAAATTCATAGGGGTAAACCTCTAGGGTTTTTTCTGAATGTTTTAAAGAGAATGTTATTTTTGAATCTGTTTTGTCAATGAATTCTATAGCATCACTTCTTCTAAAAAATCCGTGTTGTTTTTGGTAGTATTTTCGGTTGTTTTCAATAAAAGTATCTTCTTTTAACCTTCCAACAAAAGGAAAAAGAATAGGTGCTTGTCCTCCCCAAAATTTTGCATCACCTCTCCAAAGGTATTCTTTGTTGTTTTTTAAAGATACAATACTGGATAATTCGGCTCCCGTTTTGTTGATCTTGATCTGAATATTATTATTGCTTAATTGGTACATATGCTATTCTTTTAATTGAAACTGATCTCTATCTTCCAAAAATTTGAAATCCTTTCTGCATTTTAAAATTTCAGCTTTATACAGAGTGGTACATATGATTTCCTCTACAGGAATGCTAGATTTTTTTATGTGGTTCCCTAGAGGGTTTATTATTTGGGAATGTCCAATATATTCAAGGTGATTTGCATCTGTACCAATTCTGTTTACGCCAATAGTGTAACAAATATTTTCAATGGCTCTTGCTTTTAATAATAGGTCCCAGGCATTAATTCTCGGTTTAGGCCAGTTTGCTACATAAATTGCAATATCATAATTTTCGGTATTTCTAGACCAAACTGGGAATCGTAAATCATAACAAATAAAAGGGGCAATTTTCCATCCTTTGTATTCAATTATTTTTCTTTCCGTTCCAGCGGTGTATATCTTGTTTTCTCCGGCATGAGAGAACAAGTGTTTTTTGTCGTAGTATTCAATTTTTTCTGAAGGGAAAACAAAAACGAAACGGTTGTAAAATTTGTTTTTTTCTTTGATGCTTAAACTTCCTGCAATTGCGCAATCTTTTGATTTTGCAGTATCAATCATCCAAGTAACGGCAATGCCATCCGTGGGTTCTGCAACTTCCGAAGGGTTCATAACGAACCCAGTGCTAAACATTTCAGGTAGTATAATAATATCAGTAGGTTCTGTAATCTGACTGATTTTTTGGCTAATGTTTTCTAGATTTTCTGTTATGTTTTTCCAGATTGTGTCAGACTGGATAAGATGTACTTTTAATTGATCTTGCATAATATTTCTGCCGCTTTTTCTAAAGTGTCATTTTTTTTAGCAAAGCAAAATCGTAACACTTTATGGTTTGATACTGTATTGAAAGGAGAAAATGGTATGGCTGCAATTTTATGCTCTTTTACAAGCCGCTGTGCGTATTCCATATCATTTTCATCTGTGATTTTAGAATAATTTAATAATTGAAAATAAGTTCCCTGTGTTGCCGTGAACTCAAAATTTGATCCTTGGATGAGATTTAAAAAGAAATCTCTTTTCTCTTGGTAAAACTCGTGAAGGTAAAGATAATCGTCAGATTTATTTAAAAAATTTGCCAAAGCTACTTGAGAGGGGTGATGCACACTAAAAACATTGTATTGGTGTACTTTCCTGAATTCTTGCATCAGTTCTTTGGGAGCCATGCAATATCCAATTTTCCAACCAGTGATATGGTAGGTTTTCCCAAATGAGGAGCATATAATCGCTCTTTTTTTTAGCTCTTGAAACATGCAAGCACTTTGATGTTGATTTCCGTCATAAATTATATGTTCGTAAACATCATCACACAGTAAAAGAATGGAGGTATTTTTTACGATTTTCTCTAAAGCTAACAGATCAGATTTTTCAAGAATAGTACCGCTGGGGTTGTTGGGACTATTTAGAATGATCATTTTTGTTTGTGCTGTTATTTTTTTTGAAAACTCTGTCCAGTTTACCTTGTAGTTCGGAGCTGAAAGTTGAACGTTTATGGTAGTACCATCATTTACTTGAATAGCTGGCTCATAACAGTCGTAAGACGGTTTTATGACAATTACCTCGTCCTTTGATTTTATAAAAGCAGAAATGGCAGTGTAGATTGCTTGAGTGGCACCTGCCGTAATGGTTATTTCAGAATCTGGGCAATAGGATTGCTGATAACAGGTTTCTGTTTTTTTTGAAATTTCTTCTCTTAAGGCCATAGATCCTGCCATCGGGGCATATTGATCGTGATTTGAAATGAGAGCCTTTTGTGTTTCTTCAAGAAGTAGTTTAGGGCAATCAAAATCAGGGAACCCTTGAGATAAGTTGATGGCATTATTTTCTTTAGCCAGCTGGCTCATGGTTGTAAAAATAGTTGTTTTTACATCAGGTAATTTTGATTCATGATGGTCTAAGAAAAAATGCATCTTTTTTAAGTAAAGTTAAACATCAAAAAAAATACCCGCAACAGAATTGCGGGTATTTTAAATTATACTTCTTAGCTTCTTATTTGGCCATCGCCTCTTACAATCCATTTGTAGGTTGTAATTTCCTCTAATGCCATTGGTCCACGTGCGTGTAATTTTTGTGTACTGATTCCAATTTCTGCACCGAGTCCAAACTGAGCACCATCAGTAAATGCGGTTGAACTATTTGCATACACTGCTGCCGCATCCACATTGTTTAAATAGGTTTCTATTACGGCTTCATCTTCAGCAACAATAGCTTCACTGTGCTTAGAGCTATAGTCAGCAATATGACTCACAGCTTCATTTAAATCCGATACTGTTTTGATGGACATTTTATTCGACAAAAATTCTGTACCAAAATGGGTTTCATCGGCAATATGTAATAAGTTTTCTGGGTATGATCCTTTGATGCTTTCGAAGGCTTTTGCATCAGCATAGATTTCTGTTTCCTTTTCAATCAGTGCATTGGTGATGGTAGATAGGTCTTCTAATCTGTTTTCATGAATCAAAAGACAATCTAAGGCGTTACAAACACTCACTCTTCTGGTTTTCGCGTTTACAACAATATTTTTACCTTTTTCAATATCTCCACTCGCGTCAAAATAAGTATGAACGATTCCTGCTCCCGTTTCAATAACCGGTACTTTTGCGTTATCTCTTACAAAGTTGATCAAACCTTGACTTCCTCTTGGAATAATCAAATCAACATATTCAGTAGCTTCAAGCATTTCTGCAGTAGCTTTTCTGTCTGTTGGTAACAACGTAACCACATCTGTGTTTATATTGTGTTTTTCTAAAACTTCTTTTATGATGCCAACAATTACTTTGTTAGAAAATTCTGCATCGCTACCTCCTTTTAAAATACATGCGTTTTGCGTTTTAAAGCAAAGTGAGAAAACATCAAAAGAAACATTAGGACGTGCTTCATAAATGATTCCGATAACTCCCATAGGAACTCTTACCTTTGAGATTTTCAGACCGTTTTCAAGCTCTTTTTTAGATAAAATCTCTCCTACAGAACTAGTCAAGTTAGAAACATTGATAATGTCTTGAGAGATTCCCTTTATTCTTTCTTCAGATAACAATAAACGATCGTATTTAGGATCATTTATATCCATTCTGTCTAAATCTTTTTTGTTTTCTGTTAAAATTTCTTCAGTTCTAGCAACCGCTAATTCGGCAAGTTCTTGTAGAACTGTATTGATAGTTTCCGTAGATAAGGAAACCAATTCTCTACTGGCTTTTTTTACGGCTTTAAATGTATCTTGTGTGTTCATTTTAATGTTTTTTTACTGCAATAAATTGCATTTGAGTTATAGAACTCGGTTTTAATTCAGGAAAAGATAATTGTAATGTACAAGTGCATTATGATCTCTTTGTCCAATGTATGCATTAGCTTCTTCGGAATCGTATGCTACTTTTCCTAGGCCAATATTATTTTTGTCCTCATCAACAATGTTGATAACGTCTCCTTTTTTAAAAGAGCCTTCAATTGCTACTACCCCAACGGGAAGAACACTACTTGCATTGGAAGATAACAAGGCTTCTTTGGCTCCTTTGTTAATGATAATTTTAGCTTCACTAAAGTCTCCGGCTTGGGCTACCCATTTTTTTATTGGAGAAGTGTTTGATTCTGAGGCTTTGAAAAAAGTACCTGTTTCTTTTTGTAATAAGGCGTTTACAATATTGTTTTTGTTTCCATTTCCAATATAAACATCGATACCAAGACTTGCTATTTGTTTAGCGGTATTTGCTTTGGTAAGCATTCCTCCACGTCCAAATTCCGATTTGATATCTGATACTGCATTTTCTAAATCAACGGTTTCATCTTTGTATTCTTTGATGAGTTCAGCTCCAGGTTCATTAGGGTGAGCAGTAAAAATTCCATCTACATTAGACAGCAATATCAAACTCTCAGCAGAAATCATAGAAGCTACCAGTCCAGATAACTCATCATTATCTGTAAACATTAATTCTGTAACAGAAACCACGTCGTTTTCATTGATAATTGGAGTGATGTTATTTTCTAACAAAGCATCCAAACAGTTTTTGATGTTCAGATAATGCTGGCGCGTTCTAAAAGATTCTTTAGTAACCAATACCTGAGAACATAGAAGGTTATGATGAATAAACTCTTTGTTGTAAATTCCCATTAATTCTATTTGGCCGATGGATGCTAAAACCTGACGTTGGCTAACGGCATTTGAGCTTTTTACATTTGCAATACTCCTCCCCGCGGCTACCGCTCCAGAAGAAACTAAAATAACCTGAAATCCCGCTTTTTTTAAATCAGCTACTTGTGTTACAATATGAGCAATACGTTCCTTGTCCGGCAAGCCAGAGGCAAGTGTAAGCACATTAGAGCCAATTTTAATTAATATTTTTTTTGCGGTATCCATGTTTTTTAGGTTCATTTAAAAAATGAAGTTACAAAAGTACAAATTTGCACGATAACAGTGGGCTTGAATAACAAAAAACAGAAAAGCCTCTTCTGTGTTTAGAAAAGGCTTTTTAATGATGGTTTCAGGAGTAAAACTATTCTACTAAATTTCCGTCTAAATCGTAAAGTCTGAAGTATTCTTTTTCAGTTTCAAAATCTGATACATAGGTGATAACTCCGATTTGAGTATTTGTTGTATCATATAAAGGGTAGTCCATTGTAAGCTCTAATTCTTCAGAAGTTTCAATTTCTAAAAAGTCTTGATAATTCACTATCATTTCAAAATGATAGGTAGTGTTGTTTGCTTCAAACTCAAAGATATAATTGATGTCTATTTGTGGTTCAAACATTTTAGAAAAAACAGTTGGATTATAAGATATTAATAGATTAAAATAGCTTCCTTCAAGGAGGTTAAAAATGTTCCCATCAAAATTTAAGGATCCAGTTATATTTTCATTGGATGTTGATTGGATCAGATTCACAGTGAATTTCTTTGTATATGTCCCTTTGCTGTTCACGATGTATTCAAAGTCAGGACCTATAGTAGTCTGATTTTCTTTTGTGTAATATTGTAGAAACGAACCTTCGTTATATTGGATGCAATTAGTTGCAGGGTTCATGTTTTCATCAAAATAAGAAATTGTGGAAGTGAACGCCACTCCATTATAATTCTCAGTGTATGTTTCTGTGTGCTGACAATCGATGGATGTTTTTTCTTGACTTTTTTTCTCTGTATATTTTTTTTTAGCGGCCGTCTGAGAATCGTTATTTTCTCCAATTACGGAAGGGTCTAAAGAATTTAACTTTTTACTAATTTCTAATAGGTTGTTTTCATTCCCAGAGTTTTCATTGTTGTTACAAGAAACAATAAGTAACGCGAAAAACGCGATTTTGTAAAGGTGTTTTATCATAGGTTTTTTGTAAAACTAGTGTTTTTATTCTAGTTCTTTGATTAAATAAATGTAAACAGGATAGTGATCACTATAACCCTCTGTAAAATTCCCATTGCCAAAACTTCGAAAAGGATATCCTTTGTATTTACCGGTTTGCTGTGTGAGGTAACTTGGATTGAAAATATGGGCCTGGTAGAAGTTTAGCGTTTTGAATTTTTTTGATAGGAATTTACCGTTTATGATAATTTGGTCAAATAGATGTATGTTGTCTCTGTATCCAAGAGTTCCGAATCCTTTTTTATAAAGAGTTTCATAAGGGTTGTAGAAAAGGGTATCATTAGGTGTATTGCTAATTTCTTTAGTTTTTAAAACTTCTTTTAAACTTGAGTTGGTTGGATTGTCGTTGAGATCTCCCATTAAAATAATTTTTGAGTTGGGGTGACTTGAGAAAATACTATCACATATTTTTTTGTTTAGCAAGGCCGCTTTTTCTCTTAAAATTCTGCTTTTTTTTTCACCACCTCTTCTGGAAGGCCAATGATTTACAATGATATGTGTAAGTTCGTTTTCAAGGTAGCCAGAAACTAATAACTGGTCTCTTGTGTAGATTCGATATCCGTTGTTCGACCATAATTTTAATTCATACGAATGATGATGTATGGGAATAAATTTTTCTTTGTTGTAAACTAAAGCAACGTCAATTCCCCTTTTGTCAGGGGAGTCATAGTGAATATAGTTGTATTGGTTTTTTAGGGTTTGGTTTGTGTTTATCAAATCATGCAAAACAGAATTTGTTTCTATTTCTGCAACACCTAAAAGAGTTGGCGGTGCTTTAGTGTTCTCATAACCTATTTCTAAAATTACTTTTTGTAGATTTTTTATTTTTTTGAAATAAATTTTTGACCGGTTTCTTTTGATTTCCATTATCGGGCTCGCTTCATCATTAGTTAAAGGATTATTAATGGTGTCAAATAAATTTTCTAGATTATAAAAAGAGATGGTGTGGACGGTGTATTTCTTTTTTTGACCAAAATTTATTTGAGTCGATAGTATAAAAATCAAGAATAAAATTTTTTTTCTCATTGGCTTTTCTATTAAAGTTAGGATTTTTTTTTCGTAACTTAAATAAGCTATGATTTAAAAAAATATATGAAAAAGATAAGGTCTTCATCTTGTTGTGAGGTGTTTTGTTATTGCTTTTTATTTTGTTTTGTGTCTGTTTTTCATGCTCAAAAAAAAATATTAATTGAAGGAGTTGTTGTAAAATCACGTTCCAATACGGCCGCAGATTCTGTTTTGATTCGCTTGGCTTCAAATCAAGGGATATATGTTTATTCTGATGTTTCAGGTAGGTTTTCTATGGAGCTTGAAGATCGGAGTGATTTGGTTTTAGAATTCATCCTAAAGGGTTTTGAAACTCAGTATTTTTCATTAAAAAACACGCAGACTTCCAAGCTGTATTTAGGGACTATTGCATTGATTCCTAAAGAGGAAGAATTTATCTATTCTAATACATTGGAGCTATCAGAAGATGATTTGTTAGATAATGATATTGGTGGGGCAAATATTATTACAGGTTTGTTGCAGTCTTCAAAAGACGTATTTGTTCGCACAGCCGCCTTTAATTTTGGACAAGCTCGTTTTAAAATTCGCGGATATGATAGTCGTGAGGGGACGGTTTTGATCAACGGAATAAAAATGAATAAAATTCAAACAGGTAGGCCTAACTGGAGTAATTGGGGTGGCTTGAATGATGTGCTAAGAAATTTTAGTTTCAGTTATGGTGTAGCGCCTTCAGCTGTTAGTTTTGGTTCTGTTTTAGGGGTCACGAATTTCAAAACAAATGCTTCTGAGTATAGACCAAGTAGTTCATTGTCTTATGCAACGAGTAATGGTAGTTATAAAAATAGGTTTATGGTTTCTCATGCTACAGGGGTTTTGAAAAATAATTGGTCTTTTGCTTTTTCTTTTTCCACACGCTCGGCCAATAGCGGGGCTATAGAGGGAACAAATTATACTGCGTATTCAGCCTTTGTTAGTATTGATAAAAAAATAAATGCAGCACATTGTGTTGGGCTTACCCTTATCAGTGCTTTTAATCAAAGGGGTAGATCTTCTGCAAATACACAAGAGGTAATAGATTTAAAGGGAGGAAGATATAATTCTTATTGGGGAGGACAACAAGGTAAAGTTAGGAACTCCAGAATTCAGAAAGTAAATGAGCCTCTTATAATAGGTACCCACCGTTATAAAGTGAATAATACCACACAATGGGATACAAGTATTTCTTATCAGTTTGGTTATGTAAGTGCTAGTAGGCTGGGGTATGCAAATGTCAACAGTCCAGATCCTTCTTATTATAAATATTTACCAAGTGCTGCGCTGAGCTTTGGTGATTTTGGTGAGGCATATCGGCTGTCAGAAACCTTTGTTGAAGATGGGCAAGTAAACTGGTCTGAATTGTATAGTGTAAACCAAACCGTACAAAATTCAAGTTATTATTTGTATGAGGATAGAACAGAGGACAAGCAATTTTCTTTTCGTTCTGTTTTTAAAAAAACGATTAGCGAGCAAGTTAAAATCGAAGGAGGGGGTGGTTATCGATCTTTGGTAAGTTTTAATTATGCGAAAGTAATTGATGATTTAGGGGGTGGTGGTTTTTTGGATGTAGATGCTTTTGAACAGGGAGATAAGGCACAAAATAATTTAAATAATAGCAATAGAAGAGTCGTGCTGGGAGATTCCTTTTCCTACAATTACAAAGTAAATTTTTCTGAGTTAGAGCTTTTTTTACAATCGTCTTATAAATTAGAGAAAATTGAATTCGTTGGGGCAGTTAATTATGCTAAGACTGGTTTTGAGAGAACGGGTTTTTTTAAAAATGGAAAGTATCCCAATTCGTCTTACGGAACAGGAGGTAAAATATTCTTTGATGATTTTAGTGTAAAATTAAACACACTTTATAAGTTTTCAGGCAGGCATTTGTTGTATTCCAATATTGCCTTTATTTCTAGAGCGCCAACTTTAAAAAATACATATGCGAATGTTAGGGTAAGCAACCAAATAACCAGTGATCTATCCAGTGAAAAAATTAATACGTTGGATTTTAATTATCAATATAGGGCTCCTAGAATTAAATCAAGGATAACAGCATATTATAGTTGTTTCTCACAAGGAACTGAAAATTCATTTCTGTTTGCTGAAGGCTTGAAGGGAGATAATTCTGATTTTGTTGGACAGTCTCTAACCAATATTTCTAAACGTCATGTTGGACTAGAATTAGGAATTGATTTAGAATTGTCAAGTGAGGTTTCTTTAAACATAGTTTCAGCGATAGGGAGTTTTACTTATGCTAATAATCCGAATTTAAAAATTGAAACGGATTTGTTTGATTCCCATGAAGGGGATCTAGGGAGTGCTTATTTGAAAGGATATCATATTGGAGGAACTCCAGAAAAGGCTTTTTCTTTAGGCGTCAATTATAGGAACCCAGATTATTGGTGGGTAGCGGTAAATGGAAATTTTTTACAAAATCATTACTTGTCCATTTCGCCTTTGTTAAGAACTTCTAATTTTTATTTAGATGGAGATGGAGTGCCGTTTACAGAGGGTGATAATGCTGAGCAAATCACAAAAGTCGAAATTTCTGAATTGTTAGAACAAGAGAGATTTGATGATTTATTCTTGTTGAATTTGGTGGGAGGGAAATCTTGGAAATTGAAAGACAAATATATTGGACTTTTTGTGAGTCTAACAAATGTTTTAGGGGAGTTATATAAAACGGGAGGTTATGAGCAGGCCAGAAAAGCCAATTATCAAGAGTTAAAGGAGGATAGTTTGTTGAAACAGTCTCAGTTTGGTTCTAAGTATTGGGTACAAAACGGAACAGGTTACTATATGATATTGAGTGTTAGGTTCTAAAATTATTAGTTATGATAAAATATGTGTTTATTTTTAGTTTGTTATTGATTAGTTGTGATGTTCATCACGAGGTTCCGGATATTATTTGCGAAAATCAAAATATAAAAGAAACACATACGATGACACAGATTTTAGAGATGGCCGGATATGGGATAACAACATTCGAATCCGAAATAATTGTGGCAGGTTATGTTGTGAGTAGTGATGCTTCTGGAAATATGTATAAAATATTATCTATTCAAGATGCGCCAAGAAATCCCATGGTCGGGATTCAATTCTCTATTGATAAAAGCAACCTATATGCTCATTACCCTGTTGGCAGAAAGGTGTTTGTGAAATTAAAAGGCCTTTCTATTGGATATGGAAGAGGTGTTTTGCAAATAGGAAAAGCAGTGGCTGGTGAAATAGAGAGAATACCGTCTTCTGAAATATTTAATCATTTTATAAGGAGTTGTGAGGTTGAAAGTGTAGAGCCTCAGCCGATTCAGATATCACAAATTAACGAAAGTCATCTTCAGAAATTGGTAATGTTGGAGAATGTACAATTCGGAGAGGAAGATATTGGGGAGTCCTTTGGAGATGTCACCTCAACAAAAAATACAGAGAGAGAATTATACCAAGTGAACGATGGTTGTGATGATGTAGGGAAAATAAAAATAAATATTAGTGGTTTTTCAGATTTTAAAAATTTTGAAATCCCAAATAGGAAAGGTAATGTACAGGGGGTGCTAACAAAATATTATTCTGAGTTTCAGTTGTCTTTGCGAGATGAAAATGATGTGAAATTAACCGATGAACGTTGCTCTATTATAAGATCAACAGACGCAACAATATCTTATCAAGAAATTATTTCAAAGTATACAGATGAGGTGGTAGAATTTGGTGTTGATGAAAATTATGTTTTTGAAGGATATGTTATATCGTCAGATCAAGAGGGTAATTTTGCAAATACACTTTACATACAGGATGAATTTGAAAGTCCTGAAGGAGGGTTTAAAATTTTGATAGACGAAGAGAATCTTTTTGAAAAATTTTCTGTTGGGGATAAGGTCTATTTGGAATTAAATTATTTGTATCTAGATAAGGTAAATGGACAATTTTCAATAGGAATTTTTGATGAGGGTACCGTTGGACCTATTAAAGAGGGGAATTTAGATAGGTATATACAAACGGTTGCTGAAAATTATGAAATAATTCCGATAGAAAGGAGGTTAGATGAATTGACTTTAGAAAAATATCAAAATACGTTGGTAACGGTTCAAGGGGTTCAGTTAAAAGAAAATGAAATAGGCAAAGCATTTGCCTATTTTTCAGGCACTGAAAGTGCCTCTAGGAAATTTTCAGCATGTGAAGAATTTCATTTTATTGAACTAGAAACTTTAGGGAGTGCTTCTTTTGCAAATAATAAAGTTCCGATTAAGAAAGGTGAAATTACTGGGGTATTGTATCGCAAAGGGGAGCAATTAAAAATGCAAATACGTTCTTTAGAAGATGTTGAGTTTGATCAGGATTATGAAACATGTGAAGAGGTTGAAAAAAATATACTAATAACCGAAGTGGCTGATCCTGAAAACAATATTGGGTCAAGGTTTGTGGAGCTTTATAATGCCGGAGATTCAGCAGTGTCTTTGAATGGATGGAAATTAAAGAAATATTTAAACGGTTCTAGTAATGCTAGTTCTGGAGGTGTGGATTTATCAGGGTACATAATGGAGGCGAAAGAATTCTTTATCATAGCTAATGAAGGTTTCGAAGTAGATTTTGATATGACTGCAGATTTTGTAACGAATTATATATCTGGCAATGGAGACGATGTATATGAATTAGAAGATTCAGATGGGCAAGTGCATGATGTTTATGGTGTAAGGGGAGAAGATGGTTCCGGCACCAATTGGGAGTATTTGGATGGGAAGGCAGTTAGGAAATTAGAAGTAGATTCAGCAAGTAATCATTTTGATTTATCTGAATGGGAAATATTTTCTAAAACTAGTGGTCATAAACAGCTTTCCCCACAAAATTTTTCTCCTTGGATAAGATGATTTTTATTTGTCGATTCTCATAACTGTACCATCTGGTTTGATAGCGGTTCTATTGCCAACTAATAGGCTGTCTGAAAATAAATCATGTTTTGGATTGTGGAGTTTTGTTCTGAATCCACCAAGAGTTGACATGGTGTGGAATATTATTTCAGAAGAAAGTTTTTCGTCTTTTTTTGAATTTAGAATTTCGACACGTTTTTTGTTGTAGTTGTCCGAATGCCAAATTAGCATAGGTATCTCTAATTCGTATTTGCTTGGAGTTGCTGTACCGTGGAGGAATAGCTCGCGATCATCATCGAAAAGATTTTCTCCATGGTCAGATACATATAGCATTAATGATTTCTCTTTTGTTTCTTTTAAGAGTGAGATTATATTATGTAGTAAATAGTCTGTTAATAAAATAGAGTTGTCGTAAGAGTTTAGGTACTCTTGTTTATGAGAAATGTTGTTTTCAGATACGGAAAGTGTGTTTTTTAGTTCTGGTTGGTAAACCGCAAACTTTTTAGGGTATCTTAAGTTGTACCTGTAATGACTACCTATACAATGAATAACAATGAGTTTTTTTGTGCTATTGTTTTTTTTAAGAATACCTTTTAAATAAGGTAATATTGCTAAGTCGTTGTTTTCCATGTCTAGGTTAGTCGAGGTGTCAAACCTGTAATCTGATTGCTTTGAGTATAAATTATATGTTGAGGAGATAGAATAGCGTTGGTTTGTAATCCAGTAGGTTTTATAGCTGTTTTCTTTAAAAGCATGTATGAGTCCTAGCTCATCATGAGCATTTTTATGTGTACTAGGACTAATGCTGGAAAGTATTTGTGTAAAGCTTGCAAGTGTAAAATTTGCACAAGAGGTAAATTGGGAGAATGGTATGAGGTTGGTTTCTTTTGCAAGAAAAGGTGTTGTTTGTCTTTCGTAACCGTAAATTTGGAAATTCTTTCTTCTTGCAGTTTCTCCTATCACAAGGATAATAGTCTGATCTTCGTTTTCGTTTAGAGTTTTGTTTTTGTAAGTGAAATACTGGTTTTTTTTGTCAAAACTATTTTTTTGATGAGTTTGTTTAATAGTTTCTTTTAGTTTGAGAAAAGAGCCTACAGGAAAAGTTTTTTTTAGTTTTACTGTAATGTGGTATAATGTTGCTTCAATTATCTGACCTTTTGAGAAAGTATAGGCAATCTTTATATCTCTTGCTAATATTAGTAATATAAAGGATAAAGAAAAAATTGCTATTACTTTTTTTCCGTTTTTTCCTATTGAGAAGTGAGAATTTAGTTTTTTGGAAAGATATATGTAGAGAGTAATGTATATTATTGCTATGCTAACATAGCAAACATTTCCTGAAATTAGTTCTAAAGCTTCATTTGTGTGTGTTTCATAGAGTGCAAGGAGATGCATTGTTGTGGATTGCGTTTTGCTTAACGTAAGTACAAATAAATCAGTAATTGCAAACGGAATCGTAATTGTTAAAAATAGGAAATATGATTTAGGTTTTAAAAAAGATAAGGGTAGTAGTAGTAATGCCGTTGTGTAGTTGAAAAAAACTATTTTTTTTAGGATTGTCACGACTGCAGAGTCTTCACCATAATAAATAAATAATATATTAGGTAGCATGAGCAGGAAGATTAGTGTGACTAATATAATTATGTTTTTTTTTCGGTTCAATGATTTTTGTATACTAGATTCCACTTATTATGGGTAATAATTATTTAACGTAATGCATTATCATTTTTAATGATGATGGCTCGAATGATTTGAATTTTGTTGATGTAAAAGTAATGACTAAAAATAGAAATTATTGAGAATTGGAATTCTTTTTTATGCTGTAAGATCTCTTAGAGTTTAGAGGACAGGTCTGTTATTTTTCCAATAAATTTACATTTAGGTAACATTTAAAAAGCTTCTGATTTATGGTATTGATGATTAATCTTTATGACTCTTTTAAACTGTCAAAAAAAGGAGTTTATTTATAGATAATAGTGAAAAGAGAGTTTGATTTTTATAAAATTCTCAATGTGAATATTTGGTTAATAGAATCCTTGTTTGATGTTGTGTTAACCAAAAGAAGAGGTTTTGTTGAAGTGTTTTTTTCAATTTTATTTTTGCATTGAAAGTATCTTTGTAATAGAAATTAGAAATTATGAAAAAAATCATTTTAGTAATGTTCGCCCTAGTTTTAGGAACCGTTGCAACGATTGCAGCAAATCCAGAAACAATGACAATCAATGAAAAATTAAGAAGTGAAATCGAAAGATTATTAGATCATCCTGATTTTTTAGAAAATGAAAGAATTATTTCAGCGAAAGTTGAATTTTTAGTAAATAAGCGAGGGGAAATAGTGGTCCTTATGGTTGATTCACAAGATGAGAAAATTATAAATTTTATCAAATCAAGGTTGAATTACCAGTCAGTAGTAAAAGCTTCTGATGAGTTGAAAAATAAGAAGTTTTCTATACCGGTTAAGGTAATAAAAAAGTAAAAAAAGTTAATAACGCATAAAACCCGAACTAAAAATAAAGTTCGGGTTTTTTTATGCATTTTTAGTTTTTGCGAGTAATACAAACACAGGGAAATGGTCGCTATAACCACCTTGATAGTATTTTCCTGAATAGGTTCTAAAAGGTTCTGATTTGTGTCTGCCTCTTGGGTTTGTCAGAAAAGGAGCACTAAAAATATGGGCTGCTTGATAGGAGTAATTGTTTGGTGTATTTTCGAAAAAATTTTCAGAAAGAATTATTTGATCAAACAGCATCCATTTACCGTAAAATTTAGAAGCTCCTTGATTGTTTTGATATAATTTTAAACTTGGGTTTCTAAAGTTAGACGTCACCAAATGTTTTTGAATACTATCATCATCCGGGTTGTCGTTGAAATCACCCATAATAACAATTTTAGGATCTGTTTCGTCAATATTTGCCATCTCTTGATGCAATATGGAGGCTATCTCTATTCTTTTTTTACGGGTTTCATCAAAACCAGATCTTTTAGAAGGCCAGTGATTTACATAGATATGAATAATTTCATTGTCCAGTTTTCCTTTAACATATAAGATGTCTCTTGTGTAGTCTCTAACGTTGTTGGAGTCATAAACAATGATCGGAATTGCTTTGGAGTCTAATAGTTGAAATTGTTCTTTATTGAATAACAAAGCCGTATCTATGCCTCTTTCATCAGGAGAATCATAATGCACGTAATCATATGGTAAATACTGTAAGGCATCAGATTTTAGTAGGTCGTCAAGCACCATGCTGTTCTCTACTTCGGCAAGCCCAATAAAAATTGGCGGAAGTTGGGAGTAATCCTCTCCAATTCGCGTAATAGCTTTTCCTAACTTTTCTATTTTTAATTGATAGCGATAAGGTCCCCATTTCTTTTTACCCTTGGGTGTAAATTCTCTATCTAGGGTGTGAGGACTGTCTTCTGTATCAAATAAATTTTCAACATTATAAAAGGCTATTGAAAGGGGAGATATGGTCATTAAGTAGTATTGTGAGTAAAAATCTAAAGTACATAATTAAATCAAGCAGGGGTGTTTAATTGTGAATTAAATCAATAGAAAGGAAGTCGTTGTTATTTGGTTATGCTCTTTAACAAAAATCGTACATTTGTAGCATGATTGATAAGAAAAAAGTTACATCTGAAAAAACGGTTCTTATAGGGGTTGTTACGCAACATCAAAATGATGCTAAAGCGAAAGAATTTTTAGATGAGCTAGAATTTTTGGTAAAAACTGCTGGAGGAGTTTCTGTTAAGAGATTCGTGCAGAATGTAGAAAAACCACACCCTAAAACCTTTATTGGTAGTGGTAAGTTAGAAGAAGTAAAAAGATATATAGATACACATCATATAGGAACAGCAGTTTTTGATGATGAGTTGTCGCCAGCACAATTGCGTAATATTGAGAAAGTGTTGGATTGTAAGATTTTGGATCGAACCAATTTAATTCTTGATATTTTCGCCCAGCGTGCACAAACAAGTTATGCAAGAACACAAGTGGCTTTGGCCCAATGTCAATATTTACTGCCAAGGTTAACTAAGTTGTGGACCCACCTTGATAAACAAAAAGGAGGTATTGGACTTCGTGGACCTGGGGAAACTGAAATTGAAACGGATAGACGTATCGTACGAGATCAAATCAATGTATTAAAGAAAAGACTCGTAACGATTGATAAGCAGATGGCGATTCAAAGAAAAAACAGAGGGCAATTAGTTCGTGTTGCTTTAGTTGGTTATACCAATGTAGGGAAATCTACTTTGATGAATGTTGTCAGTAAGTCTGATGTTTTCGCAGAAAATAAATTGTTCGCAACTTTAGATACTACCGTAAGAAAAGTGGTTATTAAGAATTTACCTTTTTTGATGACTGATACTGTTGGGTTTATTAGAAAATTACCAACTCAGTTGGTAGAGTCGTTTAAATCTACTTTAGATGAGGTTCGTGAGGCGGATTTGTTATTGCATGTAGTGGATATTTCACATAAAAATTTTGAGGATCATATAGATTCTGTAAATAATATTTTAGCTGAAATTGAAAGTTCAGACAAGCCTGTAATGATGGTTTTTAATATGATTGATGCTTATGAACACGAGACCATAGACGATGATGATTTGGTGACTGAAAAAACCAAAGCGCATTATACGCTGGAGGAGTTAAAGAAATCATGGATGTCTAAGATGGAAAATAACTGTGTGTTTATTTCTGCTCTTCACAAACAAAATTTAGAGGACTTTAAATCTAAAGTATATGAAGAGGTAAAGAAAATTCATATCAAACGTTTTCCTTACAACAGTTTTTTATACGAGGAGTATACGGAAGAAAGCTAAGAAAGAATAAATACTAAAAAAGCCCTTTGAGAATCTCAAAGGGCTTTTTTAATATTTAGTGTGTTGTATTAGAAGTTGTAGCTAATTCCGACACCAAAAGTTTGTCTTACTTGTAATGCGCTATATGCGTTGTCATCATAAACAGTTTGTACTGTTAGGTTTGTAGAGAATACATCATTAATTTTCATTACTAAGTTCATGGTGTAGTCAAAATCTACGTTTTGAGGTTTTTCAATATAGTCAGAGAAAATAGTAAGGATGTTCTCCATATTGATGTTTTTCATTAAGTCTACTCTATAGTAACCACGCATATTCAAACCAAATTCATAACGTACAGATTCTCCTGGCTTTACACCGTATGTTTCAATGTCGTTACTAGATTCGTATTGCGTTTTGTCATCATTTAAAGTAAATACTTCTCCTGTTAAGAATGTGAATTTAGAAGTAATTGGAGCGATATTCACAGATAGATTGTCGCTCTTTTTCCAGAAGAAACCGGGACCAAAACTTAAGTAACCAGGTTTCATGAAACCAGAAGTAGGAAAGGCTAAGTTGTCACCTAAAAAGTCATCATCATAATCATAACCATTAACGAACTGCGTTTTGAAGTTTGCGAAGAATGAGAAATTCCATGTTTTAGTAAACTGTTTACCTAAAATGGAGTTAAACTCAAATCTATCATCGGTTTTCTTAGTGTCTTCTCCTTCAATTGCGTTGATACCTAAACTTGCAATTAATTTGTTGTCAAATACCCATCCGTTTTTAGAGTAGTTAAAGTCGTAGTTCAAACTAACATTTCCTGAGAAGGCGTTGTCACCTCCTGGTTGCCAGTTAGAAAATGAAGATTGATTCATTAAGAAACTGATTTTTCCAGTTGTTTTCCAGTTTCCTTCTTTTTCTTTTTCTTGAGCAAATAAAATTGTGCTTGTTAGGAAAGCAGCAAAGAGTAATACTTTTTTCATAATTAGGTTTTTAAAAGTGTCAAAGATAATGTTATTTAGGTTTTTTGTATAATGGAACTGTAGAACAGGCTTCACCATACATCACTGAGTTTGCAATTGGTAGTATTTTTTCAATCAATTGCGTATATGCACTTGCGGGTATCGGTTTATTAGCACAGCCTTTTATTATAACTGGTCTATTTTCAATACTGCTTGTGTCTATGTTTTTAATGATGTCTTGATAAAGAGTTGTCTCTAAAAGAGTCAAATCTCCAACTACTATTTTTTTAGCAAAAGGAGCTGCTTTTGTGGTGATTAATAAATAGGCCCATGAGGGAATAATAGCATCTACAGAGCAAGTCAAGGCAACATAACTACCTTGCAATGTTGACCAATCAAAAGATTCAATAGAAGCTCGAAAGTCTTTTTCTTTTAAAATAAGTTCTTGAAAAAGCCACTTTTTTATGTCAAATAAAACACGTTCTCCAGCAGGATAGTAGTCTTCTAGGTCAATAGTAACCAACTTGCTATTGGCAACTTTATTTACAATTTCTCCCATTTTTTTAGTTAATGAATTATAGAAAACCTAGTTCTAGTTTGGCTTCTTCACTCATCATGTCTTGAGTCCATGTTGGGTCAAAGGTAATCTCAACCTCTGCACTATCAATTTCTTCAAGCTGTTCTATTTTATTTTCAACTTCTTTAGGAAGTGTTTCTGCAACCGGACAGTTTGGTGAAGTTAAGGTCATTAAAATTTTAGCCTCTTTATGGTCGTTAACCATTACGTCATAGATCAAACCTAATTCGTAAATATCTACTGGGATTTCAGGATCAAATATTGTTTTCAATACCTGAACAATTTTTTCTCCTATATCTGTAATTTGAGATTCTTCCATTTTATTATGTTTTATTTTTCTGATGACAAAGATACTAATTATACTTCTCAGTGCTTTGTTCGTAATTAATTCTGAACCTTACGAGTTTGATTTGCTTTGAAAAGCTAAGGCGTATAGTTTGATTTGTTTGATCATTGATACTAAACCATTAGCTCTTGTTGGAGATAGATGTTCTTTTAATTCAATTTGATCAATAAAAGACATATCTGCATTGATAATATCTTCAGGTTTTTGATTGTTAAAAACTCGTAAAAGAAGTCCTACAATACCAGCAGTTAAAATGGCATCACTCTCTGCAGTAAAAAATAAAGTGTCATTTTTCAATTCAGAATGTAACCAAACTTTAGATTGACAGCCTTTAATTAAATTCTCATCTTTTTTAAATGCTTCATCTATAATAGGTAATGATTTTCCAAGATCAATTATGTGCTCATAGCGCTCCATCCAATCTTCAAACATAGAAAACTCATCAATAATTTCTTCTTGTATTTCTTTGATAGTCATATTTTAAACTTATTTTTGCAAAGTTATTGAATCACGCTGAGGTTTAAAGAATTTTATACAAAAGATTCTAACTTTTTAAATGACTAAAAATTAAGTAAATGAGTAAATTATTGATCGTTGGTACCGTTGCATTTGATGCAATACAAACACCTTTTGGGAAAACTGATAAAATTTTAGGAGGAGCAGCAACATATATTGGTTTGTCTGCTGCTAACTTTAATGTAGATTCAGGGATCGTATCTGTTGTAGGGGGAGATTTTCCTCAAGAGTACTTAGATATGTTGAATGACAGAAAAGTAGATACTGCTGGTGTTGAAATCGTTAAAGAAGGAAAAACATTCTTTTGGTCAGGAAAGTACCACAACGATATGAATACTAGAGATACTTTGGCTACAGAGTTGAATGTTTTAGAAAACTTTAATCCTGTAGTGCCAGCTGAATATAAGGATGCAGGAATAGTGATGTTAGGAAATTTACATCCTTTAGTTCAAAATGCAGTATTAGAGCAAATGACAGAAAAACCGAAATTAGTAGTTCTAGATACTATGAATTTTTGGATGGATATTGCAATGCCAGAATTGAAAGCAGTGATTAAAAAAGTAGATGTAATTACTATTAATGACGAAGAGGCGCGCCAATTAAGTGGAGAGTATTCTTTATTAATTGCAGCAGAAAAAATCCAAGCAATGGGGCCTAAATATGTTGTGATTAAAAAAGGAGAGCATGGAGCTTTATTGTTTCATAAAGACCAGGTATTCTTTGCACCAGCATTACCATTAGAAGAAGTTTTTGATCCAACAGGAGCGGGAGATACGTTTGCGGGTGGATTCTCTGGGTACTTAGCAAAAACCGATGATGTGTCTTTTGAAAACATGAAAAATGCTTTGATTCACGGTTCAAACTTAGCTTCTTTCTGTGTAGAGAAATTTGGTACAGAGCGCATGCAAAATGTAACAGAAACTGAGATTAATGAACGTTTGTTAAGTTTTAGAAATTTAACAAAATATGAAATGGAAATTCCTTCAAAAAAATAAATCATTAGTACAAACGGTAGTTAGTTAATAACACCAAAAGAGAATTATATTATGAGTGATGCTATTAAACATGAATGTGGAATCGCAATGGTTCGTTTGTTAAAACCTCTTGAGTTTTACAAAGAAAAATATGGATCTGCATTTTACGGAATTAACAAGATGTACTTGTTAATGGAGAAGCAACACAACCGTGGACAAGATGGTGCTGGTTTTGCAAGTTTAAAATTTAATGCGAGTCCGGGTACTCGTTATATCAGTAGGGTGAGATCTAATCAATCACAACCTATTCAAGATATTTTTGGTCAAATTAATGATCGTTTGAATCAAGGTTTAGTTGAAAACCCAGATAAGGTAGATGATGTTGCTTGGCAAGAAGAAAATTTACCATATATCGGTAACTTGTTTTTAGGACATGTACGTTATGGTACTTCTGGTGGAAATAGTATTGAAAATGTGCATCCATTTTTACGTCAAAGTAACTGGAGACATAAAAATTTAATTGTTGCGGGTAACTTCAACATGACTAATTCTTCTCAGTTGTTAGAAGAATTGATAGAATTAGGACAGCATCCAAAAGAAAATACTGATACGGTTACCGTAATGGAAAAGATTGGACACTTCCTAGATAACGAAGTGGAAAGCTTATACCAAGACATGAAAGGTGGGGTAAGTAAAAAAGATGCTTCTCCTTTAATTGCAGAAAGAGTTGATATTCAAAGAATATTAAAAAGAGCAACTAAAAGTTTTGATGGTGGTTATGCAATGGCCGGTTTATTAGGACATGGAGATGCTTTTGTAATGAGAGATCCTGCAGGAATTAGACCTACATTTTATTATCAAGATGATGAAGTTTTAGTTGTCGCATCTGAGCGTCCAGTGATTCAAACGGTATTTAATGTGCCATTAGAGTCAGTAAAGGAATTGGATAGAGGGCATGCGATTATTGCTAAGAAATCAGGTAAAATTACAGTAGCTCCTATATTAGAGCAATTACCAAAAAAATCATGTTCTTTTGAGCGCATTTATTTCTCTAGAGGAAGTGATGCTGATATTTATACTGAGCGTAAAAATTTAGGGAAAATTGTTTTTCCAGAGATCTTGAAAAAGATTGATAATAATATTTCGAATACTGTTTTTTCTTACATTCCAAATACAGCGGAAACTTCTTTTTATGGGATGAGAGAGGCTGCAGAAGATTTTTTAAACCAACAGAAGTTGTCTAAAATTTTAAAGGGGAAAAGAGAAATTTCACCTGAAAAATTGAATGAAATTTTATCAGAAAGACCTCGTGTTGAAAAAATAGCTGTAAAAGATGTAAAGCTTAGAACATTTATTGCAGATGATAATAGTCGTGATGATCTTGTTGAGCATGTTTATGACATTACTTATGGTGTGGTTAAGAAGAATGATAACCTTGTTATTATTGATGATAGTATCGTAAGAGGAACAACGTTAAAAAAGAGTATTATTAAAATTTTAGATAGGTTAAACCCTAAGAAAATTGTGATAGTTTCTTCAGCTCCACAAATTAGATATCCTGATTGTTATGGAATTGATATGGCAAAAATTGGTGACTTTATTGCTTTTAGAGCGGCGTTAGAGTTATTAAAAGATACAGATCAATATCATATCGTAACGGACGTATATAAAAAATGTATGAAGCAACGCGTTAAGGAGGATGCAGGTATAGAAAATTTTGTAAAAGAAATTTATGCTCCTTTTACTGCAGTGCAAATTTCTGATAAGATTGCTGAAATGTTAAAAACATCTTCTGTAAAAGCAGATGTAGAGGTGATTTTCCAAACAATTGAAGGTCTGCATGAAGCTTGTCCTGATCATACAGGAGATTGGTATTTTAGTGGTGATTATCCAACCAATGGTGGAAAAAGAGTTGTAAATGAGGCTTTTATTAATTTCTATGAAGGAAAAAATAAAAGAGCATATTAAAAAAAACAAATAGTAAATAACAAACCTCTTATGATTTCATAAGAGGTTTTTTTGTAAATATATGTTAATTACTTAACGTACTGTTGCTTAATGTGTTAACTATTGTTTAGGGATGAGGTGTATTTTGTAAGTTTTGTGTTCTGATTACTACTTTTATAATTGCTAAGTAGTTGTGATGAAGAAATTTACATACATATCGGTGATTTTTTGTTTGGTTTTTATAAACCAACAATATGGGCAAACAATTCTTATTAATGAGGATTTTTCAGGAGGGTTACCTTCAGGATGGTCCAATATTGATAATGGTAGTAGTCCCGCGGGTGATGTATGGAGTTTTGATGATCCAGGGAATAGAAATATTTCCGCTGGAAATTTTAATGGAAATTATGCTATTCTAGATAGTGATCATTACGGTAGAAATAATTCTCAAAATGCTACCTTAGAAACTTCTAGTTTTAATACTTCAAATTTTGATGCAGTTACCTTAGTGTATGATTATCAGTATCGTGATTATAGATCACCGGAATCTTGTACTGTTGAGGTGTATAATGGTTCTGTATGGACAACTGTAGCAAATTATACAACAAATTCTGGTGACAATTTTAATGGGGCTTCAAATGTAGTTATAGATATCACAACGGAGGTCGGAAATAGTTCAAACGCAAAGATTAGATTTACTTATACAGGAGATTGGGACTGGTGGTGGGCTTTGGATAATATTCAAGTAACTGGAACTTCAGCACCAAATACTACGTCAGGATATTTAGGACCTGGGGGGGTAGGGAATACTGATGGTGTCTCAAATTTGTCAGCTTGGTATTTACCAACGATGCTTAGAGCGAGTGGTGATATTTCTCCTAATGATGGGAATACAATTGCTACGTGGTTGGATAATTCAGG
This sequence comes from Flavicella sp. IMCC45537, assembly GCF_057197705.1. NCBI lineage: Bacteria > Pseudomonadati > Bacteroidota > Flavobacteriia > Flavobacteriales > Flavobacteriaceae > Flavicella > Flavicella sp. IMCC45537. Next base: position 2,761,518 of record NZ_CM170067.1, read on the forward strand.
GAATGGTAAAACAATATCAAATTCAGGTTCAGCTACCTATGAAGCAGATGCTTCCAGTTTGGTGAATGGAAACCCAGTTTTAAATGCTGTGGCATTAGATCGGGATTTTGTGACTTCTAGCGCTGTAGAGGCTCAAACGCTAATTGCAGTAAATATACCTAGTCAAAGAACTAATTTTAGTGGTTTGATTGGGTTTGAGGGGGATAAAGGTATTAGAAGACCAAGTGCAACTGATAATGTATGGCAATATGCTGGAGGAGGCGATGGTGTAAATAATGATACATGGTCTGGTACTTCAGGAGGTTCTTATGTAAATGGATCCACAAACAATGCGGGAACTCATAATAATTCTCTTCATATTATTCAGCAAGACAGACCAACTTCTTACTCAAGTAATTTGTATGTGGGTGGATATTATGCTGGAAGAAGTTTTACGGGTGAAATAGCTGAGATAATTGCTTTTGACGAAACTTTAAATTTGGCGGAAAGAATTATTGTTCAAAATTATTTGGCTGCAAAATATGGAATTTCACTTGTAGCAAACGATTTTTATACACAAGATGATAGTGGGAATGGTGATTTTGATTATCATGTTGCTGGAATAGGAAAAGCTTCAGATAACAGTCAGCACACGGATTCTCAGGGAACAGGTATCGTGAGGATTAATACCCCGTCATCACTTAGTTCCAATAGTTTTTTGTTTTGGGGAGAAGATCAGATAAATGCTACTTATGAGTTTTTAGAAGCTTCAGTTGCAACCAATTATTTGTCCCGTTTGAATACAAATTGGCGTGTTTCTAAAAGTGGATCCGTTGGTACGGTTTCTTTTTCTGTCAATGCTTCGGATATAGTCTTTAACGCATCAGAAGGATGTAATAATCCTAAATTAATAGTGAGTAATTCTTCTGATTTTTCAAATAAAACCAGCTATGATTTATCTTTGATGGGGGGTGTTTATACGGCTTCTGATGTGGTTTTTAACGATGGAGATTATTTTACACTAGAATATCATGATTTAATTGTAGTTGATGGGGTGCAATTTTACAATGGGTCAGGTGCTAGTGGTGTTCCTGATATAACAGATGATTGTTACAAGTTATTAGTGAAAAGCTCAGCAACTGGGGATTTAACAATTAGTGAAAATGCAGATGTAAGAGAGGTTGAAATTGAGTCTGGAGGGAAATTAGTAGTTTCAACAGGAACAAGATTGCAGGTAGCAGAGGGGATTGACAATAGTGGAGAAATCAGATTGATGGGTACTTCTCAGTTGCTACAAATTCATTCAGGAACAACTAAAAACTCAGGTAATTCGGGGGTTTTATATATAGATCAACAAGGGACAAACGCGAGTAAATATAGATATAATTACTGGTCGTCTCCTGTAGTTCCAGTTGGAAATTCTAAATATAGTGTGGGTGCTGTTTTAAAAGATGGGTCAACTCCGACCTCTAAGGGTACACAGCCGTCTTCAGTTAATTTTACTAATGGATACGATGGAGATGCAACTACAAGTCCAATTACGATATCTAGCTATTGGATTTATCAGTTTAATGCAAGTTGGGCTCAATTAGGGGTCAATGGAGAAATTGATCCAGGTCTAGGGTATTCCATGAAAGGCCCTGGGGCAATTCAGAGGTACACCTTTGTTGGGGTGCCAAATGATGGAGAATACAAAATTAATGTTACTAAAGATAATTCTACTTTAGTTGGAAATCCTTACCCATCTGCCATAGATGCAGATGCTTTTCTTGCGCTAAATAATGAGACTAATGGAGTTATTGATGGTAGTATTTATTTCTGGGAGCATAATGGAGAGGTTTCCACTAATGGGAATGAAGGACATTATAAGTCTAATTACCAAGGTGGCTATGCGATTCGGAATAAAGGAGGTGGTGTTGCTGCGGTTGCCCCACCAGGAGTCAACGGAATAGGGAATGGTTCTGGAGTTGAACCAGGTCAATATATAGCAGTCGGTCAAGGTTTCTTTGTAAATGCCTTGAAGGATGGAGAGGTTGTTTTTAATAATTCCATGCGTGCATTTAAAGAAGAGGGTTCTGAGTCTGTATTCTTTAAAAATGGAAAAAAGAAAAAAAATCAAACGGATGAGAAGGATCATAGATTGCCATCAGTGAGATTAGGTTTTGATCAAGAGAATGAAGATGGGGTTTTGTTAAGACGTCAGTTGTTGGCTGTTTTTAAAGAAGGACTTACAGAAGATTATGATAATGGTTATGATAGTAGTTTGTATGATACGCAGAAAAATGACGCCTATTGGGTAACGAATGGCACAGATAAATATGTGATTACTGGTAGAAGTGAATTTTCTGTAGATAAAGAACTAGCAATAGAAGTGTCAATGGATAAACAGGCTGTTGTATCGTTTGAGGTGCTAGAAAAGTATGCGATCAATCATAAAGTTTATTTACATGATAAGGTGAACGATATATATTATGGTTTGAATGGAAACAAAATTTCTTTGTTGCTAGAGAAAGGGGTGCACTCTAATAGATTTTATTTGACTTTTAAAGAAGATACTACGCTTGATGTTGATGATGAAATAACTTTAAAAGATAGATTACTAGTATATGTTAATAATTCCGAAGAACAATTGGTAATCAACAGTAATAGTTCTGTTGAATTGTTACAGATGAAAATATTTGATGTTTATGGAAATCTACATTATTCAGTGGTTGAATTTGAAAATGGAACTACAGAACACAATATTAATATACAAAGTTTACAACCAGGTGTGCATATTGTGCAGTTAGAGACTAGTGTTGGCTTGGTTTCTAAAAAAATATTGATAATTAGATAAAAGACTTCTGTTCTTAGTCTTATATATACTTCTTTTTTAACATTCGTTTATAATTTTATCTCTTTTTGTAAGAATTCTGGTAAAATTGCTACATTTAAATTATCCACATAAATAATGAAAAATATTTTTTACAAAATAGCATGTATGGTTGTTTTCTCAATAACAACTGTTTTTTCGCAAGGTTCAGAGAGTTCTTTGGATTTTGATGGGGCTGTTAATTATGTGGATTTAGGAAGTACTGGAATTGCATTAGGGGCTAATTTTACTTTAGAAACTTGGATTTATCCTGTAGATCAAGGAAATTCTTCTTGGAACGGTTTTATAGGAAATCAAGCAGGTGCTACATCAAATAGGGCTCCTGGAATGTGGGTTCTTAATAATACAAGGGTACATTTCGGGTTCGGTAATGGTTCCTCTTGGCAATCAGGAAATACAGATTCTAATACCCTTACTCTTGATCAATGGAATCATGTTGCAATGACTTATCAAGGTTCTGAGATAAAAATCTATGTTAATGGAGTATTAGTAACAACCAAAACGGGTGCTTCAGGTTCCCCTATTGATCCTGTACGTTGGATTGGTCGTGTAGATAATTATTTTAAAGGGAAAATTGATGAGGTTCGGATTTGGTCTACAACAAGGTCAGAGACAGAATTGAAAACCTATATGTGTCAAAAATTAACGGGTTCTGAAACAGGCTTAGAAGGATATTGGAAATTTAATGATAATTCAGGTACCACCGCAACGGATGAAACTTCTAATAATGTTGATGGAACTTTAACGAATATGGATTCGGCTTCTGATTGGGTTACTTCTGGAGCACCAATAGGTGACGCCTCTAGTTTTTTGTATACAGGGAGTTGGTCTGGTGAACAGTTAGTTTTAAGTTCGGTAAATAAAGGAGATATTGAAATTAATACAATATCTGGTACACCTGATGGAGTGCATATTTATAGAGTAGATGAAACTCCCAATTCTGTTTCGGGGATTTCCAATAGTTTAGGGGGCAATGATATCTACTATGGAGTGTTTCTTGCGGGGGATGCTTCAGCAACCTATACTACGGTTTATGATTATGGTCTATATGCTATTGCAGCGGCAGCTGAACCGAATGTTGAAATGTATAATAGAACTGATAATACATCAACTTCATGGAGTTTATTGTCATCAACGCTTAATGTTAGTAATAATACCCTAACTGAAACTGGAAATACCGGAGTCAATCAAGAATTTTTACTTGGAGGAACCGAATCATCTGATGTTATTGGATATTTGGGGCCAGGAGGTGTTGGAAATACAGATGGTAGTACAGCACTTGAGTTATGGTTACGCGGAGATTCTAACGTAACAAGTGATGGAAGTGATGTAGTGACTGCATGGTTGGATGAAAGTGGAAACGGAAATGACGTTTCTTTGATCGGCGGAGATCCTACTTATACGGCTGCGATTAATGGTAATGGGGTAATTTCTTTAGATGGAAATGATTATTTTCAAAGTGCTGTAACTAGTAATACAGGAACAACGGCATCCGCTTTTTTTACGGGTAAGATTACGGGGTATAGTGCTACATGGGCAGGTATATTATCTGGTTCAAAGAGTGGGCTATTAGATTGGAATACTACCGATCATGTGGTGTTCTTAAATAGAAATGATGGAACTGATGATATTGAATCTCATAGGAATGGAGTGATGTCTGTTGTAACTAATGGATTAGCTGGAGATGATGTTAAAATTATGAATTCTGAATATGATGGTGTGGAAAATACGATTCGATTGGATGGTGTTGCAGGAACGAGTGTTTCCTCTACAGAATCTTTTGATTTTGATCTCATAGGTATAGGGAAAAGAATTACAGAAAATAAATATACGATAGGGGATTACGGTGAGGTTATTTATTTTTCAAAAAACATCAATTTGGCACAAAAAATTATTATTGAAAATTATCTACAAGCAAAATTCGATGGAACGTTATCTTCAAATGATTTTTATGATGAAGATAATTCAGCAAATGGAGATTTCGATTATGATGTGGCAGGTATCGGTCAGGCGACAGATGGTTCTAAACATACCGATTCGCAGGGAACAGGAATTGTAAGGATCAATAATCCACGAGGCTTAGGCAATGATGAGTTTTTATTTTGGGGTAGAAATAATCAATTAGATATCGCTTTTGAAACTGATGAAAGTGTTTATTTAGAGCGTTTAAATACGACGTTTAGAGCTAGTAGAAGAAATAATCCAGGAAGAATAGATGTAACATTTGATCTTTCAGGAGTGGATCTTTCAAGGTTGCCATCATGTGAGAATATCGAATTAATAATTGATGATAATAGTGATTTCTCAAGTCCTTGGAGAACATATTCTCTTACTGGTATTGGAGCAGGGCTTTATAGAATAGAAAATATCAATATTAGAAATAACTATTATTTTACACTACAATACAAAGAGAAAATTGTGGTTGATGCAACGCAGTTTTATAATGGAACCGGATTTGATAATGTTCCTAGTGAAAGTGATGATTGCTATAAGTTGTTAGTTAAAAATACAGCAACTGGAAGTTTACCGCTGTCTGAAAATGCTCATGTAAGGGAAGTAGAGGTAGAAAGTGGTGGTAAGCTGGTAGTGAATTCTGGCATTAGATTACAAGTAACTGATGGAATTGAAAACAATGGAGATATTCGAATGATTGGTACTTCTCAGTTGGTTCAAACCCATACAGGTCTTGGTGCTAATTCGGGGGTAGGAAGTTTGTACATGGATCAGCAAGGAACAAATCCGAGTAAGTATCGATATAATTATTGGTCGTCACCTGTTTCTTCTGGAAGTGGAACATATACCGTTGAGGCAGTTATGAAAGATGGTACTACAGTAACTTCGGCTAGTTCAACTCCACCTTCAATTAATTTTTCTTCTGGTTATGATGGTGATCATACTACAAGTCCTATTACGGTTCCTAATTATTGGTTGTATAAGTTTAATAATAGTTGGAGCCATGCCGGCAGTAGTGGAACTTTAAATGTAGGAGAAGGTTATACGATGAAAGGTCCTGGAGCGATTCAAAATTATACTTTTGTAGGTTCACCTAATGATGGTGAGTATAGTTTTGCAGTGTCAAATGGTGATGTTTTTCTCTTAGGAAACCCGTATCCATCGGCATTAGATGCAGATGCCTTTATTACTTATAATAGCATTACAAATCCAAATATTGATGGTAGTATCTATTTCTGGGAACATAATGGAGAGGTCTCCGCTGAGGGAAATGAAGGTCACTATAAATCCAATTATCAAGGAGGGTATGCAGTTAGGAATATTGGAGGCGGTGTTGCAGCAGTTGCTCCATCAGGTATAGGTGGTTTGGGCAGTAGTTCGGGTGATGTACCGGGGCAATACATTGCAGTGGGGCAAGGTTTTTTCGTAAACGCAAATGAATCTGGTGTACCCGGTTCGGCGACAGTGGTAATGAATAATTCGATGAGAGCTTTTCAGGTAGAGGATGGGAGTAACTCAGTGTTTTTTAAAGGAAATGCATCTAAGAAATCTTCAGAAGCAAACATTTTATCATCTTTTAGGTTAGGTTTTGAGCAAACCAACGATATCGGAACTCCACTTACCCGTCAATTATTGGCTGTGTTTAAAGAAGGCTTATCTACTGAGTATGATAATGGTTATGATAGTGGTATCTACGATATTCACTCAAAAGATGCTTATTGGAAATTTTCTGAACCAGAAGAGACCAAAGGGGCTTACGTGATTGCTGGATTAGATACATATAATGTTGCTGTAGAGATACCTTTAGAGGTTATTATGAATGCTCAAGGTATTGTGTCTTTTGTTGAATTGGAGAAAACGGGAGTTTCGGATAGAGCGTACCTGTATGATAAGTTATTGGATATCTATTATGGCTTGACTAATGAGGTTTCTATAGTTTTAGATGCCGGTACCTATAGTAATCGATTTTATGTTACCTTTAAAGAAGATAATTCATTGAGTGTTGGTGATGTGGTAACATCAGAATCAGTTTTGATCTATCAGAATTCAGAAGGTGATTTGCATATAAAAACTGACAATAATTTATCTATTTCGAGGCTTAAATTATATAATTCAGTAGGGGAATTATTGTTAAATTATTTACCTGAAAGCATCGATACTTCAGATCATGTTTTACCTGTAGGAGGGGTTATACCAGGTGTTTATATTATTCAAATAGAAACCAATAAAGGTATAGTATCCAAGAAAGTATTACTTGAATAAAATACAATAAATATTTTATTTGGTTTATTCTAAGTAAATTTGCACTTTAGACTAACGATGAGTTATTTACCCCATAAAATATTTATTTTTCTTTTTTTGTTGTCATTAAAAGGATTAACCCAAACTGGACCTGGTGGAGTGGGGAGTTCTAGTTCAAACGTTTTATGGTTGAAGTCAGAGGATTTATCTTCTCTTTCGGATGGTGATAATATTTCTTCTTGGTCGGATGTTTCTGGAAATGGAAATGATGTAAGTCAACCAAATTCCAGTTTTACACCTGTTTATAAAACAGGAATTATAAATGGGTTTCCAGTAGTGCGCTTTGAGAAGGCAAATGGGAGGTTGAGAAGGACGAGTTTCGCTGATTTTCCAACTTCTGCAATAACAGCTATTTATGTAAATAAAAACTCCGAAAGTAATGATGGAGTTCTTTCTTATGCTTCATCTGCAAGTAATAATAACTTTTTGCTTTTCGCAAGTAATAACCTTAGATTATATCGAAATACAGAAGTTGTTTCAGGGATTAGTTTTAATGATAATAATTGGCATATTACCAATGCTAGTTGGCAAAATTCAGGAGGAGCTGCTGAGATTTGGAAGGATGGATCTAAGGATTATACAGGTACCATAGCTTCAGGGTCAAATATTACTTCGGGTGGTTCGTTGGCAATAGCTGGGGAGCAAGATACGGTGGATGGGAGTTATGATGCGTCACAGGCTCATTTTGGGGATTTTGCTGAGGTTTTGATATTTAATAATTATTTGAATGAAGCTCAGCAAATAATTGTGAGTAATTATTTAGCTGCAAAATATGCCTTATCTATTTCTAACGATTATTATTCTTATGAATCTCAATATGGTCATGATTTGGCAGGTATTGGTAGAGAAAATATTTCAAATATGCATACGAATGCTACGTCAGATGGTATTTTAAATATTTCAAATGCAAGTGGTTTGAATCTTGATAATGAATATTTGATGTTCGGTCATGATAATGGAGGAGTAACCTGGACTACAGTAGAAGCACCAGATAGTGGTGTTGATATTCAACGTTTGACCAGAGAATGGAGATTGGATGAAACGGGAGATGTTGGAACTATAGAATTTTCTGTGGATGCATCATACATACCAACTCTACCAGGAGGACATACTTTATACGCATTAATGGTAGATGCTGATGGAGATTTTAGTTCTGGAGCAAGTGTATATGAAATGAGTTTGGTTTCGGGAGAAACATACAGCACGTCAGGGATAGAATTCAATGATGGAGACTATGTGTCCATTGCCGCTGTTAACCCTGTAATTCAGCATAGTTCAGTGTCTTCCTCGGGGGGTGAAAATATTGATCCATCTATTGAAGTACTTTTAAATTTTATTCCACTTACAGATAAAACTGTTGAATTTACTACTTCCAATGGTACTGCTATCGCTTCCGGAGATTATATTTCAAGTACTAATGTTGAGCTTACAATTACTGCCGGTACCACAAGTGTAAATTATAGTATTGATGTGGTTGATGATATGGATGCTGAGGGAACTGAAACTATTATTTCTACCTTGAGTAATCCAATAGCAGGATTGAGTTTAGGAGCGAATTCAGTACACACTTACAGTGTTTTAGATAATGATATTGCAAGAAAAGTGTATTTTAATATAGCATCTGATTCGGGGGATGAATCGATGACAACGGTTACAGTTAATTTGACTTTAAATGAAGCTGATATGTCTAATCTTACGACTGTAGATTATTCGGCAACAGGAGGAACAGCAATTGCTTCTGGCGAAGATTTTTCATTGGGTTCTGGTACGGCAACTTTTGCTATTGGAACAACAACAACATCTTTTGATATTACAATAAATGATGATACTCTTAACGAAATAGATGAAACTATCTTGATAGAGTTGTCTAACCCTACAAACGCTAACTTGGATAATATTTTGCCATATGCTGGAACGGGGTTTACAAGTTATACCTATACGATAAATGATAATGATAATAATCCTGAGATCGGATTTACAAGTTCTTTTTCATCTGGATTGGAATCGGTTACTTCCGTGAATTTTGAAGTGGGGTTAGATTTTGTGTCTGGGTTGGATGCTTCTGCAACTTACACGGTTTCAGGTAGCTCAACTAGCGGTACGGACTATTTATTGGATGCGGGAACCGTTACAGATTTGGCAGGAGAAACTACGGCAAATATTATAGCTACAATTGTTGATGATGCTGAAGTGGAGTTTAGTGAAACGGTTGTCCTAACACTTACAGGTGCTTCCAGTGCTGATCTTGGAACAAATACAGTTTATACTTATACCATTTCAGATGATGATTCATTTGGATATACGGGTCCTGGTGGTGTTGGGGATAGCAGTACAAATATTCTTTGGTTAGACGCGAATGAAATATCTGCTTATTCTGATGATAATGATTTATTATCTTGGCCCGATGTGTCCGGTAATTCTAATACGTTTAGTGAATCAAGTACTTTTTCTCCAATTTATAAAACATCAATTGTAAACGGTTATCCCACAGCTAGATTTAATAAATCTAACAATAGGATTCGAAATGCTAGTTTTTCTGGGTTTGCTGATGTAGCAGCAACTGCTATTTTTGTAAATGTGAATAACGGAGAGTCTGGGGATGCGCAATTTTCTTATGCCAGTTCAAGTGCAGACAATGATTTTTTACTTTTTAATAGTAATTCCTTGAGTTTATACATAGGAGGTCCAGAAATAAATACAGGTGTAAGTGCTAATGATAATAATTGGCATATTATTAACACAAGTTGGCAAAGTTCAGACGGAACTGTGTCTATTTGGAAGGACGGAATAGAGTCTTTTACAGGAACTCATGCTACCGGTACATCAATCACAGATGGTGGAAGTTTGTCTCTTGGTGGCGAGCAGGATTCTGTTGATGGAGGCTATGTGGATAGTCAGGCACATACAGGTGATCATCCAGAGTTGATCCTCTACAATGTGTTTTTAAATGATGCTCAGCAGATTATCGTTTCGAACTATTTGTCAGCTAAATATAATATTGCCATTTCAAACGATATTTATGATCAAGATGATTCAGGTAATGGGGATTTCGATCATAATGTAGCTGGTATTGGTAGGGCTGCTGATGGATCGTTTCATGTTGATTCTAGAGGAAATGGAATCATACGAATGTACAATCCAAATTCAGTTGATGTAAATGATTACCTATTTTGGGGGAGGGATAACACTTCGGATTATTCGTTCGCTGACAATGCTACGTACCAATCAAGAATTAGTTCTAACTGGAGAGTAACCAAGCAGAACGATATAGGTACGGTAACGGTTGAGGTTGATCTTACAGGTATTGATATCAGCTCTAAACCGGCATGCTCAGATATCCGATTTGTTGTAGATAATGATAGTGATATATTATCGCCAACCATATATACATTGACAAATACAACAGGCGATTTGTATCAAGCCTCTGATGTGTCTTTTGACGATGGTGATTATTTTACCATTGAATATGTAGATAAAATAGTTGTAGATGGTACGCAGTTTTATAATGGAACCGGAGTTGATAATGTTCCTAGTGAAAGCGATGATTGCTATAAGTTGTTAGTTAAAAATACAGCAACTGGAAGTTTACCGCTGTCTGAAAATGCTCATGTAAGTGAGATAGAGGTAGAGTCTGGTGGTGTTCTTACGGTTGCCTCAGGGGTAAGTCTACAAGTTACAGAAGCTATAGAAAATAATGGTGAAATTCGAATGATGGGAACTTCTCAGTTAATTCAAGCCCATTCAGGTGTAGATGCAAATTCGGGTTCAGGGGTTTATTATATCGATCAACAAGGAAATAATAATAGTAAGTTTAGGTTTAATTATTGGTCTTCACCGGTTTCAAGTTCAGCATCGGCCTATTCTGTTAGTGCGGTTGTGAAGGACGGTAGCTCTCCTACATCAGCTACCTCGACACCGCCTGATATTACTTTTACATCTGATAATAATGGTGATAATACTACCACGCCAATTACAATCTCTAGGAACTGGATATATAAATACGATAACACTTGGAGCCAAATAGGGGAGTCCGGAAGTTTAAAAATAGGAGAAGGGTATACGATGAAAGGGCCAGGTGCTATTCAAAATTATACCTTTGTTGGAGAGGTTAATAATGGTGATTACGAAATTGATGTGGAAAATGGAGATGTGTTCTTGTTAGGGAATCCCTACCCGTCGGCTTTGGATGCGGATGCCTTTATTACCTATAATAATATTACAAATTCTTATATTGATGGTAGTATCTATTTTTGGGAACATAACGGAGAGACCTCAGTTGAAGGAGATGAAGGGCATTATAAATCCAACTATCAAGGTGGATATGCTGTGAGAAACATTGGTGGAGGTGTTGCCGCTGTTGCTCCAACAGGGGTTGAAGGTTTAGGAACAAGTTCAGGAGATGTGCCGGGGCAATATATTCCGGTAGGTCAAGGATTTTTTGTAAACGCAAATGAGTCAGGAGTCCCTGCTATGGCGAAAATTACTTTTAATAACAGCATGAGAGCGCATCAAATAGAGGATGGAAGCAATTCTATCTTTTTCAAAGGAATTCCTTCTAAAGGTTCAAAAGTTCAGAATAAATTACAATCGTTTAGGTTAGGTTTTGAGCAAACGAATGAGAATGGTGTTGCTTTGACGAGACAATTGCTAGCGGTTTTTAAAGAAGGGCTGTCCACCGATTATGATAATGGTTATGATAGTGGGATTTACGATATCCATGAAAAAGATGCCTACTGGAAATTTTCTGAAGAAGGTGAGACAGATGGAACCTATGTTATTGCTGGCTTAAATAGTTTTGTTAAGGATGTGAGATTACCATTAGAAGTTGTTGTTGATTCAGAAGGTGTGCTTTCTTTTGTGGAGATTGAAAAAGCTGGAATTCTAGAACAAGCATTTTTGTTTGACGATTTCTTGAATGTTTACTATAGCTTGGAGAGTCAAGTTTCTTTGGTTTTAACGGAGGGAACTTATACGAATCGTTTCTATGTAACATTTAGTCAAGAGGAAGCATTATCTATTGAAAATGTTGATGTAGATGAAAGCTTTGTTATATTTCATGATCCAAGTAAAAATGAGTTATTAATTCATTCAAACAAAGAAATTAATATTTCGGAGATGTTTATTTATGACTTATTTGGTGTGAAAGTACTTGATGTTGCGGTGTATAGTTCTTCGATTTATAGTCAAAAGGTAAATGTTAAAGAGTTGCAGACTGGAGTGTATATAGTCAGAATTTCAACCAATAAAGGTATAGTATCCAAGAAAGTATTGATTAAATAATTATTTTTATTTAACAGAATCGAAAAAGGCCGTCATTTTTGACGGCCTTTTTTTGTGCAATTATTTAAGATTTTTAAACAATGGAAAAGATGTAAGAAATTCTGTTTGTTGTTTTTTAAATTACTCGTTGCTTCTAAAATTGGTGTAATTAATTTGAATAAATCTTGGTTCAATAATGAATGTTGATTGCGTTGTATTCAATAGTTTTCTTGTGTGTTATTTTTTTTAGGAGGACAAACTTTTATACGCTTCAAGCGATTAATATATTCTTTTCAATTGTAATAGTAATTCAAATAAATAGAAAAATAGATGAAGATAAAAGCTCATGTGTCTCCTGTAAATATTGAGGTTTTAACTGTTACATATACTGTTAAGAGGCTGAGATTTGCTAATCGAAGGGGAGTTTTAATATAATTTTGTAGGACTAATTTTAAAAAATACATCATGCTTAAGAAAGAGTTCTTTTTAGTTTTTTTGGGAGTGTTCAATTTTGTTTTAGCACAGCAAGTTGATTTGTCTCACCCCATATCTGCACCTTCTGTAATTCAAAATATGGAGAGAGTTGCAGATTGGCAAATTGATCATTTTAGAGATACTTTTAGTGGGAAAACGAAACCTCATCACGTTGCGGATTGGACGAATGGAGCGTTGTATGTAGGTATGATAAAGTTTGCTAAAATGTCGAATGATGATAAATATTGGAGTTTTTTAAAGAGTATCGGTGAAAAGCAAAAATGGAAGCTACATTGGCGTAAGTATATGGCTGATGATCATATTGTAGGACAGCTTTATTTTGAGTTATATAGAAAGCATCATGTTGATGAGATGATAATTCCAACACTAAAACGATTGGATTGGATTCTTGAGCATCCAAGTGAGCAACCCATCACATTGGATAAGTATAAACATTTAGAGCGTTGGACTTGGTGCGATGCTTTGTTTATGGCTCCTCCTGTATGGGCAAAAGCAAGTAAGATTACCGGTGATTCGAAGTATTCGGATTTTATGATGAGAGAATATAAAGCATCAAGGAAACATTTGTTTGATGAAGATGAATGTCTCTTTTATAGAGATAATAGTTTTATCGGTAGGCTAGATCATGGAAATAAAATTTTTTGGTCAAGAGGAAATGGATGGGTGTTTGGAGGGCTAACACTTTTGATGGATGAGTATAAAAAAGGGTCTTCGGAATACAAATATTTTAAGCGTCTTTATTTAAAAATGGCCAAAAAGATTATTCAATTACAAACGGATCAAGGGTATTGGGCTACCAGTTTATTGAATCAAAAGTATTACAAATCACCAGAAAGCAGCGGGACAGCTTTTTTTACCTATGGTTTAGCATGGGGTATTAATAATGGTTTGCTAAATGAAAAAACTTATGAACCTCATGTAAAAAAAGGTTGGAATGCACTTGTCTCTTATATTGATCAAGATGGTAAGTTAGGGTATGTACAACAGATAGGAGCTGGACCCAAGCGGTCATTTAAAGACGAAACTGAGGTGTATGGAATAGGAGCTTTTTTAGCGGCAGGTTCAGAAGTGTATAAGCTTTATGGGAATAAAAAATAATTAAAATTAAAACAGATGGAGAAATTTAAGGAGGTGAAATTGATGTTGATTTTTAGCGTTGTACTTATTAAAGGCTTAATTGCACAACATGATACAAATAATGGGTTTGATTTTATTGTTACAAATGATGGTGTGTGGACTTGGTTTAACGATGAAAGGGCTGTTTTTAAAAATGACAAATTATATACGTCCTATGTAAAAAGGGATGGAAAAGTGGCTTTAAGTGTTAATGATATTAAAACCGGTGCCAATCTTGGTTCAGAAACAATATTGAGTACTTGGACGCAAAAAGATGATCATAACAATGCGGCTCTTTTATTGAGGAAGGATGGTAAAATTATGTCTTTCTATAGTCCACATATTCGTGAAAAAAATAATTACTATCGGACTTCATTAGTAGAAGAGCCAACGGAACAAGCAGATTGGGGTGAGCAAATCACACAGGTAACAAAAAATGATACGGATAACAAAGGAGCAACCTATAATAATGCCTATCAGTTGAGTGCGGAAGGGAATAAAATATATAATTTTATGAGAACCAATAACTTCAATCCAAACTGGAAGGAATACGATGCCTCTGGTGTCGCTTTGAGGGACGGGATTGATATTATTCTGTTCAAAAATGGTGATGGAAATACACGCCCGTACATGAAATATACTTCAAATAGTATTGATAGGATAGATTTCTTTTTTACGGATGGTCATCCAAGGGTAGCAGATAACAGTTTGTATCATTGTTATTATAAAACAAATGATGATGGTACGCAAGGGAGTGTATATCAATCTGACGGAACTTTAATTACCTCTCTGCAAAGTGTGATAGATGGGGTACCTATTCAGGTTTCTTTGGTCAATAAAATATATGTCTATGGGGCTGATGGAACTACAGCAAGAGCTTGGACTCATAGCATCAACTATGATTTGGATGGGAATCCAATCGTTACCTATTCGAAACAATTAAATATTAATGAAATTTCCTATCATTATGCAAAATGGAATGGTATGGAATGGATTAATAATTATGTATGTGATGCAGGTAAGGGATTATATGTTGGTGAAGACGATTATACCGGAATTATTATTACAAATCCATATAATACTAATGAAATATTTATTTCTTCAAACAAGAATCCTATTTCAGAAAATGAAGATAGCCGATATGAAATATATTCTGGAATTACCTCTGATGGAGGTGAAACCTGGAGCTGGTCTGAAGTTACAAAAGATTCAGATCAGGATAATTTGCGTCCATTTGTGCCGAAAGGAATTGAAAACTCTGAGGATCGCGTTGTTCTTTGGTTTCATGGGGACTATGTGAGTTATTCCAATTATACCACTAGAATAGTTGGTGAGTATATCAATAAAATTTATTCAGGTGAGGCACCGGATTTAGGGGTAACACCAGAGCCAATAAATACCAATATAGATTATGGTGTTGATATTAATACAATTAGCAGTCCAACACTAAGTCCTTTTAAAACTATAGTGGGAGTTTCCGGTGCGACCATAATTGATAATGGCGTAACATTTACTATAATTGGTGAAAATATAGATGTAAAAGATAGAGGAGAGGGAGCAGAGAATGATGTGGTAAGAGATTTTGCATTTGTGAATCCAGAGGTTGCTAA
This sequence comes from Flavicella sp. IMCC45537, assembly GCF_057197705.1. Classification (NCBI taxonomy): domain Bacteria; kingdom Pseudomonadati; phylum Bacteroidota; class Flavobacteriia; order Flavobacteriales; family Flavobacteriaceae; genus Flavicella; species Flavicella sp. IMCC45537. Next base: position 2,777,103 of record NZ_CM170067.1, read on the forward strand.
TGCTACTATTGGAGTTCGTATTGAAGACCTTCCTGAAGGTACGTATAAGATCAATAGTTATCATTATGACAATAGTTTTCCGGCTGATGTTACTGTTACACTTCAGGAAGAAGGCGGGGTTGTTTTGCAAACGATAGAGGTAGAGAATTCAGATGCTCCCGCGGTGTTTGAGTTAGTTGTTGAAGCAGGAAAAGTGTATGAGATAGTTGCTAGAGAAAACAATACTGATAATAGAGTGCGATTTAATGGGGTGTCGATAAACAAAGTAATAACAGAATATTTTTTAGATATTAATACAGCTTCCTCCGCAACTGAAATTGGTTATGTAGGGATGTTAGGTAGTCAGAATACATCTGTGACAATTGGAGATGTAGATTATATGTTGTTTGGATTTGGAAAAGAACCAGCAACTAATAGTAGTGATGATATTTTATTATCGGATTTTGCAGTGAATTCATCAGTAAACGCTTCCGGACAGCCAGCAATTGGGCTTAGGGTTTCTGGATTGTCTGCCGGTGTTTATGAGGTGAATAGTTGGCATTATGATCCTACATTGATGGGGAGTGAATTAAAAATACAGATAAGGGAAGCTGGTGTGGGGAACCCTTTAACAGATTTACTGACAGGAATAAGTTTAGAAAGTATAGATGCTGTTAATTATGAGATAACCATTGAGGAAGGTAAAGATTATGATTTGATTTTTCGGGCTGATAACAGTGGTGTTGAATCTAGATTTAATGGTATTCAGATAAAACCGAAAGAAGAGGTAATGAGTGCTGGAGTTTCTTTTTTAAAGGAGGAAAAGATTAGTGTATACCCTAATCCATTTACGCAAAGGCTTTATGTTGTTGGTTATAGGGGAGTTTCTGTGTCTAGAGTTTTATTACAAGACTTACTTGGGAATGTTGTATTTGATCAAAAAGTTGTTGATGATTTTATTGAAATAGATCCATTAGTTTCATCAGGAAATTATGTTTTATCGTTGTATCAAGAGGGTGCTATTATTTTAAATAAGCTAGTTGTTAAAATATAGTAACTGGTTTTTATAAATGTTTATGTTTTAAATAGTACTTTAAGGAACTAAAGCTTTTTATTGTATGGATATTGTTGATCAAAAGTATTACTTAAAAAAAATTATTGAGAGTGATTCTTTTAAGAAGGCACCTGCAAGTATTGTGCTTCTTGAATTTTTAGCCAACTCTACTTTTGATAAAAAAGACTTAAAGGAGACCACTATAGCACTCGAGTTATTTGGGAACAACTTTATCAGCGAAAATAATTCATCGAGAATCAGGGTTAATATTTATCACCTTAGAAAGAGATTGACTGCTTATTATGAGCATGAGGGGAAACAAGATTCTTTTAGATTAGAGATTAAAAAAGGGCAATACAACATAAGTTTTAAAAAAAATAATGAATTAAAAGAGGTTGATTATAGAAAACGATATAAGATTGTTTTAATGCTATTATCCATTGTTGGGATAATTTTTATTACAATCATAATACGCCTGTTTTATAAGGAAAGTACTGTATTGTGGGATTCTTTTTTTCACAGTGAGAAAGAAACTCTTTTGGTTGTTGGTGATTTATTTGGGGTAGAAGGGAAGAATTTTGAAGGTAAAACATGTTGGTATAGAGATTATAGAATAAACTCTGCAGAGGAGTTATATGCCTATAAAAGAAAAAATCCAATTTTTAAGGATAGTATTAAGGCCTCTAGTTATACTTATATGACAGGTATGGGAGCGGTTTCTGCAAATGATCTTTCGCGAATGTTTACCAAAAGAGATCGAGAGATAACCATAAAGCTATCTTCTAAAATTGGTTTTAGAGATATCAAGCATCAAAATATTGTGTATGTTGGCCCGCTAAAGAATAAAAATAAACTTATTGACTATTTTAATCAAGCAATATTAGACTATCAACTTCTTTTCGGTGAAGGAGGAGTTATTTTACATGATGTGGGTAAGGATAAAGATTATAAATTATCCACAAAAACTAATAATATTGAATATGCAATGGTGGCCAAATTGTATAATAAAAGTAATGGTAATTCTCAATTTATGTTTTTTTCAGATCATGATATTGGGGCAATGGCCACGGTAGATTATTTTACCTCGAATAAACAATTGAAGATTTTTGCGGATAAATATGGAGTGGATGAAAAAAAATCCTTCATCGCGCTTTTTAAAGTACAAGGACGTGAAAGAACTAATCTCGGTTTGGAATTAGTTATAGTTGAGGTAGGTTTACAAATGAGTCCTACTTTTTAATCATTGTTAGGTCTCTTTTTAAAATGAAAAAGGCCGTCAAAAATGACGGCCTTTTTTTAAAAAAATAAGTTGCAATAATTATTTTGCAGCTGCATATTTTTTAGAAACTTCTTCCCAGTTGATTACATTAAAAAATGCATTGATATAATCTGGTCTTCTGTTTTGGTAGTTTAAGTAGTATGCGTGCTCCCAAACATCCAATCCTAAAATTGGTTGGTTACCACAAGTTACACCCGGCATTAATGGGTTGTCTTGATTTGGAGTAGAACATACGTTTACTTCTCCACCTTTAGCAACACATAACCAAGCCCATCCTGATCCAAATTGAGTTGCTGCCGCTTTAGAAAAAGCATCTTTAAATGCTTCAAAAGAACCAAAAGCTGCATCTATTGCTGCTGCTAATTCTCCAGTAGGCAAACCTCCTCCGTTTGGAGAAAGAACTTCCCAAAATAATCTGTGGTTGTAAAATCCACCTCCATTATTTCTTACAGCACCATTTGTCATGTCTAATCCGTTAAGAATATCTTCAATAGACTTTCCTTCTGCATCAGATCCAGCAATAGCATTATTTAAATTATTTGTGTATCCTTGATGGTGTTTGCTATGGTGAATTTCCATAGTTCTAGCATCAATATGTGGTTCTAACGCATCGTATGCGTATGGTAATTTTGGTAATTCAAAAGCCATAATATAATTTTTTATTTATTTATAATGAATTCAAAGGTAGTAAACAGAAATCATTAATTGAAATTTTAAATATTTATTAATGTATAAGGAAATACTATAGAAGTCCCATCAAATATGGCAGATTCAGTTTTAATCTAGATAAATAAAGCATTTGTTTCCCTCATAAAAACATTTGACCATATGAGACAGAGAATTAAGCTGCAAATTTGTTCTAATGATTAAAGTGGATACTTACTAAAAAATAATAAAAACGGAATACAATTAATTTTATGAAAAAAAATATACTCTCCTTACTACTATGTTTTATAGCGCTAAATTCTTTTAGTCAACAAAACGATTGGGAAAATCCTCATGTCAATCAAATTAATAAATTGCCTGCAAATGCAACATTTTATTCTTATGAAACAGAAGCATTGGCCAAATCCGATATTCGAGAAAATTCAAGTTTTTTTAAATCATTAAATGGAGATTGGAAATTTTCATGGGTCGCGAAACCTGCGGATGCTTCTGATGAATTTCAGAAAGAGGATTTTGATGCTAGTTCATGGAAATCTATTGATGTTCCTTCTAACTGGGAGATGAGAGGATATGGAACACCGATTTATACGAATTCAACCTACCCATTTTTTAGCGATTATCCGTATATCAATCATAATGATAATCCGGTTGGACACTATATAAAAACAATTCAGATAGATGAATCTTGGTCAACAAGAGATGTGATTTTACATTTTGCGGGTGTTTCCTCGGCATATTATGTTTGGGTAAATGGTCAATTTGTTGGATATAGTGAGGACACCAGGTTGCCTTCGGAATTTGATGTTACAAAGCATCTGAAAGAAGGTGAAAATAAAATAGCGGTTAAAGTATATCGTTGGGCAGATGGAAGCTATATGGAAGCGCAAGACCACTGGAGAATGAGTGGTATTGAACGAGAGGTATATATAAAAGCTGTGCCTAAAGTAAGGATTTCAGATTTTCATGTACGAACTGATTTTGATAAGAATTATGAAAATGCGTTGCTTCAAATTAGACCAGAGTTTATCGCCAATATTAAAAATAAATATGTTAAGAAGCTTGGGCATTTTGGAGTAGCACCTATGGCTACAACTGTCGATAAATGGGTTTTATCTACACAATTATTGGATGCAGATGGGAATAATGTTGGTTCCTCAACAGAAATGCCGTTAAAAAAGTTTTTTTCTGAATGGTATCCACAGAGAGATAATGTTTATTTTGGGATGATTGAAACAGAGATTAAATCACCTAAAAAATGGTCTTCTGACAATCCTTATTTGTACACGTTGCTTTTGAGATTAACGGACGAAGAGGGAAAGGCAGTTGAATATACAAGTACGAAAGTTGGATTTAGAGAATTGGTTTTTGATGATCGAGGGAGATTTTTGGTAAACGGAAATCCCGTAAAATTAATTGGAGTAAATAGACATGATCATCATATGACCAACGGAAAAACGGTTTCGAGAGCTGATATGGAAGAGGATGTTAGGTTGTTGAAACAATTCAATTTTAATGCTGTTAGAACTTCTCATTACCCAAATGATGCTTATTTCTATGATCTATGTGATAAATACGGGATCTATGTAATGGACGAAGCGAATTTAGAAACACATGGTGTACGTGGACTTTTGACAAATGACCCACAATGGGGAGCTGCTTATTTAGAAAGAGCAATTCGAATGGTAGAAAGAGATAAAAATCATCCAAGTGTGGTGATGTGGTCTTTAGGAAATGAGTCAGGGAAAGGGCCTAATCATGCGGCAATGGCCGGATGGATTAAAGAGTTTGATCCTACCAGGTTTGTTCATTATGAGGGGGCACAAGGAGATCCAACAGATCCTAGATATAAAAAAGATTTTTTTACACAGGATCAAGGGAATCCTACCGATCCAAAATGGGTAGACATGCTAAGTAGAATGTACCCGCAACCTGCAGAATTACAAAGCTTAATAGATGATACAAGTTTTGATAATCGCCCAGTTGTGATGTGCGAATATGCCCATGCCATGGGGAATTCTGTTGGGAATATGAAAGAATACTGGGATGTTATTTACAAGAATGATAGAGCTTTGGGAGGGTTCATTTGGGACTGGATTGATCAAGGAATTCTGAGAAAAGACGAAAAAGGAGTACCGTATTATGCTTATGGAGGAGATTTTGGAGATACTCCTAATGATGGTAGTTTTTGTATCAATGGTATTATTGCTTCAGATAGAACTCCTAAACCAGAAATTATTGAATGTAAAAAGGTAAATCAGCCGGTTGTTATTACTTCTGAAGATCCTAAAACAGGAAGTTTTCAAATAGAAAATAGGCATCATGCCCAAGATTTAACGAAATATGATGTTTTTTGGGAACTAGTAGAAAATGGTAAAGCTGTAAAAAAAGGAATATTGAAAGAAGGTCTTTCAGCCAAACCTTTTGAAAAAGAAAAGTTTGTGCTAAAATTTAAGCAGCCAAGATTGCGCAACGGAAGTGAGTATTTTATCAATATTTATGGAAAGCTTAAGGAAGATCAATTATGGGAAAAGAAGGGATATGTTGTTTTTCAAGAACAATTTAAACTTGATTATAAAGTAGCCCCTGTAGCTGTTCAGAAAAGCAATTCCACTTTAAGCGTTAGTGAAACGGAGGGTATGATTGAGGTAAAAAACAAATTTGTGATCGTAAATATTGATAAGACTAATGGGTATGTAAGTAGTTATAAGTCAAATGGTATGGATTTATTAAAATCGCCGTTGAAGTTAAACTTTTGGAGAGCAGAGACAGAGAATGATATGGCCTATCGTCGTTCAAAGAAATTAGCTGTAGAAAGAGATTGGATGCATGCTGAGGATCGATTTGAAGTGAAGAATTTAAATGTAGATTCTAAAAATAAGGGCGTAGTTGTTGTAATGGTTGAAGGTGAAATTGCAAATCCAAAAGTGAAGGTGAAATTAATATATACTATTTTGGGGAATGGTAAGTTAAAAGTTGATTATGAATCAGTAATTGATAGTACTGCTCCAAACGCACCAAGGGTTGGGATGCAATTTGATGTTTCATCATCATACCAAAACCTTAGCTATTTAGGAAGAGGTCCTCAGCCAAATTATGTTGATAGAAATTTTGGAGCGGAAGTTGGTTTGTATTCTGGTCTCATCAAAAACATGAGTTATGGGTATGTGAAACCAAGTGAGTATGGAAATCATACAGATACTAGATGGTTTAAAATTCATACGAATTCAAAAGGTTTGTTAGTAAAGGGCGATGGACTATTGAGTTTTAGTGTTGTTCCTTATAAATTATATGACCTTCAGCAGGCACAATTTACCAAGGAGTTAACAGAAACAAATACTTCTTCTGTTCAAGTAGATCTAATTCAGACGGGTGTTGGTGGAGATGATACTTGGTCGAAGAGAGCCGAACCTCATAAAGAGTATAGAATAGGTAAAGGGGTATATAAGTATACATTTTATTTAGTACCGTTTTCAGGATCGGTTAAGCCAGAAAAAATTAAATTTTAGATGCAACGATGTAATTGTTGCTGACAAAAGTTTTGTAAACTCCTTTCTTTTTGAAAGGAGTTTTTTATGAAATAAGACATGAGTGTTCCACATAAAATCATCATTATTCTTTTGAGAATTGCTTCAACTGTATTTTTGAATTGTATTAATTCTAGAAGAGTATAGTCTTATAAAGACTTTATTTAGTTGTGTTGATACCATATTTTACAAATAGATAATTAGATATATTATGAAATTAATGAAAACAGTTTTAGTCCTTTTAATGACGATAGGGAACTTTTTAAATGCACAGAATCCTTTGGTTACACATATGTATACAGCGGATCCAACAGCAAGAGTTTTTAATGGAAAACTATATGTTTTCCCCTCTACTGATGTTGTTTGTGAAGAAGGAAAAGGGGAAAATGGTTTTTGTATGCCTTCATACAATGTTTTTTCTACAGAAGATTTGACAAATTGGGAAGATCATGGGAAAATTATCGATCAAACAGATGTTCCTTGGGGAAAAAAAGATGGATTTGGAATGTGGGCTCCTGATTGTGTTGAAAAAGATGGAGTTTATTATTATTATTTCCCCGCACCACCTTTGGATAAAAGCGCTTTTAGAAGAGTGGGAGTTGCAACAGCAAGTTCTCCTGAAGGGCCATATACTTTAGAAAAAAATTATATTGAGGGTGTTAATGGAATTGATCCTAATGTTTTTATTGATGATGATGGTAAGGCTTACTTGTACTTTGGAGGAGGGAATAATTTATTTGTTGCAGAATTAAATAATGACATGAAGTCTATCAAAGGAAAAGCAAAGGTTGTAAAAGATTTGCCAGGAAAGTATAAAGAGGGATCATTTGTGTTCAAAAAAGATAACATGTATTATTTTACTTTTCCACATAATGCATCCGGTTCGGAAGAAATTGCTTTTGCTGTTGGGAAAAATCCAATGGGACCTTTTGAATATAAAGGGATGGTGATGGAGCGTTGGAAAGATGGAATCTGGACAAACCATCATTCTATTGTAGAATATAAAAAGCAGTGGTATATTTTTTACCATCATCATGATATTTCAAACAATCAACATTTACGCTCTATGAGGGCAGATAGTTTGTTTTTTGACAAGAAAGGTATGATTTTGAAGAAAAAAGCAACCTTAAGAGGAATTGGACTGACGAGTATTGCAAAGCCTATTCAGATAGATCGTTACTCTGATGCGCATAAAGTAAAAGTTAGCAGGGTAAAAGGACCTGAGGTAAATTGGCAACTAGATTATGTAGAAAATGGTGCATGGGTTACTTATAATTCTGTTGATTTTGGGAAGTCTAAACCTAAAACGGTAACCGCTAGAGTTAGTTCAGGTTTACAAGGAGGCGTGATTAATGTATTTGTTGGAGGAGAACAAGTAGCAAAGATTAAAGTTCCAAATACAGGAAATTGGAATAGCTGGAAAGAAATTGAAGTGCCGGTAAGCCAAAAGATTAAGGGAGTTCAAAATATAAAACTAACTTTTGAATCAGACGCTAAATATGTCCTAAATCTGGATTGGATCAAATTTCAATAAATAAAAACTAACCAAAACAAACTAAACTTTATGAAAACTAGTAAGTATTTTTTCAATTTAATAGCATCAATAATAATTTTAATGGTTTTTTCGAGTTGTTCTGAATCATCTGCTGATGAAGGAGGTGTTGAGGAGCAACCATGTATTAAAACATGCCGAGGAGATTTTGTTTTGAATGAGGAAACATGCAATTGTGAAGAAAGTGTTGAAGTGTGTACCTTGACTTGTGATGCTGGATTTGAATTAAATGAGGATACATGTGAATGTGAAGCGGAGGTTGTTCCTTGTACTTTGGTCTGTGAAACGGGTAAAACTTTAAATGAAGAAACTTGTGAGTGTGAAGAACCTTTTGTTCCCACAGTAATTCTTGTAGAAGCAGAAACAGCAACTTTAGTTGGTGATTGGAAAGAGAAAACAGAGAATGCAGGTTATTCGGGTAGTGGCTATATTGTTTGGGAAGGTGCAGCTCAGTTTTGGAAGGGCACAGAAAATATTGGAAAAGCAGGTTTGTTAACATATAAAGTCAATATTACAGTACCAGGAACTTATTTATTCCAATGGAAATCTTTTATAGCAAAATTAGCAGACGAAAAACCGGCAACAGAGCATAATGATAGTTGGTTACGAATGGCTGATGCAGATAATTTTTATGGATTTAAGAATGCTGCAGGTACGATTGTTTATCCTAAAGGCTCCGGTAAATCACCGAATCCGGCAGGTGAAAATGGAAATGGATTTTTTAAAATTTATACCAATACGATAGCATGGAGCTGGACTAGTAGTACTTCAGATCATAATCCACATCAAGTATATGCTACTTTTTCTGAGGCAAAAGAATATACCATAGAAATTGCTGCAAGATCAAATTATCATGGGATAGATGCATTTAGATTGACGTTGCAAAAGCCTGAATAGGTTGATTAAAATATCAAAACAAAATAAAAATATTAAAAGAGTAAATGGTAATGAGATTAAGAAAACATACGAAACTATTGTTATTTTTTGTGTTTTGTTTGTTGTACTCGAATACAAATAATGCTCAAGCGGTTGATAAAGTGTTTTTTATCAAGCCAGTTTCCTCCAAAATCCAGAACGCAGCGTTTTTTAGTTTCTCTGTAGGTTATGTGGCTACGGAAAATAGAGATATTGCTTTGGATATATCCGGAGGGCCGAATAAATCTTGGTCTGGGAGTGTGGTAAAAGTTAAAAAAGGACGCGGACTTATTGATGTCAGTGTAACACCCAAGGAAGGATTTGTTGTTGGAAAAAATTATAGGATAGTGCTTTCGATGAGAGAAAGTGGTGGCGGTTGGCAAACTGCCATGGCAGGAGGTTCTGTGAGTAATATAGAAATAGTAAAGAATCCGGTAGTAAAACCAATGTCAGCTTCTTTTTCCCTGGATACGGAAACGGTTTATGAAACCAAAGAAGCATATAATTTTAATATAGAGTATAATTTTCCTGAAGCAGGAGCAATTCAAGTTTCTGTTTGGAAGGGGAATAAATGGCTAGGGACTTCAAAGAAATTTGATTTAAATAAAGGAAAAGGAACAAAAGAGGTTCAGGTTTCTATGCCTTTACAAGCAGCGGCAAAAGATTATAAATTTCAATTAAATTACGGAACAGAAGAGGATTTTATTAGCAAAAAAACCTCGGTAGTTGAAATTGGAAATGTATCTTTTAAAAAGCCTGAAGAAAAATTGACCATGAAAGAAATCAATGCTAAGAGTATTCAGATTTCTTTAAACAAACAGTCTAAAATTCTTACGCTTCCAGGCAAAAATTCTTATAAATATATTCGAATTGTAAATCTGCAGGGAAGCATAATTACAGAAGTGGCTCAAACAAATCAAGTGTTGGTAGAAAACCTTGTGCAGGGACCTTATTTTGTAATTACGAGTGATAAAGACTATTATAAATTTGTGAAATTTTAGAAAATGAAAAGACAATTTTTACATGTTGCAGTGCTTTTTTGCTATGTAGGTATCGCTCAGATTAATAAAGTTTCCATTGATTTGAATACACAAAAATTTATTGGATCGGAAAGTGAATTGAATAGAGAGAAATATTTCTCATTGCATGCATCTTATACTGATTGGGGGCTGGCCTCAGAGGAGGAGTATTTATTTGAGCATTTGGGAATTGAATTTGGGAGAACCTTTGGTGGACCAAGGCCTTTCGGTAAAAATAAAAACGAAGAACCTAGTTTAAGTGATGCCAACCTTGTTGCAAAAAAATCACGGTCGCATTATTTAGGGGCGCCAATGTATAATACCCAAAAGACTAAAGATTTGATTGTAACCGATCATCCTAGTCAAGCTTTTCAATTAAATAAAGATTATGAAAAGATAGCTTCTTATAATGCAATTTATTTTAAAAATGCTTTTCCTTTATTGCCGAAATATTATGAGGTTATGAATGAGCCTTTTGTACATTCTAAAGATTATGTAGACTCTTGGGATAAAACGGAAGGTGTTATTGTTGAAATGTCCAAATTTCATAAAATCGTAGCGGATAAAATGCATAAAGAAGTGCCGGATGTTTTAGTTGGTGGTTACAGTGCTGCTTGGCCAGAAATGTCAAAAAATAATTTTTGGCATTGGAATACTAGAATGAAGGTTTTTATGGATGAAGCTGGTGAAAGTATGGACTTTTTTGCAACACATATTTATGATGGTCGAAATGTGTCAGGCGGGTTTAGTTATAGATCTGGTAGTAATTCTGAAGCGATTTTAGATCTTATTGAGGCCTACAGCTATAAAAAATGGGGGGTCATAAAACCGCATTTAATATCAGAATATGGGTATACAGCTAAAGGATTGCAAGGAAAACCATATTCGGCTGAGTTGGATGGAATTTGTTTGGTTTCATATAACAATATTATGATGTCTTTGATGGATAAACCAGATAGGTTATTAAAGGCAATTCCTTTTATAACAGGAAAGGCGAGTTTTTTCTATAACGATCCAAGAAACCCTGACGGGAATCCGTATCCATGGGTGTTATTGAGAAAAATGAAAGATGGAAGTTATAAATATACTCATATGAAAAAATTTTATGAGTTATGGAAAGATGTGGCTGGGAAAAGGGTAGAGATGTACTCGAATAATCCAGATATTCAAACAAATGCCTTTTTAAAAGAAGGAAAGGCTTATATAGCGATTAATAATCTTTCTCAGAAGCAAGAAAATATTCAGTTAGATTTTTTAAATAACTGTCAAAAAGGGATTAAAAACATTACTCTTAGGAGACTTTATATTGGTGCTACGGGGACTCCAAAATTAGTTTATTTCACAAATGTTTCGGCTGTGGGTGAACTAGATTTAAAAGTAGGGGAAACGGTTATTCTTGAGTGTGATGTTGAAAAGCACGAGTTTTCAAGAGCGTTACATGAGGATAATTATTATGGTAAAAAATATCTTCAAGAGATAAAAGCAAAGCAGCCAATTTCATTTGAAATTGAAAATGTGAAATCTGCTAAAAAAGGAAGAGCCTATTTAAAAATGGGGATTTCCAGAACACATAATCTTAGCAAACAACCGAAAGTGCTGTTTAACGGTAAACCTGTTGAGGTGCCTTCCAATTGGGGAGGATATGATCAATTACCAAGAGATGATTTTTTTGGAGTTATACAGATTCCTCTTCCGATAAAATATCTGAAAGAGGGGAGTAATACCATTGATTTTACTTTTGAGGATACAGGTGGGTTTATCAGTTCAGTAATTATAAACGTAGAAGCAGTAAAATAAATATAGAAGTTAATTCAATAAAAAAAGCCCTATTCTCTTATGAATAGGGCTTTTGTTTTTCTAGCTGGATATTACTTATTGGATAAATTAAATTGTGTTTGGATGGGTACACCATATAATCCTTCAAGTTCTGTTTTAATTTTTTGATAGAATTTTGTTTCTGGAGGTGTACTTAAACCTGACCAGAAATTAGCATGATAAGGCAATTCAATTGATCCCATGTCTTTTTCTATACCAAAAGCTGTAACGTCTATTTTTTTCTTATTCGTTTCTACTTTGTAAGCAAAAGCTTCTAAACGGTAGTGAACATGTTCAGCAGGTGTTCCCCAATATTTTTCAGGAATTTGATCTTTAGGGAATTTCCATTCGTTGTGATAATAACTCAAATAAAGTCTCCCACTTTTATGTTTTTTGTAAATATATAAGGCACTTCCTCTTTCAATCCTGTACACTTTATAAGAGTCCAAACCAATATAGAGGATTATTTTCTCCCACTGTTTTTTTGGATTTCTACCTGTTAATATCACAACATCTTCTCCTTCATAAGACGAATCACCTGTTTTTTTCCATTCGAATTTTTTCAAGTTTCTTCTATGTTGAGAATCATTAGGAACAAATGGGTTCACTTCAAACATACTAGTAATGGAATGCCTCCATTGCTGTCTTTTCCATATTCGGTAATCTGCAGATTTTCTAATTTCACTTACTTCTATGGTTCCCATCCAATAAGCAGGTCCTCTATCTTTCACCTTGATGTAGTTTTCTACAAAAAATTTGGCTCTTCCTCCCTCGGTGGCAGCTCTTCTGTACAAGAAATCTGTTTGGTGTAAAGAGCTAAGTGTATTTGCCTTTAGATTTTTCATAGCATTGAGCACATAATCTTTGGCTGGGAGTAATACAATGTCTTCAAGAGATACAACATTTTCTGTTAAAATGATTGTTTTATTTTCTGAAGCTATGAAGTCTGATACTAATGTTTTATAGGTGTTGAATCCAAGATAAGAGACAAATAAAGTATCATTTAATTCTGCATCCGATATACGAAGATTAAATTCACCATCTTCGTTACTTGATGTACCAATGTTTTTATTTGAAATCCCTATGGCAACATATGGTAGTGTCAATGCCGTTTCATCTGTAATTGTTCCGTTTAATTCTATTGTTTTCTCTTGTGAAAAAACTAGATGAGAAGACAGAACAAAAAATAGACTAAAAATTTTTAATTGTTTTAAGCTAAATTGTTTCATGTAATTAGTGGTTTTGTTTGATTGACAAAATAATAACAATATCAGTAAATCTCGGGATTTTAAACTGCATAATAACTAGACAGGTTTTTTAATTGGTTGGTAATAAGTTGATTTATACTTGTCAAATTGTTTTGTGTTTGATTTTGAGAGATTGAAAAGATGATACATGATGATTATTTATTTCATTTTTTTTTCAGGGCAACCATTGTTTGATAAAAGTAAGATGCTTTTTCTTAAAGAAAATCTGGTGAGCTATTTACCAACAGTTGACTGTCAAAGGTTGGATCCGTCAAAAGAGTAAATAATTCCGTGAAAGTATGTTTTGATTCTAAAAAAGAAATGAGAGTTGCTTGGTGATTTATTGAGAAATAAAAAATGCCTAGAATTCAATTCTAGGCATTTTTATGAAGAAATTGATTTCGTTTTATTCTGTTCGGAAATCAAAAACGGGAGAAGTTGATTGGTTCCCAAAATCGTCCGTGGTAATTATTTTCCAATAATATACAGTGTCACTTGCAAGAGAGCTAATCCAATATTCATTTAGTGTTACCATTCCTATGGAAGTTGTTGGTGTTGCGTTTGTCCCTAGAAATATTTCATAGCTTAAATTGTCTCCATCCAAATCACTAGTATTCCAAGTCAAGTTAAAGTTGGTAGGAGTTCTACTTCCCATGGTTGGATAGAGAGCTTCTGCAGGAAAAGGAGCGTAGTTTTGAGTTCCAATTCCAGCATTGTAAAATTTCCATTCAAAACTTTTAGTTTGATCCGAAAATCTTTCTCCTATGGCTATTACATACCATGAGTAAGGTACACCTCTTTCCAATGTCATTTTTTTACTAGTTTCGGTAACAGACATTCCCGTTTCTTTATTCGTATTTAAGTTTGTTAAAGTGAATATATAACTTGTGGCAGATTCGGTACCGTTCCATTCAAATAGAACTTCACTTTTAGAGTCTGAGATAATGGTTCCCTCAAAACATTCTGATTCATTTAAAGGGAATATTAAAGTAGGTGTCTTGTTAGCTGAATCACCTCCTCCAGTATCAATATCTTCAGAACCTGAAGAGCAACTCTGTAGGATACATGTAATTAATAAGAGGTATGTAAATTTCTTTGTAAAGATCATTTTTTAATAATTTTAGATTGTATTTTATGATTTTGAGAAATAATATTGATCAGATATATTCCAGAGGGTATGTCTGAAAAATCAATTAAGATCATAGTATCTAAGAGTTCTGTTTGTCCAGATTTTATAATTTGTCCTGTGGTAGTATATACCTGATAAGTTACCTTAGGATCTGTAAAATTTATGGTGGTAATTGAAAGTATTTCGTCTACTGGATTTGATACGAAAAGTTGTGGGTCAGCAGCAGAGATGATTTCTTCATAAGTTCCTTGACAATCTTTATTTGTAGAAACCAAAATTTTGTTAGACGGAGCGGATAATTCAATTTCAAATTCATCTTGATCGGTCATATATGTGGTTTCATTAACTTGAATTCTATAAAGTTCGCCTCCAGAAAGTTCTAAGTTTACTGTTTTCTTGTTTTTAGAAATATTTGATTTGACAAATAAATTTGAAGGTTCGGTAACGTTTAGAGTAAAGTATTGAACAAAACTATCATTGTTTTTTATTGTGATTTTTACAACATAGTTTCCAGATGTTAAATCTGAAAAAGAGGTTGTAGTTGTAAATTCATTTGTTTTATTAGACTCCTCAATTGTTGCGATATAGGGAAGGTTTTCATTTGCAATAATAGATATGTTACCATCAGAGGCACCACTACAAGATTCACCGGTAGTTAAAATTTTAAAATTATTGGTTTCTAAGGTGAATACCGGACAACCTTCTGTGTTAACAGGTGTTCCAAAAGGAGTATCAGGACAGATATCATTTGCATCACCAACTCCATCTTTGTCTTGATCATCTTTAGGGTATGTCAAACAATCTTCACCAGGTAAACCATAACAACCTAGGCCATTTGGACTTAGTTTGTAGTTCCAAGTGATTCCGGCAACCCATTGTGTTGCCCCAAATTCATATGCTCCAATATCTGGCGCTGCTCCGTTAAAACCATCTGTGTAGCCCGCAATTACTTTTCCAGAGTCGATAGCGTCCGAACCAGCAGTTAAATTGAAGTTACCAGTGGATACATTTTGAAAAGAATCTGATGTAGTAGTAAGGTTGTTTTGTTTGTCAGATTGGGGTTCCCATTTGTCATCGCTTGCAATATTATTCCAGACATTTATATCACTAAAAGCAGTTCCTTCTTTATGCCAAGCTCCCATAACTCCTCCTTCATTATTCCAAAGTGTATTGTTATAAATATTGATGTTTTTACAATCCCAATTCATTTGTACACCGGTCCATTCGGTATTCCAAATAACATTATGATGTACGTTAAATCCCTCAGCGTCATTGTCTAAATATACTCCTGCCGCTTTCTTTTTTGAACCACTAGAGGCTACATCATGAAACCAGTTATGATGTATTTCAGTGGTGTATTGTGCACCAACGGTATAGAATAAAGCACAGTCATCTGCAATTAAATTACTACGGGAAATGTCATTATAGGCAAATTCACAATTTTTTCCATTATAGTTAATTCCATCTCTACCTCCATTAAATATGGTATTGTTGATAAAAGTATTGTCTTCACCACCTCTTGCCACTAAAGGAGCATCATAAGAACCGAGGTAGTTAAAATCATGGATTCTAGAATCTAGAACTTCATTATTTTTACCATCGATGTAGATCCCTGTAGCAGCACTGAATGCAATTTCACATCGTTCGATTTTATTGTTAGATCCATTTACTCGAACGCTAGGTTTGTTTGCATTAAAACCTCTAAAAACACCAAGAGTATGATTTCCATAAAAAGAAGAAACACCATAGAGTAAATTATTGGTAGAGGTGCTTTGATCTAAAGTGATGCTTCCTCCAAAAACGGCTAGGTTTTTAATTTGGATATAGCTTTTTCTGTCAAGATCAATGGTTTTGATTCTTTTTCTCATTTTAACTGCACCATCTTCTGGAGCCGCTCCGGATGGGATTTGTAGAAATAATTCTTTAGAGGTGTTGTCAAAATACCATTCATTTTTATAGTCTAAGGCTTGTTTTACTCCTTCTAGATAAAAATCACCCTTGTCAGCAGGAGCATGAAAAGTTCTGATCCAACTTGGGTTTTTATCCAATGTAAAATTCACCCTCCCGGAGGATGAACTTAAGATAGTCTCTTTCCATGCGATCCAGCCAGAACCTGGTTTGTCTCCATAGAAAAATACGGTTCCCCCTGTCCAATCAATATTCGGGATTTCAATGGATTCTAGGTAGGCGCCTACGATAATACTTGAACCACTACCACTGGTATTCCTTTTCGTTGCCAAATTGAAAGGATTATCATCTACTTTGTTTGGCCACCTTGCTAAATCACAGGCAGTTTCATTGTACATGACAAAATTTTCTTGACCTAATGTATTGAACGGGATAGTTGTTTTATAAATGGAACCCGAATCTTGCGTCCAACCCTCCAAAGCTTGCATTGCAGAAATAATTACTCGGTCTCCCGGGTACGATTGGAAAATTATTGGATTTCCCGAAGAACCTGAATTTGCTGGGGTTAAGGTTTCTTCATAGGTACCTTCTTTTATATAAACAATATCCCCAGCGACCGCCATATTGGCTGCTTTGGTAATGGTTAAATATGGATTGGTTTCAGTACCAGTGTTATTGTCGTTACCTGTTTTGGCAACATATATATCCCTAGCTGATATGTGAAAATGTAGCAGTAGGAGTGCGAGGAAAATAAATTGTTTTAGCTTGATCATTGGGTTTAAATTTGAATATCTAAATTATTTGGTTTTATGAATTGTGAGTGTTTTATGTTTTTGTTCAGTTGCCACATGTATATGATAAATTCCATTTGGAAATTGGGAGGTATCAATTTGAGCGATATTATTGAGGATTGTTAATTGTTTTGATAAAACAATTTTTCCAACAGCGTTATATATGTTTAATTGCCCTGTTGAACTAGGGTCTTGTCCGAAATCAATGGTGTAGGAGTTTTGTAAAGGATTTGGGTATCCTGTAATTTCATTTCCTATAAAAATTTCTTTTTGATAGATGCCTTGACAATCTTTATTTGCTTTTACAGAGATGGAATTGGTGCCGTTTTTTAATGGAATTTCAATGGTTTTTGAGGAAGTCTTAAAAGTATTCTGATTGTGTGTGATTTCAAAAATATCATCTCCCTTTAGCTTAAGTGTCGTTGTCTTTTTTATTTCGTTGATTTTGCTAGAAACCTTCAAAATGCTCGGAGAGGTAATCACAACTTTTAAGGTTTCGTGGTAATTTTCGTTTTGTGTAGCTGTAAGATCTATATTGTAAATTCCATTGCTTAGGTTTTCAACATTAAAATTTTCACTGAAGGTGAAGGTCTCATCATAACCTTCCTTATAAACTCTAGCGATATAATGATCAGAAAATATTGGATGAAACTTAATAATACCTTCTTGAGTATCAGGACAAGGATTTGAGATTGTTTTAACACTCATGACACCAATTTCTTTATCATAAATGTCGGTAGCAAGAATCATGGAACTTATATGTCCGCCGTTATCTGGAAAGGTAACAGATACAGTATTGTCGTTTTCATTTAAAAGGTTGACTGAAAATGGGATTTCTATCATTCCAAAAAAATCATCTCTATCTGATTGATCATATCCTTTGTAGTTACTAGGAACATCCACCTGTACTCCGTTAATTTTAACAAGAGGTTGTTTGGTAACATCATGTTTCCTTCCAATACTCATTCTAAGATTTGCAAATCCACTTCCTTTGATGATATTGTTATAAGTGTAGCTTATTTCTGTGTTTGTAAGGATTGGTTCAAGATAATTTGATGCGTAATAATTGGAGGTTTTTACAGTGTTGTTAAATTCAATATTTTCTTTAAAGGTATATTCTAACATAACAAATTCATCTTTTATAAGGTTGATTTCAGATGGACTTGTATTCAAGGTTGTACTGTTGTAAATATGGGCTTGTTTTGGATATATGATTAAATCCTTTACAAGTACTGATTCCAAGAGAGGTAGACTGGAAAGAAAATTTAAATTAATTTTTTGTTCATGATCATCCAGGTTATTCAAGGCAACGTACATTTTACTATCTTTTACAAAAGCATGACATTGAATATCTGGGTTGTCACTTTTTATCAAAACTCTTTTACCTTCAACATTTTTCCACAATTCATAGAATAGAACTCTAGGCGTATATTCCCATCCTTCAATTTGGTCAACAGGAACCCCAATGTTAGTTGGTTTCCAAAGTACTGCACCATAGGGTTGGTAGTTGTTGTCAGCATTGATATGCCAAGTGGCTTTTCCTGTTATAAAGGGTATGGAATTGCAAATTCTGTCCTCTCTATCTAAAAGGTTTAATAAAATATGATTGATAGATGCAACTGTTTGAACACTCGCTAAATCACTATAGTTATCTCCATATCCTTTTTCTATAGCTCCATATTCTGTAATAGCATGAGGTTTGATTTTATTCCATTTTAGCATGCTATAGTTTTCTATGATATCTAAAATCGCTTCAGAATTACTTCCTGATCTTTTACTGTCTTGACCGGTTACATTAATCCCATCGTATAAATGTGTTGAAAAGCCATACATGTTAGCGCCCGCGACATCCATAAATAATTTCATATTGTCGTTCCATTGACCAAAATCCCATAATTCCATGGAAGGCCAGGCAGCGGAATAACCAATAACTTTCATGTTTTTTAATTCAGGTTTTGAATGAATGCTTTTACCTACTTCATTGTAAAATTCAGCCATTTGTGTTTTGATGCGTTGATTTTCTTCAGGGTCCCAACCTTCGTAAAAATCATCTGCATGTACAAAAGGTTCATTCATTACTTCAAAAAATTCTTGACGACCAGAGGTATTCACAAAATTATTGTAATATTCTACTGCCCAGTCTCCAGCTGAAAAAATATTTAGTCCATCTTTAAAAGCACTCCTCGGGTGCTCTGTAGCTACATAGTTTGTGAGTACAGCTTTTATAGTGTTGTTTTCTGGTTTCGGATCGGGATATACGCCAACTTCACCAGTTTTGCTTTTGGCATAAGAATAGGCTCCCCAAAATCCTCTTCCTCCAGTGACATTATAGTCAGATCGAAATTTTGATTGGTCAACATCCGAGCCAGTATCATGAACAGAGAAAAATTTTGTTCTGTCAATTTCTGAAATCTCTCCAATAAAACGTTGGCATTTTAGATCAATATAGATATTTGATTCTTGTGCTTGGTTTTTTTGCAAAAAGGTAAATACAAGAAAAATTAGAACTCTAAATTTTGATCTCATGAAATAGTTGGTTTAGGTTTGTCAATCAAAATTACTGGATAAGTCAATTTTGTTGGGAAACAGATGAAGTTGATAAGGGAACAAATGTCTTTATTTTATGAGAGGATGATTTGAGAAGTTTTTTATAAAAGAAAAGCGCAGATAGTATGTATCTGCTCTTTCCGTTGTTCTAGTGACTAATTGTTAAGTGAATTAGTTCTTTATTATTTTTCTCAGAATTCCATTATCGGTCCGTAGGATATAAATTCCTTTTGGTAAATGAGAAAGGTCAATTCTATCAGAAATTGGGAGGGTCATAACGTGTTTTCCAATTAGGTTTGTAACTGTTATAAAAGTGGCATCTTTGATATCGGAAATAAAAATAATTCCCGTTGTTGGATTTGGGTATATTTTTATTTGTTCAACCGAATTTTTATCAATCGATAATGATTCTGCTACTGTTACATAAGAATGATCAGGTAAAGTTGGAGTAAAATCGGTGTCAGATCCTGCCAGCATTCTCAATTCATATCTATATGTTTCACCAGAATTATTGATGTCTTTCACTTGAAGTTCGTCTGTTGTCCAGATGATGCCATCGGTACTAACATCCGCTGGAGGGGTAATGATCATACTTGTTTGAACATCATGACCAATAGGAAGTGTAGTTGTGTTTTTATACTGCGCTTTCCATTGGTGCCACCAAGGAGAAGGTTGAACAACCCAAAACGTAAATAAAATTCCTCCTGGTTCTATTTCTGTGTCAGAACTGTAAGTGAAAGGGATTTCTAAACTATTATTCGCATTGAGAGTTGGGTGTCTAGGGTTCCATGTTAGTTCGTCAATAATATTTTCACAATCTTCACCAGGTAAACCGTAACAACCTAGACCTGTAGGACTGTATTTGTGATCCCAAGTCATTCCGGCTACCCATTCGGTAGCGCTGTATTCGTAAGCACCTACATCTGGTGCTTCTCCAACAAAACCGTCAGTATAACCAGGAATAAGTTTTCCAGCATTAATTGCCTCTGATTCTGCTACTAGATTAAAGTTTCCGTTTGCAGAGTCTACAAAAGAAGCTGAAGTTGTAGTAATGTTGTTTTGTTGGTCGGATTGTGGTTCCCATTCTGAATCACCACCAAGGTTATTCCATACTTTGACATTTGTAAATTCAGTACCTTCAAGATGCCATGCTCCCATAACAGCTGATCCATTGAATAAAGTGTTGTTGTAAATCTCTATGTCTTTTCCATTCCAATTGATTTGAATGTTTGTCCATTCCGTATTCCATACAACATTATGATGCACAATAAAACTTTCAGCATCGTTATCTAAATAAATTCCTGCGGCTTTTGATTTAGTACCACTAGATTTGGTATCATGAAACCAGTTATGATGAATTTCTGTATTTGGTTGTGCACCCACTGTATAGAATAAGGCACAATCATCTGCTAAGCGATTACTTTGTGAAACATCATTATACGAAACAACATTATTAGAACCTGCATATTGAATACAGTCTCTACCTCCATTAAAAATGGTATTGTTTATAATAGTGCTATTTTCAATTCCTCTAGCTACTAAAGGAGCATCATAATTGGAAAGAAAATCAAAATCATGAATATAATTGTCCTTTATGGTTATATTGTTTCCTCTTGTTTGGATTCCAGCCCCAGCATTAAAGGCAATTTCACATTTTTCTATCGTGTTATTGGAACCTTGCATGCTAATACTTGCCTTACCGGATCTTGAAGATTCAGCAACTCCTAAGGTGTGATTTCCATAAAAAGAACTGATACCATAAAGCAAATTGTTTGTCGTTCTATTGTTTCCATTGGTGTGCCAGGTAGAGGAATCTTCCATGTTTATTGTTCCACCGAAAACTGCAAGATTTTTTATATGGATATATTTTTTGTCTTTTAGATTGATGGTTTCAAGTCTTCTGCGCATTTTAACTTCTCCATCTATAGGAGCAAGTCCAGAAGGAAGTTGCACAAAAAGTTCTCCAGAATTTTCATCATAATACCATTCGTTTTCATAATCTAGAGCGGCCTTAGCTCCCTCTAGAAAAAAATCTCCCAAGTCAGCAGGAGCATGATAAGTTCTAACCCATTCTTCAGAATCATTGAAGGTCAGGTCAAATGTTACTTTTCCTGTTGAGCTACTTTTAATAGTTCTTTTCCATGCTGTCCATCCTGAACCGGGTTTGTCTCCGTAAAACCAAACCGCACCTCCTGTCCAGTCTATATTAGGGATGGAGGATTCTGTTAAATAAGCGTCAATTTCCACGGTTCCATCGCTACCTCCCGTATTGCGTATTGAGTTGAGTACAAAAGGATCGGAAGTAGTTTTGTTAGGCCATCTTGCATAATTCAAAGCAGTTTGGTCATTCATTACAAAGTTCTCTTGGGAAAGTGAACTGAATGGAATTGTGGTTTTGTATATAGCTCCTTCAGATTGTGTCCAGCCTGACAAGGCTTCCATGGCAGAAATTATGACTTTATCTCCTGGGTAAGATTGGAATATAATAGGATTTCCGTCAGTACCAGAATTAGTAGGGGTCAACGTTTCTTCATAAGTTCCTGCTTTTATATAAACAATGTCTCCTGCTACAGCAACTGTTGCCGCTTTTGAAATTGTAAGGTAGGGTAGATCTTCTGTTCCAGGATTAGAATCATTACCTGTTTTTGCTACATAAATATTATTTGAGTAGACAAAAAAGTGAATGAATAATAAACCTATGGTTAGTAGGGTCGTATAGTTGTTTTTATAGGTTGTCATTGATTCTAATTAATAGGGGTGTTTGTGTTTACAAAAAAAAGCGCAACTCACATGGAGTCACACTTTTTTAAGACTAATTAACCAAAATTTTAAAGTGATATTGCAATTGTATATGCGAAATCACAAGGCTTATTTTTAGGCATATGTACTTCTAAACCTTCATTTGTTTGATGCCATTTAATTTTTTCTTTAGATCCTAATACTTTTACTTTAGAGATATTAAGGTCTTTGGCATTAGGATTCGTTTTTGCTAATGTTTTGATTTTGATGATACCATTAGCTGGCCAATCAAGTGCAATTGCATAAAGTTTATTTCCTTTAGAGGTAAATCTGATGTCTTCTGAAGAAAGGTCTTTATTATTTCCTTCAGAATGATGTCCTTTTTTTACTTCCGTAGGACCTTCTCCAAAAGTTCTCCAATATTTTGTATCGTAGATAGCTTCACCATTGATAGAAAGCCAATCTCCCATTTGTAACAAGATTTTTTGTTGATCTTCTGGAATAGTTCCATCAGATTTTGGACCTACATTTAATAAAAGGTTTCCATTCTTACTCACAATATCAACAAGATCATCAATAAGTTGATTTGCCGTTTTTGATTGCCAATTAGTTACATAGCTCCATGAGTTTTTTCCAATAGATGTATCTGTTTGCCAAGGCAATTTTCTAATGCCAGGTAATTTTCCTCGTTCTAAGTCATATACAACAGTTCCTTCTGGGAAGGCTTCATGAGAAAAATTTTTGTCTTGAAGTACCACTTCTTTTCCCCATTCAATTCCCTTGTTGTAATAATATGCTGCTAATTTCGGTCGCAACTCGGCAAAATCTGGAATATCAACATAAAAATCTAACCAAAAAATATCTGGTTGGTAGTTGTCAAGAACATCTTTAGTTCTAGCCCACCATCTATCTTTAAATTTTTGAGATACGGGTTCTGTTAAGTCAGTACCTTTTGAAGAATATAAATCTGCATATTCAGGGTCTGTTGTATCAAAGTGTGCTTTTTTGTTGTAGAAAGACCAGTTGAAAGCAAAATGAGAAGAAGCTCCCATGATCATACCTTTATCTCTACCTGCTTTAAAAAGTTCGCCTAATACATCTCTTTTTGGTCCCATGTCATAGGCGTTCCATCGAGTAGTGTTAGACTTATACATCGCAAAACCATCATGATGATCTGCAACTGGAATTACGTACTTTGCCCCTGCTTTTTGAAAAAGACTAATCCATTCATTTGCACTAAATTTTTCTCCTTTAAACATTGGGATAAAATCTTTGTACCCAAAGTTTTTTTGGTCACCCCAGTGTTTTTTATGATGTAAGTATTCTCTACTCGGACCTTTCGTTCCCGTATTTAATTGCGCATTGAAATTCGCTGTATCCATATACATTTGTCTAGGGTACCATTCAGAACCATATGCGGGAACACTATAAGCACCCCAGTGAATAAAAATTCCAAATTTAGCTTCATTAAACCAAGCCGGATCTTTGTAATTTTTTTTGATAGATTCCCAGTTTGCTTCAAACTTAGGAGTTGAGGTTGTTTTACTTGCAACGGGTGTTTTCTTGTTTGCGCAGGCAAATACTAAACAGGAAACTGCAAGTAAGCTTATTTTTTTAAGGGTTTTTAATTCCATGAGAATTTTCTTTTTAGTTAGAGTGACTTAGAGTCAATTAAGGGTCAAATTATATACCTAATCTAAGAAGTATTAGATTGGGTATGTTTTTTATTGTTTTACAATTTTTCGTTGCAATCCATTGTCTGTTTCTATGATGTAAACACCTGCCTTCATTCCTGATAAATTTATAGTAGTGGTTGCTGGTAAAACTTTTAGTGTTTTTCCTAATACATCAGTTATTGTAATAGTTTGTGCTCCCTTTAAGTCAGAAATGTAAACTTCTCCTTCAGTAGGGTTTGGATATACTACTGTGTTTTTATGTTCGGTTTTATCCGTTGACAAAGTTTCAGTAATGATAGGATAGCTTTCGCTCGGAATGGCTGGCTCAAAATCATCTGAGTCAACAGCAATCATTCTTAGTTGATATGAGTATGATATAAGACCGGCACCAGGGTAACTTGCGTCACCGCTATTCGGATCAAGTGTAGGCAAGTCAGCTGTGGTAACCATATTGCCACTTCCGTCTTGTAAACCAGCTGGTACATTAATAGAGATTGTAGTTGTTAAATTATCTCCTGAAGGAAGAATTGCGGTATTTGAATAAGCCCCATGCCAAACGTCAGAAAAAGGATCTGTAATAGTCCAAAGCGTGAATTTTATTCCCCCTACTGGAATATCACTATCTGAAGAATAACTAATTCCAATATCTATTGTACTTGAAGAACTTATTGATGGGCTAGTAGGGTTCCAAGAAAGAACATCAGCTGGAGAAACAATAGTAATAGGTTTGTGGGTAGAAGTTTGCCACGAATTATTTGAATTTTTCCAAGATATTCCCATAACATAATAGTTACCACTGGCTAAATCAGCGGATGGAGTAAGACTAGGTATAGTCCAATTAACAGTTGCATTTCCAGAATGTTCACCACCTGCAGAATTGTCACTGTTCCCAGCTCTCCAACCTTGGTTTACATTTTCTGAGTTATATTCAAGGATTACGAATTGTACTTTTGCATCTACAGTATAATCGAGTCCCATTCCATCGTCACCAGCGTCATAGTCGGCTGCAACAGTATATGAGCTACCTAAAGTTATTGTTGCAGGAGGTTCTGTTGTCCAGGTAGAAAAGGGAGCTGTTTGCGAAAACATCTCCATGCTTACAACAATCAATGTCAAACTAAAAAGTAATTTTTTAAACATAATAAAGATTTTTGTGGTTATATAATGTCCAAAATTATTGCAATAGTGTTATTTAAGGGAAACGAAATGATTTTTTCGAGGAAACAAATGACTTATTTATAGAGTTTGTTAGTTTTTAATTAGTTGTTTTTGTGTGTTTTAGGGTTTTTAATAAAAAAAAGCCTGCAGTTGATGCAGGCTTTTCTATTGGTTCAGTTTGTTATGGTCTGATGTCTTTTTCTTTGATTACAAAATCATCGAAATACATAACTCCTCGTTTAGCAGGATCTTCTCCTGGAATACGAAGCATAATAGCTGATCCAGGTTTAAGGTCGCCAGGAGCATATTCATATGAGAATTTAGTCCAAGTACCAACGGCAGCTGAAGCACCTGTCCACCAACCTTTCCATTGTCCATTTATAAAGTGAGGCCAGATATTAGGATAATCTCCTCCCGGTTCAATGAATAACATGAATTCTAGTAAGTAGGTTTTGTTCTCTAAAGTGAATTGAGCTCCGTTACTCATAGGGTTACATCTATAACCCGCAGCATTGTTTCGTTCTTCACCATCAAAAGTAAGTTTTAAACTATAGTCTCCTGAGTAAGGGTTGTCTGTAGTAACTTCTATTAAAGTATCATCTTCCCAAGATGGAACCCATGAAGCAGAAGCACCACCATCTTCCATTGTTGAAGCATTTACATCAAATACATTAACAAAGTATGAAGTTACAGGTAAATCTGAGAAAGCATCTGGTGTTCTTGTATCAGTTGATTCTAAGTCACCCATTCCATCATAAGATACCGTAATATTATCTGATTCATAGATCGGATCAACTAGGTTGATATCTAAAATTGTAGCATCACTTTCGTTGATTGTAACGGCGTCAATTGCAAAAGCTGTTCCGTTTACATTTACGGTAAAGTGAGACTCTTGATCTGTAAAAGGTGCAAATTCACCATTATACGGGATCTGAATGGTTTGATCTTCAAGTTCGATAACATCACCAGAAACGATAAATGGTTGTGATGATGGAATTACTTTAAAATTAACTGGAATTTTATAGCTTTCCCAGTCACCAGGTGTGTTTTGTGCTGTTCTACTAAGGTTTAAGGTACCCTTCCAGTTTCCTAGTTTTTTGAAAATCAAGGTTGCTACTTGTTCACTACTTGAAGAACCACCTACATTCCAATTCCAAGTGTCTGGTCGTCCAATAGTAGTAATGTCTGTAAATTCAATATTGTCTCCAGCTTCTACATAAATAGTATCTAAAGGATTTTCGTGTGGCACTAAAACACCAGCTTGTCTTACTTCAATAGCAGGTACGATGGTGTCATAAACATCCACAACGAATGTAGTATCCATTACCCACTTGTCACCAATTTGAACTGCTGGTATGGTGTCATTACCTCTAAACGAAACAGAATCTTTAAACGTATTATAAAGTCTAATTTCTTGCAAGCCAGATTTTTTAAACAATACATGAATTGTTTTGTCTGTTGTTTCCGTAGCTCCTCTATTGATAATAAATTGATCAAAAACAGAATCTTGTCGCTGAATTGGTCCTTCAAGAAAGTAGTTTCCTTCACCGATAGTCCATTTATGTTCTATTGTTCCTTGAGATAAATCTGCAAAAGACATGTATTTGTTAATACCAATTTTCCATTCCGTTTGTCTTAAGGCAGAAGTGTACCAACCAATATCAGAGTTTGAATTGGGTGCATCGTAGTCGTTGTTGTTACAGCTAGTAAAAATACTAGAAACAACTAGAGCAATTGCATATATTTTATTTTTCATTGGATTAGTTTTTTAATTATTAATAGAATATCCTTTTTGTTGGTTATTCATTTAATTTAGGATTTGCCGTAATCTCACTATTTGGTATTGGCCAATAAGCGTGAGCTTCTTTAATATAGTTTTGGGCAGAAAGATGAAATTCTTTAAAGTTTTCATCTGCTACTGCACCACCATCATTTTGTAATACTGCTCCCCATTTAGTCCCTGGTTTGTTTTCAGCTGTAGTATAGGTGTGGTTTGTTACGTAGTATTCTTTTTGAGAGAGTTCTAAGAAGTAGTCATTCATAGTTTTGTTTATCGTACCATTCTCAACCCATCTTCTCAAATCAATATGTCTGATAGCATTTCCTTCAATTGATAATTCTAAAGGTCTTTCCGTGTATACTAAATGTTGCATAAGAGTTCCGTTTTTTCCTGTTGTATGCACAATGTTATCGTGTAAACTAGTTGGGTATTCTCCTGTTCCATCGATACCTAATAGTTGTAACCCAGAACGTTTTCTAACTCTGTTTACGTAAATCAATGCTTCATCCACAGATCCATCATTCATTAAAATTGATTCTGCGTACATTAAATAAACATCTGCCAAACGAATCAATCTAACATTTACACCAGAGCGAGGTGTCGCTGCAGAAATAGTTCTTTCACTTTCAGCAAAATCCCAGTTCGTGTATTTTCTGAAATAGGCATATTCTTTGTTGTTGAAAGGTGCTGACTGAGCAGGAGTCAATCCTTGCGTAACCTTACTTCCATCATCTTGAGTAACATCTCCGATATAGTAATATAGATCTTCATCATCTGGTAAGGCAATAGAATAAGAAGCTCTTAGAGAGTATTTTCTTAAAGTAGTTCCACCAGCTCCATCACTTACTTGATTTCTTAGGTCAGTAGGATCTAGAGGATCTTGTTTATAGGCCATTGTTAACCAACATGCTGGTATTACGGTTCTCCAACCACCAACTGGACTTACTAAGAAGTTGTTTGTACTTGAAATTTGTTCTCCAGAATATGGGTCAATTTCATCTTTGTAGTTAAGAGAGTAAGCAATTTCCAAGATTGATTCAGAATTGAACTCATCCATGGTAGTAAAGTTACTTCCAATGTTAGGAGTTAAACTATAGCTGAATTCATTAATTACTTTTCCAAACCAGTTTTGTGCTTCGGTATAATTATCTGCATATAAATAACTTTTACCGATAAGTGCTGCTGCTGCACCAGAAGTAATTCTTCCTAGGTTTGCAGTGTCCCATGATTCTGGTAAGTTATTGTAGGCAAATTCTAAATCTTGTAAGTAAAATGCCTCCACAGCACTAGCTGAACTTAAAGGTTGAAAGAAGTCTGATTCTTTTTCAGGAACGAAGTCAAAAATTACTACAGAACCATTGTTAAAAGAGTTGTGCAAGTAAAAATAAAACAATCCTCTTAGTCCTCTTGCTTGAGCCAAAATATAGTTGGCAGCGGCTTCTTCAGTAGCATTTGGATGCGTTCCTTTTAGACGTTCAGCAGCAATAATTACCTGATTTGCTCTAAAAATTCCTTGGTAAAGAAATTGCCATTTACTGTTAGGAGCATCAGAAGAGTTATTAAATGTCTGCAAGTAATACTCGTTGGTTGGGTTAGGTCTACCAAACCCAGGGTATGTCAAATCTGTTCTGTTATTCTCATCTGTCATTCGGATAATGTTTCCGCTTTTAAGGGAGCTATAGACAGCGATCAGACCAATGTCTAAATCGTTTCTGTTTTTCCAAAAACTTGCAGTAGATAGTTGATTTGGATTCACTTGTTCAAGAAAATCGTCACTACAAGCAGTAAGCGTCAAGATAGCCATCAAGACAATTGCTATTTTGTGTATATGTGTATTTTTCATGGTTGAAAATATTTTATTACTCTTAATTTTTTTTTCTCTCATTAGGTTCTTCAATTTTAAAAGTCGAATTGAATTCCTAATCTGTATTGAGATGTGATAGGATAACTACCTCTGTCAATTCCTCGAGTAGCAAGGTTGTTACCTCCAATTTCTGGGTCAAATCCAGTATATTTCGTAAAAGTCAATGGATTTTGAGCCGCAACATAAAGTCTTAACTTTGTTACACCTATTGATTCTGTAACCTTTTTAGGTATCGTGTATCCAACATTTACGTTACGTAAACGAATGTAAGATCCATCTTCTAACCAATAATCAGTGAACCCTCTGTAGTTGTCATGATCTCTTCCGCGGTTAACAGGAATAGTAGAAGCGGTGTTGTTTGGAGTCCATTGATATACTAAATCTTTATGCGTAGCGTATTTATAAGCAAAAGCTGCACTACCATTCATTAATTCAGCCCCAAAAGAACCATACCATTGCATAGAAAAATCAAAACCTTTATAATTTGCATTGAAGTTTAAACCAATATTATAGTCAGGAGTTCCACTTCCAGCATATTGACGATCATCGATACTGATTGTACCATCTCCATTCGCGTCAATCATTTTTAAATCTCCAATTTTAGCAGTTGGATTGACATTTGCTTGGTAGTCAGCTAACTCTTCAGCACTTGAGATAATTCCATCCGTTTTAACTAAAAAGAACGCCCCTGCTTCATAGCCTTCAGCAATCACAGAAACTAAATCCTCGTTATTGTTATCTGCTACATTACTTCCGTCTAGATAAGCGATTTTATTAGTACCGCTCATTTTTGTGATCGTATTTTTGTTTTTGGTATATGTTACTCCAACATTCCAATTGAATTTACCTTTATGACGATAGTTCATTGCGATTTCTACACCTTTATTTTCCATATCACCCGTATTTAAGGTAACGGTTTTGTCGTTTGGCCAAACCCCTGTAGTAGGCGGAACTAATAGAGGGAATAGCATGTCTTGTTTTACTGTTTTGTAGATATCTGTACTTAAAGTAATTTGGTTTTTAAGAAAACCGAAGTCGATACCAATATTATCTTGAATAGATGTTTCCCATTGCGTAAATCTGTTCTTATAGGCTAATTGAGTTGCACCCAAAACAAGGTTGTCACCTTGCTCAGGACCAAAAACGTAATCTTGATTTAAGGTAATTGTTGGTTGGTAACTGTAATCTAAAATTCCTTGGTTACCAGTGGTACCATGACTTGCTCTTACTTTGAATGAGTTTACAATGTATTTAGCAGGTTGCCAAAAAGTTTCATCAGATACGTTCCATCCTAAGGAAACAGAAGGGAATGTTTTGTATCTATTTTCTGGAGCAAATCTAGAAGAACCATCACGTCTTGCACTTAAGCTTAACAGGTATTTTCCTTTGTAATTGTATTGGAATCTTACCAATGCACCAAGTAGTGTGTTCGTTTTATCTTGAGTCCATTTATTTCCTGTTCCAGCATCAGCATCTCTTAAAGCTCCTTCAAGGGTGGTAATGTCATTGCTGAAAAAGTCTTTTTTACTCGCAAAAAATGATGTGTAGTTGTATCTTTCAGCAGAATATAAAGCCAAAACTTTTACATTATGACTTCCAAAACTTTTGTTATAGTTAATGAAGTTTTCCCATGTTGCTTTTTCAGATCTATCACTTTGGTTCCAAGCACCTGATCTTTGCTGTACCGGTACTGGGTCTCCATCTTCATTAAATACTTCAAAAAGAGGATTGATACGAACACGTGTATTGTTTGTGTAAGCCATACCAAATCTTGTAGTAAACCTAAAGGCACTATTGATTTTATAATTAGCCGTGATGTTTGCGTTTAAGCTTTCTCCATTTCTTACATCTGTTTGTTGAAGTTTGGTAGAAATGTTACTCAAGTTGATTGTCTCATTTTGATCTCCACCTCCTGGTGTTTGAACTGTAGTTGCATTTGGGTCAATCTCTTGTTGGTGTGGGTGGTATTTATAGGCATCTGTTAATAATCCCCAAGCCGCATATTGTTGTTCTTCGATACGGAATCCCATACCTGTATCAATTTTCCATTTCCCTTTAGAAAATTGAGTATTTGCTCTAACGTTAATTCTTTCATAACCAGAGTTAATGATAATACCATCTTGGCTAAAGTAATTTCCTGTAATGCTATATGCCAATCCATCTTTTCCTCCAGAAATACGTAATCCGTGGTTTTGAATAGGAGCAAAGTTTTGCTGCATTACCTCCAACAAGTTTGTGTTGTTTGTAAATTGTTCCACTCCTTGTTCTAAAGGTGTCCAAGTGTTGTTATAATGTGTTCCGTTATTAGCAGCGGCAGATAAGAATTTTACATATAAATCTTCTTCAAAGTTTACCAAAGGAAGTCCAGATGTAATATTTTGAATACCATAGTAGCTATCCGCATTGATATTCATTTGTCCCATTTGACCTTTTTTGGTGGTGATTAAGATTACTCCAGCTGCTCCACGTGTTCCGTAAATGGCTGCAGAAGCAGCATCTTTTAAAACATCAATAGTTTCAATTTCGCTTAAACTTAATTTAGGGTCACTTTCAAAAGGAATCCCATCTACAATATATAAAGGAGAACTACTAGCTTCAATGGAGCTTATTCCACGAATAATAATGTTTGATTCAGATCCTGGTTGACCGTCACTAGCAGTTACGGTAACCCCTGCAATTTGTCCTTGTAATGCAGTACCTAAATCTGCCGTAGAAGATTCTATTAAGGTTTCAGATTCAATTCTTGCAACTGCCCCAGTTACTTCCTTTTTTTTCTGTGTACCGTATCCAATAACTACTACCTCTTCTAATGCTGCAACGTCAGAAACAAGTTCTACGTTTACAATCGCTTGTCCTTTTAAGGGAACTTCCTGTGCAATAAAACCTATGTAGCTAATTAATAAAGTGCTGTTGGCATCGGTTTTTAGTGAGTAGTTACCATCGAAATCAGTTACAGTACCGTTTGATGTTCCCTTAACAAGAACACTAACACCGGGTAGTGGCTCCCCGTCTCCTGTAACAATTCCGGTAACGGAGATCGTTTGTGCTTGAATTGTACCAAAGCTAATTAATAACAGGCATGTTATAAAAAAAGCTTTGAGTTTCCAATTAACAAGTAATTTGAATTTCATATTGATTAGTTTTAAGATTAGACTACAAATATTTAGATTTTTGCTCCTGGTTAGGGAAACAAATGATTTTATCGGGGAAACAAATCCAATTTTTAATCGTGGTTTTATTATTGGTTTGGTCTCTTAAAAATAAGTAAATCAGTTATTTGAGTTGGTTTGTTGTTGAGTTGGTTTGTTTTTCTATTGGTTTAATGTTTGATTTTTTCGAAAAATTAAAGAACCATTTGTCGTGTTTTTTTTTATTTCTCTTTCTCTTAATTTATTGTCAATGAGTGAACTTTGAAAAAAATCAAACTACATTTGTTTTTTCTAGATTTTTCTTAAATTACAAAGTATCTTCCAAAAAAATTCTGTTTTTTGATTTTTTAAACAGATGTTAATTGGAACCTTAGCTACTATTAGATTATGAGAATATTAAATACTAAATCAAAGTTCTACTTCATTACAAGCATCTGTATTCTTTTCTTTTGTGGTCTAGAAGCGCAAAATTCTGTGATTTTTGATAAGTTGACCACTCGAGACGGTTTGTCACAAAATGATGTAAATGCCATTTATCAAGATGATAAAGGGTATATGTGGTTCGGAACTCATGACGGACTCAACAGATATGATGGATATGAGTTTACGGTGTTTACACCCGATTTGTCAAATGAGAAGAGCATCAACAGTAACTTGATTTGGAAAATTATTGGAGATTCTAAAGGAGGTCTTTGGATTGCTACCACAGGAAATGGTATCAATTATTTTGATTCTCAAACTGAGGAGTTTATACATTTTATCAATGATAAAGATGATGAAAACAGTTTGTCTAATGATTATATTACTTCTATTCTAATTGATTCTGAGAATAGACTTTGGATTACAACCGCCGTTGGGATTGATATGCTAGACTTAAATATGCCTTTGGATAAGGCCAAGTTTATTCATTGTAATTTAAATAAAGATAAAGTTTTTGATGTTTGGAACGGAACACATATTTCTCAAATTTTTGAGGATAGTCATAAACAAATTTGGGTGGCCAGTGCAAAAGGGGTTCATAAATTAGAAAGTGATAAAGATGGTCATAAGTATTTTCAATGGTATAATGTTTTTTTAGGAATACCGGAATCTGGAGTGAGATGTTTGAGTGAGGATCAATATGGAAATTTAATTTTAGGGACGCATAATAATATTTTTATAGTTTCAAAAAGAGGGTATTCTAAAAAGGCTATGAAGGTCTATTGGGGTAATTTTACAGATATTGTAGTTGATAAAGAATATATCTGGGCGGCAACCAATCGAGGGTTGATGCAATTCAAAACTTTAGATGATGGAGTAAAGCCAGCCCTTGTAAACTTTTTTAAAAATGACCCAAACCAAAGAAGAAGTTTAAGTTCAAACAGTGTGAAGTCTTTGTTTATTGATGATACTGGGATTTTGTGGGTTGGTACTTATGGAGCTGGAATTAATAAATACGACCCGCATAAAAAACAATTTCAACATTTTTTAAAAACCGGTGAGTCAGGAAGTTTGAGTAGTAATAAAATTCGATCGATTCAAGAGGATAAAAATGGGTTTCTTTGGGTCGGTACCGAGGGAGGAGGTCTAGATATTCTGTCGAGAATGCATGATGATGGAGTTTATAATAAATTTGAATATGGACAAGATTTTGTAACTGCCTTCACTATTGAAAATGCGACTATTGGAGGAAGGGATAAGGTATTGGTAGGTGGGCAATCTACGCCAAACTTGTTTATGGTAGATGTTACAGAAGAAAAGGCAGTATCAGAGTTAGTTTTTGAACCCGTGAAAGAAGTCACAAGTACGGTGTTTTCTGTATTACAGGATAGCAAATTGAATTTATGGATTGGAACTTATAATGGAGGGGTAAGAAGATGGCTGTCCTCAGGAAGTGAGGGAGAGTTTAAGAAGGATATACTTTTTAAAAATGATAATCAGGAGAAAAGTATTTCTAATAATATTGTAAGAGATATCTATGAAGATCATTTTGGAAATGTTTGGTTCGCTACGGGTGATGGTCTGAATATGTTGACTAGAGAAGAGGCCGTTGCACGAAATCCAAAATTTGTAGTTTATAAAAATAGTAGAAAGGATTCAACAAGCATCAGTCATAATTATATACTAACCTTATATGAAAGCTCTAAAGGAGAAATGTGGATTGGAACTTTTGGCGGAGGATTGAATAAATTTGTACCTGCTACAGCGTCAAGTCCTGCCCATTTCAAAAGGTATTCTACATTACATGGCTTGCCTAATAATGTGATCAAAGGGATCTTAGAAGACAAACAAGGAAATCTTTGGGTTTCAACCAATCGAGGAATTTCTAGGTTTGATACAGAACATGAGATTTTCAAAAATTATGATGTAAATGATGGGTTGCAAAGTGATGAGTTTGGAGAGTTGGCCTGTGTGGTTCGAAAATCTGGCGAGTTTGTTTTTGGAGGTGTAAATGGTTTTAATTCTTTTTATCCAGAAGAAATAAAAAGTAATAATATCAATGCACAAACAGTATTAACGGATTTTTTAATTTTTAATAAATCGGTAAAAATTGGAGAGGAAATCAATGGTAGAGTTGTTATTGATAAATCTATCAATGAAGTTGATGAAATTGAATTATTGCATAATGAAAATAGTTTTTCTTTTGAATTTGCAGCATTGCATTATGCTGCCTCTAACAAAAACACCTATGCGTATAAATTAGAGGGGTTTAATAAAAAATGGTTGTATACCACCTCAGAAAATAGATACGCAACGTATACTAATTTAGAACCAGGTTCCTATGTGTTGAAGGTAAAATCTTCTAATAATGATGGAGTTTGGGACACCACTCCGGTGGAATTAAAAATTAAGGTGATTCCGCCTATTTGGAAAACAAGTTTTGCTAAGATTTTTTACTTGTTGTGTGTTTTAGGGTTGTTATTTGCTTTTAGGCGTTTTACAATTATTAAAACTACAAAAAAATACGACCTAGAGTTAGAGCATCTTGAAAAGGAGAAAAAAGAAGAAATTCATAAGCTGAAGTTAGAGTTTTTTACAAATATTTCGCATGAGTTTAGAACTCCGTTAACCTTAATCAATGGTCCTTTGGATTATTTGTTAAAACAGGGCGATAAAATTACGCCTAAAGAAGCACGTGTTCAATATAATCTAATGAAAAAGAACACCGGGTATTTACTGCGTTTGGTGAATCAGTTGATTGACTTTAGAAAAATGGATAGAGGAAAACTTGATTTAAATATAGCCAAAGGAAATATAGTGGCTTTCTTAAAAGAGGTTGGCGAGCCGTTTCAGTTTTTAGGAACAAAAAAGAATATCAATTTTAAAGTAGTAAACAAAGAAGCTACCATTATCAGCTGGTTTGATTCTGATGCCTTGGAAAAGGTGGTGAATAATTTATTGTCAAATGCATTTAAGTTTACACCAGAAGAAGGAGAGATTTCTTTGGAAGTTGCTGAGGCAGATCAGTACCCAGAATTGTACGAAATGTCAAAAGGATTGGAATTAAAAGACTATGTTTTAATCAAAGTTCAAGATTCTGGCCCAGGAATACCTGCTCATAGAATTAATCATGTTTTTGAGCGTTTTTATATGGAAGTAGATAAACTAAAAATGAACATGAAAGGTTCAGGTATTGGTTTGTCTTTCACAAAAAACTTGGTAGAATTGCATCAAGGGGTAATTAGTGTAAAAAGTAATAGCGATGATGGAACTTGTTTCTATGTATGGTTGCCAAAAGATAAAGCTGCCTATTTAGATAAAAAAGGAGTTAGTTTTCAACAAGATTTTGAGACGGATAGTTTTATTAGCCAAGAGGATGCCGAATCTCAGGCAATCGATGTTATGGATGAAATTGTTGATTCGAATATCAATAGGTCAAGGTCTAAACTACCTGTATTATTAATTGTTGATGACAATCAAGATATCCGATTGTTTATCAAGCAAGGGTTAGGGGAAAGCTATTATATTTATGAAGCAGAAAATGGAGAGCAAGGTTTTGAAATAGCAAAAAAAGTAACTCCTAATATTATTATTACAGATTTGATGATGCCGGTAATGGATGGTGTTGAATTTTGTAAAAGTTTAAAAACAACGCAAGAGACGAGTCATATTCCGGTGATAATGTTAACGGCAAAAATGTCTCAAGAGTCAGAGATACAGGGATTAAAAACAGGGGCAGATGCTTATATTAGAAAACCTTTTGATATGGAGCTCTTGCACTTGAAACTGCAAAATACCTTAAAATATCGTCAAGAGTTAAGAAAGAGATTTAATAGAGAGATTACGCTACAACCAACAGAAGTAACGGTAACATCTACTGATGAAGATTTCTTGCAACGTGCCATTGGAGTGGTAGAAAAACATATGATGGATACCGAGTTTAGTGTAGAGTTTTTAGTGAAAGAAATGTATTTGAGTAGAAGTCATTTTTATCTGAAAATTAAAGAATTAACAGGACTGTCTTCAAGTGAGTTTATCAGGAATATTAGATTAAAACGAGCGATGCAGCTGCTTACAGATTCAGATTTAGCGGTAAAGGAAATCATGTATATGACTGGTTTTAATACAGCATCCTATTTTTCTAAATGCTTTAGAAAACAATTTGGATTGATACCGAGTGAGTATTTGAAACAAATCAAAGGAGATGCAGGAGCAACCGAAGGAAAAGGCGATACTTTCCAAGCATAGGAGAAAAAGTATAGTGATATAAAAAAAGGCTTGAAATTAATTTTCAAGTTTTTTTTGTATCTGTTGGTTTGGGTTTATTTTGTAGATTTGGAAGTAAGGAAAAAAATATATGCAAAAGAGGAACTATTCAAAATAGTAAAACTATCTAAGGGGCATTAAAACTGGAAAAAATAGAGATGTCGATAGGGTAACTTTGCCTTTAATACTTTTTACAAATGTGATTTCTCAAGATGAGATAAATAAATTATAGGAATATAGTTATAGTAAAAATACTTTTTATAAAGTCTCCAGAACTTAGAAAGTATAATCGGAAATTGTCATTGATTGAAAACAGAATGATCAAAGATTAACCATATTCCATTACGTTGTTTATAGTTTCAAAAGAAGAATTGTTATGAAAAATAATTTATTTTTCTTATAAGTTAATATATTTGCGTATTACAGAAATGAATTGCGAAATTGGTGCATTAATGTTTTGTTAAACACTACGGGAGATAAGATATCATGGAGGAAGAAAAAAAATATATAGATTTGTTTTCAGGTTGTGGGGGACTTTCTTTAGGACTGCATAATGCAGGTTGGAAAGGTGCTTTTGCCATAGAGAAAAGTGCTGATGCGTTTAAAACTCTTGAGTATAACTTAATAAAAAAGAAAAATCATTTTGATTGGCCAGAATGGTTAGGGAAACCACAGCATCATGATATAAATAAGGTTATAGAAAATTATTCCGAAAATTTAAGAGCTTTAAGAGGGACTATAGATTTAGTTGCTGGTGGGCCTCCTTGTCAAGGTTTTTCAATGGCAGGAAGAAGAAAAGAAAACGATTCTAGAAATGACTTAATCAATTCTTATATAGAATTTATAGACTTAGTTAAACCTAAATTGATATTTTTTGAAAACGTAAAAGGATTTACGCAAGGTTTTAAGCAAAACAACAAGAAAGGGAAAGCATATTCTAAATATGTAAAAGATGAACTATCGAACAGAGGATATACCGTTTCAGGACATTTAATGAATTTTGCTGATTACGGTGTGCCTCAAAAGAGAACTAGGTTTATTTTGGTAGGAATTCATAATGAGTTTTTACAAGAGAACACTGAGGTTGATAAGGAAACATTTTTTAAGAAAATTTCAGAAAATAAGGAACGGTTTTTAATTAACAAAAACTTGATTGTCAATCCAACCTTAGAAGATGCAATTTCGGATTTGTTACAAGTAAATGGTCAAGTTGAATCTGAAACACCTAATTTTAAAGCAGGTGTTTACGGAGAGGTTAAATCTGAATATCAAAAATATTCTAGAAAGTATAAAAGGAAAGATAGTAGAGTTGATAGTCACAGATTTGCGAAACATACAGTTTCAGTAAAAAATAGATTCCAAATAGCTTTGGATGAAAATTTAACTAGTGCAGCGTATAGGGAACGTTTTCAACTAAAGAAAAGTAGCACTAAAATTTTGGAAGCAAATAAGCCAACGCCTACTATTACAACATTACCAGATGATTATATACATTATTGCGAGCCTAGAATTATGACAGTTCGTGAATATGCACGTATTCAATCATTTCCAGATACTTATCAATTTAAAGGAAAATATACCACTGGGGGTAAAAGAAGAACACAAGAAGTACCAAGATATTCACAAATTGGAAATGCAATTCCTCCTTTATTTGGAGAACAAGCAGGTTTGGTTTTAAAACAACTAATTCAATAATGGGAAATGAATTAGAATTTAAAATAAGTACTGGTTTAAAAGATATCATTGGTAAGGATTTAATTACTGATGAATTTATAGCCGTTTTCGAATTAGTTAAAAATTCTTATGATGCATTTGCTGAAAATGTAATCATTACAATTGAGGATGATAAATTAATTATTTCGGATGATGGAAAAGGAATGTCCTTAGATGATTTAAAAAACAAATGGTTATTTGTTGCTTATTCAGCAAAAAAAGATGATTCCGAAGACAATACTGATTCTGGCAAAAACGAATCATATCGCGATATAATTCAAGAAAGAAAACATTATGCCGGTGCAAAAGGTATTGGTAGATTTTCCAGTGATAGATTAGGAAAAGTACTTACAATAAAAACAAAAAATATTGATTCTTTAAAATTAGAAGAGTTAGAGATTGATTGGTCTAAATTTGAAACTAATCAAAAAAATACATTTGAAACTGTAAAAGTTAATCACAATACACTTGATAAAACTGTAAAGTTTCCCGAAAACTCTAACTCTGGAACTATCTTAGAGATTTCTAAACTATACAAGGTATGGGATAGAACAAGAATATTAGCTTTAAAACACTCTCTTGAAAAATTAATAAACCCTTTTTCAGAAAAAAATGACTTCAATATTGAAATTATTTGTAAAAAGGAATTAAGCGAAGATGAAAATGGATTTTACATAGTTGGTAACAAAGGTATTAAGGGGAGAAAATACTTAGATAGAGATAAAGTCAATGGTTCTATAAAAAATGCTATCCTTGATATCTTAGAATTAAAGACTTCTCAGATTACATTCAAAATTTCAAAAGGAAAAATCGAAACAAAAATAATTGATAGGGGTGAATTAATTTATCATACAAAAGAACCTGCCAAGAAGTTTCAAATTATTAAAAACTTACAAATTGATTTATATTTTTTAAATCGTTCAGCGAAACACAATTTTTCTTTAAAAATGGGAATTCAACCAATACAGTTTGGTTCTATATTCTTATTTAAAAATGGGTTTAGAGTACAACCTTTTGGAGAAAAAGGTGATGATAGTTGGGGTATTGATTTTAGAGCACAACAAGGTTATAATCGATTTTTAGGAACGAGAAACTTGTTTGGAAGAGTTTCAATTTCTACAAACGATACTGTGCAATTTAAAGAAGTTTCCAGTAGAGATGGAGGTTTAATAGAAACCCCTGGATATTATGAATTGATGAATGCTTTTAAATTGGCCCACAGAAGATTAGAAAGATATGTTGTTGGAGTACTTTGGGGTGAAGGATTTAAAAGACAAAAATATTTTGGAAACAATACTGATAAAGCAGAACAGTATAAGCTACAATTATCAACGGATAAAGACTCTGAAAATCTAGATGTTGCAAAATCTAATTTAGGTAGTAAACTAGATTTCATTCAAATTATTAAAAGCTTAAGCAATAATAAAGATGTTGAAATTATTGACTTTAATAAGGACTTTATTGATTTAATAAATGAAAAAATTGATGAATCACAAATTAAATTTATTTCTGATTTAAAAGAAATTGCTGATAAAACTGATGATTCTAAACTTCAAAATAAAGTCTACGATATTGAGCAAGCTTTCGAAAAACTAAAACAAGAAAAAGAAAAAGCCGAAAGAAGAGCTACAGAAGAAGAAAAGAGAAGAAAAGAAGCTGAAAAAAAAGCTTACGAACAAGAAAAAGCACGTAAAGAAGCTGAAAGAAAGACTTTAAAAGAAGAAGAGAAAAGAAGGCAAGCTGAACTTAAGGCTGAAACGAAAGAAAAAGAAAGAGCTCAAGCAGAATTAGCTAAAGTAAAAGCTCAACTGAAAGCTAAAGAAGAAGAGGAAAAAAGAAAAAAAGAAGAAGAGGCTAGAAAAGAAGCCGAAAAGAGAGAACAAAAAAGGAAAGAACAAATTAGCTTAATAAAATCAGCTGAAACAATAGAATATAAAGACTTACGTGATTCTAATCATATTATTGGTGTATACTCTGAAACTATTTCATCAAAAATTTTAAGTCTTAAAAGAAAGCTTGACAAAAATAAGATCCCTACGAAAACACAGCTAATTGATTTCATAAGTGCAATTAACTTAGCAAATGAAAAAATAGGAACAATCACGAGATTTACT
Source organism: Flavicella sp. IMCC45537 (assembly GCF_057197705.1). Lineage (NCBI taxonomy): Bacteria > Pseudomonadati > Bacteroidota > Flavobacteriia > Flavobacteriales > Flavobacteriaceae > Flavicella > Flavicella sp. IMCC45537. Next base: position 2,817,407 of record NZ_CM170067.1, read on the forward strand.
ACTAAAGCGAACTACTTAAAAGCTTCATTACAAACAAAGGAAAATATTGTTTCGTTTATAAAAAACTATGTAGAAAAAACCTATAGAGTCTTACATAAAATTGATGTGGAATTTATTGATTCTGATGTTGAATTCATTAAAGAATTTAAACCAATAGAACTAACAGTTGTAATTGATAATATTCTTAATAATTCAAGAAAGAAAAATGCAAAAAAAGCAATTTTCTCTTTTTCAATGTCAAATAATAATCTGATAGTTTCTATTAAAGATATTGGAGAGCCTTTAAATAAAGATTTAAATAGCTGTATTATTTTTGAAGAGGGTATAACAACAACAAGAGGTTCTGGTCTTGGCTTAAGTCACGTTAAAAGAATAGTTGAAGAGGAACTAAGCGGTAAAATAATCCATAATCCAGAATATAAGAATGGATTTGAACTAAAAATTACATTGAATAAATGAGAATAAGTTACAATATATTATGGGTTGAGGATGACAAGCAATATTATGAAGCAAATCTTGAACTAATCGATGATTTTCTAGACGATAATGGTTTTGAAGTAAAATCTAAATTATGTAGAAATTTTGGAGAGGTAGAAGCAGAATATCAGAACAATCATCTAAAAGAATATGATATAATGTTCATTGATTTTAATTTAGATGATAAAATTTATGGAAGCGAAATTATTGAGTTTATAAGAAGTCAAGATGACAATTCTATATTAACCGATGTAATATTTTATTCTTCAGATATTGAATCTGTTAGAGATAAGTTAAAAGAAAATGGGTTTGAAGGAGTATATACAAGTCCAAGAACTGAATTTATTGGAAAAGCTGAAAAAGTTATTTTAAGTACTATAAAAAAAGTACAAGAAGTAAATCCTATAAGAGGGTTAATAATGGCTGAAACAAGTGAATTAGACAATTTAATGCTTGAAATTATAACTAAGATGCTATTAACTGAACATAAAGAAGCTTATCAAAATTATATTAAATCGGAAGTTGAAAGTACTATAATCAAAAACACAAAATTAGCCAATGATAAGAACAGTAACATTAATGACAAAATAAGTGATTCTAGAATTTTCACTACTTTTCATAAGGCCAAATGTATTAACAAACTCTACAAACAAACAAAAACCTCTGAAAAGCCGATTGGCAAAGAAAATTTCTTTTCTCGATATGATGAAAATGTAATTTCTGTTAGAAATAATTTTGCACACGTAAAAGAGGAAATTAGAGGTGGAGAAAAAGTGTTGATTAGTTATTCTACTGGTAAAGAAATCGTATTTAACGAATCTGAATGTATAAAAATTAGGAAATCATTAATTGAATTCAGAAAAGAATTAGAAGAAATCAATAGTAAATTATAGCCAACTTAGGTTTAACCACATTTAAAGTTTGTTCGTGTTTCACAATTTTAAATGAGTTTTAGTTATAAAACGAGCAAATTTTTGAAAAAAAACAGTGAGATAATAAGGCTAATAAACGTAGGTCGTTTGTGCTTACTGAAAGGTCTGTGGATATTTATATTTAGTTATTTGATAAATACGATGAACATTACAAATCAGAACTAGATGATGTGATACAATTCGTTTGTTGAGGTTTTAAGTTGAAGTCCTCTTAAAAAGCAATCACCTGCAACAGTTTCAAATCAGTATCTGTTCTGTTGAGTCCTTTTACTTTATAAATGGCCGTAAAATGTTTACTTGTTTGTAAATATTCCTTTTCAAATTTTGAAATACTATCCAAATTTGTGAAATAAGCCACTGTGGCACTTACTCCAATATCGTGTTGCGAAAAGAATACAAAGTGTTCTTTGTTACCAATACTCGTGTACTTAGAAACCAAGGCATATTCTTCTTGTGTGTTTTGTGAGTTAAACGAGTAACTTTTATTTTCAGCTGCTGTCAGTCCACTAATATGTAATGTGTTGTCAATGATTTTGCAATAAGGGTTGGCTTCGTTGAAAAAGGTTAAAAATTGGTTTTTGTTTTTAGAAGGTCCAACATAAATAGCGTTGCTTTCTTTTATCTCAGGAATGGTAGTTTGGGTTGAGAATCTGATTTCAAAACGGTTGTTGTGCAACTGAAATAATTCTTGAATTTTTTGTGTAGCCAAAGCGCTCATTCTTGTACTGTAACTATAACTAGCGGGGTTTATTTTTCCTTTCAATTCTGGTTTGTCATCTATAAGTTGGTAAAAATCTTTCGTGTTATTGATGCTAAAATCTCGTGTCCATCCTCTTTCTCCTGTGATGGTATTTCCGGCTATTCCAAAATGATCTCCTATGTATAGATTTGTTTGCTGGTTGTCATCTAGAAAATTCTTCCACATCACCGGTGCGGTTGGGGTTTTTGATATGAGAAGAATGACTATCACGGCGCCCAACAAGCCAAGGTAGGGTAGGGTAAGTTTCCAGTTGATATTTTTTATTGGGTTTCCTTCTTTCTCTGTTTTTACGAAACTAATTTTATACTGTCCTTTTTCAATGGCCAATTTCCAGGTGTCCTGCTTTCCTTCGTTTTGATAATATGCGATTAGTTTTTTTCTAAGGTTGTAAACATTCACACGAACTCGAGGGTTGTTTTTTTCAGAAATGTCCTTGTTGCCAAAAAATTCTATATCAATTACCCCTTCCTTTAATTCTATATTTTTAAGGGTTGCTTCATGTAAGTATTGCAACAAAGCGCTACTTGTTGGAGCATTTTTTAGAGTATTGCTGTTTCTGATTTTTGAAACTATTTCCTGTTTTTTAGATTTTCCGAGTTCCATGTATGGTTTCTGTTTTCCTTTGATTTAAAGGGGTTTTATGCAATGCATTAACCGTTATAGGTACCGTTAAAGCTGCGTTAAAGTTAAAAAAAGAATGTTAGATAGCTACATTTGAAGAACAAATCTTACAAAACTACTCTATGGAAGCTCTAATTCTATAGAGATTTTAAGATTTAAATAGTTACCTAAATACGCCTAACAATGAATACCTTTTTACATGAAAATTTTATCTTAGAAACAGAGGAAGCTCAGCTATTGTTTCATAAGAATGCCTCTCAGATGCCAATCATAGATTATCATTGTCATTTGGATCCAAAGACCATTGCAGAAAATAAAAAGTTTAGAAACTTAACGCATTTGTGGTTAGATGGAGATCATTATAAATGGAGAAGTATGCGAACGAATGGCGTTGCTGAAAACTATTGTACTGGTGATGCTGAGGACTTTCAGAAATTTAAAAAGTGGGCGGCTACAGTACCTTATACCTTAAGAAATCCCTTGTATCATTGGACACATATGGAGTTGAAATCTTTTTTTGGTTACGAAGGAGTGCTTAATGAAGATACTGCTGAGGAAGTTTGGGAATTGGCAAATAAAAAATTAGCAACAGATGCCTATCGTCCACAGGGTTTGATGCAGATGATGAAAGTGGAGTTGGTCTGTACTACTGATGATCCTATCGATTCATTAGAATACCATATTGAAATTGCAAATAGCGATTGTAAAACCAAAGTACTCCCAACATGGAGGCCAGATAAGGCCATGGCTGTTGAAAATACAGAGGAGTACAATAACTATATAGATACGTTGGGAGTTGTTGCTAATGTTTCCATTGTAACTTTTGAAAATCTTATGGAGGCCCTTTTGAAGCGACACGACTTTTTTGATAAAGTAGGTTGTCGATTGTCAGATCACGGAATTGAAGAGTTTTATGCAGATGATTATGATGTAAAGGAAATAAAAACAATTTTCTTTAAAGTAAGGTCTGGTATTGATTTGCAGGAAAATGAAGTACGAAAATTCAAATCGGCGATGTTGTATGAATTTGGATTGATGGATCATAAAAAAGATTGGACGCAACAATACCACTATGGAGCGATAAGAAATAATAACAGTCGATTGTTAGAAAAATTAGGTCCAGATACGGGTTTTGATTCCATTCATGATATCAGTGTGGCTGCTTCGATGTCAAAATTTTTAAATACCCTTGATAAGACAGATCAATTGGCTAAAACCATTATTTATAATTTGAATCCTGCCCATAACGATGTTGTTGCAACGATGATTGGGAACTTTCAAGACGGTTCGGTTCCAGGTAAAATTCAATTTGGTTCGGGTTGGTGGTTTTTAGACCAGAAATCTGGTATGGAAGATCAAATGAATTCACTCTCTAATTTAGGTTTACTCAGCAGGTTTATTGGAATGTTAACGGATTCTCGTAGCTTTTTGTCTTATTCAAGACATGAATATTTTAGAAGGATTTTATGTAACTTATTGGGGAATGATGTTGCCAAAGGAATGATTCCTAAGGATATGGAATTGTTACAAAAAATGGTAGAGGATATCAGTTATTATAACGCTAAGAATTATTTTAATTTTAATTAAAAAAAGCATGAAAATTTTAAATAGATTCATTTTTTGCCTTGTGTCATTTTATTTGTTTGTACAAAGTTCGGCGAATGCACAGGAAACGGAAATTAAATATTTATCAGGTACTGGAAGTGATGCTACTGTTGCTTGGGATTTTTTTTGTTCTGAGGGAAGAAAAAGTGGAGTATGGACAAAGATTGAAGTGCCTTCTTGTTGGGAGCAACAAGGTTTTGGAGCTTATAATTATGGTACAGATAAAGTAGAAGACAGAGCGAAAGAGCACGGATTGTACAAGCATTCCTTTTTGGTTCCAGAGGATTGGAAAAAGAAAGATGTTAAAATTGTTTTTGAAGGTGTAATGACGGATGCTGAGGTAAAAATAAATGGAAAGTTGGCTGGAGAAATTCATCAAGGATCTTTCTATGAATTTAAGTACGACATCCATAAATTTTTAAAATTTGGAAAACAAAATGTATTAGAAGTTAAAGTAAACAAAATATCTGCCAATGCATCTGTTAATCATGCTGAGAGAGTTGCAGATTTTTGGATATTTGGTGGGATATACAGACCTGTTTATTTAACAATAGCTCCGAAAGAAAACATACAACGTTTGGCAATTGATGCAAAAGCGAATGGAGATATTACAGCGGATTTGTTTGTGAACTCAAAAAAAACAAATTCTGTTGCGGTTTCTTTGATGGATCTTCAAGGTAATAAAATTGAAGAGTTGTCAATTGATAAAATAGAAAAAGCATCAGGGAAATGGCATATTAGTACTCATGCTAAAGATATAAAATCTTGGAATCCAGAACACCCAAATTTGTATGAATTGGAGTTTAGATTGTTGAGCAAAAAAGGCAAATTGATTCATATCTCTAACAAAAGAATTGGATTTAGAACGGTTGAAATACTTAAAGGCGATGGGATCTATGTAAATGGAGAACGAATTAAGTTCAAGGGAATCAATAGACATGCTTTTCATCCTAAAACAGGAAGAACAACCTCTAAAGCAATTAGCATAAAGCATGTTCAAATGATGAAAGATATGAATATGAATGCAGTGAGAATGTCGCACTATCCGCCTGATGTTCATTTTTTAGAAGTTTGTGATTCCATAGGCTTATTTGTGATTGATGAAATTTGTACTTGGCATAATCCAATGTTAGACACTGAAGTTGCACGTAAAATTGTAAAAGAAACTGTTGTAAGAGATGTGAATCATCCTTCAATTTTATTGTGGGCAAATGGAAATGAACAGGGATGGAATCCAGAAGTGGACGGAGATTATGCGCTTTGGGATATTCAAAAACGAGAAGTGATTCATCCATGGAGTATCTATAAAAAAACAAACACAATTCACTACAGTCATTATCATTCGCTGGTCAATGATTCTTATACTAAAGATAAAATTTTGTTTCCTACTGAATTTTTACATGGATTGTATGATGGAGGACATGGTGCAGGTTTACAAGATTATTGGGAGAAAATGTGGAATTTGCCTTTAAGTGCAGGAGGTTTTTTATGGGATTTTGCAGATGAAGGGATTGAAAGAACGGATAGGAATAATGAAATAGATCTTCAAGGTAACAAAGCAGCAGATGGTATTGTAGGCCCATATGGAGAGAAGGAAGCTAGCTATTTTACCGTTAAAGAAATATGGTCACCAATTTATATTGAAGATCGTTTTATCAATGAAGATTTTAATGGGATTTTTAGATTAGAAAATAGATATCATTATACCAATTTAGAGGCTTGTACAATGACGGCAAAGTGGATCGGATTTGAAGGTCCAAAAGGAGGAGAAGAGAAATTAATTGCCAAGAGTAATGTGGTGCTTCCAAGTTTAGATCCTGGTTCTAAAGGAAAATTTACAATTGAAAAGCCTAAAAATTGGCAAAATGCTGATGCGCTACATTTAACTGCTGTGGATGCAAAGGGTAGGGAAATTTTTACTTGGAGTTATCCAGTAGCAACACCCAAAGAATTGAATGTGGATAAAGTTGATTATTCAAAAACGGGTAAAATAAACACTAAAACTAAAGACGGTATTATTAGTGTCAGAGCTGGAGAGTTTCAATATGAATTTTCTGAAGAAAATGGAATTTTAAAAAAGGTTACAAATGGAACTCAAATTATTCCTTTAAACAACGGACCTTTTATTTTAAATCAAAAATCAAAAATCAAAAGCGTCTCCGTAAAATTATTAAAAGACAAAGTTGAAATATTGACAATTTTTGAAGAATCGAGCAGATCACCATCATGGTCTACCATAAAGGAAAAGAGATCTGATATTGTAAAATGGACTGTACATTCTAATGGTTTGTTAGATGTGAGGGTTGAATTTAAAGGGTTTAGAAACCTAAAGGGGTATAGAGGAATTACTTTTTCTTTTCCTGAGGAGGAAGTAGCTGGAATGAAATGGTTGGGAGACGGACCTTATAGAGTTTGGAGAAATAGAACCAAAGGAACACGTTTTCAAGTCTGGGAAAATGATTATAACAATACTGTAACCGGACAAGCAGGTGAGGATGAATTTGTATATCCAGAGTTTAAAGGGTTCTTTTCAAGTTTGTATTGGTCTACCATAAAAGGAAATCATAATAATGGATTTACAGTGTATTGTAGAACACCGCATACTTATTTAAGAATGTTAACGCCTGAAGAACCAAAAATTAATAAGTCAGGTGCGCAGAAAGAGAAAATTCACCCCTCTTTTCCAGAAGGAGATATTTCTTTTGTAATGAATATTCCTGGGATAGGGACTAAGTTTCAGTTTGCTGAAAGTACAGGACCACATGGAAATAAAGAACACTATTTTGGTAATGATGATGAACCAATTGTACTAGACTTGACTTTCGATTTTAACTAGATCACTAATAGAATTGTAAAATGAATTTAAAATTAATACACAGAACTTTTACTTTGATCTTGTTGGCAGTTTTTGTCTCTCAAGTCCAAGGGCAAAACGTTAAAACAATTAAAAAGTATTTGTCAGGAACCGATAAAGATCATACCGTTTCATGGGATTTTTATTGTTCGGGCGGAATGCAAAGTAAAAAATGGACCCAAATAGAAGTGCCATCTTGTTGGGAACTTCAAGGCTTTGGGAACTATAATTATGGTAGAGATTTTAAAATAAACAAACCCTATTTTGATGAACATGGAATTTATAAACATTCCTTTTTTGTAGCGCAAGCATGGAAAAACAATGAAGTGAAAATTGTTTTTGAAGGAGTGATGACCGATGCGGAAGTTAAGATAAATGGGAAATTAGCTGGAGAAATACATCAAGGAGCTTTTTATGAATTCAAATATTCTATTTCAAAATTATTGAAATATGGGGCTGAAAATAAATTGGAAGTAACGGTACACAAACGCTCGAGTAATGAATCTATCAATGCAGCAGAAAGACAATCTGATTTTTGGATTTTTGGAGGGATTTATAGACCTGTGTATTTAGAGGTATTGCCAAAAGAAAATATTGAGCGCGTTGCAGTGGATGCAAAAGCAAATGGAGATATAACGGCAGCTATTTATACCTCTTCTAAAAAGATTGATAAAATAAAGGTGCTTTTGGAAGATGATTTAGGGAACAAAATTCAAGATTTGAACCTGACTACGATGGAAAAAGGAAAGCAAAAATGGACCGTTGCTACCCATGCAAAAAATATCAAAACCTGGAATCCTGAAAGTCCGAATATGTACAGACTAAAGATAAGTTTGTTAAATAAGAAAGGAGCCATTTTGCATAGTGTTTATCAAAAAATTGGTTTTAGAACAGTTGAAGTTAGAGAGAGTGATGGTATTTATGTAAATGATCAAAAAATAAAATTCAAAGGTGTCAATAGGCATTCTTTTCATCCTGAATCTGGTAGAACAACGTCAAAAGAATTAAGTATCAAGCATATTGAGATGATCAAGGATATGAACATGAATGCAGTTCGTATGTCTCATTACCCTCCAGATGTTCATTTTTTAGAAGCTTGTGATTCTATAGGTCTGTTTGTGTTAGATGAAGTTTGTACATGGCATGTACCTTATTTAGATGTGGAGGTTGGAAAGAAAATTATAAGAGAAACCGTAACTAGAGATGTAAGTCATCCTTCAATATTGCTTTGGGATAATGGAAACGAAAGTGGTTGGAATACACAACTTGATGATGAATTTGCCAAATGGGATATTCAGCAGCGTGAGGTTATTCATCCTTGGGGGATTTTTAAAAAAACAAACACGTTTCATTATGTACCCTATCATGGATTGGCGTATGACGGATATGCAAAAGATAAAATTACATTTCCAACAGAATTTATGCATGGTTTATATGATGGTGGACATGGGGCAGGTTTAGATGATTATTGGAAATTAATGTGGCAGATGCCTTTAAATGCAGGTGGTTTTTTATGGGATTTTGCAGACGAGAGCGTGGTTCGTACTGATAAAGGAGGTGTTCTTGACGCTGATGGAAATCATGCACCTGATGGTATTGTTGGGCCGTATGGCGAAAAAGAAGGCAGCTATTTTACGATTAAGGAAGTATGGTCTCCTATATTTATTGAAGATAGGTTTATCAGAGACGGCTTTAATGGCAAGTTTAAGGTAGAGAACCGCTATCATTATACGAATTTAAACGCCTGTAAGATGACGGCCAAATGGGTTTCTTTTGAAGGACCAAACGGTGCTGCAGGGGAACAAGTAAATGTTGAAACGAATGTAATGATGCCCTCAATCACTCCTGGGAGCAGAGGTGTTTTTAAAGTTGATTTGCCAGATGCTTGGCAAAAGAATGATGTGTTGTATTTAACAGCGACAGACCCTAAAGGAAAGGAGATTTTTACTTGGTCGTATCCTGTTAAAATGCCAAAAGAACACAACGCATTACAAGTTGTAAATGAAGAGAAAGGAAAATTATCACTGAAGGAAACAGAGGAGAATATAGTGGTTACTGTAAAGAATTTAGAGCTTACATTTTCGTCAAAAACCGGACTTATATCAAAAGTGGTAAGAGGAGATGCTCTGATTCCATTAACAAACGGACCTGTTATTTTGGATAGTAAAAATGAGGTGGTTTCTGTAACGGTTAGAAAATCTAAAAAGAAAGTCGAAATAACGGCGCTTATGAAAGCCAAGAAAAAATATTGGGACTGGAAAGAGAATACAGAAATGTATCAAGACTATATCAAATGGACGGTGCATCCTAATGGTATGGTAGATCTGCATGTTAGTTTTAAAACTTCCCGAAAGACGAAGGTTTGTAAAGGGATTACTTTCACGTTTCCAGAAACGGAAGTTGCTGGTATGAAATGGTTGGGAGATGGTCCGTACCGAGTTTGGAGAAATAGAATGAAAGGAACTCAATTAAAAGTTTGGGAAAACGATTATAACAATACCATAACGGGTGAGTCAGGTTATGTATATCCAGAGTTTAAGGGATTCTTTTCTAGTTTGTATTGGGCAAAAATTAGAGGAAATCATAAAAATGGTTTTAATGTTTATTGTCATTCAAAAAACACTTTTTTGAGGATGCTAACACCAGAGGCTCCAGCAGAACCTTTAAGAGGTTCGGCAGTTACAAAGTTTCCTAAAGGGGATATTTCTTTTGTGAAAAATATTCCAGCGATTGGTTCAAAATTTAAAAATTTAGGAGAAATGGGACCAACCAGTAACGAAGAAATGATTTTTGGAAACGATGATGAAATGATAAAAGTAGACTTAACTTTTGAATTTTAGTGTTGCTTTTATTACAAAGAGAATTTAAATAAACTAAACAATTAACATGATGCATAAATTTCTATACCTACTGATGTTTGCAATGGTAACCGTTGCCTGTCAGAATAAACAAGAAAAACAACAACCAATGAAAGGTGATCAAAAGGAATTTCCTTTTTTTATACCTGCAGAGAAACCAGATCGTCCTTTGAGTGCGGCTGTGCAAAGAAATTATGATGCTTATGAGAACATCCGTCCTGAGCAAACAGAATTGTATACACAGTTTAAGTATACAAAATTAAAAGGGCTTGATTATAATGATGGTGATGGTACGATTACAAGGAGAGATCCTTCAAAAGTAATTTTTGAAAATGGGAAATACTATGTTTGGTATACGGGTAGAAAAACACCAGTAAAACCCGTAGGGATGTCGCGTGCCAAAGAGGCAACGGATGTAATTCCTTCTGCTGATTGGGATTTAGCAGATATTTGGTATGCTACTTCTGAGGATGGTTTTACTTGGAAAGAGGAAGGTATAGCCGTGCCAAGACCGCCAAAACCACAACCTGGATGGAGGTCTGTTACCACTACAGATATATTAAAATTTAAGGGCAAGTATTATTTATATTTTCAGGCATTTATGGAGGCTAGTGGATTAAGAGGTGACTTTTGTCCAGTATCAGTTGCCGTGGCCGATTCTCCAGATGGCCCATGGAAACATACTGGGAAAATCGTTATTCCTAATGGTCCGGAGGGTTCTTGGGATCAATATTCGATTCATGATCCGTACCCTTTAGTACACGATGGTAAAATTTATTTATACTATAAAGGAGATTTTGATAAGCGTCCGGAGTTAAAACCTTCTAAGATAAGAATGCAAGGATTGGCAATTGCAGAAGACCCATTAGGACCTTTTGAAAAACATCCCTTGAATCCCGTTATTAATTCTGGACATGAAACAACTTTATTTCCTTTTAAGAAAGGAGTTGCAGCAATCGTTCAGCGAGATGGGCAAGAGCATAATACCATTCAGTATGCAGAGGATTGGGTGAATTTTGAAATAGCTGCCATTACAGAATTATTACCCGTAGCGGCGGGTCCATATATACCAGATGCTTTTACGGATACTAAAGATGGTAAAGGGATTACATGGGGAATTTCTCATTTTATCAATGCAGGCGGAAATTGGAGACATTCCATCCTGACTCGTTTTGATTGTGATTTGAGTACAGAAATTCATGATGATGAGATGAAAAGACATTATTATAACTACTCTCCAGAGTTTCATTACAAAAAGCACGGTTTAAGTAAGAAACAGCGAAAAAGAATTTCAGAAGAAAACAACAAAATAAAAACACAACAGTAGTTTAAAACAGAGAACACTAGGTGAAACGAGATCGATTAGTTTTTAAGTTTTTTTGCTTCCTAATCTTAGGAGGATTCCATTATGTGTGTACGGCTCAGATAAACCATGTTAAGGTTGATATGAATACGCAACATATTGTAGGTGATATAGAAGAGTTTGACCGTGAAAAGTACATTACGATACACGCGAGTTTGTCTAGTGATTGGGCTGGCGATCATGTTGTGTCAGATATTAGAAAGGATTTTTTAAAGGGGTATGATGTGTATCTGGGTAGAGAAACTGGAGGTTTAAAAGGGGCTTTGAATGCTGTAAAAGAAGATCCAAATAGACCTGGCTTTGCCGATGTTACGGATATTCAAAAATTGGGGGCAAAATTTGTACAATCTTATCAAAAGAAACCCAACTTGTTTGGCTACGAAAAAAGGTTGAACAATATGGTTGTTGGAGCTCAGTTTCATCCAATTTGGCCAGAAGGAAAACTTACCAGAAAGGGTTGGGCGCTATCTGAATCAAGTTTCAACAAGGAACCATTCGGAACTGCTAGTGGTGAATTTATGGCTCACTACCTTAAAAGTTTTTATCCAACTGGGGAAATGAAAAAACCTAGGTTTATAGAAGTAATAAATGAACCGATGTGGGATTTAGTACCTAAAAAAAATAGAGGTATTGCGGAGAAGGAAGAGGCAGCGGTAGCTAAGATGGCTGAATTTCATTCTACCGTGGCTCATGAAATAAAAAAAATAAACCCAGATGTTTTAGTGGGAGGTTTTACTTGCGCATTTCCGGATTTTGAACAGTATGATTTTAAGAGGTGGGAATATCGATGGAAAAAATTCATTGATTTGACAGGTGATGATATGGATTTTTGGTCGTTGCATTTTTATGATTTCCCATGTAAACAGAAATATGAAAATGGCAAACTAAGCTATATTAAAAAGTATCGTAAAGGAAGTAATTTAAAAGCTTCGTTAGATATGTTAGAACAGTATAGTATGATAAAGTTTGGAAAGATTAAACCTATGGTCATCTCGGAGTATTCGGTTCAAGCACATCGGTATAGGGATTTAGCATGGACTCCTTGGAGAGATTTTCTGTATGTAAAAAGTGCCAATGCTATGTTGATGACTTTTATGGAGCATTCAGAATCAGTGGCTATGGCAATTCCGTTTTTTATGTTAAAATGTGAATGGGGTAGAACTAAAGACGGACATCCCTATAGAAGTAGGTTATTTAGACAGCAATTTGAGAAAAAAGGTGAAAGTGGGGAGCAATGGGTGTATTCGGATTTAGTTCAGTTTTATCAACTATGGTCTGATGTTAAGGGAAAGAGAATTGCTATTGAATCAAACAATATAGATATTCAATCCCAAGCTTTTATGGCGGGTAAAAAGATGTATGTTATTTTAAATAATTTATCCGAACAGAAACAATCTATGGCATTAGATGTTTTAAACCCGAAAGGTTATAGATTAAAAAGTATTAAGGTAAAACATCATTATGCTCCTTATAAATCAATTGAAGTTGAAAGAGAGGGAATAATTGAGGAATCCATTTTCAAAAATATGTTGGATAATGTTGTGCTAGAAGCAGAAGGTACCATGGTTTTAGAATACAGTTTTCAGAAATCTATAAAAATAGCCGAAGCACTGGAGGAGTTTAAATATTACTCAAAAGAATATTATCAATCTATTGAAGCGAATACTGAGCTTACCTTTACTGTAAATAGTGTTGTTGTCAATCAGTGTAGAAACGCAGTACTAAGAGTTGGAGTCGGAAGAAACCATGATAAAAGTTTAAAGCCTAGGATTCAAATCAATGGAAAAAGTCTAGAGTATTCAGAGGTTATTGCTGGTGATTTACAAGAGCAAAGAGATCGTTTTTATGGAGTTCTAGAAATTCCAATTCCTGTAGAGTATTTAACAAAGAACAACCATGTAAGTATTGGATTTCCAGATAATGGAGGACATGTAGCATCTGTAACGATGAAAGTTTACAATAAAAAAAATAAATAGATGAATTTGATTAAGTTTTGTAGTGGAGTCCTGTTAGCTGGTTGGATGCTTGCTGCCTGTAGTGGTTTGCCTAATAGCGAGCATAAAAAACCAGTTGTTTATAAGCCAACCTTTGAGTCATTAAAACAACATGGGGCTGCTCCAGAGTGGTTTGCGGATGCTAAATTAGGGATGTATTTTCATTGGGGCCCCTATAGTGTTCCGGCTTACGGAAGCGCTTGGTATCCTCATAATATGTATAAGGATAATAATAAGGTTAGGAAACACCATGAAGAAACTTACGGAAGTATTTTAGAATTTGGGTACGAAGATTTTATTCCAATGTTTAAGGCTTCTCAATTTGATCCCGATGATTGGGCATCTTTATTTAAACAAACGGGAGCAAAGTTTGCAGGGCCCGTTGCGCAGCATCATGATGGTTTTGCTATGTGGGATAGTGAAGTGAATCCTTGGAATGCATCTGATATGGGGCCAAAAAGAGATATTTTAGGGGATATGTTTGAAGCTCTTCAAAAGCAGGGGTTGAAAACCATAGCCACATTTCATCATGCAAGAAATGGACAGCGAAATGCAAATAATCCTGAGTTGTGGAAAACAGCCTATAATAGCCATTATGTTTATCATCCAGATTTGCCAACCGCAACCAAAGATCCAAAATTGCGCAAGTTATTTGGAAACTTTGAAACGATAGAGGAGTTTAATGACTATTGGTTGGATCAGGTAAACGAAGTGGTAGACAAGTACAGTCCAGATATTTTATGGTATGACTCTTGGCTAAACCTTATCCCAGAAGAGAAAAGAAATGAAATGGCTGCGCATCATTTTAATAATGGATTGAAGCAAAATAAAGAAGTGATGTTAGCACATAAACAGCAAGATTTACCTTTGGAGTATAGTGTGTTAGACTATGAGCAAGGTGGTAGAAAAGATTCATGGCCTACTCCTTGGATGACGGATATGACATTAGGTCAAAGCAGATGGATGTATGTGGAAGGGCATCCTTATAAAACTGCAGATTTGGTGGTGAGAAATATGATTGATATTTGGAGTAAAAACGGAGTAGTGTTGCTTAATGTTTCTCCTACTGCAGAGGGTGTAATCAATCAAGAACAAAGGGATGTTTTAAAAGAAATTGGAGATTGGATGCAAGTGCATGGGGAGGCTGTTTACGGCACAAGACCACATAATTTATATGGTTTTGGAAATGCTTCAACAGGGCATGGTCATAATGCAGGACAATCTTCATCCGTTGAGTATACAGCAAGTGACATTCGTTTTACGGTAGCAAAGGATAAAAAAGCCATGTATATTTTCTTTTTAGGAGAACCAAAACAAGGCAAAAAAATTGCCATGAAATCAATTGGAGGGTATCATAGAAATATTCCTCCAGGAAAAATAAAAAAAATTACTCATTTGGGTTCCAATACGAATACTGAATTTGATGTAACAACGGCTTCGTTTTATTTGACGATTCCAAATGTAGAAATGAATAAAATCGCGAATGTGTTTAAATTAGAGTTAGAGTAGTTTAGACATGTAAATTATGTTAGTTGATTTTAATACCCGTCCATATTGGAGGGGTATTTTTTTTACGAAAAAATAGAGAGATATCCTCTGTAGAATTGAAAAGTATAACCATTGTATAAAAAGCATTGAGTTTCTGTCTAGCATATAAAATGGTATATTAAGCAGTCAATTCATAAGTTTGTTTTTTAACAGGTAGTTGTTTGGGTTGATTCTTTTTTGAAGAGTTTGTGCTAGATACCGTAAAGATGTTCTATAATTGATAGAATCTAATGATATGAGAAAACTGGTTTTTGTAAGCGTTTTGTTGAGTTCAATTTCTTTTTGTGGTTTTGCGCAAAAGTTGCAGAAAGAGATGAAAAAACCGAATGTTATATTGGTCTTGACGGATGATCAAGGAATTGGAGATTTAGGTTGCCATGGAAATCCTTGGTTAAAAACACCAAATATTGATAAGTTTTATAAACGGGCTATTCGAATGACCGACTTTCATGTGAGTTCTGTATGTACCCCTACAAGGGGAGCAATTATTTCTGGAAGATATCCTATTAATAATGGAGCTTGGGCAACGTATAAAGGGCGAGATGCTTTATCAGAGGGAACACCTACGATGGCTGATGTTTTCAAGCAAAATGGTTACATAACAGGGATGTTTGGAAAATGGCACTTAGGTGATAATTATCCGGTTAGACCGAGTGATTGTGGTTTTGATTATGTGGTTCAGCATAAGGCTGGTGGCGTAGGAGAGTTGTCTGATTATTGGGGGAATAATTATTTTAACGATGTGTATTTTGTAAATAACAAACCTAAGCAATTTAAAGGGTATTGCACTGATGTATGGTTTGATGAAGCAATGAAGTTTGTTGCTAAGCATAAAGAAAATCCATTTTTTATCTATTTGGCTACGAATGCTCCACATAGTCCTCATTATGTAGACCCAAAATACGCAAAGCCTTATAAAGAAAAAGAGGGGGAAGAAATAGTAAATGCAGATTTTTACGGGATGATTGCCAATATTGATGAGAATTTTGGAAAATTAGATCGGTTTTTAAAAAAGAAAGGACTTGCAGATAATACTATTTTAATTTTTATGACTGATAACGGAGCAACGGGTGGCTTGAGTCGAGATGGGAAGCGAGGTTATAATTATGGATTTCGTGGTAGAAAAGGAGATAAAGTAGAAGGAGGGCATCGTGTACCTTTTTTTATTCGTTGGAAAGATGGAAAAATTATAGGAGGTAAAGATATTGGAACAACAACGGCACATGTAGATTTGATTCCAACCTTAGCGGGATTGTGTGGTATTCAAGTGCCATTAAATGTGCATTCAGATGGGGTTGATTTCTCTCCAGTATTGAGAGGAGAAAAGAAAAACCTGGAAGAACGAACCATTTTTGTTCATAATAGACAAGATTGGCGACCACCAACAGATGTAGCTAAAACGTGCATTGTAAAAGAAAATTGGCGTTTGGTAGATGGTAAAGAATTATATGACATCCAAAAAGATAGAAAACAAAAAAATGATCTTTCCGAGGTTTATCCGGAAGTTGTGGAACAATTGTTAAAGGATAATGCGGCTTTTTTGAAAGTAACTAAACAATACCCAGAATATTATCAGTTTCCATCTTTTGTTGTAGGTGGGGCAGGCCAAGTGGAAACAAAACTTACCATACAGCATGCCATTGGAAACGATAAACCCATTTGGAAAAGTGAGCAGGTAGCAGCGGGTGTTTTAAATCAGAACAATACGCATGCCCTTAGAGTAGCCTCAAAAGGGTTGTATAAAATTTCTTGTAGGAGATGGCCAAAAGAGTGTTCAGGAAAAATTTTAGGAGTTCCTGAAAGAAATCCAAAGGATTGGTTTTCATATAAAGCGATTTCTCCTGAAAAGGTTCGGATACAAATAGCGAACCAGATTTTAGAAAAAAACATTCATGATGAGGATGAGGAGGTTGTTTTTTATGTAGCATTAGATACTGGAAAAACCTTTTTGATTACAGATTTTGTAGAGGGAAAGAAATCTTATGGGGTTTATTATACCTATGTAAAAAAGATGAATGATTGATGCATTTTTAAGAGGTTGTTTTTTTAGAATTACGGGTTAAGTCATGTTTTTGATCTGTGTTTTACTCATGCATAAAAGTTGTAATAATTATATAAACTTCGGATTCAAAAGGGTTTATTAGGGGTAATATTAAGGTAAATAGTACATTTCCTCTAATAAGAAAATCATATGTATAGTCTTGTTTTTTTATAATAAGTTAAGTTTGAGAATCAGAAAATTTTCAACTAAAACTAGGATTATAATGAAAAATACATGGATTAATTTATTAAGCTTTTTTTTGATAATAACGCTAATTTCTTGTGATAAACAAGAAATTTGGGACGTTAGAGATTATGGTGCACTTGCAGACGGAACCACTGTGAATACCGAAGCTATTCAAAAAGCAATTGATGCCTGTGCAAATGCAGGTGGTGGAACGGTTTTAGTCTCGGGTGGGACCTATGTTTCTGGTACGATTCTCTTAAGAAATAACATCAATTTTAAAATTGAAGAAGGGACTACTCTTTTGGGGAGTATCAATCCAAATGATTATCCGGTGGTAGAGCCTTTTATAGAT
Source organism: Flavicella sp. IMCC45537 (assembly GCF_057197705.1). Classification (NCBI taxonomy): domain Bacteria; kingdom Pseudomonadati; phylum Bacteroidota; class Flavobacteriia; order Flavobacteriales; family Flavobacteriaceae; genus Flavicella; species Flavicella sp. IMCC45537. Next base: position 2,834,998 of record NZ_CM170067.1, read on the forward strand.
GCAACAGGTCAGTTTAGAGGTCAGTGTTTTATTGGTGCGATAGATGTTTCTAATACTTCTATTACTGGGAAAGGAACGATCAATGGTCAAGGAGAAATGTTTACTCCTAAAAATATAAAAAAGACGGTTCAAAAATTGGGTATTACGTTGGTAGAGCCTAACCTTGAAGGGTTGGTATCAAAAACGAATAAATACGTAAGTGATAAAATTAGAATGTCCAATCGTCCATTTTTGGTTAGAATGGTGAGGTCTAAAAATGTAACATTGAAAGATATTCATTTACGTCAGCCTGCAGCTTGGACTTTACACTTTTTAGAATGTTCTAATTTTCTAGTTGATGGAATTGATATTCATAGCCATGCTAACAGAAATAATGATGCTATCGATATTGATTCAAGCACAAATGGTGAGATTAAAAATTGCACCATCGATTCGGGGGATGATGCTATCTGTTTTAAATCAACCTCACCCAAACCAACAACGAATATAGAAGTACATGATTGTAAATTAAAAAGTTATTGGGGTGCTATAAAGTTTGGAACGGAATCGATGGGTGATTTTAGAGATATTACAGTTAGGGATTGTTTGGTGCATGATACCCGTGGGGGAGGTATCAAGGTGTTAAGTGCTGATGGTGCTCATGTAGAAAATATTTTGATTGAGAATATTAAAATGGAAAATGTAGAGATGCCAATTTTTATACGTTTATGTGAACGTAGATTAGTGTACCGAAATGCAGAGAGAAAACCTGTTGGATCCATAAATAATGTTGTTATTAGAAATATAGATGCGTATGTGTCTGAAAACAATAAGTTGAGGATGACTCCGGCAACGGGATTTTATTTTTCAGGAACTCCAAATCATAAATTAGGCAAAATAACTGTTGAAAATGTAAAGATTAGTTTGCCAGGAGGAGCTACTAAAAGTGATGCTGCTGTTGTAGTACCAGAAAATGAAATTCAATATCCAGAATTCACCAAATTAGGGGCTACACCGGCATATGGACTTTTTGCAAGACATATTGAAAACTTAACAACGAATAATGTTTCTTTTAGTTTAAGAGAGAAAGATGAAAGAAAAGAAGTAGTTAAGATTAATGTAAACTAGTTTGTTATGGTAAAGTTGTTTAAAATTTGTTTGTTAGCAATTCTAGTTTCATCAAATTTAGTTGCTCAAAAAAAGTCTGAGAATCCAAATGTGCTTTTAATTTATACCGATGATCATAGGTATTCTGGTATTCATGAATTGGCCGGCCAAGCAGTAAAAACTCCAAATATTGATGCTTTAGCTAAAGAAGGAATTATTTTTACAAATACGTATTTAATGGGTTCTTATAATGGTGGAACTTGTATGCCAAGTAGGGCACAATTATTATCCGGAAGGAAATTATTTGATTTAAAAGGAATTGGAAGAGTACTTCCAAAGGAGCATACTACAATCGGTGAAACGTTTTTAAAAGCCGGTTATAATTCTCATATGGTTGGAAAATGGCATCAGGATAATTATTCGTTGGGTAGAATGTTCAATAGCGGTAATACAGTCATGAGTAGGGGTATTTATTTAACAGATCATTATAGAATGCCCTTGTGGGATTGGAGAGCTGATGGAAAATACAAAAAAGAGGATGCTTATATTTTTGTGTACGATGAAAAAGGAAATGTAACCAAAAGAAAGGTTAGAAATGGAGAGAAAAAAGGGCCTATGAATACCGAAAAGAATGGGCCTCATACTTCTGAGATATATGCAGACCAAGCTGTAGATTTTATTAGAAATAATAATAATAATAATAAACCATTTTTTATGTACTTGGCGTTTCATGCTCCACATGATCCTAGACAAGCGCCGAAAAAATATAAAGACATGTATCCTGAGAGGAAGATGAAGTTAATGCCTTCATATTTACAGCAACATCCTTTTGATAATGGACACATGACCACTAGAGACGAAGCTCTAGATACATGGCCACGAACTCCTGAAATTGCACGTAAACATTTATCAGATTATTATGCCATTATTACACATTTAGATGCTCAAATAGGAAGAGTAATCAAAAGTTTGAAAAAAACAGGACAATATGAAAATACAATTATTGTTTTATCTGGAGATAGTGGATTGGGTGTTGGAAATCATGGCTTATTAGGGAAACAAAATATTTATGATGAAGATGGAATTCACGTCCCGTTAATCATTTCGGGGAAAATGAAAGGAAAAGGAAAAAGATATGATGCCTTTAGTTATATACACGACATCTATCCTACAATTTGTGATATTGCTAATGTGAAAATCCCTCAATTTTAATAAACGGAAAACCGTTAAAAAAGGTCAAGATTAGAAAAGGTATGGTACGCATAGATAGAAAATTTTCTAACAAGGATCGGATTTCATTAAAACTTCCTATGAAGTTAAAGATTACTCAGTGGGGGCAAAATAAGGAAGGTTTTGCTGTTGAAAGAGGACCTTTGGTGTATTCGATTCCTGTTGAAAAAAAAGAAATTATGTTCCCTTATATTGGAGATCCAAAATTGGTGAACTTTCCAAATAAATTAATGTATCCAACATCTGATTGGAGTTATGCTTTGGAGGTTGATAAGTCAAGTGATTTTCGATTTGTCTCATCAAAAAAAGAAAAAACGGATTACCCTTGGGATGTAGAAAATACACCAGTAAGGATTAAAGTGTCAGCAAAAAAAGTTCATAATTGGAAAATTGATGGGACAAAACACGCTCCTTCATTTCCTAATGAATTAGAACTAGATAATAAAATTGAAACCTTAGAACTTGTGCCTTTAGGAGCAACATATTTAAGAATGACTCTTTTTCCTAAAACAAAATAAAATATTATGGTTAGAAGAATTTTATTGGTTTGGTTTTTTGTGTTTTTCAATTTTCTATTGATGGCTCAAAAAAAACAACCAAATATTTTGTTTGTAGTTGCTGATGACATGTCTCATACCGGTATTTATGGATATGATTTTGTAAAGACACCATATTTTGATTCTTTAGGGAAAGAGGGGTTGATTTTTAATCATATGTATACTCCTAGTAGTAAATGTGCACCTTCAAGGGCTGTAATGTTGACAGGTAGAAATCCATGGCAATTGGAAGCTGCAGCAAATCATCAACCTATTTGGCCCGATAAATTTAAAAGTGTTGTTGAGGTATTAACGGATAACGATTATTTTACTGGATATACAGGAAAAGGTTGGAGTCCTGGAATTCATCCAAAAGGAAGGGATTTAACTGGGAAAGCATTTAATACCAAAAAAATTATCAATCCACCACTAAAAAAAGTATCGGTTTATAATTATTCAGAGAATTTTAAGGATTTTATGAATGACAAGCCGGAACATAAACCTTTTTTCTTTTGGTATGGTAGCAAGGAACCGCATAGAGGTTATGAATATAAAAGTGGTGTTCGACTAGGTAAGAATACCGATAGTGTAAAGTTTATACCACCATTTTGGCCTAATAATGAAGTAGTTAAAAACGATATTTTAGATTATGCAGTTGAGGTAGAATACTTTGATAGGCATTTGGGAGAAATATTGAATCACCTTGAAGAGCTTGGTGAATTGGAGAATACATTAATTATTGCGACTTCTGATAATTCAATGCCTTTTCCAAGGTTTAAGGGGCACCCTCATGAGTTTTCTACTAGGATTCCCTTTGTTGTAAAATGGCCAGGTAAAATAGAAAACCCAGGTAGAAGCTGTGATCAATTTGCAAGTTTTATTGATTTGGCACCCACTTTTTTAGAGGTAGCAGGTATCTCAGAAGAACAGGCAAATATGCAACCGATTCAAGGAAAAAGTTTAACTGACTTTTTTGAGAATAAGGTAATAGGAAGAAATGATGTGCTTACAGGAAGAGAACGAAATGATATGGCTCGCCCAAATGGATGGGGGTATCCAGTGCGGAGTTATCACAAAGATAATTATGTATATATGCACAATTTTGAGCCCAATCGTTGGCCATGTGGTACAGAAGAATCGGGATACAAGGATACTGATTATAGCCCTACTAAAAGAGTTGTAATGGAGTCAGATAGAACTTCGGTTTATTATGAGCTTTGTTTTGGGAAAAGACCTAAAGAAGAGTTGTACGATATTTTAAAAGATCCTTTTTGTATGGTTAATTTGGCGGATGTTGAAAAATATAAAACCCTTAAAGCGAATATGAAAAAAGCACTGTTTACTAAGCTGAAGGCCCAAGGAGATCCCAGAGTGATAGGTGATGGCTCCATATTCGACCAGGCCCGTCCTTCTAGAATGGCATTGTATCCAAAGCAAGTTGAAGATTTGAAGAATAAGCAAAATAAGAAGAAAAAAAATCAGAATAAATATGAATAGGATTAGAAATCTAAATATCAAGTTTGCTTTTTGTTTAGCTTGTTTTATTTTGATAATGTTTCAAGTAAAATCGCAGTCTAAAAAACCAAACATTTTATTTATAGCAATTGATGATTTGAGGCCACAATTGAATGTGTATGGGCACAATCAAATGATTACTCCTAATTTGGATGCTTTGGCTTCTGAAGGAAGGTTGTTTAAAAATCATTATGTTCAAGTACCCACCTGTGGGCCCTCTAGAGCCGTCATGTTAACCGGGAAAAATTTAAAATCAAAGGATGAAATCCAACATCATCATTTAGGGAAAACTTTGGCAAGAGAAACGGAACCTAACACCCCAGAAACCTATATTCAACTTTTAAAAAAGCACGGTTATTATACTGTTGGAATGGGGAAAATAAGTCATAGCATCAGTGGGAAAAGAAAAAATAAATATGAATTGCCCTATAGTTGGAGTGCTTTTATTAGTAATAAGAATGGATATCAAATGTATGCTAATGGAGATAAAAGAGATAAAACAAAAACGCCTCCATTTGAAAAGTTAGATGTTAGTGATGAAACTTATCCTGATGGAAGAGTAGCGCTGCTAGCCATGAAAGAATTGGAGAATAGAAAAGCAGCAGATACACCATTTTTTATGGCGGTTGGTTTTTTAAGGCCACACCTACCTTTTTCTGCTCCTAAAAAATATTGGGATCTTTATGATCGTAAAGAAATTCCGTTGTCTCCAAATCCAGATGCACCTATTGGAGTATCAGATGAATTTTTGCATGAAAGTAGTGAGTTTTTTGGGCAATATTATTCTCCAGAAAGAGGAGGAGCTAGAAAACGTATTTCTGATGCATATGCTCAGAAAGTTATTCATGCAAATTTTGCTTCTGTTTCTTATGTAGATACACAAGTAGGAAAAGTATTGGGTAAATTGAAAGAGTTGCAGCTTGACAAAAGCACCATTGTTATCGTTTGGGGAGATCATGGTTGGCATTTAGGAGATCAATCAATATGGGGCAAACATAGTTCTTTTGAAAATGCTTTAAAAAGTACATTTATTGTTAAAACACCTAAAATGAAAAAGCCTGGTGTGTCAACAGCAGGTCTAGTTGCAGCTGTAGATATTTATCCCACTATTTGTGATTTGACAAATATTCCAAAACCTGATGGAGTAGATGGGAAAAGTTTTATTTCTGTTATAAAGAATCCAGAGAAAATTACGAGAAAAGCAGTGTTGAGTTATTGGAAAGACATCGTTAGCATGAGAACGGAAAGGTATCGATTGGCTGTTTTTAATGATGGAAAGAAACAAGAAATAATGTTGTTTGACCATATGAACGATCCGAATGAAACGATTAACATTGCAGATGAAAATCCGGAAATAATTAAAAAAATGTGGCCAAAATTGAAACAGTTAAATAAAGGTTATCTTCCAAATTTAAAGTAATAAGATATAGAAGATAAAGTTTTAATTTGTTTGTTACTTAGAAAAGAAAAGAGTCTAATATGAAAAAAATACTAATCTTATTGGTTCTGATATTAGGTGTCAGGAGTGTACAGGCACAATCAAAAACAGAAATGTCAACAAATGTAGAAAAGGCAGGGCTGCTTTTTTCTGATGATTTTAGTACAGATTTATCTGATTGGGTGGTTCATGAAAAATTTAATGGTGCATTTTTTGCAGAAGATGGGGTATGGGTTACCAAAGAAATTGAAGGTGCTGGACATGGTTCTACTGCTAGGATATATAGAGAGTACAAGGATATTGTTGTTGAATTTGACTTTATATTTGATGGAGGTAAACGATTTAATATCGTTATGGATGATACTACTTGTAAAACAGTTTGGGCAGGACATATTTGCAGAGTATCATTTTCTAAAACAGGCTTTATGGTTCAAGATGATAAAACTGGAATCATGAATTTAACCCTCCGAAATCAGATTAAAAATGACCCAAATAAAAAGAAAGAATTAAAAGATTTTTTAGATTCTAAAAAATCTTTTGTCAAAATGAATTTTAACCAAGGAGAATGGTATCATGTTAAAATCATTAAAAACAAGGATGTTTTGGAGTGTATTGTGAAAGATAAAATTGCCTGTCTTAGATCGGAGGGAATAAATCATCCGATTTTGGATAGGTTTGGTCCTACCATTACAGGGGCAAATATTCTTTTTGATAATTTAAATATATGGCGAATAAAAAAATATTAGTCTGTTAATACTGGCTTTAGTATAGTATGTGCCCATAACGAACTCAACAGTTATGTTAGACTAAAAGTTTTGTTCTTTAGTAAGAAGTCAAGCAAATTCTGACTTCTCCCTGTCTTTTTATGAGTTTTGTGAATTGTGAAATTTTTAATTTTGGAGTTCACAGTATATATTCATTTTGATGATGAATGCCCTTCATCAGTTGCTTGTTTTATGAATATATGTATACTGTCATTTGAGTTGATTCATATATGATAATAAAATAATCATTTGTTTTATATATGAAACCTTAAATTTTAGATGTTTACCAAACTAAATTTCTAAACCTTGCAAGGTCATTTAGATTAGTTTTTCATCCATTTTGGGTGATCTAACCACAAATTAATCCAAAACAAAATGAACAAATCTTTATTACAAACGTTAGTTTGGTGTGTCTTGTTTTTAAGTCATAATATACATGCCCAAGCTCCTATTGATTTTACAAAAATTGATCAATCTAAAATCACTTCGAATGATGCTGTTGTTTGGCGTCAATTCGGTCCAGGTGGTTCTGGAAATAATTATTATCTGTATTGGCATCCCACAGATCCCAATGTTGTTTTTCAAGGTCCAAATATGATCAACGCCTATAGGTCTTTGGATCAAGGAAAAAATTATGAGGGCTTGTTAGACTATGATGGACCAGGCCATAAAACAGATGAAAGAGGACCGGCAGAGATGACAACTCCTGATTTTTCATATCAAAATCCAGATTTCGGGTTTTGTTCACGTGAAGGGAGAAGTTATATATTTAAAACAACAAATAAAGGAGCTACTTGGACGCGTGAAGATGTTATGTCTGCAAATTTCGAAGGCCAGCTGTTAAATACTATTGAGGTAGATCCTACAGACGACAATATTTGGTATGTAGGTTCGGGTAGTATAAGAGATTGCAACCACTACTTTCATTCAAATGAAAAACCACATGGTTTTAGTTCAAGTCCACATGCTGCCAATCATATTGGGAAAATATGGAAAACAACCAACAAAGGTGCTTCATGGAATGAAATAACACCCGAAGGTATGGATCCGAGTGCCCAGATTACAAGAATATTTGTGCACCCTGGAAATCACAATACTGTTTTTGCGGCAACTACTTTTGGGTTTTACAAAAGTACAAATGGAGGCCAAAGTTGGACGGTAGATTTAAATTCTGGTTTGGATAATAATATCATCCGATCTATGGATATGCATTATAATGAAGTTACTGGAAAAGTAACCTTATATGCTATTGATTTGGTAAAATATATTCCAGATGGAAATACCGTTAGTTATAACGGTGGAGTTTATAAAAGCTCCAATAAAGGTAGCACTTGGCAAAAGATCAATAATAATATGCCATTACCACAATCTATTTTGAAAGATTATTCTGTTAAGAAATTATATTACAAATTGGCTTTAGGGAAGTGGTTTGGACTTTCAGAATCTCAAGCTGCTATTACATATCCTGATTTACCGGATTCACTTTTACATTCGGTAAGTATGGTAAGGGTAAACCCCAAAGATCCTAATAAGATTATTGTTCTTAACAATTATAAGTCACAATATACTTTTAGCGGTGGAATGATGTGGAGATCTGATAATGGAGGAACAGATTGGTTTGTTACATTCAGAAATGGTAAAAATTGGCAAGATAAGCACAAAGCGATTTGGGAAGGAAGAGGGAATCCGGTTTCACACAATGTTTCTTTTAGAGCACAGCATGAGTGGGAATTAAGAGATAATTACGATCGAAAGGCTGGAGCAACTGTAGAATTTAATAGTGATGGTTCCAAAATAATGTTTCAGGTAGCAAAGGTCGTTTGTATTTCAGATGATAATGGGAATACTTGGTTAGAAAATGATGAGGTTGATGCTTCTACAGATGCAAGTGAACATTGGGTTGGAGCAGGAAATAGTAATATGCCTGGTTCAGATATCGTACAAGATCCAAGATTAGAGCATCTTTATTTATGCTCAGGAGAAAATTCTATTTTTAGAACTACTGATGATGGTGAGAATGTGAGAGCAAATGCACAGGCAGTGTATAAAATTAACATTCCTAATAAAGTAGCACCTCAGGAATGTTCTGTTTCTACAATGGTAATTGATCCAAATGATGTAAATACTATGTATTCTGTACATTTTAGACAAAAATATCAAGGTCAATTGATGAAAACGACCGATGGTGGACTAAATTGGGTTGAACACGGAAAAGTACTTGATTTTCCAGAAAATAATATAAATGCAAAGATTCATCAGTCAAGTTTGATTATAGACAAAGAGGATACCAGTATTTTTTACCTGTGTATCCCGTCAAAACCTGTAGATGATGTTGTAAAAGTAGATGTTGGAGATATTGTTGATCCTTTTGGAGTGTATAAGTCAGAAGATGGCGGTTTTACATTTACTCAAATTAATAATGGGTTTGAAAACGTACCAAATAACAAGTTGAATGTGCTTAAGATGAGAATGGATCCTACAGAATCTGGAACTCTTTATGCAACAGTAAGTGGAGCGAGTGGTGGTCTTTATAAGTTAAGCAAAGGAACAAATACTTGGGTAAAAGTAAACACGCCTTCGGGAGTCTCTGATGTGAATGATTTATTTTTCACAAATGATAAACTGTATATTACTTGTGGGTCTCCATCAAATACAAATGCTGCTGTAGGAGGGGTTTTTGTAAGCGAGAATAGAGGAGGTTCTTGGAAGCAACTATTTAAAAGTAGAAATGCAAATCATATAAGGGTTGCAAGTTATGATGAAAAAGTTCTTATGATGTCAATCCCATCTTCAAACATGATAAATCCAGGAATTTATAGGTCCTTAGATTCTGGTGAAAACTGGGTAAAACTGAATGTAGGTAATTCACAGTCTGATCGAATAGTTGATTTGGAGATTGATTTGAAGAAGAAAGGAATCTATTGGGTTACTACATATGGAGCAGGTTTTTATAAAGGCGTTGATTCTGAGTTAGCAACTAGCACTTCAGAAATTTCTAACTTGAGAGGGCCTGATAGTGTTTCAGCAGGAGATGAAGCAAGAGTTTCTGTAAGTTATGATGCTAAGGAGAAAGTAGATTTACATTTTAGATTGGTTCAAAAAAATCCATGGTTGGTCCTTACGGAAGGTGTTAAAAGTGGAGTGGCTATTGGAGTTGGTTCAAAAGGTATAAATCTTGAGGTTCCAGATGATGTTAAAAATGGAAAGCATGTTTGGCAAGTAGGGATAGTTCCTTTTGGAAAGTCATGGTCTGCGAAATTGAGTCAAATAAACATAGATGTTGAGGTAGAGACTTTAAACGATTTGGTAGCTATCCAGAATATCGGAAGCGATAAGTTTATAACCTATGATCCAGCCACTTTAAAATTATCCTGTTCCGCGACTACAATTGGAACCAATGAAACATATGAGTGGATTGATTTGGGCAGTGGACAAATTGCTTTGAAAGCAAGTAATGGTAAATATGTGAGTTCAGAGAACGGAACTAAAACAATAACATGTAATAGAACTGATGTGGAAGCTTGGGAAACCTTTACTCTTATTGAAAAAAGTAGTGATGTATATGTTTTTCAAGGAAATAATAATTTGAATCTAGGAGCTGGTATGCAGTTTAATAAAACGAATTCAGGGTCTTGGCAGCAATTTAAAATAATTCAACAGGGTGCGGTATCTGCAAAAGGTGTTGAGAAAAAGGGTAACGCTGAAGTAGAAGGTGTAAATGATTTTGAGTTTAGAGTGTATCCAAACCCGGTCTCTCATGGGACACTTGGGGTAGAGGTCTCGAATTTTCAAAAAGGAGCAGAATTAAGTTTGTTTAATGATAAAGGTCAGTTAGTTCTTTATCGCGTGTTAAGCGATGAAAAATCTGAGATATCGCTAGAGTCATTGTCTAAAGGCTTTTATGTAGTACGGATTGTAAATAAGGATAAAATGTTTAATCAAAAATTAATAATAGAATAAAAAAACAACCCCTTCTTGCAAATTCAAGAAGGGGTTTTAAATTATTGGGAGATAGGTTTGTTAAAAATGTTTTTTTGATATAGGTAGAGTGCTTTGATTTTTTGTGAGTCTATAGGTGTTGACATTGAAAAAGAGTTAAAAAAATATGAATATATTTGTGCTATCATCGTGAAAAAAAATCACACAAAAAATCTAAATTAGAAGTTTGAAAGAGAGTTTGTTCAAAGTGAAGCTTGTGTTTTTTGTGTAATGATATAAAGGAGGTTTTTGGTCCTTGTTAAATTATATATAGTATGAAATTTTTAGATAAAAGAAATCCCATTGAAGTATTATTAGTTTTATTTTTTCTTGTAGTAAGTTTTGTCGCAACGAGCCAAAAATCACCAAATATAATTTTGATAATGACCGATGATCAAGGATATTTCGACACTGGGTTTAACGGTAATGGAACTATAATGACACCAAATTTGGATGCTTTGGCAGCACAAGGTGTTATTTTCGATCGTTTTTATTCTGCATCTGCAGTTTGTTCGCCAACGAGGGCTAGTGTAATGACAGGTCGTAATCCATATAGAACAGAAATTCCGGATGCGAATTCTGGTCATTTGAAAAATGAAGAGATAACTATTGCTGAATTGGTTAAAGAGAAAGGATATGTTACTGGACATTTTGGTAAATGGCATTTAGGGATTCAAACGAAAAAGGTTATGGACGCTAATAGGGGAGGAAAAGAAGAAAACTTCGCTCATTATAGTATCCCTAGTATGCATGGTTATGATACTTATTTTTGTACTGAATCAAAAGTGCCTACGTTTGATCCAATGGTATATCCAAAGGAGTTTTCTGAAGGAGAATCTTTAAAATATGGATGGACAGCTGTGGCTGAAGGTGAGAAAACTAAAAACTATAATACTGCATATTGGGAGGGAGAGGAGCAACAATCTAAAGGTGATTTTGCTGGTGATGATACCATGATAATCATGGATAAGGTGATTCAGTTTATTCAAAATGCTGTAATGGATAACAAACCTTTTTTTACTACAATTTGGACCCATACGCCACATTTACCAGTTGTAACAAGTGAATACTATAAGAGTAAGTATTCATTATTATCAAATGAAGAACAATTGTATTATGGATCCATCACTGCTTTGGATGATCAAATAGGTTGTTTGTGGGAGGAACTTGTGGAGCAAGGTGTTGCTGATAATACCTTACTTTGGTTTTGTAGTGATAATGGACCTGAAAAGAATACTCCAGGTAGATCAAAACCATTTCGTGGAGGAAAAAGGAGTTTATATGAAGGAGGGTTGAGAACTCCTTCTTTTGTGGTTTGGTGTAATGGAGTGAATGGAGGAAGGCGTGTTAGTTTTCCTGGGGTTACAAGTGACTACCTACCAACGATAACCGCTTTACTTGATATTGAATACCCGAAAACTCGACCTTTGGATGGTGTGAATCTTATGCCGTTCATAGAAAATGATACTTTGAAAAGAGAAAAACCAATTGGTTTTAAATATAAAGATCAAATTTCATGGGTCAACCATCGATATAAGTTGATCTCGAAGAACAATGGAGCTACTTATCAACTGTATGATTTGATTAAAGATAAAGAAGAACGTTATAATATTTTGGCAATAGAGTCTGTTATTGCTGTAGAAATGATGACAGAATTAGAAGATTGGTTGTCTTCTGTGGAAGATAGTGCAGAAGGAAAAGACTATATAGAGTGATTTTTTACTGTTTTTAGTGTTGATAAGATTAAAAAAAATAGATGCAATCCACTTTTTGTAATAAAGGGTGGATTTTTTTGTAAAGTTTCATGTTTGCGTTTTTCGGTGTTTATATGCTGATACTATTTGTTGAATCGGTTATAAGTTCGGGTATTGTTTCTGTTTATATAAAAAAGATTTTGTTTTAAAACGCATGTTTTAAGGGGTGTAGGTTTAGGGAATAAAATAATTTCAAAAAAAGCGATTTTTTTCATTGTTGTAACGATAAAAAGATCTAGTTTTGCATCCGCTAAGGAAAACAGCTATTGTTGTTTTGGAAGGCAAGGAGTTCTTTAAAATGCTGGTAAAATTTAGGATTAAGAGTTTTAAAAAATAAATTAAATTTTATTTTTTTATAACGAAAAAAGGTTTTAGATTTGCAGCCGCTAACACGCCAAGCGTTGTTAGTAAAAAAAGAAACAAACCAGATCTATGATCTGACGTTCATTGAAAATATTGAAATTGACAGCGTAAAATTAAAGATTAAATTACGTGTTTTTAGTAACACGAATTCTGATTAGAGTAAGCTAGTATCGTATAAAAATAAGTCACTTCGGTGACTAAAAAAAATAACGATGAAGAGTTTGATCCTGGCTCAGGATGAACGCTAGCGGCAGGCTTAACACATGCAAGTCGAGGGGTAACAGGGAGAAGCTTGCTTTTCTGCTGACGACCGGCGCACGGGTGCGTAACGCGTATAGAATCTACCTTGTACAGAGGGATAGCCCAGAGAAATTTGGATTAATACCTCATAGTATAACTGAACGGCATCGTTTAGTTATTAAACATTTATGGGTACAAGATGACTATGCGTCCTATTAGTTAGTTGGTAAGGTAACGGCTTACCAAGACATCGATAGGTAGGGGTCCTGAGAGGGAGATCCCCCACACTGGTACTGAGACACGGACCAGACTCCTACGGGAGGCAGCAGTGAGGAATATTGGACAATGGAGGCAACTCTGATCCAGCCATGCCGCGTGAAGGAAGACTGCCCTATGGGTTGTAAACTTCTTTTATATAGGAAGAAACACTCTTACGTGTAAGAGCTTGACGGTACTATATGAATAAGGACCGGCTAACTCCGTGCCAGCAGCCGCGGTAATACGGAGGGTCCGAGCGTTATCCGGAATCATTGGGTTTAAAGGGTCCGTAGGTGGACTAATAAGTCAGAGGTGAAATCCCATAGCTCAACTATGGAACTGCCTTTGATACTGTTAGTCTTGAGTTACTTGGAAGTAGATAGAATGTGTAGTGTAGCGGTGAAATGCATAGATATTACACAGAATACCGATTGCGAAGGCAGTCTACTACGAGTATACTGACACTGATGGACGAAAGCGTGGGGAGCGAACGGGATTAGATACCCCGGTAGTCCACGCCGTAAACGATGGACACTAGTTGTTGGGATTTATCTCAGTGACTAAGCGAAAGTGATAAGTGTCCCACCTGGGGAGTACGGTCGCAAGATTGAAACTCAAAGGAATTGACGGGGGCCCGCACAAGCGGTGGAGCATGTGGTTTAATTCGATGATACGCGAGGAACCTTACCAGGGCTTAAATGTAGGATGCATTAGGTAGAGATACTTATTTCTTCGGACTTCTTACAAGGTGCTGCATGGTTGTCGTCAGCTCGTGCCGTGAGGTGTCAGGTTAAGTCCTATAACGAGCGCAACCCCTATTTTTAGTTGCTAACAGGTTAAGCTGAGGACTCTAAAGAGACTGCCGGTGCAAACCGTGAGGAAGGTGGGGATGACGTCAAATCATCACGGCCCTTACGTCCTGGGCTACACACGTGCTACAATGGTATGGACAGAGAGCAGCCACCTGGCGACAGGGAGCGAATCTACAAACCATATCACAGTTCGGATCGGAGTCTGCAACTCGACTCCGTGAAGCTGGAATCGCTAGTAATCGCATATCAGCCATGATGCGGTGAATACGTTCCCGGGCCTTGTACACACCGCCCGTCAAGCCATGGAAGCTGGGAGTGCCTGAAGTCGGTCACCGCAAGGAGCCGCCTAGGGTAAAACTGGTAACTAGGGCTAAGTCGTAACAAGGTAGCCGTACCGGAAGGTGCGGCTGGAACACCTCCTTTCTAGAGAAAGAGATGTTAGGTTATGAAAATTAAGAATTGTTTAATTCTTTAATTGCTGTTCAATTTTATATTATATACAAGACTAAAAGAAACAGAGTCTCGTAGCTCAGCTGGTTAGAGCGCTACACTGATAATGTAGAGGTCGGCAGTTCGAGTCTGCCCGAGACTACTTTTTTAAAAAAGAGTTAGGTATATAACATATAGGAAATTTTAGAAGTTGAGTATTCGTTAGAAGTCTAACGACTAACTACCCAATACTAGCTACTAGTAATTTTGGGGGATTAGCTCAGCTGGCTAGAGCGCCTGCCTTGCACGCAGGAGGTCATCGGTTCGACTCCGATATTCTCCACAAAAGTCAATTGACAATTATCAGTTGACAATTAGCAATTTTATAATTGTTATTTGTTATTTGAGAATTGTTTATTGCAAAGAGTTCATTGACATATTGAAATACTGATATCGTATGATATTAGAAGTTATATTTTAGAAAAACTAAAATTAATAACGAGCTATAATACAAATAGAGGCATGCATAGCATGCAAACCGTAGAAGGTATTTAGTTTGGGATAAGTATTAATACTTATTTCCTGCTACTAATTACATGATACAAATAATAGAATAAAAGAGCAAAAAGTACAAAAAGCTAAGTAAGGGCGTATGGCGGATGCCTAGGCTCTCAGAGGCGATGAAGGACGCGATAAGCTGCGATAAGCTTCGGGGATTTGCACATAAGAATTGATCCGAAGATTTCCGAATGGGACAACCCAGCATGTTGAAGACATGTTACTCCGCAAGGAGGGCGAACCCGGTGAACTGAAACATCTAAGTAACCGGAGGAAGAGAAAACAATAGTGATTCCGTTAGTAGTGGCGAGCGAACGCGGATTAGCCCAAACCAATCTTGTTTCGGCAAGTTTGGGGTTGTAGGACCACGACATTTGATGTTAATTGAATCAGAACAAACTGGAAAGTTTGGCCATAGAGGGTGATAGCCCCGTACGGGTAAGATTAATTATTGATAGTGGTATCCTGAGTAGTGCGGGACACGAGTAATCCTGTATGAATCCACCGGGACCATCCGGTAAGGCTAAATACTCCTGAGAGACCGATAGTGAACTAGTACCGTGAGGGAAAGGTGAAAAGAACCCTAAGTAAGGGAGTGAAAGAGATCCTGAAACCGTACGCCTACAAGCGGTCGAAGCACATTTACTGTGTGACGGCGTGCCTTTTGCATAATGAGCCTACGAGTTACTGTTTCTAGCAAGGTTAAGTGATTCAGTCACGCAGCCGTAGCGAAAGCGAGTCTGAATAGGGCGTATAGTTAGTAGTAGTAGACGCGAAACCTGGTGATCTACCCATGGGCAGGTTGAAGCTGTAGTAACATACAGTGGAGGACCGAACCCGTTGACGTTGAAAAGTCTTGGGATGACCTGTGGGTAGGGGTGAAAGGCCAATCAAACCAGGAAATAGCTCGTACTCCCCGAAATGCATTTAGGTGCAGCGTTGTGGTTTAGTTTATTAGAGGTAGAGCTACTGATTGGATGCGGGGGCTTCACCGCCTACCAATTCCTGACAAACTCCGAATGCTAATAAATATACACAGCAGTGAGGGCATGGGTGCTAAGGTCCATGTCCGAGAGGGAAAGAACCCAGACCATCAGCTAAGGTCCCCAAATATATACTAAGTTGAACTAACGAGGTTCGATTGCATAGACAGCTAGGATGTTGGCTTGGAAGCAGCCATTCATTTAAAGAGTGCGTAACAGCTCACTAGTCGAGCGATCGAGCATGGATAATAATCGGGCATAAGTATATTACCGAAGCTATGGATTTATGATTTATCATAAGTGGTAGGGGAGCATTCTAGTTGCGTTGAAGGTGTTCTGTAAGGAATGCTGGAGCGTCTAGAAAAGAAAATGTAGGCATAAGTAACGATAAGGCGGGTGAGAAACCCGCCCACCGAAAGACCAAGGTTTCCTCAGCGATGCTAATCAGCTGAGGGTTAGTCGGGACCTAAGGCGAACCCGAAAGGGGTAGTCGATGGACAACTGGTTAATATTCCAGTACCTGCTCACGTTAAAAGTGACGGATTCGTATAGTTGTTGCGTACTGACAGAATAGTACGTTGAAGGGAGTGGTAACACCCCGATAGTACACTGAGACTTCGGTCAAGGTGATAATACAGCGAAGCGAGTTCCAAGAAAAGCGAGTGAAGCAGCCCGTACCCTAAACCGACACAGGTGGTTGGGAAGAGAATTCTAAGGTGCTCGAGTGATTCATGGCTAAGGAACTAGGCAAAATCGCCCCGTAACTTCGGGAGAAGGGGCGCCCATCTATGATGGGCCGCAGTGAATAGGTCCAGGCGACTGTTTATCAAAAACACAGGGCTCTGCTAAAACGAAAGTTGATGTATAGGGCCTGACACCTGCCCGGTGCTGGAAGGTTAAGTGGAGGAGTTAGCTTCGGCGACGCTCTCAAATGAAGCCCCAGTAAACGGCGGCCGTAACTATAACGGTCCTAAGGTAGCGAAATTCCTTGTCGGGTAAGTTCCGACCTGCACGAATGGTGCAACGATCTGGACACTGTCTCAGCCATGAGCTCGGTGAAATTGTAGTATCGGTGAAGATGCCGATTACCCGCTACGGGACGAAAAGACCCCGTGAACCTTTACTATAGCTTAGTATTGACTTTGGATAAGTAATGTGTAGGATAGGTGGGAGACATCGATCATGCGTCGCCAGGCGTATGTTAGTCGTCCTTGAAATACCACCCTTTGCTTGTCTAGAGCCTAACCCTGCGAAGGGGACAGTGCTTGGTGGGTAGTTTGACTGGGGTGGTCGCCTCCAAAAGAGTAACGGAGGCTTCTAAAGGTACCCTCAGCACGCTTGGTAACCGTGCGTAGAGTGCAATGGCATAAGGGTGCTTGACTGCGAGACTAACAAGTCGATCAGGTTGGAAACAAGAGCATAGTGATCCGGTGGTTCCGCATGGAAGGGCCATCGCTCAAAGGATAAAAGGTACTCCGGGGATAACAGGCTGATCTCCCCCAAGAGCTCACATCGACGGGGGGGTTTGGCACCTCGATGTCGGCTCGTCACATCCTGGGGCTGGAGAAGGTCCCAAGGGTTGGGCTGTTCGCCCATTAAAGTGGCACGCGAGCTGGGTTCAGAACGTCGTGAGACAGTTCGGTCTCTATCTGTAGCGGGCGTTAGAAATTTGCGTGGATCTGACTCTAGTACGAGAGGACCGAGTTGGACTAACCTCTGGTGTATCTGTTGTTCTGCTAAGGGCATTGCAGAGTAGCTACGTTGGGAAGGGATAAGCGCTGAAAGCATATAAGCGCGAAACCCACCACAAGATGAGATTTCTTTAAAGGGTCGTGGAAGATTACCACGTTGATAGGCTATAGGTGTAAAGGCAGTAATGTCATAGCCAAGTAGTACTAATAACCCATAGGCTTTTGTACAAAGAACTTCCGCTAGGCAACTAGCGGGAGGGAAACTCTTTATACATTCTATTACTCAATTATTATAGCACTTCTAATTTGAATATTATATCTCTGGCATCTGTGATGCATTTCAATATGTTAATTATTAAATACTGGTTTAAGAAATTAGACTAGCAAAGACCTTAAGGTGGTTATTGCGATAGGGCTCACCTCTTCCCATTCCGAACAGAGAAGTTAAACCTATCAGCGCAGATGGTACTGCCTAACCGGTGGGAGAGTATGTCACCGCCTTTTTTTGAAACCTCAATCAGTAAAATGATTGAGGTTTTTTTTTGTGATAAACTTAAATAAAGCCGATTGCTGTTGTTTTTTGTAAAGGGCTATTGGATTCTTTTGTCCTTATTTCTATCTTTTGTTTTACTATTTAAATCATTTGTTCAATTTGATTTCTTAAGGAATTCTTTAATTTGTAGTATCCAAAACACTATAGATGCGCAATGCTTTAATTTTTCTTTTTTTATTTATTGTGAATTGTGTCACAGCAGGTGGTAGTTTAAAAAAGTTAAGTAGTGTAGAAGGACTGTCCCAAAACGATGTAAATGTTATATACCAGGATAGTCGTGGTTTTGTATGGATAGGAACCAATGATGGTTTGAACCGTTATGATGGTTATAATTTTAAAATATATCGAAAAATACTTAGGGGAAATAACGGGTTATGTAGTAACATTATAAACTCGATTGTAGAAGATTCTTCTGGTAATTTATGGTTTGGCTCTACTTCTAATGGTGTCAGTAAATATGATGTGAAATCTGAAAAATTTACAAGTATTATAAGTGATTCAGATTTATTAGATTCTAATACCGCTGATGGTTCCTTAAAACTTTTTATTGATAGAAATCAACAACTTTGGGTAGTCAAAGGAAATCTTATTCGAATAATTGACATTGATAGTGGTTTGATTCAAAGTGTTTCATCGATAGAAAATGTAGCTTGTACTTATCTTTCCATAAATCAGTTGAAAGATGGAACTATAGTTATTGGAAGCTCTATTGGTTTATTTTTAATCAATGAATTTAATTTGGAATTATTCAAATATATTGAATTTCAGTTTCCTATAATTGATATTAGTTTATGGAAAGAACATTTATTTGCTGCCAACAAACATGGTGTGTTTCGCTATAATCCTGATAAAGAAAAAATGGTACGACTTGGGGGGATTTCTGGTTGCAAAGAGCTGTTGATTAAGGATAATAGGCTATTTGTAAGTTCTGTGTCTAAAGGATTAAAAAGTTACATTCTTTCGGAAAGATTAGGAGGTGTTAATTATATGTCCGATAATAAACTAAATTCCATTTGGAATGAGTTTGATTTTTCTATTGTATCGTCAGTATTAGTGGATCAAACTGGTTTGATTTGGATTGGAACTAGTGGAGATGGTGTGTATCTATATAATCCAAAAGGTTCTTTCTTTAATCATTTTACTTCCGAAGAAAAAGAAGGAAGTCTATCGCATAAAACGATACGCTCGGTAGTAGAAGATTCTGACGAGAATCTATGGATCGGTACTGAAAACGGTGGATTAAATTATTTGTCAGCTGAAAAAGGGTCCAATTATGAAAGTGGCTTTGTGCAGAAAGCAAAAGTGGATGACTTTGTTACGGTACTTCATTTAGATAAAGTGAATGCTCGTGTTTGGGTTGGTACGCCGTCTGGGGTGAAAATATTTGATATTTCCACATCGAAGGAAGACAAAATATTAAAAAAGGCATTACCGCAGATCAATTCCATTTTTTCAATTTTAGTAGATAGTGATGGTATCATTTGGATTGGTACCTATGGTAAAGGTTTATTTAGAGTGAAGTCAAGTGGTGATGGACAATTCAGTACCTCACAGTTTAGTTCTTTTGATGAGGAGGGTAATTTCCCTTCTAATATTGTTAGAAGTTTGATAGAAGACCATAAAGGAAATATTTGGGTGGGTACTGCTGATGGTTTGTGTAGAATTCCCAAGGAATTAAAAGTGACAAATACTCCCCGGTTTGATGTTTTTAAAAATATTAAAAATGATATATCAAGTTTAAGTTTTAATTATATATTACCCTTGTTTGAATCAACTTCAAAGGAATTATGGATTGGAACTTTAGGGGGAGGATTAAATAAATTATGTTATACCAAGGAAGGTGAAATTTATTTTGAAACATATAGTACTGCCGAAGGTTTGCCAAATGATGCAGTCAAAGGAATTTTGGGAGACGAGCTAGGGAATCTTTGGCTTTCAACCAATAAAGGTTTGAGTTGTTTTAATCCTATCAAAAAAACAATTCGGAATTTTGATATGAGTGACGGTCTTCAGGACTTTGAGTTTAGGGATTTATCTTGTTATAAAAGAGGCTCTGGTGAAATGGTATTTGGAGGTGTAAATGGGATAAATACTTTTTTCCCAAATAAAGTGACCATCGATACGACCTCGAATCAAGTGGTATTTACAGATTTAGAAATTTTAAATAAGCCAATTACGGTTGGGGATAAATTTAATGGTAGGATTATCATAGACAAGTCTATTGATTTTGTTCAAAATTTGAAACTTGGCTATGATGAGAACAGTTTTACAATTTACTTTTCTGGATTGCATTTTGCATCCCCAGAAAAGAATCAATTCAAATATAAATTGGAAGGCTTTGATAAAGATTGGGTATCTACTACTTCATTGTCTCGTTTTGCCAAATACACCAATATAAGCCCTGGAAATTATACTTTAATGGTACAGGCTACCAATAACGATGGTTATTGGAATACAACGCCCAAAATGATTAAAATTACAATAGCTACACCTTGGTGGTTTTCTACTGTGGCAATAGGAATGTATTGTATCATGTTTATCATTGGTTTTTGGTTTGTAAGGAGATTTACCATTATCGGTATTCAAAGAAAAGCACAATTAGAAATGGAAAGTTTTGAAAAAGATAAAATTCAGAAATTGGCCAAGCTTAAATTGAAATTTTTCACGAATATTTCTCATGAATTTAGAACCCCTTTGACTTTAATCATTGCTCCTATCACAAAATTGATTAAAGAAACTTCCGAGTCGACAGACGCAACTAAAGTGGAAAGTTATCAGGTGATTTATAGAAATGCGAATCGTTTGTTGCGATTGATAAATCAGTTGTTAGATATTAGAAAGTTTGAACAGGGAAAAATGAGATTACAAGTTGCACCGGTCGATGTTGTTGCTTGTATTCAAGAAGTTGCTAATTCTTTTTTGTTTTTAGCCAATGAAAAGGAAATTGATTTTAGTATAGATTGCCAATTAAAAGAATTGATAATTTGGTGTGATCAGGACAAATTTGAGAAAATTTTAATGAACATTTTATCCAACGCATTTAAATATACTCCAACAAAGGGAGTCATTTCCATTATGATTAGAGAGAAAAGCGCTACTGTTGAGATTTCTATTAAAGATAACGGTATTGGAATAGCCTTGGATCAACAAAAAAACGTATTCAATAGATTTTATCAAACAGAAACAATAGCTGAGTTAGAAGCCGAGGGTTCTGGGATTGGACTGTCCTTTACCAAAGGGTTGGTAGAAATGCATCACGGAGAGATTTTATTAAAAAGCAAAGAAAATATTGGATCTACTTTTATAGTTTGTTTGAAAAAAGGGAATCAGCATTTTCAGAATAATGCGTTAGTGGAACTTCAAGAAAGACAATTGAAAACTAAAACAGCTGCTAGAATGCATAATGAAGCATTGCCATCTCGTTTGGGTCTTGCAAAAGAAACAAAAGAGTTTTCTGTTTTAGTTGTAGAAGATAATGCTGAGCTAAGAAAGTTTATAGTTGAAAATTTATCGATCCATTATAATGTTGCAGCTTCTGAAAATGGAAAAGAGGCTTTACTAAAATTAAAACAAGTCAGCCCTGATATAATTGTTAGCGACGTTATGATGCCCGTTATGGATGGTTTTGAACTTTGTGAGACGGTGAAACAAGATGTAAATTTTAGTCATATTCCTTTGGTTTTATTGACTGCAAAAATTGCTAGTGAAGATAAAATTACAGGATATAACCTTGGTGCAAATAGCTATGTAGAAAAACCTTTCGAACTTGATGTTTTGGTTGCCCAAATAGATAACTTGTTGGATCATAAGAGACAACTAAGAGAAAAATTTCAAAAAGATATTGAAATCAATATTTCTGAATTTGTTACTACAAAGGTGGATGATATGTTTTTATCAAAATTATTGCAGAAAGTGGAAAATGGATTACAAGATAAAAATTTTACAGTTCAGGTGTTAGCTGGAGAATGCGGTATGTCTCAATCAAATTTAAATAAAAAACTGAAAGCACTTACAGGAAAAACCACCAACGCTTTTGTTAGATCTATTCGTTTGAAAAAGGCAGCTAGTTTGTTACAAACTGGAAGGTATTCAGTTTCTGATGTTACGTATGAAGTAGGTTTTTCGGATCTGAAATATTTTAGAAATAGTTTCAAAGATGAATTTTCGGTGTCACCATCTGAATATAAAAAAATGAAGATTTCTGAAGAATAACTACATTGGGTTTTGTTTAAATACCTAAAAATCAATATGTATTTGAATATACCCCCTGTTTTGAGTTGGTTTTCTCCCCCATAAAATATTTTTAGAA
Organism: Flavicella sp. IMCC45537; assembly: GCF_057197705.1. NCBI lineage: Bacteria > Pseudomonadati > Bacteroidota > Flavobacteriia > Flavobacteriales > Flavobacteriaceae > Flavicella > Flavicella sp. IMCC45537. Next base: position 2,857,495 of record NZ_CM170067.1, read on the forward strand.
CTATTAATTTGGCTACTATAATTAACTAAGGATAAATTATGAAGGGTAATGTTTGGGCTAATCAATTAACTATTTGGTTTTTATTTTTTTTCGCTGTTTCGACGGCACAAGAAAGTTCGGTTTTAATAAATATCAATAAAGAATTTAATAGCAATTCAATTCTATTAAAAACTAGATTAAGAGAGCTAAATAGAGATATTAATAATTTTGGAATTTTATTAGATACTGAAATAACCCATAAAAAATTGTTAACAGGTTATAGGTATGAGCAATTTTATGATTGGGATTTGTATTTCGAAAATATTTATATGTCTTATTATGGGATTTCAAAATACAATTTCGATAATTTAGAAGGCTTTTTTACAATACAACATCCTGATGGATTTATAAAGCGTTCTTTTGGTCCCAAAAATTTTGGAGCGGATCATCATTTCAAGCCGTTTATAGCCCAGATTATTGTCCTAGGTTCTCGTCAAACAAAAGACTGGACTTGGGCTAAAAAATATTATAGTCAAACCCAGTTATATTTAAAGCATTGGTTTGAATACGATACTGATAAAAACGGATTAGCTTATTGGTCTGGACAACAAAAAGGAAAATGGTCTGGAGCGGCGGACCACAGTGGTATGGACAATCAAAATACCAGAACTATTGGATTAAGTGAGGGGGTGGATTTGAATTGTTATCTGGTAAGGGAATTACAAGCAATGGCGATCATTGCGGAAAATATAGGAAGGGAAAAAGAAGCTAAAGCGTATAGAAAGAATTCTGAAAGATTAAAAAAATTAATCAATAAATATTTATGGGATGATAAATCAGGCTTCTATTACGATAGAAATGAGGAAAATGGAAACACAACCTTTGTGAAATCCGTTTCGGGTTTTACGCCAATTTGGGCGGGAGTGGCATCCAAGAAACAGGTAGCTCGAATGGTAGAAGAACATTTAAAAAATCCCAAAGAATTCTGGACAAAATTTCCAATTCCTAGCTATGCGTTAACAGAACCAGATTACCGACAGAATTATCAAGGGCAAAAAGGTTGTAATTGGAAAGGGTCTACTTGGATTCCTACCAATTATATGGTTTGTCATGGACTTATGAATTTTGGATATCAAAAATTGGCAAAAGAGATAGCTCATAAGACCTATAATATGGTGTTGAATAATAAGAACACCCGTGAGTTTTATAATGCAGAAACGGGTGAAGGCTTAGGAATGAACCCCTTTTTTGGTTGGTCATCTTTGGCTTATATATTGCCACTAGAATTGGAACTGAACTATAATCCTACGGATCTTAATCAGTTAGAGATTTTGAAGTTGTCAGAAAATATTGGCGTTAATTTTAAATAAAATGCGATGATTAGGATTGTAGTTATTTTACGTTTCGGATTTTTTTTTAGTGTGTGTATGTTGAATACAAATTGTAATTCTAAAAAGGTTGCTAAAAAACCTAATATTCTATTTTGTATTGCTGATGATGTAAGTTTTATACATACTTCGATAAATGGAACCTCAGAAATTCAAACGCCTAATTTTGATAGAGTTGCAAAGAGTGGTGTTTTATTTAACAACGCCTATTGCAATGCCTCTTCTTGTGCTCCATCAAGAGCTTCAATTTTAACGGGAAAGAATATTTGGGAATTAGAAGAAGGTGGTTTACTGTTTGGAGGGCTAAAGAAAGAATATCAAACCTTTACAACTTTATTAAAGAATAATGGGTACACGGCAGGTTACAGCGGGAAAGGATATATGCCTGCAAACAAAAAGGCTCCTTATCAGACAGAGCCTTTAGCAAAAGAATTTAATACGGTAAAATATAAAGCGCCTAAATATGTGTCTAGTAAAGATTATGCAGGTAATTTTGAACAGTTTTTGTCACAAAGAGAAAAGGATATACCTTTCTTTTTTTGGTATGGTTCTCATGAAGCTCACAGAAAGTATTCCCCTGGCATTGGCCTTAAATCCGGAGTAGATATCTCTAAAATAAAAGTTCCCGGATTTTTACCAGATACAGATATCGTAAGGAGTGATATGGCAGATTATTTTTATGAAGTACAATGGTTTGATACTCATTTGGGAAGAATGATTGAAGCGCTTGAAAATTCTGGAGAATTAGAGAATACAATAATTATAGTAACAGCGGATAATGGAATGCCATTTCCAAGAGCAAAATCTACTTGTTATGAATACGGTACTCATATGCCTTTGGCGATTTGTTGGGGAAATAAAATTAAAGGAGCTACAAAAGTTGATGATTTTATAAGTTTTATTGATTTTGCTCCAACTTTATTAGAAGCGGTAGGGTTGGATATTCCTAAAGGAACAACAGGAAAAAGTTTTTTGGATGTTTTGCTATCCGGAAAAAGCGGACAAGTAGATCCTAATCGAAATAAAGTATTTACAGGTTTAGAACGACATGCTTACTGTAGACCAGAAGGGTTAGGCTACCCTATTCGTACCATAAGAAAAGGCGATTGGTTGTATATTATAAATTTTGAGTCGGATAGGTTTCCTGCTGGAGATGCAACATTTAATTCGGTACATCAAGGCTATTATGGTGATATTGATTCGGGTCCAACGAGAAAATATTTGATAGATCACCAAGAAGATTCGGAAGTACGTTATTATTTTGATTTGGCGGTAAAAAAACGTCCTAAATATGAATTATATGATATTAAAAAGGATCCTTTTAACCTAAAGAATCTTGCTTATTATGAGGATTATAAAAATTTATGTAATGACTTAAAATCTGAGCTTTTTGAATATTTAACTAATACAAATGACCCGAGAATGATAGGCAAATCACCTTGGGATGATTATCCGTATTTCTTCAAAGGTTTAGAAAAAAAACACTTGAAACCGATCGGTAAAAGAGACAGCAATTAAAAATATTAAATAAAGAATATGAAATTTAAAACAAACATGCTTTTGGTAGCCGCATTAACCATGGTAGCAATTGCAAGAGGACAAAAAGAATTTAAGCCAGAATGGGAGAGCTTAAAAAAGCATAAAGTAACTCCAGAATGGTTTGCTGATGCAAAACTAGGAGTTTATTTTCATTGGGGAGTTTATAATGTTCCAGCAAACGGAAATGAATGGTACGGTAGATTTATGTATGAAAAAGATCGCAGAAAAACCTGGGGAAAAGATATTTACGATTACCATACAAAAACTTATGGAAGAGATATTCATTATCATGATTTTATACCCCAATGGAAAGCAGAAAATTTTTCAGCAAAACGTTGGGTGGATATGTTTGAAAATATGGGAGCTAAATTTATTGGAACTATAGCAGAACACCATGATGGGTTTTCTTTATGGGAAAGTGAGGTGAACCCTTGGAATTCATTTGACAAAGGTCCTAGAATAGATGTTGTAAAACAAATTTCACAGGAGGTAAAAAAGCGTGATTTAAAATTTATGACAACCTTTCATCACGGTTTTCATATGATGTTTTTCCCTAAAAAAGAAAACAGTGCACTCAGACCCTTAAGTGAGCACAATGCGGTTTATAAAAATCCAGAAGTTCCACAAGACCCTAAATATCGTGCACTTTATGGTACCATGTCTTATCAAGAGGAGTGTGATATTTGGTTAGGGAAATTAGATGAAGTAATAAATGAATATTGTCCAGATTATATATGGATGGATTTTGCCCAAGGGTACATTCAAGAAGCGCATCGTCAACAATTTTTAGCCAATTATTTTAACAAAGCTCAAGAGTTGAATAAAGAGGTTGTTGTTAATACAAAAGGTGATTTTTTTCCTACCGATGTCGCAGTTGTTAATGTTGAGAGAGCAACTATGGAAGATATCACACCTTTTGTTTGGGTAACAGATTTTCAATTAGGAAGTTCTTGGGGATATAATAAAGATAAACGTACAGCAATAAATCCGAATAAAGCCATTCGAATACTTGCTGAAGTTGTTAGTAAAAATGGAGTAATGATACTTGCTGCTGCTCCTATGGCAGAAGGTGTAATTCCTGAGGAACAAGCAAAAGCAATGGAAGGAATTGGTGCTTGGTTAAAATTATATGGAGAATCTATATACAACACAAGACCTTTTGTTGAATTTGGACAAGGACCAACGGAGTTAAAAAGAAATCCTAATGACAATTGGAATGCTTATGGTTCTATCAAAGCAGGTTTGAATAATTTAAATAGTGAAGATGTTCGATATACTAAAAATGGTAAAAATGTTTATGCAATTCAATTAGGATGGCCAGGTTCTAAAAAGGAAACTACATTAAAAACGTTTGCCGGAAAAGCTAAGGATTTAAAAATAAAATCGATAGTTGTATTAGGCTCAAAAGAAAGAATTAAGTGGAAAAAAACTTCAAAAGGATTGGTGGTTACTTCTCCAAAAAAGAAGCCTTCCGAAGGAGATGCTGCAATTGTTTACAAAATAAAATTGAAATAATTTATTATGAAATATAGAATCGGAATTTTCATTTTTTGCTTTGTTATTGGATTAAAGTCCATGAATGCGCAAAAACAACCAAATTTCATTGTCATTTTCACTGACGATCAGGGCTATGAAGATTTAGGATGTTTTGGTTCCAAAAAACTTAAAACCCCTAATATTGATCAAATGGCAAGAGAAGGGGTAAAATTAACTAGTTTTTATGTTGCCTCATCTGTGTGTTCACCGTCGAGAGCGGCGTTACTAACAGGAAGAATGCCAAAACGAGTTGGAGTTCCGGGTGTTTTGTTTCCAAGGAAAAACCAAAAAGGATTGGATCCGAAAGAAATTACCATTGCAGAATTACTGAAACAGAAGAACTACAATACAGCCTTGGTTGGAAAATGGCATTTGGGACATGATAAAAAATACCTTCCCTTAAATCAAGGTTTTGATTCCTACTTTGGTATACCTTATAGCAATAATATGTCTATCGCGGCTGGTATTGATGTTTCTCCGAACATTGTGTTAAATGATGATTATACACTAGAAAAAATGCACTCAGATATGAAGTTGGTGGATGCTTCTTCAGGAAAAGAAGCTAAAAAGATTTTAAAAGACAAACCGCCTCTTATGCGTGGAAATCAAATCGTAGAATACCCAACAAATCAAAGTACTTTGACTGAGAGATATACAAAAGAGGCTGTTTCATTTATTGCAAAAAATAAAGAAAAACCTTTCTTTTTGTATTTAGCCCATTCTTTTCCTCATGTGCCAATTTTTGTGGGGGATAGGTTTAAAGGATCTAGTGGTACCACTCCGTACTATGATGCTCTTCAAGAAATAGATTGGAGTGTTGGGGAAGTAATGAAGGCAATACGAGACAATGGTTTGGAGGAAAATACTATTGTAGTGTTTACTTCAGATAATGGTCCGAATAGTCATGGTTCTGCAAAACCTTTGAAAGGAAGAAAGTTTGATACTTATGAAGGTGGACAAAGAGTTCCAGCTATATTTTGGGGGCCAAAGAATGTCAAATCAGGATGGGTTAGTAACCAAATAACTTCTTCTTTAGATGTTTTTCCGACGATTGCAAGTTATGCAGGAGTTTCGGTTCCAAAGGATAGAGTTTTTGATGGATATGATATTTCTAATTTTTTAAATGGAAAGTCAAAAGTTTCCCCTCGTAACGAAATGTTTTTTTATGGATCAAATTCAACAAAAATTGATGGCGTAAGAGTTGGAGATTGGAAATATGTGATTAATGGTTATAGAAAATCTTCATGGCGGAAATTAAGTGAGGAAGATAAAATACCAAAGCTTTATAATCTAAAGAAACAGATTTCAGAAAAAGAGAATCTTATTGATGTATATCCAGCTAAAGCTCAAGAGTTGATTGCAAAAATGAATGAATTTGATATTCAAATAGAAAAGGATTTAAACAAATAAAACTTTACTTCTCGCTATCTATGAAATATAAGATGATTTTTTTGCTAATTGTGTATGCTATGGGTGCCTGTACTTATGGGCAAAACAGGCCAAACATTATTTTAATAATGGCCGATGATATGGGGTATTCTGATATCGGTTGTTATGGAGGAGAAATAAAAACACCAAATTTAGATCAGTTGGCCCAAAAAGGTATTCGTTTTACACAATTTAAAAATAATACTAGATGTTGCCCCACTCGAGCAGCATTATTAACAGGTTTGTACCCTCATCAAGCGGGTGTTGGAGGAATGGTAGGTAATGGTTATGGCGATCTAAGCAAGGCAGCAGTTACGCTTGCTGAAGCTTTGAAAACGAATGGTTACGCAACTTATATGACGGGTAAATGGCATGTAGCAGATTCTCATACGATAAATGATATCCATAATTGGCCAATACAAAGAGGGTTTGATAAATTTTATGGTACGATTAACGGGGCTGGTAGTTACTTTGACCCCTATACTTTAACAAGAAATAATACGCCAATTCATGTAGAAAAAGAAGAAGAATTTTATTACACAGATGCAATATCGGATAGAACGGTAGCCTTTATTGATGCCCACATGAATGGGAACTCGGAGACTCCTTTTTTTTGCTATGTAGCCTATACAGCTCCCCATTGGCCCTTACATGCAAAACAAAAAGATATTGCAAAATATAAAGGTGTATTTGACAAAGGGTGGGATGTATTGAGAGAAGAACGTTTAAGGAGAATGAAGAAAATGGGGATTGTTCCTAAAAATACTCAATTAAGTGCTCGGGATTTTCGATCAAAACCTTGGGAGTCAATAGAAAATAAAACTTGGGAATTGCAACGAATGCAAACCTATGCTGCGCAAATAGATAATATGGATCAAGGAATAGGGAGAATTATGGATCAATTAAAATCTGCTAATGTATTGGATAATACGGTGGTTATGTTTTTATCTGACAATGGTGGTTGCGCAGAAACATTGCAAGGAGTTGAAAATTGGGTGAGTGAAAAAGAAGTGACTCGTACAAAAGAAGGTTTTAAGGTTGAAGCTGGCAACGATGCAAACATTACACCAGGACCAGCAACTAGCTATATGAGTTACGGTCCTGCATGGGCAAATTTAAGCAATACTCCATATCGAAAATTTAAAAAGTCTGGTCATGAGGGAGGGGTTTCAACTCCTTTTATATTTCATTGGCCTAAAGAAATAAAAAAAGGAAATATCATACAAAACCAATTGGCCAGTATTATTGACATTATGCCTACAATTTTAGAGCTATCAGAAACAGATTATCCGTTGTTTTATAAGAATAATAAAATAATTCCTTTAGAGGGGCTCAGTCTAATGCCTTTACTGCAAAACAAAAAATTGAATCGTGATGAGTGGTTTGTGGAACATGGTTCTAACAAAGCATATAGAAAAGGAGCATGGAAAATTGCATGGTCAAAAGATAAGGGGGATAAAAAATGGGAGCTTTTTAATTTAGAAAAAGACCCTACTGAACAACATAACTTGTCAATGAAATACCCAGAAAAAATGAACAAAATGATAAGTGTTTGGAAGGAATGGGCTAGCCGAGTGAACGTAACCAGGAAAAAATAAATCTAATGAAAAATAACCTAAAATTTTTATATATCGTTTTTACATTTCTGATTCTTACAGCTACTGTAATTGCTCAAAAAACAGATTTTATTATTCATACAGACATGCAAACTGGAGGGATTCAGAAAATTATGAATAAGAATGATAAGTATAATATGAATTGGGTTTTTAACACTGATGGAAGTGAACTAGAATGGTTTACTCCTGAATTTGGTTGGGGATTGGGGTTTGTTACTGTAGACCTGGAAGGCAAAAAGGAGACTTTTAAATGGAATTCAATATCTGATATTTCAGAAAAAGATGGGAAGACTATTTATACCTATAATTTTCCATATTTTAATATGATTATCACAAGATCATTCAACAATCAAGGAGAACTTATAGAGAATTTTAAAATTGAAAATACCGGTTCAATCGATTTGAAAGTTGTTGATATGGGTATTTACACACCGTTAAAAGATTGGTATGCTGGGGGTGCGGAAGTTTGCATGACAAGCCGTTGTAATGTCCATGTTTGGGCTGGAGGATATAATTCCTCTTATCTAAATGCGATTAGGATGGGAACAGAAGCACCTCATTTAGGACTGGTGGTTACTGATGGAAGTATTCGTCATTATGAACTAGTTAATACGAGTACCATGCCAAGAAAAGTTGCAGGCTCTAATCTGCGCGGCGGAATTACATTAAAAGTTGCACCAGCTACTGTGAAGCCTCATGATTCCTATGGGGTAACATGGAAAGTGTTTTGGCATAATGGATATGAAGATTTTTATCAGAAAGCTATGGCTAATGGAACTGTTATTGCAGAGGCAGATAAATATTTTATTCCATTGGGTGAAATTGTAAAACTAAGATTTAAGTCGCACAAAAAGTTAGAAAATGTGAGTTGCACTGTTGAAGGAACAGCCATTAAATTTAAGCAGACAGACAATCTAATTACTGCCGAATTCAAAGCAAAAAAAATAGGAGACAAAGTTGTAACCCTAAATTATAATGGCAAAAAAACCGTTATCAATCTATATTTCTCACTTCCCACAAAAAAGTTATTGAAAAAAAGAGTCGATTTTATCATTGATAAGCAACAAATGAAAGATAAATCTGATTCACGTTATGGTGCTTACATGGTATATGATAATGAAGAAAATGAGATATATCAAAATATACCTTTTAAGGTTGACCACGATGAAGGAGCAGAACGTTTAGGAATGGGTGTGGCTATTGCAAATTGGTTACAACAATTTCCTAATTCAAAAAAGAAATACAAAAACTCTTTAGAAGAGTATTATCAATTTGTTCGTTATAAATTACAAACACCAGCATACAAGGTATACTCTACGGTAGACCATAAAAAAAGACATCGAGGGTATAATTATCCATGGGTAGCTGCTTTTTATGCGGAGTTATATAAGCAAACTAAAAATCCAATTTATATCGAAGATTGTTATCATACCATGAGAAAATGGTATCAAGAATTTGGCTATGATTTTTATGCTATATGTGTGCCTATTAAAAAAAGTATCGATTATTTAAGAGAAGCAGGGTTTAATGACGAAGCTGAAATTCTTTTGAATGATTATAAAATGGTAGCTAAGGAATATGATAAAAATGGAATTAATTATCCAAGTCATGAAGTGGTTTTTGAGCAATCAATAGTATCACCCGCAGTTAATTTCTATTTAGAACTTTATCATATCACAAAAGACAAACATTATTTAGATGAAGGTGAAAAGCATCTTAAAATATTAGAAGCGTTTAACGGACAACAACCTGACTATCATTTGAACGAAATAGGTATTCGTCATTGGGATGGATATTGGTTTGGGAAAAGACAATCATGGGGAGATACTATGCCACATTATTGGTCGGCATTAACAGGAAGAGCCTACATTCAGTATTACGTGGCTACAGGAAACGAAGAATATCTACGAAGAGGAAAAATATGTTTAGAAAACAACCTGTGTAATATTAGAAATAATGGAACGGGAGCTGCTGCTTATATCTATCCAGAAAAAGTGAACGGTGTCAAAGCTGAGTTTTACGATGAATTTGCCAATGATCAAGACTGGGCATTGTTTTTTTTTCTAGAAATGAATGAAATATTAAAGTGGAACTAGTATAACTAGTTAGTGCACAAACCCAAATATGAACCAAATTATAATAATGACTACTTCTAAAATAAAAAACATAGTTCAGATAATAGTGCTGTTTATGATAATTTCCAATATCAATGCTGAGACTAGAACCGCTGATGCAAACAATATCAGTCAGATTATTAATTGGATGAAAGATGGTGTCACCACAAAAATTTTCTTTCCATCTGGGATTTATAATTTCACATCAACTATTAGTTTAGAAAATGACAATTTAATTTTAGAAGGCAGTGGTAATGAGCAAACTATTCTTCGTTTAGCGGCAGTAAAAAACGCACTTATTGATGCTAAAGGGAATAATTCAAAAATTAGCAAACTTACCTTGGACGGAGGGATGAATCAAAAAACATGGGGAAATCCAATTTTTAGATTTAACAAAAGTAAAGGGCATCATTTTGAAGAGGTTTTGTTTACCAACTCAAAATGGATGGGAATTGGAGGAATCAATGCCTATCCAACGGATGGATTAAAGCTTATCAAATGTGAATTTAGTAGTATCAACTTAATGTGTCTCCAAATTTTTAATCGCAATACAAACAAACGAAATGGGGAAGTAATTGTAACCGTAGATAAAGTGATTGTAGACGAATGTATTTTTCACGAAGGCTATGAAACAGCTATTTCTTCAGACAACGGAAATGACAGAGAAGATCCAGGTGATGGAATCGGAAGAAGATATACCGAAAGTACCAGTTTGAGTGGGACAGAAATAACCAACTGTATTTTTGAAAAAAGCAAACAGTTTCATATCGCCATGGTGCAAAGTAAAGATGTTATCATACAAAATAACATTTTTTATGGCATGACTGACGATGCTGGTGGAGGGTGTCAACCTATCCATATGGAGCAATTTACTCATAATATAGAAATCTACGACAATAGCTTTTATATGGACGATACCGTAGAGCAAAAATATATGTATATCCATGTGAACGGTACTGAAGGTCACAAACGAGTAACACAGCAACAACCAAGTAATACCTATGCTACATGGACTTACAATGTTTACGGAAGTAATGAACGTAGAGCAAATACTAGCTGTGCAAAACAAGGAAATATTAATAAAGATTGTAAACGAGATGTGCACGCCTATGGACCAAGAAATATTTATGTTGCGGGAAATACATTTAACCCTTCCACAAAAGTGAGTCATTATGTAAGTGTTCATGAAGGAGAGAATATACAAATAGGTACCAAAAAAGATGGTACTGTCGCTTTAAATAATTTTATTGGAGGAGATGAGAATACTATTAAAATTCATTTTGGAGGGAATGATCAAGGAACGGGAGATGTTTTAATTAAAGCAGGTCAAAATATTGTTGCTTCCAATATTGAGATAAAGGAGGTGTATTTTGATTTACCTCCAATTAGGGAGGAAAAACCTATTGAGATTGAAGTAAAGCTTGATACTCCTGAAAATGAAATCAAGGAGCAGAAATTATCTATTTACCCTAATCCATCTAAGGGAATTTTAACTTTTATAACACCTGTAGATATTGAGAAAGTTAACATTTCAAATTTGTCTGGGAGTGTTTTAAAAACTTACCAAAAAAAGGAAGTAAGCGAAAATATTTTGAACATAGATTATTTGAACGCTGGTTTGTATGTTATCAATATTCAACTTGAAAATGGTGTGCATACAACAAAAAAGTTAATCATTGAGAATTAGATTATACTATGGAGAAAAGAGAATATTTTAGAAAAACTCAAATAAAAATAATAACCTCATTACTAATTCTAATGCTAAGCAATTTAGGTTTAGTGATGGCTCAGGAATTAAAAGAATCTAAACACTATAATTTTGATCCAACCAAAACTGAAGAGTTGAGGGTACGAGATGGTTTACCCAATTTCTTTCAAAAATTAAAAGCAGGTCACGATGTTAAAATTGGATATATAGGTGGAAGTATCACCAACGGTGGTTTATGGAGAACAAAATCATTAGATTGGTTTAAGAGTGAATATCCAAAAGCCAATATTACGCAGGTAAATGCCGCAATTGGAGGTACAGGACCGGATTATGGGGCTTGTAGAATTAACAAGCATTTGTTGGTTCACAATCCAGATATGGTATTTATTGAATACCGTGTAAACAATGGTGGGGCTTTTAACGGAAGAGCTTTGGAAGGATTAATACCGCAAATATGGAAAAGCAATCCAAACACTGAAATCTGCATTGTTTATACCATTTCTAAAGGTATGATTGCAGATATTCAGAAGGGGAACCAAACGAATGCAGGAAAAAATATGGAGCCTGTTGCCAATCATTACGGAATAACTTCCATTGAATTTGGTTTGGAAGTTGTAAAGTTGCTAAGCGAAGATAAACTTGTTTTTCAAAAAGGAGACAGTCCGATAAATGGGAAAATACTCTTTAGTAAAGATGGAACCCATCCCTTAGAAGCAGGTCATGATATTTATAGAGATGTCTTGGTTCGTTCTATGAAAAAAATTGAAAACCACGGAATTCCTGGACTAAACGTCATTCCTAAGCCTTCTCAAAAAAACATTTTTTCGAATGCTTCTTTAGTTCCAGTTTCCAAAGCTAAATTTTCATCCAAATGGGAAAAAGTGGATTTAGGGACTGATATTCATATCAATGATAATTTGACAGATAAAAACGGAGGCTATAAAACGTTGTTTGAAAAAGCTAAAAAAACCGAAGTAATTGGTGAAAGTTTCACCCTAAAGTGGGAGGGTTTTATACTTGGACTTACTGCAATTCTAGAAGCCAAAGGTGCTATTCAATTGGAAATTTCAACAGATGGTGCAAAACCAAAACTTTTCGATTTAAAATCACGCAATGGTAAAACTCAAAAAAAATATATTTTTTTAGATGAAGTTGCATCTGGTTCGCATACAACAACCATAAAGCTTGTGAAACTTGAGAAAGGTAAAGTATTTCAAGTAGGGCAATTTTTAGAGGTTAAAGAATAATAATTAATATGAAAAAAAAGATTCACCTAGCTGTCTTAATATTACTCTTAACAATGAGTTTTCAATCCTTTTCACAAGAAAAGGAAGAGACTTGGCATATGCCTGATTTAGAGGTGGATTTTAAAGAATATAAAGAAGGTGTATATGTAGAATTAAAAGATTCTATCCCGATTCGAGGAACATTATATAGAATCCGTGTCCCAGAAAATTGGAACGGAACCCTATTAAACGATTTGGATTATTATAAATCTGCCAATTCCCCTCGTAATGTTAAATTGTTAGAAATGGGTTATGCCTTGTCAGGCACTAAAAGACGTCCTGGCCGAATGAAAGCTTATGATCCAGCTCATGAAATTCACGATTTAATTTCTGTCTTGGACATATTTGAAGCTCGTTTTGGAAAACCTGCGAAAACTATTCAAATTGGTTGTTCAGGAGGAGGAACTGTAACAATTGCAATGGCTGAAATACATGCCGATAGAATTGATGGAGCTATTGCATTATGTGGAGCAACAAGTCCATGGATGGCAAATACTCATTTAGATGCTTTATTTGTTTTAAAAGCTTTGTTAGCTCCAGAGTTGCCTCTTGTTAATTTACCCCTTAGAGGAAAAGAAACGGAACGGATAACTTTAGCATGGAAAAATGTAGTTGAAGAAGCTCAAAAGACGCCTGAGGGGAGAGCAAGAATTGCTTTGGCTATAACAATAGGTCAATGGCCTGCTTGGGGAGGAAAGGGAAAAGCACCCATACCCAAACCTGACTTAAAAAACACAGAAGATTTACAATTTAGTATGTACAAAAGTTTATTAGGTTTACTACCTAGCCGTGGAACTTTTGGGACTACAATGATAGAATTGGCAGCTCCCGGGCAGATAAAATTCAATACAGGGGTTGATTATCATTTATTCTACAATAATGGAAATGATTTGTACAAAAAAGCGGTTGAAAATCTTTATAATCAGGCAGGTGCAAACTTAAAATCAGATATAGATAAAATAAATGCATTTCCACGAATAAAAGCCGATGCTTCGGCAAAAAAATGGTGGAGCAAACCTGGTAGAACGCACGTGGGTGAACCGAAAATTCCATTTTTACGTATGAGTACTTGCGGTGATGGTTTGGTTTACCCATCAATGGTAAAAGGTTATGAAGACTTGGTGGCAAAAAATGGCTATTCAGAATTGCTTAGAACTGCTTATGTTAATAGATGGGGGCATTGTGCTTTTTCCCTTGGTGAATGGTTGGCTGCTATTGATACAATGGTAAAACGTATTGAAACTGGTGAGTGGCCAAGTACCCAACCTAAAGCCATGAATAAATTGGTAAAATCACTCGCCCCAGATAGCAAGGCTGAATATTTTAATTATAGAACTGTAAAAAAATACAATCGTACTTGGGTACCTGGAGTTGAAGACTTTCTTGGAAAAGACTAAAGTTAAATTTTTAATGAGAAAAAGTAATAGATGAAAACAAAATATTATGAAGAATAAAATAAAATTTCAATTCTTAATTATATTATTTTTTGCAACTACTTTAGGTGCAAAAAACATTAAATTATATAACAATATTTGTATTCATGACACTACAAAATCGATTGCTGTTTCATATGCACAGAAAGCATTAAAGAAAGATTTTCAACGAAAATTTGGAACTACGAAATCACAAGAAAAAACGATTGATATTTTTTTTAAGATTGATGAGAATTGGGATGCATTTGATAAATACAAAATTGAAATAAAAAGTGGTGAAATAATTTTTACAGGTTCTGATGAATTAGGTTTGCTACATGGAATTTATACTTTTTCAGAAGACTATCTTGGAATAGATCCGTTTGTTTATTTCACTGATATTGTTCCACAACCTGTTCATTTTATAAAAGTGAATACAGGTACGATAACTTCAAAACCTTATACTTTCAAGCACCGTGTGTTTTTTGTTAATGATGAAGATTTGATTGTAGGGTTTCAAATGGAAAAACTAGAATATGGTTTTAACCTTGAGTTTATGGAGCACCTTTTTGAAACCATGTTGCGTCTTAAAATGACAGGTGTAATCCCTTCAACTTTGGTACTGGCGGATGAACCTCACCTAAAACTGGCATCGGATATGGGTTTATACATCGCCCAACATCATGCAGAACCGGTAGGAAGTGTGCCTTTGTATTGGCCCAAAAACATTCCCTATTCTTGGACTACGCACAAGGAACATTTTGTGAAATTCTGGAGAGATGCGATAGAAAGACAAAAAGGAAAAAACGTAATTTGGACTTTAAATTTTAGAGGACACTTAGATGGTCCATTTTGGAATGACGATCCGAATGTTTCTCATGATAGCCCACTCACCGACAAGGCCAAAATTGTAAATGAGGTGATTCAAACCCAATACAATTTAATTAAGGAAATTACCGGTAACAAAGAACCGTTGGTATGTGGATATTTATGGAGTGAACTGGGAGGAATGTACCGAGAAGGTTTGTTGAAATTTCCTTCCCAGACAATGATTCTATATTCGGATCAAGGCTATGGTGAGTTTCCTAAAGGAACTTGGGAATCTACAAAAAAAACGGAACTAGGTAAAGGGGTTTATCAACATGTTTCTTACCATAACCGTAAAACACATTTGCGCATCAATACCATTCACCCTGATATGTTACATCGAGAAATGGATAAAGCCATAAGTCATGGGCTTACAGATATGATTGTACTTAATGTGGGGAACTTTAAAGAAAAAATATTTGGCATTCAACAAATGGTAAATTATATGAATGATTTTGATAGTTATAAAAAATACACCACAGGTACCTATTATTTCGATTGGTATGTTAATAACAAGTATCATACAAATTCACCCGCTGTAATTCAGAGTTATAAAGATTTTTTTACAAATCAGTTTCATTTGGGTAACCCGAATCGTAAGCCCGGAGATGAATGGTTTTTTTATTATGTAGAACAATTATTGAACATGGCTTACCAGAAAGAATTCAATAATAAATTTGTCAAAAAAGAATTTCCGGGAAATGGTAAAGAGCAGTTTTTAAAACAAAAAGATTTTCAATCTAAAATGAATTTTCTTCTAAATGCTTATACTAAAATATACCGTTCTGCTGAATCAAAATGGGAAATTTCAGTACAACACGCTCTAGAAGCTAAAAGCGAATTATCAGGTAGTGCCTTAAATTTTTATACTATTGATATGGCTTTGCCTACTGAAAAAATGTTTCATTTAATAGGTATGGTTTCTGATTTTACGGAGTCTTTAGATTACTACTTAAAAAAAGATTATCATAAAAGTCAATTGAGAGCTTATGCCGCTCTAGAACATGCCAAAAAAGCCAATGAAATTGAATCAAAAATAGAACAAAATGGTTCTGGAAAATTTAAAAATTGGTATCGTTGGGATGAAACGGCATTAACTTTTCGAATCGAACTGGTGCTAGAAAACTACTTAGCCCATATAAAAGATCTCAAATATTTCAATTTGGAATATAAAAACAGAAATAGTAAAACACCTGGTGTTCAGCATAAATATCAACCCTTCTTTGAAAGTGAATATCAAAAGGAACTTATTTACATGAAAAATGCAAAGTAAACAATTCAGAAAAAATAAATATATGAATACAAATAAAATGAAATCGATTATTGGAGCAATCACTTTCTTAGCTTTTTTTAGTACGGAGGTTTGTGCGCAGAAAAGCAACAAGCCAAATGTAATAGTGATTTTAGCGGATGACATTGGGACTGGAGATATTTCTCATTATAGGAAATTGCATAGCGACAATATTATTCTGGAGACTCCAAATATTGATAATCTAGCAAAAGAAGGAATGTATTTCACAAATGCGCATTCTCCTGCAGCACTTTGTGCAACTTCTAGGTATTCTATAATGACAGGGAATTATTGCTATAGAAGTCAACTTCCTTGGGGGGTTTGGTCTGGAGTTACAAAATCAGTAATTAAAGAGGATCAAATGACTTTGGGAAGGTTAATGAAACAAGCAAATTATAATACAGCCTTTTTGGGAAAATGGCATATTGGAACTGCTTTTGGTGGAACAAAAAATCCGAATGAAATTTTTGACACTAAAAAAAGAGAAAAAAGTAATCCTAGACTGCCCATAGATATTACAAAAATTCTTTATGGACCAAAACAATTAGGATTTGATTATAATTTTGTGCTTCCAGCGGGAATTCAAAATGTTCCTTATGCTATTTACGAAAACGATCATTGGTTTAAACTGAAAAAAGATTCACATATCAAAGTGATTGATAAAGCATATATGGATGGTTTAGGGACGGATCATTTTAACAAACCAGGATGGGGTGACTCCAATTGGAATCCTAGTGAAATAGGCCCACTTTTAGCAAACAAAGCGGTAGCTTATATTGCTGAGAATTCTCATAAAAAAGATCCGTTTTTTATGTACTATTGTTCCCAGGCCGTGCATACGCCTCATGCTCCTCCGGTTGAGATTAATGGAGTAAAAATAAAAGGAACCACACCTTCCAAGCATATGGATATGATTAAGGAGCTGGATCAGCAGGTAGGAATGTTGGTTTCAGAGTTAAAAAAACAAGGTGTTTATCAAAACACAGTCATTATTTTTACTTCTGATAATGGAGGTTTGCAAGTAGATAAAAATACCGCTAAATCAGGGCATAAGGTTAGTGATATTTACAGAGGATCAAAAAACACGCCTTATGAAGGCGGACATCGTGTACCGTTTATAGCAGTTTGGCCAAACAAAATTAATAAGGAGATAATATCAGATAGACCGATCATAGGACTAGACGTTTTAGCAACACTGGCGGGTATTACAAAACAAAAGCTAAACAAAAAAGTAGCTCAAGATTCTCATAACTTACTTCCCCTGTTTAAAGAAAGTAAAAAGGCGAAAACACGTGATGTATTATTAATTCAAGGGGGAGCAAAAAAGGAATTTGTTATAAATGATAGTGGTTGGAAATTGATCATTCAAGTAAATAAAAAAACAATGGCTTTTGGTGATAGTGAACCCATTGCATTATTTAATTTGAATGATAATATTACTGAAGACGAAGCAAAAAATTACATCAACAATCCTAAATATAAAAATAAGGTGAACGAACTTTTTAATAAATACAAAAAAATTATCAGCGAGGGCCATTTTACAGGGAACCATAAACTTTAATATTGCTGTATGAAACATGTAATGAAATCTGTTTTATTTCTTTTTCTAAGCTTTTTATCTTTGATGAATTTCGCGCAAAAAAAGCCAAATATTGTTTTGATAATGGCGGATGATGTTAGTTGGAATTGTTTTGGAGCATACGGAGCCGAAGATTATAAAACTCCTAATATAGATGCGTTGGCAGCAAAAGGAATGAAATTTAACCACTGTTATTCTATGCCTATCTGTACTCCCTCTCGAGTAAAAATAATGACTGGGAAGTACAATTTTAGAAATTACACTCATTTTGGATATTTGGATCCTAATGAAAAAACGTTTGGACATTTAATGAAAGAAGCAGGATATAAAACTGCTATTGCAGGAAAATGGCAGTTGAATGGTTTGTATCATATGGCAGAAGGCTGTTCTGATAAAAATCGCCCACAGAAAGCCGGTTTTGATGCGTCTTGTCTTTGGCAAGTGACAACAGGAAAAACAGGTGAAAATGGAGGAGAACGTTTTTGGAGTCCACCGTTACTTCAAAACGGAAAATTTTTGACAATTGAGGATAATAAAGGGAAATATGGTCCAGATATTATGTCTGATTTTGTCTGCGATTTTATTGAAGAAAATAAGGATACTCCTTTTTTTGTTTATTACCCTACGGTTTTGGTACATAGTCCCTTTGTTCCTACACCAGCTACTATTGGAAATCAAACAAGAGGTCAAGAGGCTAATAAAACTCCTAAGAATGAGGGACAAAAGAAAGCTAATTATGTTGCGATGGTAAATTATTTAGACAAGCTGGTAGGAAAGATTGTACAAAAACTTGAGGAGGTGGAGCAACTAGAGCATACGTTGATTTTGTTTACATCAGACAATGGAACGGCTTCTATCACTTCTAAATGGAAAGGTGAAAATATTAGAGGAGCTAAGGGGAAAACGGTAGATATGGGAACTCATGTACCCTTGATAGCCTATTGGAAAGGGAAAACACCTAAGGGATATATTAGTAATGATTTGATTGATTTTACAGATTTCTACAGTACTTTATCAGAAGCAGCGCAACATGAACCAACAAACAGTGAACCTATTGATGGTCGAAGTTTTTTACCGCAAATAAAAGGAACCCAAGGAAATCCAAGAGATTGGGTTTTTTGGTATTATCAGCCGTATTGGGGAAGTCCTGAAAAATTTAAAGGAGTAAAATTTGTAAGAAATCAAACTTGTAAGTTATACAGTACAGGAGCTTTTTTTGATATCGAAAATGACATTCATGAAAAAAATAATTTAGAAGTAATAACAAATAATCCATCGTTAAAAGCAACTCAGAAAGAATTGCAAAAAATTCTTGATAAAGCACCTCCAGCTCCTATTGTAAAGGGAGGAAGGAAAGCCAAAACAAGAAAATTATATCCAGAATGGAAAAATATCGTAAATCCAAATGACTAAAGAACAAAAAGTAATGACCATGAAGAATGTTGTTTTCAAAAGAATTGTCTGGGTACTCCTGATGAGCTACATGCACTTTGGAATATCGCAGGAGAAAAGACCCAATATTATTTTTATCCTAACAGATGATCAATCTTATGGAATGATGGGCTGTACAGGAAATACAATAATAAAAACACCACATATAGATAAACTGGTAAATAAAAGTGTGCTGTTTACCAATGCGCATGTTAGCAGTGCTATTTGTACTCCAAGCCGAGTTTCTATTCTGTTAGGTCAATATGAACGTAAACATGGCGTAAATTTTAATTCAGCCACAACGGTTTCAAATGAAGCATGGGAATCATCTTATCCAGTTTTAATGCGTAAATCAGGCTATTATACTGGGTATATTGGGAAAAATCATTCTCCAATAGGCAAAGGTGGTTATGAAAATGGTTTGATAGAAAGTAGTTTTGATTTTTGGTATGCAAGTCATGGAGGGGTTTATTTTTATCCGAAGGAAAAAAGAGAAATTTTTCAGGATGCCATCGCAGACACACAAGTAGAAATTTTAGAAGAGGGGGTTAATCAATTTTTAGATCCGAATGCACGTCGATTGGACGGAGCGATTAGTTTTTTAGATCGTCGACCAAAAAATAAACCTTTTTTGTTGAATTTGAATTTCAATATTCCCCATGGGGCAACAACGGGCACCATGCGTCAAAAGGCAACAGATGATGCCATTTACAGGACACTTTATAGAGATTTAGAAATTCCATTACCTGAAAATTATATTGCAAGAGCCGACATAAAAACACCTAAATTACCTCCAGAGATTCATCATGCAAATGATCGACAAGCGGGTTATAATTATGTAGATACTCCTGAAGGTTTTAGAGAAAGGTATATACGACAATTACAGTGTCTTACTGGGGTTGATAGATTGGTAGGGAAACTTCTTAAAAAGCTAAAAAAATTAAAACTTGATAAAAATACCATCATCATTTTTACCTCTGACCATGGCTTATTTATGGGGGAGCAAGGTTTGGGTGGAAAATCATTGTGTTATGAAAAAACAACACATGTACCCATGTTTATGTATAATCCCAAACAGAAGAAAGGAATTAAAAGTAATGCTTTAGTGCAGACGATTGATATTGCACCAACAATGCTTGCATTGGCCGGTGTACAGATTCCTGAAACCATGCAGGGAAAAGATATTTCTGGTTTTATTAAAGGTAAGGATCCTAAAGTAAGAGGGTATTTATATACAGAAAACCTTTGGTCTACCACCTTTGGAAACCCTAGATGTGAGGCGGTTCAAACGAAAAACTGGAAATACATACGATACTATAAAAACAATAATATTTCTTCGAGAAAAAAAGTTGAACTAGCAAAGGAATATGGTATTTCTCAAAGGGTGATGCTCTATGAAGTACACGCAAGTCAAGTCGCTATTTATAGAAATTTTATTGAAGGCCCAATCAACGGCGAGGAACCCGTTTACGAGGAATTATACGATTTAAAAAATGATCCTCATGAACTTCACAACGTGATTGAAGCTCCTGGAAATAATAAAATTTTGGAAGAATTGAGAGATGCTTGGAAGGTTGAAATTAAAAAAGCCAGAGGTAAAGGAAATCCAAAAGTATATAGTTATTCTAATATCAGGTCAAAAGTGTAGAGAAGAGGGAAGCGGATTTTTATTATTTTTTTTGAGACGAAGTTCTGTTATTAAGGTTAAAATGAGAGTTAAAATTATTCGGTTTGCACATTTGTAGTAACAACCAAAACATTTGATACCATACCTAGAGCATGTTTGTTGCATCTTTGGAATTACTAAAATAACAAAGATGAAAAACACAACAACAGCTTGGGTACTTACATTGTTTCTATCAATTCAAGTAGCTATAGGACAAAATCAAAAACCTAATATATTGGTCATTTTAGCTGATGATTTAGGGTATGCAGATTTAGGTTTTACAGGTGCAAAAGACATTAAAACTCCTAATTTAGACAAACTAGCAAAAGGAGGGGTTATTATTAAAAACGGTTATGTTACACATCCTTATTGTGGACCATCAAGAGCTGGGTTAGTAACAGGGAGGTATCAAGCACGTTTTGGAATGGAGATTAATTTAACTAATTCTCCTTTTGATATGTATAATGGTTTACCCCTAGAAGAAAAAACATTTGCTAGGAGGTTACATAAATCTGGTTATAAAACTGGGGCCATTGGAAAATGGCATTTGGGAGGTTCAGATACATTTCACCCGAACAACAGAGGCTTTGATTATTTTTATGGTTTCTTATCTGGTGGACATTCCTATTTTCCAGAAAATGTAAAGACGAACATGCCTTTGATCAATCCGAAAAATAATAAACCGCATTATAGTGCTAATGAAGGTAGCTATTGGCCTTTGACTAGAAACAATAAACCTGGGGAGTTTGAAGAGTATTTGACAACCGCATTAAGTAAAGATGCAGCAAAATTTGTGACCAGTAGTAAGGACCCTTTTTGCTTGTATTTGGCCTATAATGCACCTCACATGCCTTTAGAAGCTCCAAAAGAAACGATAGAGAAATATGGTCATATAAAAAATAAAAGAAAAAGAGTCTATTCTGCTATGGTAGATGAATTGGATAAGGGAATTGGAATCGTTGTGGAGGCACTTAAAAAGTCGGGTAAATACGAGAATACATTGATATTCTTTTTATCAGATAATGGAGGACCTACTAAAAAAGGTGATGATTGGGCGAACAATGGTAATTTCAAAGAGGGTAAAGGTAGTATGTATGAAGGAGGGTGTCATGTTCCTTTTATAGTGCATTGGCCAAAAGGAAATTTCAAGGTTAAAGAATTTGATGGTTTAGTATCTGCTTTGGATATTGCAGCAACATCAGTAGCTTTAGGAGATGGAGATTCCTCTGGAGAAGCTTTAGAAGGAACGAATTTGATTCCATATTTACAAGGGAAACAAAAAGGGTCACCTCATGACGCTTTGTATTGGAGAATGCAGGATGGAATGGCTTGGGCAGTAAGAACTGAAAAAAGTAAATACCTCTTGAGAAATAAGAAAAATGCAAAACCTGAGTTTTTTGATATGAAAAAAGACCCGTATGAATCGGTGGATTTAGTTTTGAAAGAAAAGAAAAAGAAAAAGGAACTAGCTGAACTTTGGAATGAATGGAACAAGGGAAATAAATCGAATATATTTTTACAGTCGGGTAATTATCAAAAGCTTAGATTGAAAATGTACAAGGATTTATATGATAAATTAGAAAAGAAAGCGGCTGAAAAAGAGTTGCTTGAAATTGAATAATATGAAAATAGGTTTTAAAAACACAGTACATTTTGTTGTGTTTCTCTTATGTATTTATTCGAATGCTCAAAATAAGAAGCCAAATATTTTGGTTATCGTGGCAGATGATTTAGGCTATGCCACCACAGGAGTATATGCGGGGAAAGCATCGAGGTGTCAAACACCAAATATTGATCAAATTTCAAAGGAAGGAGCTCGCTTTACAGACGCATATGTAACGGCATCGGTTTGTGGGCCTTCTAGATCTGGTTTGTTAACTGGTAAATACCAACAGCGTTTTGGTGTTTATGCTAATTATGATAGTCAAAAAGGACCCGGAGTACCTGCTTCTGAAAAAGTGATGGGAACTTATTTCAAAGAAGCAGGGTATGCTACTGCTGCCATTGGGAAATGGCATGTAGGTGTAAAATTAAAAGGACAACATCCATTAGATAGAGGGTTTGATACCTATTATGGTTTCAACAGTGCTCAAACGGATTATTTTAATTCTCCAATTTTATTTGAGGGCAGAAAGAAGGTTAAAAAGCATAACTATTTAACTTTTCAGTTTACAGATGTTGCCATTGATTTTATTGAAAAGAATAAGGCCTCGGAGCAAGATAAACCTTTTTTTATGTATTTAGCGTACAATGCAGTTCATGGTCCGAATCAAGCGCCTAAAGAGTATATTGATAAATATAAAAACGAGCCTAAAGGAATTGCCAAACAAATGGCCATGGTTCATGCTTTGGATGATAGTATCGGACGTTTGATGAAGTCATTGAAAGAGATGAATTTGGAAGAAAATACATTGGTGTTTTTTTTAAGTGACAACGGAGGTTTGCCCAATTGGTGGAAAGGAAGTAATGAACCTTGGAGAGGTTTTAAACGAGAGCAGTGGGAAGGAGGTTATCATGTTCAGTTTTTGATGAAATGGCCGGGGAAAATTCCTTCTGGTGTTGTTAGAAATGAAATGGTTAGTTCTTTAGATGTTTTGAAAACAAGTTTAGCCGCAGCAAACATCAAACCATCCAAGAAAGATATTCTAGATGGTGAAAATATTCTCCCTGTTTTTAAAAGTGAAAAAAAGAAAGAAATTCACAAAACACTATTTTGGGCAGGATCTCATGTTGCTAGATCAGGAAAGGAGTATAAACGAGGAATGAAATTGCCTTATAGACAAGATGATCCACCACCTGCATGGGCCGTTAGAAAAGGGAAATGGAAATTGGTTCAAATGTTAGAATACAATGCTCCCATGTTATATGATTTGTCTAATGATCCAAGGGAATCAAACGATTTAGCAGCATTATATCCTAAGAAAGTGAAAGAGTTTTCTAAAGAATTTAAGCAATGGTTTAAAGATATGGAAAGCCCTGTTGCTTGGAATGTTTCTTATTTTAAACAGCTGCAAGCCATTGAATAATTAGAATAGTTTTTGAATCCTTGAAGTGAGTTTTTTTCATAATTTCTTCAGGGATTCGATTGCTTTCTGGTTTTATTCAAAAGGAATAACCTTTAAAGTTTCTAAATTTAAATTTGTTCTTTCTTTTCCTTCCGCTTCAAAAACTGCTGTAAAATTTTTATTTCCGATCGAATACCTTTTGTTGAAAGCTTTTAAAGAGTCAATATTGGTGAATTTTTCAACGGTTGCTTTGACACCTAAATCATGATTAGAGAAGAATAAAAAAACTTGATTGTTCAACGGACCTTTAAATTTTGAAACGATTGCAAGATCTTTATCCCCTTCGCTACCAACATCAATTCTAAAAAATTTTGTTTTATGGGTTATTGGGTCGATATAAGATATTTTATTTTTTTTGATATTAAAGTTCGGATTGGAACCGTTGAATAAAGAAATAAATTTATTCTCATTTTTCAAGGGACCAGTATAAATGATGTTGGTACGTTTGATATCTTCTACAGAAATTGATGAAGAAAAACGAATGTCAAAAGAATTCTCAAATTTGGTGAATAATTGAGTTAAACAATGAGATGAAATTACACCCATACTAGAAGAATAAGAATAATCTGATGGGCTAGTAGTATGTTCCAGTTCTGGTTTTTCTGAAATCAGATTTAAGTATTGATGAATGTTATTGATGTTATAGGACCTTGTCCATCCACTAGATCCCGTAATTGTTTTCCCTGCAATTCCAAAAACATCTCCTACAATTAACGTTGTTTCTTTTTTATTTGAGAAAAAATCTTTCCAAATTTCAGGATACGTTTTAAAGTAGGTTGTTACTAAAAATATGCTAGTTACAATCCCCAATGTGATATAAGGAAATGCTTGAATAATGTGTTTTTTTGTAAAAGAGGGTTTGTTTTTTGTTTGGTTTTCAAAATCAACATGGTATTGGCCTTTTTCGATAGTTAATTTCCATAAACTGTTTTGACCATCTGTTTGATAATATTTATCTAATTTTTTTCTCAGGTGGTACATGTTAACCCTTACTCTAGGGTTGTTTCTATCAAAATTTGATTTCTCTCCAAAAAACTCAAAATCGATAACATCTTCTTTAAGATAAGTACCCTCAATGGTAGCTTTTACTAAATATCTTAAAAGAGCTGAACTTTTTGGGGACTTCTGAAAAACTTTGCTCTCTAAGATGTTTTCAGTAAGTTCAAGTTTTTTTTCGTTTGAAAGCATTGTTAATTAGGTTTGTACGGTTTTTTTGTTTTTGAATTTAACCGTTACAAATACAGTTAAAAATTGGTTAAATATACTGTTTTTAATTAAAATGAAGTATTTTAGAGCCTAGGTTTGATACAAATACGTGTGCGAACACAAATTTTCCTGTCAAATTTTTTATTACTTATATTATACACAAAACATAACTTCAACATAAATAAATCAATGAGAAAAAAGATCATCTTTTTAATTTTAATCGCGATCGGATTAAATTTAAATGCGCAAAAATCAAAAAACCTTTTTAATGGTAAAAATCTAAGAGGTTGGGAGGTTTTAAACGGAACAGCAGAATTTAGAGTAGAAGATAATGTAATTGTAGGTGTTTCTACGACGAATACGCCTACTACATTTTTAGCCACCAAAAAAGAATACACAAATTTTATTTTGGAGTATGAATATATTATCGGAGAAGGATTGAATTCTGGAGTTCAGATACGAAGTCATAATACGAAAGAGAATCATTTTTATGGATTACAAGTAGAGGCAGATGATAGCGAAAGAGCATGGTCTGGAGGATTGTATGAGCAAGGTAGAAAAGGATGGCGCTATCCTTTAGAATATAATCCTGCCGCAAAAAGTGCAACTAAGAAAAGCGGAGAATGGAATAAAGTAAAGGTAATTGCCTATGGAAACCATGTGGCTACTTGGATTAATGGTGTCAATGTTTCAAATCTTTTAGAGGAAACGGTTGAAAAGGGAATTTTTGCTTTACAAATACATTCTATTGGTAAAAATAAAGAGAAAGAAGGAAAGCTTAATAAATGGAGAAATATCAAAGTGACGGAACTTAAATCTGCCCCAGAATTTGGGGTGTTAACGGCTCCTCAGGTTAGTTATTTACATAATGAATTAACAGAAGCTGAAAAGCAAGCAGGTTGGAAGTTACTATGGGATGGAAAAACATCTGAAGGTTGGAGAGGTGCTAAACGCAATGATTTTCCAGAAAAAGGGTGGTCTATGGAGAATGGTATTTTAACAGTACATGCCTCTGGAGGTGGCGAATCTGAGCATGGTGGTGATATTGTTACAACTAAAGCTTATAAGAATTTTGAACTAGAGTTAGACTTTAACTTTACGAAAGGGGCAAATAGCGGAATAAAATATTTTGTTGATACGAATTTAAATAAAGGAAAAGGTTCTGCAATTGGTTGTGAATTTCAAATCCTTGACGACAAGCATCATCCCGATGCTAAAAAAGGAGTGAATAGTAAAAGAACGATAGGGTCTTTATATGATTTGATAAAAGCAGATTCCAGAATTCATGTGAAAGGTTTAAGACCTTTGAAATATGTAAATGGAGGTGCTAATTATAATAGAGCTCGTATTGTTGTAAATGGATCAAAAGTAGCACATTACTTAAATGGTTGTAAAGTTGTTGAGTACGAAAGAGGAACACAGCAATGGAAAGCACTAGTGGCTTATAGTAAATATAGCAAATGGCCAAATTTTGGTGAAGCATCTGAAGGTTTGATCTTATTGCAAGATCATGGAGATGAAGTACATTTTAAAAATATTAAAATAAAAGAATTGAAATAATTCCAAAAAAGCATTTGAAATGATAACAAGAAGAGAATTTGTAAGAAATACTGCGTTAACAACTGCCGGAATAGGATTGGTTAGTGCAACGGGTTTTTCAAATATATTAGGAGCTAACGAAAGAGTAAATATTGCTATTTTAGGCTGTGGGGGCCGTGCGCATAGTTTGGCTAAAGCCATTGGACAAAGTGGGAATAGTAAAGTAACGCATATTTGTGATGTAGATAAAAATAGACTAGATAAATTTCAGGGATATGTTTCAAATACAAATGGAAATACACCTGTTAAGGAAAAAGACTTTAGAGTTTTATTAGAAAATAAAGATATAGACGCTGTTGTAATTGCAACGCCAGAGCATTGGCATGCACCGATGGCAATTATGGCAATGCAAGCGGGTAAACATGTATATGTAGAAAAACCGTGTAGTCATAATCCTCATGAAAATGAATTATTAATCGCTGCTCAAAAGAAATATGACAAACAATGTCAGATGGGGAACCAACAGCGTTCTTCCAAGACATCAGCTATCGCTATGGCAGATATCAAAGATGGTATTATCGGAAAAGCTTATGCCGGAAAGGCGCATTATAGAAATGCTCGTAAATCTATTGGTGTAGGAAAACAAGTTGAGGTTCCTTCTTTTTTAGATTGGGATTTATGGCAAGGACCTGCTCCAAGAGAGTCATATAGAAATAATGTACATCCTTATAATTGGCATTGGTTTAAAACTTGGGGAACGGGTGAAATACATAATAATGGAACTCATGAAATAGATATCTGTCGTTGGGCATTAGGTGTAAATTATCCAACAAGAGTAGTTTCTGCTGGTGGACGTTTGCATTATCAAGGAGATGATTGGGAGTATTACGATACACAAATGGCAAGTTATGAATTTGAAGGTGGGAAAATGATTACTTGGGATGGTAGAAGCTGCAACGCATACAAACCAACTGGGGGGCGTGGTGCAACAATTTTTGGAACTGAAGGAACAATTGTTTTGGATAGAGGAAAATATGAACTGTTCGATTTAAAAGGAAAGAAAATAAAAACACTTAGAGAAAATCAACAAGGTACTTCTAATGATACTGCTGATACTCGCGGGTTTGACGGTTTAACGGTGAATCATATGAGAAACTTTGCGAATGCAATTTTAAAAGGAGAAGCGTTAAAGTCTCCCATTGCAGACGGAGCCATTTCAACTCAATTGTGTCACTTAGGAAATATATCTCAAGCCTTAGGTGAAAGTTTGGATGTAGATCCCAAAACAGGAAGAGTAATTAAAAATAAAAAAGCTAAAAAAATGTGGAAAAGAGATTACGAAAAAGGTTGGGAGCCTAAACTGTAATAATTCCATTAAATTATAAAGCGTATTTGTTTGTTTTAAAATGCAATTGAATACGCTTTTTTTGTATTTCCATAATAACCAACTAAATTTAAAACCATGATTATTAAATTTATAAACCTAATTGCGCTCGTCTGTATTTTGATGGGTTGTGATGAACCAATAAAGGAACCGAGTTCAAAAGAAATAAAAACGATTGCCACAAAGGTTGCAGATTGGCAAATTGAGACTTTTGAAGATATGGGTACTTACCGTGCACTGCCAAAAGGAGAGCTTAAAAAATGGCAGAATAGAAATCGATATAACGATTTGGATTGGACCTGTGCAGCCTTGTATGCCGGGATGTTTGAGTTTTCTAAAATTACCGGAGATCCAACCTATACGAAATGGTTATATGGGATAGGAAAAAAGAATCAATGGAAATTACATAAAAGAATGTTTCATGCTGATGACCATGCCGTAGGACAAATGTATTTGAGTTTACATACTCTTTTCGGTAAAAAAGGGCTTGTCAATCCAACGAGGAAACAATTTGATGCCATCATGGAAAGTGAAAAAAAAGATGATTTGCATTGGACTTGGTGTGACGCATTATTTATGGCTCCGCCGGTTTGGGCAAGATTATCAAAAGTGACCAAAGATGAGAAGTATTTGGAGTACATGGATCAACAATATCATATGACCTATGATTTGTTGTGGGATACTGAGGAGAAGTTTTTCTTTAGAGATAAATCTTATTTGAAACAAACCGAAAAAAATGGTAAAAAACTTTTTTGGTCCCGCGGAAATGGATGGGTGTTTGGTGGCTTGGCATTGATGATTCCAGATTTTCCAGAGAATTGGAACAAAACCCCTTTCTATATAAACCTGTTTCAGGAAATGGCGAGTAGTTTGAAAAATACCCAAAGAAAAGATGGAACCTGGTCTTCAGGTTTATTGGGTGGAGAAACGGCTTACCCTATTAAAGAAGTGAGTGGTTCTGCTTTTTTTGTGTTTGGTTTGGCATGGGGAATCAATAATGGAATTTTAGATGCAGAGGTATATACACCGGTAATGTTAAAAGGTTGGAATGCTCTTGAGAAATGTGTTTCAAAGGAAGGTATGGTTGGATATATTCAGCCTGTAGGAGCGGCTCCTGGAAATAGTTTTAAAGAGTATACAGAAGTGTATGGAACAGGGGCATTTTTAGCGGCAAGTTCAGAGGTGTATAAATTTATTAAACAGAAAGAACTGTCCTCTCATAAATCCGAAAATACAAAGGAAATTACCTTTATGAAAGATGGTGGTTGGTGTTGGTACCAAGACCCAAGAGCTATTATAAATAATGGAAAATTAGTTATCGGAGGTGTAAGTGGTCAAAATGGTGATGTAAAAGTGAGTGTTTTTGATCTTGATAAAAAGACGGATGAAGGTACGGTAGTTTTGGATAAAAAATTTCAAAGAGATGACCATGATACGCCTGCATTTTACGCAAGACCGGATGGGAGTATACTTTCCGTTTGGGCAAGACATGCGAATGAGAATAAACATTATTACAGTATTTCTTCATCCAAAAATTATTTAAAATGGTCAGATACAAAAACCTTTCGGCATGATTATTCAGGGAGAGGTGGTGTCACTTATATGAATTTACATTATTTGGAAAATGAAAAAACTTTGTACAATTTCTTTAGGGACGGTCCTTCATTTAACCCTACTTATATGACCTCTAAAGATCATGGTTTGACCTGGGGAAATAGAACTCACTTTATTGCTGATGATGTTGAGGGTAGACAGCGTCCGTATGCTAGGTATATACAAAAAGATGCGAATACGGTTGGAGTTTCTTTTACAGATGGTCACCCAAGGGCCTATGGGAATAGTTTGTACTATGCAGAGTTTAAAAATGGGACCTTCTATAATGTAGATGGTTCAAAGATAAAAGTAGCGAATGGTGAGCCATTGAGAACCCCTGAAGCTGAGAAATTGTTTCTAGGTAGTGAGACAAAGAAAAAACCAAAAGGATTTGAAAGTGTACCAAATAGTGCGTGGACCTGTGCTATGGGGAAAGATGAAAATAACAATCCGCATATTGGGTATACTTTGTATTTGAGTAATGATGACCATCGATTTAGAATTGTTTTATGGGATGGATCAAAATGGATAGATAAAGAGATTGCCTATGCCGGAAAATGTTTATACACTATGGAAAGTAGTTATACGGGGCTAATGACTTTTGATCCTGAAGATCCAACACGTGTTTATATTTCTACCGATGTAAACCCTAGTACGGGAGCCCAGATGAATAATATTCATGAAATATATACTGCAAAAATAAATGCCAATGATGATATTTCAAGTATTCAATGGAAAGCACTTACAAAGGATTCTGAATTCAGAAATATCAGACCTATTTTACTTTCGGATGAAGGGCATAAAGTGTTAATTTGGTTAAATGGACCTTGGGATTCTTTTGTGAATTATCATGCTGATGTAAAAGGTTTGATTATAGAATAATATGAGAAAAATACTATTTATATTAGGTTGTTTTATGCTAACTACAAGTGGAATAGTTAGTCAACAAAAACAAAATATTTTATTGATTTGTGTGGATGACTTACGTCCTGAATTGGCTTGTTTTGGAGCGGAATATATAAAATCACCACATATTGATGCATTGGCCAAAAAAAGCAGAGTGTTTTTGAATCATTATGTAAATGCTCCTAGTTGTGGTCCCTCTAGGTATACCTTGCTTACAGGGGGTTATGGACCACCAAAGAATGATGCTTTGTTTTTGAGATCAAAAAAAGCAAAACAAGGTTTGAGTTCACCTAGTATGCCTGAATGGTTTAAGGATGCTGGGTATACTACTGTTTCGATTGGAAAAGTTTCGCATCACCCTGGTGGTCTGGGTGGAAAAAATTGGGATGATCCTAATGTTGTTGAAATGCCCAATGCGTGGGACAAACACCTGATGCCTGTGGCAGAATGGAAACATCCAAGAGGAGCTATGCATGGTTTGGCTAAGGGAGAAATAAGGGTGAAAAGTGGAGAAATGGACGTGTATCAAAGTGTTGCCGGAGACGATTTCTTATATCCCGATGGAAGCATCGCAGAACAAGCGATAAAAACATTAGGTACTTTGACTCAAAAACAAGAGAAACCTTTCTTTTTAGCAGTAGGGTTTATTAGACCTCACTTGCCATTTGGAGCTCCAGAAAAATATTTGAATTTATACAAAAACACTACGTTACCGGAAATTCCAAGTCCACAGAAACCAATAGGAACATCTACCTGGCATAAATCAAATGAATTTATGAAATACAACCGTTGGGGGAAGAATCCTAATGAAGATAAAATATTTGCAGAGCAAGTTAGGTTGCATTATGCCGCTTGTGTGAGCTATGCAGATGCCCAGGTTGGTAAGCTGTTAAAGGAGTTAAAAAGAACAGGTGCAGATAAAAATACTATTGTAGTTTTATGGGGAGATCATGGATGGAATCTTGGCGATCATGGCATTTGGGGAAAACATAATTTATTTGAAGAAGGGGTGCATTCTCCGCTTATGATTTCCTACCCAGCTCTTAAAAAGAAAGGAAAGAAATCAAATTCAGTTGTGGAAACGATTGATCTATTTCCTACTTTATGTGAGTTAACAGGAAACAATGTTCCGGAATTTACGGAGGGTAAATCGTTGCTTTCTATTTTAAAGAATCCAAAAAAGAAAGGTCATAATGCCATTTCGTATAATCCAAGAGCAACTTCACTTCGAACGGATAGATATCGATTTACAAAACATAAAACAGGTGCGGTAGAATTATATGATCATGAAAAGGATCCTTATGAGATGAAGAATATTGCTTCAAATAATGAAGAACTGGTGGAAGAGTTAACGGTTCTTTTTGAGGCTAAATTAAATAGAAAAAAGTAATAATAAAGTTCTAGTCTATATAAGGATCAGTTGTGAAGGGTTTTGATTTTTAATTTTTTCTTTATCTAGGCTAAGTTTTTGTCTATACAAATTGGTAAATAGTGTAGGTATTGTATAATCGGATTCAAAGCTGCCAATTGTTGGTTTAATTATTTTTGGAATCAAGAGATTTCTTTTTGATTTTACAGATAATAAATAAATTCAACTTAATATGTTCAAAAGCTTTAAATTCCCGTACAAAGGGTTGTTGTTAGTTAGTTTAATTGTAACCTTTTCTTGCGGTTCAAGGGATTCTGAATCGATTGAACCATCACAAAAAGGTTTTCCGAATCGATTGCCAATGACAAAACCAAACAGGGAGATGAGTGCGGCATTGAACAGATTATACGATGCATATCCTGCACCAAAACCCCAAGCAAATGAATTATTTTCTCAGTTTAAATACACAAAACTTGAGGGATTTGATTATCATAATCATGATGGAACGATTAGCAGAAGAGATCCGTCAAAAGTCATTTTTCATGAGGGGAAATATTACGTTTGGTATACCTATAGAAACACACCTACTCCGCCACAAGGGGCTGCAAAGAGCACAGACAGAATTCCTTCTTCTGATTGGGACTTAGCAGAGATTTGGTATGCCACTAGTACTGATGGATTTCATTGGGAGGAGCAAGGAGTTGCCATTAGTAGGCCAGAGAAACCTATTGTAGGTTGGAGATCTGTCACAACAACGGATATATTGAAATGGAAAGGGAAGTATTATTTGTACTACCAAGGGTTTATGGAGGCAAGTGGTAAACGAGGAGATGATTGTCCGGTTGCAGTTTCTTATGCAGATTCTCCAGAGGGACCTTGGACACCCTACAATAAAATTGTAATTCCAAATGGAGCGAAAGGAGAGTGGGATGAATTTTCAATTCATGATCCGTACCCGTTAGTCTATAAAGGAAAAATATATCTATATTACAAATCGGATTTTGGGGTAAAAGGAGATTGGATAAGAATGCAAGGTCTTGCTACAGCAGACAATCCTTTAGGTCCTTTTACGAAACATCCCTTGAACCCAGTCATTTCTTCGGGGCATGAAACTTCTTTATTTCCTTTTAAAGGAGGAATTGCTGCAATGGTTTATAAAGATGGTAATGAGCATAATACAGTTCAGTTTGCTGAAGATGGAGTGAATTTTGAAATTGCAGCTATTACAGAGATGATGCCTTACGCAGCAGCTCCATTTGTGCCTGATGCTTTTACAGATACGAAAAACGGTAGAGGGATTACATGGGGAATGGCACATTTTATAGGAATGGGGGGCAGAGGAAAATTCCATTCCATGCTAGCACGTTTTGACTGTGATTTAAGTCAGGATATGAATGATCATGAGATGAAAGAGCCAAGAGTAAAATATACTCCTGAAGATTACTTTAAACGAAGTCTAAGCACAAAACAGAAAAAACGTATTCAGAAACAAAATGAAGCTCTTATTGGGAACTAAATTTTTGTTGGATTGAATAGGTTGATAATCTACGTTCGGAGCTAGTTTTGAAAGGTGAATCTACAGAATCCGAGATCCAAATTAAATCCTTAGGTATAGGTGTTTATTTAGTTAGCGTAGCGGATTATAAAGGGAAATTGATGAAAATATAATTAGCATACAATTCCCCAGTTTTTATAAGTTGGTAACATAGGCCTCCAAGCTGTCTGAACGTTTCAAACCTATTTTTTTTCTGATTCTAGACCTAGATATATTTACACTATGGGCTTCTATGTTTAAAATTCGAGCCATTTCTTTGGTTGTGAATTTAAGTTTGATCAAGGCGCAATGCTTTTGTTCGGTTGGGGTGAAGTTCGGGTGTTTTTCTTTGAGCCTTGTGTAGAATTCAGAATTTACTTCCGTAAATCTTAGGTTGAATTCATCCCAGAGGTTTTCGGCCCCCTTTTTGTATTTGTTATTTAACGATTTGTACGAACTAGGAGATTTTTCTTTGAGTACGTTTAAAAGATCATCAATGGCGCTGTCCTTATCAATTAATTGCAAAGCATAAGAGGTAAGTTCTTTGCTTTTTAGTTCCATTTTAGCTTCGCTTTTTTGCCTGATAAGCGTTGATTGCAATTCTGTTTGTTTTTTTTCAAGAATAGTTTTTTTAAGTTTTAATCTCATTTTTCCTATGATAATAATTACTAGGGTAATGAGGATTACCAATGCTAACACGATTTTTAAAAGAAATTGAGTTTCTTCCTTTTTTTCAATAATTATGTTTTTTTCATCAAGAAGATGATCTTTTTTACGAATGGATTCTAGGTAGCTATTTTTAATTTCGAACAGATCAGAATAGGCATCGGTTCTAGCTCCATTGATACTGTCTTTGATATAGCTCCGTTCTCTTAACAGGTAATAGGCTTTTTTTGCCTTTTTCTTTTTCATGTACTGACCCGCTAATTCTAACATTACCTTGGGTTCTAGTATGGCATTAAAGTGAAGTTTGCGAATTGCCTTTAGACTTTGTTCATAATAATAAATAGCACTATCCGTGTTTTTTTTAGCTTTGTTTAATTCACCTAGAGTAAAATATAATTTAGATTTGTGTCTGATATTTTTTTCATCTTGATTAGCTTTTAGCTTGTAAAGAATTTTAGCTGCTTCTTTGGGATCTTTAAGTGCAAGAAATAAATTGGCTCGTTCTATGTTTGATGATAGATAAACATAATTGTTGTTCGCTATCATATTCTTTGAAAATTCCAAAGAATCTAAATAGGTTAGTGCTTTTAAGTAGTCACCTTCATTTCTTTTTCTCGTTGCTAAGTTTAAGTAGTTTGCATTCAGCTGGTTTTTGTCACTTGCCTTGTTGATAGTTACTTTCTTAGAGAAGTTTAATGCCTGTTGGAAATGATAAGTAGATTCTTTAGGTTTATTGAAAAAATCATACAAAAAAGATATTTTTCTATGGATTACAGCTTTTAAGGAGTAGTTGTTAGTTTGCTCTACATAGTATAAACTTTCCCAAAGTAGTTCAAAAGCTTTGCTTGTTTTTCCTTTTGCTTTTTTATAGTCAGACATTTGATATAGTGTCTGAGCTGCCTTTTCATAGTTGTTGTTGTTTTTAAAATATTCATAACATTTGCTATAAATATAATAAGAATTGTCAGGGAAATATGAGTATTGAGTTGTGGCAGTTGAAAGCTTCTTAGTATAGTATGTTAAGGAATCATTTTCTTTATTTTTTTGGCCTCTAATACTTAGTGTGGTACATAGACTAATAAAGATAATGAGGTTAATCTGGTTGAATTTCAATTACTTGTGGTTTTTTTGGTTAGTTTGAGTTTCTGTTGACAAATATACTAAGTAAAAACCATCAATATACTTCAAAAAAAATATTGTATACTTTTTATATATTTTTTTAATCCATAAATTCAGTGTTTTCGGTTTCGTTTTTTTTCTCAGTTTGTTGTTCGATAGCGTTAAAAAACAAATCTCTCAAATTTTGTTATACAAAACATGAGAGATTGTGTCCTTTTAATTTTGAAACTTGTTTTTTAGCGCTGCAATCTACCGGTTGTATTTCCTGCAAGAATACTATTCACTTCTTCAACAGTTGCAAAATTTACATCTCCTTCATAAGTGTGTTTTAAAGCACTTGCCGCTGTTGCAAATTCCATTGCTTTATAATCATCATAATTTTGTAACGCATAAATGAGTCCAGCTGCATAGGCATCACCGGTTCCAATTCTGTCTACAATGTGCGTGATGTCAAGGTCTTCAGTTTCTCTGAACTCTACGCCGTTCCACATGCGAGATCTTATTTTGTGCCATGAAGAATTTAACGAAGTTCTTATTTTGTCAAATACTTTTTTGATAGTTGGAAATGTTTTCATCAAGTCTTTACTTGCAGCAATAAAGTCCTCTTCAGAATAGCTGTAATTAGTCCCTAATACTTCATTTATTTCATTCACACCACCAATAAAAATGGTAGCATATTGTAATAGATCTTTTAAGACTATTTTAGGATCTGCTCCATATTTCCATAATCCACTTCTATATGTTGGATCTGCAGAAATTTCAAGTCCTTTTTCATGTGCTAACATTAATCCTTCTTTCAGTGTTTTATAGGCACCTTCTGACAAAGCAGGTGTAATTCCAGTCCAATGAAACCAATTTCCCTTGCTTAAAGAATTTTCCCAATCTACCATTTCTGGTTGAATTTCAGAAAAAGAAGAATGCGAACGGTTGTAAGAAATAGAACTAGGTCTCATAACCGCTCCAACTTCTAAAAAGTAAACTCCAAGTGGTCTTTTTGATCTAACAATACATCTTGTGCTTACACCAAATTTTCTTAAATATGATATTGCCGTATCCCCAATAAAATCATCTGAAATACAGCTAATGTGTTTTACTTTTCCTCCAAAATTTGCTATAGAAATACCGACATTAATTTCAGTCCCTCCAAAGTAAAATTCTACAACATTATTTTGAATGAATTTTTTGTTTCCTCTTGGAGAAAGACGCATTAGTACCTCTCCAAATGTAATTACTTTACCCATAGTTTGTGCATTTAAGGTTTCAATTTACGCATTTGTTCGTGGAATTAATATATCTAAGTTCATTTATTCGATTTATACATTATACGAAATACTCAACCGATTATCCTATAATTTCTATTGTGTTTTTTTATGATAAAGTTAATGTGCTTATTACAGTTGTTATTTTTTAGAATCTTATATTTACCTTCCATTCATTAAAAAAGCTATAAATGAAAAATTTATTTTCAAAATCATTTTTAAGAAGTACTCTGTTTTTATTTGTAACCATTGCATTTTTGGTAGTTAGCTGTAATACAACTTCTAACATGAAAAAAGGAGTAAAAACGAATGAAAAAATTTCTAGTATTCCTATTGATTCTAATGTTGTAAAAGGGGTTTTGTCCAATGGAATGACCTATTATATTCAAAAAAATGCAAAACCAGCTCAAAAGGTAGAATTGCGTTTGGTAGTAAATGCAGGTTCTATTTTGGAAGATGAAAAACAATTAGGATTGGCTCATTTTATGGAGCATATGAATTTCAATGGTTCTACACATTTTAATAAAAATGAACTAGTAGATTACCTGCAAAGTATTGGAGTTAAATTTGGAGCTCATCTAAATGCATATACTAGTTTTGATGAGACGGTTTATATTCTTCCGATTCCTTCGGATGATGAAGAAAAATTGGAAAAAGGATTTTTGATTTTAGAAGATTGGGCTTTTAATGCATCCCTTACAGAAGAAGAGATTGACAAAGAACGTGGTGTGGTTTTGGAAGAATATCGATTGGGTTTAGGTGCTGAGAAAAGAATGCTTGGAAATTATTTGCCAAAATTAATGTATGATTCTAGGTATGCAGAAAGGTTGCCTATAGGGACAAAAGAGGTACTAGAGAATTTTACTTATGAAGATTTGAGAAGATTTTATAGAGACTGGTATCGTCCAGATTTAATGGCTGTTGTGGCAGTAGGAGATGTAGAGGTGTCGGTTTTGGAAGAAAAAATAAAATCGCATTTCGGTAAATATAAAGCTCCAAAAAATGTAAAAAAGAGAGAAATTTATAATACCCCGAATCATAAGCAGACTTTTGTGGCTATTGAAAAAGATGTAGAAGCTTCAAGATCTGTAGTACAAGTGTATTATAAAGATCCGGATTTAGCGAAAGAGGTTGCTACGGAGCAGGATTATAAAGAACAGTTGATCAATAGTTTGTTTTCTAATATGATTAACAATCGATTTGATGAGTTAAGAAATAAAGAAAATCCACCTTATGTTTTTGGAGGTGCAAGATATGGAAGTACTTGGGCAAGAAATAATAAGGTGTATCAAAGTTATGCTTTAACAAGTGAAGAAGGGCAATTAAATGCTTTGAAAGCTTTAGTAGTTGAAAACGAAAGAGCATTGCGATTTGGTTTTCAACAAGGGGAGTTGGATCGTGCAAAAATTAGTATTACCAACAGATATGAACGTGCTTATAAAGAACGTAATAAAAATGAATCTAAGAGCTATGCAAATGAGTACATCCGTAACTATCTAAAAGAAGAAATTATTCCTGGTATTGCTTGGGAGTTTGAAATGGTAAAAAAATATGTGCCAACCATAACTTTAGAGGATTGTAATGGGTTGTTAACGAAGTACATTCATGAAGATAATAGGGTAGTTGTATTTACGGGGCCGGATAAAGAAGGAGTTCCTGAGATTACTGAAGCTGAGGTGTTGGGTGTATTGGATAATGTGAAAAACATGGAATTAACTCCGTATGAGGATGCAACTGTAGATGTTGATTTGATGCGTGGAATACAGCTTAAGAAAGGTGTGGTTTTAAGCGAAACAACGGATAGTATCAATGAAATTACCAGGTTAGAGCTTAATAATGGAGCTAAAATAGTATACAAACAAACTGATTTTAAGGACAATCAAATTGTATTTACAGCATTTAGTTATGGAGGCACCTCTTTGTATTCAGATGAAGAGTTTTTAAAGACCGATATTGCTAATTCAGCGTTAACTGAAGCAGGTGTAAACGGTTTTTCTAAAACAGAATTAAAGAAAATTCTTACAGGAAAAGGGGCAAGTGTAACCCCAACGATTCATACTTTAAGTGAGGGTATGCATGGAAGTGCAACTCCGAAAGATTTTGAGTACTTGTTTCAGTTAGTACATTTGTATTTCACCAAATTAAACAATGATCCAAAGGCATATAATTCTCATATTGCTAAGATGAAGGCTTATTTAAAAAACGCTTTATCTGAGCCTAGAACTTTTTTTGGTGTTGAGGTGGATGCCTTTTTGAATAGTGAAAATCCTCGCTATGTTGGTTTTCCAACGGAAGAGAATTGGGCTAATACAGATTATAATTTAGCTGTTGAGAAATATAGAGAGCGCTTTGCAGATGCAAGTGATTTTAATTTTTATTTTGTTGGGAATTTGGATCCGCAGGTGCTCAAGGATTATGCTGAATTGTATATTGGAAGTTTGCCTAGTACTAAAACAAATGAATCTTTTAAAGATAATGGTTATAGACCTTTATATGGAGAGCTAGAAAAGCATGTCCAAAAAGGAACCGAACCAAAAAGTTTAGTGAAAATTCAATTTAGAGGAGAAACAACATATGATGCCGAAGAGGATTATTACTTAAAAAGTTTAGGAGAGGTTTTGTCGATTAAGCTAATTGAGAAGTTACGAGAGGAAGAAGGTGGTGTTTATGGTGTAGGAGCTAGAGGCGGCATGTCCAAAAATCCTTATGGATCTTATCAATTAACCATTAGTTTTCCTTGTGGACCAGAAAAATTAGAGATGTTACAAAAAAGTGCTTTAGAAGAGTTGCAAAAAATTATTGATAACGGGCCACAAGCTAAGGACTTGGCTAAAGTTAAAGAAACGCAATTGTTAGAGCATAAGGAACAAATGAAAAAGAACAGATTTTGGTTGAATAGAATTAAAAATGCGGATTTCAATAAAAAAGAATTAAAGGATCCGAATTTAAAAGTTGATAGAATCAATGATTTGAAGGCTAAAAACATTCAGGATGTGGCTAAAAAATATGGGGTGAAAAACAAGTTTGTTGCTACGCTAAACCCAGAAACAGTAGTTAAAAAATAGTATATGGAGTACAATATTAGATTTGGTGTAAAGGAGGATATGGGTGCAGTTTGGTCTTTGATAAAAGAATTGGCTGTATTTGAAAAAGAACCCGATGCTGTGGAGGTAACCGTGGCTGATTTAGAAAAAGATGGCTTTTCTGAACAGCCAAAATTTCAAGTTTTTGTTGCAGAGCTTTCAGGAGAAATTGTTGGTATTGCCTTGTTCTATTATAGGTACTCCACATGGAAAGGACCAACAGTTCATTTAGAAGATTTGATTGTGAAAGAGGAAAAACGAGGTTTGGGAATTGGGAAAGCTTTGTATAATGAAGTAATGCGCTATGCCTTTGAAAAAAAGGTGCGTAGAGTGGAATGGGATGTTTTAGACTGGAATACAAATGCGATAGATTTTTATGAAAAATCTGGTGCCATTATGTATAAAGATTGGAATGCTGTAAAAATGTATGAAAAAGAATTGGCTGCCTATATAGAAGTTATTGGACGTTAGTTTTATTCTTCGATGTCAATCGGTTCCCAAAGTTCAATTTTGTTACCATCTAGATCGAGAACCCAAGCGAATTTTCCATAAGAGAATATCTCAGGTTTGTCAATTATTTCAACTCCCGAATTGGCTAGGTCTATTAGTAATTGATCTAAATCTTTTACACGAAAGTTGATCATGAATTCTTTAGAGGAAGGTTTGAAATAGTTTGTCTCCTTTGGGAAGGGAGACCATTGCGTGCTTGCCGGTTTAAAAGTTTCATCTTTCCACCAGAAAGTACTTCCGTAATTATCTGTTTCTAAGCCCAAATGCCTACGATACCATTCTCTAGTGGCTTGTGGGTTTTTCGTTTTGTAGAATACTCCGCCGATACCCGTAACTTTTTTGTTGCTGGTTGGTTCAGGTTTTGGTTTTGTGTGAATGTCAAAAAAATGAGCTGCAACTTTATCTACGCAAGTTTGTGCCAGTTTTATTTTAGATTCAACTGTCCAGCCTGCGACATGAGGAGATAATAAAACATTTTCGGATTGAATTAAATACTCGAAAGCAGGTGGTAATGTTTTGTTTTCAAATAAGTTTTCAAAAGAACCTTTTTCGTATTCTAAAACATCTAGACATGCTCCAAGAATTTTTCCCATTTGCATGGCTTGTACAAGATGGTCTGTAACAACAGCACTCCCTCTGGCTGTATTAATCAAGAAAAAAGATTTTTTAAAATGAGAAATAATATCCCAGTTTATCATCTTGTCTGATAGTTCGTTAAATGGAGTGTGAATACTTAATACATCTGCTCGTTCTTGGATTTCTGTAAGCGTTGTTTGTCTGCAATTTTCATCCCCTACATTTTCTTTAATGTCATAACAAAGTACTTCAACATCAAACCCCCTTAGTTTTTTGGCAAAGGATTTTCCCATATTTCCGTAGCCAATCAGTCCAACAACTTTACCATCTAATTCAAGTCCTCTATTTTCTTCACGCAGCCATTTCCCTTCTCTAATTTGGTTGTCTGCTTGTTTGATTTTATTAAAGAGAGCTAATAGCATTCCTAGCGCATGTT
This sequence comes from Flavicella sp. IMCC45537, assembly GCF_057197705.1. Classification (NCBI taxonomy): domain Bacteria; kingdom Pseudomonadati; phylum Bacteroidota; class Flavobacteriia; order Flavobacteriales; family Flavobacteriaceae; genus Flavicella; species Flavicella sp. IMCC45537. The sequence goes on from NZ_CM170067.1 coordinate 2,898,580, forward strand.
CACCTACAGCATTTCTGTTTCCTTCTGGAGCAGAAATTAATTGGATGCCTTTTTTGGCAGCATATTCAATATCTATACTTTCTAGTCCTGCACCAACTCTAGCAATGAATTTTAAGTTATGACCCTTGTCTATAAATTGTTTGTCAATTTTAAAACGACTTCTGATAACAACTCCTTCATAGTTATGTATTTTGGATTCAACCTCTTCCTTGTTTGAGGTAAAATCTTCTTCATTAGAACATCCTAATTTCTCTAAACCTAATTTTAAAACAGGATGATTGCTATCTATATGTAAAACTTTCATGTGAAATGTAGGAACAAATATGTTAGTACTGTTCTGATTTGTTAGGGAAATCTTGTGATTTTACATCTTCGCTATATTGTTTAAAAGCATTTGACATATCATCATATAAGCTCAAATATCTACGTAAAAATCTAGGATTGAATTCATGTGTCATTCCAACCATATCATGAGTAACTAAAACTTGACCGTCTACACCTGCACCTGCACCAATACCAATTACTGGAATTGAAATCTCTTTGGCAACCTTTTCTGCCAAGGCAGCGGGTACTTTTTCTAAAACAATAGAAAAACATCCTAGTTGTTCAAGTGCTTTTGCATCTTTTAAAAGTTTGTCTGCCTCTTCTTCTTCTTTAGCTCTAACGGTATAGGTTCCGAATTTGTAGATAGATTGTGGTGTTAATCCAAGGTGTCCCATTACAGGAATCCCAGCTTTTAATATTTTTTTTACAGATTGTTTGATTTCTGTACCACCCTCTAATTTAATAGCATGTGCGCCAGATTCCTTCATGATTCTGATGGCAGATCTCAAAGCTGTTTTAGGATCTGACTGATAGCTACCAAAAGGTAAATCTACCACCACCAAGCTTCTTGCGCATCCGCGTACTACAGAGCTCGCATGGTAAATCATTTGATCTAAAGTAATAGGTAATGTCGTTTCATGTCCTGCCATTACATTTGAAGCAGAGTCTCCAACTAAAATGGCATCGATTCCAGCAGCATCCACTATTTTTGCCATAGTGTAATCGTATGCGGTTAGCATAGAGATTTTTTCACCGTTGTGTTTCATTTCAATCAGTGAATTGGTAGTAACTCTTTTGTACTGTTTTTGTGCGGTAGACATGGTATGTTTAATTAAAAGTCAGATCGCAAAAATACGGAAAGATTTATGAAAATTGCACAAGGCATTTCAAATAGCCAAAGTTTTTAAAAGAAAATCGGGATAACCATAATGATTATCCCGATAGAAAAATTTAGTGAGTCGCTAATTTTTTCTTCTTTTTATTTTGTTTTTTCTTTTTGGGATATAATTCATCTATAGTCCAATAAGTATCTCTCAATTTTGTTTGATTTCTGATTCTATTCAGTTTCCAACCTGTCACAGGAGATGCATCATTAAGCTCTAGTCTTATATAGGTAAGCACTGCTGCAAGCCAATTGTTGTCTTGATGTCCCATTGGAGCCATAACTCCGGCATATTCTTTTCCATCAATAGGTCCGGTTAATCCGTTGATTACAATTTTTGAGGTTATTTCCCAATTACCAGTAACACGAGGAGATCCTACTAAACTTGGAGCTAGACCTTCAATTCCTTTTCCGTCTCCTCCATGACAAGAAGCACAGATAGATTTAAAATTTAGATATCCTTGAACCACGGATTTACGTACGTTGACGTTTTGTAAAATGTATTTTTTCTTAAGTTCTTCGATTACTGGAGGTACCTCTTTAAGCCCTTCTCTTGCAGTAGTTGCGATCACATCATTTCCAAACTCTCTATAGGCTATGGTTCGCATTGTTTTTTTTGCATTCTCATGAGAACTAGATCTTAAAGAAAGTAGTACTTGTAACAATACCTCTTTGTCTTCATCTTTTTTTAGGGCATCAACAGCCGCAAGGATGGTTTCATCGTTTTGTTTTAAATAAGTTTCACTTATTCTTATTGCTGTTCTTCTAATTCTAGGATCCTCATCATTAAATTTTTCTAGTAAGATCTTTTTATCAATAGAATTTAATCCGTCTAAAGTCCACAAAGCATGCATTCTTTGCAATGGGTTTTCACTATTTGAAACGATGTTTTTTAGTGTTGGCACAACAGACTTGTCTCCTTTGATTACAATCAGCTTTTGTGCGTTCATTCTATACCATGCATTGGCATGACCTAAGAATTCTGTTAATTCCTCTGGTGTTTTATTTAGTAATTTAACTGTTTTACTTGGAGTGTAGTCTTCATGGACAATTCTATAAATTCTACCTTTTCCTATGTTTTTATCAAGTTTTTTTCTTTCCACAACAGGTCTTAAAAAACTTCCTTTTCTAACCCAATTCCCCTCTTGAATAATTCCACGATACATATCTACGATATACAAACAACCATCCGGACCTGTTTTAGTTTCTACTGGTCTAAAGTTCATATCTGTAGAAGCTAAAAATTCAGTTTCATGGTAGGGGTTACTTAATACTTTTTGACCCTCAACGATATTTACTTTTGCACGGCGAATTAAGCGTCCTACAGGTTCAGGAATAAACAAGTCGCCATAAGCAGGTAAGTTGTCTCCTAAAAAGATAGATTGTCCACAGCTTGCGGTAAAGTGATTTAAGGTTCCATCTTCTCTTAATCGCTTCATTCCTCCTTGTACATCAGGGGTACCGATGATAGGCCATACCTTGTCAAAATCAGGTTCCCATTTACCAGGCATTTCAAGATTACCATAAGATGGGTGTTGCTGGTATCCTAAAGCCGGAACCTCACTACCTGCGCTTGAATAAAAAATTTGACCTTGTTCATCTTGTGTTAATCCCCATTGACCTGCTGGAGCATCAGCCAAAGTATCTGTTACAATTTTATTTCCTTTAAGTTTGTATCTAATAGATCCTTTTGATAAATACATGAAATTATCAATACTATAAATCATGCTTGCAGGTTGGTGCTCAAGATTAGAATTATCTCTTTTGGGGATTTTGTGCATTAATTTTTTTTCATCTGCCACCCCGTCACCATTGGTGTCTCTGTAGCCCCAAAGATCTCTCTGAAAAGTACCTCCAACAATTAAACGGTCATCTAAAGGAAGTATAACTCTAGGTAAGATAATACTATCGATAAAAATTGAACTTTTGTCCATTTTTCCATCTCCATTAGTATCTTCAAGTAATTTTACTCTACTCCAAGGCTTGTATTGATCCGTTCCATCAATGTCTTGCATATAAGTTAGCATTTCGGCAACATATAATTTTCCATCCGCATCCCAAGCCATTGTTACAGGTTCATTTACCATAGGTTCACTTGCTACCAGTTCTATTCGATAGCCTTCTGGTAAGTGCATGGTTTTTAGGGTTTCCTCTGGAGAAAGAAAGTCAACTACAGGATCTTTTATGATTTCAGGTTTCTGGTATATTTTGCCTTCTACTATTTCCTTTTTATCACAGCTGGTGGACAAAGATGCCATTCCAAGCAAGGAAAGCATTGAAATTGAAAAGTAAGTGTTTAAGAACTTCATTGGGTATTGTTATTAAAATTGTAAATCGGTCTACTAAAGTACAGAATTTCAAAGTTTTTTATGTACAAAATAAGTCATTGAAGAATCTTATACATATTTTGTATAGATAGAATGCTATCAAAAAGAGGGGAAACGCGACCCTATGGTTTTTTACTAGGATTAATTATTCGTTTTTACTGTGGATAAGTAATTTGAATAATAATTGTTAGGAATTGAAGTTTCCTTATATTTAGCCTCTAATAGGATCGTAACTAGTACAAACTATGGCATCTGAAAAAATACACACTTTAGACCCAGATAAATGGATAACGCTGCATTCAGATTATTTATTTAATTACACTATATCTAGGGTTAATAAAACTGAGATTGCGAAAGATTTGGTTCAAGAAACTTTTTTTGCTGCTTTGAAAGCAATGAAAAATTTTGAGGGGAAAGCAAGTGAAAGGACTTGGTTGGTAGCCATTTTGAAAAGAAAAATCATTGATTACTATAGAAAGATAAATTCAACCAAAGGAAAAGCGGAGGTGAGAATGAATTTCTATAATGATGGTGAAAATGAAGGAGATTGGTTAGAAGAAAGGGTTCCGCAGACTTGGGGGAACGATGCAGATAAAGACATTGAAAATGCTGAATTAGGTGATGCTTTGTCAAAATGTATCGACAAACTACCTGAGAAATATGCTATGGTTTTCAGGATGAAAACATTACAAGATTTTGATACGGAAGAGATTTGTAAGGAGCTAGATATTACATCGTCTAATTTGTGGGTAATAATCCATAGGGCTAGGACTCAGTTGAGAAAATGTATGGAAGATAATTGGTTTATTAAATAAGAGTATTCATGGCAAAATTTAAAATAACTTGTGATGAGGCCACTACTATATGCGACAAATCGCAATATGGAAAGGCGACGATAATGGAAATTATTAAGTTAAGAATCCATTTTTTAGGATGTAAACTTTGTTCAATTTATACCAAGCAGAATAATCTGTTGTCTAAAATTTTGAATAAAAATAAAGGAGGAAGTGCCATTTGTAGTCTGTCTGAAGAGGAAAAAGAACAGATGCGTATTTTGTTTGAAAAAGAAAGTGCAAAAATAAAATAAGTTTGTAGCGTTATATGGATTTTTTACCAGAGAAATTGGATGATTATGTAGTTGATCACTCTCAAGCAGAACCGCAAATTTTAAAGGAGTTAAATAGAGAAACTTGGCAAACGGTTTTAAATCCACGAATGCTGAGTGGTGGATTTCAAGGAAGAGTACTTTCTATGATTTCTAAATTAATTCAACCTAAAAATATTTTAGAAATAGGTACCTACACGGGCTATTCAGCTTTGTGTATGGCTGAAGGGATGCAATCAGATGGTGTTTTGCATACCATTGATAAAAATGAAGAATTGTACGATTTACAAAGAAAGTATTTTGATAAATCAGAATTCGGAACTCAAATAAAACAGCATATAGGAAATGCATTAGAAATTATTCCTACAATTCAAGAGAAATTTGATCTTGTTTTTATTGATGCAGATAAAGCAAATTATTCTAATTATTTCAAGCAAATTATTGATAAAATGAACTCTGGTGGTGTCATTCTTTCAGATAATGTTTTATGGAGTGGAAAGGTAATTGAAAAGTTGAATCCGAAAGATGTTGATACAGCCGCTTTATTAGAGTATAATAAATTAATGAATGAAGATCAACGAATAGAAACGGTATTATTACCAATTCGAGACGGATTGACATTAAGTAGAGTGAAATAATTTATTGAATTGACAAATGCAGTTTTGTTGCAGTTGTTTGAGTAGAGCGTTTAATAAATTAATTAAAATTGTCTTTTGATGGGACCACTCATGTCCTCAAGATCTTCTTTTACTGAATCAATCTCTTTTTTGATGTCTTTGGTAACATCTAAATCAATTCCGTTTTTTTCTGCACTTGTGTTGATTTCTCTCTTGATGTCGTTTGTAGCATCTTTAATTTGACGCATTCCTTTTCCAAGTCCTCTAGCAATCTCCGGAATTTTATCTGCACCAAATAACATTACTACAATAAGTAGAACTACCATTACTTCCGGTGCTCCAATAAATAACATCATAATTTGTATAATTTGTGACAAAGATAGTAATTAGGCATGAGAAAATTTGAATAATATTTTGAATTGATGCTCTATAACTTTACTCATTTGCAGATGAAATAAGCCAAGTTGCAGATTGCATTAGTATACTTTTAGATTTTAGAATAAATTTGTTGTATCAATTTTGAGTTTGTACCTATGAAAAAATCGGCAATAATTTTATTACATATCGGAGTTTGGCTTTGCTACTTTATTGTTGCATTGGGGTTGATGGCTGCTTTTTTCCAGGGAAATGAAAATCCAGAAGAATCTTTAATGGAAAAGGCATTTGGAATTATTACCATGTTTGGTTTGATCCCATCGGTTTTTTCTTTTTACCTCTACTATTTTTTTCTGTTTCCAAATTTCTTTAAGAAAAAGCAATATTTTGAAACCTTGGTTTACGGACTTGTAATTTCTACTATTGCTGGGTTGATTGGTTATGGAATGTTGTATTTGTTTGTTGATGCTACTTGTTCACAAGAAGAAGAAGATGCTTTTTGGGGAATTGTAATTTTCATTTCTTTTATAGCAACCATAAGTGGAGTTATTGCCTTGGTGATCCAGGGATTTATTACTTGGTTTCAGGATATGAAGTTGAAAGAAGCATTGATTGAAAAAAATCATAAAATAGAATTGGCGTTGGTAAAGTCTCAGCTAGATCCGCATTTTTTGTTTAATACGATTAATAATATTGATGTGTTGATATTAAAAGATCAAGATGAAGCGTCAAATTACTTGAATAAATTATCTGATATTATGCGTTTTATGCTTTTTGAAACCAAAACCGAAGAGGTGTTGCTGTCAAAAGAAATTGAGTATATCGAGAAGTATATAGAGTTGCAAAAAATAAGAACTGCTAACACAGATTATATTCACTACAGTTTGGAAGGGGATGCGAAGGACAGAAAAATTGCCCCAATGGTGTTTATCCCTTTTATAGAAAATGCTTTTAAACATTGCACCAACAAAAAGTTGAGCAATGCGATACGGATAAAAATTTCTATTGATACAGATTGCATAAAAATGTCTTGTATTAATAAATATGATCCTAATAGGAAGGTGAAGGAAGGAAGTAATGGTCTTGGGAATGATCTCATTGAAAAAAGATTACAACTTTTATATGAAAATAACCATACCTTAGAGGTTCAAAAAGAACATAATACCTATTCTGTAAACGTAAGTATTTGCCATGAATAAATATAGCTGTATCATTATTGAAGATGAGCCACTTGCTTTAGAGCGTACCAAGTTATTTGTTGATAAAATTCCGTTTTTAAATTTAGAAGCTACATTTGATAATGCTTTGATGGGGCTTGCGTATCTAAAATTACATCAGGTTGATTTGTTGTTTTTAGATATTAATATGGACGAATTAACGGGAATAGAATTGTTAGAGAGTACCCAACTAGATTGTCAAGTAATTATTACCACCGCTTATCAAGAGTATGCTTTAAAGGGGTACGAATTAAATATTACAGACTATTTATTGAAGCCTTTTAATTTTGATCGTTTTTTACAAGCAGTAACAAAAGCTTTGGGCAATATTCAGCAAAAAACTCCCACTACACTAACACAAGATTATATTTTTGTGAAGACAGAAAATCGTTTGGAGAAAATAATGTTGCAGGATATTATTTTTATTGAAGGAATGCGTGATTATCGCAGAATTCATACTATAAATAAGCGAATTATGACTTTGCAAAATTTTAAAGAGTTGGAGGCAATAATTCCATCAGACTTGGTGTGTAGAGTACACAAATCCTATATGGTTTCTTTGCATAAAATTGATTCTATTGAACGTAGTAGAATTCATATCGGTAAAGAAATAATACCAGTTTCGGATACTTACAAAACTGAATTTTTTAATAAAATTCATAACACTTAGTGTTATTTTAGTTTTTGTCATTTTCTCTTTATTGCGTGAACTGAGCCTTACCAATCTGTTGATGTTTACAGAATATTCGTCTTTCTATTACTGTTAGAGTATCGTTTCTTGAGTTGCTGATTAAATAAGCCGTTTTGCAGACACTATTTTCTACTTTGCATAATAGAGTTGAACAGTTTGTTTAGTTGTTAGATATTTGAATAACAATAAAAAATCTAACAGGTATGGAAACAACTACAATTCAAGAAATCAAAGAAAAATGTGAAACAAAAAACTCTTATAATTCATCCATGAGTTGTTTGTATGGGATGGGGATGTTTGGTGCTGCCTTTTATTTTCTATCCAATGCCACTAGTTTTGGAGCAGGTGTAATAGGGTTGCTTAAATCTATTGTCTGGCCAGCGGTTTTGGTATATGAAGTGTTTTCAAAATTAGGGTTGTAATTAAAATAAATAGCGCTATGAGTTTGATGATTTTTAAAACCAATATCAAGTCGAGAAGAAAAGCGAGAATGTTTGGAGCCATTTTTAGAAGGCATCCATTTATTTATTCTTGGTCTATAGATTTTGAAGATAGGGATAAGGTGTTACGCATAGAATCTTCTAACGATTTGCAAAGTGAAGCGGTTGTGCAAATGGTAACCAATCATGGTTTTGTTTGTGAAGATTTACCAGATTGATTGAAGTTTTGTGTTTTAGTTCTGGGGTTATCTTTTTTGTCTTTTTTTAATTGTTGAACTAGTTCAACAAATTGTTCAATGAAAAAATTAAACTTTGTCATCCAAAGAAACCAAAGTTAAAAACAGAACAATTTTTACAGAATTATGAATTTATTTAAAAGTCTAAAAAGCTATTTTGCGATAGCTGTATTTCTGATGATGTCCTTCGGATTAAAAGCACAAATTACTCACGATATTTCCGACGAGCAAGCTTTGAATGCCGTTTTGGTGGCTAAGAAAAAAGCAGAAGCTTCCAATGTTTTAGTCAATATAGCAGTTGTGGATGCAGGTGCCAACCTGAAAGCCTTTTTACGAATGGATGAGTCTTATTTAGGGAGTATTGATGTAGCTATAAAAAAAGCAGAAACCGCTCGTTATTTCAATATTGATACAGGTAAACTTGGAGAATTAACGCAGCCTGGCGGAATTATTTATAATATTGAACACTCTAATGGAGGTTTGATTACCTTTCCTGGTGGGATTCCAATAAAAGATAAAAATGGTAAAATTATTGGAGCCATTGGTGTTAGTGGAGGTACTATCGAACAAGACAGAGAAATAGCAACAGCAGGAGCAAAATCAATCTTAAAATAATATTTAAATCAATCAGATTATGAATCAACTAATGAAATACTTGTTTCTTACTACAATACTTTTCTTTGAAGTAGGAATGGTAACCGGACAAGAAAAACCAACGTTACACAGAATGGATTTTAAAGATCTTTCTGCACAAAACACAGTAACAGTAACTAGTTACAAAAAAGGGGGAAAACAGTTTGTTTATGCCGGTGGTTTTGGAAATATTGATGTTTTTAGCATGGATAGTTTAGGGGTATTGACATCAATAAGTAACCATGAATTGTACATGAAAAAAGGACCTGCAAGAGGTATGGTTGCAGATAATATTCAGGGTAATGATTTTCTTTTTGTAGCAAATAAACATGGAAACGCTATTGAAACATTTGCAATTGATGACAAAGGTTCTCTGAATCGTGTTGCCTTAAAAGAAGATACGGACCAAACGCACTTGGGTACTGCAATTACCTTACAGGTGGTTCATATGAAAAAAGCATCGTACTTATTTGTTGGTGGTTTAGAAGAAACACCTGGATTGAGTTCTTTTAGAATTGAAAAAAATGGAGAACTTACACATATTCAATCTATGAAGGATGATGAAAAAATTCATACGGATGGAATTATTGGGATGTATATTCATAAAATAAAAAGTCGTACTTATTTATACACAAGTGGTTTTCAAGATAACGGAGTAAGTAGCTTTAGAGTTTATGAAAGTGGAAAGTTTAAAAATGTAAATAACATCGATGATAACGAGACAGATCGATATTTGACAGGAGCTTACCCGGTAACAGGTGTTCAGTTAGGGAAAAATTATTATGTGATTGTTGGGCATAGACATCATAAGTATTACAAAAGAGGAAACTTTATCAAAAAGAAAGATTTTGTGTACCATGGTGATGGTGTCAGTGTTTTTAAAGTGGGTAGCAACGGTGCTTTAAAACCTCATTTTGTATTGAAGGATGATGAGCAAACAAAATTATCAGGTCAAACTAGAATTGAAATAATTTCCACCAATAATAACGAGGCTTTATTGGCTGTAGGAACGAGAGATGATGCGAGTATTCAGTTATGTAAATTATCTGAAGATGGAATTTTATCTCCCGTGAATTATTTAGAAACTGGCTATTCTATTTACTATGGTTTGAATTCTTTGAACGTTGGTGGAACAGACTTTTTAGTAGCAGGTTCCTTTCGTTTTGGATTGAAAAAATTGGTGAGTTACAAAATAGCACCTGAGAAAACAGAAAATAAAGCCAAAGTGTTAAGGCATTTGGTTAGCTTAAAATTTAAAGACACATCAAGTGAAGAAGAGGTACAAGGTGCGTTAGCTCTTTTTGAGAATTTAAAAAAAGAAATTCCAGAAATTTCTAAATTAGAATGGGGGGCTAACGACAGTACTGAAGGTCATACCAAAGGTTTGCAATATACTTTTACGTTAACTTTTAACGATGTACATGGAAGAGAGATTTATTTATTTCATGAAAAACATCAAGCTTTAGTTAAAAAAGTAGGACCGCTATTAGCAGATGTATTTGTGTTTGATTATTGGACCAAAGAATAATTGTTTTGGAGTAGAATTTTTAACACCATAGAATTTCTAAAAAATAAAAATTATGGAAAATTTAAAAAATAAAAAAGCAATTATCACAGGAGGTGGAAGAGGTTTGGGAAAGGCCACTGCCTTGGCTTTTGCCAAAGAAGGGGTTGATGTAGCGATTACTGGAAGAAATGAAGCCGCTTTAAAAAATACCGTTAAAGAATTACAAGAATTTGGCGTGAATGCTGTGTATTCCGTATTTGATGTTGGCGTGTATCAAGAGGTGCAAGTTGCAATAAAGGAAATAATAGCAAAACTTGGGACTGTTGATATTTTAGTGAATAATGCTGGAATTGCTTCTATCGGTTCTTTTAATGATATGCCTGTCACAGAATGGACTCAAATTATTCAGACCAATGTTTTGGGGATGTACCATGTTACAAAGGAAGTTTTACCCTATTTAATTGAAAAAAATCAAGGTGATGTTATCAATGTCTCCTCCACAGCAGGTTTGAATGGGAACCCTAATATTTCAGCGTATTCTGCTTCAAAGTTTGCAGTGATAGGAATGTCTGAATCTTTGATGAAAGAAGTTCGAAAGAATAATATTAGAGTTTGTACACTCACGCCGAGTACTATAGAATCTGACATGACGGTAGAATTGGGGATCGCTGCTAAAAATTCTCAAGAATCTGTTTTACAACCTGAAGATTTTGCTGATTTGATTGTGGCTGGGCTAAAATTACCCAGAAGAGCGATGTTGAAAGGAGCATCCTTGTGGTCAACAAATCCATAAGATATAATTGGTTTAAGCATATTTTGGAACTACAATTGGAAGGTAAAACTTCCGTTGTAGTTTTTTTGTTTTGAGGGAACTCCTTTTTTAGGTTTTGCTATATTTGAAGGGGAAATTTAAATTTAGATTGCAATGGAGCAAATGGGTAAAATTACAATGGATTGGTTGACAAATTGGCTTTTGGGATTAGGAGCAGATCCTAAATCTATTCAGTTAATTGAATTTGTGCTGATGGTGTTTGTTGTTGCAGTTATTGCCTTTGTAGCTGATTTTATTGTCAAAAGAATTCTACTTGGTTTTATTGAGTCTATTGCTCGAAAAACAAAAACTACTTGGGACGATCTATTGGTTGAAAATAAAATATTTACCAATCTGGCTCACATAGCACCTGCTCTAATAGTTTATGTAGCCACACCTTATGTTTTTCATGATTTTCCTAGTTTGACACCCTATGTGTTACGATTTGTAAATGCTTACTTTTCGGTTATTTTCATCATTGTAATTGTCCGGTTACTAAACACACTAAAAACTTTTCTAGAGACTAAGAAAATTTTCAGAGAAAATCCGTTAGATAGTTATTTTCAATTGGTCAAAATCGCTGTTTATATCACTGGAGTTATTGTGGTATTATCTTTTTTACTAAACAAATCTCCACTTTATTTCTTTAGTGCTTTGGGAGCTATGACTGTGGTTTTGTTATTGGTTTTTAAAGATACGATTCTAGGATTTGTTGCTAGTATTCAGTTGGCAGCAAATGACATGGTGCGATTAGGAGATTGGGTTTCCATGCCTAATTATGGTGCAGATGGGGATGTGATAGAAATGAAATTGACAACCATAAAAATTCAGAACTGGGATAAAACTGTTACCACCATTCCAACCTATGCGTTTATCTCTGAATCTTTTAAAAATTGGAGAGGGATGTCAGAATCTGGTGGGAGAAGAATTAAACGTTCCTTGCATATAAAAATTAGTAGTGTTGCTTTTTGCACTAAAGAAATGTTAGAGAGGTTTGCTAAGTTTCAGTTGATAGAAAATTATATTCAAGAGCAAGGAAGGAATATTGAAAGTTACAATATAGAAAATCAGATAGATAAAACCCATTTGATAAACGGGAGGCATTTGACCAATATTGGCGTGTTTAGAGTTTATGCAGAGGCCTATGTGAAAAATATTCCTGATATCAATTTAGAGATGACTTGTATGGTACGTCAATTAGCCCCTACAGAAAATGGTTTGCCTATTGAAATTTATACGTTTAGTAGCCGAAAAGAATGGGTAATCTATGAAGGTATTATGTCTGATATGTTCGATCATTTATTAGCAGCAGTTCCAGAGTTTGATTTGGAAGTTTTTCAGAATCCTACAGGGTCAGATTTTGAAAAGTTACGAGCTTAGCGTGTTAATTACAAATTTCATGAATTAAATGTATCGAATACAGATGCATGGGAATTTTGGGTATCTTTACTAGCGTAAAAAAAAATTGCTAGATGATTAAAAAGCTATGCCTTGGCCTACTGATGGTATTGGTAATTGCCTGTGAAAAACAAGCAACTGTAAAAACACCAATATCAAATTTTAAAAATTTTATTTATAGTACTACTAGAGGAGTAATTTCTAAGGAAGCTCCTGTGAAAGTGTATCTTTCTAAAGATGTAACACTTTTTGAGGTCGGGCAAGAAATTCCGACTAATATTTTAGAGTTGACTCCATCCGTAAAAGGAAAGTTAATTCTTTCTAGTAAAAAATCTTTGTTGTTTACCCCTGATCAGGATTTGAAATCCAAGCAAAAGTATAGCTGTAAATTGCAGTTAAGTAAACTGTACGAAAATGTAGGTAAGGAATACGAAAATTTTCACTTCTATTTTAAAACCAAATCGCCAAATTTTTCTATTAAAATGAAGGATTTGCAATCCTATACGCAATCTTCTCAATATGTAAAAGGGCATATCGTCTCTGCAGATGTGATTACTTTAAAACAAGCTAAATCTTTGATACATGCTAATCAAGAAGGGAAAGATTTAAAAATAAATTGGTATGACACGGAGGATAAAAAAGACACTTATTTTGAGTTTGTAATTGATAGTATTGAACGTGGTATTGAAGATTCTAAAGTAGAGATTCAATGGGATGGAAAACCTATCGGTGTTGACAATAAAGGGACTTCCAAGGTTAAAATTCCTGGGAAAAATAACTTCTCTGTGCTAAGTATTTATGTTCGTCAATCTCCCGAGCAGCATCTATGTGTAAATTTTTCTGATCCGCTCTTGAAAAGTCAAAACTTAAAAGGTTTGGTGACTGTAAAAAATGCAGCCAAATTGAAATATGTAATAGAGGGGAATTTATTAAAAGTATATCCTAGCAAGCGTATTGCAGGGAAGGTAAATGTAACTGTGTTTAGCGGAATTAAAAATGAAAATGGGTACAGGTTAAATAAACGTTTTTCTGATGCTATTACCTTTGAGCAGTTGAAGCCTCAAATTCGTTTGATTTCAAATGGTTTGATTTTACCAGATTCTAAAAATCTGAAATTCAATTTTAAGGCCGTGAATTTAAAAGCTGTTGACGTCAATGTTATCCAACTTTATTCAACAAATATTTTAAGTTTATTGCAAAGAGATGATTTAAGCACTTCCAATAGAAATAATTTAAGAGCTTCAGGAAGAAGTATTCTAAAGAAAACCATTCCCTTGGTTCAAAATGATATTGATAATGATGGGAAATGGAAAAATTATGCGGTAGATCTTCAGTCATTAATACGTGCAGATCAAGGATCGGTTTATCGAGTAGAATTATCGGTTAGAAAATCTTATTCTTTGTATGGATGCGAGGGAAATCCATTAGCAGAGAACTATCAAATTCCGGAACAAGACATATTTCAAAAAGGGAATGAGCAGGAAGGGGAGGATGCTTACTGGGATTCCTTTGACTCTCATTATTACTATGATGAAGATTATGATTACAATTGGAGAGATAGAGATAACCCATGTACCGAATCTTATTTTTATGGAGGGAAAAAAATTGGAGCCAATATTTTAGCCTCTAATGTTGGGGTTATCGTTAAAAAAGGAGTTCGTAATTCTTATTTCTTTGCCGTTACAGATATTCTTACAACTAATGTTTTGGCAAATGCACATATAGAATTGTACAATTACCAAAAGCAATTAATCGCCAATGCCGATACAAATGGTGAGGGGATTGCAACAATCCTATCTAAATCTAAGGCGGCTTTTGCCATAGTCTCTTCAGGAGCTAGTAAAACCTATGTAAAGCTGAATGATGGAAATTCATTGTCATTAAGTAAGTTTAATGTTGCCGGAAAAAAAATTAGAAAAGGTTTAAAAGGGTATTTGTATGGAGAACGCGGTGTGTGGAGACCAGGAGATACCATTCATACTTTTTTTGTTTTGAATGATACGGATAACCTTTTGCCATCCGGACATCCTGTAAAAATTGAGGTAACAGATCCTCATGGGAAATTGAAATATCAAACGATTAAAAATGATGGTGTCAATGGTTTCTTTAGGTTTGATATCCCTACAACGGATAGTGATGCTACAGGAAACTGGAACGCTAAAGTAAAGGTGGGAGGTGCTACTTTTTATAAAACCTTAAAAGTTGAAACGGTTAAGCCAAATCGATTGAAGATTAATATCAACTTTGAAGATGAGGTGCTTACAACTAAATTGCCAATAAAGGCAGAGGCTGAGGTAAAATGGCTTCATGGAGCGATTGCAAAAAATTTGAAAACTGAAGTGAAAATGAAGTTGTCTTCTTCTTCAAAGGGATTCGAAAATTTTCCGGGATATATTTTTAAAGATCCAATAAAAGAATTTAAAACAGAGGAACTTACCGTTTTTGAAGGGAAGGTTGATGCTCTTGGGAAAGCGAAAATAAATAAGAAGATAAATTTAAAAAATACGGCACCAGGTAAGTTAAAAGCAACTTTTTTAACGCGTGTGTTTGAAAATGGTGGTGATTTTTCATCGGATGTCGTATCAAAAGACATTGCTCCTTTTACGACTTTTGTGGGTATGAAATCTCCTGAATCTAAACGATATGGGAATTCCTATGAAACGGATAAAAATATTCCCTTTTCGATAGCTACAGTCAACCATAAGGGAGTACCCGTTTCAAGAAAAAATTTAATGGTAAAAGTGTATGAGATCAGATGGTCTTGGTGGTGGAGCTCTAATTCTGACAACCTCGCTACTTATGTGAATTCTGAACATAGATATTTGTACAAAACGATTAAAGTAAGTACAAATGATAGGGGTACGGCGATAGCCAATATCAATATTCCTAATCGTAAAAGTGGACGTTATTTGATTCGTATTACAGATCCGGTGAGCGGACATTCAACGGGTAGGACAGCATATTTCTTTAGAAATTGGTGGTCGAATTCTACAAAAGGAAATGCTGAATCGGCAACGATGTTAGTGTTTAATTCTGATAAAGAAAAATACAATGTTGGTGATGTTGCAGAAATTACCTTTCCGTCTGGTTCAGAAGGGAATGCTTTAGTGAGTGTTGAAAATGGATCAGAAGTATTAGAAACACAATGGGTAAAAACAGTGAAGGGACAAACAAAAGCCAGAATAACTATAACTCCAGAAATGTCTCCCAATGTTTTTGTAAATATTTCTTTGTTACAGCCTCATGCAACAACACAGAATGATTTGCCATTGCGATTGTATGGAGTAATTCCAATTATAGTAGTGGATAAAAACACAAAACTGGAACCTGTAATCTCTATGGAAGATGAGTTAAAACCAGAGACCACTTATGCGGTAAAAGTAAGTGAAGCTAATGGAAAAAGGATGACTTATTCCTTATCTGTGGTAGAGGAAGGTTTATTGGATTTAACTCGCTATAAAACACCTAATTTGTGGAATGTATTTTATACACGTGAAGCTTTAGGGGTTAGGACATGGGATATTTTTGATGATGTAATGGGGGCTTTTGGTGGAGCAATTAGTCAAGTTTTTGCTATTGGTGGAGACGAAGATGGGAAGAATAAAAAGGCAACGAAAGCGAATAGGTTTAAATCTGTAGTTTCTGTACTTGGACCCTATGTGTTAGAGCCAGGTGAGACCAAGCAACATAGAATAAAAATGCCAAATTATATTGGTTCGGTAAGGACGATGGTAGTGGCAGCAGATAATACTGAAGAGGCCTATGGAAAAGCAGATAAAGCGGTACCAGTTAGAAAATCTTTGATGGTTTTAGCGTCGCTCCCGAGAAAATTAAGTCCAACTGAAAAAGTAACCTTACCAGTAACAGTATTTGCCATGAAAAGTGCTGTTAAAAATGTAGAGGTTAGTTTAAAAATTAGTGATGGAATTGAAATCATTGGGCAATATAAAAAGGTAGTTCGATTTGATGCACCAGATGAAAAAATGGTTTATTTTGATTTGGAGGTTCTAAAAGGACAAGGGATAGAAAATATTCAAGTAATTGCAAAAAGCAATGGTGAGGTTTCAACACAAGAGATTGAAATTGATGTAGTCAATCCAAATCCAAAAACAAGTAAATATATTGATTTGGAAGTTGGAGCTAATGAAACTTTAAATGCCGATTTTTCTTGTATTGGAGAGAAAGGAACCAACAAAGTTGATGTGGAAATATCTACAATTCCACCTATGAATTTTGCATCGCGAATGGAATATTTAATAAGATATCCACATGGCTGTGTAGAACAAACAACCTCAAGTGTATTTCCTCAATTGTTTTTAGAAGATATATTTGATATTACCGCTGATAAAAAAACACAGATCAAGTCAAATATAGAAGAAGGTATTGAAAGGCTTGGTGATTTTCAATTGCCAAATGGAGGCTTGTCGTATTGGATTGGAAATACCTATGTGAGTGATTGGGGAACTAGTTATGCAGGGCATTTTATGATTGAGGCTCAGAAAAAGGGATATTCTTTACCGCTTACATTTATGAGTAATTGGTTGAGATATCAAAAGCAAGCTGCTAGAGAATGGAGGTCTAGTTATAAGTACTGGAATTCTGGGATGACACAAGCATATAGGCTATATACGCTCGCACTTGCCGGAGAACCAGATTTAGCAGCAATGAATAGGCTAAGAGAGTATCCTAAAATTTCCAATATTTCTAAATGGAGATTGGCAGCGGCTTATGCTTTGGCAGGTCAAAAAGAGGCGGCTTCCAAATTAATAGCTTCAGCTTCGGTTGATTTTGAAATTAAACAAAGAGATTATTATACCTATGGTTCTTCTTATAGAAATAGAGCAATGGCTATGGAAACTATGTTGATCATGGAGGGTAGTGAGGTGCATGATATGGCAAAAATTATTGCAAAAAGATTGTCCTCAGATCATTGGATGAGCACTCAAACAACGGCATATTGTTTACTTTCTATGGCCAAAATGGTCATAAAAAATGGAGGGAAAGATTTGAATTTGAGTTATACGGTTAATGGTCAGCAAGAGTCAATTGTAACAAAAAGTACCGTAGCTCAACGTAGATTGGAAGTTCTAGAAACACAGCCAAATAAATTTTCGATTACAAATAATATAGGAAATACATGTTTCGTGAGAATTGTGAATTCAGGAACATTGTCATTGGGAACTGAAATTGCGACTTCAAGAAACCTTAAACTCTATGTGAAATATGTAGATTCTAAAGGGAATCCTGTTTCATTTGAGAAACTACGTCAAGGGACTGATTTTGTTGCCATGGTAACACTCACAAATCCAAATACAGAAAGAGTCAATGATATTGCATTGAGTCAAATTTTCCCTTCTGGTTGGGAGATTGTAAATACTAGATTTACTGATTTTGGTGAGGCAACCGATAATCAATGTGATTATACGGATATTAGAGATGATCGAGTTAATTTTTATTTTTCAATGAAAAAGAATGAGGTTAAAACTTTTACGGTTCGTTTGAATGCTGCTTATTTAGGTAAGTATTACTTACCAGGTGTTCAGGCGGAGGCAATGTATGATAATGATTACTTCTCTAGAACAAAAGGGCAATGGATAGAAGTAGTGAAATAACTGAATAAACGAAATTTTATCGGGTGTTGATGGGTCGTGTCTCCAAAAAGAATTTGGTTGTAATCTTTGGGTTTATACTCTTAATAGGGTATTATTTTTCATTGCCAGCAGAGGTTTTTAAGAATCCAAAATCTACAGTAATTCAAAGTAGAGAAGGAGTCCTCTTGGGAGCAAAAATTGCCGATGACGGTCAATGGAGGTTTCCGGATATTGATAGTATACCCTATAAATTTGAACATTGTATTTTACAATTTGAGGATGCTTATTTTTATAATCATGTTGGTTTTAATCCTGTGTCTATTGCAAAAGCTTTGTGGGGGAATGTTACAAAATCAGGTATAAAAAGAGGTGGTAGCACCATTACACAACAAGTGATTCGTTTGTCTAGAAAGGGGAAAAACAGAACCTATACAGAGAAATTATTGGAGCTTATTTTGGCAACCCGTTTGGAGTTTCGCTACTCTAAAAAACATATTTTAAAAATGTATACTTCAAACGCTCCCTTCGGAGGGAACGTTGTGGGTTTAGAAGCTGCATCATGGCGTTATTATGGTCGTTCGCCTTATCAATTATCTTGGGCAGAGAATGCTACTTTAGCGGTATTGCCAAATGCACCGAGTCTTATTTATCCTGGTAAAAATCATGATAAGTTAGTGGTTAAAAGAAATAGACTTTTAAAGAAAATATTAGATAAAAAAATAATTGATTCGATTACTTATAGTCTTGCTATTCAAGAGGAGTTGCCTAAAAAACCACATGCATTGCCTTCCAAAGCCCCCCATTTGTTAGAGTATATGGCAATTAAACATAAGGGGAATTCTATCAAAACAAGTATCCCAAATCAATTACAGGTGAATGCCAATGAAATAGTAAAACGGCATTATTTAAATTTAAAACAGAATGAGGTTTATAATATGTCTGTTTTGATATTGGATGTTCATACGCGTAAAGTTTTGGCGTATGTTGGGAATACACCAACAGATGAGGAGCATCAGAAAAATGTAAATGTAATACATAAACCTAGGAGTACAGGGAGTGTGTTAAAACCTTATTTGTATGCAGCGATGTTAGATTCAGGAGAGATGTTACCCAATACCTTAATTGCAGATGTTCCAACTGAGATAGCTTCCTATAATCCTAAAAATTTTAGTCTAGAGTATGATGGAGCTGTGCCAGCAAGTAGAGCTTTGGCTAGGTCCTTAAATATTCCAGCGGTTAAAATGCTACAGAGTTTTGGTTTGAGTAGGTTTTATGAGTATTTAAAAAAGTTGGATTTAAAAGATGTCAAGCATGATTCTGGACATTATGGCTTGACTTTGATTTTAGGGGGAGCAGAAAGTAATTTATGGGATCTATGTAGAGTGTATGCAGGTTTTTCAGGAACGATAAATCACTATTCGAGTACTTCAGGTAATTATTTTGCAAATGAGTTTGTAGATCCGGTATTTAAAGAAAAAGAAAGGGTGAATTTTGGAAAAGCCTCTCCGCAGAAAACGATTTTTGATGCAGGTTCTTTGTTTCTAACATATGAGGCTTTGAAACAAGTGAATCGACCTACAGGTGCAGAGAATTGGGAGTTTTTTGATTCTTCTAAAGAAATAGCATGGAAAACAGGGACTAGTTTTGGATATAGAGACGCTTGGGCTATAGGTAGTACCAAAGATTACGTAGTAGGTGTTTGGGTAGGAAATGCAGATGGAGAAGGACGGCCAGGTTTGTTGGGGGTGTCAAGTGCAGGACCCGTGATGTTTGATTTGTTCGATCTGTTACCTCAGTCTAATTGGTTTTCAGAACCCTATAATGCCTTGGAGCAAGTTGTTGTATGCAGAGAAAGTGGAAGTTTAGCTAAGGAAATTTGTCCTAATAAGGATACGTTAATGGTACAATATAAGGGAGTTGATACTGAACCTTGTCCCTACCACTATTGGGTACATCTCGATAAAAATGAAGCGTATCAGGTAAATTCTTCTTGTGAAAATATTACCGACATTACTCATAAAAGTTGGTTTGTATTACCTCCCTTAATGGAGTATTATTTTAAAAAGAAAAATCCTTTTTACAAACCATTACCTAGCTATAGGATGGATTGTTTGGGAGATAAGAAACGAATCATGGATTTTGTATATCCTAAAAATAAAGCCAAGATCTATTTGCCAAAGGGATTTGATGGAGCAAAAGAAGAGTTGGTAATGAAGTTAGCCCATAATATTCCTGAAACTAAAGTTTATTGGTATTTAGATGAGCAATATGTTGGGGAAACTAAAAGTATTCACGAGAAATTAGTTCCTGTTACTATAGGGAAGCATGTAATCACAGTTGTTGATGTGTTGGGGAATGAGAATAAGTTGTTTGTGGAGATTTTGAAATAGATTTATTTAAATTTCTTCATTCTCCTATCATACATCACAATACTTCCTGCGACGGATACATTCAAACTCATGGGGGTGTCAAATTTTACTAAATGATGAGATTTTTCAATAGCGAGTCGAGACATACCGTGGTCTTCAGCGCCTAAAAGATATACACAACGCCTAGGATGTTCAAAGGTTTCAAGGGGTACTGCTCGTTCGTCTAATTCTACGCCCACCAACATGGCTCCTTTCGGTAGCTGTTTGTAAAAATCTTCAAAGGTATCATAATGAAAATACGGCATTGCACCAACTGCTTTGTGGGTGTCGCAGGCTTGCTTAGCGTATCTATTCCCGATGGTAAATATATAGCTGGCCCCCATGTTTTGCGCAGATCTCCATAAAACCCCTAAATTCTCTGGCGTTTTACCATTTTGTATTCCTATTCCGAAAAAGCCTTGTTCTAAATTATCAATCATTGTTCTTTTTTGTAAATGTTAGGGAGCGAGATGTTAAAGGTAACTGCAATAATTCTAATCAATATGATCGAACTTATAGGGATGATTTGTAGGTAAGGGTTAGGTAGTTTTAAATACACCAATAACATGTACAATGCACCTCCAAATAAACTTGCTGTGGCATAAATTTCTTTTTGAAAAATAACTGGAATTTCATTTACAATAATATCTCTAATAACTCCACCAAAAACACCTGTTACAGTCCCCAATAATACACAGATAAATGGGTTTAAATGATAATCAATTCCAATTTGAACTCCGGTAATTGTAAATAATCCTAGGCCAATAGCATCATAAAAAAATATAGGTTTGTGAAAAAAATGAAGTTTGCTTCTAAAAATCATTGCAATAAAAGCACCGCTAACAACAGCATAAATAACATGTGTGTCAAATAACCAAAAAACATCTCTATCCGCCAATAGCATGTCTCTTACCGTTCCGCCTCCAACAGCGGCAACAAATGCTACAATCAATACACCAAAAGGATCTAGTTTGTTTTTAAGAGCGACTAAAGCACCTGAAATGGCAAAAACAAAAGAACCCATCACATTTATATGTCCGATAATAATTTCCATTTAGCGTTTTTCATGATGGTTGGATAACGTAGTGAACTTATTTTTTAGTCAACATTCTTTTGATTTCATTAAGCTTCATTAATGCCTCAATTGGGGTAAGTGAATCAATATTAGTTGCCAAAATTTCTTCTTTGATATCCTCTAAAAGCGGGTCGTCTAATTTGAAAAAGCTCAGTTGTAAATCTTCTTCTTCTTTCGCAGCACTTAACTTATTTTTAATATCATCTCCCGTATGATTTTTTTCTAGTTGTTTCAGCATTTTATTAGCTCTATGGATAACCTGTGTAGGCATTCCTGCTAATTTTGCTACATGAATACCAAAACTATGCTCGCTTCCTCCTGTAACTAATTTTCTTAAGAAAATAACAGTGTCCTTTAATTCTTTTACCGATACATTAAAGTTTTTTACTCTCTCAAAAGTATTGGTCATATCATTGAGTTCGTGGTAATGGGTGGCAAACAAAGTTTTCGCTTTGGTCGGGTGTTCGTGTATGTATTCTGCAATAGCCCAAGCAATAGAGATACCATCATAGGTACTTGTACCACGACCTATTTCATCTAATAGGATCAAACTTCTATCGGAAACATTGTTTAGGATACTGGCGGTTTCATTCATTTCTACCATAAACGTAGATTCTCCCATTGAGATATTATCACTGGCTCCAACACGTGTAAATATTTTATCAACAACTCCAATTTTTGCATTTTGAGCAGGAACGTAACTTCCCATCTGTGCTAATAATACAATCAAAGCAGTCTGACGAAGTATGGCTGATTTACCCGACATGTTTGGTCCCGTGATCATAATAATTTGCTGAGACGTTCTGTTTAAGACCACGTCATTTGCGATATACTCTTCTCCGGCAGGAAGTTGCTTTTCAATTACAGGGTGACGACCATTTTTTATTTCTAGATCCGTTGTTTCATCCAGTAAAGGCCTCACATAACTGTTTTCTGTAGCAATTGTAGCAAAAGAACTCAAGCAATCTATTTGTCCAATCAATTGTGCATTCAGTTGCATTTCTTTGATGAAACGAGTCAGATACTGAATTAAATTAGCATAAATTTCTTGTTCTAGTTTTGCGATTTTTTCTTCAGCTCCTAGAATTTTTGTTTCATATTCTTTTAATTCTTCTGTGATGTAACGTTCGGCATTTACAAGCGTTTGCTTGCGAATCCATTCTTCAGGAACTTTGTCTTTATGCGAATTACGAACTTCAATATAATAGCCGAATACGTTGTTGAAAGCTATTTTTAAAGAACTAATTCCGGTACGTTCAACTTCACGTTGCACCATGTTGTCTAGGTAGTCTTTTCCTGAAGTAGAAATTGCTCTTAAATCATCCAATTCTTTAGAAACTCCAGCTGCAATACTATTCCCTTTGTTGATGTTTACGGGCGCTTCTTCAAACAAAGTAGCTTCAATTTTCGCTCGAAGTTCTTTGGTGTCATTTAATTGTTTTCCAATGTTCTTTAAAGAAGCGTTACTGCTTTTTTCTGCGGCTTCTTTAATTGGGATAATTGCTTTTAGAGAGTTTTTTAAAAAGATTACTTCTCTAGGATGAATTTTACCGGTAGCCACTTTAGAAACCAGTCTTTCAATATCGCTAATTTGCTTTATTTGATAGGTAACTAAATCATAGAAATCAGGAGTATCAATAAGATACTTAACAATGTCCTGACGTTTTTTTATTTGTTCGATATCTTTCAAGGGCAATGCCAACCAGCGTCTTAACAATCTTGCTCCCATGGGAGAAATGGTTTTGTCGATTACCTTTAGTAGGGTTACTGCATTGGCTTCCGTTGAGGCATATAATTCTAAATTGCGAATCGTAAAGCGATCCATCCAAACATAATTGTTCTCTTGTATTCTTTGGATGGATGCAATATGTTCTACTTTGTTGTGTTGTGTTTCTGACAAATAGTACAGAACTGCTCCAGAAGAAACTATTCCCTCTTGTAAATCATCAATACCAAAGCCTTTTAAAGAGTTTACTTTAAAATGATTGTTCAGACTTTCATTGGCAAAATCAGCTTGAAAAACCCAATCATCTAAATAAAAAGTATGAAAGTTCGTTCCAAAAACTTCATTGAACTTTAGACGATTTTGTTTTTGAATCAGTACCTCACTTGGTTGAAAATTCTGCAATAATTTATCAATATATTCAGCAGATCCTTGAGCGGTGAAAAATTCACCTGTAGAGACATCTAAAAAAGAGATACCAACCACTTTTTTTCCAAAATGAACCGCTGCTAAAAAGTTATTACTGTTGGATTGTAAAACTTCATCGTTAAAAGAAACCCCTGGTGTTACCAATTCTGTGACCCCGCGTTTGACAATTTTTTTTGTCATTTTAGGATCTTCTAATTGATCACAAATAGCAACACGCATACCCGCTTTTACTAATTTTGGCAAATACGTATTGAGTGAGTGATGTGGAAAACCAGCTAAGGCTGTTTCACTCTCACTACCTGCTCCTCTTTTTGTGAGGGTAATGTTTAAAACGCGAGCACATTTAATGGCATCTTCTCCAAAAGTTTCGTAAAAATCACCGACTCTAAAGAGCAACATTGCATCAGGGTATTTAGCCTTAATGGTGTTGTATTGTTTCATTAAAGGAGTTTCCTTTTTTGCTTTCGTTTTTGCCAAGATATTCGCTTTTAATTCTGTGAAGTGCGAATTTACGTTTTTTGATTCTGTGGTGCAAAACTTTCAGATAGGGTGACTAGAATTACTCTGTTTATCTATGATTATATAGAAGAAATAAAAAACCCTCTTTAATTAAAAACTAAAGAGGGAAAATTGCTATGAAAAAGATGTAATAGCTTAACTATTACATTTGTAAAATTACGTTATAATGGTTTTGGTCCCTCGTATATTTCGATGAACGGCACGAGTTTGAGGTTGAAATGAACTTTTGTAGGGGTGAAGTCCTTTTTAGGGTTGTTTTATTGGTGAGTTAAAGTGTTGTTTGGAAAAAGTGGGGCTTAGTATTTTATAATTCTAATGGCCCATTATATTTGTTCATGGTATTTCCAATTCCGGCCGTTCCAAATTCTTTAATAAGGTTGGCTCCCTTGAAAAGGAGTTCTGGCATATATCGATTTTCTTCTTTAGACCATTCTCCTAAAACATAGTTAGACTGTTTGCCTTTTGAGAAATTTGCACTTACACCAAATCGAAAACGTGGATAGTTTTGATTTCCTAATTTTTCATTGATATCTTTCAAACCATTATGTCCACCCGCACTTCCTTTTGCTTTTAATCTGATGGTACCAAAATCTAGGTTTAGGTCATCTGAAATAATAAGGATGTTTTCTTGGGCAATTTTTTCTTTTTCCATCCAGTATTTTACGGATTTCCCACTTAGGTTCATATAGGTAGAAGGTTTTAGTAGAATAAAAGTTCTTCCTTTGAATTTAAAGTTCCCAATATCACCAAGCTTATCTGTAGAGAATTTGATATTTTCCATAGAGGCTAATTCATCCAATATTTTGAATCCAATATTGTGACGAGTGTTTTCATATTCAGCTCCTATATTCCCTAGTCCTACAATTAAGAATTTTTTCATAATAGTTGTTCTGTATTTCAATTTTCAAAATTAACAATAATGGTGAGATATGAATCAAAAAAAGGTTCCTTTTGAAATTTCAAAAGGAACCTTTAAGTTATAATGCTTGAATAAATTTATTCAGCAGCAGCTTCTTCAGTAGCTTCTTCTTCAGCTTCATCAGCTGGAGCCTGAGCAGCTCTAGACATTCTTACTTGAGCAACAACAGTGTTCTCTGGGTGTAAGATTGTACAGTTAGGAATTTCAACTTCTCTTACAAATAATTTGTCTCCGATATTCAATTTAGAGATATCAGCATCAATTGTATCAGGTAAGTTTCCTGGTAAAGCCTTCACTTTTAATTTACGGTTAGGGAAACGTAAAGCTCCACCAATCATAACCCCTGGAGAGTTACCAACTAAAGTAACAGGGATTTCCATAGTAACTTCTTTATCATCGAATAATTGATAAAAATCAATGTGTAAGATTTTGTCAGTTACAGGGTGAAATTGAATGTCTTGTAAGATACAAGTAGCAGGAGTTTCACCTTCCAATTCAATCGTTGCAGTATATACATTTGGAGTATATACCAAGTTTTTAAAAGCTTTTTCTTCAGCTGAAAAATGAATGGCATTTTCTCCTCCGTATAATACGCAAGGTACCTTGTCAGCATTACGTAGTGCTTTTGTAGCAGCTTTTCCTACGCTTTCTCTTTTCGATCCTTTGATTGTAATAGATTTCATTATATATATATTTATTAATATTCTCTAATTATATGATAAACTGGTCGCTAATTGACTTGTTATCTTGTACTTTGTGCATAATATCCGCGAACAAAGGCGCGCAAGTTACAACTTTTATTTTAGAACTCTCTTTTCTTAATGGAATTGAATCAGAAACAATCAATTCTAATAATTTAGAGTTTTCTATTTTTTCATAGGCATTTCCAGAAAGTAATGGGTGAGTGATAATAGCTCTTACACTTTTAGCTCCTCTTTCCATCATAACATCAGCAGCTTTTACAAGGGTTCCTCCTGTGTCGATCATATCGTCAACAAGAATCACATTTTTCCCTTCAACTTCACCAATAAGTTCCATCGTGTCAATCACATTCGCTTTTAAACGTTGTTTGTAACAGATAACTACTTCACTTTGCAAATGCTTAGAGTAAGCATAAGCTCTTTTAGATCCTCCCATGTCTGGAGAGGCCATTGTGATATTATCAAGTCCTAAGCTATGGATGTAAGGCATGAAAATAGTTGAACCAAATAAATGGTCTACTGGTTTTTCGAAAAATCCTTGGATTTGATCTGCGTGTAAATCCATAGTCATAATTCTTGTCGCTCCAGCCGTTTGTAATAAGTTAGCAACTAATTTAGCTCCAATTGCAACACGAGGTCGGTCTTTACGATCTTGACGTGCCCATCCAAAATATGGCATTACAGCAGTAATGTGTCTAGCAGAGGCTCTTTTTGCAGCATCTAAAATCAATAGCATTTCCATTAAGTTGTCAGAATTTGGAAACGTAGATCCAATAATGAAAACACGACGACCACGAACAGATTCTTCGAAAGCTGGCTGAAACTCACCGTCGCTAAACCTTGAAATATTAATGTTTCCAAGTTCCGTTCCGTAATGTTTTGCAATGCTTTCTCCTAGTTCAAAACTTTGCGAACACGCAAATACTTTTGGTGCTAATTGATTGATAGACATACTATAATGTGTTTGTTTAATTAAATGTGATTTATTGCGGTTGCAAAAATAGAAATAATTTAAGAGCCTACCTCGATATTTTTTAATAAAAATGTTTGTAATTCAATTTTTTTTATAAATTTGCAATCCAATTGCGAAAAGCCTTGGTGGCGGAATTGGTAGACGCGCTGGATTCAAAATCCAGTTCTTTCGGGAGTGTGGGTTCGATTCCCACCCAAGGTACAAAAGCCTCATTTGACTAAAGTTGAATGAGGCTTTTTTTTGTAGTATTTTGATAGATTGGAAGTGTTTTATAGTCAGCTTTTTGAAATTGTTTAGGTTTGGGTTAAAAGTTGTTTTGGTCCTTTAGCTTAATAAAAGGTCTTTTCACCTTTAGTTATGGTCGCTTCACAATAAAACTCTAAAAAATAGGTTGTTTGAACTATATATTTGTTATGTCATAAGGCAAAAAACATTTAAATAGATACAAGATGAGAGGAAAGGTGATAAATACAGCAGAACTACAAATAGTAGAAATTATTATAAAAAACTGTTACAGAAAGCTGGAGACTCATAAATTAGAAGCTCATCTGTATTCAATGTTTGATACCAAAAAATTTGAAGATGCAAGACCTATTGCTGAAGAGTTGTTAGGATGTGTTAATGAGTATATGTATTCTTCTGAAGAGCCTGTTGTGAATATTGATTTCAAACGTGGGATGGATGAACTGAACTTTTGGTGTATGCGATTGACAAAAAGGTTGAATGGAAGGGACGATGTAGAATGCAAGGTGGCAGTGGAGTTGTTGATGGACTTGATAAATGACATCAATTCTTGTGAAGTTAGAATGAATGATAATTTGGCACGGTTGGGTTTAGTAGCATAGATTATTATGTGTATGCCCAATATGTCAGAAATAAATTGTAGATATTTAAACCCTTATGGATTTTGTCCATAAGGGTTTTTTATGGTTAAAGTTTTGTAGGGATGTTGAATAAGATTATTTTTGCGCAAAATAATTATTTTCTTGAAACAGGTATTTTCATATATTTTGCTTTTCTCCTTGGTGATACGCCCTCTATTTATTGTAGGGCATATAGCTTACTATGAATTGAATATAGATTATATCACAGAGAAGTTTTGTGAAAATAAAGAAAAACCTGAGTTGCAATGTAACGGTAAATGTCATTTGGCGAAAGAGTTGAGTGTTGTAGCTGTAGATATTGAAGCAGATTCTGGCAAAGAAGTAAGTTTGATTAGCTCTTATAAATGCTTTACTCCTTTGTTTTTTCAAAAAATCAAACCAGATTTTCTTAAGTTAAAAGCATTGTTTGTTACTTCAAAGGATAACATGTTTCGTTATGATGATAGTTATTCATTTCACAAAGAGCTAAGTCTTTTACGACCTCCAATTGTATAGTTTTTATAAAAGAGTAAGATGTTTTAACGTCTTATGGTATCTCATGGAGCTTCTGTTTCATCGAGTGAAACACTTATTGTTTAAAAACAAATACATTTAAAATGAAAAACTTAAAAAATATATTTTTAGGAGGGGTTGCCTTCTTGTTAATTAGTGCATGTTCTGATAACGATTCAGAAATGGAGCATAATAGCGGAACTCATGTGTCTGCAATAATAAAATTAGACCATTCTTTGGCTATTGGAGATGAATTTACCGTTCAACAACAGATGGATGGTGAGGATCAGACATTAATTTTAGATAAATTCAAATTTCTTATTTCCGATTTAGTTGTGAAAACTGCCGACGATCAGTTGATTGAGATTCCGAATAATATTGCAGGGAGTTTGATTGATTTATCAAAAGCTGATGATAAAGAGGTGCTAGTGTATCTTACAGAAATTCCATTTGGGGAATATAAATCAATCTCGTTTGCAGTAGGAGTAAGCGATGAGGTTGCCAGCGGCAGTGCTGATGATCAAACAAGGCTCTTTGAATTGGCTCAAGTTGATATGAATTGGAGTTGGAATCCGAACTCTTATATCTTCTCTAAAATTGAGGCTACAAACAAAATGAATGTGATGCATCATATGGCAAAATCAGAAGATTTGGCTGATAATTTGTCAATTCATATTGGTAAAAAAGGAGATTTCGATGGGTATAGAACGGTGACGATTGACTTTCCTCAAAACATAACTATAAAATCTGAGGTGTCACCAAGTGTTCATGTGAAGGTGAATATTGAAAAGCTTTTTGTGCCTAATAATGGTGTTTCTGTTTATTTGGGAGCTGTTAGTAAAGCTGACTTTGCAGATAATTATCCAGGTATTTTTGAAATCCATCATGTGCATCCATTAAATGGAGCTGTGGTGTTAGAAGATGTTGAAATGGATATGGAAGATCATACAGAAGAAGAAGGTTCTGAACATAATCACTAAATGCTAATTGCAGTTGTTGGTTGTTTATTGATGATTGTTGTCTTTTATTATGAGGTACCTAAAAATATTTAGTGTAGTTGCGTTGCTGTTTATTAGTTGTGATAAACAGATGGAGCAAGATAATTCTGTTTTTGAGATTGAGCTTGAACAGCCTGTGAATTTCCCGTCCCCCACCTATGATTTAATGGATAATCCAATTGATGCTGCAGGCTTTGAGTTGGGGAGAAGACTTTTTTATGATGTGAAGTTGTCGGACGGAAATTCTATTTCTTGTGCTGAATGTCATAATCAAGCTTTCGCTTTTACACATCACGGACATGATTTAAGTGAAGGAGTTTTGGTGGATCAGTTTGGGGTTAGGAACTCTCAGCCTATCCAAAACTTAGCTTTTATGGATGCTTTTACTTGGGATGGTTCGGTGGAGTTACTTTGGAGACAACCTGTGGTTCCAATAACAGAACAAGTTGAAATGAACGAGACTTTGGAGAATGTAATAAATAAGCTGAAGCAGGATGTGAGTTATCCTTTGGAGTTTGAAAAGGCTTTTGGAGAGGACGCGAACGTTGTAAATTCGGTAAATATGTTAAAGGCTTTGGCTCAGTTTATGGGAGCAATGGTTTCTAGCAATTCAAAGTATGATAAATATGTGCGTGGTGAAGCTGGTGGAGAGTTTTCCAAGTCAGAGAAGGAAGGTTTACACTTGTTCCGTCAAAAATGTGCAAGCTGCCATACGGGTGAGTTGTTTACAAATCAAGATTTTATAAATAACGGGATTGGTGTTAATGCCAAGTTACCGGAGGAGTTGGGAAGGGCAAGAGTTTCAAGTTCAAATCCAGATTTGACCTTAGAGGAAGGAAAATTACATTCAGATTATTATAAGTTTAAAGTGCCTAGTTTGAGGAATGTTGAAAAAACTTTTCCTTACATGCATGATGGTCGGATTGTTTTGTTAAAACAGGTCTTGGATTTTTATGATACAGATACTTATCCTTTTGTTCAGAAAATGGATAATTTGGATCCAAGGTTAATTCAAATGGTGGATGGAAAAGAAGAGTTAGGGATCCCTATGACAGAAGAAGAAAAAGAGTTGATAGTTTTGTTTTTAGAGACTTTGACAGATGATGAATTTTTAAATGATACACGTTTTGCAAAACCTTAAATTTTCTTTGATATTTTTCTTGATGAGTATTACAGCATTTGCTTGTGATGTTTGCAGTTGTGGTTCTGCTAATAATAGTGTGTTTACAAATGCAATTCATGGTAATTTTATAGGAATGAGCTATAACCATATGTTCTTTCAGTATAAAGAAGGTGTGTTTGAGGATAGTCCTGTTGCTGATGACAGAATTAACACAGTAATGGTTACTGGGCAATATCAAATCAATGATAGGATTTTGATAACTGCAATGCTGCCATACCGTTTTAATTATCGTTATACCAGTGAGCAAGATGTAAGTGTAAGTGGTTTGGGAGATGTTTCTATCTATGGTTTGATTAGTGTGTTGAATAAGGCAAGCAAACATGTTTTAAAGTTAGGGGTAGGATTAAAGTTGCCCACTGGAAAGTTTGATTTGCAAAGCTCTCAAGATAATAAAACATCTTCAACACAATTAGGTACTGGTAGTTTAGATGTTGCTCTTCCTTTACAATACGCTTTTGGTTTTGGTGATTTTTCTTTCAATTTGAGTGCAGTTTATTTTGTTAAAAATACCAACAGCGAATCTTTTAAATATGGAAACCAAACTCAGGTAAATACAAGTATAGCTTATGCAGTTCCCATAAATAAAGGTTTTATTATGTCGCCATATGTTGGTGTAAATTATGATCAATTCAAAGCTTCTGAACGTTTTGAAATTATTGATCACCGCACCTCAGGGTATATGACAAATACCAATTTTGGAATTCAAATGGAAACAGAAAGAGTAATTATGGGGGTGAATTCTCAACTGTCTCTGGATCAGAATTTGATACAGCATGAAGTTCTCTTTAAGTATGGATTAGGACTTTTTGCCTATTGGAGGTTTTAAAGTTAGACTCAAAATAAAAAACCGTTAGATGTTATCTAACGGTTTTTTTATGCTTTAGGTATGGGTTTTGTTATACCAACTCGTTTGCGATAAGATACTCTGCAATTTGAACTGTATTTGTAGCTGCTCCTTTTCTTAGGTTGTCAGCAACAATCCACATGTTTAAAGTGTTTGGTAAAGATTCATCTCTACGAATACGTCCTACAAAAACTTCATCTTTATCATGGGCGAAAGCCGGCATTGGATAAGTGTTTGTGTCAAGATTATCTTGTACTACAACTCCTGGGAAATCATGTAATAACTGACGTACTTCAGCTTCGTCAAAATCATTTACAAATTCAACATTTACTGATTCAGAATGTCCACCAGCAGTTGGGATACGCACCGCAGTTGCAGTTACAGCAAAAGAATCATCTCTTAAGATTTTCTTAGGTTCTTTTACCAATTTCATTTCTTCTTTTGTGTATCCATTTTCCATAAAAACATCACAATGAGGAATTGCATTTCTGTTGATAGGATAGTGGTAAGCCATTTCTCCTTTGATTCCTTTCGTTTCGTTTTCCATTTGTCTTACTGCAGCTACTCCAGTTCCTGAAACAGACTGGTATGTAGAAACAATCAAACGTTTCATTTGGTATTTTTCATGCAATGGAGCCAAAGCCATCACTAATTGAATAGTAGAACAGTTTGGGTTTGCAATAATTTTATCTTCTTTAGTTAGAACGTCACCATTGATTTCAGGAACTACCAATTTTTTAGTAGGGTCCATTCTCCAAGCAGATGAGTTGTCTACTACAGTTGTTCCAGCTGCTGCAAATTTAGGAGCCCACTCCAAAGAAGTATCTCCGCCTGCAGAAAATAAAGCAATATCAGCGTTCATTTTAACAGCATCCTCTAAAGTAACTACTGTGTATTCGTTTCCTTTGAAGGGTAATTTCTTACCAGCAGATCTTGCAGAAGCAACAGGAATTAATTCTGTTACAGGGAAGTTTCTTTCAGCTAAAACTTTCAACATTACAGTTCCTACCATTCCAGTAGCACCAACTACAGCTATTTTCATTGTATTTAATTTTAATATTTGAGACTGCAAATATCGGATATTTCAATTTTAATAAAACACGGGATGTGTAAAAATTATGCTAAATGTTTAAATCTTATCAAATTTAAACGAAGGGTGTTGGAATTTAACAATTTAAATATTGTTCGATTATCTCCCCCAATTGCTACCAACGGTAAATTGCCATGTCCATTGCTCTGGGCCCTTGGCAATATCAATACCAGCATGAAGTCCGTAATCTTTTGCTAAAAAATAGCGAAAACCACCACCTCCTGCGGCTTTTATGTTCTGTCCAAAATCAGAATAAGTTTCCATAGCATCACCGGCTCCAATAAAACCTACTAAACTCCAGCGCTTATATAGGTTCCATCTCCACTCAGTTTCTAGGGTTAGTACATTGTTTCCTTGATATCTCAATACTGGAATTCCTCGAAGAGAAATAAAAGGAAGTGCGTAAAAAGGAGTTTCGTCCGTTGTGGATTGAATTTGCATTCTGTATGATGAGAATAATTTATTTTTAACGACTGGTAGGTATCCGTAGGTTCTAAAGTTGGTATCCCAATAATCTTGGTCTCCACCAAAAATCTCAGAGAATTTCCCTACTTCTAAAACAGATTTGATTCCTTTGGTAGGTGTTAAGGTGTTGTCTCGTCCGTCAAACTCAAATACCCCGTGCAGTCCTGCATTTTCTATTTGCCCTTCAATAACATCTAGATCAGGAATATTGATTCCAGTATTAAAAGAGATATGATTATTAAAGTATGTGTAGTTTAATCCAACAAAGAGAGGGGTGTCTTTTTTAACTCGAAATAGAATTTCTTGAAGCGTTAAAAAACCCTGCATGTTAAATTCATGTTTTTTATCAGTGATACCACCAAGTCCTGGGCCGTAAAAAGTTAAGTTAGGAGATACAAACCCTAAAAAACCTAAATAGCGAATATTGTCTTTGTAATAAGATCCTTTGTGTCCTATAAAACCAGCCCAAGTTCCGTTTTCTGTATAAGCTCCCCCTCCGAAAGTAATGGTTGGAGAGAGTCCTAAGGGACGTGTGTCACCTTCTTTTTTCTTGTGAAAATAGGAAAGAACTAGTCCTCCACCGTAACCAACTGCAGGTTCTGTAATGATAATTGGTACAGGAAGAAATCCTGCTGTAGAATTTAGAAAATTACTAGCATCAAATTGATCGTCACTAGCGTGTCTAAATAGGTGTTTTTTTTCCTGAGCAGAACTATTGATTGTTATGGAGTAAAACGCAATTAGTAATAGGAACGAAATTGACTTTTTCAAAGCAGAGTATTTTCGAAGGTTCAAAGCAAAAATACTTAATTATGTTGAACCAAGTAGTATTTAGTTTTTTAATAAAATACTTTATAGTCTTTTCTTATTATATCGATACAAAAGCGTATTTTTGCAAAAAAATAAGTTTAACATAAATTAGTATAGCATGCAACTGTACAATAAGTTAAGCGCGGAAGAACGCGCACAATTAATAGATGAAGCGGGGAAAGACCGTTTGACAATTTCTTTCTATCAATATTTCAAGATAGAAAACCCACAGCTTTTTAGAGATAAATTATTTTTAGAATGGGATGCCCTTGAGGTTCTTGGAAGAACCTATGTTTCGTATGAAGGAATCAATGCGCAGATATCTGTTCCTGCAGAGAATTTTTTAGAGTTGAAAGATCAATTAGATGCGATTTCTTTTTTGAAAGACATCCGTTTGAATGTTGCTGTTGAGCACGATAATAAATCTTTTTTAAAGCTAAAAGTAAAGGTTAGAAATAAAATTGTTGCAGATGGATTAGAGGATTCAAGTTTTGATGTTACCGATATAGGGGTGCATTTAAAAGCTGAGGAATTTAACAAGATGTTAGAGGATCCGAATACAGTTTGTGTTGATATGCGTAACCATTATGAAAGCGAGATAGGGCATTTTGAAGGTGCCGTGACTCCAGATGTAGATACTTTTAGAGATTCTTTAGATTTGATTGAAGAAGATTTGAAAGATCATAAAGAGGATAAAAACCTTTTAATGTATTGCACAGGTGGAATACGTTGTGAAAAAGCAAGTGCCTATTATAAACACAAAGGTTTTAAAAATGTTTTTCAGTTAGAAGGTGGGATTATCAATTATGTACGTCAAGTTGAAGATTCAGGGATAGAAAATAAATTTAAAGGAAAGAATTTTGTTTTTGATCACAGAAGGGCAGAACGTATTTCTGAAGATGTAGTTTCTAATTGTCATCAGTGTGGTGAGCCTTGTGATGTACATGTAAATTGTGATAATCAAGCTTGTCACTTACTCTTTATTCAATGTGCTTCGTGTCAGGAAAAAATGAATACCTGCTGTTCTGAAGAATGTAAAGATATTGCAGCACTTCCTTTTGAGGAGCAAAAAGAATTGAGAAAAGGAAAAGGAAATAGCAATAAAATTTTCAAAAAAGGAAGATCTGAAGCCTTGAAGTTTAAAAAATAGTATCATGCAAAAAATCGAATTGATGGCGCCGGCCGGGAATTTTGAGTCCTTGCAAGCAGCTATAGATAATGGAGCAGATTCTATTTATTTTGGGGTGGAGCAATTGAATATGCGAGCTCGCGCTTCCATAAACTTTACTCTGGATGATTTGGAAGAAATTCAACAACGTTGTGAAGCAAAAGGTGTTCGCTCGTATTTGACTTTAAATACGATTGTTTATGATCATGATTTGTCTATTGTTAAAACACTGATCAAGCGTGCGAAAGAAGCCAATATTACGGCTGTTATCGCCATGGATCAGGCGGTTATTGCTTCGGCAAGAGAAGTTGGGATGGAGGTACATATCTCCACGCAAATAAATGTAACTAACATTGAAACGGTTAAGTTTTACGCAATGTTTGCTGACACCATTGTTCTTAGTAGGGAATTAAGTTTGCGACAAGTTAAAAATATAACAGCGTTAATTGAGAAAGAACAGATTAAAGGCCCTTCTGGTCGATTGGTTGCGATAGAGATTTTTGGTCATGGTGCCTTGTGTATGGCTGTTTCTGGAAAATGTTATATGAGTTTGCATTCTGCTAATTCCTCTGCAAATAGAGGAGCTTGTAAGCAGAATTGCAGAAAAAAATATACTGTTATAGATCAAGAAACGGGTTTTGAGATGGAGCTGGATAATGAATATATTATGTCTCCAAAGGACTTGTGTACTATTGATTTTTTGGATGAAATTTCTGATGCTGGTATCAAGGTGTTAAAAATAGAAGGTAGAGGAAGAGCTCCAGAGTATGTAGCAAGGGTAATTCGTTGTTATCGTGAGGCCATTGATAGTTTAGAAGCGGGTACTTTTAGTAAGGAAAAAGTGATTTCTTGGATGCTAGAGCTGGAAAAAGTTTATAATAGAGGATTTTGGTCTGGCTATTATTTAGGACAAAAACTAGGGGAATGGAGTAAAGGTTCTGGGTCTCATGCTACTCAGAAAAAAGTCTATTTAGGAAAAGGTATCCACTATTACCCAAAAGTTAGGGTGGGAGAATTTAAAATTGAAGCTTATGATGTTGCAGTGGGAGATACCATTTTAGTAACAGGTCCAACCACTGGAGCTCAAGAAATGGAGGTAAAAGAGCTTTTTGTTGATGAGAAACAAGCTGAAAAAGCCCGTAAAGGAGAAACATTTACTTTAAAGGTTGATTTTAAAATCAGACCTTCAGATAAATTATATAAAATAGTAGAAAACGTAGTGGAAGCATAATGGTTGTTATTACACTTCAAAGGAAAAAATGCATCGGTTGTAATTATTGTGTTGAGTTAGCACCTGGACAATTTCAGATGTCTAAAAAAGATGGAAAATCTGTATTGTTACATAGTGCAGAGAAAAAAGGTTTTTTTACTATAAAAACTCCAGATGAGTCAATTTATGAGATTTCTATGGAGGCGAAAAAAGCTTGCCCTGTAAAAATAATTGATGTAAAACAAGTCTGAGTTTCTCTGCTTTAGTATTGAACTAATAGATTTAACAAAATAAAAACTACAGAACGTTTACATGCGTTCTGTAGTTTTTATTTTTATAGTATCTTTACGAATTCAAGGAAATTTGTAAACGATTTTCTAAGGCTAAATAAATCAGCTTTTTAAACGTTTACTTATTGATTATAAATATACATACTGGCAGTACTAAAGTCGGTATCCAAAAGAGAAACTTATATATGGGCTGTACTTCGTGCTCTACAAATAAATCCGGAGTTCCTGGAGGGTGTAAAAGCAATGGTGCTTGTGCAACTGGGAGCTGCGATAAATTAACTGTTTTTGATTGGTTGTCTAATATGGCATTACCAAGTGGACAAAAACCTTTAAATATTGTTGAGGTTCGTTTTAAAAACGGAAGAAAACATTTTTATAGAAATACTAATAATTTTCAGTTAACTATTGGTGAAATTGTTGCTGTGGAGGGTTCTCCAGGTCATGATATTGGAACTGTTTCTTTAACCGGTGAGCTTGTGAGAGTTCAAATGAAAAAGAAAAAAGTTGCTGAGGATAGTGATGAAGTGAAAAAAATATATCGAAAAGCGAGTGTCAGAGATATAGAAATCTGGCAAGCTGCTCGAGATAAAGAAATCGAAACCCAACGACGTGGACGTGAAATTTTAGGTCGATTAGGTTTAAAGATGAAGCTTTCTGATGTTGAGTATCAGGGAGATGGAAATAAAGCTACTTTTTATTATACCGCAGAGGATAGAGTAGATTTTAGACAGTTGATAAAAGACTTGGCAAGTGCTTTTAGCATTCGAGTTGAAATGAAACAAGTTGGTCTGCGTCAAGAGGCTGCTCGATTAGGAGGTGTTGGTTCTTGTGGGCGTGAGTTGTGTTGTTCTACTTGGTTAACAGATTTTAGAAAAGTAAATACTGCTTCTGCGCGTTACCAACAGCTTTCTTTAAATCCGCAAAAATTGGCGGGTCAATGTGGAAAATTGAAATGTTGTTTGAATTTTGAATTAGATTCTTATTTAGATGCGTTGAAAGGTTTTCCAAAGCAAGATGTTGTTTTAGAAACTGAAAAAGGGCGTGCAACTTTTGTGAAGATGGATATCTTTAAAGAGTTGTTGTGGTATGCTTCAAAAGAAGAAGGTTTTAAGTGGTATAAGCTTACTTTAGAACAAGTTCAGGAAGTGATTGCTATGAATAAAAATGGTGAAAAATCACCAAGTTTAGAGGAACTTGAATCAGAAACTTTGGTTGCCACAAAAATAGATTTTGAAAATGTGGTAGGACAAGATAGTCTAACACGTTTTGATAAGCCTAAGACCAAAAGTAAAAGAAGAAATAAAAAGAAAAAACCTGGACAGGGACAAAATCAACAGGGAAATTCTGGACCAAGAAAACAAGGGTCAAGAAAACCAAATAGCGGTCAGCAACAAAATAAAGAAGGTGGGCCAAAAAGAAAGCAGGGTAATAAAAATTCAAATCCAAATCAAAAGGATGCGAATGGTAATCCAAATGCAAAACAAAATGCAAATGGTTCAAAGCAAGGAGCGCCTAAAAAGCGTCGTCCACAAAATAAAAACAAGCAAAACCCTAACGCAAAGCCAAATCCAAATGCAAAACAAAATGCAAATGGACCAAAGCAAGGAGCGCCGAAACCTGCGGGAGCCAAAACAACTGAGGCTGGTGTGAAGAATGAAGGAGGAACTAAAAGACCGAAAAGAAATAATAATAGGAGAAAAAAACCTAATCCAAATAATAAACCTAA
This sequence comes from Flavicella sp. IMCC45537, assembly GCF_057197705.1. NCBI lineage: Bacteria > Pseudomonadati > Bacteroidota > Flavobacteriia > Flavobacteriales > Flavobacteriaceae > Flavicella > Flavicella sp. IMCC45537. Next base: position 2,936,642 of record NZ_CM170067.1, read on the forward strand.
TCCCAATGCTACAAAAGACGCATAAATTTGGTGCTGTTTTATTGCTGTTTGTCTTGTTAATTAGTTGTGATGAGTATCGCGTGTATGACAAGTATGCATCAGTTGGAATTGATGGATGGGAAAAACAAGATTTTGTGAGTTTTGAATTTGCGATAGCAGATTCTTTACAAGATTATAATTTATTTATTCAATTGAGAAATACGAGTGAATATGAATATTCCAATTTATTCTTGATTACAGAGCTTCAATATCCAAGTGGATTTCATGTTGTGGATACTTTAGAGTATAAAATGACGGATTCCTTTGGGAATTGGTTAGGGACCGGCTTTACGGATATTAAAGAAAACAAACTTTTTTTTAGGGAGAATTTTAAGTTCTCAGAATTAGGAGAATACAATATTAATATTCAACAAGCGATGCGTAAACGTAATGAAATTGAGGGTTTGCAAAGCGTAAAAGGAATATCTGATGTTGGTTTTCGTATTGAAAAGAAAGCTGAATTAAAAGAGTAAAACTGTAATTGTTATAATAAAATTGAAAAAGTTAGCTATATGGCTGAAAAGAAAAATAAAAAAGATAGTACTCCCAATTCCTTTAGAAAATATACAATTTGGTTTTGGGGGTTGATTTTTGGAGGGTTAATATGTATCTCTTCTCTGTTTTTATTGGCTTCGATGGAAGTCTTTGGTGAATTGCCAACGTTTGAAGAGTTAGAAAATCCTGAAAATAATTTTGCAACCGAAATTATTTCAATTGATGGTAAAACCCTTGGGAAATATTATAATGAAAACAGAACACCGGTAAAATATAAAGATTTACCTAAAAATCTTGTGGATGCATTAGTTTCTACAGAGGATGAAAGGTTTTATGAGCACTCTGGGATTGATTTTAAAGGAACTTTAAGAGCTGTAGTGAAACTTGGAAAAGGTGGAGGTGCAAGTACTATTACCCAACAGTTAGCAAAACTTTTGTTTACTGAAGGTTCGGGTACTAGAAATAAGTTTAAAAGAATTATTCAAAAAATAAATGAATGGGTGATTGCCGTTCGATTGGAAGAGCAGTATACCAAAGAAGAAATTATTACCATGTATTTAAACAAGTTTGATTTCTTGTACAACGCAATTGGTATTCGTTCTGCTTCTAGAATTTATTTTGGAAAAGAACCTATAGATTTAAAACCTGAAGAGTCTGCGGTTTTGGTTGCGATGTTGAAAAATCCAAGACAATACAATCCGAATAGAGAAATTTCTAAAAAGAAATCTTTGGCAAGAAGAAATCAAGTATTGTTTCAATTGCAAAGAAATAATAAAATCTCTGAGAAAGAAAAAGATTCATTGCAACAATTACCAATGGATATTGATTTTTCGCCAGAAGGTCATAGTGATGGTTACGCAACTTATTTTAGAGAATATTTACGTGATTACATGAAAAAATGGATCAAAGAAAATCCAAAATCCGATGGAACTTACCATAATATTTACCGAGACGGGTTGAAAATTTATGTGACTCTAGATTCAAGAATGCAACGCTATGCAGAGGAGGCAGTTCAAGAACATGTTTCTAATTTGCAAAGAGTATTTTTCAAAGAGCAAAAACGCAACCCAACAGCCCCTTTTTATGACCTAGAAAAAGAGGAGATTGAGGCGACTATGCTTCGCGCAATGAAAAATACAGATAGATATCGTTTGTTGAAAAAGGCTGGTAAGTCAGATAAAGAAATAAAGAAAGCGTTTGCAACGAAAAGAAAAATGAAAGTTTTTTCTTGGAAAGGAACTATTGATACTGTTTTTACACCGTACGATTCAATTAAATATTACAAACATTTTTTACATAGTGGTCTGTTGTCTATTGAGCCTCAAACAGGGCATATTAAAGCTTGGGTAGGAGGAATCAATAATAAATATTTTCAATACGATCATGTAGAGCAAGGAAAGCGACAGGTAGGGTCTACATTTAAGCCTTTTGTATATGCATCAGCTATTGATCAATTACAGTTATCTCCTTGTGAAAAATATCCAAATACGATGTACACAATCCCTAAGGAAGCTTATGGTATGGATGAGGATTGGACACCAAAAAATTCAGGAGATAGTTATGGTGGTGAGTTGACATTAAAACAAGCTTTAGCGAAATCCATTAATGTGATTACAGCAAGATTGATTCATATGGTTGGACCAAAAACGGTGGTAAGATTAGCCAAACGAGCGGGGATTCATTCTGATATTCCGGCTTATCCTTCTATCGCTTTGGGGACTATTGATGCAAGTTTGTATGATATGGTTGGAGCGTATTCAATGTTTGCAAACAAAGGATTGCGTGTGAATCAAATGATGTTACTGAGAATAGAGGATAGAAATGGTACAGTTTTGCAGGAGTTTACTCCGAAAACAGAACAGGTTTTGAGTGAGGAGTCTGCTTATGTAGTAGTAGATTTGTTGAAAGGAGTTACAGAAGCAGGTTCAGGAGTAAGGTTAAGAGGTAAGTGGGGGAAATATCCAGATAGTATTTCTACAGGATACCCGTATCAGTTTGAAAACCCTATTATGGGTAAAACAGGAACAACACAAAATCAATCAGATGGTTGGTTTATGGGAGTTGTACCGAATCTTGCCACTGGAGTGTGGACTGGAGCCGATGATAGGGCGACCCATTTTGAGGGGATTGTGCAAGGTCAGGGAGCCACGATGTCTTTACCTACTTGGGCATTGTATATGAGAAAATGTTATGCAGATCCAACTTTAAATATCAGCAAGGAAGAGTTTGAAAAACCAGAGCATATAGGGATTCAGTTGGATTGTGAGGCACCCCCTCTTATTGATGAAGAAGGAGTTGAAATTCCAGTTGAAACTGTTGAGGAAGAAACGGAATTTTAAAATATTTATAAGAAGTATTAAAAAAAGTGTAAAGAAGAATCTTTACGCTTTTTTTGTATTTTTAAATCACTTCAAAAAATCAAAAATGAAAGAGTGGACGCCTTCAGAGAAAGTTTTTAAGAATAGTAATATTTATAAGACTATGGAAGAGCTTTCCATGAAAACTTATGCGGAGTTTTATAATTGGTCTGTGACTCATAAAGAATCTTTTTGGAAAGAGACTGTAGCGCGTTTAGGAATTGTACTTAATCAAAACTATAGTGCTATTGTGGATACCTCTCAAGGAGTTGAGAATGCACAGTGGCTATATGGAGCTAAACTCAATATTGTAGATAGTTGTTTTCAGAATGATGATGATGCGGTGGTTTTAATTCTAAATGATGCATTTGGAGGAATTCAAAAAATTTTTCAGGAAGAATTGCTTCAAAAGGTGAATTCAGCTGCAAATGGCTTTTATGAAATTGGTTTGAAAAAAGGAGATACCGTAGCAGTTTTTATGGTGATGAATTTTGAGGCGGTGGTGCTTTATTTAGGGGCAATCAAAGCAGGATTAAAAGTGGCAACGATAGCGGATAGTTTTTCTGTGGAGGAAATTTCTGTTCGTTTAAAAATAACCAAACCTAAACTGTTATTTACACAAGATGGTTTTAAAAGAGGTGAACGAACCCATTTGCTGTATGACAAATGCAAAAATTTGGTTAGGTGTGTTGTAGTAAATTGTTTAGGAGAACCAGTAAGATTAAATAGCCAAGATATTGAGTATGCAGATTTTTTAAGTTCTGAAAAAGAATTTATTTCTGTGAAAGTAAAACCAGATACCATTTCAACAATTCTGTTTTCTTCAGGTACAACTGGTGAGCCTAAGGCAATTCCATGGGATCATACGACACCTATAAAATCTGCTAGTGATGGTTTTTATCATCATAATATTCAAAAAAACGATGTGGTATGTTGGCCTACTAATTTAGGATGGATGATGGGACCCTGGTTGGTATTTGCAGCATTGATAAATAAAGGAGCAATAGCTTTGTACTCTGGTAGTCCTTTAGAAAAGAATTTTGGAGCGTTTGTACAAGATGCTAAAGTGAGCATGTTAGGTTTGGTGCCGAGCATTGTCAAATCATGGAAATTGCATAACTCTATGGAACCGTATGATTGGAAATCCATACAATGTTTTAGTTCTACGGGAGAAGTTTCTAATCCGGAAGAAATGGAATATTTGATGGACTTAGCGGGAGGGAAACCTATAATAGAGTATTGTGGAGGTACGGAAATTGGAGGAGGTTATATCGCGAGTAGCATCGTTCAAAACAATATACCAAGTCAGTTTTCTAGTCAAGCTTTAGGAGGGGAGTTTGTTTTGTTGGATGAGGAGGGGATGGAAAGTGAAGAAGGAGAAGTTTTTCTTGTGCCTCCAATATTAGGGTTGTCTACCCAATTGCTAAATAGAAATCATCATGAGGTTTATTTTAAAGACGTGCCAAAATATCAAGGTAAAACACTAAGAAGGCATGGAGATTCCCTGCGTAAACTTCAAAATGGTTATTACAAAGCCAATGGACGTACAGATGATGCTCTGAATTTAGGGGGTATAAAGGTGAGTTCCGTTCAGATTGAATCTGTTTTAAATACCTTAAGCTTTATTAAAGAGTGTGCAGCTGTGGCTGTTTCTCCCAAAAATGGTGGACCTAGTGCCTTGGTTGTATATTTTGTAGCTCAAGATACTATTGAGAGAAAAGAAGCGTTAAAAAAAGTACAAAACTGTATCAAAATAAAATTAAATCCTTTGTTCAAAGTGATAGATTTAGTGAAAATTGATAACTTGCCGCGCACTGCTTCAAAAAAGGTAAAGCGAAAAGAATTAAGAAATACATATCAGAATTTAGACAACTAACATGAAGGTAATATCATACAATGTAAACGGAATTAGAGCAGCTCTTAAAAAAGGGTTTATGGATTGGTTGACAGCAGCAAATCCTGATGTTTTATGTTTGCAAGAAATTAAGGCACAGGAAGATCAATTGGATTTAAGTGTTTTTGAAGAGGCTGGTTACAAATATAATTATTGGTATTCCGCTCAAAAGAAAGGTTACAGTGGAGTTGCTATTTTATGTAAAGAAAAACCGAACAACGTTGTTTTTGGAACTGGGATTGAATCCATGGATTTTGAAGGGAGAAATTTACGAGTAGATTTTGATACAGTTTCTATCATGAGTTTGTATTTGCCTTCTGGAACTAATTCAGCTAGACTTGAATTTAAATTTAAGTTTATGGATGAATTTCAAGAGTATGTTACAGAGCTTAGAAAAGAAGTTCCGAATTTGATTATTTGTGGGGATTATAATATTTGTCATGAAGAAATAGATATCCATAACCCAAAAATGAAAGGCGTTTCTGGTTTTTTACCTGAAGAGAGAGCCTGGTTAGATACTTTTATCAATACTGGTTTTATAGATAGTTTTAGATTCTTTAATAAAGAACCAGATCATTATAGTTGGTGGAGTTATAGAGCAAATGCTAGAAATAATAATAAAGGTTGGAGAATTGATTATCATTTGGTGACAGAAACTCTTAAAGATAGATTAGAAAGAGCTTATATTTTGCCAGAAGCAAAACATTCTGACCATTGTCCAATTGTTGTAGAATTAAAAAAATAAATAAAATGTTTAAAAAAATCACCCTAAGTATTTTAACTGCTGCGTTGGCAGTATCTTGTGTTTCTAAAAAGGTTTTTGTTGATTTAGAAGATAAATACAATCAGTTAAAAGATGAAAAAAAGGAGTTGTTAGTTCAGAATGATGAATTACAGTTGAACAAAAACAAAAACAACGATTACATTAAAAAATTAGAGGCAAAACAAACAGATTTATTGCAAAAAAATAAAGCTTCTCAGAGAGAAGCGGATGCTTTAAGGAACTCTTATATTGAGTTGAAAAAAACGTATGATATGTTGGCTTCAAAAAGTTCTACAGCTTTGGAGCAAAATGCAGTTGAAAACAGAAAGTTGCTGTCTCAGTTAGATGAAAAAGAAACGAAATTAATGGAGGAAGGAGCTCGTTTGAGAAAATTAGAAGGTGAACTTTCTGCTCGTTCTAGTAGAATTGATGAGTTGGAGAAATTGATTGCTGAAAAGGAAGCTGCGATGCAAGACTTGAAGAATACAGTTGCCAATGCTTTAAAAGGATTTGAAGGGAAAGGATTGACAATTGTAAATAAAAATGGGAAAGTATATGTTTCTATGGAGAACAAATTATTGTTCAGTTCAGGAAGTTGGGCCGTTGGAGAAAACGGAAAACAAGCCGTTAGAAAATTAGCAAAAGTATTGTCAGACAATCCAGATATTAGTGTTTTAATTGAAGGGCACACAGATAACGATCCTTTCAACGGACCTGTTATCAAAGATAACTGGGATTTATCTGTAAAAAGAGCAACTGCCATCGTTAGGATTCTTGAGGATGCCAACGTAAGCGAAAAGCAGATTACTGCAGCCGGTAGAGGAGAATTTGTTCCTGTTGCGAGTAATAACTCAAAAGAAGGAAAAGCAAAAAACAGAAGAATTGAAATTATTTTATCTCCTAACCTAGATGAAATTGCCAAATTACTTACTGAGTAGTTTATATTAAATACCAAACATGAAACCTATTAGAGTAATTACAGCTTTCCTTGCGATTGCTTGTATCAATTTGTCTTATGGACAAGAAAAAGAAGTAGACTCGGTTACAGTTGTTCAAGATTCTATACAGGTTGAAGTTACTGCAGTACAAGATACTATTGTCAAGGAATTAGTAGTCAATCACCCAGTTGTGATTGATAGCTTGTGGTTAGAACTAATGTACAGTTCACCATTATATGAAGCTTTGCCTGTTACCTTTGATGGGGAAATTTCTAAAGTTTCCATAAATGATGTAGAGCTAACTACCGAGTTGTTAAAGGAACGCTTAGAGCACTTAAATGAGCAAACGCCATTTAATTTAGAGTACAATCCAGAGTTGGAACGTTTGATTAAATATTATTTGAAAACTCGTTCTAAGTACTATCCAAAAATGATGGCAAGAGCCTTGTATTATTTTCCAATGTTTGAGTCGTATTTGGATAAATATGATATTCCACTGGAAATAAAATACCTAGCTGTAGTAGAGTCTGGTTTGAATCCAAGAGCCAAATCATGGGTGGGAGCTACAGGAATGTGGCAGTTTATGTATCAAACGGGAAAGCAGTTTGATTTAAATATAAGCTCCTATGTAGACGAAAGACAGGATCCTGTAAAATCAGCTGAAGCAGCATGTAAATATCTTGAGGTGTTGTATAAAACTTTTAATGATTGGGATTTGGCGCTTGCTGCATATAATTCTGGTCCTGGAAATGTTTCTAAAGCAATTAGAAGATCAGGAGGACATCGAAATTATTGGAATATCAGACCTTTTTTACCTCGTGAAACAGCAGGGTATTTGCCTGCCTTTTATGCGAATATGTATATTTTTGAATATGCCAAAGAGCATAAAATAGCACCAACAACACCTATGGTACATCATTTTGCAACGGATACCATACGGGTAAAAGCAACCTTGACATTTGATCAGTTGAACGAAACTTTAAACGTTAGCAATGAAATGTTACAGTTTCTAAATCCTGAGTATAAGTTGGATATCGTTCCTTATGTAAAAGGCAAAAATTATGCGATAAGATTGCCAATACAAAAGGCGGGAGATTTTGTTGCAATGGAAAAAGAAATTTATGCACTCGCAACCAAAGAAGCTGCAGAAAGAGAAAAACCATTGCCACAGTATTTTGAGATGAATCAAAGGATCAGGTATACTGTTAAAAGTGGTGATTATTTAGGGAAAATTGCAAATAAGTATGGAGTGCGTGTTTCAGATATAAAAAAATGGAACGGCATGCGTACAACAAATTTAAAAGTGGGACAAAGATTGACTATTTATCCCAAAAAATTAAATTTTACGGTTTCTAAAGCTGCATCAACATCATCAAAAAAAATTGAAAAAAAGGTTCCGGCAAATGGGAAAAGAATGGAATATATTGTGCAAAAAGGAGATTCTTTATGGAGTATTTCTAAAAAGTATGAGAAAATTACCGTTCAGCAGATTAAAGAATGGAATGGAATTTGGGATGGGAATAGTATCAGTCCCGGAAAAAAAATTATTCTCTATAAAATCTAATGAATACCAATATATGTAAACTATGAAAAATATATTTTTAGCATTAAGTCTAGTAACAGTATTGATTGCTTGCGAATCGAAAAAAGAAGAAAAAAGAGTTTTTTTAGATTCCAATGGTAGAATGAATCATGTTTTAATTGTTATGGATAATAGCAAGTGGAACGGTGACGTAGGGATTAAATTAAAAGAAATTATAATGACCCCTGTGTTAGGGATGCCTCAGCAAGAAAATCAGTTTGATGTGTCTCATGTTGCGGAGTCCTCTTTTGGAAAGATGTTTAAAGCAAGTAGAAATGTGTTAATTGTTGATATAGATTCTATAAGTGATTTTCAAACGATGCAAAATGTTTATGCGAAACCGCAGCAAATAGTAAAAATAACAGCACCAACGGATACGGCATTGATAGAAATGTTGGAATTGTATCAGGAACAAATGATAACGTCCTTTAAGAATTTTGATATTGAGAATGTGCAAAAAACTCATAGGAATAAATCGTATGGAAAAACATCCTTTAAAACATTGAACGATTTGGGCTTAGAAATGACAATTCCAAAATTTTTCAAAAAAGTAGATGATACAGGGGAGTTTTTGTGGTTACGTCAACATTTATCAGGTGGTATAGCAAAAGGAGACGGGACTTCTAATATATTAGTATATAGCGTTCCTATGCCTGCTTCTAAAAAAGGACTAGTTCAGAGGATATCTAATATGAGGGATACCATAGGGAAAAAGTATATTCCTGGAAGAAAAGAAAATATGTTTATGGTTACAGAAAAACTATACACACCAAGAGTATTTCAAACAAAGATGGGAGAATTTCCTTGTTATGCAACCTATGGGAAATGGGAGGTTTTAAATGATTTTATGGCAGGTCCATTTTTAAATTATGCCATCGAAGATACTACGAATAATAGGTGGATTGTTGTAGAAGGATTCGTTTATGCACCTTCTGTAAATAAAAGAGATTATATGTTTGAGTTAGAGGCGGTTTTGAAATCGATTGACATCAAATAGCTTTAATTCAGTTTAAGCAAACTTTTTAATTCCTTTTGTTCAAGTAGATAAATGATTGAAAGGAAAATTAATAGAAAACAACTATTGACAAAATAATTTCCCTTGAAGTAATTAAAGGAGAGGGTGGAAAGGGCAATGGTTGTTGTTAGGTATATAGAAATTCTAGTAATATCATAAGGTACAGGGTAGTGCTTTTGTCCGATTATATAAGAGATAAAAAGCATGCTACCATAAGCGGTAACCGTTGCCCAAGCGGCTCCCATAAAGCCGATTTTTGGAATTAATAGATATAACATTGAAATGGTTATTGCTGCTCCAAAAACAGAAATATACATTCCATAACGAGTTTTATCAGTCAGTTTATACCAAATAGATAGGTTGTTGTAAATTCCTAAAAATAAGTTCGCAATTAGGATCAGTGGCACTATAGAAATTGCTTGGTAATATTCTTTTTTGCCTAAGAAAATTGTCGCTATAAAATCAACATAAGAAACAATTATTAATACAAACAAGGCACCTATGATCACAAACCATTTTAATATAATAGCATAAGTTTTAGGAGCGTTTTCTTTATTTGCTTGATTGAAAAAAAAGGGTTCTGCACCTAGTCTAAATGCCATGATGAATAAAGACATAATTACGCCAATTTTGTAAGCACCTGCATAGGCACCCATAACCTCTTTTCCTAACCAGTCTTCTAGGATCAATTTGTCTAGGTTTTCGTTTGTGGTATAGGCTAATCCAGCAATCAAAATAGGCCAAGAATAGCTCAGCATTTTTGCTAAAATATTTTTGTCAAAAGAAAATTTGAATTTAAATATTAACGGCAGTACACAAATAAAAGTTACACTACTTGCAATTAAATTTGCGATAAAGATATAGCCCTCCTTAAAATTTGGGTCAAAAGAATTTTCTAAAAATAAGATGTTGTTTGATCCCTTTTTAGGTAGATACCACAAAAATAAAAGATTGAAAATTGTATAAACACCAATATTTAAGAGTCTGAATAAGGTGTATTTTTTCGATAATCCGCTAACTCTTAAGTAGGCAAATGGAATTACAATAAGGGTGTCTAAAATGGAAATCCAAACTAATAATGAAAAATAGATGGGGTTAGAAAAACCTAAGGCATTTGAAATACTATCTTTAAATAATAATAATGCAATTAGCGCCATAATGCTAGTGCATAAAATAGAACAAAAAGCGGTAGAAATTACTTTGCCTTTTTCTTTTTCTGAGTTAAAAAAGCGAAAAAATGCCGTTTCCATACCATAGGTCAATATGATGTTAAAGTAGGCTGCCCAAACATAAAAACTTGTGTTTACACTATATTCACTTGGTGTTAGTGAACTAGTATGTAGTCTTACAAGTAATACGTTGATGGCTTTGGGTAAAACTGCGGCAATACCATAGATGATAGTGTCTTTAAAAAAACGCTTAAAAGTACTCAATTGTATCAGTTTGAATTCGGGTCAAATATAGTGATATTTAATGCAGAGTTTAGGGTAAGGAATCCTAATAATGCTATGATTTGTTGCATTAAAATTCTTACTTTTGGTCTTTGCATTAATTGAATTAATATATGAGTGAGTCTTTAAAAGTAGCAGTATTTGGTGGTGGAAGTTGGGCCACTGCAATTGTAAAAATGCTAAGTGAGAATCTTTCAACGGTGGGCTGGTACATGCGTTCTGAGTCTTCTATTGAATATATTAAAGAAAACAAGCACAATCCTAATTATTTATCTTCGGCAGAGTTTAATGTAAGTCAGCTGTTTTTGTCTGATGATATCAATGAAATGGCGGGTTATGCAGATGTGTTGATTTTTGCGATTCCTTCAGCGTTTTTAATGTCTGAACTTTCTAAGGTAACCGTTGATTTGACTGATAAAATAATATTTTCAGCGATTAAGGGAATTGTTCCTGAAACCGGTTTAATTGTAGGAGAACATTTACATATTCAACATCAAATTCCTTTTGAAAATATAGGAGTAATTACTGGACCTTGTCATGCTGAAGAAGTTGCCATGGAACGACTTTCTTATTTGACAATTGCCTGCCAAGATGAAGAGAAAGCAAGTGTTTTAAGCGAGGTGATTTCTGGGGATTACATTAAATGTAAAATCTCTGATGATATTATTGGAACAGAATATGCTGCAATGTTAAAAAATATTTACGCAATTGCGGCGGGTATTGCCCATGGTTTGGGATATGGAGATAACTTTCAAGCGGTTCTAATGTCTAATGCTATTAGAGAAATGAAAGGCTATATTAAAAAAGTTCATAAAATGAAGCGTAACATTAATAACTCAGCCTATCTAGGAGATTTATTGGTTACAGGATATTCTACCTTTAGTAGAAATAGAATGTTTGGGAATATGCTTGGTAAGGGATACACTGTAAAAGCTGCAATGATGGAAATGAGTATGGTTGCAGAAGGGTATTATGCTGTAAAAAGTGCCTTTGAGTTAAATGAAACTTATAAAGCAAGTACTCCTATCATTGATGCTGTGTATAATGTAGTATATCTTAAAAGAAGTCCGAAAAGACAGTTTAAACTTTTAACGGATTTCTTAGACTAATTAAAACTGTAAACAAGAAGGGTTTGGTGATTTAACATCATAGATATAAGTTAATTCTCCACTAGCTTTGTCAATTAAAAAAATGGCAATATTGCTAGATTTTTTGTTTGCAACCAGTAAAAAATTTCCTTTTGGTCCTAGTGTGAAGTTTCTTGGCCAGTCTCCATGACAGCTAATAGATTGTATTTTTCTTAAAGAGCCATCCTTTTTATTTCTTTCAAAAACTACAATTGTGTTTTCCCCACGATTGGATCCATACAAGAATTTTTCATCGTTAGAAAGGTGAATGTCCGCACAAGAATTTTTTCCTTTATAATTTTCTCCTAAGGTAGAAGTATCATTGATTTTTTTATAGTCAGTTCCGTTGTTTTTTAAGGTACTGATAGTCGCTCCATATTCATTAATTACATAAATAAAATCGGCATTCTTTGTCATAGCAAAATGTCTTGGTCCGCTTTTATCTGCCATTGTGATGGTTTGTTTAGGAGTATAAATAGAATCGGAAAAAGAATAGCGTTCTAGGGTGTTGATTCCTAAATCGGCGATAAATAGATCGTTTTTGTAAAATTGCGCAGAATGGGTGTGTGCTTTTATGCTATCGTTGTTAAGATTGACTACTTGTTGAATAGTATCGATTCTACCATCATTTAAGATAGAAAATAAACTAAAGGTCCCTCCCGTATAATTTGAAACTACTAATTTATCCCCTTTGGAGTTTAAACTTAGATGACAAGGGTTTGCGCCATAAGAACTTATTTCAGCATTTTTTTCAAGCATTCCATCACCCAAAACTTTAAAAGACGCTATGGCTCCACTATTGGAATTAAGGTAGTTTTTTGACTCACTAACAGAATAGACTGTTTTTTTATCTGAACTAATGGCTAAATAAGATGGACTTGTTGCTTTTGTAACGAGTTTACCATTTTTTAAGGCTCCGGTTTCACTATTGAATTCAAAAGTATAAATACCTTCACCTTTTGCATCTCCATTTGTGTACCCACCCACATATAGTGTTGTTGTGTTTTGAGCAAACGTTAAAAGTGAAGAGCAAACAAAAAGTGTACTTAAAAATAATTTTGTAGCGATAAGTCTCATTCTTTAGTTTAAAATGGGTTATAAAAAATAAAGATAGGTAATCTCATTAAGATTGCCTAAGAAACCTGTAAACATTGAGTTAAAATAAACCAATGGTGATTTTATTTAACAACTACCCCCTCTTTTTTTAACAAAGGAATCATTCTAAGTGTACCCTCTTTAACGGTTCCTTTTTTAAAAGTGAATGTTTTATCATACATTTTTGATCCTTCGAAAAAAGTTACATCAAAAATATTGTTTAGACGCAGCACTGCAGGATTTATATATTCTACTTTTGCGTAGGATTTTGCAGGTAATTTGTCTATTTTTTTTCTAAGAACTGAGGTTTTTAGTTTGGTAGTTTCTTCATCACCTTTAGAAACTATCAAAAACATTTCTAGATCTACTTCTTTATTGTTTATGATATAGGCATTCCAATCATCGCATTTAAAATCCTCATTGTACTCTTTTACAATGGCCATAAATACATCTTTCACTTCAGGAATAATGATGTCTTTTTTCATTAAAGAACAGATTTAAATTGTTCTAAGAAACGTACGTCGTTTTCGTAAAACATTCTGATATCCGGAATTTGGTATAATAACATAGCAATTCTTTCAATTCCCATTCCAAAAGCATAACCACTATATTTTGTTGGGTCAATGTTGGCGTTTTTCAAAACATTAGGGTCTACCATTCCGCATCCCATAATTTCTAACCAACCAGTTCCTTTGGTAATTTTATAATCAGTTTCAGTTTCTAATCCCCAATAAATATCCACTTCAGCACTAGGCTCAGTAAAAGGAAAGTATGAAGGTCTCAGTCTTATTTTTGATTTACCAAACATTTCTTTAGTGAAATATAACAACGTTTGTTTTAAATCGGCAAAAGAGACATCTGTATCAATATATAGTCCTTCAATTTGATGGAAAATACAATGAGCTCTTGCAGAGATGTCCTCGTTTCTAAAAACCCTACCCGGAGATAAAGTTCTAATAGGAGGAGTGTTGTTTTCCATATACCTAGTTTGTACTGATGAGGTATGTGTTCTTAACAATAAATCTGGATCTTTTTCAATAAAAAAAGTATCCTGCATATCTCTTGCAGGGTGATATTCTGGCAAGTTTAATGCCGTAAAGTTGTGCCAATCATCTTCAATTTCAGGACCTTCAGAAACAGTAAAACCAATTCTGTCAAATACTTCAACAATTTGATTTCTAACAATAGATATTGGGTGTCTAGCACCTAAATTAATCGGTTCAGATGGACGTGTTAAGTCGCCATAAAAACTTTTTGATTCCATTGTGTTCTCAAATGAGTTCTTAAGTTCGTTTACTTTATCCGTAGCAGCTCCTCTCAATTGATTTAAAGCTTGACCAATATCTTTTTTAAGATGATTTTCAACATCTTTAAAGTCGTTAAAAAGATCTTTTAAAACTCCTTTACTTCCAAGGTATTGGATTCTGAATTGTTCTACCTCTTCTTTGGTAGAAGCATTAAATGCTTTTACATCACCAATCAGCTCTTTTACTTTATCTAACATTGTATCTGAAATTAGGCTGCAAATTTAAAAAAAGAAAAAGACCTGTACTATTTTTTTGTGTGAATAGTAAAGTTGTTATTGGAATAGAAAATTTTAGTTTCTTGGTTAAAATTAGGATATTTCTCTAAAACGTTTTTCTTGAAACTAAAATTTTGTGTTATGATATAGTCGAAATCCAAATATTTAAGATTAACTAGTGAAGTTTAACAGGTCAAAATAGCTCAAAAATAAATGAAAGAAGTCCTAAAAATTTTCTAAGGAACTAGTTAAATTTTCAACAAATAGTTTCAACCTTATTTTTCTAAAAAATATTTTCTGTACTTTGGGTAACGGAATTTTAAAGAACTAAACATTATGCAAGAAATAATTGACGAATTTATGGATTTGGTAAGGCAAAGGGATGGGAATCAACCAGAATTTTTGCAGGCAGTACAAGAAGTAGCCGATACTGTTATACCTTATATCAAAAGTCAAGATATATATAGAGGGCAACATATTTTAATGCGAATGGTAGAGCCTGAACGTGTGATAACCTTTCGTGTGTCTTGGGTAGATGACAATGGAATTATTCATGTAAATAGGGGGTATCGAGTGCAAATGAATTCGGCAATCGGGCCTTACAAAGGAGGTTTGCGTTTTCATAAATCTGTAAACATGAGCATTCTAAAATTTTTAGCATTTGAACAGGTATTTAAAAATGCCCTTACAACACTTCCAATGGGAGGAGGAAAAGGGGGATCTGATTTTGACCCAAAAGGAAAATCAGACAAAGAAATAATGCGTTTTTGTCATGCTTTTATGAGT
This sequence comes from Flavicella sp. IMCC45537, assembly GCF_057197705.1. Classification (NCBI taxonomy): domain Bacteria; kingdom Pseudomonadati; phylum Bacteroidota; class Flavobacteriia; order Flavobacteriales; family Flavobacteriaceae; genus Flavicella; species Flavicella sp. IMCC45537. The sequence continues at coordinate 2,951,706 of NZ_CM170067.1, forward strand.
GAATTGTCTAGGCATATTGGTCCGAATACGGATATACCTGCTGGTGATATTGGTGTAGGAGCAAGAGAGATTGGTTTTTTGTTTGGCGCTTATAAAAAATTGAAAAACGAATTTACCGGTGTTCTAACTGGAAAAGGACTTAGTTGGGGTGGATCCTTAATTCGTCCAGAGGCTACAGGTTATGGAAACGTTTATTTTGCTCAAGATATGTTGCGAGAACAACAAGATTCTTTTGAAGGTAAAAAAGTAGTGGTATCAGGTTCAGGGAATGTTGCCCAATTTGCAGCGGAAAAAGCGATTCAATTGGGAGCAACGGTCTTGTCTTTATCTGATTCTTCTGGAAGTATACATGATCCTGATGGGATAAGTGAAGAGAAACTTGCTTTTGTCATGGAGTTGAAAAATGTTAAAAGGGGACGTATATCTGAATATGTAAAAAAATATCCTTCTGCAACTTTTATGGAAGGAGAGAAACCATGGAGTATTGTTTGTGATATTGCTTTGCCGTGTGCCACTCAAAATGAATTAGACGGAGATGATGCGAAAACTTTAATAAAAAATGGATGCATTTGTGTTAGTGAGGGAGCAAATATGCCTTCAACACCAGAGGCAATTCATGCATTTCACAAAGCGAAAATTTTATTTGCTCCAGGTAAGGCATCCAATGCTGGTGGAGTAGCAACTTCTGGTTTAGAAATGACCCAGAATTCTTTACGTTTTAAATGGTCCAGAGAAGAAGTTGATCAGAAATTGAAAGAAATAATGCAAGATATTCATGAGTCTTGCGTAAAGTATGGCAAAGATGAAAATGGTTATGTTGACTATGTTAAAGGTGCTAATATTGCCGGTTTTGTTAAAGTTGCAGATGCTATGCTAGCTCAAGGAGTTGTGTAATTATTAATTTATGAAACTAAAAAAAGGCTACTGAATTAAGTAGCCTTTTTTATTTTTACATCCCTACAAGTTTTAGGGCTTTTTCCATGAGTTCTGGTTTGCTTTTAAAATATCCCATTACAGTAGATAGTAGTTTAGGATTTGAAGTTATATAATCCATTACTTTCTTTTTTGAAGTTGGATTTTTAGCAATAACCTGAGAAATTTCTTTCTTTGTTCCCTCATTGTTTTTTAAATAATTGATAGCTTCATTTGTTAATTCAGGACTTTCATCCAATTTAGCCGCTATTTGCTTTTGAGTTTCCGGCTGGTTAAATAAGGCTTCCATTTGAGCTTGATTTGTTGAACTAGAAATGTTTTTCGATAATCCAGATAAATTCTGAGCAGAAAGATTCGAAAGGCCAGTTAATAAAAAAGCAACGAATAATAATTTTGATATTTTCATGATTAAATTTTTTAGATCAATGCAATGTAATCAATCTAAATTAGCTGTGTGATAGACCTTTGTTAAGCTATTTGAAAAAAAATTAGAAAACTAAAGTAGTTTTCTAAAGAAACCAAGTTAATTTACTTCACTAGGAATAGTGAAAAATTATTTTTTTTACGAAAAAATAAAAATCATTTTAATTATGAAAATCTCCTTCTTTTTATGGAGTTTTAATTTAAATTATTGCGATTTTATTTTTTTGATTTATTGTTGTTTAGTTTCTGCTAAGGATATGATCAGCCTGTTTTATTGAGAAAAATCATCATGTAAATAAAACAACACATATGGTTTAATTTATTGAAAATCATATGATTCCCTTCATAAGACATTTGTTTTGGTAGCGTAATGGAGATGATTGCTACATTGGAAAAGTATTTTTTAACCTAGAATACATAAACCAAAACCAAACTAAATGAACAAATTTAAACTAACCAAAAAACTATTGTTTTTTGTGATGATGGGTATTTTGCCATTTTCAATTTTTTCGCAAACAGTAACTATTGACCAAAGTGTACAACGATTTCTTGGAGGTACTTCAGAATTAGACCGAACCAAGTATTTTACAATCCATTCTGCTACTACTTCCGATGCGGAAATGAACCAGTTTTATGCCGATTATAATGTATCTAGAGGTCGAGGTTTCTGGGGACCGTTTTCCTATGCTAAAGGTCAAACGGGGAGTGTCGCGAATTATCCTGCTTACAAAGGAGGAGGTACACAAGTAAGAAATGTTTCTCGATTTATTTCAACTGAGCATCCTGGAAATATTTTTGTGGATGGTATGGATGCTAATGCTGCTGGAAATTGGGCCGCAGAGTATTGGAAAAATTTTGCGGATGATGCCGGAAGACCGGAATATTTTGAAGCGATGAATGAGCCTTTTGTGCATGCTTCAGATTATTATTCAGGGAATTGGAATTTAGCAGAAGAAGCTAGAATAAAATTGCAAATGGCACAAGTGTATAGTGCCATTGGTGCAAAAATTCATGCGGCTCCAGAACTTGCAAATATGAAGGTATTGGGATATTCATCGGCATGGCCATCCCTAGAAATAAGTGATTTTGGTCACTGGAATGATAATATGAAAATGTTTATGGATACGGCTGGTGCTAATATGGATGGATTCTCTACGCATTTATATGATGGTGTAAATGTTACCGGTCAAAACAATCTAAGATCAGGTAGTAATTCTGAAGCAATATTGGATATGATTGATGCATATAGTTATATAAAATGGGGAAATGTAAAAGAACATGCCATTACAGAATATGGAGGAATTGCGAGTGGTTATAGTGCTGATTATTCTGATATTACAAGCGCTCAGACAGTAAAGTCATTTAATCATATTATTTTTAATTTATTAGAGAGACAGGATAATTTAGCTATTTCTATTCCATTTGCTACAGATAAATCTACATGGCATTTAACAGCAGCAAATAATTATCAACCTTATGGGGCGGTTTTGTTGAGACCCACAAATTTAGGTAGCGCAACTCCTTCAGGATGGACCTATACTCCTAAAGTTTATTTTTACGATTTATGGAAAGAGTTTAAAGGGAAAAGAATTTCTGTAAATACCGATAATCCTGATATTCAGGCACAAGCCTTTGTAGATGGAAAAAAAATGTATGTAGCTCTAAATAATCTGGATAATTCTAATAAAACGGTAAATTTAAATTTTCAAGACGCTTTTGCAGGTTTTCAAAATGTGAGAGTAAAGAAAATGAAAGTTTACGCAAACCAAGCTCCTGTTTTTTCTAATAATTTGCAAACTTCTGCTCCAGGTAGTTTAACTTTAATTGGAGGAGAAACGGTTACTTTAGAGTATACTTTTTCAAATAATATTGTATTTGATAATGCTATTAGAAGTAAAAAATATTACACATCCAAATATTTGCAACCGATTGCAAGTGGCAATCAGATGAATTTTGCGTTTAATAATGTTACTACAGGAACGGGTAAAGCTGTTTTGCGAATGTCTATAGGAAGGAAACATAATGTTTCAAAAGCTCCTGTAGTTAAGGTAAACGGGACTACGATAGCAGTACCAAATAATTGGAAAGGTTATGATCAAGCAAATAGAGATGATTTTTTCGGTACGATAGAAATTCCTGTTCCGATGAGTTTGATTCAGTCAAATAATAATGTAGCGATTACTTTTTCAGATAATGGAGGTCATGTATCTTCTTTAATTTTGCAAGTAGAAAAATATGATACTCCTGTGTCAACCGGACAATCTGCTTATCCAAATGGGGTTGCTCATTCGGTTCCTGGAACAATTGCATTGAAAAATTATGACAATGGAGGAGAGGGTGTCGCATATCATGATACTACTAATGGGAATTCTGGAGGTTTGTATCGTACAAATGAAAAGGTAGATTTAGGATCTGGTGATGGAGATGCTGTTGTGGGGTGGACCGTAGCTGGTGAATGGCAGGAATATACCGTAAATGTTGCTACCGAGGGAGATTATTTATTAGATTTAAGATATTCAGCTCCAAATAATGGCGGAAGCGTTAATGTTGCTTTTGATGGAGTCAATAAAACAGGTAGTTTGGCGTTGCCTGCCACAGGAAATTGGACTACTTATTCCAATATAACAAAGTCTGTTTCTCTTGTGGCTGGAGAACAGGTTATTCGCGTTAATACAGAGTCGGCGGGAATAAATTTAGCAAGTCTGAATTTAACACTTCAAGCGGCTGCTGTAAACACCATAAATTTAACAGCCCCAACAACAATAGCGCCTGGTAGTACCTATACCGTAAGTGTGGCATATGAAGCTTCTCAATCTAGAGATGTTGTTGTAGAGCTATGGAATTCAGGGTGGTTGGGACAGGCTACTGTTACGGTTCCTCAAGGTTCTGGAACAACAGATGTTACCTTAAATTTAACTACCCCAACTACAATAGGATCTGGATATAGTTGGAAATCAAGTATAAGACCTGTGGGTGGAGATTGGACTACAAGTTTGGCTACGGATAATAGTATTACTGGAGTTTCAGTAGCTGCTGCTCCAACTGTAAACACGATTAGTTTAGATGCCTCATTAGCCATTAATCCTGCAAATACGTATACTGTTGCGGTAACATATCAGGCGTCTCAATCTAGGGATCTTGTTGTTGAGTTTTGGGACTCTGGTTGGCTTGGTCAATCAACTAAAACAGTACAGGCAGGTAGTGGAACAACGAACATTACCGTTCCGTTAAACGCTGTGCCAGTTGTTGGAACAGGGTATAGATGGAAATCAAGCATAAGGCCTGTGGGTGGAGATTGGACTACGGCAATAGCTTCTGATAATAGTATATCAAATATTGCTGTTATTGAAGGAAATACAGATGCAGTATTATGTGGGAATATGCCAAGTGTTATAAGTTCTGGTACTTCTTATTCAGTGGATCTTCCGTACTCAGCTACACAGACTAGAGATGTTGTGGTTGAACTTTGGAATTCAGGATGGCTAGGATATGGTTCCACAACGGTTACTTCGGGAACAGGGGTAGCAACCATAAATGTAAATGTGAATTCGGCACCAATAGTTGCTAATAATTATTTATGGAAAGCAAGTATCAGACCTGTTGGAACAAACTGGACCTCAAATATAGATGCTTGTACTCAAAATGGAGTATCCGTCACTTCATCGGCTAAAGAAGGTGCAAAACAAATTGTTTCAGAAGCAGTAGCCTCTGAGTTGAGAGAAACGAAAGTATTTCCAAATCCATTTACAGATAAACTACATGTTTCTTTAGAAAACGGGCATCCATATAAAATGGTGTCATTGATTGATATTCATGGGCGTGTAATAATGGTTGAATCTGTCGAAGGGAAAAATAGTTTAGAAATAAATACCCAGAACTATAGTTTAGTTGCTGGTATGTATTACTTAAAACTCGCAGGAAATGAGGATCAAAAGATTATAAAGATTACAAGTAAATAATTAGGGTGTTTTTAAAAAGGGTCGGTGATTTTTCACTGACCTTTTTTTTGAAAAATAAAAGAGGACTATGATAGTCCTCTTTCTTTTTTTATTTGTTCGTAAGCTTCTTGAATTTTTAAGAATTTATCTTGTGCTCCTTTCACGTGTTCATCTCCTAAATGTTTGACTTTGTCAGGATGATGTTTTTTGACCATTTTTCTATACGCGGCTTTTATCTCTTTGTCTGTTGCTGATTTTGCAATTTCTAGAATCTTATAAGCACTTTCAGAATCATTATAGAACATGGCTTTGATAGATTCAAAATCATGTGGATTGATACTTAAATATCCTGCGATTTTATGTAGCATATCCAATTCATCGGGTGTTACTATTTCATCCGCCTTTGCTAAAGAAAATAAATAATGCATCAATTGTAATCGAGACGCATGTTGCATTTGTTGCCTGATTTGTAAAGATATTTGACGTACTGATACATCATTATTTTTAATGATTCCTTTGAATAATCGGAATGCATGATTAGCTCTGTCTTTTCCATACATTTTTACAAAGTACGCTCGAACAAAATCTAACTCACGTTGGTCTATTTTTCCATCTGCTTTTATTACAAAAGATGAAAGTATTAGTAAACTTACTTCAAAATCACCTGAATGTGTATTGTTGTCGTGGTTTGCTGCTTGTCGTCTAAAATCTTGAATGTCTGATTTGGTAAAACCATCTATTGCATTCCCTACTATAAATCCTAGCAAAGCACCTATAGGACCTCCAAAAGACCATCCCAATCCGGCACCGAGCCATTTTGTAAAACTTGCCATTTTATTAAATTTTAAGACACAAAGATACTTTTATTGTTGTAGTAGCTATTTTAATTTAAGTTAAGATAGTCTTAAAGAAGTAGTGAAATCTATTATACAAAAACCTTTTTCTAACATAAACGAAATCTATGAAACAGAGGTGATCGATTGGGATGCAATCCTTATCTTTGTCGCATTAAAGTTTAATATTCAAAAAAATATAATATATGTATCCACAAGAATTAACTGCGCCAATGGAAGCGCAATTGGTACAAGCAGGTTTTTCAGCGTTGAAAACTCCTGAAGACGTAGAAAACACATTGAAATTAGAAGGATCTACATTGGTAGTTGTAAATTCTGTATGTGGTTGTGCTGCAGGTACAGCTAGACCAGGAGTAATTGCTTCTATTGAAGGTGAGGTTAAGCCAAACAATTTAGTGACTGTTTTTGCAGGAGTTGATGGTGAGGCTGTTGGAAAGGCAAGAGAGTTTATGGTTCCTTTTCCTCCTTCTTCTCCAGCTGTAGCATTATTTAAAGATGGAAAATTAGTTCATATGTTAGAGCGCCATCATATTGAAGGTAGATCTGCTGAAATGATTGCTGATCATTTAAAAGAGGCTTATACTGCTTACTGCAAATAAGAATTTGAAGGAAATAAAAAAGGGGATTGATCATATCAATCCCCTTTTTTTATGTCATTTTTATGTTTAGAACTGTTTCCCCACGGAGATACCAACTCTAGGAACGATACTAGCAGAATAGTCTGTATTAAATAAATTTCTACCAATACCTGCATGTATATCTGCAACAAATCCGCTGGCAGTTACATATTTTCCTCCAAAAGAAAGTCCTAAAGCAAAATCCGTATAGCTAGGTGAATCACCTATTTCCAATTTAGCAGGGTCTTTGTCACCTCTATTTAGGCAACCAAAAAATTCTCCGAAATAATCAAAATTCCCCTTGCTAAAAAATGTTTGTCTGTAATAGGGAGTCAAGGTAAATTCTTGCTCGTATCTAAAACTAGAAGATTCACTAGCAAAATTGAACATAGCAGCAATCCCTATGGAAGATTCTGTATTTAAATTATGCTCAAAAGTAACGTCTAAGGCCAGTAAAGCCAAAATATCAAATACATCTACTTTAATCTCGTTTGTTTGTGCAGAAGACATTTTAAAGACCAAAGCAAAAAGTAATAGAGCGATCGTTTTTTTCATTAATTTCAATTAGGTTGATAGTCAATTTTTATCTGACAAATGTACTATATAAAAATGGAAAAAAAATAACTTTCCTTAGGTTTAGATTCTTAAAAAACAGCTCTTAATTGAATACTTCCGGTATGAATTGTATTCGCGGTTTCACTTTTTCTACCATTATAGTTTATATTTAAGTGTAAGTAACTGGTCAGTTTTTTTTGTGCAATAAGGTTCCATACAAAATTATCCCCTGGCTGTAGTCCTTCTAGCATTTCATAAGCAATGGGGCTGTTTTCAATACCATTAAAATTGTTTTTATAAAGGTTGAAATCTGCAATGATTGCCCCTTTTGTAGGGTGGGCATATTGATAACTAGTTCCTATTTTATGTAACTCTAAAGTGGAGATGCTAGTAGGTTCATCCTTGTTTTTATATTCATATGAAAAAGAAAAATTGCTATTAATAGAGAAGGAGTAAGTGATGATTGGTGTTATTTCTTGACTTTTTATTTTGTAGTTTCTTTCATTATAATTTTCGCTCTTACTTTCAGTGGATTTATGACTTAATTTGGCATCAAGTAACCAAAATGCTCCTAGTCTGTGTTGGAAATTTAGTTGTCTTAGCAATTGGTTATTTTCTTGAAACCCTATTCCTAGATTTGTTTTTGTTCTAGTGTTTGAATAAATGTAGGTTGTGCTGTAGTTTTGTAGTCCCCTTCTAAAGAAAAAGCTATTTTTAATTGTTTGCAATAAGCCTATTACTGAAGGATTGTTGGTGTCAAAGGGATTTAAGTCAAAGCCGTTTCCGTTGCGTTGTTTTTTTGTGTCTATTAAAACAAAGGATTGGTTGGAAAACTGAGAAAGGGTTTTTCTGAAATCTACTTTGTTTTTCCATTGATTCGGGGTAATGTTAAAGGATTGACTAAATTTAGTTTGATTCACACGTATATAAGTTACTGTTGGTAGCGTGACACGTAGGTAATCTGCTTGATCTGCAAATTTTGCTATTTCAAATTCTTCAAATTCTTGAATTCCATTCCCGTTGTAATCTATCCATGTATAAAACCCTTGGCCTGGTTCCGTTTTGATATAGGCAAATTGTTGTTGAGGTGAAGTACCCGATGAGGTTTCATAGATAGTATTCCAACTAATAAAATTTTTAAAAAGACGTTGAGAATAGTTAAGCCTAGAGTTTAACATATTAGTATCATCCTGAAAAATATTGTCAACGGTTCTGTAGTTGATATAAGCCCCTACTTGGGCATTTTTTTGTTGTACCAAAGTAGTATTTATATAATAACTTTTAGAGTTGTTAACACGGGTAAGGACTTCGTTTTGAACACTATCATTCTCTCTAAAGTCTACCCCGATTTTTGCGTATACTTTAGTGCTATCACCAATTCCTAAAAAAGCTCCATAGCTAAAATATTTCTGACTATTTAAGTCCAGTTTATTTGTACTAATGTCTGTTTGCTTATTATTTTCAGTATCTAAGATTCCGCCAATCCATGTTGTTTTGAAATATCTTTTAAATGTTGCAGCAGCTTTTAAAAAACTTCCCTTTTGAGTGGTACTTTCATTGTGCAACAAACTTGCCTTGGCATTTATCGTTGTATTTTTAGAATTGATTCCTCCTTTGAATTTATGTTTGTACCCTGTAAATGAATTTTGAAATTTTAGGGATTCAAAATTGTAGGAAAATTCGCTGTTATTTTTGTTAGAAACTAGAATTTCTGATCTCAGGAATTCTTGAGTGCCTGTTGGATTTACTAAATTCCAATCTCGATTAAATTCTACATTATATATCCTTTGAATACTTGTGAAATTTTGTTGAAGATAATCAAAGTCGATGTTACTTTTTACAAGCCATTTTTTATCAGTATAAACTTGTGTCCAACCTGCTTTGGCTGCAATTCCTTTATTATTTTCGTTGTCTAAATCGGAAAATAAATTCTGATTATTATCGCTCAAAGCAATTTCAGATTTTAAGATAGTTTTGCTGGTAGGACTGTAGTTTGCTTTGGCTACCGCTACTTGAAGTTTGGTAGGGGCAACGAGTTGAATGACGGGCGCATAATTTCCCTTGTTTGTTCCTGCGTACGAAAATATTCTTCCCACGGCAGTGGTGTTTTCAAGTTGATAACTTCCTTGGTTTTCTCCTATATAACTAAAGGTAACCGAATATAATGTGTCTTCAGGATTTTGAGAAAACTCATAGATTTCTATTTCATTTTGTATCGTTTTTTTATAAAGAATTTTATTTTCATCGTATTCCGTTTCAAAACCACTTTCAGAAATCATTTTAGTAGTGTCGTTCCCTGCCTCTGCTAATATTTTTTTTTGGTCTTCCGTCAGGTTCTGTTGCAATGGTTGGTTTTTTGCATCGCTTTCTGTGTAAAAATATCCGCCAATTTCTAATTTCTCACTCTTATGTGAGGCTTTGTTGTAGCTTACAAAACGGGTGTAATTTCTATCGGAATATTGAAATTCTGCTGTTATTCTCATGTTAGAAGTAACTGGGAAGGTAGTGGTAAAAATTATTTCTGCAGTGTTGTAATCTATGGTATAATCGTTTTGATCTCCTCTTTTTAAAGGACGGCCGTTAACATAAATTGTTTCACTCCCAGATAGAATAACAATAAAAGTTTCTCCATTAGGACCGAGTAATTTATAGGGGCCTTGGTTTCCATCTACCCCTACAAATTGATGTCTTGTAAATCTACCTCTTACCAAAGCACCAGATGCTTTAAAATGGTTTTCAGAATCTTTATGGGTAGGAGTAATATCAACAGAAAGTCCCGCTACTTTTTTATCAAATTTTAAAAAATTAGTTTCGTTATTGTTTAAGTTAATGTCTCCTGCTTTCAAACTCCATTGATTGGTGAATAATTCTATAAAAATCCTATCAAACTCTTCTATTTGTTGTGAGTATCCGTTCTTTTGAATAGGGATATTACTGTCAGAAATAGAGGCTTTGATGGTAACATCTTTAGAGAGTTTACCGGAGATTTGTAAATCCAGGCTAGAGTTTGTTACCGCATCTTGATTGTTTCCTACAGTCAAACCACGTGCTAAACTTCCTTGGGTATATAGACCTTCAAAGGGAGCTTTTCCTTCATCTTTTTCGGGTGTATAACGATAAAGGTTTTCATTGTTGCTAGAACTCGGAACAATTACCTGCTGACTCATGGGGGCATAGGTTTCAGTTAAAAAGTCAGGATAGGCTGTATATTCAATTTTAATGTTGGAATAGCGCTTAGCATCTATAACCAAAAGAGCAGTTTCGAAATTTATTTCATAGTCAGCGGAAGGAATGGTGGTTCCATTCGAAATCAGTTTGAAATTTACGGGACTGATACTTACTTCAGAAATATAAATACTATCGGTTTGAAGAATTAATTCTTTCGATTTTGCATTTGAAAATTTGGTTTGAGCAGACACTGTCAAACAAAGAAATAAAAAAAGTAAGGGACCAAATTTATGCATGGAATATGATAACGCTCAGATAACAAATTTAGTTTAAAATTTGAAGTCAATTACAGTAAGGAATAATTTGAAATTTGGAAAAAAATATTTTCTAAAAATATTGAGGACTGCAATGTTGTAAGGTGAAAATAAACGTATAAGGTATGGTTTTAAGTGTCTTAAAATCAGTATGTAATGTTGATTTTTTTGTTTTGTGAATTAAAAAAATAATATATATTTGGCGAAACTAAAAAACTGGTAAACCAAACTAGTTAACCAAAAACTAAGCTTAATAAAATGAAAAAAATTAAACAAAATGAACTGCGTAGTATCATGCTAAGTTTGATGATCCTATTTTCTCTTCCTATGATAGGACAAAATCCTTCAGACTTGATGAGGAATTGTAATGGTTGGAAAATTACCTATCCAACAGGGGAAGAAGACAAGACGCTTTGTGGAGAATCTAACAATGAATTCTTTTTTGTAAACGATTCTAAAGATGCTATTGTTTTCAGAGCTCCCATTCGAAATGACAACGGAACAACTCCAAATTCAGATTATATAAGATCAGAATTGAGAGAAAGAGAAGAAGATGGTTCTTCAGATATTTATTGGACTACAGAAGGTTCTCATATGCTCTATGTAGAACAAGCTATTACGCATTTACCAATTGAAAAATCTCATTTGGTAGCTACCCAAATTCATGGGAATAAGGCAGATGGAATAGATGACTCCATGGTGATGCGTCTGGAAGATTCTCATCTTTTTATTTCTTTTAATGGAGGTAAGTTAAGAGATGATGTTACCATTAAAACAGATTATAACTTAGGAGATAAACATGAAGTTATTTTTCATGTATTGGATGGAAAACACTACTGTTATTACTCAGAAGATGGGAATCTTTTGGAGTCTTTTAATAATGGTACGGCTGATGCTTATTTAGTGAAAGCTGATGGAAACGATTATGTTATGGATTTAAATTATGACCAAACTTATTTTAAGGTTGGGAATTATACACAAAGTAATCCGGAGAGGGAAGGAGACTCTACAGATGATCCTGACAACTACGGTGAGGTTTTAGTTTATGATTTTACTGTGCAGCATGGAGATGCTGTCCCTGAGAATATTGCCGTAACCGGTTTGGTATTCAGTACGAATTCCATGGATATTGTTTTGGGTAGTAGCGAACAATTATCCCCTGCAATTAGTCCGTCAAATGCTACAAATAAGAACATAATTTATACTTCGTCAGATACATCTGTCGCTTTAGTTAATTCTAGTGGAGTAGTAACAGCACTTTCAGAGGGAACTACCATCATTACGGGAACAACTCAAGAAGGAGGATTTGCAGATTCCATTAGCATTCTAGTAAATGCACCTTCTGCTGGCAATGATGTTGCATTGAATAAATTGGTCTATTCTACAGGCTCTGCAGATGGATCAAATATTGATTCCAATTTAGTTGATGGCGACCTTTCTACAAGATGGTCAGTGTCTGGCTTTCCTAAAGAAGCTATCGTTGATTTAGGAGCGAATTTCACCATCGGAAGTACAGAATTGGTTTGTTATTCAGATAGAGCATATCAATATGAAATTTCTATTTCGGATACACAGAATGGTAATTATACTACAATTGTCGATAGATCTTCCAATAGCACACCGGGAACTGAAACGATCCCAATTAAAGATGTGTTTTCTTCTGTTTCAACAAGGTTTGTAAAAATACGTGTTACTGGAGCGACGAGTTATGAAGGTACTTGGGTAAGTTTATTAGATTTTAAGATTTTTTCAGAAAGCGACCAAGAGCCACCTGTGGAGGTTGCCGCGCCTTATGATATTCCTAAATTCCAAACTTATTTGGAACTATGTAAACTACAGTCTCCGTTAAGTAATACTGAAGCGACAACATCCTCTATTATAAATGGTTATTCATCAGTGTCTTTTTTTGTTGCTGATTCGGATAAAATTGCCTTCAGTCAAACACGAGATGCAAATGCTACAAAAGTAAGATCAGAATTGAGGTATGAAAATAATTGGTTGGTAGAGAATCAAAATAGAAGTCTTCATGTTAATTTAGATGTAAAAATTCAAACATGTGAGCAATTGACATTATTGCAAATTCATGATGATGCAAATGCAGGGAATGGTCCTAACAAACCTTTGTTAAGAGTTTATAGCCTAAACGGTAGTTTATTTGCAGCGGTAAAAACAGATTCTGAAGGGGTTGCAACCACGCATATTCCTATGGGATCCTTACCTAACGGATATTTTGATTGTGATATTTCATTAGAAGATGAGAGACTGCTAGTTTCTGTAAATGGTAGTGAATTTGTAAACAGAGATATTTCTTATTGGTCTTTCCCTAGTTACTGGAAAAACGGTGCTTATCTTCAAGACCCTGGTGAGGCATTGGTGTATTTTAATGAGCTTTCAGAGACAGTTTCACCTGTTATTGTTGAGCCAGTAAAATTGAATGTAGCCTTGAATAAGTCGGCAGTTGCCTCCGAGCAACAATCTGAAAACCCTGCGTCAAATTTATTGGATGGCGATGCTGATTCTAGATGGTCTGCCCAGTATTTTCCTCAGTCTGTAGTGGTAGATTTGGGTGGGTTTTATACCATCAGTAGTACAGAAGTAATTTGTTTTAGTGATAGAGCATATCAATTTATAATTGAAGCTTCTACCGATAATAATAATTATAGCTTAATTGTCGATAGAAGTAACAATACAACGTCAGGTTCAAATGACAACCCTATTTGTGATGCATTCTCTAATACAAATGCAAGATATGTTCGGGTTTCAGTTACGGGTGCAGATGGATATTCAGGAAGTTGGGTTAGCTTGGAAGAGCTTAGAGTGTTGGGGTATTCAACATTGAGTTCAAAAGAAGCGGACCAAAATTTGGTACTGAAGGAGGAAGAAGCAAAGGATGAAGTTTTAATTTGGCCTAATCCGGCGCAAAATTCTATTCATATTTCTGGTTATGAAAATTTACATACGATACGAATTTATAATCAATTAGGATCGATAATTGTTGACAAAGGAATTGCTTCAGAAACAATAGATATTTCTCAATTAGCAACAGGAACATACACTGTTATTTTAGTGAGCGATACAGAAACAGTTTTAAAGCGAATTGTGAAAATTTAAGGTATCCATGAAAAGAAAAAGTAGGTGTTTGTATGGACACCTGCTTTTTTATTTTTAGGTTAAAACAAGGCTTGTTGTTTGAGTTTGTTTTCATGGTTTAGCAACCATTCTTTTCTTTCTAATCCCCAGGCATACCCCGTTAAGGAACCATCTGAACCGATGATTCTATGACATGGAATTAAAATGGCTAATAAATTTTTTCCATTGGCATTAGCAACGGCTCTAATAGCTTTAGGTTTGTTTAAAATTTTACTTTGTTCAGAATAACTCATTGTTTTTCCATAAGGTATTTCCTGTAGGCTTTTCCATGCCTTTCTTTGGAATTCTGTTCCTTGTGGATTTAATTTTAAAGTGAAATCAGTTCTTGTTCCATTAAAATATTCATTCAATTGTTGGACACATTCTTCTAATACTTTTGGAATTTCTTTTGTAATAGGAGATTTTTTATTTGAAAAAATTACCGAATGAATTCCTTCTGCATTTCCATTGATTTTTACAATTCCTAAAGGAGTGTTGATTTTTATTTTTTCTAATTTCATGGCCAAATATTAAATACCAAAAATATCTTTGGAGTTTTGTGTGGTAATGTTTGCAATTTCTTCAAATGATAAACCATAGATGTCTACTAATTTATCAATCACATTTGTTAGATAACTGCTTTCGTTTCTTTTACCTCTATATGGAGTTGGAGCTAAGTAGGGAGCATCTGTTTCTAATACAATTTCAGAAAGAGGAATTTCATTTAAAAATTTGTCTATTTTTCCATTTTTAAAAGTAACCACACCACCGATACCTAATTTCATGTTTAAGGAAACCGCTTGTTTGGCTTGTTCTAAATTTCCAGTAAAACAATGGAAAATTCCAAATAAGTCATCGCTTTTTTCTTCCTCTAAAATTTCAAAAACTTCATCAAAAGCATTCCTACAATGAATGTTAATTGGCATCTTTCTCTCTTTTGCCCATTGTATTTGTGTTCTAAATGCAAGTTGTTGTTGCTTTAGGTACGTTTTGTCCCAATACAAGTCAATTCCAATTTCACCTATGGCAAAAAACTTTCTTTTATCAATCCATTCTTTTATCAAGGCTAACTCTTCCGCTACATTTTCTTTTACATGTGTTGGATGCAGTCCCATCATTAAAAATATATTTTCAGGAAATTGAGCTTCAAGATCAAGCATTGCTTGTGTATAGTCACTGTCAATTGCTGGAATAAAAAATCGACTTACCCCTGCATCAATAGCACGTTGAATAACTGTTACTCTGTCTTCGTCAAATTGTTCGCTATAGAGGTGTGTATGTGTATCGGTAATTATCATTTTAGTCAGAATCTTGTTGTTTTGCAGAAATTTTGTTAATTTCTGGTAGTAGTTCTCAAAGTCATTAATATATTTGGTAAAAATACTCTAAAATGTCAAGCCTAAAAAAAAGCATTTCCAAAAAAGGATACATCCATATTCCATTAAAAATCACTAAAACCAATCATTTGATTGTAAAGGCAAAGCTAAATGGTGTGAAAGGTAGGTTTATATTAGATACCGGTGCATCAAATTCTTGCATAGGAGTTGACGATGTGGAAAAATACGGAGTGCAAACAATTGCATCCGATATTAAAGCTGCGGGAGCGGGAGCTACAGGTATGGAAACTTTACAGTCGGAAAAAAATCGATTGAAAATGGGGAAATGGAATACCAAGAAATTCAATTTGGTGGTTTTTGATATGTCTCATGTAAACCAAGCCCTTGAAGAGCACAATGCAAAACGAATAGATGGAATTATTGGAGCAGATGTTTTAATCTCTGGACAGGCTCTTATCGATTACAAGAACTCTTGTTTTTATCTGAAAAAATAAACTTAAGAAACCTCTTTCAATCTTTTCCCCTTTTGATGATCAAAGTGATCGCTTTTAGAGCTACCGATAATTTGTGAGGAATAAATCCCAGAATGTCCAGAATATAAATACGCGACAACACAAGCAATTCCAATAAATACACCTGCTTCTATTCCAAATAGTTCAATTCCCATCATGGTACAGGCAATTGGCGTATTTGTGGCTCCAGAAAACACAGCAACAAATCCCATTCCGGCTAATAATGCCATCGGTAATGGCAAAAATAAAGCTAAGGCGTTTCCTAGGGTTGCCCCTATAAAAAATAGTGGTGTCACTTCTCCTCCTTTAAAGCCTACACCAATAGTAAAAGTGGTAAGTAATATTTTCAATGCGAAGTCGTAAAAAGGCAAAGGATTTACAAAGGCTTCTTCAATAGTGGGTACTCCTAATCCGATATATTTCGTGGTTCCCATTAAAAAAACACTCAACGCAATGATAATACCACCTGCAAAAGGCCTAAGTGGAGGATACTTTATCTTATTGGCAAAACCTTGAAAAAATGGAATTCCCTTGGAGAAGGTTCTCCCTGCGATTCCAAAAATTATTCCTGCAAAAATCGCAACTAAAAAACTGATAGTATCTATTTCTGGAACTAAATCTATTACATAATGAGAGTGATGTACACCCCAAGCTAAACAAACATAATCTGCAACAACAGCTGCTAAAAAACTTGGTACTATGGCTTCATAGCGCATGCGTCCAACAATCAAAACTTCTAAAGCAAATATAGCGCCTGCTAAGGGTGTTCCAAATACAGAAGCAAAACCCGCAGAGATACCAATTACGATAACAATTTTTCTGTTTTCGTGACTGAATTTAAATATTTTAGAAATTTGATCAACCAAGGCCCCACCCATTTGAATGGCAGTTCCTTCTCGACCCGCTGATCCTCCAAAAAGATGCGTAAGAACGGTACCTATATAAACTAAGGGAGCCATTTTTAATGGAATGATCTTTTCAGGACTATGTATTTCGTCAATTAATTGATTGTTTCCTTTTACAACACTTTTACCCCAATAATGATACATCAAGCCAATTACAAGCCCTGCTAATGGTAATAAAGCAATGATCCATTGATTTGCTTCTCTATAATCTGTAACAAAGTATAAGGACTCTAGTAATAGAGCAGATGCAGAACCTACAAATATACCTGATACAATAGCTATCAATAACCACTTTAGTAAGTTTTCTGTGATGTTGAAGTAAATTTTTAACAGTGTGTTCTTTTGAAATAATTCCATAGGTCAGGTGTTCAACTTTGTGGCAAATATAGCCAATCAGAATTAGTTGATTTTATATAGAAAAAATAAAAAGTCTGAGTAAACCACACCCAGACTTTCGAAACCTAACTTAAACTCACATTTTATGTGTTTTCTAATCATATTAAAGTTAACAAATAATTGTATCGAACAGGATTATTAAAACTATACATGGACTTTACATTAATAATTTTTTTTAGAATTTAATCTTTAATATTGTTTTGTTAATTTCGTCAGTAAAAATTATTCAAATGACGAATTTAAAGGGATTGCCAATGTTATTATTAGTCATGATAACACTGGTAAAGGGTAATTCACAAACAACAGGATTAAATTTAGGAGATGAATTGCCAGATTTTTCAATTTTAGATGACACTGGAAAAAGTTGGAATTCAAAAAAACAATCAGAAGAGCAATTCTTAGTGGTTTATTTTTATCCTGCGGCGTTGACAGGTGGATGCACAAAACAAGCTTGTGCCTATAGAGATGATAAAGAGAATTTTGATGCCTTGGCTGTTAAAGTTGTTGGCATAAGTGGTGATGAGGTAAAGAACTTACAATATTTTAAGCAAGCTTATAACCTTAATTTTTCATTGTTGTCTGATAGTTCAGGTTCTGTGGCAAAATCTTTTGGAGTTCCCACAAAAGATGGCGAGAAAAGTTTAAAGAGGGAATTAGACGGCATAGAAGTATTTTTAAAAAGGAGCACAACTACTGCCAGATGGACATTTGTATTTGATACCCATGGGGTTTTGATTTATAAGAACAACGCTGTAAAAGCGGGAACGGATAGTAGTGAGGTTAAAAAAATAATTAAAGCGCATAAAAAAGCCTAACAGATTTGATCTATTAGGCTTGTGTTTTTATAAATAAAAGAATTTATTTGTTTGGTTGAGGTGTCATTCTTAAATAAGGTTTCACCTCTGTATATCCTTTTGGGAAAATAGCATCAATATCTTCCGTTTTAATTGCAGGCACTACCACACAGTCGTCTCCATCTTGCCAGTTAGCAGGTGTAGCTACTTTATGGTAAGCAGTCAATTGTAAAGAATCAATAACGCGAATCAATTCATCAAAATTTCTACCAGTAGAAGCAGGGTAGGTGATGATTAATTTAATAGTTTTATCAGGAGCAATAATAAACACAGAACGAACCGTTAAGTTGTTGTCTGCATTTGGGTGAATCATGTCATATAAATTAGCTACTTTTTTGTCCTCATCAGCAATGATTGGGAAGTTTACGGTAGTATTCTGTGTTTCATTGATGTCTTTGATCCATCCTTGGTGAGATGCAACACCATCAACACTTAAAGCGGCTACTTTTACATTTCTTTGGTTGAATTGATCTGTGTATTTAGCTACTGTACCTAATTCTGTAGTACATACAGGAGTATAATCAGCAGGGTGTGAGAATAATAATCCCCATCCTTCTCCTAACCATTCATGAAAATTGATTGTTCCTTCTGAAGTTTCTGCCGTGAAATCTGGAGCGACATCTCCTAATCTTAACGTTGCCATAGTTGTAATTTTTTTAATTGAATGGCTAATGTATGGAATTTTACAAAATAGTGTGTTAAAATATAACGAAGGTTTGTCTTTAGAGCAGGTGGGAATCAATTCAAATAAAAACCCCACATGTGTATATGGGGTTTATGGATAAATGATTATTTAGTTATTTTCTAATTAATGTTTTACTCTGAGTTCCTTTTTCAGTAGTAATTCGGGTTATATACATTCCAGCAGGGAAATTGGATCCATCAATAACGGTAGATAATGTATTTGGGGTTGTAGTGAAAACTATTTTTCCAGTCACGTCAATTATTTTAATGGATTTAATGTTATGATTCTTTGTGTTGAAATTCCATATAGTAGAAGTCGGATTTGGGTAGATTTCTAATCCTTCGATTTCAAATTTTTGTGTGCTAAGGGCATCACAAGTATCTCCAACGGTATATTCGAAAAGTTGAGAAGTAACAACTCCTGTAGAATGTGCCCCTCTAATGGAAAAACTTATAGTACCTGTTTGATCTGTTAATGTAGCTGAATATGTTGAGCCATCTGCATTCATATTTATAAAAGTAGAAGGAGCAATAAAGACTTGAGGTACGTATCCTACTTTATCTTCGTCTAACAAAGTAAATGTAACCTTTACATCGGTAGCTCCTGTTTCTAATGTTTCAAAATGATAATCATAGCCAACAGAATAGCTCCCTTCCGTAGCATCACTAGAAGTTCCTTCACAGGCGCTATTATTATTTACAGAAAAAGAAATTGTATAGGTTTTTGTTGTGTTTCCATCTTCTGAAGTAACGACGATAGTGGCATCTCCTGGCAATTGTGGTGCTTGAGTAATTACCGCTGTTGCTCCATTGTGAGATTTCGTTGCTAAAGTAATTTGAGGGACGTTAGTGGTTCCTTTCGGTAGAATGACGTCATAGGAGATTACTGCAGCGGAGAAGTCGGTTATAGTTTCGCTGTCCACTTTTATATCTGTTAATGTTGCATCTGTCAAGGGGTCAACTGCAGTTTTCCAAAAATAAATATTATCAATAAAAACGGTTCCATTACCTTCTGTTTTAAACTGGAAGACATCTGTCAAATCTGGAACTGTATAATGTGACAAAGGGATGTCTACTCCGACCCAACTTCCGGTTGTGATTCCAACAAGACCATCTATATCATAAGAGTTTTCTTGACCAGGACTAATTACAGAAAAGTTTAAATCTGTAGCATCACTTGTATAATAATCTAAATGAACATATTCCATAGCACTCACGTTTGAATTCGTGTAGACCATTCCTTGATAGTTCAAGTTGGCATATTTTAACGTGTTGTTTGCTGCGATTTCGATTTCGGACATTGTTGTTGCTTGTCCCCAGCTAGGATTCAAATCGGTAACGATACTGGTGTAGGTGTCACTATAGATAGAAATTACATCAATACTTGCTTTTGTTGGTGCAGGTGCAGAAGTTGCAGGTGTTGGATCTAAAGTAAAATTGATAGTTATTGTATTAGTGGTAGAACCATTTTGGGCAGTTACAAGAATGGTTGTAGCTCCTGGTAAACTAGCTGCTGGTGACACTATATTGCTAGCGTTTGAATCTGTTGTTGTGGCAACAACCGTAGGAACTACTGTTGTGCCAGAAGGAAGTTCAATAGAATAGGTTGAACCTAATGAAGAAAAACCGGAAATGGTTGTATTATTAACAGTTAAGTCACTTAAGGAGGTGTCAGTACCTGCAGCAGCAGGAGCTTTCCAGAAATATAAGTTGTCAAAATACACCGTTCCGTTTCCAACGGTTTTAAATTGGGCTACTTGTGTTAAGTTGGGAACTGTATAGTGAGTGAGTGGTATATCAATGCTAACCCATTGGCCCGTTGTAATACCATCTTCTACGGCAATATCATAAGCGTTTTCTAAGGCAGGACTTATTAAGTAAAATTGTAATGCCGTTGCATCATCTGTATAATAATCTATATGGAGATATTCCATTGCTGAGACATCAGAACTGGTATAATCTAATCCTTGATAATCTAATCCACTATAAGATAATGTCTGGTTTCCTGAGATTTGAATGTCAGTTGCATCTGTTCCTTGTCCCCAGAAAGGGTCAATATTTGTGGCAATACTAGTATAGGTGTCACTATAGACGGAAATAACATCGATACTTGCTTTTGTGGGGGTGGGGGCTGGAGAGCCTGGTTGTCCATATGCAAAAGACATAATGAATAGAGATAAAACTAGAGTAATTTTTTTCATAATAAATTGGTTTTAATTAGTTGTTGGAAATTAGATTTATTTCCTTAAAACGCCGATTATGAGAGCTATACCTAAGCTTAACATATGTTCTTTTTGTCGATTTTCTCAGAAATGAAAGGGTTGAGAAGGATGTGGCTAAGTAATCTTAAACGGTATTTTGTAGAGTTGATGTAAAGTTTTTTTTATAAAAGCGATATTTTTTCTAATGGACAGATATTGCATAGAGGATGAGATTAAGGATGTTATAAGGTTTATGGGTTTTAATTGTGCATTTCTTTAGGTCAAAAGCAAAAAAAATCCCATATCATTCGATATGGGATTTTTTATATAAAAACTTAGAATTTTATAATTCCAATGCTTTTTTAGGATTGTTGTTCATTAACAATTCAATTGGGTTTTCAATTGCTTCTTTTATTGCTACTAAGAAACCAACTGATTCTCTACCATCAACAATTCTATGGTCGTAAGATAAAGCTACGTACATAATTGGTTGAATCACCACTTGTCCGTTTACAGCCATTGGACGCTCAACAATATTGTGCATTCCTAAAATTGCAGATTGAGGAGGGTTGATAATAGGTGTAGATAACATAGAACCAAATACACCACCGTTTGTGATTGTAAAGGTACCACCCGTCATTTCGTCTACAGTGATTTGTCCGTCACGTGCTCTTAAAGCCAAACGTTTAACTTCACTTTCAACACCTCTAAATGATAAGTTTTCAGCATTTCTAATTACAGGTACCATCAATCCTTTAGGTCCTGATACAGCAATAGAAATATCAGCAAAATCATTTTTGATTTGGAAATCCCCATCAATCATAGAGTTTACATCTGGATACAATTCTAAAGCTCTTGTTACAGCCAAAGTAAAGAAAGACATAAATCCTAATCCTACACCATGTTTTGCTTTGAATTCTTCTTTGTATTGATTACGTAAGTCAAAAATAGGCTGCATGTTTACTTCGTTAAAAGTAGTTAACATAGCAGTTTCATTTTTTACAGATACTAAACGCTGCGCAACTTTTCTACGTAACATAGACATTTTCTTGCGCTCTGATCCTCTACTTCCGTTAGAAGTACCCATAGCAGGTGTTGCATTCAATGCATCTTCTTTGGTGATTCTTCCATCTTTTCCTGATCCAGATACTGCAGCATTAGAAATTCCTTTCTCATCAAGAATTTTTTGGGCAGCTGGAGCAGCAGTTCCCGTAGCATAAGTTGCAGGTTCTGCAGATTTAGGGGCTTCTGCTACTGGAGTCGCAGCTGGAGCCTCTTCCTTAGCTGGAGCAGCGGCTGGAGCTTCTGATCCACCTTCAGGTTTAGCAGCATCCATGTCAATTAAACAAACAACAGCACCAACTTCTACAGCGTCACCTTCTTCAGCTTTTAAAGTGATAATTCCACTTTCTTCTGCAGGTAATTCTAAGGTAGCTTTGTCTGAATCTACTTCAGCAATAGGCTGATCTTTTTCTACGTAATCACCATCTTCAACTAACCAAGATGCAATTTCTACTTCTGTAATTGATTCCCCCGGAGAAGGAACTTTCATTTCTAAAATCATTGTTACTAATTTTAAATTTTTGTCCTTTTATCAAGAACAATATTGTTTGTTAATTTTGTTACCCTTTGACAAGCTCTGGGTTTTTATTTATGTACGCTGAGCTTGTCGAAGCGTTTTATTTGAATCGAAGACTTATAGGTCTTTCGAATATTATTTGTTTTTTTCTGGATTGAAAACCATATCAATCACAGCTCTTTGTCTTCTTTTAAATCGTGCAGAAGAACCCGCAGCTGGCACTGAATAGAATTTTCTTGAAGCCACTGTTAATTTTACTTGTGTAAAGCGTTGTAACATATAACTCCATGCTCCCATGTTTCTAGGCTCTTCTTGAGCCCAAACGTATTCTTTTGCGTTTGGATATCTGTCGATAGCCTCTTTTAGTTTTTCTTCATGCAAAGGGAAAAGTTGTTCAATTCTTACCAAAGCAACATCATCACGTTCAGTAGTTTCTCTCTCTTCCAATAATTCATAATAGAATTTACCAGTACAGAAAACAACTTTTGTTACTTTTTCTGGTGCAATTGTATCATCGATAACTTCTTGGAAACTTCCATTAGCAAAGTCCTCAATAGGATTTACAGCTTTAGGATGACGCAATAAACTTTTAGGTGTAAAGACAATTAAAGGTTTTCTATGCTTGCGTTTCATATGACGACGCAACAAGTGGTACATGTTGGCTGGTGTAGTACAATCAGCAACAGTCATATTATCTTCGGCACATAATTGTAAGAATCTTTCAATTCTAGCAGATGAATGCTCAGAACCTTGTCCTTCATAACCATGTGGTAATAATACTACAATACCATTTTGTAATTTCCATTTATGCTCAGCAGCAGAAATGTATTGGTCAAACATAATTTGTGCACCATTGTTGAAATCTCCAAACTGAGCTTCCCATATGGTTAAAGTATTTGGGTTTGCCATAGCATACCCATAATCAAATCCTAAAACTCCATATTCTGATAATAATGAGTTGTAAATATACATCTCACCTTTGTTTTTTGGATTTGTATTTATCAGGTTGATTCTGTCTTCAGTATTTTCATCACGTAAAATTGCATGACGGTGGCTAAATGTTCCACGTTCTACATCTTGACCAGAAATTCTAACATTATATCCTTCTTCAAGAAGCGATCCATAGGCAAGTGTTTCACCCATACCCCAATCAAGAAGATTGTTTTCGAAAACCATTTTTTCACGACCTTTTACAATACGCTCTGCTTTTCGAACAAACTTCACACCTTCTGGTACAGTAGATACTACTTTTGCTATCCCTTGCAGGTTTTCAACTGGATACGTTGTATCAATAGGAGAAAGCATTGCTTCAAGGTTCTCTCTAACAAATTCTTTCCAAGTATGTTGCATAAAAGGAACTACTTTAGAAGTAGAATCTCCTTTGGCTTTTTGGAATTGTTCTTCCAACATACCCTTGAATTCATCCTTTATTTGCTTAGCATATGCTGCATCAATTGATCCTTCGTTGATCAATTTTTCAACATATATATCTTTTGGATTCTTGTGTTTTGATATTGTTTTATACAGATTTGGTTGTGTAAATCTAGGTTCATCTCCTTCGTTATGACCGTATTTACGATATCCTAATAAATCAATAAAAATGTCTCTCTTGAATTTCATTCTAAATTCAAGTGCTAATTCTACAGCATGACAAACAGCTTCTACATCATCCGCATTAACGTGTAATACAGGAGATAAAGTAACTTTTGCAACATCAGTACAGTAAGTACTAGATCGAGCATCTAGATAGTTAGTGGTAAATCCAACTTGGTTGTTAACTACTAAGTGTAGAGTACCTCCGGTTTTGTAACCATTTAGTTTACTCATTTGAGTAACCTCGTAAACAATTCCTTGACCTGCAATGGCAGCATCACCATGTACTATAATAGGTAAGATTTTAGAATCATCACCGTTGTATTTTCTGTCAATTTTTGCTCTAGCAATACCTTCAGCAACAGGAGCTACGGTTTCTAAGTGAGATGGATTAGGAACCAAGTTCATTTTCATCACTTCACCATTTTGGAAAGTCTTACTACGAGTAAGTCCCATATGGTATTTTACATCTCCATCAATATGTTCATCATCGAAATCTTTTCCTTCGAATTCAGAAAATAAATCACGAACAGGTTTTTTGAAAATATTTGTCAACGTACTCAAACGTCCTCTATGTGCCATTCCAAGTACACATTCTTTTACACCAAATTTTTCTGCAGCATCTCTCAAGGCAACAGAAATAGCTGGGATTAATGCCTCTCCTCCTTCAAGAGAAAAACGTTTTTGACCAACATATTTAGTTTGTAAAAAATCTTCAAAACCAACTGCTTGATTTAGTTTTGAAAGAATGTATTTTTTAGAATCTATATTATAACTCGGGTGGTTGTTGTTTTTATTCAAACGATCTTGCCACCATTGAATTTCTTCTGGATTACGAATGTACATGTATTCTACACCTATAGAATCACAATACATTTGCTCTAGATTAGAAATGATTTCAGAAAGTTTTGTTGGTTTTAACCCAAGAATTTCACTTGCGCTAAAAACAATATCTAAATCTTCCTTGGTCAAACCAAAGTTCTCGATCGCCAAGGTTGGCTTGTATTGGCGTCTTTCACGAACAGGATTTGTCTTAGTGAACAAATGCCCACGAGATCTATATCCATTTATCAATTCTATTACACGAAACTCTTTGTTTACATGTTCAGGAATGTCAATGTTAGTGTTTTCTTCACCTGTTAAAGAATAGTCTTCATTAGCAAGGTCGTAACCTTGGAAAAAACTTTTCCAACTTGGTTCTACGGAATCAGGATTTACTTGATACTGATCGTATAAATCGGCAATGAAGCCGGAATGTGCTGCGTTTAAGAACGAAAATTTGTCCATATTTTATAGAATACTCGGTATTTTATTAAAAACCTTAGCAAAAGTACAACGTTTTGGCCAAAAAACCGTGTATCGGTTATCGATTTGTTAATAATGTAAATAAATATAACAGATTTTATTTTTTCTGTTAATTTACATATTAAAAATATGCGATTTGACCATATTTAAATCTGAGCTATGAATAAATTACTATGGTTTTCCAGTTGTAGATCTTTCTAATTATCCTTTAAAAGGTCTTGTTTAATAGTTCTTTTTCGGTGTAGACACCGTTTTTGGGTTTTATCAATCTGAGTTTTTTGATACTTTGTTTGCTCGTTGTTGCTTTTTTGCTGGCAAAGTTTTGTTGTAGGTAATTGATAAGGTTTGCAATGTCATAATCATTATAAGTTACATTGTTAACCAACCCTGGCATGGTTGCGCTTAGATTGTATTGTTTACCATTCACATGTATGGGGCCAGAAAGTCCATGTAAAATGATCAACCCCAGTCTTTCTGAAGGTCCAGATACAAATTCTGAGTTTTTAAGGGGAGGAGCTAGACTGTTGATTCCTTGTCCTTTTGTTCCATGACAAGTGGAGCAGATGTTTTTAAATATTTTTTCACCAGCTTTTAACGACGCTGAGTTTTTTCTGTTTTTTGCTCTTTGGTGTTTTATGTCTTTCTTTTCAGCAATGGTTTCTTTAATTAAGTAGTTTAGTTGGCCTTCTGATTTTTTTTCTTTCTTCATGTAAATTAGAAAGGCTTCTTCATGGTTTCTTAAACTAGCAATAATTGCCTCGTCATAAATAATATTTTCAGGGTGTTTTCTATGAATGTTTTCTAAAATTGGGAATGTTTTTTCTTTTGAATGTGAAATCCAATTTCCCATAGAGTTTGCGATATAGATGTCTAATGAGGGATTGTTTGTAGAAGTCAATCGGGAAAGACATTCAATAAATTTGTTAAGGTTTTTGTTTGAAGCATAGTTCTCAGCAAGAACGATAGCATGATTTAAGGTTTCTATGTTGTTTACATTTTCTAATACTTTGGCTAAGAATTTAAAGTCGATAGCATGTAATCCTTCCAAGGTTTGAAGTGCGTGCGTTTGTGCGTAGGGATGTTTTTCAAATACCATTTTTTTTAAAGCAGGTATGGCAACTTCTTCAAAACGGTAAATTAATATTTGTTGAGCGCGATCTCTTAACCATCCATTGGAGTGTTTTAAAAGCGAAACCCAATCTGGAACAGTTAACCTATCTAAATTAGGAATCTGTTTTTGGTCGCTGTTTTTTGGTGAGACTTTTAAAATCCTACCCATTCCTATTACTGTATCGAGTTGTCGCTTAGCGTATAGGTTTTTAAGGTAAGGTGTAAGGAATGCTTTGTCTTGAATAATTCCTCTATGCATGTCTACTATATAAAGATTTCCGTCTGGTCCGTTGAAAAGATTGACAGGTCTAAATCCTTCGTCAGTTGATGCAAGAAATTCTTTTTTAGGTATTGCTTGTTTTCCCGTTATTTTAATTTTGTTAAAGTCAAGGATATTTCTTTTGATTAAGTTTGCTTCTGGTGCGCACACAAAAGCATTCTGATTGTAAGAGGCAGGAAACTGATCACCTCTATATATCATGGGTCCACATGCTGCAGTGATATTAATAAGTATACTGTCTTTGTCTAATCTTCCGGGAATGTAGCCTCTGTTAACAGCAGTCGAATGCAACGGAAATACTCTATTGTTGTTTATAGTTCTTTGACCAAGTGATGCTGATAGTAGTTGGTGTTTGTTTTTTGAAGTTGTGTTTGGCAGTACGTAATCGCCAATTAATTGTGTAGAATTATTGTTGTAATAAATTCTTCCAAAATTATCATGAGTTATTCCCCATTGTCCTCTAAAACGAGTATGCTCTTTAATCCATTTACCATTTTTTCTTTGGTATCTTGCACTTGATTTAGCGTTGTAAATCCAGTTATCAATATTCATCATCAAACCGTTGGGTTGATGCTCTACATTACCACCGTGTGTATAATGAGCATCTACTAAAACCTTATTAACGGGTTTGTCATCTAGTATATCAACGAACCACAAATTAGGTGGTTCTGCGTATAATAGACCTCCATAAACATGTGCAATGGCTCTTGGCAAAACTAAGTTGTCAATAAAAACTTTGGTATGGTCTGTTACACCATCGTTGTCATAGTCCTCTAAAATGGTAATTCTTCCATTTGGCATTTCTTCTCCAGTACCTTCAAGATTTTGCATGTATCCACGCATTTCAACAACCCAAATTCGGCCTTTGTTGTCGAAATCCATGGCAATAGGAGCTTCAATAAAAGGTTCTGAACAGATAGACTTTAATTCAAAGTTCTCCTCAATTTTGTATGAGTCTAAAGAAACTTTTGGTTCATCATAATCTTTAGGTGAGCAGCTATAAAAGGCAATTGTAATAAAGAGAAAAAATACGGATTTTGGTAGTTTTTTTGAAATTCTAATAAAAATCATGGAGGTGTTTCAGTTTGCAACAAAGATAAGTAATTTCAATGTTAGCTTAGTTTAGCTTGTTGTTTTTTAGATGATTGAATTAACAATAATTATGCCGAATAGATTGTTACGATGCGTTGAATATTTGTTCTTGTTTTTTATTCGATGTTTTTTCGATAAAAAATATAGATTTTTTAGTTTTTTTTCTTGTAGAAATTAAAATATAATCTATATTTGCAAACGCAAAACAGAAATGGTTTGCCTTCTATATGAAACTCCTCCTTAGCTCAGTTGGTTAGAGCATCTGACTGTTAATCAGAGGGTCCTTGGTTCGAGCCCAAGAGGAGGAGCAAAAGTTAAAAGAGCTACATGAAAATGTAGCTCTTTTTTTGTGTTCTAAATTTAAAATATCTCTTATATGCATTTTAAAGTTCTGAGGTAAAAATATTTATACAGAACGATTAAATTTTTGAAAATTTATGTTTTTCAAAAGGGAATGTTTTTTTAGTCAATGGAGTGATAAAATATTTGGTAAAACATTTTTCACAACGGTATGCTTTTATAAAAGGAATTGTTTTTAAAACTCGATTTCGTTTGATTCGCATTCTATAGGAAGAATTGCATTTTGGACATTTTTTCATGGTAATAGGGTTTGTAATAGAAACACTTTGAAATTAAAACACCCTACCTAAACATATGTTAATTTTATATTTTTTTATTTTCTTGTTGCAGAATTTAAAATAATAGTTATATTTGCACTCGCAAAACAGAAATGGGTTGCATTCTATATGAAACTCCTCCTTAGCTCAGTTGGTTAGAGCATCTGACTGTTAATCAGAGGGTCCTTGGTTCGAGCCCAAGAGGAGGAGCAAAAAGCAAAAGAGTTACACGAAAGTGTAGCTCTTTTTTTATTTATAAAAAAACCTCACCATAAATGATGAGGTTTTTTGGTTTAATGTTTTGATATCTTGTTATTGAGCTTGTACTTCTAAATAGCGTACATCATTTAATTTTAATGAGATTGTTGAATTTAACTTTTCTCCATCAAGTAAGTCTGTTATTTTAATTTCATTAAACCCGTCTATTGATAGTGAAATTTCCGTACTTGATTTTCCGGTGTTAACAAGGCAGACCACATATTTGTTGTTTTCTTTTTTTAATGTTCTCCAAAAACAGCCTCTTTTGTCAAGTTCTATGTTTTCGGTGAGTTTTAACTTGTTTTTGTTTCCAATCGATTTTAGTGCCGTAGATCTTATTTCAATTGTAGTGTTCTTGTAGATCAATTTCCCGCCTTTTTTGACATTTAATGGTTTTGTTCTTTTGTGCCCATATTCATTTTTTAATAGACTCTCTTGGTCTACTATTATGGTTCCTCCCGCATTTAAGTAGCTTTGTAATGTCTCAAATTCTGAATCCGTTACAAAGGGGGTTTTGTAGATTAATGTAACATCCCAATTGTTGTTATCTTGTTTGTTGATGATGTTTTCTGTAGCAAAGCCAATTGGTAGTCCATCGAAGAATAGACTCTCATATAAATCTAAAGTATGCTCCATATGGTCGAGAACGTTGATTGCAGTAGTTTCAGAATGGAAAATTCTAATTGGTTTTCGGCTGTTTTGAATTTTATAAATGTCATGAGCATATGCATTCATATCATAAAATACATTCCCAATTTCGTTTACTATTGCAGGTTGGTGTATTAGGCTCGCACCATAGCCGTTATCTTTACCTTGACTAGCTTTTCTGATAGAACCATCCGTTTCTCTTGGCCAATACCAAATTTGACTTGCATTTTCGCCTAACAGGTACGCTAACCAAAAGGCCGATTTTATATATTCTGGCTGTAGGTACAAGTCTCTAAACCCAGAGGTTGAAACATAATGGTTTTCAGAGTTGTAATTGATTGAATTTGGTTTTACAGAGCTTAAAAAGTCAAACGTCAATGCCATTTCAGCCCAATTAAAATTATAGCGTTCCATCCAACGTTCAGTAATACCACTCATCAATTCTTGGTTCATATCTGCATCGTTACCAATGATTTCTTGAAGTTCTTGCAGTGCTTCAAAATCTAAACCTGCGTCTCGTGTTTGTCTCGAACTAAAAAACAGAGGTATTAATTTGATATGAGTCCTCGCATCGGGATCGTTTTCTTTGATGGTAGTATGAATAAAATTAAACCATTCGGTTACACGAGTGTTGTTGAATTTAAACCAATCATATACATATGGGGTTCCAACCTCACTGTTTTTAATAGGAAATTCAATTGCGTAATTTCCTTGTTCATTTGGGGAATAAGTACCTGCAATATCAGCGTAACCTGTTAAATATTTTGCAGTGTTTGTACCATACCAGTTTTTATTTAGTCTTTTCAATCCTTTTTTACCAGTTCCATAAATTGTTTTTAAATGTTTTTCAAACTCTTTCATGGTATAGAAAGAAACTAAATTGTTGTTACAAGTGTTACTTTTGTTGCATTGTTTTTGCTGATTTCCGGTGGTGTTTGGTGTAAAATAATTTTTTTCTATGGACGCCCAATGAGGCTCATTAGCCATCATATAGGCAAAATTTCTTGTCGCAGTCTTTTTATATTTAGGGATGGAGTTTTCTAGAAGATTGCTTACTAATTCTTTGGATTGTGGATTATTAATGTCGTAAGTAGTAAAAAGTCTTGCTCCTGCATATATTGATTTCGTATCGTCTTTTTTGTTTAGGTTTTCGTAACGTATATAATTCGGAATTCCTCTATGGTCGAGAAAGACTCTAGTGATGTTTTTATTTTTTTTAATCTTTTTGTTGAGGTTATTTGTGTAACCACCGTTAAGCGATCCGTCTTTTGTTACATATCTTCCTGTTAAAAATAAGTCTTTAATGGAACCATGATAATCAGTTGTTTTTAGTTTGGTTGATTTTTGGTTGTTTATGTCGGCTAAAACGTATTCAGGTTTAAAGGTATATGTATGAAAGAAAGTCGGAATGTCTTCACCGTTTACTTTCTCTACAATTATATCTTCGTTATCTGTTTTTTTGATTCTGATGTTCTCGAAATTTACTGTCCTGTAATTTGGTCGTTTTAACGTGCCATTTGTCAATGAAGAAATATCAGAAATAGCTTGTCTTGTAATTTTTAAAATCTGCTCTCTGTGTTGTTGTGGTAAATAGGCGGCAGCAGCATGCGCATCTCTTCCTTTTTTATCTTTTTTGTTTTTCCAATAAGTTCTAACAAGTTTGAATTGTTTAGCGTTTAAGTCAACATTATTTTCATCCCAATCCGAATAACTTAAGAATATTTCTGCAGTACGCAGTGTCATTTTTTCTTTTTCTATATTAAGGCCAGTCTGTTCTGCTTTTGAAATTATTTTTTTTAATTCGTTGATATTATCTACAACTTGTTCTCTAAGATCTTGAGATTGCAAGATGCTTGAGAAAAGAATTAGTATATAATAGAATTTTGTTTTAAGGTGTTTTACAACCATGAGTGGTAATTTATGCGGGTGGTGATTTATATTCATATGATTATTGTTTTTTAATTAATTTTAAGATGTTATTCGTTGATGGAATTTTAATAAAATAAACGCCTGCAGCTAAATCTGAAATATCAAATGTGGCTGATGAATTTATAACATTTAACTTTTGGTTTGAAACTACACTTCCTTGTATGTTGTAAACAATTATTTGTAGCATATGTTCATCCGTAATATTGTTGATTTGGAACAAGCCAGATGTAGGGTTTGGAAAGATTGAGATTGGGGGTTTTGCAATATTGGTTATTTTTCCCTCACAGGGTTTGTTGGTTGTAAGCTCTAATGTCTCTATTGATTCTGTTTCTATTGAGAAGTGTTGTTCATTGGTAGAGAAAACTTTTTGCTGGTTAACAAATACATGGTAGGGAGCAGTACCTTCAATAATATCAAATTTTGTTTTATTGTTTTTATTTGAGATAGCTGCCTCTAATTTGTTGCTTTTTTTTATAATAAAACTATATTCTTTATGTTGTTGATTGTCTCTGTTTGTGATGCTTACGCTGTAATTATCGGGAGCTAAGTCTTCTAATGTTAGTTCTTTAGTGAAAATAGTTTCTGTATTGTTGAATTTTAGTTTGTAGTTGCCAACTTGGGTCGCTTTTATTTTAAGCTTTCCGTTTTTTGCATCTGGACATGTTTCTGGAAATATTGATAAAATATGATCGTTTTCAGCAGTAACTTCTAAAAATAGAACTTGTTCAGGTTCCATTAAAAAACTTCCAGTTAAGTTATTTCCGTTTAAAAGATTGGTGCAAATTACCGGAGAATCATTGTCTTTAATTCCTAAAGTTATGGATGCTTGAGTTTTACCAATGTTCACCAAACTAATCACGTTTTTCCCTTCTGGAGTAACAATGGATCTCCAATGACACCCTTTTAAACCTAAATTATTGGTTTCTTCTACTGTTAATAAAGGGAGCATGTTTTGAGTGTTGACGACTTCTAATGCTAGAGCTTTCATTTCTTCGTAACTTGAAGTGCTTTGAAGTATACCTGAGCCCTGTTCTAGCGTTTTTGTGTGTAATTTACCATATTCGTTTTTTTTCAGGCTGATGGCATCAACGATAATATGTCCTCCTTGATTGAGGTAATTTTGTAGTGCGTCTAATTCATCTTCGGTTACAAATTCTGTATTTGCAATTAAAATTACCTCCCAGAGCTTGTTGTCTTGTAGGTTTATGATGTCTTTAGTCGCAAACCCTAATTGAAGTCCTTCAAAATATAATGATTCGTAGAGTTTAAAGGTATTTTTCATATATAACTCTCCCTCGTTTATTGCAGAGGTTTGAGTATTGAAAATTCTAATAGGTTTGGGTAAGTTTTGAATTTGTGTAATTTCTTCAGAATAAGAATTTAGATCCATCATGGTAGATGTCACTTCATTGATTATTTGGGGTTGTTGGTTTATAGTACCGGGGTAGTCTTTGGAGACCATATTATCTCTTGGAGAGCCGTCTTCTCGTCTTGACCAAAACCAGCACTGATCTACATTTAAACCATGTAGATAGGCTAACCAATAAGTCATTCTTGCGTAACTTGGTTTTAGATAGAGGTCTCTAAATTTAGTAGTAGAGAGAAAGTGAGTTTCAGAATTGAATATTATTTTGTTAGGACTAATACTACTAAAAAAATCATAGGTTAATGCGATGTCTTTCCATTCAAAATTATATCGATCTTCCCAGTCTTCTTTGGGTCCCCACATATGGCTGTTGTAAGATTTAGCATCATTTCCGAGAATGTCACTTTGACGTGTTAATGTTTCGATATCTAATCCGTGATCACCTTGATTTTGTACCCAAAAATGAGGGATTAACTTTATGTGAGTTTTTGCCGATGCATCATGTTTTTTAATTTCGTCTTGTAAAAATTGGAACCAATCGTTTACCCTATCCATATTGAATCTTTGCCAGTCATACCACATTGGTGTGCCTTGTAAGCTTCTAAATATGGGGATATCAATAGTTACACTAGAAAAGTCTACAAAATTAGTTTCCCATTCTGTGTTTAGTTTATTAATAGTTTGATGTTTTTGTGTCAACCACAATTTAAATTTTTCAAGGGTGTAATCTGAGACAGGGCCCGAAGCCCATACATTTTTATTGGGTTCTTTTGTGGTGATAAAATGAGGCTCGTTTGCTAACATATAACCTAACTGAGCGTAATTTTTTCCAGCAATTTTGGGTATTGTATTTTTGAAAAGGGAGCTAAAAAGTGTTTTTGCGCCAGGATTGTCAATATCGTAAGCCACAAAGGTGTCTTCTCTCATTCTAAAATCAGGTCCATATTGCTGTTCTGCCCAATCTGGAGTAGATTTATGGTTGATAAAAATATTACCAAAAGTACCGGTAGGTTTAGAGTTTAAACTATTAGTTACATAAGATTTGATGGTTCCGTTTTCGTCATCTGCAAAAGTTGGACTTAAATAAAAACCGTCTCTTGCTCCAAAATATTTTGTTAATTCTGGAATATAGGGTTTCCATGTATAATCAATTAAGAATACGGGTTTGCCATTTTGTGAAATTTTGTTGTCTGAAATAGTCAGGTTGGACCAGTCTATTTCTGGGATGTCTTTTCTTTTAATGTCACCACTAATGATTTTTTGCAAAACGACAATTGCTTCCTCAAGAATAATTAAAATATTTGACCTTTCAAGATCGGGCAAGTCTTGAGCCAGTTGCACGGCATCATCTTCAAAATAAGGTAAGGATGCAAATAAAGTTTGATTGGTATCGATATTATTTTCATCCCAATTGGCGTATTTTAAAAAAACTTGGGCAACACTAATGGTCATTTTTTCTTTGGTAGCATCAAGTTCATTGTTTTCAGCATGGGCAATTAAGGTTTCTAGCTCTGTAATTTTTGCGAGTATTTCATTTTCAGTTTGCCCAATAATACTTTGTTGGGTGAACAAAGAAAGTATCACCACTAAAAAGAGGATAAGACTTCTTTTAAAAATATGATTAGGAGTAGGTGTTTTCATTTTGTTGTTTCTAAACGAGTTTTAATTTCATATCAAATTTAATTTTTGGGTAGGTCATTTTTGTACGAATCTATCTATTTTTTGTACGATTAAGTCATTTATAATCTTTTCAATTAGGCTTGTTTGTGTCTTACTAATATTTTTGTAATAGGTGTTCTTAGGATGCTGAATTATCAAATAAACCTTAATTTTATAAAGATGAAAGTTGTATGTACTTTAGTTGTTAATATTTTTGTTTTTGCGCTTTTTTTATGTTCAAATACTGTTTTTTCTAAGAAAAATCCTATTGTTAGTATTACAACAAAACACACTGTTCTCAAAGTGAAAACTGCTGTTTTTAAAAATAAAACTCATATTATAACGAGTAGTTATGATGGTGTTGTTTCGGCAATAAATTTTAAAGGAGACTTAATTTGGGAACAACCCTTATCAGGTTTGATGAATCATGATTTATGGGTAGATGATATCGATGGAGATGGAAGTGAAGAGGTGATAACAGCGAATGCTGATGGAAGCATCTTTTGTATTAATTATAAAGGAGATTTGATTTGGAGTTTTAAGCAAAATGATTCGCCTATGATTTCTGCTTGTGTAGTACATTCTAAAGAAGGTTTGGCTCCATATATTGCTTGTGGAGGAAATGATCTTAATATCTACTATATCTCAAACAAGGGTGAGTTGTTAACTGAAATTCCATCAAGTTCATATCCAACTTTGTATAAGCCGAATAAAAAATGGCAAGATGATGGAACCCTTCCCTATAATGAACATACGGTTAATTTTTTAAGACCCTTGCCGCAACCAGATGGTTCTGATATTTTATTGTTAGATGCAATATTGTCGCATGCAGATAAATTAAATATGTATTATTATTTCAAACCAAAAGCAAAAAAGCCATTTAAATCTAAAAAGATTTTTCATGGTCCGGTTGGAGATATCACGGTATTTGAAAATCCAATATCTAAGGAATTAGAAGTGTTATTAGGAACATCGGGCATTATGGAAAAACATGATTTGGGGATTTTGAAGCCAAGTAATAATGAAATACAGAAAATAAATTTTAGTGTAAATTCTAAGCAAAAGTTAGGTTTTGGTTATAGAGTTACCCAAACGGAAGTAATTCCCGGTAAGGATACTTTTGAGTATGTTTCCCTAAAAGGGGAGTTTATATTTATTGCAAAACCTACAGCTGATTTTAAGGAAATTGAGGTTTTAAAATCTACTTTTTCATATAACGATATTCATCATGATAAGTTGAATCAAAAAATAATCTTGGCAAGTGCGCAAAGTGGAGGGAATCAAGTTCATATTGTTGATTATACACAAAAAATATGGAAAAAAGCATATGAAGAATTAATGCCAGGAGGTAATATTGCATCGATATTGAAAGAAACAGATGTTGTGAAAAAGAATCTGAAAAAGTATTCTAGGCCAGAGTATGAGAGACAGTCCCTAAAGGTAACTATAATGTCTCCTCCTACCAAGAACAAGTTTACACCTGAAATGCAACGAATAAAAGATCGTTATAAAAATCTTTCTTTTATGGGGTATGCATTTCTCAAAGATGTGGGTACTTGGGATAGGTCTCATATTGAAATTTCTTCGTTTAGAGATATTAGAGATGGCCGTAAGAGGTATAATAATAGTGCTGATAAAGTTGCCCAAAATTTAATTTCAAAATATAATGAAAATGGATTGTGTACTTGGGGAGGTCATGGTGTAGATCCTTATTATTATGGTAAAGAAACTATAAAAAAGGTGATTGATGCAGGTAATGGTAAGCCAACTGTTTGGGTTTGGCCAGAGTTGACAATTTTGCATAAAAAAGATTTTAAGTATGCGTTGGACGATTTAATTTACCCTCTGGCTGATTATAGTAAAACACATAATGCAAAACAGTTTATTCGAAGTAAACATATTTTTTGGCAATCGATTATTTATAAACCAGAGTGGTCACGTTTTTTATCTGGTGAATTTGCAGATGTATTGATTCCATCTATGGAAGAAACTCAAGATGTAGCGATGGAATTAAGCTTGGCTAGTCGATTGGGGTTATGGTCCAGTGGGGTAGCAAATAGTTGGGGTACACGATGTGCTAGAGATAATCCAAGTTTTATGAGATCAAGGCAGTTCTCACATCAAAATTTACCAAATCATTTTTTACGAAATGCAATTTTTCATGCTTCTTATGGTGCATCATATATTAATAATTTTAATATTGATTCTGAGTATTCAGAGTACTTAACTGTATTGTGGGAGTTGATAGGTAAAGGTGCATTGTATGTTCCCAAACGGAATGAAATCCTTAGTTTTTCTCCTGTTCATTTGAGTATGGTTAACCCAGATGAAACTTATTTGCGAGAGGGTAATAGTTCTTCAACAACTTTAAGGTATTCGAAAGAAAAAGATAATTATGTTTTCAGTCGATTGAGTAGTGATTGGACAGGAGGTCAAGTTACCTCGTGGGATTTTTCAAGTTATGCTGCTGGAGTAAAAGATAGAAAATTGAATTTTTTAGCCCCGTATTCTAATGGGATGGTTTTGATTACACCGGTTCAAAATGGAGTTTATAAACAAGAAAAAGCCAAGCGTGAAAGATTGGAAGATAATTTACATCCGATGTATAAAAACATACTAAGAGAGTATATTACGAATGGAAAAGATTATTTATCTGCAGATGGGACTAAAACTATGTCAGCCTCTGAGTATTATAATATTATTGATAATGATATTAAAAAAAGTGCTAAACTGTTACCGATAACGGTTACGGGTGATGTGGCTTGGGTAGTGGCTCAAACATCTGACAAGCATTTAAGATTAACTTTAATCGATAATGGATATTTGAATCCAAAAGAAAGCGTAGCTAAGGTTCAGTTTCATACAATTAAGCCGTTAGCGGTAAAAGATATTTTATCAGGAGAAAATTTTAATTTAAATGCAAAAAAATCAACTTTAGAAATAAAAATTCCTGCAGGGATGTTTAAGTTTATTGATGTGAAATTAGAAGATGCGTTGTGATTTAAAAAATTCTTTGAAGAATAAAAAAAGCTCATTGAAACCTTGGTTTCAATGAGCTTTTGGAGGGTGAGAATCGTTATTTCTTTTGTTGGAAAAATGAGACATCATCTAAGTAAATAACTAAATCAGTTTTTGGTCTTGGGATGTAACTCACGCTACTCCAAAGTTCATTTCCAATGGCAGGATTTCCTTTAAAGTTGGTAGTTAGCTTTGTCCATTGTCCAACTTTTACTTTTGATAAATTAAAGCTTGCCACAACTTCTTTTCCGTTAGATTGTTGTAAGGTTACAGCGAGTCTTCCTGATGGTTTTCCAGATGGGATATAAAACCATGCTGAAACTGAGTAAGCTTCGTCTGATAATACTTCAAAGTCACCTTCGTTGCCACGATTTGATCTCCATGTTTGAAATTTTCCTGATTTAGGTTGTTTGGTAAAGTCCATTTTACAACTATAATTACCAGAGTGTTTGTGTTCTGAAGATAAAATAAACCCAGGATCTTGAGTCCATGCTGTAACGATATCAGCTTTGCCATTTCTATACGTTACGCCTTCACTAATTTCAAAGCTCCAGGCCTTTTCATTGTATTTAATTTGCGCAGAGGTTGAAAAACTCCCAATGATTATTAATAACATTGAGATACGAAATAATTTAGTTTTCATAATAAAAATAGATTTGTTTGTAATTAAATTTTAAACAAATCTATATACCTATGTGCTAGAGATTGTACGAAAATATAAATAATATGTATTGAGTTGTACATATCTAGCCCAAAAACAAAAAAAATTAGTCTAAAGATTTTACATATTTTCCGGGAGGAACACCATACTTTTCTCTAAATATTTTTGAGAAATGCGGTCTGCTTTTGAATCCAGTCATTAAAAACACTTCGTTAACTGAAAGTTTTTCGTGGAGTAATAAATCAGCAGCTTTTTTTAACCTATACATTCTCACTAGTTCTAAAGGAGTTTGGTTTGTTAGTACTTTTACTTTTTGGTAAAAATGAGTCCTGTTTAAATAAAGTTCCTTTGCTAGGGTGTTTAGGTCGAAATTTTGATTGTCTATGTTTTTTTCGATCAAATTGTATAGTTTCTCTAAAAAAGCATTGTCGTTTCTGTTGTTTTGATTGTTTTCTTTGGTTAATGGTATACCTACTTGATACCTTTCCCTAAGTTGTTTTCGGTTTGCTAATAGTGCCTCTATATTTGTAATAAGGTGTTGTGCGTCAAAAGGTTTTCTGATGTAAGCATCCGCACCGTCTTTGATTCCTTGAATGTGATCTTCAATTTTACTTAACGCTGTAAGAAGGATGACAGGGATGTGGCTCGTTTTTAAATCAGATTTTACCTGAATACAGAGTTCTAATCCGTTCATTTTTGGCATTTGAATATCACTTATAATAATATCAGGCCATTCGTCTTCCATTGCTTTGAGGCATTCTTCTCCGTTTTCAAACGATTTTACTCTAAAATATGTGGCTAACAAATCTGTACAATAGGAACGTAGTTCATAATCATCTTCAACATAGAATAGTACTGAATTGCTGTATTCACCTGACGTATTTATGGGGTTAGTTGTAGTATTGTTAGTGAAAAAATCTTTTGGATAGGTAACTTTTTCTTCTTGTGGTAATTGGGGTATGATAATATTATCTTTATCAAGAATTTCTTTTACTATGGGGAGCTTTAATTTGATTTCTGTCCCATTATTTTTATTGCTAAACGCTTCAAGATATCCATAGTGCATTTCTGTTAATTGTTTGGTGAAAGCTAAACCAATTCCTGATCCTTCGATGTTTTGTTGTGATCTATAAAATCTTTCAAAAATATGAGGCAAATCTTTTTTGTCTATTCCAATTCCAGTGTCCGTGATTGAGATGATGAGGTCTTTTTCGTTATAAGAATAGTCAAGTTGAATAGTGTCACCTACATTAGTAAATTTGAATGCATTGTTTAATAAATTATCAAATATCTTTTCTAGCTTGTCTTTGTCGGCGGAGACAATGATTTTTTTACTTGAACTAGCTACTGCAAAGTTTTTTTGTTGGTTTAAAGCAAGTTGTTTAAAATCTTGTGTAACCTCTTCAATAAAAGAATTGAAATCAAATCTTGTATAGTGCAGTTTTAAAGCTCTAGCATCACCTTTTTGAAAATCGTGGACTTGATCAATAAGTCTTAGGATTTTTTTTGTCTGACGCTGAATTAATTCAAGTTTCGTTTCGAGCTCTCTGTTGCCTTTAAGTTTTGATATTACCAATTTTAAAGGCTCAGAAATGAGCGTTATTGGCGTTTTTATTTCATGCGATACATTTGAAAAGAAAGAAAGTTTTGCTCTGTTTATTTCTTGAATTTTTTTAGTTTCAAGTTGTTCTATTTCTACTTTATGACGGAGAGATTGAATTTTTAAAATAACTTTTAGAATAATTACAAGGATGAATAGAGAGAATATAACATAGAAGAAATACGCGCTCTTCGTTTTCCAAAATGGAGGTGAAATTATTATTGTAATAGTTTTTGGCTCCGTCCATTGGTTGAGGGAGTTTGATGCCTGTGCTGTTAATTGGTATATACCAGGCAAGAGTCCATTGTAATTAATAGTTTTTTTTAATGATGAAACCTCTATGTAGTTGTTGTTTAACGGATGTAGTTTATATCTAATTTTATGGCTTTTTACATTTGAAAAATGCAAGCTTGTTACATCCAAAGAAAAAATATTTTCATCATAATTCAGTTCAATTTTTTTTGAAGTTGGGATTTTCTTGATGAAGAAATCAGTTTTAGAAAGAGAGTCGTTGTTATGATAGTTTTGTTGGTGTATTTTAAAATTATCGAATTGAAGTTTCGGCAAAGTTTCGTGGTTTGATATTTCAGAAGGTTTAAAATAACACAGGCCATTCACACCGGACAACATAAATGTTCCGTTTTTTAATATAGAAACTGTGTACCAAAAATCTTCAAAAGGTAGGCCATCTGAACTATGGAAATTTCTGAATTTGCCATCATGTATGCTGTATTTACTTAATCCAATGTTTGTAGGGATCCATAGAACATCTTTTCCTTCGTAAAGTATGTTTTTAACCACATTGTTAGCAAGGCCATTCTTTTCAGTTATTGGGTTGAAATTAGGAATACCGATACTGTTATTCATTTTGCAAAATCCACCCCCTTCAGTTCCAATCCATAAATCATTGTTTGGTATTCGTATTACTGAAGTAATAAAGTTACTAGAGATGGAATTTTTGTTTGGGTCAAATAAAAACTGATCGATTTCTATGTCTTTTAATTTAGAATTCATCGTGTTTTGTAGTCGAAAAAGACCTTCTGATTCTGAACCAATCCATATAATGTCTGATATGGGGTCTGAGTAAATGCAGCGTATAAGGCCGAGTTTATGTGTGTCGAAAAAAGAATTGTCACTTAACTTTTCAATGTTTTTTATATTGTTTTTTGTGTCAATGGATATTTTATAGATTTCATCCCAAATTGTTGAAATCCAGAGGTTGCCAAATTGATCCTCTGTGAAACTTCTTATTTGTACGTTTTCCTCAGGGTTTAGAATTATTTTTTCTGATTTAGTTTTTCCTTTTCTTCTTAAGTATAGTTGGGTGTCTCCTGAGAAACTGTACCAAATATTCTGTTTAGAGTCTCTAAATATGCTTCTCACATTTTTTTGTAACCTCTGGTTTAAGTCAAAAGGGAGTGTTTCAAATTGATGCGTTTTCGTATTGAAAGTTGAAATACCTCCTGTATTTTCGGTCAATAGTATTCTATCTTGATCATAATTTGTCAGGAAAGAAATTAAGTTGGATTTAATGCCGTGTTTTTTGTTGTTTTCAGCAGTATAATGATGGAATCCATTTTGCTTTAAGTCAAATTTATAGACACCTTTGTTAAATGATCCATACCAACAATGGTTTTGACTAGATATAATTAATGAGCTGGATCTTAGTGTGTTACTTTTGTCTTTGAATTTTAATAGATTTTTGATTTTTAAAGGTTGAGTGAAGTTTGGTGAAGGAATTTTGATTAATCCATTATTGAGTAGTCCTAGCCATAAGTTTTTATGAATATCCAAACATAGCGTATTGATTTGAGAGTTGGAAAGGGTAGGATTGTTTATTGCTGTATATGAGTTTTGAGAAATATTATAATCTATCGTTTCCAAACCTTTTAGCTTTGCAACTAAAAATTTTTCATCATTTATTTTAAGAAGTGTTCTTGCATAGTTGATGTTTTTCAATATTTTTTCTAAACTGTTTTTTTTAGAATTATATAAGAGAACTCCATTGTTTGTAGCAAAAAGATATTCTTCTTTGTTAAGAGTTATACCGCTAAAAAATGAAATTTTTCGTGTCGGATGAATTGATTTAGTATCTTTTTTCTTAATAAAAGAATAGTTGTAGTCGAATATAAGAATACCATTTTTCTCAGTACCACAAATAGTTTCATTTGTGGTTTTGTTAAAGAAAAAGCTTCTAACAATGGGTCCACTACTGTTTTGATTGGAATAGATTTTTTTAAAGGAGTTGGTGTTATTGTCGTAGAGGGTTATTCCTTCATCTGTTCCAATCCAAATATTGCCTTTAAAATCTTCAGAAAGGGATCTTATTCGGTTGCTAGTTAGTATGTTGAGGTCAACTGTGTTTTTAAAGGTTTTAAATTCGTAACCATCATATAGGCTTAGTCCTTCGTAGGTGCCAAACCATATATAACCTCTCGAGTCTTCAAGAATACATGTAACGCCATTGTGTGCTAAGCCATCAGAAATCGTTAGTTTTTGCACATTCTGAATGGTGTTTTTTTGAGCAGATAATGAGAAAGAAATTGCCCATATCAAAAGGAAAATGACGATATTTTTTAAAGTATTCAAGATCTTGTGACAATAATATTTTTAAATAATTTTATGTAGAATTATGCTCTGTAATATAATCTATTTTATTTTTTGTCAGAAATTTGAATCTATTTCCTTTTGATATTTGTATTATTCAAAGCTCATTTGTGTGTCGTTTTCTTTTGCATCTATAATTTTGTTCTGAGGAATATTTCCTTGGTAGTTATTGTTTTTAAAGACAATGTTTTTAGATGATTTAACTCTAATAACTGGGTTTTCGGGATGTAATTGAGTAAACGTGTTTGAGTTTGTTATGGTGTTGTTTTGAAAGAGTAGGCCGTCTGTATTTGCTATTTCTAAAATTAGATTGTCAAAATGGTTGAATTTGTTGCCGGTAATTTCAATGTTTTTGAAAGCGATATTTTCGTTGTCATCATCGGTAACAAAGCGAATTACTCCGTGGTTAAATCCGCTGTGTTGACAATCTTGAAACGTATTATTTCGGATAATTACGTTTGCAGCATTACCTGATTCATACCAATAACCGCTTTCTACTGGGATAAGCAAGGCTTCCATTTCGGTACTAAAATAATTATTTTCTATTGTCGTTTTTACAGGATTAGAGATGAGTAAACCGCGCGCTCTGTTATTGCTAATATTGCAGTTTTGGATTAGTAGTTCTGGGTAACCATCTAAATTTTCTACAAGATCACCGACCTTCAGGTTTGTAGGTATTTTTGATTCTAGAGTTATAATTTGATAGCGACTATTAACGTATTTAATATCCTTGATTTTACTTTTTTTATAAGGGAAAAAAGAATCCTCAAGTCGTACAAATCCAATCTTTTCATTTGGTTTTCCTATAACAAACCCCTTTTGTTGATGATGCATCATTCTAACTCCGATTTGATAGTCTCCTAGGATGTCAACTATTTTTTGGTAAGTACCATGCACATTTAAAGCATCGTCGAGTTGGTTCTGGAAAGTACAGTTTTTAAGAGTCACTTTACCACTACAACCAACGAAATGAGTGGCATCTGCAGTAGTAGATACCATTCGTCCTTTTGAAGGAGTGATGTTAAAATTGTCTAGGGTTAAATTTGAAGAGTTTTCAGCAATGATACCCATTCCACCTGCATGGTGTATGTTTACATTTGATGCGCTGAAATTTGTACAATGTGCAACTCTAAAGGCTGGTGAAACTCTGTTGACACCTTGTTCCCCCTTCATAGTTAGAATTGTACCAACTGGGGGGAGATTTTTTTTATGATTGTAGACTCTTACAAGCCCTGGTTTTAATTGTACTACTTTTAATTTATACTCATGTCCAATGTCTTTGTACTCGGGCGCTCTTTTGTCATGATCGTATTTATATTCAATGTCATTTAGCTTAAAATGATGTTTTGTTTTTCCAATTGAGGTAATATCGGTATAAGTTTCTGTGTTAAAAGCGATAGCATTTCTTAATGTATCATATAATATAGATTGACCAAGAGTATGTTCATAGTAGGGCTTTATAAAGTAAATTTGTTCATTCCGTATTTCGTATGGGAAATCTTTCGAAATTTTCATATCAAAAGTTCTGTCTTTTTTATTTATTGCAACAATTTTCGCTTCACTATGAAAGCTATCGTTCCAGTCTATAGTTAGGTTTTTTACTTCGATATTACTGCTCTTGTTTATTAGAAAGGGAATCATTACTCCGTGAAAAACAAAAGTAGACCCTTGCCCATCTATGGTTAGTCCTTTAAAACCATCTACAGGAAAAGCAGTGTTCACCATTAAATCACAATGGTTGGAGATGTATAGAAAATTTTCAATTCCCTTGTTCGGATAAAAATGATATTCTCCTTTTTCAAATATTATTTTTGAATCTGGTTGGTCCTTTAAATCTAGTATTTTTTGAGAAACTGAAAGCGTAGCATCTTCTGATATTTCAGTGGTAAAAGTGATTGTTTTTGACTTCGGTTTTGATTGGCAACATGTTAGCTGGAAAAGAGAATAGGGGATAATTACAATAGCCAAAAGGTGTCTAAGTAGAATTTTACGAATCATAAAGATGTTTTTTTAAAACATGTAAAAATGAGGAGTTTGTGTTTTTTAATTGTACGAAAATGTACATGTTTTGTATCAAGCGGTTAATTTGTATCTGGATTTTTTCTGAGCTTTGGGTTTTTATGGATTCGTACAAAATATTTATAGTTTCAAACATTAGTGGTGAGCTCTAAATTTACATTTGCCACTTAACTTATAATTAAATATGATGAAATTACAATTACTTTTTTTAACGGTTCTTGTGAGTGTAAAAAGCTTCTCACAAGTTGATGGATTTAATAATGATGCTTTTGGGTTTGAGTTGACGAATGTTGCATGGACGAGTAATGGAAACCATAACGGTGCTACTTCCCCAGGAAATATTGTAGATGCTTGGACTCAAGATGATGGTTTTGAACAGTCAAGTGACCAAAAAAAATCCGGTACGTATAGCTTATTAGCTGATTTTTCAGAAACAATTCCAGCCACAAGTCCTAAATTACAAACATGGAGGTCTAATACAGGAGGAGAAGGTAAGTTTGAATTTCAGTCAGTGGCGAATTATACTTTAAAAGCTTATGTGTATATAGATGCTGAATTGACAGATGGTGCAATGAGAATTGCAGTTCAGCAAA
The DNA here is from genome assembly GCF_057197705.1 of Flavicella sp. IMCC45537. NCBI lineage: Bacteria > Pseudomonadati > Bacteroidota > Flavobacteriia > Flavobacteriales > Flavobacteriaceae > Flavicella > Flavicella sp. IMCC45537. The sequence goes on from NZ_CM170067.1 coordinate 2,996,460, forward strand.
ATGGTGGACAATATAATTCACTGGCGATTGATTTGTCTTCAATAACACCAAATACATGGACTCCGTTTAGTGTTGCATTTGATCAAAATGATCCAAAAGCTGGATATTGGAGTGATGTGAATTTTACAGCGCTGCCTACGAGTGAAGCCAAAATTTATGTTGATGACATTTCAGTGGTACTTACTTCTGCGCTTTCCACTGAGAATACGTTGCTAGATAATGTAAAAATATTTCAGGATAGAGTTTCACAAAGCTTGCAGGTTGTTGGGTTGCAAAATGCAGATATTCAAATTTATAATTGTTTAGGTGAAGTTGTTAAGATATTTAATTCTAAATCAGATAATTCACAAATTGATATAGCGGATATGTCTAACGGAGTGTATTTCGTAAGAATGAGTTTGGATGGAATAACTAAAACTCAAAAAATTATTATTCAATAATTTGAATTCACTTTCGCTTTAAAAGAGTTACACAGATGTGTAGCTCTTTTTTTATTTAACATGACAGGTGCTTTCATTTTTACTCAGAAATGTGCCTTTTTTAAGTGGGTTTTATACGGTTAAAAGAACAGTTAAATGTATGTTGTTTTCGCTATGTATTTCTATTTGAGGTACATTTGGTAAATCAACTAACAAATGAACCATTGTATGAAAAACCTATATTCAATAAGTTTCTTTATTTTTTTTATTATTTCTTCTTTGTCGAGTCAGGAGATTAATTCTCATTCCGTAAAATCCGATATGCAAAAGGTTGCCAATTGGCAAATGGAACATTTTAAGGATACCTATAGTGGTAGAAAAAAGGCACATCATATTGCAGATTGGACAAATGGGGCATTGTATGTAGGGATGTATAAATGGGCTGAGTTATCTGGTGACTCTATTTATTTTGACTGGTTAATGGGAGTTGCTGAAGAACAGGAATGGAAGTTGCATCATCGAAAATATCATGCAGATGATCACACAGTTGGACAGCTTTATTGCAATCTTTATAAAAAGTACGAAGATAAAAAGATGATTGAGCCAACTATAAATCAATTTGAGTTTATTCGATACCATCCATCACAAAGTAAATTAAATTGGAGCACTCCGTTTCATCAAGATAGATGGAATTGGTGTGATGCTTTGTTTATGTCGCCTCCTGTTTGGGCGCAGTTGTATAAAATAACAGGTGAGCAAAAATATTTAGATTTTATGATGTCTGAATACAAGGCTACTACAGAGTTCTTGTTTGATAAGAAAGAAGGTTTGTATTATAGAGATGAAAGGTTTAAAACTAAGGAAGATCATGGTACTAAAGTGTTTTGGGCTCGTGGAAATGGTTGGGTTTTTGCTGGTCTTGTAAATATTTTGAATGAATTGGATACCTCTCAAAAAGAGTACAAGTATTTTCTGAAAATCTATAAGAAAATGGCAAAAAGTTTAGCTAAGATTCAAACAAAAGATGGTCATTGGGCTATGAGTTTGTTAGGGCAAGAATTTTATCCAACCCCAGAAACCAGTGGAACAGCCTTTTTTACATATGGCCTTGCGTGGGGAATTAATAATGGAATTTTAGATGCAGAACAATATACACCTATCGTTAAAAATGCTTGGTTTTCTTTGGTTAGTCACATCACAGAAGATGGGATGCTGGGGTATGTACAGCCAATCGGAGCAGCTCCGGGTCAGGCTTGGCCAGATAAAACAGAGGTGTATGGCACGGGTGCTTTTTTGAGTGCAGGTTCTGAGGTTTATAAGTTGTTTCGTTAATATCGATTAGAAAACAAGGATTTTTCAATTCGAAGCGTTATTTTTAATAATATTTTTGAATTTAGAAAAATGAATCAAGATTTTAATAGTCGAAGTACCCTTATAAATTATGATGCCAATTCGTTTGTGAAAACTCAAGTATTGGATGTAGATGCCATAAAATTGCCTGCAGAAAATGACAAGATACAGTGGTTGAACACTTATGGTTTTGATTTTAAACAAGATTTTATAAGAGTCGTAAAAAACAATAACTTAGATGATTTTCTTACTAAACTTTTAACAGAAGATATTCATCCGAATAAAGTCATTGAGTTAGATGATTTATCCTTGATTACCATTAGAGTCTTAAAAACGGATGAAGATTCATTTGACGCAGAGCAAATGGTGTTCATTGCAGCTCATAAATATATTTGGTCTATTCAAGAGAAACCTGGAGACCACTTTGGGTGGATTCGGCAACGTTTAGAATCGAATAAAGGAATGGCTCGTAAAAAAAATGCAGATTATCTTTTGTATTTGATTTTGGAGTCTATTGTGGATAATTACCATGATGCTTATGAAGATAGATCGGAATTAAAAGATATTAATTTTTCTAATGTAAAACCAACCCCGGAATTTACAGTAAGTGTAGAGCGAAGAAAGCAGGTTTTATTTAAATTTAAAAAGGCAACAATTAGCTTACGAGATATTATAATTAAACTAGAGAAGTCTACATTAGAAGAGTATGAAACTAAATATTTTAGTGAGTTAAAAGAGCAGACAAATAATTTAATAGGCGAGATTGATTTTGAAATACAAGAACTAGAAAGTAAAATAAATTTAATTTTTAGCATTCAAGGACATCGGCTTAATGAGGTTATGAAAACACTGACTATTTTTTCAGTAGTTTTTATTCCGTTGACTTTTATTGCTGGGATATATGGGATGAATTTTGAAAATATGCCAGAGCTTAAAAGTGAGAATGGATATTTTATTTTGTTAGGTGTAATGTTGGTTGTGTCTCTTATAAGTGTGGTCTTTTTTAAAAGAAAAAAATGGTTTTAATATGTATATTTGCGGCCTAATTAAGTATACATGAACGATAAAATTTCTATTACCGGATTGGCATCGGTTTCTAGTTTAGGAACGAATCCTGAAGAAATTTGGGCTAACTACTTAAAAGATACCTCCTTTTTAAGTGTCAAAGATTTTCAAAAATTTCAATCCTATGTTGGTGAACTACCTCATTCTTTGGAAAAGGAAATAGAGGAATTAAGAAATTCTGATGCTAAGTACAAAGGTTTAGATAAAACAGTTTTATTTGCAATCTATACTTCAAGAAAGGCATTGTCACAGGTGGCATGGGGTGATGATTTTGGTGTAAATATAGGATCTTCTAGAGGGGCTACCGAATTGTTTGAAAATTATTACGATAGTTTTATTGAGAATGAATTTGGTAAAACAGCTACGCTAACTTCCCCAACTACAACTTTAGGGAATATTGCCTCATGGGTTGCCCAAGATTTACAAACATCGGGTCCTGATATAAGTCATTCAATTACTTGTTCCACCGCTTTGCATTCGGTTTTGAATGGAATTGCTTGGATTCGTTCAGGAATGTCAAAAACTTTTTTAGTAGGTGGTAGCGAAGCAGCAAATACAGCATTTACAATCGCACAAATGCGAGCTTTAAAAATTTATGCTCCAGTAATTGGAGAGGAAAAGTATCCTTGTAAAGCCTTAGATTTTAATAAATCCATGAATACAATGGTTGTTGGAGAGGGGGCTGTTGCAATGTGTTTGGAAAAAGGTGTTTCTGAAAAAACCTTGGCTGTGATAGAAGGAATAGGATATGCCACAGAAGAGTTAAAACATAATATTTCCATCTCAGCAAATGCGGACTGTTTTCAAAAGTCTATGAAAATGGCATTGACTGAAGCTGGTTTAACTACAGTAGATGCAGTTGTGATGCATGCACCAGGAACTCTCAAAGGGGATAGTTCTGAATACAATGCTATAAAAAAGGTTTTTGGAAAAGAGATGCCATCTCTAACAACAAACAAATGGAAAATAGGACATACGCTTGGTACATCTGGTGTTTTAAGTATGGAGTTGGCTATTTTGATGTTGAAAAATCAAAAATTTATAGCAGTGCCTTTTAGTGAGATGTCAAAAGCGCCAAAGAAGCTAGAAACCATACTTGTAAATTCTGTAGGCTTTGGTGGAAATGCGGTGAGTATTTTGTTAAGTTCTAAATAATACTTTTCCTGCTTATTATGATTCAAGTCATAATAAAGACAATTTTATTACGTACTTTTGAACCTTTAAATTAAGAAAAATTATGAGTGAAGTAAGACATAATTGGACGAAAGAAGAAATTCTTGACATATATAATAAACCATTAATGGAGTTGTTGTACGAGGCAGCTCAGGTACATAGATTACATCATGATCCTAATGCGGTACAAGTGTCAACTTTGTTATCGATTAAAACAGGAGGCTGCTCAGAAGATTGTGGGTATTGTCCTCAAGCAGCAAGGTATCATACGGATATTGATGGAAATGAATTAATGCCAGTACAGCAGGTAAAAGCACAGGCTTTGAGAGCAAAAGCGGGTGGTTCATCAAGAGTTTGTATGGGAGCGTCTTGGAGAAATGTTAAAGACGGACCTGAATTTGATGAGGTGTTAGAAATGGTGCGTACCATTAATAAATTAGATATGGAAGTTTGCTGTACTTTAGGTATGGTTACGGAAAATCAGGCAAAGCGTTTAGCTGAAGCTGGTTTGTATGCATACAACCATAACTTAGATTCTTCAGAAGAGTATTATAAAGAGGTGATCTCAACAAGAGGTTATCAAGATAGGTTAGATACTATTGATAATGTTCGTAAAACAAATGTTACTGTTTGTTCAGGTGGTATTATTGGAATGGGTGAAACAATTGAAGATAGAGCGGGAATGTTAGTTGCTTTGTCAACTTTAAATCCTCAACCAGAATCTACTCCAATTAATGCATTGGTGGCAGTTGAAGGAACTCCGTTAGAGGAGCAAAAACCAGTTGAGATTTGGGAGATGATTCGTATGGTAGCGACTACTAGAATTGTGATGCCTGAGACACAAGTGAGATTGTCTGCTGGTAGAACTCAAATGAGTCAAGAAGGACAAGCAATGTGCTTTTTTGCTGGTGCTAATTCAATTTTTGCTGGTGATAAATTATTGACAACTCCAAACCCGGATGTTGATGAAGATATGAAGTTGTTTGCGAAATTAGGCTTAAATCCTATGAAGCCTTTTACTAAAAAAGTACAACCAAAATCAGTGGAAGCAGAAGATTCTCAATTACAAGCCAAAGGAGAAAATCCTAAATGGACACGTCCTGAGCATAAAATTGAAAGAAACGAAGAAGCTAAAGCTAAAGCAAAGGTTATTAGAGCTGAATTGAAATAAGAATTCTTTCAAAGAATATAAAAGCCCAACAAATTATTTTGTTGGGCTTTTTTTATGGAGTGATCGCAAAAAAATCCTTCTTATTTTGGATAAAAAGAATTTTTTGTTTGATGTTTTTTAATGAAATAGCTTGATTACATCGTTAGCGTTTGCAAATAATAACAAGGCCATTAATACTACAAATCCTGTTATTTGAGCGTATTCTAAAAATTTATCAGAAGGTTTTCTACCTGTAATCATTTCGTACAGTGTAAATACTACATGTCCTCCATCCAATGCAGGAATCGGTAATAGATTCATAAAACCTAACATAATTGATAAAAAAGCGGTAATGCCCCAAAAAGATTGCCAGCTCCAAGTAGATGGGAAAATACTTCCGATAGAAATAAATCCACCTAAACCTTTATATGCACCAGTTTCTGGGTTGAAAACTTTTTTAAGTTGCTTGATATAGTCAGTTAAAGTTTTAACTCCTTTTGCTGTTCCTGCAGGAATTGCTTCCGCCAGACTGTATTCTTTTGTCTCTAGAGAGTAATATCCTAACCTTTCCATGTCCGCTTCTGGAAGACTTCCAAGGCTAACTCCAATTTTTCCGTTTTCATCTAAGTCTACAGATAATGTAATGTCTTCTTTTTTTCTTTTAACATCTAGTGTTACTGTTTGATTTTTGAATGCAGTTAAGAGATCGCTAGCTTCATCAAAATATTTGATTGGAGTTCCATTTATTGCTAAGATTAAATCTTTAGGAAGTAATCCACTCGCTGAATTTTTTGATTCTGGTCCAAATCCTCCTATGACAAAAGGTATTCTTGGAGAAATAAACGGTCTAACACCTTTACCTTTTTCAATTAATTTTGAAATAAAATCTACTGGGACTTGTTTTTCAATAGTTTCTCCATCTCGTTCAATAACGAAAGAAGTTCCATTGATAAATTCACCTGGTAAACTAGAGAATGCTTTTATTTTATTTCCGTCAACGGTTTTTATTTTATCTCCTGTTTTTAAACCTAGCTCAATCCCTAAAGAGTCGGTAACCCAAATACCATCTTTTACATTGTCATTAGGCAAATAACTTTCTCCCCAAGTAAATAATATTAAGATGTAAATGGCAAACCCAAGAATAAAGTTTACAATCACTCCACCCAACATGATAATCAAACGTTGCCAAGCCGGTTTAGATCTAAATTCCCAAGGTTGTGGAGGTAGTGCCATTTGTTCCGTGTCCATGCTTTCATCAATCATTCCTGAGATTTTCACGTATCCTCCTAAAGGAATCCATCCGATTCCGTAAACTGTATCACCAATTTTTTTCTTAAAAATAGAGAACTTGTAATCGAAAAACAAGTAGAATTTCTCTACTCTCGTTTTGAATAATTTGGCTGGAATAAAGTGTCCAAGCTCATGCAGTACAATTAATAATGATAGACTTAATAAGAATTGTGATGCTTTGATAAAAACTTCCATTATGCTTTTTTAGGTATAAAAATCGAAAGCAAATGTACAATTTTAAATAAAGGCTTTAAATTGATTTGTAGAAAGAATTGCCTTCAGTTAAGTTAAATTGTGTTAAAGAGGCTGTTTTATCAAATAAAAAATAAATTACTTCCAAGGAGAATCGTAATTTTGACAGCACGTATGGATATCAAATATTTTAAAAAATCAATTCCAACACTTTTAGTAATGTTGGTTTTTAGTATTGTAGGAGTGTATGTCTTTTACAAATTATTAACACCAGAAAAACGATTACCGATATACAGTCCTATTGATGTCAATCCACGATTGGTGGATGCTTCACTGCAGCATGTGAAAAAAAATCATAAAATTGCTGATTTCAGTTTAGTGAATCAAAATGAAGAGAATATTACTCAAGAAACCTTTTCTAATAAAATCTATGTAGCGGATTTTTTCTTTACGCGATGCGGAACTATATGTCCCATAATGACCACGAATATGGTTGAGATTCAAAATGCCTTTTTAAACGATCCTGAGGTTTTGTTGTTGTCACATTCTGTAACGCCTGTGATGGATAGTGTTGCTGTTTTAAAGGAATACGCAACATACAAGGGGGTGGTTGATTCAAAATGGCATTTAGTGACAGGTGAAAAAAAGCAAATTTATAATTTGGCAAGAAAAAGTTATTTTGCGGTTCTAGATGAAGGTGATGGTGGTTCCCAGGATTTTATACATACAGAACAATTTATTTTAGTTGATAAAAAAAAGAGAATTCGAGGGTATTATGATGGGACTGATGCCAAAGAGATCCAAAGAATTATTGATGATATTGAAATTCTAAAAAAGGAATAAAGCTTTCATTCATATCACAATAAAAACAATAGAAAACTTATTTTAGAACGATTCTAATTTAATATCTTTGCACACTACTTAAAACAGTGTTGTTTTATAAAATAGCAAAGAATTGATACATACCGTTGCAAACTTACAAAGAGGAGAAAAAGGCATTATTGAAGAGTTGTCTTTTGATGAAATACCATTAGCGTTAATGGAGATGGGGTGTATTCCTGGAAAGGAAGTAACCCTGATTCAGTTTTCTCCCTTGAGGGATCCTCTATACATTCATGTGAACGGAAGTCATTTTGCAATAAGAAGAGAGACAGCAGAACGTATAATTCTTGTAAAACGTTTGTGTGATGAGCTCTAAAAAATTAAATGTAGCCTTAGTAGGGAATCCAAATACAGGAAAAACTTCTTTATTCAATCAGTTAACTGGTTTAACGCAAAAAGTAGGTAACTATCCAGGGATAACAGTAGATAAAAAACAAGGTACTTGTAATTTGTTAGATGGTAGTTCAGCAATTATTACGGATTTACCAGGTACTTATAGTATCAATCCAACTTCCTTAGATGAAAGTATAGTTTTGGAAACTTTGTTGAATAATGAAAGCAAAGAATATCCAGATTTGGTAATTGTAGTTGCTGAAGTTGAGAACTTGAAAAGGAATTTATTGTTGTTTACTCAGGTGAAAGATCTAAAAATTCCTACCATTTTAGTGGTCAACATGGTGGATCAAATGGAGCGTAAGGGAATTTCTTTGGATGTAGCCGAATTAGAGTCCGTATTAAAAACTAAAATTGTACTCACAAGTGCAAGAAAGAAAGAAGGGATTGATACCATAAAACAGGCGATTTCTAATTATCAAGAGTTTGATGTAAATCCGCTTTTTTCAATTTCAGAGAAAATAGATCAAGAATATTTTAAAGAAGTGAAATCAAGTTTGCGTGGTTTTTCTTTATATAAATCCTGGCTGTTAATCACACAGAAAAATCATGTTTCTTTTATTTCTGAAGCTTCTAAACATATCATTGATAAGTTTAAAGTAGATGGTGAGAAATTAAAAAAATATCAACATAAAGAAACCATTTATAGATACCAATATATAAATGAGATTCTAAAAAAGACCTATAGTGTTGATAGAACCAAGGGGACGGACTTGCGTAGTAAATTAGATAAGGTGCTTACTCATAAAATATTTGGGTATGTAATTTTTACGAGTATCTTATTGTTAATGTTTCAATCAGTATTTGATTGGGCTTCAGTTCCAATGGATTATATTGATGTTTTCTTTTCTGAGCTGAGTGGTTGGTCAAAAGAACATTTGCCTGAAGGTGTTTTGTATGATTTAATATCAGAAGGTATTATTCCTGGTATTGGAGGTATTGTAATATTTATTCCTCAAATTGCTATTTTATTTCTGTTTGTAGCGGTGTTAGAAGAGACTGGGTATATGAGTCGTGTAGTATTTTTAATGGATAAAATTATGCGTCGCTTTGGAATGAGTGGGAAAAGTGTAATTCCTTTGATTTCTGGAACTGCTTGTGCAATTCCAGCGATTATGGCGACCAGAAATATTGGGGGGTGGAAAGATAGGTTGATTACTATTTTGGTAACTCCATTTACAACATGTTCTGCGCGTTTGCCGGTGTATGCCATTATTATTGCATTGATTATACCAGAAGGCAGAATTCTTGGGATATTTAGTATACAAGGTTTAGTGTTGATGGCTTTATATGCTTTAGGGTTTATCTCTGCAATAGTGTCTGCTTATATTTTAAATAAAGTATTGAAAGTTGACAGTAAAAACTTTTTTATTGTTGAAATGCCAAACTACAAATTACCTTCTTTGAAAAACATCTTTTTTGATGTGTTGGAGAAAACAAAAGCATTTGTTTTAGGAGCAGGAAAAATAATATTGGCAATTTCGATAGTTTTATGGTTTTTGGCGTCTAATGGGACAGATGATTTTAAAAACGCTGAAAAAATAGTAACAGAAAAATCGGTTGGGAAAACTATAAGTCAAGAAGATCTTGAAAGTGAAATAGCCTCATTTAAGTTAGAAAACTCTTATATAGGTGTGATGGGGAAAATAATTGAACCCGCAATTTCTCCTTTAGGATATGATTGGAAAATTGGAATTGCACTTATTAGCTCTTTTGCCGCAAGAGAAGTATTTGTTGGAACGTTATCGACAATTTATAGTGTAGGTTCTGATGATGAAGGTACCATTAAACAACGTATGGCTGCAGAGGTAAATCCAGAGACTGGTGAGAAAAGATTTAATTTTCCTGCAGGGATGTCTCTTTTAGTATTTTATGCTTTTGCTATGCAATGTATGGGTACCTTGGCAATTGTTAAAAGAGAAACAAAGTCATGGAAGTGGCCTGTTTTGCAATTAATAGGAATGGGACTTTTGGCTTATGTTTCGGCCTTAATAACCTTTGCTATTTTAAAATAATTCAATGATGCAAGAGGTATTAGTGTATATTTTTTTAGGATTGGCCATGGTTTTTCTTTTAAAAAAGTTTATTTTTAAAAGAAAGAATGATGGAGATTGTGATTCTAATTGCGGATGTCATTAAAATTTATATCTTGCCATTCGAAAAAATACTTGAAAAATCCTTTCTGAACCCCGAGAAAGCGATTTATTTATATTGCTATTGATTAAGATGTGTTTTATAACCACTAAAAAAAAACAGATCATGATTAGAAAAGACGTAAACGAAGAATGGAAAGATCTTCAGTTGGAAGAGGGTTTGTATACCAAAAAAAAGAATAGAATATCTAGCCTTGGGAGAGTGATCTCTATAGATGAGGATGGTAAAACTCAGCTTCTAAAAACAACACCTACAAATGGGTATCCAATGTTGAACTCATATCAGAAATCCAATGGAAAAAAATCTGGTAGGTATGTTCATAAATTGGTTGCGCAACACTTTTTAGAAAGAAAAGAAGATGAGGTTTTTGTAATTCATTTGAATTATGATAAGTTGGACAATCGTGTTGAAAATTTGAAATGGGCCACAAAGAGGGAGAAAGAATTGCATCAATTTAGTGGACCTACTCATATCAATAGAAAACCAAGACTTCATTCTGCAAAACTTACAGAAGCCAGAGTGCGTTTGATCAAGAGAAAAATTAATGATCCGAATAGAAAAACCAGAATGAAAATGATAGCCAAACAATTTGGTGTATCAGAGATGCAATTGTATCGAATTAAATCCGGAGAAAATTGGGGTCATGTTACAGATTATTAGGGTTTTGACTTTAGGAATCGCATGAAATTGTTTTGATCTTATGTTTTTCTAATTGTCCTTGTCCCCAGGTACCGATACTTTGAATAAATGGAATTAATAATTTACCTTCGTTGGTCAATGAATATTCAACCTTCGGAGGTACTTCCAAGTATACTTTTCTGTTGATAAATCCGTCGTTTTCTAAATCCTTTAAAGTTTGTGTAAGCATTTTGGTAGTACAGTCTGGAATGGCTCTTTTAAGAACTCCATAACGCATGATTTCTTTACTGTGGAGTTGCCATAAAATCCTTGCTTTATATTTCCCTCCTATTCTTTTAAATGCGTAATCTATGGCGCAGAAATATTTTTCTTCTTTTTTGTTCATTTTATCTTATTGATAATCAGTAATACAATCTTTTTAGTATGTAGGGTACTTTAAAGTACATACTTGACATGTAGATACCAAAGATATAGTTTTGTTCGTATAAAATGAATCTAAAAAAATGAATTATGAATGAATTATCGGGAAAAACAGTTGTTGTTACTGGAGCATCTAAAGGAATTGGTAAAGAGATTGCAAGGGAGATGGCTAGAAAGGGCGCCAACGTTGTAGTAAATTATTTTCAAAGTAAAAATAAAGCTGAATTATTGGTTAAAGAAATTAGAGAGAATGGTGGAGTTGCAATTTCGATTAAGGGCGATGTTTCAGTTCAATCAGATATTACAAGATTATTTGATTTGTCAAATCAAGCGTTTGGAAGTGTAGATGTTCTCGTAAATAATGCAGGTGTTTATAATTTTGAGCCGTTGGATGTATTGAGTGAAACAAGTTTTAATGAACAAATGAAAATTAACGTTCTAGGACCGATAATGTCTTGTCAAGAAGTTGTTAAATATTTTGATAAAAATGGTGGGGCTATTATTAATATTAGTTCGGTAGCGGCGGTACAGCCCACTGTTGGAGCTGCCATTTATACTGCAACGAAAGCGGCGTTGAATGGAGTTACTTCGGTTTTAGCTAAAGAGTTAGGAGAGAAAAATATTCGGGTAAATTCAATTATGCCTGGTTTGATAAATACTGAAGGAACGCAAGAATTAGGAGTTATCGGGAGTGATGCAGAAAAATATATGATTGCTAACACCCCATTGGGAAGAACAGGGGAGCCCTTGGACGTTGCCAAAGTTGCTGTGTTTTTAGCCTCAGGTAATGCAGCTTGGATTACCGGACAACATATAGCTGTATCAGGAGGTTATTAATTTTTTTTAAAACTAAAAAGTTCCTATTTAATTGCGGGTGAAAAAAGCTGTTTTTCGTATCTTTGAGTAAAACTTATCGGGTATGGAAGACATGCTTTTTTATGATAGAATGCAATTCGCATTTACAATTACTTTCCATTATTTATTTCCGCAATTAACCATGGGGCTTTCCCTGATTATTGTTTACTTCAAGTGGCAGTTTCTCCGGTCTAAAGATATCAGGTACAATGATTCAGCAAAATTTTGGATGAAAATTTTTGCTATTAACTTTTCCATGGGAGTGGTTACAGGGATACCAATGGAATTTCAGTTTGGAACCAATTGGGCTAAATTTTCTGAATTGACAGGTAGTGTTGTCGGTCAAACCTTAGCAATGGAAGGAATGTTTTCTTTTTTCTTAGAGTCCTCTTTTTTAGGGCTTTTTTTATTTGGAGAAAAATTACTCGGGCATAAATTGCATTTTTTAACGGGATTTTTAGTGTTTCTAGGTTCTTGGATGAGTGGTTGGTTTATTTTAGCAACCAACGCATGGATGCAGCACCCAGTAGGGTATGAGGTTCTTGAGAACGGAAAATTTGTATTGACTCATTTCTCAGAACTTTTCACCAATCCATGGTTGTTGCCAGCCTATTTGCATAATCAAGCAGCTTCACTAGTTACGGCTTCATTTGTTGTGGCAAGTATTGGAGCGTTTTATGTTTTAAGTAATAAGCATAAAACATTTGGTCCTTTGTTTTTGAAAACAGGGGTTGTGTTTGGTCTGTTTTCCTCTTTTATTGTTGCTTTTCCTACGGGGGATATGAATGCTAAAAATGTGGCAAAATACCAACCTGCCTCTTTTGCGGCAATGGAAGGTATCTTTCATACAGAAGAAGGTGGTGCTGAAATTGTTCTGATAGGGCAGCCTAATATGAAGGAAGAACGTTTGGATAATAAATTTGCAGTACCAAATGTGTTAAGCTTTTTGACATATCAAGATTGGAATGCTGAGGTGAAAGGATTGAATGAGTTTGATAAAAATGATTGGCCTACAAATGTTCCTGGCTTGTATTATTCTTATCATATAATGGTAGGATTGGGAACTTTGTTTATTGGGTTAATGGCATTAGCACTGTTTTTATCATGGAGAGGGTTGCTGGTCAAAACAAAATGGGTTCTATGGGCTTTGTTGTTTGCGGTTCCGTTTCCATATATAGCAAATATTACGGGTTGGTATACTGCTGAACTAGGAAGGCAACCATGGTTGGTATATGATTTAATGCGAACTGCTTCCGGTGCTTCTCCAACGGTTTCCTCAGGGAACACATTGTTCACGTTACTTGGTTTTGTTGGGTTGTATCTTTTGTTAGGCTTGCTGTTTTTAATTTTGATCGGAAAATTGGTGTATAAAGGACCTGAAACTGCTAAATCTTAGTTTATGGAATTATTTTGGTATAGTGTACTAATTGGAATGTTGGCTGTTTATGTGGTCTTTGATGGCTATGATTTTGGAGCTGGAATTGTTCATTTGTTTTTTGCAAAAAAGGAAGAGGATAAAAAATTAATCACCAAATCAATTGGGCCTTTTTGGGATGCCAATGAAGTTTGGTTAATAGCTGCAGGCGGTTTGTTGTTTTTTGCATTTCCGTTATTATATGCATCTGCTTTTAGCGGGTTTTATTTGCCTTTGATGATGATTCTTTGGTTGTTGATATTTAGGGCTATTGGGTTGGAATTGAGAGGACAAATAGAGCACCCTATGTGGTATGTAATATGGGACAAAGCCTTTGGCGTTTCTAGCTTGTTGTTGGCGTTGTTTTTCGGTTTAGCATTGGGTAACGTAGTAAGAGGTGTGAATTTAGGAGGTGTAGAAAATGGGGTTTCAACTTATGAAGCATCCTATTTTTTTCTGCCTTTGTGGAACAGTAGTTTGGATCCTCTTGCAGAACGCTTAGGAGTAATTGATTGGTTTACCTTGTTGTTAGGGGTGATTGCAGTAATTTCTTTAACCATCCATGGTGCCAATTGGGTAATCTTAAAAACAAATTCATCTTTGAATACTCGTTTGAAAAAAATGATTTTCCGATTGAATTTTGTTTTAGTGGTATTTTTGATACTATCAGTTTCTACCTTGAACATCGTTCAGCCAAATATTTTTGATAACTATTTGGAGTATCCTGTATTGTGGGTGTTTCCAATCCTTACGATACTTGGTGTTGTAGGTCTTTTCAGAATTGAAAAATTCAAACATGAAATTTCTGGATTCGTAAGCTCTACCTTATTTTTATTTGGTGGTTTTACAACAACAGCGGCTGCTATGTACCCAGTTTTATTGCCCTCTACAAATGACATAAATAATTCGCTTACTGTTTTCAATACGATAACCGAAGGGTACGGTTTGTCTGTAGGATTGAATTGGTTTCTTGTCGGGATTATCTTAGTGGTGCTTTATTTTATTTTGCAGCATCGCGTTTTTAAGGGAAAGATGGATGCAATTGATTATGGAGATCATTAGAGATGACAAAAGAAGAAGTATTACATAGACTTGAGGTTCTTGGGAATCCAGAAAAAGTTGCTTTCAAAGCTGAAAAATTTGGTATTCAAAGTGCTACCAAATGTTTAGGTATTTATCAGAAGGATTTAAAATTATTAGCTAAAGAGATTGGAAAAAACACCAAACTTGGAGTTACTTTATTTGATACGGGAATTTATGAAGCTAGGATTCTATGCAGTAAAATATGCAAACCCGCTGAGGTTTCTGAGGAATTGTTAGAGTCGTGGGTTCAAGAATTTGATACTTGGGAGATTTGCGATTCCTTCTGTATGGAGTTGATTAAATATCATAAGTTGGCTATTACCAAAGCTTTTGAATGGAGTAAAAGAGAAGAAGAATTTATCAAAAGGGCAGGGTTGGTGTTAATGGCGGTATATGGTTTTGCTGATAAAAATGCTGATAATAGTGTTTTTACATCTTTTTACCCGGTGTTGTTAAGAGAAGCTAGTGATCCTAGAAATTTTGTAAAAAAAGCTGTAAATTGGGCTGTTCGGCAAATAGGAAAAAGAAATCAAGATTTAAGAAACTCTGCAATCGCACTAGCAGAAGAAATTGCCCTAATAGAAAATCCTTCAGCGCAATGGATTTCCAAAGATGCGTTGAAAGAATTAAAGGGAGAAAAGTTAAATGTATTGGATTATCCAAGGGCAATTTATAGGCCTTAATAATCGGGTTTACGTCTATTTGCTTTTTTTTGACTGTGATTTTTTTTATTGTTTAGTCGTTTGGCGATAGAAGCCCTTGTTGGTTTTGATGCTTTTCTAACTTTTGCCTTTTTCAGTCCTTTTAAAAGAATCTCAAAAAATCTTTTAATTATAATGCTCTTGTTTTTTAACTGACTTCTACTTTCATCACATTGAAGTAAAAGGATTTTTTCCTTTGTGAGTCGATGTTTGATAGAAGTTTCAAGTCTACTTTTTTCTGAAGCTGAAAGAGCGTTGGAGGCATTTAGGTCAAAAATTAGTTCAACTTTGGTAGCAACTTTATTAACATTCTGTCCTCCTGGGCCACTACTACGTATGCCTTTTAGTTTTATTTCCGTAAGTATGAGTTTGCTGTTCATTTTAAGAAAATAAAGAGTTTAAAATATCTTGATTTTCTTCAAAAGCAGTTCCTATTACTACCATATCAGCCCCGTTCTTAAAAGCTTTTTGAATAGCCTCTTTTGAGCGTAATCCGCCACCCACAATTATAGGAAGCTTAGAGTTTTCTGAAACCGATTGAATAATTTCTTCGCTTACAGGAGTTTTTGCTCCACTTCCAGCTTCTAAATAAATGAGTTGTTTTCCTAGATATTCTGCTGCTAAGGAAGTATCTGTGATGAGTTGAACAGCTGTTTGACAAATAGGTTCTGTTTTGCTAACTTTTTGTGTACTTGTCTGGGTATTACCATCAATCAAAATATATCCTGTTGGGATGATTTCAATAACGTTTTTCTTGAAGAATGGGACTGACTTAATCTGTTGTTCAATCAGATATTCAGGGTTTCTTCCAGAGAGCAATGATAAAAATAGAACTGCGTCTGCTTTGTTCGTAAGTTGCGTGTGATCTCCAGGAAAAAGCACGATTGGAATATTGGTGGATTCCTTTATTTGTTGCACAAATAGATCTGTAAGGTTCGGTGCTACCATGCTTCCTCCAACAAAAATATAGTCAACTTTGGCGATATCTATATTTTGAATTGTGTTATCAAGAGTTTTAAAATCTAGCTTATCTGGATCCAATAAAACAGTAATTAGTTTTTTTTTGTTTTGTTTTGCTGAAAGGATGTCATTGATGATTGGACTTTCCATGGGATTAATTTAAAGGAGTTGCAAAAACCAAAGTGAATTCATCAATAAAATCAAACTTGATAGTGTACTGCTTGTTCCAAGGTTCTTTTTTGATCCAGCCTGTTGTCTTTCCGTCTTTTATATCAAAAGCATCGATAGGTAAATGTTCTTTAAAAAGTAAACCACCTTTAGGATGAATTTTAAATAGACTTTCTTTGGCTCCCCACAGTACGGTCAATTGTTCAATGATGTTATTTTCTGTTAGGAAACTAGTTTCAGTTCCTACAAACTTATGTGAAATACGTTTGATTTTATCTCTGTTTTTTTCAATATCAATTCCAACAGACTGATTGCTGATTATGATGGTTGCATAAATAAAAGAATGACTTATGGAGATATGTTGACCGTTTTTTAAATTGGGTTTACCATTTTCAGAATAAAAAAGATCATCATCAGAAAAACCCGCTGTTTTTAGAAGATGTCGCACGCTTAGGTAGCCTTTTTGATGCATTTCTGATCTCATGTTATTTATGCGATCGATACTTTTTTCTGCTAAAAAAATAGTTTGCAGTTCTTGTAAGGTCTCGGTTATTTTCCAGACGAGAACCGTTGTATTTTCGTCAACTGTAATTGTTTTTACTAAAGGCATTTATATTGTCAGAGGTATTTCGTAATTTTGCATCCTAATTCACAAATATAAGAACTATGAGTTCAGAAACGTCAACATACACAAAATTTAAGGTAAAAGACATTAGTCTAGCAGACTGGGGTCGTAAAGAGATTCATTTAGCCGAAGCAGAGATGCCTGGTTTGATGAGTTTAAGAGAAGAATATAAAGGTCAAAAACCTTTGGCGGGTGCTCGTATCGCTGGATGTTTGCATATGACTATTCAAACAGCTGTGTTAATTGAAACATTAGTTGATTTAGGGGCTGAGGTAACTTGGAGTTCTTGTAATATCTTTTCTACACAAGATCAAGCTGCTGCTGCAATCGCTGCTGCAGGAATTTCTGTATATGCATGGAAAGGATTGTCAGAAGAAGAGTTTGATTGGTGTATCGAACAAACATTGTTCTTTGGTGAAGATAAAAAACCTTTGAATTTAATTTTAGATGATGGTGGGGATTTAACAAACATGGTTTTAGATCGTTATCCTGAGTTAGTTCCTGGAATCAAAGGATTATCTGAAGAAACTACAACAGGGGTTCACAGATTGTATGATAGAGTAAAGGCAGGAACATTGCCTATGCCTGCTATTAATGTGAATGATTCTGTAACTAAGTCTAAATTTGATAATAAATATGGTTGTAAAGAATCTGCAGTGGATGCAATTCGTAGAGCAACTGATGTAATGATGGCTGGAAAAGTTGCTGTTGTTGCAGGATATGGAGATGTAGGTAAAGGTACTGCAGCTTCGTTAGCAGGAGCAGGAGCAAGAGTTATCGTAACTGAAATTGACCCAATTTGTGCTTTACAAGCAGCAATGGACGGGTTTGAAGTGCGTAAAATGGATAATGCTATTTCTCGTGCAGATATTGTAATTACTACTACAGGTAATAAAGATATTATTGTTGGTCGTCATTTTGAGGCATTAAAAGACAAGGCAATCGTTTGTAATATTGGACATTTTGATAATGAGATCGATATGGCATGGTTAAATGGTAATCATGGTACTTCAAAAGTAGAAATCAAACCTCAGGTAGATCAATATACTATCGATGGTAAAGAATTTTTAGTTTTGGCTGAAGGTCGTTTGGTAAACTTAGGTTGTGCAACAGGACACCCTAGTTTTGTAATGAGTAATTCATTTACTAATCAAACATTAGCTCAGTTAGAGTTGTGGTTGAATGGTGAAAGCTATAAGAATGATGTTTATATGTTGCCTAAACATTTAGATGAAAAAGTGGCGCGTTTGCATTTAGCAAAAATTGGTGTTGAGTTGGATGAGTTAAGCCAAGAGCAAGCTGATTACATTGATGTAAAAGTTGAAGGGCCTTTCAAGCCTGAATATTATAGGTATTAATAGATTAGATTTCTTAGATTAAGAAGTCTAATTCTAAAAAACTTTGAACGCTCTGAGGTATATTCTCAGAGCGTTTTTTTTATTTTTATTTATTGTGTTATGAGTTTTATTTTTTTTTAACAAATGTTACCAAATAGTTGTGATTCCTAGTAAAACGGAGGTAAAATTGTTAATAACTTGTTAATTTTTATTGAAACCCCTATCTTCGTTTTAAAATTGATCAACTAAAAGAGTTTTATGGAAGGAGTTTCCGAACACCATTTCAAAAATGTCAAGGGACTGACGTTTTTGTTTTTCTTTATATTTTTTATATCAACTAGTTTTTATTCAGGTGTTTATGGGCAGAATTGTACTGTGAATGCGGGTATCGATAAAACAATTTGTGAAACAGAAACTCTTACCTTAGAGGGAGTTCTTGGGGGAGCTATTGACTCCTCTTTATGGGTTCAAACAGGGGGTCCTTCCGTGATTATTGAAAACCCAACGAATGAGGTTACGGATGTAATCGGAACTTTAGGAGGGAATGTCTATACTTTTATGCTTACTGCAGTTTGTGGAGATACGGTTGATGCGAATCCACAATCTGTTACGATTACAGTAAATGCAATTCAAGATGCGGTTGCTGGTACAGACGTGGAAGGTTGTCCAGGAACCTATACTTTAAATGCTACACCAACAGATCCTAATATTGTTGATGTGTCTGGGAAATGGACAATTGAAGGTGCCAATAATGCTGGGATCACTTTGACAGATGCTTCTTCAGCAACGTCACAAATAACCTTGTCCAATACTTCTATTGGTACTACTGTATTAAGGTGGACAGTTGAAAATACCACTACTCTTTGTAGTACATTTGACGATATTCAAGTAACAAACTTTGGTGGTGAGCCTATTGCTATTGCTGGAAATGATAAAACTTTATCTCAGTGTTACACAACGAGCACCGGAACTAATTTAGATGGATCGATTGGAGGAGATGGTACGGGTTCTCAAATTGGTGTATGGTCCTTTGTTTCTGGACCTAATGTCCCAAATATAGCTGATGAAAATGATGCAAAAACTCATGTTTCTGGTTTGATAGAAGGAACTTATGTTTTTCGTTGGAGTGTAATAGGTCCTTGTGCGACAGGTAAAGATGAAGTTACAATCATAGTTCCTGCAGCTACACAAGACATAACGGATGCAAAAGTTTTGAATGGAAATCAGCGTTTTTGTGATCCAAATATTACAAGTGCTGTTTTGAGAGGTGAGCAACCTTCCTACGCAGGGGAAACTGTGCAGTGGACACAAGTAGGAGGACCTACCTTACCTGCCGGCTCAATTGTTAGTCCAAATAGCCCAACTACCGAAGTGATTAATTTAGATGGTTCGCTAAGAAAAACATATACATTTGAATACAAAATAATGGGTGGCCCTGTAAACCCTAATTGTAGTTCGGAAGCGGAAGGTAAAATACATTTTAATGCACCTGATGTTTCTATTGAGGTAAATGGTGGTAGTGATATGGTACTTTCCATGGATCAAACTAGAGCGGTAGTCCCTTTTACGCAATCAGGAGGAAATAGGACACGATACGAAATTATTGCAGCTCCAGATCCGTCTGGTTTGGTATCGTTAAAAGGTGCTGGGAGTTCTCCCTTAACGCTTGATTTAGTGGCAGGAGAAGGAGTATATACCTTAAGATTGGTTAGAGATTCTTCAGGTGAAGTTTTAACGGATTGTAATGTTGCTTCAGATCAAATTAATATCGTTGTTTCGTTAACACCGACCGATGGAAATGCTGGTTCTGATTCGGTATTGAACTGTGGACAGACTTCAACAACATTGGCAGGGAATCCTGTAACAGTTGGGACGGCAACTTGGTCGCAGGTTAGTGGACCAAATACAGCTGTTTTTTCAGATGTTAATATCCCAAATCCAGAAGTAACGGGGTTGATCCCTGGAGAATACGTATTTAGGTATTTAGTCACCGGAGGGCCAAACTCTCAAGATTCTTTTTCTGATACCAATGTAACCTATGCAATTCCACCAGTAGCAAATGCAGGTGTTGATGAATCCATTTGTGCTGGGACACATGTTCTTCAAGGGAATGCTTTAGAGTCTGGGCAAACAGGAAAATGGACAGTCACTCCTAGTGCAGGCGTAACTATAATTGATGATACAATTCCTGAGGCTATTGTTACCGGTTTGGCAAAGAATGAAACGTATACTTTCACTTGGACAATTTCTACATTGAAGTGTGGTGACGATTCTGATGATGTAGTACTTACAACCGATGTGTTAAATTCTCCTTCTGTCGCGGATGCTGGAGTAGACCAATGTTTGTCATCTGGAAGTACTTCAGGTGTTCTAACAGCAATTGAAACGGAGACACCTTTTAGTGGAACAGGGGTGTGGACTTTTGTTTCTGGACCAACTACGCCTGTCATTACTTCTACTGGTGATTTTACGGCGAATGTAACAGGAATGACACAAGATGGCGATTATGAATTTAAATGGACTGTAAGTACATTGATTTGTTCAGCTGAAACTTCAGATACTTCAATAATTACGGTTGCACCTGATGCTAGTTTAAATATCGATGCTGGTCCTGATCAAACAATATGCGGTGATCAGGTAGTAATGGCGGCAAATACTCCAGCAACTGGTCTTACAGGGAAATGGGTACAAACCTCTGGAAATGCTGGCTGGACAGTAGATGATATTACAAGTCCAACAGCAATATTTACCAATTTTGTAGATGGTAACTATGCTTTTAATTGGGTGGTGTCAAAAGGAACTTGTGAAACTGCGGATGATGAAATGAAATTCTCCATAAGTACAGGGCCTACGGTTGCAACTGCTGGTCCAATTGCTGATATTTGTAATGGAACTTCAACTAGCTTAACAGGGAATGTGATTACAGAAGGAGTTGGTACATGGTCAGTAGTATCCGGTCCAAATAACCCAAATATTGCTGATATAAATGATCCAGTTTCTGCAGTTTCAAATTTAATATCAGGAGCATATACTTTTAAATGGACAAGTAGTAATGGTATTAATTGTCCGAATTCTGAAGCAACTACAAGTTTTACGGTTGCAAAAGAGGTGAATTTAGATGGTAAGGATCAAGATTTATGTGCCGCAACAACAGTACTGCTGGAGGCGAATCCTGGTGCTCAAGGAGTATGGACACAAACTGCTCCAATAAATACACCGGTAATTTCTTTAAATACTACTTCGGACCAAACTGCGATTGCTGAGTTAGACCCAAATATAACAGATACTTATGTGTTTACTTTTACAGCCAATGCCTCTGGAGTAAGTTGTACAAGTTCTGATGAATTAGAAATAAAAAACACCAAGCTACCAGATGCTCCAAATGCAGGTCCTGATCAAAGTATTTGTACGGATATGGGAACAACGGTTACCATGGCAGCAACTGGAGAACCTGGAGAGTGGATCTTGGTAAGTGGACCGAATACACCAACTATTTCAAGTACTACAGATAAGGATGCAGTGATCTCTAATTTAATTGAAGGTTTGTATATTTATGAATGGAACGTGGGTAGTACACCATGTGTAGAATTGAAAGATGTTGTGCGTATCAATGTATATGATCCTCCTTTAGGAGCTGATGCTGGGCCGGATCAAACGGGTGGTACCGCAGCTTGTCAAGTATTACCTCAATTAGATGCCGAAAATCCGACTAATGGTATTGGTACTTGGACACTGACAACGGATCCTTCTTTAGGAACTGGTATCATTATCGATAGTCCAAATGACCCAAAATCTACCTTAACAATTAATGATCCATTTAATTTACCGATTGGGAATTATGTATTTACCTGGACTGTTTCAAACGGAAATCCTGTTTGCACAGATATTTCAGATCAAGTAACTCTTGAGTTTACTGCACCGCCTGCAACGGATGCAAATGCAGGTTCTGATCAAGAATTATGTGATGTAAATGCGACAACTTTATTCGGAAATTCTATTAGTTTTGGTACTGGACAATGGACTCAAGATTCAGGTCCGAATACAGCAGTAATAGCCAATCAATTTAGTTCTGAAACAGGGGTTTCTGGATTGATAGCTGGAACGTATGTGTTCAGATGGACAATAACAAGTGGAGGTTGTAGTACTACAGACACTGTAGAAATTATTATTTATGATGATACGGTTGTTGGAGTATTAGATGCAGGTCCTGATCAAATTGTTCCTCAATTTGATAATATATTTATGGATGCCAATGATGTGTCTCCAGCGGTAGGAGAGTGGCAATTTAAAAGTGGTCCTTCAACACCTATTATCATTGATGTAAATGACCCGAAAACTCAAATTACAGGAGTGGTTCCTGGGGTATATGAGTTTAATTGGACTGTGCGATTGGGTATTTGTCCTCAAAAAGAAGATGCTGTTTTAATAACAGTTGTGGGGGTTACGGATGTTGCAGTGGATAAAACTGTTGATATTCCTAGTCCAGTAGTGGGTTCTACAGTTTCTTATGCTATTACTTTAACGAATAAAGGGATTAATACTGCAACCGGAATAGAAATAAAAGATTTACTCCCATCTGGAGTGAGTTTGGTTCCAGGTTCTGTCGATAACGGAGGGGTGTTTAACTCTGGTGGTAATTCTATTTTATGGAGCAACCTGTTGTTAGACCCAGGAAAGACCTTAGTATTGAATTATAAAGGTATTGTAAACAATCCTAATGGATCTGTAGATGAATATAAAAATACCGCCAGTCTTGAGAGTCTTAATGAAATTGATGCAGATCCAAGTAATAATATTGATTCTGTTACAATTACTCCTTCTGTAATAGCGGATGTTGTTTTATCGAAAGAGGTTTCAAATGCAAATCCTAATGAAGGGGATATTATATTCTATACTATTAAAATAACAAATAATTCTATCAGTGAGATTACCAATGTGGTGGTAACAGATAATTTACCTACTGGTTTGACTTATATAAATGGAATAGGAACCGTTTCTGTATGGACTCCACCAACATGGAATATTGGAACGATGTTACCAGGAGCAACGGAAGAATTGATTTTAGAAGTACAAGTTGATGCAGGAACTTCAGGTCAAACACTTACAAATACGATTAGTAATACGCAAGATCAGGTGGATCAAAATATTACTTTGGATGACGATTCTGCAACGATCATTGTATCTAGTTCAGATTTAGTAACCAAAAAGAACGTAAATAAAACTTTGGTAGTTGAAGGAGAAACTATCTGGTATACTGTAAACGTTGAGAACAAAGGACCCGATTTGGCGACAAATGTATCATTGGTTGATGTTCTTCCTGCTGGAGTAACTTATTTGAGTGATAATTCAGGTGGTTTTTATAATGCAGGTAATGGACTCTGGACAATAGGTGATATAGAAAATGGAAAGTCTGCAGAGTTAAAAATATTTGTAAAAGTTGATGCAGGAACACAAGGTCAGAAAATATCCAATTTTACCACCGCTGCAACAGGTGATCAAGCGGATCCATCTACTGATGGAGATGATTTAGAAGCTGAAATAATTGTAGATAGTGAAACAGATGTTGTTATTACCAAAACGGTTGATAATGCAACACCAAATGAAGGGGATATTATTACATATACAATTAGAGCGGAAAATAAAGGGCTTGTAAAAGTAACAAATATTGTAGTAACGGATTTCTTACCAAACGGATTGACGCATATTTCAGGGAACCCTTCAGAGGGGACATGGATTACTCCAGAATGGTCTATGGCAGAAATTGTTCCGGGTGGAACAGAAGAGTTAACGTTACAAGTTCAAGTTGGAGCAAGTACTGCTGGACAATCGTTAACAAACACAGTTACAAATGTTCAAGATCAATTCGATTCTAACGTTACTCCTGATGATATGGAGGAAACCGTAGTGGTAACTTCATCCGATCTAGTTACAGTAAAAACCGTAGACAATAATGCTCCAAGTGAAGGAGATGTTGTTACTTTTTCTATCAAAGTTACCAATAATGGAGGGAGTGACGCCACTGGAGTAGGTTTAGTAGACAATTTGCCATCTGGAGTTACTTACATTTCAGATGATTCTAGTGGAGCGTATAATAGTGGTTCTGGTATTTGGAATCTAGGGAATTTGATAAATGGTACTTCAAGTACTTTAAATATTAAGGCTTCGGTAAATGTTGGTACTGCAGGTTCGGTAGTAACAAATACTACAACAGCGGCTATTGGAGATCAAACAGATCCAACAAATGTTGGAGATATTCTTTCTGCGGATATCCATGTTGATAACGCAACGGATATTGTATTGTCTAAGGTTGTAAATAATTCAAATCCAAATGAAGGAGATGCAATTATTTATAACATAGAGGTTACAAATAATGGAATCATAGATGCAACTAACTTGGTGATTACAGATGTGTTAGATCCGGGACTTGTTTATGTGTCCGGAGTTGCTTCTGAGGGGGTTTGGAATTTTCCAACTTGGACATTAAATACTTTAGGTGCCGGTGTGACAGAGACACTATTGGTACAAGTAATTGTTGCTTCAGGTACATCAGGAAAAACATTGACGAATACTATAAGTAACACGCAAGATCAATTGGACAATAATGCAACATTAGATGATGATTCTGAATCAATTTTGGTGACTGCAGCGGATCTTGTAACAGTGAAAACAGTAAATACTGCAACACCACAGGAAGGTGATGTTGTGACCTATTCTTTAGTAGTCACCAACAATGGGCCAAGTGATGCAACCAATGTTACTGTTGTTGATAAGTTACCAAATGGATTGACATATATTAGTGATGATAGAGGTGCGTTTTATGATCCAGCTACAGGGGTATGGTTTATCGGAGATTTAGCAAATGGAGCTACTACAACTTTAAATATTAGTGCTACTGTAGATTCAGGAACAGCCGGGAGTTCAATTGAAAATATTGCTATCGCTGCTATTGCAGACCAAACAGATACAAGTAATGTAGGCGATCAATTAAAAGCAGTTATCTATGTTGATAATGAGACGGATTTAGTATTGTCTAAAGTAGTAGATAATGCAAATCCAAATGGTGGTGATAAAATTAATTACACAATTGTAGTTGAGAACAAAGGTCCAATTGAAGCAACCAATGTTGTTATTACTGATTTATTACCTACTGGTTTAACTATGATTTCAAGTACGCCAAGTTCAGGTGTTTATAACAACCCAGATTGGAGGATAAGTACCTTATCTGTAGGAGAGCAGGAGACCTTAAATCTAGAGGTTTTGGTTAGCGATACTGCAGATGGACAAGTGTTGACTAACACTATCAGTAATTCTCAAGATCAGTTTGATAACAATAATACCATAGATGATTTAGATGAGACTATTGTGGTTGCCTCAGCAGATTTGGTAACACAAAAGACTGTTGATAATGCCACACCAGAAGTTGGAGATGAGGTAAATTATACCATAACAATTAGGAATATAGGACCAGATGCAGCAACGAATGTGAGTTTGATTGATCATTTGCCTTTAGGAGTTACTTATGTAAGTGATGATGCGGCTGGAGCTTATGATGCTAATACTGGTATTTGGACTGTTTCTTCAATTGGCAATGGTGCTATTGAAACCTTAAACATTAAAGCTACCGTTAATGCGGGCACGGGTGGAACAACTATAACGAATACTACCACTGCCGCAGTAGGTGATCAAACAAGCTCTTCGACTATTGGGGATAGACTGAATGCTGTGATTTATGTAAATAATGAAGCGGATATTGCTGTGAGTAAAGTGGTTAATAATGCGAATCCGAATGAAGGGGATCTAGTTGTATTTACAATTGAAGTTCAAAATAATGGACCAATTGAAGTTACTGGCTTAAAGTTGACAGATATTATTCCTAGAGGACTTACATTGATATCGGGAGTTCCAAATGAAGGGGTTTGGAATAGTCCGATTTGGAATATTGGAACTTTAGCAAATGGAGCCTCTGCAACAATGCTTTTAACCGCCAAAGTAAACCTAGGTACGGCAGGTAGTGTTATTACAAATTTTGTGAAAAATACTCAAAATCAATTGGACACAAATGCGACTCCAGATGATTTAGAAGAGTCTATCGTTATTGCTTCTTCAGATTTAGTTACTACTAAAATGGTGGATAACCCATCACCAGGAGAAGGAGATACTGTTACCTATACGATCAATGTTGCGAACAATGGTCCTTTCGATGCTACGAATGTGAATTTAGTAGATCTTTTACCAAACGGAGTGTCGTATGTAGCAGATGATTCAGGAGGGGATTATAATTCTGGTTCAGGTATATGGAATATTGGTGCTTTAGGGAATGGAATGTCGGTAGACTTAAATATCCAAGCAACGGTAGATCCTGGTACGGCAGGAAGTACCATCATTAACTTTACAACTACAGCTTCTGCAGATCAAGCTGATTTATCAACAACAGGAGATGTACTTGAAGCTTCTATTTTTGTGGATAATGAAACAGATATAGCACTTACAAAAGTTGTGAATAACAGTACTCCGAACGAAGGAGAAACGATAAGATATAGTATTACCATCTCTAACAACGGGCTCATTACTGCAACGAATGTTTCTGTTACTGATATTTTGCCAGCTGGATTGACTTATCTTTCTGGAATTCCTTCAACAGGAATTTGGAATTCTCCTATATGGACAGTTAATTCTTTGCCTGCTGGAGCTTCGGAAGTATTAATTATCGATGCCAAAGTAGATCAAGGTACAGCTGGGCAAAATTTAACAAATACAATTAGCAATACACAGGATCAATTGGATACAAACGTTACACCAGATGATTTGGATGAAACCATAATCATTGGAGCATCGGATTTGGTAACTGTTAAAACTGTAGACAACGCAGCTCCAGATGAAGGAGATACGATTACCTACAATTTGACGGTAACTAATAATGGGTTGAGTGATGCTACAGGTGTAAGTTTGGTAGATCATCTACCTTTTGGGGTGACTTATGTTAGTGATGATGGAGGAGGAGCTTATTCAGATGCAACAAGTGTTTGGTTTATAGGTGATATTCCTTTTGGAAGTTCTGCGAGTTTGAATATAGTTGCGACAGTTAATGCTGGTACAGCAGGAACTTCTATTGAAAATAATACTACTGCTGCTAAAGGAGATCAAGCAGACCCTACAAACGTGGGGGATGTATTATCTGCAACAATTTTTATTGAGAATAAAACAGATATTGCGCTGAGTAAGGTTGTTAATAATTCTACTCCAAATGAGGGGGATACAATAATTTATACGATTAAAGTATCTAATAATGGTACTATTAAAGCAACGAATTTAGTAGTGGAAGATATTTTACCTGTAGGAGTAACTTATATTACAGGAACACCAACCTCTGGTATTTGGAACAATCCTTCTTGGAATTTAAACTCATTAGATCCAGGAGAAACAGAAACACTTTTCTTATCTGTTAAAGTTGATGCAGGGACTGCTGGTCAAAGTATTTTAAATACGATTAGTAATACTCAGGACCAGTTAGATACCAATGCGACGCTAGATGATTTAGAAGAAGAGATTGTCGTTGCTTATTCTGACTTGGTAACTGTTAAAACTGTAGATAATCCTACGCCTGATGTTGGTGATACCGTTATTTACACGATAAGTGTTTCAAACAATGGTCCATCAAATGCAACGAATGTTTCAATTGTTGATCATTTACCAAATGGGGTAACTTTTGTCAGTGACGATAGTAACGGAACCTTTGATGCAGTATCTGGGATTTGGAATATCGGTAACATAATAAATGGAGAGGTTAAGGTTTTAAATATTCAAGCTACTGTAGATGTTGGTGCTGCTGGTAAAACGATCACGAATAGCACAACAAAAGCACTTGCAGATCAAGCAGATCCTATAACCACAGGCGACTCTTTGGAGGTTTCTATTTTTATTGAGAATGAAACAGATATTTTATTGACTAAAATTGCCAATAATTTAACACCAAATGAAGGAGATACCGTGATTTATACAATTGAAGTTGAAAATAAGGGACTTATTGATGCTACTAATCTTGTTATTAGGGACATCCTTCCTTCTGGATTGACTTATGTTTCTGCAGTTCCTACATCAGGAAATTGGAATGCTTCCTTTTGGACTATAAATAAATTGATAGCCGGTGGTTCCGAAAGATTATTTATAACGGTAACAGTTGATCCAGGAACAGCGGGTCAGATTTTGACAAACTCTGTAAGCAATACTCAAGATCAATTAGATAATAATGCAAGTTTAGATGATTTAGAAGAAACGATTGTTGTAACCGCTGCTGATTTGATCACAGTGAAATCTGTTGATAATACAACTCCAGCAGAAGGAGAAACGATCACATATTCTATTTCGGTAACGAATAACGGAACTAGTGATGCAACAGGGGTTAGTCTTATAGATGTATTACCAAATACGGTTACTTATTCAGGAGATAATAGTAGTGGTCAATATAATAATGCAACTGGAGTATGGGATATTGGAGCATTAGCAAATGGTGATACGACCACATTATTAATACAGGCTATAGTTCAAACAGGAACTGCAGGAACGACCATTATTAATACGACTTCTGCAGCCAAAGCAGATCAGGCAGACCCATCTTCTAATGGAGATATCCTAGAGGCCGCAGTTTATGTTGACAATGAAACTGACATTGTATTAAGTAAATCTGTCAATAACAGTACGCCAAATGAAGGTGAAGATGTAGTGTATACTATTATCGTTGAAAATAAAGGCTCGATCACAGCTACAAATGTTGAGATAACGGATGTTTTACCGACAGGTTTAAATTATGTTTCGGGTACTCCAACGGCGGGAAGCTGGAATTCTCCAACATGGACCTTAACTGCATTAGTACCAGGTGCGATAGAGTATTTATCTCTAAAAGCAAATGTTGGACAAGGAACTGCAGGTCAATCATTGACAAATACAATTTCTAATACCCAAGATCAATTAGATATTAATGCAAGTCCAGATGATTTAGATGAAACAGTGATTGTAGCTTCTGCGGATCTTGTTACCGTTAAATCGGTTGATAACCCTTCACCAGATGAAGGAGAGGTTATTACTTATACCATAAATGTTACCAATAATGGTTTAAGTGATGCAACTGGGGTAAGTTTGATAGATCATTTACCTCAAGGAGTTGTTTATCATTCTGATGATAGCGGAGGTAGCTTTAACTTTGGATCTGGAATATGGAACATTGGTTCCATTGCAAATGGAGCGTCCGTTAGTTTGAATATTGAAGCGGTAGTTTCAATAGGATCTGCAGGTACAACTATTATCAATACCACGACGGCGGCTATAGGAGACCAAACGGATGTTACCACGGTTGGCGATCAATTGCAAGCGGTTATTCATGTGGATAACGAGACTGACATAGTTTTAGAGAAAAATGTAGATAACGCTTCTCCAGACGAAGGTGATACCATTTTGTATAGTGTGAAAGTATCAAATAACGGAACAGTACGGGCTACAAATATGGTTATTACAGATATGTTGCCTACCGGTTTAATCTATGTTGCAGGAACAGCTTCTGCAGGTAATTGGAATTATCCTAATTGGTCAATTAACGAATTGGATGCAGGAGCAACAGAAACCTTAATACTGCAGGTTAATGTTGGATCTGGTACTGCTGGCCAAACGATCACAAATACGATCAGCAACACGCAAGATCAGTTTGATACCAATGCAACACCAGATCAGCCATCTGTTTCCGTAACTGTTTCTTCAACAGATTTGGTTACTGTAAAAACTGTGGATAATTCTACTCCTGATGAGGGGGATACAGTGAATTATACTATTGCTGTAACGAATAATGGAGTGAGCGATGCTACTGGTGTTATGCTGGTAGATAATCTTCCGAATGGGGTTACTTACTCAAGTGATACTGGAGGAGGAGATTATAATGCTGGGTCAGGTGTTTGGATGATAGGGGATGTGTTAAATGGAGAGACAAAGACTCTTAGTATAGCAGCTACAGTTGATGTTGGTACTGCTGGTTCTACTATTTTAAATAAAACAACTGCTGCGAATGGTGATCAGGCGGATCCTACGAGTACTGGTGATATTTTAGAGACTGCGATTTACGTTGATAATGAAACCGATATTGTACTTTCAAAGGTTGTTAATAATGCTACACCAAATGAGGGAGAGCATGTTATTTATACGATCAGGGTTACTAACAATGGTACTATTGATGCAACTAATTTAGTAATTGAAGATGTATTGCCTGCAGGTCTTTCTTACGTGTCTGGAATTCCAACTGAAGGAATATGGACAGCTCCAAATTGGTTTGTAGGAAATTTAGCAGCCGGAGATACCTATACTTTATTGCTTAGAGTATTGGTTGAGCCAGGTGCATCAGGAAATAGTTTTACAAATACAATTTCAAATACTCAAGATCAGTTAGATAATAACAATACTCCTGATGATTTGGAAGAAACTATTGTTGTTACAGCATCCGATTTAAGAGTTTCTAAAACGGTAGATAATGCAAGCCCAGTAGAATTAAGTACTATTAACTACACAATTTCTGTTACAAATGATGGACCTAATGATGCGACAGGAGTTAGTATAACGGACGTTATTCCTGCGGATTTAAGATACCTATCGGATGATAGTTCAGGGATGTATAATAGCGGTTCTGGTTTATGGTCAATAGGAACCCTAGCAAATGGTGAAACAAAAACGTTGGTTATTTCCGCTATCGTGAGAATAAATACTGTTGGGAATGTTATTGTTAACACAACAAGTAATTTGACAGCAGATCAGAATGATCTAGATGCTTCAAATAATATTGGTAGTGTAACGGTAGTTCCAGTGAGGGATGTGGATCTAAAACTAACAAAATCTTTTAGTAATGGTACGGACGTAGCGGCTGTTGGAAATCAAAAAACTTTTGAAATTCATGTAACAAATGAAGGGAAGTCGATTGCAACGGGTGTTCAAGTGACGGATATTTTACCTTCTGGGTATAAATTTATCAGGTATAACTCTACAACGGGTGTTTACGATTATAATTCAGGAATTTGGGATGTTGGACAAGTATTACCAGGTGCTACTGTTATTTTGACGATGGATGTTTTAATTTTGGGTACAGGTGATCATGAAAACTGTGCTGAAATAACAGCTATGAATGAAACGGATTTAGATTCTACTCCTGGGAATGGAGATCCATCTGAAGACGATTATTCTTGTGTAGATATATCTTATATCACTTCATTGAACTTAGGAGTGGAAAAAACAGTGTTAAATAATAATCAGACACCTTTTGTTGGAGATGAGGTTACATTTAAAATTCAGATAAACAATTATGGTCAATTAGATGCTCTAACGGTTCAGTTAATGGATGTTTTACCTTCAGGATTTACGTACTTGGCATACAAGTCTTCTGCAGGTGTGTATGATGTTGGTACAGGTGTTTGGACGATCAATACTTTGGCTAAAGGTAGTAGCGAAATCTTAACAGTAGCTGCAACAGTAAACGCAGTAGGTGATTATGAAAACTGCGCTACGATTATTGGGTCGTCTAATATTGACACTAATCCGGCAGATGATGTGAGTTGTATCACCGTTACTCCAGTTTCTTTGGTAGATCTAGAATTGGTAAAACAGGTAAGTGATAACAAACCGACAGCAGGAGATGAAATTGAGTTTTTAGTCCGATTGATTAATAAAGGACCAAGCATTGCAACAGGTGTTACTGTAGAGGATGTATTACCAACTGGTTATGAATATATATCGTCAAGTGCATCTCTAGGAACTTACGATGCATCTGCGGGTATTTGGAATGTAGGTACACTTCAAGTTTCAGTAGAAGAAGATTTGACAATTATTGTTAAAGTTAAATCTACCGGAAAATGGGATAATACAGCTCAGGTAGAAACTTGTAACGAACAAGATGTTGACTCAACACCAGGAAATGACAATCCTGATGAAGACGATCAGGATACTGTGGAAGTTGATGTAGATATTGATTTCTTTATCCCAGAAGAGTTTACTCCAAATGGAGATGGGTTAAACGATACTTTTGAAATTACCAATTTGTCTGTATTATATCCAAACTTTAAGATAGTAATTGTTAATCGTTGGGGTAACAAAGTATTTGCTTATCAGCATTCTGGAGATCCAAATGCTGAGGCTAAGTGGTGGAATGGTTATTCTGATGGTGGAGTAAACTTAGGCTCTGGAGATGTACCAGATGGAACATATTTCTACACGATTGAATTTAATAATAATGATAGAGCACCACAAACAGGATGGGTGTATTTAAGAAGATAATCATATATGGGAAAGTTTAGAATTTTAATCATAAGTGTTCTGCTATTAAGTGCTCTAGATTCTATAGCGCAGCAAGATCCTCATTATACCCAGTATATGTATAATATGACTGTGGTGAATCCTGCATATGCTGGATCTAGAGGTATTCCGGTACTTACTTTATTAGGGCGTACACAGTGGGTAGGTGTAAAAGGCGGAGCTAGAACTGCCACCTTATCATTAGATGCGCCAGTTGGAAGGGCAGTAGGACTAGGTTTTTCAGTGATTCATGATGAGATCGGGCCTGTGAAAGAAAATAATGTATATGGTGATTTTTCTTTTACTGTGTTTACAGGAGAAGAAGGAAGGTTGGCTTTTGGTATAAAAGCGGGTGCAACATTTTTAGATATTGGTTTATTATCAACCGTAACTCCTGGCGATCCTTTGAATGTTCCTGTAAATCAAATTTCACCAAATTTTGGGGCAGGAATTTATTATTACACAGATAAGTTTTATGCCGGTTTGTCTGCACCAAATTTTTTAGAAACGAAACATTTAGGAGACGATAGTGGAGTGGCTAGTGTTGCTTCTGAAAAAATGCCAATATTTTTAACTTCAGGATATGTATTTGATGTAACGGATGAGTTTAAGTTAAAACCATCTACTATGATTAAAGGAACGTCTGGTGCACCAATCTCTGTTGATCTGTCAATAAACGCGATGGTTCAATCTGTGTTAGAGTTAGGATTGTCATATAGAATAGATGATTCTATTTCTGCCATGATAGGAATTCAGGCTTCTGAAAAATTGAGATTAGGGTATGCTTATGATTACTCAACAAGTAGTTTTGGTGTCTATAATTCGGGATCACATGAATTGATATTGACTTATAGCTTTAGCCGACGTAACATGAAAAGTCCTAGATTCTTTTAATACTGATATTTATGTTTAAAAAAAATATATTCTTTTTATTGATCATCTTGGTTTCTGTAACTTCTTTTGGACAGGAACAGGAATGTGTGGTGAAAAATATTAATATCAATTCCAAAAATCAGGATTTTGGAATGATTCATTTTTCAGATTCTTTAGTGTTGTTTTCTTCCTCGAGAAGAGACAAGTCCATTAAGCAAAGAAAATGGAGTGGAAACCATCAGCCTTATCTTGAGTTGTATAAAGCAAAATTAACAAAAGATGGAACGTTTGATTCTGTTGCTAGATTTTCGGAAAAGGTAAATACCAAATATCATGATGCTGATTTGGTTTTTACAAGGGATGAAAATACAATTTATTTTTCTCGAAGTAATTACTACAAAAAGAAATATGTTACGGATACTTTAGGAAGAAATTTAATCGAACTGTATCGTGCTGAAAAGGATTCGGTAGGAGAGTGGGAGATTTTTGAAATGCCATTTAACAATAGAAATTATCAAACGGGACACCCATCCCTTAGTGATGATGAGACAAAATTATATTTTGTTTCTGATATGCCAGGAGGTTATGGGAAAACAGATTTATATGTTGTAGATATAAACCCTGATGGAAGTTATGGCATTCCGAAAAATTTAGGACCAAATGTGAATACAGAAGGAAAAGAAATGTTTCCTTATGTGTGGAAAAATGAATTGTATTTTTCAAGTGATGGTTATCAAATTGGACAAGGAGGTTTAGATGTTTTTATGGTTGATCTTGTTGATCATCTGCCAACAAAATCAGTTGTTAATCTTGCGAGACCCTTGAATAGTTATAGTGATGATTTTGGGATTGCTTTTAATAAAACCAAGAACAAAGGTTATTTTTCTTCTAATAGACCAGGCGGTAAAGGGGATGATGATATATATACTTTTGAATTTGCTTGCAGTCAGATTATTAAAGGTATTGCACATGAATTTGAAACCGAAGTTGATACTATTACAACGGTTAGGTTATTCACAAAAGATAATAAACAGCTAGATGAAACGATTGTTTATAGTAAGGGAGATGAGGCTTCTTTGGATAGTACTCTTGTAGTAGGGAAGGAAAAAGATAGTATTTATAAATCTCAAATATCTAATGTTGTTTTAGATAGTGCAAGAGTGTTTTTGTTGGACGAGAATAATTTTAAATTAGATAGTGTAGTAACCAATGCGAAAGGTGAATTTCAGTTTGCCGTGGATTGCAGTACAAATTATAGGTTAGTAGCAGAAAAAGATCAGTATGAAGGTACAGAGTTATTTGTGAAGACAACAGAAAATAATTTAGATACGATAACAGCTGATTTATTTTTAACGCCTTCCGATATAATTTTGACCAGGGGTGAGATGATGCTGAGAGTTGATCCTATTTATTATGATTTTGATAAAACAAATATACGAGCAGAGTCGTTTAATGCTGCGAAACGCGTAGTGTTGTTGATGCGTAAGTACCCTCATATAAAAGTACATATTAAAGCGCATACTGATAGTAGAGGACGTGCAGAATATAATTTAAGTTTGTCTGAGAGAAGAGCAGCTGTTTTAAGAGTTGGTATTATTCAAAGTGGAATTGATGCAAGTAGAATTAGTTCTAAAGGGTATGGAGAAACTCAGCCAATCAATGCCTGTTCTGATGGAGTAAAATGTACCGAGGAAGAACATCAACAAAATAGACGAATCGAATTTGTAATTACAAATCCGGATGAGCATGAAAAGCAAACCGTTGAAGAAATGATGCTAGAAGATTCTAAGAATTTAGATATTGAAGTAAGCAAAGAGAAATAACGAGTTATTTAGTATAAATAAAAAACTCCTAGAGAAATCTAGGAGTTTTTTTTGTGATTAAATATCTACACGTTCAAAATAACTTTCTAAAAAGTCGTCAACTTTTTCTTTTAAAATATTGATTGAGATATCTTCGTCTCTAAAAATGGTTAAATTTTCTTTAACTCGATTTCTACTCATACTTTCTTGAACTTCTACAATTCGTACCCCTTGTATTTTTTCTAATAAGGTTTTAAGTTCTGCGTCAAGAGAAATATCACTTAAATAAATTTTTATGGTTTGTTCTTTTGGGGAATTTCTGATTTCTGATCTATATGGTAACATAAGCAAATAAATTTAAGAGGTTCATACTATTTGTTACAATTCTGCAACTGTTCTAAGTTAAGATTTTTGATTAAAAATTACAAGTGTTACTTTTTTTTTGTTCTTCTGAGGTTCCTGTCTTTTTATAAATTAACAACAGCTGTTTTTTGTTTATCAAAAACGCTATTTAATTAAACAAAAATATTTATCTTTATATTATAATTCAAGAGAGATATGAATTTACATGATGTACATAAATTGAGCGACAGAGAATTTGATAGAATTATAGAAATGGCATGGGAGGATAGAACTCCTTTTGAAGCTATTTATTTTCAGTTCAAACTTCAAGAAAAAGAGGTTGTTAAAATAATGCGTTCTTATTTAAAAGAAAGCAGTTTTAAAAGATGGAGAAAGAGAGTGCATAGTGGTGTTAGTAGTAAACATTTAAAGAAAAGGTCTTCAGAAATGAAGCGATTTAAATGTTCAAGACAACATTTTATTTCGAGTAATAAAATATCCAAGCGATCATGAAAAAAAGTGGCGTAAAAAAAATAATTTTCCCTACCGATTTTAAGTCTATTTTAGATAGAGTAGCAGCGATCGATCCTATTTCCTATGGTGAAACGCGAAACTATGTAAACGGAGCAGTTAGTTATATTTCACCGTATATTTCACGAGGAGTAATTTCAACGAAATTTGTTTATCAAGAGTTGTTGAAGCGTGAACTTCCGGTTGAAAGGGTTATGAAATTTATCCAAGAATTGGCGTGGAGAGATTATTGGCAACAGGTTTGGAAAGATAAAGAAGATGGTATCAACTATGATATGAAGACTCCACAAACAGATGTAGTTTCATATGGTATTTCATCGGCACTACATACGGCTAAAACGGGTATAAATGTGATTGATAAGGCTATTTCAGATTTATATAAAACGGGATATTTGCATAATCATGTACGTATGTATATTGCATCGATTGCTTGTAATGTTGGAAAAAATTATTGGAAAAAACCGGCACAATGGATGTATTATCATTTATTAGACGCGGATTGGGCAAGTAATGCTTTAAGTTGGCAATGGGTGGCAGGTTCGAATAGTAAAAAGAAATATTTTGCGAATCAGGAGAATATTAATACTTTTTGCTTTGATGATCAAAAACAAAGTTTTTTAGATGTATCCTATGAAGATTTTGACAACTTATCAATACCTGAAGTGTTACTTACAAGTACTATTTTAAGGTTAAGGACTCCCTTACCAGAAAATAAAAAAATTGTTTTAAATCCTAAGTTGCCAACTCTGATCTATAATTTTTACAATTTAGATCCTCTTTGGAAAAAAGAATTGACCTTAAATAGGATTTTACTCTTAGAACCATCAGTGTTTAAAAAATACCCAATATCTCAGAAAACTTTAGATTTTGTGTTGTCTTTAGTTCAGAATATTTCTGGAATACAAATTTATGTAGGAGAGTTTGATGCTCTTGTAACAGAATATAATTTGGAAAAAATAAGATTTAAAGAACATCCTCTAAATAAACATTATAAAGGAATCAAAGAAGAAAGAGATTGGATGTTTTCTGTGAAAGGCTATTATCCATCATTTTTTGCTTTTTGGAAAAAATGTAAAAAGGAATTAAGCTATTGAAAAAGCAAAAGATAAATATAGTATGGTTAAAGCGGGATCTTAGACATCAAGATCAAGATGCGTTGTATGCGGCGGAAGAACAAAAGATCCCTTATTTGGTAATTTTTGTTTTTGAACCGAGTTGTATGAGACAGCAAGATACAAGTCTTAGACATCTACAATTTCAGTATCATTCTATTTTAACCTTAAATGATAAGTTTAAAGAGTATGGAAGGAGAGTTGAGGTGTTTGAAGCAGAGGCGTTGCAAGTATTTGAATTTTTAAATTCTAAGTATGCTATACATCAAATTTTTAGTTACCAAGAAAGTGGTACTCAGTTTACTTGGGATAGAGATAAGAATGTGAAAGTTTTTTGTGATATTCAACATATTTTATGGAAGGAGTTTCAGCGAGATGGAATTATTAGGGGAATAAAAAACAGAAATCAATGGACAGAGAAATGGCATGCGAACATGCACGCTCCCATAAAGGTGAATAAATATTCAACTTCGGTATTGAAAAAGCTTGAGCATCCTTTTCCTTTATCACCAAAGTTACTTTCTGAATTGAAAAATTATTCAAAGGATTTGCAATCAGCTGGAGAAGATTTTGCATGGAAGTATCTTTATTCTTTTGTTGCCAAACGAGGGTTTGATTATCATAAAAATATATCTAAACCAACAGAAAGTAGAGTCTCTTGCAGCAGACTATCTCCCTATTTAGCATGGGGTAATATAAGTGTAAAACAAGTTTTTCAATTTGTAGGGACACATCCAAATGGAACCGCAAATGATAGGGCTTTCTCAGGTATGTTAACCAGGTTGTATTGGCATTGTCATTTTATGCAAAAATTTGAAGTTGCTTGTTCTTATGAAACACATTGCATAAATATTGGCTATGAATTATTAGAACATAAAAAAAATGATTTTTATGTAAAATCATGGGAAGATGGAACGACAGGATATCCATTAGTAGATGCTTGTATGCGAGCATTAAAAAAAACGGGTTGGATAAATTTTAGGATGCGAGCTATGGTGGTTTCTTTTTTGACTATGAATTTAGACCAAGATTGGAGGTTAGGTGTTTATTATTTGGCGAGATTGTTTTTAGATTACGAGCCTGGTATTCATTACCCTCAATTTCAGATGCAAGCGGGAACCACAGGTGTTAACACGGTTAGGCTGTATAATCCGGTAAAAAACTCCAAAGAGCTAGATCCTAAAGGTGTTTTTATAAAAAAGTGGGTGCCAGAATTAAAAAATATCCCAGAGGCCTATATTCATGAACCATGGAATATGAGCATGATGGAACAAATGTTTTGTGAGGTTCGTATTGGAGCAGATTATCCGATGCCAATAGTTGACTTAAAAGTAAGTTCAAATGCTGCTAGAGAAAAAATATGGAACCATAAAAAACATCCAATGGTTCAATCTGAGAGAGTTAAGATTTTGGAGGTTCATGTGAATAAAAGAATATGAAAAAACATCATTTGCCATCAAAGATATGTAAGGTTTGTAATCGTCCTTTCTCATGGAGAAAAAAATGGTCAAAACACTGGGATGATGTTCTTTATTGCAGTGAGCGTTGTAAACGAAATAAAAAGAAATGAAAGAAATAAATTTAGTATTTCCGCATCAATTATTTGAAGATTCTGTTTTGATAAATAATCAAGCTCAATTCTACCTTGTAGAAGAGTTTTTGTTTTTTAATCAGTACTCATTTCACAAACAAAAAATTGCATTTCACAGAGCTTCAATGAAACAATATGAGGTGTTTTTGAAATCAAAAAACTGTAAGGTTACCTATATAGAATCTAGTGATAGAAATGCAGATGTTCGAAATTTGATTGAGGCTATAAAGCAAGAAGGGATTTCTTTAATTAACTACATAGATCCTACAGATGATTGGCTTCAAAAAAGATTGATTAATCAATGTGAGTATTATAAAATTGAACGTAAAGTATATGATTCTCCTTTGTTTATAAATACAGATGAAGAATTGAAGTTATTCTTTAAAAAAGATAAGAAAAAATTCCACCAAACTACTTTTTACACACAGCAAAGAAAGAAAATGAATATTTTATTGGATTCCATTGGAAAGCCAATGGGTGGTAAATGGACTTTTGATAGTGATAATAGAAAGAAATACCCTGCAAAAAAAACACCTCCAATAGTCATGTATCCAGATAGTAATCGTTTTCATAAGGAGGCAACTAACTATGTGGAAGATAATTTTTCTTCAAACTTAGGCGAATTAACAGAGTATGTAGCTTATCCTACAAGTTATAAGGAATCTGAGATCTGGTTTCAGCAATTTTTGGAAAACAGATTTTTAGAGTTTGGCCCCTATGAAGATGCTATTGTTTCAGATAATTCCATTTTAAATCACAGTGTATTAAGCCCTATGTTAAATACAGGCTTGTTGAGCCCCAAAAAAATTATTGAACAAAGCGTTTCTTTTGGGATAAAAAATGATATACCAATTAATTCTATAGAGGGGTTTGTAAGACAAATTATAGGATGGAGGGAGTTCATTAGAGGAATTTATATTGCCAAAGGAACTGAAGAACGAACGAGAAATTTTTGGAATTTTAATAAAAAGATTCCCGATTCGTTTTATAGTGGAAATACCGGGATTCCACCTGTAGATCAAACGATTAAAAAACTTTTAAAAACAGGCTATTGTCATCATATTGAGCGGCTCATGGTTTTGGGGAATTTTATGCTCTTGTGTGAATTTGATCCTGATGAAGTTTATAAATGGTTTATGGAATTATTTATTGATAGCTATGATTGGGTTATGGTGCCAAATATATATGGGATGAGTCAGTTTGCTGATGGAGGTTTAATGTCTACAAAGCCATATATAAGTGGAAGTAACTATTTGATGAAAATGAGCAATTATAAAAAAGGACCATGGCAAAAAATATGGGATGGACTTTTTTGGAGGTTTATGGATACGCATCGAGAATTTTTTGTTAAAAATCCAAGGTTACGGATGCTAGTGGCGATGTTTGATAAAATGCCTGAGGAGAAAAGAAATGAGCATTTAAAAATTGCAGGAGAATATTTAGGAACCTTAAAAGAATAAAGAGAGATGGTTTTTGACACAACTTATAGAAATGACGAATTTGACGAGGAAAGCGTGCGTTTGGTAGGCAAACCTTTCTCCTTTTTACAGAGAGTAAAAATGGGAGGGATTGGTTCTTCAAGATTTATGATAGCTTCTTTAAGTTCAAATTTAGATTTAGGAAAACTTCAATTCTCTGAAATAGATTATGGAAATATAGAATTACGTCCTAATGGAATTATTGTGCATTATTCAAGAAAACTGG
The DNA here is from genome assembly GCF_057197705.1 of Flavicella sp. IMCC45537. Classification (NCBI taxonomy): domain Bacteria; kingdom Pseudomonadati; phylum Bacteroidota; class Flavobacteriia; order Flavobacteriales; family Flavobacteriaceae; genus Flavicella; species Flavicella sp. IMCC45537. The sequence goes on from NZ_CM170067.1 coordinate 3,037,001, forward strand.
AGCGATTTAGTTGGGTAGTTCCTTATTATAAATTAGTTGTTTACAGTACAAGTAATTTTAGTATTCATGCCGATGGAAATTTTGTAAAGTTTTTAAAAAATAATAATTATAAAGCGAATAGAAAATTTATTTCTAAAATGATGAACTTAAAAATTTTGTCGCTGAAATTAGAATATTATGGGTAATCTTTTTAGTGTGTTGAGAAATTTTGTAACTTATTGATGCTTATGAAAAAGAAAATTCACATTATTGGAGGTGGAATAAGTGGACTTATTGCTGCCTTAGTTTTAGAAAATCATGGATATCATCCTGTTTTAATTGAGTCTAGTGATCGTCCTGGTGGAAGAATTAAAACAGATAAAGTCAAAGGTTATCAATTAGATCGCGGATTTCAGGTATTGTTAACAGCCTATCCCGCAGCAAAAAAATATTTGGATTATGATGATTTAGATTTACAACATTTTATTCCCGGTTCCGCAATTTTTAAGGGCAAGTCAAAAAAAATTATTGGAGATCCATTTAGGAATTTTAGCTTGTTACTACCAACTCTTTTTTCAGGGATTGGCTCTGTTTCTGATAAATTGAAAATATTAAAATTAAATAATATTTTGAAAAGGATATCTATCAATGATATTTTTTTAAAAGAGGAAAAAACAACTTTACAATATTTAAAGGATTTTGGGTTTTCTGATCAAATTATTTTTGATTTTTTTAAACCATTCTTTCGTGGAATTTTTTTAGAAGCGGAATTACATACTTCTAGTAGAATGTTTGAGTTTGTCTATAAAATGTTTGCGGAAGGAAATGCTGCGTTGCCTAAGTCGGGAATAGAAGCGATTCCTAAACAGTTGTTCTCTAGGTTGAAGCATACAGAATTTTTATTCAAAACAATGGTTACATCTATTGATTCAGGTAAAATAACACTTTCAAATGGAGGGATAATTGAAACGGATTATACAATAATTGCAGCAGATCCGGGTAGAATAATGCAAAGCCTGAACAAACAGCCCAAAAAATGGAAATCTTGCGATACGTTATATTTTGAAGCAGATAAGAGAAGCATTAAAAAACCATTGATAGGTTTGGTGGCCGAAGAATCTTGTTTGGTGAATAATGTATTTTATCCAACGAGTCAGTTGCAAACTGCCATTGGAGGAAAAGAATTATTATCTGTTACCATTGTTAAAAAACATAATTTATCAGTTTCAGAATTAATCGAAAAAGTAAAAAAGGAACTTGATGAATATTGTAATATTTCTTCTTTAAAATTTTTAAAACATTATTTTATTGAGCATGCATTACCCGATTTAAAGAGGATAAAATACACGATTAAGCCGGAAAACACTAGGCTGACAAAAGATGTGTTTTTAGCGGGAGATACATTGTTAAACGGTTCATTAAATGCTGCTATTATCTCTGGTGAAAAGGCTGCATTAGGAGTTATAGAGGCAATTGAAAAAAGTTAATATAAATTATATGTGATGATTTTTTAATAATCTAACTTTCAGGATAGATACGTCGGTTTTTAGTACTATTTTTGACTTTTGATAGAATTAAATTTCAAAAGTTTCCTTGATGAAGAGTACAAAGTCGATTCTATATATGATATTTAGTGTAATTGCATTTTCATTAATGAATACAGTAGTAAAGTATTTAAATGATTTTAGTGCATACCAATTACTTTTTTTCAGATCTATTGGAACTCTTTTTTTTACAATTCCTCTTTTGTTAAAATCAAAAGTGTCTATTTTAGGGAATCATAAAATTTTATTACTCTCAAGAGGTTTGGCAGGTGTGATTTCCCTGACATGTTTTTTTCAGTCATTAAATTATTTAGCGTTAGGTACTGCTGTATCTTTAAGATACACGTCGCCTATATTTGCAGCAATTTTTGCTTTTTTGTTTTTAAAGGAGAAAATAAAACCGATCCAATGGTTTTTGTTTTTGGTTGCATTTTCTGGAGTTTTGGTGATCAAAGGTTTTGGAGGCAATGTTAATACCATTGGTCTAATGTTTATTTTAATGTCGGCTATTTCTCTTGGGTTGATTTTTGTTTTAATTAGAAAAATGGGAAATACCGAACACCCTTTAGTAATTATCAATTATTTTATGGTAATGGCTTTTACGTTTGGGGGACTTATGTCTATAAATATCTGGAAAAGTCCATCCTATCAGGAATGGGTAATGCTTTTGAGTTTAGGTGTGTTTGGTTATGTTGGACAGTTGTATTTAACAAAAGCATTTCAGTCTGATGAGACCAGTGTGATTGCTCCATTAAAATATTTGGAAGTTGTGTTTATGATCGCCATTGGTGCTTTCTGGTTTGGTGAAATTTATAATTTATGGACTCTGTTAGGGGTTGTAATGATTATGGTCGGACTAATTTATAATGTATATTTAAAAAAGAGTAGGGCCTAACTTAACCAGCCTTCTCTATCTAAACTTCGGTATTGAATCGCTTCAGATATATGGTGAGATTGGATATTGGTTGCTCCTTCTAAATCTGCAATAGTTCTACTTACTTTTAAGATTCTATCATAGGCTCTTGCTGATAAATTTAATTTTTCCATTGCGTTTTTTAAAAGCTCTTTTGATTTGTTATCAAGAGCACAATATGTTCGAATTTGCTTCACAGACATTTGTGCATTGTAATGGGTATTCTTTAACTCTACAAATCTTTTAGTTTGTGTAATTCTTGCCCGTATCACTCTCTCTCTAATAGTAATGCTAGGTTCTCCAGTTCTAAGTTCTGTTAGTTTTTCAAAGGGTACAGGTGTAACCTCTACATGAATGTCAATTCTGTCTAAAAGAGGACCAGATATTTTTCCAAGGTACCGTTGCATCTCATGAGGAGAGGAACTCATTGGACTATCTGGATCATTAAAAAATCCACTTGGACTCGGATTCATACTCGCAACTAACATAAAGCTACTTGGGTAAGTTACGGTAAATCTTGCTCTTGAAATGGTAACTTCTCGGTCTTCTAAGGGCTGTCTCATTACTTCAAGAACAGTTCTTTTAAACTCTGGTAGTTCATCTAAAAATAGAACGCCATTATGGGATAGGGAAATTTCCCCAGGTTGAGGATATTGACCTCCACCGACTAAGGCGACGTCTGAAATGGTGTGATGAGGAGAACGGAATGGCCTTTCGTTCATCAAACCAAAGTTGTCTTTTGTTTTTCCTGTGACAGAATGAATTTTTGTGGTTTCAAGGGCCTCTTCCATAGTCATAGGTGGTAGTATGCTAGGTAATCGTTTTGCTAGCATTGTCTTTCCTGATCCAGGTGGACCAATTAAAATAATATTATGTCCTCCTGCAGCAGCTATTTCCATACATCTTTTGATAGATTCTTGTCCTTTTACGTCGGAAAAATCAAACTCAGGATTGTCTAAGGTTTTGTTTATTTCTTCTTCTAAATTTATGCTAGTCTCTTTAAGGTTTGTCTTACCATCAATAAATGAAATTAATTCTGTTATATTTTCGATACCATAAACTTTAAGTCCAGAAACAATTGCTGCTTCTTTGGCATTTTGTTTTGGTAATATAAAGCCTTTGAAACCTTCTTTTTGTGCTTGAATCGCAATCGGCAAAGCCCCTTTAATCGGTTGCAAGCTTCCATCAAGAGAAAGTTCTCCCATGATGATAAATTCTTCTAAAAAATTTGAGCTAATTTGATTAGAGGCAGCTAAAATCCCAATAGCTAACGTTAAGTCATATGAAGAACCTTCTTTTCTCAAATCGGCTGGAGCCATATTAATGGTTATTTTTTTGCCAGGCAACTTGTAGCCTATGTTGTTTAAAGCAGCAGATATCCGATAACTACTTTCTCTAACCGCGTTGTCAGGGAGCCCTACTAAATGGTATCCAATTCCTTTGTCAATATTTACTTCTACAGTGATTGTGGTTGCTTCAATACCGAAAACGGCAGAGCCAAAAACTTTTGTTAGCATAGTGTATTATTTAGCAATTTTGTTTGCTCTTAAGTAGCATAACACTTATCACTTAAAAGCCCTTTTCTATTAAAGATAGCGAATTTTTAAGTCAAATAATAGAATGAAAATTAGAATTACTCATAAGGATTAGGTTTTTTAGAAAACATAAATCGTAATAAAAAACTAACTTAGCCACAGAATTAAATTATCCCAAAAAGCATATTCATGAATAAGAGAATAACTCTTAAAGAAATTGCCAAAGAATTCAAAGTCTCCATTGCAACGGTGTCAAAGGCCTTAAAAGACAGTCATGACATTAGTATTGCAATGCGTATGAAAATTCAAGAATACGCTAATGAAAAAGGCTATATGCCCAATATTTATGCTTTAGGATTAAAAAAGTCAAAGACTAAAACTATTGGACTGATTCTTCCTAATATTTTAAATAGATATTTTGCAAAAGTGTTTAGTGGGGTTGAACGGGTGGCAAATGAGTATGGTTATAATGTAATTATTTCTATTTCACATGACAGTTATGCTAAAGAGGTTGAAGCCACAAATTATTTTTTAAAAGGTACCGTAGATGGTTTTATTGTTTCTCTCGCAGAAGAGACTCAAAAATTACAACAATATGATCATTTTAAAGGAGCAAAAAAATATGGGGTAGACATGGTTATGATGGATAGGGTGACAGATGAAATTTTATGTGATAAAGTAATTGTGGATGATTTAAAAGCGGCCCATGAAGCTACTTCTTTTTTTATTGAAAATGGAAGAAGACATATAGTTATTGTCTCTATAATTAGTCATACCAGTGTTGGGAAACTCAGAATTCAGGGCTATAAAGATGCTCTCAAAGAAGCAAATATTTTGGTCGATGAGAACTTGATTTTAAGAATTGGAAAAAATGACGATTTAGAAACGCTTTTAAAAATTGTGCTTGGAAGTAGAAAAGTAGATGCCATATTGTGCTTAGAGGAATCTGCTACCATTGACACTTTGGAAATATTAAAGAAAAGTGGTTATGGAGTTCCGAAAGATATTTCTATTGTAGGGTTCACGAATGGGGAGTTAGCACAACATGCTACACCTAGGGTTACCACAGTTAGTCAGCATGGTGTATATATGGGGGAACAAGCGATGCGTTTTTTAATTGATAGATTGACTAAAGAAAAAGATGATGATGAGGTGAAACATCCGAGAATTAAAACCATAAAAACGAATATTATGGAAAGGGAGTCAACCATGCGAATTGATTAAAATAATTGCCTGTGGCAATTATTAAAGGTTTAAGCATAAAAAAGCATTAACCTTATGTGATTTACATAGGATTAATGCTTTTATATAAAAATAAAGGCTATGTTATTTTCTTTTTATAACTTTTTGAACAGCCTCTACGATAGCTTTGTCATTTAAGCCATATTTTTCCATTAATTGTGCAGGTGTACCAGATTCACCAAAGCTATCCTTAACAGCAACAAATTCTTGTGGAATTGGATTGTTTTTAGCTAAAATACCAGATATGCTTTCTCCTAAACCACCAATGTAATTGTGTTCTTCAGCGGTAACAATACAACCTGTTTTTGCTACAGATTCCAATACTGCATTAGCATCTAAAGGTTTAATGGTGTGCATGTTTAAAACTTCAGCAGAAATACCTAATTCTTCCAGTTTTTCAGAAGCTTGTAAAGCCTCCCAAACCAAATGACCTGTTGCAACAATAGTTACATCTGCACCTTCTGTTAACTTGATAGCCTTACCAATCACAAATTTATTTTCATGAGAGGTTTCAGTATACTTAGGCATGTAAATAGGTACAACTGGACGACCAAAACGTAAATAAACAGGTCCTTCATGTTCAGCAATTGCAATAGTAGCTGCTTCCGTTTGGTTGTAGTCACAGGTATTGATAACGGTCATACCTGGCAACATTTTCATCAAACCGATATCTTCTAAAATTTGGTGTGTTGCACCATCTTCACCCAATGTCAATCCTGCATGTGATGCACATATTTTGACATTTTTATCTGAGTAAGCAACAGATTGACGAATTTGATCATAAACTCTACCAGTAGAGAAGTTTGCAAAAGTACCTGTAAATGGAATTTTTCCTCCAATGGTAAGTCCTGCAGCAATACCAATCATATTTGCTTCAGCAATTCCTGTTTGGAAAAATCTGTTAGGGTTTTCTTCAATGAATTGATTCATTTTTAGTGAACCGATCAAATCAGCACATAAGGCTACCACGTTTGGATTCGTTCTTCCTAATTCTGCTAATCCTGCTCCAAATCCAGAACGAGTGTCTTTTGATTCTGTATATGTGTATTTTTTCATAATCGAATATTAATAATCTCCTAAAGTTTCAGGGTTTTGAGAAAGTCCATTAGCTAATTGTTCATCATTTGGGGCTTTCCCATGCCAAGCATGCGTATGCATCATAAAATCAACTCCGTTACCCATAATGGTATGCAGCAATATACATACTGGTTTTCCTTTACCTGTTCTAGACTTGGCGTCTTTAAGACCTTCTATAATTACAGCGACGTCATTTCCTTTTTCTACGTGTAAAACATCCCAACCAAATGCTGTGAATTTTGCACCTAAATCTCCCATGTTTAAAACATGATCGGTAGATCCATCAATTTGTTGACCGTTAAAATCGATAGTTGCAATTAAATTATCAACGTTTTTAGCAGCTGCATACATAATAGCTTCCCAGTTTTGCCCTTCTTGTAGTTCTCCATCACCATGTAAGGTATATACTAAATGCGGGTCATTGTTTAACTTTTTAGCTTGAGCAGCTCCAAGAGCGTTTGACAATCCTTGACCTAATGAACCAGATGCAATTCTCACTCCAGGCAATCCTTCATGAGTTGTAGGATGCCCTTGAAGACGTGAGTTTAATAGTCTAAATGTAGCCAATTCTGAAACTGGAAAATAGCCTCTGTGAGCGAGAACACTATAAAATACAGGAGATATGTGACCATTAGATAAGAAAAAAACATCTTCGTTGATTCCATCCATGTCGAATTCACCTTCCTTTAGTTCCATAATTTCGTTGTACAAAGCAACTAAAAACTCTGTACATCCTAAAGATCCTCCTGGGTGTCCAGAATTTACTTTATGAACCATTCTCAAAATATCTCTACGAGTTTGAGAAACAATATCGTTTAATTCTTGAATTTCCATATTAGTTTCCTTTGGCGTAATCTTCTAAGAATTTTGCCAACCCACTATCTGTTAAAGGGTGTTTTAATAATCCTTCAATTGCAGATAAAGGCCCCGTCATAACATCAGCTCCTAATTTTGCACAATTCATAACGTGCATTGTGTGTCTTACAGAAGCCGCTAAAATTTCTGTTTGGAAACCATAGTTGTCATAGATGTGTCTGATTTCTTCAATCAATCCCATTCCGTCTGTAGAGATATCATCTAATCTCCCGATAAACGGAGATACATAAGTTGCTCCAGCTTTTGCAGCTAATAATGCTTGTCCGGCAGAGAAAACTAAAGTAACGTTAGTTCTTATTCCTTTTGAAGAAAAATATTTACAAGCTTTTACACCGTCTTTGATCATTGGTAATTTAACTACAATCTGAGGGTGTAAAGCAGCAAGTGCTTCTCCTTCTTTAACCATACCTTCAAAGTCTGTTGAAATAACTTCAGCAGAAACATCTCCGTCTACGGCTTCACATATGTCTAAATAGTGTTGTAATTGGTTTTCTTGACCCGTAACTCCTTCCTTAGCCATCAATGATGGATTTGTAGTTACTCCGTCTAAAACTCCTAAATCTTGTGCTTCTTTAATTTGTTCAAGATTTGCTGTATCGATAAAAAATTTCATTGTAATTCTATTTAATTGTTTTTGGTTTGTTTTCAAACCGATGATTTAATTTATTGTTTTTTGTCCCAAAGACTTTCCATTTCTTCCAAAGTTTTACCTTTGGTTTCTGGTACATATTTTAAAATGAATAGTGCTGCTAAAACACTCATAATTCCATAAATCCAGTAGGCAAATCCATGATTGAATTTTTCTGTTAGGTAAGAATTATCATTCATCATAGGGAAGGTTAAGGATACTAAATAATTAGAAATCCATTGAGCCGCCACGGCAACAGCTAAGGCTCTACCTCTAATTTTATTTGGGAAGATTTCTGCCAATAATACCCAAGCAACAGGTCCCCAACTTACTGCAAAACTTGCAACATATAACATCATGCAGAAAAGAGCAATGTATCCAGATGCTTCAGCGAAGAAAACAAATCCTAAAGAAAGCATTGCGACTGCCATACCTACAGCTCCAATAATCATAAGTGGCTTTCTACCGTATTTATCAACCGTTTTTACAGCAATAATTGTAAATAAGAAATTAACAATTCCTACGATTATTGTCATTAACAAAGCACTATCAGTTCCTGATGAGATTGTTTTAAAAATTTCTGGTGCATAATAAAGAACCACATTGATTCCAACAAATTGTTGAAAAACAGATATCAAAACTCCAATAATAATAACCAACCAACCGAAAGACAATATATGTCCGCTTGTCTTTTCGTTCATTGAGATTTTTATTTCTTCAAGAATTGAGTTCCCTTCTTTTTCTCCATTAACTTTAATTAGTACATCCAAAGCTTCTTCAGGTTTGTTGCGTAGCATTAAAGATCTTGGGGTATCCGGAACTAAGAATAAAAATCCAAGAAACAAACCTGCTGGAATTACCTCTGAAGCAAACATCCATCTCCAACCAATCGCATTCAACCACTCATCTGAACCACCTGCTCTAGAAATGAAATAGTTTACAAAGTATACTACCATAAAACCTCCAACGATAGCAAGCTGGTTAAAAGAAACCAATTTACCTCTACTGTCGGCAGGTGCAATTTCTGCAATGTACAATGGTGAAAGCATAGAGGCAAGTCCTACTCCAATTCCTCCAATAATTCTATAAATGATAAAAACAGTAGACAAAGTATGATCTCCTTCTCCAATAGGAGAGATTAACATTTCTGGCATTGCAGAACCTAAAGCAGAAATTAAAAACAAAACTGCAGCAAGGATCAATCCCTTTTTTCTTCCTAGTTTTTTACTGATAACACCACCAAAAACACCACCGATTACGCAACCAATTAAGGCACTAGAAACTAAAAATCCCTTAAAGGCACTTGCGGCTGTTTCACTTAATCCTTTTGGGATTACGAAAAAGTGATCTAATGAACCTACCGTTCCAGAGATTACACCCGTGTCATAACCAAATAAAAGACCACCCAAAGTGGCTACTAATGTTAGTTTTAAAAGATAGCTAGAATTTGCTTTATCCATGTGTTTTGAAGTTTAAGTTATAAGTAAAGTATAAAAAAACAGGGTGTTTGATAATTCGAACACCCTGTTGTATAGTTGTTAAATGTTTTCGTTTACAATATTTTCAAATAGTTCTTGTTTACCACTGATGCTTGGTAATTCACCATTTTCTTTTGCTATTGAATAAAGATCTTCGAAAGATAATTTCCCTTCTTCGAATTCTTTTCCTTTTCCTGAGTCGAATGAACTGTAACGATTTTCTCTTAAATCATTGTATTTCGATTCTCTCATGATTTTGTCAGCAATAATTAATCCTCTAGCAAAAGTGTCTGCTCCACCAATGTGTGCTAAGAAAACATCCTCTAAGTCTGTTGAGTTTCTTCTGATTTTGGCATCAAAATTAACTCCTCCTCCTTGTAATCCACCAGCTTGTAAGAATACCAACATTGCCTCAGCAGTTTCTTGAATGTTGTTTGGGAATTGATCTGTATCCCAACCATTTTGGTAATCACCTCTGTTCGCATCAATACTACCTAACATACCTGCTTGAGCAGCTACATCCATTTCGTGTTGCATTGTATGGCTCGCTAAAGTCGCGTGATTTACTTCTAAGTTGATTTTAAAGTCATCTTGTAAGTTGTGCTTGTTTAAGAATCCAACTACGGTTGCAGCATCAAAATCATATTGGTGTTTTGTAGGTTCCATAGGTTTAGGTTCGATAAAGAAATTTCCTTTAAATCCTTTTCCTCTAGCATAATCTTTGGCTAAACCTAAAAATTGTCCCATATGGTTTAATTCACGTCCCATGTCCGTATTTAATAAAGACATATATCCTTCACGTCCACCCCAGAATACGTAGTTTTCACCACCTAATTCCATGGTAGCGTCTAAAGCTAATTTTATTTGACCACCTGCTCGTGCTACAACATCAAAATTTGGATTTGTAGAAGCACCATTCATGTATCTTGGGTTAGAGAAACAGTTTGCAGTTCCCCATAATAATTTAACACCAGAAGCTGCTTGTTTTTCTTTTAAGTAAGCAACAATTTCTTTTAAACGTGCTTCAGACTCTTCAAAAGTTGCCCCTTCTTGAATTAAATCAAAATCATGGAAACAGTAGTAGTCAAATCCCATCTTTGTAATAAACTCAAAAGCTGCATCTGCTTTGTCTTTTGCTGCTTGTACAGGGTCTGCATTTTGATCCCATTCAAAGCTTTGCGTACCAGGTCCAAATGGATCAGAACCTTGCCCACAGAAAGTATGCCAGTAAGCGATAGAAAACTTAAAGTGTTCTCTCATTGTTTTACCAGCAATAATTTGGTCTGGATTGTAGTATTTGTAGGCTAAAGGGTTTTTTGAATCTTTCCCTTCAAATTTAATTTCTCCAATTCCTTTGAAGTACTCTTTACTTCCGATTGTTAACTTAGACATATGATATAATTTATTTTGTTATTTGTTTTTAAGTAAATTTTCTAATTCTCCTTTCCAAGCATTGTAGGCTTCTACATATGGAGTTTTGTTTTTTAATGGCATGTATGTCATAACATGGTCATTTTGTGTAATGTTATCCCCAAATTTTTTGAAATCTCCATCTGTCAATCCTGCCGCTCTTGCTGCTCCAACAGATCCTGTTGTATTATAGATTTCAATTTCATGGCCTATTAGAGTAGCTACCGTGTTCGAGAATATTTCAGAACGGAAAAGGTTGTCATTTCCAGCTCTAATAACATTGATTACTGCGTTGTCATTTTTCAATATATCCATACCATAAACAAAAGAGAATGCAATACCTTCTAGTGCTGCACGATACATATGACCATCTGAATGTTTATTGAAATTTAAGTTGCAGTATTGAGAACCTACATTTTTATTATTTAAAATTCTTTCAGCTCCATTTCCGAAAGGTATTACAACAAGTCCCTCAGAACCAACAGGTACTTCACCTGCCTTATTGTTCATTTCTTCATACGTTTCTGCCGCAAGGTTATCTTTCATCCAGCGGTATTGTATTCCAGAACCATTGATACACATTAGTTTCCCTAAGATTTGATTGTCTTTAGAGTAATTTACATGTGCGAAATTGTTTATTCTAGAAGATTCTTTCGAATTTTTAGAATTTGTCACCGCATAAATAACTCCGGAAGTACCTCCTGTTGCAGCAACCTCTCCATGGTTAAATACATTTAATGAAAGTGCATTGTTAGGTTGGTCTCCTGCTCGATAATTTACGGTAGCGCCAACAGGTATACCTGATTCCTCAGCTCCTTTTTGGTTAACAGCTCCTTGATTGCTAAAATTTTCAACAATATCAGGCGTTAATGATGGATCAATACCATAGTTTTCTAGAAGAAAATTAGCTACCGAATCTGCTTCATAATCCCATAGTATCCCTTCGGATAAACCATTTTTTGTAGTATTAAAAACTCCTGTTAATTTGTAGGCGATATAATCTCCAGGTAACATGTACTTGTAGATCTTGTCATAGGTTTCTTTCTCGTTGTCAAGAACCCACTTTAATTTGGATGCGGTGAAATTTCCTGGCGAGTTCAATAGTTTTGTAGCACAAACATCTTCACCAATTGTTTCAAAAGCTTTATTCCCAATTTCTATGGCACGACTATCACACCAAATAATTGAGTCTCTTAATGGAGCTCCGTTTTTATCAACAACAACCAAACCATGCATTTGGTAAGAAATACCGATTCCAGTGATTTTGCTAGCATCAATTTTAGATTCCTTAATTGCTCTTTTTGAAGCGATGCATGCATACTTCCACCAAGTATCTGGGTTTTGTTCTGCCCAATCTGCATGAATAGCATTAATTTCCATTTCGCTTTTTGGTTCGTGAACTGCTGCTAGATTTTCTCCGGTATTAGCGTTTACAATCGCAACTTTTACAGAAGAACTTCCTATGTCAAATCCTATATAATACAATGCTGTTATTTTTAAAAGTTAGTGAGTCAAAATTAGAGCAAACTGAAGTTTTATTCAATAAAGACGCTGGAATTGATAGGTTTGGTGATGTTCCTGTAAGAAATATTGATGAGCCTAAACCCGCTTTTTTATTGATGTTTTAGCTGTATCTGATTTTACTTAAACCTTTAAGTAAAATTATGGTTGTGCTAAGGTATTGGCTTTGCTGTGTAAAATAGCATTGTCGATAAAAATGAATAGATTTGCGTTAAATACTTTTATGGTTCTATGATAACAATTAAGGAAATAGCAGCTTTAGCCCAAGTTTCACCCGGAACGGTAGATAGGGTTATTCATAATAGGCCAGGTGTGTCAAAAAAAACAGCAGAGCGTATTAAAAGCTTACTGAAGGAGCATCAGTTTAAATTAAATGATGTTGCAAGTAAATTAGCTAACAGAAAAAAATTTCAATTAGCTACTTTACTGCCAAAATTTGATGCACAAAATGCTTTTTGGAAATCACCTTATTTGGGGGTCTTGAAGGGAAAAGAAGAGGTAGGTTTTTATGGTATTCAGACATCAAATTTTCAGTTCGATCAATTCGACGAAGCTTCCTATTTAGCTCAATTTGATGCGTTAATTGAAAGTAAGCCAGATGCTGTTATAGTGGCGCCTATTTTTAAAAACGAAACGGAAAGAATAGTTGCGAAAATGGACAAGGAGGATATACCTTATATTTTCTTAAACATAGATATTGAGGGACATAATAATTTGAGTTTCATTGGGCAAAATTCAATCAAAAGTGGTAAGCTAGCGGCCAAATTAATGGATTTATGTTCTCGAGAAGAAGATGAGTTTTTAATAGTAAAAGTTAGAAAAAACATCAATAATTATACGGCGATATCGGAAAGGATTTCAGGGTTTTCAGGTTATTTTAAAGAGATTAACTCTACGGCTACGATTCATAGTTTGACTTTTAATTCTTTAGAGGATAAAGAATTTTTGACAAGTGAGTTAGGTGCATATTTTAGAATGAACTCCAAAATAAGAGGGGTGTATATGCCTTCTAGTCAGATTGCTTCTTTGGTAGCTTGTTTTTCAAATGAAAAGTTGAATCAACTTTCTGTAATTGGGCATGATACTACTGAACAAAATCTAGCGGCATTAAATGAGGACAAGGTTTCGTTCTTGATTTCTCAGAAGTCTTTCAATCAGGGATATGACGCTATAGCAGTGATGTCTGATTTTTTGTTACAGCATAAAATTCCTGTAAAAAAAATATATTCTCCTTTAGAGATAATCACCAAGGAGAATATATAAAATTTATTAGATGTAGGCTACTTCAAATTTTTCCTTAGCCGTCTCGCAAACGCTACAAACATAGCTGTCTGGTAGGTCTTCGAAAGCTGTGTTAGGAGTTATGTTCACACTAGTGTCTCCAAGTTTGCTATCGTATATAGTCATGCAATCTGGGCATTGGTGTACTGCTGTTTTTTGAGATACAATTTTCTTTGCCTTTTTGTCTTCTTTTTCTTGAGGAGTGTCTCCTAATTGGTCAAAATACATTTTACTCAACTCCATTAATAACCCTGGAAGTTCTATTTTATCTACATCTTGAGCATAGACAATGTAGTCTTGGGTATTTGGATTAAAGTTTTTTGAGTACAAGACGTTGAACGTTGGGCGAACTTGGAAATTTTTTACAATAGATGGTGTTTTGTTTTTTTCTACCATTGCCGTTGTAAAGTAGGCTTTGTTCTCACCAAAATTACTTATACCAAAGGTCATCCCGTAGGTGCTAATGTCATTTTGATCAAAACTCTTTACAATGAATTTTTTTAAATCAAGGGCAGTTTCATCTGCAACTGGGATATGCCAATTCATTTCCAAAGATGAGTGTCTAACGTTGATACCTCTTTTTCCAAGAAATTTTTCAAGTGTAAGTTTGTCTTCTTTGTAAATACCCTTTACAATAAAAGATTTCCATGAAGTAATACATATTTTTCCAACTTTATGATCTAAACAGAAATCAGAGAAGTCCTTAAGGAATTTTAAATCATATTTATTATTTCTCCAATATAGACCCAACCAATATCTGTTGATCCCCATTTTGTTCATTCCTTCATAATAAGGAAATGGTTCGTAAGGAATTTCTAAATCCTTTTCTATGGTTCTATTGTTAGTCTCGAGATTTGCATTTACAAGATCAAATAATTCTTCAACATCATCGGCATCTGTGTGTATTTCCTCAATCTCTTTGGAGATTTTATGTATGTCAAAAGTGAAAATGAGAACTGGGTAAAATACAGCTTCTTCCCAGTGCGGTAATTTTAAGTTTAGGTACCAATAGTCCTCATGTTCAGAAGCAATAAAATTCAATTCACCGCTAAACAAAGGAACAAGCTGTTGTTTAGGGTCTGTAATATTGATTTTTAGTTTTGGATTGTATCGAAAATTCTCTAATATGTAAAGATACTTTACCCCGTTTAACCAAGGTGTATTTTTAAAAATATCTGAAGAAACATAAGAACAAACTATGTTTTGATTTTGTGCATCGGTAACAGAAGCCATAGTCAGGTCAGGAAACTGATCTAAAATAGACTTGTTTGTTTCCGTTACAGGAAAGTTAATGTCTTGACGTGAACCAAAAGATATGTCGTCTAAACCTAATGCTTCTGCAAGTTCAATTACTCTTTTCAGTTCACCAGGTGATAAAACACCACCTTTAATGAAAATACGTTGTAATTCGTTTGTCATGATTTTATCTTTTAAGTGGCTTATGCCAATTGTGTTTGTGTTACTTCTTTTAAAATATCTCTAACTTCAGGTTTACAGCTTCCACAACCTAGTCCTGCTCCAGTAGATTTGCAAAGAGCTGTAAATTCAGTGCAACCACCTTTAATAGCTTCTTCTAAGTTTCCTTCACCAACTTGACTACAAGAACAAATAAGTTTTCCGATTACAGGGACCGAGTTACTTTGTCCTCTTAAAAGCTCTTCTCTTTTGTCAGATAATTCTGTACGATCTTCAATTAAACTTTTGAATTCTGCAAATTCACTTTTGTCACCCATCATTACGGCTCCAACCAATTTATCGTCTTTAACGATACATCTTTTGTAGAAACTTTTACTCACATCCATCAATAATATTTCTTGATAGCTAGGGTCGTTTTCAGGATATTCAATATTTCCAATACTACAAAGATCAAGGTCTTCAAATTTTAAAATATTCATTAAAACGGAACCTTTGTAAGTACTATTTAGGTCTCCTAAAATAAATTTGGCTGCGATGTCGGCTTGTTGCTCAGCGGCAGACGTAATTCCAAATAGATTGTTGTTGAATTGTGCGATTTCTCCCATTGCAAAAATATTAGGGTCGCTAGTTTGTAAATATTGATTTACCACAACACCTCTCTGAGAGGTAAGTTTACATGATCTTGCTAATTCAATATTTGGAATTGTGCCAATTGCATATACTATAGCATTAGCAGTAATCGTTTTTCCTGTTTTTAAATTGATTGATAAAGAGTTGATTTCATCATCTTCAAACACCGTGTTTACTTCGTTATCAAAATAAGTTTGAATACCTCTTTCTTGTACGTCTTGCGCTAGTAGTCTACTGGCAACTCTATCTAATTGACGTTCCATTAATCTTGAGGCTCTTTGAACGATAGTGATGTTAACACCTCTTTTATTCAAGGCTGCAGCTAATTCAAGACCTAATAAACCACCTCCAACAATAACAACATGTTGTTGGTTGAAAGGCAATCCTGTTTGATCTAAGTAGTTTTTAAGACCATCAGCATCTGCTTTGTTACGCATGGTGAATCTACCAGGTAAATCCAATTGTGCATCTTTAGGTACAAAGGCCCTACTTCCAGTAGCCATGATCAGTACGTCATAGTTGTGGGTCTTATCATTGCTATCAGTAATGGTTTTGTTTTCTCTGTCAATAGCAGTAATTGAAGTGCTTGCGTGTAATTTTACTTTTAACTTGTCAAGTTCTCCTTTTTTGATTTTTTGAAGCTCTTCCCAGGTCATTTCCTCACTCACATACTCTGGTAAAAGTACCCTGTTGTAAAAAGGAGTTGGTTCCATAGAGAAAACTTCTAGATCATCAGTTTCATTATTTTCTCTATAAGTTTGAACGAATCTATACGCGGCCGCACCACCACCAATAACGCATATTTTCTGTTTTTCTTTTTTGTATTTAGATACCTGAACCGCACAATATTTAAAGTCAGGTTCCTTCGATATAGGATCAATTAAATTATTGGTTAGGTTGTTTGCTCTACCGTGGTCACTGTTTAATAGTTTACCGAAATGCATTGGCATAAACACAACACCAGTTCTTATATCATAGTTGATTTGAACGGTAACTCTAACCTCACCTCTGGTATTTTTAACAACTACAATATCTCCTTCCTTAAGGTTTCTGTTGTGGGCATCCACACCATTCATCTCAAGATAAGGCTTTTCTATATGTGTCAACAAACGTTGTACTTTACCTGTTTTGGTTCTTGTGTGCCACTGATCTCTAATTCTTCCAGTGTTTAGGATAAGTGGGTAATTAGTACTGGTTTGTTCTGATTTGTTTTCCGTATTTGTAGGGATGTTAAATGCAGCTCTTTCTGTTGGTGTGTCAAATTTATGGTCTGTATACAATCTAGCAGTTCCTTTATGTGTGCTATGGGGAACAGGCCATTGCATGGTTCCTTCTTCAATAAGCCTGGCATGAGAAAGTCCAGATACATCAATATTTGTTCCTTTTGTTAAAAGACAATGTTCATCATAAACTTCACTTACTGTTTTGTAGTTAAAACCAGGGAAGTCCATTTTTTGAGCGAATCTCCAAAGTATTTCTGCATCGGGAAGTGCTTCTCCTGGTGCATCTATTCCTTTGGGTAAATAGCTTACACGTCTTTCTGAGTTGGTCATGGTTCCTTCTTTTTCTAACCAACCAGCAGCTGGTAGAAGAAGATCTGCAAATTCTGCGGTTTCAGAGTTGTGGGATATATCTTGAACTACCACAAATTTGGCTTTTTTCAAAGCGCGTTCAATTTTGTTTGAATCAGGCAAACTAACTACTGGATTTGTACAGATGATCCAAATAGCCTTTAGCTTTCCGCTATCAAGAGCATCGAACATTTCGGTTGCTGTAAGACCTGGTTTTTCTGATATAGGTTTTGAACCCCAAAATTCAGCTACATCTTGTCTGTCCTTAGCACTTGCTAAGTTTTTATGAGCAGCCAAAAGGTTTGCCATTCCTCCAACTTCTCGACCTCCCATTGCATTCGGTTGTCCAGTTAAAGAGAAAGGTCCAGAACCTGGTTTTCCGATATGCCCGGTTAAAAGAGAGATGTTTAAAAGCGATACATTTTTATCAACACCAATAACGCTCTGGTTTAATCCCATGGTCCACATAGAAATGAATCCTTTAGCGTTTCCAATATATTGAGCCGCTAATTTTAGATCAGACAAAGAGATACCACAAATTTTGGCAGCATCTGCCAATGATGTTTCTGAAACTGCTTTTTTCAGAGCTTCATAATTGTTTGTATGTTCTTTTATAAATTTAGAGTCTACTCTTTTTTTATCAATTAATCTTTTGGCGATGGCGTTATTTAAAACAACATCAGTACCTGGTAAAATTTGTAAATGTAAATCTGCAATGGCACAAGTTTGTGTTTTTCTTGGATCTACAACTATTATTTTCGTGTTTGGGTTTTCTTCTTTATGCTTTTCAAGTCTTCTAAAAAGAATAGGATGACACCAAGCTGGGTTAGCCCCGGTAATTAAAAAAGTATCAGCAATCTCAATATCATCATAGGCAATAGGTACATTATCGTCTCCGATTGTCTTTTTATATCCAACAACAGCAGAACTCATGCATAAACGTGAGTTTGTGTCTATATTGTTTGTTCCAATAAATCCTTTGGTAAGTTTATTTACAAGGTAGTATTCTTCAGTTAAACATTGGCCTGATACATAAAAACCAACGCTATCAGGTCCGTGTTTTTTTATGATGCTTTTGAAAACAGAGGCAGCTCTATCAAGCCCTGTATCCCAACTAACCTTTTTCATTGGATGGTCCTTGCTCCATCTCATTTCAGGATATTTGATTCTGTCAGACATGTCCTGTGCAACATAATGTAAATTCATACCTTTTGAACAAAGCATTCCTTTGTTTGTAGGATGATCAGGATCTCCTTTAACTTTTAAGGTTCCATCATGGTTTTTATCTACAATTATACCACAGCCTACACCGCAATATGAACAGGTAGTTTTATAGGATTTTGATATTGACATATATATATGTTTTTTCTCAGTTTATAACATTCTACCAAAGTAGAATTTGCATCAGTATTGTTTAAAGTCTTAAAAGCTTTGAAATACTTACTTATGCAAAGTTACAAAATTACGTAGAAATACGTAGCTGAATACGTAATTTTTATCTAAATAGGAATATCTGATAAAATCCTTGCTAATTTTATGATAATTGGCAGGTTTATTAAGAAAAGCCTAATTCTTTGGCCTTAGAAGAGAGTTCAATTAAGTTTTTTACATTCAATTTTTTCATTAAATTGAATCGGTGTGTCTCAATAGTACGCTTACTTTTACCTAAGCTATCAGATATTTCTGTGTTGGTTCTTCCTGAAAGAATGAGTTGTAAAATCTCAACTTCTTTTTTTGTTAATCCGTGACTGCTAGAGGGTGCAGCAGGTTTTTTAGGAGTGCTTGTTGCATTTTGTAGAAAGTTAGAAACAATCACATTAGAGATGTCTCCGCTAAAATATTTACCTCCTTTAGAAATGGTATTGATTGCCTTTATAAATTCAGGTTTGCCAGTATCTTTTAACAAATAACCGCTTGCTCCTGCCTTGATTGATTTTAAGATATATTCTTCAGAATCATGCATTGACAGAACAATAGCTTTTGTGTCTGGTGCATATTTATGCAGGTGACCTACGGCTTCAATACCATCCATAATCGGCATTCGAACATCGATTATTAAAAGGTCTGGCTGTAATTCTTTTGCAAGATCTAAAGCTTCTTGGCCATTGGCTGCTTCACCAATAACTGTCAGAGAATCTTCTTCTTCTAGCAAAGATTTAATACCATTTCTTACTAATAAATGATCATCTGCTAATAGGATTTTGATAGATTTTTCCACGGTCATACAATTTTATTTCTGATACAAATATAAGTCAAGTTCTGAGTATTTTAAAATATAATACGTATAAATTTAAGTAGTTAACGCAGGTTTTGATTGATAATACCAGTAACGGTTGTTGGTTTTTGGATCTAAAAATGAGAAATTATTTTCGTTTTTTACTTGATAACTAGGCTTTTTGCTTGTGTTCTTTTTTCTCTAAAAGAGGTATTTTTATGAGTTAGATGTTGTTTGTAATTGGGTATTGTAAGGTTTAAATATATATTTTAACAGAAACTAATATGATAAAACTCATAAATAAATACGTATTAATACTTAGATTCATCTATTAATACGTATGTTTGCGTCTTTCTAAATAAAAAAAACTATAATGGAACAGGCATTCAATTTAAAGAAATCAAACAAAGTGCTTTTTATGAACACTTTTGCGTTTACCATATGTTTTGCCGTATGGATGTTAAATGCTGTACTGGTAACATTTTTAGTAGACAACCAAATATTCGATTGGACTTCCATTGAAATAGGTTGGTTGATTGGGATTCCGGTTTTAACTGGGGCTGTAATGCGATTGCCGGCAGGAATTTTAACGGATAAGTTTGGTGGGAAACCGGTTTTTACCGTGCTCCTTATTTTATGTGCTATTCCAATGTTTATGTTATCATTCGTAGATTCCTTTTTTGCCTATGCTTTATGTAGTTTGGGTTTTGGATTAGCAGGTACTAGTTTTGCTGTGGGAATAGCCTTTTCATCGGTTTGGTATCCTAAAGATATGCAAGGCACGGCATTAGGGGTTTTTGGTGCTGGTAATGCTGGTGCTGCCATTACGACGCTAGTCGGGCCAAAATTATTATTTTATTTAACTGATGGGAAAACGAATTTAGAGGGATGGAGAACATTTCCTAAGATATATGCTGCCGTATTAGTGATAACTGCCTTATTATTTTTCTTTTTAACAGAAAATAAAAAATCAACCGCGGCTAAAAAAACGTTGAAAGGTCAATTGCAACCATTGAAAAATATCAGAGTTTGGAGATTTGGTTTGTATTATTTCTTAGTTTTTGGTTGTTTTGTTGCTTTTGCCGGGTGGTTAGTGCCTTATTATACAAATGTTTATCATCTTGATTTAGTTACTGCTGGTATTTTAGCTTCTTGTTTTTCATTGCCTTCGGGGTTGATTAGAGCTGCTGGAGGATGGATGTCTGATAAATGGGGTGCAAGAAAAGTAATGTATTGGGTGTTAGGATCTACTGTGGTGGTAAGTATTATGTTAGTCATTCCAAAAATGGATATTTATGCTGATGGAAAGGGAGTGGTTTCTAAGCAAGCAGGGGTGGTTACAGAAGTAACTAGTGCGTATGTGAAGGTTGAAGATCAGGTCTATAAAATTGCTGAAAAAACTGATGGTTTTGATCAGGTTGATAATGAGATTCATATCCTGCCGATCAAAGAAACTTGGCAAGAAGCATTGGTGAAAGTAGGAGATAAAGTTGATAAAAAGCAATTGATAATTAAAGGTAGTACCCACATATATTTTCAAGCTAACATTTGGATATTTGCTATTCTAAGTATTATTATTGGTTCTATCTGGGGGATTGGAAAAGCAGCAGTATATAAGCATATTCCAGATTACTTTCCGAACGAAGTTGGTGTTGTTGGAGGAATGGTAGGTGTTCTAGGAGGATTAGGTGGTTTTATTTGTCCTATCTTATTTGGGTATCTACTGAAAGGTACTGGACTGTGGTCTAGTAGTTGGTTGTTGATGTTTTTCCTCGGAACAATTTGTTTGATTTGGATGCACAACGTGATCCAGAATATGATGAATAAAGAGGCTCCTAAATCAGCAGATAAATTTGAAAATTCATAAAAATAGATAGTAAATTTTAAGTGGTTTTATATTTACTGCCGAAGTAAGAAATTACTTCGGCTTTTTTTATTTTAAATATTTAGCAATCCATTCCTTTTCGGAAAGAGCTGTGAATTTTTTTTGAGCACTATATGGATCTTTACCACCCTTGAAATAGGCCTTTAAACTTGCTGTAGAAATAGTATCCTGCATTTTTTCCGGAACTTTATATTCATGATTTCCATGAAAATCATGACATTGTAAACAGGTATCCCATGCTTTGTTTTTTATTAAAGCGGTATGCGAAGTATCTAAAGGATCATTTGTAACAGTTAGGTCTTCATGACAGTTCATACAGTAATTGGTTTTTTTGATAGTGACCCTTTTACCATTATGTTCAGAGTGACACGTATTACAATCTGCACTGTTTACTTTTTCAACTGCTTTTCTAAATTTGGGTTCTAAAAATCTATGCGTTGGATGTCGATCGTTATCTCTATCATGACAGGCTAAACATTTTTTAGTTTCCACATCAATAGAACCGAACTCAGTTGCATTTTCTCTTAGTCCCATTCCATACTGCATGTTTGATTGTACTTGTTGCCAAAGAGTTCCTTCGGCATCTGCATGGCACGTATTGCAAGAGAATTCTTCGTGTCCAGTATTCATAGGTCCAATACTCACATAGTTTTCATTTGATTTTAGGGTAAGTAAAAAAAATAGAATTCCTCCAATAAGGAAACCGGATAGAATTCCTATTGTTTGTCTTTGACGTAAGGGGTTGATTTGAAATTTTGACATGTTTAACTAGGAATTTCGATGGTAACTTTTTCTGTCTCGGGGTAGGCAACACAAGTTAGTAGTTTACCTTTTTTTACTTCTTCTTCCGGTAATAAATGCCCTTTCATTAATGATATTTGTCCTGATGAACACTCCGCTTTACATGAACTGCACATTCCTGATCTGCAGGAATAGGGAATTACTATGTTGTTTGACATAGCACCTTGGAGAATAGTTTTATTTCCTGGGATTTTTATGTGATGTAATTTTCCTTTGTAATTAATAGTCACATCACTAACTAAATTTTTACGATCAATTTTTAGTTTTGGAGGTTTGAATGCTTCAATGTGAATTTTACCTGGAGAAATTCCGTTCGATTTTAAAATTTCTTTGGTGTTGTTCATGTAACCAGCAGGTCCACAAATCATGTATTTATGTTCTTCAGAAAAGCTAACTTCGTGTTTTAAGAAAATTTCTTCAACAATTTCATTTGTGATAAATCCAGAATAATGTTTCGTACTAGAGCTATCACTCAAAATGTGTTCTAGATGAAATCGATCAGAATGTTTTAATTGTAATGCTTCAAGTTCTTTTTGGAAAATAATATTCTCCAAGTTTTTATTGGCATAGACCATGATTACTTTAGAATCGGGTTCTTCACTCAGCACTGATTTTAAAATAGAAAACACTGGTGTTATTCCACTACCTGCGGCAAAAAGTAAATATTGTTTTTTGTTTTTTTTATCAGGTTCAATAAAAAAACTACCCATTGGTTTTTCTATGGCAATTTTCTCTCCTTTTTTTATCTCGTTATTGAGGTAGTTTGAAATAAGTCCTTTTTCAACTTTTTTTACTGTGATTCTTAAATCCGAATCCGTGTAAGGATTGCTGCTAAAGGAATAGGCTCTTTTTTCCTCAACTCCGTTTAAGGGAATTTTTAGGGTCAAAAATTGACCTGGTTTGTATTTTATTTTGTTGAAAAAACGATTGTTTTTGAAACACACGGTTACCGCTTCATCCGTTTCTTTGATAATATTTGTGATGGTTAACTTCATGAAATTATTTCTTATTTATAGTAGAATACAGTTCCCATATGAAAGAAAAGTAAAACGGTAATACACATAGATATGGCAACATGCCCAATCATCCAACCTTTGAAAATCCAATTTTTGGTTGACTTAATTACGTCCAGATTCAAAGTTCCTAAAAGAACATTGACTAAGAATAAATAGCAGAATAGCGCTAAGTATCCAAAACCGAATCTAGTACTGTGTAAATACAACAAAATAGGACTAAGCACCCCAATCCATTTATGGATATTGTTAATTGTTGCAGCTTTAGACTGAAATTTTGGAATGATTCTGCTAAAGGTTAAAAACCATTGAATCAAAATAAAAAGAGCCATTACTAAACCAGACCATCTTTTATACATCTCTTGTTGCTGTAAAAGCTCAAGAGATGTAATTTTGATTTGAAATATTTCTTGTATTAAATAAATACAGAAAAGACTACTACCAAGTATGGTTATGTATTTTGATTGTTTCAAGGGAGTATAATTTATTTTAATAAAACGGCCATGGTTTCAGCTGAAGCTAATTCGCGCACACTGTCCAAGAATACTTCTGGAGTTGGTAAATATTTTCCACCGGCAGAAGGCCATTTTTCTCCAATTACTGGTTTTTCACTTGATTTGAAAGCGGCAATTTCAGCTAGATAATCTTTGTACACAGCTTTTGTGCCATTTCTGTAGGCTTTAAGTACTGCAATTGTTGCATCATAACTTAAAGAGTCTGTTGGATATTGCCATGTAGTAGCTCCCATTACGTCACCCAATTTCCAATCACTTTTTGTTGTTTGTTCGTGTTTGTTATGACATGAGACACAAGCTCCAGCTCCGGCTACATCTGCAAACATTGCTGTGTATATTTTTTGATCTTCATCATAAAAATGCTGAGGTTTTCTGTCTTTTTTAATTTGTTTAAATAATTCACCTTGTTTTCCTTCAAATTTATTGGCTTTGTTGATAGGGAAATCAGATCCTAAATACAGTCCGAGTGGAACTTCACTTTTTCTGATGTCGTTGGCAATTCCTCTCAAGAATAAAGCAGGTAATGGTCCAGCTTCAACATCTTTTTTTTGCCAATCTTCATCAAATTTTAAACCTTGTTTTTTCCCGGCTCCTACAATCGCTTTGGTGTAAAGTGTTCTGGTGATGTCATTTTCTTTTGAGACCATTTCTAGAACTTCTGCAACAGAAAATTCTAATTTTTCTTTAAGGGCTGTTTTGCTTTTTTCAGGAACACCACCACAAGAGATTAAAAATGCTGGAAAACTGATTATAAAAGTGTAAATTAATTTTTTCATATGTTGTTGATTTTGGGGGTTGATATGTTAATTTTATTCGTATGCAGCTTCAATCATGACACCTGCCATAACTGTGTAAACTTTGGTCCATGCTTCTTTTACTTCCGGAGTAAAAGCATCTCCAAGTCCAGCCTCTAGCGTTCCTAATAGAGCAGCACCCACGGTATCGTAGTGTGATTTTTCAACTTTATAAGCAACATGTCTTTTACCAAGATCTTGCAATACTGGAATCAATTTGTCTAAAGCAGAAAGCCCTGCTACAGCACTTGCAAGCATGGTCATAAGTTTGTTCCCCTGTTCGGCCATAGCTCCTTCTTTTTTTGTAGGGAAAAGAGGTTTTAGCTTAGGGTCAAGTTCAAAAAGTTTGGTGTAAAAAATTTCAGCAGCGGCCGGTGCAATTGGTTTGACTAATTCAAAAGAATCTTGAACTAACTTTGTTGTGATTAAGTCAATTGGTGCTTCTTCAACTGCTATGTCTTGTTCGGATTTATTGAAAAGGTTTTTGAAAATTTTTAACATGATAATTGTTTTTTTAGAGTTCGTATGAATTGAATTATAATTGAATCGATTGTGAAATTTTTTGGAAATATTGAAACCAAGCTAGTTCTACTTCTAACGTAAAATCTTCTTGAAGACTATTTGATAGAGACGCCATAAATGCTGTTCCAATAAAATCAAAGAATGTTGGTTTTAATTTTTTTGCACGTACAACTTTTCCAAGGTTGTAAAGAATTGGTTTTAGTTGTTGAAAGTTGTCGAGATAAGAGATGGTTGTTTTAAGAATATTCATAAAAAAGGCGCTTAGCTCTTCCATGGATTCGTTAGTGTTGCTTGAATAAAATCCTTTTAAATTCGGGTCAAGTTCTAACAGACGATCATAAAAATAGGTCGCAGTTCCTTGTCCGTGTGGCTTTAATTTTTTAAAAGATAATTGAACGATATTTATGGTGTTGGTTTCCATTATAGAATGTGAAAGCGTGGTTTTAATTATGTATTTTTATACTTGTAAAATTAAATCGAATGGATGATTTGTTTTATGAGATGTAACAAGTGAAAATGTCTTTTTATTCAATTTTTATCCGATAAGAATGCTTATAATTTTCTGATAAATAGCATGTTTTTATTTCTAAATGGTTGCTGTAGAGTAGAGGTAAGTTTCAATTTTTATGATAGTAATATGGAAAGAAGTAACCTAGGGTTCACTGAGATTATGGTGCAAGAATTTTCAGGGAAAGCAATTAATTTGTTAGAGAAGTATAAAGGTGCCTCCTTGTTACTGTTGTTTTATAACAATCAATGTTTAGGGTGTACCGGTCGAGCGATTCCTTTGGCCTATGAGTTCAGTTTAGAATTTACTGAATTACAAGTTATCGGAATTCATTCTAACTTTTCTGAAGGAAATATTACGGAGAAAGAGATCAGGAGTATTTTTACTTCAAGTGATTTACCCTTTCCAATATATGTAGATAAAAATCACGAATTGTATGATTTTTTTAATGCTGAAGGTACTCCTCATTGGATTTTGGTTGAAAAAAGCGGTAAGGTGTTTCGGTCAATATTTGGGTCACAAAGCAATTCTAAAAATAGATTGTTTTATGCTTTAGAAAGTCTAGTTTCTTAAAATTAAATCAAAAAAAAACCGCTTATAAAAGCGGTTTTTTATGGTTTGATTTCTATTTGTTTTTCTTACAAGAAAGAAGGTTTGATAGTTAACATCAACCAAGCCCAGTTTTGTAAGCTTTTTGCAGGTGGATTTCCAACAGGATTAGGGAAATCGTCGCTTTCAAAGAATTGAGAGTAACCTCCTGCCAAAGAGAACTCTTTGAATTTTTTAGAAACAACTAAATCAATTTCTTGACCTAAAGAATTTTTAGTTTGAGATTGCTCAGAGAACATGTGTCCTTTGATTTTCAAGTTGTAAGATTTAAATATTTTTGTTGCAGCAGTTACATTTAAGTCTACTAAACCGTTTGCATTAGCATGGTTTCCTACGTAGAATCTATCCATCAAACCGTTGAATTTGTGGTTTGTACCGTAAAGAGGAAAGAATCCAACAGAAGTATCTGTTTTACCAGAGATAACCTCAGCACCTAATCCAAACATTGTTTTTTCAGTTGCTTTAAAGTTTACATCCAAACTAGCTAAGTAAGCAGCATCTACCGCTACTTGTCCAACTCTTTCTCCATCTTGAATAAATGCGTTACCACTGAATGAAAGTGCTCCTGGTTTGTAGTCGAAGTGCACACCTCCTGTGAATAAGTTAGAGTTTTCTGGTCCAACATTTGAATCTTGAAACGTGTTATGTAAAGCTAAAACACTTAAGTTTAAAGATTCGTATTTTTTGTTAACTCTTAAAAAGGCAATGTTTTTATAAGAAAACAATGCAGAAGTATCATATACATTATTTGCTCCATTGGTGTTGTAACCAAAACCTGCATCTAAAGAATATCCATTGTTAGCATACTTCACGATACCTACATCGTGCGTTCTTGCTTGCTGAGCCCATCCTAGACCTCCTAAGATTCTTTGATCATCGTAAGAAAGTGGTTGTCTACCTAGTTTGAAAGAAGTAAGTTTAGAAAATTTGATATCTGCCCAAGCTTCTTGCATTCTTATTTTTCCATTACCAGTAGCTGAGATTTGAGGTCTGTCACCAAAAGTAAATACTTCTTGAACAGAAATGTAAGCAGTATATGTTTCTGCTGCATACTTAGCTGCTAAAGCAACTCTAGCATCTGTTATAATGTAACCATCGGTACCTTCTCTACCAGCAGTATTTACACTTTGAGTAGGATCCGTCGCTTTGGGTTGGTATTTGTAGTTGAATCCATCTCTCCATTCAGATCTTGGTCTAAACTCTCCACTTAAAGAAAATTGGGCCATTATAGATGATGTTGCTAACATCAATAAGGCTACTAGGGTAAATTTAATTTTCATCTTTTGTAATTTTAATAATTGATTGTTTTCGATTTTGTTTCATTAGATTTATAGGGCAAATCTATGTGTTTGATAACTTCTAAAACATGACTTATAGCAGTTTTTAACCTCTTTTTGTATCGTTAAGATACGTAAAACTACTTAATGTTCTAAAAAGTCAATCATGTGTTTACGGTACTTGTAATAGTCATCATGTGCAAGTACAGCCTTTCTTGATCTTGGACGTTCAAATTCAATAGGTAAAATATCTCCAATTTTAGCCCGAGGACCACTTGTCATCATCACAACTCTATCCGATAAGAAAATTGCCTCATCTACATCATGTGTAATCATGATTGCAGTAATTTTTTCTTTATTCCAGATCTCTATAAGTACATCTTGCAATTCTCCTCTTGTTAATGAATCTAGCATTCCAAAAGGTTCGTCTAATAATAATACTTTTGGTTTGATGGCAAAGGCTCGTGCAATACCAACTCTTTGTTGCATTCCTTGGGAAAGCTCTGAAGCTCTTTTATGGAAAGAACCATCAAGACCAACTTTACTTAAATAGTATTTACAGATGTCTTCTTTTTCTTTTTTACTTCCATGAGGGAATACCTTTTTAACACCCAGCATTACATTTTCCATTGCAGTCATCCAAGGCATTAGACTTGGAGCTTGAAATATTACTCCTCTGTCTGGGCCTGGACCTTTGATAGAAGAACCTAATACGGATATTTTTCCACCAGAGATCTCATTTAAACCTGCAATCATAGAAAGCATAGTTGTTTTTCCGCAACCAGAATGACCGATGATAGTAATAAATTCTTCTTTTTTTACTTGTAAATTCAAATCTTCCAAAACTACGTAGTCACCTTTTGGAGTAGGGTATACTTTTTTTAAGTCCTTTAAATCTAGCATTACATCTTTACTAGCAAACTTTTCTTGTAATATTGTTTTTGTTTCCATTTTAAAGTTCTTTGAGTTTATTTAGGAGATCTAAAATCCCATCTTAAATCTTTTGGTTGTAAATCTGGTAGTTCATAATTAAACTCAGAATTTCCAGATCTTTCATTACCAATATCCATCAGGTATTCAATAATGGCATTCCTTGTTTTTTTGTATTCAGGATTGTCATTTAATTCGGTTTTATCCCTAGGTCTTTCAATATTGATTTTAAATTCAGGACCTAAAGTAGCTTTGGGACCAGGTCTAAGCGGAATAATTCTATCTGCCATATAAATTCCTTCATCAACATCATTGGTGATTAACAAGGCTGTTCTTTTGTTTTTATTCCAAATATTCAAGATTTCATCCTGTAAATTACCTCTTGTTAAAGCATCTAAGGCTCCTAATGGCTCATCCATAATGATCATTTCAGGATCCATTGCAAGTGCTCTCGCTACAGATACTCTTTGGCGCATTCCTCCAGATAATTCTTTTGGTCTTTTGTGGGTTGCATGACTTAAACTTACCATGTCAATATATTCTTTGATACGTTTGTCTAAAAAAGAATTATTCTCCTTTGGAAATGCTTCTTTTACTGCCATTTCAATATTTTGATATACCGTAAGCCATGGTAAAAGAGAGTAGTTTTGGAAAATAACACCACGTTCATGACTAGTGTCTTCTATTTGTTTTCCTTTAAATAATACTTCTCCAGAAGTTGGTTTTTCTAGTCCATTAATTAGGTTTACTAACGTGGTTTTTCCACTTCCTGTAAATCCAACAATTGCTACAAATTCACCTTCTTCGATGTGTAAATTTATGTTGTCCAAAACCTCTGTAAGATTTTCATTACTTCCGAAAGATTTTGATATGTTGTTTAGTTCTAAATAGGCCATTTGCTGTTTTTTAAAGTTTGAATATTGTTGAAGTCCATTTGTGGATTCAACGGTTAAGCATTCTTAGATTCCTTCGTTTTTATCGAATGAAATGAATTTTTGAATGGTTAACATTATTCTATCCAATAAGAAACCAAT
Source organism: Flavicella sp. IMCC45537 (assembly GCF_057197705.1). NCBI lineage: Bacteria > Pseudomonadati > Bacteroidota > Flavobacteriia > Flavobacteriales > Flavobacteriaceae > Flavicella > Flavicella sp. IMCC45537. The sequence continues at coordinate 3,066,205 of NZ_CM170067.1, forward strand.
GAAACCAATTACAAACATGGCAACAATAATTTTTGAGTTAGAATCCATGGCTCCATTTTGGAATTCTTCCCAAACAAAGGATCCTAAACCAGGACTTTGTGCTAGCAATTCAATTGCAATTAATACCATCCAAGCGACAGAAAGAGTAATTCTTAAACCTGTAAATATCAAGGGTAAGGAGGCTGGCAAAATAACTTTGAATATTTTTTGGAAAGTTCCAAGTTTTAAAACTTTTGCAACATTTAAATAGTCTTGATCTACCGTAGAAACTCCCATGGCAGTGTTTACTAATGTAGCCCACATAGAACAGAGACCAACACTAATAAATGAAATTACAAAAGAAGTGTCTCCTGTAGAATCTTTTGTCAACGTTTTTACAATCATAAATACTAGCAATAACCAAACTACAGGCGAAACTGGTTTTAGTATTTGTATTAGCCAGTTGAATGAATTACGAAGTGTGTCGCTCAAACCAATAATGATTCCAATAGGAGTCGCGATTAATAAAGCTAAGAGAAAACCTGCGAAAACGGTTTTGATACTTGTTTTAATTTGATCAACAAATGAAGGTCTACCAGTATAAGTAATAGGTGCTTTTCCTTCAGCAATTCTTTTTTCATTTAAAGTTGCAGTTTTTTCTTTAAATGCTTTTTTGTCCTTGCTAATTTCTTTATGATCTTCAAGTAGAACTAAGAAAGAAGCCCATACTTGAGAGGGAGAGGGAAGCGTATTTGGTTGACACGAAAGATCTCCAGATTCAATACAAGCTTTTATTTTATCTGCTTCTGCTTGCCCTTGGTCTTTTAATGTTTTTTCAATTTTATAATTTGCTTCTGTGTTGTAAAGAGATTTAGATCCCGTGTACCATACTCCTAGAAATAATAAAACCGATGCGATGGGTGCTATTATTTTTTTTAATACTGCTATGGTGTTTTTTTTAGAATCTTCTCCACTAGCAAGACGTACTAGAGGCTCAAGAAAACCAAGACCTATGAATCGTAATACTTTTATGATAGAATCTTTCATTTTGTTGTCGTTTAATTTGTTGAAACTAGGTTTCAAATGAATTTTGATAAATTAACACTTGAAAGGATGTAGCTTTCAAGTGTTAATTTTAGGTGTTGTAGTTGATTATTTACTGTCTTTGTTACCAATTTTAAAGCTATTGATGTATCCAATAGGATCTTTTGCATCGTATACTTTTCCATCGATGAAGTCAGTCGTTGCTGGCTTGTATCCATCAGTTTTAGGAATATCTGTCGCAGGGATTTTACCTTCTTTAGCAAGCATATTTGCAGCTTTTAACCAAATGTCTGGACGATAGATGTCTTTAGCTTTATCAGCGTACCAAGCGGCTGGTTTTTCAGTTGGGATTTGTCCCCATCTTCTCATTTGAGTTAAGAACCATACAGCATCAGAGTAGAATGGGTAAGTAGCGTTGTATCTGTAGAATACGTTAAAGTCTGGCATTTCTCTCTTGTCACCTTTCTCGAATTCAAATGTACCCGTCATAGAGTTTGCTAATACAGCTTCATCAGCTCCAACGTATTGAGACATTGCTAAGATTTTAACAGCTTCTTTTCTGTTTCCAGGAGTATCTAACCATTTACCTGCTCTAATTAAAGCTTTTGTTACAGCTACGGCAGTGTTAGGGTATTTAGTTACAAATTCTTTAGTCATAACAAATACCTTTTCTGGGTTGTTTTTCCAGATATCATAATTTGTAGTTACAGGAACACCGATTCCTTTAAAAACTGCTTGTTGATTCCAAGGTTCTCCAACACAGTAACCGTAAATAGTTCCTGCTTCTAAGGTAGCTGGCATTTGTGGTGGTGGTGTTACAGATAGTAATACTTCTGCATCAATTTGTCCTTGAATGTTGTTAGCAGAATACATTCCTGGGTGAATTCCTGCTGCTGCCAACCAATATCTAATTTCGTAGTTATGAGTTGATACAGGGAATACCATTCCCATTTTAAACGCTTTACCGTTGTTTTTGTATTCTGTAATTACTGGTTTTAAGGCTTCAGCACTGATTGGATGTACAGGTTTTCCATCAGGACCTTTTTTAACATTTGGTTTCATACCTTCCCATACATTGTTAGAAACAGTAATTCCATTTCCGTTTAAATCCATAGAAAAAGGTGTAACTAATTCTGCCTGACGTCCAAATCCTGCTCCAGCGGCAATAGGTTGACCCGCTAACATATGTGAACCATCTAATTGTCCATCAATAACTCGGTCTAGGATGTTTTTCCAGTTAGATTGAGCTTCTACAGATACGAATAAACCTTCATCTTCAAAAAATCCTTTTTCCTTTGCAATTGCTAAAGGTGCCATATCTGTAAGTTTTATAAAACCAAAAGTTAATTGTGGTTTTTCAATTTCTAAACTTGCTGATTTTGCTTGAGGTTGCGTTGTTGCTTCTTTTTTCTTTGTGTCTTTACCTCCACATGAGATTGCAAGAAACATACTTGCAAGTGCTGTAATTTTAATGGCTGTTCTTTTCATGTTTTCTATTTAATAAATGATTATTTTAATCTGTGTTTGTGTATGTTTGAATACATGACAAAGATAGATTCAGTGTATGATTTAAACTGTGCGAATACACAGTGGTTAACAGTCTTTTGTACTTAGAAAAAGCGGAGTAAATACAAAAACTAAACTGCGTTATGGTAGGTTAAAAAATGGGGTTTTTTGATTTTTGTATAAAAAAACTGCGCTTTCTTTTAAGATGAAAGCGCAGTTTTTAAAACATAGATCGGGGTATAGTGTCAAGAATTTAATGTGTGTTTAGAAATTTCTTTTTTAAGGGTTTCCAGGTTTTTAATTCCTAGTTTTCTCCCTTTAGCATTGATTAGATTTTGTTTTTTTAGACCAGATAAAATTCTGATTACTTGTTCTTCTGTAGTTCCTGAATATTCTGCATATTCTTTTCTGCTTAAGGATACGTTAAAAAGTCCATCCTTAGAACCAAATTTTTTATCGATATAAATAAGGGAGTCAATAACTCTTTCTTTTACGGACATCTGTGCTAATTTTCTTACGCGTGTTTCACTTTCGCTAAGTTCATCTGCATAGAATAACATAAAATCAAATGTAAGTTCAGGGATGTTTAATAAGATAGATTTTAGATCTTCTTTAGAAAAATAACATAAGGTGGAGTCTTCTAATGCTTGTGCAGATATTGAGTAGTATTTTGACGAGCCAAAACCTCCTCTATGACCTATTATATCACCATCTTTAGCAAATCTCACAATCTGCTCACGTTCATCGGCTCCTGTTTTGGCAACCTTAACTTTTCCTTTGTAGGTAAAAAATAATCCATGCGCAGGCGTACCTTCCATAATAAACTGCTGAGATTTTTTACACTTAATGGTGTGTTTGTTCTCTAAAACGTTAGTGATTTTATCGTTTAAACTATGTTTTTTAATAAGGCAATTTAAGTTTTCGCATTGTGTACAATCTGCCATGGTTTTGTTTTTAGGGTTTGTTTCTACAAAGTTACTTTGATACATTCGTAAAAAACATGACGAACATAGGGCTAATTTAGTTTTTTAATACATAAGTAAAACTGCGTTTTTGTAGGTATTGATAAAATGAAGACAAAAAAAAGCTCTTTGAAAATTTTCAAAGAGCTTTTTTAAGTTTTAATTATTGTATAATTAAGCTGCTTTAGATAAAGCCTCTAGTCTATTTTGTTCGTCAATAGCGGCTTTTTCGTCAGCTGGAGAGAATTTAATAAGGAAGCCTAAGAAACCAACAGCAGAGACAATAAATCCGAAAGTGAAAAATGCATCTTGTAAAGTAGCTCCGCTTCTTAATAAGTATTGAGCATATAATACGGCTCCTACATTACCACCTGCTCCTACAATTCCAGAAACTGCTCCAAGGGCTTTTCTGTTTATGAATGGTACTACAGAGTAGGTTGCTCCTTCTGCCATTTGAACGAATAGTGAGAAGAATACCATACTAGCGATTGCAAATCCTAATACATTCATTTGAGAGAATAGTAGTAAAGCAATTCCTTCTGCGATCACTACGTAAACCAAAATTTTAACACGTCCATTCAATCCTGAGTTTTTAGAGAATCTATCAGCAATCCATCCACCAGTTGATCTGGCGAATAAGTTCATTGCTCCAAAGAAAAGAACCACAAATCCTGCTGCCTCTTGGCTTAAACTAAATTTTTCTTGATAATACGTTGATGCTTTTCCAGTAACGAATAATTCCATTCCGAAACAACCTGCATACATAGCGAAAAGAATCCAAACTCTTTTATCTGATGCTGCTGCATAAAATAAACTTTTTTCACCTTTTTTAGATTGAGGTCTTTCTTCTGGTAAGTCTGTATAATTACCTTTTGGACAATCTGTTGTGTATTTCCAATATAAATAGGCTACAAATAACATTATTATTGCTGGTATATACATAGCGATTCTCCATGATTCAGTTGCTTCAGCTAATCCGAAAGCTGCTACGGCTGATGCGATTAATGGCATGGCTGCATTTGTAACACCACCTCCAAGGTTACCCCATCCAGCAGTAGTTGCATTTGCAATACCAATTACGTTTGGTGCAAACATAACAGAAGTATGATACTGAGTAATTACGAACGAAGCTCCGATTACCCCGATAGCCAAACGAGAAATTAAGTAAGTTTCCCAAGAGTAGGCAAATGAAGATCCAGCAACAGCGATTGCTCCAAAAATTAATAGGTAAACATAACTTTTTCTTGGTCCTATTTTATCACAAAGATTTCCTATTCCTAATCTAGCAAAAATTGTAACCCCCACCGATGCAATAAAAGCAAGTGTTGTTTGTGCTTTTGTTAAATCTAAATCAGGTGCAATAGTAGATTTCATTAATGGTGCATGTGAAAACCATCCGAAAAAACAAAGGAAGAATGCAATCCAGCTTAAGTGGAAGGTTCTCATTTGAACGGATTTAAAATCCAATAGGTTGATTTTTGTTGCTTTTTCGTTTTGTAGCTGTACTGTTTTCATCTGTGTTGGTTTTATGAAAAAATTATACAGCAAATATAGAGGCCTAGCTCAGTTTGTTTTGTGGGTTAAATTCAAGTTAAAACAAGTTTTTAATCGGTAAATAAGATGAAAAAAACAGTAAAAAAAACTGTCAAAAAACATGTTTTTATTGCAAGTATCATGTTGTTAGGTGGTTGCGGTTTTGTTTTTTGATAATTTAAAATCAGATTTTTAAAGAGGGGATAGTTGGGGTATTCTTAAACAGTGATTTAACGTGGTTTTAAATCTGAAAATTCCTTGGTTTATTTATTGAATTCCCAACCAAAACCACTGGAAAAAATATAATCATATTGATTTCCTTCAATTGCGGGTTCGTTATCGTAATTCAAAGTAAAAGAAGTTTTAATATAAAAGTCATATGGTAAATCATATTTCATTGTTAGATTGTAATCCACCCTGACCCTTCCAAATTCAGAAATTGTTGGACTGACCTTAACATCTGTTGTTAAACTAATATCTTCAAAGTTATACATGTTTAGATTTGCGTTGATGAAGGTTTCTGTAGATTTTTTGTTTAAACTTTCATCCACATAAGTCTCGAAGTTGAAGGCAATACCAGTTGAGAGTCCTAGATATAGTTTAGGAGTACTGGCTAATAATTTTCCCATACCTAAGTTAGGGGTATAACGCCCATGAAGTGCTTGTTCAGTATTTGAAAGATAAGTTAATTCACCAATCATATACCAAGTTTTAGAGATCAACCTCCGAACGTCTGCTTTTGCATCTGTCCTTTTGATGTCCTCTACATCATCTTGCTGAGAGTTTAAAACATTTAAACTTCCATTCGTTACCCATAGTTCTCCCACATATCCTAATGTTGCATTGACGGTGGTTTGTTTTTTACCTTGTGCTTTGGTAAAGTCGTAACCAAAGTCGACACTTCCCGAGAATCTTTTACGTCTATCTTCACTAACTTCCTGGAAGGCTATAATTTCAGAGATTTTAAAAGTTTCAACGAGATTTTTGTTTGTTTCAATGGTAACAATTCCAGGTTTGATAGTTCTAACTTTTCCAAAGCGTCGTCTACTTTTAGTAAGTGTAATAATACATTTTTTATGAATGTAAATACTTGTTACTTTGTCAAATTCAACGCGAAAATCTTTGTCGCTATAAGAGGTTTTGAAGACGAGTACGCCTGTATCAAAACTTTCAACAGTTCCAACAAGTATATCTTTGTTTTTTAGTTTAAGAGTATCTTTTTGCCCATAAAACAAAGTTGTTGAGAGTAAGAATAAAAAGATTAATCGTTTCATGAGTTCGCTAAATACACGTTTTTATCTTCGTCGACCACCCCCCATGGATGTGCGTGATCTATTTTGAGATCTATATTGATTGTAGTTTGTATTACCTCTACTTCGGTTATTGTGAGATCTTTCTAATTGTTGCCTTTGTTGTTTTTGGTAATCGTTAGTTTGAGGTCTTGTTTGTTGCCTAGTGTCAGGTTTAGTTTGAGGTCTGGTCTGAGCTTTGTTACCAACGTTGTTGTTTCTTTTTTGTTGCCAGTTTCCATTTTTATCTCTTTGATGAACATTACCGGCTTTATCTGTGTAAAGATTGTTTCGGGTATTTTTGGCTTGGGTTGGTCTGTTTCCTTGTGCTTTAACTGGTCGGGTAGTTATTCCTGGTCTGTTTTTACCATTTTGTGTTCTGTATACATTGTTAGAGTTTCTTTTGCCATGAGCGTATCCCGCAGCATAGCCTCTTCTATACCCATTGTGATATCCATGTCGATAACCGTGTCTGTAACCGCAAGGTCCCCAATAGGCACGAGAATGGAATGACATACTCATCCATCCATAACTAACTCCAACAGAGAATCCCCATCCAGTATAAGGGTTATAATGCACACCAAAACCATAAGTCACGGGTCTTGGGTAGTAATACATTCCGTACCATGGTCTGTAATAGTAGCCAGAACCGTATACAATCACTCCACCATACATGTAAGAGTGGTAATAGCCTGGGGTGTAACCAACATATACAACTTCAGGTGTTGATTCATAGATGTAGACGTATTTTACGTTGTAAACGGGTGAACTCGGTGGAATTTTTTCAACTTCATCTGGTCTCTTTGTGGATACGATCCAAGGGCCTTGTGCAGAGTTGGATTGAAACCAAACTGCATTGTCAACTACATAATAGATGTTGTTAATATATAAAACTGTACTTTCAGTATTGATAGCATAAGAAAGATTCGTTCCTTCAACTTTATCAAATTTTGGTTTCCCATCATAGGTCACCTTGGTGGTTGCTTCTTTTCTGTTTACTTGAGCAGTCTGAGGTATTTGCTGTTCGTATATTGCTTCTTTAGCCTCATCAGTACCTGGTACACTAACTCTTAAACCTGAAACTTTTTGATCATCTGCAGGAATGGATAGGAATGTTTTGGGTAAAGATTTAGGTTCAACAAAATTCCATTTCTCTTCTTTTAAAGATTTAGTAGCATACCATCTACCATTAAGTAAAAGATAGTGCGTTTGACTTTCTATTTCTAGTAATAAATCACTTTCTGTATTACCAACTAATAATAGTGTTGTGCTTTTAATTGGCTCATAAGCCAAATCACCTTTTGTAACCACAAGTTCTGCGGCTTTCGTGGTGATAATAAGTTTTGGGGGAGTAGTTTCTCCTTCTTCTATCTCTGGGTTTTGTTGTGAACTTACATTTTTATCTGCAAGATTTTCTATGTCTGAAGGAACTGAATTGGTTGTCTTCCAATCCGTATCATAAAGATCATCTGTTTTATACCAGAAATTATTTCCCTTAAGATAGTAGGTGTTTTTCTTTTTTACGATGAAAAAAGGAGTGTTAACGATATACTCAATTTTTTTACCTTCTACTGTTTTGAATTTTGGTTCTCCATCGATGCTTACTAGAACAGTTGGCTCTTGACGGAAGTAGATTTTTGGGGGTGTATTGTCTAAATTTTCTGAGATTTCTTTTTCTTCAGAAACGGTTTCTAAACTAGCTATAAGTTTATCGATAGAAATATCGATGTTGATCTTTTCTAAATCTTCAAGAAGTACTTCTTTTAATACTTCGATGTTTTTATCGTTTTCAATATCAGGGAATTTGATCTTAAGAATATCGATAGATTCTAAACTAGCCATTCTTGTTTCCAGATCTGTATTTAATCTAGCATCAAACCACATGGCACCGAACAAAAGTTTATCTTCTTTTGTTTTGACAGAAATTGCCATTCTACCTTTTAATATGTTTTCAACCAAAGTTTCATATTGAGGTTGATATAAAGTTATTTTGTAATTACCTGCTTTGATCACACGAGGCCAGGTTAAACTGTTTTCCTGCGCGTTGATGTGTTGCGTTAAAATTACTAAAAGTAGAATGACAAGTTTTTTCATGGTATTTATTTAAGTCTATATACTAATCCACCACTGAATCCTCCAATTAAAATATTGCTAGATCCTGATACTCCGGCACCTCCGGTTCCGAAATATACACCTCCCCATTGGATAGGAATCATTAAGTTTCCTTGTACGTTCAATCCCCATTGTTCATTGAACATATAGTTTACACCGGCTTTGATAGTACCTGCTAAATACCATTTTGTGTCAATTGGGTAATCAAAAATAGCTTCATTGGCATTTTCTGAATTGAAAATTGCAGCACCAATACCTCCTCCAACAAATGGACGTAGTTTGTCTTTTGTAATGTATTTAGAGGCTCCGATAGTGATCCAATCCATATACAAATCTGTAAGGTGATCCGTTTGACCATTTTCTCTTCTGGTTATAGATGAAGAATGACGCGTATAACTTACTTCTGTCATTACACCTTCAAACATGTCAACTCCTAAGGTAAAACCAAATTGATCACTTTCATTGATTTTTACATAATTGTTGTAACCGTAATTTGATTTTGATCCAAATTGATAACCGTAAGATGCAGTTAATTCAACAGTTTGAGCCTGAATACTTGTTAAAGTAAAAATAGCAATTGCTGTTAGAAGTACGGATTTTATTAAAACTGATTTTTTCATGATGTTGTCTTTTAAGACTTTAGTTGTTAGGGTTTAACGATTTAAAAATAATAAAAATGAATTTTTGTTTTGAGATTGATTCTTTTAAATTAAATATTTATAAATCGATACGCTATTAAAAGTATATTTCATGAATGTAAAAAGTGGTATTTACATTCATGAAATATGGTATGTTGTGTTATTCAACTTTTTCTAATTCACCTATAAATGGTACATTTTCGTATACAGCAGTTTTAGATAAGCTTAAGAAGTAATTTTCAATTTGTAAAAATTGAGCTGCAGCTCTAGGTCCACCTGCTTTTTTTAGTTTTTTGAAATACTTTTCTATGTTTTTTGCATTGTTTTTACTCTGTTTCAAGCTTCTTTTACAAAGTTCTTCAATTTTTTCATTAGAAAGACTTGTATAGTTTTCAGCGTAGTCAGTAATCAAAGCAATTCTTTCAGATCGCAATTCTTTTCTGTCTGCTTCATAGGCTTTATAGATATCCCAGAATGCCTCTTTGTTTTCAGAATCAACCGTTATAAAATCTTTTACAATGGTAAGTTTGTCTACACCAAATAGTGCTTGAAAGAAATCAGTGTCATTAGTGTCTTGTTGCGCAAGCATAGCTAATGGTGATAACATACAAGCGATAATTAGTGAATAGAATTTTTTCATGTTTTTGATTTTTTTAAATTATTGTTTATTGATTTTCTTTTGTTTTAAAAAATAAGTTTGTCAGTGCACCTTTTTCCATAGAATCTCTAATAGCGATAATTACATTATAGCTCCCAAGTGAAAAAAATGAAGCAATTAAAATTAATCTAAATTGCATAGGGTCTCTATGCTCATGGATTGATTTTATGGCTTCAATGTAGTTGTTTCCTTCGAGTAATGTATGGATTAGATTTTCTAGAAAAAGAACAAAAGTCAATACCAAGGTATAGATAATAGATTTGAATAGAACATTTTTATACAAGGCTTGACGAATGTATACTTTACCTAAAGGTGTTTTGTCTAAAATGATAACCACTTTACTCATTACTAAAGCACCTACTAAAGCTGCTGAAAATCCATAAAATTCAACTTTTACTTGAGCAAGGGTAAGTTTTTTTATTAGAATCAATACTCCAAAACAAAGCAAGAAGTAAGCGGTGACTAAAAGAATTTCAATAAATTCTTTTTTTAATTTTTGAACAAAACTCATAGTAGTTTTATTTAGTGTTTACCTTTTTCAAAGCAACAGCAATGGCTTCTGCGTAGGTTAAAATAAATTCTTGACCTATGTGAACTTTTTCAAGTATTTTAGGGTCTTTTACGGGGATAGTCATGTAGTTTCCGGCAGGACCTCTTACGGTTGCTATCATATAAGGTCTGTTTAAAACCTCAATAGTAACAATTGCTTTTGCAACTGCTCCAACAACTGCCCCTGGGTCTACACCTTCTGGAGCTTTACCAGCTTCAGAAACTATTTGCAATGGTTCCGCGCGTTCGGCTAAAGTAGGTTCTCTAAATTCTGCTTTGATATAAGTCCAATAGTCAAAACTAATTTTGTCATCCACAGAGATTTCATCAAATCGTTTGATTTGATCTCCTGCTTTAATAGTGTTAAGGTCCCCCTCTGGCCCCATTAAAGTAAGTTCTCTAGTTTCTTTATTGATTTTTGTAACAGTACCTTCGCTTGAAACTAAGTTCCATCTTTCTCTAGAAGGTTGTTCTTCTTGAATAACTTGTGCAAATGAAATTTGCACAAGTATTATTAAGATTATCGAAAAGAATAAATGTTTCTTTTTCATAGTATAGTTCTATGTGTTTTACCACTCCCAGTATAAACCAGCTCCAATATTAATACTGGCTAAATGGTCTATATTAAAGTAATCGTTTTTGTTTGTTGAATAATTGTAAGTAGCATAGGTTGCAATTCCGAAAGTTTCATTTACTTCAAGTTGTAAACCTATTTCTGGTTTTACCAAGAATCCCCAGTTACTCTCACTGATTACGTATATGTTAAAATACGAATCTTGTTCTGAGTATACCGTTCCGATTCCCAATCCAACATAAGGTTTGATGTTTCTTTTGTAAATAAAATAGTATCCGTTTACAGCAATTGGTAAGGTGTAAATATGTCTCACCATATCGGTATGAACCGCACCACTACCATCAGGTCTTTCATATACCTGAGGAGCATAATATTCATTAAATGAATTCCATCCTAAGGAGGCACCCACGGCTAAATTACCACCATCTACAAAATGCTTGTAATCAAATCTACCACCACTATAACTGTTTTTTCCTAAGAAATCATTTCCAGAAGGTATTGCCATTTCCCAGTTTAAAACAAACTGATCATCAGCAGTCATGGTATAAGTGTAAATTTCTCTGTCAGGCTGAGGTCCATCAGACGGCCATGGAGAAGTTACAGTTGTCGTTGTTGGTGTTTGTGCTTGTATGAATTGTCCCATACCAAGCAATAAAAGAATTATAAATTTTTTCATGTCAGTAGGTTTTAATTGTTTTTGATATAAGGAGATTGATCAAACGCTTGTGTAACTCCTCTTTCTGCTCTGTCAATATTTGTTTGATCGTAAGAGCTTAGTACTCCAAACATGGCTGCGTTCCAAGCCGTTGGAGTTCTACCTACGTTGTCTTTATTGGTTAAATCTCCAATCTCAACACTTAAAGTACCGGTGTCGTATTTGTAGTAAGAACAGTATGGATAGTAGTATCCACCACCACCCCAACCCCATGGAGGCCAGTAACCTGGGTAACCACCCCACCAACCCCAACAAGTTTGGCCAGTGTTGGTTACTCTAATAATAGCAGTTGCAAGTGCAATTTCTGCCGTTCCATCGGTTACATCAGAAGTTATTTTCGTTCTGGTATAACCACGATCATCCATGTTAGATTGTATTTCTGCAATCACGGTAGTTGCTACTTGATCTTGACCAACCACTAAAATACTATCGTCTTTGATGCTGTTGGAAACAAGGTAAATTGTATCAGACAAGTAATACGTATTAAAATCTGTAAAGTCTACTTCTAAATCCACGTCTGTAGCGACTACAAGTTCAGAAGAAAGTCCACCAAGATCTGGGGACTTGTAACAGGAATTCAGAAGTACTAATGCACAAATGAATCCTAAAAATTGAATTGTTTTTTTCATTGTTTATTTATTTTGGGTGTTTCTCTATTTAATTAAATCTATAGTTTAAGGATAGTAAAAATGATTTTCTATCTCCAATCAATCCTGCTTCAGATCGTATCATCCAGTTTTTGTTATGCTGGTACTGAGCTCCAACAATTCCATTCCAAGGTTGTTTTACACTTTTGTCAATTCCGTATTTAACTATTCCTTCTCCGTCAGCTTCATCAATTGCATCTACAATAGGTTTTATAGTTTTGTTTGCAATTGCTTTTTGAGCAGGAGGAGTATCAGGGTCGTTATACCAGTCATAAAAGTTGTTTACAATTTGATCTGCTTTTTCCCAAGTTTCAGGTGGTAAAGCATCATTTAGTTTCAATTGACCTCTAGTTTCAGAGCTCAATTTAACTCTCATTGCACCCACCCATAAACCTACATTTCTATAAGGTTTAGAAGAATGCACAAAGTTATGTCCAAACCTAAGGCCTAGAGTAGAAACTTTTACTGATTTATCAAGTAACTCAGGTTTTGTCCAAGAAAGGTTTCCGTCTACTGCAATCCAAACAGGTCCCACACCACCTGCGGCAGTTGCTCCAAAACCAGCGGTTCTTACGCCTTGCTCTACAACTGATTTTAATCCTAGTGGTTTATTACCAATTTTGTCTAAGTTTACTTCGGTTGTTGAATTTCCAACACCGAAAATACCGTATACATTTAAGAAAGGGAACACCCATAAATCAGGTCTAACCATAAATGTTTCTGCGGTGCTATAATTATTTCCAAAACCAACAAAGTCAATTTCCGTTAAAGGAAAATCTTGATTTTCATTTTGGAATCCTAATTGAAGATTGTCTATGATAAGTCCTTGTTTTACCCAAAAGTAATTTGCCATAATTCCAACAGGGTAAGGTATGTCGAAACCTTGTGAATAGGCAGCTTGTCCCCAAATAGGAAATACTTTATCGTAATCTATTTGTTTGATGCTGTCTGTATATGCCTTGTGTATTGGTAATATTTTTTTAGATGAATATTGTGCTTTTACAGAATTGGCTGTAAAGCAACATACAAAAAGGATTATTATATATTTATAGGTGTTTTTCATGTTACTCTTTCGTTTGTTTTGCTTTCTCTTCTCTTTTTTTCTTTGCAGCATTCGCACCGATAGGTACATTTAGTCTTAAGAATAAACTATTGTTTTTAGTATCTGTTTTGTTTTTATATACGTCAACTAATCCAAAATAGTATTTGACTCCAAGGGTCATTCCATCATTTTTCATCAATCGATATCCTGTTCCAAGGGTTATACCTGCGTCAATTTTATTTATAGCGTCGGAGTTCGTATGTCTTATTCTAATATCTTCGTTTGCGTCACTATAATTAAATTCAACGAAACCTTTACGCATCCAACCAATTTGTGGACCTCCTTCAAAATAAATTCTATTTTTTAAGCTGTATTTTAAAAGTATTGGAACGATAAAATAATTTAATTCTTGTTTGTAGTCCCCTGGTTCAGGTTCAGTAGGTATTCCCAAAAATGTTAAGTCTTCTGCACTGAGGTTGTTTGCGCCAAGTGTCGACTTAACTAACACTCCTGTATCTAAATGTAATCTTTCTTTAAGCGTAATATCAAAATAAAAACCTAAGTTGTAGTTTCTTACGCTTCCATTGTTTTCTAAGTTAGAAATATTCGCCCAATTGACCCCTCCTTCAAGTCCAAATTCTAATCCTTCAGAATTAAGTTTGTCTCCAAAGATTAAACTCAATAATACTTGTGAGTGTATTGTATTACAAAATAATAGGAATAAGAAAAGGATTCTAAGATTTTTCATAGGTGTTCTTTAGTTTATAGCCAATTTACAACTAAAGGTTCTGCTAGTTCAAAAGTTCCTTCTGTTCCTTTTGGGAAATGAATAATGGTACCAGGTTGAAGCATCCCAACAGCTGCACCTACTGCTGCACCTTTTCCGGCTCCTTCACCGCCATCAAACGCTGCACCAACACCCGCTCCAATCGCTGCTTTTCTCATAGTATTTCTTCCGTTTCCTTGGGTTTCAACTTGTTTCCCTTCTGTTTTACATTTCTGAACAAAATTATCTACAATAAAACCACCAACGGTAATTGCAAATTTGCTTCCACGTCGTTTTGTGTTTTCAGAAATAAGTACTTCCATTTGTACTAGTGTACCTTTAGGTATTAATATTTTTCCTTTTGAGGTAATGTCTCTGTCGAGTTCAACAAAAAAATGATCACCTGCCTGAAAGTTTTTAGCATAAACATCCTTCATCGCTTTTACAAAGATGATAGTTCCAGCAGGCAATGTTGGATACTCTTTGGTGTCGTTTTCAGTTTTAGGAACTTCCGTGGTTTGGGCTATGGTTTGAAAATTGGTAGCGCTAAATAATCCAATGGAAAGTGTTAAAATGTATATGTATGAGGTTTTCATGATGTTATTGTTTTAATGCTTTTGCAATTTCTTTTACATATTCTTCTGCAGCTGTGTAAACTGTTTCTGGATCATCTACTGCTGAAGTTACTACTGCAACAAGTTGTTCTGTTGAAGCTAGGTCTAGATTAAAGATAACGGTTTCAAGTACAAAAGATTTTCTGATGTCAGTGTAAGTTTCACTAGGAACATAGCTTTGATACGTAGGATGTGAGTATGGATGGTTGTAATACCCATAAAAACCACCATAGTACTGTGGGTATAAAGAGCTGTAACTACCACCGGTGTAATAACCACCATGTTCTGTTGTCACCGTTTTTTCACTTCTTTTTTTGACACTTGTTAGGATAATTGCATTGAATCCAAGGCTTTTGATATTTGCAACAAGCTCCTTGCGTTCTTCAGCTGTGTATTCACGTTGGTCGTTGAAAATTGGAATTTTCATATAGCTAGTACTCGCTTTAATTTTTCCTTTTTTTAGATGAGCAACCATCTGTTCTTCAAATGCACCTCTTTTTTTATTGTCTTCTGTTCTTGTTATAACAAGAATATTTTGATCAACAATAGTGTTCAGTTTGTCCGATTTCCAAGCGTTTATTACTTCTACACTAGATTTACATGAGGATAAAATGAGTAGTAAAGAGGCTAGAAGCGTTGAGAATTTTATTTTTTTGATCATGTTAATTTTTTGTTTTTTAGTAAGTGACTGCAAGTCAGTTCTTCATCGTTTTGTGATAGCTTATGAAAAATCAATGTAAAATAGTAAGAATTATTTAAATATATAATGATTTGCAGTATTTTGACTGTCAATTTTTTTTGAACAAAAGTATTTATAATTTTAGATGAAGGAATAAACCTAGGTTAATATTATGTTGTTGTTTTTGTAAATAAAAACACCTCCTTCTTTTTTATGAGAAGGAGGTGTGTAGTGATTGTTATTTTTTGAATTAGCTATCTAAAAAATAGTTGTGTTCTGATATTTCTTTTTTAAGTAATGAAACATCCGCAATTCCAAGTTTTTTTCCTTTAGAAATAACGAGTTTTTCTTTTTTTAAGGTGGAGATTATTCTTATAACTTGTTCCTCTGTAGTTCCTGCAAAATCTGCAAAATCTTTTCTAGGGAGTTGGATATTGAAGAATCCGTCTTCTGATTGACCAAATTTTCTATTTATGTAAAGGAAAGAGTCTATTACTTTTTCTCTAACAGTCATTTGAGCAAATTTTCTCACTTTAGTTTCTGATCTATTTAATTCTTCTGAATAGAATAACATTAAATCAAAAGTTAAGTCTGGGATTTCATGAAGCATTTTCATTAAAACTTCATTGGTGAAATTGCATAAGTGTGTTTCTTTTATAGCTAAAGCTCCAATAGGGTAGTTTTTACCAGTTCCGAAACCTCTGTGTCCAATTATTTCACCATCATGTGCAAATCTTACAATTTGCTCTCTTCCATATATCCCAGTTTTTACCACTTTAACTTGACCTTTTCTTACGAAAAATAAGCCATGAGCAGGAGCTCCTTCCATGATAAATTGCTGCGATTTTTTACACTTAATATTGTGTTTCTCATCCAAGTATTTTTCAATATTTGGGTTTTTGATGTTTTTTTTAATTAAACAATCTGTGTTTTCGCATGTGATACAATCTGACATAATTGTTGTGTTTTGAGTTTCTGGTGGTAAAATTACGTAAATAATTTAATAAACTACGTAAAAATACTTAATATATTGTATTTGATTATGATTTTTGTGATGGATCTTATGGTGATTTGTCAGTAAAAATCTGAAACCTCTGGTGTATTGGTTGCTGTTTAAAACAGGTTTATGAGTTTTTGGATCTATTGTTTTTGATGGGGATATTGTTGCCTGAGTTTTTTGCGATTCTGTATGAAGATAAATTTTTTCAAAGGGGGGGGAGTTGGTTGCTATTTGATATTATCGTCTTTTAAGTAAAAGAAATAAGTTTTAAGTTGTTATTGATTTGCTTTCGATATAATCGGTAAAACTGCGATTAGTTAGGTTTTAACTATGTATTATATAATATTAAAACATGTTTAATGTTGATTTGATAAAATCAGAACCTATATATTAAGAACAATGAATAATTTTGTTTTTTACGTAAAATTAATGAATGAAACTACGTATAGTTACGTAATTTTACGTAGTTTTGCTGTGTAATATAAAACACATAGAATATGAAAACGATTTTAGTTATAGGAAACGGTATGGTAGGGTACAAATTTTGCGAAAAATTTGTAGCGAAAGCAGATCTAACTGAATTCAAATTGATAGTATTCGGTGAAGAGCCAAGACCAGCATATGATAGAGTGCATTTAAGCGAGTATTTTGCAGATCAAAATGCAGAACGATTGAGTATGGCACCTAGATCTTGGTACGAAGAGAATGGAATAGAGTTGATTACGAATGAGCGTGTGACAGATATTCATAGGTCAAATAAAACGATTACTACGATTAGTGATAAAGAATATTCATACGATTATATCATTTTAGCTACAGGGTCTTCAGCTTTTGTACCACCAATTCCTGGTGTTGAAAAAGAGGGTGTGTTTGTATATAGAACTATTGAGGATTTAGATGCAACGATGGCATATGTTGCTGAAATAAAAAAACAAAAGCCTGATGGTAAGGCTGCTATTTTGGGTGGAGGTCTTTTGGGATTAGAAGCTGGAAAAGCAATTATTGATATGGGACTTGATGTTTCTGTTGTTGAGTTTGCGCCTCGATTGATGCCAAGACAATTGGATAATGATGCGAGTAAAGTTCTTCAAGGGAAGTTAGAAGATTTAGGCATTGATATTCTTTTAAATAAAGGAACTCAAAATATAGAAGGTGACGGAGCAATTACGGGAATGAAGTTTTCTAAAGAGGAAACTTTGCCTGTTGATATGTTGTTAGTTTCTGCGGGGATTCGTCCAAGAGATGAGTTAGCAAAAACATGCGGATTAGAAGTTGGTACAAGAGGTGGAATACTTGTAACGAATGACATGAAGACTTCTGATGAAAATATTTATGCAATTGGAGAGTGTGCTTTGTTAAATCAAATGATTTATGGTTTGGTAGCACCAGGTTATGATATGGCTGGGGTAGCAGTAGATCAAATCTTAGGAGAAACAGAGGCTTCGATGCCAATATCTATTGATATGTCAACAAAATTAAAACTGAGTGGTATTGATGTTGCAAGTTTTGGTGATGCATTAAATGAGAGTAAAGAAGGAATTAGTATAGTATACGAAAACAAGTTCCAAGGAATATATAAAACAATCAATGTCTCTAAAGACGGTAAATCGTTATTAGGAGGTATTTTGGTTGGTGATGCAAGTGATTACAATATGTTGCATCAAATATTTTTAAATGGGTTGGCTATTCCAGAAAATCCAGAGGACTTGATTTTAGGTTCTAGAGGAGGAGAAGGAGCAAGTATGGGGTCTGTGTTAGATTTACCAGATGAAGCTGTTGTTTGTTCATGTGAGTCGGTAACCAAAGGAGCAATATGTTGTAAAATAGAAGAAGGAGTTGATACTTTAAAAGGATTGGCAGCGGACACTAAAGTTACTACAGGTTGTGGAGGTTGTAAACCAATGGTACAAGATATTTTAGATGAGACTTTAAAGGCTTCAGGTAAAACTGTAAAACAAAATATCTGTGAACATTTTGATTATTCAAGACAAGAGTTATTTGATATCATTTCAACAAAAGGAATTAAATCATATGATGAGATTTTAGATTCTCATGGAAAAGGAAATGGTTGTGAGATTTGTAAGCCTGCATTGGCTTCGTTATTTGCAAGTATTTATAATGAAACAGCAAATGAGCAAGAAACTATTCAAGATTCAAATGATAGGTTCTTGGCAAATATTCAAAGAAATGGTACTTATTCCGTTGTTCCTCGTGTAGCTGGTGGAGAAATTACTCCTCAGCAATTAATCGTATTAGGGGAAATTGCTAAGAAATATGACTTGTATACAAAAATTACAGGGGGGCAACGTATTGATATGTTTGGGGCTCGTTTAGATGAGTTGCCAAAAATATGGAAGGACTTAATTGATGAAGGTTTTGAAAGTGGACATGCTTATGGAAAATCTTTAAGAACTGTAAAAAGTTGTGTAGGTTCTACATGGTGCCGTTATGGAATGGATGAAAGTGTAAGTTTTGCTATCGAGGTAGAGAATAGATACAAAGGAATCCGTTCTCCGCACAAATTTAAAGGTGGGGTTTCAGGATGTATTCGTGAGTGTGCAGAAGCACGTTGTAAGGATTTTGGAATGATTGCTGTAGAAGGTGGTTGGAATTTATATGTTGCAGGTAACGGAGGAGCAAATCCTAAACATGCAGAGTTGTTAGCAGAGAAAATAGACAACGAAACGGTTGTGAAGTATGTAGATAGATTTTTGATGTTTTACATCAAAACAGCACTACCACTGCAAAGAACAGCAGCATGGTTAGATAAACTAGAAGGAGGTATTGAATATCTTAAAGATGTTGTAATTAATGATAGTTTAGGAATCTGTGAAGATTTAGATAAAGAAATGGCTGGATTGATTGATACTTATAAGTGTGAGTGGAAACAAGCCATAGAAAATATTGAGATACAAAATAGGTATAGTCATTTTGTAAACTCTGAAGAGATTGACGAAAATTTAAATTTCGTTCCTTTAAGAGAACAAAAAATGCCTGAATTGTGGAATGCATAAAGATAGTTTGATTTCTATGAATGGAGGAGCACAATAATTCAAAAGCAAACTTTTGATAATTTAGGTTGTTTTTGAATTGTGATCCTCTTATAGAACAGATTGTAATAGTGTATTAAAAGAGTAACAGTAATTAATCCCTAAGAGGGGTAAAAAATAAAAATTATGTCAGCAGTATTAGAAAAGTATTTTACAACTAACGTTGATGAAGTAAAAGTTTGGTTTAAAGCAGCTCCAGTATCTAAGTTTCCTGAAAATGGTGGTGCATGTGTGAAATACAATGATAAGCAAATTGCCGTATTTAATTTCACTAGAGAAAATAAGTGGTATGCTTGCCAAAACTTATGTCCTCATAAGATGGAGATGGTTCTTTCTAGAGGTATGATTGGAGATGACTGTGGGACACCAAAAGTGGCGTGTCCGTTGCATAAAAAAACATTCTCTTTAGAAAATGGAGAGAATTTGAATGGCGATTTAGACTCTATTGCAGTTTACCCTGTGAAGATAGAAGATGGATTTGTGTATTTAGGATTTTCTGAATAGATATTTAGCCAAAGATTTTTTGTTTTAAAACACCAAGAAGATCTAAATTAATTTTATTTTTGTAAAAGATTCAGCACCTTTGTGTTGGATCTTTTCAATTTTTAGAACTATGGTATCAGCAAAATTTCAAGAAGCAATTAATTTATTTGATCAGGCAAACGCAAATGATCCTAACAAAGAAATTTGGGAGGGTAAAGAGTATTCTAAAGAGGTACTTTATGGTCAGCGTATGACTGAGATGTTAAATGGTTTTGATGCCAAGGCTTCTGAAGAAGTTCAACTTGCAGCACGTTGTCAACATATTTGTCGTTGGGAAATACCAAGAGACTCTTATGAGATGAACAGACCAGGATACCTTAAATGGAGAACGGAATTGAAAAAATTTCATGCACAAAAAGCTTCTGAAATTTTAGAGACAGTAGGGTATGGTATAGAAGTTCAAGAAAAAGTTTCCTTTTTGTTGCAAAAGAAGCAGCTGAAAAGAAACGAAGAAACTCAAACCATTGAAGATGTTATCTGTTTGGTGTTTCTGCAGTTTTATTTTGATCCATTTATTGAAAAACATTCAGAAGAAAAGATTGTGGATATTGTTCAGAAGACTTGGAAAAAAATGTCGGAAAAAGGACATGATGCTGCACTACAATTATCTTATTCTGATCAAGGATTGGCTCTAGTTAAAAAAGCCCTTGGTTTGTAATAGAATTCTCAATTTGAAGGAATTCAAATACAGTTGTATTCTTTTTTATACTTTTGCAAAATGCAGAAGAATAAAATTGAATACACAAATATCCCTTTACTTTTAAAAAGACTTTTAGTACGGTCTTTTCTGTTATTGGCAGGTTTGCCAGTATTTTTGTACATGCTTTTGAATTTTTTTCAAGTGGAATTTTCATTATCGCTGTTAGCCGTACTGTTTTTTGTGTTGATTATTCTTGTTTTTGTAAAGCAGTATTTTCAAAAAATAATTCAAATTCTCGTCAAATCAAATATTTATAACAAAGAGCAGATAGCGGAGTTGAAAGAGCAGTACGAATTGAAAGAAATTGCTTACCAAGAGTTAGAAAGTTTGAATTTTGTTGTTGATAATGCAGCCTTATTTGCAAGTACGAAATTGGATGGTACAGTGCTTTATATGAGTAAAAAATTTTCTGATTTATTAAAATTAGAGAAAAATGATATTCGAGGCTCCATAGAATTATTATTAGCCCAAAAAGAAGGACAACAACAAAAATTGAAAGATGTTTTTTTAACAACTCGTCAAAAAAGTTGGATTGGTGAAGTTGAACTGACCTCAAAAACGGGTGAAAGTTTATGGATGGAGATTTCTGTCATTCCTATGAACAGAGCTCATGGAAAACAAAGTTTGTTTATTCTTGGAAATAATATTACTGAAAGGAAAGAGACTCAGGAAGAAATAGATAGAATAAAGCAAGAAGAATACGAAAGTAAAGTACAGTTGCAGAAAGATCAAGCCAGTCAGATTGTTGAAGCGCAAGAAGGTGAAAGAAAACGTATTGCCAAAGATATTCATGATGGTATTGGTCAAATTCTTACCGCATTGAAGTTTAGTGTAGAGTCAATAAATTTAGAGAATCCTGAAAAGGCAGAAGAAAAATTAGCAGATTTAAAAGTAGTATTTGGGCAATTAATAAAAGATGTTAGAGCTGTAACTTTTAGTTTGACGCCTCCTGAATTAATAGATCATGGGATTGCTCCAGCATTGCGTAAAATGACTCAGGAAATATCTAAACTTTCGGGGAAAAATATATTGTTTGAAAACAAAACAAATTTTAATGAACGTTTTGATTCGTTAACGGAAACAAACCTATATAGAGTAGCGCAAGAAGCAACAAATAACGCTTTGAAGTATGCTGACTCTACCTATGTTTTAGTCTCGGTAACACATACTAAGGATCTTTTAAGCATCATGATTGATGATAATGGAAATGGATTTGATACCAGTCAGATGATAAACTCGGAGAAAGGTTTGGGGATGGGGTTGTTTTTTATGCGTGAGCGTGTAAACTATGTAAATGGTCGTTTGTTTATTAATTCAGCAATTGGTGAGGGTACCAGGATAACTATTAATATTCCTTTGTAGGTTGTTTTATAAGCGTTATATTTACGTTTATAAAAATGCTATGTTTTCAGAGAAAGAAATAATAGTGTTTGTTAACTTAAACCTATAATTATATGAAAATTTTTAAATCTATGTCAATATGGCTTTTTGCTGTATTGGTATTAGCTTCGTGTTCTGAGGATTCCGGAGAGGAGTTGGAGTCCATGATTTTTAGTGGAATTGAAGTGTCAAAAGAGATGACTTTCATCGATGAAACAATTACGTTAACGATTGATGGATCTGGGTATTCAGAAATTGAACTTACGTCAAATAAACCTTCAAGTATCGAATTTGAACGTATTGCAAACGGAGTTTATGAAATTAGTTCTGATGCATCGGTAGTAGGTAAAGTCTATGTGGCTTTAAAAGATTCTAACGGAAATTATTCTGATGAAGTTCAAACTGTAAATGTTGGTTTTTTTGAACATGGAGTAAAGGCTGGGAAAATTGTTGAGGGGATTAAAGTCGATGTAGACAAAAAAGAAAAAATTCTAAAGTTATTAGGTGAACCATCTTATACCTCTACGTCGGATGACAAACGATATGAATATTTAAGTTATCATTTGATTGGGCTTAGTCTATCGTTGAATCGAACTACAGAAGTTGTTAGTCATATTAACATCTTTAGTTCAAATTACTATACACCGACGGATAATGGTAATGTTTGGTTTAATGATTATCCTTATGATTTGCCATATGGGTGGAGGATAAATAGCTCAACTATGTCCAGCGTTATTGAAGAACTTGGTGAGCCAAACCTAAAAAGTAGTTCAGAAGGCTCAGAATTAAGATCTTACAGGTTTGATAGCGTTAGTTCTTGGGTTCGTTTTTATAGCGATACCGAAGATGGTTATTTTGGAAAAGTAATCAAATCATGGATGATTTACTAATAAAAAAGGGACTACAAATTGTAGTCCCTTTTTTTATGCTAACTTTTGCAGTTGTTGTATAATATCATTAGATAATTTGGTTTTCTTATCAACATGATTCAATATTTCTTGAACCGTTGCATTGCTTTTGAAATCACCTCTCACACTCGCAAAATCTTTTTCACGTTCTTTAAGGTTTCCGTCTACTCCAAAACCAACTTGCGTAGATAAAGAGAATTCTTTTTTTGCATCTTCATAAAGTAAATTGTCAAGCTCAACAACAGAATTGATCCATTGTTTAACAATGTCAATTACATTTTCTGGAGTGATCTTGTTTAATGATATATTAAAATGTTTTTCTAGAAGTGAGCTAGCCCAATTCCATTCATATTCATAATAGTTACTATGGATTTCCTCTAGCTTTTGTTGAGCTTTTTCCAGACTATCAATAGTTTTATTTTCAATATCATTTAGGAAACTGTCTAAGCTTTCAATAGGGCAAATCATACCACTAACATCTAGCCATTTCCCTTTTCCAATATCTGAGTTGGGTTGAAGAATAGAAATGAGTTCTTCTTTGTTTTGGATAGAGTTGTTTTGAATTCTACTAATGATTGAGTTTCCAAGAAATTTGTTAATGACAATGGTATAGATATTAATCCCTTTTTTTAGAGAGCTTTCCTTTATTTTCATGCCAGCATAGCTGTACTCTTTAGCACCGTTTCCAGACAATCGTTCGAGGTCTTTTAATGTTTGTAAGCCACCATCTATTTTATGAATGGTAAAGGGACTTAATAAATTAAAATTGATAATATCTGTTCTGTGGTTTATATAGCGATTGTCTCGCTTTGGCCATTTTTGAGCATCTCTAACAGTTCCAACACTTCTTAAATTGATTCCAGGTATTAAAATACTGTCGTTTTTTGATTCAATCAAATAAGAGAATGGTAGGTTTGATGAGTCCACATTTTTATAATGTCTTCCTGAAACCAAAGTAAAAGCACCTATTTTTGAAGGCCATAAAACATATGAGTTACTGGTTGTTTTTGCACCTCTTTCTAGAATCCCTTGATGAATTGGCCCTAGTTTGTACATGTGGTTACTTTGGTTGGATCCACTTCCTGCATTCATGAATGAAAACATCCCAGCAATAAGTAACGTAGATTTATGATGTGTAACAGTATATGGTCCTGCAAATATAGAACACGCTTCTCCATTAAATCCTTGACTATTTGCGAAAAATAGGGAATGTTCTGCTGAGTAATGTTTGTCTAAAATACAACCTTGTCCCACAAAACAATTAGATACTATCGTAGCGTTGTCAATGGAGCTGTTACTTGAGATGATAAAATTCTCTGCCATTACTTCAGATCCTATATAAACAGGAGCATCTTGGTAAGAATTGATGCTTCCGTTTTTTAAACTAGCGACACCTTCAAGTTTTGCGTTTCCTCCAATATTGGTGTTTTTTATAGATTTACAGTTTAGAATTCGTACATCATCTTTTATGGTTCCAATGTTGGATTCAATAGCATTTGTGTAGTTGTTGATCATTTCCTTTAAATTGGAAATTAAATCATCTCTGTGTCTATATAAGGCCAGGATATAAGCAATTTGTGCAGAAAGATTATCGTAAATAGGGATTTCTCGTCCACCCCCTTCGTTTATCGTTTCTACTATAGTTCCGTTACCAAAGGTAGAGGTACCATTCACGGCAATATGACCTACGTTTTCGATAATTACATTGTTTCCAATGATATAATTTGCAATATAGTTCTTTACATTTTTGATAAAAGGGTTGTCTCCAATATTGCAATTGTGTAAATGCGCATTGTAGATACCATTATCTCTTATAACTCCGCCAAAAGAAGTGTTTTCTCCGCTAATTGCACCTAACTTAACGTCGCTGCTAAAAGTAACATGTTGAATTTTTGAAAGATCAGTTTTGTCAGTAATCCAAACTGTTTCCCAACATTTAGAGGAGCAGCCTTGAGATTTAAGTTGCGTAATTTGTAATTCCGTTAAGTTAAGGTATAAATGATTGTCAGTCATTTCTTTTTGAAGGTTATTCAAAGATAATGAGGTCATGTTGATTGGTTTGAGCTAATTCATTTGAATAGATATAA
This sequence comes from Flavicella sp. IMCC45537, assembly GCF_057197705.1. Lineage (NCBI taxonomy): Bacteria > Pseudomonadati > Bacteroidota > Flavobacteriia > Flavobacteriales > Flavobacteriaceae > Flavicella > Flavicella sp. IMCC45537. The sequence goes on from NZ_CM170067.1 coordinate 3,091,180, forward strand.
CTCCATTCAGAGGATAAATTTACAATTTTATTATCACAATTACGGGAATGAATAACTAGGTTTTAATACAGAGCTCTTATTGTTGCTTTTTGACCGCTTTTGTAAAGGTTGCCTTTAATCTATTATTTATAAATTTTTGTGGTTTTGTGGATGTGTTGTAGTATAACTCAGAAAAAGCTACGATGTCATTATAAACGATACTGCAATTCTTTTGTGAGTCTTCGTAAACTAATAATTTTTGGCAAAAGGCATCTAAGCCAATTTTTGGTGTGGTAAACATGGCTTTACCTCCAGGAGCAGGTCCTCCAAATAGTAACAATTTAGTAGGCCTAATCTCGATATTTAAGTTTTTAGCTTCTTTTTGAAAATCAATAGCTCCAAACCACTGTGTGTCGTTTTGCGACAATACAATGTTTTTTAAATTTTTCACCGTCGTTTCGAAGTTGTATTCAGATTTAATGCTGACTATTCCGAAATTTTTTGTAACGTTCTTAGTGACCGTATTTGAAATTAAATTAGTTGGTAGATTGGCTAGAATTTGATTCATACCTTGATGGTAACTTTTTAATTGACTTAAAGGAATATCATGTCGTTTAGAAATAAATTCAGCAGAGGTATAGGCAATATTTACACCGGTTGTGTCTTTTTCTGCATAGCAAAGAATTTTAAACGGAAGGTCTAAAGCAGTCAATTGATTTTTTTTGATCAGGGCTGTATTAATTTCTGTTGATGAAAATATGGTAGCTATGGAAGGAGGGGTATAGACCCCTTTGTCTTGGGCCATTTTATGATGATCTAAATTTGCGATCAACGTGTATTTAGTGATGTTTTCATTTAATGTTCTTGAAATAGCACTAACTTTATTAGAAATGTATTTTTTTTCTTTTTGAGGTTGAGTGTTTTTGCATGATGCTAAAAAGATAAACAGACATACAAGGAAGAAATTTTTTATGAATAAAGTCATAGCAAGGAATTTTAAAGTTTTTATTACAGACTCTTAAAAATAGTGATTTTTTCCAATGTGATGTTAGAATAAAATGACATTTGTCATTATTGGTTTGTTCATTCCTGTTTAATTTTGCTTTCGTAAAAATAATTCTATGAATGAACTTTTAATCAGAAAATATAATATCCCAGGGCCTAGATATACAAGTTACCCAACAGTTCCCTATTGGGATAAGGATGGGATTTCAATTGAAGATTGGAAAAGAACGGCTAAATTTTCATTTGATGAAACCAATAAAACAGAAGGAATAAGTTTGTATATCCACCTTCCGTTTTGTGAAAGTTTGTGTACTTTTTGTGCGTGTCATAAAAGAATTACTAAAAGGCATGAAGTTGAAAATCCGTATATTGAAGCTTTGTTAAAAGAATGGCAATTGTATGTTGATTTATTTGAAGAGATTCCGGTTATAAGGGAATTGCATTTTGGTGGTGGTACTCCAACTTTTTTTAGTCCTGAAAATTTAAATAGACTTTTAACGGGGATATTTGGTTCAGCCAAAAGGCATGTGAATTATGAATATAGTTTTGAAGGACATCCGAATAATACCACAAGGGAACATCTGCAAACATTGTATGATTTTGGGTTTACAAGAGTAAGTTTTGGAGTTCAAGATTACAATATTAAAGTACAAAAAGCTATTCATAGAATTCAACCGGCATCAAATGTTGAGAATGTCACGAAACTTGCTAGAGAAATTGGGTATACTTCTATAAGTCATGATTTGGTTTTTGGTTTGCCATTTCAAACTTTAGAAGATGTTTTGAATACCATCCGTAAAACCAATGAGTTCAGGCCAGATAGAATTGCTTTTTATAGTTATGCCCATGTGCCATGGGTCAAAGGAGTTGGGCAACGTGGTTTTGATGAAAATGATCTTCCTGATAATGAAGTGAAACGTTCATTGTATGAATCTGGTAAAAAGTTATTGGAAGATTGTGGTTATAAAGAAGTTGGAATGGATCATTTTGCGTTGACAACAGATTCTTTATTCACCTCTATGAAGACTGAGAAATTACATCGAAATTTTATGGGGTATTCTGCCCATAAAACACAGTTGATGGTTGGTTTAGGAATGTCTTCTATTGCCGATTCTTGGTATAGTTTTGCTCAAAATGTAAAAACAGTTAAAGAATATCAAGAGTTAGTTGGTAAAGGAGAGTTTCCTGTTTTTAAGGGGCATTTGTTAAGTGGTGAAGATTTGATCATTCGAAAGCATATTTTAAATATTATTTGTCATTTTAAAACAACATGGGAGGACGAATCCATGCAGTTTCCAGAGCTTTCAGAAGCATTAAAAAGATTAGAAGAGTTAGAAAAAGATGGTTTGGTTGAGATTTCTGAAAATGGGCTAATAGTTCCTGAAAAAGCCCGTCCTTTTGTTCGGAATATTTGTATGGCTTTTGATTTACTACTCCAAAGATCTTCAATGAGAAATAATTTATTTTCTAAGACGATCTAAAGAATTCAAAAAAATGTAGGGTTATTTCAAACTCTAGTTTGCTTATCTTTGCAAAATGCAAGAATTACGTTTGTCAAGTTGGTTGCCAACAACCAATAAGGAGGTTAAGTTAAGAGGATGGGAAGAATTGGATGTAATTCTTTTTAGTGGAGATGCCTATGTAGATCATCCTTCCTTTGGACCCGCTGTTATTGGGCGTTTGTTGGAAAGCTACGGACTAAAAGTAGCCATTGTTCCGCAGCCTTCTGTACACGATAACCTTCAAGATTTTACAAAATTAGGGAAACCTAAATTGTTTTTTGGTGTTACTTCTGGGGTCATGGATTCTATGGTAAGTAACTATACTGCAAGTAAGAGACAACGTGATAAGGACGCTTATACTCCAAATGGGGATAAGGGCTTTCGACCAGATTATGCAGCTACGGTTTATAGCAAAATTTTAAAAGATAAATTTCCAGATGTCCCTGTTTTGGTTGGTGGGATAGAGGCTTCCTTGCGTCGTGTAACACATTATGATTATTGGACAGATAAGTTAAAGCCGTCTATGTTAGTAGAATCAGGTGCGGACATGTTGGTGTATGGAATGGGAGAACAGCCCTTAAAGGAAGTTGTTACTTTGATGCAAAAAGGAGTTCCTTTTGAATCTTTGACAACCATAAAACAGACTTCTATTGTGCGTCCTAAAAAAGAAGGACTTCCAGTAAATAAGAATTGGAAGGATAAAATTCTTAGCTCACATGAGGCTTGTGTAAAGGACAAGAAAACTTTTGCGGCAAATTTTAAAACGATAGAACAAGAGTCGAATAAAACTTATGGGGCTCGAATATTACAAGATTATCAAGATAGTACCATTATTATCAATCCTCCTTACCCTACGATGATAGAAAAGGAAATTGATGCATCTTTTGATTTGCCATATACTCGTTTGCCTCATCCAAAATATAACAAGCGTGGTCCTATTCCTGCGTTTGAAATGATCAAATTTTCAATCAATACACATCGTGGTTGTTTTGGTGGTTGTAGTTTTTGTACTATTTCTGCTCACCAAGGAAAATTTATTGCCAGTAGAAGTAAAGAATCTATTTTGAAAGAAGTAGACCATGTAGCGAACATGCCTGATTTTAAAGGGTATTTGTCTGATATTGGTGGTCCGTCTGCGAATATGTATCAAATGAAAGGAAAAGTTCAAGAAATTTGTGACAAGTGTGTGGCTCCTTCTTGTATCAATCCTGTAATTTGTTCAAATTTAGATACATCGCATGCTGCAATGACTGATTTGTATCAGTCTGTTGATAAGCATCCTAAGGTGAAAAAATCTTTTATTGGTTCTGGAATTCGATATGATATGTTGGTTCCTGAATTTAATAAAAATGCCTGTCCAAAAGAATTAGAAGATTATACAGAAGAAGTTATAACAAATCACGTTTCTGGTAGGTTAAAGGTAGCTCCAGAACACACTTCTGATCCTGTTTTGAAATTGATGAGAAAACCATCATTTTCAAATTTTCACCAGTTTAAAAAACTATTCGATAAAATCAATCTACGTAAAAAATTAAATTTACAGTTGATTCCTTATTTTATATCAAGTCATCCTGCGAGTGAGCTAGAAGATATGGCAAATTTAGCAGCGGAAACCAAAGATATGGGGTTCAAATTAGAGCAGGTACAAGGTTTTACACCTACACCTATGACAGTTGCTACTGTGATATACTATAGTGGTTATCATCCTTATACCTTGGAGAAGATGAAAACTCCAAAAACAAAAAAAGAAAAAGATGAGCAACATCGTTTCTTCTTTTGGTATAAAAAAGAAAATCAAGATTGGATTCGAAAAACTTTAACGAACGTTGGACGTAAAGATTTGGCAGATCGTTTGCTTCCGGATAACCCAAAGTTTCATAAAAACAAGAAGAATTTTAAGGTTAAAAATACCTTTGATGATGCAGTGGATACTCCAAAAGGAAGAAGGCGTGGAAGTAAAGGCAAAAGAAATCAGGGTAAACAAGAATTTGTTAGTGTTCTAGGGAAAGGAAAGAAAGGGAATGCTTCTGAGAAATCTAATTCGAAAAAAAGGAAACCTAAAAAAAGAAGGTAAGTTTATTAATCGTGCCGTTTTTTCTAGTGTGCTTTTGAACTTTTAGAGTATTGGCGTAATTTTATATTATAGAACTTATTTATATTTACGTTGTATGAGAAAAATTATAATATTATTATTTGTTTCTATTTCGTGTTTTGCTCAAAAGAGTGAAGTTCAACCAGATTTATCAAGTCCAAGAACAACAATCTATACTCATCTTTATTTTTTACAAGAAAGTAGTTTTGATAAATCTAAGGCAGCAAAAACTATATATGGTTTGCAAGGTGACGCAGCAGAGGACTGTGCGGTTAAATTAAAACAGATTTTGGATGGTAAAGGTCTAAGAGTTGATATTAATATTTTACCATCGAATCCTAATTATTTAGATACTTTGAATGGTTTTGATTATAAGAGTAAATATGTTCTTTTTCCAAATCAAATGCCGCAGGTATATGTAGAAAAAATAAATGACAATTGGTATTATAGTGTAGAGACGATTGCTCATCTTGATGATTTGTATAGACAGGTATATCCATTGGGGACAGAGCTTTTAAAAACATCAATACCCAAAGTGGGTCATAAAGTGTTTTTTGGATTTGAACTGTGGCAATACCTAGGTGTTGTGGTAATGTTGGTACTTTGCTTTGTGTTGTTTTTTGTTTTCAATAAAATTGTATTCTCGCTTTTAAAAATTATTGAAAAGTCGCTTGTAAGATTTTCACATAGTAGTTTAAATGAGTCTTTGCAAAAGTTATCAAGACCTGTAGCGTTGTTGTTAGTTTTTTATGTGTGTGAATCCTATGTTCCGGTGTTTCAATTTTCATTAGATATCAATTCTTTTGTGTTGAATGGAATTCATATTGCTCAAACTGTTTTTTGGATTTATGTATTTCTGCAATTTGTAAATGTGGTGATGGATATTTACAGTTCTTATGCCTTGAAAACGGAAAGTAAGTTGGATGATCAATTAGCTCCTATTTTACGAAGGATATCAAGAGGTGTGGTGATCATAGTTGGTATTCTAAAAATGTTAACCATTTTTGGGGTAGATCCTACTACTGTTATTGCAGGTGCTTCTATTGGGGGATTGGCCGTGGCATTGGCATCTCAAGATACTGTAAAGAATTTGATTGGTACGTTTATGATTTTTTTAGACAAACCATTTCAAATTGGAGATTGGATTGAAGGTGGAGGTGTTGAAGGTACTGTAGAAGAAGTTGGTTTTAGATCTAGTAGGATTCGTGCAGCCGATACTTCTATTTTTACAATTCCTAATAGTAAACTCTCTGAGATTGTGATTAATAATAAAGGACTTAGGTTGTATAGGAGGTATAATACCACATTAGGTATTCGATATGATACACCTCCAGAATTAATAGAAATTTTTGTTAAAGGAGTGCGTGAGATTATTGATAAACATCCGGATACCAGGTCGGATTCATTTAATGTTGAGTTCGTTGGTTTTGGAGATTCAGCTTTACAAATATTGCTGAATGTTTATTTTAAAAGTCCAGGATGGGCAATTGAGCAATCTTCTAAACATATGCTACATATGGCTCTTGTAAAGTTTGCCAATGAAATTGGTGTTGGTTTTGCTTTTCCTTCTCAGACAGTTATGATCGAGGAGTTTCCTGAGAAAAAATCTGTAAATTTAGAGTATAGGGTGGATAAAGATAAGGCAGACGCTATTTTGAAGGAAATATTAAAAGATTTTCCAGCTTCAGAATAGTTGTTTTTTATATTAAAAAAAGCCCCAAAGTCTTTTGATTTTGGGGCTTTTGACGTTTATGAAACTATATTAGATGTTCATTGAACCTCAAATGGAGTAATGCATATTACTTTTGAGCGAACCAATTTATGAATACCATGATATTTAAATTTAAACTTTTATTAGTAGTTCTTCTAAGTAGTCCATTTTTGTCCTTTGCGCAAGTTACTACGAGTACTTCTCCTAATATTATTTTTATTTTAATAGATGATTTAGGGTATATGGATACTGCTGTATACGGTTCTACGTTTTATGAAACTCCTAATATAGATCAATTGGCTTCAGATGGTATTCGTTTTACGCATGGTTATGAGGCAGCTCCTAGGTGTGCGGCTTCCAGAACCTCTATCATGACGGGGAAATTTGAGGCTAGACCCTCAGTTTCTTCAGGTATGTATTTGCCAAGTGATAATCATGAAAAAGGCTATGCTGAAACTACTTGGGCACAGGCCTTGAAAGATCAAGGTTATAAAACATTTTTTATTGGAAAATGGCATTTAGGACACGATGCTAGTCATTATCCTGATAAATTTGGTTTTGATATTAATATTGCAGGGTGTGATTTAGGTTCTCCACCAAGTTATTGGTACCCTTATACTGATGGTGATGATGTATTACCAGATTTATCTACCGGTGGTGCCGAGGGTGAATATTTGACGGACCGAATTACGCAAGAAGTGGAAGAGTTTATAGATGACCATGTGTTGAATTCTCCAACAGTACCATTTGTTACTATGATTTCGCATTATGCCGTGCACACCCCTTTAGAGGCAAAAGCAGCTGATGAAAGTTATTTTCAAACAAAAGCTGATAATCAAAATTATACAGGTCCAGAAACTGAAAATCAATTGACGGCACAAGCTAAATTAAACCAAGACAATGCAGCTTATGCAGCCATGATAAAAAGTATGGACGAAAGTGTTGCAGCGATTCGACAAAATTTGATTGATAATGAAATAGAGGATAATACAATTATTGTTTTTACTTCAGATAATGGAGGGTTGTCAACTACAGAAATTGGTGGGACAAGGGAGTTGTCTACTTCTAGCAAACCTTTACGAGGAGGAAAAACTTGGTTGTATGAAGGTGGAGTTCGATTGCCTTTGATTATTTATGGACCTGATTATCGTTCTGGAGTTGTAGAAGATACCCCTGTAGTAGGGACAGATTTTTTTCCTACTTTTTTAGAAATGGCTGGAGTGCCATTGTTACCAAGTCAACATTTAGACGGTGAGAGTTTTCAAGATATATTATTGACAAATGCGAATGGAGGAGATGCGAGTTGGACTAGAAATAAATCGATTGTTTGGAATTTTGATTTTTCAAGTACCGGAACTGCAAATGTAAGTATGGCGGCAGTAAGAAGTGGAAATTATAAATTAATTGAACATAAATATGACAATCGTTTTGAGTTGTTTGATGTGGTCAATGATATTGGTGAGAATACTGATTTGAGTACCACAAATACAACAACGTTAAATGCATTAAAAGATTCCTTATACAGTTTTAGATCTGAAGCAGGAATTACACACAGGGTTACAAATTCAAGTTTTAAAACTACAAATAACTATTTGTATGAAAATATGAACACAGAAACAGGATCTGGTATTGTAGAAGACTTTGGATGTGCTGCACCTTCTGCATCGGATAAAATTATTTTTAATGCAGGATTTGAATGCTGGTATGACTTGGATTGGACTTTGCTAGTGGATGCATCTCAAGCGGCGACATTTTCTGATTCAGAATCTGCTGCTAATACCGGAGATTCAGGGGCTCAAATTGTTGTTACGACGGGTGGTTCTCTTGGAAAAGTAAAATTAATTAACACCCCGAATTACAATAATTTTAATGGAGCAACCGTAACAGTAGGAGCGTATATTAAATCACCAGATGCTGCTCGATTTAAGTTTCAGATAAAAGTAAGTTATACTGATGATACTTCAGAAACCTTTATTTCTTCTACTAAATATACAGGTGCCAATGAATATGATTTGTATTCAGATGATTTTGTGATACCCGAAAAAGATACCGAATCTATAGAAGTTCGTTTGCAGTGCGGTCAAACTGTTGGAACAATTTTAATTGATGATTGGTACAGTAAAGCAGAAGGAGGAAGTTTGAGTGTCCCTTTGATAGAAGAGGATTTAGTAATTGTAAGTCCTAATCCTACCCGGAATTTTATTCATATTAAAGGACCATTAATTACGCAAGAGGTTTTGTTAATTGATAGTACAGGAAAATTATTAAAAAAGAAATTAGGAGATATAGAGTCTTTGGATGTACAAGACCTCTCCACAGGTGTATATTATTTAAAAATATTCTTTGAGAATAATACATATATAACAAAACGATTTATAAAACATTAATCGTCTTTATTTAGGTTTATTTAGTTTCGTAAGTGCCGAAGTATTATACTTCGGCATTTATGTTTTATTTGATAAGGTTTTCAAGTATAAAGTCTACTCCTCTTTCATCATTGCTAAGGGTTTCATAATTTGCAATTTCTTTAACGTTCGGATGGGCGTTTTTCATGGCGTAGCTAAAGTCAGCTTTTTCAAGCATTTTTAAATCATTATTGTAATCACCAAAGGCCATCGTTTCTGCTTGAGAAATATGTAACGATTTTTGAAGTTGTGTCAAAGCATTTCCCTTGTTAGCTTCTAAATTAGATATATCTAACCAGTTTTTTCCTGAAACAATTACCTGCATTTCATCTGCAAGATGTGCCACTTTTGGGAGAATATGGGTTTCAGAACAATCAGGATGGTAAAAAGCAACCTTAAAAAAGGTATCCTCCTTTACTTCTCTTAAGTCGTCTACCAATTGATAACTAGAATAAAACTGACTAAAAGTTTCTGCAAATTCTTTATTTGATTTTTCTATGTAGGCATATTTTTTTCCGCAAAGAACAATACCTAGTCCGTCAATGTTTTTTACAAATTCTATGGTTTTAAGTAATTTTTCAATAGGCAATTCAAGGGTGAATAATTCTTTCTCATCTTGTTTTGCAAAAGCTCCATTTTCTGCAATAACGGTTATGTCTTTTTTGATGGACGTAAATTTGCTAATGATACTGTGGTATTGTCTTCCACTAGCAGCTGCGAAATGAATGTTCTTTTCTTTTAGCTTTTTATGGATTTCAAAAAAACGATCACTTACCTCATGATTTGAGTTCAGTAATGTTCCATCCATATCAGTTACCACTAATTTTACTTTAGAAAAATCCATAATTTTTATTTTTTGTAAAAATACAGTTCTTAACTGACCTAATTCACTATTGAAGGGTTAATAAAAAGCAAAATATTATACGGTAATTTGTGAATTGGTTGTTAGAAAATAGAAATATTGTATCTTTGCCTCAGATGAAAAAAGAAGTAACATATATTTTAAACTTTAGGACACGCTTGACAAGGCGCTGTCGCTGTATGCGCTTGGCATAATGAGACCATTTTAGAAATGGAAATTAGGTTCTAAACCTAAAATTAAAGTTTTATTTATATTTTTTTTATCAAATTCAAAATGCAATTCATTTTACGTTTTTTTAACAACAAATTTCAGAGTATCTTTGCGCTGCTTTTAGCACGCTTATATTCTTTAGGTTTTCGACGCCCATTGGGGCGTTAATTGATTAGAAGATAGGTGAGTCCATCTTTTTGGAATAAAGAATATGTGTTAGAAATAATTATAAGACAAGGAGTTTAGAGTGAAAATTGTAACAACAAATAGTTCCCACAACAAGTATGCAGAGATAATTTGCGATACCATAGCTGATTCTGCAAAGGTTAGAGGTACCGGTATTGCCAAAAGATCTCCTGAATATATTGTTAAGAAAATTGAGAGTGGAAATGCAGTAATAGCTCTTGAAGGAGAGAAATTTGCAGGATTTTGTTATATAGAAACTTGGAGTAATAAAAAGTACGTTGTGCATTCCGGTTTGATAGTACATCCAGATTTTAGAAATCTTGGTTTGGCTAAAAAAATCAAAAAGAAGGTGTTTGATCATTCTAAAAAAATGTATCCTGATGCTAAAATTTTTGGGATTACAACAGGTTTGGCAGTAATGAAAATTAACGCTGAATTAGGTTATAAACCGGTTACTTTTTCTGAGTTAACGGATGATGAAGCATTTTGGAATGGTTGTAAAGCTTGTAGGAATTATGATATTTTGACGAGAAACGATCGAAAAATGTGTCTGTGTACAGGAATGTTGCACGATCCAAAAGCAGAACAATCTCAAAAAGAGGTGAAAAATAAAGTTTGGACTCGTTTAAAGAAAATCAAACAAGCCTTGTTTTTAAAAAAATAAATAAAAAAATGTTTTCATCTTAGGATGTAAAACGCAAAGAATATATCATGGATAAAGTAGTTTTAGCATACAGTGGAGGATTGGATACATCATATTGTGTGAAGTATTTAATCAACGAATTGAATTTAGAGGTACACGGTATTTTGGTGAATACTGGTGGTTTTAGCGAAGAAGAGTTGGAAGTTGTAGAAAAGAAAGCCTATGATATGGGAGTAACTTCTCACACCAATAAAAATATTTTAGAAGATTACTACGCAAAAGCGATTAAGTACATGGTGTATGGTAATGTGTTGAAAAACAATACTTATCCTTTGTCTGTAAGTGCTGAACGTGTTTTTCAATCTATTGAGGTTGTGAAATATGCGAAAAGCATTGGTGCAAAATATATCGCTCATGGTAGTACAGGAGCAGGGAATGATCAAGTTCGTTTTGATATGATTTTTCAAACAATTGCACCTGAAATAGAAATTTTAACTCCAATCCGTGATTTAAAATTATCTCGTCAAGTAGAAATTGATTACTTGGTGAAACACGGAGTAGATATGAACTGGGAGAAATCTAAATATTCTATCAATAAAGGTATATGGGGTACTTCTGTAGGTGGAGTTGAAACTTTAAAATCTAAGGAAGCGTTGCCAGAATCGGCATATCCAAGTCAACTGAAAAGAAATGATGAAGAGGCGGTTACTTTAACCTTTGAAAAAGGACAATTTGTTGGCTTTAACGGAGTAAAGGATACACCTGTAAATAATATTTTAAAATTAGAGGCTATTGCTTCTGAGTTTGCAATTGGTAGAGATACACATGTTGGAGATACCATTGTGGGTATTAAAGGACGTGTAGGTTTTGAAGCTGCAGCAGCTACTGTAATTATCAAAGCACACCATTTGTTAGAGAAACATACCTTGTCTAAGGCACAACAGTTAACAAAAGAGCCTTTGGCAAATACGTATGGAACCTATTTTCATGATGGTCAATATTTAGAGCCTTTGATGCGTAATATTGAGAAATTCTTAGAAGATTCTCAGAAAACAGTTACTGGTGATGTGTTTGTAACATTACGTCCATACCATTTTATGGTAACAGGTATTGATTCTGAGTTTGATTTAATGTCTTCAGGATTTGCTGATTATGGTGAAGAAAATAATGCTTGGAGCTCTGATGATGCAAAAGGATTTATTAAGATTTACGGAATGCAAAACAAGATTTTCTATCACGTAAATAAAGATTTATTAGACGCATAAATTAAGAACCCTGAGCTTGTCGAAGGGTTTTTCTATAATTGTCAAAAACGAAAAAAATGATAAAAGCAGGAATAGTTGGAGGAGCTGGTTATACAGCTGGTGAGTTGATTAGATTGATAAATAATCACTCCAAAGTTACATTAGATTTTGTTTACAGTACTTCAAACGCTGGTAACAAATTGTATGCGGTACATGCTGATTTGCTAGGTGATACAGAGCAAAGTTTTACAGATACTATCAATGCTGATGTAGATGTGTTGTTTTTATGTTTGGGACATGGTAACTCTACTGCTTTCTTGCAAAATAATACGTTTTCTGATGCAACAAGAATCATTGATTTATCTAATGATTTCCGTTTGAATGCAGATGCTAATTTTGAAGGAAAAGATTTTGTATACGGTTTGCCTGAAGTAAGTAAGGAAGAAATCAAAAAAGCAAATTATATTGCGAATCCTGGTTGTTTTGCTACTTGTATTCAATTTGGATTATTGCCTTTAGCAGCAGCTAAAAAATTAGGAAATGATATTCATATCAATGCTACTACAGGAGCAACAGGAGCTGGAGTTTCTCCTTCTGCGACATCTCATTTTCCTTGGAGAGATAATAATTTCTCAGTATACAAGCCTTTTACACATCAGCATTTAGGTGAAATAGGTGAAACATTAGAGGCTTTGCAAGGAGCAAAAACTGGTGAGTTATTATTTATTCCGAATCGCGGTAACTTTAGTCGTGGAATTTTTGCTTCTATTTATACAAAATTTGAGGGTACTTTAGAAGAAGCGAAAGCATTGTACACTGAGTTTTATAAGGATGCACCTTTTGTACATATAACGGATGTACCAGTAAGTATGAAGCAAGTTGTAAACACGAATAAATGTGCTATTTCTTTGATCAAGCATGGTGATAATATTTTAATCTATTCCGCAATTGATAATCTTTTAAAAGGAGCTTCTGGACAGGCAATTCAAAATATGAACTTGATTTTTGGATACGAAGAGACGGAAGGATTGAACTTGAAAGGAACAGCGTTTTAATAGTATCAAGTACAAAGTATCGAGTATCAAGATTTTGAGATACCTGATACCTGATACCTGATACCAAATACTAAAAAAAATGAAATTATTTGATGTATACCCATTATACGATGTAACCCCTGTAAAAGCAGAAGGTTGCTATGTTTGGGATTATAAAAACGAAAAATATTTAGATTTATACGGAGGGCATGGTGTAATTTCTATTGGTCATACCAATCCTCATTATAAAGGAATGATCGAAAAGCAATTGAGCAATATTGCTTTTTATTCGAACGCAATTCAAAACCCATTGCAACAAGAATTATCCAATAAATTAGGAGAGTTGTCTGGTTGTAGTGAGGAGTATGAATTGTTTTTGTGTTCTACAGGAGCTGAAGCAAATGAAAATGCTATAAAAGTAGCTTCTTTTTACAACAAAAAATCTAGAGTAATTGCTTTTCAAAACGGGTTCCATGGTAGAACATCTGCTGCGGTATCTGTAACGGATAATAAAAAAATTATTGCTCCAGTAAATGCTCATAATCCCGTAACAATTTTGCCGTTAAACGATATTGAAGCGGTAAAGAATGAGATTGAAAAAGGAGATGTAACGGCTGTTATTGTCGAGCCTATTCAAGGAGTTGGTGGTTTAGATGAGCCAACAACAGCATTTTTAAAGGCGGTTAGAAAAGTAACAGAAGAAAATAATGTTTGCTTGATTTTAGACGAGGTGCAATCCGGTTACGGAAGATCAGGTAAATTTTTCGCACACCAATTACATGACGTAAAAGCAGATATTATTCCTATGGCAAAAGGAATGGGGAACGGTTTTCCTATTGGTGGAGTATTGATTGCTAAACATATTGAATCTTGGTATGGAATGTTAGGTACCACTTTTGGAGGTTCTCATTTAGCATGTGCAGCTGGGATTGCAGTTTTAGATGTGATTAAAAAAGACAACCTTATAGAGAATGTAAAAGAAATCAATGCATATTTCAAAGAACAAGTAAAATCATTAAAAGGCGTGAAGCAAGTCAAAGGTCAAGGATTGATGTTAGGTCTAGAATTTGATTTTGAAGTAGGTGAATTGCGCAAAAAATTAATTTACGACGAAAAGATATTTACAGGAGGAGCAATGAATAAAAATTTATTGAGAATATTACCACCTTTAAATGTTACAAAACAAGATATTGATGTTTTTATAAGTGCTTTGAAAAAATTACTTTAAATCTTATCAACGATAGAACCAAGCCTCATTCAATTTATGAATGAGGCTTTTTTTGTTTCATAGGGCCCTGTTTTGAGATAAATATAGCCAGTAATGTTTCGTTTTTGCTACTTATATACGCAGCTATAAAAAAGATGAACGGAGAGCAACAAAATTACTCCTGAAATTTTTGTTCTTCGTAGGTAACATAATTACTAAATTTTAACCTATGAAATTCCCAACACTTTTTTTGAAGCGATTACTATTTATGATAACACTATTAGTCAGTGTTTCAATACTTGGTCAAGATCTTGAAAAAGAAGCTAGACAAGAAATTAAATCTTTAGAAAAATTAATTAAAAAAGCTGAGAAAAAAAACATTGATGTACTTAAAGAAAAAACAACGATTCGAACTGCAGAGATATTTTTGGAATTTGCTAATTGGGATGAAAAGAACACTGATATAAATGAAGATGCATTTCAAAAGGTAGCATCTTATAAAAAAGATGCTCATAAAATGAGTTTGGAATTGCCAGATTTTGAGAGGCAAGATGTTTTATTGATGCTTAAAGAAGCTAATTCTTATTTAAAATTACTTTTAAAGAAAGAAGTGTTTAGAAAAGAAAGCCCAAAAGTTGATTGGAAAAAAGCAAAAGTAGAAGAAGATCAAATAACCTATAATGGGAGACCTGTTTTTCTAGCGGATTATACATGGAAACCTAAAACTAAAAAATTAACCGAATATCATGGAGATCAAGATGGTTTTTTTCTTACACCTTCTTATGTGGTTAACGAAAAAGGTGATTTTTCTCCTCGAAAAAAAACAGAATTAGAAAGCAAAGGAGAGGGATCTTTAGGATTTATTTTTATGAATCATAAAGGGGTGCCAAAATGGGCAGAACAGAAATATGGTCCGGGTTTTAAAATGCGAGAAGATACGTATACTACCTACGATATTGATAATCCCGGTGCACGTGTGTTGCAAGAAAAATTACTTGCTGCAGTGGTTCCTTATACGGCAGGTAAGCAATTTTCAGGATTGGGGTATATGTTGTGTAATGAGCCTCATTTTTATACACAGAATGATAAGAAAAAGGGAAAGTTGCCATGGGCCTCTGGAGGTGTGTCTAACTATACAATTGATAAATTTAAAGAATGGTTACATAAAAAGCATGAGTCTATAGATTCTTTGAATTCAGCTTGGGGAACAAATTTTAAAAATTTTGATTCAGTACAAATCGAGATTCCTATTGATATCAGCCATAGAGGATCTGCTATGTGGTATGATTGGTCTGTGTTTAATATGAATAGAGTTACAGAGTGGTATAAGTTTTTGAAAGAAGAAATTCAAAAGTATGATGCGGAGGCAAAGGTGCATTTAAAAATAATGCCAAATTTATGGACTGAAAATCAAAGAGTTCATGGAATTGACTTGGAGGCCTTAACGGATTTAAGTGGTATCATAGGAAATGATTCAGGAGCTGAACACAAAAGAATTTGGCAAAAGAAACCTCATGAATGGGAGGCTCATTATAGTTTTGGATGGAGAGAATTGTGTATGGGGTACGATTTTATGAAGTCCGTAAGTCCAAATAAAATCAACTTTAATTCAGAATTACATTATTTATCGACTAACAGATCTAGAGATTTATATCAAGATCCAACATATGCTAGAGCAACTTTTTGGTTAGCACACACCTATGGAATGACCGCAAGTCAGATTTGGTACTGGCCTAGGAAAGAAGATGGATCTTTGAATACTAAGAAAGATTTGAAAGGCTATGCGGGTTCTAATAATCAGCAGCCTCGTGTTACGAATGAGGTGGCCATGACTTTGATTGACTTGAATGCTTATGGTGAGGAAATTATGGCGATGCAACGTCAGAGAAAACCGATTCGTTTGTTTTATTCTAAAACTTCTGCAATAAATAAAACGCATCATATGGATGATTTGTTTGAGTTATATGAGTCTTTACATTTTGAAGGGACATCTTTAGGTTTTGCAACGGAGAATATATTAAAAACTCAAAATTTTTCTAATTGGGATGTAGTAATGGTTTATGATACCGAGTTTGCTACATTAAATGAGGTACATGCGCTACAAAATTATCTAGATAAAGGCGGTGTTGTATTTATTGATGCAAAGAGTTTGAAAAAGGATGAATATGGGAATTCTTTACCTAAATTAAAAAAGAGTAAAGGGCAGTTGTTAGAGCTAGATACTCTAGAGTCATTTAAAAAAGAAGGGATTCAATTACTTGAAAATTTTGGTTCTTTGTCTGGTTTAAAAGTTACAGAGACCAATTCTGTAGGTACAAAAACCTGCATTTGGAAAGTTGTTAAAAATTCAAAAGGGAATCAAGTCCTATCAGTTGTCAATGTTGGTAAGGCCGATGCTACTCTAAAAATTACTTCCAAAAATAATGGGGAATTGGTTTGTATGGATTTATTGAAAGGTGTTGAGGTGTCGTCTAATCCAGTTTTAAAACCGAATGAAGTGTATTTTGTTGAGGTGGTTTTAAGAGATTAATAATTGGCTATGAAATATAAATTCCTTCAAGTTGTAGTTGTTTGCTTATATGTAAGTATCACCAATGCTCAAATTTTTGAAAAGGACGTTCAAGTTGTTTTGTTAGCGGGGCAGTCTAATATGGCAGGAGGTGGAGATTATGATAACCTTAGTTCTTTAAATCGTCAAAGAATAGAAAACGTACAAGATAGGGTGTCCATTATTTTTAATGGATCGAAACCTTATCCTTTGTCTTATTACAAGAATAAACCTGGTAAAAAGTACAATTTCACAAAGCGATTCGGACCTGAGTTGTTTATTGGTGTAACCTTGGCGGAGAAATATCCTGACAAGAATTTTTTGTTGATCAAACGTTCTCAAGGAGGAACTTCTTTATATGGCGCTTGGAATCCTAAATGGAGTTCAGAGAAAGCGAAGGAAGTTGAAAAAGGAGATTACAAACAAAACTTGAAGTTGTATGAATTGCATATCTCGGATATTCTTGAAGGAATTCAGCAGTTAGAAAAAGATAATAAAAGCTATCAAATCATTGGTTTTGGCTGGATGCAAGGTGAAAATGATGCAGCCTATGAAGTTTCTGCGAAGAGCTACAGAAAAAATCTTAAAAATTTAAAGGCAAGTTACCAACGCGATTTAAAACTGAATGAATTGCCTGCTGTTTATGGTCAAATTAATTCACGATATGGTGATTTTGAAGGAGGACCCGAAATGGTTCGAAATGCCATAATGAAAACTGCAAATTCGGATTATTGTGCGGATTTTATTGCAACTAAAAATGATATTCCATGGAGTGATTACCCGAAACATTCTGATAATGTACATTATAATGCAGAAGGACAACTTCGTTTAGGAACTGTTTTTGGTGAAAAACTAATCTCATTAAATAAAAAAATATCAGCAAAAGAATTTAAAAATATAACAGAACTCGTTCCTGGAGTTGTTTTGAAATTCAGAGCAGCAGGAGATATGAATATGATATATCATGTCTATATTCCAAAACAGTTATCGGTTAAAAACAAAAAGTATCCTTTAATTATTTCTTTTAGTCCTGCGGGTGAAGGAAAGAAAATTCTTGAAAAGATGAAATTGGGAGCGGAAGAAAATGAGGTTATTTTGGTGGGCTGCGATAAGTTGAAAAATGGGATGATAGATCAAGAATTAGAGCGGCAAATGGAAGATGAAGTATTGGCGTCTATTCTTAAAAATATTCCACATGATGGAACACAAGTGTTTTTATCTGGATTTTCGGGAGGAGCCATGCGCTCGTATCAATTGACTACTAGAATCGATCAAAATATTAAAGGTATTATTGCTTTTGGAGGTTGGCTTGGAGGTAATGAATATCAAAATAAGAATTACCAAAAGAGTTTAAAAGTTGCTATGGTAAATGGTACTAGTGATAAAGGAGCTAATAAATGGAAAGAGATAGATGCTAAAACTTTAAAGAAACAAAAAGCTGAAATTAAGTTTTTTGAGTTTGAAGGTGGGCATCAAATGGCACCTGAAAAGTTAACTTCTGCAGTTATGAATTGGATGTTAAAATAAAAGTTGATGAGAGAGTTTTATGTATTAGTGTTATGTGTCATGAGTTTTTCTTTTGGTTTAGCTCAAGAAAAAGAAGTACATGTAGTTTTGCTTGCCGGACAATCAAATATGGCAGGTCATGGAGATTTTGATGCACTTACTACCGAGCAAAAAAATAGAATACGTGCTATTCAAGATCGAGTGTTATTCGCAGTTTCTGACAATCCAAAGTTAGAACCAAAACCTATTGCTCCCAGGGAAAGTAAAGCTTCGGAAAAATATAATTTCACCAAGCATTTTGGACCCGAAATGTTTCTTGCAGTAACCTTAGCAGAAGCGAACCTAAATCAAAATTATTTATTTATTAAAAAAGCAGTAGGAGGAACATCTTTGTACGGAGCTTGGAACCCAAACTGGACCAAAGAAAAAGCGAACTTTGCAGAAAGAGGAGAGGCAAGAAAGCAATTGCAGTTATATAAGGCACATCATAAACAAATTCATAGAGAATTGCAGAGGATGCAGGATAGTGGAACTTCATATAGAATTATTGGAATGGCTTGGATGCAAGGAGAGAGTGATACCAATAAAAAAGAAACAGCTGGGCATTATGAGCAAAATTTAACTAATTTGATTGAAGGATACCGTACTGAATTTAAGGTACCTGATTTACCTTTTGTATTTGGTCAAGTAAACCCTTTGCCACGAAAATTCAAGGAAGGGCCACAAATTGTTAGAAATGCTATGCAGCGTGTAGCAACTAAGGATCGCTTTGTGAAGATTATTGCAACACCAGAAAACTTACCATGGGGAGATTTTCCAAAACATGTAGATAATCTGCATTATACTCATATTGGTCAAGTTCGGTTAGGTAGGTTAATGGGCAACTTTTTGTTGAATTAGAAAAGATCTCTTTTTGCAATGGGCTGCTTTCCTAATTAGAGCTTTTTAATTGTAGCTTATCAAGCTTTGATTTTGTATTTTTGGGGCTTATTAAATAAAAGAAGTCCATGAAACATTACATGTCCATTCACGATTTACCAAGTATCAAGGATACGGTGAAAGAAGCGATTGAATTAAAGAAAAACCCTCTACAATTTCAAGATTTAGGTAAAAATAAAACCATTGGTTTGTTATTCTTTAATAATAGTTTGCGCACGCGTTTGAGTACTCAAAAGGCTGCGTTGAATTTAGGAATGGAGCCAATTGTAATGAATTTTGGAGCAGAAGGTTGGCAGCTAGAGTATGAAGATGGCACAATTATGGACCAAGGGAAATCTGAGCATATTAAAGAAGCGGCTCAAGTAATTTCTCAATATTGCGATGTGATTGCGATTCGTGCTTTTGCAGGATTGGAAGATAAGCTAAAGGATGAAGCTGAGGAGGTATTAGAAAGTTTTAAGAAGTATGCTACTGTACCAATTTTGAATATGGAATCTTCAGTAGGACACCCTTTGCAAGCTTTGGCAGATGCCATTACCATTGAAGAACATAAACCTGAAAAAAAGAAATTAAAAGTAGTATTGTCTTGGGCTCCACATCCGAGAGCTTTGCCACATGCCGTAGGAAATTCTTTTGCAGAAATGGCACTGGCTCATGAAGATGATTTTGAAGTGGTTATTACCCATCCAAAAGGATATGAGTTGAATCCAGAAAAAACGAAAGGAGCTACGATTGAATACGATCAAAAAAAGGCTTTTGAAGGTGCTGATTTCATCTATACTAAAAACTGGTCTTCGTACAATGACTACGGTAAAGTGGCTTGTACAGATGAATCATGGATGATTTCTGGGGATAAAATGGAAGTAACTGATAATGCAAAATTTATGCATTGTTTGCCCGTTCGTAGAAATGTTGTTGTTGCTGATGAAGTAATCGATTCTGAAAATTCTATTGTTATCAAACAAGCGAACAACAGAACATATTCAGCTCAAATCGTATTGAAAAAAATATTAGAAAATTTAAAATAGTCTTTTGTTTTTAGGATTCTTATTAAAATGAACATCAAAAACAAAGATTTTATCTAAGTATATGGAAAAACTAACCATCGTAAAAGTAGGAGGTAACGTAATTAACAATCCAGAGACTCTAAACAGCTTTCTTACGGATTTTGCAGCTTTGCAAGGAAATAAAATTCTTGTACATGGAGGAGGAAAACGTGCAACACAATTAGCTGCTGATCTAGGAATAGAGGCAAAAATGATCAATGGGAGACGTGTTACAGATATAACCACTTTGGAAATTGTAACAATGGTATATGCTGGTTTGCTGAATAAAAACATTACAGCAACGTTGCAAAAGTTTGATTGCAATGCGTTAGGTTTGTCTGGCGCTGATGGAAATTCAATCCAGGCGCATAAACGTATTGTAAAAGATGTTGATTATGGTTTTGCAGGAGATGTAGATAGTATCAATGCAGGAAATATAGCAACTTTTATTGAAGGTGGAATGACTCCTGTTTTTTGTGCCATTACCCATGATACAAAAGGACAGTTGTTGAATACTAATGCAGATACGATTGCTTCAACTATTGCAGTTGGAATGTCAGAAAAGTATGAGGTTTCTTTGATTTATACTTTTGAAAAAAATGGAGTATTGACTTCTGTTGATGATGATGATTCTGTGATTACTGCTATTGATACTCCAAAGTATGCACAGTTAAAAAAAGATGGAATCATAGCGGATGGAATGCTTCCGAAAATGGAAAACTGTTTTGAGGCTTTACAAAAAGGAGTTTCTGAAGTTATCATTGGAAATCCAACGGTAATATTAAACAAAGAACAATTGTTTACAACTCTAACGTTGTAAATGAATGTTCTCGATATAATTTAGAATTTGTTACGAAATACTTGAACTGACAGGATGAAATGTCACTTCGAGTGATTTTGAAATATGAAAAATTGTATCGAGAAGTAATTGAAATATAATTATGTTAGAAAAATTACAAAACGACGCTTTAGAGCTTTTAAAATCTTTAATAGTTACTCAATCCTTTTCTAAGGAAGAAGATCCAACGGCGAAATTATTATCAGCTTGGTTAATTGAAAGAGGAATTGAAGTTAAAAGAGATTTGCACAATATTTGGGCAGTAAATAAATATTTTGATGATAGTAAACCTACTATTTTATTGAATTCACATCATGATACTGTAAAGCCCAATGCAGCCTATACAAGAGATCCATTTGAAGCAACAATAGAAGACGGTAAATTATTTGGACTTGGTTCCAATGATGCCGGAGGGTGTTTGGTAGGTTTGATAGCTGCATTTGTGTATTTTTATGAGAAAGAAAATCTGAAATATAATTTTGTTTTGGCAGCAACTGCAGAGGAGGAAATATCAGGAGAAAATGGAATTGCTTATATGCAACCGATTTTACCTAGAATTGATTTTGCTATTGTGGGAGAGCCTACCTTATTGGATTTGGCAATTGCTGAAAAAGGGCTTGTTGTATTTGATGGTAAAGTTACTGGAACTCCTGGTCATGCTGCACATATTTCGAATGATCAGAATCCTGTTTTTATGGCACTTAAAGACTTAAATTGGTTCAATTCTTTTGAGTTTCCAAAAATATCTGAGTCTTTAGGAAAAGTAAAAATGACTGTTTCTCAAATCAATGCGGGAAAACAACACAATGTGGTTCCTTCAGAATTAAATTTTGTTGTGGATTGTAGGGTGACAGATGCCTATTCTAATCAAGAAATAGCTGCTATAATTAAAGAAAATACAGAGTGTGCGGTTACACCAAGATCATTGCGTTTAAATTCCTCATTTATTGATCCCAACCATGAGTTTGTAAAAGCAGGATTGAAATTAGGTAAGAAAACCTATGGATCTCCAACGCTTTCTGATCAATGTAGATTGACATGCCAATCGGTAAAATTAGGTCCTGGAGACTCTTTACGTTCGCATTCTGCAGATGAATTTATTTATGTGCAAGAAGTAAAGGATGGAGTTCAGTTTTATATTGATATTTTAAGAGAAATCATATAGGGGTAGAAACGATTTTTATTTTTTAACAATCTTCTGAACGGTTGTTCCTGTTCGGTTTTTTACTTGCAGGTAATAAATACCGGAATTTAACAGATTTAATCGTAGTGTTGTTTCTTTACCTATAAAGGTGTCCGAAATAAGTAGTTGGCCGTTTGCGTTATACAATTTAATAAGGGATTGTTTTGCAGAAGAGTTAGTTAAATGTATGGTAACTAAATCCTTGAATGGATTTGGGTAAATTTTTATTTTGATATCGGAAATAGAATTACTGCTTAGGTTATCCCCTGGTTCAAAAGAAGAACTTGTAAGATTGGAACCTGAATTAAATACTCTATTTTTTAATGTTTCTGTATTTCCTTCCCATGCTCCTAATGTAGGGCTTATTTCAGTTGTGATTCCCTCAATAATAGATCCGCCTGAGTTAAATGAAGATTCTGGTAATAGCCTGTAATTTTCAGTGGAGATATCTACATAGTGATCAGAAGCGTTTGTAATAAAACCGTTGTTTTCCGCTTCAATATGATAGCCGTATTCACTAGCGGCCTTTGTGGTAAATTCATCTAAATCTGTTTCAGTAACGCTGCCAACACTACTTGGAGCTCCTTCTAAGAAGAGATTGTTTTTTAATGCCATTGCGTTTACGTCAGCATTTTCTGTTCGATGCCAAAAGCCAATAAGGCTGTTGTATTCCCAAGCAGTATTATTGAAATATTCTATTTTACGGTTTAGTTTTCTGTTCCTTGGTCCTAAATAGGCAAAATAATTGATGTTTCTTGTGGTCTCTGGCGTGCCATCATTTTGTAACCGTACACTGGTATATTCGTCGTTGTTGTCATATAATAAATTATGATGCGCCGTGTAATTATCTACATCTTCTAAATAAAAGGCTACAATGTATTTTTTATTACTCCAATCTTGTGGGTCGTAGGCGGGTATCCCAGTTAATCCATGTATTTTATTGTAAGCAATAATTGTTTCGTTCATGTCTAAGGCATCATCTTTACCGGTACTTGTAAACATAATGGTTCCAGCATCTTCACCCATTGACATGGCACTGTCAAAATCATTGTCTGTGATTTTTGCATATACGGATTCTGTGGTTCTAATATGAAAACGTGATGCTTTTCCAAAGGTATTATGAGTTACCTCAGTATTATTTCCGTTGTTCTCTAACGATACAGTGAATTGACCCATCCAACCAATTTCTTCTATTGTACAATTGTTTATTTTAGAATTATCTGAGCCCTTAAGAATGATGATTCCACTTCCCCATGTATGACCGATGTAGCAACTTTCAAAGGTTGAGTAGTCCGAGTTATCTACCAAAATACCCTGACGGAGCACTCCATAAGTTCTTCTATAAATATAGGGTGTCATGTAGGTAAACTGACATTTATAAAAAGAAGTGTTTTGTGCATTATTTATTTGAACCTCACCACACCTCATGTCAAGATAATTAATCGTCACATTGTTTGCTTCAATTTTCATTACATGTTGTCTTCTTTTTATTTCAAAGTTTTTATTTTCAACGGTTCCACCCTCAGGTTTATAATAAATAGTATTTTCATTTTTTTTGTAGAACCATTCACCTTCTTGATCGAGCAATGATAAATCCATCAAATATCCAAATCCCTCAGGTAGATCAACAGCACCTTCTTGTCCCCATTTATTTCCTTGTGTATTGAAACTTTTAAAAGTTACCAGTCTTTCACCGGCTTTTGTAATTTCCCCTCCATCTTGTGAATAGGAAAAAATATTGTTTCTTAGTTTTCCAGTAAATCCACGAATAAGTGCCTCATCTGTAAAATTAACATCTGGGAGAATTGGTGTTCCATGATGTGAAGAGAAACTAACTTGTCCAGTTTGATTTGTACCTTCTGGCTTACTAGCGTTTAAAATAACGGCAAAACCGCTTGTTTGATCTCTAGGAGCCATCATTTCTTTGTGTGACCCTGATAGGTAATCCTTGTAATCTGTGTTGTTATTTGGAAATCTAGCAATTTGTTTATGTTGATGATTGACAAATAATTGTGTAAAATCTGTTTCTACTTGATCTGAGTTTAAGGTGAGTTTAAAGACTCCTGGTCTTGTGGGATCTGTAACCCAACTATTTGCACCATACCAATTTGCACCAGAAATAACCACCTTGTCATTTTCAAAAGGTTGAATAGTAATATTATTTACGTCTACTACAATAGTTTCTCTATAAAACCCTTGATGAATAAGCATTACATCTCCTTCCTCAATTAAGTTGTTGCTAAAAACATATTCAATAGTTTTGTAGGGAGCGTTTTCAGACCCTCTTCCTGATAATGAGTTTATCCCATCTTTTGCAATATGAATTTCTGTGGCAATTATTTTTGAACTAATAAATAAGAAAGATAAAATGAATACAAATTTCTGAAACATAGAATTGGTTTTTTGGTCAGATACAAATATCAAAAATCCTATTCGGTAAATTAGAAATTGCCATTATACATAATGTTTACTCTTTTCATAAATGTAAATTATTGTGTCAAACTAACTTGATTTTAACTTATTCAGGGTTTTGTTTGGTCAATTATTAGGGGATTAAGAATCCAGTTTTCTCTTGATAATTATATGTTTAACAGTTTAATAGCTCCAACTTTTACTTCTACCGTCTGAATAATATGTTTTCTGGGTAATGATTTTATTGCTAATTACGTTCTTTTAGAACTTTAATGTAAACTCGAATTCATACTCCTTTATTGGAAGTAAATATTGTTTTAAGGGTTCAGGTCCGCAGCTCGCATTTCCTAACCCTAACATTTCAGCATCTAAACATAAAATGATTTCTTTTCTAGCTTTTAGGAAAGCGGGTCTACTTGCTTTAATCAAATCACTAGCATCATAGTGCAAAGCGGAGAAAATAAAAGGTTTATTTGAGTTAATAGAAATACTCGGTTTTTTACGAGTTTTAAATGAAAATGCTAAAGAACGAATATCAGTACGTGCTCCATTTTCTTGTGGAACCAAATATGGGGTGAATAAATTTGTAACCGTTGATGTGTAATTCCCTAAAAAAGCTGATTCGTTGCGGTCTGGGTAGTTTTCTTGAGGTCCCCTTCCATACCAGGTTACATTTTCTAAGCCATCAACCAAAGCTAATTTAATTCCTACTCGAGGAAGTGTTTTTAAGTTTTTTACCTGTGTTGGTATAACTTTATTTTTCAAGATAATTTGACCTTTGCCAGTAATGTCATAGATACATTCGTGCGTAAAAGTCAGTGAATCTGATTTGAACTCTTTTACAATTTTCACGGAAACAAGAGATTCATTTACTCGTTCCGATTTGATTGAGAGTACTTTTTGAGTTAAATTTTCGAGCTGTGCCTTTTTCCAATCGTCTTTGTATGGTCGGTCATTTTCTGTTGGAGCACGGAAAATATTTAAAATAGGCCCTGTAATGTTTCCTGTTTGGGATATCAACTCTTTTTTGTTATTTAGGATTGAATTAATCGTTCCTGTTCTTTTATCAAAAATAATTTTTAGACCTTTACTATTGGTGATGATATGTTTCTTGTCTTCGCATATAGTAACGGTTCCAGATGCTTTATTTAGGATGGTTCTTTTCTTTTGTAAAATGAATTCTTCTTTTGCTACTTCATGTCCAGCTTTGGCCCAGGAAGTCGGTTTTTTTAGAGCGTAGCTAAATTGAAGCACATATTCTGAAGTGCTTTTGAAGCTTGGAAGATTCAAGGAAATTTCTTTAGATTCCCCAGGTGCTATATCCATGGAAGTTATTACTCCTCTTTTGATACTTCTACCATCTCTTAATAAATTCCAACTTCCAGAAAATTCGTTGAGATTCGTAAAGTAGTATTTGTTTTTAATAGAAAATACATTTGTCTTTTCTATTAATTGGGTCATAGAAATAAATTGTTGTGCTTTTTTCACTTCTAATAAAGAAGGTTTAGGAGTTCTATCTGCAAATACAATTCCTTTGGCACATTCATTATCTAATTTCCACATTTCGGAAAAATTACCATTTACAGGTAAACTATCTACTGGGTGGTAGTCCAATCTATGACTTTGTCGTGTTTTTCCGTTCGGCATTTTTGTATTGTAGGTTTGGTTTACCCAATCCCAAATGTATCCACCTATGAATGATGGCGTTTTTTCTACCACTCGCCAATATTCTCCAAAGTTCCCTAAAGAGTTGCCCTGGGCATGTGCATATTCAATCATAATGTAGGGTTTGTTGTATTTTGGCTGAGCCCAGAAGCTTAGTAGTTTCCAATGTTTTTGATTGGTGTCGTTTTCTATAAAGGGGTACATTGAACTATTGATATCGAAATAATCTTTGGTGTCCCACATATCCGTTTCACGGCCGTCATAAGAAATCAAACGAGTTGGGTCAGCACGACGGATGTAATCACTCATAATGGCAAAATTCTGACCATAACCGGATTCATTTCCTAAAGACCAAAAAATAATAGATGGGTGATTTTTCGATCTTTCTACCATCGCTACCGCACGATCTAGAGAGGTTGCTAACCACGCGATATCACTCCCAGGTAATGAGTTTCCACGGATAGAATAATCTGGAGATTCCAGTGCTTCGTCCATTACATACAATCCATATTGATCACACAAAGCATACCAACGAGGGTCGTTAGGGTGGTGACTAGAACGAACCGCATTGATGTTGTGTTGTTTCATGAGCTTTATGTCTTGAATCATAGATTCTGTTGTCAAGGTTTTTCCATAGACAGGGTGAGACTCTCCTCTATTGACACCTTTTATTAAAATGGGTTTTCCGTTGATGCAAACTTGTAAGTTTTTAATTTCAACTTTTCGGAATCCAAATTTACATTGTGTGGTCTCTAAAATACTTCCATCAGCATCCACTAAAGTCAAAACAATGGTGTACAGATTAGGGTGTTCAGCAGACCATTTTTTAGGGTTTTTAAGTAGTAAATTTCCTTTAATCACACTTTCTGCGCCGGGAGATCCCATTTTCCAACCTATTTTTTCACTGCTGAATTTCGAATCAGGAACCAAAATTCCTTTGGCATCATATAAGGCAATGTTTACTTTTTGTCCTTTGATAATGGCATTGGTGTTATTGTATATTTTTAAAGAGGCTTTTAATTCTGCATTTTCATAACTGTCATCTAAATCAGAAGTAAAGTGGAAGTCTTTAATATAGATGTTAGGTTTACTTTGCAAGTATACATTTCTAAAAATTCCGCTGAAGGTCCATGTGTCTCCAGATTCTAAATAGCTACCTGTAGACCAACGATAGACTTGCACGGCTAGGCTGTTTTCTCCTTTCTGTAAATAATCACTGATATTGAAAACTGAACTTGTCATAGAATCTTCATCATAACCTACATATTTACCATTAATCCATAAATGGAAAGCACTAGATACACCATTAAAATGTAAAAAAGTTTCTCTATTTTTCCAGTTATCTGGTACTTTAAAAGAAGTACGATAGCTACCTACATGATTGTCTTCTGTTGGCGCGTCGGGAATCTTTAATGTTCCTTTTCTAATTTTACTACCAATTCCTCTATGTGAAGGAACTCCGTATCCATTTCGTTCCCAACAAGCAGGTACTGGTATGGTTTCCCAATTACTGTCGTCAAAATTAGGTTTCTGAAAACCTTCAGGTTTGTCTGTGATATTTTTAGCCCAATTAAATTTCCATTGACCATCTAAGCTTTTATAGTAAGGAGATTTTTTATAGTCTCCTGTGAGAGCAGTTGCCGTATTTGGAAAGACAAAATGTGTAACGGCATGTGGTTCGGTACCTACGGTGTAAACTTGTTTGTCTTTTCTAAACTCTTGTGCTTTTACTAAAGTAGTTGTAATTGCAAGTAAGAATAATAGCTTTAATTTATGCTTCATTTTTTTTCTTTTTGTTTTGGTAACATGTGCTGAAATAGTTTGTGTTTTAGAAAGTATTTACTAATGATTTCTCAGAAGTACTTCTAATTTCTCAATTGACTTGATAAAAGGATCGTTTCCTTGGCAGTGAATGGATTCATAATCAACATACAATGTAGGGCAGTTGGTATTTTCTCTTTTTAGTGTTAGCCATTCCTTCCATTTAGCATGATAGGTGTCTACAATAAATTGCGCCTCTTTTTTATCGAAATCTTTCCCTTTTAATTCCATCCTTGCAAATAGGATTTGGGTGCGATAAATCAATTCAATCAATTCGTATTTAATACGTCCATAGGTTGTCGATACTCTAATGAAGTCTTCATTTTTTTTATTAGGTAACTCAATGCTGTAGGCTAAGTTTTCCATTTTGTACCAATTTTTTAAATTTTCATTTTTCTCATCCAAAACTTTTTTATCCACTCCGTTTTTTACAAAATCTGACATGTTTAGTGCTGTAAAAAAATGATCACGAATCCACCAAGGAGAAGTTCTATGAAAATTAGTGGCTTGACCCTTATAAACAGCATCTACCGATAACATGCACAGTTTTCTTAATTTGTGAACATTTTCTGCTGTCATGTTTAAAACATTTGTTGCATAATCATTAAATATTTCTTCCTCTTGTTTCAATGGTTTTTTTGTGAACTCTTGAATTACATGAGCATTTAAATCTAACCAAAATTCATTTCCAAAATAAGGTCCAAACCAGCCATCACCCCAGGTCCAAGTCCAAATTCCTTTTACTTGTTTGTGGTTGTATACATCGCGAATTCCTTTTTTCTTTTCCATTTCAGGCCACCCCTCAATTATACCTTTGCCAATATAGTAAGGATGCGCATTTTTCCCGTACATCCCTGCTTGATTGATGGAGATTTCGACAATTTGTTGGTGGTTTCCAATTCCAAGGGTTTTATTGAAAGGCAAGCCACGTAAGAAGTCACCATTGATGTTTTTTGTTGAGAAGTATAGGTTAGCATGTGGTTCAATAGCATTAGTTACTTTTAAATAAACCTCTGGTACTAAGTGGAGTTTTCGTTTTATCTTCCCCCAATCCCAGGTTCTATAAATCAATTTTTTATTTCTTTTTACACAAATCTCCTCTCTTAAAATATTGATGATTTTAATATGGTCTTCAGGTGAGTATACAGGGCGATTTCCAACATGGAAAGGGGTGTCGTGTAAATAAGTTTCACCAAAACGAATCGTCAATCCTTCCAGTTCTGGAAATGTTTTGAAAATTTCAGTGATTTGCGCTTTTAGAATATTTTGAGTTCTTTTTTTCTGTATGGATAACTTTCCATCTATCTTCATTTCGTTGCCATATTTTTGCATCACAGATTTGGGAACTACCAAAACATCCGTAAATGGGAAAATAGGCATACCATTACTTTTGGCTTTGTTTAGTTGGATTCTGATATCAGCCGCTTTCCGTTCGATCCATAATCGCTCTTCCGTTTGAAATGGTACAAGACCTTCTTCATAATCATCATAGGTAACAGCACATTGAATTTCAAATTTAGGTATTTGTCCATTGTACCCAATTTCTTTTATGTATTCTGTATTTGCGTATTTTGTATTAAATCTTGGTTCACCAGGGTTGTGGTGCACCATGTTGTAAAGTATAGGGAATCGTTGAGAAGCATGTTGTGCTTGAACGGTTAGGCAGTACAATGATAGGTATGAAAAAAGGAATATATTAATTTGTTTTTTTGTCATATTGGTTAAGAGTTTGTAATGGTATTGATGAATCTTTCATTAGGCAATCTTATCGAATCCATTAAGTCCTGTTTCTCCTTAAAGATGTTGGAAGAACTTTGATCCATTTTAAATATCATGAATCTTTTGTGTTGAAGAAATTAGGTTGGAAAGAGTTATGAATTCAATTTGAAAAAAGGGATCCATTATATTCGATTCAGCAAGAGATATTATTTGAAATTGAAATACTTCAAATCCTATGGTTTTAATTTATAAACCCTTATGTAGTCAACAAGAGTTGTTCTTTCCTCTTTGGTTCCGGTTGCAACCTTGCTTCCAATTTCAGGAATTGGGTTCCAATCATAAGCTTCAATAGAAAATTGTAAAATTAAATCTTGATTGAACGGAACTGGAGGTGTTAATGTGTAAACATATTCGCCATCTAAATAAAATAATAACTCGGTAGCACTTTTCCAATAAAATCCATAAGTGTAAAAGCGTTCATGGTTTTTAGTAGGTGGAGCCATTTTCTTTTGATCTCTAACCTGTTTTACACAGGTAGATCCACGATGTATAGCATTGGAATGCATAATTTTATCCCAATCATAAGCCCAGTTATGAGTTTGCTCTGTTAACCTACCAACGGATTCTGTAATGTCAATTTCATTTTTATTTTCGCAGGTTCCTTTGTGGCAAAGCCAGAAACCCCCTCCCATTTCGGTTTTATTCATTTTCATTCGACATTCGTAATAATGTCCGATAGATGTTTTTTTGAAAGATCTTAAGATGCCTCCATGATACTTGTAAGTGGATTTCCCTATGGTAACAGGCTTTGGCAATTCTCCAACTTCTATGGTTAAATATCCATCTTTGATACCAAAACTTTCTTTTTGAAAAAGGGCTGGTGCTCTACCAAGCCAGTTCAATTCATAATGTTTTTCAGGATCGATGTTCCATTTTTTAGTATCAATTTTTTTACCGGTAAACTCGTCACTTAACTTTTTAACTTTAAGCCATGTTCCGTTTTCTAATTTGGGAGGTTGACCATTTATGGTGAAAATATTGCAGACAATGATGATTTTTAGAATCGTTAGCGTTTTGTGTAAGTTCATCTTTTAAGGTTTATAGAGTGTTTTGCTAATTTAGCTGTATTTCAGTTTTTTAAGAAAGGAATCAACTTGTTAAAAAATGTATTGCTTGTTTCTTTTGTTAGGTTTTATATAGACAACGGTTTTCTTAGTGTCCACAATTCTCTACAATTGTTATACTAAGCAGCCTTACATAAAGAATAATGAAGCGAGTTTTTATAATTTGAAACTTCTTTGATAAAATAGAATTACGTTTTTCTCTTTCTTATTGAAACAGTATCTTTGCCGTCATACAAAAAGTACATATATGAAACTTTGGGATAAAGGATACGCTACAGATAAAAAAATTGACATTTTTACGGTAGGAAACGATAGAGAGTTAGATTTACAATTAGCAAAGTATGATGTTCTAGGGAATATTGCACAAACTAGAATGTTAAACTCAATTGGTACTATTACTGATGAAGAATTGGAAGGTTTGGTAGCGGAATTGAATGCTATCATGAAAACTGTAGAAGATGGAACTTTTACCATTGAAGATTCTTTTGAAGATGTACATTCTAAAGTAGAATGGTTGCTAACAGAAAAGTTAGGAGATGCTGGAAAGAAAATTCATACTGCTCGTTCTCGAAATGATCAAGTTTTATTAGATGTACATTTGTATTCCAAAGAAGCAATTTTAGAATTGAAAGATTGGGCCAAAAAATTATTTGATTTATTAATTGAATTGGCTGAAAAATATAAGAATCATCTTCTACCAGGGTATACGCATTTACAAGTTGCAATGCCTTCTTCTTTTGGAATGTGGTTTTCTGCTTATGCTGAAAGCTTAATTGATGACGTTTATTTTTTAGATGCTGCCTATAAAGTAGCTGATCAAAATCCTTTAGGTTCTGCTGCTGGATATGGGTCTTCATTTCCTATAGATAGAGAAATGACAACAAAAGAATTGGGTTTTGAAGCCTTAAAAGTAAATTCTGTTGCGGCTCAAATGGGACGTGGGAAACTGGAAAAATCTATTTCTTTTGCAATAGCTAGTATTTCTGCTACGTTGTCTAAAATGAGTATGGATATTTGCTTGTATATGAGTCAGAACTTTGGATTTGTTACTTTTCCAGATGAATTGACAACAGGTTCAAGTATCATGCCTCATAAAAAAAATCCAGATGTATTTGAGTTGATTCGAGGGAAGTGCAATAAGTTACAAGCTTTACCGTATGAGTTAACTTTGATTACTAATAACTTACCAAGTGGTTACCATAGAGATTTACAGTTGGTAAAAGAAGGGTTGATTCCTTCAGTATCTACCCTGAAATCTTGTTTGGATATGATGGTGTTTTCTTTGGAGAATATTATCATCACAGAAAATATTGTTGCTGATGATAAATATAAATATATTTTTAGTGTTGAAGAGGTAAATGCTTTGGTTCAAGCAGGTACTCCGTTTAGAGATGCCTATAAAATTGTCGGAGAAAAAATTCAAAAAGGAGAATTTAAGCCTGATCTCAATGTAAACCATACCCATATAGGTAGTGTCGGAAATTTAAGATTAGACTTGATACAAGAAAAAATGGAAGCCCTTTATTAGAGAAAAAATGGCCTGAGCTTGACGAAGGTTGACTTAAGCAATATTATCAGTATAAAAAAAGCACCCTGAGCTTGTCGAAGGGTGCTTTTTATTTTATCCGTTGTGCGAACCATCGCAATAAGGTTTGTTCTGGCTTTTTCCACATCCACAAAGTGCGCTTTCACCGGATTTTTCGGCCTTAAATCGTAAAGGTGGTCCTCCTCCTTTTTCTTTATGTGTACCATCGCAAAACGGCATCGTTTCTGAATGACCACAGGTACAGTATGAATAATTTCTTCCTTCTTTCAATTCTACTACAGGCATAAATAAGTGTTTTAGTTTGCCTAAAAATAGCTAAAAAAGGTTTTAGAGAGTTTCTAAATTAGTGAGATCCGTCACAATAAGGTTTGTCCTGACTATGTCCACAGGTGCATAAAAAGGTTTTTGTGTTTTCTGGAACTTTAAATAATAAGGGTTTTTTATCTGTTCCTTTATGATTTCCATCACAATAAGGGTATTCACCAGATTTTTCGCAAGTGCAATACGCATATGCTTTGTCTTTAATGAGGTAAGCGGCAATGGGAGTAGGGATGGTTTTTTTCATGAATATTATTTTAAAATTTCAAGCTTTTTAAGTTTTATATTTTGAGCAATAATTTCACAAGCGTAGTAACTTAAATGGTTTGAGTCATAGGTTAAAAGTTTTTTGTTGTCAATTATAAATGTGCAATTTTTAGGGTTTTGACTAGAACAAAGAAGATCAGTTTTACTGTAAAACTTATAATTGTTTTTTGCATTTTCTTTTAATGTTTCTTCATGTAAAGCAAAGTCTTGAATGTCCTTTTGATAATTAATTCCACCGTTTGCTAAAATATCTGGAAGAGGTCTAGTGAATTGAATAAAGTTTCCAAAAACTATGAATTGAGCAGAGGTGGTAAGTTTCATTTTATTAATAAAATTTAGAATGTGTTGAGGTTTGTATTTGCCAACAATGAATGTACTAATAACCACATAATCATAGTTTTTACATATATCTTTATAATAAAGACTTTCAATACAATCTAAACAATTATTTTGCATTTTTGCATCTCCTGGTTGTATCTCAAAAAAATCTTCCTTTGTTAATGGAGGACAACCTCCATTCGTAATGATATTATATTTGTAATTTGGGTATGCTATTTTTAAAAAATTTAATGCATCTGGAGCATGACTGTCACCTATAATTAAAACGCGTTTGCCAGGAATCGTATCAATAGTTAAGTTTTGGGCTTCTTGAATATGTCGTTCTCTATTTCTTGATTCAAAACGAATTTCTTTCGAACTGTATTCAGGGTAGTCTTTGTTTTTCAATAGTTCTAAGTTAGAATTATTTGTATAAACGTTTAGACCTACGAATAATAATATTGAGGTAAGTAAGGCAGGAACATGATATTTAGTGTTTTTAGAATGTCTGAATTTGTTTTCAATAATATAATAAAGCCCGATTGCCAATAGAAATGAGGCTGCATATAGGATGGCTAAATCAAAAATATTGAATTTTTGGGTTATTTTATATTTGTAAAAAACCAAAATAGGCCAGTGAACAAGGTATAAAGAATAAGAGATTTTACCTAAATAACGAAAGAACGCATTGTTATATATAGACCCTATAAAGCTGTTTTTCTGAGTTGATATAATTAATATAATTGTAAATAGACATGGGAAAATAGCATTAATTCCCGGGAATTTTGTTGATTGATTGTATAGAGTAGAAATTGAAATAATTCCTATTAGAGAAAATAGAGTTAACATTTCTTTAATCGTTTTGTTAAATCTTTCTAGATGTATGTTAACTCCAATAGCGCCTATCATAAACTCGAATCCTCTGAATGGTGTTAAATAAAATGAAGCAGATTCATCTATGGATAAAAAATATTCAGAAGAGATCAAACTAGAAATGAACAATATTCCTAAAAGGATATTTTTTAATACTCTATTTTTTATTTTAAGATAAATAACAACTAAAACCGGCCAAATAAGATAGAATTGTTCTTCTACAGATAATGACCAAGTGTGAAGTAAT
Organism: Flavicella sp. IMCC45537; assembly: GCF_057197705.1. Taxonomy (NCBI): domain Bacteria; kingdom Pseudomonadati; phylum Bacteroidota; class Flavobacteriia; order Flavobacteriales; family Flavobacteriaceae; genus Flavicella; species Flavicella sp. IMCC45537. Next base: position 3,125,630 of record NZ_CM170067.1, read on the forward strand.
GGTTTTAATTCACCAGTAATATCAAAATAACCAGATTCTTTGAAAAAATGAATATTTGAAAATGATAACATTGAAGGAAGTCCAGTTTTTACTACTTTTTCGAAAAGATTTATCGGGAAAATATATAAACTAAAAATACATGTTACGATTATGGTTGTATATCCAGCTGGAAGTAATCTTTTAATTCTACGCAAATAGAAATCCTTGTAGCTAAACGATCCTTTAGATATTTTGTTTTGAATAATACTAGATATTAAAAATCCACTTATGACAAAAAACATATCTACACCAATAAATCCACCACTTAAAAAAGAAATGTTAAAGTGAAAACTAAGAACTAGCAAAACAGCAAGACCTCTTAAGGAGTCTATATGAGGTATGTATTTAATGCTTGACATCGTTAGATTTTATTTTTTTTACGAAAATAAATAAACCATTTATGTCTAACATATATATTCTATTAATATTTTAAAAGAAGTTATTTGCTCCTCCCTCAAGTATGCAAAAGGTTAGGAATAGAGTTGTTAAATTAATGAGTCCGTGTTAATAAGGTTTTTCATGAAAATTATAATCTATAGCTTAAATTAAGACCAATATTAATACTCGATAAGTTTATTCGATATTCTCTATCTAAATGAATTTTTTCAGTTGATTGACCATCAGTGATGTCTAATTTAGATATTGTTCCATAGAACAATCCCGCATTAAGTCCGATTGCAAATTGCTCATTAATCATTCTTTCATACCCTGTATAAAAATCTAAACCAAGGTTGCCAGATGTTACAGTAAGAATAGTTTCAATACCAGAAACTTCCTTATAAGTAAAATACCCAACAGAACCGTCTAGAGTAAATCTGTTTTTGTTGTTTCCAAATGGATATTCATTATAGAATTTGAGAGCATAATAATTCACAGATGTCTCAAGATTTAAAACGCCAAATTCTGTTGGTTTGGTTGTGTTGTTAAACTCAATAAATTCATCGTTGAGACTACCACCTCTATAAGTATAACTATATTTTAGTCCAATCGCTTCTGTATTATTAATTTGGTACAAACCGCTGAATGAAAACTGAGTTCCAACTTTTAATATATCATGTATAGCTCTTGTGAATTCAGTGGAGTTGTCTTTTTTTCCAATTGTAATAGAAGGGCCAATATTGACGCTAAACAAAAAAGGATGTGTTACTACATCTTTTAAGTTATCAAAAGTATCGTCTTGAGTTATGCCTGTTTTTGAATAAGCACTAAGAGAATCTTTCTGTTTAGATATTTTTCTTAAAATATCTCCTTCAAATTGGTGACATGATGAGCCAAAGAAGGAAGGTTTTCTATGTTTTTTTAAACCAATGATATTTCCTCCGTTTGCGCGAGCACTGTCTATTACAATCTGTAGCATTCTATCATAGGAACAATTTGTTGTAAAGCCGCCATCAGATACGGATATAGAACCGATTAGTTCATTATGACTGTTATCTCGTTTTGAGTATGTTTCGGGTTTGTATATTTTTAATTTTTCTGATTGAGATAGACTAGGATATCTTTTTGTGAATTGACTATTGATTTTTGGACTACAAGAAACAAGAAGGGTAATTACACTTAGTGCAAGTAAAATTTTTGATAGCATTTTTTGTTTGCGAAAATAAAAAAGGTCTATGACAATCATAGACCTTTTTTAATATTTGTTCTGATATATTAAATATGCAATGCTCTATCATCAGTAGCAGCTAAACAGGCTTCTTTTATTGCTTCTGTATAGGTAGGATGCGCATGCGACATTCTTGAAACATCTTCCGCAGATGCTCTAAATTCCATGGCTACTACAGCCTCAGCAATCATATCAGCAGCTCTGGCTCCAATCATATGAACTCCTAAAATTTCATCGGTTGTTGCATCTGCTAATACTTTTACCTGTCCGTCAATATCCATACTGGCTCTAGCTCTACCCAAGGCACGCATAGGGAAACTTCCTACTTTGTATTTTACACCTTCTTCTTTTAATTGCTCCTCTGTTTTTCCTACAGCGGCAACTTCTGGCCAAGTGTATACTACACCTGGAATTAAGTTGTAGTTGATATGTGGTTTTTCTCCAGCTATAAATTCAGCAACCATAGTTCCTTCTTCTTCTGCTTTGTGGGCTAACATAGCACCTTTCACAACATCACCAATGGCATAAATATTTGGAATGTTTGTTTGTAAATGTTCGTTCGTATCAATTTGACCTCTTTCTGTTGTAACGATTCCGATATTGTTCAATCCTAAACCATCAGTATAAGGTCTACGTCCAACAGAAATTAAAGAATAATCTCCTTTAAATTCTACCGGATTTCCTTTTTTATCATCTGCCGTAACTACAACTTCATCACCTGTATTTGTTACAGAAGTTACTTTATGACCAACAAAGAATTTAATACCTTGTTTTTTCAATGATTTTTGTAATTCTTTAGATAACATTCCATCCATTCCAGGAACAATTTTAGGCATATATTCAATCACAGAAACTTCAGCTCCTAATCTTGCATATACTTGCCCTAATTCTAGTCCAATTACTCCACCACCAATTACGATAAGGTGTTTCGGTACCTCTTTTAGTTTTAAAGCTTCTGTAGAGGTTATTACTCGTTTTTTATCCAAAGAGATAAATGGTAATGTTGAAGGTTTTGAACCCGTAGCAATAATAGTTTTTGCAGATTCTATTTTTTCTACAGATCCATCAGGTTTTGCAATATTGATATGTGTTGTGTCAAAAAAAGAACCAACACCTTCGTATCTGTCGATATTATTTTTACTCATTAGGTAATCGATTCCTCCTGTCGTTTGCGCAACAACTTCTCCTTTACGAGCAATCATTTGTTCGAAATTTAAACTCAATCCTTCTACGCCGATACCATGTTTTTCAAAATGTTTGGTCGCATCATGGTAATGGTGAGAAGAATCTAATAATGCTTTAGAAGGAATACATCCTACATTTAAACAAGTTCCTCCAAGAGTTGAGTATTTTTCAATAATTGCAGTTTTCAATCCTAATTGAGCACAACGGATTGCAGCTACATATCCTCCAGGTCCAGCACCAATAACGGTTACATCGTATTTAGTCATAATGAATGTTCTTTAAATTACGATACAAAATTAAGAAAAACCAATTAACAGGGTTGTGTAAATTTTGTAATAATTGCATGTAAATTATACAAATCTGTTAGAAATAAAACCAACATTTTTCATATTTAGAACTGTATTTTAAAAGTAATTGAATTTTCCTGATTCAATATCCAGCAAGTAATGGAGTTTTGTTATTTAAATTATTGGAGAAGTTTATGAGTCTATTTTTGAGTTACTATTGTAAGAGGTTAAAAACCTTTGCTTAAGGCTTTGTTTTAACTTAAGTGCATTGTAATTTTTACTTTAAACGTATGTTTTACAGTATTTAAAATTGAATAGTATTTGATAAATTCTTGTATTTGTAGTAGAGTTTTGTAGTTTTACACTTCTTTTTATTTTTAGATTTATTAACTTATCATCTAAAATCAACACCTTACTTTTTCGTTTTATGTTTAGAAAATTTCCTTTATTATTGGTTTTCACTTTCGCGCTATTTGGTTCAGTATTTGGACAAAATAATATTGATTTTGAGAAGCTAAATGCGGAGAATGGGGTTTCGCAAAGTATCATTTATAATATTGACCAGGATCAAACTGGGAATATTTGGATGGCAACTGAAGAAGGTGTCGTAAAATATAATTCTGTTTTTGCCGATACTTATTCCAAGCAAAAAGGTCTGCCAAAGGAAGCGGGGAATCGAGTAAATACTCTTTTTATAGATTCTAAGAATAGAGTTTGGTTAGGTATTGATAAAGGAATTTGCTTGTATGATGCAAAGTATGATACCTTCAACTATATTATTCCAAATGGAAAGCTTAGACCAAATTTGGTAAAAAGTATTTGTGAAGATTTAAATGGTAGAATCTGGATTGGAGCCTATAATGGGCTTTGGTTGTATGATCCGGCATCCTCCGAGTTTGTAAATAAAACCATTGAAATTAGTAAGGTAAGGATTGGGATACAAACTGTTGTTACTGGCGTTAATGGAAAATTATTGCTCGGAACTGCAAGAGGTTTGATGGTTTATAATATTCAAAAAGAAAAATTGCGTCAAGTATCTAGAAAAAATTTGAATATTATGAGTATCGCTAGAAATAAAAGCGATTACTTATTGGGTACAAAAAAAAGAGGTCTTTTTAAAATAGACAATAGATTTCAAGATTTAAATAAAATTGAAAGCGTTGAGGTATCAAATCCAATTCGTGTCATTACTAAAGACAAAACAGGTGACTTTTTGGTTGGAACGGATGGTGCTGGAGTGTTTGTTTTAAATAATGATTATAATTTATTGAGTCATTATTTCCATAGCGAAGATCAGTTAAATTCTCTTACAAGTAATGGGGTATATGATATTATTATTGATCGTCAAGGAATTATTTGGGTGGCAACTTATGGGGGTGGACTTAATTTTCTTGACAAGTCAAAAATGGTTTTTAAGAAATTAAAACACGAACCCAATACTGAAAACAGTCTAAAAAATAATTTCACACGTTCTATAGAGGTGGATGCTTTAGGAAGGCGTTGGTTTGGTACCAAAAATGGAATTAGCATTCTAGAACCTAAAAACAATAAATGGAGGCATTTGAAACAAATAAATGATATTGTTTTAACGCTTGAAAGTGATGGTGACTTTATGTGGGTTGGTACTTTTAACAAAGGTGTTTTTAAGGTCAATATTCATAACTTATCCGTACAGTCCTTAGATTTAGAGTTAAAAAAAGTATATGTTATTTTTAAGGACAGTGACAAAAGCATATGGTTTGGGGGTATAGAAGGAGAAACCTTAAAGCTTTCAAAATCAGGAAAAGTAAGTAGTTATCCAATAAGAGATGTACGCTCTATTATTGAATTTGGAGAAGCTATCCTGATAGCAGGGAGAAATGGGGTGAGTGTCATTGTAAATGATAAAATCACGGATTATAAGGCACTTCGCGATGTGCACAAAGATTTAAATTTGGCAACAATCAATGTGTTAACCCAGTTCACGGAAAATAAAATATTGATTGGTACAAATGGGGGTGGTTTATTGATGTATGATCATGAAAAAAAAGAAAACTATAAAATTTCTGTTTCTTCTGGATTGCCATCTGATATCATTCAGGGGATCATTCCATATAATGAAAATGAAATTTGGGCGAGTACCACTAAAGGGTTGTCTCAAATATTAATTAAGGAGAAAGATACAGTCATACATGTTTTTGATAAAAATGATGGTTTGTCAAGTACAGATTTTAATTATGGAAGTTTTAAAAAAATAGATGACAAAACCTTTGCGTTTGGAGGGGTGCAAGGTGTAACTATTTTTAATCCTGAAGAGATTGACAGTAAAAAAGCCAATTTGCCAAATGTTGTCTTTGATGAGTTTAGTGTTTTTAACAAAGTTATTTCACCAAAAGACTCTTTGTTAAAAGGACATATTAATACCGTAAAGGATATTCAATTAAAATATTCTGAGAATTCTATTACCTTAAAATATTTAGGGGTTTCAAACCAAGCTTCATCAAAAGTAAAATACTCATGGAAGTTAGAAGGCTTTTCAGAAACTTGGTCGTTACCAGAAATAAACAGACAAGTAAACTTTACAAATCTTAGTTTTGGTGATTATGTTTTTAGGGTAAAAGCTTCTAATGGTTTTGGTGAATGGGGACCTGAACGTTCTATAAATATTACTGTAATGAGACCTTGGTGGGCTACCACAACTGCTTATTTTGTCTACTTTATGTTAGTTGTTATTGTTTTTGTGATCACCATTTATTTTACCCAGTTTATTGTAAGTAAACGCAATGCAGATGAACAAATTGAGTTTTTTAATAACTTAACGCATGAAATTAGAACGCCATTAACAATTTTATTATCCTCTTTAGAAACTTTTTCTGAAACTCCAGAAAAAGAAGCGAATAGTCAAGTGAAAAAAACAATTACAAGATTAAATGCTTTGTTTGAGCAAATGTTGAATTTTAAAAAATCAACAGTTAATAAACCAGGTCAAAATGTATCTAAGCTTCCTTTAGAAAAACATATCAAAGAACTTGTTTTAAATTTTAAGCCGCTGTTAGAAGAGTATGATATTAAATTAACGATTGAGAATAAATGGAAAAATGAAGTTTTTTATTTTGATAAAGAAACTTTGAATAAAATTGTTTTCAATCTGGTTTCTAATGCGGTAAAGTATTCTAAAAAAGAAGGAACCATTGATGTGAAATTGAAAACGACCCTGAAAAGTCAATTGCAAATAGAGGTAAGCGATACAGGTATGGGGATTCCTAAAGACCAGCAGAAATTTATTTTAAAAAGATTTTATAGAGCTCGAAATGTGGTAAATAGTCAGAAACCAGGAACAGGCTTAGGTTTGATGATGGTTAAAAATCTTGTGGAAGCTTCAGGTGGAACGATAAGTTTTGAGAGTGAAGAAAATGTTGGAACTACTTTTAAAGTTTGTATTCCTAATAGAGAAGAAGGTTATAAAAAATCGGTAGTGTTAGAGGAAAGTTTTCAAAAGGAGTTCACGATTAATGACCAAGGCGATATTGATGCTTTTAGTGATCGTAAAATATTGATTGTTGAAGATAATAACGAGTTACGTTCTTTATTAGCCAGAAGTCTTGGTACTTATTTTCAAATTTACGAGGCATCCAACGGTCAAGAAGGTTTAGAGCTAGCAGGTCAGATTTTTCCAGATATTATACTAACAGATTTAATCATGCCAGAAATGGATGGGATGCAAATGGCAAAACGACTGTTGGACGATATCAATCTAAATCATATTCCTGTATTTATGATGACTGTATTAAATAATTCTGAATTAAAAATTGAAAGCATAGAAAGTGGAATTTCTGAGTATATAGAGAAACCATTAGATATCAATTTACTTTTGGCTAAGATTACAAATACATTGAGTTGGCAAAAAAAGTTGCGTAAAAAGTATGTACATCAATCTGAAAAAGATACTGCCACACAATACAGAAATTCTAAAGATGAAAGTTTTGTGACAAATTTAGAGGCAACCTTGTTGCATAATATTTCAGATACTTCTTTTTCGGTTCATGATTTATGTGAAAGTGTTGGAATGAGTAGAACTTCGTTGTATATGAAACTTAAAAATTTAATAGACCTGTCTCCTCAAGATTTTATCATTCATACAAAATTGAAGTATGGAAAAAGTTTGCTGATAAAAGGAGGGATGAGCGTAAAAGAAATCGCCTACCAGTCAGGTTTCTCAAATCCAAAGTATTTCAGTACTTCATTTAAGAAGTTTTATGGAGAATCTCCAACAAGTTTTCTTAGTGGTTTAGAAGATAAACCGTCTTAATTAATTTTTTAGTTATTAAAAATTGCGTTATATTTAATAAGGTTAGCCCTTGTTTTATAGTAGGTTGACGATTATTGTACCTATTCGGATGCTCCTTGCACCACGTTTATAGATAGGTGAAGTAAATTGCTAATCTAAACTAAACCAATTTTTAAACTATGAAGAATATTACAAGTATAGTTCTCGTATTATTTGTTTCGATTTCTGCTGTTGCACAGATAGCTGTGCATGGAGTAGTTAAAGATAACACTGGAGAGCCTTTACCAGGAGCAACCATTCTAGAAAAAGGAGCACCAAATGGAACCACCTCTGATTTTGATGGAAATTATGAATTAACCGTAAGAGATAAAAGTTCGGTTTTAGTGATTAGTTTTGTGGGGTTTGAGACCCAGGAGATTAGAGTAGAAGATCAAAAAGTAATAAATATTCAACTAACTACAGGGTCAGAATCTTTGGAGGAAGTTGTGGTGATAGGATATGGAAGTTCTTCTAAGGCTGATATCACTGCGTCTATTGCAACGGTAAAACCTGTTACAGATGATAAAGCCGGGGTAGCTGTAGTAGAAAGTTTACTTAGAGGTACCTCTGGGGTGAATGTAGTATCTAGCGGAGAGCCTGGAGCCGCTGTTTCTATTAATATTAGAGGAGTTTCAAGTTTAACAGGATCAAATCAACCACTTTATGTAATTGATGGAATTGTAATGGATAGTTCGCAAGAGTCATTGACAGATCCAACAAACTTTCAAGGGGCTAGTAAAAGTGGTATCGGTGGGGTTGCACCAGAAGATATTGAGTCTATTCAAGTTTTAAAGGATGCATCTGCTACGGCAATATATGGTTCTTTAGGAGCAAATGGAGTGATTCTGATTTCAACAAAAAAAGGAAAATTGGGAGAGCCTACATTTAATTTTTCTACAAGTACAACCGTTGGAACAGCAAATTTACCATATGATATTTTGAATACTGAAGAATATGTTGCCTTTACAAATGATAAATATACTGCCCATCCGGATTCCAACTCAGGAACTGAATATTTATATCCAGAAGGAAGGTTTCCTTTTGAAATCCGAGAAGATGGTTTGTATAATTTTGTGTCAAGAAATGATGATGATAATAGCGGTGATTTAGATTTGATTGGAATTTATGAGCCGATGAATTGGACAGATTTGTATAGAACTACTTTTTCTACAAACTCTAGATTTACTGCTTCAGGAGGTACAGAAGATACAAAGTACTATAGCTCTGTTGGATATTTTAAACAAGAAGGAGTTTTAGCGAATGCATATTTGAATAAGTTAGATTTAAATTTAAATGCAAGTCACAGATTCAATAAAAAATTAAAAATTGGAGGGAAAATATCTTACACCTTAACTGAGAATTCTTTACCAGGGGTAAGTGGGTCTAATGCAGGAGAAACAAATTCTGTTTACAGACATATAAATGATAATTTTCCGCTTGAGTTGAGAGAGGATTTAGCACCATTAGATAATGAGAGTTTTCGTTTGAATCCAAGAGGCTGGGTAGATGACTATGACAATATCTCAACAGAGAATAGAGTGCTTGGAAATTTATCTGTAGAATATAAGTTGAGGAAAGACTTGATTTATAATTTTAGAGTAGGTGCGGATTATAGAAAAGGAGTACTTGATATTTGGCAAGGAGTGGGCACAAATCAAGGATTGACAAGAGAAGGAAGGTATGCAAAGTCTAATTTAAATCGATTTTCTTATAATTTAGATAATACCATTACTTACAAGCCTAAAGCAATTGGAGACCATAGGTATACCTTATTAGGAGGGATAGTTTACAATAGTACAGATTCAGAAAAAAATTATACCAGAGCTTCTAATTATTCTTTAGAGGGGCAAGAAAATAGAGGTAGAGATTTTTATGGTGCTTCAATTATAGAACCTACGGTTTATAATTATGGACCAGAGAGAATGATATCTTTTTTAGGAAGGGGAACTTATGGATTTAAAGATCGCTATAAAGTGTCTGCCTCTTTAAGATATGATGGGTCTAGTAAGTTTATTGGTAAAAATAGATATGGATTATTTCCGGCGATAAGTGCCGCATGGGAAATTCATAAAGAATCATTTATCGAGGATGCTGATACAGCAATCAATCAATTAAAGCTGAGAGTAGGTTACGGTGAAACTGGGAATCAAAGGGTAGGGAATAATTTAACTTATGTGAATTATAAAATTTCTCCAGAAGGATATGCAGCGGCAAATAAAGATTTACATATTGCCTACGAAAAAACAAATATTGCAAGTAAAGATTTGACATGGGAAACTCAAAAGCAATTCAATACAGGATTGGATTTAGGGATGTTTTCAAATCGTCTTTCTGTAACGATTGATGCTTATAATAAACAATCAGATGATTTATTAAACACACTTAGTATAGGTGGAAGTTCTGGAGATGATACTATTGTTGTGAATCAAGGATCTCTTAATAATCAAGGAATAGAATTGGCAATTAATGGAGACGTGTTCAGGAGTGATAATTTTACTTGGAATTTATTTGGTAGTTATTCTATGAATAGAATTGAAATTCAGAATTTAGGTCTTGTTGAAAGTGAATTTGGATCGGCAGGAACTTTTGTTGGCTACTATGGAAGGCCTATTCAAGTTGCAAATACAAACACAGTGCCGATGAATGTTTATTTAGAAGGACAGGCTCCAGGATTATTTTTTGGTTTTGAAACCAATGGAATTGTTACAGCCGATGATGTGGCGAATGGAAATACGCAAGTTGAAGGTTTTTATAATATTGTCGATAAAAATGGAGACGGACAAATTACAGATGATGATAAAACCATCATTGGAGATCCTAACCCAGATGCTATTTATTCTTTCGGAACGAATATTTACTATAAAAAATGGTCGTTCAATGCGAATTTTTATGGTGTTAAAGGAAATGATGTTTACAATGCAAATTTCTTAACGGAGAATTATAGTGCTGAAAATAGATGGAATAATGTAAGAAGGGACTACTTACTAAATCGATATAGTAGTGAAAATCCAGGAGGTACTTTACCGGATATAAATCTTCAAAAAGATGCCCTTAGTAATGCGGGTGTGTTAGATGTTGCCGTTGCAGATGGTAGTTATTTAAGATTACAGAATATAAGTTTAGGTTATGATTTTACACTTAGAAATAGTGGAATAAAATCTGTCAAAGTATTTGGATCCATGAGTAATGTTTTCACAATAACTAAATATACTGGAATGAATCCAGAGATTGCTTCATTGCGTTTTACTCCTGGAGTGGCTGGTGTGGATATTGCAAGTCCGCCTATTCAGAGTACTATAACTTTAGGTGCATCATTAACATTTTAAAATTGAAAATCATGAAATATATATATATCCTTATAATCGTTCTAGCACAAGCATTTGTCTCATGTGATCAAATTTTAGATGTAAGTGACAATCTTGCAGAAAGTGGGGCTTTAAATAAAGAATTGTTATACTCTTCTGAAGAAAATATAGAAGGTGTTGTAAACGGTGTCTATGCTAAATTTGCTTCAGAGTTTTATAGTGGAGGTAACTTTTTTCAAATGACAAGTGCACATACTCCTTATTTTTCAAGTTCAGGATCTAAAGGAGAGCAATTCGGAACTTTTAATATTTCTCCCTCATTGAAAAACTTGAATGATACATGGGTAGAGATTTACAGTTGTGTTGATCATGCAAATCATTTGATAGAGAATTTACATAAGTTAGCACCAGGTTTTTCAACTACAGAAAGAAACTTGGGGCAGGCACATTTTATTAGAGCCATAACTTATTTTGATTTGGTAAGGGTATGGGGAGAAGTACCTTTAAGAACTGTTCCAGCAGAGCAAGGAACTTTGTTTTTACCAAAATCATCAAAACAAGAAATTTATGACCTAATTATCGCGGATTTAACAATTGCTGCTGATTTGTTGCCTTCTGAAGAATATATACCTGGTAGGCCATTATCATATGCTGCAAATGGATATTTGGCAAAGGTGTATATGAATATGGCTACAGAATCAGGTTTGTCAGGTTCGTCTAATGATTACTGGGAGTTGGCTTACACTCATGCTAAATTAGTTGAAGATTCTATGAAATATAGTTTAGTACCTAGTTATGAAGATTTATTTGCTGAGGGAAATGAAAATACTTCTGAAAGCATTTTTGAAATTCAATATACCGCCGGCGGAACTTCTACAAAAAGTGGTCAACATTCTTTTATGACGGCTCCAGCAAAATCAATTTATAACCAAAGAGATTCAGGTGGAAACTTAAGAGTGAATAGATTGGCTTTACATGATCACTATATAGATTACAATATCGCAACAACAGATGTACATCCTGATCCTAGGAGAACGGTAGCATATGTATCTGAACAGTATACAGAAATTGTGGCTCCTTTCAAGGTTCGAAAGATTTATCCTACTCAGTTTTCGGGTGGTTTCGCAGTGAATTGGATCAAAAAATACCAAGAAGTATCTAATACGAATATCAATTCTAATAGAAATCGAATGGTTTTTCGTTATGCCGATTTATTATTGATGTTAGCAGAAATTGAAAATGAAAGAGGGAATTATCAATCGTCTAAAGATTATGTAAAGTTGGTTTTAGATAGAGCTAATTTAAGTTTATATAACCTTTCAGGGATTCAAGGTTTAGTAGGTGGAGATGATTTAAGAGATAGAATTCTAAAAGAAAGAATTTATGAGCTTTTAGGAGAAGGGCATGAATGGTTTGATTTGCGAAGACAACAGAATTCAGGGGTTTCATTTTTAGAATCTAGAATTGATAGAAGACAGGTTTTAATGACAGGTGGTGATCAATTTGATACTAAAAACAAAACACAATTCCATAGCATTTGGAACCCAGATTTATCTTTTGTTACGGATGATGCCGCTGTTCTTGAAAAGAATATGAGGTTTCCAATTCCTTCAAATGAAATCATCGGAAATAATGCTTTAGATAATAGTGACCAGAATATTGGGTATTAGAATTATTAAGGTTTTTGTAGAATTAGCACTTGTAATACAGGGTTTTGACGAATACTGTACCTATTTTGATACTGCGTGCACCTCAAAATTACTCCAACAAAGTAATTTAGTGGTCAAGACCAATAGCTATTTTGATTGTTCTGTTTTATAAAAAAGACAATTGAAATAATTTAAAGAAATAAGAAGATTTAATTACAGTAAAAACAAGAAAGGATGAAGATCATAAAAAGAAGTTTTCAAGTTATGTTGCTACTATCGGTAGTATTAATGTCTTGCGATTCTCAACAAGAGAAAAGTAATTTAGACTATACATCTACAGAATTAAGTGCAGAAGAGAGAGTGAAAGATTTAATGTCTAAAATGACATTGGAAGAAAAGGTTGCTCAAATGTGTCAGTACGTAGGTCTAGAACATATCAAAGCTGCTCAGAATGATCTTACAGAAGAAGACTTGGATGTCAATGATGCGAGAGGATTTTATCCTGATTTGAGTATCAATGATTTGGTAGAAATGACCAAAGCTGGTAAAATAGGATCTTATTTACATATCGTTACCGTTGAAGAAGCAAATTATTTACAATCATTAGCAATGCAATCAAGGTTCAAAATTCCTTTATTGATTGGTATTGATGCCATTCATGGTGATGGATTGTTTTCAGGAGCTACCATTTATCCTTCCCCAATTACACAAGCTGCTACTTGGGATGATGAGTTACTATACAAGGTAAGTGCTCAAACAGCAACAGAAATGAGAGCAACTGGTACGCATTGGGCTTTTACTCCGAATATTGATGTATTAAGAGATCCTCGATGGGGACGTACTGGTGAAACTTTTGGTGAAGATCCTTATTTAGTAGGGAATATGGGGGTTGCTACAATTGCAGGAATGCAGTCAGATGATTTTTCAGGTTCTGATAATGTCATTGCTTGTGTGAAACACCTTGTTGCAGGAAGTCAATCGTTAAATGGTTTGAATGCATCTCCAACAGATGTTTCTTACAGAACCTTAATGGGAATATTTTTACCACCATTTAAGAGAGCTGTACAAGAGGCAAATGTTTTTTCTGTGATGACCGCTCACAATGAAGTAAACGGAATTCCAGCGCATATGGACAAACATATGATGACTGATTTAATGAGAGATCGTTGGGGATTTGATGGTTTTTATGTTAGTGATTGGAACGATGTTTCAAGGATAGATACTTGGCATCATGTCGCAAAAGATTTTAAACAAGCAACAGAGTATTCTGTTGGAGCAGGATTAGATATGCATATGCATGGTCCTCATTTTGCTGAATATGTAATTGAATTGGTAAATGAAGGTAAGTTACCTGAATCTAGAGTTGATTTAGCTTGTTCAAAAGTATTAGAGGTAAAGTTTAAACTAGGGTTATTTGAAAATCCATTCATAGAAGAAGGTTCATACAAGGAAGTATTGTTCAATAAAGAACATCAAAAAGCTTCTTTAGAGCAAGCGAGAAAAGGAATTGTTTTACAGAAAAACTCAGGGTTTTTACCATTGAAAAAAGGAGCGAACAAAACCATTTTCGTAACAGGTCCAAATGCGAATAACCAAACAACCTTAGGAGATTGGGTATCTCCTCAGCCTGAAGAAAACATCATCACGATGTATGAAGGAATAAAGAAATTAGGAGAAGAAAAGGGGTACAAAGTAAATTATTTTGATTCTGGAGATAGATCTAGAAAAATGAAAGATGCTGATATCAATAAAGCAACCACTCTTGCAAAAAAGGCTGATATCACGGTATTGGTATTAGGTGAGAATTCTTTTCGACATGATTGGCCAAACAAAACAACGGGAGAAAATATTGATCGTGCGACTTTGAAATTATCAGGGAAGCAAATGCAATTAGCGGATAAGATTCTAGCATTAGGAAAACCAGTTGTTGTGGTTTACGTAAGTGGAAGCCCAATTGCAGAACCAAGTTTAGAGAAAAGAGCAAAAGCGGTTATCAATGCATGGGAACCAGGTGCTTTTGGAGGGCAGGCTACTGCTGAGATTTTATTTGGTGAAGTGAATCCAAGTGCAAAATTACCATTGACTATTCCAAGATCTGTAGGTCAGTTACAAATGGTATACAACCATAAACCAACAATGTATATTCATAAATATAATACTGAGAAGAAAACTCCATTACATCCTTTCGGTTTTGGATTGAGTTATACAAAATTCGAAATTTCAAAACCGGTAGTATCATCTAGCGTTGTGGGCAAAGAAGCTCCAATTGAGGTTTCTGTTGAGGTATCTAATAAAGGGAAAATGGCTGGAGAAGAAATTGTGCAGCTTTATATAAGAGATAATGTGAGTTCTGTAACAAGACCGGTTAAAGAATTAAAGCGTTACCAAAGAGTAGCACTTGAACCAGGAGAAACAAAAACAGTTACCATGGAGTTAGATGCTGAAAGCTTAGCTTTTTATGATATAAATATGGAGTATTGTGTTGAGCCAGGAAGTTTTAAAATCATGGTTGGAAACTCATCAGCAGATAAGGATTTAAAGGAAACTTCTATTGAAGTTAAGGAACGAATTATATTAAAAGATTAATTATGAAGCATCTTAGAGAAATTAAATCAGCAGTATTTTTTGTTGTAGCGATAGCTTTTGTCTTCGCAAGTTGTGGGACCTCTAAAACAAAAAAGAAAGAAAAAAGACCTAATGTGATTTACATTATGGCCGACGATTTAACTACGCAAGCTATAAGTGCGTATGGTGGAATTTATAAAGATATTGCTCCTACCCCTAATATTGATAGAATAGCAAATCAAGGAATGTTATTTCAAGATGTGTTATGTACCAATGCCATTTGTGGACCAAGTAGATCTGCAATTTTAACGGGTGATTATAGCAACGTAAACGGTTATTATAAAAATGAAAGCGGTGGTAGGTTTGATGAAAACAAATGGACTTTTCCACAAGAATTTCAGTCCAATGGATATGCTACAAGTCTTTTTGGTAAATGGCACCTAGGATCAGAGCCGAAAGGATTTGATTCATACAAATACCACGCAGCAGCAGGTCAGCAAGGACACTATTGGGATCCAAAATACAACGAAAACGGAAAAGAAGTCGTTGAGAAAGGATATGCAACAAATATAAGCACTGAATTTGCACTGGATTGGTTGGAAGAGAACAAAGGTTCAGAAAAACCATTTATGATGTTGTTGCAATACAAAGCACCTCATAGACCTTGGGAACCAGATCATAAATATGAAACTTTATGGGATGATATTGAAATGCCATATCCAGTTACCTACAATGATACCTATGAAGGTAGAGAGTTAACGGCAGGGGATTCAGAAATGACGATGGAATATTTCAGTAGACGAGATATGAAAATGAAAAGACCAGAAGGGTTGAAAGGAAAAGAAGGGGTGAAATGGGATTTTTATGGTGCAAAACCAGGAGAAATTGTAACGCAAGAAGGAATGACCTTTGAAGAAGGAAGAAACTGGAGATATCAGACTTACATCAAAGATTATTTGGCCTGTGTAAAATCGGTAGATGATAATATTGGTAGAGTATTAGATTATTTGAAAGAGAACAATTTAGAAGAAAATACGATTATTGTTTTGACTTCTGACCAAGGGTTTTATTTAGGAGATCATGGTTTTTTTGATAAAAGATTTATTTACGAAGAATCTTTAAGAATGCCTTTTATAGTGCGCTATCCTAAAAAAGTGAAAGCTGGAAGTGTAAATGAAGATATCATTACAAATGTGGATTTTGCACCAACTCTGTTGGAATTAGCAGGAATAGAGAACAAACAAAAAATGCATGGTGAAAGTTTTGCAGCTTCACTAGAGGGTAAAACACCTAAAGATTGGAAAGATGGTATGTATTACCACTATTATGAATTTCCATTTTGGCATCATGTACAACCACATTATGGTATAAGAACAGAAAGATACACCTTGGCACATTTTTACTATAGTATTGATGTATGGGAATTATATGATTTGGAAAAAGATCCAAACCAGATGAATAATATCATCAATGATCCTGCTTATAAAGAGGTTATTGTTGACCTGAAAGCACAATTAAAAACATTGAAAGCGGCCGTAGGAAATGATAAATCTTTAGAGGAGTATAGAAAAATTACCGACACTGATTTTGGAAGTATCATAGACCATCATGGTGAAGCTTCAGTTCAAGATTTATTAACTAAATAAAAGCAATATGAAAATAACTAAGTTTCTTTTAGTAGCTATAGTACTCTCTCTAACTTCTTGTAAAGCACAGAAAAAAAAGGAGAGTACCATCCATGAGCAAAAAAATATATTGTTCCTGGCAGTAGATGATTTAAAACCATTGATCTCCGCTTATGGTGAAAAACAAATGCATACACCTAATTTAGATCGTTTGGCAAAAATGGGAGTTATTTTCAAAAACGCTAATGTACAACAAGCCGTTTGTGGTCCTTCTAGAGCAAGTATTATGACAGGTATGTATCCTGACAATACTAAAGTTTGGGATTTACATACAAATTTTAGAGAATCGGCACCTCAATTAAAATCCATGCCAGAATATTTAATATCTCAGGGGTATGAAACAACTGCAGTGGGGAAAATTTATCACAAAGGGTCTACATCAAAAGGGCATGATGGTAAGAGCTGGTCTATAGCTCATACCTTACCAGAAAATTTCCCAAAAGAATACGGGAAACCGATGTATGCTTTTTATCAAAAACCAGAAACCAAAATGGCTATGGCCGAGCTTAAGAAACAAGCATTGGCTAAAGGTTTAAAAAAGTATGGTAAGCAAAGTAAGTTTGTTTTTAAAACATTGAAGCCTAGCTCGGAATGTATTGAAGGGCCAGATGAAATGTATCAAGACGGTTTGTATACGATTGATGCTATTAGAAAAATGGATGATTTGATAAAAACAGAAAAACCTTTTTTCCTTGGTGTAGGATATCAAAAACCACATTTACCTTTTGTAGCACCTAAAAAGTATTGGGATTTATACAAGAGAGAAGAAATTGAATTGGCGCCCTTTCAAGAATTGGCTGAGGGAACGCCGAAAGTTGCTTATCATTCCTTTGGAGAAATTAGAGCTTTTTCTGACATAGATAGTAGTTTGGGAATTGGTGATAAAATGCCAGTTGAAAAACAGAGAGAATTGATTCATGGGTATATGGCCTGTGTGTCTTATGTAGATGCGCAAATAGGAAAACTGTTAGATGCTTTAGAGGAAAGAAATATTTTAGAAAGTACGGTTATTGTATTATGGGGAGATCATGGATATCATTTAGGGGATCATACAGAATGGTGTAAACATTCAAATTTTGAACAAGCCACTCGAATTCCTCTTATGTTTGCTGGCCCAGGAGTGTCTAAAAATAGACAAGAAGAGACTCCTGTAGAGTTGGTAGATGTATTTCCAACCTTGTTTGAATTGGCAGGAGTAAAAGGAACCGAAGTAGATGGAAAATCGTTGGTGCCTCTTTTAGATGGAAACCAGAAGACAAGCCTTGACGTTACTTATGCGGTGAGTCAATATCCTAGAGGGAAAGATAAAATGGGGTATTCTATTCGAACAAAACAATATAGATACACAGAGTGGCACGGAGCTGCTTATAAAAGCTATAAAACGTATAAGGATTCAAATATTATTGGTAGAGAACTATATGATTATGATAAGGACCCTAATGAGACAAAAAATTTAGTCAATGAAAAAGAATATAAATCGGTTGTGGCCGATTTAAAGTCTAAATTGAAAAACCACTTAAATACCATTGAAAAAAGATGAGATTTTCTAAACTAATCCTATTGTTTTTGTTATTCGTGCAGTCAGTTTTTGCACAGGAAAAACCAAATATTGTAATGATAATTGTTGATGATTTTGGTTACCATGATATTGGATATCACGGGTCTCAAATACATCAAACACCGGCCATTGATAATTTGGCTAAAACAGGGGTTGTTTTTCAAAATGGATATAGTAGTTATCCGAGGTGTACACCTTCTCGTTATGGAATGTTTACAGGTACCTATCCTGTGAATGAAAGTAAAGGTTATTTAGGAGGAATTCCCTCTGAAAAGAATTTTATACATCAGTTCAATAAGGCAGGATATAAAACATCTTACACAGGTAAATGGCATATTGGAGGGGAAGAAAGTAGCCCAACAGGATTTGGGTTTCACCAGTCTTACGCTGCAGGTCATGCCGGAGGTGTAGATACACGTCATTATCCTTTTAATACCAAAACATTAGAAAAAGCCAAAGCTAATGAAGGGAAGAAGAAAAAAGGTCATGGTGAAAAATATCCTGTGTTGAATGTTACAGAAGATGGAAAAAAAGGAGATTATTTATCGGATGTATTGACGGATGCTACGATTGGATTTATTGAAAATAGAGATAAAAAGAAACCATTTTTTACGGTTCTGGCTTATTATGCAGTACATACGCCTATTGAAGCAAAGAAAGAAGATGAAAAAAGAAATCAAAAAGAAATAGATGCTTTTGATTATGGAGATGGTCCCGAATACATAAAGGAAGGTGCAGGTAGAAGAAAAATGCGTCAAGACAATGCTGCCTACGCAGGGATGGTTGAAAATGTTGACGAGAATATTGCAAGAGTTGTGGCAACCTTAAAAAAGGAAGGGTTGGATAAAAATACCATCATCGTGGTGACGTCTGATCATGGAGGTTTGTCAAATGGAGGTCATAAAGGGCAGCGTTTGTTAGCTACTACAAATTTACCTTTCAAAGCAGGAAAAGGTTGGTTGTATGAAGGTGGAATCAGGGTGCCATATATTGTTAATTGGCCAGCAAAAATTACACCGAAATTTGATACTGAGTCGATCGTTTTAGGAATGGATATTATTCCTACTTTGTTGGATTTATCTATTAATAAAAAAGTAGAAGGCATTGATGGAAAGAGTTTTAAATCAGTGCTAGAGGGTACGGAAAAATGGAATGATAGAACGGTCTATTGGAGATCTGTCAAAGCAAGACCCCATAGTACAGGTGATGGAAAAACGGAGGTCGTTAGATCAGGTGATTATAAATTACTTTATTTTAAAGATACCGATAAAGTTGAATTGTATAATGTGGTAAAAGACGAAGGAGAATTAAATGACCTATCAGCTACTGAACCAAAAAAGAAAAAGGAATTGTTAGAATTGTTAAAAGAATGGAAAAATGAATATTTAATTCCATCAAAAGTAAAGATATACCCACCTAAAAAATAACTAATGTATCGACTCATAAAAGAATTTCATATTGTTTTTTTTCTAGTTTTGTTTGCTTGTAGTGTAAATCAAAAAGGAATCGCACAAAAAAATAATGAAACTAAAAAGGTGTTTTTCTTCGCAGGTCAATCAAATATGGAAGGAAGAGCCGATGCGGATAAAATTTCATCAGAGGATTTTCAAAGATTGGAAGCTGTAAAAAATAGAATACAGTTTTACTACAATGATCAGAAGGTAAGTCCGTTAAAAATTACTTTAGGAAATAGTTATGTTCAAAAAAAATTTAAGGTAACCCATGTTTTTGGGCCAGAAATATTTTTTGGAATTGAACTAGCCGAGGCTTATCCTGAAGAAGAATTTGTTTTTATAAAAAGATCACAAGGAGGGACTTCTTTGTATGGAGCGTGGAATCCTAATTGGATTGAGGAAAAAGCTGCACTAACCAACGAATTAAAGACACCTAAATTATACAGTGAGTTTATTTCTTTAGCGCACTTAGTTCTAGATCCTTTGAAGAAATCTGATTACCAGATATGTGGCATGTTATGGGTGCAAGGGGAAGCAGATAGCAATACGAAAAGAGGAATGCAACCAAGCGAAAGTTATGGGCAAAATTTATCAAATTTAATTCATTCAGTTCGCGATGAATTTGGTGTGCCTGAAATGCCATTTATGATGTTTCAAGTTGGGAATGGTAAAGTGGTTGAAGGAATGAAAAAGGTTTCTAAGGAGGATGTTCTAGTGGGATTAATTCCGCAATCGAATAATAAAAATTCTAAAGACTTTTATCCAAAGAATCCACCACCGATTGGCCATTACGTAACCAAATCGATGAAAAGAATTGGTGTGGAATTTTATAAGTTGTATCAAGCAGATTTTGCGAAAGATTTTTTCTAAAAACAAACAGCAATGACTTTAAAAAAGAGCTACTTTCAACTGGTTTTTGTTTTTGTGTTGGGGGTTTCATGTACTTCTCAAAATAGAGAAGAGGGTGACAACGAACCAATGATGGAGCTTGAAACCGATTTATTGGTTGGAGCTACCTTGAACTACCATGAGTTAGGCACGCAAAAAGAAATTTTATTTTCAAAACATTTTAAATATTTGACCCCAGCGAATGCAGCTAAACAGTCCGCGGTGCTCTCAACACCAGATAATTGGAAATGGACCAAAATTAATGCGTTTTTAGACTTAGCTAAAGCAAATAATTTACAAGTTAGAATTCATGGCCCTATCAGTCCACAAGCTTCCAAATGGGCAAAAGATGATACTAGAACACCGCAAGAATTACTAGAAAACATGATACAGTTTATGACTGCATCAGCAAAAAAATACAACGAAATTCCAGAAGTAAAATGGATGGATGTGGTAAATGAAACTATTTTAAAAGATGGTTCTTGGTTTGGCCCAAAAGCGGGCGTAGACAAGTGGGAAAATCCTTGGCTTCACATCGGTCTAGACGATGCCGGTTTTCCAATTTATATTTTAAAAGCTTTTGAACTAGCAACTGAACATGCTCCAAATGTGAAATTGGTATACAATCAAAATTCAGGAATGGAAGAGGTGATGTGGGATAGAGTAAAAGAAACCATCTTGCACATTCGATCGAAAGGGCATCGTGTAGATGGAATTGGTTGGCAAGCTCATTTATTGTTGGGTGCCAAAAGAGAAGACTTTGTTGATAACACAGCAGCAACCATGGAAAAGTTGGCCGATTTGATCGACTGGGCACATGCCAATGATTTAGCATTTCATGTTACAGAGTTGGATTATTTGATCAAAGAAGGAGAAGATAAAACTGCAGAAAGATTAATTCAAAAAAGGGTATACCAAGCTTTAGTAACTGTTTTACTTGAAAAAAGTAAAAACGGAGAAGTAACTTTAAATCTATGGGATTTGGGAGAGCGCTATAAATCGGGAACAGGACATTTTCAATCTATTTATGATGAGAATTTTGAGCCTACTCCGGCCTATGACGTGATTATTCCGTTGTTGTCTAGAGAGTAATATTTGATTTTTTATTCACTAAGTTGTTGCAATCATTTGTTTTAGGTATTTTAATAATTCTAAAAAATATTAAAATGAATTAAAGGTTATGAAGTTTTTTATAATGGAAAGCGATCCTTATGAAATGAAAAATATACCTAAATAAAAAAACAGAGTAGGATTGGGTGTAGAATAATGGCACCATATTAGAACTAAAAACTTATTAGGACTATGAAAGAGATCGATATTCTAATGAGATTGACAATTATTGAACCTAATTAGATTTCTAGAATAACCTCTTTTATTATACTATTAGGTAATTTGCTGTCAACTAAATTTATTTTTTAATTATGATTACACAGATGAGATGTTTTGTTTTTTTTTATGGATTGACTTTTCTTTTTTCTTGTAAAGGAAATCAGTCGAATAAGAACATACCAACTGTACAAAAAGCACCAAACATAATTGTCATTCATGTCGATGATTTAGGATACCATGATTTAAGTGTACATGGTTCTAAAATATACCAAACCCCTCATATAGATAATTTAGCTAAAGAATCTTTTGAATTTACGAATGCTTATGCGAATTACCCAAGATGTGTTCCTTCAAGATTTGCCATGATGACAGGTAAATATCCAATTCAAGACGGTGATGTTCCAGATGATGGTTTTGAAATGACCGACGTCTCAGCTGATGAAAATTTTATCAATCAATTTAATACTGCAGGGTATCAAACCGCTTATTTTGGTAAATGGCATTTAGGACATGATTCTCACGGTCCAAAAGGTTTTGGCTATCGTTATTCCTTTGCCGCAGGAGCGGCAGGTTCTCCTATTAGTTTTTTATACCCTTTTAATACACCAAAAGGACATAATAGAAATGTAAAAAAGAAACCCATTGTTGATATAGAGGAGCGCAGTAAAGAAGGTGATTATTTGACAGATAATTTAACAACTGAATTTATTTCCTATCTAAAAAATGTCGACAAAAACAAACCTGTAATGGCGGTGTTGGCTTATTATGCCGTGCACCAACCTTTAGAGGCCAAAGAAGCAGATGTGAAACGAAATCGAAAAGAAATCTCTCAATTTGATTTTGGAGAAGGACCAGAATATATTTCGGAAGGAACAGGACGAACAAAAATGAGACAAGACAATGCAACCTATGCAGCAATGGTCGAAAATTTGGATGTGAATATTGGTCGAATTATGACTAGCTTGATGCAATTGGGTTTGGATGAAAATACAATAGTTGTGTTTTCATCAGATCATGGTGGGCTGTCTAATGATGGTTATAACAAACGTGGTTTGGCTACGAGTAATGCTCCTTTGCGCGCAGGGAAAGGATGGTTGTATGAGGGAGGAATAAAAGTTCCTTTATTTGTTCGATGGAAAAACCATATTCAACCTCAAAAAGAAACTACTTCAATAGCCATGTTGATGGACGTATTTCCTACCTTATTAGATTACGGAACAGGTAAAATTGTTTCAAACGTAGATGGAAAGAGTTTGAAGCCCATTATAGAAACTAAAAAATCAAACGAAAATCGTATTGTTTATTGGCATTCGTCAAAAGCAAGACCGAAAAATACAGGTGATGCAAAGTCTTCAGCTATAAGAAAAGGAGACATGAAATTGATACACTTTTATGAAACCAATACTGTTGAATTATATGATTTGTCTTTAGATCTTTCTGAAGAACATAATATCGCAACGCAACAACCAGACGTGGCGGACGAATTATTAAAAAAACTAAACCAATGGAAAGAAAATTTTTAAGAAATATATGTTTGATGACTCTTTTTGTGATGGTGAGTAGCAGTATATCTGTATGCGCACAAGAAATCTTGAAAAAGGGAAAGGATATCACAAACACGAACAATTTAAAATACACCCGAACGAATAAGGAATACGGAGAGGTCACATTTATAAAAAAAATGGAAGATTTCGAAGATGTATTAGCAATAGAAACCAAAGTGCGTCCAAAGTTTATTTACAAAGCTTCAACTTCGATTCCTGTAAAAAAAACGGAGTTAGAAAAAGGACAGAAAGTTTTGGTGTCCTTCAAAGCAAGAACGGTTTTTTCTGGATTAGAGACGGGGGAAGCTAGATTTTTATGGGTGCTAAATCAAACCGGAAATTATAAAGGTAATATCAATTCTACTATAAGTTTAGCAAAAGAATGGAAGCAGTATTATATTCCATTTGAGGTCAATCAAAAAGTTAAAAAAGACGATTTAAGGATGGCTGTTCAGTTTGGGTATCAACCTCAAAAAGCTTTGTTTGCGGATATTCAGGTATTGGTTTTCGATAGATCTGTTCCCTTGGAAGCATTGCCAAAGACCAAAATTAAGTATGTCGGTATGGAAGACGATGCTGTTTGGAGAAAAAAAGCATTCGAACGAATAGAGAAAATTAGAAAAGGAGATGTGCTTTTAAGTTTTAGCAAATCAGGAGAGCCATTGAAAAATAAAAAAATTGAAATCAAGCAAATTGAACATGAATTTTCATGGGGAGCAACTGTGAATGCGGCAGATATTTTGAATGATCAGAATCAATTAAAGTATTTGTCAAGAGATTTCAATGAGATTGTTTTTGCCAATGATTTAAAAATTAAAAGTTGGCATCGTGAAAAAAATAAAGCTAGAACGTTAGCTGCTATAGAAGAGGTTTCGAAAACCGATTTAAACATAAAAGGACATGTTTTGATTTGGCCAGGTTTTCAGTATCAGAACAAAGGGGTTCGAGAAATGGAAGATCAACCTGAAGCCTTGAGACAACTAATAAGAGATCATGTGGTGAATATTACTGAGACTACAAAAGGGAAAATCTCACATTGGGATGTGGTGAATGAGGCTTACACAAATAAAGATTTTCAAAGAATAACTGGTTCTGAAGAAGTTTTATATGATGGCTTTCGGATTTTAAAAGAATTGCAGCCAAATGTAGGGAGGTTTACCAATGAATACGGAATTATCAGCAAAGGAGGAATCGATTTTGAAAAACAACAATGGTATTATAATTACATCAAACGCATAGATAAATATACCGGTGGATTAGTGGATGGTATTGGAATCCAATGTCATATTGGGTCTGATTTAACTCCTCCAGAAAAGGTGGTTTCTATCCTTAACTATTATGGTACACTCAATAAAAAAATCAGTATTTCTGAGTTTACTATGGAAATTAATGATGCAGAGATACGGAAACAGTACACCTCTGATTTTATCATAGCAGCCTTTAGTCAGCCAAATGTAAGTGAGTTTTTATTTTGGGGTTTTCATTCAGAAGGAAATCCAAAGGCAATTTTATATAACAAAGATTGGTCTTTCGCTCCAATGGGTGAGGCTTTTTACGAATTGGTACATCAAAAATGGCAAACAAACATTACAAGTAAGACTTCAAAAGCAGGAGAATTACCTGTGAATGGTTTTTATGGAACTTATGAGTACTCATACAAAGAAAATGGCAAAGTGAAAAAGGGAACGTTTGTTTTGAAAAAAGGAGGAGGGACAGAAATAAATATTGAATTGTAATGAAAAAATTGATTTTAATCATAGTTGGGTGTATTAGTATCGCATCACATGCTCAGGTACAACAACCAAATATCCTATGGATTGTAAGTGAAGATATCAGTCCGACGCTATCTATGTACGGTGATGCTACTGCTAAAACGCCTCATTTAGATGCTTTTGCTAAAGAAGCCATGGTTTTTGATAATGCTTTTGCAACAGTGGGAGTTTGTGCTCCTTCTCGTTCATCAATTATCACGGGGATGTATGCCACAAGTATTGGAACCATGCATATGAGAACTGGGATGGATATTCAATCTTGGGGAAAAAGAACCTATAAAACAGGGATACCAATTACAGATATTAAAGGTGATTCTATCATTCAGTATGCTGCAGTAGTTCCGGCTGAGGTTAAATGTTTTCCAGAGTATTTGAGAGCAGCGGGTTATTTTTGTACGAATAACCAGAAAACTGATTATCAATTTGCAGCTCCGGTAACTGCTTGGGATCAAAATAATAATAAAGCACATTGGAGAAATGCTCCAAAAGGCAAACCATTTTTCTCGGTTTTCAATATAGATCTCACCCATGAGAGTAAGTTGTGGAAACACGATAAGTTACCTTTAACCGTAGATCCAGCCCAGGTAAAAGTTCCGCCTTATCTTCAGGATAGCGAAACTTCAAGAAAAACCATTGCAAGAAATTATAGTAATATTGAGTTAATGGATAAAAAGTTCGGTGCTATAGTTGCTGAGCTTAAAAAAGATGGACTGTATGACAATACCATTATTTTCTTTTATAGTGATCATGGAGGACCCTTACCTCGACAAAAAAGAGAAATTTTAGATTCTGGTTTGAAAGTTCCTTTTATGGTTAAAAGCATCAATTCAGAAACAATAGGTAGAACAGATCAAATGATTTCTTTTGTGGATTTAGCTCCAACTATTTTGAGTTTGGCACATCTAAAAACCCCTAAATACATGGATGGTCAAGCCTTTTTAGGAGCATATAATGCTAAAGAGAGAATGTATGTTTACGGAAGTTCAGATAGATTTGACGAGTTTACAGATAGGATTCGTTCTGTTAGAGATAAGCAGTATTTGTATTTGAAAAACTATTACCCTGCCTTGAAAAAGTACAAGGATGTTGGCTATCGAAAACAAGTACCGTTGATGGTTGATTTGCTGTCACTAGCTTCTAAAGATGAGTTGAATAATTTACAGATGATTTGGTTTGGTGATAAAACATCCGAAGAGCTTTATGATTGCAAGGCAGACCCTTTTAACTTACATAATCTAGCGGAAGATCCTGCTTATACGACTCAATTAAAAAGGATGCGTAAAGCACTAAAAGCTCAAAAAAACAAAGATTATGCAGATATTTCAGAGTCAGAAATGATTGCAGAAATGTGGCCAGGTAATAAGCAACCTCAGACAAGTGCTGTCACCGTGAAGCAGAAAAAGAAAACGATACAACTTTGCACAGAGACCAAAGGAGCATCGATTGCTTATTATATAGCCAAAAAGAATAATTTAAAATTAGATTTTAATAGTGGTTGGCAATTGTATTCGAAACCTTTAACTTTAGAAAAGGGTGTTTATCTATATACAATGGCAGAAAGAATAGGGTTTAAGGAAAGTGAAATTTTAATAACTAAAATCAATTAACCATGAGGTTTATCAGAATTGTAATTATTGTATCGTTAGTTTTTATGTCTTTTCAGTTTGTTCAAGGTCAAGATAAAAAGCCAAATATATTGATGATTTGCGTAGATGATCTTAGGAATAATATTGGAGTCTATGGAGATGAACAAGCAATAACTACGAATATTGATCGGTTAGCCAAACGAGGGGTGGTTTTTAGAAATCATCAAGTTCAATATGCCGTATGTGGTCCTTCAAGAGCAGCGTTAACAACAAGTTTAATGCCTGAAGAAACCGGAGTGATTGGTTTTAAACCAATCCGAGCGAAACTAAACAATGTGATTTTTTTACCTCAATATTTTAAAGAGAATGGATATATTACTGCGGCAGCCGGAAAAATTCATGATCCGAGAACAGTGGGTGTAAAAGGACAAAAATCAAAAGACGGTGATGATATCGCTTCCTGGTCTATCCCATATTATGCACCTAAAAACGGACATCATCCAAAAAACGTGGCCATAGATGCAGCGGATTTACCTGATGAGAAGTATACCGATGCAATGATTCGGATTGAAGGATTAAAGTTATTAGAAAAAGTTGCGAAAAAAGACGATCCATTTTTTTTAGCAATCGGATTTAAAAAACCGCATGAACCCTTTATTGCTCCAAAAAAATATTGGGATTTGTATGACAACACAAAATTCAAAATAGCAGCCAATCAAGCTGCCCCAATTGGAAGAGAAGATTTAAAAAAATATGCGCCTCATGGTAAAGATGTCGAAAACAATATGGATAAGAAAACCGGTTTGGTCAATGAAAAATTTCAGTTAGAGTTGAAAAAAGGCTACTATGCCTGTACTTCATTTGTAGATGCTCAAATTGGATTGGTGTTAGATGAGCTGGAAAAATTAGGTCTTTCAGAGAATACAATCGTTGTGCTTTGGGGGGATCATGGTTTGTTTTTAGGAGAACATGGTCGTTGGAATAAACACTCCAATTTAGAAGTAGCTTCATCATCTCCATTGATTATTGTAGATCCTAGAAATTCTGAAGCTAGAGGGGAGACTTTTTCTGCAGTTTCAACCGTTGATTTGTATCCTACTTTATGCGAGCTATCTGGGTTGAAAACTCCGGAACAGCCTAAAAATAATTCCAAATCAACAGGAAGAGCTTTAAAGGGTAGAAGTTTAGTGCCGATTTTGAATGATAGAAATGCACAAGTAAAAATAGGTGCAGTTACCGTGTATAGAGGACAACGTGGAATAGGATACGGGTACCGAGTAAAGGGAAAATATCGTTATATCGAATGGGTGAAAAAAGGAAAAGAAAATTTCTATGAATTGTATGATTATCAACTGGACCCTAATGAAACTATGAATTTAGCGGTGGTTTCTAAAGATACCTACGAACCGTTGCTTCATAAATTTTCAAGAGATATTAGAGCGCATGGAGAAGGTGCAGGTTGTATGGCTTTACTGAAAACGGCACCGTATAAAATTTCTTCCAAAAACGAAAAAAATATTTTAGTTAGAGATGCTGATAATGATGGAACTCCAGATGATGAGGAAGGAACCATAGACAGCAACAACAACGGAATTATGGGTTATTTAGATAGTGCTGTGCATTGATTAAACTGACTTTAATGAAAAAAATGTTTTTTTTAGGGCTTCTGGTTTTTACTGCCTGTAATACTCCTGTTTCTGAAAACACCTTTTCCAAAGAAAATTTAATTCCATGGTCGATTGTTGGTTTTGATGTTAAAGAACGGACTCCTAAAGAACGAATTGAAATGATTCAGAATTTAGGATATAAACAATACGGTTACGGTCATAGAGTTAGACATATACCTACCATGGCTAAAGAATGGAAACTTGCTCAAGAAAAAGGAATTGAAATCCATAATGTTTGGTTGTATATAAATTTATCAAAAGATGCTCCTGATGCGCTAAGAGCACAGAATGAAGCAGTATTTGAAAATTTAGAAAAAACAAGTTTGCACACTCAGGTTTGGGTAGGTATGGATTCAAAATTTTTCACGAATGTCTCTGATAAAGTTGCATTTGAAAAAGCGAAAGCTATGATCGATTATCTTTCTGCAAGAGCTAAATCTTTAGGGTGTAAAATAGCATTATACAATCATGGTGGATGGTATGGGAATCCTAAAAATCAACTTGAAATTATTTCTCAATTCCCAAAAGGTGAAATAGGGATTATTTATAATTTCCATCATGCTCACGAAGATGTAGAAAATTTCAAAGAAAATATTAAGTTGATGTATCCTTATTTGTGGTGTGTGAATTTGAATGGAATGAAAAAAGAAGGCCCCAAAATAATTACAATTGGTGAAGGGGATTTAGAAAAAAACATGATACAAGAATTGATAGATCTTGGCTATAAAGGGCCTTGGGGTATTTTAGGGCATGTAAAAGGTGGAGATCCAGAAAATATTTTGGAAAAAAATTATAAAGGTCTTCAACAGTTGTTTTTGAATTAAAACTTATAAAATAAAGCTACAACTGCTTTGTTTGCTTTTATGGCTTCGTTTTTTGATAAGTCTTGAATATATTTTGCATTCATGAAAAAGTGTTTTCCCAACGGGATTCCAGCATCTATACCAATTCCGGAAACAGTAGATTTGTCGTTGAAAATAGGTTCTGAGTTTACGTATTCTGGACTGATATTCGCATTGTAGTATCCTAGTAATCCTAAGGTTTTTCCTTTGGTGAAATGTCTAGAGAAATTTGCTTCTACGATAAATGCATCGCCAAACTCTTTTTCGCTAGTTCCTTTTTTGTGTC
The DNA here is from genome assembly GCF_057197705.1 of Flavicella sp. IMCC45537. Classification (NCBI taxonomy): domain Bacteria; kingdom Pseudomonadati; phylum Bacteroidota; class Flavobacteriia; order Flavobacteriales; family Flavobacteriaceae; genus Flavicella; species Flavicella sp. IMCC45537. The sequence goes on from NZ_CM170067.1 coordinate 3,155,183, forward strand.
TGTATTCATAAATAATTCCTCCGTTTAAAGAATACTTGTTTTCATTATAATATCTGGTTGCTTTTACAGAAAACAAATGTCCATTCAGAGGTAAATCTTGTCCATACATAAGTGAATAACTTCCTTGGAGTTTAAATTTGTCTAGATCCCAAGACAACTGAATTGGGGTAAAAGCGGTAACAGGTAGAAAATTCGATGAAAAGTTGTCATTGAAAATTACAGGTTGTGAAATTCCTACTGTATATTTCCCTCCAAGCACTGTATATCCGGTGTTCCAAGAAAGGGCTGTAACTGTGGGATTGATTTTGCTAGAAAATAGAGCAATGGCACCAACGCTAACACCATCTCCTGAATAGGTTGCCGCGTTTGCATTGGTTGCTCCTCCAAGACCAGGAAGTGTCAAGGATCCGAACATTTGAGCATTGGTAGTTTGAATTCCGAATAATAAGACTGTTAAATAGATTAGTTTTTTCATGGTATAGATTTTAAAATAGGTTCTCTATTTATAGTAGCGTAATAGTTTGTGAAAAACCCTAATTTATAATTGAAAAAAGTCCGTATAAAATATACGGACTGATTTTTTTAGTTAATTATGCATTATTCTCTGGTGATTGGTTGGTAACTACATCTCAATCCACCACCAAAGTAATTTGCTTTTTTGTAAGGGATTTCATGTACTTCAATTCCCATTTCTCTTACTTTTTTTGCGATTTTCGGAAAAGCATCTGACATAAGAATGGTTTTACTGTTAACCACAATTCCGTTGGTAGCCATAATTTGAGCTTCTTCAGGTTTTGCTGTTACCCATTCTCTGTTTTTCAATTTTGCTGGCAATGCATCAAAGTCGATAAAATCTTCTTTACAGATAATTCCTTGGTTTTCGTTGATCAACATCATCGCACAGTCTAAATGTAAAACGTTTTTATGCAAAGCTATTGCGTGTACATTATAACTATTTCCTAAAGTTTCTTGCAACCATACAATACCTTTTTCGTTAGAAGCATTTCCACTTATTCCAACATAAATATCTTTTCCGTCTACAAAAACATCTCCACCTTCGATGTACATATTGTCTTCATGGTAGCCTAATTTGTTTGCAGGCATGCTAATCACTTCACCGTTGTAATTTTTAGCAAGATCTAAAGCAATTCTTCTATAGTTTGCAGATTCTTGTCTTCTTTGTTCTGTATACATATTGGTAATGATAAATTTATTTCCAATGGTGATAATAGGGTCTCTAGAGTATACTTGAGCAGTACCTGTTACCTGAAACTCCATTTCGTCTGGTCGTCTAACCTTAACTCCTAGTTCCTCCAATTTTTTAACTAGATTCTCGGTTTCGATATGGTATTCTTGATCATCTTCTGGATATACGTCAGCAAGTGATTGTTCTTGAGATTTTTCCATGTATTTAAATGCAGTATCCGTTATATAAGGAAAATGAGCTCTTACATCGTTGCTGATTTTAGGAGTATTAAAAGTGTTAGTTTCCCATCTACCAACAACAACTTCTTTAAGTTGGTTCCATTCGGTGTTGTTACTAATTTGTTTCGTTGATTTTTTTTCAGATAATGGTGTGTTGAAAGCACTTAAGACTCCTGCCCCTATTAATGTTGCGATTGCGATGTTTTTAAAAGTTTTCATAATGTATAGTTTTTAATTAATTATTGTCTTCATAAATAATAGCGTGAGAAGCAGTAAAAAACCCTAAAAATATTTGTGTTTTTTTTATTTTTTATCTGTAACGCCTCTGTTTTTGTGTTTGTTAGATGTTTTCTGAACTTATTTTGACAAATATGAAACCTAGATTTTAAGCATGTTTTGCAATTTTGTATCAACCAAACCAACCAATATGTTTTTTATTTTTTGCAGCCATAAAAAAAGAATTATCCTACCTCTATATTTATGTGTTTGCTCATTTTTAGGTTGTTCTGATGTTAGTTCACTAGAAGAAACATATCCTACCCCAAAAAAACATATTGGTTTTAATATGCGTTGGGGAGATACTCCCGTAATCACAGAAAAATTGGTGTCAACTATCTCTAAAATGGAGCCCACTATGTTGCGATACCCTGGGGGAACTATGGCGCATAATTTTAATTGGGAAATCGGATTGCCAAGTGAGCCTACCGTTAAGGATATTGAACATAAAATTGAAGACGTGAAGTTGTTGGCAGATGGTACGAATACCCAAATTATTTTTGTGGTTGATATTGTAAAAAGTACCATGGAAAATCAATTGAAAATGTTGGAAGCTGCTAAGGTTCCTGTGAGGTTTGTGGAGATTGGAAACGAGTTGTATTCCGATCATTATGAGGAAGTTTTTCCTAGTGGAAAAGCTTATGCTGATACGATTAATAAGTGGGTCCCTCGAATCAGAAAAAAGTTTCCCTTAGCAAAGTTTGGAGTTTCTATGATAGGAAGGCAGGCAGGGAATGAAAGAAAACAAAATTGGAATCAAGATGTGTATTCCAATATCAAAGTCGCTATTGATGCACTTGTTTATCATTTATATGTGCATGCAGATGAAACTGTACAACATAGAATAGACCGATTTTTACCCCATTATATAAAGGATGAGAATAAAGAATTGTGGGTAACCGAATATGGAGCTCAAAGTCACTCGATTGAACAAACTAAGGAATTAGCGGATTATGTGGAGTCTATTGCAACTATTTCATTAAGTCATGTTTTGATTTCACGTTCCGGGAGGTACAGCAAAATCGATGATGAATCTGAATTGACAGAAGAAGGAGCCTTTTTTGTGAATAGGCGAAATAAAAACAACCAATATTAATTTTAAACCAAAACTATTATGAAGACTATCAAAAGAATTTTAGTAATCGCAGTAATTCTATTATCATTAACGAATGTAACTGCACAGAAGAAGACGTTAGAAGATAAAGCAAATGAAAAAATAGTTCAAATAGATAAATTTATTATTTCTGAAAATGAGAACTTGGGCTTAGAGGAAGAACAAAAGGAAAAAATGCTTGCCTATCAAGTAGGCATGCTTAAGGAAGTAAAAGATATAAAGTCGCAGGGGTTATCAGAAGAAGAAACCAAAGTAAAGTTGAAGGCTTTATATAAAAAAGCATACAAAGAAATGATTGTTGGAGTTTTAAGCAAAGAGCAGCAAACAGCCTTGAAAACTGCCAAAAAGAAAAATAAGAATTCATAATTACCCCCAACCGATTTTTCTAAAAGCGTTTTGTATATCATTGCAAGACGCTTTTTTTTATGAAATTATTTTTTTAACTTAAGTATCAGTATAATAGAATGTTAATTAAATAATGGCTTATGAAAAAAATTACCTTTTTTATTGTTTTATTTGTTTCTTTTGGTTTGGCTGCGCAAGGTACTTATACATTTGATTTTGAGAATTCTGATCCCCCAAATGATGTATGGACTGTAAACTCAGGATTGACTTCTACAATCAGTGGTGGAGATCTAAATTTAGCATTAACAGAATCTGCTTCGAATCCCGTTTTTGGGACTACCACAGCAAATATAAATGCTGAGCTGTATCGATATGTAGCTATTTCTTTGAAGAACCCTTCTGCTGCCGGACCCACTTATTTACGAATGTCTTTTCCTAAAGAAGGAGGAGGTAGAAAATACATTAGTTTCGATATTCCCAATTTCCACTCAGATTACAAAACTCATGTTTTTGATTTGAGTAGCGAATCGGATTGGGAGTATACGATGAATGATATCAAGTTTCATTTTAAAAGCGCTGGAAATGCAGATTATAATGCTGGTGCTGGAGTAGAAGTAAATGTGAGTGAAATTGTATTTCATGAAGTGAGTTATAGCGGATATGTACAAAACCCTGCCTTTGAAAATGAGTTAACGTCATGGAGTTTAGATACGGCAACGGCAACGGAATTCTATATCGCTGAAGGTGAAGGTGTAAGTGCAAGTAAGGCAGCTGAAATTTCTTTTGATGGAACACTTTCAAGTGGTGATATCAAATTAGAAAATAACTTTACTTATGAATTCGAAACCGATATTCCTGAAACATATACATTAGCCTTAGATTACTATCATAAAGCAACAGGTATGGCTGCAGAGGTACAAGTTTGTTTTAAGTTAAATTATAGTGACGGTATCGGAGGAACAAAAACCTTTTATCAAGGATGGGTGAGTCCTGGTGCTACTTTCGCAGTTTCATCTTCTAACAGATTACTTGATGATGGTGACTTAGCGGATAATACTTATAAAAGTGTTACTGTGTTTTTTAGGGCCAAAGGTGGAGATAATACTACCATAGCGTATTTAGATGATATTGTTACAAATATAAAAGATGAAAATGGCGATGAAATTCTTTCGATTTCCATGATCGATTCTAGAAAAGAGTCATTCTTGATATATCCTAATCCGGTGAGAGATGTATTGCATGTAAATACAATCTCAAAAAAAATAGAAATTTACGATGTTGTGGGGAATTTGATAACAAGAAAAGTTAATACGGATCGTATTGAGGTTGGATTTCTAAAAAGCGGAGCTTATATCCTTAAAAGTCAGGATGAAAACGGGGCAATTATCTCCAAAGTTTTTGTGAAAAAATAACGAAATTATCATTTGTTAAGAGCCGCTATCCCAGTAAGATAGCGGTTTTTTGTTGTTGTGACAATTTGTAAACCATATCGGACATTAATGAAACCTGATAGTCATATTTGAAGTCTAATTTTGAAATATCAAATCAACTAATTATTAAATATTACTATCATGAAAAAAATTACACTTTTACTTTTATTAATGACCTCTTTGTTAGGGCATGCACAAATATCAAATGGAACGTTTGATTCTGATATTTCTGGATGGGTTATGCAGAATACTCCAACAGTATTTGAACATGATAATACTCTTGGGAACCCAGGAGGTTCTTTTAAGATTACAACTGCGAATGCTACGAACACAGGAATTAAATCATCACCAAATTCGGCAATAGCAGCTGGAGATTATATCATGAAATTTCAAGTTTATGGTACGGCGGGTGATAAAGTTCAAGCAGCTTATTATCAGGCTGCTAATGGAACTGTTACAGGGTTAACATATACCATCCAACAAACAGGTCAATGGGAAGATTATTCTACAACCTTTACAGGTTTAAATGCTGAAAATGTAAATGTGAGAATTATTGGAAAAACAGCTGAATCAACTTATAATTTAGATAATGTCACTTTTGAAATGGCAAATACAGAAAATGGTTATGTCTCAAATGGTGATTTTGAAACGGGTAGTTTAGCTAATTGGACGCATACAGTTGATACCGAATCTTCAATGGGGTCTGTAGCTGGTTATAATAGCTCTGCAGCAGCAGCGGGATTGACTTTTTCTGTAGCACAAACTTTAGTTACATATATTGATAACGATGTGTATGATTTTGGAGAGACTGTTTATCCAGATAATATCAATGTAAATTTATATGTTAAAACTTCAGATATTAACGTGAATTTTCAGATTGTTTTTAAACTATTTGATGCCAATGATATTAATTTAGGTTCCTTGACAACAGGTTCTTCAAACGCAACTGGTGTAAATTGGGAGCCATTGTCTTTTAATAAAACTAATGATATTGGAGGTTTTAACAAGATTCAAGTTCGTGTAAAGATTAAGGATGGTGCTCCTTTAAATGGAACAGTTGCTGTAGATGACGTGGTTTCTAGTTTTTCTTATGTTACTTTAGGACTAAATAACTCTCAAAAACAAAATATATCATTAAACTTATATCCTAATCCAGTACAGAACGTTCTTAATATTACCTCAGAGGTTGCTCAGATTTCTGTTTATGATATCTTGGGTCAGCCAGTTCTTTCCTTTTCAAATGTTAGTAAAGTAGATACTTCAAGCTTAAAAAGTGGGTCGTATATTGCTAGAATTACAACACTAGAGGGGGAGATTGTTACGAAAAGATTTTTTAAGAAGTAGGAATTACTTCTAGTATAAAAAAGCATCACCATTTGGTGATGCTTTTTTTGTTTTGACCGAAAACAAACCTATTCTGACACTTATGAGACCTTTAAAAAGCAGATTCCTATTAGTTTTGAAGAGTAAACTAAACAATTAATTAAAACCAATATATCATGAAAAAAATTACACTAATTTTATTATCAATAGTTGCTTTTAATAGTAACGCTCAACTTTCGAATGGAGGTTTTGATACCGATGCCAGTGATTGGACGGGTCAAAATAGTGCTTCAATTTCATATGCCGGAGCAGAAGGGCAACCTGCTGGTGCTTTGTTTGTTGAATCTGCTTCTTCAACAACTTCAGGAGCAAAAGCATCAAGTTTTGCTGTTGCAAATGCTGGAGACTATATTGTTAAGTTTGATGTAAAAGGAGATGATGGAAGTAAAGTTCAAGTTCAAATTTGGCAATCAGGTCCTGGTACTACAACAGGACTTACTTATACACTTTCAGGAACAGGTTGGCAGCAAGTATCATCTACAATAAAAGGTGTGTTAAACTCAACGAATGTTAGTTTAAGAATAATCTCTAAAACAGCAGATAAAGATTTCTATATTGATAATGTAACTTTTCAAGAAGCTACAACTGAAGATATGTATGTGAGCAATGGGGATTTTGAAAATGCTTTGACAGATTGGTCTCATAATACAACAACAGATTCAAGTATAGGAACCGTTGTAGGTAATGGCGGTGGAACTGGAGCTGCCTTAACTTTTAGTCAAGATCAAACTGTTGTTACCTATTTTGATAACGCAGTGTATGATTTTGGTAAAGAAGTTTCTACGGATAATATTGAAATTACCTTTGATGCAAAGTCAACAAATGCCTCTGTTCAATATCAAGCTGTTTTTAAATTGTTTGATGATGAAGATAACACATTAGGGTCTTTGTCTTCTGGTACTACAACAATTTCTGCTGATGGTAACTGGCATTCAATATATTTTAACAAACCCAATACCATTATACCATTTTCTAAAATTCAAGTTAGAATTAAAATTAAGTCAGGTGCTGTTTTAAATGATGTGGTTTCAATTGATAATGTAACCTCAAATTTGTCTTATGTTACTTTAGGTCTTAATAATGGTCCAAGACAAGATTTATCGGTGGATGTATATCCGAATCCAGTTCATGATGTGTTGCATATTTCAAAGGAAGTTGCTGTTGTTGAATTGTATAATGTTTTAGGACAGCATATTGAAACCTATCAAAATACCAATGCTATAGAGACTTCAAATTTGCAGAGTGGAAGTTATATAATTAAGCTTGTTGCAGAAGATGGACGTAGTGCCTCTAAAAGAGTATTCAAACAATAATATAAGTTTCATAACCTATAAAGTAGCACCGTATCATGCGGTGCTTCTTTTGTTTTTGACTTATTTCAAACCCTTGTTGACAATGTTTAGACCTTCTCTGAATACTTGCTTGCTAACTTTGAGTAAACTTAAACCCCATAAAATTTTTAATATGAAAATCATCTCTAAATTAATTTTCTTTTGCTTCTGTGTCACAGGAATGGCGCAACTAAAAATTCCTGAAATCAAACCTGAAGTGTTAGTTTACAAAACGGTGGATTCTATTCCGCTGCATTTATATATTTATAAACCTGAAAATTTTGATGCTAGTAAAGTTTATAATTGTATGGTTTTCTTTCATGGTGGAGGATGGAACGGAGGAAATTATAAAGCTTTTAAAAGACAGTCTTCTTATTTAGCGAGTAGAGGAATGATTGCGATTTCTGTTGAGTATAGAATTTTTAATGAGCATAAAACAAGTCCCTTTGAAGCAGTTAATGATGCAAAATCAGCCATTAGGTATGTACGTGAAAATGCAGAGAAACTTCATGTGAATCCAGCTAAAATTGCCTCAGGAGGTGGTTCTGCAGGTGGGCATTTGGCAGCTGCCTGTGGTAATGTGGAAGGATTGGAAGAAGTTGGTGAAAACCTTTCGATAAGTTCAGTTCCAAATGCCTTGGTATTATTTAATCCTGTATATGATAATAGTAAAAATGGCTATGGGTATGGGAAAGTAAAAGAGCGCTACAAAGAAATCTCTCCTTTGCATAATATTTCTAAAGGAGCCCCTCCAACGATTGTGTTCTTTGGAACCAAAGATAAAACTACACCTGTGAGTTCCTCTTTGGAGTTTGAGAAAAGGATGAAAGCTGTTGGCAGTAGATGTGACTTAATTTTATATGAAGATCAACCACATTCATTTTTTAATAAAAGTCCATATTTTGAGAAAACTGTTATTGCGATGGACGAATTTTTAGTCTCGTTAGGATACTTATCGAAAAAATAAATCAAACTACTTAGAACGATATCGTTTAAACTAACCACACTTAACTAAATGAAACTTACCAAATATATATTTATGCTTTTTATGGTGCTTTCTAGCACTACAAATGCAAGTTCAATTGCTGATTTAATTCCAGACAATACAGCAACCCATACCGCTGTAAAATCCGGTTCTTGGTTCACACCTTCAACCTGGAGTACGAATACGGTGCCAACCTCTGGGGCTATTGTTGTAATTCCATCAGCATACAGTGTTACTTATGAACAAAGTTCTGAGGAGCATATTTTTGCCATTAAAGTACATGGTACCTTTACAATGTCGCAAACAAATAGTGCAGCAACTACTAAATTAATAGTCGATACCTTTAATGGTACTATGATGTCTAAGATCTATATTCATGCCAATGAAACTACAGATGGGGATATAGATATTGTATTCAAACCTTTCGATATTGAACAGCATAAAAATGACGTAGAGAAAATTTATGATTTAGATTGGAATTCAAATGCAAAATCACATTTTTCTGATGAACAATTACATTATAAAGTAACCTATAAATTAACTACAACGGGAAACGTTGATCGATTTGATACTGCCGCAGAAGGAAATGCGAATACTACATTGTCAGAACATTCATCTGTTGCAATCGATGATGGTCCGGGAGTATATGGACGTTCAAGTTGGGATGCAGAACAGCTTTCTTTAGGACTTGCAACGATGGGACAAATTCAGGTACTTGGAAAAACAAAAACAACAAAAGTGAAATTGGCATCTGATGCGGCGAAAGCACAGAAAACTGTCAATTTGGAGTTTGCTCCAGAAGGTTGGGAAGTCGGTGATGAACTGGTTATTACAAGCGGCGGAAACATAGATACAGCTTCTCGTGGGGTAGATCAAAAAACTATAGGTACATTAAACGGTACTGTATTAAATACTGCTGCGAATATCAATTTTAACCATGAAGGTAATGCTTTACAAGAATTGCATTGTTATGTAGGAAATCTATCTAGAAATATAACTTTTTCGTCAGCAGATATTTCAGAGGTTTCAAGAAGAGGTCATGTAATGGCAATGCACAACCCATTGGATGTTCAGTTTCGATATGCTCTTTTTAAGAATTTAGGAAGAACAGATAAGTCCAGAGTTGCAGATGATTTTTTGTATGATATGTGGTTGGAACCAAAAGTTTTTACTTCTAAACTGTCAGCGTTAGGACAAGAGTGTATGCAGTTAAAAAAAGCAGATGCTAATAAAATTACAAACAGTAGAGGTAGGTATTCTATTCATTTACACAGGACAGGTGCTACTAATGGAACCAATGCAGCACATGTAGAAGGAAATGTTGTTTGGGGAAATCCAGGATGGGGAATTACGCATCATGATTCTCACGCTGAGATTGATGATAATATAGTTTATGAAGTGGCAGGTGCGGGTATCGTTTCTGAAGCTGGAAATGAAACTGGTTTTTGGGATGATAATTTGTTGGTTAAAATAACAAAAGCAAGACCCGGAACTGAGGATGCTTATACACCTGTAGAAGGGGAGAATTATTTTGATCCTGATTTTTATCATTCTGCATTGTTTTACGATGACTATTTGTTTAGAGGAGAGGGATTAGGAATGAGAGGTCGTGCCGTTGTTTGCAGAAATAATGTAATAACAGATTCTAATTTTGGAATTGGGGTTACAAATATCAATCCAGTATTAACGAATCTTCATAGGGTAGATCCTGCTGCTTTAGCAGAGCTTAGACCAAGCCATCAGGTAAATCATTTTCCGTTGGATGTGGATGGATTAAGTATAGAAGAAGATGGAGTAATGCCGGTTGAGGTTGCATTAATAGTGGAAAATACGGAGGTTATAAATACTTATAATGCAATGAACTCAATAGAAAGAGATATGGCTGTAAATCATGAGTCTAGATCTGTGTTTGATGGATTTAAATCATGGGGATGTAACATTGGACTTCAGTTAACCTATCAAGCGGATTATTCATTTAAAGATGTTTATATATCTGGTAAAAATGAAAATTCACGAGCTATAGATTTGTGGAAACATTCTTCTAATCATTCTTTTGAAAATATCAAAATTGAAAATTGTGCAGCAGCAATAAGGGTATCCAAAGTTGTTGGATTAGGAACAGACTATCTTAATTTAAAGACTAGGAATAATGGATTTACACAATGGAGTTTTATCAATTATAGTGAGAGTAATGTAACAGAACATTATGAAATTGAGTTAGATACTGATGGAGGAACTTATAATTATACTGAACATTGCGATAATATAGTTTATTTAGATACTGAAGATGTTATGAGTACAAGACCTTTGGCATTTACCGTTACAGAAGAGGCTGATTTAGAAATCGACATAGCAGGCAATGATTTTAGATTTGAAGTGGATGGTTATATTTCTGACGCAATTGGGTTTTATAATTATGGAATTAAATCAGCATGGGCCCAAGGATCTTTAAGATTTGATTACCCTCAGCGAATTTATGAATTTGCATCTCAGGTAAAACTAGAAGAGTACCTGACAAAAAATGGAGTATATAAAGATGCTGCTAATGGAGATCAATTGTATTTTATTATCGAAGAGTCCGTTCCAGATAGAGTGTCATTTGAGTATAAAACAGTACCAATACGCGTGCAAATTTTAAATCCACCTAATACGGTACCCTATACAAATGCTACCTATGAAAGTGCAATAGCTTTATTACCTCAAACGCAAATAATAAGTTTAGGAAAAACAGTGAGTCAAAGTTCTACTGCTACTGATCAGACCTTTGAAGGAGTTACAATTGAAACCCCTGCATCAAAAGCAATTGATGGTAATATAAATGGAAGGTTGCATGCTCAATTTTATCAAAAAGGGTTGGTTCCTGTTGGGTCTTCTGCATATACAAATATAGAATCTGAGCCATGGTGGGATTTGGATTTAGGTGAGAATTTTGATATTGAATCTTTCGAAATTTGGGGTACTCAAAAAATGAATGGAGCGAATAAGGGAACGGTATCAGATGATTTTAAAAACTTTTATGTTTTGATTGATGATGAGCCTTTTGGAGATGTTGATTTAGCAACTGCCAAATCAAACGCTTTGGCGTATTATTATAGAGGAACCACAGGATCTAGGTTGTTTTCCAATGTTAATGTAGGAACTAAGGCGAGATATATTCGTGTTATGGGAGAAGGTTCTAGAAGGTTAAGTTTGGCAGAAGTTAGTGTTTTAGGAAAAAAGGAAGGAGATAGGTATTGTGATATTTTAGAAGAAGGAGGAATTGTAGTGAATGGCGATTTTGAATGTGATTTTGATTCAAATTGGGATTTTGCTGTTTCAGGAATAGCTGAAGCAATAAATTTTGATGGAGCTTCGGAGTCGTATGAAGGAGATCATAGTTATGGAGTTAATGTTACAACAGGAGATGGACATAACAAAGTTTCTTTAAAAAACACCATTTATTACAGTAGTTTAAAGGATAAAACACTTCGAATAAAAAGTTATGCAAAATCACCAAACGCTGGAGCCACGTTTAGATATCAAGTTTCTGTCAAAAATACTCAAGGAGTAGTAACAAATAAAACCTCACCTGTAATGAATTTAGGAAGTGATTATGCATTGTTTGAATATGATATAGATATGGATGAAGATACCCAAGAAGTACAATTAAAAATTAATCTTGGAAAAGATCCAGGAACCTATTATTTCGATAATGTAACCGGGATAATCGATGATCCTTTGTCTGTTCCGCTTGAGAAGAATGTTAGTCAGAAATTTTCATTTTATCCTAATCCTGCACAGGATAGACTGTTTCTTAAAAATTATGAGGGTTTAGAAGCGTTAGCCATTGTGAACACCACAGGACAAATCGTTAAAAAATATAGAATAACGAGCAATGAAATATCTTTAACGGGTTTACAAGAAGGTGTGTATTTGCTTCTAGTAACCACCAAGGAAGGTATTCAGTTTACCAAAAAGCTGGTAGTTTTAAATTAAAATGATTGTATGTATATTGAAAGAAGCCTAGGCAGAAACCTAGGCTTTTTTTATTCTGAAATTTGATGTTTAAAATTCTGATGCAGCAGTGTACTTAATTCTTGAATTTTACTTTTGAATTTTGGATTGTTGGCAATATTAATATTTTCGTCAGGGTCTTCACGATGATCAAATAATGTTTTAGCAATGGTAACATTGGTTTTTGTATTGATATACTCTGTATAACTGAAGGATTTTGTTTTTAAGGTAAATCCATTTCCTTTTTTAGTAAAAACAAAAGTTTTATTAGTTGTGGTGTTGTTCTTTAATATAGGGTAAAAACTTTTCCCGTCTAATTGATTTTGTGGAGGATTGATGCCGCAAATCTCTATTAGTGTTGGATATAAATCAACCAATTCAACCAAATTATCAACTGTTTTATTTTTAGTTTGGGGTATTTTTATGATTAGCGGTACTTGCGACGTTAATTTATGATTGGTGAATTTTGCCCATTCACCGTGCTCTTCAAGTAAATATCCGTGATCAGATACTAAAATAACGATAGTGTTTTTTTTAAGGTCAAGTGCTTTTAATTGTTTGAGAATTTTTCCAATTAGAGCATCAACATAACTAACGGTGGCATAATACCCATGTATCAGTTGCAATGAAGTTTGGCTGTCAACAGGTCCTTTTTTAGGGATGTTTTGATAAGCTCTTAATTCATAAAAATTACCTACTGCGATATTAGGTATGTTTTTTTGTTTAAAGTTGTTATAAGGGTGTTTGATGTCTTCATTTTGGTATAAGTTCCAGTAAGTATCCGGAGCATTGAAAGGCAAATGATTTGATATAAATCCTGCGGTAAGAAAAAATGGCTTTTTGGAGTTTTTTAGTTTTTTTAGATCTCTTAAAACTTTTTGAGTCATTTTTCCATCTATGTAAGTTGAATCATGAACAGTGGCTTTCTCATATGCGGGGCCGTTGCCAGTATTTTTATAGATGTTTTTGTTTTTAGTAGTTTGATAGTCCTTCCAAATCGATTGCCAGTATTCAGTTGGACTTAGGTTATTGGTGTTTTTATCAAAAGCATAAGGTCTGTAAATTTCGTCCCAATCATCTGTATTGTCATCTAAATGATGGTATATTTTTCCGTTGGAAATGGTTGTGTAACCTGCTTTCTTAAATAATTTAGGAAGACTTATTGCGCTAGGAACTTCTTTGGAAGCAAAAGTATTATAATTTAAAAACCTATGAGAAGTTGGGTACATTCCAGTAAGCATACTTGCTCTTGAGGCTCCGCATACAGGAACGTTGCAATAGGCATTTTTAAAAAGTATACCCTCAGAGGCAAGAGCATCAATATTTGGAGAGCTTATATGTTTACTGCCATAACAACTAAGTTCAGGACGTAAATCATCCATATACAATAACAAGACATTTTGCTTTGTTTTGGGTTGAGCGATGGTAAGCTGGAAAAACCAGATAAATGCCAAATTGAATAAAACTGAATAACGCATAGAGTTGAATTAATGATTGTTACCCAAAAATATAGACAAACAAACTTAATAGGGTTTTCTCATTGTCGATATGGGTTTCATAAGCAACAAAATTATGGAACAGGAAAGCCTAATGCAGCTCCAAATCCTACTGTATAAAGCCAACAGCCATAAATCGCATGTTCTAAAGATACTAGCCATAAGGATCGGGTTTTTGCATAGGTAAATGCGAATACAAGACCACCGATAAAAGTAATTCCACTCACTAATATGTTATTAAAAAAAATATGACCCAATGAAAATACCATCGCATTAGAAATGATTAGCACCGTGGGATTGGGGAATAATATCTTATATCTACTAAAATAAAAACTTCGATAAATTATTTCTTGTGGAATCACTGAAAGAAAAGAATAGATAGCGATAAAGGTAATCCACATTTTTGGATTGGCACGGATTACATTAAATAGATTCTCTGGACGCGTGGTTTTTAAATAAACAATGGTTATGAAACTTAGAGCCAAAAAATTTATACCAATTTTAAGGCCAAGTTTTTTTTGGTAAGTGATCGAAGGGCTTTTTAGGAAAGGGTATTTGGATTTTATTAAATAGGTAATTAAAAAAATAAAAAAGAATAGTCCTAAACCAATTTTTATAAAAATAGGATAGTCAAAACAAAATGAAATAGGAAGAAGAATGAATAAAAGTAAATATTCAATTGCCAATAATAATTTATTCATAGTTTTTTACTTTTTTGACTTATTAAAAGTAACAATTTTGTTCTGTTTAAAAGGGTTTTTAATAGAGTTTCCTCCAAAACTGATTTTTGGTAGTTTGGAGTTTGACAAACAGCAATAAAATATTTGATTTTAACCTATTAATTATATGTTTTTGTAGTAGGGGTTAAAATAGTACATATTGTAGGCAAATTCGACAAGTTGTTTTTTTTAGAATGCCTCTATATTTGAGGTATAATTAAAACAAATAATTATGAAAAACACAATTAAAAAATTAATGGCAATGAGCATGCTGCTAGTGGGACTAGTTGCAACTGCTGAGAATGTAGATCCGAAACCAGTAATGGAAGTAACGTCTGTAAATGCAGACAGATTTGTGGTATTTGTTGAAGAATTAGAAGGTACAATGGTTATTCAAATAAAAGATGATATGGGAGTGTCCATGTATAGAGAAAAGGTTAAAAGTGGTGCTACTTATAAAAAGATGTATGATCTTTCAACAATACCTGAGGGTACTTACTACTTAAAAATTGTTGATGATGTTCATAGTAAGATTTATTCTATTGAAAAAAAATATGATCGTTTGGAAGTAAAAGTAAACTTTGAATCTCCTAAGATTGATAAAAAAGTACTCGCAATATTAATGGATTAAAAATACGTTTAGTTTAGTTTAGTTTAATTTGGTAAAGAGGGACAACAGTGTTGGGTTGTCCCTTTTTTATGTTTTAGGGTTTTTGAATATGTTTACTATTGTAATTTTTTCTACAAGAACAAATGAAAAATAGTAATAATAGTAATGAATTTAAAAAAGGGGTTAAATAAGTTTGGAAGTAGGGAGGTCATTAATTGGTTTCCCTTTTTTGTTTTGTAATATATCTCTCCAAAAAGATTGGTTATCAAGTTCATTTAAGTGATGATAGTGGTGAATTTTATTTTTTTTCTCCAAAATGTGTAGTCAAATTTTCAAACTATTACTGTCCGAAAGATTTCTAAAAATCACAACCTGCTTATTCATAGGTTTTGTGCTGATTTAATATTTAAAAATGTTTGTTTTTACCCTGTTTTTTTGTTGTTTTTATGTTTTATGTTAAAATAAAACATATTTGTGACAATAATCATGTGTTGCTTAGCATTAAACCCTTGTATCTTTGAAGTATAATTGAAAACAGAAAATTATGAAAAACACAATTAGAACAGTAATCGTAATGAGCATTCTATTAGTGGGAGTACTGGTAAATGCAAAGAATGTGGACCCGAAACCAGCAATGAAAGTACAGTCTGTAAATGCAGAAAAATTTACATTTTCAATGAAAGAAGTGAAAAGTGAAGGCTTACTTCTTATAAAAGATGCATATGGATTTGTAATTTATTTTGAAGATATGAAAGCCGGCACTAAGTTGCAAAAAACATATAATATTTCTAGCCTTCCAGCAGGTATATATTATTTAGAAATTATTGCAGACGGTTATTCTAAAGAATACTCAGTGAAGAAAACGTACAATGAATTATCAGTGAAAATTGATATTCCTACTTATAATATGAATGAAAAAATGTTAGCAGTATTGTAGTTTTAAAAAGAGGTTTAGTTTAGATAAAGGGAGGTCAGTTTATGATCTCCCTCTTTTTTTCTAAAAATTAGGGTTTTTGAATGTATTTAACGCTATCATAAATGAAAGCAATTTAAAAACAATTATATCATGAAAAATTTTATCGTAAAAACCATTGGAATTGGCATCTTGCTGTTGGGAGTAGCAGTAAATGCAAACACTATTGAGCCGTCTGAGACTGTAAGAGTAAGAACAATTGATGTTGATCATGTTTCATTAGCAACTGTACCCATTGAACACAAAACTAAAATTCAAATAAAAGATACCGAGGGTGTTGTTTTGTATGACGAAGAGTTGGAGGTTGGCAACACGTATAGAAAAAAGTTAGATATGACAGAGTTGCCTTCGGGCGTTTATTATTTAAAAGTAGTGGATGGACAAAATGTAACTGTTTACAAAGTTGAAAAGGGATATGAATCTTTAGAAATAGATAAAAAATACGCATCTCCTACTATAGATCAAGATATGCTGAGCATTTTAAAAGATTAATGAGTTTAATATGCAAGAAAAAGGAATCCTTTCGGATTCCTTTTTTTGTATTCGTAATGAACTTAAATAAATTCGACTTAGATATGGAAAGATTATAATTTGATTTTTATGAAATTTATTGGTTCTACAGAGGAGTATTTACATCTGGAAATTGTTACATCCGATACGTGTTCTGTATTAAAGGAAGTTGTAGAAAGTAGTTTGACCATTCTATGGTTTCAAAAAGATGAAAACCATATTAAAATTGATGGAAAACAGTATGTGTTTCAAAAAAATCAAATTTTGTACCTAACTGAATTTCATAAGGTAGAAGTAGCGAAAATTGATGAAATAAGATTTTTAAGATTCAATAGGCCTTTTTATTGTATTCTTGATCATGATATTGAGGTGAGTTGCAAAGGCGCTTTGTTTTTTGGAGCATCACAACTTCCTGTTATTACCATAAAAGGTAAAGAATTAGATAAGTTTGAAACTTTATGGAAAATGTTTTTAATTGAAATGGAGGAAAATGATAGTCTTCAAATTGATATGCTGCAAATGATGTTAAAACGTTATTTAATTTTAGGAACTCGTATATACAAGCAAAAAGAAAAGTATCCAGATTTGATTGAGAATTCTGATATAGTAAGAGAATTTAATTTTTTAGTTGAAAAAAATTTTAAAACAAAACACAGTGTAGCAGATTATGCTGCATTATTATTTAAGTCACCAAAAACGCTCTCAAATATTTTTGCAAAAATGGGAGCTAAAACTCCCTTGCGCTATATACACGATAGGAAGTTGTTAGAGTCTAGGAGAATGTTGATCTATACGGATCTAACAGTTAAAGAAATTTCATATGATTTGGGGTTTATGGATATACAATCTTTTAGTAGATTTTTTAAAAAATATGAGGGAGTTTCACCCACAGAATATAAGGAAAAACAGCACTTGGGAAAAATTGCTAACTCCTAGGGAATTTTGACCAACTTCTAAAATAGGATAGCGTCGCATCTTTGCAGTGTAAATAATTAATAACAATTAAAAAACTATAAAGATGTCACAATTTAACGTACCAACTAGGGAGGAAGTATCTCCAAAGAATCAAGAAATATTTGACTCCTTAAAATCAAAATTAGGCTTTGTTCCGAACCTTTATGCATACTATGCTAAAAGCGAAACTGCCTTGGCGGATTATTTAAGTTTTCAAAACAGAAAAACTTCATTAAAAGCAAAAGAAAAAGAAGTCATTAATTTAGTAGTAAGTCAAATAAATAACTGTAAATATTGTTTGTCTGCACATACTGTAATTGGTAAAATGAATGGATTTGATGAGAATCAAATTCTTGAGATTAGAAGTGGTTCTGCTTCTTTTGATGCCAAGTTAGATGTTTTAGCAAAAACAGCAAAAGCGATTGCGGAGCATAAAGGAAGAATTGACGCTGCGCAAAAGGCGGCATTTTTTAACGTTGGGTATACAGAGGAGAATTTAATTGATCTGGTCGTTGTTGTGGGAGATAAAACAATCAGTAATTATATTCATAATCTAGCTGATTTCCCGATTGATTTCCCGGTAGCTCAAGAATTAGTAAAAGAATCATTAGTATCATAAATAACATAAAAAAAAGTAATATCATGAAAAAATATATCCTATTCAGTTTCATAGCAGTTGTAAGTTTATTCTCAAACAATAGTGCTGCTCAAAAAGCTAAAACCGTTAAATTAGAACAAACCACCGGAGATTTTTCTGTGCATGGATTGGTCTTATCTGAAGGAGATTACATCTTTGAAATTGCAAATAACGGAGTAGATCACGAGGTAGGTTTTGTAATTGCACCTGAAGGTAAAACAGATCAAGCACATCATATCAAGGAAGCATATGTAAAAGAAACTATAAAAAACGGTAAGGTGTCAGAAACTTCTGTTGTTACTTTAACTAAAGGGAAGTATGTGTATTTCTGTCCTTTGAATCCAACGCCACAATATACCATTGAGGTTAAATAAATGGTATTAAAAAAAAAGAGTTTCTGTAGCTTATCAGAAACTCTTTTTTTTAATGTTTTTTCTTCTTTGAATTGGCTTTTAACATTTCGGCATAAGTACCGGTTAAAAATATTTGTTTGGATTTTGTAGAAGCATGCCTGTCAAATAATATTCCATATTTCTGATAATGATTGTCCTGAGTTGCTTCTTTTTGAATTTTTTTCAGTTGTTTGTCGTATAATGAGCGCATTTTTTTGAGCTGATTTTTATAGTCAGGATCTTTTGCTTTGTTGGTCATTTCTAAACGATTTTTTCCAATGTAGTAAAGCTCTTCTGTAGGGTTCATATGTTTGTCTCCGTATTGCCAATAGATATATTTCCAATCCTTGGTAACAACAGACATGGCCTGTATTTCATCATTCCCCCACATGTTAGCAAGTGCCATGGATTCTCTTTTAAATTTTTTTGGTTTTTCAATGAGTGTTTGAAGCTGTTCACCATCCATGGTTTTTAAAGGCTTTAATCCTGCATAATTTAAAATAGTAGGGGCCATATCAATATTTCCAGTAACAATTTCTCTTTGTATTCCTCTTTGGTTTTGAGGACTTCTTGGATCAAAAATTATCAAGGGAGATTTAGAGGCCTCCTCATAAGGAAGCACTTTTCCGGCCAAACCATGAGCGCCACAACTATAACCATTATCGCTTGTAAAAATGATAATTGTATTGTCTGCCAGACCTTGTTCTTCTAAGGCTTTTCTAATCATTCCCAAGGCATAGTCTACCCCATGAATTAATTGATTGTATTTAGTGATTGCAGTTTGATAGCTCGTGTCAGAATCTCTCCAGAAATTATAGCTGTTGTATTGCCTTCCTGATTTTGCTTGAGGAGAGAGATGTGCCGCATTTTCTTTACCGTAATTTTTTGGTTTTTGATATTCTTTTCCTTTGTATACGTAATCAAAATAAGAATCTGGCGTAAACGGCAAGTGGGGAGCTTTAAAGCTGATGGACATACAAAACGGTTTGTTGGTTTTTTTTGCTTCAATCATAAAATCTTTGGCCCAAGCGCCGTATGCACGTGTACTATGTGGGTGTTTTTTAGCATATTTGGCAATATGCACGTTTTTTTCGGTTTTATAATTGGTTTGACCGAGTCCACCTGCCCAAACATCATAGGAATCGGTTGGTAAAACATCCCATGATTTGTCATCCCAGCTATCTCCATCAGACACTGCCATTCCGAATTTTCCGGCAAACCCCGTGAAATATCCTGCTTCTCTTAGTAAAACAGGGTATGATTTTTGAAATTTTTTTGTACGAAGCGGGCCGTGCATAAAATTGCAACCTGTTTTGTATTCATACATACCGGTTAATATGATTGCTCTACTTGCCATACAGATTGCAGTGGTATTGTAGTGATTTTTGAATAATACCCCCTCTTGCGCTAATCTATCCATATTCGGGGTCAATACTTGGTCATTCCCATAACAGCCCGTTGCAATACTTGTTTGATCATCGGATAATAGAAAAATAATATTAGGTCTTTTTTGAGCCGTAAGTTGAACTGTCACAAAAACGATACATAATTTTAGAATTGTATTTTTCATATGCTGTTATTCTTTTACTTCATATTGTTTGCGTAATTTTTTCAATTCTTTTTTTAGTTGAGAAATTACTTTTTTCATAGAATTATCGC
Source organism: Flavicella sp. IMCC45537 (assembly GCF_057197705.1). NCBI lineage: Bacteria > Pseudomonadati > Bacteroidota > Flavobacteriia > Flavobacteriales > Flavobacteriaceae > Flavicella > Flavicella sp. IMCC45537. The sequence continues at coordinate 3,175,415 of NZ_CM170067.1, forward strand.
TATAAATATTGTTCATTTCAGAAGGGTCAGCAATTAAATCATAAAGTTCCCATTCCTCACCATTCGGTACATCTTCTCCGTAAAAACGAATTAGTTTGTGTTGTTTTGTAGAGACACCTTCATGTCGTCTTACGGCGTGTGATCCAGGATATTCATAGTAATGGTAGTATAACGATTTTCTCCATTTTTTAGGAGTTTTTCCATTCATCAAAGGAACAAGACTTTTACCTTGCATTTCTTTGGGAATTTTTATGTCAGCAATATCTAAGAAGGTTTCTGCAAAATCTATATTTTGAACCAGATCAGTATTGATGCTTCCTGGTTTAATAGTGCCTGGCCATTTTACGATTAAGGGCGTTCTAAAAGATTCTTCATACATAAATCTCTTATCAAACCAGCCATGTTCTCCCATATAGAAGCCTTGATCAGAAGAGTACATTACAACCGTATTTTTATCCAATCCAGATGCTTTTAGATATGCTAAAACTCTTCCTATATTTTCATCAACACTCCAAATGCAACGCAGATAATCTTTAAGATAAATTTGATATTTTAATCGAGTTAATTCTTGTCCGCTTAAGTTGAGGTTTTTATATTTTTCTAACCTAGCATCAAAACGATCGTCAATACCTTGTTTTTTATGCCATTCTTTTTCTAGAGGAGCCATTTTTAAATCTCTATCTAGCGTCATGTCATGTAAAATACTCAAAGTTTGTTTGTGTGCAGCAGTAGTTCTAGTGGTATAATCATCGTGTAGGTTTGCTGGTTCAGGAATTTCAATTCCCTCGTAAAGTTTCATATGTTCTCTTTTAGGCACCCAAGGTCTATGAGGTGCTTTATGGTGTAGCATTAACATAAATGGTTTCTCTTTATGTCTTTTGTTTTGCAGCCAATCTAGAGATTTGTCCGTGATAATATCGGTAGTGTATCCTTGGTATTTATTTTCACCTTCCTCTGATTTTAGAACAGGATTTACATAAGAACCCTGACCAATTAAAACCTCCCAATAATTAAATCCTTGCATGTCACCATCGAGATGTATTTTTCCAATCATGGCTGTTTCATAGCCATTTTTTCTTAGTGTCTTTTGAAATTGATCTTGATCATGATTGAATACAACCTTTTTAGTGTTATTGTATTTACCATGCATATGGCTCATTTTCCCTGTAAGTAAGGTAGCTCTGCTGGGTGCACAGATAGAGTTTTCTACGTAGCATTTGTCAAACCTCATACCTTCATTTGCTAGTTTGTCAATGTTTGGTGTAGGGTTGAGCGCAGCTAAATGTCCACCATAGGCACCAATGGTTTGATAAGAATGATCATCAGAGAAAATCCAGATGATGTTTGGCTTTTCGTTTTGAGCAGTACTCAAACAAAATTTTGTCAAAAAAATAAAAAATATTGTAAGTCTCATAGTTAGGAATTAAAAGTGATTACCAGTTGGTTTTTTACCATCTCTAGTATCATTGTATTTTTTTAATAAGTAGTTTACTTTTCTTTGGTATCTTTTGTTAGAGATAAGGTTTAATTCTTCATGTTCTCTAACATTATTATTCAAATTGAACAGGGCAACAGGAGTTCTGGTTTGATCCGTTTTATCTTTTTTGTCAAATTGGATAATTAACTTCCAGCCGTTTTCAATAATCATAGTTTGTTTTGCGGACCCTCCTTGAAGCATCACATAGGGATGGGTTTTGGCTTTTTTATTTTGTTGTAAAATAGGTAGTAAATTATATGAATCGATTGCCTGATCATCTTCTAGTTTTATTCCTGCAATTGCTGCGATGGTTGCAGAAATATCTAGTCCTAATACAGGTTTGTTAGTTTGTGCGTTTCCTTTTATTCCTTTTGGCCAAGAAACGATGAATGGAACACGACTACCTCCTTCATAAGGATCATTTTTGCAACCTCTGTAAATATCACTAGGTTCGTGTCTTGCATTCCAGGTATCTCCATCTATATGTAAGCCTCCATTGTCAGAGGTGAAGATAAATACTGTGTTTTCATAAATTCCTTGTTTTTTAAGTTCTTGAACTAACATTCCCATCTGAACATCAAGTTCTTTAATCATGTCCATATGTTTTGAAGGAGTTGTACCTGCGATTTTGATGCCGTTAAGTTCGTCGGCAGGTGTGTGTGGACTGTGTACTGCTTGCGAACAATAGTACATAAAGAAAGGTTTGTCCTCTTTCGCTTTTTTAGAAATATAAGATACCGCTTTGTTAGCTAAAAGTGGACCTATTAATTTAGGGTTCCATTTTGAATCCCCTAGGCCTTGGTTTTTGTTAAGTTTTAGGCCGAGGTTTTCCATATACATTTTATTAATAATTCCAATTTGTGAATCTTTATACAAAGGGAACCATTGGTCGTTTTCATAAACTGCATAGGGTACATTTTGAATTCCCGACGGGAGGGTAAAGCTATAGTCAAACCCATTTTGCATTGGTCCACCTCCAATAATTTTTTCAATGTTTAAATCAAGGTCAATTTTATTTTTGTTTCTGGTTCTATAAGGTTCGTTTGCATTGGAATATTTTCCGAAATCTGTTCCCAAATGCCATTTTCCGATAAATGCAGTCTGGTAAGCTGCTTTTTTCATCAGTCTTCCGAGAGTTAATGTTTCAGGTGTAAACACGTTTTCTGCATATCCACTCCATACACCCCATGGTAACGGGCTTCTATAGTTATGATTTCCTGTCATAATCGCATATCTTGAGGTTGCACATAAAGCAGCTGGAGCGTGAGCATTTGTGAAAAACATTCCTTCTGTTGCTAATTGATCAATGTTTGGTGTCTCTATTTTGATGGCATCTGAATGTAGACTCCTGTATTTTGAAATATCACCAGACCCAACATCATCTGCAAGAACAACAATAATATTTGGCGATTTTTGAGCAGATACTTGAATACTCATGCATAGCATAGGAAGTATTAGGATAAAGATTTTTTTCACAATAGTATTGTTTTAATATTTTCTTTAGCAAGATACAGTTCGTCCTTTGAAAAGAGTTGCTACGCATCTAACAAAAACTAAAACATAACGTGTTGATGCTAGAACAAATGTTCAAATTATAGTATGAGTATAGTGTTTTGCTATGTTTTTAGTGATTGTTAAAATCAAAGTCCTAAAAAAGTTTGAAAAATTTGATTTTTAATTAGGGGTTTTCGGGAGGTTTTACACTGTTACTAATAACAACTAAAAAACATAAAAAGATGAAATACCTAAGAATTAAATTTTATTTAGTAATGCTAATGCTTTTTGTTTTAGCATCATGTGGAAAAAAAGAAACAATGGAAGAGTCTAGAAATGGCATCCATATTAACGGAACATTTCACAAATTTGAAACGTTGTGGATTCATGATGAAAATACAGAAAATAATACGGCAAGTGATATTGGATTTAGATTTTTTAATATATCGGATTCTAAAATTCAAAGTGGCAATGAGGTAACCGGTGTAACGCAATTGTATTTTGATATTTTAGATACAAGTTTGAAACAAAAGATGTATTCTAATGTTTTGGATTATAAACTTGAAGTAAATGGTAGGCTTAAAGATTTGAAATATTCAAATGGAACAGTTTTGTTGTTTGATGAAGATCTTGAGTTGAATGCGACTAGCACCACGGTAAGCATTGAAAAAATCTCAGACAATCAAATAGAGCTTAATTTTTCTTTTGTTAGAAAAGATGGGAAGACTTATTCAGGCTACTATAAAGGAAAGTTTGTAAATAAGCATTGAGTTATCCTTTTTTTATGGGAAAACAAAATAGTTTCTAAAATAAAAAAACCTCCTAACAAAATGTTAGGAGGTTTAGTACTCGAGATGGGACTTGAACCCATACGGACCTTACAGTCCACTGGATTTTAAGTCCAGCGTGTCTACCAATTCCACCACTCGAGCGAGTGATTTAATTCGGGTGCAAATATATAACATTTGTTTCATATAAAAGCTTTTTGAGTGTAAAAAATATTTAATTTTTTTTACCCCTCAAATTAAGTACAATTGAAAAGGATAGAATCTGAGAAATTATCTTTTTGCTAACTTTTGTTGGAACTTAAATCTAATGTATTAGTTTTGTGAAGGAAACCTAGTTTTATAAATGTCTTATGAAAAAATATTTATTTCTTACCATACTTTTTTTTGCAGGATTAACGCAATCTGTTCAAGCAAGATCAAAGCCTACATTGACATTTAAAGAAGGAGCATCACATATTATTTTATTAAAAGCCTCGGCGGTAAATAATGCCATCCAAGTTGTTTTTCAAAATGGTGAGGGAGGACTTTTATTTACTGAAACTCTTGCAAAAGGCTATTCGTATAAAAAAAATTACAACTTATCAGATTTTTCTGATGGTGTATTTTATGTAAAAATAGTTGAAGTGAAAAATGTTCAATTTTTTAAGGTAGAAAAAGGTGAGCAAAATAAAATCACTGAAATTGATAAGCTACCTTTCGAATAGTGGATTAGACTTTTGCGTAAGATTTTTTTTCAGCATGATTGTTTTTCCAAGCAATCCATTTCTCTCCCATGGTACGTCGCATTATATTTTCTACGGGCATCATTACAGCAATATTGTAAACGGCTTTGGCTAAGTATTTCGGTGTTTTGGGGATACTTCTTAAACTCATAGAAAAACCAGGTGTGATATATTTCATATAATGCCAGTAACCTTCAGGTATATAAAGCATGTCACCATGCTCTAAATTTGCAATATGTCCCTTTGCATTTTTTAGTTCTGGCCATTTCTCAGTATCGGGATTAGAGAAATCAATATCACTATGAGTTCTTAACGTATTGGGTAGTTTGTATAGATATTTCGATTGTTCTTGGTCAAATAAAATACATTGTTTTTGACCTTCAAAATGAAAGTGAAAAATATTGGCTAGGTCTATATCATAATGCATATAGGTATATGATTTATAACCGCCAAAAAATAGAGTAGGCAAACTTTTTAAGAAAGAAATTCCTAAATCAGGATATTCAAAGTCCTTTTGAAGTGAAGGGATTTCTTTTAAAATATTCCATAAAAATATACGAAAATCAGTAGGTTTTTCTTTTAATAAGTCTACGTATTCATTCATTTTCATATAGGCATGGGGCTGATTGAATTTTTTAGCCTCAATAGGTCTACTGTCATGCAGAGGAACTTGTTTGTCTCCTGCAATTTCTTTCATATAATCGAGATTCCATTTTTTATACGCAGGCCAGTCTTTTGAAAATTTCTTTACCACAACAGGTCGTTGTTTTTTAAGATAATTTTCTACAAATTCTTTTTTTGTGATTTCTTCTATAACTGGAATTTTTTCAAGATGTAACTTCATGAAATGCGTAGTTTTTGGGAATTCTGTAATAGGCTATAAAGTTACCTTTTTTTTGAATAAAATCAAGAACATTCTGTTTGGGAAATTACTGCAGTTCCTTAAATTTTCAAGATTTTTGATTTTTTGAAACTTAGGGAGTATGAATTTTTGTGTTTTAAAAAACCGACTCTTAATGTAATGCAAGTGTTTTCTGTGTTAACTAAACTGAATAAAAAAGCCTGTCAACAAAAAGTTAACAGGCTTCGTACTCGAGATGGGACTTGAACCCATACGGACCTTACAGTCCACTGGATTTTAAGTCCAGCGTGTCTACCAATTCCACCACTCGAGCATTGGAATGATATGGAGCGAAAGACGGGATTTGAACCCGCGACCCTCACCTTGGCAAGGTGATGCTCTACCCCTGAGCTACTTTCGCATTTTTTATGCGAGTGCAAATATAAAATTTATTTCAAAAGTTCGCGTCTTTTTTTAGCTTTTTTTGACCAGATTATTTTTACTTTCTCTAGTGGTATGGGGTGTAAGAGCTAAATTCTACATCAAAAGATTTGTTTAGTAAATCTAGATGGTTCTTGCAGAAGCTGTTGTGGGAAGAGAGGGCTTTTTGGTTTTGATGTGTCGTTATTTGCGCTTTTATCAAGTATTCTATAGCTGGTTTAGAAAGGGAATCTAACGTAAGCCATAGTTTTGCCAAATAAATAATTTTATTCCAGTCTTTATTGAGGATACAGCTTTTAATGTTTTTATGAACATTAGATGTTAAATTATCCTGTAGTGGTCTTAATAATAAATCAAAATTATGCGTGTAAATAGTTTTGTCAAATGTTAATTTGTGTAACTGCTCAATTGTATTCCATTGAGAAAATAATTGATCTATTGAAAGGATATCAATAAAAATAGCGTCAGAAACTTCAATCTGCCATGTTTTATTCTTGTACTCTAATGTGAGTCCTTCAATATTTTTTAAAATACCTCTAAGTCTATGGATGTTTGTACTTCTATTGTTTTTTTGTTGAGAGTTTGTTTCGTTGGGCCAAAGGGCTTCAGACATTTCGGTAGAGCTGATATGACGTTTGAAAATTTTAGGGTAGATTAAAATAATTAAAAATAATCTAATCAGTGTAGGAGCAAATTCATTTGAGAAATTTTCTGAATTAGCATTGTAGGCTCTAAACTTCTCTAAAAAATAGATCGCATTTTTTAAGGGTAGTTTAGGGAGTTCGTGAATTGCAGGTTTGATTGAAATTTGACTAGTTTTGTTGATGAGGTTGTTCTTTTTTCGAAAGAGCTTTAAACATACGAGTGTTAAAAAAACGATTAAAATAATCACAGAAATCGTTAAAGTTGTTGTGTACTGTTGCTTTGAGGAAATTTCAATGTTGTTCTTGTAGATTTTTTCAATTTCAGCATCTGATAATTTTCTGTCCCATAAAGCAATTTCTTTAATGTTTCCATCGTAATAATTGTTCCAGAAACTTTTGCCTATTTCTAAATAAGTGGCTTTTCCAGTATTTTGATAAATCTGTTTGCTGTCTGTTTTTTTTCCATTGATATAAAAATCAATGAGGTGATTGTAATTTAAAGATATGGCTAGATGGGTCCATTCTTTGGTGTTTATATTTTTAGGAGGATTCGCTAAGATGCCATAATTTAAAGGAACGCTAAACCATAGTTTGCCCGTTTTTGGTAAATAGCGAAGTGAAAAATCGCTATTTCCTACAAGAGCCATTATTCTATCTTTGTCGCTAGGTTTTACCCAAAGAGAAATAGTCTGTTGATGGCCAAACTTCACATTTTCGAATTTTAGGTAAGATGTTTTATGCGTAAACAGCGCAGATCCAATTCCATTATTGTCGCTTTCGAAGGAAATATTTTTTTCACTTAATAATTTTGATTTTGTTGCTGCTTTGTTTTGAAGATTCGTTTCAAGAGGAAGGTATAGGTTAAGTGCAAAATCTATAGCTGGAGATTTTAAGGAAGTCATGTAAACCTCCATCATTTCTTTTTCAGAAATGGCGCGATTCCAAGTTTGTAATTTGTCTAAAAACCCCTCTGCGTTAATATCATATTTATCCGTTCCTATATAGGTTTTTCCTTTTCTCTTCCACCAATTATTTTTGATGCTGTCTTGTAAAATACAATCACCATTCAAGAAAATTTTTAATCGACCCTTTGTGTTTAAAGTAAAGCCTATATGTTGCCAACGATTTTCAGAAAGAACCGCTTTTGTTTCTGTGTCTTTTAAGTTGAAATGATTGAACTGTATTTGTTGGTTAGAGAGATACCGCAGGTAAAAATTATTTTCTTCTCCATAGATAGTTCCTGGATGTAGTTCTATGTTTTGTGGTTTGATCCAAAAAGCAACAGAAATATTTTTATCGCGTTGGGAGTTGATAGAAAGTGGATTCGTTTTGTTGTTGAATTTCACAACTTTTCCTCGGGTTTCATCCTCTGTAAAAACGCTTAGGTTGATGTCATTGTTGTTCGCTATTTCAAAAAGATTTTTGTTAAATGTCAAGTCGTTTTCAAAATATTGTGCATAACCACTAAAGTCAATCCATAATATAAAGAGCAAGGATGTTAAAAAAGAAATTGGTTTTAGGAACATAGAATCAAGAAAATCCAAAAATAAGATTGGTATAAAAGTAAAATATTTAAACTAAATGCACAATTTGTAAAATATGGGTAGTTTTATGTTGAAAAGGAATCTTGTTATACGGTAGAAATAGAACTAAATGTTATCAAGAAAAATCTGCAAAATAAAAAAGCCTGTCAACAAAAAGTTAACAGGCTTCGTACTCGAGATGGGACTTGAACCCATACGGACCTTACAGTCCACTGGATTTTAAGTCCAGCGTGTCTACCAATTCCACCACTCGAGCGTGGCGATTTTGATTGCTCAAATTCGGTTGCAAAGATACATGATATTTGTTACTAGAAAACAAAAAATAAATATATTTTTTAATCAACTGAATCACTGTCTTTTATAGTGTTTTTGATTGTTTTTTATAAGAGTAAGAGTACTTGATATTTCTTAGAGCTTATCAATTTTGGAATTTTTGATGGTCAATACGTAAGAAAGAAATATCTTTGCAAAAATTTTAATTCAAGGAAATGGGATCCGTTGTTGAGGAAGTAGAGCAAAGTGAAAAATCTTCTACGTTGGTGAGTGATTTTAAGCAGCTTACAAAGATGGGCTTGTCTATGAGTGTTGTGTTTTCATCTGTTGCAGGTTATCTGTTGGCAGTTGATAATGACGCCATTTCATATTATGTGATTTTTTTACTTGCCATAGGGGGGTATTTTATGGTGGGAGCTTCCAATGCTTTTAATCAAATTATTGAAAGGAATACAGATGCCTTAATGAAGCGAACAAAAAATCGTCCAATTCCTGCAGGAAGAATGTCTGTGAGAACGGCATTGGTGATTGCGGTAAGTTTTACAATTTTTGGTATTGCAATTTTATACTCTATTAATCCTAAGAGTGCTTTGTTTGGTGCGATATCAATTTTTCTATACACAAGCGTTTACACTCCATTAAAGCCTGTCACTCCTTTGTGCGTTTTTGTGGGAGCATTTCCAGGGGCAATTCCTTTTATGTTAGGTTGGGTTGCTGCAACAAATAATTTTGGAGTAGAAGCTGGTTTTTTGTTTTTGATTCAGTTTTTTTGGCAGTTTCCTCATTTTTGGGCTATTGGATGGTTGCAAGATGAAGAATACAAAAAAGCGGGTTTCAATATGCTGCCAATGGGAAAAAAAGACAACGGTGCAGTAAGACAAATCATACTTTATACAATTATTATGATTTTAGTTTCTATAGCGCCTGTTTTAAAGTTAACAGGTAGTTTTTATATATATCCATTAACAGCTGTGGTGATATTCATGTTAGGAGCAAGTATGTTGTTTTATGCGGTAAAGATGTTGAAGGATCATAGCAGAGAAATGGCAAGAAAATTAATGCTTTCAAGCGTATTGTATATTACGGTTGTGCAGGTGATATATGTGATAGATAAATTTTTACATTAAAGATAATTAGTGACTATGGACAATACTGTAGATTTAGAATTAAGAGAAGGTAGAAGAAAAGGAGCAAAACCGATGATGTGGATTTCAATGGTTAGTATGACTATGATGTTTGCTGGGTTGACAAGTGCTTATGTTATTAGTAGTAACAGAGAGGATTGGGTGAGTTTTGATTTGCCAACTGCATTCCAATGGAGTACCATTTGTATTCTATTGAGTAGTGTGACTTATTTTATTGCAAAGAAAACTGCAAAAAAAGGGAATAAAACAATGACAACAATCATGTTGTTGATCACTTTAGTCCTTGGATTAGGGTTTGTCTATGGTCAATTTCAAGGATTTCATGAATTACAAGACATGGGATTGTATTTTACAGGACCCAAAAGTGCGGTGTCATCTAGTATGTTAATGGTAATTGTTTTTGCTCATATTTTACACGTTGCGGTAGGATTAATATCTTTATTAGTAGTGTTTTACAAGCAGATTCGAGGACTGTATACAATGGACGATACTCTAGGGTTAGAGCTAGGAGAAATATTTTGGCATTTCTTAGATTTATTATGGATAGGCTTATTTTGCTTTTTCTATTTTAATACTTAATTAAAATTGTTATTTTTGCCAACTAATTAGAATTATACATTAATTAAACGAAATTTATGGGAGCAAATATTGCTGATCAAAATGAAGGTAAAACGTGGGACGGTGGTTCTACAAGACCTATGGGAGCTAGTTATGGAAAAATGATGATGTGGTTTTTCATCGTTTCTGATGCATTAACATTTTCAGGATTCCTTGCCGCTTACGGTTTGACAAGATTTAAATTTATTGACGTTTGGCCTATCGCAGATGAGGTGTTTACTCACTTTCCGTTTATGCATGGGACACACGCTCCGATGTATTACGTTGCTTTGATGACGTTTATTTTGATCTTCTCTTCTGTAACAATGGTATTGGCAGTGGATGCAGGTCACAACATGAATAAGAAAAAGGTGACTTTTTACATGTTCTTGACAATTATTGGAGGTATTATTTTTGTTGGTTCTCAAGCATGGGAATGGAAAAATTTCATTCAAGGTTCTTATGGAGCGGTTCAGTTAAAAGATGGTAAGATTGTTCAATTTGCAGAAAATGGACATCAAATTGCCTTAGCTGACTTTGTAACTTCTCATCCTAAAGAAAGAGTTGATCATACAAGACATAATGGTTTGTGGTTTGAATCAGGTGATGCAAACCCTACTTATACAGTAGAAGAAGTGGTTGCTTCTTTTAAAGCAAATCCTCATGTAAACTTAAGAATAGAGAAGATTGATCCTGAGACTAAAAAGAAAGTAATAGTTTCTAGAAGTGAAGGATTGAAATATTTATCTCAAGCAGCAAGAGTTGTTGAAGGAGCTAATCTAGAAGTAAACGAATATGGAAGTAGTCAATTCGCAGATTTCTTTTTCTTTATTACAGGTTTTCACGGTTTCCACGTATTCTCAGGAATTGTACTTAATATTATCATTTTCTTTAATGTTATCATTGGTACTTACGAAAAAAGAGGTCACTACGAAATGGTTGAGAAAGTTGGTTTATACTGGCACTTTGTCGATTTAGTATGGGTATTTGTATTTACATTCTTCTACCTAGTTTAATAATTAATAAAAAATATAGCAGTTCGTTTTTTCGAATCTGATAAATAAATATAAAATGGGAAACGCAGCAGATCATAAAGCATTAATTTGGAAAGTTTTTGGAATACTTTCTGCAATTACAATTGTGGAAGTAGCATTAGGTATTGTTAAGCCAGAGTTTTTATTTACAACTCAGTTTTTAGGTACCTCTTTATTAAACTCTTTATTTTTAATCTTGACAATTGTTAAAGCTTACTATATTGTTTGGTACTTTATGCACTTAGGAGATGAGAAAAAGAATTTTAAATACTCTATAGTATTACCATTAGTTATTTTGATTCCTTATTTGGCTACATTGCTAATTATCGAAGGAAGTTATGTACATGATGTTTTAGCACCTTACATAAACTGGAAATACTAATACCTAGTATGTAAAAAAATAAAAGAAAAAGGTGGTTTATCCGCCTTTTTTTGGATTCAATAAGTATTGGATCCCTTAAAGATATGATTCTATTATGAGTGAAAAATCCAATCAGACCAAAAAAATAATAATACTGTTCAGTACATTTATTGTTCCGTTGTTGTTCTTCTTGTTTTTGGCTTCCGGTAAAGTGAATTTTAATAAACTACCTATCATAACAGAAAAGGTTTCTAATCTTAAGGGAGAAATTCCTTTTAGGAATAAAGTATCAGTGCTGTCTATATTAGGGGAGGAGCCTAGTGTGGGGACTTATCAAAATATATTGAATCTATATCAGGTAATTTATAAAAGTACCGAGAAGTATAAAAATTTTCAAGTCATTACTATTGTTCCTAAGTCAGGAAAAAAAAATATTGAGAGACTTCAAAAGGAATTATCTAAAGTAGGAGGTGTTGATTTGCCGAAATGGGAATATCTAGTACTTTCTGAAGAACAGATTCAAGATCTTGTAACCAGTTTTGGTATTCCTTCGGTATCTTATGATACATCTGTTGGTTTAGAGAAGGTTTTTATTATTGATGAATCAATGAATTTGAGAGGTAGAACGGATGATGAAGACACCGATTCGGGTTTACTTTATAGTTATGATACCAAATCAGTTTCTGTCTTAAAGAATAAGTTGAGGGAAGATTTGAAAGTTGTTTTTTATGAATCTAAGTTTGCTGTTAAAGAACCTAAATTGAATTAAATGAAGAATAATTATTCTTATGCAGGGGTTGCTTTTATTATCTTGATTTTTGGAATCTGGGGAGTAAATGAATTGGGTAATAGAACCCAAAAAAGATCGCTTGTAAAATTTGAGAAAGTGCCGGATTTTGAATTTGTAAATCAAAAAAATGTACTAATATCGAATTCTTATTATGAGGGAAAGGTTTATGTGGTTGAGTTCTTTTTTACGACTTGTCCTACCATTTGCCCTATCATGACGCAAAACACGGTATTGTTGCAGAATAAATTTTATGGCAACCCAAAGTTTGGAATTGCATCGATAAGTATTAATCCAAAACATGATACACCGGAGGTGATGAAAGCTTATGCGGATGAAAAAGGAGCAACCATGGAAAATTGGAATTTTTTAACAGGTGATGAAAGGGCAGTGTTTTCATTCTCTAATGAGGGTTTCAAACTATACGCAGGTAAAAATGATGATGTAGAAGGTGGTTTTGAACATTCTGGTCTGTTTGCTCTAGTAGACAAAGAGGGGTACATTCGTTCAAGAACAGTTAAAATGGGTGATAATGAAAATCCTATAAAGTTTTACGATGGTTTAGATATTGATGCAATAGAGATGTTAAAAGAAGATATTAAATTATTATTAGAAGAATAAGTTATGAGTGCAGAAAAAAAATATAACAAGTTGATTGTGGTATTGTCAGTTGCGATTCCGTTGGCGGTAGCAGTTTTGTTTGGAGTGAAGATTGATTTAGAGTTGCCTGTATTTTTACCACCTATTTATGCTAGCATCAATGCAATTACGGCCTTATTGTTGGTTTTGGCTGTATTGGCAGTAAAAAAGGGGGATATCAAGAAACATGAATTGATAATGAAAATTGCCATTGCTTGTTCCTTAGTTTTTTTGGTGTTGTATGTTTTGTATCATATGACTTCAGACTCTACGAAATATTTAGGTGAAGGTTTTATGAAATATGTGTATTATGCAATATTAATAAGTCATATAGTGTTGTCTATAGCTGTAATTCCTTTTGTGTTGATTACGTATGTACGTGGAATAACCAATCAAATTGAATTGCATAAAAAGATTGCGAAATATACCTTTCCTTTATGGTTGTATGTTGCAGTAACAGGTGTTGTTGTGTATTGGATGATTTCACCTTATTACATTTAAACGTTGACATGAAAAAAGGTCTGTTTTTTTTACTTATGATGCCTACTTGGTTTGCTCAAGCACAGTGTGCTATGTGTAAAGCTGTTGTAGAAAGTGGTGATCAAGGAATGGCAGAGGGCGTTAACGATGGAATTATGTATTTAATGATATTTCCATATATACTTGTTGCGGCTCTTGGTTATGCTTTGTATAGGTATAAAAAGAAGCAGGCTAAATAGTTTCTTAAAAATAAAAAAGCCCTATCAATTTTGATAGGGCTTTTTTGTTTTTAAGCGTTGTATTAAAGTAAACCGGCTCTTTTTAATAGAGCATCAGAATTTGGTTTTTTACCTCTAAAGGCAACATATAAATCCATTGGTTTTTGAGTGCCTCCCTGTGAGAGAACAGTTTCTTTAAACTTTGTTCCGATTTCTTTATTGAATATTCCTTCTTGTTTAAAATATTCAAAAGCATCAGCATCTAATACTTCTGCCCATTTATAGGAATAATACCCTGCAGAATAGCCTCCTTGGAATATATGAGAGAAAGAAGTGCTCATACAGTTTTCAGCTATGTCTGGATATAATTGTGTATCCGAAAAAGATTGTTGTTCGAACTCTTTTACATCCAGTTGGTCAAAATTAATTTCGCTTTGCGAATGCCATGACATGTCTAATAATCCAAAGCTTAATTGACGTAAAGTTTGCATTCCTTCTAAAAAGGTTGCTGCTTCCTTGATTTTGTTGATTAAGTTCATTGGAATTATTTCTCCCGTTTCATAATGTTTAGCAAATAATTTTAAAACATCTTCTTCATAGCACCAATTTTCAAAGATCTGACTTGGTAGTTCTACAAAATCCCAAGAAACACTTGTTCCCGATAAACTAGCATATGTTGTGTTTGCTAGCATTCCATGTAAGCCATGGCCAAATTCATGGAATAGGGTAGTTACTTCGTTAAAGGTGAGTAAAGAGGGTTTTGTAGCTGTCGGTTTGGTAAAGTTACAAACGTTTGAGATATGGGGTCTACTATTAACACCGTCTTTCATAGATTGTCCTTTATAAGAGGTCATCCATGCACCGTTTCTTTTTCCTTCTCTAGGAAAAAAATCGGCGTAAAAAATTGCAACGTATGCGTTATTTTCATCTGTTACCTTATAAGTCGTTACCTCCTCATGGTAGGTGTCAATATCAAAAACTTCCTCAAATTGTAATCCGAATAATTTATTAGCAACGGTAAAGGCACCGTTTAAAACATTCTCCAGTTTGAAATAAGGTTTTATCGCTTCTTCATCAAAATCAAATAATTCTTTCTTTAGTTTTTCGGAATAGTAAGCACCGTCCCATTTTTGTAAATCAGTGATTCCATCTTTTTGAGCAAATTCACTTAACTTATCAAATTCTTTTTGAGCGGCAGGCTTTGCCTTGTTCAGAAGTTCGTGAGAGAAATTTAAGACAGTTTCAGGTGTTTCCGCCATTCTCTCTTCTAACACATAATGAGCATGCGTGTCGTATCCTAATAATTGAGCACGTTTAAGTCTTAAGCTAACAATTTTTTTTACAATCTCTTGATTGTCAAATTCATTTCTTTGAAAAGCCTTTTTACCAAAAGCAATGGCCATTTCTTTTCTTAATTCACGGTTGTCTATGTAAGTCATAAAAGGAATGTAGCTAGGGTAATCTAGTGTAAATAACCAGCCTTCCTTTTCTTTTTGCTGGGCAGTTTGCTTTGCTGCTTCAAGTGCTCCCTCAGGCAATCCTTTTAATTGATGAATATCAGTGATGTGTAACTCAAAAGCATTTGTTTCAGCTAAAGAATTTTCGCCAAATTGTAAAGATAGTTTAGAGAGTTTCATGTCGATCTCTCTTAGAGTATCCCTGTCTTTACCTTTTAAATTAGCTCCGTTTCTAGAAAATCCTTTGTATTGTTTTTCTAAAAGCATGGTTTCTTCGCTAGTAAGATTTAAGTTTAATTGATTATCATAAACTGATTTTACTTTTTGAAATAATGTTTCATTCAGTCTGATGTCATTTGAAAATTGAGATAAAAGAGGCGAAACCTCCTGCGCAATTTTCTGTATGGTATCGTTGGTTTCAGCAGAATTTAAGTTGAAAAAAATACTTGAAATTCTATCCAATAGTTTTCCTGAATTTTCTAATGCCTCCGTTGTGTTTTTAAAATTAGGCGCATCAGTGTTTTTTGTAATGCTCTCAATCTCTTGTTTTGCAATGGTTATTGCTTTTTCAAAAGCAGGTTTGAAATGCTCGTTTTCTATTTTAGAAAAAGGAGCTGTTTCATATGGTGTGTTAAATTCTTTTAATAGTGGATTCATGAATTTTAGGGTGTTTTTTTATTGAGATCTTCTCCAGGCATCTACACCTCCTTGAAGACTTTTTATGTTTTTATTTGGGTATTTTTCTAACAGTAATTTAACTCCAACAAGACTTCTTTGTCCAACTTGACAGTATAGAATAATATTTTCCTTATTGTCGAAAAAATCAAAACGCTGTTGCAATTGATGTAATGGAATATGTTCTCCTCCAATGTTGAAGTTTTCACGTTCCATTAACTTTCTTACATCAACTAAAGTAATATTATGTTTTTTAAGTTCCAATGTCAATTCACTGCTGGAAATTTCAAGACTAGATTCTTTTTCTATTCCGCAGAAAATATCATAATCAATCAATTCTTTGATTTCTATTGTTGGATTTTTCGGGAATTTTAAAATGTTTTGTTGAAGGTTTAAAGCGTTCATGGAGAGTAATTTTCCGCTAAGAACATTCCCTAAATCGCAGATTATTTTTATCGTTTCATTTGCTTGTAGACAGCCAATAATTCCTGGTAGCACCCCTAAAACTCCAACATCGGAACAATTTGGAATACTGTTTGCACTAGGTGGTTCGGGAAATAAACATCGATAGGTAGGTCCATTTTTATAATTGAACACACTTACTTGACCTTCAAATTTAAATATGGCACCAAAGACCAGGGGACGATTTGTTAAAACCGCAGCGTCATTTGTTAAATATCTTGTTTGGAAATTATCTGAACCATCAACAATGATATCATAATCAGAAAATAGTTTCAAAGCATTTTCAGAAGATAGAAAACTGATGTAGGTGTTAAATGTAATGAAAGGGTTTAGTCTTTTTAATCTATCAGCGGCGACTTGTGCTTTGGGTTTGCCGATATCGTCAATAGTAAATAAAATTTGTCTTTGTAGATTGCTTTGGTCTACCGTGTCGTTATCAATAATTCCGATGGTTCCAACTCCTGCTGCTGCAAGATATTGTAGTATGGGACATCCTAACCCTCCAGCTCCAACGACTAAGACCTTGCTGAGTTTTAATTTATTTTGACCTTCTACCCCAATAGATTCCAGGATGAAATGTCGATTGTATTGTTTTTTTTCGCCAGTTGAAAACATATATAATTGTTCTGTTTAAGTAACAAGTATTCCATGTTTGATTAGTTTTGTTAATCCGGAATTCTTATTTCAAAAGTACCTATTTTTTGCAATCTATTGAAGTGTTAGCGTGTCTAAAAAAAAATGTGCATAAAACTTTAGTTTTAAGGTAGAAATTTTGTAAATTGCAAGCGTAAATTTCTATGAAAGAAAGTCTTACGAACAGCTATCAAAGTTTGATGTTTATTTTAAATCAAACTATGGATTGAATACTACCCCTTGTTTTAGTTACGGAACAAAACTGTTTCAAAATTTAAAAGTTAAATGTAGTATTATGAAAGCTCAAAACCACCCGCTAAACTCCGAAAAATCTTTAGGAAATGGAATTATTAATTCTATTCAAGAGTACCTTCATGAAAAAGGAGAAGGTTTGAATTTATTTGAGAAAGTTATGTTGACCCTATATAGTATGATGACAATGTTCTTCTTGTTTTCTGCTGTTTATTTGGTTCTTACCAAAGGGTTTAAATTTTAAGAATTTAGCTGCTATTAAAAGCTTATTTAAATATTTATATAAAGTCCAAATTGCACAAGATGCAGTTTGGGCTTTTTTATCCCTGAAATTTAAGTAATTGTTTTTGTTACTTAAGCTGTATCGGTTTTGTATATCCGATAATTGTTGTTATATTTGCACCGTAAAATCGAGATTATTGCAAATGAAGGGGGACTTACAAGTCTCCTTTTTTTATACTAGAAGATGAATAAAGAGCTTGTTGAACAATTAGTAAATGACGCATTGGGTGAAGATAGCCCGCTGTTTTTAATTAGTTTAGAGTTGTTGCCAGATAGTAAAATATCAATAATTATTGATGGTGACCAAGGAGTTCCACTTAATGAATGTATTAGGATAAGTAGGGCTGTTGAAGGTGAGCTGGATAGAGAGGAAGAAGACTTTAGTTTAGAAGTTAGTACTCCAGATATTACAAAACCTTTGCTAGTGTTTAGACAATATAAGAAAAACATTGGTAGAACCCTTTCTGTGAAAACAGCAGAAGGTAAATATGAAGGAAAGTTGGTTGAAGTTATTGGAGAAGATATAGTGTTAAACTGGTCTGCAAGAGAACCAAAGCCAATAGGAAAAGGTAAAGTAACGGTTGAGAAATCTGTAACTTTAGCATATAATAGTATAGTAGAAGCAAAAGTGAAGCTAATTTTTTAAGTAGTAAGGTGAAATGGAAAATATAGATTTAATAAATTCATTTTCAGAGTTTAAAGATGATAAGAGTATTGATAGGGTAACCTTGATGTCTATTTTAGAGGAAGTTTTTAGAGCCGCATTAAAACGTAAGTTTGGTTCTGATGATAACTTTGATATTATTATCAATCCAGATAAAGGAGATTTAGAGATTTGGAGAAATAGAGTTGTTGTTGCTGATGGTTTTTCAGAAGACGATAATGAGGAAATTGAATTAAGTGAAGCTAGAAAAATTGAGCCTGATTTTGAAATTGGCGAGGATGTTTCTGAGGAAGTGAAATTATTTCAATTAGGAAGAAGAGCTATTTTGGCTTTACGTCAAAACTTGATTTCTAAAATATACGAGCATGATAGTACAAATATCTTCAAGCAATTTAAGGAGTTAGAAGGAGATTTGTATTCTGCTGAAGTACATCATATAAAGCACAATGCTATCATTCTTTTAGATGATGAAGGAAATGAATTGGTATTGCCGAAAAGTGAACAAATCCGTTCAGATTTCTTTAGAAAAGGTGAATCTGTTAGAGGGGTAATTAAAAGTGTTGAGTTAAGAGGAAACAAACCAGTGATCATTTTGTCTAGAACTGCACCAGGATTCTTAACGAAATTATTTGAGCAAGAAATTCCTGAGGTTTTCGATGGTTTGATTACTATTGAAGGAGTAGCAAGAATACCAGGTGATAAAGCAAAAGTTGCTGTGGATTCTTATGATGATAGAATTGATCCTGTTGGAGCATGTGTCGGAATGAAAGGATCAAGAATTCATGGAATTGTTCGTGAGTTGGGTAATGAAAATATTGATGTAATCAATTATACTAAAAATACAGAATTATTTATTGCAAGAGCTTTGAGCCCTGCAAAAATAGTTTCTATGACTATCAAACAAGAGCCAGAAGAAGGTAAAAAAGGTAGAGTAGATGTGTTTTTACGTCCTGAGGAAGTGTCAAGAGCAATTGGTAGAGGAGGAGTAAATATTCGTCTTGCAAGTGAGCTTACAGGTTTTGAAATTGATGTGCAAAGAGAAGGTGTTGAAGACGAGGATGTTGAATTGACGGAATTCTCTGATGAAATAGAATCATGGGTAATTGAAGAATTCAAAAAGATTGGTTTAGATACTGCTAGAAGCGTATTGGATAAAGACGTGGATGAGTTAGTGAAGAGAACAGATCTAGAGGAGGAAACAATTTTAGATGTTCAAAGAGTTCTTAGAGAAGAATTTGAATCATAAGTACCGTGAGTAACGAGTTTCGTGAGAAACGCAATTTAAATAGATTATAGAATACAGAATAGTTGGCTAATTTATGAGCCAAAATAGATTAAGTAACTATTCAACAATTAAATAGATATGGCTGAAAATAAAACAATACGACTCAACAAAGTTCTTAGGGAACTTAACATATCATTAGATAGGGCTGTTGAGCACTTGGCAAGCAAAGGAGTGGAAGTAGAGGCAAGACCTACTACTAAGATCTCTAATGAGATTTATGAAGTCTTATTGGATGGTTTTCAGACTGACAAGAATAAAAAAGCTGCTTCAAAAGAAGTAGGTGAGGAGAAGAAGAAAGAAAAGGAAGAACTTCGTTTGGCACAGGAGGCTGAGTTGGAGAAAAAACGTCAGTTGGATGAATCTCGTAGAGCTGTGGTAAAGGCAAAAGCTGAAAAGCTTGAGTTAAAAACAGTTGGAAAGATTGATGTTCCTGGTGCAACGAAAGCAGAGGAAAAACCAGTTGTTGAAGAAAAGAAAGAAGAGGTAAAGGAAACTGAGGCAAAACCAGTTGAGGTTGTTGCAGAAGAAAAGCCTGTTGAAGAGGTAAAGGTAGAGGCGAAAGTTGAAAAGCCTGTTGCTCCTGTTAAAAAGGAAAATATAGCTCCTAAAGCAATTGATCAAGCTCAAGAATTTGTGGAAGCGAAACCAACGCCTAAAAAGCAAGAGGTTAAAGAAGAAGTAAATCCTGAAGAAGCTGAAAAATTAACAACGCAATACAAAAAGTTAGATGGTCCTAAATTAACAGGCACTGTAATTGACTTAAAACAATTTGAGCGTCCAAAGAAAAAGAAGGAAGAAGCGAAACCTGCTAATGGTGGTGCTGCTAAAGCTAAAAGAAAAAGAATTGTAAAACCTGCTAATCATTCACCAAGACCTGGTGGTGGCGGTGGTAATAGAGGTAACTTCAATAAAGGTAGAGGAAGGAATCAAAGACCTGCTCCAGCCGTTAAGAAAGAAGAGCCTACAGAAGCAGAAGTACAAAAACAAGTACGTGAAACTCTTGAGAGATTACAAGGTAAATCTAGTAAAAACAAAGGAGCGAAGTACAGAAGAGATAAAAGAGATTTACACCGTCAACAATCTGATATTGATCAGGAGTTAGCGGCTCAAGATAGCAAAATCCTAAAAGTTACTGAGTTTGTAACTGTAGGTGAAGTTGCTACAATGATGGATGTATCTCCAACTCAAATCATTTCTGCATGTATGACATTAGGAATGATGGTAACCATGAATCAAAGATTGGATGCTGAAACGATTTCTATTGTAGCAGAAGAGTTTAACTATACTGTTGAATTTATTGGTGCAGAAGTTGAAGAAGGAATTCAAGAAGAAGTGGATTCTGAGGAAGATTTAACTACAAGAGCTCCAATTATTACGGTAATGGGACACGTAGATCATGGTAAAACATCTTTATTGGATTATATCCGTAAAGCAAATGTTATTGCTGGTGAATCTGGAGGAATTACACAACATATTGGTGCTTACTCTGTGGAATTATCAGGAGGTCAAAGAATCGCATTCTTGGATACACCGGGTCACGAGGCCTTTACTGCCATGAGAGCACGTGGAGCGCAGGTTACCGATTTAGTGATTATTGTAATTGCTGCTGATGATGATGTAATGCCACAAACAAAAGAGGCAATTAGCCATGCACAAGCTGCAGGGGTGCCAATTGTGTTTGCAATAAATAAAATTGACCGTCCAGCTGCGAATCCTGATAATGTGAAGCAACAATTAGCTTCTATGGATTTATTAGTTGAAGACTGGGGTGGTAAAATTCAATCACATGATATCTCTGCGAAAACAGGACAAGGTGTTGATGAATTATTAGAAAAAGTATTGCTTGAGGCTGAGATTTTAGACTTAAAAGCGAATGCTGATAAAAGAGCGACAGGAACTGTTGTTGAGGCTTTATTAGATAAAGGTAGAGGGTATGTTTCTACAATTATGGTGCAAGCGGGTACTTTAAAAATTGGAGATTACGTATTGGCAGGTAGACATAGTGGAAAAGTGAAAGCGATGTTTGACGAAAGAGGTCATAACATTCAAGTTGCTGGTCCTTCAACTCCTGTTTCAATGTTAGGTTTGGACGGAGCACCGCAAGCAGGTGATAAGTTTAATGTATTTGAAGATGAAAGAGAAGCGAAACAAATTGCAACGAAACGTTCTCAATTACAAAGAGAACAATCTGTAAGAACACAGAAACATATTACCTTAGATGAGATTGGTCGTAGAATTGCATTGGGTGACTTTAAGGAGTTGAACATTATCTTGAAAGGGGATGTGGATGGTTCTGTAGAGGCATTGACAGATTCATTCCAGAAATTATCTACAGAAGAAATTCAAGTAAATATTATCCATAAAGGTGTTGGTGCGATTACTGAATCTGATATCTTATTAGCATCTGCTTCAGACGCGATTGTAATTGGATTTAACGTACGTCCTTCTGGAAATGCTAGAATTGTTGCAGATACCGAAGAGGTTGATGTAAGAATGTACTCAATTATCTATGATGCAATCAATGACTTGAAAGATGCAATGGAAGGAATGTTGTCTCCAGATATGAAAGAGGAGATTACAGGTACGGCTGAAATTAGAGAGGTTTATAAAATTTCTAAAGTTGGAAATGTTGCCGGATCTATGGTCTTAACAGGTAAAGTATTTAGAACTTCTAAAGTGAGAGTTATTAGAGATAGTATAGTGGTGTTTACTGGAGAGTTTGCAACATTAAAACGTTTCAAAGATGATGCTAAAGAAGTAGCAAAAGGATACGATTGTGGTATGCAAATCAAAGGATTTAATGATATCAAAGTAAATGATATTATTGAAGCTTACCAAGAAGTAGAAGTGAAGAAGAAATTGAAATAAAATTTCTAATCTTATATAATAAGTCTGATTCAAATGAATCAGGCTTTTTTGTTTTTCAAAGGATTGTAATAAGAGGAACCTCTAGAGAATTACGAGCTGCCTATTGCTATGATAGCTACTTGGGAAATTGTAGAGAGTCAAATGATTTTCTTTTTATATAAAGTCATAATAATACCAATTAGAAATAATAATTATTCATCTTGAAATATCATTGTGATAAGAATACCTAATGTCTTCTATTTGTGGGATAGGAGTATTATTCGTTTCTGCTCTTATAGTAGTGATTTTGCCATGAAATATAGCTCATAGATAATCATAAAAAAACCTGATTCATTTGAATCAGGTTTTTTTATCATATTAGTTTTTTGATTACTTTAATCTCCAAACTCTAACCCAGTCATAAGAAGTTGTTCTTTCTTCTTCGGTACCGGTCATCCCACCATCTGCTGGTACAGGATTCCAATCATAAGTTTCTACCACCATTCTGATATGCATATTGATATCAAAATCTGCTGCTGGTGTAACTTTTTCTGTTAATACTCCATCTAAATAAAACCAAACTTCGGTTTCACTTTTCCACCATGCTCCATAAACATGATAGTCATCGTAAACCATACCTTCATTTAAATCGGTGTTGGTTCCTTTAATTCCTTTTACATAATCACAACCCTCAGGGATATTTCTGCTGTGGGTATTTGAGTGCATAGATCGGTCAAAATGTTGTGCCCATTTACCTGTGGTGTTAATTTCACCAACACATTCTTGGATATCCAACTCTATAGTTCTTTTATTGCATCCTGATTCATTACGTCCCTCATTTATCAGCCAAAATGTAGAAGACATAAAAGTTTTGTTTGCTTTCATTCTAGCTTCATAGTATCCGAATTTAGAAGGGGCTACAGAACCTACATATCCACCACCATGTGTAAAGGTCTTTTTGTTTTTAACAATTGGATTGGGTAATGTATAGGCAGTTATTTTCAAAGACCCATCTTCTACTTTTATATTGTCTTGCATAAATAGTCCAGGAGGTCTTCCGATCCATCCACCACCGGTAACCCATTTGCTTTTGTTTAATGAAGAACCTTTAAATTCGTCCGATAAATTTTTAACAAGTTTCCATTTTTTGTCTGTTGGTTTTGGGTCATTTCCTTTTTTAAAGGTTGGTGCCTTTTGTGCAGATAGAATGGTAGTGATTGCAAAAACACTGAAAGTTAAAATTGTTTTAATTGATTTTTTCATTGTATAAGATTTTATATTTCTAAAATACTTGTTTCCTATGATTCACATAATGAGGAATGGTTTTATTTAAACGACAGATGATTTTATGTAGAATGGAAATTAGGGTCAACTATTGGTTAAATTTAAGGATGTTTTTTTCGCAGAACTGAGTTGTGTCTATGAAAAAAAAATTAAATTTGAGACATAAATAATCTTTAGACTATGAGAACAATTTTATTTTTAATATGTAGTGTCGTGTTTTCTATTTCTTCATTAAGCGCTCAAACAGATGCAGCTAAGGGAAAGAAAATTTTTAATGGAAATTGTGCCGCCTGTCACAAACTTGATAAAAAGTTAATCGGCCCTGCCTTGGGGAAAATTTCTGAGAGAAGAAAAAAAGAGTGGACTGTTGAGTTTATAAAAGACAGTAAAGGACTAATGGCAAAAGGAGATAAAGATGCTATAGAGATTTATGAGAAGTATAATAAAATTCCAATGATGTCTTATTCTTATTTAAGTGATGAGGAAATTTTAAATGTGATTTATTATTTGGACCATGCTAAATAGAAAAAAAGACCATTCGTTAGAATGGTCTTTTTTTATTACAATACCCTTGCTCCAGGATATTCTTCTTTGATTTTATTCAAAACCCGATCAGCTTCAATTCGTGTTTTAAAAGAAACGGTTTGAACTTTCCATTCGGGAACTTTATAGATTCTCTTTATTTCTATTTCAGGAAATATTTCTTTGAACTCTTCCATCTTTTGCAAAGCCATTTTTTCATTGCCGTTGTATAATTGAATGCAAAATCCTTGTTTTGCCTGTTTATTGTAAGCTCTCTTTTTTACTAAAAGAGTTTGTAAACTAGCTTCTGTTGATGTTTGAGATACACCTATAAATGGTAAACTCAATAAACTAACAATAAATAAAATTCTATTTTTCATAAAGCGTCTTATATATTGCAAAAATATAGTTTTGATTTTTATCTTAATGTATGATAGTGTTAATTTATAAATATTTTCTTTGATTATTAAGGTGATTGGGTTGAATAACTGTAATAATGAAAGCGTTTTTAGTTAAGAATTGATTTATATCATGTCATCTAATTTCATGAAAAATTCGGATAAATTCCTTGTAGTTGAGTATATTATATAAGGCTATTTTCAGATATTTTATTGCAGAGTATAATTGAGTGGAAAGCGTTGAAAATGAAGACGCTTAAACGATTTCGATAGGTTTAATATATTGGAACCTATAAGTTTAGATAACTTTATTATTTAGAATTACTATAAATTAGTTCTTAGCTTCCTTTTTTAATTTACAATTTTGGTAATAAGTAGTACTTTTGCTCAAAATTTTGGGGAAATAAATTCGTATCAATAACGGATTGTTTTATCTCAAATTAAGATAGAAAATTTATATTTTTAAGTATGAAAAGTGTGAAAAAACACAGTCAAATCGGGAGATTAGTAGTTGCTAGTCTTACTTTCTTATTTCTTTTTACCTTTAGTTTATCTGCGCAAGGAGATGCAAAAGCTGGTAAAAGTTTGTTTAATGCTAATTGTGCTGCTTGTCATAAATTAGATAAAAAACTAGTAGGTCCGGCATTAGGGAAAATCTCTGAAAGAAGAGAGATGGATTGGTTAAAAGCATGGATTAAGGATAATAATGCCTTAAGAGCTTCAGGTGACGCGGATGCAATTGCGATTTATGAAGAGTATAAAGGTTCGCCTATGACTGCCTTTCCTCAGTTCGCAGATGCTGATATTGAAAACATTGTGGCTTACTTAGATGCTGATCCTGTGAAAAAAGCCGGTGCTGTTGCAGTTGCTGCTGCTCCAGTTGAAGTAAAGGAATCAGGCTCTTCTAATGTTATTTCATATGTTGTTTTCTTAGTGTTAGCGGGGTTAATTGTATATGTTTACTTTAAAAGTGATAACGGTTTCTTGAAAATTATTGCTACGATTATCTTGTTGTTCAATATTGCTTATTTTGGGTTTACGGCTTTAATGAGTATTGGAGTAGATCAAGGATATCAGCCAGTTCAGCCGATTGCATTCTCTCACAGAATACATGCTGGAGATAATAAAATAGACTGTCAATACTGTCACTCTTCTGCTAAAAATAGTAAAACTTCAGGGATTCCTTCTGTAAATGTATGTATGAACTGTCATAAGAACATTGGAGAAGTAGCTGAAGAAACTGCAACCGCTGAGCATTCTAAAGCATTCTACGATGGTGAAATTCAAAAGTTGTATAAGGCAGCTGGATGGGATTCAGAGAATCTAGAGTATACTGGTGAAACTGAGCCTATCGTATGGACTAGAATCCATAACTTACCTGATTTTGCATACTATAACCATTCTCAACACGTAACTGTTGGAGGAATCAAATGTCAGAAATGTCATGGTCCTGTTGAAGAAATGGAAGAAGTTTATCAATATTCTCCTTTAACTATGGGATGGTGTATCGACTGTCATAAAGAGACCAAAGTTAAGATGGAAGGAAATGGATACTACAAAAACATACATGAAGATTTATCTAAAAAGTATGGTGTAGAAAAAGTGACTGTCGCTCAAATGGGAGGGAAAGAATGTGGAAAATGTCACTACTAATCAATTATTAAGTTTATAAAATACCTATATATAACATGGCATCTAACAAAAAATACTGGAAAAGTGTTGAAGAACTAAACGAAAATAGTTCGATTGTTGCTAAGCTTGAAGAAAAGGAATTTGTGTCAGAGATGAGTGCAGATGAATTTTTAGGAGATAAAGAGAGTTTAGAAGAATCTTCTACTTCTCGTCGTGACTTTTTAAAATATGTTGGATTTTCAACTGCAGCTGCTTCGCTTGCTGCTTGTGAAGGTCCCGTTAGAAAATCAATTCCTTATGTTGTAAAACCGGAAGAAATCACTCCAGGTATCGCAAATTACTATGCGAGTACTATTGCTGATGGTTACGATTTTGCAAATGTTTTAGTGAAAACTAGAGAAGGAAGACCAATTCTTATCAAGCCAAACAAATTGGCAAACGGAACAACGAATGCAAGAGTACAAGCTTCTGTACTTTCTTTGTACGATAGTTTACGTTTAAAAGGACCTAAAGTAAATGGAAACGATTCTTCGTGGTCTGATGTTAATGCACAAGTTAAATCTACATTGGCTGAATTAAAAGCCTCTGGAGAAAAAGTTGTTTTATTGACGGGTACTTTAGCAAGTCCATCTACAGAGAAATTGATTGCTGATTTTACTGCTGCAAATGGAAACGTTGAGCATGTTCAGTACGATGCAATGTCTGAGTCAACTGCTTTGGATGCGTTTGAAGAAGTATACGGAAAAAGAGCATTACCTAATTATGATTTTTCTGAGGCAAAAACTATTGTTGCTATCGGTGCAGATTTCTTAGGAGATTGGCAAGGTGGTGGTTTTGAGAAAAGCTATACAGAAGGTCGAAATGTTGAGGCAGGAAAAATGTCTCGCCATATTCAGGTAGAATCAAATATGTCTTTGACAGGTTCTAATGCTGATAAAAGAATTGTAGTAAAGCCTTCAGAGCAAATATATGCTTTGATCAATTTATATAATGCTGTAACTGGTGAAAACTTAACTTCTAAAGCAACCTCTAAAGATGGTGCTGTTTTGAAAGCTGCGAAGCAATTAAAAGCTGCTGGAAAGCATGGAGTTGTTGTTACAGGAATTCAAAATAAAAATGCTCAGTTAATCGCATTGGCATTAAATCAATACTTACAAAGTGAGGTGATTGATACCGCTGCGGTAAAGTATACAAGACAAGGTTCAGACGTTGCTGTAGACTTATTAATCGCTGAGATGAATGCTGGTAAAATTGGAGCAGTTATTACTTATAATACAAATCCAGTTTACACGTTAGCAAATAGTGCTGCCTTTGTAAAAGGATTGAAAAAAGTAAAACTTTCGGTTGCTTTTGCTTCTAGCGAAGATGAAACTGCAAGTATTACACAATATGCATTGCCAACTCCTCATTATTTAGAAGCTTGGGGTGATGTTCAAATCCAAGAAGGATCTTATAGTTTGACACAACCAACTGTAAATCCATTATTTGATACGAAACAATTTCAAGATTGTTTGTTAGCTTGGTCTGGTAGTGAGCAATCTTACTACGATTATTTATCAAACGTATGGAATTCTGATATTTTAGGAGGTACTTCATGGAATCAAGCATTACATGATGGGATTTTTTCTAAGGAAGTAAGTGCATTAAAAGGAAATAGTATTGATGTAGCGAAAGCTGCAAAAGCATTAAAATCTTCTGTGCAAACAGGAGCATTTGAATTGACTTTATTTGCGTCTACTGCAATTGGTGATGGTCAACAAGCAAACAACCCTTGGTTGCAAGAGTTACCAGATCCATTAACAAGAGCATCTTGGGATAACTACTTATTGATTTCTCAAGCAGATGCTGATGCTCAAGGCTTCACAAACCCAATTAGAGATAATGGTGCTATCGACGGTCAATATGCAAATGTTACTGTAAATGGTGTTGTTGTTGAAAATGTACCAGTATTGATTCAACCTGGTCAGGCTAAAGGTTCTTTAGGTTTGGCAGTTGGATATGGGAAGACAAAAGCTATGAAATCTGAAATGCAGGTAGGTGTAAATGCTTATGCTTTATCTGCTGATAATAAAAATGTTCAGATAGCAACAATTGAAAATGTTGGAGGTACTCACAAATTTGCTTGTGAACAATTACAACACACTATTGCTGGTAGATATGAAATATTAAAAGAAGTATCTTTTAAAGATTATAGTAATACTGATTTAGATCCAAAGGAATCTTGGAATCAGGTTACTAAAGTGTCTTTAAAGCACGAAGAGGTAGAAGTAAATAGTGTAGATTTATGGGACGATCAAGATCGTAGTATAGGACATCACTTTAACCTTTCTATTGATTTAGGTTCATGTACTGGATGTGGGGCTTGTGTTGTAGCATGTCACGCTGAAAATAATGTGCCTGTAGTTGGTAAACATGAAGTACGTGTTGGTAGAGATATGCACTGGTTGCGTATCGATAGATATTATTCTTCTGAATTGGATGCGGACTCTGCAGAGAGAGAAGAAAACGTAAATTCTACTTCTGATGAAGTTGATACGTATTACGCTTTAGAAGCTCCTGCTGAAAATCCACAAGTATCTTTCCAACCTGTAATGTGTCAGCACTGTAATCATGCTCCATGTGAGACGGTTTGTCCAGTTGCTGCAACATCTCATGGTCGTCAAGGTCAAAACCAAATGGCATACAACAGATGTGTTGGTACAAGATATTGTGCAAACAACTGTCCTTATAGAGTACGTCGTTTCAACTGGTTTAAATACAACGAAAATTCTGAGTTTGATTTCAACATGAATGATGAGTACGGAAAAATGGTGTTGAATCCAGATGTTGTTGTTAGATCTAGAGGGGTGATGGAAAAATGTTCTTTCTGTATCCAATCTACGCAAGCGGTTATCTTAAATGCTAAGAAAGAAGGTAGAAAAGTTGCTCCAGGTGAATTTAACGATGCAGTAGCATGTTCTTCAGCTTGTACAACTGGTTCTTTGGTGTTTGGTGATGTAAATGAGTCTGATGACGAAATCGTTGCTAAAAAAGAGGATAAAAGAGCTTACCGTTTGTTAGAATCAATAGGAACAGACAACAATGTACTTTACCAAGTGAAGGTAAGAAACACGGAAGAAGCATAAACTAAATTAATTAAGAAACAATATATAAATTATGTCGTCTCATTACGAAGCACCTATTAGAGAACCATTAGTATTAGGGGATAAAAGTTACCACGATATTACGGTTGATATTGCTAAGCCTATTGAAGGGAAAGCAAATAAAAATTGGTACATAGCATTTACAATTTCATTAATTGCCTTTTTATGGGGTATAGGATGTATTACCTATACTATTGGAACAGGTATTGGAGTATGGGGATTGAACAAGAACATTGGATGGGCTTGGGATATTACTAACTTCGTTTGGTGGGTAGGTATTGGTCACGCCGGTACTTTGATCTCAGCAGTATTATTATTATTCCGTCAACGATGGAGAATGGCCATTAACCGTTCTGCAGAAGCGATGACTATCTTTGCGGTTTTCCAAGCAGGTTTGTTCCCGTTAATTCATATGGGACGTCCTTGGAATGGATATTGGGTATTACCTATTCCAAATCAATTTGGATCTTTATGGGTAAACTTTAACTCACCGTTACTTTGGGATGTATTTGCAATTTCTACGTATTTATCAGTTTCGTTAGTTTTCTGGTGGACAGGTTTACTTCCGGATTTTGCGATGTTGAGAGATAGAGCTGTAAAGCCTTTCCAAAAGAAAATATATGCCTTGTTAAGTTTCGGATGGTCTGGTAGAGCAAAAGATTGGCAACGTTTTGAAGAAGTTTCTTTGGTGTTAGCTGGTTTAGCAACTCCGTTAGTACTTTCAGTACATACAATTGTATCTATGGATTTTGCCACTTCTATCAACCCGGGATGGCATTCTACTATTTTTCCTCCATATTTCGTTGCTGGTGCGATCTTCTCAGGATTCGCAATGGTACAAACGTTATTAGGAATTATGAGAAAGGTAACAAACCTAGAAAACTACATTACACGTTTACACGTTGAATACATGAACTTTGTTATTATGTTAACAGGTGGTATTGTGGCTGTGGCGTATGCTTCTGAGTTCTTTATTGCTTGGTATACAGGTTCTCCTTACGAAAACTTTACTTATATGTCTGTGGGTGCAGCTACTGGTGCATATGGTTGGGCATTCTGGTCATTGATTTTATTTAATATTTTGATCCCTCAGTTATTGTGGATAAGAAAGTTTAGAAGAAGTTTTATCGCTTCATTCTTAATTTCTATTGCGATTAATATTGGAATGTGGTTTGAGCGTTTTGACATTATTGCGATTGTATTAAGTAAAGGACATTTACCATCTACATGGACTCGTTTTGAGCCTACATTTGTAGACATAGGTATTTTCATTGGAACAATAGGATTCTTTGGAGTATTATTTTTATTATATGCTAGAACATTCCCAGTAATTGCTCAGGCAGAGGTAAAATCTATTTTGAAGGTATCAGGAGAAAATTATAAAAAATTAAGAGACGGAAATCATGAGTAATAAAGTAATACACGCCTTATATAATGATGATGACATCCTGATGGATGCCGTTAAGACAGTAAAAGAAAAACACATTCATATTGAGGATGTCTTTACACCTTTCCCAGTTCATGGATTGGATAAGGCTATGGGATTGCCTCATACAAAACTGGCAATAACTGCTTTCTTATATGGATTGACTGGTTTGAGTTTTGCGATTTGGATGACTAACTATATGATGATTCAGGATTGGCCACAAGATATTGGGGGTAAACCTAACTTTAGTTGGTTTTTAAACATGCCTGCATTCGTGCCAATCATGTTTGAATTAACAGTGTTTTTCGCGGCCCATCTGATGGTAATTACATTTTACATGAGAAGTAGAATTTGGCCATTTAAAGCAGCAGAGAATCCTGATGTAAGAACTACAGATGACCATTTCTTAATGGAAATCGCTATTCATGATAATGAAGAGGAATTGACTTCTTTGTTGAATGAAACAGGTGCAGTTGAAATTAACGTAATTGAAAAGCAATAAGGAGATGAGAAATACGATCACTAAAATAGCAGCAATTTTATTTGTAGCAATCGCGTTTACTTCATGTAATGATAAAACGAAGCCTCAAGTTCAATATATGCCAGATATGTACACTTCTGTTGCTTATGAACCTTATGGTGTTAATACTGGATTTGCTAATGGAATGGATTCACAATTACCTGTGGAAGGAACTATAGCAAGAGGACAAGTACCTTATGATTATCCTAATTCTAATGAAGGATATGATGCAGCCAAGAACGAATTAAAATCTCCATTAACTGAGTACACTAAGAACAGTGAAAAAGGGAAAGCTTTGTACGGAATTTATTGCGCAGTATGTCATGGTAAAAAAGGTGACGGTCAAGGAGATTTAGTAAAGAGAGAAAAGTTTTTAGGAATACCTAATTATAAAGACAGAGATATTACAGAAGGTAGTATTTATCACGTAATTATGTACGGAAGAAACTTAATGGGATCACATGCTTCTCAATTAACAGGAGAAGAGCGTTGGCAAGTTGTGAACCATGTTCAAAAATTAAGAAACGATTTATTAAAATAATCTTTAATAAAGATTGAATTCGAATTATATGTATCAGTTTTCAGGAAAATTAAAAACAATTGCATTGGCATTAATGGTTATAGGAGCTGTGGGAGTGATCTCAGGTTTCTTAGCAACGCCTAGTTCAATTGAAGAAGTAAAAGAGCACTTGCATCATGCAGAAAATGCTCATGGTTCTCACGGTAAATCGCATCATGCAGAGGCTGATGCTCATGTAGAACATCATGCAGAAGCAACTCATGACGCTCATGGTCATGCAGAAGCGCATCATGATACTCATGGTGAAGCTCACGAAGAAGAGGCAGCACATGGAGAGGAAGATCATGGAGATAGTCACGCAGAACATGTATATCATCAATTAAAGAACAGACCTTGGGCAGCGTTTTATGTAGCTTGTTTGTTTTTCTTTGGAGTAACACTTTTAGTGTTGGCTTTCAATGCAATTCAAAGAGTTGCGCAAGCAGGTTGGTCAATTGTTCTTTTTAGAGTTATGGAAGGAATCACAGGAAATTTATTACCTGTAACCATGATTTTACTAGTAATCTTATTATTAGGATCAGCTCATGTGCATCATTTGTTTGTTTGGATGGCTCCAGGAACTGTGGATCCAACGGCAGCTAATTATGACGCCATTATTGATGGAAAAAGCTGGTGGTTGAATGTACCAGGTTGGACAATCAGATCTATTGTTTATATCGTAGGATGGAACTTATACCGTCATTTGTCTAGAAAAGCTTCTTTAGCTGAAGACAATGAAACGAATTTAGTTAGCTATAAGAAAAACTTTAAAATGTCTGTAGCGTTTTTAGGATTCTTCTTATTCACTGAATCTATGATGTCTTGGGATTGGATTATGTCTTTAGATCCACACTGGTTTAGTACGTTATTCGGATGGTATGTGTTGGCTACTTTCTTAGTATCTGCAGTTACTGTAATTGCGATGGTTACTGTTTACTTAAAATCAAAAGGACACTTAGAGTATGTAAACAATAGTCATATTCATGATTTAGCTAAATTTATGTTTGGTTTCAGTATTTTCTGGACATACTTATGGTTCTCTCAGTTTATGTTAATTTGGTATGCTGATATGCCTGAGGAAACAACTTATTTTGTACAAAGATTTGAGGAGTACAAATTGCCTTTCTTGATGATGATACCTATGAATTTCATTTTCCCAATCCTATTGTTGATCAATAGTGATTATAAGAGAATTCCAAACTTTGTTATTGGAGCTGGAGTTGTTGTATTGTTGGGTCATTATACAGATATTTTTATCATGGTAATGCCGGCGACGGTTGGAGGAGAGTGGTTCTTTGGAATCCCTGAAATCAGTGCAATATTATTCTTTTTAGGATTGTTTATATACGCTGTATTCTCAACAATTGCTAAAGCACCTTTATTAGCTAAAGGAAATCCTTTCTTACATGAAAGTGAAACTTTCCATTACTAATATATATTAAACTAATAATTATAAATAAATAGAACATATGCTAGCTTTATTTTACATCTTTTTAGCTGTTGCAGTAGCCCTAGGGATTTGGCAAGTGAATAGATTGACAAGTTACGGGAAGGTAATTTTAAGAAATGATAAAAACGAGGAAGTTACGGCGATTTCAAAATTAGAAGAAAACCCGTTAGCGACTGAAAAGGATAATGATTTACACGGAAAGTTATTCATGGTTTTCCTTATAGGTTTTTACGTTTTAATGACATATTGCTTATTCTTTTTGAATGATTTGATGTTACCAGAATCTGCTTCTTTTGAAGGAGAGAATGATGATAACTTATTTTTGATTTCTTTCGTAATGATTGGAATTGTTCAGTTTGCAACGCAAGGTTTGTTATTTTATTTCGCTTATAAATACAGAGGGATCAATAATAGAAAAGCATTGTTTTATGCTGATAGCCATAAGTTAGAGCTTATTTGGACTACAGTTCCTGCGATTGCGTTGACCTTGTTGATCGGATACGGTTTGTATACTTGGAATACTGTAATGGATTTGTCAGATGCTGAGGATCCAATTGTAATTGAAGTATATGCGCAACAGTTTAACTGGCAAGCTCGTTATGCAGGTGCAGATAATACTTTAGGTAGAGGTAATGTAAGAAACATTGAAGGAATAAATACTATGGGTATAGATATGACAGATGCAAATTCTGCTGATGATATCCCTGTAAGAGAATTGCATTTACCAAAAGGTAGAAAAGTGGTTTTTAAGTTCCGTTCTCAAGATGTTTTACATTCAGCTTATATGCCTCACTTTAGAGCTCAAATGAACTGTGTTCCTGGAATGGTAACTGAATTTGGATTTACTCCAAAATTTACAACAGAGGAAATGAGAGTTCAAGAAGAGACGGTTCGTAAAGTAGCGCGTGTAAATAAAGTAAGAAAAGAGAAAGGTGAAGATCCTTATGAGTTTGATTACTTATTGTTATGTAATAAAATTTGTGGAGCATCTCACTATAACATGCAAATGAAAATTGTTGTTGAAGAAGAGGCAGACTTTTACAGTTGGTTGAAACAACAAAAAACAATCGCAGAAGTAGTTAAATAAGGATAATTAAAGAATAAACATTTTCTTTCCCTTAGGGGATAAAAAAAATAAATTATATTATGTCAGAACATCATCATAAAGAAACTTTTGTAACTAAATACATCTTTAGTCAAGATCACAAAATGATTTCTAAGCAGTTCTTGATTACCGGTATTATTATGGGTGTAATCGGAGTTCTTATGTCTATGTTATTCCGTTTGCAAATTGCATGGCCGGAGCATTCGTTTTCAATTGTAGAAGCTTTTTTAGGACACCACCAGACGGATGGAGTAATGGATCCTGATATGTATTTAGCATTGGTAACAATTCATGGTACAATCATGGTTTTCTTTGTATTAACTGCTGGATTGAGTGGAACTTTTAGTAACCTTTTAATTCCTTTGCAAATTGGAGCACGTGATATGGCTTCTGGTTTTATGAACATGATTTCATACTGGATGTTCTTTATTTCTAGTGTAATCATGGTAATTTCATTGTTTGTTGAAGCTGGACCAGCATCAGCAGGATGGACTATATATCCTCCATTATCTGCGTTACCACAGGCTATTCCTGGATCTGGAATGGGTATGACATTATGGTTAGTTTCTATGGCAATATTCGTAGCATCGTCATTAATAGGTTCTTTGAATTATATTGTTACTATTTTAAATTTAAGAACAAAAGGAATGAAAATGACAAGATTGCCACTGACAATGTGGGCATTCTTTATTACAGCAATTATTGGTGTTGTTTCTTTCCCGGTACTGTTATCTGCAGCCTTATTATTGATTTTTGACAGAAGCTTTGGAACATCGTTCTATTTGTCTGATATTTTTATTAGTGGTGAAGTATTGCATTATCAAGGAGGTTCACCTGTATTGTTTGAACACCTTTTTTGGTTCTTAGGTCACCCAGAGGTATATATTGTATTATTACCAGCATTAGGAATTACTTCTGAAGTAATAGCAACCAATTCTCGTAAACCTATATTTGGATACCGCGCAATGATTGGATCAATTATGGCTATTGCATTTTTATCTACAATTGTATGGGGTCACCATATGTTTATTTCAGGAATGAATCCTTTCTTAGGTTCAGTATTTACATTTACTACCTTATTAATTGCGATTCCTTCTGCTGTAAAGGCTTTTAATTATATTACAACCCTATGGAAAGGTAATTTGCAAATGAATCCAGCTATGTTGTTTTCTATCGGATTGGTTTCTACGTTTATAACAGGAGGATTAACAGGGATTGTTTTAGGAGATAGTGCTTTGGATATTAATGTGCATGATACTTATTTCGTAGTAGCTCACTTCCACCTAGTAATGGGTGTGTCTGCAATTTATGGAATGTACGCTGGTGTGTATCACTGGTTCCCTAAAATGTACGGAAAGATGATGGATAAAACATTAGGATACTGGCATTTCTGGATAACTGCAATTGCGGCTTATGGAGTGTTTTTCCCAATGCATTTTATTGGATTAGCTGGATTACCACGTAGGTATTATTCAAATACTGCATTTCCATTATTTGATGATTTATCAGATGTAAATGTTGTGATTACGATTTTCGCCTTGATTGGTGGTATCGGACAAATTATTTTCTTAGTAAATTTCTTTATGAGTATTTACAAAGGTAAAACTGCAGTTCAAAACCCTTGGAAATCTACAACATTAGAGTGGACTACTCCAGTAGAAGGTATTCATGGGAACTGGCCAGGAAAAATTCCTACGGTGGAGCGTTGGGCTTACGATTACAGTAAACCTGGTCATGATGAAGATTTCGTTATGCAACATGTACCATTAAAAGATGGAGAAGAAGAATCTTAATTGATTTTAATGAATATATTAAAAGCCTTTCTTAATTAGAAAGGCTTTTTTATTTTGTATATTATTGGACCTGTTATTAATGAAGCTATGAAAATAAAAAAAACACAAACGTTACCAGAAGTTGGAGTAAGCCATAATAAAGATATTAAGAAAAAAGTATTTATTGGAAGAAACGAAATTCCTAAACTGATGATGTTTGGTTCAGCGACCTTTTTACCGGGTCAGTCGGTTGAAATGCATAAACACGATACTATGTATGAAGTTTTTTACATTCAAACGGGAAAGGTTGATTTTTTTGTTGAGAAAAGGAAAATTACTTTAGTTGCTGGTGACTGTATTACAATAGATCAAGGTGAATATCATTGCCAAATGAATATATATGATAACCCGGTAACATGGTTGTATTTTGGTATAGCTACTGACTGAAATGTAATCCATTAAAATAGGGAGTTTGAATTTTAGTAGTATTTAGTGAAAATATTACATAAATGGGTGTATTTCGTATGTGAATGGTGTTAAAACGATAATAAACGGAACTTTTTTGTATATTGTTGGCATAAAATATTAATTATGATCATTCTACCCCTAAACTTGATTTTAAAATTAGCTTCTTTAGACTTTTATTGTAACTCCTTGGTTTTTAATTACCCCTAGTATTTAGAGAGTACTTAGTGACTTTTTTATTTCTGTAAAGTCATAATATCAAATTGTTAATTAGTTATCTACCCCTAACTTTTCTACTATGGCCTACCCCTGCCAAAGAAGTAAATCACTGTATGTTGTGTTTTACTTTCTAATCCCGTTCTTTCTATTTTCTAATGAATATAGGATTTTTGACTATGCCTTAAATGGAGGAATGCATTCTTCTTCTCTATCTGAATCTATTGAGGATATTGATGCTAATGTGATTTATTTTAAAACCAAAGATGAGCTTTTAAATTCTAAAAAGCTTTACGACACAGCAGTTAATGTTAGTTTTCCAAAATTTATGAGCGTTAATGCTTTTGGATTGTCATCTGCAATGTTCAGTTACGTGTCGACAACTCCATTTAATAATGGTGTTACATTTAATGAGGATAAAGAATTCTTAATACCAAATACAAATGAAATAGAAAACAATCCGTTGATGCGTTTTAAGCCGGATCCTGCTTTGGGTGTGGCTGTATCCGGTAAAACAATAAGTAACGGTCAGCCTTGGGCAACAAGTGTTGTTTTTGATCATACAGCATCAACTGGTAATGTTACACTTTGGTCTCAGACCTATAGTCAAACAGCTTTCCATCAATTTGGGAAAGTTGCCCTGTCAATTGATAATAATAGATTGAAATTTTATTATGGGGATGAGGTAGCGAATCTACAATGGAATTCAAATACAAACTTTATAGATGGAGTCCGATATCATGTTTATATAGACTATAATGGAGGCTCAACTAGAGGTTCAGATCCTATTCCTTTTAGGATACGAATCGTTGATTCTTTTGGTAATGTAACAACTCCTGATGGAAATTGGAGCGTTTTCAATGGAGGATACCCGACAAATGGAACATGTATTACTGCGAGGTGCGGATCCAGTGAGAGGATCTATGGATATTTTTATGTTGGTGCTAATTATCTAGCGAGTCGTATTACAGAGGATGCTATAGATGTGTTTAATAGTAAGATTTATTCTATAGTGTTGACCACATTAACTACCAATACTACCTTGCCTACGGATACAGAGATTACAATGTTCACATTAGATCCTTTAAAGTGGCTTGTAGACTACAAAGAAGGTAAACCATGGAGAAAGCCAAATGAAAATGCCTCTACTTCTAATTTTATTTTAAATTCATCTGATGCTGCTGATGGTGCTCAAGGCACAAAAGTTTGGTTGATGGGAGATGGCCTATTTGACAGTGCAACCAATATTGAAAATCAAGTAGCTTATGGTATTTCTTCTCAAGATTTATCAACAGATACCGTATTGCCTCCCTTTAAAGGAGTGGCTCCAAAATTAACGGATCCTGGTGTTCTTAGTGTAAATGAAAACATAACAGGATCTTTTTACACGGTAAAGGCAAATGTTTCAGGTGTAAAATATTTTCTTGGACCTGGAGATGACAACCGTTTTATACTTGACCAAACGACAGGCGAACTTAGTTTTAAAAATATTCCAGATTATGAAAACCCGGTAGATGTAGGAAATAATAACGAATATGAAGTAAAGATTATTGCAAGAGATTCCTTTGGTGTTGAAGTTGAATTACAACTAAAGATAGTGGTTCTAAACATAAATGAATTAGATATTGAATTTGATAACATTGGCAAAACTTATGGAGATGCTGATTTTAATTTAGCTGCTACTTCAAACTCTGGTGGTTTAATAACCTATAAAATACTTGTTGGTTCTAGTTTAGTGGACGGATATTTTGACACAAACTTAAGCGGTTTAAATAATTCAAGTGTAAGTATTGGAGATGCAGGTACAATTACGATTCGCGCAATGGTGGAACAGAATGCTGGAATTGATGCTGGCTTTAAAGATGTGATACTTACCATTGCTAAAAAAGAAATTACAATAACACCAAACGTTGGACAGACTAAAATTTATGGTGTTGCTGATCCAACGGAATATTTGTTTACAACCTCTACCGATTTGAAATCGGGTGATGATTTTTTCGGAGGTCTGACAAGAGTATCTGGAGATACTGTGGGTACCTATGAAATATCTAAGGGTGACTTAAGAACGACTAATGATGCGAATTATAATTTGGTATTTACTTCAGGTGTCGATTTTACGATTACACCAAAAGAGATTTCTGTAACCCCTAGAACTGGCCAAACTAAAGTATTTGGAAGTTTGGACCCAATTTTAATCTACGACGTTGTGCCAGCCTTGGAATCAGGAGATGTTTTTACAGGTAGTTTGAATAGAGAGACAGGAGATGATATAGGGAATTATGAAATTACGCAGAGAGATTTAACTGCCGGCTCTAATTATATACTTTCTTTTACTACCGGTGTTGATTTTAGTATAACGCCAAAAGATATTTCTATTACACCAGTATCAGGACAGACAAAAGTATATGGAGATTCGGAACCAGTTTTGACCTATACTGTTTTCCCAGCATTAAATACAGGCGATTTTTTCACCGGAGATTTAGTCAGAGTATCAGGAGAAAATTCTGGAGATTATGCTATTGGACTGGGCGATCTGAGTGCAGGTCCCAATTATAACTTAGTATTTGATTCGGGAATTGATTTTACTGTTTTACCATTAGAAATTCTTGTAACTCCGCTACCAGGACAGACAAAAGTTTATAAAGAAAATGACCCTGTTATCTTGAATTATAGTGTTTTTCCGGATTTAAATATAGGTGATTCTTTTACAGGTGAGTTAAGCAGAGTTTCAGGAGAAAATGTCGGGAATTATAGTATTACTTTGGGTGATCTTAATGCAGGGTCTAATTACAACTTGGTGCTTGCAGCAGGAAATGATTTTAAGATTATACCAAAAACAGTTACGGTGACACCAACGACAGGTCAATCTAAAGTTTATGGAGAAACCGAACCGGTTTTTGAGTATACCATTTCTTCTGAATTAGAATTTGGTGATGTTTTTACAGGTAGTTTGAGTAGAGCACCAGGGGATGATATAGGCAATTATGAAATTACGCAGAATGATTTGACTGCAGGATCTAATTATAACTTGATTTTTACTTCAGGAGTTGATTTTACAATTACTCCTAAATTTATTTCGGTAACACCTGTATTAGATCAATCAAAAATTTATGGAGAAACAGATCCTATTTTGATTTATAATGCTTCCCCTTCTTTAAATATTGGTGATTCTTTTTCAGGAAGTTTGACGCGGGTGTCAGGTAATAATGCAGGGAATTATGCCATCGGTCAAGGTGATTTAAGTGCTGGTTCAAACTATACCATCTTATTTGATTCTGGCATAAATTTCACGATTGTACCCAAAGATATTATGGTAACTCCTATTACCGGGCAGTCGAAGATTTATGGTGATACAGATCCCAATTTTGCATACAGTTTATTGCCGACATTGGAAATAGGAGATGTTTTTTCTGGAC
This sequence comes from Flavicella sp. IMCC45537, assembly GCF_057197705.1. Classification (NCBI taxonomy): domain Bacteria; kingdom Pseudomonadati; phylum Bacteroidota; class Flavobacteriia; order Flavobacteriales; family Flavobacteriaceae; genus Flavicella; species Flavicella sp. IMCC45537. Next base: position 3,215,365 of record NZ_CM170067.1, read on the forward strand.
AATTATCAAGAGTATCTGGTGAAAATATTGGAGAATATGAAATAACTCAAGGAAGCTTCAGCGCTGGAACTAATTACAACTTGCTTTTCGTTACGGGTAAAAATTTCAAGATAGATACTAAGGTAATAAACATCAGACCGGACACCAACCAATCCAAGATATATGGGTCAGCGGATCCAATCATAAGTTTTACCACAATTCCGAGCTTGGTAGGCGGAGATGTTTTTACGGGGAATCTTACAAGAATCCCTGGTGAAAATATTGGAGCTTATGCAATCAACCAAGGATCATTAACTGCAGGAAGCAACTATACATTAGTTTTTGACCCCAATATTGATTTTAGGATCAATTCAAAAGAGATATCCATAACACCTTTAGTAGGACAATCAAAGGTATTTGGTACAGTAGATCCTATTTTAAAATATTCAGTCGCCCCTTCCTTAGAATTAGGAGATGTTTTAAGTGGGGATCTATCAAGGGTATCTGGTGAAAATATTGGTTTTTATGCTATTTCTCAAGGAACATTGAATGCTGGAGCCAATTATACCTTGGTTTTTAATGAAGGTGTTGATTTTAGAGTTGCTCCTAAAGAAATACGAGTAACTCCACTATCTGGTCAATCTAAGGTGTATGGACAAACTGATCCAATACTTTCCTATCGACATACTCCAGATTTAGAGTCTGGAGATAATTTTACAGGAAATTTAATTAGAGTATTGGGCGAAAATATTGGCGAATTTGAGATTAGCCAGGGAAGTCTTAATGCCGGATCTAATTATTCTTTGGTTTTTGAGTCAGGTATTGATTTTACAATCATTCCAAAAAACATAACAGTCACGCCCGTTGCAGGACAGTCGAAAATATATGGAGATCTAGATCCAAGTATTTTGTTCAATGTGTCATCTGCATTGGAATTTGGAGATGTCTTTTCGGGAAGTTTAGGAAGAACTATTGGTGAGGATGTTGGCAGTTATGCAATCACCAATGGAGATTTAACAGCAGGTCCTAATTATAATTTAATATATAATTCGGGGGTTGATTTTAATATTTTACCGAAGGACATTGTCATCACCTCTTCTTCTGGTCAAACTAAAATATATGGTGAGATTGACCCGGAATTAACCTATGATATTATACCAGATTTGCTGTCGGGTGATTCTTTTACAGGTGGGTTAAGCAGAGTTTCAGGAGAAATTGTAGGGAATTATAGTATTACTTTGGGTGATCTTAATGCGGGGTCTAATTACAACTTGGTGCTTGCAGCAGGAAATGATTTTAAGATTATACCAAAAACAGTTACGTTGACACCAACGACAGGTCAATCTAAAGTTTATGGAGAAACCGAACCGGTTTTTGAGTATACCATTTCTTCTGAATTAGAATTTGGTGATGTTTTTACAGGTAGTTTGAGTAGAGCATCAGGGGAAGATATAGGCAATTATGAAATTACGCAGAATGATTTGACTGCAGGGTCTAATTATAACTTGATTTTTACTTCAGGAGTTGATTTTACAATTACTCCTAAGGTTATTTCGGTAACACCTGTCTTAGATCAATCAAAAATTTATGGAGAAACAGATCCTGTTTTGATTTATAATGCTTCCCCTTCTTTAAATATTGGTGATTCTTTTTCAGGAAGTTTGACGCGGGTGTCAGGTAATAATGCAGGGAATTATGCCATCGGTCAAGGTGATTTAAGTGCTGGTTCAAACTATACCATCTTATTTGATTCTGGCATAAATTTCACGATTGTACCCAAAGATATTATGGTAACTCCTATTACTGGGCAGTCGAAGATTTATGGTGATACAGATCCCAATTTTGCATATAGTTTATTGCCGACATTGGAAATAGGAGATGTTTTTTCAGGACAATTATCAAGAGTATCTGGTGAAAATATTGGAGAATATGAAATAACTCAAGGAAGCTTCAGCGCTGGAACTAATTACAACTTGGTTTTCGTTACGGGTAAAAATTTCAAGATAGATACTAAGGTAATAAGCATCAAACCGGATACCAATCAATCCAAAGTATATGGGTCAGTGGATCCCATCATAAGTTTTACCACAATTCCGAGCTTGGTAGGCGGAGATGTTTTTACTGGGAATCTTACAAGAATCCCTGGTGAAAATATTGGAGCTTATGCAATCAACCAAGGATCATTAACTGCAGGAAGCAACTATACACTAGTTTTTGACCCCAATATTGATTTTAGGATCAATTCAAAAGAGATATCCATAACACCTTTAGTAGGACAATCAAAGGTATTTGGTACAGTAGATCCTATTTTAAAATATTCAGTCGCCCCTTCCTTAGAATTAGGAGATGTTTTAAGTGGGGATCTATCAAGGGTATCTGGTGAAAATATTGGTTTTTATGCTATTTCTCAAGGAACATTGAATGCTGGAGCCAATTATACCTTGGTTTTTAATGAAGGTGTTGATTTTAGAGTTACTCCTAAAGAAATACGAGTAACTCCACTATCTGGTCAATCTAAGGTGTATGGCCAAACTGATCCAATACTTTCCTATAGACATACTCCAGATTTAGAGCCTGGAGATAATTTTACAGGAAATTTAATTAGAGTATTGGGCGAAAATATTGGCGAATTTGAGATTAGCCAGGGAAGTCTTAATGCCGGATCTAATTATTCTTTGGTTTTTGAGTCAGGTATTGATTTTACAATCATTCCAAAAAACATAACAGTCACGCCTGTTGCTGGACAGTCGAAAATATATGGAGATCTAGATCCAAGTATTTTGTTCAATGTGTCATCTGCATTGGAATTTGGAGATGTCTTTTCTGGAAGCTTAGGAAGAACTATTGGTGAGGATGTTGGTAGTTATGCAATCACCAATGGAGATTTAACAGCAGGTCCTAATTATAATTTAATATATAATTCGGGGGTCGATTTTAATATTTTACCAAAAAAGATTTTGATTACTCCAACATCAGGTCAGTCAAAAGAATATGGTCAATCCGATCCTGTTTTTGCGTATACTATTTTTCCTAATACTGTTGATTCTTCCGAAATAAAAGGAGGTTTATCAAGGGTTTCAGGTGAGAATATTGGAGCTTATGAACTATTACTGGGGAGTTTGTCAGCATCAAAAAATTATGAAATTCAATTGACTGCTGGTGTCAATTTTAACATCCAACTTAGGAATCCTAATTTGGAGGTAAATGATATTGTCAAGACTTATGGAGATGCTGATTTTAAGTTAGATGCTGCCTCAGATTCCAATGGAATGATTACTTACAGTATTCTTGGGGATGGAAATGGAACAACCTTATCAGGTGCTAGGAATGAGATTGTCTCTATTGGAAATGCAGGAAATGTTATAATTAGGGTGTCTATCACTGCAACTACCAATTATTCTGAATCCTATAAAGATATTCAACTTACCATTGACAAGGCAGTTTTAAGTGCCAAAGCAGAAAATGTATCTAGAGTTTATTTAAGTGATAACCCTGATTTTACAATTATTTATAATGGTTTTGTGAATGGAGACACCGTTGCGGATATTGATGAGGAACCAACTGCTAAAACAATAGCTACTTTCGATTCAAATGTTGGAGAATATTACATTGTTCTTTATGGTGGGATGGATAATAATTACACCATAGAGTCTGGATTGTTCAGTTTGGGTGTATTGACCATTGTTCAAAGAATACCATCTGTTGTGTTTTCAAACATTAGTAAAACCTATGGAGATCCTGATTTTAATTTGGAAGCAACCACAACTTCTGTTGGAGAAATTTCATACAGTTTTGTTGGTGATGCTATTGGGAATACATTATCTGGGGTAGGGAATGATATCTTTTCTATTGTCAATGCTGGTTCAGTAAGAGTTAGAGCTACTGTAGAGGGGACAACAAATTATGCGACCGTATATAGAGATATAACCGTTACAGTTGATAAAAAAGATTTAATAGCAAGAGCGAATGATATATCAAGACTTTACGGAGAGGAAAACCCAGAGTTTATTATTGATTATGAGGGGTTTGTCTATGAGGATGGTGAATCGGATCTTGATGAAATTCCACTGGCAATCAGTATCACCGATAAGTATTCAAATGTTGGGGAGTATTTTATTTTGTTATTTGGTGGATCTGATAATAACTATAATATTATCACCAGTGTATTAAACCCAGGGGTTTTGACCGTTCTTCCACAGACACCGATTATAGATTTTGAAAATATCACAAAAACATATGGAGATCCGGATTTTGATTTATCTGAATTGACAGATTCTGATATTTCTATTAAATATTCTATCGTAGGAGAAGAAAACGGAACGACTCTTTATGGCGCAAACAATCAAAAAGTAGCCATAGGAAATGCTGGAGCTGTTAAGATAAAGGCTACCTATGGAGCTACTGCTAATTATGAAGGGGTGTCTCAAGAAATCATATTGATTGTTGAGAAATCTAAAATAGGAATAGATTTAATTGAAGTTTCTAAAGAATACGGGCAGTTAGATCCTAAGTTTGAATACACCCTTACTTCTGGAAATGTCAAAGAAGGGGAAGAATTATTTCTTTCCAGGGTAAAAGGTGAAAATATTGGTTCTTATGCTATTTTCCCGAGTATTGCCAATTCAAATTATGAAATTACTTATAAAAAAGCCAGCTTAAATATTACAAAGGCTATTGTGACTGTTAGAGCCAAATCACAAACTAAAATATATGGTGAAAAAGATCCGGAATTTGATTTTGAATTTGAAATAGGTGCGTTGTCTAGTTGGGATACTTTAGAGATTACAAGAGAGCCTGGAGAAGATGTAGGGATTTATAAAATATTTGCTACACTAGATAGTAACAATTATGAACTGACCTATATTGGTGCAAACTTAGAGATTACAAAATCAATTATTACGGTAGAAGCCAAAAGTCAAGTAAAGACTTATGGCTCTCCAGATCCAAAATTCACCTATCAAGTAACCTCAGGGTTGTTTGTAGAGGGAGATGTTTTTGAAGGAGAATTGATAAGAGAAGAAGGTGAAGTGCTAGGCATATATCCGATATATTCTACTTTATCACATCCAAATTATTTAATAACCTATATCAGTTCTAATTTGACGATTAATGTAGGAGAACTGATTATTGAATTGGATCACTTAACAAAAGGATTCGGCACGGTAGATCCAGAATTTACCTACAGAATAACTTCAGGAGATTTTGATAATTCCACAGATCTTTCTGCTCTTATTAAAAGAGAATTAGGGGAAGACGTAGGAGTGTATAAAATCAGCTTGGACTATACCAATGCTAATTATTCAATTACGATTGTTGAGGGAACTTTAACCATTGAAAAAATAGTGCCAGTTGTGGCTACGATGGATGCTTCAGAAGTTTCAGGTAAAACCGCAATGTTTGAAGGGAAGCTCATTTCAAATGGAGGAAATGAGGTGATAGAACAAGGATTTATGTTAGGGTTTGTCAATTCAAATTTGGTTGCTAAAAATTCTTCTGTATTGGTAAGAATTGAACTAGATGCTAAAGATCCATTTAGAAGTGTTGAAGATAATTTGAATAGTGAAACCACTTATTACTATAGAGCTTATGCAATCAATTCAACAGGAATAGGATATGGTGAAATTAGAAGTTTTACAACGTTGGATATCACCGCTCCGAATCCACCAACTGTGTTACAAGCGGCTACATTTACTTGTCCAGGCAATAGAGAGGTGACTTCTGATAATAATTTCATTATTCATGGAACTGCCGAGCCAGAAAGTGTGGTGGAGGTATTTATGAATGGAGATTCAAAAGGATACGCAAATACGGATATTGCTGGAGACTGGAGCTTAGATATGAGTGAGGTAACTCAGGCTGATGGACAATATGAGTTTACGGCAACTGCCACAGATTTATCAATGAATACAAGTACTATGTCTGATACCTATTCGATTCTAATTTCTACGGTTAATAGTGATTTAGACGATATTCCTGATCACTGTGATGAGGATGATGAGAACGACGGTTATCTAGATGCGAACCAAATTCAGGAAAAGGTTGGATATGGAATTTCTCCAAATGGAGATGGTGTTAATGATGTGTTGGTTATTAGAGATATTGAAAATTATCCGAACAGCCAGTTAACTATTTATAGTAGATCTGGAGCTCTTGTGTATAAGGCTAATTCTTATGACAATACTTGGGATGGAAGAAATATGTTCACCAGTGGAGAAGCTAAACTTCCGGAAGGTTCTTACTTTTTTGTATTGGATTTAAAGACATCAGGAAAGCAAATTGTACAAGGTTGGATTTACATAACATACTAAAAGATTGGAGATGATTAGAAGTAATAGAAAAATAAAAAATGTGAAACTTATAATAGGTGTTTTTTGCATTGCAGCATCCTTAAAAGTGATGGCGCAACAGGAACCAAATTTCACCATGTATAATTTCAATTTGAACATTATAAATCCAGCCTATGTTTCGGTTAAAAAGCATTCAGAAGCAAGTTTGTCTTATAGAAGTCAATGGACGGGAGTTCCTTATGCACCCAATACTTCTGTTTTGTCTTATGTAGCTCCTATTCATGATAGATTAGGCTTTGGTTTGTCGGTTGTAAACGATGAAATTTTTATTTTGAATAAAACAGATGCTGCCTTTGATTTGGCGTATGAAGTACAGTTTTCAGATGAGTATTATGTACATTTCGGATTGAAGGCAAGTTTGAGTTTTGTGGACTTGAACTTAACAAAAGCTGGAGCACCGGATAGGGATACAAAGTTTAGTCAGAATGAAAGTTATGTAACACCCACAGTGGGAGCTGGAATATATTTGTCACATCCAAAATATTATGTAAGCCTTTCTAGTCCTAGTGCCTCTAAGGTAGAGCGTTATTCTTTAGAACCTGGATCGCCTGAAATAGTTGTGAATTATTTACATCTATATCTTGGAGCGGGTTATATTATACCAATTGAAGACGAGATAACAGTAACCCCTGCAATCATGAGTCGTTTTGTTGCTGGGACAACCACTACTTATGATTTTTCAGCAACTTTAGATTATAAGCAAAAAATAAAAGCAGGTTTGAATTATCGTTGGAAAGAAGCTGTTTCTGTTTTTACGATGTTTTCTTCTAAAAGTAATTTTAATTTCGGATTTGCATATGACATGAATGTTTCTGAAATAGCGAAGGTAAATACGCATGGTTCCTTGGAGTTTTTATTAAAGTATAAATGGAATTAAATAAAATTAATGATTCTTCTGTTTTCAAAATATAAAAAGCAATTCAACGAATGGTAAGAGTCTTTAATGAGCTATAATTTTTAGTATCTTCGTGCTATCTAAGCATCGAATGAATGAATGAAAATTTAAATCCAGAAAACTCTAATTTCTCGCATGAGGAAATGGATGTAGAGAAAAAACTAAGACCTTTAAGTTTTGATGATTTTACAGGACAGGAACAAGCACTTGAAAATCTAAAAATATTTGTTGAGGCAGCAAATAGAAGAGGAGAGGCTTTAGATCATACCTTATTTCATGGTCCTCCAGGTTTGGGAAAAACAACCCTTGCCAATATTTTAGCAAATGAGTTGAATGTTGGAATCAAAGTAACTTCTGGACCCGTATTAGATAAGCCGGGTGATTTAGCAGGTTTACTCACAGGTTTAGATGAGCGTGATGTTTTATTTATAGATGAAATTCATAGGTTGAGTCCTGTCGTTGAGGAATATTTATATTCTGCAATGGAGGATTATAAGATTGATATCATGATTGAATCGGGACCGAATGCGAGAACGGTACAATTGAATTTAGAACCCTTTACACTAATTGGAGCCACTACAAGGTCTGGTATGTTAACAGCACCAATGCGAGCTAGATTTGGTATTAGCAGTAGGTTACAATATTATAAAACAGACTTGTTAACAACAATTGTACAGCGAAGTTCCGCGATTTTAAATACTCCGATTAGTATGGAGGCAGCTATTGAAATTGCAGGCAGAAGCAGGGGAACACCTCGTATAGCCAATTCATTATTGAGACGTGTGAGAGATTTTGCAGAAATAAAAGGGAATGGATCTATTACCATTGAAATAGCAAAATTTGGATTGGAAGCATTGAATGTGGATGCGCATGGGTTGGATGAAATGGATAATAAAATTTTGACAACTGTTATTGATAAATTTAAAGGAGGCCCTGTTGGTTTAACGACACTAGCAACTGCAGTTGGAGAGAATGCCGAAACCATTGAAGAGGTGTACGAACCCTTCTTGATTCAGCAGGGTTTTATAATGAGAACTCCAAGAGGTAGAGAAGTTACAGAGCTTGCGTATAAGCATTTGGGAAGAACAAAAGGAAGAATCCAAGGAGAATTGTTTTAAAGATTGAAACTAGAGCATAAATGAAAAAGTACCTGCCAATATTACAATGGATATCAAAGTACAATAGCAGTCTGTTAAAGAAGGATGCAATTGCTGGGATAACAGTTGGAGTGGTGCTGATTCCACAAGGAATTGCTTATGCATTGATTGCAGGATTGCCTCCGATATATGGTTTGTACACAGCTTTGATACCTCAATTGGTTTATGCAGTATTGGGAACCTCACCAAGAGTGGCTGTTGGGCCTGTGGCAATGGATTCCTTACTGGTGGCGGCTGGAATTGCCTCTTTAGCAGTTGTTGGTACCGAAAATATTGTTGCCATTGCTATTTTGCTTGCATTTACCGTGGGGGTCATACAGGTACTGTTGGGGGTGTTGAAGTTGGGATTTATTGTCAACTTTTTATCAAGACCCGTAATTAGTGGGTTTACATCTGCCGCCGCGATTATTATAGGGGTAAATCAATTTAAGAATTTACTAGGAATACCGATACCTAGAAGTAATAGAGTTCATGAAATTTTGATTCATTTTTATCAAAATGTATTGGATACTAATATGCAGACTTTTGCTATTGGAGCTGGAGCAATTGTTATAATTTTTATTCTTAAAAAAATTAATAAAAACATACCAAGTCCGTTAGTGGTTGTGATTGTTGGGATTTTAATTCTGAAATTTTTTAATAATACTTTTCAGGAAGTTGCAATTATCAAAGAAATTCCTTCAGGATTGCCTTCGTTTGATGTTCCAGATATTAGTTATAAAAATATTATGGAAATGCTTCCTATTGCGATTACCATTGCAATGATTGGTTTTTTAGAAACAGTTTCTATAGGGAAGTCCTTGGAAACAAATAAGGATATCATTCAGGTAAAACCCAATCAAGAATTAATTGCGATTGGGCTCGGAAATGTTCTAGGGTCGTTTTTTAAATCTTATCCTTCTACAGCGAGTTTTTCAAGATCTGCTGTAAATCAAGATGCAGGTGCAAAAACTGGTTTTGCAGCTTTTTTCTCTGTAGGAATTGTAGCTTCGGTTCTTTTGTTTTTAACCCCCATGTTTTATTATTTACCAAAAGCAGTATTGGCTGCCATAATAATCGTTTCTGTTTTAAAGTTGATAGATTATAAAGAGGCAATGAGGTTGTGGAATGTCAATAAAATTGATTTTTGGATGCTATTGGTAACCTTTATAGGAACTTTGTTTTTTGGTATAAAGGAGGGTATTGGAGTTGGTGTCAGTTTATCTTTAGTGATGGTGATTTTTAGAACATCTAAACCCCATGTTGCAGTTTTGGGTAGGATTCCGAATACTAGTTTTTTTAGAAATATAAATAGATTTGATGATATGGAGGTGAATCAAGAAGTTTTGATTCTTCGTTTTGATTCTCATTTATATTTTGCAAATACCAATTATTTTAGAGAACGTTTGGATGATTTGGCAACTGAAAAAGGAGAAGCTTTGAAGCTGATTATTTTAGATTGTGAATGTATTAACGGTTTGGATAGTACAGGAGCAGCCATGTGGAATGATCGAATTGATTTTTATGCAACACAAGGCATAGAGATTCACTTTACCAACGTTAAAGGGCCTGTAAGAGATGCAATGACAAAGGCTGGGATTATTGAGAAAATTGGAATAGAAAACTGTTTTATGAGCAACCATGGGGCGTTGACTTTTTACGAAACAGGGAGTAGAGAAAGTCAGAAAAACTTATCATCCTATATACAACAGGCAAATCAATAGAATTAACAAAAGATTATTTTTTTTGGTTTGTAAGGAATCGTAGTTTTGTAGGACTTTACACAAAACTTTAATTATTCTTATGAGAAAATCAATTTTTACCTTGGTGCTATTAGTTATTTCTATGGTGTTTACCAGTGATTTAGAAGCGCAAAAATTTAGTTCAATGGATAAGAGTCCGTTGGATGTAGCAACATTTCCTAGTAGTCATAGGGAATCTAATAAAATCGTGAAAGTTATATATTCACGTCCGTTTTTAAAAGGCAGATCCGTAGCATCTTTAGCTCCGAATGGAAAAGTATGGAGAACAGGAGCCAATGAAGCTGTAGAAATTAGATTTTACGAAGATGTTATTTTTGGAGGTAAAGAGGTAGAAGAAGGGGTTTATACTTTATTTACAATTCCCGGAGATAAGGAGTGGACTTTTATTTTAAGTAAAGACCATAATGTATGGGGTGCATATAGTTATAAACAAAGTAATGATGTTGTGAGAGTTACTGGGAAGGTTTCTCAGAACACCTCTAAATTAGAAAACTTTTCTATCGCTTTTGAAAAAGACATGACTTTATGTTTAGGTTGGGGAACTACTTTAGTAAAGTTGCCGATAACTTTAGAAGATTAATAAAAAGATATTCTGTAAAAAAAAGCGACTTTATTAAGTCGCTTTTTTTATGGGTTAAAGTTTCAAGTTTAGGATTTTTAACTTTCAGTTAAGAACTGTACTTTTGCAACTTAACTCAAAATAATAAGGGGCTTGCCCCCTTTCAGACATAATGGATTACAATTTTAACGAGATAGAGGCCAAATGGCAAAAATATTGGGCTGAAAATCAAACTTTCAAAGCTAGCGAAACAACGGATAAACCAAAATATTATGTTTTGGATATGTTTCCTTATCCTTCAGGAGCTGGGTTGCATGTTGGTCACCCCTTAGGGTATATAGCTTCAGATATTTATGCTCGTTACAAACGTCACCAAGGGTTTAATGTACTGCACCCTCAAGGATATGATTCTTTTGGTTTGCCAGCGGAACAGTATGCAATTCAAACAGGACAGCATCCTGCAATTACTACCGAAACTAATATTGCAACCTACAGAAAACAATTAGATAAAATTGGTTTTTCATTTGATTGGTCTCGTGAAGTACGTACCTCTAGTCCTGAGTATTATAAATGGACACAATGGATTTTTATCCAACTGTTTAATTCTTGGTATAATATAGCTACTGATAAAGCGGAGGATATTACTGATCTTATCGCAGTTTTTGAAAAAGAAGGAAATGCAAATATTTCAGCTTCCGTTGATGAGGATATTTCAGTGTTTACAGCTGAAGAATGGAAGACATTTTCAAAAGCAGAACAAGAGTCGATATTGTTAAAATATAGGTTGACTTATCTATCAGAAACAGAGGTGAACTGGTGTCCAGTATTGGGAACTGTTTTGGCAAATGATGAAATCGTCAATGGGGTTTCAGAACGTGGTGGACATCCGGTAGTTCGTAAAAAAATGAAACAGTGGAGTATGCGAATTTCTGCATATGCACAACGATTATTAGATGGATTAGTAAATATTGATTGGCCACAGCCGTTAAAAGACTCTCAAACCAATTGGATTGGAAGATCACAAGGTGCAAGTGTGTTTTTTGATGTAGAAAATTCAAAGGAGAAAATAGAAGTGTTTACCACTCGTCCTGATACTATTTTTGGTGTAACATTTATGACTTTGGCCCCTGAACATGAATTGGTGTCTCAGATTGTAACTGAAGCTCAAAAAAAGGACGTTGAGGCATATATTGAAGCGACATCAAAGCGTTCTGAAAGAGATAGAATGGCAGATGTAAAAACGATTTCTGGAGCCTTTACAGGAGCCTATGCGATTCATCCTTTTACAGGAGAGAAAATTCAAATATGGATCGGAGATTATGTACTAGCAAGTTATGGTACAGGAGCTGTAATGGCGGTTCCATGTGGAGATCAACGTGACTGGGATTTTGCTAATCACTTTGGAATCGAAATCAAAAATATTTTTGAAGAAGTTGATGTTTCTGAAGCTGCTTGTGAAGATAAAACTGCGAAAATTGCCAATTCAGAATTGCTATCTGGCTTGACTGTCAAAAAAGCAACAAAGTTGGCTATTTACGAAATGGAAAAACAAGGCTTTGGAAAAGGGAAAATAAATTATCGTTTGCGTGATGCTGTATTTAGTAGACAACGTTATTGGGGAGAACCTTTTCCGGTGTACTATAAAGACGGTATGCCAGTGATGATTGAAGCAGAGCATTTACCTATAGTATTGCCAGAAGTAGAAAAGTATTTGCCTACAGAAGATGGGAAACCGCCTTTAGGAAATGCAGAGGTTTGGGCTTGGGATATTGAAACCGCTGAAGTGGTGAGTGTAGATAACATCAACAATAAAACCGTTTTTCCACTAGAGTTAAATACGATGCCTGGATGGGCGGGTAGTTCTTGGTATTTTAACAGGTACATGGATCCTTCAAATGATGGTGAGTTTGTAAGTAAAGAGGCTGTAGAATATTGGAAAGATATCGATTTGTATATTGGAGGTTCTGAGCATGCTACAGGACATTTACTTTATGCTCGTTTTTGGCAAAAATTCTTATTTGATAAAGGGCATCTTCCTGTTGATGAGTTTGCCAAAAAATTAATCAACCAAGGAATGATACTTGGTACAAGTGCTTTTGTGTACAGGCTAGAAGGGACTAATAAGTTTGTCTCAAAAGGTTTGATTGGAGATCAAAAAGTACAGGCAATTCATGCCGATGTATCTTTAGTGAATAGTTCGGATGAATTAGATGTAGAAGGATTTAAAAATCATGCTTTAAATAGTGATTTTAAGGATGCTGAGTTTATTTTGGAAGATGGGAAATATCTTGTTGGAAGAGAAGTAGAAAAAATGTCTAAATCTAAATACAATGTTGTAAATCCTGATAATATTTGTGAAGAATATGGTGCGGATAGTTTGCGTTTGTTTGAGATGTTTTTAGGGCCTTTAGAGCAAGCGAAACCATGGAAAACATCTGGTATTTCTGGAGTACATTCTTTCTTGAAAAAATTATGGAAGTTGTATCACCAAGGAGAGGTGTTTACCGTTACAGAAGGAAAAGCAACTAAGGATGAATTAAAGACATTGCATAAAACAATTAAAAAAGTACAAGAAGATATTGAGAACTTCTCTTTTAATACTTCGGTAAGTACTTTTATGATTGCAGTAAATGAATTGTCTTCATTGAAATGTAATAAACGTGAAATTTTAGAACCTTTATTAGTTTTGGTTTCTCCTTATGCACCTCATATTGCAGAAGAATTATGGAGTAAATTAGGTCATGATACTACAATTGCTACAGTTGAGTTTCCTGTTTTTGAGGCAGCACATTTGGTAGAAAGTACTAAAGTGTATCCTGTTTCTTTTAATGGAAAAATGCGTTTTACTTTGGAATTGTCATTGGATCTATCTAAAGATGAAATAGAAAAAGTAGTGATGGCTCACGAAAAAACACAGGCTCAGTTACAAGGAAGAACTCCTAAAAAAGTGATTATTGTTCCTGGCAAAATTGTAAATATTGTAGGTTAATCAAACTTAAAAATTTTAGTTATGAAATGGATGAAATTATTATGTGTGTTGACTTTTGTTGTTACTTCGTGCGCGACAGAAGATGAAAAAATGCAAAAATATATTATAGGAAATTGGGAAACGGTTTTTGTGAAATTGGAATTTCCTACTTTTAAAGGAAGAGATACTTTGGTAGAGTATGATATAGATTTTGCAAATCCACATGATCCCAGAGCACAGCGTCAAGGGAAATCTTTTTCTACCTATAAAGCGGATGGAACTTTTAAAAGTTGGACTGAAAAAAATAAAAGACAGACTGGGCAATCGACAACGGGAAAGTGGAGAGTTACAAAAGATTCTTTGTTTTATGATTTTGAACAAGGACCAGGAAAAAAAGATGTAACTGTTTCTTTTGGTTTAGAAAAAATTGAAGACGGATTTGCTATTACAGGATTGCAAGATAGAGATAATGATCGCGCAAAGGATGATACTATTTATTTAGAAACCGTTCGTTTGCCTGATACACCTGAAGAATAAAATGGAGGTAATTCCAGTTGAGATCGAAATTATCGGTTTGGTAGCTGCCGGTTTAACAACGGCCTCTTTTGTTCCTCAGGTATATAAGATTTGGAAAACTAAATCAGCCGAGAGTATCTCTTTGGCTATGTTTTTGATGTTTTTTGTAGGTGTGTTGTTGTGGTTGGTTTATGGTATTTTTATAAAAAGCCTTTCCATGACAATAGCCAATACCATCACAGCCTCTTTAGCATTGGTTATTATTTATTATAAAATTAAGTTGAAGGATTAATTTCGTTTATGAATTTCAAAAAATTGTCTTTACGTATTAGAATATTTTTGTCGATGATCTTATTGATTTTATTGACCTATGTTTTGATAGCTTTTATGACAATTTATCAATACAACGAACAAACTATCAACTATAATAAACGTCGTTTTGCTAGAAAGGAAAATGCAACACGTTTAAGTATAAAATATGAGTTGGATAATACCAGACATCCCCTTGAGACAAGTGAACTTTTTGATTATTTTAAGGAACCGATTCTTGAAATTGTAAAAGTTCATAAAGTAAATATCAACTTTTACGATTTGCAAGGAAAGTTGTTGTTGAGCTCTAAAGCTATTGCGGCAAAAGATAGCGTTTATGATCGTTCAGATTTTTTAAAACCATATGAGTTAGGCAAACTTAATATGGAAGAAAGGTTTGTAGAGGGGGTTGAAATTGAAAATGGTAAAATTTTACAATCCTCTTACAGTTATTTATATAACAAGGCGAATGTACTTATTGGTTTTTTGAAATTACACTATGTTCAGGATAATTCCGTACAGGATAGAAATTTAAATGAGTTTTTGCAGCGATTGGCTTATGTCTATTTTTTCATGTTTATCATTGCAATTAGTTTTGCATATTTTCTATCTAGTTATATTACACGTTCTTTAAAAACTATTATTGAAAAAATTGAAACCATTGGAAAGACAGGTTTACAAGGAGGGAGTGAAAAAATTGAATTAGGAGCAACTTCTAGAGAAATTTATAAACTAGTATCAGCATATAATAATATGATTGATCAGTTGGAGGATGCTGCAAAAAAATTAGCTAGTTCTGAAAGAGAGCAAGCATGGAGAGAAATGGCAAAACAAGTCGCGCATGAGATAAAAAATCCATTGACTCCGATGAGGTTGACAGTTCAAAGTTTTGAGCGTCGTTTTGATCCGAATGATCCAGAGATTAAAACAAAATTAAAGGAATTTAGTGAAGGGATGATTCAGCAAATTGATGTGATGAGCTCCATTGCTTCTGCTTTTTCGGATTTTGCGAAGATGCCAAAACAAAAAAAGGAAGATATTGAAGTTGTTTCTGTGATAAAAGTTGCGTTGGATATTTTTGAAAATGAAAATATTTCTTTTGAAAGTTATACCTCTGAAATTCATTTGCATATGGATAAAACACAATTGATTCGCGTTGTAACGAATCTATTGAAAAATGCCATTCAGGCGGTTGTCGATGTAGAAAAACCTATGATAAAAGTGACGGTTTCTAAGAATTCTTCTCAGTTTGAATTGAAGGTTCAAGACAACGGAGAAGGAATTGAAGAGGAACTTAAAAACCTGATTTTTGAGCCAAGATTTACCACTAAGAATAGTGGTATGGGATTAGGGTTAGCAATGTCTAAAAAAATCATCGAAACCTATAATGGTGAGATTGATTTTGACTCTGTGTTAGGTGTGGGTACTACTTTTTCTATTAGAATTCCTTTGAAATAGTTTTTTTCTGCTCATAAGTTCTATTATATTTATAAAAGTTGTATTTATAAATGTACTATTATGAACTTTGAAAATGTATCCATTCAAAAATTAGATTCCTTTATTGCAATAGTGACGATAGAACGACCTAAAAAATTAAACGCACTAAATAAAGCCACTATATCAGAATTACATGATGCTTTTGTTGTTTTGGAAAGTGATGCTGAGGTGCGAGTTATTTTGCTTACAGGTTCTGGTGATAAAGCTTTTGTTGCTGGAGCAGATATTTCAGAATTTTCTAATTTCACAAAGAAAGAAGGTACATTACTGGCAAAAAAAGGGCAGGATTCTCTGTTTGATTTGATTGCTAATTTTTCTAAACCTGTGATTGCTGCTGTCAATGGTTTTGCCTTAGGTGGTGGGTTGGAGTTGGCAATGGCTTGTCATTTTAGATTGGCTTCAGAAAAGGCAAAGATGGGATTGCCGGAAGTTTCTTTAGGTTTGATTCCTGGCTATGGAGGAACACAACGTTTGCCACAGTTAGTGGGGAAAGGCAGAGCAATGGAGATGATTTTAACGGGGAATATGATTTCTGCTGAGGTTGCGAATTCTTACGGTTTGGTGAATTCAGTTGTACAGCAAGAAGAGTTGATTTCGGCTTGTGTTTTGATAGCTAAAAAAATTATTCAAAATTCTAGTAATTCTGCCAAAGTTGCAATTCAAGCTGTAAATGCAGGTTTTGAAAATAATATCGATGGTTTTGAATCGGAAGTAGCATTGTTTGGAAGTTGTTTTGGAACAGAGGATTTTATTGAAGGGACTACTGCTTTTTTGAATAAACGAAAACCAAATTTTGGAGGTTGATACTTTTTATCGGGATTAATGTCCAAAATATGTTGATGTTTTTAGATTCTACATACGGAGTCTCCATCAAAGTGATTGGTTACAGGTGAATTTTACTTCAGTCCCTCCCATTCACCATAAAATTGCTTCAAGTATTGAAGCATAAATAAATGTCTCTCCTCTGCAATTTTTTTCCCAGTAGCTGTATTCATTTTATTTTTTAATAGTAAAAGTTTCTCGTAAAAATGATTGATGCTTGGAGCAGTAGAGTTTTTATACTCTTCTTTTGTCATGTTTAGATTTGGCTTAATGTCTGGATTGTAAATAGCTCTTTGTTTAAAGCCACCATAGTTAAAGCACCTGGCAATTCCTATAGCTCCAATAGCGTCCAGTCTGTCTGCATCTTGAACTACTGCAAGTTCGTTTGAGTGAAAGTTTGATGTAAAATTACCTCCTTTGTAGGAAATGTTTTCAATGATTTTTATAATGTGCTCTGTGTTATTTTTATCTAGGTTTTGAGATGTTAAAAAGTTTCTTGCAGTTTTTGGACCTATTGTTTCGTCACCGTTATAGAATTTTGAATCAGCGATATCATGTAGTAAGGCCGACAATTGAATAATTGTGAAGTCTACTTTTTCGGTTTGCGCGATTAACAGAGCGTTTTTGTAAACACGTTCAATATGAAACCAATCATGTCCACCCTCTGCATTTTTAAGTTCTTGTTTTACAAAATTAATTGTGTTTTCAATGATGTTATTTTTGTTCATGAGGTAAAATAACGGAAATATTCTGAATAGAGGGAAGAATCAAATTGGTATATTTGCATTACGATAATTGAATTGGAATAGAATGTCTTATATATTGAATTTTGATACAGCTACAAAAAATTGTTCTGTAAGTCTCAGTCAAGATGGAAAGGTTGTTGCCTTAGAAGAGTTAAATTCTGAAGGGTATTCACACGGAGAAAAGTTACATGTGTTTATTGAAAATGTTCTGAAAAAAGCAGGTATAACATTTTCAGATTTATCTGCAGTTGCTGTGGGGAAAGGGCCGGGTTCATATACAGGTTTACGTATAGGAATATCGGCAGCAAAAGGAATTTGTTTTGCTAAAGATATTCCTTTGATTTCTATAGAGACCCTAGATATTTTAGCGAATTCAAATCCTATATCAGAAGGTGTAATTGTTGCTATGTTGGATGCAAGAAGATTAGAAGTATTTAGTGCTATTTATGATAATGATTTAAATAAAGTACGGAAAACAGAGGCTCAGATAATTGAAGCAAATTCTTTTGCTGATTTTTTATCAGCAGGGAAAGTTTATTTTGTGGGAGATGGAGCCGAAAAATGCAAGGGTATTATTAGTCATGATAACGCGGTTTTTATTGATGGAAAATTTCCATCAGCGAATCAAATGGCTACTTTGTCACATGCCAAATTTGAAATTCAAGAATTTGAGGATGTTGCTTATTTTGAACCCTATTATCTTAAGGATTTTGTAGGTATGAAGCCAAAGCCTAGGAAATAAGTTTAAAAAAACGAAACAAAATTATGAGTGATTTTAGAGAGATTAAATTAACAAATAAAACAATACTGGTTACTGGAGGAGCTGGTTTTATAGGGTCGAATCTTATTGAAGTGTTGTTGCAAAAAGGCAACAAAGTTGTTTGTTTAGATAATTTTTCCACTGGAAAAAAGGAAAATATTTTAGCCTTTGAGTCAAATGTTCAGTTTAAATTAATTGTTGGTGATATAAGAAATTTAGAAGATTGTCAAAGAGCTGTAAATGGTGTTGATTATGTTTTGCATGAAGCGGCTTTAGGGTCTGTTCCGAGATCTATTTCAGATCCAATTACTACAAATGATGTTAATATTTCTGGATTTTTAAACATGTTGTTGGCATCAAAAGAAGCAGGAGTTAAAAGATTTGTTTATGCAGCAAGTTCCTCTACTTATGGTGACTCCAAATCATTGCCAAAGGTAGAAGAAGTAATTGGTAAACCTTTATCTCCCTATGCTATTACGAAGTATGTAAATGAGTTATATGCAGATACATTTTATAAGAGCTATGGTTTTGAAACGATAGGGTTGAGATATTTTAATGTATTTGGTAGGCGTCAAGACGCTAATGGTGCATATGCGGCCGTGATTCCAAAGTTTGTTGGGCAATTCATAAACCATGAATCACCGGTGATCAATGGAGATGGAAATTATTCAAGAGATTTTACTTACATAGATAATGTCATTCAGATGAATTTATTAGCGTTGATAACGGAAAACCCGGATGCTGTAAATCAGGTATATAATACAGCTTTCGGAGAAAGGGCTACATTAAATGATTTGGTAGGTGCTTTAAAAGATAATTTAAGTAAATTTGATCCAAGTATTAGTGAGGTGCCGATAGAATATGGTCCGAATCGTGCAGGAGATATTCCTCATTCCTTGGCAAGTATAGATAAAGCTAAGAGATACTTAGGATACAATCCAAAATATTCTTTGGGAGAGGGATTAAAGGAAGCAGTAACGTGGTACTGGGACCAAATGAAAACTTTGTAGATGAAAAATTACGCATTGATAGGAGCGGCAGGTTATATCGCTCCGAGACATTTAAAGGCAATAAAAGATACACGAGGTAATTTGTTGGCAGCACTAGATAAATTTGATAGTGTGGGGGTGCTGGATAGTTATTTTCCAGATGCAGATTTTTTTGTCGAGTTTGAACGTTTTGATCGGCATGTAGAAAAACTAAAAAGTGAAAAAGGAATCACGCTTGATTATGTGAGTATTTGTACACCAAACTACCTTCATGATGCTCATATTCGAATGGCTTTAAGAAGCGGAGCGGATGCTATATGTGAAAAGCCTTTGGTTTTGAATCCATGGAACTTAGATGCTTTGATCAATATTGAAAAAGAGACGGGAAATAGGGTTTATACCATTTTACAATTGCGCTTGCATGAGAGTATCATCGCATTGCGCAATAAAATCAAAAAAGGACCGAAAGACAAAGTGTATGATGTAGATTTAACTTATTTAACCTCAAGAGGTCATTGGTATTTTACTTCCTGGAAAGGTGATGTCTCGAAATCGGGTGGGATAGCTTCAAATATAGGTGTTCATTTCTATGATATGTTATCATGGGTTTTTGGAGATGTTAAGGAGAATGTAGTTCATTTGCATACTCATGACAGAGCATCGGGTTATTTAGAGTTTGAGCAGGCACGAGTAAAATGGTTTTTATCTATTGATTATGAGGCTTTACCTGAAGAAATAAAAGAGAAAGGACAAAGAACTTATAGGTCAATAACCGTTGAAGGAGAAGAAATTGAATTTAGTGGTGGTTTTACAGAGTTACACACTAAAAGTTATCAAGAGATACTAAATGGAAAAGGATTTGGTTTAGAAGATGCAAGGCAATCTATTGATATAGTTCATGTTATTAGAAATGCTGAATTGAGTAAGAAAGAGGAAGGTAAGTATCATAAATTCGTTGACTTACCTATTTCCAAGCATCCGTTTAAAAAATAAAATATTTGATGATAGAAAGAAAAAAGATTGCCATTATTGGTTTAGGATATGTAGGATTGCCATTAGCAAGGTTATTTGCAACAAAATATCCAGTTGTCGGATTTGATATTAATAAAGAAAGAATTAGTGAATTAAACTCAGGTATAGATGCTACCTTAGAGGTAGATGACGTCATTCTTCAAAAAGTTTTGAAGCATGAAAATAATTCAGAGAACGGATTGTTTTGTACTTCTGATTTGAAGGAATTGGAAAATAGCAACAATTATATTATTACGGTTCCGACTCCCGTTGATAAAAATAATAGACCCGTATTAACTCCGTTGATAAAAGCGAGTGAAACAGTTGGTTCTGTTTTAAAAAAAGGTGATGTGGTTGTTTATGAATCGACAGTATATCCGGGTGCAACGGAAGAAGAATGTGTGCCAGTTTTAGAAAAAGTTTCTGGTTTAAAATTTAATGAAGATTTTTACGTTGGATATTCACCAGAGCGAATAAATCCGGGAGATAAAGAACATACGGTTGAGAAGATTTTAAAGGTGACATCAGGTTCAACAACTGAAATAGGTTTGCAGATTGATGCGTTGTATAATTCAGTCATTACTGCGGGAACATTTTTGGCATCGAGTATAAAAGTAGCCGAGGCCGCAAAAGTTATTGAAAATTCACAAAGAGATATCAATATTGCATTTGTCAATGAACTGGCCAAGATATTCAATAAAATGAATATAAATACACATGATGTTCTGGAAGCCGCAGGGACGAAATGGAACTTTTTACCCTTTAAACCAGGACTAGTAGGGGGACATTGTATAGGGGTTGATCCTTATTATTTGGCTCAAAAAGCCCAAGAGTACGGGTACAATCCTGAAATTATTTTGGCAGGGAGAAGGATGAATGATGGAATGGGGGATTATGTAGCTTCAGAAATAGTTAAGCTTATGATTCAGAGTGAAATAAAAGTGAATCAGGCAAATATTTTAATTCTTGGAATAACTTTTAAAGAAAATTGTCCAGATGTTAGAAACACCAAAGTGGTAGATGTGATTTCAGCATTAAAGGAATACAATACTAATATTACCGTGTACGACCCATGGGCAAACCCAGAAGAGGTAGAACATGAATACGGAGTTGTTTCTGTTAAGGAAATTCCAAAAGCAAAATTTGATGCAATTGTATTAACGGTTGCGCATGCTGAATTTAAAGAAATTGAGTTTACCTCTTTAAAAAAGGAGAATTCAGTGATATACGATGTGAAAAATATATTATCCGAGGACCTTGCAGATGCCTCTTTATAAGTTAAATAAAATAAAATAAAATGTCAAAGAAAATATTGATAACTGGTGGAGCTGGATTTATTGGGTCACATGTTGTGCGTTTATTTGTGAAAACCTATCCAGAATATGAAATTTATAATTTAGATGCGCTAACTTATGCCGGTAATCTTGAGAATCTAACAGATATTGAAGGTGTAGACAATTATACCTTCTTAAAGGGAGATATCACGGATGAAACCTATATAAATGAATTGTTTGTAAAATATCAGTTTGATGGTGTCATTCATTTGGCTGCGGAATCACATGTAGATAGGTCTATTACAGACCCACTGGCTTTTGCAAAGACCAATATTTTAGGAACTATGATTTTGTTAAATGCTTTTAAGAGTTTATGGCAAGATAACTGGCAAGATAAATTATTTTATCATGTTAGTACGGATGAGGTATATGGAACTCTTGGAGAGACTGGGTTGTTTACAGAGACTACTTCTTATGATCCAAATTCTCCTTATTCGGCTTCAAAAGCAAGTTCGGATCATTTTGTGAGAGCCTACGGAGAAACTTATGGAATGCCCTACGTGATTTCCAATTGTTCAAATAACTATGGTGCGAACCAGTTTCCAGAAAAGTTGATCCCTTTATTTATCAATAACATAATTAATAATAAGGCTTTACCGGTTTATGGAGATGGAAAATATACTAGAGATTGGTTATATGTGCTTGATCATGCCATCGCTATTGACTTAGTGTTTCATAAAGGAGTAAACAGGGAAACTTATAATATTGGAGGTTTTAACGAATGGCAAAATATTAATTTGATTAAGTTGTTGTGTGCTCAGATGGATGAGAAATTAGGAAGAGAAAAGGGAGCTAGCGAGGAGTTAATTACGTATGTAAAAGATAGACCTGGGCATGATTTACGTTATGCAATTGATGCATCAAAAATCAACAAAGAGTTAGGATGGAAGCCTTCAGTTACTTTTGAACAAGGATTGTCTAAGACTATAGATTGGTATTTGTCTAACTCCGTTTGGATGCAGCGAATTGTGAGTGGGGCCTATGAAGAATATTATAGCAAACAGTATAAATAAAACAATTATATAATAATTTTATTAAAAGTTAATATTAATACAGTGTTATGAAAGGAATTATTTTAGCAGGTGGATCAGGAACACGTTTGTATCCATTAACAAAGGCAACATCAAAACAATTGTTACCCATTAATGATAAGCCGATGATTTATTATCCGTTATCTGTGTTGATGTTGGCAGGTATCAAAGAAGTATTAATCATTTCCACCCCAGATGATCTTCCGAATTTTAAAAAATTATTAGGAACTGGAGAAGAAATCGGGATGCAGTTTTCATATAAAGTACAACCTTCTCCGGATGGTTTGGCACAAGCTTTTCTTTTAGGAGAGGAGTTTATAGGCGATGATGATGTGTGTTTGGTGTTAGGGGATAATATTTTTTATGGTCATGGTTTTACAAAGTTGTTGACTTCTTCTTTAAGAAATGTGGAAGAGGAAGGGAAAGCAACGGTTTTTGGCTATTATGTTCAGGACCCAGAACGTTATGGAGTGGTAGATTTTGATAAAGCAGGGAAGGCCTTAAGTATCATTGAAAAGCCAAAGGAACCAAAAAGTAATTATGCCGTTGTTGGGTTGTATTTTTATCCAAATTCAGTCATAGATATCGCTAAAAAAGTAGTACCAAGTGATAGGGGAGAGTTGGAGATTACTAGTGTGAATCAAACATACTTAGAACAAGAAGAGCTTAAAGTGGAAGTGATGGGACGTGGTTTTGCTTGGTTAGATACGGGGACACATGAATCATTATTAGAAGCTTCTAATTATATACAGGCTATTGAAAATCGTCAAGGATTGAAAGTAGCATGCATTGAGGAGATTGCCTATGAAATGGGTTATATTAATAAAGAGCAAGTGTTGAAGTTGGCAGAGCCATTGAAAAAAAATGGCTACGGTCAATACCTAATTAATAGAGTAACTAGAGAAAATGAAGTTTACTAGAACAGAAATTCCAGAGGTGGTTATTTGTGAACCACAAGTTTTCGGAGATGAAAGAGGTTACTTTGTCGAAACCTTTCGACAAGATAAATTAGAAAGTTTTATAGGTTATAAAATTGATTTTTGTCAAGACAACGAATCTAAATCATCTTATGGAGTGTTGCGAGGATTGCATTACCAATTGCCCCCTCATGCACAGACCAAATTAGTAAGAGTAATTACGGGTAGGGTATTGGATGTTGCTGTAGATATAAGAGAAGGTTCTCCTACTTTTGGTAAGCATGTGGCTGTTTTGTTAACTGAAGAGAATAAAAAACAATTGCTAGTGCCAAGAGGATTCGCTCATGGTTTTGTTGTTCTAAGTGAAGCGGCTACTTTTGCCTATAAGGTGGATAACTATTATAGCCCGGAATGTGATAGGGGCATTGCTTTTGATGATAAATTTTTAGATATTGATTGGGAATTGTCCCTCGATAAAATGAAATTATCTGAAAAGGATAAAAAGCAGCCGGCATATGCAAATGCTGAATATTTTGATTTTAATGAGGAGTTGTATGTCTAATATATTAGTTACAGGAGGAAACGGACAATTAGGATCCGAAATAAAAGATATAACATCTAAATATTCTGCTTATAACGTATTTTTTACAGACTCGTCAAATCTCGATATTACCAATCATAAAAAGGTAGAAGCTTTTGCTGTTGAGAATTCTATAAATGTTATTGTAAATTGTGCTGCACATACAGCAGTGGACAGAGCTGAAGAAGAAGTTGCATTGAGTAATGCGATCAATCATTTGGCGGTTCGTAATTTTGCAGAAATTGCAAAAGAAAAGGAGATTAAGTTAATTCATATTTCGACGGATTATGTTTTTGATGGTGAAAATTGCAAACCTTATATAGAAACTGATAAAACAAACCCGCAATCTGTGTATGGGAGTACTAAATTGTCTGGTGAGCTCGCAATGCAAGAGGTCAATCCCAAAAACTCAATTATAATCAGAACCTCATGGGTGTATTCAAGTCATGGGAATAATTTTGTTAAAACTATGTTACGACTCGGGAAAGAAAGAGATGAATTAGGGGTGATTTTTGATCAGGTGGGGACTCCTACAAACGCTGAGGATTTGGCAAATGCTATTTTATCAATAATTCCTAAAATAAAAAATAATTCTGTAGAGTTGTATCATTATTCTAATGAAGGAGTCTGTTCTTGGTATGATTTTGCAAAAACTATTTTTGCAATTTCTAGCACTCAGGTAAAAGTCAATTCTATTGAAACAAAACAATATCCAACACCTGCAAAAAGACCTTTTTACAGTGTGATGAATAAGACTAAGATCAAAGGAGATTTTGACTTAGATATTCCCTATTGGAAAGACTCTTTGAAAAGAATGCTTGGAAAATGAATTCTTAGTTCATCCAGATGCAAAGTCAAAGTAAAAAGAAAGGAAGGTGACGTTTGTCTTTGGCTTTTTAAACTAAACTCCAAGAGAACATATTGCCGCGGTAGTATACTTCTCACAATGGCAGAAACACAATATTCTATATTTTCATTTTAGTTTATCTCTTTTATCTATAGGAATTCATGAATGCGGAGCATTTATTTGATACGAGACAAAACTAGTTTTAATCTTTTTTCTTTAGCTTTCGTATTTGTCTTTATCATGTTTAATGCAAGATTTCCAAGGGATTTAAATATGTGTTTTATTAGTTGTATAGGTGTGTTTATAGTATTATTTATGCCATTTGTTCGAATAGTTCAATGTGAATTCCGTTTATGAAAAATGTGATGTAAAGCCTTTTTAATGAATCGCTTAAATGAAGTACTAACATATGTTAAAATAATACCCTATTTTTGCAAAATTAAACCAATACTTAGCTTATGAAAGTTGGAATTACCTTTAGTGCCTTTGACCTTTTACACGCAGGGCATATCACGATGTTAGAGGATGCCAAACGTCAATGTGATTATTTGATTTGTGCGATTCAAACAGATCCTACATTGGATAGACCTGAAAAGAATAAACCTGTTCAGTCAGTGGTAGAACGTTATATTCAGTTGAAAGGTTGCAAGTTCGTGGATGAAATTGTGCCTTATGCTACAGAACAAGACTTAGAAGATATTTTAAGATCTTTTAAAATTGATGTTCGTATTATTGGGGAAGAATATGCGAACAAGGAATTTACAGGTCGTGCTTATTGTGAAGAGAAAGGAATTTATTTGTATTTCAATAAAAGAGAGCATCGTTTTTCAAGTAGTGGCTTGAGAAAAGAGGTACATGAAAAAGAACAGTTAAAGAATAAATAGAATAGAAATAAAATCTTGAGGGAGTTGAGATAGTGAAGTAATAGGTTGTATATGGAAAATCTCAATTTGCTCCATAGTGAAAAATGACTTTTCGAAAAAGGTGTAGAAGTGATATTGCGTAAATCGACTTCATCCAAAAAAATAAAATTATGAATATTGTAGTAATCGGATCTGGTTATGTTGGATTGGTGTCTGGAACTTGTTTTTCTGAAATGGGTAATAAAGTGACCTGTGTAGATATCGATCCTGTCAAAATAGAAAAATTAAATAAGGGAGTTATTCCAATTTTTGAACCTGGCCTGGAGTCAATGGTTTTAAAAAACATAAAAAATCAGAATTTATTTTTTACAACTGATTTAGCAGAGGCTATTCAAGATGCTGAAATTGTCTTTATTGCGGTTGGTACTCCTATGGGTGATGACGGGTCAGCTGATTTACAGTATGTATTGGCGGTAGCAAAGTCTATAGGTCAGACAATGCAAAAAAGATTGGTAGTTGTGGATAAGTCAACCGTTCCTATTGGAACTGCTGATAAAGTAAAAGCAACGATTCAAAAGGAGTTACAAATAAGAGGAGAAGTCATTGAATTTGATGTAGTTTCTAATCCTGAATTTTTAAAAGAAGGAGCTGCCATCGCTGATTTTATGAAACCGGATAGAGTTGTGATTGGCTCGGAAAGTGAGTATGCAACTGAAAAGATGAAGCAATTGTATGCATCATTCTTTAGAACAAATGATCGTATTATTTTGATGGATATTCGTTCTGCGGAAATGACCAAATATGCAGCAAATGCAATGTTGGCAACAAAGATTTCCTTTATGAATGAAATTGCCAATATTTGCGAAAAAGTGGGTGCAGATGCAAATCAAGTTCGTATCGGAATAGGTTCTGATGCAAGGATAGGATATAACTTTATTTATCCTGGTGCAGGATATGGCGGTTCTTGTTTTCCGAAAGATGTGAAAGCCTTGAATAAGATTGCTGAAGAACATGGGCATAAAGCAGAATTAATTCAGTCTGTTGAAAGAGTGAATGATGCCCAGAAATTTGTAATTGCTCAAAAAGTAGTGAAACGTTTTGGAGAAGATTTGTCCGGAAAGACTTTTGGTCTTTGGGGCTTGGCTTTCAAACCTGGGACGGATGATATGCGTGAGGCCCCTGCTATATATGTTATAAAAGAATTAGTGAAACGTGGAGCAAAAGTTCAAGCATATGATCCAAAAGCTATTGAAGAAGCAAAACATTGTTATTTAAAAGATGTTGAAAATATTAAATATGCTGATGCTAAATATGATGTGCTTAAAGGGGCTGAGGCGTTAATTCTATTAACAGAATGGAAAGAATTTCGTTCACCAGATTTTGAAGAGATAAAATCACAATTGGTTTCTGCAGTTATTTTTGATGGGAGAAATCAATACAATGCCTTTAATCTTGAAGAAAAAGGTTTTGAATATTATCAAATAGGAAAGGATTAAAGATTGGAAATGGAAATAGGAATCCTGAATCCTTGGGTGATTTTATAAAGGCAATTGAGGCTAGTTTTGGTATATAAGCAAAAAAGAAATTTTCACCAATGTAAGATAGAGATGTTCCACAGATCTGGGCTTATATGTCTGATTTAGTAGGATTTGTGCATAGGAATAATATAGGAATCGAAAAGAGGTAAAGGAATTTGTAGTGTGGTATTATAATTACAATAAAAAATGAAGAAGAAAGCAATAATTGTATCAGGATATTTTAATCCTATACATAAAGGCCATTTGGAATATATCAATAAGGCTAAATCATTAGCAGATGCGCTTTTTGTCATCGTGAATAACGATCAGCAACGTGCGTTAAAAGGTAGTAAAGAGTTTCAGTTGGAAGAGGAACGCATGTTAATCGTGTCAAACTTAAAATCAGTAGATACTGCTATATTGTCTATCGATAATGATAGAACGGTTTGCAAGACTATAGAAATGATAGCAACTGACTTTGGTGAGACTTTTGAATTAGCTTTTGCTAATGGCGGAGATCAAAATAATGAAACAATTCCGGAAATTGCAATTTGTCAGAAAATGGGAGTTGGATTGTTAGACGGGTTAGGAGATAAAATACAGTCAAGTAGTTGGTTGTTGAAATAGAAGTTAGACGAAGTCTTTGGTGAAAACTATATAAAGACCTGGTTTGAGCAAGTCATAGTGTAGAATTGGACAAAGAAGGATAGAATAAAATGAATAAAGAAACTAAAATATACATTGCGGGTCATCGAGGGATGGTGGGTTCCGCGATTTGGAGAACATTAGAAGCCAAAGGCTATAGTAATCTTTTAGGAAGAACGAGCCAAGAATTAGATTTGAAAGATCAGTTAGCAGTGCGTTCGTTTTTTAAGAAAGAGCTACCAGAAGTAGTCATTGATGCAGCAGCAAGAGTTGGTGGGATATTAGCGAATAATGATTATCCATATCAGTTTTTGATGGAAAATATGCAGATTCAAAACAACTTGATTGATACTGCTTTCACTCAAGCAGTAGAGAAGTTTGTTTTTTTAGGGAGTTCTTGTATTTATCCTAAATTATCACCTCAACCTTTAAAAGAAGAATATTTACTTACAGATTCTTTAGAACCAACCAATGAATGGTATGCGATAGCTAAAATATCAGGAGTGAAAGCTTGTGAGGCTATAAGAAAACAATTTGGTAAGGATTTTGTTTCTTTGATGCCTACTAACTTATATGGAACCCATGATAATTTTGATTTAAAAACGTCACATGTTTTGCCTGCGATGATCCGTAAGTTTCATGAAGCAAAATTAAATAAAATGCCTGTTGAATTGTGGGGGTCAGGAACTCCAATGCGTGAATTTTTATTTGTAGATGATATGGCAGCTTCTGTAATTTTTGCATTGGAAAATAAATTGCCGGAGCATTTGTATAATGTGGGAACAGGTACAGATGTAACAATCAAAGAACTGGCAGAAACCATTCAGAAGGTAGTCGGACATAAAGGTGAAATTATCTGGGATCGATCAAAACCAGACGGTACCCCTAGGAAATTGATGGATATTTCTAAAATGCATGACTTAGGTTGGAAACACAAAGTAGACTTAGAAGAAGGAATAGAAATGACCTATGCTTGGTTTTTGGAAAATATAGAAAACGTAAAAGAAGTTAAAATCTAAATAATCTGAGGCTGAGCATGTCGAAGCCAAATAGAAAAACATATGAAAAAACGTAAAGTAGCTTTAATCACAGGGATTACCGGACAAGATGGTTCTTACCTAGCGGAACTATTGTTGGAAAAAGGATATATGGTTCATGGTATTAAAAGAAGAGCTTCTCTTTTTAATACAGACAGAATTGATCACTTATACCAAGATCCTCATGATCCAGATCAACGTTTAAAATTGCATTATGGTGATTTAACCGATTCAATGAACTTGACACGTATTATTCAAGAATGTCAGCCAGATGAAATATACAACTTAGGTGCCATGTCTCATGTTGCGGTATCTTTTGATACACCAGAATATGTTGGGAATGTTGATGGATTGGGTACTCTTCGTATTCTAGAGGCAGTAAGAATTTTAGGATTAGAAAGGAAAACAAGAATTTACCAAGCATCAACCTCTGAATTATTTGGAGGGATGTCTGAAAATAAAAACGAAAAGGGTTTTTATGATGAAAATTCTCCTTTGTACCCACGTTCACCATATGGTGTAGCGAAAATATATGGTTTTTGGATCACAAAAAATTACCGTGAAGCCTATGATATGTTTGCTTGTAACGGTTTATTATTCAATCATGAATCACCAAGAAGAGGGGAAACTTTTGTAACACGTAAAATTACACGTGCAGTAGCGAAAATAGCCTTAGGCCTACAAGATAAAGTATACTTGGGGAATCTAGAAGCGAAGCGCGACTGGGGGCATGCCAAAGATTATGTACGTATGATGTGGATGATTTTACAAGCAGACAAAGCTGAAGACTGGGTCATAGCTACAGGAGAAACCACTACAGTTCGTGACTTTGTACGTATGGCATTTTCTGAGGTTGGAATGGAAGTAGAATTCAAAGGTGAAGGGGTTGATGAAAAAGCCTTTGTAAAGTCTTGTAATAATAAAGATTTTCAAATTGAAATCGGAAAAGAAGTACTCTCTGTAGATCCTTCTTATTTCCGACCAACAGAAGTAGATTTGTTAATAGGAGATCCTTCAAAAGCTAAAAGCAAACTAGGATGGGTGCCTGAATATGATTTAAATGCTTTGGTAAAAGATATGATGCATTCTGATGTTAAGTTGATGCAAAAAGAGCAATATCTTAAAGAAGGTGGGCATGAAACGTTGAATAGTTTTGAGTAATGCAAAAAATTGTAATCTTACTATATGTGTTTTCATAACTTTAGTGGATTAAGAATAAAAATATGTTAAAATATGAAAATAGGAATTATTGGTTTAGGATATGTTGGTTTGCCACTAGCTAGATTATTTGCATCTAAATACCCAGTAGTAGGCTTTGACATCAATACAGATAGAATAGCAGCGC
The DNA here is from genome assembly GCF_057197705.1 of Flavicella sp. IMCC45537. NCBI lineage: Bacteria > Pseudomonadati > Bacteroidota > Flavobacteriia > Flavobacteriales > Flavobacteriaceae > Flavicella > Flavicella sp. IMCC45537. The sequence goes on from NZ_CM170067.1 coordinate 3,245,778, forward strand.
TACAAAACGGTTCCGATACAACTTTGGAAGTTGCTGATGAAGTATTACAGGCTGTTATTAAAAGAGAGAATTCATCAACTAATGGTTTGTTTTGTACCAATGAATTAGAGGCTTTAGAGTTATGTAATTATTATATTATTACTGTACCAACACCTGTAGATAAAAATAATCGCCCAGTATTAACACCTTTAGTGAAAGCGTGTGAGACCGTGGGGAGTGTATTAAGTAAAGGAGACGTGGTTATTTACGAATCTACAGTTTATCCAGGAGCAACGGAAGAAGAATGTATTCCTGTGTTAGAAGAAGTTTCTAACTTGGTTTTTAATAAAGATTTTTTTGCAGGTTACTCACCCGAAAGAATCAATCCGGGTGATAAATTACATACAGTTGATAAAATATTAAAAGTAACATCAGGTTCTACGTCAGAGATAGGAATAGAAATTGATAATTTGTATAAATCCGTTATTACGGCAGGTACACATTTAGCACCAACTATTAAAGTAGCCGAAGCTTCTAAGGTAATAGAGAACTCACAACGTGATATCAATATTGCTTTTGTGAACGAATTGGCGAAGATATTCAATTTAATGGATATCAATACGCATGATGTATTGGAAGCTGCAGGTACCAAATGGAACTTCCTACCCTTTAAGCCCGGTTTGGTTGGAGGGCACTGTATCGGTGTGGATCCTTATTATTTGGCACAAAAGGCGCAAGAATACGGATATCATCCAGAAATTATTTTAGCAGGTAGAAGGTTAAATGATGGTATGGGAGATTATGTTGCTTCAGAAGTAATTAAAACTATGATTGGTAAAGATATTAAAATTAAGAATGCCACAATTTTAGTTTTAGGGATCACATTTAAAGAAAATTGTCCTGATGTACGTAACACCAAAATAGTAGATGTGATTTCAGCACTTGAGGATTATAGCGCTATTGTTACGGTTTTTGATCCTTGGGCGAATCCTGAAGAAGTAAAAAAAGAATATGGAGTTACATCACTCAAGGAGTTACCGAATGAAAAATACGATGCAGTTTTATTAGCGGTGGCGCATAATGAATTTAAAACAGTTGATTTTGATGTCTTAAAAAAGGAAGTATCAGTTGTGTATGATGTAAAGAATGTATTAGACGAAAATGTTAGAGATGCGTCGTTGTAAATTGGCATAGTGGATTATGTAATTTCGATTATCAATAATTTTTTGTTATAAGTTCATCTGTTTTTATGCATTTTATCAAACTAGATTTATATGTAGGATTAGATGAATGATAATTAATGTGAATTAATGAAGAATAAAACAAGTATTTTATTTCTATTTCGTATCATTAAATTAATGATAGGAATGGTAAATGTTTCATTGGCTGCAAAGTATTTTGGGGTTAGCGCTGAAAAAGATATGTGGCTATTAGCTATTTCCATCATATTATTTTTAGATTTAGCTATGTGGGGTCCAATTAATGAAACTTTTCGGTCAAAATTTATTTTCATAAGAGGTGAACTTGGTGATGTTGAAGTTTTAAATAAGACCAAGTCTTTGATTTTTTTTTCATTTATCATTTCTGTGATGACTGTAATAATAGTTCTAGTCTTTCCTGGATTATTTGCAAAAATAATTGCACCGTCATATAGTGGAAGTCATTTGAATGGTTTAATTCAGATGATTCTCCTGGCAGCACCGATATTGTTATTTAACCAGTTAAGTGCTATTGGAAAAAGCGTTCTTAATGCGAATGAATCGTTTTTTATTCCAGAGCTATCAAGTGTTGTTACTTCTATACTTAATTTATTGTCATTATGTATATTAGCCCCAATGATTGGGATATTATCACTTGTAGTGTCTTATTATTTAGGAGCAGTATTGTTATTAGTATTCATTTATTTTGAGATTTTCAAATTGAAAATACGATTGTTTTCAGGTTATAGTAGTGTAAAGTTTTCAGATTTTGTAATCTTTTTTATGTTTTCTTTACCGTTTTTCATACCGTATTTTTTTGGTCAAATTTCTAGAGTTCTTGAAAAGACGTTTGTTAGTAATTTAGGAATTGGATATGTCTCTATTTTAGATTATTCCAAAACGTTTTCGGCTATTATACAGGGAGTATTGTCTAGTGTATTAATGACAATGTTAGTTCCAGTTTTATCTACTGATTATATAAAAAAAATGAAAAAAAATTTTATAGCCCATTTTTTAGAGATTTATCAGTTAGGTATGCTGTTTTTAGCTTTTATGATTAGTCTTATTACGACAAGTTCTTCATCCTTTGTGAGTATTTTGTTTGACAAAGGAGCTATATCAGAAAATGGTTTGGAAGAAATTAGTGATTTGATGGCGTTGTATATATGGAGTACGTTGGCAGTCTTTGCTTATATAATATTTGGTATGGCCTTATTATCCACTGGAGCGGTTAAAAAATATGCGTTTTGGGGAGTGATTGCTCAGGTACTCTCAATTATAATTGTATATTTATTTATGGAAACAGTTGGTGTTTACATATTCCCAATAGCTCTATTAGTGTCACATTTGTTTTCTGGTGTTATTATGTTTAGTCAATTTCCATACAGGTCAAATACTATTTACAAGATAAGTTTAAAGTATCTGTTAATATTACTAATTACTGTATTAATAATGAGTGGCTTGAATAACTTTAATTCTTACTTTTGTAATGAATACGTTGTTCTAATTATCAATGCATCGTTATCATTTATTGTGTTAATTGCTTTAATTTTCATGTTTGGATTAGAGGAGAAGGGACAAATAACGAATTTAATTAAAAAAATAAAAATATATGCTTAGGTATTTAACGATATTCCCAGTTACACAGAATGTTCATCTAATAAAAGATGTTGGAATGTTACCTTATATTCTTCATAAAAATTTCGAATATGATTCTACTATTGCGAGTTATAAAAATGGAGAGTACCCTTATTTAGAGACAGAAGTAAAAGGATTGAAGCAAGTATTTGTCAATAAGTTTTTTAAATACTCAATAGTTAACTTTTCTTTGTTCCTTTTATTAAATTTCAGAAAGTATGATGTTGTACAATGTTATCATTTGAAAATGTCAAGTTTATGGATTTTAACTTTGTTTAAAATATTGAAAATAATCACATTTTCTAAGGGTAAGAGTTTTCTTAAATTGGATGCAGTTAAAGAAGTAAAAAACATAAAATTGAGCTGGTTAAAATCTGTTTTTATTAAGAATATCGATTTGGTAAGCGTAGAAACAAAAGAGTATCTTAATTTTTTAAATAAATACAATATTTTGGGGAGAAAGGTTGAATACATTCCAAATGGTTTTTTTACAAAAGGATTAAAGAAGACTGTAGATTTTGATAATAAAGATAATTTAATAATTACTGTTGGTCGTATAGGAACATATGAAAAAAATAATGAAACTCTTTTGGAAGGATTTAAAAAATTCTCACAGGTAAATAAGGTTTGGAAGTTGGAATTAATTGGTCCTGTTGATGAAAATTTTCAACAATATATAGAAGATTACTTTAGATTGAATCCTGAACTTATTGATAGAGTTATATTTACTGGAGCTATTAATAATAGAAAGGAGTTAAAAATGAAATATGAGAAAGCAAAGATTTTTGTTTTGTCTTCAATATCTGAGGGTTTTCCATTGGTGTTTTTAGAGTCTATAGAGTCAGGTTGTACTATTATATCTACGGATATTGCGTCTGCAATTGATATTACGGATAATCAAAAGTATGGGGCTTTGTTTTCTGTTGGTGATAGTGAAGAACTTGCCCAAGCTCTTAATAACGTAATTGAAAATAATAGAAAACTAAAAGACGATTGTTTAGCCATACAAAATTTTGCTAATGAATTTTATTCATGGGATAATATTAGTACTAATGTGAATAAATTAATTCTTGCTTAAATATGTGTCTATTAATTATAACATCGGCGGTAAATGTTAATAGTTGTTTAACAGAATTGGTAGATGCCAATATTAGATTGAAACAATATTTATCAAGTATTAAATTTTATATTAAGATTAAGGAAATTGATTCAATCGTAATATGTGATAATAGTGGTTATGATTATTCAAAGCATGAGATGTTATTTTTAGAATCATCCCAAGGTAAAAAAATTGAATTACTTTCATTTTCAGGTAATTCATCTGCTGTGAAAAAAAAAGGTAAAGGTTATGGTGAAGGTGAGATTATGGAATACATTATGAAAAACAGTAAATTATTGCAAAATAATCAAGCTTTTTTTAAAGTGACAGGTAGAATTATTGTTAAGAACATTAATTCTATAATTAGAACCGTTGATTTGAAAAAAAATTATTTTGTTAATTATCGGAAAAAATTTATTATTCCTCTTAATAAGGTGGATACGAGATTTTATTTTTGTACTAAAAACGATTTTTTATTAAGCTTGCAAAATTCTTATATCAAAGTTGATGACCTTAATAATTATTATTTAGAACATGTTTATTTTGATTCATTGAATGTAAAAGATAACGTTTCATATCAGGATTTTTTCTTCTATCCTAAATACGAAGGAATTTCTGGCTCAAATGGTAAGAGTTATTCTGAATCTAAAATAAGGATTATAATAAAACAAGTAATATTATGGATTCTCTTTCAGTTTCAAAAGGCAAATCAATAGAAATATAGACTTATTAATCGAATCTTGGACGGAGTTACTAAATTCTACAATTTTAACAATTAACAATTTTGAATAAACTAATATTTGACACTGCAATAACAGGACACCACACGGAGTATATTAATCATTTGGTTGATTTTCTAATAGATAATCCTGATGATCATTTATATTATTTCGTTGTAAACCCGGAGTTTATTAATCGGTTTCCTGAAATATATATGAAAGCGAAGAATATATCTAATATAAACTTTGTTGAAATTACGAAAGATGAGTTTAATAAATGTCATAAGGGGAATATTATAAGAAAGTCTTTTTCAAATTATAATATGGTAATAAAATATGCTCAAAAATACTTTATAGATCATTCTATTTTAATGCACTTTAATCTTTTTCAAATAGCACTTGTATTTTGTAGACCAAAGTGTACTATAAGTGGTATTTTATTTTCTCAATTCTATAGAATGGATAGAACTTCTTTTAGAAGTAAGTTGAGCTATTTTAGAAAATATTTTAATACTTTTTTATTAACAAAAAATACTAAGATTAAAGAAATATTGGTGTTAAATGACGAAAAAACAGTGTCTTTTTTAAATAGAAATATGAATACTGGTATTTTCACAATGTTGCCCGATCCAATTCCAAAATTAGAGACGAAAGAATATATTTCAATTCATGACCATTATAATATATTGCCTGAAAAAAAAATCCTTTTACATATAGGTGGTTTAAGTGACAGAAAAGGAACATTTGAAGTTGTAGATTCTGTCATTAATATTAAAAAGAAACATCAACCAGGTATTGTTTTATTGTTAGTTGGTGTTATTCATAAAAAACTTGAAATTCTCTTGAATGAAAGTATCTTAAATTCGACTGGTGCTTCTCAAGTTCAAGTTATTTGGGATAATAAATTTGTGTCTAATTCATTTATGAAAAACTTATTCGATCAAAGTGCTGTTGTTTTAATTCCCTATAAAAAAACTGAATCTTCTAGTGGTATCTTGGGGCATTCAGCAGCTGCTAAAAAACCGGTGATTGCAACAGGGAAAGGATTGTTAGGAGAATTAGTAATAGAGAATAACCTGGGTTATGTAATTGATGAAGTTACTGGAGAGGCAATTGCTGGAAGAATTGACAATCTGTTGGATTCTAATTGGTTTTTTGAAACCGATAATCATGATGAGTTTGTTCAAAGATATCTCCCTAGTATTTTTTCTAAGATTGTTTTATCTTAATTGGATATTATGAAAAAAATCATCTACACCATTACCTTTTTCTTATATTCAGGGTTTAACGCTTTATTGGTTATTATTATCTCCTTAGGCATGCATGGTTATACAAGGTTGATTACTATACCACTTAGGCTTTTTATGACTGTGTTAATGATATATGCAATATTTAAGCTTAAGAATAACCGTTATGAGTCACGAACACTTAATTCAAGAAAAATAATAAAAGTTCTTTTTGTTCTTTTTTGGATATTCTATTTTTTGAAAGTTCTTTTACATTACAATAACCTTTATTCTCTTAATCGTTCTTGGATGGAGTATATTTTTTATGCGTTAAATTTTTGTGTTTTTCCATATTTACTCTATTCTAAAATTAATTTCAATAGTTTTAAGGATATTATTTTTGAATCATTGTTGTTTTCCGGATTTTTGATGGGGGTCTTTTCATTATATATTTACAAAGATATTTTAACTATGGGGTTAGGAAGGATTAATCTTATTGTTTATGAGAATCCTGATTTGGCCACTGTTTCTCCTCTAGCTCTTTCCTATTCGGGAGTTTTGACTCTTACTTTGAGTTTGTATTCTTTAATTTTTCAAAATCATAATAATACAATAATTTATAAAGTATATTTATTGCTCAATATTATTTTGGCTGGAATTATGTTTTTTCTTGGAGCTTCACGCGGTTCTTTGGTTGCTTTAATCTTTTGTTTACCTATTTTTTACTTTTATGCAAAGAAAAGTCTAAGAGTTAAATTTATGATTTATTTTTTATTTTCGATTCCTTTAATGATTTGGGGAGCAATTAAATCTGGAAGTTCTATTTTTACTCGCTCTTCTGATACTATTTCAAGTGGGCAGGATTCATCTACACAGGAGAGATTCTATCTGTGGAATCAAGCAATTGAAGAATTTATTATAAATCCGATTTTTGGAGGTAGAATAGAAATCTATTTTTACCCACATAATATTATATTGGAAGCTTTTATGGCTACAGGTGTATTTGGAGGTTTTATTCTATTATATATTATTTTTAAATCTTTTAGAAAAGGATTGAAAATAGCAAAAATAGATAATCAATTTGTATGGGTCTTGGTCGTGTTTATTCAAAGTTTTTTTCAAGGTATGGTTTCAGGTGCATTATACAATGCTACTTTGTTTTTTTTCTCTTTAGGTCTGCTTTTATCCTTTAAGTTCGAAAAGAATATAATTAATTTAAAATCATAATTAAGCTATGAATTTATTGCATATTTGTAATGATTTTTTAGGTTCAAAAGTTCATAGAAACCTTTATCAAAAACTTGAGAAAAAGGTTAATAGGCAATTTGTTTATTATCCAGTGCGTAATTATAAAGATTATGGTAATGAAGTTTTGAGTAATGAATTTGTCGTTATACAAGGAGCTGAGTTGTCAGTGTATCATAGATTTTTTTTTAGAAATAAAATTAATTATTTGTTCAAAGATATTCAAGCTAAAATTGATTTTAGTACTATAGAGGTTATTCATGCAACCACTTTATATAGTGATGGTGCATTAGCGTTTAAATTACATGAGAAGTATAATATTCCCTACGTTATTTCGATTAGAAATACAGATGTGTATATCTTTTTAAAGTATAGGCCTGATTTGATTGGGTTAGCTATAAATATTTTAAAAAAGGCCTCTAAAATTATATTTATTAGTGATTCGTTAAAGCGAAACTTCTTCAGTCGTTTTTATATTTCAAATTATAAAATTGATTTTGAATCTAAGTCAAAAATTATATACAATGGTCTTGATTCCTTTTGGTTGAAAAACATAAATTATAGTATTGAAAAGTGTAACGTCATTCCAACTAGGATTTTATATGTAGGTGTTTTTGACAAAAATAAAAATGTTCTAAGATTAGTTAATGCTGTATTAGAATTAAAAAAAACACACAGAAATCTTTCGTTAAACTTGGTTGGAAATAAAGGTGTGCAGTTGGATGAAATAAAAGAAATTGCTGCAATTCCGGGAAATGGAATAAATTATTTAGGACCAATATACAATAAGAAAAAGCTTATTCAAGTTTATCGAAGTAATGACGTTTTTGCTATGGTTTCAAAACGAGAAACTTTTGGCTTGGTTTACGTAGAAGCTCTTTCTCAAAATTTATCTTTGGTGTTTTCAAAGAATCAAGGGATAGATGGGGTGTTTAAAGAAAAAATTGGAGAAACTGTAGACCCAATGTCGTCATCTTCTATTTATAAAGGTTTAGAACGTGTTCTTTTGAATTATCAAACTTATAACGCAAAAGTTGATTTTTCTCAGTTTAATTGGTCGATTATTTCTCAAATATATTATAATCTCTATTATGAAATTTTAAATAAACTTAATAATGAAGAATAATCCGTTAGTATCTATAGTTACACCTGTATTTAATTCAGAGAAATTTTTAGAAGAAACAATTCAGTCTGTTGTAAGACAAACATATTCTAATTGGGAATGGATTATTGTAGATGATTTATCTGAAGATAAATCAGTAGAAATAATTAGGAGATATTCTAAAAAAGATAATAGAATCCGTATTATCACGTCAGATATTAATCAAGGTTCTGGGATATCTAGAAATATTGCTACGGAATACTCTAATGGTAAATATATTGCGTTTTTGGATAGCGATGATTTATGGGATAATAATAAATTGGAAAAACAAATTAATTTTATGCAAGTTAATAGTATTCCTTTTTGCTATACCTCCTATCGCTATATTAATGAGGAAAGTAAAATAATAAATAAGGATTATATTGTGTCTGACAAACCTATTAACTATTTTTTTTTACTAAAGAAAACAGATATAGGTTGTCTGACAGTTATTTATGATGCAGAGGCACTAGGTAAGCAATTTATGTCCGATATTAAAAGGAAGCAAGATTACGCGCTATGGTTGAAGATTTTAAATAATGGAGTTCTTGCTACTCCAATGCCTGATGTCTTAGCCTCCTACAGACAAAGAAAAGGTTCAAATACAAGTAATAAAATGAGGTTAATTTTATTACACTATAAATTTTTAAGAATTACACAAGGTTTAAGTTTTTATAAAGCCTTATCATTTACTATAAGTTGGGGGTTAAGTGGTCTTAGTAAATTCTATTTGTCTAAAATTAAATTATAATCTTGAGTTATGAGGTTAATAGATGAAAAGGATTTACTAGTTTCGGGGGGGGGGGGCTTCGTAGGAAGTAATTTAATTGCTTACTTCAGATCATATCATTATAACATAGATATTGTTACAAGAAATCGTAATATAAAAAATAAAATTTCTTATGTGAATCTTACAATTGAGTGCTTTTCTAAATTTGATGTCTTTATTCATTTAGCGGGTAATAACCATCATGTTGGTAAGAAAATTGCGGATGAAAAATACTTCAACGTCAACACAGATTTAACAATAAAACTCTATGATCAGTTCTTAAAAAGCACCTGTGAGACTTTTATCTATATGAGTTCGGTTAAAGCCGTAGCTGATGAAGTAGAAGGTTTTTTAGATGAAGAAATTCAACCGAATCCAGTTACCGCCTATGGGAAATCAAAATTAGCGGCTGAAGAGTATATTTTAAATCAAAATTTGCCAGAAGGGAAACGAGTATATATTCTAAGACCCTGTATGATTCATGGACCCGGTAACAAGGGGAATTTAAATTTGTTGTATAATTTTGTGTCAAAAGGCATTCCTTATCCTTTCGGTAAATATGAAAACCAACGTTCTTTTTTATCGGTCCAGAACTTATGTTTTGTAATCAAAGAGCTCATAGAGAATGGAACTATTGCTTCTGGAGTGTATCATGTAGCTGATAACGCTACATTATCTACAAAGCAGTTGGTGACTATTATTGGTGAAGTTATTGATAAACCTGCAAAGGTTTTAAACCTACCTAAATCGTTCGTGAATTTAATTGCAAAATTAGGAGATGTATTACCGTTGCCGATCAACAGTGAGCGTGTTCAAAAATTGACAGAAAATTATTGTGTTTCGAATGTCAAGATAAAACGTGTAATTGGCAAGGAGTTTCCGTTGACAGCAGAAGAGGGGATTGAAAGAACAATTCAATCTTTTTTTCAAAAATAAGAGTTATACCCTCTAAGACTATAAAGCTTAAAGTATATAGCTCGAAGTACAAAGTAGAAAGCCCAAAGACGAATTCTTCGTTTTCACCTTAGTTAAAAAGAATCTCATATTAGTACTTTATTGGTAGTCGTTTTATGGAATTCAAATAATAATTTTAATCTTTTTTGCATCGCCCAAAAAAGAAACAAAAAAGTCTAGTCTTGCAGTCTCGACGGTCTTCCAGTGATATAAAATTCAGAAGAAAATAACTCGCTCTGCTCAAACACTTTTTCTTCTATTGAATTTAAAAACACGTTGACCCTCGTCTCCGACATGCGATAACAATTTAAAAAAAGGCATTCCGGTCATTAAATAAGAGATTGCTTCACTACGCTTGGAGTTACGTTTGAATTGTTCAGGTTTCCGTCATTGTGAGGTAAGTATGACCAAAGCAATCTCCTAACAGTATGTCAAAGACTAAGCCAAAGTGGATAGCCAATTGTCACTTCGAGTGAAATTACGAATGAAATGAAGAATTTAGTATCGAGAAGTTTTCAGACCTATATGTTTATAGTTCTCAATACACTTCTCCTTTGTCGAAGCACTGGAACTGACCGAGCATCATACCAAAATCGTCTCCTAGATGCTATGACGAATAATCAGAAAAAATATTCTATTGCGTATTTCATGAGGATTTTGTCCTAAGAAAATCTTTGTAGTAAATTCAATCCTATCAAACGTTTTGCAACCGTGTGAGCATGTTTTATTCCTAAAAAAAATCGCCGGACTGTTTTTTATTAGTACAGTCATAGATCTTGCAGTCGAGTATCATTTCAATGAAAAAGGCGTAAACTAAAAAGCTGTTTGAGAACGTAGTTCGAGTTCTTTTTTGTTAGTCTTTAAATTGTAAAATGATCGATGAAAGATCAGGACTTGACTTTTTCTTTCTTTTGTGTCAGAACAAAAGGAAAAAATAGAATATTGTGTTTCTGTTATTGTGAGAAGTATACGACCGCGATAATATGTTCTCTTGGAGTCTAGTTTAAAAATAGCACAAGGTCAATTAAGATCTTTACCCTTCGACATGCTCAGGGTACGTTGGATAAATTCAAAGTCAACTCCCCACCAACGACCAATTACCAAGAGCTAAAGGCTCAAGGCTAAAAGCTCAAGGATCTTCACCAATTTATTGAGTCACTATTTTACGCTCTCACTTTTTTCGGGAGGTCGTTTTTCGGCACACCGTGCATTTGGTTTTCAAGACATTACTATTCCACACCATCACAGTTTCACTATCTCGCCACTTCACTCTTTCATGTCATCCCGCGCTGCTAGTTATTAGAAATAGATGTTTTAAATTAAAAATCGATGAAAATTAGTTACCTTTGATATATGTTACAATTAGATAAGAATATTCAAAAAGTTAAAACACTATGTCGAAAGCATAATGTTGAAAAATTATATCTTTTTGGATCTGCTACAAACGAAAATTTTACTCTTAAAAGTGACATTGATTTTCTTGTGAGTTTTGATAAGAAAAATTTAAATCAATATTTCGAGAATTATATTTCTTTCAAAGAAAAATTGGGGAAATTATTTAAAAGAGATATCGATTTGATTGAGGAACAAACTTTAAAAAACCCGATTTTAATTAATTCTATAAATAAAAACAAAGAATTAATTTATGGATGAGAGAGTTTTAAAATGGATTTATGACATCGATTTTGCACTAGATGAAATTGAATCATATTTCAAGGGAAAGAAAAAAACTTCATTGCATACAGAAAAAATACAATGCTTAAAAGAGCAATTGAAAGAGATTTAGAAATAATCGGAGAAGCTGTAAATCGAATTCTAAAAAGAGATCCCTCATATGAAAATAGTATTTCTGATGCCAAAGCAATTATTGGATTAAGAAATCAAGTTATCCATGCATATGACAGTATATCCGATGAGAATATTTGGTCAATAGTAATAAACCACATTCCTAAACTAAAAAAGGAAGTTGCCAAGATAATAAAGGAAAATAAGTAAAGACTTCACTTCGTTTGCAATGACATTTGATTTGTATAAGTTCCCGTCATTGTGAGAGAAACAAGATTGAGGCAATCTTATGAGAGTAATCTAGGTTTTTATGATTTTACCCTACGATATCACTTTGAGGGTTTCAGTGTCCAGTTATAGCTACGAAGGAAAAAGTCAAGGTCAAGGTGAAAGTCTATGGCCCACTAACTAACCATTAAATTTCCACTTCAGATATCAAAACAATTAATCAAGACTAAAATAAAAATCAACCATAGAAATTAGTTACTTTTGTCGGGATTAAAGAAAATAGCTAGATAGATAATGGAAACATACGGGATTGTTGCAGTTTTACTGATAGTCATATCAATCATATATATGAAAACTGCAGATAAGTTTAATATCATAGATAAACCGAATCATAGGAGTTCACATACGGTACCAACCATTCGTGGTGGTGGAAGTCTGTTTTTATTTGCACTTTGGATTTATTTTATCATATCTGATTTTTCTTATCCTTATTTAGTTTTAGGAGTGTCTTTAATCGGCATTGTTAGTTTTATAGATGATATTAAAACCCTAAGTTCAAAAGTGCGGTTTCCTTTTCAATTGACGGCGATACTACTGGTGTTTCAAGAAGTTGGTATGTTTGGGAACCCGTTGTGGAGCTTGGTGTTGTTGGCCATTGTTGGGGTAGGGTTTATCAATTTTTTCAATTTTATGGATGGTATTAATGGGATTACGGGCTTATATAGTTTAGCCGTTTTGTTCGGGTTCTATTTTATAAATCAAAACACTTTAGTGATCGATCAAGATCTTTTAAGAATTGTCATGATGGCTTTATTAGTGTTTGGTTTTTATAATTTTAGAAAAAAAGCACGGTGTTTTGCGGGTGATATTGGTAGTATTTCCATAGCTGTGATTTTGTTTTTTATGGGTGTTTCTTTAATTGATACTTTGAATGCTCCAGTTATAATTTTATGCGCAGTGCTTTATGGTGTAGATGCGATTGTTACTTTATTCTATAGGAAATATTTGGGAGAGAAATTGACAGACCCACATAGGCATCATATATATCAGAAATTGGTGGATGTCGCGAAAATTTCTCATATGCAGGTTTCTTTTATGTATTTTGGACTTCAACTTGGAATCAATTTTATTGTGTACAGAATGTATACCAAAAGTTTGGAAGCACAATTAATCACCTTTTTTGTCGTTGTTGTTCTGTGCATATTCTTGTATGCGTATTTATTCAAATATTTAAAATCAAAATCATTAAGTGAGGCTTAAAAAGTATCAAACTATTTTTGAGAATAGTATGTCCCTGTTCTTGCTAAAAGCCATAGATTTAGTTTTGACAATTGGTTTGATACCCTTTTTGATTCAAAAAGTAGGTCTACACAATTATGGAATATATGCCTTTGTCTTGTCATTGGTGTTATTTTTTGTGAATGTATTAAATTATGGGTTTAATTTATCCACGGTAAGAGAAGTAGCTCGGAATAGAGATAATTTTACCTACATTAATCATGTCTTCAATCAAGTATTTTCAGTAAAACTCTTGCTTTTTGCTTCAATCTGTGCGCTATTTCTACTTTTAATTGTTATCGTGCCTTTTTTAGGTCAGTATAAATTATTGTTCTTATTCTGTTCCTTTTTATTAGTGGCAGACTTGTTTTCAGTTCGTTGGTTGTTTTATGGTTTAGAGAAGATGAAATATATTACCCTAATAAGTCTTCTAGGAAATGGTTTATATGTAATTTTGGTGTTCAGTTTTATTAAAATAGAAAGTGACTTTGTGAAAATTCCTTTATATGAATCTATAGGGCTTGGGCTCGTTACTTTTCTTGCTTTTTTATTGGTTGTCAAAAAATACAAATTCCGATTGAATCTAATTTGTTTTTCTGAGGTTGTTAAGTATTTAAAACTTAATTTTAGCTCGTTTATAAACTTATTGCTACCTTCAACTTATAATTTAACAATTGTATTTGTAGTTGGATTACTAGGGGTTCCTGTTCAAGTTAGTTTTATCCAGTTAGGGGTCAAATTTACAGCTGTTTTTTCTACCTTGGTTATGATATTGTCGAATGTTTTTTATCCCATTATAAATAGAAATGTTGCATGGATGCATCCAATGAGGACAATCTTAGTGGGACTAGGATTGTTATTGTCAGTTACCATGTTTGTGTTTTCTGAATTTATGATAGAAACCTGGTTAAGTTATGATGATAAAAATGATTTTCTCAATACAGTTGCTGTAGTTCGTATTTTAAGTGTTATTCCGTTTTTAACCTCCATCATTGCAGGATTTGGCGTAAATGGTTTGCTGGTTTCATTTAAAGATATTGTTTTTAGTAAACTCACCGCCGTATCTACTGGTGTTATGATTCTTTCAGCTGCAATTTTTGTGCCTATGTTTCCTGTTTTTGGAGGTGCGTTTGCTTTTTTGCTCGGTAAAATTATATACGCTATTTTGGTATATTGGAATTATCGAAAATTGAATTTTTGAGGTAAAATTTTATATATGTTATTTTTATGGAAAAATGGTTGAAATATTTATTAGGGTGTATGATTTTGACTTCAATTTACACACAAACAATTGACCTAGATTCCGAAAATTTGATAATTTCTAGGATGACTATTTCGGATGTTTTTGGTGTTTTAGCTATTGCACTGTTTGTAATGATTAATTTGTTAAAAACGCCAGTACAGTTTAAATTTCCATTATTGTATAAGTTTGCTTTTTTAGTCTGTTTTGGGTTTTTGTTAAGTGTAATAACTTCTTTAAATGTTAGAAGTACAATATTTGAAACATTAATAGTGTTTTATCTAATTTTATTATCTTATGTTTTATTTGAATCATTTAAAAATTATTTACCTCATTTTATTTATCTTTTAACCGTAACTTGCTTTTTTATGACCATGGTTGGTTTATATGATTTGTTGGCAGCTAATAATGACTGGTTTACAGTTTTTGATGGAGCTTCTGCTAGACATGCTACATCAGGGTTTAGATATTTTGCACAGGCTGGAAATTATAGTTTTACAATGTTAACAATTTTAATTCCCTTTTACTATTCCAACTTAAGTATTTCTTTTTCTATAGAGTTTAAGAATTTTATGGCTTTTACTATTCTTACAACAATGATGTTTATGATTGCTACTGGAGCCATTTCTATTATTATTTCTTTTGGAATTGGGGTTGTTTTGTTTGTGTTGCAAAATTATAAAAATAAAAAAATTTGGAAACACTCAACTTTCATACTCACATCTCTATTTATGTTTTTTATTGGGGTGTATTTTTTTGCAAATAGGTTGTATGAGAATATTGTGTATAGGATTGAATCAAGAGTGACAAAACGAAATATGGATACCCCTGAGGCTAGTTTTATTGTGGATAATTTTAATGATTCTATTCGGGCATTTTACGACAATGTTTTTTTAGGAACTGGATTAGGAGGCTTTGTTAATAATTATAGTGAATTTGAAATCCATGGGACTTATTTAAAGATACTTGGTGAAACAGGTATAATAGGCTCGATTTTTTATCTGGTATTTTTCATTTTTCTTATTAGAATGATTATGTGGTCTAAGAAAAATATTTTGACTCTTTTTATTCCTTTTTTACTAGCCAGTTTGATTTCTTGGAGTTATAATTATCATTTTCGGAAAAAAGAATTTTGGATATTATTTGCTTTTTTGATGATCGTTGATGAAATGAACAAAAAGACAACTCAATATGAAAAGGAATAAAACTCTTCTCATGGTGGCCAATGTCGATTGGATATTTATTGCGCATCGGTTACCGATCGCCAAACATGCTTTGAATTCAGGGTTTCGTGTAATCGTTCTATCAAATGATTCAGGCAGATCAAAAGAAATTGTGGATACTGGCATGGAATTTATAAATGTTCCAATTTCAAGGTCAGGAGTAAATCCCCTGACAGAGATAATTTTATTAATAAAAATGTTTTTTCTATACAGAAAAATAAAACCATCGGTTATCTATCAAGTAACTTTAAAACCGGTGATTTATGGTACTTTGATCGCTAAATTATTAAAGATCCCAACTGTGAATGCGATTAGTGGTTTGGGGTACAATTTTACTGGGGAAAGACAGGGTTTTGTGCAAACTCAGATGATTCGATTGATGCGCTTAGGTTTTTCTAAACTCAAGAATCATTTAATTTTTGAAAATAAAGATGATTTTAATGAGTTAGATAATTTAGGAATTATCAAGAGTTTCAATAAAACAACAATTATTAAAGGAGTTGGAGTTGATCTAGTTAGGAATAGCTATGAAGTGCCTTGTAAAAAGGATAAAATAATTGTTTTGTTGGCTACACGAATGTTATGGGATAAAGGAGTAAAGGAGTTTGTGGAAGCTGCAAAAATTTTATTTGATAAATATAAAGGACAAGTATGTTTTAAATTGTGTGGTAAAATCGATAAGGGTAACCCTGAGTCAGTTTCAGAATCGTATTTAGAAAGTATATATATAAAGGATTTTTTATATTGGGATGGGTATAGTGAAACAATTTTTGAAGAGTATAAGAAATCTGATATTGTTGTACTCCCTTCTTATAGAGAAGGCATGCCTACTGTTTTAATTGAGGCAAGTGCCATCGGTAGACCATTGATTACTACAGATGCTATTGGATGTAGGGAGTGTGTGATAGAAGGATGGAATGGTTTTAAAGTACCGGTAAAATCAATTGTTGAGCTGTCTAACTCCATGGAGAAATTAATATTAAACGAGAACCTTCGTGTTGAGATGGGGAAAAATTCAAGATCTAAGGCGGAAAAAGAATACAGTCAAACGGAAGTGGTTAAAAGCCATGTCTCAATTTGTGAAAATTTGTTAGAGTAGGTATGTTAAAAAAGATTGCCATTGTTGGAGCAGGCGGATTGGGTAGAGAGGTTTTGGGTATTTTAAAATGTATTAATTCGGTTAAACAAACTTGGGATATTGTTGGTTTCTATGATGATGGAGTTGCGTGCCATGATATAAACGGTGTGCAGGTTTTAGGTGGATTTGAAGAATTAAATGCGGTTAAAACAAGAATCTATATCATTGTAGCTATTGGGAATCCTAAAATTAAGAAAGGTATAGTCGATAAGTTGAGTAACCTTAATATTATTTTTCCTAATATTTTCCATCCTTCGGTGGTTGTTTATGATCAGACATATGTCCATTTTGGAAAAGGGATTGTTATTGGTGCAAATGCTGTGTTGACGACCAATATTAAAATTGGAGATTTTGTATATATCAATACAGCTTCAGTGGTGAGTCATGATGTAGTTGTTAAAGAATATTCTATATTGATGCCAAATGTTTGTATTTCTTCTAAAGCTACAATTGGTAAAAAAGTATACTTGGGTAATAGCGTAAAGATTGATTACCCTGTGGTTATTGAAGATGAATCGATTGTTCCAATGGGGACTTTAATGACAAAACCAAAATATTGAAAAATTACAAAGTGAAATTGTCGGTTCCATTTATGGATGGAAAGGAATTGGAATACATGTCAAGGGCTATTTCAGAAAATGAAATTGGACCAAGGGGAACATATATTGATCTTTTTAAAAAATATATTTCAGAATTTGTAGGGGTAAAGAATGTTTCTTTGTTGAATTCGGGTACTTCAGCAATTCATTTGGGATTAAAGGTTTTGGGAGTGGAAAAAGGAGATGTTGTAATCTGTAGTACATTTACCTTTGCAGCAAGTGCCTTTCCAATTGTTTATCTTGGAGCTGAACCCGTTTTTGTAGATTCAGAAAATGAAACATGGAATATGTGCCCTGACCTATTGAAAAAAGCCATTGTTTCGGAAATCAATAGAGGTAAGAAACCCAAAGCCATTGTAGTAGTTCATGCCTATGGAATGCCCGCAAAAATGAAGGAAATAATGGAGGTAGCTCGTTTTTATGACATACCAGTATTAGAAGATGCTGCGGCTGCGATGGGGTCAGAATATAATAACGTTAAGTGTGGTGTTATGGGAGATGTTGGAGTGTTTTCTTTCAATGCCAATAAAATAGCAAGTACTGGTGGAGGGGGAGCGTTGGTAAGTCGGAATGAAAGTTTCATCAAAAAGGCTGAGTTTTATGCTGCTCAGTCAAAAGATACTGCAAATTTTTATTTGCATTCTGAATTGGGGTTCAATTATGGAATGTCAAATATTACAGCTTCTATTGGCTGTGCACAAATGGAAAGTTTAGCAGGGCGTATTCAAATGAGGAAATTAGTGTTTGAAAATTATGCCAAGGAGCTTAACTCCATCAGCTTCCAAAAGGAGTTGTCAAATACGATATCGAATCGATGGTTGACTTGTGGACTATTATCATCTGAGGAGATGGTTGAGGAAATTGTTGATTTGGCTAAAAAGAATCATATAGAAATAGGTCGGCTTTGGAATCCAATGCATTGTCAACCATTTTTTAAAAATTCTCGTAGTTATTTAAACGGATGTTCCGAGGATATTTTTAAAAAAGGTGTAACTTTGCCTAGCAGTGAAAATTTGAGTAGAGATATTCAGCAATTTATTGCAAAGATTATTTTAGACCAAACAACCTAATGATTAGATCATACTTAATAAATTACGCTCAGAAAAATGTTTCGAGATGGCTTGTCTTATGGATTGATGTTTTTTTGATCATTCAAACATTTTTTATTGCTTATTTTATCAGATTCAATTTTTCTATAAATTTTGATGTATATCAGTTGTTTATGGAAATGCCGTTGATCATCGGTCTTGCGTTACTGAGTTTTTTATTAGCAGGTTCTTACAAAGGAGTAATTCGACATACTGGATTAAGAGATGCTTTAAATGTATATGTTGGGGTGAGTCTTTTGGCTATATTGATGATCATTACGGTTTTGATCAATCGGTATTATGAATTTCATTTAGATTTTACGATTCCGATAGCGATTATTGTGATTCATTATTTGCTGAATATTATTGTTTTAATTACACTTCGTTTTCTTTTTAAATACATATATCGCCGGATTGCATTTGAATTGAAAAAACCGAAAAAAGTATTGATCTATGGAGCGGGTGAAATGGGGATTATCATGTATTCTACCCTGCAGAAGGATACTGACAATGCATTGGACGTAGTTGGCTTTATTGATGATAATCCCAAAAAAACAAGTAAAAAAATTGATCGACTAACCGTCTATAATTCATTAGAGATAACTCCTGAGTTTATTGTAGAGGAAGAGGTGGAAGAGGTTGTTATTGCTATTCAAAACATCAAGCAGAGCAGGTTGATTCAAATTGTGGATGAATTATTGTCTCTAGGGGTGAAAACCAAAATTGCACCGCCAGTTGCTAAATGGGTGGATGGAGATCTTAATATTGGACAAGTACAGCAAGTAAAGATTGAAGATCTTTTAGAAAGAAGACCGATAAACTTGGATAATACGGAAGTTTTAAGGGAATTAAATCAGAAAGTGGTGTTGATTACTGGAGCGGCAGGTTCTATTGGTAGCGAGATTTCAAGACAAGTTTGTACTTATAATTGCAAGCAGATTATTCTTGTGGATCAATCAGAATCTGATTTATATGATTTAGAACAGGAACTGAAACGAAACAAATTTCAAAATGTGAATGTATTTGTTGCGGATGTTAGAGATTTGAATAGGATGGATGCTCTTTTTAGAGAATATCAGCCTCAGGTTGTTTTTCATGCCGCTGCTTATAAACATGTGCCTCTAATGGAAGCGACCCCGTACGAGGCGGTAAAAATTAATGTGGGTGGGACAAAGAATATAGCGGATTTGTCTTTGATATATGGTGCAGATAAATTTGTAATGGTGTCAACGGATAAAGCTGTGAATCCGACGAATGTGATGGGGGCTACTAAAAGAATTGCAGAGATGTATGTATCTGCGATGAATAAAAAAGCGAATGGCACAACGAAATTCATAACCACTCGTTTTGGTAATGTTTTAGGATCTAATGGTTCCGTGATTCCGTTGTTTAAGAAGCAGATTGAAGAAGGCGGGCCGTTGACTTTAACCCATGAAGAAATTACGAGATATTTTATGACCATACCCGAAGCTTGTCAATTAGTAATTGAGGCGGGGGTTATGGGGAAAGGTGGAGAGATATTTATTTTTGATATGGGGGAGTCTGTGAAAATTTATGACTTGGCAAAAAAAATGATTCAGCTGTCAGGCTTCAAATATCCGGAGGAGATAGATATAAAAATCACCGGATTACGTCCTGGTGAAAAGTTGTATGAAGAATTGTTAAATGATGGTGAAAATACCATGCCAACCCATCATAAAAAGATAATGATTTCAAAAGTTAGAGAGTTAGATGATGATCTTGTTTTGAAAGAAATTGAATTATTGTGTTTTGAAAACAAGTACATAGATGCTGAGAAAACCGTATCGAAGATAAAAGATATTGTACCAGAGTTTTTATCTCAAAATTCTGAGTTTAGCAAGTTAGATGTTTAAAAGAATGAAATATTAATATTAAAGTGTATTTTCGCATCGCGTGAAAAAAAGAATATGAAAATTATAAAATATATATTGACGTTGTCTATGTTTGCAGTGATTCTGTCATCCTGTGCGTCTAGAAAGGATTTAGTCTATTTCCAAGGAGTTGATACCACGGAAATGGATTCTATCAATAGGAATTCGAATTATTCTCCTGTCTTAAAACCAGACGATCAATTGTCTATTGTGGTGTCGTCTATAGATATGGAATCAGCATTACCATTTAATTTACCTTCTGCGGCAGTTAATATAGGTGGGCTAAATGCTAATGGGAGTCCTCAGATCCAAGCTTATTTAATTGCTCAAGATGGAACGATTGAATTTCCGCAATTAGGAAAAATGCATTTGGCGGGTTTGACACGTTTGGAGGCAATAAAATTATTCAAATCTAAATTGACTCCTTTTTTAAATGATCCTGTTGTCACGATTCAAATAGTAAATTTCAAAATAAGCGTTTTGGGGGAGGTAAAGAAACCAGGTACGTTTTCTGTGAAGAATGAGAGAATAACAGTAATTGAAGCTTTGGGCTTAGCAGGGGATACCAGTTTATGGGGGGTAAGAAATAATGTATTGGTGATACGAGAAAATGAAAATGGAAAGCAATTTGAACGTATAGATTTGACATCACCAGATTTATTTAAATCCCCTGTGTATTATCTAAAGCAAAATGACGTGGTGTATGTAGAGCCAAATAAACCGAAAATAAATAATTCCGCTACAAGTTCAACTACCGGAATTATCATATCGATAACATCGTTGGCGATTACAGTGATTTCCCTAATTGTTAGATAATTTAAGCTATGAATACTCAACTTAACAATTCAAATTATAAAGTACAAACACAAGAGGATGATTCTATCAATTTAAGAGATGAATTGGAGAAATATTTTATTCATTGGAAATGGTTTCTGTTATCTGGTTTTATTGCTATTGTATTAGCTTTTATATATGTGCGTTATGCAACGCCTCAATATGAAGTAGCTTCTACTCTTTTGATAAAAGATGACGAATCATCTTTGAGCTCTGAATTGTCGGCATTTCAGGATTTAGGGATGTTAGGAGGGGGAAGTTCCAATATAGATAATGAAATTCAAATTTTAAAATCTAGATCCTTGGCAGAAACGGTTGTTAAGGATCTTATTTTAAATATTTCTTATTATAAAAGAGGTAGGGTCAAAGAATCTGAGATTTATGGTGATCAAATTGAGTATAGATTAATAGCTCTTGATTCTACAGAAGTCTATAAACAATTAGATACAGTAAACTATTTTGAAATTTCTGACTCGAATGAGATTGTATTGTTTGATGAAGACAAGCTTTTTTCTAAACAGGTAGTCTTGAATGAAAAATTTACGATTGGAGATTATGCTTTTGTTTTGAAAAAAGAAAAAAATAATACGGTTGCTAGTGAAATAAGAACTGAGAGTTTCCGAACGAGTTTTAAACCTACCCGTAAAGTGGTGGATGGGCTGGTCAAGGGAATTCAAATAGAACCAATTGACAAGCAATCAAGTGTACTTAAGCTTTCTCTGAAACATGCTATTCGAAAAAAGGCTGAGGATATTATCAATACCTTAATAATAAATTACAACAACGATGCCATAAATGATAAAAGTGATGTTGGAGAGCGAACCTCATTGTTTATAACAGAGCGACTGGTGAAGATTGAAGATGAGCTAGATGTTGTTGATAAAAGAGTAGAGACTTATAAAAAAGATAATAAACTAACGAATGTAGAAGAAGAGTCAAGTTTGTTTGTAGAACAAGTTTCGGAAAATGAGAAAGCATTATTTGAAACAACGACTCAATTGAGATTGGTGGATTTTATGGATGAATATATCCATAAAAATGGCAGTTCTTATGAACTGTTACCGGCTAATTTAGGTTTTCAAGATGCTTCTATTGCTATATTGTTAGAGCAATATAACGAAGTTGTATTACAAAGAAATAAAATATTGTATGGTTCGAGTGCAGAGAATCCTATGGTGAAGAATTTGGAATATCAGTTAGATAGTTATCAAGTGAGTTTAAAGGAAAGTTTGGTGAATTTAAAAGCCTCTTTAAATATTACGTTGAGTGAATTAAATAGACAAGATAGAAGGTTTAACGATAAAATTAAAGGCATTCCGACCAAGGAGAGAGAATATAGAAATATTCAACGAGAACAGGGAATCAAAGAAGCTTTGTATTTGTATTTGTTACAAAAACAGGAGGAAACAGATATTTCTTTGGCAGTCACGACATCTAATTCTAAAGTGATTGATGTGGCTTATGGATCTGATAAACCAGTTGCACCAAGGAAAATGATTATTTTATTGGCTGCCATGATTATAGGAATGATTATTCCTTTTGGGTTTATATATATCAATGATTTGTTGGATAACAAATTGCATACAAGAAAAGATTTAGAAGCAATGTTGTCGGTTCCAATTTTGGGAGATATTCCATTAAAGGAAACCAAAGAAAATATTGTGATTACCAAAGATGGTAGATCAAGTACAGCTGAGGCCTTCCGTTTATTACGTACGAATTTAGATTTTATGCTAACTAGTACTAAAAAGGAAAAAGGGAAAACTATATTTCTAACTTCTACGGTGAGTGGTGAGGGGAAATCCTTTGTCTCTATTAACTTGGCTTGTACACTTGCCTTGTCTGGTAAAAAGGTAGCCTTATTAGGAATGGATTTAAGAGCCCCAAAAATTACAGAATATATTTCTGTCTATAATGGAAAGGGAATCACTAATTATATTATGGACGAGTCTTTAGGCTTGGAAGATTTGAAAATAAATTTACCGAAACATCAAGGGTTAGACATTTTTCCTTCTGGGATTATTCCGCCAAATCCAGCAGAATTGTTGATGCACCCACGTGTAGATGAGTTGTTCGCAAAAGTGCAAGAAGAATATGATTATATTGTAGTTGATACGGCTCCAGTGAATTTGGTGACAGATACTTTAATGATCAGTGATCGTGCGGATTTATTTATGTACGTGACTCGTGCTAATTATTTAGATAAACGTTTGTTAGCTGTTCCTCAGAATTTGTATAATGAAAAACGTTTGCCTAATATGGCTATGTTAATCAATGGAACCGACTATAAAAAAGGATATGGTTATGGAAATTACGGAGCGTATGGTTATGGCCATGTAGAAAAAGGACCGTGGTGGAAAGAATTATTTAAAAGAAAAACAAATGCATAATAAAAAAAGCTGAATCAATTTGATTCAGCTTTTTTTATTATGTAGGGTGTTGTTTTAAATTCGAAAGAATTTGTCCAATAACTTGGAATCGAGTATCGTTTTAAAAAAATATCGAGCTGGATGCTATTTTTAATTTGGCAGGATTCGTCATGGAAGTCACAGCCGAGCGTCAACGTGTTTTGAAATACGTAAAAAGAAAGGTTGTTTGAACGAAGTGAGTTCTTTTCTTTTAGAATTTTATAATGCAGTTAGTCCGGTGAGACTTTAAGACTAGACTTTTTTCTAACTTTTTTGGTCGATGCAAAAAAGATTATAATAAACAAATAACTATAGACTACAGAATTTGTACTAGAACTTGGAGTCGAGAATCATTTCAATGAAAAAGGCTAAAACAAAAAAGTTGTTTGAGCACTAAGTTTGAGTTCTTTTTAGTTGGGCTTTAGTGTTGTATATTGTTCGATGAAAGTTGAAGACTTGATGTTTTGCTTTGTTTTGTATCAAGACAAAATGAAGAGATAAACATTAAAATAAAGAATTAAATAATTTATTTTATTTCAAAGTTTCTTAGAATATATACCTCAAACTTTCTGGAAATCACAAACCTAATTCAGTCAACTTTGATTAAATTTGCAACTTGAATTATTTGATCAAAGCATAGTTAGTTTTGATTGATATCTGATACCTTATCTGATGAAAAAAATCTTAGCATTACTTTTTAGTACTCGATTGATGGCAGTGTTGTTTCTTGTGTATGCAGCAACAATGGGAATTGCAACGTTTATAGAAAATGATTTTGGAACTCCAACAGCCAAAGCTTTGGTTTATAATGCATGGTGGTTTGAGTTGATCATGCTATTGTTTGCAATTAATTTTTTCGGAAATATTTTTAGGTATCGTTTGTATAAAAAAGAAAAATGGTCAGTGTTGTTATTTCATGCAGCCTTTTTTTTAATTCTTGTTGGAGCTGGTGTCACTAGATATATCAGTTATGAAGGGATCATGCCTATCAAAGAAGGTGAGACTTCCAATGTGTTTTTTTCGGATAAAACTTATTTAAAGGTAACCTTAGATGATAATAAAGATCAGCGTATGTTGTTTGATCCCGTATTACTATCTGCTTGGGGGCAGAATAAATATGGTTTTGAAACAGATTTTAGAGGTCAGGAGGTAACGTTTGAATTGCAAGAATTTATACCGAATGCAGCTACAAGTTTTGTAGAAAGTGATCAAGGTGAGTTGTACATTCATTTTGTAGAATCAAGTAGTGGAAGCAGACATGATCATTATATCAAAAAAGGAGACATAGAAAATATCCATGGAGTATTGGTTGGTTTTGCACATAAAGAAAATGCTCTTGTCAATTTTGAGTATGAAAATGAAGAGCTAAAAATGGAGTCTATGTTTGAAGGAACTTTTCTTCGTATGGCAGATCAGTTGAGAGGAAAGATAGAAAAAGATACTTTATCTGAGTTTAAATATTTGACTTTACACAATATTGCAGGAATGAGTTTTGTGGTTCCTAAACCACCATTAACTGGGGCAATGCAGTTGGCTAAAGGAAATAAGGATGAGTTTCCGGAGGATGTTTTAAAGCTTTTAGTGAAAAGTAAAGACGAATCTAAAGTGATTCAAGTAAGTGGCGGACAGTATACCACAAATGCACCCGTTCAATTTCAAATGGCGGGTTTGAATTTTAGGGTAGCCTATGGTGCCAAAGAAATTACACTTCCATTTCAAATAAAATTGAGAGATTTTCAGTTGGACAAATACCCAGGGTCGGAGAGTGCGATGTCTTATGCTAGTGAAATTACTGTGATAGATCCTTCTGAGACTTTTGATTTTAGAGTTTTTATGAATAATATTTTAGATTATAAAGGATATAAATTTTTTCAATCAAGTTATAATATTACTCCGCAATATGAGGAAACTCGATTGTCTGTGAACCATGATTATTGGGGAACTATGATTACTTATGTAGGGTATTTTTTATTATATGCCGGCTTGATGTTAATTATGTTTGTTAAGAATACACGTTTTTCCTATTTGCGTCATAAATTGGAAAAGATAAAAGCAAAAAAGGCTTTGTTGTCTTTGGCTGTTTTTTCAATGTTGTCGTTTCAAATAGGAGCACAAGAGCATACAGCAGATGATGGACATGATCATAGTGGTCATAACCATGCGCAAGAACACAAAGCAAAAGAGGACGAGAATCATATAAGACACAACCATGCCCAAGAAACACATGGTAAAAACCCGGAAGAAGATCATACTGGGCATAATCATGGGAATTCAGATCAAGAGCATAGCAATCATATCAATGAGATTACTGCAAAGCAAATAGATTCTATTTTGAATGCGAATGTGGTATCTATAAAACATGCTGAAGATTTTAGTGCCTTGGTAATTCAAGATGCTGGTGGACGTATGAAGCCAGTGCATACATTTGCTTCTCAATTGTTGAGAAAAGTTAGTAAAAGTGATACGTACAATGGTTTGGATGCGAATCAGGTGTTTTTGTCAATTGTAGAAAATCCTAGGTTGTGGTTTCAAGTACCGGTAATTTATTTGGAAAGAGGGAATGACAAATTACGTACTGTTTTAGGAATTAAAGATGTCAAACAAAAATATGCACGTTTGATTGATTTCATTGATGATGAAGGAAGGTATAAAATCAAATCAGACGTAGAAGCGGCACAGAAAAATAATATCAAAAGTAAATACCAAAAGGATGTTATCAATGTAGATAAACGAGTTGGTTTATTGTACTCTGCAATTGGAGGAGGGATCTTAAGAATTTTTCCGATTCCTGAGGATGAAAATAATACTTGGGTTTCGCAACCAGAATTGTATAATGCTCCGTTTAGAGGAATTGACTCTGTTTTTGTGAAACAAATTTTACCTGTTTATATCCAAACACTGCATGAAGCAAAAATTGCTGATGATTATGAAGAGGCTGGTAAAATTTTAGAGGGGGTAAAAAACTTCCAGAAAAAATATGGTGCTGCTGTTTATCCTTCTGACGATAAAATTAAATTTGAAATCGCGTATAATAAATATGATGTGTTTAAAAAGCTTTTTAAATACTATATGTATGCTGGATTACTGTTGTTTGTATTAGTGATTATTCAAATATTTAAAACAAGTAAAGTATTAGAGGTTTTATTAAAAATTTCAGTGGCGATTGTTATCTTGTTTTTTGCAATGCATACGGCAGGATTAGCAGCGAGGTGGTTTGTGAGTGGACATGCACCTTGGAGTAATGCTTATGAATCGATGATCTATGTGGGGTGGGCTACTATGTTATTTGGACTGTTGTTTGGTAAGGATTCTACGCTTACGATTGCGGCAACTGCGTTTTTAACAGCAATGATTTTGATGATAGCACATTGGAATTGGATGGATCCTGAAATTGCAAACTTAGTTCCAGTACTGAATTCTTATTGGTTGATGATCCATGTGGCAATTATTGTTGCAAGTTATGGTCCTTTTGCCTTAGCAATGATTCTTGGTCTCTTGGCCTTGGTTTTGATGAATGTAACGAACAAAAAGAACAAGAAAAAATTAGACAATACGATTAATGAATTGACGGTGATCAATGAAATGTCAATTACCGTTGGTTTGGTGATGTTAACCATTGGGAATTTCCTTGGTGGTATGTGGGCCAATGAAAGTTGGGGACGTTATTGGGGATGGGATCCAAAAGAGACTTGGGCTTTGATTAGTATTATGATTTATGCATTTGTGCTGCATTGCAGATTGGTTCCGGGATTGAGAGGAAGATTTACCTATAATATTTTATCTGTGTATGCTTTTGCATCAATTATGATGACATATTTTGGTGTGAACTTCTATTTGTCTGGGTTGCATTCTTATGCAAGTGGTGATAAAATTGTAACCCCAAGTTTTGTGTATTATTCTATTTTAATTGTGGCTGTACTCGGAATTCTTGCTTATAGAAAGCATCTTAAATTTTATAAAAAAGGAAAATAATAAATCAGAATGAAATATCTAAAAAGAGGTTTTATTCTTTTGAAAAATATGTAAATTCGCAACTTCATTTAGTACGCTAAATGCATAAATTTAAAAATAAATAAGTATTACAATGTTTAATAAGTATATAAAAATAGTTATAGCAGTATTAATTACAGTTTGGGCTGGATTTCAATTTGCAGATGAAAATATTGGAAATGGAATCATGATTCTTTTGTTAGCAGGGGTATTTGTGTTTTTCTTTTTCAAAAACGAGTTTTTATTGTTAGCCTTTTTGCAAATCAGAAAACAAAACATGGCAGGAGCTCAAAAATGGTTGGCTTTTATTAAGAATCCAGAAGCTGCTTTAAGAAAACCTCAAGAGGCTTATTATTATTTTTTACAAGGGTTGATGGTGACTCAAACAAGCATGACACAAGCAGAAAAGATGTTTAAAAAGGCATTGAAACTTGGGTTGTCAATGGATCATGATATTGCAATGGCAAAATTGAATTTAGCGGGTGTTGCCATGCATAAAAGAAGAAAAAGAGAAGCTACTACTTTGTTGAATGAAGCTAAGAAATTGGACAAGCATGGTATGTTGAAGGATCAGGTGAAAATGATGAAAGATCAAATGAAAAGAATGTAATTTTTTTTATCTTAAAATATATAGCTCGCTTTATGCGGGCTATTTTTTTGACGACTATTTTGTATATTCGTAAAACCGTTAAACTTAAATTAGATTATGGCGCGCATTAGAAACAGAAGAAAGCCGAACCAAAAAAGAGCTGTTTTATTAACTATTTTACTAGTAGTAACTATTTTTTTGTTGTGGAATGTTGATGGGTTGATCTCCGGTATATTCAACTAAAATAAATTATTTTTTCAGTTGCCTTCCTTTCCATTCAAAATTTGTGATTTGAGATAGGATAAAAATTCCAGTGCTAAACACGGGATAACAAAAACTGCATAGTATTACATATCCAAAATTTATGTTTTCTTTAAAGAAATTAGTAGTTTTCTTTAATAAAATAAAGTCGATAATAAATTTAAAGATAAATAAATACAAGGCAAGTTTCCAATCGATACCTAACAGAATTAACAGTAAACTATTCGTTAAAAATACAATACTGCCTACTGTAATCCCTATCTTGTTTTTATAAAGTGTAGCTTTTGCAGCCCATCTGATTTTTTGATGATATACTTTTTTCCAAGTACTTTCCGGAGCGGTATAAACCAAACCATTTACAGAATTCAGGTAGCCAACTTTTTTAGCGTTGCTATGCATTATTTTTTCTAATAAAAAAATATCATCTCCGCTGGCAACCTCAGAATTCCCATGGTAACCATCTAGGGATATAAATATTTCTTTCAAATAACAACTGTTGGCAGCATTACTCATAAAAGGCATTTTGTTGGCAAAAGAGCCGAGGGTACTTCCTTGTAAACTTAGAAATTCTATATACTGGAATTGATTTAAAAAGTTAGACGCCTGTTTTATGCAAACAGGTCCAGTGAGATAGTGATATTTTTTTTGAGTTAGGAGTGTGTTATAGGCTTGAATCCATTTGTGAGAAAAGCTGCAATCAGCATCTGTAGTCAAGATATAGTCGAATTTAGCTTGGTGTACTGCTGTAGTCACAGCTTCTTTTTTGCCTGAGCCTTGGTTTTGTAGTATGCGAATGTCAAGTTGATTTGTTTGTTTTTGAAATTCTTTTAATAGGAGCAGACTGGTATCTTCTGAATGGTCATCAACAAAAATGATTTCAAAATGTTTAGGGTTGTATGCTAAGTTTTCTAAGCTTGAAAAAAGTTCGGTTAAATTTTCTTCCTCATTTCTAACAGCAATAATAATAGAAAAAGTAGTTGATTGTGGATGATCTTTAGCTGGAATTTCAGTTGTTTGGTAAATACCTTTTATAAAACTGCCTATAACTGCACCGTAGGAGATTCCAATAAGACTACTCAATAGTACCATGCTGCAAATGTGAGTTAAGTTTATAAGTGCTAAGAAAAATACTTCCTATAATGGCTGGAATGACAAAATTGAAAATCCACATTATAAAAGCCGTAGCTAATATTGTTTCATTAGAAATAGATAAGGGTTTGAAAAGAAATAAAGCTACAGAACCTTTGACAACAAAATCAAACAAGGCAAAACTTGGTACGCATGACGATATAAAATAAATAAGCCAAATAATTGGTAATAAGGAATACAAACTAGGGCTTGCTCCCAAAAGCCTTAAAATGAACACGTATTGAAGTGAGAAAATTATATATCTAATGGAACTGGTCAATGCTGTTTTTAAATGGATTTTCTGATTTAAATTGAGAAAGAATTTAAAAATGTTTTTTTTCTTTTGGAGGTAGAATCCCGCAGTCAAACTAATTCCAAAAAATAAAAAAATAAATAGAACACCTTGTGTTTTGAATAATTGATATGGGTAAAAAAGAATTCCGAATAGTCCAAAAACACTAGTGACTAACATCTGGTAACCATTACCAATAAAAGTGAGTTGCAGAATTTTTTTTCTATGTTTTTTTGAAAAAAAGAATGCTTTTGCTCCATATTCACCAATTTTATTGGGAGTGATGATTGCAGTGGTATGGGCAGTTAAACTTTGTTTCAAACTGTTTAAAAATGAAATAGGATAAATTGTAGAAACTAAGTTTTTCCACTTTATAATTTCTACAACCCAATTACAGGAGGAAATGAAAAATAAAATTAAAATAGTTACAAGAGACAGTTTTGGAAAAGGGCTATTGAAAGCATCTATTTTTTGATAAATACTATAAAATGCAAGTGCTAAAATTAAAGCTTTTAGAAAGCCAAAGCCAATAGATTTAGAAAATGAGTTTGGAGTTCGCAATTATATAGTTCTTATTAATAGAAAGCCATTGGCCTCTTTTTTATATCTTCGTTCTAAGTTACAAAGAAAACTGAAATAAAGTTTATTTGTCATCTTTCGGATAAAAAAATACCACTAGAATTTGAGTACAGAGAGAATTATTTTAGGAATTGACCCAGGAACCACTATTATGGGCTTTGGTTTGATTCGCGTTGTAAAGAAAAAAATGGAGTTTATTCAAATGAATGAATTATTACTTCAAAAATATGAGGATCCTTACACGAAATTAAAATTAATTTTTGAGAGAACTATCCAGTTGATTGATACTTATCATCCAGATGAGATTGCAATTGAAGCACCCTTTTTTGGAAAAAATGTCCAGTCTATGCTAAAACTCGGAAGGGCACAAGGTGTTGCAATGGCAGCAGGTTTGTCCAGAGAAATTCCGGTAACAGAATATTTGCCTAAAAAAATTAAAATGGCCATCACCGGAAACGGAAATGCTACAAAAGAACAAGTAGCATTGATGTTAAAAAGTACTTTGAACTTAAAAACCTTACCTAAGAACTTAGATGCAACCGATGGTTTGGCAGCAGCAGTTTGTCATTACTATAACAGTGGTGTTGTGGTTGGGGGTAAAAATTATAGTGGTTGGGCCTCTTTTGTAAAAGCAAACGAAGGCAAAGTAAATAAAGCCAAATAAATTATTTCTTAGATTTTTTTTGAGCAATAATAACTCCCCAAATAATTAAGATAGCCGCAATTCCTTGCGAAAGACTTAGTTTTTCTCCATCTAAAATTCCCCAAGCAACTGCAACCAGTGTAATTAAATAGGATACGGAAGCAGAAAAAACAGGACTTGATATTTGGATCAATCTATTAAAAAGTAACATGGCCATACTAGTTCCAATAGCAGCTAAAATAAAAACATATCCCAAAGAAGTGTAATTAATTTGTTCCGTAATATCTCTTCGGAAAAAGCCAGAAAAAAGAAGTACAAGTAAGGCAAAAGGAATTAAAATAGAAAATGTGGCAGCTGTGATACTAAGGGTGTCTAATTCTTTAAATTTCTTTTTGATATAGTTAACGCTAAAAGCGTACCCTGTGGCGGCAATAAATATCAGAAAAGCATACAAGTGATTTTTATTCGGATTGGCTATTGCGTTTTGATATAATAGAATTAAAGTACCGCTTAATCCAATTAAAACTCCAAATGCTTGTTTTTTGGAAAAGCTGAAATCAAAAAAGAAAACCCCTAAGATCATTGTAATTAATGGTGTCAGAGAATTTAATACTGCAGCAATGGAACTATCAATTTCTGTAATGGCATAAGAAAATAAAAAAACGGGAAAAAAGGTTCCGAATATAGCAACTATAAAAAGAGGTTTCCAATGTTTTTTATCAATGTGTTTGAATTTTTTTATTCCAAGAAAGAATAAAATAACCCCAGCGAAAATAATTCTTAACGCTCCTATTTCTAAAGGAGTAAGTCCTAAAAGAGCTTTTTTAATTAAAATAAATGAGCTACCCCATGTTAAAGAGAGAATAAATAGGAGAAGCCATTTGATGTTTTTCATAGTATCTTTGTAATCTAAATGTAAAAGTGCGTAATTTTTTCGGATAATAATCATATTCTATCTAAATTGCACTAGCTAAATATTCTATTATGAGAGTTATAAAAATTATTTGTTTGGGGTTGCTTGTTTCTTTTTTTACAGTTTCATGTAAAGAGGCTTCAAAAGGAGCAAAAGAAGGAATAGAAAAATCTGTTAAAGGAGAGAGCCTAAAGAAAATTGAAGTTGGTATTGAGGGGATGACTTGTCAAATAGGTTGTGCAAAAACTATTGAATCTAAGTTGTCTAAGATGGAAGGTGTTCGTTCTGTTTCTGTTTCTTTTGAGGATAAATTAGGGAAAATTGTATATGATGCAAATAAAATTTCTGATGAGGATATTAAAAAGAAAATAACTTCAATTGCTGGAGGAGAAACATATTCTGTTAGTTCGATAAAACAAGTAAAAGACGCATGTTGTTCTGCTGATTTGAAAGAGTGTACTATGAAGTGCAGTGAAACTTGTACAGAAAAGGAATGTGCTAAATGTGCAGCTGTTCAGGCAGAATGTAAAACCAAATGCGCTACAGAAAAGCAGTCATGTTGCAAGGAAAAAGCGAAAACTTGTGCTAAAAAATGTAGTGAATCTTGTACAAAAAAGGATTGCGATAAATGTGCGGCGATGCAGGCAAACTGCAAAATTAAATGTGAAAGTAAAAATAAAAGCTGTTGTTCTGCTGATTTGAAAGAGTGTACCATGAAGTGCAGTGAATCTTGTACTGAAAAGGAGTGTGCTAAATGTGCAGCTGTACAGGCAGAATGTAAAACTAAATGTGCCACAGAGAAACAAGCATGTTGTAAAACAACAGAAAAAAAGTCTTGTGCAAAAAAGTGCAGTGAGTCGTGTACTAAAAAAGATTGTGCTGCTTGTGCAAAAGCAACGGAAGATTGTAAAGCAAAGTGTGCTGCTAAAAAATAAAAATCATTTTTTTTTTTTGACGTAAAAGACCATCCTTTTTAGGATGGTTTTTTTATGGCATAAAAGTAAGATTGAAATAGCAATTCATTTCATTAATCCGTATTTTTGTGGACGTAGAAAATTAAAATTATTTCTTTTGAAAAAGCACTTTAAAAGCATTGTAAAAGCAGCATTGATTTCAGTATATGTTATTTTTATTGCAGGTTCAGTTGTTCGAATGACAGGTTCTGGAATGGGATGCCCAGATTGGCCTAAATGTTTTGGTTATTACATTCCTCCAACGGATGAGGAACAATTAGTGTGGCATCCAGAAACAGGGTATTCAAAAGGAACAATAATAATTAGGGATGAGGCCTTGATTGTGGCAAAAAATGAGTTTAAAACAACTCATGAATTTGCAGAAGAAAATTGGGAACCCTATACCAAACATGAATATGCAATTTTCAACGTGTATCACACATGGACGGAGTATATTAACAGATTAGCTTCTGTTTTATCGGGATTTGTATTTCTATTTTTAATTGTGGGTGCACTTAAATTTTGGAAAGAAAATAAACGAGTGACTCTTTATTCTTTTGGTGCGTTTTTTTTAATGCTGTTTGAAGCTTGGTTGGGTAAAACTGTTATTGATTCTGTTTTGAAACCTTCTGTAATTACAATTCATATGGTGGCCGGTTTATTGATCATTGCACTGTTATTAAAAGTACTACATATTTTGTCTGAGAAAGAGGTGGTTCAAAAACCTTTTAATAGGATGTTTCATAATTTATTGGGCTTTTCTATTGTGTTGTCTGTAATTCAAATTGCTCTCGGTACTCAGGTGAGACAATTTGTAGATGAACAAGTAAAGTTATTCGGATTTGAGAGTAAACAAATGAGTTTGTATAATCCAAGTCTAAAGTTTTATATTCATAGGTCTTTTACCATCTTAATTGTGTTGTTGAATTTCCTTATTTATTGGAAAAATGAAACTTTAAAATTAGAATTTAAGTTTCCTAAATATATTATTGCTTTATTAGTGTTTGAAGCACTTTCTGGAATTTTAATGTATTATAGTGATTTTCCATTCGGAACACAGACAGTACATTTGTTATCGGGTGCTTTGTTGTTTGGAACTCAGTTCTATCTTTTTATGCAAAATGGAAGTCTAAAACCCTTTAAATCTTAGTGTTATAATTATTGTGTTTCACTCACTTATTGGAATAGAAACCAAGGAATAATTACAAATCTTTTTTCTAACTTTGCAAAAAAATATTTTTTATGTCAAATTCTTTTGGAAAACTCTTTAAAGTAAGCACTTTTGGTGAATCACACGGACCTGCAATAGGGGGTGTAATTGATGGATGCCCTCCAGGGGTAACGTTAGATTTTGAGGCTATTCAAAAAGAATTAGATCGTAGAAAACCGGGACAATCTAAGATTGTAACGCAAAGAAAAGAACCAGATGAAGTAGCGTTCCATTCAGGAATATTTGAAGGAAAAACTACCGGAGCTTCCATTGGTTTTTTGATCCAGAACACCAATCAAAAATCAAATGATTATTCGCATATAGCAAATACGTTTAGACCATCTCATGCGGATTATACTTATGATAAAAAGTATGGTAATAGAGATTATAGAGGTGGTGGTAGAACATCTGCTCGTGAAACTGCCAATTGGGTAGTAGGCGGGGCAATTGCGAAACAGGTAATTCCTCAGATTAAAATTAATGCCTATACTTCTGCTATCGGAAATATAAAATTAGATACACCTTATCAAGAGTTGGATTTTGATAAAATTGAATCTAATATAGCGCGTTGTCCTGATGCTCAAAAGGCAGAGGAAATGATTGACTATGTGTCTAAAATTAAAAAACAAGGAGATACTGTAGGAGGTGTTATTTCTTGTGTGATTCAAAATGTACCTATTGGGCTAGGAGAGCCTATTTTTAATAAATTGCACGCTGCTTTAGGTCATGCTATGTTATCTATCAATGCTGTTAAAGGTTTTGAATATGGTAGCGGTTTTGATGGAGCAGAAATGAAAGGGAGTGACCATAATGATATCTTTAACACGGATGGAACTACAAAGACCAATATGTCAGGTGGGATCCAAGGTGGAATTAGTAACGGAATGGATATCTATTTTAAGGTAGCCTTTAAACCTGTTGCAACTCTGATTCAAAAACAAATGACTATTGATAAAGATGGTAATGAAGTGGAGATGATGGGGAAAGGAAGACATGATCCTTGTGTAGTGCCAAGAGCAATCCCTATTGTTGAAGCAATGGCAGCAATGGTAATGGTTGACTTTTTGATGTTAAATCAAGCGAGTAAAATCTAGTCTTTTATTAGAAAATCTTGTTTGCTTACATCTCTATTGATTAGAATAGATTTTGTTTGAAAGTCAATTTTATTGTTTCCAGCAACCATTAATAAATTGGTAGGGAAGAGTAGTCCCTCAATTTCAACATAGTTGCCAAAGAATAATTGCTGTAAAAAGATAGTGCCATCTTTTTCTTGGATGCTAACACCCTTTCTTTTCAATCCAGAATTAACGGAGTAATACACTTTTGTGTTGTCAATTTTTAACACGTGACAATCACTTTGTTCTACTTTTTCTATTCCTAAATATTTGGCTGTTTTCAAATAGTCAAATTCTGGAAAGATACATCTGTTTTTTTTGTGACGTTTTAGTTCTTCTTTTGAAAAGGGGATTTCGTCTGATTGTTGGAGAGTGATTCCTTGTTGGCCATCAAATGTGCTTTGAGAAATAATTTTCCCATTAAGTTCCATGCTTGTAAAATACATATTAGGAAGCATCATTTTTTGTTTTAAAACAATTTGAGAGTTGTTTAAGTTTCCGATAGCTTCCGAAGAAAAGGAATGAATTTGTTTCGCTCTTTCTTCACCTCCTATGGCATGGAAATATTTTTCCACGATAGATTTTATTTTATTTTTTTGAGCTAGTACATTGTTGCTAACTAATAAAATAAATAAGATGGAGTAAAGTAAACGCTTTGTTGTCATATCAGTTGAATAGGCTGTAAATATATAAAAAACTGCAAGGATTATGGTTGTTGAATCAAAGGATGGTGAAAGATACAACTGAAAGTCATTAATGTTTTGTTTTTGAGTGTATTGACTAGGGGTAAATTTGATGGTTTTTTGTGTTGC
Organism: Flavicella sp. IMCC45537; assembly: GCF_057197705.1. Classification (NCBI taxonomy): domain Bacteria; kingdom Pseudomonadati; phylum Bacteroidota; class Flavobacteriia; order Flavobacteriales; family Flavobacteriaceae; genus Flavicella; species Flavicella sp. IMCC45537. Next base: position 3,281,945 of record NZ_CM170067.1, read on the forward strand.
ATATTTGTAGAAAAGAAGTATATTTGCACTCGTTTTAAACAAAACAAAATAAAATAATAAACATATGTACGCAATTGTAGAGATAGCAGGGCAGCAGTTTAAAGTAGCAAAAGACCAAAAAGTATACGTACACCGTTTACAATCTGAAGAAGGATCAAAAGTAACTTTTGATAACGTTCTTTTGGTTGGAGAAGGTGAAAATGTAACTATTGGCGCCCCAGCTATAGAAGGAGCTAAAGTAACAGCTAAGGTATTAGGTCACTTAAAAGGTGATAAAGTAATCGTTTTCAAAAAGAAACGTAGAAAAGGATACAAGAAAAAGAACGGACACCGTCAGTTCTTAACTGAAATCCAAATTGATGGTATCGCTGTAGGTGGTGCTAAGAAAAAAGCAGCAGCTAAGAAAGAAGTAGCAGCTGATGAAGCAGCTCCTAAAAAAGCAGCAGCTAAAAAAGCTCCAGCTAAAAAGGCAGCTCCTAAGAAAGAAGCAGCAGCTAAAAAAGCTCCAGCTAAGAAAGCAGCAGCTAAGAAAGAAGAAAAGTAATTAACAATCCTGTTTTAAATAGGTAATAAAATTAAGAAATTATGGCTCACAAAAAAGGTGTCGGAAGTTCGAAGAATGGTAGAGAATCAGAATCGAAACGTCTAGGTGTAAAAATATATGGTGGTCAAGCGGCAATCGCAGGTAATATCCTTATCCGCCAGAGAGGAACTAAACACTACCCAGGTGAAAATGTTTACATGGGAAAAGATCATACTTTACATGCTAAAGTTGATGGTTTAGTGAAGTTTACTAAAAAGAAAGATAATAAATCTTACGTGTCTATTGAAGCTTTTGAAGCTTAAGATATAAGATTTAATTAAGACTTAAAACTCCCTTCCGATTCGGTTGGGAGTTTTGTTGTTTTAGTTTGTGAACGTTTTTTGGTGTCAAATTAAGACGAAATATATACATTAGCAGCATGCAGTTTTTATATAATAATATCATTTTTTTAGTAGGGGTAGTACTGAAATTGTTAGCTTTCGTGAACCCTAAGCTCAAATTGTTTGTAGCAGGGCGAAAACAGGTTTTTTCTGTAATTGAAAAAAAAATTTTAGAGACTGATAAAGTTATTTGGGTTCACTTCGCTTCTTTGGGGGAGTTTGAACAAGGAAGACCGGTAATTGAGAAGTTGAAAAAAGATTTTAAGGAGTATAAAGTAGTGTTGACTTTTTTCTCTCCATCAGGTTATGAGGTTCAAAAGAATTATGAATTAGCCGATGTTGTGGTTTATTTACCACTGGATTCAAAACGAAATGCGAAGCGATTTTTACAAGCGGTACATCCTTCTGTTGCAATTTTTGTTAAATATGAATTTTGGCCTAATTTATTGGCGGAGCTGCAATCTTGTAAAATTCCAACAATTCTAGTTTCTGGTATTTTTAGAAAAGATCAGTTGTTTTTTAAATCATATGGTGGTTGGATGCGTTCCAAATTGAAGGCGTTTTCTTTTTTCTTTTTACAAGATCAAACGTCATCAGATTTACTTACTTCAATTGGTTATGACAATAATTTGGTATGTGGTGATACTAGATTTGATCGTGTTTATGATATCATTAGTAGAGATAATAAATTAGATTATATTGATGAGTTTGTTGGAGATTCAACAGTGTTAGTGGCTGGAAGTACTTGGCCGGAGGATGAAGATTTATTGGTGAATTATATTTTGAATGATGCAAAGGAAAATGAAAAATTTATCATTGCACCTCATAATATCAAACCGGAAGGAATCGCTAGGCTGAAAAATGCATTGCAAAATTCTTCTGTGTTATTTTCTGAAAAAGAAGGTCAATCGTTGAAAGAATTTAAAGTGTTTATTATTGATACGATTGGTATTCTTACTAAGATTTATGCGGTTGCTGATATTGCTTATGTAGGAGGTGGTTATACAAAAAGTGGAATCCATAATGTTTTGGAGCCAGCAACTTTTGGTGTTCCTGTGGTGATTGGTCCAAACTATAGAAAATTTAGAGAAGCGAAAGACCTAGTGTCTTTGGGTGGTGTAATTTCTACAGATAATCAAGAATCTGTTACGGCAATCTTGAAAAAGTTTTCAGATAACAAAGACCTGAGAAAGGCAAAAGGTACTATTGCTTTAAATTATATCAAGCAAAGCTTAGGGGCTTCTAATAAAATAATGGATTATCTAAAAAAGGTATTATAGATAACTGTGAAATCTGTAAAAATTAGGGGTTTAAATAGGTTGATGTTTCTTTTCAATGATTCAATTTATAAACCCAATATTTCTGTCGTTACTTTCTTGTTTATATCCTTTTAAATTTTGTTGTTAGTTCTTTTTGTTAGAACTTTACAAGCTTATAGAACCTTAGAAAATGGAAACTTTAGTAGATTCTTTTGGTAGACAAATTACCTATTTGCGCTTAGCGGTTACAGATCGTTGTAATTTACGATGCACTTACTGTATGCCTGCAGAGGGAGCTGCAATTGTAGAGCGAAAAGAATTGTTGACATTTAAAGAGATGTATCGAATTACAAGGGTATTATCTGAATTAGGAGTAAACAAAGTTCGCTTGACAGGTGGGGAGCCTTTTGTTCGTAAAAATTTCATAGATTTTATAAAAATGCTTTCGTTTAACGATCGTTTAGATGAAATAAATATGACAACGAATGGTGCTTTGATTGCTGAGCATATTGAAGAGTTGGAGAAGTTAAAAGTAAAAACGATCAATTTAAGTATTGATAGTTTGGATGCAGGAAATTTTGCTAAAATAACTCGAAGAGATGTGTTCGATAAAGTTTGGGAAACTTATGAGTTATTAAAAAAGAGTAGTTTAAAATTAAAATTAAATATAGTAGTTCAATCAGGTGTCAATACTTCCGAAATAAAGGATTTTGTTGCTCTGACAGAAAAAGAAGCGATTGAAATTCGTTTTATAGAAGAGATGCCATTTAATGGAGTAGGGAAACGTGCTACTGAAGAAGTATGGAATTTCAATAAAATTTTGAATGAAGTAAAAACAGGTTTCAAAGAGGTTGAAAAACTACCAGTTTTAAAATCATCTACTTCGCATACTTTTAGAGTTAAAGGATTTAAAGGGGTGTTTGGAATTATTCCTGCTTACACCCGTACTATTTGTCACGATTGTAATAGAATTAGAATTACATCAACAGGACTGTTGAAAAACTGTTTGTTTGACGAAGGGGTTTTCAATGTGCGAGATTTTATCAGAAAAGGTGCGGATGATGCTGCATTAAAACAATTATTTATAGATTTAGTTTCTAAGAAACCAAAAGATGGTTTTGTTGCAGAGGCAAATCGTTTGAAAAATAAAAATGTTTCCGAAAGTATGTCTTCTATCGGTGGATAACAGAATTATTATGGGGCAAGAAAGAACTTCAAGAAGAAAAATAACCATACTAATTTTGGTTTCAGTTGTGTCAATGTTGATTTTTTCGAATTTTGACCTGACTAAAGAAATACATATTCCAGTTGGTGAAAAAGATTGGTTGTTACCTGTGCCAGCCTTGTTTCCTCTGCTATTTGTTTTTTTATATGGGAACCTAAAGTATTTGAAGTTTTCGTATGCAGAAGGTAAAAATATCATCCAAAAAGTAATATTTGGCTTATTAAATATGGTCATAACGGTTACTATATTTTTAGTAGGATTTTCTTTTTGGAAATACAGTCAGGGAGATATTGATGTTGCCTTTTTTGGAGAGATAAAAAAAGCGTTTCACTTAAATTTCAGAAATTTATATTTTTGGGTGTTTTATCAAAGTGTATTGATGGCCTATGGATTGTCGATTTTAAAAATTCTGGTGAGCAGGTTAAAAAAGTAATGCAGTAAATTTAATTGATTCAAAAAATAGTTCATGATAGAAGTTATACAAGCAAGTGAATTGATCTTAGAAAATTCTCAAGATTACGGTACAGAATCGGTACATTTTATGGAATCTTTAGGTAGAGTTTTAAAAGAAGATATTCTTGCTGATAGAGATTTTCCTCCTTTTAATAGAGTTTGTATGGATGGGATTGCTGTCTCTTTTAAAGTATTTTCTGAAGGACAGAAATCTTTTGAAATTGAAGGGGTTCAAGCAGCCGGGAGTCCTCAAAAAAAACTAAATGATGCTACAAAATGTTTAGAGGTAATGACCGGTGCTGTTTTGCCTTTAGGGGTGGATGTCGTGATTCCTTATGAATTGGTATCAATTGAAAACGGAATTGCAACCACTGCATTGGATGAAGTGAAATTGTTACAAAATGTTCATTTAAAAGGAAAAGACAAATCCAAAGGCGATTTGTTAATTCCTAAAAATACAAGAATTTCAGCTGCGGAAATAGGTGTTTTTGCCACTGTAGGAAAAAAAGAAATCTTAGTAGCAAAACAGCCAAAAGTACTTATTGTCTCTACGGGTGATGAATTGGTTGAAGTAGCTGAGAATCCCTTAGAACATCAAATTAGAAGAAGTAATGTATATAGTTTGCAAGCCCTGTTGTTAGAGCTAGCTATTCCATCAGACACAAAACATTTGTCAGATGATAAGGAAGCTTTGCTAAAAGAAATAGGAGCTGCAATAAAGCAATATGATGTGCTGCTGTTCAGTGGGGCGGTGTCCAAAGGAAAGTTTGATTTTATTCCTGAGGTGTTAGACGAAATAGGGGTTGAGAAGTTGTTTCATAAAGTAAAACAACGTCCGGGAAAACCTTTTTGGTTTGGAAGGCTTGCCTCATCAGATGTTGAGGTATCTTTTGGTGCTGTGGTTTTTGCTTTTCCGGGGAATCCAGTTTCAACGTATGTGAATTGTTTGAAGTATTTTTATCCATGGTACCAAAAGTCGGTTTATGGCAAAGCGGATACAACAAAATATGCAAAATTGGGAGTTGATTTTAACTTTAAACCTAGTTTGACCTATTTTTTACAAGTTCAATTGAAAAATATTAAGGGAGAACTTATAGCATACCCTGTAACTGGAAATGGTTCAGGTGATTTGGCTAACTTAACGGAAGCCGATGCTTTTTTGGAGTTACCAGGTGATAGAACAGCATTTCAAAAAGGAGAAATTTTTCCTGTAATAACTTATCGATAAATTGTTTGATGCCGGGGGCTAATATTTAAATAAAAAAACGTGAAGAATTTTACTCATCTAAGCAATAGTGATCAACCTAAAATGGTAGATGTTGGTGCTAAAAAAATCACAAAAAGACAAGCAACCGCTAAGGCTACTATGTTTTTAGGTAAAGAAATAATATCTTTATTCGAGAATGAAGAATTGAAAACGAAAAAAGGCCCCGTTTTTCAAACAGCAATCATTGCTGGGATACAGGCAGTTAAAAAAACATCGGAATTGATTCCTATGTGCCATCCGTTGTTAATTCATGGTGTAGATGTAGAGATTGAAATATTAGATGAGGAATGTATTGAGTTGTTTTGCACAGTTAAAATAGAAGGTAAAACAGGGGTAGAAATGGAGGCTCTTACAGGAGTTAATATTGCAGCACTTACCGTATATGATATGTGTAAATCAGTTTCGCAAGATATGGTAATCAAGGAAGTAGTATTAGTAAAAAAATCTGGTGGGAAATCGGATATTAATAAAGGATAAATGAAAAAGCATAGCAAACACGCAAAATTAACACTTAGAAATAATGGAGATTTTGCTCCAAATGAAATTGCATTAGTAGGTGTAAAATGCAGTGTTATAACAGATCTTGTTGCAGCGATTAGTGAAAAATTATCAGAGAAAGTAAAAATAGCCTATGCCGATGCTTCTCATGGGAAGGATAATACGGCACCTGTTTTTGATACTTTTACATATCATTCTTCTGGAGATACAGTGATTTCCTCTGATATCAAAAAAAATAAGTTCAATGAGCGAGTTCGTTTTTCAAATTATGATCTTGTTTTAGTTAATGGAAACCATTTTCCTGCGCAAAAACAAATAGTAATATTAGATCCTGAGAAGGAAAACTCTATAGAAAAAAGAATAGAGCAATTAGATGCTGTTCAGTTTTTTGTGACCACGCAAAATGGCCTAGAGGTATTTAATGCCTTAAAGGAGAAATACCCAAACTATACAAGCTTACCAATCTATTCTTTAGAGGATTTGGCATCGATTACTGAGCATATAGCAAATTTGGTAGCATCTGAAAAACCAAAATTGAATGGTTTGGTGTTAGTTGGCGGCAAGAGCACAAGAATGGGTACGGACAAAGCTCAACTTTCTTATCATGGAATGCCGCAAAGTGACTTTGCTGTAAAGTTATTAGAGGAGAAAGGCTTGGAGACATTTGTTTCTGCAAGAGCACATCAAAAGATAGATAATCATAAGACGATTACAGATGCTTTTATTGGTTTAGGTCCTTTTGGGGCAATATGTTCCGCTTTTATGAAAAACCCTAATGAGGCGTATCTTGTTTTGGCTACAGATTTGCCTTACGTTTCGGAAGAGGTGATTGAGAAATTGTTAGAGAATAGAAACCCGAAAAAGATAGCTACTGCTATTAAAGGGAAATCAGCTAAATTTATGGAGCCTTTGATTACTATATGGGAGCCTAAATCATATCCAATATTATTGAGTTATTTAGCACAAGGATATTCTTGTCCTAGAAAAATATTGATCAATTCTGAAGTTGAAATAATTGAAATTGATGATGAGTTGATTAGAAATGTAAATACACCAGAAGAATTTGAAACAGTAAAACAAGAGTTGAAAACTTTAAATTAATATCAGATGATTTTAGAAAAAAGAATTCCTTTAAGTTATTGGTTTAAAATTATCCGTTTTGATATGCTTATCATAGGGATATTTTCTTCTTTCGTGTTTATACTGTCTCTGTATCTACAGCATCTAACAATTCCATTTTCTATTGTTGCTTTTTTAGGAACTGCCATTTCTTTGTTACTTTCTTTTAAGTTAAGTCAATCATATGATAGATGGTGGGAGGCCAGAAAAATTTGGGGAGCTATAGTGAATGATTCCAGGAGTTTTGTAGTTCAGTTGAAAAATTTCACTGACGGTACTGATTCTGACTTGGTGCGTAAAATGGGGTTCCGTCAGATGGGTTGGTGTTATGTTTTAGGAAATGATTTGAGAAGATTAGAGTCTTTAGAAATTGCTGAAAAATTTGTTTCAAAAGAAGAATTAGAGGTGTTAAAAACTAGTAAAAACAGGGCCTTAACTTTGTTGGATTTTCATAACAAAGATTTACTGGAACTTCATAAATCAAAAAAAATTAATGACTATCAGCAAATACAAATAGATAGTACTATTGTGCGTTTGTGTGCTTCTATGGGAAAAGCTGAACGAATTAAAAATACGTTTTTCCCAAAAACATATAGAATGACCTTGCATTTCTTTATTTATATATTTTTAATATCACTGTCTTTGTCCTTGACAGATTTACATAATGTGATAGAAATTCCATTTATGATGGTGATTTCTTTACCTTTTTTTATGCTTGAAAAAATAGCTTTAACCATTCAAGATCCATTTGAAAATAAACCCGCTGATACCCCTGTAACGAGTATTGCAAGGACGATTGAAATCAATTTAAAACAACTTTTAGATGAGGAAGAAATTCCTGAAAAAATTGTTTCGGATACCTATTACTCTCTTTAAAATTTTATGCAAACATCTCCATTTGATTTTTATTCAGCAGAAAAAAAACATTTTAATGAATTATATGTAACTGTTCAAAAACAGTTGAAAGCATATAGTTTGATTCGTTTCATCGCTTTTGCGAGCACTGTTTTCTGTATTTATTTTTTTTTAGGGAATGTTCAAATAATGTTAGGTTCGGGAATTACTGGAGCTGTTATTTTTGGCGTATTTCTGAAAAAGTATTGGACTAAAAAAGAAGAAAAACAGCATCTGTTTCGTTTGATTGAAATAAATGCCTGTGAATTATCTGTATTAGAAGGTGATGTTTCTGGGCTAGATACCGGAGAACGCTATAAGAACCCAAAACATGCCTATAGTTTTGATATAGATGTGTTTGGGAAAAATTCGTTTTTTCAGTTTTTGAATAGAACGACTACTACTGCGGGAACCGAAAAATTAGTCTCTTTTTTGAATGAAAATAATATTGAAGGGATAGAGCAAAAACAAGAAGCTATTCAGGAGTTGAGTAGGTTGCCGAAATGGCGACAAGAGTTTGCGGCTTTGGCAAGTTCAGTCCAAACAGAAATTGAGCCAAATGAGGTAGTTCGTTGGTTGCAGCAACATCCTATTTCGTTACCAAAAATTGGTAAATGGCTGCCTATGGTTTTTTCAACGGTGTCGCTGTTACTGATTTTAGGGATAAGTTTTTTGAATATTTCGTTTAATTTTTTAACCATATGGTTTTTTGTTGGACTCGCAGTTTCTGGGGTCTTTATTAAAAAAGTCAATCATTTGTATCTACGCGTTGGAAAGGTGAAAGCAACGTTTCAGCAGTATTATAAATTGTTAGAAGTGTTAGAGAAGAAAGAATTCTCTGCAGAGAAATTAAATGCAATGCGATCTAAAATTAATAATAATCATGAAAAAGCATCTAAAACAATGGCTGTCTTTTTCGATTATTTAAATGCACTAGATCAACGTAATAATGTGATTTTTGCCATTTTTGGAAATGGTTTGTTGTTATGGGATTTTAAACAAGCCTATCGTGTAGAACAATGGATGGAGGTAAATAAAAATAAGGTAAAAGATTGGTTTGAAGTTATCGCCTTTTTTGATGCTTACAATAGTTTAGCAAATTATGCATTTAATAATCCGGCATTTACATTTGCGACTATCTCTTCAGAAGAATCGGTTATTGAGGCGACAGGTTTAGGACATCCTTCTTTGTTGGAGTCAAAAAGGGTAAACAGTGATTGTGTGTTAAATAAACAAGACTTTTTTATTATCACAGGGGCAAATATGGCAGGGAAAAGTACTTTTTTAAGAACGGTGTCTTTGAGTATTCTCATGTCAAATATGGGATTGCCTGTTTGTGCAAAACAGATGACTTATAATCCCGTAAAACTTATAACAAGTATTAGAAATAGTGATTCGTTATCTGATGATACGTCTTATTTTTTCTCTGAATTAAAACGATTAAAATATATTGTCGAAGCTCTTAGGGATGAAAATTATTTTATCGTTCTGGATGAAATATTAAAGGGAACCAACAGTACAGATAAGGCTGAGGGGTCTCAAAAATTTGTCGAAAAATTGGTCGCTTCGAAAGCTACTGGCTTGATTGCTACACATGATTTAAGTTTGTGTGAAATTGAGAGTCAGTATACTGAAATTCACAATTATTATTTTGATGCAGAAATAAAAAACGATGAATTGTTTTTTGATTATAAATTGAAAAAAGGAATCTGTCAAAATATGAATGCTTCTTTCTTGTTAAGGAAAATGGAGATTGTATAGTTTATAGTCAGGAGTCAGGAGTCAGGAGTCAAAGCATTCAAATCGTTAAAATCATCATTCCTATGTCTTGATTCTAGAATCATTAATCTTTTTTAGGGATGTGCATTTACCCAGACCTCACCATCTTCAAAATGTTCTTTTTTCCAGATAGGGACCGTTTCTTTGAGTGTATCAATAGCATATTGACAAGCTTCAAACGCAGCAACTCTATGGGCCGCAGAGACAGCAATTATTACAGGGATGTCTCCAATTTGTAACATTCCTTCTGCGTGATGAATTGCAATTTTAAACACTTCAAATTTCTCCAGAACTTTTTCTGCAATTAACTGCATTTCTTTAATTGCCATGGGGCCATAGGCTGAAAAATCTAATTTTTCTACCTCTTTTCCTTTGGTATGATTTCTTACCGTTCCTACAAATATATCGATCCCGCCACAAGTTGGATCTTCCACAAAGCTATAGCATTCTTTAAGAGAAAGTTTGTCTGAAGTTAATTTTATAGAAATAGGATTCATTCGGAAAAAGATTATAAGTTTTAATATTTAGAGGTAATAATTCAATTAACCACCACTTACGGGTGGAATTATGGCGATGGTGTCTTGCTGTTGAATTATTTGTTCCTCTAAGGCGTAAGCTTCATTAAGAGCAATTGCGTACGTCGTGTAAGTTTTTAGTTGGGGATAGTTTGCAATCAAAGATTCTTTAAAATCTCCAATAGTACTACCGCTGTTTATTTCTATTGAAATGTTGCTTTCTCCAATTAAATCGGCAATAATTCCAAAAAGTAAAACTTCAATTTGCATTTGTCTTGTGTTTTTACAAAAATACTTTTTAAAAGTGATTCACACAAAGCGAGAGTTCCTTAATTAATGTATTTTTGTGATACTTTGACTGCAATTGAAAGACATACAAAACTTATAAAAGAGAAGGCTTTAGAGTTCGGCTTTACAAGTATTGGAATTTCCAAAGCTGGGTTTTTAGAAGAGGAAGCACCCAGATTGGAGGAATGGTTGAAGCAGGGTTTTCAAGGAGAAATGCAATACCTTGAAAATAATTTTGACAAACGATTAGATCCTACTTTGCTGGTAGAAGGGGCTAAATCGGTTATTTCTTTGAGTTATAATTATTTTCCAGAGGAGGTTCAAAGCCAGGATTCTTATCATGTAGCTAAATATGCATACGGGCAAGATTATCATCATGTGCTCAAAAAGAAATTGCAGGATTTGATGCTTTTTATTCATGAAGAGATTGGTGAAGTGGGGGGAAGGGTTTTTACCGATTCTGCTCCTGTTATGGAACGAGCTTGGGCACAAAAGTCAGGTTTGGGGTGGAATGGAAAACATTCTTTGTTGATTCAAAAGCATCATGGTTCTTTTTTCTTTTTAGCTGAAATGATATTGGATTTAGATCTAGTTTATGACCAGCCTTTTAAAACCGATCACTGCGGTACCTGCACCAAGTGTATTGATGCTTGTCCGACTGCCGCCATTTTGCCTAACAATACAGTTGATGGAAGCAAATGTATCTCATACTTTACGATTGAATTAAAAAATGAATTACCTACAGAGGTAAAGGGTAAATTTGATGACTGGATGTTTGGCTGTGATATATGCCAGGATGTATGTCCATGGAATCGCTTTTCAAAGCCGCATTCTGAGCCATTGTTTAATCCTCACCCGGATTTATTACAAATGTCTAAAAATGATTGGGAAGAAATTACAGAAGATGTTTTTAGAAAAGTTTTTAAAAAATCTGCTGTAAAAAGAACAAAGTTTACCGGTTTGACAAGGAATATTGAGTTTTTAAAAGACGAATAGGTTTGCATCTATTATTATTTCACCAATTTTTTCAACTCAGAAAAAGGTTAAAAAAATTAGATTGTTAAAAATACTACAGGTAAATTATGAGAATTTTAAAAATAGTAATATTCATGCTTGGATTTGGTTTTGTTGTAAATGCACAAACTTATTCCAATTTGAGTACGTCAGATAAAGAAGTATACTCTTTGTTTTTTGACAAGTTAGAAATGGAGAGTCAATATAAAGCAGGAGCCAAAGTTGTTTTAAAAACATTTGCAGTAAAAAACCCGAGAATTAGTCAAGGAGTATGGGATCAAATAATGAATGAAATTAATTTTGAAAAGTACAACTTAAGAACATTAAATACTTTAGTTTCATTATATAGTGTAGAGAAGGTAAAGGAAATAATGGCCTTAAATGAAATGGCGGATGTTATTAATGATACAGGTGAGTTTTTGTTTGAACCAACCCTAGACGAAGCTGAAGTGTTATATAAGGAGAGTAAAATAAATGGAAGAATGCTTTCACTTGATATAATACAACTTATGACAAAATATGTCAGCCTTGCGGATGGTGGTTTTACTTCAGGTTTTATGAAGAGTGTAGATTTAGAATTGGTGAATGTTCAGCTTCCTGATCGCAGCAAAAATGAAGTATATGTTGTTGGTTATTATGATGTGACAATTACTTGGGATAGAGAAATGTTTCCAGTTACAGGTAACGTAAAACTGAGAGCGACCCTTTATGAAGATGGGGATGAGGTGTTTAATGGTCGTTCATGGGAGAATATTGAAGGTAATCCAGGTGTTTTTACCTTTAAAAACAAAAGACTTCAAAAAGGAGATTACAAATTGAAAATATTTGTTGATGTCGATAATTTCGTTCAAGGCATTGACTACCTAAACCTTGATATTAGAGAACCTGTTCGTAAATAATTCTATAGAAAATGAAAAAAATATTTATTTATTTTATATTTGTGCTGGTTGCGCAAATAAGTATTGCGCAAGATTGTAGCTTAGCTAAGCTGGTAGATGATATTAAAAATACACCAGCTCTAAAAGAGGCAATTAAGAGTAAGCCTGAGTTGGTCAACGCGTGGAAAAAGTTCGATGATGTAGGTGTTGATGATGCACTTAGAAAAAATCCAGGAGCTTTAGATGCTTACAACAAAAGACTTAATGGAGAGGTAGTTCCTGAGCCAAATACTTATTTGTCGCAAGATTATATTGATAATCATTTAGCAAAGTTTGATGAAGGTGCAGTTCGATTTACTACCGATAAATATCCAACTTTAGGAACTGATGAAGCCTTTGTTATGCCAAAAAGTGAATTTGATGATTTAATGGCTGAAACAGGAGGTAATTTAACAGCTATAGAACAAAAATTAACTTTAGAGCCAGGTACTTTGACAGGAAATAACACTGTTATAGCATGGGTTAAAAAAAGAAGATTTTAAGACTGATGTTAGATTTCCAACAGGTAAGGAGGGTGGAGCGATTCCTGGAAAATGGATTCCAGGAGGGAAAACCGCAGGTGGTGTTTCTGAAGCTATTTTAGATTTATCGGATAAAAGTATTAAGAAGATATTATTTCCTTTTTAATTTATGAGAGAAATTAAATTAGATAATGGTTGGATTGTTAGTAAGGTTGAATTTAAACAGGCGGTACTTCATGTACTGCCTTTAGAAAACTCCCTTTTTAGGAAAAAACAAGATGTTTTATTGCCTGTTAACATATATAATGCTATTCTTGGTGGAGAGGTAGAAATTAAGGAGTTATTTAAGAAATATAAATTACATAATCTTATTTTTCAATGGGAAAAAAGAGAGCCTAAAGCGGTTGTTGTTCCTGAAAATACTGATTTCATTTATTACGGTAAAGGATTTATTGTTACCGATGAGACTGGACGATATTTTATAAAATATCAATTATCAAGGCACGGAGGTGGTATTCGAAAATTTGAGATAAGCAAAGAGATTTATCTTGAAGCACGAACAGGTAAATATAGCACTTCTGAATTGTTTAAAAAGTATGATTTATATCGTTTCGATATATCAGAGAATAATGTAAAGTAAAAATCAAAAGCCTCACTTTTCTTGAGGCTTTTTTATGCATTAAGAAAACGCTTGTTTGGTTGTGAAATTCTGGTCTATATTGTCAATTAGAAAGAACAATTTACTATGAGTTTCTTTGTCCAGTTGTTCAATATCATCAATTCTTTTAAGCGCCTCTTTATTGTAGTTAGCTAACTGTCCTTCTCCTACCAAATAATCTACGCTTACATTAAATACTTTGGCTAGTTTTAAAATCATATCAATAGATGGAGTAGTTCTTTCATAAGAAAGTCTTCGTAGTAAATTCAACCGGAAGAAACGAGATAAACAAGGTGCTGTTTGAGCGTAGCGAGTTCAGCTTGTTTCGTTTCGAGGATTAGAATTTCAAGAAAGTTTCTTCAGACTAGATTTTTGATTACTTTTCATCAATGGAAAAGTAATATGAAATAAGCTTTTTCATTATAGATGTAAAACTCTAATTTTTTCTTTTTTCGATTTCTTCAATGGAGTGATTCTCAATTACGAACTTTAGAGACGAAGATTATTTTATTTTTTTTCAAAGATTTATAAATATAGTTTTTCGTCATAAGAAAGTCTTCGTAGTAAATTCATCCACAAGAAACGAGATAAACAAGGTGCTGTTTGAGCGTAGGGAGTTCAGCTTGTTTCGTTTCGAGGATTAGAATTTCAAGAAAGTTTCTTCAGACTAGATTTTTGGTTACTTTTCATCAATGGAAAAGTAATATGAAATAAGCTTTTTCATTACAGTTGTAAAACTCTAATTTTTCCAATAACGTAGATTTGCAATTTGTGCGATTAAACTTGCGATAAATAAACTACCCAGGCACCACACTAATTCCAAAATTATTTCTCAATGCACTTTTTTATGAGCGATTGCACAAGCAGAGATGGTAAATATCTGTTGCTTTAAATTATATAAAATAGTCGTTTTAAAAATAACGACTGAGAGCTGTAATAAAAATAAAAAGTATTTGAATTAACTCCTGTTTTTAACTTCCTAAAAGATTAAAAAACTTCTGAAGTTTCTATTCTAAAATGAATATATTTGTTGGTTAATTAACCTACGAAAAATCGCATGTCTGAATCTAGAAAAAGAAGAGAAGCTTTATTATATCACGCAAAGCCAACACCCGGAAAAATAAAAGTAGTTCCTACAAAAAAGTATGCAAGTCAAAGAGATTTGTCTTTAGCTTATTCTCCAGGGGTTGCTGAGCCTTGTTTGGAGATAGAAAAGGATCCAGAAAATGCTTACAGGTATACTTCTAAAGGAAATTTAGTTGCGGTAATTTCTAACGGAACTGCAGTTCTTGGTTTAGGAGATATTGGACCACTTGCAGGAAAACCTGTAATGGAAGGGAAAGGATTGCTTTTTAAAATATTTGCTGATATTGATGTGTTTGATATAGAGGTAGATGTTACAGATGTAGATAGGTTTATTGATACCGTAAAAGCTATTTCTCCAACTTTTGGTGGGATAAATTTAGAAGATATTAAGGCTCCTGAGGCTTTTGAGATAGAAAGAAGACTGAAAGAAGAATTGGATATTCCGGTGATGCATGATGATCAGCACGGAACAGCTATTATTTCTGCAGCAGCATTAAAGAATGCAGCAGAGATAGTAGGTAAAAATATTGAAGATTTAAAAATTGTAGTGAATGGGGCAGGGGCAGCAGCAATTTCTTGTACCCGTTTGTATATGGCACTCGGAGCCAAGAGAGATAATATTGTTATGTGCGATTCTAAAGGAGTTATTCGTAACGATCGTGCAAATTTAACTTCTCAAAAAGCAGAATTTTCAACAGATAGAGATTTGAATACTTTAGAGCAAGCAATGATTGGTTCTGATGTGTTTATTGGATTGTCTAAAGGAGATGTGGTCACACCAGAGATGTTGTTAACCATGGCGAATGATCCAATTGTTTTTGCAATGGCCAATCCAACGCCAGAAATAAATTTTGACTTAGCAGTTAAGACAAGAAAAGATATCATTATGGCTACAGGTCGTTCTGATCATCCTAATCAAGTGAATAATGTTTTAGGATTCCCTTTTATTTTTAGAGGAGCTTTGGATGTTAGAGCTACTGGAATTAATGAAGAAATGAAAATGGCAGCGGTACATGCTTTGGCAGATCTTGCAAAGAAAACCGTACCAGAACAAGTAAACCTTGCATACAATCAGTCAAACCTTACGTTTGGTAGAGATTATATCATTCCAAAACCTTTTGACCCTAGGTTGATTTATGAAATTCCACCAGCAATTGCGAAAGCAGCAATGGATTCGGGAATTGCAAAATACCCAATCCAAGATTGGGAAAAATACAAGCATGAGTTGATGGAACGATTGGGGACTGGGAATAAAATGGTTCGTATGCTGCATGATAGAGCCAAATCAAATCCAAAACGTTTGGTGTTCAATGAAGCGGATAAACTAAATGTAATGAAAGCGGCACAAATAGTGCATGATGAAGGAATTGCCATTCCAATTTTATTAGGAAATAAAGCCATCATTCAAAAACATATAGAAGAAATTGGCTTTGATGGTGATGTGGAAATCATTGATCCAAAAATTGATGAGGAAAGACCGCGTAGGTTTAAATACGCAGAAATTTATTGGAAAGCAAACCAACGAAAAGGGGTTACTTTAGTGGAAGCTCAAAAAATGATGCGTGAGCGTAATTATTTTGCTGCCATGATGGTAAACGAAGGAGATGCTGATGCCATGATTACAGGGTATTCTAGGAACTATTCTAGTACGATAAAACCTTTGTTTGAAACTATTGGAATGATGGAAGGAGTATCTAGAATTGCTGCAACAAATATGATGTTGACAAAACGTGGACCTATGTTCTTGTCTGATACAACCATCAATATTGATCCAAATGCCAAACAATTGGCTAAAATTACACAGTTAACAAGTAGCGTTGTAAAAATGTTTGGTTTAGAGCCAGTGGTGGCAATGTTGTCGTTTTCAAACTTTGGAGCGTCACCGTCAATACATCCTAGAAAAATTGAAGAAGCCGTACAAATTTTGCACAAATCGAATCCTGATTTAATAGTGGATGGACCAATACAAGCAGATTTTGCCCTGAATTCTGAAATGATGGAAGATAAATTTCCTTTTTCACTATTGGCCGGAAAAAAAACAAATACCTTAGTTTTTCCAAACCTTGACTCTGCAAATATTTCTTATAAAATGATGAAGGAATTGAACGGAGTAGAGTCTATTGGGCCAATTATTCTTGGTTTGAAAAAACCAGCACATATTTTACAATTAGGTGCAAGTGTTGACGAAATGGTAAATATGGCTGCAGTAGCAGTTGTTGATGCTCAGAATAAAGCAAAAAATTAAAACAAACCGTAAGAATCAGAATCTAACAATATGATTACACAGTTAAGAGGGAGATTAGTAGAGAAAAATCCAACGTATGTTGTGGTAGATTGCAATGGGGTTGGGTATTTATTACATATTTCATTGAATACCTTTAGTGCCTTACCATCAGAGGAGTTAATTACAATATATACACATCTTTCTATCAAAGAAGATGCACATACCTTATTTGGTTTTGTGACCAGATTAGAACGTGAAATTTTTAGGTTATTGATTTCTGTATCAGGAGTTGGGCCAAGCATTGCTAGAACCATGTTGTCTTCTATGACTTCAGAAGAAATTCAACAAGCAATTGCTTCGTCAAACGTAGCTTTGATACAATCTGTGAAAGGAATTGGAGCAAAAACAGCACAAAGACTTATTTTGGATTTAAAAGATAAGGTGGTTAAAACTTTTGATTTAGATGAAAATGAACTTCCGGTGCACAATACTAATAAAGATGAAGCGTTATCTGCTTTAGAAGTACTTGGATTTGCAAGAAAAATTTCGGAAAAGGTATTAGATCGTATACTAAAAGAAGACAGTACATTGTCTGTCGAAGCATTAATTAAAAAAGCATTGAAAAGTTTCTAACCAAACTTGAGAAGACTTTTACAAAAATACAGGGGGGTAATTTTGTTGTGTTGTACCGTGTTTTTATACACTGCAATGTCAGCACAGATAGCGCCTGTCGTAGAGTCAGATTCTATACCTCCTAAAAAAGAAACGGGAGATAGTATGTTTCTTAAGCTGCCTACCACTAAGGAGGTAATTTATGATCCGGCAAGTAAGCGTTATATCATAAAAGAAACTGTTGGTGGTGTTGAGGTAAGTACTCCATTATTTATGTCTACTTCTGAATATAAGGAGTATCGCCTAAACCAAGACATGCAGTCTTATTATAAGGATAAAATTAGTGCCTTAAATAGTGACAAAGAGGGTAGTGAAGAGGCGCAAAAAAACTTGTTGCCTACTTATTACGTGAATTCAAGTTTGTTTAAAACTATTTTTGGTGGAAATGCGATCGAGGTAAATACCCAAGGATCTATTGATGTTCGTTTGGGAGTATTGTATCAAAATATTGAGAATCCTCAGTTGTCTGAAGAAAATAGAAGCAATACTACTTTTGATTTTGACCAACAGGTAACCGCTAGTATTGGTGCAAAAATAGGAGAAAGACTTAAGGTTACCGCCAACTATGATACCAAATCTACCTTTGATTTTCAGAATCTTGTGAAAGTAGAATTTTTGCCAACGATGCAAAATGGCTTTGAATCTGAAAATGCGGATGATATTGTTAGAAAGATTGAATTAGGGAATGTTAGCATGGATGTTAGCAACAATTTAATTTCTGGTTCTCAGAGTTTGTTCGGTATCAAATCTGAATTACAGTTTGGAAAAACAACAATTACCTCTGTTTTTTCAGAACAGAAATCAGAGACAAAAACAGTTACGGCTAAAGGAGGTTCTTCTTTAAATGAATTTGAGTTACAGACAACCCAATATGCTGCGAATAAATATTTCTTCTTGTCTCATTATTTTAGAAATAATTATAATGATGCCTTAAAGAATTTTCCTATCGTTAACAGTTCTGTAAACGTAATTAAAGTTGAGGTTTGGATTACCAACAGAGGTTCTGCAACCGAGGATGTTAGAAATATTGTTGCCTTGACAGATTTGGGTGAAAACGGAAGAGATTTTTATGATAATACACTTTCTAATATTACTAATGCAGGTATTACAGAACTAACACCAGAACTTCCAGATAACAATGCCAATACGCTGAATTCTGTTTTAGCTCCGGGTTCAGGCATAAGGCAAATTGGTACCGTGAGAACGGAATTGATCAGTTCGGGAATGATTAATCCAACCCAAGGATCTGATTATACTATTTTAGAGAATGCTAAAAAATTAAATCCCAATGAATATTCTTATCATCCGCAATTAGGGGTACTTACCTTGAATAGAAATTTAACGGATGGAGATGTTTTAGCGGTAGCCTTTCAATATTCTCTTACCGGTGATGAGCAAGTGTATCAAGTTGGGGAATTTTCTACAGATGGAATTGAGTCTTCTGAGAATTTAGTAGTAAAAATGCTGCGTTCAGAAATTAAGGAACCTGGAAAAAGAATCTGGGATTTGATGATGAAAAATGTCTATTCTTTGGGGGCTTATCAAATGCAACCGGAAGGATTCTTATTGGAACTTTTGTATAAAGACGATCAGACTGGGGTTGCAATTAACTCATTGCAAAACGCAGTTTCTACGTATAATTCTAACGGTACTGAAGTAGTGGTAAGCGATCGTACATTATTGAATTTAATGAAACTGGATAGTTTGGATCAGAATAATTTCTTGAAACCTAAGGGGGATGGATATTTTGATTATGTAGAAGGGATTACCGTAGATTCTGAAACGGGAAGTATTCATTTTCCAACGGTGGAGCCTTTTGGTCGAGATTTAGAGGCAAAATTGACGGATGCGGCAGATGATCAATACCTTTTTAAAGAATTATATACCGAAATTCAAGCCGTTGCACAGAATAATTATCAAACACGTGATAAGTATTTGATCAAAGGATATTATAAATCAGATGCTAGCAATGGGATATCATTAGGTGCATTTAACGTTCCAAGAGGTTCGGTTACAGTAACCTCAAATGGAATTGTACTGACTGAAGGTGCTGATTATGTAGTAGATTATCTAAGTGGTAGAGTTCAGATTATCAATCCAGCGATTGAGGCCTCTGGGGCACCTGTTCAGGTTTCCTTGGAGAATAATACTTTGTTCAATCAGCAAACAAAACGATATGTTGGAATTGATGTAGAGCATAAGTTCTCTGAAAAATTTCAAATGACTGGGACTTATTTGAATGTGAATGAGCGACCATTGACACAAAAAACGTCCTATGGATCTGACCCAATTAACAATACCATGTTGGGACTTACTTTTAACTATGATTCAGAAATTCCGTGGTTGACTAAAATGGTAAACAAATTGCCATTCCAAGACACAGATGTTCCTTCACAGTTAACTGTGAGAGGAGATTTTGCTTATATGTTACCTGGTACGCCAAGTGGAATTGATCAAGATGGAGAGGCAACTACCTATATTGATGATTTTGAAGGAGCTCAAATACCATTGAGTATCATGGATGAAAATTCATGGAAAATTGCAAGTAAGCCTTTGAACTTCGATAGTTATAATTTTGGGCCAGATAGTGAAGACCCTTCCTTGGAATATGGTGAGAAAAGAGCTGATATGGCTTGGTATTCGATTGATAGATTGTTTTACGGTAACTCTTCGCTTACCCCAGGGAATATTGATAATGATGAACTTTCTAGAAACGAGGTGAGCAGGGTAGATTATAGTGAGATTTTTCCGGCAACCGATTTAGATTTTACGCAATCAACAACGCTTTCTACGTTTGATTTATCATATTTTCCAAAGGAGAGAGGTAGTTATAACTATGATATTACCAATTTAGATTTTGATGGTAGTTTGGCAAATCCTGAAGATAGATGGGGAGGGATAACTAGAGCCTTAACTACTACAGATTTTGAAAGAGCAAACGTTGAATACATTCAGTTTTGGATGCAAGACCCTTACGAGGGTTATTCTATTCGTCCAGAAGAAGGAGGACCGCAAAATCCTGCAGCGGTTGTGAAAGAGGGTGAGTTGTTTTTCAACTTAGGAAATATTTCTGAAGATGTTTTGAAAGATAGTCGTAAGGTTTATGAGAATGGATTGCCTGGTGCTGGAGAAGTGGATAACACAGAAGAGACCGTTTGGTCAAGAATTCCTAATAACAATACCTTTTTATATGCCTTTACCGAATTGGATGAGGATAGAGTTTTGCAAGATGTTGGGCTAGATGGTTTTAATGATGCAGGTGAGACTCGTTATCCTAATACCGGTTCTGAGGATAGATCCACGGATAATTATCATTTCTTTAGAGGAAGTGATTATGATGCGCAAAATGCCTCTATTATAACAAGATATAAGGATTATAATAAAACAGAGGGTAATTCACCTACCGCCAATTTGAGTACAGAATCTTATCCAACTTCTGCTACAGCAGTGGCTGATGCCGAGGATATTAATAAGGATCAAACAATGAATACGATCAATGCGTATTACCAATATAAAGTATCCTTAAATGCATCCGATTTAGTTTTAGGTAGAAACAATATTGTTGATATCAAAAGAACAAAAAGAGAAACACCGGATGGATTGGAAAAAGATGTAACATGGTATCAATTTAGAATTCCAATAAGTGGTGGGGTGCCTATTAATGGAATTTCAGATTTTAATTCCATTCGTTTTATGCGTATGTTCTTAACAAAATTCAAATCACCTGTAGTGTTAAGATTTGGGCAATTGCAATTGGTAAGAGGAGATTGGAGACGATATGAGAAAAACGTGCACGGTGGAGTTCAGGTGCCAGATGATGATTTGGATGAGGTGGAATTGAATAACTTTACTACGGGAGTTGTAAACATTGAAGAAAATGCAAGTAGACAACCAATTCCTTATGTGTTACCTCCAGGAATACAAAGAGAACAGTTGCAGGGAAGTACAAGATTGCAGTTTCAAAATGAGCAATCTTTAGCAGTGAAAATAAATGATTTGCCTGCGGGGGAAGCACGTACTGTTTATAAGAATATGATTTCTGATTTGAGAATGTACAAAAGATTAAAAATGTTTGTGCATGCTGAAGGAATAGGTTCTGATTTGGATGATAATAAGATGATGGCTATCATGCGTTTGGGGTCTGATTTAAATGATAACTTTTATCAAATAGAAGTGCCCCTGAAGGCGACTTTGTTTAGTCAGTCTACCAGTGAAGAGGTATGGCCTGCCGAGAATAATTTTGAGGTTGATTTAGAAAGTTTAGGATTGCTAAAGGTAGAACGTTACGCAGACGAAAGTTCTCCGAGTGCCACAGAATTATATCCGTTGCCTGTTGCTGGGGAAGAGCCTGCTTATAGAATAAGAGTAAAAGGAAACCCGAATTTGGCAAATATCAAAACCATGATGATGGGGGTACAAAATATTTCTGATGTACAACAAAGTGCTGAGATTTGGTTTAATGAGTTGCGTGTTGCTGGTTTTGATAATGAAGGAGGTTGGGCATCTGTGGTAAGCGCAAATGCCAATTTTGCTGACTTGGCGGATGTTGCGTTAACGGGAAGTATTTCTACCATCGGGTTTGGTGGAGTTGAGGAGAGAGTGAATGAAAGAAGTCAAGAAGATGTAAAGCAATATGGAGTCTCTACAAATGTGAATGTAGGGAAATTGATGCCAAAAGAATGGGGAGTTAAAATTCCTTTGAGTTACTCTATATCTGAAGAATTTAAAGATCCTAAATACGATCCTCAATTTCAAGATGTGAAATTTGAAGATGCAAAAGATATTAACGAGAATAGCAGTAGTGCTAGAGATTATACTAAAAGGCATAGCATTAGCTTGATAAATGTTAGAAAAGAACGCGTTGGAGAGTTGAAAAAGAAACCAAAGCCTTATGATGTCGAGAATTTTTCTGTTTCTTATAGCTATAATGAAGAGAACCATAGGGACTATAATGTGCAAAAGCATTTAGTTCAAGATGTAAAAACTTCAGCAAATTACGCTTACAATATTCCTGCAATGCCTATCGAACCTTTTAAGAATTCTAAATCATTAGATAATAAGTATTTTAGGATAATTAAGGATATCAATTTCAATTTGTTACCATCAACGATTGGTGTGAATAGTAATATTACTAGGAGTTATAATGAACAAGCTTCTAGGAATTTAGTTACCGGAGGAGCGTTGCCGACTTTACAACAAAGAAATTTCTTATTTGATTGGGATTATAATATTGGTTACAACTTAAGTAAAAACTTAAAATTTAATTTAAGAGCAGCAAACAATCATATTTATGATGCTTTTGAAAATACTGATGAAGCGGAGAATGTTCAGTTATTCTCGAATTTCTTTAATCTTGGGCGTGCAAATAATTACAGCCAAAAATTTGATGCCAATTATCAAATACCGATTAACAAATTGCCATACCTTGGTTTTGTAACGGCAGATTATAGTTATACGGCTGATTTTAATTGGCAGGCGGGCTCACAGTCTTTTCAATATGAAATTGGGAATGCGATTCAAAACGCAAATACGCATACCATTTCTTCTAATTTAAACATGACCAAGTTTTATAAAGATATTGGTTTGAAGAGTTTGTTTACACCAAGTTCAAAGAAATCTAAAAAGAAGAAAAAATCTAAAAAAGATGACGGTGCACCAAAATTTGCAACCCCATCTGCGCCTAGAAGGATTGGAAAGAAAAAGAAAACTACTGCTGGTGAAAAGGTGTTGAATGTTGCCTATGATTTGGTAACCATGATTAAAACAGGTAGAATTAGTTACGCAGATAATAATGGTATGTATTTACCGGGTTACAAAGAATCCGTTGGCTTTTTAGGACAAACGAGAAGTGGAAGTGGAAGTATGTCACCGACCTTTGGATTTGTATTCGGAGATCAAAGAGATATTAGGCAATTGGCGTTAGAGCAAGATTGGTTAACAACAAGAAATGTAAATATCAACGGTGTTGAAGATGAGAATTATTACTCTAAAACCTATACCAATACACACTATGATAAACTAGATTGGTCTTTATCGGTAAAACCAATAAAAGATTTAGATATCAATATCAATGCAAATAGAATTACCACACGCAATAAATCACAACAAATTGATGCTGTGAGAGATTATGGAAATGGAACTGTGGAATCTGGTTTTGATAGAAGATTTGAATATACTCAGCTTACAGAGACAAGTAACTTTAGTATGACGTATAGTATGTTTAAAACTTCATTTGATGGAAATGGAGATGATACCTTTCAACAATTTTTAGATAATAGAGCTACAATTCAACAACGACTTGCAAATGAAAGCGGATTGGATCAGACAAAATATGGATTGAATACCCAAGATGTGTTATTGCCTTCTTTTACCTCTGCCTATTCAGGTGGAAGTGCTGAAACAGAGAAATTAAGTCCGTTTAGAAATATGCCTATTCCAAACTGGAGGTTGAGTTATAAAGGGTTTATGCGGGTCAAATGGTTTAAGAAAAACTTCTCTAGCTTTGTTGTAACACATGCTTATAAGTCTTCTTATACGATTGCAAATATGAGTAACAACGCACAGTATATTGAAAATGGTGGTGTGCCTCCAACGGATATCAATGGGAATTATTTATCTAAAGTTGTCATCTCTACAATCGCTTTAAATGATGGTTTCTCACCGCTTGTAAAGTTAGATATGAGATTTAAAAATAGTTTGTCGTTTAGAGGAGAAGTAAATAAAGATAGAACCTTGGCATTGAGTTTTAATAACAATTCGTTGTCTGATATACGAGGAACAGAGTATGTGTTTGGATTGGGTTATATTTTAAAAGATCTTAAACTGAAAGGAGCTTCAGGTAGAAGAAAAGCAATCAAGGGTGATTTGAATATGAAAGCGGATGTTTCATACCGTCAAAATTTAACAACTATTAGATCGATTGATACCCAAAACACGCAAATTACAGGAGGTCAAAATTTATTTTCATTGAAACTTTCGGCAGATTATAATTTGAATAAAAACTTAATTGCCACCTTCTATTACGATCAATCCGCAACTAGGTATGCAATTTCAACATCTTTCCCAAGACAATCTATCAGTAGTGGAATCAGTATTACCTATAATTTAGGAAACTAAAGAAAATAATTTCTAATATAGATCTGTTGTTTCTAATTGCATTTTTTGTTAAGAAGAACAATATATTTTATACTTTTGTTGTTCATACATAAAAAAATAATATTAAATATACATAGCAATGAATTTACCTGAAAACTTAAAATACACAAAAGATCATGAATGGATTCAGATTGATGGAGATGTCTTAACAATAGGAATTACAGATTTCGCTCAAAGTGAATTAGGTGATATTGTTTATGTAGATGTAGATACCCTAGATGATACTGTAGAAGCAAATGAAGTGTTTGGTTCAGTAGAAGCTGTAAAAACCGTTTCTGATTTGTTTATGCCAATGACTGGTGAAGTGATTGAATTTAATGAAGGTCTAGAAGATGCTCCGGAATTGGTAAACTCTGATCCTTATGGAGAAGGATGGATGATTAAAGTAAAAGCGAGTGATTTAACACAGATAGAGGACTTATTGGATGCTAGCGCTTATAAAGAACTTGTACAAGGCTAATGCCATTATAATTGCGGTTGCTTTAACGGCTATTGTGGCTTATCTAAGTTTGTCTAAAATTAGTTCTATTACGCCAGTAATAAGAATTGATAATGTAGATAAATACCAGCATTCGTTGGCTTATTTTGGATTGACACTTAGTTGGCTTTTTGCTACTCAAAAAATGAATACAAAACCATCCTTTAAATTTTGGATGGTTTTCTTGGTTTTTCTATTCGGTGTTTTAATGGAGGTGTTACAACAAGAATTGACAACTTATAGAACTGCCGACTTTTTTGATGTTTTAGCAAATACATCTGGAATTATCATAGCCTATGTATTTTTTCAGAAAATAGTATTTAAAGAATTTAAAAGATTTTTGAGGGAATGATTTTCCACGGAATTACTAAGTCTTTAAGAAATTGTAAAAAAAAAGTGGAAAAGCATGTTAATTTATAGGCTTAGGTTTGCATAAGTCGTATTTAAATTATTAAATTAGCGAACTCATTAATTATTTCAACAAATGGAAGTAAAGAAAAATCCTAAAGCTGATCTCCAGAATTTCACAAAGTTGTTTATTCAACTTGGTTTGGTGTTAGCTCTATTTATTGTGTATGTTTCAATTGAACACAAGACTTATGACAGGGTGATCGCTGACTTAGGTACAGCATCATTATCTGGTGAAGAAGAAGAAGAAATGGTAATTACATCGCGTCCGATACCGGTGAAACCACCACCACCACCACCACCACCACCTGCACCAGAAATTATTGAAATAGTTGAGGATAAAGAAGAAATTGAAGAAACAGTTTTGGAAACAACAGAAACCGATGAAGAAGAAGAGGTAGTTGTTGAAGAAATTGTGGAAGAAGTAGAAGCTGAAGAAATAGTAGAGGATGTACCTTTCGCTATTATTGAGGATATTCCGGTTTTTCCAGGTTGTGAAAAAGGAACAAAAGCACAAAAGAAAGCATGTTTTTCTCAAAAGATTAGCAAGCATATCAATAGAAAATTTAATTCTAGTTTGGCATCTGATTTAGGTTTGTCAGCAGGAAAGAAAAGAATTTTCGTAATGTTTAAAATTGATCAAACAGGATCAATTACAGAGATTCAAGCAAGAGCTCCGCATCCAAGACTTCAAAAAGAAGCTGAAAGGGTTGTAAAGACTTTGCCTAAAATGACTCCTGGTAAACAACGTGGACGACCAGTAAGTGTACGTTACTCTTTACCTATTTCATTCTTAGTAGAATAATTAAGATTTTTAATCATAGAAAAGGCTATCTGAAAAGATAGCTTTTTTTTTGTCTCATATTTTTTGAAATAGTGGCACGCTTCTTGAAATTCAATTTTAAAACCTTAAAATTGAATGATATGAGAACAGAAAAAAAAGAGTCAGCCTACACACAAAAACGATTTAATGAAAAATTAGAAAAAAGTTCAAAAATGTTTACCCTGCTTGGTTTGGTTACCGCCTTGTTTGTAGTTTATGTTTTGATTGAGTACGAAACAAAGCAAATTGAAGTGACTGTGATGGGAAATGCTGAATTAACGGAAAAAGAAGAGATGGTAGCTCCGTTAGTTTTTAAAAAAGAGGTTCCAGTACAGAAAATGCAACAAACGAAAACTATTGCAGCAGTAAACAAAGCTATTGAGATTATTGAAAAGGTAAAAGTTGTAGAAGATGACACTCCATTGCCTGAGAAGTTAGTTGAGGTAAAACCGGAGGAACCAATAAAGGAAATAACGGATATAGTTGAGATTGTTGAGCCAGAAGAGTTTTTTGAAGATGTTCCGATTGCATTTGTAGAGGAAGCTCCTGTTTTCCCTGGTTGTGCCGGTAATAAAGAAGAACTAAAAAAATGTTTAGCAAAAAACATCCAGAAACATATCAATAGAAAATTTGACGTTGGTCTTGGTCAGGAGTTAGGTTTGTCGTCAGGCAAGAAAAGAATATTTGTAGTGTTTAAAATAGATAAGAACGGTCAAATATCAGACGTGATGACAAAAGCACCACATCCTAGGTTACAGAAAGAAGCAGAAAGGGTGGTAAAAGCTTTACCAACGATGAAAGCAGGAAGGCAAGGAAATAAAGCTGTCGGGGTAAGGTACTCCATACCAATTACTTTTGAGGTTCAATAAATAATGTTTGAGTAAAAGGAGGTTGCTAAAAGGTAACCTCTTTTTTTGTGCGTAATAATTTGTATTTTCGCTCTTAACGTTAGTAAATTAACTATGAAAAAGGATTCAAATTATTTTTCCCATGAAACGGCTGTTATAGATGATGGTTGTCAAATAGGAAACGGAACTAAAATATGGCACTTTAGCCATATTATGAAGGACTGTGTTTTAGGTGAGCGTTGTAATATAGGCCAGAACGTAGTGGTTTCTCCCCAGGTTGTCTTGGGTGAAAATGTAAAAGTTCAGAATAATGTTTCTATTTATACTGGGGTCATCTGTGAAGATGATGTTTTTCTTGGTCCTTCCATGGTATTTACAAATATAACAAACCCGAGAAGTGCCATTTTACGTAGAGATCAGTATGTTAAAACTAGGGTTAGGCGTGGCGCTAGTATCGGGGCAAATGCAACTATTGTTTGCGGTAATGAAATTGGAAAATATGCACTCATTGGAGCGGGAGCTGTTGTAGTTAAGGAGGTGTTGCCTTATGCGTTGGTCGTTGGGAATCCTTCCAAACAAATTGGTTGGGTGAGCGAATATGGACATCGTTTGAAATTTGATGAGCATAATGAAGCCATCTGTCCAGAATCTAATCAGAAGTATATTTTGAATGATAATTGTGTTATAAAACAAGCTAAGCAATAGTATGAAAAGAATTTATATTACATTTTTATTGGCACTTTGTCTACAGCAGTTATCTGTTGCACAAACTCAAAAATTCCCGGTATATAAAGCTTGTGAAAGGAAACCGTCAAGCGAATTAGAGTCTTGTTTTAATACGACCGTTAAATCTGACGTATTGGAGAAGTTAGAGGTGCCTGAGATCATGGTAAAGGATAACTTTAAGGGAACGGTAAATATATTGTTTTTTGTAAATAAGCAAGGAGAGTTTCAAGTGGTGCATGTAAATAGCCCTTATCCAGAGTTGGAAGCAGAGGTAAAACAAACTTTCAATGCGTTAGAGAAAGCGAAACCCGCACAGTTTAACGGACATGCCGTTGAAATGAGTTTTTCGATGCCGTTGCATTTCCCGGATCCGAAAATATCTAGAGAGGAAAAAAGAAAAGAAGAAAGTGATAAAGTTAGTTTTTCAAAACCTGTGGAAACGGCAAAGAAGGAATTGACACCTGGCAGAAAAACAGTTGTTTTAGAACATCAAAGTAATTTAAATATTCCTTTGAATTACTCGCGCTATGTAAATATTGAAAGAGACTATATTCAAGGAGATAATGTGCATACTGCTGTAAAGCCTTACACTTATAACAGGGTTTTAGAGTATACAGATTTGGATGCAGAGAAGATGCAATTTCTAAAAAAGAAATCTTCATGGCTAGGAAGAAAATTGTGGAATGAGCATTTGGCTCAAGTGGAAGGTAAAGATTTTTGGTTTACGGCAGATCTGTTGTTAGACTTGCAATTAGGGAAGGATAATTCTGATGTGGATTATACTTTTTTGAATTCTAGAATTTTACAGGTTCAAGGAGAGCTAGGTTCTAAATTTTCTTTTTCTGCAACAATTTATGAAACTCAAGGTAGGTTTGCACAGTATGTAAATGACGAAATAGATTCTTTTGAGAAAGAAACTTTTTCCTCGGATGGTTTGGTTTTAGGGCGTGGTAAAGCTAAAGGGTTTAAAGAAAACTCTTATGATTTTCCGGTTTCAGAGGGGTATATTGCCTATCAACCTAATAAATTTTTTGTATTTCAGTTAGGTCAAGGGAAAAACTTTATTGGTGATGGTTATCGTTCCATGATGGTATCAGATGTAGCTGCTCCTTATCCGTATTTTAAAATTACAACGAGTTTTTGGAAAATTCAATATACCAATTTATGGATGTGGATGACGGATATTAGAAATGAAGTTAGGGTTGGTGATGCACATGCACGTAAGTATGTGTCTTCTCATCATTTGAGTATCAACATTAATAAAAGATTGAATATTGGTTTGTTTGAAGCTGCCATAACGGATAATACACGTACAGGTGCCATAGAGATGGATTTTTTAAATCCGATTATATTTTATAAGTCGCTTGAATTTAATAGAGGAGAGGATGCTGGTAGCTCAGTCTTGGGAATCAATGCAATGTATAAGTTGTCTAAGAGTTTTTCAATGTATACGCAGCTTGTTTTGGATGAATTTACTTTGGAGGAAATTAAGGCACAAAATGGATATTGGGGAAATAAATATGGTTTTCAACTAGGGGCTAAATATTTTAATGCATTTAAAGTTAGAGATTTATATTTACAATTAGAATACAATTTACTTAGGCCGTATACTTTTTCTCATGGTACACCTATTTATAATTATGGGCATTTTGGGCAACAAATTGCGCATTCTTGGGGAGCTAACTTTAGGGAAATGGTGTTGATAGGGAAGTATTCTAGAGATAGATGGACTGCGAATCTAAAAATGATTTATGGACTAAAAGGTTTTGATCCAGAAGGGACTAATTTTGGAGGGGATATTTATAAGTCCTATGATACAAGAGAGCAAGATTATGACAATTATATAGGTCAAGGAGCAAAAGCAATGATCTTAAATACAGATTTCCAGGTTTCTTACTTGGTAAATCCATTGACGGATTTAAAAGTGTTTGCTGGTGTTATTTACAGGAACTTTTCACCTGAAACAGCTACTACAGAGTTTGAAGCTAATCAAACTACATGGTTTACCTTTGGGGTAAAAGTAGATTTATTTAACTGGTATTTAGATTACTAATTATTTCTAGAAAGTCCTTCTTTTAACCAATTCAAATAAGTATCTGTGTCGGTGTATTTTTCTGGGTGATTCAGAAGTTTCATGTCCGTTGATAATTGTACATAAAAGGGTTGTGAGGCAGTGGCAAAATTAATAGCTTGTAAAGTTGCCCATTTTGAGCCTACTGTTTTTATCTTTTTAATTTTACCATTTTGTTTTTGGTAATCAAATTGCATGGCTTCTGGAAGTAGTTTTCTATCATCTACATATAAAGAAATAAGGACAAATTTTTCCAATTCTTCATAAACCTCTGGGTCGCTCCAAACATTTTCTTCCATTTTTCTGCAGTTGACACAAGCCCATCCTGTAAAGTCTAACAATATAGGTTTATTCGTTTTTTTTGCATATGTCAAGCCTTCTTCAAAATCTTTAAAACAGTTTAAATCAAGAGGGCAATCCGTTTTTGTTTCGTAAATGCTATAAAATTTTGGAGGCGCAAAACCACTTAATAAAGAGAGGGAAGTGTTAAAGAACAACCCCGTAATTAGATAAACGGTAAATAAACCAGAAGCTAAACCAGTAATTTTTCTACCGTTACTTAATTTTTGAATTGGTCCGTCATGAGGAAATTTAATTTTTCCAAAAGAATAAAGGGCAAGTCCTGCAAAAACAACGATCCAGATAGCGATAAAGGTTTCTCGCTTTAAAAGTCCCCAATGTTGTACCATATCTGCATTGGATAAAAATTTTAACGCCAGTGCCACCTCTAAAAACCCAAGTGTTACTTTTACGGTATTAAGCCACCCACCTGATTTAGGTAAGGTGTTTAGCCAGTTAGGAAAAAGAGCAAAAAGAGTAAATGGTAATGCAAGGGCAGAGCCAAAACCAACCATTCCAAAAGTAAGTTGCATGGCACCACCGTCTGAAGATAGTGCTCCTACAAGTAATGATCCTAAAATTGGACCTGTACAAGAAAAAGAAACTATTGCTAAGGTCAATGCCATAAAAAAGATTCCAATAATTCCACCAATATCAGAAGCGGAGTCCATTTTGTCTGACCACGAATGTGGGAGTGTTATTTCAAAATAACCAAAGAATGAAATTGCAAAAACAATAAATATGACGAAAAACCCGACATTAAGCCAAACGTTAGTTGATATACTGTTTAGTATTTCAGGGTCTAGTGAATCTAAAAAGTGAAATGGTAAGCTTAAAAGAAGGTAGATAAAACTAATAAAGAAACCGTAAAGAATAGCACTAGAAACACCTTTTTTCTTTGAGCCAGATTGTTTTGTGAAAAAGGATACCGTCAATGGAATCATTGGAAAAACACATGGTGTAAGTAGTGCAATAAGACCGCCAAAAAAGCCTAATAAAAATACTGCCGTAAGTCCTTTTTCTTTAGGTTTAGAATTTTCGTCTGTGTTTAAGAATTCAGATTTGTTTGAAATGTTTAAGTCTAATTCTTTTGATAATTTTATACTACGCTCATTTATGTTTACAGAGGCTAAGGGATTTGTGTTTTCATTTATTTGAAAAACTAAGTTTTCCCCTGGTTCGAAAGTACAGGCTTGATCATCACAAGTTTGGTAGGCAGCGGTAACCTGAATGTTGTTTATAGAATTGTTTAGTAATTGTATGCGTTGTTCAAAAACAGCTTCTTTTTCGAAGAAAGAAGTTTCCATTTCAAAAATTTCCTCATAAGAGGTGTGTGTGTCACTTTCTTTGGTTTCTCCAATCAGTTTATAATCAACACCAACTTTTTCAAATGTGAATTCTGTTGCGAGTGGACCACCTTCAGGTAAGTGTTGAGAATATAAATGCCATCCAGGTTTTAAAGTTGCAGTAAAGGTTAATGTATATTCTAACTCTGTTTCTTGAGTTGTTTTAGTGTCCCATGAAATAGTGCTTTCTTGACCAAACGTAGAAAGCATAATTCCTAAAAATAAAAACAGTGTGAATAGTTGTTTTTTCATAGTGTCTGTGTTTTTTTGAAATTAATTTTTATTCTGTGTAATTAATTTCTAATATTTCGGTTGTTTTATCCGTTACCTTATATCTGTTGTCCATACGCATTCCAATGATCCAAATTATGGCATCACCATCACATAAAAGCCATTGATTTTCCTTTTCAACTAAAGATAATTTAGTGTCTTTGAAAAATTTACTGAGTTTCTTTTTACCCTGCATTCCTATCGGGTGAAAATAGTCTCCTTTTTTCCACTTTCTTACAGTAAGTGAATTGTTTAACAGATTTTTATCAATGTACACACTATTAAGGGTGAGCGCTCCAATCTTTTTTCTAGGATGAAAAGATAGTTTGATTGGAGTTAAAATCTTGTTAGTGTCTTTTGGAATGGGAAAAGATGTTGTTTGTTTTTCTGAAAGCTTACTAATTAATATTTCTTCCCTGTTTTTAATTAGTCTATGGGTTTTAGATAATAGTTGTTTCCCTGATTGAGCTTCTAAAATGTTGTGAATGTCCTTCCAATTCACAAAACCATAAGGCTTTAAGAGTGGATATAGGTTGGTTTTTACATCCCCTAAGTCCTTGATTTTTTTAATTGAAAGACTAAGACTTTCGTCTTTATTTTTGTGAACTAAATTTTGATTGAGTTCAAGTGTTTTTTGGTGAATTAATTCTTTAGATTCTTTTAAGTTGCTTATGG
Source organism: Flavicella sp. IMCC45537 (assembly GCF_057197705.1). Taxonomy (NCBI): domain Bacteria; kingdom Pseudomonadati; phylum Bacteroidota; class Flavobacteriia; order Flavobacteriales; family Flavobacteriaceae; genus Flavicella; species Flavicella sp. IMCC45537. Next base: position 3,314,358 of record NZ_CM170067.1, read on the forward strand.
TAGAATCAAAAGATTTGAAAAAATTTGGATTCAATTCTTTCAGGATGGGTACAACCTTATGTCTAATTTTATTTCTGAAATATTTGGTAGAACTGTTGCTTTCATCTTCTCTCCAAATAATGTTATTTTTTTTAGCATATGCTTCTATCTCAGCTCTAGAAAAAGCAAGTAATGGCCTTACAACTGCTCCATTTTTTTCAGGAATACCGGTAAGTCCATCTAAGCCTGTTCCTCTTGTGAAATTAATTAAAAAAGTTTCAAGTACATCGTCTTTATGATGCGCTGTTAGAATATAATCTAGATGATGTTTTTTTTTGATTTTTTCAAACCACTCATATCGCAATTCTCTTGCTGCTATTTGAATAGAGATCGCCTTTTTATCGGCATATTCTTGCGTTTTAAATTTGGTGGTATACACATCTGCATTTAAAAAACTTCCAAGATTTTTGACAAAGGTTTCGTCTTTGTCGCTTTCTTTACCTCGTAGTAAAAAATTACAATGAGCTAAGGAGAATTTATAATTTGATTGATTAAATAAGTGAGCCAAAACTGTACTGTCCAAACCTCCTGAAGAAGTAATTAAAACATTACTTTTTTTTAAAAAAGGTAAATTTTCATCAATGTGTATTTGAAATTTTTTTAGCACGATGTCATAAAATTAAAATTGTAATCGGATACATTGAATGTAAACCAAATATAAGTTATAAAAATAAGAAAGAACCTTAGTTAGATTAAAACTTGTCTCATAGCCTTTGCCTTTAGTAAGCATTCCTCAAGTTCTGTTTCGGGTTTGGCTAATGAGGTTATTGCACTTCCGACTGAAAAGGATACGTATTTTTTTTGTTGATTATATAAGATGCTTCTAATGATTACGTTAAAATCGAAATCTCCGTTAGGAGTAAAATATCCTACAGAACCAGAGTATAATCCTCTTTTCGTTTCTTCTTCCTTTTCTATGATTTCCATGGCAGCAATTTTTGGCGCACCAGTCATGCTACCCATTGGAAAAGTATTTTTTATGATATCAACAGGATGAATGTTTTCTGTGGCTTGTGTGCTGATTGTTGAAATCATTTGATGCACTTGTTTAAAACTATAAATACCGCAAAGTTCTTCTACTTCAGTTGTTCCTTTTTGAGATATTCTAGAAAGATCATTTCTAACCAAATCCACAATCATTACATTTTCAGCACGCTCCTTAGGGTCTGTTTGCAATGTTGTTTTGAGTTTCTGATCCTCTGATTTGGAATTGGATCTTTTCGCAGTTCCCTTAATGGGTTGTGAAATTACTTTGGTCCCTATTTTTTTTAGATATCGTTCTGGTGAGGCGGAAAGTAAAAATTGATGCTTCAATTTTAAAAAAGTAGCAAATGGGGGTTTTGAAATTCTATTTAAATTATGATATACTTTCAGTGGATCTATCTCGGTGTTCTCAGAATAGAATTCTTGACAAAAAGTAGCTTCGTATATGTCACCCTGATGAATGTTATCAAGTATATTTTCAACTTTCTTTAAATAGCTGTCTTTTGAAAGTTTCAATTTTAAATTTGCTTTCGAATTTGTGACTTGAACATTCGAGTTGTAAGTGTTGCAGATCGTTTCAAAATCTGAATCTAAGTCCTTTTTTTCAGATGCAAGATATTTAAATGTCGCTATATGACCAGAGATGAAAATTAATTTTTTCGGTTGAAAGAAATAGAGATCCTCAAAATATAAAGAGTCTGAGTTGTTTGATTGTAATTTTTCAATGTCATTCTTTAGATCGTAACCTAAGTAGCCAAAAATATAATCTTGTGTTGATGTTTGGTAGGTTTTTAATTTTTCAAAAGCATTGTTGTATCCTGTTTTTAAAAAAGAATGTTCCCCAATCGCAATGATAGCTTCGTGTTGTGCATATTTTTCGTGGTGCTGATTTGAGTCACACCAAATAACAGATTCATATTGTTGAGACCAAGTTAAAACTTGAGTTTTAAAGAGTTCAGAATCTTTGAGGATGTAGCGATTTTCTACCCTTTGCATGTAGCTGTTGAAAAAAAATTATGAATCGCAAAGTTAGGATTAAATTGTAAATGATTAAGTATATATTAATAAATTATAGTCGTTGTAAACTATTTTACTATTTTTGGTAATTCTGTAATTATTTCAATTTTCGGAGACGAAAGGAGGGTTACAGCTATTTAAATACCGTTTATGTGTACAGTCACTTACTTGCCAAAGAATAATGGCGATTTTATATTTACATCTAATAGAGATGAACAACCAGAAAGAAAAACCATAGCTCCTCAGTTTTATGAAAAGGAAGGAGTTCACTTTTTGTATCCGAAGGATGAGAGAGCTGGTGGAACTTGGATTGCTTTATCAGAGGAGGAGAGATTGGTGTGTTTACTGAATGGTGCCTATGAAGCGCATGAAATAAAAGGTCCATATGCCTATAGTCGTGGTTTAGTTGTGAAAAAAATTTTAGAAGCTGAGAACGCAAAATGGGCTGTAGAGGATTTGGAGCTAGAAGGGGTAGAACCGTTTACTTTAATTACTATAGATTGGTCATTTATGCCTATTTGTATTGAGTTGATTTGGGATGGTGTAAAAAAAGATGTTAGAATTTTATCACATAGTACAAAAATTTGGTCTTCATCAACGTTGTATGATAAACCGATCAAAGCGTTACGCGAAACTTGGTTTAAAGAATTCATAGAACAACATCCAGAAGCTTCTTTTGAAGAGGTGTTAAAATTCCATCAAAATGATAGTCTTGGAACTAAAGATATTGCTGTTAAAATGAAAAGGGAAGGTGTTGAAACAACCAGTATTACTTCTGTGATCAAGGAAGGTGATTCTTTGTTTATGTATTATGTAGATGTTTTAACAGGAAAAGAAAGTAGTATTGATTTGATGTCATATAAATCACAAATGTCGATAGATGAATAAAAACAACGGGTTTATAGTGATATTGGCGTATCCAGATGTGATTGTAAGGATTGCAAACGGAGAATTAATAAGTAAAGTATGGCCCTTGTTTGGTATAGGAGGACAGCAAAAGGTAATGGCAGGACATGCCGCTATGTTGTTGGTTTCTAAAGAAACAGGTAAGGTGAGTTATTTTGATTTTGGAAGGTATATTACATCAGATACCTTTGGTAGAGTTCGTTCAGAGGTAACGGATAATGAAGTTGCCATTCCATTCAAAGCGATCCATGATGGAGAGACGATTGAAAATCTTGAAGAAATTCTTTTATTTTTAGATAAACACCCTGAAAAAACCCATGGAGAGGGAAGGTTAGTCGCTGGAGTTAATTCTGAGATTGATTATGATAAAGCTTTGGCATTTGTTCTGGAATTACAGAATAAAGGGGAGGTTGCTTATGGGGCTTTTAAAAGAGAAGGTAGTAACTGTGCTCGATTTGTAACAGATACGATTCTAGAATCTACCAGTAATAAAAAAATTATTAGAGATCTTAAAATAACTTACACGATTACTCCAAGCCCTGTGAGTAATGTGATAAAAGGAAGTAGCTTGAATGCTAAAAAGTGGCAAGTAGAAAATGGTGTTATTGAAGAATATCGTAATAGTTCCATTTTAAGAGAATATAAAAAATCATTATTTGCTAAAGTTTCGCAAGAAGTGGATGAAGTAGGTTCGGTTATCGCAGATACTGAAAGTTACAATTCTTCTAGCGCTCAATGGCTTGGTGGTATTGGTAGTGGTGCCTGGTTTGAGATTGTTAAAAATATTGATAGTACCAATTCTTATGCTATTACCAGAAGAAATCGATTGGGTGAAATTGATTTAGAGGGCGATTTTGAACTCAAAAATCCAGGTTTCTCTATTGATCGAAATTTTGAATTTCAATACGGTTCTAATTGTAAAGAGTGCAAAATTAAACAAAATGAGAAAATCTTTGTTTTTGAAAGAATAATGTCAGCGTCAGCTTAGTTTAAAGTGTCTGCAACGTTTAGCTGAAAAGCTGGAATTTGAACCTTAAAATGTGATTTGGAATCGAAATTAATCATATTGAAGTAGCCTTTCATCGCACCAATCTTTGACTGCAAAAGGCAATTAGATCTATAGGTGTATTTTTCACTTGGTTCAAGAATAGGAATTTGACCGACAACACCATCTCCTTTCACTATTTCTTTTGCGTTTAATGAATCAAATATTTCCCATTTACGAGAAAGTAATTGAACGGTGTCGTTTGTTTGATTTTCTATCGTGATAAAATAACTGAACAGAAACATGCGATTCTCATTTTGAGAATGAATGCCTTCATAGTTCGTTAGCACTGATATTTTGATGCCTTTTGTTATCTTTTCTACCACTTGTAATAATTTTACCTATGATAAATATAAGTAATTTTGATGGGAAATTTATGTGAAATATATGGATTTTAACGTTTGTTAAGTTATGAAACTATGAAGTTTAGTTTTTACTATTAATGGTAGTAGCTCCCACAATCCGTCCAATTCTTTCACCAAAAGGTTTATAGTGTACAAGTATGGTGTAGTTGTTTTCTGTTTCTTGAAACGAACCTTCTATAGCTTCAATGTTTAAAGACTTACCATCTTTTTTTTGTACATAAGTATAGTTGTAAAAACCTTGTTTGAATAGCATTTCTGTTTCTAGGTGTTGTGTTTTTTTATTGAAAATCAGACGGTTTTCTTCAGTGAATGCGTAGTTGTTAAATGCTCCATAAACATATATGTTTTCGTTTTCCAAGAGTTCATTGTTGGCTTTTAGGAAAAAGTGAACATTAGTATATTCGCTATCTAAACTAGATTCATAACCATTTAAAGTGCGTATAACAAAGCCGCCATTAATATCTGGATAATAGGTGTAAGGTAGAAATTTTCTTAAAATGTTCGGGTACAAATAGGTTTGGTAATAATGATCTTCCAAAGCGGTTCTAGCAATATTGACATTGGTTCCATTGAAATTTTTTGTATCAAAATTTAGATATTCATTTCCGCCTGGAAAACTCGTTTCAATGTTATAGTTATATACGATTTCGTTTTTTTTATAATATTGGGGTTTTATGTCGTATTTGATAAGGTTCCAATCGTTATTTTGAACAATTTGTATCTTAATTTCCTTAGATGGATTGTTTATCGTTACGTTTGGATGGAGGATTGAGAAATTAACAACTTGGTTTCTATCCTTTATAGTTTGTTGAGGATTTATTTGTTTCAACCTTCTGTCTCTTTCTATTTTTGCTGCAACAACGATCCGTGATTCATAATATACAAATCTGCGTTGGATACAGATTTCATCGTCGTCGTTTAATATTGTCAATAAAAAATTACCGCTAATTTTTATTCTAGTGTTGATATTTGGGATTTCAAACTTGTGATGCGTGTAGGATTGATAAGTGCCAAATGAGTTCTCCAAGTCTTGTATTTCAAAAGATTGGAACCCGTTGATGTATTCTGTGCTTTGAAGATTAGATATGTTCCAATCATAATCACAATGTTGGATGTAGTATCTGTAGTTTTTTTGATCCGCTTCTAGGTCGTCAAAAGCGAATTTTAATTTGGTTCCTAGTGGGACTATTGGGTTAAGGTTTTCTTCTGTGTTAAAAGTAACTGTCTTTATAAATGCAGCAGTGTAGTTCTGCGCATAAACATTAAGAAATATTAAAAATATTCCTGTGGAAATAATAAATAGTTTGTATTTGTTCAAAGTCTCGTTTTGATTGCTAAGATCCAAAGATACTAATAAATTGATGTCAAATGAATTTTTAATATGTTTGGTTTTGTTGAAATAAATTTAAGGATTTTGATGTTTTGTTGATTTAAATTTAACGAATATTTGATTTTACAAAACATCTTCAAATCCTTATTTAAATCAATTATAAATAAGGTAAGAGGTTAATATAAAGGGGCTTATTTGCCGTAAAAAATTTCTAATTTTTTAAATTTGCATTGTTTTAAAACAGATTAACTTAAATTCTAAATATGTCAGAAGACATTCGAATAAAAAAAGGCTTAACCATTAAGCTTAAAGGCAAGGCAGAAGAGACAGTTTCTGCAACTCCTCGTTCTGGGATTTTTGCAATTCAACCAAAAGATTTTCATGGAATAACTCCAAAACTGACTGTAAAGGTTGGTGCTGAGGTTTCTGTGGGTGATGTTTTGTTTTATTCAAAATCAAACGAACAAATTAAATTTACTTCACCGGTTTCAGGAACGGTTAAAGAAATTACAAGAGGTGCAAAAAGAAGGATATTAGCGGTTGTTATAGAAGCTAAATCTGAAGATGAATTCAAAAACTTTGGTAAGGAAGATCCATCTGGACTTTCTAAAGAGCAAGTACTAGCTAAATTATTAGAAAGTGGTTGTTGGGGATTTGTAAATCAACGTCCGTATGACGTGATTGCTAATCCAGCAGATGAAGCCAAAGCTATTTTTGTATCTTCTTTTGATACCGCTCCTTTGGCTCCAAATTATGCTTTTGCATTGAAAGGAAAAGAAGAGGCATTTCAAACAGGTTTGAATGCATTAGCAAAACTTACAAAAGGGAAAGTGTTTCTTTCTGTAAATGAATCTGCATCTTTCTTTAGTAAATCTCAAAATGTTGAGGTGATTAATGTTAAGGGAAAGCATCCTGCAGGAAATGTGGGAGTTCAGATTTCTAAAGTTGATCCTATCAACCAAGGAGAAAAAGTTTGGACTGTAAATGCTCAAGATGTTGCCATCATAGGAAATCTGTTCTTAACAGGAGAATACAAACCAGAGAGAGTTATTGCTTTGGCTGGTTCTGAGGTTAATGCACCTCAATACTATAGTGTAACGGCTGGTCAAGGATTGGATAGCTTGTTAGAAGGGAAAATTAATAAAGATAACGTAAGAGTTATCTCTGGTAACGTATTAACAGGAGATAAAGTTGCTACATCTGGTGATTACTTAGGATTCTATGATAATGTTGTCTCTGTAATTCCAGAAGGAAACACACATAGGTTTATGGGGTGGTTTCCGTTTATAGGAAGTGGAAGCATCCATAGTGCATCTAAAACTTCGTTCTCTTATTTATCACCAAACAAGGAGTATACTTTAAATACAAATTTACAAGGTGAAGAGCGTGCTATTGTTGTAACGGGAGAAATGGAGAAAGTAATGCCAATTGATATTTTTCCAATGCAGTTGTTAAAAGCTGTGATGGCAAAAGATATTGAAAAAATGGAAAATTTAGGAATCTACGAAGTAGCTCCTGAAGATTTTGCTTTGATTGATTATACTAGTTCTTCGAAAGTAGAAGCTCAAACGATCATCAGAGAAGGTTTAGACATAATGATAAACGAAGTAGGATAATGAAATTTATTAGAAATACATTCGATAAGTACAAACCACTTTTTGATAAAGGGGGTAAGTATGAAAAAATGGCTCCGGCTTTCAATGCATTTGATACGTTAATGTTCGTACCAAATCATACAACAAAGCAAGGTGCACATATTAGAGATGGTGTTGATTTAAAACGTGTCATGATTACTGTGGTTCTAGCTTTAGTTCCTGCATTGATCTTTGGTATGTGGAATGTTGGATTTCAACATTTTTCTCAGTTAGGAGAAGCAGGTAGTTTTATAGACTATTTGATTTACGGATCTGTAAAATTTCTTCCAATGGTTGCCGTTTCATACGGTGTTGGTTTAGGAATTGAATTTGCTTTTGGAGTTTTTAGAGGTCATGATATTAACGAAGGATATTTAGTTTCTGGGATGTTAATTCCATTGATTATGCCAATAGACCTTCCTTTATGGATGTTAGGTGTGTCAGTTGCCTTTGCTGTTTTAATTGGTAAAGAGGCCTTTGGAGGTACAGGAATGAATATTTTGAATCCAGCCTTAGTAGCGCGTGCTTTTGCATTCTTTTCTTATGCTCCAAGTATGTCTGGAGATAAAGTATGGGTTGCAGATGCAAGTACTGTGGATGCAATTTCAGGTGAAACTATTTTAGGATCATTGGCTCAAAATAAAGAAGCAGGGTATAGTGTTTTAGATATGTTTATGGGATATATTCCAGGTTCCGTTGGAGAAACTTCTGTATTGATGATCTTAATTGGTGCTGCCTTTTTGTTATTTACAGGAATTGCAAGTTGGAGAATTATGGCTGGTTCTGTTATTGGAGGTGCCTTAATGGGATTGATCTTTAACGCTCTTGGCTTGAATGCTTTGATGAATTTTCCATGGTGGCAACACTTATTAGTTGGAGGATTTGCCTTTGGAGTTGTTTTTATGGCTACAGATCCAGTGTCTGCGGCACAAACAGATAAAGGAAAATGGATTTATGGATTCTTCATTGGTTTGTTAGCAATTATGATTCGTGTATTTAATGGTGCGTATCCAGAGGGTATGATGATGGCAATCTTATTGATGAACGTTTTTGCTCCTACAATTGATCATTATGTTGTAGAAGGAAATATCAAGCGTCGTAAAAAACGTTTAAAAAATAACTTAGAAACGGCTTAAGACATGGATAAAAATAGCAACGCATATACGTTTATTTTTGCAATTATCATGGTAACTGTTATTGCTGGTTTGTTGGCTTTTACAGCAACTAGTTTGAAACCATTGCAAGAGAAAAACGTGAAGGCAGAAAAAATGCAGAATATATTAGGAACGATTGGTGTAACTGAAGTTTCTAGAGATGATGCTGAAGTAGAATTTAACAAATATATCAAACAACAGTTGGCTCTAAAAGCTGATGGTACTGTTGATACGGAAGCAGATGCTTTTACGTTAAGTTTGAAAAAGGAAGTTAAAAAAAGTGATAATGACCAACGTTTTCCGTTATATATTGCGGAAAAAGATGGAAAGACTTTCTATGTAGTTCCTTTATATGGAGCTGGTTTATGGGATGCAATTTGGGGTTATGTTGCCTTAGATGGTGATAAGAACACAATCATTGGTGCGAACTTTGGACATAAAGGAGAAACTCCTGGATTAGGTGCAGAGATTACAACGGATTGGTTTCAAGCTCAATTTGCAGGAAAGACTTTATTAAAAGATGCAAATGCTGGTTTTACAGCAGATAACTTTGTTTCTGTAAAAACAGTAAAAGGAGGAGCTAAAACTGGTGATGCTCATGGTGTTGATGCAATTTCGGGAGGTACAATTACTTCCGATGGTGTTTCAAACATGGTACAAGAGAGATTAGCACGATATTTACCTTATTTTAAAAATAATTAATCATGGCAGAGGAAAAAGAACCATTGTTCTCTAAACAAAATAGAGCGTTGTTAACAGATCCATTGGATGATAACAACCCCATTTCGGTACAAGTACTAGGTATTTGTTCTGCATTGGCAATTACAGTACAATTAAAGCCTGCCTTGGTAATGTCGATTGCAGTATTATTTGTGGTTATTGCAAGTAACGTAATCGTTTCTTTGATTAGAAACTTGATTCCAGGACGTATTCGTATTATCGTACAGTTATTAATTGTAGCCTCTTTGGTAATTTTAGTAGATCAAATTTTAAAGGCTTACGCATATGATGTGAGTAAAGAACTTTCTGTATTTGTGGGTTTGATTATTACAAACTGTATTGTAATGGGACGTTTAGAAGCGTTTGCTTTGGCTAATGGACCATGGAAATCATTCTTAGATGGTGTTGGAAATGGAGCTGGTTATGCGTTAATATTGGTATTGGTTGCTTTCTTTAGAGAGTTATTAGGATCTGGAAAATTATTCGGATTTGAAGTGTTAGGACACAAAGCCAAAACTTTAGCTGACTCTACGGGCTTATATGCTTTAGGCTATGAAAATAACGGATTTATGTTATTATCACCAATGGCATTGATCACTGTAGGAATCATTATTTGGGTACAGAGATCTAGAAATAGAAAATTAATCGAAAACTAATAAAATATACAAGATGGATTATATTAACATTTTCGTAAAAAGCATTTTTATTGACAACATGGTATTTGCATACTTCCTTGGAATGTGTTCATACTTAGCAGTGTCAAAAACAGTAAATACAGCGGTTGGTTTAGGAGCTGCAGTAATCTTCGTATTGGTGGTTACCGTTCCTGTTAACTTTTTGTTGGATACGTATCTGTTGAAACCTGGTGCTTTGCAATGGTTAGGAGCAGAATATGCCTCGATTGATTTAAGTTTCCTTAGTTTCATCATGTTTATTGCTGTAATTGCCTCAATGGTTCAGTTGGTAGAGATGATTGTGGAGCGTTTTGCACCTGCTTTATATGGTGCCTTGGGTATCTTCTTGCCATTGATTGCTGTAAACTGTGCAATCTTAGGAGGTTCATTATTTATGCAACAAAAAGATTTCTCTAACGTTGGAGAATCTGCAGTATATGGTTTAGGATCAGGAATTGGATGGTTTTTAGCAATTTTAGCGATTGCTGCAATCCGTGAGAAAATTGCTTATTCTAATGTACCTGCTCCTTTAAAAGGATTGGGAATTACATTTATCATTACTGGTTTAATGGCGATAGGATTCATGAGTTTCTCAGGAATCAAATTATAAACAACTAAGAGTATACACATGACTATAGTAGTAAGTATTATCGTTTTTTTAATTGTAATTTTAATTTTAACAGCTGTTTTGTTGGCTGCAAAGGCAAAATTACTTCCTTCTGGAAAGGTTAAAATAACGATCAACGGAGAGAAAACAATTGAAGTAGAAACTGGAGGAACCTTATTAGGTACTTTAGGAGCAGAAAAAATATTTTTACCATCAGCTTGTGGTGGAGGTGGAACTTGTATCCAATGTGAATGCCACGTACATTCTGGTGGTGGAGAAGCTTTGCCTACAGAAACACCGCATTTTACTCGTAAAGAGTTAGCAAGTGGGGCACGTTTAGGTTGTCAGGTAAAAGTAAAGAATGATATGGATATTTCTATTCCAGAAGAGATTTTTGGAATTAAGAAATGGAAAGCAAAAGTAGTTTCTAACTATAATGTAGCTTCTTTTATCAAGGAGTTTGTTGTTGAGATTCCAGAAGATATGGATTACAAGGCGGGTGGTTATATCCAAATTGAAATTCCAAAAACGGAAGTGAAGTATTCTGATATGGATATCACCGCTCACCCGCAGGATCACCCAGGTGAACCTGATAAATTTCAAGAAGAGTGGGAGAAGTTTAAGCTTTGGCCATTGGTAATGAAGAATACAGAAACCATAGAAAGAGCATACTCAATGGCTTCTTACCCTGCAGAGGGACGTAACATTATGTTGAATGTGCGTGTAGCTTGTCCTCCTTTTGATAGAGCGAAAGGTGGATGGATGGATGTAAACCCAGGAATTGCATCATCTTATATATTTAACTGTAAAGTTGGTGATGAGGTTACAATTTCAGGTCCTTATGGAGAGTTCTTTATCAATGATTCAGATGCCGAAATGGTATATGTAGGAGGTGGAGCCGGAATGGCACCAATGAGATCTCACTTATATGAGTTATTCCATACAATGAAAACGGGTCGTAAAGTGTCTTACTGGTATGGTGGACGTTCTAAGCGTGAATTGTTCTACTTGCACTATTTTGAAGCGTTAGAGAAGCAATTCCCTAATTTTAAAATGCAATTAGTATTATCTGAACCATTAGAAGAAGATAATTGGAAAGTTAAAAAGGATGTTAATGATGAAGGTGATGGATTCGTAGGTTTCGTTCACCAAGCATTGATAGATAATTATTTGAATGATCATGAAGCACCAGAAGATATTGAGTTTTACTTCTGTGGTCCGCCTATGATGAACCAAGCGGTTGTTAAAATGTGTGATGATTTTGGTGTACCACCTGAGAATGTACGTTTTGATGATTTTGGAGGATAATTTATGCATTTAGAATATATTAGAAAAACCTAGTACCTTAGTACTAGGTTTTTATGGAAAATAATAACATTATGAAAAAAAATTGGACATTTATTTTATTATTCACCCTTACTATTGCGTTTTCTCAAACGGAGCTAACAGCTGGTGACATTGCCATTTTGCAGATGAATTCTGACGGAAGTCCTCAGGTAACAAAGTTCGTTGCGCTATCAGCGATGGAACAGGGTACCACCATTACTTTTACGGACAATGGTTGGAAGAGTGATGATACTTTCCGTACCGGAGAAGGTGAAGATGTTTGGACGGCAGCATCAAATATTAAGGCAGGTGATGTGATAGAGTTTACTTTAACAAATGTCTCATTGAGTACTGATGGTGATCAACTTTTGGTATATCAAATGCAAGGAGGATCAGAAGTATTCCTGTTCGCTGTTAATAACGAAGGGTCTGCAGTATGGCAATCCGATGCAACTTCGGAAAATACTTCAGCACTGCCACTTGGGCTGGTGAACGGGGAAACTGCCGTAGCTATAAATGAAAGAGATAATATTAAATATAATGGCGTATCTGCTGATAGAAAAGGTACGATTGCACATTTACTAACAAATATTTGTGATGATACTAAATGGAAAAGAAGTAACAATACAGTACAAGATTATACTAGGTCATTAACCTCTAGTATAAAATGGACAGGCACCTGGGAATTTGGTGGAGACCCGATTGATTATTGGTTAACTAGAATTAGAAGTAATTACGATACAGCAACAGAAGGAGAATTTTCTTGCAACGAATTAGAAATTAGAAGTGCACGTACATTAACCATTAATTCTGGGGACTTAATAAAGGTAGAAAATAGTATTGATAACCTTGGGGATATTGTAGTTGAAGACGATGCTGCATTGATTCAAGTTATTAAGGATGGAACGTGTTCTGGAGTAGGATATACTGTGAATAGACAAACTACCAATTTAGATTCTAAAGGCGAGTATACCTATTGGTCATCTCCATTAACGAGCTCTACTTTGTTAGAGGCGGTGGATACCCATTTGTATTATAGTTTTGATAGCAGTTCACAAAATTGGTCTGCTGAAAGTTCTGGTTCCATGATGAATCCTGGGTTAGGGTATGCTGCAACTGGTCCTAGTTCCGGTACTTATCCATTGCAACATTCAGCTGCATTTACAGGATCAGCCTTTAATAATGGGGATATTTCTGTGAGTTTATATTACTCAGATGATGCCGATGATACGAATGATGCACATTTAATAGGGAATCCCTATCCTTCAGCCTTAGATGCGGATGCATTCTTAACTGCTAACACGAATTTAGGAGGAACCTTATATTTCTGGACCCATAATAGTGATGATACGGCGGGTGATAATGTTGTGGATGATTATGTATATTGGAATGGTATGGGAGGAATAGGAACCTGTTCGGGGTGTACAGCTCCTGATGGAAATATTGCTTCCGGACAAGGTTTTTTCGCCCAAGCAATTGCAGAAGGTTCCATAACATTTACGAATGATATGAGAATAGCAACAAACGGACAGAATAGTCTATTCTACAAATCGAGCTCAAAAAAAACAAGTCCTAAAGAAGACAGGTTATGGCTTAATATTACTGCTGGGGTTAAGTTTAATCAAACTTTGTTTGGTTACGAATCAAAAGCAAGTGATGGACTAGACCGCCTGTATGATGCAAAAAGAACCATTGGAGGATCTGGCTTATGGATCAATACACTTTTGGAAAATGAAACTTATGCAATTCAAGGAAAAAATAAATTCGTTACCTACGATGAATTAAATCTTAGCTTTGAAACGGATCAAACTGGAGAGCATATAATTGATATTGAACAGTTGTATGGAATTTTTGATGAGCAAAAAATTGTGTTGGTAGATAAAGAATTGAATATCAGTCACAACCTGAAAAAATCTCCTTACGTTTTTAATGTGGATCTGGTAGGTTCTTATTCAGATCGTTTTTTGTTGGAAATAGGGAATAAAAAGAAACAGGACGCTGCCTCTAATGAAAAAGTAAAGATATATTTGAAAAGAAATATCTTGAAAGTCCGTTCCTATAAAGAAATTGTAACAATTAAGGTGTTTGACATGAATGGGAAAATAATGTACAAAACAAATAAAGCCAAGAAAAATTTAAATATTAAAATAAAAAAGCTTCAGGAATCAAATATTTTTATTGTTCATGTACACTTGGAATCTGGTTCTTTAATCAAGAAAAAGATTTTCAACGAAAATTAATTAGCCTCAATTCAATACATGATAGTTTAGGAATAATTTACGACCAAGCTATTAGTAAAAACTTCACAACTATTTAAGATGCAGACAAACTCTAAATATTCATCTATTTTATTATACGAAGCTCAAATGAATCCGATCAATGAGATTGTTTATTTTGACGATGACAAGAATAAAATAAAAATTAAAGATTCAGTTGTCAGAGTTTTGAATAAAAACTCCGACAATGAAATTTTATTGTTAGAAAGTGGTTTAGAAATTCCTATTGAAAAAATTTACAGAATCGATACAGAACTTTCCCCTTTCCATTCCGATGATACTTTTAGTTGTGACTGTGTTTAAAATAATCGCAGCTTAGGAAAGTGAGAACGAACCTGTACTATCTTCGAGAAACTTCCAAAGTTCATCCTGTAATTCACGATCTGTGATGGCCGAATTCATTGGCTTTTGGTTTGTTATTTTACCTAAAGTTTGTTTTTCTGGAGCACCCAGAACATCACCATTTGTTCCAACTGCGCCATCCAATGCTTTGACAAATTTTTCGGCTCCATCTGCAGGACTTTGTGCTTTTCTAATCAGGCGCATGAGACCAAACCCGACTTTCTCCATAGCCCATCTTTTTATTGGAGTCATTTTGGATAATCCGTTCGTACCATATGTCAATCCAGGGGAGAACCATAAAATGTCAAAATTTCTGTTTTTAATTTCCGATATTTTAATAGTCCAAATAGCTCCTAATAACTTTGATACTCCAATAGCATTCATTGGATTGTAGGTAGCTTTAGAACGACCCTGTAGGTACTCTTTAAATTCAAGAATACTGTTGAATGTAGGTTTTTGTATCATTCCAGGTATTCCTCTTGCACCTTCTCCTCCGGCATAAACAACTCTTGCTTTGTCTGCAATTAATTTTTGTTCGATCAGATTGTTTAGCACTATATGAGCTCCGAATAAATTTTGGAAACTCGTTTTTTCAATCTTAGTACCCTGGATCTTTATTGTAGGATATTCTGTATCGATGATGATTCC
Organism: Flavicella sp. IMCC45537; assembly: GCF_057197705.1. NCBI lineage: Bacteria > Pseudomonadati > Bacteroidota > Flavobacteriia > Flavobacteriales > Flavobacteriaceae > Flavicella > Flavicella sp. IMCC45537. The sequence continues at coordinate 3,329,425 of NZ_CM170067.1, forward strand.
GCCTGCCGCCAAAAATATCACATCATATTTTGTTCTTGGAAGATTTGCAATGGTTTTTTCTATTGAGTTTTTATCCAACATATCAAACCCACCAATTGGTAATAATTCTATATTTTGACTTTCTTTTGCTGCTGAGAGCAAAAGATCTTTGGTTTGTTGTGCTTTTTCTAAAGTTCTACAACCCAAAGTAATTTTTGTTGCACCTTGTCTTATTAAAGCTTTGATAGTTTCCAAGGCTAAACCTCCGTTTGCACCTATGACCAGTATATTTTTGTTTGAAAGTTCCATATTAAGAATTTAAATAAGTTTGTGTTTTTTTGTGAAAGGATAGAAGAATAGATATTATCGCAAAGACGATTCCTATATATGCCCTCGTAGGCAATGAGATAAGGATTGTAATTAAAAAAACGGTTCTAAAAAGAATTATTTTTTTATTTAGTATTGAGTATACCATTAATATAAAACTGGAAATATATCCGATGCCAGTGTATATGAAATAAATAGGTTTCAATCCATCGATACTTATATTTTTAGAGGTAAAAACATAATAAAACACGAAAGGTAAAAGTGCTAAGATTGCGTTTAGGATAAAGACAATTCTCAATTGAATAGGTTTCTGTAACATAATTAAATTTATTTAGAGGTTGAATATTTCTTTTTTATTTGTTTAAAATTATCCTTGTTGACCTTTTCTCCGGTGGTGGTGTAATGTTCTACGGCTATCAAATAGTCGTCAATTCCCTTTTTAAATTTTCCTTTGGCCAAAGCGCCAAGGAAAGCGGGGTTGGTTCTATAATCCATTTTAAATTCGATTTCAGAAGTAGTTGCATTAATAGTGTGAACAGTGTAGGTTGCTTTGGTATAAGTTGGATCTAAAGGAATACCTTCGGTATGTAGAATTTGTACCGTAAAGCTGTGATTTTTGGGGTCAAAATTGAGTTGTTTTTCTTGAATGTATTTTGTTCCCTTCTCATTCAGATTGCATACTCTTACGGCTCCTTCACCTCCATAGGTAATGCTTCCTTGATTGTAATTCGAACTCACAATTTTAGGATGTGAATTCGCAATTGCTCCAAAATCATCTCCTACTACTTTCCATACAGATTCAATGTCGGCAGGAATTATTCTTTTTATGGTAAAGGATCTAACTTTTTTTTGTGCAAATGTTGTAAATGACAAAATAGAGATAAGAAGTACGATTGTTTTTTTAATTGTTGTTTTCATGATGTTAGTTTTTAGTTATTATTTGTTTATGATGACCGTTCGTCATATAAAGGGTAAAAAAAATTATTTTCTTAAAAGGTTGTCAAAAATTGAGGTATAAAAATCATTTAGAGGTTTTTTGGAAGCAGTAGATTTCATTCTTACTAAGGCACCGTGCCAACTATTGATAATAAATGCTCCAGCGCTATCCGCATGGATCACTTTAGAAACTTCACCCAGGTTTTGGGCTCGTTTTATAGTATCAACAATGATCGATTCCATTTCATCGAATTGTTTGTCCATAATTTCTCGAAATTTTTCATTTGTATCAGCTAGTTCTGCAGAAAAATTGCTGAGCATGCAGCCTTTGTCGTACTCGTTTTTTGAAACAAAGCTATCAATCATATTTGTATACATAGACTTAAGTGCGTCTAAAGGACTTTTGTCACTAAGTTGTAAAGATCGTTTATGCCATTGAACACCACCATCTGTATAATTCTGTATCACTTCAAGTCCAAAAGCTTCTTTGCTACTAAAATGATTGTAAAAAGATCCTTTAGGTATTTTAATACTATCGGTAATCTCTTTGATTCCGGTAGCATTGTAGCCGTTCAAGAACATGAGATCCTTGCCTGCTTTTAAAATATCTTCCCTATATATCTTTCTTTTCATGTCACAAATATAATGACCGTTCGTCATAAATAAAAAATATTTTACAATTATTTTACATTTTTAATGTTTTGTTTATGAAAATCAAACACTTAGATAATCTCTTTGTTATTAATTTGTACTGTTAAACATACTTGAAACAAAAGAGTGTATGGTGAAAAAAAAGAAAAGAAGGATCGATATATTAGTATTATCAGATATCCATTTAGGCACATTTGGTTGCAACGCTAAGGAGTTGTTACAATATTTGAAAAGTATCAAACCTAAGAAGGTTATATTGAATGGAGATATTATTGATATATGGCAATTCAAAAAGAGCTATTTCCCAAAATCAAATATGAAGATTATCAAACATATTTTTAGTTGGGTTTCCAATGGCGTAGAAGTAGTTTATATTACTGGTAATCATGATGAAATGTTAAGAAGGTTTGCTGGATTTTCAATGGGAAAACTGTCTATCCAAAACAAATTAGTATTGGAGTTAGATGGAAAGAAAGCTTGGTTTTTTCATGGAGATGTTTTTGATGTAACGATGGAGCATTCTAAGTGGTTGGCTAAATTAGGAGCTGTAGGGTATGATCTATTGATTATGATTAATTATGTCGTAAATAGGTGTTGCGAGTTTTTTGGAAAGGAAAAATTGTCACTTTCCAAACGCATAAAAGATAAAGTAAAAGGTGCTGTAAAGTTCATCAATAATTTTGAAAAAACTGTAACAGATATTGCTATGGAAAAAGGATATGAATATGTTGTTTGCGGCCATATACATCAACCATTGATGAAGGAGTTTTCGGATGATAAAGGCAATGAGACCTTGTACTTAAATTCAGGTGATTGGATCGAAAATTTAACATCACTTGAATATACTGATGCTGAATGGAGATTATTCAAATATAACCCTACGGATTTTGTCCAAACAAAAGAGCAACACGAATTAGAGTTATATGATACCTCTGATCAAACTACAAAGGAATTGTTTGAAGGATTGTTAAAGGAGTTTAATCTATAGTTACTATGAAGATATTATATGCGATTCAAGGAACAGGAAACGGTCACTTAAGTAGAGCTAAGGAAGTAATTCCAGCACTAAGGTCTAGGGTAGAAGTAGATATTTTAGTGAGTGGAACACAAGCTGATATTACATTGCCTTTTGATGTTAAGTATAATTTCAAAGGTCTTAGCTTTATTTTTGGTAAAAAGGGAGGAGTAGATGTGTATAGTACGATTGCTAGTAACAGTATTAGAAGTGTCTATGCAGAAATTAAAGATTGTCCTGTTCATGAATATGACTTGGTAGTAAATGATTTTGAACCTATTTCTGCATGGGCGTGCAAATTAAGAGGAGTCAATTGTATTTCTTTAAGTCATCAAAGTGCATTGCTATCTGATTTAGTGCCACAACCTGGTTATAGGGATTTTATTGGTTCGTTGATTTTAAAATACTACGCTCCCTCCATTCAAAATTTTGGCTTCCATTTCAAGAAATACGATTCTAGTATTTATTTACCAATTATTAGAAGGGCGATAAGAGAAATTCAGCCAACAGTTGATAAGCATTATACGGTTTATTTACCTTCTTATAGCGATGCAAAAATCATCGCGGTACTTTCAGAAATTAAAGGGGTTACTTGGGAGGTTTTTTCAAAACATTGTAAAACACATTATAAAAAACGTAATGTAGTGATTAGACCTATTGATAGTAAAAATTTTGAAAATAGTATTGCATCTAGTATCGGTGTTGTTTGTGGAGCAGGATTTGAAACCCCAGCAGAGGCGTTATACCTTAAAAAGAAGTTGTTAGTGATTCCAATGAAAGGTCAATTAGAACAACATTTTAATGCAGCTAGTTTAAAGGATATTGGAGTCCCGGTATTAAAAAAATTAAAGAAAAAAAATATCTCAAAAATAAAAAAATGGGTAAAAAAAGGAAAGGTGGTTGAAGTGGTTTATCCTGATAGAACTCAATTAATAGTGGATGCAGTACTTTCTAAATATATCATTGCAACTGAGCTTTCTAACAAACTTATGCATGAGATATAATAAATTGAATTATATAAAAAAAAGCCATCTAATTGAATTAGATGGCTTTTTCTTTGCTAGAATGTTATTATCCAATAATTTGAATATTTGTAAATTCTTTTGAAACAATTAAAGTTCTGTTCTCAAACTGAACGTCTTCTAAGGAAACTTCCTCATTGTCAATTTTAATCGATTTTACATCAAATGGTAACCCAAATAAATTGATTTTAAAAGTTTCATAGGTCGTAGTATATTTTCCTTGTTTATGCTGTCTCAAGGTTAATTTATTATCACTTCCTATCAATTTAAAATGTCTTAAACTATAACGACCTTTAGTGTAGTCATATCCATCATTTGCATCTTCAAAAAGATCTGATTCTTCTTTACCGTTTTTGAAGTAAACGTCTAAAGTCATTTCAGTAATTTCTTTTTCACCAACATATTGTTGAACTGGATACTTAGGTATTACAGCTCCTGCTTTAATAAAAATTGGCATGTGGTGTAAATCAGCATCTACCCATGTTTCTTTTCCTCCTGAAACTACTTCTTTAGACCATTTGTTATACCATTCACCTCTCGGAATATACATTCTTCTTCCTGTAGCGTTTGGTTCGTTGATTGGACAAACTAAAATTTTGTCACCACAAATAAATTCATCTATTCTATAGTGTGTTTGTGTATCTTCTTGGTCAAATAAAACCAATGATTTTAACATAGGTTCTTTCAGTTCAGAGTATTTGTAGAAAGAAGTATATAAGTAAGGTAATAACTCATATCTAATTTCAATAAATTTACGAACTACATCTGTGATTTCTTCATCAAAAGCCCATGGTTCTTGATCACCATGATCCCCAGATGAGTGTGTTCTACAGAAAGGGTGGAAAGCTCCTAGTTGAATCCAACGTGCATATAGTTCACCATTTGGTTGTTCGGCAAAACCTCCAATATCAGAACCAGCGAAAGAGAAACCTGAAAGGGCTAAGCGTTGTGCTTGTATGTTTGCAATTTGTAAATGCTCCCAAGTAGCCACGTTATCTCCCATCCAAGTAGATGTGTAACGCTGCGTTCCTGAATAGGCAGAACGTGTAATTACAAACGGTCTTTTTGGGTAGTTGAATTTTTTCAACCCATGGTATGTTGCTCTCGCCATCTGCATACCATAAATGTTGTGCGCTTTGTTATGACTACAAGGATTTCCATCATAATCATGTCTAACATCTGAAGGGAAAGTTTTACCAGGAACGTCCATAACAGCAGGTTCGTTCATGTCATTCCATACACCTTTAACACCAATATCTTCTATTAGTTCTTTAAAAAGTCCAGCCCACCATTCTCTTACTTCAGGTCTTGTGAAATCTGGGAAATAACATTCTCCAGGCCATACTTTACCTTTCATATAAGGTCCATCAGCTCGTTTACAGAAGTAATCTTTATCTAAGGCTTCTTTAAATACGCTATATTCATTATCGATTTTGATACCTGGATCAATAATTACAACCGTTTTAAATCCATCATCGGCTAGTTCTTTAACCATACGCTTAGGATCTGGGAAATAATCTTTACTCCAGGTAAAACATCTAAATCCTTCCATGTAATCGATGTCTAAATAAATGGCATCACATGGAATTTTTAAATCTCTAAATTTTTGAGTTATCTCTTTAACGTTAGATTCAGGATAATAACTCCATTTACATTGGTGGTATCCCAAGGCCCATAAAGGAGGTAATTCAGGTGTTCCTGTTAAATCTGTATAACTTGTTACAACGTCGTTCATATCAGGACCATAAATGAAGTAATAGTTCATTTCACCTCCCTGTGCCCAAAAACTTGTAACATTTCTTCTTTCATGGCAAAAGTCAAAGTATGTTCTAAAAGTATTGTCAAAGAAAATACCATAAGATTTTCCGCTGTGCAGTCCAGTATAAAATGGAATGGCTTTGTAAATAGGGTCTGTATCTTTACCAAAAGCATATGAATCTGTTGCCCAGTTTTCAAAACGTCTTCCTTTTAAGTTAATGTGTTGAGGCTTATCACCTAAACCATAGTAACTCTCGCTATTTTGAGCTGTTTTACTCATTTTAACGATATCACCACCTAGTTCATAGCTTTCTTCCCAATGAAATCCTTTTTCGTCTTCACAAATTAAAGTATTGTCGTTTACGTCAAAAATCGATTTACGTAAATCACTTTTATGAATGTGACATATTAACTTCGAAGTTGTGATGATGTACTTTTCGTCGTCATCAGAAATTTCTAAATGGTTGTAACCTGTATTGGCATCATTTGCAATAGCATATGAAAAATCATTATCGAATTTACCAACAGTTGTATATCTAAAACGCAATACACTATCACGAAGTACCGTAAGTTGTAATATTACATTGTTTGATGTAGAAAAATGTAGTACGTCTACATCTTTTTTATAGTCTATAATATTCGCAGGAAATAGATCCCCTTTGTATTCTAGTTGAGTATTTAAAATCATAATTACTAGTAATTTAATAAGTTGCAAAACTACTTAAAAAAATAAAAGAAGTAGTTAAATTTAGTTCGAATTTAACATTGTTTTATTGTTAAGAATTCGATACTCAAAATTACTATTTCACACTCTAATTTTGATTGTTTTTCAGCAATTAAAAGAATGTGAAATAGCAGGTTTTATTTGGCGATTTTAAAGAAAACTACTCCCAATGGTGGGATAGTAATTTTTGCAGAATTAGATTTAAAATTCCATGGCTCTTTACCGATTTTTATTTTCTTTGGATTTTTAACGCCACTACCTCCAAACTTTTTGTCATCACTATTTAAAATTTCAACTAGATTACCTGGTTTATGGATTCCTAAAAGATGATTTTCTCTTGGGACTGGCGTGAAGTTACAGACGACCACAATATCATTTTTTTCGTCGTGTCCTTTGCGAATAAACGAAATGATAGAATCTTCAAAGTTTTCATAGTTGATCCATTCGAATCCTTCTATTCCGAAAGCTTTTTCATAAAATGCAGGGGTCTTTTTGTAAATTTTATTTAGCTCTTTTACAAAATCCTTCATTTTGGCATGTTGTGGATCTTCTAGTAAATTCCAATCTAAACTATTGTCAAAAGCCCATTCGTTTTCTTGTCCAAATTCACTACCCATAAACATTAGGTTTGCTCCTGGGTGTGCATACATATATCCGTATAATAGACGTAAATTAGCAAGTTTTTGCCACTTGTCACCAGGCATTCTACCTAAAATGGAGTGTTTACCATAAACCACTTCATCATGAGATAATGGCAGCATGAAATTTTCTGTAAACGCATATGCCAAACTAAAAGTAATCTTGTTATGGTGGTATCTTCTGTTAATTGGGTCTTCTTGGAAGTACTCTAAAGTATCATGCATCCAACCCATCATCCATTTCATCCCAAAACCAAGTCCACCTAAGTTTTCTGGTTTTGTGACCATTGGGAATGCTGTAGATTCTTCAGCGATAGTTTGTACACCTTCAAAACTAGCGTAAACTTCAGTATTGAAGTCTTTCAAGAATGAAATAGCATCTAGGTTTTCTCTTCCACCATACATGTTAGGTTCCCATTCACCATCTTCTCTTGAATAATCAAGATATAGCATAGAAGCAACAGCATCAACACGTAATCCATCAATATGATACTTATCTAGCCAAAAAATAGCATTACTAATTAAGAATGATCTTATTTCATTTCTTCCGTAATTGAAAATCAAACTTTTCCAATCTTGATGATATCCTTTTCTTCTGTCTGGATGTTCATATAAATGAGAACCATCGAAAAATCCAAGTCCATGATCATCAGAAGGAAAATGAGAAGGTACCCAATCTAAGATTACACCAATATCATTTTGATGCAGTTGATCTACTAAAAACATAAAATCTTTAGGAGAACCAAATCTAGAGGTGGGCGCAAAATATCCAACCAATTGATAGCCCCAAGAAGGATCATATGGGTATTCCATTATCGGCATAAACTCAACATGAGTATATTCCATTTCTTTAAGGTAGCTGACTAATTTATCAGCTAATTCTATATACGATAAGGGTCTGTTTTCCTCAACATTGTACATCCATGATCCTAGATGTACTTCTAAAACTGCGTAAGGTTTGTCAAGTCCATTTTTATCTTTTCTATAGGAAAGCCAATCTTTGTCCTTCCATTTGTAATTTTCAATATCATAGGCTACAGAAGCAGTTCTCGGTGGTTCTTCACAAGAGAATGCGTAAGGATCCGCCTTTTCAGTAATAATTCCGTTGTTGTTACTGTGAATTTTGTATTTGTATTGAACACCCATTTTAAGGCCAGGAATGAAACCTTCCCAAATTCCTGAACCATCCCATCTTACATTTAAGAGGTGGTCTTTAGAGTCCCAAAAATTGAATTCTCCAACTACGTAAACATGGTTTGCAGAAGGGGCCCAAACGGCAAAATAAATTCCTTCCACACCGTCTACTTCTGCAGGATGTGCACCAAATTTTTCATATAGTCTATAATGCTTACCGGCTTTGAATAAATTAATATCAAATTCAGTAAATAGACTAAAAGCTTTTACATGACTCATATATTGTGAGTTTTATTAAATAAAACAGCAACCTATTGGTTGCCGTTTCGTGTGAGTTTATATTACAGTACCACTTTTGATAACAGCTTTACTTTTGATTACAACAATTCCGTCTCTGACGGTGTATGTAGCAGTATCTATATCCTTTAAGTGAGGTCCGCCATTTATTCTAACATCGTTTCCGATACTTGCATTTTTATCTACGATACAGTTATTGATATAACATCTGTCTCCAATACCGATATAGGGTTTGTCTTTTTCGATACACTTTGCAATAACCTCTAAGCTTTGGTAATTATCACTACCCATTAAGTAAGAGTTTGAAATGGTAGTGCCAACTCCAATTCTACTTCGAATTCCTACAACAGAACGTTCAATACGACTCGCGCTAATGATTCCACCTTCTGCTACTAAAGTTTTCTCTAGAGTGGTACCTGTGATTTTTGTAGGAGGAAGAATTCTTGCACGGGTTAAAACACTTTTAGATTTGTCAAATAAATCAAAATCTGGAATAGCATCAGTCAAACCGAGATTGGCATCAAAGAAAGAAGCGATAGTTCCAATGTCTGTCCAATAACCTCCGTATTGGAAACTCATTACTTTATGTTTGTTTATAGATTGTGGAATGATTTCACCTCCAAAGTCTAAAGTATCTTCATTTTCTTTTAATACTTTAGATAAGAAACCTCTACTGAAAATATATATCCCCATAGAAGCTAAGTAGTTTCTACCTTGATCTTTCATTTCTTGCGATACTTCAGAAGACCATTCTGAAAGTTCGTCTGCAGATGGTTTTTCCACAAATGAATCTATAGTATTGTCTTCATTTGTTTTCAAAATACCAAATCCGGTGGCATCTTTTGCTGTAACTGGTTGGGTAGCAATTGAAATTTCAGCATTACTTTCTTCATGCTGTTTTACCATTTCATTGAAATCCATCTGGTACAATTGATCACCTGATAGTATCAAAGCATAGTCCCAGTCATGGTCTAAAAAGTGATGCATAGATTGTCTAACAGCATCTGCAGTCCCTTGGAACCAACTACTGTTTCCTGGTGTTTGTTCTGCAGCAAGTACATCTACAAAAGCATCATTGAAAAAACTAAAATTATACGTATTCTTAATGTGTTTGTTTAGGGATGCTGAGTTAAATTGTGTCAATACAAACATTCTATCAATTCCTGAATTGATACAGTTTGAAATTGGAATATCCACCAATCTATATTTACCAGCAATTGGTACAGCTGGTTTAGAACGAGTTGATGTTAGAGGTTGTAATCTGGATCCTTGCCCACCACCTAGAATGATTCCTAAGACCTTTTTTTTCATAATGTTTTTGTTAGATTAGTTTGTTGTATAAGTCAATATAGTTGTTTGCAGCACTGTCCCAAGAATGGTCAATTTGCATAATTTGTTTTCTGATTCTTTTAAATCTTGGTTGATCTTTGTAGAGTTCAATAGCTCTTTCTATCGCGATAACAGCTTCGTTTACTTCTGTGTTTTCATGACAGATCCCAAAACCATTTTCTTCTGAAATGTCCACAATGGTGTCTTTTAAGCCACCGATGCTTCTAACAATTGGAATGGTTCCGTAGCGTAAAGAATACATTTGGTTTAATCCGCAGGGTTCTACTCTAGAAGGCATTACTAAATAATCTGCACCGGCATAAATTATATGTGAAAGAACTTCGTCGTATCCAATATATGTATTGTAATTTCCTGTATGTTTTTCTTTTAGAGCATTTAGTTGATGTTCTACAGTTGGATCTCCTGAACCTAAAACTAGAATGTTGGCATCTAGGGTTTCGTTCTTTAGGATGTTGTCAAAAATTTCAGGTAATAATTCAGCTCCTTTTTCTCCAACCAATCTACCAATAAAGGCGAATAACGGTTTTTCAGGGTCTAAGTTAAATTTATCACATAAGAACATCTTATTGTTTCTTTTACCTGAAAGAGAAGTTTGTTTCGTAAAGTTTTTAGAAATCATTGGGTCTGTAGCCGGGTTCCAAACGTCAGTATCAATACCGTTTAGAATTCCAGTAGATTTTCCTTTCTCATTGTCTAGTAACCATTCTAAACCATTGGCTGCACTCCTTAGTTCAATTAAATAACTTGGAGAAACTGTTGTAACTGCCCAAGAACATTTGACAGCTGCAGCAAGAGGATTGATCATTTGTGCCCATTCTAACATTCCGGAATAAGAAAGATCATATTCAGGGAAATAGTTTAATTTATCAAATGAAAATTGCCCTTGATATTGTGCGTTATGAATTGTCAATATGGTTGGAATATCTTTCAATGGTTGAAATTGATGAGCATAGGTCATCATAAAAGGAATCAATCCGGTGTGATAATCATGACAATGTACAATTTGTGGCTTGTTTTGGAATTGTAGAATCCATGATAAGGCTGCCTTTTGAAAAGCCATAAAACGTTCTGTATCGTCATTATAGCCGTAAACATTTTCCCGGTCCATAAGTCCAGGGATTTTGATCAAATATAATGGATAGCCTAGTTCTTCATTGTCTAATTGTAAAACTTCGAAATCATACAAAAGACTACCTAAGGAAACATTGTTTCTATGGTCTAATCTAAAACTATTGTTTTGTGTAAATTTAGTGTTGTAAAATGGCATTACAACAGCAGTTTTTTTACCTGCTTTATTTTGGTATTTTGGTAGTGCTCCAACAACATCAGCCAGTCCTCCTACTTTTGCAATAGGGTAGCATTCAGCACTAATATGTATTATTTCCATTCATAATTATTTTTGATGTCTAAACTTACGTATTTTTTTTATAAAACTTATTTTATAGATATGCTTTTTCTAACCATTTGTTAATTTGTTTACATATTGTTGTTATTCAGTTGTTTAAGGTTTTTTTTTCTTGTGGGTTTTGAATGTAATTTGTAATAGTCTGTATAATAGCATTTTATTATCTGCTATAATTATATGTTTTTGTATGGTAAAGTCATTTTTTTTGAAATATTGGTTTTTAAAATTCTTAAAAGTGACTTTTTGGTTTTATATATGAACCAAAAAGTCAACATTTATAAAACAACCTGAAAGGTTATTGGTAAAGAGTATTTTACCCTTACAGGCAATCCTCTTTGTTTTCCCGGAGTCATTTTGGGTAATGTTTTTACTACCCTAGATGCTTCTGTTTGTAATCTTGGATGAGGAGCGCGGGATTGAACTTCTGTTATATTACCATGTTCATTTATGGTAAACATCACAAATATTCTTTTTTTGCCTGGAGGAAGGCCTAACTCATTGGCAAGTTCAGCATCAAACTTTTTGTTAACATGTTTACGGACTTTACTGGAAAAACATGCTTTTTTTTCTGCTTTATTACCTTTTTCACAGCCAGGAAAAATCGGAATGTCTTCAATAATAGCAAATGGTACATCCTCAATAATTTCCTCGTATTCAGCAACCTCATTTATATTCTCAATATCCTCAGACGTGATGACTGCCTCAGTTTCATCGGTTTCTGTTGATTCGATAATAGTTTCGGGAACATCTGCCACATTTTCAACAACTTTGATGATTTCTATCATTTTAGGAGGTGGAGGTGGGGCATGTTTGATTGGTGGTGGTTTTCGATGCGTGATAACCATTTCTTCAACCTGTTCAGAAGTGATTTCGACACTACTAAACGTTGCAATTTCTCTTGTGTAAGTTTTGTGTTCTAGGGCTACATAGGTAAAAAATAAAGTCAAATCTAGACCAATAAGCATAAATTGTTGACTGTAGTTCTCTAATCTAGCACGTGGGTTCTTTTTAGTGTCCATAACGCTGAGATTTAAAAGATTAATATGTCTCTAAGTTACGAAACTATAAGGGTAAAAACACTATAAAAAGACTAAAAGATCTTATTTTTAATCTTTTATCAAGGAAACATTGTTTACGTTGGTAATTCCATTTGGAAATGAAAAAAACCTTATATTTTTTTTAAAAAAAATATAAGGTTTTTTGTTGTTTTAGTCATTAAGTTTTAGAACCGCCATAAAAGCTTCTTGTGGAATTTCAACATTCCCAACTTGTCTCATACGCTTTTTACCTTTCTTTTGTTTTTCAAGTAGTTTACGCTTTCTAGAGATATCTCCTCCATAACATTTAGCTGTTACATCTTTACGAAGTGCTTTAGTTGTTTCTCTGGATATAATTTTGGCTCCAATTGCTGCTTGGATTGGAATATCAAACTGTTGTCTTGGAATTAATTCTTTTAGTTTCTCACACATTTTTTTACCAATAGTGTAAGCATTGTCTGCATGCAATAAAGCTGATAACGCATCTACTTGTTGCCCATTTAATAAAATATCAACACGAACCAGTTTAGATTCTTTCATACCAATTGGATGGTAGTCAAAAGAAGCGTATCCTTTTGAAACTGTTTTCAATCGATCATAGAAATCGAATACAATCTCTGCCAATGGCATTTCGAAAATCAATTCCACTCTTTGAGTTGTAAGGTAAGATTGATTAACGATGATTCCACGTTTTTCTATACACAAACTCATTACTTGACCAACAAAGTCAGATTTTGTAATGATTGAGGCTTTGATAAATGGTTCCTCAACACGATCCAAACTAGAAGGGTCTGGTAAATCGGTTGGGTTATTCAAAGGTATAATTTCGTTAGGTGTTTTCTTTTTAAAGGCGTGGTATGAAACGTTAGGTACCGTTGTGATTACAGTCATGTTAAACTCACGTTCCAAACGTTCTTGAATAATTTCCATGTGAAGCATTCCTAAAAATCCACAACGGAATCCAAAACCTAAGGCGGCAGAGCTTTCTGGTGCGAAAACCAAAGATGCATCGTTCAGTTGAAGTTTTTCCATTGAATAACGCAGCTCTTCATAGTCTTCTGTATCTACGGGGTAAATACCTGCAAATACCATTGGTTTTACATCTTCAAAACCATCAATTATTTCAGTAGTTGGTAGTGCAGCATCTGTAATCGTATCACCTACTTTTACCTCTTTTGCAGTCTTAATTCCTGTGATAAGGTATCCTACATCTCCTGTTTTAACAGATTTTTTTACAACTTGTTCTAGTTTTAAAGTTCCAACTTCATCTGCAAAATATTCATTATTAGTCGCCATGAATTTGATGCGTTGTCCTTTTTTGATTTCGCCATTAAGTACACGGAAGTATGTTTCAATCCCTCTATAAGAGTTATATACTGAGTCAAAAATCAATGCTTGTAATGGTGCCTCTGGATCTCCTGTAGGTGCTGGAATTCTGTCAATAATTGCTTCTAAAATATTATCAACACCAAACCCTGTTTTTCCACTTGCATGAATAACTTCTTCAGGGTCACATCCTAATAGATCAACAATATCATCTGTAACCTCTTCAGGATTTGCGCTTGGTAAATCAACCTTATTTAAGATAGGGATGATTTCTAAATCATTTTCAAGTGCTAGGTATAAATTGGAAATTGTTTGCGCTTGAATACTTTGAGCGGCATCAACAATTAACAAAGCACCTTCACAGGCAGCAATAGATCTAGAAACTTCATATGAAAAATCAACGTGACCAGGAGTGTCAATTAAGTTTAGAATAAAATCTTCTCCTTTGAATTTATAGTCCATTTGAATTGCGTGACTTTTGATGGTAATACCACGTTCACGTTCCAAATCCATATTGTCTAATAGTTGATCTTGCTTTTCTCTTTCCGTTACGGCTCCTGTATAATCTAAGAGTCTATCGGCTAAGGTACTTTTACCGTGATCAATATGTGCAATGATGCAAAAATTTCTGATGTTTTTCATACTTCTTGTGTTCTTTCTCCTAAAATGGTTTGCAAAGATAGTTTTTTTGGAGGGAATTTTATTGACAAGTCTTGGTTAATCTTAAGAACCTGAGGTTCTTTTTTAATTATCATGATTAGGGTAATGCACACCTGCCATTTTTCTGATTTTGTCTAATGTTTTGATAAGCGTGAGACTAAAGTTTAAAGGTAACATAGGACTTTCTTTACGTCCTTCATCCAAACATTGCATTACGTGTTCGGCTTCATTTTCATAACCGAGTCCTTTGTAATCAAAATGGAGTTCCTTTATGTTTCCTTTTTTACCGATCAATAAAGGGCGGTGTAACTCTCTTGAAATACGAACAGATCCTTCAGTGAAGTAAAATTCCGAATCATTAAAGGCATTGCATTTAAATCCAGAAGCTAAATTAGCTGAAGTACCATTTTTATATTCAAATAACATTTCAAGGTCCTCATCTACTTCCGTTGCGCCTAAAGTAGCGTTTATTGTAATATTATCAGGGGTACCTAAAGTCATCAATGCTGTGAAAACAGGGTATATTCCTATATCTAATAGAGAACCTCCCCCTAGGTCTTTATTAAAAAGTCTATGGTTTTTATCAAATGGAGCAAAAAATTTGAAATCGCACTTGACATGTTTTAGAGTACCTAATTCTTTAGTTTTAATGAGGTCTAAAACTTTTAGAAAAGCTGGATTGAAACGTGTCCAAAAGGCTTCCATTAAAAAGGAGTTGTTTTCTTTTGCGCATTTGATCATGGCAGAAACCTCCTTTTCATTCATAGCAAATGCTTTTTCACATAAAACTGCTTTTTTGTGATTTAGGCATAGCATGGTGTGCTCTAAATGAAAAGAATGTGGTGTGGCTATGTATACGATGTCTACATTTTGGTCCTTGACCATTTCTTCATATGAACCATATGCTTTTTGAAAATCAAACTCTTCAGCAAATTCAATTGATTTATCTTTTGATCTGGAAGCCGTGGCATACAGATTAGCATTTGATAATAACTTTAAATCTGCTGTGAATTTTTTAGCAATTCTACCACAGCCCAATATTGCCCAATTATATGTTTTCATAAGGATGGTTTATTTTGTGAAAATACGATTTACTTTTAAATCTGCTTTCTCCAAATTTGTTAAAAGCAGGGAGGCATGTTTTAAAAGAATTAGAAAGTTGTATCTTTGCAGCTCTAAAAAAAACATAGATATTTTGGTTAAGATAGGCGATATAGAATTGAATGATTTTCCTTTGTTGTTAGCACCAATGGAAGATGTTAGTGATCCACCGTTTCGTGCATTGTGCAAGGAGCAAGGAGCAGATGTTGTGTATACGGAGTTTATTTCTTCAGAAGGTTTGATTCGTGATGCTGCGAAAAGTGTTAAGAAATTAGATATCTATGAAAAAGAAAGACCTGTTGGGATTCAAATATTTGGAGCCAATTTAGAGTCTATGTTAAAGACAGTTGAAATTGTTGAGAGATCAAAACCAGATATTATTGATATCAATTTTGGATGTCCAGTGAAGAAAGTTGTGAGTAAGGGAGCCGGAGCAGGTATCTTAAAAGATATTGATTTGATGGTTTCTTTAACCGAGGCTATGGTAAAACATACCGATTTACCTGTAACGGTTAAAACTCGTTTGGGATGGGACGAAAGTTCGATTAAAATTGTAGAGGTAGCTGAGCGTTTGCAGGATGTTGGATGTGCTGCTATTTCAATTCATGGTAGAACGAGAGCTCAAATGTATAAGGGAGATGCCGATTGGAAACCAATTGCACAGGTAAAAAACAATTCTAGAATGCATATTCCTGTATTTGGTAATGGAGATGTTAATACGCCGGAAGCTGCAGTTAAAATGAGAGATGAATACGGTTTGGATGGTGCGATGATTGGAAGAGCAAGTATTGGAAATCCTTGGTTTTTTAAAGAAGTAAAACATTTTTTTGAAACCGGAGAACATTTACCTCCAGTAACAATTGCAGAGCGTGTTGAAGTAGCAAGAAGACATTTAGAGATGGAGATTGCATGGAAGGAAAAAGAAATTTTGGCAGTTTTAGAAACAAGACGTCATTATGGAACTTATTTTAAAGGAATTCCAAATTTTAAGCAATATAGAATGAAAATGGTAACTTCAAATTCTGCAGAAGAAGTGTACGCTACTTTTGATGAGGTACTTGCGAAATTTGGTGACCAAACTTATGTTTAAAAAAACTATTTTACTTATTGGGAGTTTACTGCTACTATTTGCATGTGGTACTAAGATTCCTAAAAGTAACATAGAATTTATTTCAAAAAAAAGGCTAGTGGTACCAGAACCCTCTGGACTCACCTTTTATAATGGGAGTTTGTTTGTGGTGAGTGATGCAAATTCTTTTTTGTATCAATTAACAATGGACGGTCAGCTTCAAGAAAAATATGCTGTTCCGGTAAAAGGTTTGGAAGGTGTTACTTATCATGAGCAGAAGAAAGCATTTGTGTTACTTAGTGAATCTAAAAGAAGGATCACCTATTTTTCACTACAAAATGGGGTAGGAAATTCCTATAAGATAAAAGGGAAACAAAGTTCAAGTAATAATGGTTTGGAAGGGGTTTGTTATAATTCTAAAAAAGAATCTTTGTATGTCCTAAATGAAGCCAAACCGAAAAAACTTTTAAAAGTATCTACGAAAGGTAAAATAAAAAAAGACCATGCCCTTTCTTTTGGGAAAGATGTCTCGGGTATCGTTTTTGATAAAAGGTTGAATGTGTTTTGGGTTTTAAGTGATAGTTCTAAATCTTTGTATAAGATTGATATAAAAGGAGAGTTGTTGCAAGAGTTTCCTTTAGAGATACGTAAGGCTGAGGGGATTGCTTTAGATGAGCAGCGTAGATTGTATATTGTGAGTGATGAAACGGCTGAATTGTTTGTCTTTCAAATAAAATAATTATTCTAAAAGATCTTTAGAGATTCTACTACTCGCAATAAAGGCAGCAAAGTAACCTAATAAAGTAATGGTAATTGCAACTAATAACAGATTGATGAATTTGAATTCAATCGGGTAGGCAATAGAACTAGTAATCATAAAAAGTTGATATTTATTCTGAATAAAGATCAATAGCCCACCAAGTGAAATTCCAATGATCAAACCTCCAAATGTCAATAAAAATCCTTGATAGATAAATATTTTTCTAACTTCTTTTATAGAAGCACCCAAATTGTATAATGTTATAAGGTTCGACTTTTTGTCAAGAATCATCATGATAATAGATCCAATAACATTAAATATTGCAATGATCAAAACAAGTGTAAATATTAAGTAAGCAACGAGTTTTTCAGTATTTAATATTTTGTAAAAAACAGAGTTTAGTTGTTCTCTTGATTGAATTTTAAAATTAGGTCCCAGTTTTTGTTTTAATTCCTGAATACAAAATTCTGATGCATTGGAATCAGTTTTAATATCAATTGCAGATATTTGATTTGGGCTGTAGTTTAAAAGCCTTTGGCTTACTGATAAAGGAGTGAATACAAATTTATGATCTAGTTCTTCTGAGATAGAAAATACACCAACCGCCTGTACGTTTGATTTTTGAAATGCTTTGGTTGGGTTTGTTAAATATCCTTTTCCTGGTTTAGGAACTAAAATCGTTAAGGGGTCGCCATAGTTTAAAATTCCAATGGATAGTTTATTGGCAATACCATTTCCAACCAATGCCGTCGGGTTGTCAAAATTTAACCATTTTCCAGAGTATATAAGGGTGTCAATTCTAACAACATTCGTGTAGTTTCTGTCAACACCTTTAATATATGCTATTTGTTCTTTTTTGCCGTGTTTAAAAAATGCACGCTCTTCTATAACTTTTGAAAATGCAAGTATGCCTTTGGTTGAAAGAATTTTGTTTTGGATACTATCGGTAAATTCAAAGGATTTTCCGACAGTGGTGGAAATTCTAATATTTGGGTCGGTGGCGTTTAAAAATTTGGTGCTAAATGTTTTAAGTCCAGAGAATACAGAAAGTACAATAAAGAGCGCTAAGGAGCCTACAATAATTCCAATACTAGCTATTTTTGTAATGATATTAATAGCATTGTTACTGCTTTTAGAAAATAGATAGCGCTTGGCAATGTAGAGCGAAAAGTTCAAATTATGACTTTTTCCTTTTTGGTAAAACTTCTGGGTTTTGAATTGGATTAATATCCTCTCCACGCAAAGAAGCATCAATAGTTTCGATATAATCTAAAGAGTCATCACCATAAAATGTAAGGTTAGGAACTCTACGTAATTGATTTTTTGTTCTTTTGGCTAATTCATGACGAATAGTTTTACTGTTCGATTGAATTCCAGATACTAATTCGTCTCTCTTTTCAGAAGGAAAAATGCTTAAAAAAACTTTGGCTTGACTAAGGTCAGTGGTAACACTTACTTTTGTAACAGAGATTATTACCCCTCTCATACCGTCTTGCGCAGCTGATTGTAAAACATCTACTAAATCCTTTTGGATTACACCACCAATTTTTTTCTGTCTATTTGTTTCCTCCATGCTGCAAATTTAAGGTAATTATTTATAATGGTTCATAGTTTTCTGGTGAAACTGTGTTTTTTGGAATGTGATTTTTGTGGGTTATATTTTAACTTTTTGTTACAAATCTAATTCTGTTTCTTCTGTTTAACTTTTCTCACTTACAATCTAATTTAGTAACTTGCCAACTTTAAAATTTTAATTATGTCTAACTCCTTTGATCGTTATCAAAAACGACGTTTAAGATCTTCTTATTTTTCAGTGATCCTTAGTATAGCTTTGGTATTGTTTGTTCTTGGAGTATTAGGGGTTGTGGTGTTGAAATCATCCAAAATAGCAAACCATTTTAAAGAGCAGGTTGCTGTGACATTGTTTTTGAAAAATAGTGTTGATAAAGATCAAGCTAAAAATTTAGAAAAAACACTTAAGAAAAAGGAATATACGAAGTCTATTTTATTTGTTTCTAAAGAAACAGCAGCGAAGCAATTTAGTGAAGAAATAGGTGAAGATTTTCTAACTTTCTTAGGAAGTAATCCATTAAAAAACTCGATAGATATTCATTTAAATCCAGATTTTATCACTCCGGAAAAAATGAAATTAATTGAAGCGGAATTGACTGAAAATGCTTTTGTTTCTGAAGTCTTGTATGATGCCCCTTTGATAGAAATGTTAACGCAGAATATTCAAAAAATAAGTTTTTGGATTCTAGTAATTGCAGGGTTTTTTACGCTAATTGCTGTTGTGCTAATTAATAGTTCAATTCGTTTGTCTGTTTATTCTAAACGATTTACCATTAAGACCATGCAAATGGTAGGAGCTACGAAAAGATTTATTCGTTTGCCTTTTATTTGGAAAAGTATTAGGTTAGGAATTATGGGAGCAATACTAGCAAGTATTGGTTTGGCTTCTTTATTATATTACGTTGGAAGTGCGATTCCTCAGTTGAATTTATTGGGAGATAAAAAAGATTTGGCCATTATTTTTTCAGGAGTCCTGTTAATGGGGATTTTGGTGACTTGGATGAGTACGTTTTTTGCAACGCAACGATTTTTAAATTTAAAAACGGATCAGCTTTACTCTTAAAGAGATGCTGGTTGATATAAAATTCATATGAAAGAATTGAAATCAAAAGAAGAATTTTTATTCGGTAAAAAGAATTATAAATGGATGCTCATCGGACTGGCTGTTGTGGCTTTAGGATTTATTCTAATGGCAGGCGGAGGTAGTGATGATCCTGAAGTTTTTAATGAGGCAATTTATAATTTTAGAAGAATTCGTTTAGCACCTACTTTGGTGTTGATTGGTTTTGCAATTGAGGTGTATGCTATATTGGCAAATCCTAATAAATAATTTTTTCAAGTACATATAGAATGGGAATAATTGAAGCTATAATTCTTGGAATTATACAAGGGTTGACTGAGTTTTTACCAGTGTCATCAAGCGGGCATTTAGAATTGGCAAAATTTATTTTAGGAGACGATGCTGTTCCGAAGGAGAGTTTAACTTTTACGGTAGTTTTGCATTTTGCAACTGCGTTGAGTACTTTGTTAATTTTTAGAAAAGAAGTAGCTCGTATATTAAAAGGGTTGTTTCAGTTTTCTTGGAATGATGAAACGAAATTTTGTTTGAAAATTGTGATTTCAATGGTGCCTGCGGTTATCATTGGTTTGTTGTTTGAAGAGCAGTTGGAGTATTTTTTTAGTGGTCAAATTTTGCTCGTAGGAGCTATGTTGTTAATAACTTCTTTGTTGCTTGTTTTGGCAGATAAAGCTAAAACAACGGATGTAGAAACGAGTTATAAATCTGCCTTGATTATCGGTATAGCGCAGGCTATTGCGATGTTACCGGGTATTTCTAGATCGGGAGCAACAATTTCTACTTCAGTGTTATTGAAAATAGATAGAACTCAAGCTGCTAGGTTTTCATTTTTAATGGTGGTGCCACTGATAGTTGGGAAGATAGCTAAAGATGTGCTTGGAGGGGATTTGGTTGTGAATTCTGCAGAGGTATTTCCAATGTTTATTGGTTTTATAGCCGCTTTTATTGCAGGTTTGTTAGCTTGTAAATGGATGATGGCATTAGTAAAGAAAAGTAAATTATATTATTTCTCAATTTATTGTGCTGTTGCGGGTGTCATAGCTATTGTTTATTCTTTAACTAATTTATAATGTTTACCGAAGAGGAATTCAAAGAAGGAAAAGTAGTATTGATTGATAAACCGTTAACTTGGACGTCTTTTCAGGTTGTCAATAAAGTACGTTGGGAAATTCGTCAGCGTTTTAATATCAAGAAAATCAAAGTAGGTCATGCGGGTACTTTGGATCCTCTAGCGACAGGTTTGTTGATTTTATGTACTGGAAAGTTCACTAAAAAAATTGATCAATTTCAGGCGCAGATAAAAGAATACACCGGTGAAATCACGTTAGGAGCTACAACTCCTAGTTATGATTTAGAATCAGAGGTTAATGAAGTATTTCCCACAGGACATATAACCGAAGCACTGATTCATAAAATGACGGAAAAGTTTATTGGAGAAATAGATCAGAAACCACCTATTTTTTCAGCATTAAAGAAGGATGGTAAGCGTTTATATGAATTGGCTAGGGCAGGAGAAGAAGTGGAAGTGAAGTCTCGAAAAGTTACGATTTCTGAATTTGAAATTACAAAAATTGACTTTCCTAAAGTAGTCTTTAGAGTAGTGTGTAGTAAAGGAACGTATATACGTTCTCTTGCTTATGATTTTGGTTTGGCATTAGATTCAGGAGCTCATTTAAGTGCACTTCGTAGAACTAAAATCGGTGATTTTTCTGTAGAGGAGTCTTTTGAACTTGATACTTATATTAAGGAATTACAAGCCTAGATTATTTAAACATGTTTCCGTACCAGCTTTCTGAAGCAGGTATTTCCCAATATTCATCAAACTCTAGTTTGGTAGAAATCGTGTTGTCAAAAACGATAGTTTTTTTGTTTACCCCTTTGTCTTTAATTAGTTTTTTAAAGTCCTTAAGGTCTTTGTACTGGACGTATTGTCCTTGTTTGAAACAGGCATTCATTTTATCCATTAACTCAGTTTCTAGTTCCGATTGTAATTGAATAATAAAAGATATAAGTTGGTTGGTTGTTTCTGTAGAAATCGTAGTTTCTGTATCGGAAAATAAGATAATAAACCGATTGTATTTAATTGTGAATGCAGCCTCTAGTCCTTGGTTTTTTTCTTCCCATTCTAAAATGAAGTCAGTTATCTTTTTTTCAATCGCTTCAATTTCATTTGCATAGATTTTTTTTTGGGATGGGAAAATCCATACTTTTGAGTGATCAGGTAAACCGTTGTAGTCAGATATCATTTTATTGTAATTTAACCACAAAGATATTTCTTTTTAACTGTTTAGCTTAACTTCTTTTAGCGATTTTTCAGCAGATTCAAGATCTGTATAAGTGTGGTTCAATAACGGAGATATTTTACTCGGAACGAAAAGTTGAAAGAATTTTGGTAATTTTCTCGCATCAAGAAATTGACCATGTTTCATTTCTACTACCAAGTAATATTCTGTTAAAGTCTCGGTTGAATGCGAAGAAATATTATAGGCTGCTGATTTAAATTTTTTTCTTGTCTGAATTGAGTAAAAGAATGAAAAAGCAAGTATGCTAAGAAAAATAAAAGGTATCATGTCAAAAGTTTAGTCGTTTGGATGGTTAACATTTGTTAATAACGAACAATATATAGATTTATTGTATAGGACGGAAGTTTTATCATACATTTGTATTGTTAATCATCGTATTTTATTGTTTTGAGGTATTTATTTTTAGTTTTTTGTGTGATTTTTATTTCTTGTAAAAAAAATCAGGATGAAAAAAAAGTGGTTGAAGAAATTCCTGCAGAGAGTTTGGCTTTGTTCAATGAGACTACTACTTTTAGTTTTGATGAAGTGTTACAACCTAAAACAAATGAAAAAGTAAAGGGGTGGGATGAGTATACTACCTTGTCAAAGTTTCTAAGGAAAAACTTTACGACTATATCTCCGGCTTTGGCATTAGAAATGTCTAAGGAGTTAACAGATCTGTCAAAAACAATGAATGATTCTTTAAGAATCAAGGAGCTAAATAATAAAGGTATGTTTGCTCGTTTGAATGTGTTTTATTCAGAGGCTTTGCGTTTGCAGGATATGTCAGAAATTAGCTCGATACAGCCTTCGGAAGTAAAAGAACAAGTAGAAAAAATAGTATTGGTCTATAACTCAATTAATTTAAAAATTAATTCAGTGTATTTACAGAAAAGTTTTGATGAAAATGTTGATTTTGATGAATCAATATTTGATTTTAATGAAGATGCTGTAGCTCCTTATAGAATTCCTAAAAAACCTCGTAAGTCAAAAGTTAATCGAGATGATAAGCCAGCATTTCGTAAATAAGTTGCGATTCAAAACCTTGTCTTAGTAAAAAATCAATTATTTTTTTCTTCCTTTTGAAAGGGTCGTTTTCTTTTGAGGTTTTTATTTTTTTTAGGATAAGATTGTCTAGGTTTTCAATGTACTCTGTTTGCTCTATTTCTTTTAAAGCAATTTTGATATTGTAGTCAGTGATATTTCGGAATTTTAATTCTCTAATAATTCTGTTTTTACCCCATTTTTTAATTCTAAATTTTCCTCTCGCAAAGCTTTGGGCAAAACGTGTTTCGTTTAAAAAATTCTCAGAGATGAGGTGCGTAATTACCTGCTCGATAATTTCAGGAATCAATCGCATTTTCGAAAGTTTTTCTTCAACCTCTTTATGACAACGGTCTTGATATACACAATAGTGTTCTAGGGCTCTTTTGGCTTGCTCGGGTGTGTAGGTTTTGATCGCTTTCATGATTGTCAAAAGTAGTTTAAATATATAAATTCAAAAAAAAACGACTGTAGAATATACAGTCGTTTTTTAAATTTAATTTGTGTTATGTTTATGCGGTTACTGATCTTTTACTGTGGATCCACATTTTTAATTTTGTAACCAATAAGAATAATATAGGTACAATAATTAATGTAAGGAAAGTAGCAATAATCAATCCGTAAATTACGGTCCATGCTAAAGGTCCCCAGAAAATTACATTGTCTCCACCAAAGTAGATGTGTGCATCAAATTCACTAAAGAATGTAAAGAAGTTGATGTTCAATCCAATCGCTAAAGGAATCAAACCTAGTATAGTTGTAATTGCGGTTAGTAAAACCGGACGTAAACGTGATTTACCAGCAGATACGATACTATTGAAAAGGTCTTCAGAATTTAGATAATCCTCATCTGCAATACCAAGTTCCATTTTTTTACGATCAATAAGTAATTGTGCATAATCGAGTAATACAACCCCGTTATTTACAACAATACCTGCGAGTGAAATAATTCCCATCATTGTCATCATAATAACAAAAGAACTTCCTGTGATTACGATACCACCAAACACGCCAATCAAACTTAAGAAAATTGCAATCATGATAATTGCAGGTTTTGAAATTGAATTGAATTGTAGAATCAAAATTAAGAAAATCAATCCAAGACCAGTGAAAAATGCTCCCATCAAGAATGCCATTTGTTTATTTTGCTCTTCAATTTGTCCTGTATAATCCACTGAGATTCCTTTTGGTAATCCTTTGAAGTTTGTCATTTCTTCTTGAATTTTTGTTACGATCGCACCGGCATCAGTGTATCCGGGAGATAAAGCAGAGTATACTGTAACGACTCTTTTCTGGTCTTTGTGTTTAATGGCACTAAACCCTGAGTTGTTTTTTTGTTTAGCAACAGCAGATACAGGAATTTCCTTTATTTGTCCAGTTGCCATGTCTCTAAAAGTAATCTTTTGATTGAATAAGGCACTTTTATTGTATCTATCTGCTTTGTTGAAACGTACATAGATGTCATAATCTTCACCATCTTCTTTATAAACTCCAGCTTTACTTCCAAAAATTGCGTTACGTAATTGTTGTCCAACTTGTCCTGCGCTTACACCAAGTTCACCTGCTTTTTTACGATCTACAACTACTTGCATACCTGGCTTGTCTCTATTTACATCAATTTTCAATTCGTCAATACCAGCAATACTTCTTGTATTGATAAAGTCACGCATTCTTTCAGCTGTTTCAATCAATTCAGCATAGTCTTTTCCTTCAATTTCAATATTGATTGGAGATCCTGCAGGAGGTCCGTTTACATCTTTTTCAACAGAAATCAATACACCTGGATAAATACCTACTAAGGCGGTTTGTACTCGTTGTCTTAAGATTTCGCTATCTTTTCCTCTTCTAAATTTGTATTCTCGCATAGAGGCGGTAATTTTACCTTTGTGCGGCATCTCTGCAGCAGAACCACCATCTGTTTGAGGGTTTCCAGCTCCTTCACCTACTTGAGAAACGGTACTTTCTACTAAGAAATTGTAATCACCGTCCGTGTATTCATCATCATTCAATACTTCAAAAACGCGGTTTTCGATTTGTTTTGTAATGGCATTGGTTTTTTCAATATCTGTCCCTTGAGGATATTCGATGTAAACAATAATTTGATTCGGTTTGTTGTCTGGGAAAAATTCGATTTTTGTCCTTTGGGTTGCAACAGATGCACCGAAGGAAATAAATGCAATAATTAAAAGCACAAAAGTTCCGATAGTATATACTGTACGTCTCCAACCTGTCAAGGCGTATTTTAATTGTTTTTCATAAAAGTTTTCTAGACGAGTAAGTACTTTATCTTGGAACCAATTCGCAACTTTTCTTAGTACTAGTCTATAGAACCATAACATTATGGCTGTAAAGATCATTAAGGTACCTAAAGCGGCATAGCTTCCTCCAGTTAAAAAGATGATGAATCCAATTACGACTAAAATAGAAGAAATTGTAATCATTCTTTTCAAAGGCATCTCTTTGTCCTCAACACTCATAAATTGAGACACTAATACAGAGTTAAAGAAGATGGCAACAAATAAAGATGAACCTAATACCACAGATAGTGTAATTGGGAAGTAAATCATAAATTGACCCATCAATCCCGGCCATAACCCAAGCGGGATAAAGGCAGCCACAGTGGTTGCTGTAGAGATAATAATTGGATAGGCAATTTCACTAATTCCTTTTTTTGCAGCCTCTTTTCTGGTCATTCCCTCTTCGTCCATCAAACGATATACGTTTTCAACAACAACAATACCGTTGTCAACCAACATTCCGAGACCCATAATCAATCCAAAAAGAATCATGGTATTCATAGTGTATCCTAACATTTCAAGGATCATCAATGACATAAACATAGACATTGGAATAGCGAATCCTACAAATAAGGCATTTTTAAATCCTAAGAAAAACATTAGAACTGTAACTACCAGAATGATACCGAAAATGATATTATTTACCAAATCATCTACTTGTCCAATCGTTTTAGAAGATTGATCATTAGAAATAGTTACCTTTAAATCTGAAGGGAAAAAGTCGTTTTTGGCGTTTTCCACAATAACTCTAACCTGGTCCGCAGCTGCAACCATGTTTTTTCCTGCTCTCTTTTTTACATCAAGCATTACTACTTTTTCACCGTATTCTCTGGCATAGGTAGTTTTATCCTTGTCTTGAAAAGCAATTTCCGCTACATTTTTTAGGTAGATAGGGTTGTTTCGTTCGTTTTTGACAACAAAATTCCCTAATTCTTCAGGATCTGTAATTTCTCCAATAATTCTAATGGTACGTCTTTGGCCACTTGTAATAAAATTACCCGCAGACATAGTCGCGTTTCCGTTGTTAATCGCTTGAACAATATCGTTGAAGCTAACTTTTGCTGCCATCATTTTATAAATGTCAACAGCTATTTCTACCTCTTTTTCTTGTGCTCCACGGATATCAACTTGTTTGATTTCATCTAAGTCTTCAATCTCGTCTTCTAAATACTCTCCAAACTCTTTTAATTTGTAGATTGGATAATCTCCAGAAATATTGATATTCAAGATTGGGATCTCTTCAGACATACTCAGGTCAAAGGCAATAGGCTCCACCTTTGCGCCATTGAAGGTCGGCCAGTCTTCACTAGCAGTTTCACCGTCAATTTCGTCTTTTACCTTTTGCTTCGCTTGATCAACAGAAATGTTTTCGTCAAACTCAACAATAATCATGGAGTAATCTTCTTGTGAGTTAGAAGTAATTTCAACTAGATTAGAGACTGTTTTTAATTTATCTTCTAGAGGAGTTGTAATTAGTTTTTCTATATCTTCCGCTGTGTTTCCTGGGTAAAGTGAACTAATATAAATTTTAGTTTCTTTGATTTCAGGAAAACTTTCACGTGGCATATTGAAGTAGGCAGATGATCCTAAAAAGAATATCATTACCATTACTACATATATGGTAGTTTTATTATTGATTGCCCAGGAGGACAGACCAAATTCTTTGTCAACTTTTTTCTCAGTCATTTTAGGTGTTTTTAAGTTGATTTATAGATTATAATTTCAAAGGTTCGTTGCTTAAAATTTTTACAGACTGACCATCTGTAACACTTCTAGCACCTTCGTTTATTATTTCCAAACCATTTGGGAATGAAGTTGTAACTTCAATAATGTCTCCCTGAGTTTTTCCAGTTTCAATAATTTTACGTTTTACAACCGCTTCTCCGTTTGCTTTTTTATTCGCAATAATATAGATGTATTGATCGCCATTCGCATTTTCTGAAATGATGCTCTGAGGAATTAAAATAGCAGCCTCATTTTTATAGTCATTGATTTTAAGCTTTGCAGTTAAGTTAGGCTTAATATCGTGTTTTGGGTTTGGTACCTTTACTTCAACTTTAAATGTACGATTGCTTGGGTTAACATAACTTGCAGCGTGTCTTACTTCAGCTTCTACCGTTTTGTTTAATATTGGAAAATATACTTCTACATGTTTTCCTTTGGATACAGAAGTGATATAACCTTCTGGAACTTCGGCATCGATATACATATCATCTAAGTTTACGATACGCAATAATTCTGATCCTTGACCTGGTGCAATTACCATACCTTCTTCTTTGAATATATCATCTATAATACCAGAAAAAGGAGCAACAATTCTTGTTTTAGCATATTGTGATTTCAATTGTTTAATAGCATTGATATTAGCATAATAATTAGTCTCTGCTTTTAAGTATTCTATTTCAGAACCAATTTGTTGTTCCCACAATTTTTGTTGTCTTTCATAGGTGGTTTTAGCCAATTTTGTTTGGGTTTCTAATTGTGCCAATTGATCCGCAATACCTCCGTCACTTAGGACTGCTAGAAGAGTTCCTTTAGAAACACGTTGTCCTTCTTTCACGCGAATGTCCTTGATAATCCCTGGTACCTCAGGGTAAACTAATACATTTTTCTTAGTAGTTACGTTTCCTTGAAGTTCTACATGATGATTGAAAACGGTTGCTGTACTAGTAAAAGTGGTTACCAAAGGCAATCTCTTCATAGTGTCATAAACCGAAATTGCAGATACTAAGGCTTCCAATTGAATATTAATTTCTTTTTGAGTAGTTTCAATTTCTTTTTTCTTTTCTCTCATTAATGAAAGGTCTTCCGACTTGATAACATCTTCCACAGAGATTTCTGCTTTCTCAGCACAAGAAGTTAGGATGATTGTGCTGGCAATAAATGCGTAAATATATTTCATGATTAAATGTTTAAGAAATTATTTTATGTTTAATAAGTTTTTCAATTCTACTTTTTTGTTGATTACATCTATAATAGATTCGATGTATTGTTGTTGACTGTCATACAACTGAACTTGTACGGTTCTTAAGTCGATACTACTAGCCATTCCTTCACGGAATTTAACAGAGTTTTTGCGCTCTATTTTTTCAGCTAATTTTAAGTTTTGTTTTCTGTTTTCGTAAGTTTCAGCTGCTAAAATGTATTCACTTTTTACTTTTTTTAAGTCTAGCTTAAGTTGCTGTTCTGTATCTTTTAAAGTGTTTTCTGAAATTTCCCAATTGATTTTTGCTCTTCTTTTTTGAGATCTAATATTGAACGAAGTGAAAATAGGAATGGATAAAGAAACACCTGCTGATGTAGAAGTCAACCATGATTGCTCGCTATCAAACAAGCCTCCAAATTCTTCATTTAGGCCCTGTGCATTTGTATTTAAAAATGCAGATATAGAAGGCAAGTATTTTGCCTTTTCTAATTTGTATAATAACTCTTTGCTTTCCGTATCGTTTACTGCTATTTTGTAATCTATATTATTGAAAATAGAGTTTTGTTGAAATTCAGATTCAAGGGTAACGTATTCACTGATTAAATTTTCTAGATTGTCACTTAAGGTGATTGAGATTTCAGAATCAATTCCCAAAAGTAATTTTACATATCCGTTAGAAACTTCAGCAAGTACCTCATAGTTTCTCATTGAATTTTGAAGGTTTGTCAATGTCAATTGCAATTGCTCTACACTTTCTTCTTCAGCAAGTCCATTCGCAACAACGGCTGTTGCTTCTTTTAGATTGTCCTCAATGTTTTTGATGTTTTTTTCTAAGATTAAAATACTTTCATCCGTCAATAAGGCAGTCATATATGCATTAACAACAATTTGTTCAATTTCATTGTCTGTTTTTTCTTTGTAGTTTTTAGAGATGTCCAAAAAGACTTTAGAAGCTTGTAAACCTACTATATAAGATCCATCAAATATTAATTGAGTTACGGTTAAGCTAGGCGTTAAATTGTTTGCCGGGAAAAAGAAATTAACCGGATCCGCTGGATTGTTAGGGTCACCTTCAATAGGTTTCTTTATGTTTGCTGTGTAGTCAATTTTACCGCTTAACTGAGGAAGACCGATGGAAATTGCTTCCCACTTTTGCTCTTCGGCAGCTTGAATACCTGCGACAGCATTTTGAATATTCCTATTATGAATTTTAGCATAGGATATCGCTTCGTTTAGGTTGAATGAGGTTTTTTGTTCCTCCTCAATAGTCTCTTGTGCAAACCCTATAAAGGTACTTGCCAAAAATAAATAAAGGATGTTTAATTTTTTCATTTCTAATTGTATTGATTTTGTACTTTTTCTAATGTTAATATTCCTTTTTCTGTTGCAATTCCACGCACGTGGTATTCTAAATATTTTTCTAATAAATAATTCATATTAAATAATTCGGTTGGAAATGTATCAACGTCTTTGATACCCATCATTCCTTTAAAATAAACACGTGTAATAAATTGTATGTCCATTTCTTCTCTAAAGTACCCGCCTTCTACACCTCTTAAAAGATTTTCTGCTACACAGCCTTTCATATAGTCGAATTGTTTTTTTGAGAGGTTTTCGTGAAGTTTTGGATAGTATTTTTGGAGTTGAAATAAAGGAGATGATTTTTCATCTTTTAGATTGTCTAAAACAAACTTTTTTATTTGAAATAGCTCTTCAATCGGGTTGAAATTAGATTCACAAATCACATCTATTCCAGTAGAGATACATTCAAACATGCCAAAGGTTGTTTCTTCTACCAATTTTGTTTTGTTGCTAAAGTGTGTGTAAATCGTTTTTTTAGAAATACTCATTTTTTCAGCAATATCGTCCATGGTAACGCTTTTAAACCCGTAGGTTAAAAACATTTCAGTTGCTGATTCTAATATTTTTTCCTTCATCTTCATTTTATTTGACTTGGCAAATGTAGTAAGGAAACTTTAGAAACCAAAAAAGTTTCCATAGTTTTTTGTGATAAATATCATTTTATGTTTTTTTGAAAAAATGTAATTGTGATAAGCTGGCATTGTTTATTTTTACACAAAATTCAATATTTTGAAATTAGAACAATACAAAGAAGATTTTTTAGCACATTTACAAGAGAAGATTAATGTTGTAGAACCTCAAAACCTTTATAATCCAATTGAATATATTTTGGATTTAGGAGGAAAAAGGTTGCGACCAATTTTGGTTTTAATGGGAACAACAGCTTTTGGTGGAAATTATAAGAATAGTTTAGATGCAGCCTTGGCTGTTGAGGTGTTTCATAATTTTACATTATTACATGATGATATTATGGATGCCGCCCCTTTGAGAAGAGGAAAGGCTACAGTGCATAAAAAGTGGGATGTGAATACAGCGATACTTTCCGGGGATGCCATGTTGATTTTAGCGAATCAATTGTTGGAAACTTACGATGGAGGAACTTTTAAACAACTTATGCAGTTGTTTAACAAAACAGCATTGGAGGTTTGTGAAGGTCAGCAATATGATATGGACTTTGAGACACGAAATGATGTAACTGCAGAGGAGTATATTAAAATGATTGGCTTGAAAACATCAGTTTTAGTTGCAGCCGCTCTTGAAATGGGAGCTATCATTGCTGGTGCGACTGCTGAGGATTCAAAAAAAATATATGAATTTGGCTTGAATTTAGGAATTGCTTTTCAATTGCAGGATGATTATTTAGATGCTTATGGAGATGCGGCCACCTTTGGTAAGCAAGTGGGGGGCGATATTATGGAGAATAAAAAAACCTTTTTGTATATCGAAGCTCTGAAACATGCAACACCAGATTTAAAAGAAGAATTAGCACAGTGGTATGATCAATTATTAGATGATAATACAGAGAAAGTACGCCGTGTAAAAGAGTTGTTTAATTTGATAGGTAGTGATAGAATGACCAGAGCTGCTATTGAAAGTTATACTAAAAAAGCATTTGACGTTTTGGATGAGATTTCTATTTCAGAAGCTAATAGCCTTGTGTTAAAACAGTTCGGTCAGAATTTAATGACACGTACGGTTTAATAGGATATTTTTTTGATTATTTTCTTCAGAAAAGTAGTCGGAATTGTAAAATAATGTTATTTTTGCAGACGTTTTAGGTCTCATAGCTCAGTTGGTTAGAGCACCTGACTCATAATCAGGTGGTCCTAGGTTCGAGCCCTAGTGGGACCACTTCTAAAACACAAAGCCTTTCAATTTTTTGAAAGGCTTTTTTTTTGTGAAATAAATAAAAAGCCACTTCTATTAGAAGTGGCTTTTTGATTGCTATGAAAAAAATCAACTCAAATGAGTCGAGGTGTTAAATTAGGGGCGCTGATAAAATCAGTTTATGTTTTTGTTTTCTAGCTCTTGCTTTTCTTAGTAAGCTGTAGAATAATTGTTTTGTAATTACTGTTTTTGAAGGAAGTGTTTTTACTTCATTTAGTAAGTAAGTGCTGTCGGTATACATAATCTTTTGTTTTAAAGGTTATCGGTATCTTTTTTGTAATCTTAATTACGTTTCACACTTAAAGATATGAAGAGATACTTTTTTTAAACCAAAGAATAAGGTGAGTTGGAGGAGTTTGTGGGTGAAGTGTAGTTTTTTTTAGGTAAACTGTTTTAGTGCTTTTGAGGTATTGTGAGTTAATTGTTTAAAAATGGAAGCCTACACCAATAGTTGGACCTTGGAGGTTGATGTCAAAATCAAGTAGTTCTTCTTGAACAATTGCTTTGTGGTGCGAATAAATAGAGGTCCATCCCAGTTTAGTGTCTACTAGTTTTGAAATTCGATATTTGACATAACTATTGATCATCGTAGAGTTTTCGTTGGTGTTTCCTCCCCAATCCCCTTGAAGTTCTATTCTAAATCTTTTGTAGTTAAATGGAACGGATATTCCAATAAGCGGCTCAAGCCATTGGCTTACTAAATTTATTTGCTCTGATGTTTGGGTGATTTCTGATTCAAACTGAATGTAAATATAACGAAGTCCTGTATAGGGTACAATCTCTATACTCGTATGGTTGTTGAAGTTTTTTGACCATGCAGAGTAACCAAAAATCAATCTTGGCATGGTGCCTTGAGCGGAAAGATAGATTAATTCTTTTTCTAATTCGCTTCTTGGTGGGGTGAAGGTAAAAGTATTACCAACGGACCCTGAAAAGGCATCTGCTTGAATCCAAAGTTTTTTGTGTTTATAAGAGGCTCTTCCAACAAAATAAAATTCTAGTCCAGGGTCTTTTTCTATTCGCTCTAGTTCTTTTTTGTCTTTTGGTGTTGCTGAGTTAAGGTAGATATCGCCATATGACAACTGACCCCTAAACCCTGGCACCCATAATGGAATTTCTAAAAGCCATTTGGTGTTAGTGTTTGTGTAAAACTTAGAAGTTGCCTGTGAGAAAACAGCATTCCAAACAAGCAAACTCAAAACAATAAGGGAAGTATTTTTTTTCAATCGCAAAGCAAAAATAAATATATCCTAAAAATAAGAATTATTTATTCATCAAGCGGGCAACATATTTGCCAATTACGTCAAATTCTAAATTTACTTCCGTTCCTGTTTCAAAACGATTAAAGTTTGTGTGTTCGTATGTGTAGGGTATGATAGCAACACTGAATTCATTTTTTTTAGAATTTACTACTGTTAAACTTGTTCCGTTAATAGTAATAGATCCTTTTTCAATAGTAACATTGTTTTTATTAGGGTCATAAGAAAAAGTAAAACTCCAACTTCCGTTTTCATTTGTTATCGCAGTACAGGTAGCTGTTTGATCTACATGTCCTTGTACTATATGTCCGTCTAATCGATCTCCAAGTTTCATTGCTCTCTCTAAGTTTACGGAGTCGTTTACTTTTAAACTGTTTAAATTTGTTTTTTCTAAGGTTTCTTTGATCGCAGTTACAGTGTATTTGTCGTTGTCAATGGCAACCACAGTTAAGCATACTCCGTTATGAGCAACACTTTGATCTATTTTGAGTTCAGAGGTGAATTCAGAAGAAATTGTGATATGTAAATTGTCGTTTTCTTTGATGATTTCTTTTACTAAGCCTTGTTTTTCTATAATACCTGTGAACATAAAATTGTCAATTTAAATGATTACTTTTGATTCCTCAAAAATAAGAATAATAAAGTAGTTGAATGGAGAAAGAGCAAAAAATAAAGGTTGGAATTTCAGTAGGTGATATCAATGGTATTGGTATTGAGGTTGTATTGAAAACTTTTGCAGATAAGCGCATGATGGATTTTTGTACACCTGTTTTGTTTGCATCTTCCAAAGTGATTACTTTTCATAAAAACAAACTGAAGCTAGAAGTTCCAGTACAAGGGATTCAATCTTTAGATGCAGTAGTTGATGGGAAGGTAAATTTGATTCCTGTTACTACCGAAGAGGTGCGAATAGATCTTGGGAATCCAACGAAAGAATCGGGGGCGTTTGCATTAAAATCTTTAGATGCAGCAACACAAGCTTTGAAGGAGGGGAAAGTAGATTTGTTAGTGACTGCACCTATCAGTAAAGATAATATTCAGTCTGATGAGTTTAAGTTTGCAGGACATACTGAGTTTTTGGAGGATAAATTAGAAGGTGATAGTTTGATGATTTTGATGACGGATTCTTTGAGAATGGGATTGATAACAGGACATGTTCCGGTAGCAAAAGTTTCAGAAACGATAACCAAGGATTTGATTTTATCGAAAGTAGAAACTATGTATAGTACCCTTGTAAAAGATTTTGGAATTGATAAGCCTAAAATAGCGGTACTAGGTTTGAATCCGCATTGTGGTGATAATGGTGTTATTGGTAATGAGGATGAAGAATTGGTGAGACCTACCTTAAAAGAAATTCAAGAAACTGGAAAATTAGTATACGGGCCTTATGCAGCAGATGGTTTTTTTGGGTCTGGTAATTATAAAGGGTTCGATGGTGTGTTAGCGATGTATCACGATCAAGGATTGGTGGCGTTTAAAACATTGGCATTTGGAAATGGTGTTAATTTTACCGCGGGATTGAGTGAAGTTAGAACCTCTCCTGATCATGGAACTGCTTTTGAAATAGCGGGTCAGAATAAGGCAGATGCTTCTTCGTTTAAAGAAGCGCTCTTTACTGGGTTGAAAATTGTAAAAACAAGAAAAGGCTATAAAACCTTAACAAAGGATAGTTTAAAAGTTCGAAAAAAATATTAATGTGGAAATTTTAATTTCTTTTGTTTATAATAAAATGAAATTTTATATCTTTGCACGCTCAAATTGATGTTCATTATGAAAGAGTTGAGAGATTTTGAAATTTCTTTTATAGGTTTAAAGGAAGCAAAGCATAATTTTGAATATCATATTGATAACAAGTTCTTTGATGCGTTTCAGTTCGATGATTTTGATGAAACGAATATAAATGTGGAGTTGTCTTTTGTGAAAAAGGCTACAATGTTGGAGTTAGACTTTTCTTTTAAAGGTTTTGTGAATGTTCCTTGTGACGTTACAGGAGAGCCTTTTGATATGGATATCACCGGTGATTTGTCTTTGATCGTAAAGTTTGGAGAGGATTATGATGATGGAAATGAAGAGATTGTTTATTTGCCTTATACTGAACACCGCATTAATGTAGCGCATTATATTTTTGAAATGATTGTTTTGTCTGCGCCAGCAAAAAGGTTGCATCCAAAAGTAATTGATGGCTCTATGGAGTCAGATGCATTTGAAAGATTAGAAGAGCTAAAAGGAAATAAGAGTACAACAAATAACGAAGATACAACAGATCCTAGATGGGGGAAGTTAAAAGATTTATTAATAGATAAAACACAGCGTAATGGCACATCCAAAGAGAAAAATATCTAAACAAAGAAGAGACAAAAGAAGAACTCACTACAAAGCAGTAGCTCCACAAGTAGCAGTTGATCCAACAACAGGAGAAGCTCACTTATACCACAGAGCTCACTGGCATGAAGGAAAATTATATTACAAAGGACAAATTGTAATTGATTCTCCTGTAGTAGAAGCTTAAGGATTTGATAGAAATATAATGAAAAACCCTCTTGAATGGAGGGTTTTTTGGTGTTTTAGGGTGAAAAAAGGCAATTATTGGTTTTTTTTTCATTTATATGTGAAATAAATTTCATTACTTTGGACATCGATTTTTTTTCGTAAAAATTATTCTCGAAAAAGTCTTTAAAAATTATTATTATGGGTAAAATAACTGCAGCAATTACAGCAGTAGGAAAGTATGTTCCTGACTATACTCTTACCAATAAAGAGTTAGAATCTTTAGTAGAAACGAACGATGAGTGGATTTTTACGAGAACAGGAATTAAGGAAAGAAGAATCCTTAAAGATGCTGATAAAGGAACGTCTTATTTGGCAATCAAAGCCGCTGAAGACTTAATTGCTAAAAGAGGTATTGATCCTTCAGAGATTGATATGGTTATTATTGGTACTGCAACGCCAGATATGAATGTGGCTTCAACAGCAGTTTATGTTGCCTCTGAAATTGGAGCAACAAATGCTTTTGGGTACGACTTACAAGCTGCTTGTTCAAGTTTCTTGTACGCGATGTCAACAGCATCTGCTTATATTGAATCAGGTAGATATAAAAAAGTATTGGTAATTGGAGCGGATAAAATGTCTTCAATTGTTGACTATACTGATAGAACTACATGTATTATTTTTGGAGATGGTGCTGGTGCAGCATTATTTGAACCAAATGAAGATGGATTAGGTTTCCAAGATGAGTACCTAAGAGGAGACGCAGTTGGACGTGAGTTCTTGAGAATTGAAGCGGGTGGTTCTTTAAAGCCAACTTCACAGGAAACATTAGATAATCGTCAACACTTTATCAAACAAGAAGGGAAAACAGTATTTAAATATGCGGTTTCTAACATGGCTGATGCGAGTGAGAAAATTTTGAAGCGTAATAATTTAACAAATGATGATGTTGATTGGTTAGCGCCACATCAAGCAAATCAAAGAATTATTGAGGCTACTGCAAGAAGAATAAATTTGGATAAAAGTAAGGTGTTACAAAATATCCAAAATTACGGAAATACAACTTCTGCTACATTACCCTTATTATTAGCAGATTTTGAAGATCAATTAAAAAAAGGAGATAACATTATATTCGCCGCTTTTGGTGGAGGATTTACATGGGGAGCCGTTTATTTAAAATGGGCTTATAACTCAAAATAGAATTAAATACTACTTATATAACTAAAATATATTATGGAATTAAAAGACATTCAAAATTTGATAAAGTTTGTTGCCAAATCTGGTGCAAGCGAAGTGAAATTAGAAATGGAAGACATCAAAATTACTGTAAAAACAGGATCTGGTAAAACAGAAACTACAATTTTACAGTCTGCTGTGTCTCCTGCTCAAATGCCAGTTGTATCACAAGTTGTTCCTCAGGCTGAGCCAGTGGCTCCAGCAGCACCTGCAGCTCCTGCAGCAGCAGCTGAAGAAGAGGATTCTAAATTAGTAACAATTACTTCTCCAATCATTGGAACATTCTATAGAAAGCCATCTCCAGACAAATCAAACTTTGTTGAAATTGGAGATTCAGTATCTGCTGATTCTGTTGTTTGTGTAATTGAAGCAATGAAATTATTTAACGAAATTGAATCAGAGGTATCTGGTAAAATTGTGAAAATTTTAGTGGAAGATTCTTCTCCAGTAGAATTTGGACAACCTTTATTCTTAGTTGATCCATCATAATTTTTAGAGCATAATTAAAAACGATTCTTTGTAGTTGTTGAAACTATAATTAAGACTAAACAATATTATTATGTTTAAAAAAATATTAATAGCCAATAGAGGTGAGATTGCTTTACGTGTTATCAGAACATGTAAAGAGATGGGAATTAAAACAGTTGCTGTTTATTCTCAAGCGGATGAAGAAAGTTTGCATGTAAAGTTTGCAGATGAGGCAGTTTGTATTGGGCCAGCGGCTAGTACAGATTCTTATTTGAAAATGTCAAATATTTTAGCAGCTGCAGAAATTACTAATGCGGATGCAATACATCCAGGATATGGATTCTTATCTGAGAATTCAAAATTTTCTGCGCTTTGTGAAGAGCACGGTATTAAATTTATTGGAGCGAGTGCTGAAATGATTGACAGAATGGGAGATAAAGCAAATGCTAAATCTACCATGATTGCAGCAGGAGTACCATGTGTTCCAGGAAGTGAAGGAGTAATCGAAGATTTTGCTGAATGTAAAAAATTGGCAGAAGAAGCAGGTTACCCAGTGATGTTAAAAGCTTCTGCCGGTGGTGGAGGTAAAGGAATGCGTGCTGTTTGGAAAGAAGAAGATTTAGAAGATGCATGGGATTCTGCTAGATATGAGTCGAAAGCAGCTTTTGGAAATGACGATATGTACATGGAGAAATTAATCCAAGAACCTCGTCATATTGAAATCCAAATTGTCGGAGATTCTTTTGGGAAAGCATGTCATTTATCTGAAAGAGATTGTTCTGTTCAAAGACGTCACCAAAAATTAACGGAAGAAACACCTTCTCCTTTCATGACTGATGAATTGAGAGAGAGAATGGGAGAAGCTGCTGTAAAAGCTGCTGAATATATTAAGTATGAAGGTGCTGGTACTGTTGAATTCTTAGTGGATAAAGACAGAAACTTTTACTTTATGGAAATGAATACTCGTATCCAAGTAGAACACCCAATTACAGAGGAAGTTGTGAACTACGATTTAATTCGTGAGCAGATTTTAGTTGCTTCAGGTGTGCCAATTTCTGGTAAAAACTATTTGCCAAAAATGCACTCTATTGAGTGTCGTATCAATGCTGAGAATCCACATAAAGGATTTATGCCAGCTCCAGGGAAAATTACAACGTTCCATGCTCCAGGAGGACATGGGGTAAGATTGGATACGCATGTATATGCTGGATATACAATTCCACCTAATTATGATTCAATGGTAGCAAAGTTGATAACAACGGCGCAAACTAGAGAAGAAGCGATCAATAAAATGAAACGTGCTTTAGATGAGTTTATCGTGGAAGGTGTGAAAACAACAATTCCTTTCCATAGACAATTGATGGATCATCCGGATTATGTAGCAGGAAACTATACTACAAAATTCATGGAAGATTTTGAAATGGAAAAATAATAACGAACGGTTATTTAAATATTTAAAGAGGATGTAATTATACATCCTCTTTTTTTTTGGCAAGGTAGTTGTGGCCTCAGATGTTAAATTAAGTTTAAGAAAAGAGTTTTAACAGTAAAAATGAGGTAGCAAAAATGTTGTGAATCTGTGAAAACGATAGAAAAACACATAAATAAGTTAAATAAACACATTATTTTTTTTACAGATTCAACATTTTTTTGTTAATTGCTGAACCTTAGAAGGCATATCAACGGAGAGGTGGCCGAGTGGCTTAAGGCGCACGCTTGGAAAGCGTGTTTACAAGAAATTGTAACGGGGGTTCGAATCCCTTTCTCTCCGCAGTGTTTTTTAAGATTTAACTAATTTAAAACCTTAATTATATTAATAAATTAATTTTATCACAATGAAAAAAGTATTTACAATCCTTACAATTACAGGTGCCTTGTTTTTTGGAGCAACTCAAAGCACGTTTGCACAAGCAGCGGAATCTGTAGAATCAGAAACTTTTCACCAAGTATTAAAACAACGTTTTATAGAAGGTGGTCCATTTTTTATGGGAATTGTTTTGGTAGCTTTAATTTTAGGTTTAGCAATTGCAATTGAAAGAATTATTTATTTAAATATGGCTACAACAAACACTAAGAAATTAGTTGCTGGTGTAGATGAAGCTTTGGCTTCTGGTGGAGTAGATGCAGCAAAAGAAGTTTGTAGAAATACAAAAGGACCTGTTGCTTCAATCTTTTACCAAGGATTAGATAGAGCTGACGAAGGAATTGAAGCTGCCGAAAAAGCAGTTGTAGGTTACGGAGGAGTTCAAATGGGATTATTAGAGAAAAATATCTCTTGGTTATCTTTGTTTATCGCTTTGGCACCAATGCTTGGGTTTATGGGAACTGTAATCGGGATGATTGGAGCCTTTGACTCGATTCAAGCAGCAGGGGATATTTCTCCAACAGTAGTAGCAGGAGGTATTAAAGTAGCCTTATTAACAACTGTATTTGGTCTTGTAGTAGCGATTATTCTTCAAGTTTTTTACAACTATATTATCTCTAAAGTAGATGGTATCGTAAATGATATGGAAGATGCTTCTATCTCATTAATTGACCTATTGGTAAAACATAAAAAATAAGAAGAATGAATCAAAATTTAACAAAAATATTAAAAGGTCTAGTAGGCTTAATAGCTTTGGTTGCTGCTTATTTCTTTATTAAGATAATAAGTACTGGTGATGATGCTATTGTTGAAGGTGGTGGATCTTTAGGAATCGTAGGACCAATGGTGTCCTTTTCAATAGGACTATTTTTAGTTGTATTAGGATTGACAGTTTTATTCTCAATTATTGGGTTATTCAAAAAACCAGAGGCATTAAAGAAAACAGCTTTAGGATTAGTAGTTCTTGGGGTGTTCTTGGCTGCAGCATATGGTCTTGCACCAGATGATGCTGTAACAGATGTTACTGGAGAGGTTTTGCCAGGAGGTGAAGCTGGTTCAAACTCTAAATGGGTTAGTACTGGTATTTGGTATACTGTTTTATTAGGAGCTACTGCTGTTGCTACAATTGTAATAGGAGGAGCCAAATCAATTTTTAAATAATTAATATGGCAAGAAAAGAACTTCCAGAGATTAATGCTGGGTCTATGGCAGACATTGCGTTCTTGTTGCTGATATTTTTCTTGGTAACAACAACAATGGATGTTGATTCTGGTATTTCTCGTAAATTATCAGAAAAACCACCAGAAAATTATGATCCGCCTGTGATCAAACAAAAGAATATTCTTGAAATCAACTTGAACCGTAACAATCAAATGTTAGTTGAAGATGAGGAGATGGAAATCAAAGATTTGAAACAGTTTACTATTGACTTCCTTGATAATGGAGGAGGTATTGGTAAAGCGGATGAATACGGACCAGGTAAGAAATGTGATTACTGTAACGGTGCAAAGAAAGATGATTCTTCGGATCACCCAAACAAAGCGATTATTTCTGTTCAAAGTGATAGAGGTACTTCTTACGGAATGTATATCACGGTTCAGAATGAACTTTTAGCCGCTTATACTGAATTGAGAAATAGGTATGCTAAAAAGTACATTACAGGTCAGTATGCAGGAATGAGTTATGATGATTTATTATTGTTATCAGGAAATGATAAAGAGAATGAAGCTTTAAAAGCCGTTATCAAAAAGGTGAAAGGAGCTTACCCTCAGATTATTTCTGATGCAGAACCAACTAAATAATTTTATACTATGTCTAAATTCGGAAAAAAGAAAAAAGGATTACCAGCGGTAAATACTGCTGCCTTACCAGATATTGTATTTATGTTATTATTCTTCTTTATGGTTACAACAACAATGAGGGAAACTGATTTGTTGATCAAACCACCTCAGTTGCCAAATGCTACTGAAGTAAAGAAATTGGAACACAAGAGTTTGGTAAGTACTATTTATGTAGGAAAGGCGAAACCTGAAGACCAAGCGAAGTATGGTTCTGGAGATAAAATTCAGTTGAATGATAAAATTTCAACCGTAAATGATATAGCAAATTTCATTTACTCTGAGCAAGAAAAGCACAACCCAGAGGAGATTCCTTATATGACAACTTCTATTAAATCAGATGTTGCATGTGGTGTTGGTACTATTCATGATATCAGAATGGAATTAAGAGATATAAATGCTTTAAAAATTAGTTATTCTACTCGTAAGGGAGATTTAACTGCTAACGTAAAGTAATTTAATTTATTGAATATATAAAAAGGCATTCGTGTAAAACGAATGCCTTTTTGTTTTAATTTTGTTTTTTACTATTTAATATCAGGTTACTATTGAGAGTATTTCTTTATCTTCTTTTATTGAGTACAAGTCTTTATGCGCAAGTATCAAAAGATAGTGTATCTATTGATCCAAAGTATTTGGAAGATCAATTATATATTGGTGTTACCTATAATATTTTTGCTAATACACCACCTGGCTTTGTTAAAGATGGTTTTGCATATGGTTTTTCGGGTGGGTTTATCAAAGATATTCCTTTTAATGAAAAAAGAAATGTAGGAATAGGTGTTGGTTTGGGCTATGCTTTTAACACACATATTCAAAATATTGTTGTTACTGGTAATAGTGCAGATGTAAATCAAGCGACGACAAATCAGGATACGTATACTATTAAAACGAATAGTCTAGAATTTCCTATTGAATTTAGATGGAGAACCTCGACACTTGAAAAATATAAGTTTTGGCGGGTATATACAGGTTTACATGTGTCATATGTATTAAATTCCTCTTCTATTGGAGAAAGAAATAATGAGTTGATACAGCTAACAGAAGTTTTAAAGCTAGAAGATTGGCAGTATGCTTATTCTTTTGCTGCTGGTTATGGAACGTGGAATTTTTATTTGCATTACACCCTAAATCCGTTTTTTAAAGGGAATAGTGCCTTTAATAATGGTGAAGAGTTGAAAATGAATTCCTTTAAAATGGGATTGATTTTTTACTTACTCTAATTTATAGCCAAAGAATTGCAAATACTAAAAGTTGCGTTATAAATCCGGTTCCGAATCCCAAAAAAACTTCCTTTAAAGTATGTTCCTTCAACTTAATTCGGGCATTTGCTACAATACCTGCTAAAATAAAAAGAACTGCTAAGAACATTGTAATATTAACAGTGGTTTCAATGCTATAAGCTATAACAAAAGCAATGAAACTTGCTATTCCTATCATATGTAGGCTTATTTTTAATTTTTTGATGAACAAAAAATAAGTAATGGAAAGGGCTAAGGAACAGCCTAAGAATAATTGCGATAGAAAAACTAAGTTTGGAATCCTATGAAAAGCTTTCCCTAGGAAAAAAAATAAAATGGTCATGAAAATGATAGGTATTTTTCTTTCCTTTATCTTTTTTACTTCTATAGTGTCAATTAATTTTCTACGTTTTAGAATCATCAACAAAATGATTGGAACAAAATAGGTCCCGATAACAACCATTGAAATAATTTTTAGCTGTATGGATATGTCAATACCATGATCGTTAAGCATAAAAAAGACAAGCGTCGCTGCGATGGGTAATAATATAGGATGTAAAACAACCGAAACGAGTTTATGGAACCTATCCATATTATATTTCTTTTCTTAATCGAGCAACTGGAATGTCCAATTGTTCTCGGTATTTTGCCACAGTTCTCCTTGCAATGATATAACCTTCTTCTTTTAATTTTTGCATTAGTTTATCATCGGTTAAAGGCTTTCTTTTATTTTCTTCTTTGACAACGTTTTTTAGGATGTTTTTTATTTCTTTCGTAGAAACATCTTCACCTTGATCGTTTTTCATCGATTCAGAGAAAAAATCTTTGATCAATTTCGTTCCATAGGGAGTTGCCACATATTTGCTATTTGCAACCCTTGATACTGTAGAAATATCCATGTCAATATTGTCTGCAATATCTTTTAAGATCATCGGTTTTAATTTACGCTCATCACCAGTCATAAAGTAATCTTCTTGGTACTTCATGATAGCATTCATCGTAAGTAGCAGAGTTTGCTGACGTTGTTTGATGGCATCGATGAACCATTTAGCTGCATCTAATTTTTGTTTGATAAATAAGACAGCATCCTTTTGAGATTTAGATTTTTCTTTAGACTCTTGATACCCTTTCAGCATGTTATTGTATTCTCTTGAAACATTTAGCTCAGGTGCATTTCTTGAGTTCAAATTTAAATCTAAAATTCCATCAATGATTTGAATCGTAAAATCTGGTACAATTTGATCCGTAATCTTAGAAGTTACTGTATAAGTACCTCCTGGTTTAGGGTTCAGTTTTTCAATCTCTGCGATTGCGTCTCGTAAATCTTCTTCAGAGATACTATATTTAGCAATTAATTTTTTGTAGTGTTTTTTTACAAAATGATCGAAACTTTTATTTAAAATTTCAATAGCGAGAGAAATAGATTTAGTTTTTGGCTTGTTTTCTAATTGTAAAGTCAAGCATTCATTTAAATCTCTGGCACCAACACCAATAGGATCCATGGTTTGGATGATGTTTATTAGAATTTCTTCTACTTCATTTTCATCCGTATAGATATTCTGTGTGAAAGCTAAATCATCCACCAAGTCAATGATCTCTCTTCTTAGGTAGCCACTATCATCCAAGCTTCCAACAAGGAATTCTGCAATGGTCAATTTGTGATCGTTTAATGAGAATGTATTTAATTGGCTTTTTAGATTTTGATGAAAACTGGCTCCACCGGCATAGGGAATCTGACTCTCCTCATCATCTGCGCTATAGTTATTAGCCTGTAATTTATATTGTGGAATTTCATCATCACTGAGATATTCATCAATATTTATTTCATCTGTTTCTATGCTCTCATTTCCTAGATCGTCATAATCCTCACCAAAATCATCGTCATGATCATGATCTGAATCCCTTTCCAAATCTAAGGCAGGATTCTCTTCAATTTCCTGTTTCAGCTTTTGTTCAAATGCTTGAGTAGGAAGTTGTATTAATTTCATCAGCTGTATTTGCTGAGGAGATAATTTATGTAATAATTTTAATTGGAAATTTTGTTTAAGCATGTGCTACAAATATAGTAAATACAAACAAATTTAATCAGTAATCAAATATAGTTTAAAGGAAATTTAAGACATGGGGCACAGG
Organism: Flavicella sp. IMCC45537; assembly: GCF_057197705.1. NCBI lineage: Bacteria > Pseudomonadati > Bacteroidota > Flavobacteriia > Flavobacteriales > Flavobacteriaceae > Flavicella > Flavicella sp. IMCC45537. The sequence goes on from NZ_CM170067.1 coordinate 3,373,588, forward strand.
AGTAAAAAGTCAATTATTTACGATCGTTTATAAACCTATGTTCATTATTATGGGATGCATGATTAATTAACTTATAGTGTTTATCTTTGCGGCATCAAAATTAATGATTATGAATGAAGATAAAAATCTATGGATAGCTGCGGCAATTGTATTTTTTGTTTTGGGTTTAGAGTATTTATTTGCTAGGTCTAAAGGGAAAAAGATTTTTCGTTTTGAAAATACAATTTCAAATTTATTAATGGGTGTTTTTGATAGAATTGCAGGGATTTTTATGGTGCCCTTAATTTTTATGTATTATCAATTTTTATATGACTACGTTCGGATATTTTCAATTCCAAATACGATTGCATGGTTTTTATTTGCCGTATTAATGTCAGATTTCATATGGTATTTTTATCATAAATCAGGACACCGCATAAATTTATTTTGGGGAGCGCATATCATACATCACCAAAGTGAAGATTATAATTATACGGTTGCTTTAAATCTAACTCCATTTCAAGTCTTTGTACGCGTACTTTTTTGGTCTTTAATGCCAATTATAGGGTTTACCCCAGAGATTGTTCTAGGAACACATTTGGTTATTGGCTTGTATCAGTTTTTATTACACACTACCTTAATTCCAAAATTAGGAATCGTGGAATATTTATTTGTAACTCCGTCTCATCACAGGGTGCATCATGGTAGTAATGAGGAGTACTTGGATAAAAATTATGGTGGGGTTTTGATTATTTGGGATCGAATTTTTGGAACCTTTGCGGAAGAGAAAAATGAAGTAGTATATGGGATAACCAAAGATATCAATTCAAGAGATTTTCTTACTTCGGTTTTTCATTATTATAAAAATTTAGGTTTTCAAATGAAACAATTACCGGCATTTAAGGATAAGATGTTGTTGTTGGTAAGTGGTCCGGATTGGGTTCCTTCTACAGGAGAGCTGGAGTTGATGCCTTTGTATATTGATAAAGGATCTTATGAGTATACTAATTTTTCAGCTTTAAAAAAGACCTACATTCTATTCAATACAATTGGTTTGTTTGCCGTGTTGATTTTATTCGCCTATTTTTTAAGTCATCTATCTGTGGTTGATATGTTTGGCGTCGCCACTTTTATTATGTTAACTCTTGTGATTACGGGTAGATTGTTAGAGAATAATAAAAACTCCATTCTAGAGCTGATTCGTTTTGGTTTGGTTGTGTTTTGGATATATAATTTTATGGTATTAGGGTACTAATTAAAACCAAGGAAATAAAAAAAGCTCTGTAAGAAATTACAGAGCTTTTTTTATAATTTGAATCTAAATAATATTTTATTTATTTCGTTTTTTCTTCGTGATTTTTCTTTCCAAAGAAAGTAGTAAAGCAGGTAAAAGTAAAAGATTAGATACCATAGCAAATAACAAAGTAATAGAAACCAAACCTCCAAGTGCTTTGGTTCCTCCGAAACTAGAAACTAAAAACACTAAAAAACCAAAGAATAAAACGATGGAAGTATAAAACATACTCACACCTGTTTCTCTAATCGCTTTGTATACAGACTTTCTTATTTTCCAATTACTAGCAACAAGTTCTTGGCGGTATTTAGCTAAAAAGTGTATAGTGTCATCCACAGAAATACCGAAAGCAATACTAAAGACCAAGATGGTTGAAGGTTTGATAGGGATACCTAAATAACCCATTATTCCACCTGTAACTAAAAGGGGCAGTAAATTTGGAATCAAAGAGATAAAAATCATCCTAAGGGACTTAAACATATAACCCATAAAAATAGAAATCAATAAAATTGCTAACCCTAGAGAAACAATCAAGTTTTTAATAAGGTAATTGGTTCCTTTTAAAAAAACCAAGGCTTTTCCGGTTAAGGTAACATTGTATTTTTTTGCGTCAAATTCTTTGTCTAAAAATGCTTGAATATCTGTTTGAATTTGAGCCATTTCTTCGGTCCCAACATCTTGCATATAGGTAGTTATTCTTGCATACCGAGCTTTAGAATCTACATTGTTAATTAGTGAGCCAGCTCCAGAATCTTGATTGGAGTTGTTTATGTAATCTAACAAAAATGCCTTTTCTTGAGACGTTGGTAATTGATAGTATTTAGGATTTCCGTTGTAGAAAGCTTGTTTAGAGTATTTAACTAAATCTACGACTGAAGTAGCCCTTGAGAGTCCAGGTATTTCATCGATGAGTGTTGTTAATTTATCAATCTTTTTTAATGTTGATAATTTGAAAACTCCTTTGTCTTTTTTGGTGTCAATCATAATTTCAAGAGGCATGATACCACCAAACTCTTCTTCAAAAAATACGATATCCTTATAAAAAACTTCTGATTTGGGCATGTCATCTAAAAGACTTCCTGAAACTTTTATTTTATATACACCAATAATACTGGTAATGACTACAACAAAAGATACAACGTATATGTTGTTTTTTTTGTTTCTCACCATAAAAACCATCCAATCTACAATTCTTGAAATCCATTTTTGATCCAAATGTTTCAAGTGTTTTTTCTTAGGCAAAGGCATGAAACTATAAAGAGAAGGGATGATAAGAATCGAAAGCACAAAAATGGCCATGATATTTATCGAAGCAATAATTCCAAACTCTCTTAATAAAGAACTATTGGTAAAAATAAAAGTTGCAAATCCAGCTGCCGTAGTGATATTGGTCATTAAAGTAGCATTTCCTACTTTAGAAATAACACGGTGTAAAGATTTCGTTTTATTACTGTGTTTCTTTATCTCTTGTTGGTATTTATTGATAATAAATATTGCATTGGGAACACCAATTACAATAATCAAAGGCGGAATTAAAGCAGTTAGAACTGTTATTTCAAATCTGAATAGACCGATAAAACCAAAGGCCCAAATTACACCAATACTAACAACTAATAAAGTAATAAAAGTTGCTCTAAACGATCGGAAAAACAAAAAGAAAATCAATGCGGTAACCGCTAATGCAAGTCCTACAAATTTACCCATTTCTGACTTGATATTTTCAGAATTCATGGATCTTATGTAGGGCATTCCTGATACGTGAATATCAATATTTGTTTCTTTTTCAAACTGTGTAATAATCGGGTTGAAACGTTCAAAAATAAATTCTTTTCTAGCTTTGGTGTTGACTATTTCTTTGTCAATAAATAAAGCCGTTTGAATGGTCTGGGTTTCTTTATTAAAAAGTAAATTATCATAAAAAGGAAGGTCATTGAATAAATGTTTTTTCAATTTGTCTACCTTAATTTGTGTATCTAAATCATCAATAGATAATTCTTTAAGTTCAAAACTTTTTTTCTCTTGGTTTTTGACTAATTCTTTTAAATCTCCAATAGAAATCGAATATTCAATTTCTGGTAAGGAGTCTAATTTATTAGCGAGCTGATTCCATTTTAAAAAGGAATCCGGTTTAAAAATTTGAGCATCTTTAACTCCTAAAACGATCAGGGTTCCCTCTTCTCCAAAAACTTTTAGAAATTGGTCGTATTTAACATTTTCTATATGATCTTTAGGTAGTAGATTGGCTTCTGTATATGAGAGTCTCATATACTTCATCTGACTAGCTAAAAGAGCCGTAATAATAGCTATTGTTATAAGGATTGCAATCTGTTGTTTTAGAACAAATCGTGAGGTTTTTGACCAAAATTTCATGAAAAATAATTTGTGTCAAATGTAAGCATTACAAATTACTTTCAAACCATATTAATTTGTCTTTAAAATGGCAACTAATTTCAGGAATTATACCGCTGAGAATTCTTTTTCAGGAAGTATTACAGTGATTTTAGTGCCTTTGTTTTCTTCTGATTCAATAATTAATTCACCGTTGCAAATTTTTAAATACTGTAGTATTGTTTTAATACCAAGTCCGGTTCCCTTTTCTTTTTGAGTTCCAGGAGAAGAAAACCATTTTTTATCATTCGTTATCAATTCTATATTTTCTTTTGGAATGCCGATTCCTGAATCTTTGATCGTTGTATGTATTTCTGATCCAACTTTTTTTAAATCAAGCGAAATTTTCCCACCGGAAGGAGTGAATTTTAGGGCATTGTGATAGAGGTTCCTAACGATAAAAGAATAAATTTCTTTATCTGAGTAAAGCTCTTCTAGTTCTATGTTTTTTTGAATTGTTATCTTTTTTTCTTTTTGAATACTAGAGTAGGTCTCTAGAATAGAGTTAAAAGTTTTTTCTGTAGCAAAGGGTTCTATGGTTACCGGTGCTACATGAATTTGGTTTTTAGACCATCTTAATAAATCGTTCAAGAAAATCAATAAGTCGTCGATTCTTCCGGAAATCGAATCCAATCGATCATGTATTTTTTCTTTTGAGCAAGTATCAACATCTTCATGAATGATATCAATGAAGCCTTGAACTATGGATAGTGGACTCCTAACATCATGCGCGATAATCGAAATTAATTTATTATTAAGTTGGTTGAGTTCTTCTAGTTGTTTTTTTTGACTGTATATTTTTTTGTGATATTTTGTAGTGAAAAGAGAGATGGGTAATGCGATTGGAATAGGAATGATGATTGCTTTGATAAGCCCGCAATAAAAATCTTCTTCTGGCATAAAATTGTACATAGTAAAAAATACAAGTACGGAAATAATGACGGAGGAGGCAACTATATTAAAAGGAGTGTAATAGTTTTCACGTATCAATTTCATTTTTTTTCTTGCAAATATACATAGGCCATATGCTTAAATTGTTGACATATGTTAATTTACACTTTCTGGAGCACAGGTGGCAGCATTTGTATTGATGTGTAATTGTGCGTCAGTTGGGGAAATGTATGGAATTCCTATTCCTAGCCCCCTAAGAATAAATAAAATTCCAATAAGAACTACGAAGGACGGTATAGCTTTTTGGATTTTATTTCTGAATTTTACTGAAAATATCGATTTAAAATAGATTACAAAAGTGATTAATGGTATCGTACCAAGACCATAAATGAACATATAAACAAAACCATCCTGTGGTGTTGCCATTGCGATGGCTCCAACAAGTGCCATATACACCATGCCACAAGGAAGGTATCCGTTTAAAAAGCCAATCATAAAAAGAGAAAAATAACTTTTGTTTTTAAGTCTTTTACCTAAACCTGACTTTATTTTTCCAATGAAGGAATAAATGGGGGTGGTAATTTGGAACTTTGCAACCAGTGAGGATGGAATCAAAATATAAAGAATCATGATGATTCCTATTAAAACTGAAAGTCTTTGTTGAAACCCTGATAAAAATAGCCCTTTACCAACAAAACCAAAAGCGAGACCTATGCTTCCGTATGCTATAATTCTACCCCAATGATATAAAAATATTTTGAGAATTCTAGGAAAGAAATTTTCATGATGCACTGGCAGAATCATGGCTATAGGTCCGCACATCCCAATGCAATGGAAACTTCCAAGAAGTCCTAGTATAAAGGCAGAGTAAAACATGATTTACATATTTAAACTGTGTTGGAACAAGTACTCCTGGTCCTCAACATTCCAATCAATATGAATATTCCATCTTCCGCCAATTAATAGATCCTTAGAAATAACTTGTGTTTGGTTGGAGATATTGATAGGCAATCTAACGTCAAGTTTTTCATTAGAAGGGCGATATAAATAGATGGTTCCATTAATTTTTTCTTGTTCAATATTATGTGGGAAATGGATAGAAACTCCCTCATTAGATTTTGAAATTTTAATATTCTGCTTTAATTTTTTAGCATTGTTTAATTTGTCAATTCTTTGCTGATATTCCAACTCATCTTTATAGTAATCTTTCGCTACTAAGTCATATTCATAAGTTGTATCTGTAGATGTTTTTATTACAAAATACAGTATAAAAGAAATAAATAATACAAAGGCTATTATGATGCCTGTTCCCCAATTAAATTTTTTCATGATCAATGCTTTTTACGTTATCTAAAACTTCTCGGTCCCATAAAATTGGTAGTAGTTGTTTCTATCAGCTTTCCATTCGAAAATACACCAATTTTTAAATTTTCTTTGGAATCACTTAAATCTTTTCTAGCAATTTCTATGAATAATGAACCACCGTAAAATTCTTGTTTTTCTATATCAAATTCTTCTATTCCTATGAGTTTAATTGTTCCTTTATGTGAAATCAATTCAAAATGGACGTCTTCAATTTTTTGAGAAGTTTTATTGATTAGCTTGTAGGTATATACATTGCTAATAATATTATTTTCTTTGGTTTTGTATAATTCTCCTGGAAGTCTTAAAATAGTAGCTTCTACATCATTTCTCATAAATAACATTGTAATTAACACGGCAATTAGAATAGAGAGAACAACGGTATAGCCTTTCATTCTTAGGTTGAATTCAAATGGCTTTTTATGTTCAATATTCTCTTCAGATTCGTATCGTATCAACCCTTTCGGAAGTCCTACTTTTTCCATCATGTGATCACAGGCATCAATGCAAGCGGTACAATTTACACATTCCAATTGCGTTCCATTTCTAATATCAATACCGGTAGGACATACATGTACACATTGTTCACAATCAATACAATCTCCTTTTCCTGAAGTTTCTCTGTCTTCATTTTTTTTGAAAAGTGCTCTTCCTTTTTCTTTTTCTCCTCTTTTGTAATCGTACGCTACATTAATTGATTTATTATCTAAAAGAACTCCTTGTAATCTTCCATACGGACAAGCAATGATGCAGACTTGTTCTCTAAACCAAACAAATATAAAATAGAATACACCAGTAAAAATTAATAAAAGAGACAAGCCTTTGATATGCTCTCTAGGAGGATCTGTTATGATAGAAATAAGTTTATCACTACCGATAAAATACGCTAAGAATACGTTTGAAATGATAAAAGAGATTACAAAAAAGATAAACCATTTTAACAAACGTTTTCTGATTTTTGTGGCATCCCATTTTTGTTTGTCTAAACGAATTTGAGCACCTCGATCTCCGTCAATGGCATATTCTATTTTACGGAAAACCATTTCCATAAAAATAGTTTGCGGACAAATCCATCCACAAAAAATACGACCATAAACTACTGTAAATAAGATAATAAATACAATTCCGATAATCATGCTAATGACCATCAAATGAAAGTCTTGTGGCCAGAAAGGAACACCGAAAATATTGAATCTTCGTTCTAAAACGTTAAACAATAGAAATTGATTTCCGTTTATTTTTATAAATGGAGAAACCAATAGAACAATTAAAAGAAACCAACTTACATAAGTCCTATTTTTATAGAAGAATCCAGACGGCTTTTTGGGGTATACCCATTTGCGTCCCCCTTCTTCTGTCATAGTTCCTAGGGTGTCTCTAAAAGCTTCTTGTTTTTCATCCATACGTATCTAGCAGATTTGATTGTAAAAAAAATCGCTGGTGTTTTATGAGCACCAACGATTTAATTAATTTATTCTTCTGTCCATTTATCTCCTTCTGGTGCTTTGGCATTTTCTGGATTCGTACCCTGCAGGCTCAGAACATAATTGGCGAGTTGTTGTATTTTTTCAGGACTAAAGCTGTTTTTCCAGGCAATCATCCCTTTACCATCACGTCCTCCCTCAGAAATAGTATTGTATACGTTTTTAATACCACCTCCTAAGATCCAATACTCATCGGTTAGATTAGGACCAATAGATCCACGACCGTCAACCATATGACAAGCAGCACAGTTCTGTTTGAATAGTTTTTTTCCTTTGCTTAAAGCGCCAGCATCAGCACTAGCTTCCATATTACTTAAATCAATGGTTTTAACTGTTTTTTTATAAGCTTCAACCTCAGCTTTTGCTAGGGCAACTTGTTCAATATATTCTTCTTCGTTCGTTTGTCCCCCAAACACCTCATAATATCCTAAGTATACGGCAGCGAAAACAATGGTTGCATAGAACATGTACAACCACCATGGCGGTAAATCATTATCTAATTCTTTAATCCCATCATAATCGTGCTCTAAGATGATGTCATCTTCTTCACTAATAGGTTTGGTTTTTGACAAAGCTTGAATAAGTCCTTTCCAGTCCTTGATCTCACTTGCTTCTTTTTTAGCTAAATAGGCTTCTTTCTCTTTTCCAGTAATATGGTCTGTATAAAGATTTTCAGAAGCTTGTTTGATTTTTTCAATCACTACAAGAGCTAAAATTACTAGGAGGTAAAATACAGCAGTTGTTGGGTGTGAAAAACCTAATTCATCACCAGGTGTCATGAATTCAGTGATTGCAAAAACGACCAAGAATATAGAGAATATTCTAATAAAAGGCATGGGAAGTTTAGTTTTCATATAGGTTGTTTTTTGTATTATCTATAATGTCATTTTTAAAAGGAATCTGACTTACTTTATCGATGTATTCTTTTTTAGAGCTTACTACCCACCAGAAAAGGGCAGTGAAAAAAAGAAAGAATATTACTAGCGAAATAATTGGGTAGATAGCTATCCCTTCAATTTCTGTCATATGATATTTAATAAATTTTAGCATGTCTATAAATTTATTTTTGTGAATCTTTAACTTTAATATCTGTACCTAAACGCTGTAAGTAAGCAATTAAGGCAACAATCTCTCGTTTGTGGATTGGTACAAACTCTTCTCCATCAGCTGCTGCTGCTTGTTTTTCTGCTTCATAGTTTTCTACAAAAGAAGGATCTTGATGCAGGTTTTTTTCTACTTGTAAAGCCTGTGTTTGTAACGTTTCTAAAGCATTTGAAACTTCTGTGTCAGAGTAAGGTACTCCTAAGGTAATCATGGCTTTCATTTTAGCCTGCGTATCTGATGTGTCTAGGGTATTTGCAGTTAACCATTGATATCTTGGCATGATAGATCCTGGTGATGTACTTTGCGGATCATACATATGATTGAAATGCCAGCTATCAGAATATTTCATTCCTTCTCTATGCAAGTCTGGCCCGGTACGCTTAGAACCCCATAAGAAAGGGTGGTCATAAACAAATTCTCCGGCTTTAGAGTATTCACCATAACGCTCAACTTCAGATCTAAACGGACGAACCATTTGAGAGTGACAACTAACACAACCTTCACGAATGTATAAGTCACGTCCTTCTAACTCCAAAGGAGTGTAAGGTTTTACACTTGTTATTGTAGGGATATTAGAGTCAATCATTAAAGTAGGGATGATCTGAATGGCTCCACCAATAAGAATAGTTACTGTGGCCAACAAAGTCAATTGTACAGGTTTTCTTTCTAATACTTGGTGCCAACCTTCTCCTAATAATCTTCCTTTTCCAACTTTTTTCAATGCAGGTGCTTCTGCCAAGTCATCTTCAACAGCAGATCCTGATTGAATTGTTTTTACAATATTGAATAACATTACAAATGCTCCTGCGATGTACATAGATCCACCAATAGCACGCATCCAATACATTGGGATAATTTGGGTTACTGTTTCTAAGAAATTCCCATACATTAACGTCCCATCAGGATTGAATTGTTTCCACATAGAAGCTTGAACAAAACCAGCTACATACATTGGTAAGGCATAAAGAATAATACCTAAAGTCCCTATCCAGAAATGTGTGTTTGCTAATTTAGTAGAGAATAAAGTTGTTTTAAACATTCTTGGAACCAACCAGTAAATCATACCAAAGGCTAAGAAACCATTCCATGCTAAGGCACCAACATGTACATGGGCGATAATCCAATCTGTAAAGTGGGCAATTGCATTTACATTTTTTAAAGATAACATTGGTCCTTCAAAGGTTGCCATACCATATCCGGTAATGGCTACTACCATAAATTTTAAAACAGGATCCGTTCTTACTTTATCCCAAGCACCACGCAGTGTTAATAAACCGTTGATCATACCACCCCAAGATGGAGCAATTAACATAATTGAAAAAGCAACTCCTAAATTTTGTGCCCAATCAGGTAAAGCTGTATAAAGTAAATGGTGAGGTCCGGCCCAGATATAAATAAATATCAATGACCAGAAGTGAACAATAGATAATCTATAAGAGTAAACAGGTCTGTTTGCTGCTTTGGGAACAAAATAATACATCAAACCTAAAAAGGGAGTCGTAAGGAAAAACGCAACGGCATTATGTCCGTACCACCATTGTACTAAAGCATCTTGTACTCCCGCATATACAGAGTAACTTTTCATGAAAGATACTGGTAGCTCAAAACTGTTGAATATGTGTAATACGGCTACAGTTACAAAAGTTCCTAGATAAAACCATATTGCTACGTACATATGACGCTCTCTACGTTTGATTATCGTTCCAATTAAATTGGCTCCAAATGCTACCCAAACTAAGGCAATAGCTATATCGATAGGCCATTCTAATTCTGCATATTCTTTACTGGTAGTATAACCTAAAGGAAGTGTAATGGCTGCTGCGACAATAATCGCTTGCCATCCCCAAAAGTTCAGTTTACTTAAAAAATCACTCCACATTCTTGCTTTTAATAATCGTTGTGAGGAGTAATACACACCAGCATAAATTGCATTTCCAACAAAGGCAAAAATTACGGCGTTGGTATGTAAAGGTCTTAAACGACCGAAACTAAGCCAGGAAATACCGTTGGTAAGATTTGGAAATAGGAACATAAGAGCTAGAACTAGTCCAACTGTCATTCCAATAATCCCCCAAAAGATAGTGGCGTAGATGAAATTCTTGACAATTTTGTTGTCATAATAAAACTGTTGTACTTCCATGGATTTAGAATTTGTTAGTTGTTTTTAGAATTTGAATTTGTTTTGGTGGATTTTTTTGAAGGTTTGTCATCAAAAAGCATCCGGACGGAGGGTGTGTAAGAATCTTCATATTGCCCACTTTTAACAGCCTTTATAAAAGCTGTAAAGAAAATTAAGGCTACGATAAGACTGATAGTAATCAGTAAATAAATGATGCTCATACACACTATGATATTTAATGGACAAAAATATTATTGACAGGCATCACTAGAAATGATAATTGTCATGTTTGTGGTATTTGTGGGATAAAATAGAGCATAAATTTTATGATCTTTCTTTTCCATATTTAGCAAACCTTTCAAATATAAACATTTCTAGTTTGTTTTCAAAAGCAGTGGCCGTTTTAGATAGCTGACAATAAGATTGTTTTTAAGAATAATCTTTTGATAATGATTTGGAAATATAGTTGGTGGCTAGGGTAACAAATACAACTACCGATATAGAACTTAGAGGCATTAGTATTGCCGCTATCACAGGTGATAATTGTCCTGTTGTTGCAAAATACAAACCAACAATATTGTATAAGAAAGACAATACAAAACTTGCTTTTATAATTTTAATTGATTTTTTAGAAATCTTTAAAAATAGTGGAGCTTTGTGTAAAACACTTGCATCAATAATGGCATCACAAGCTGGTGAGAAAACATTTACATTTTCTGAAACCGCAATACCAACATTACTTTGCGCTAATGCTCCTGCATCATTTAAACCATCTCCAAACATAAGAATAGAATGATTTCGTTTTTGTTGTTTTTTGATGTAGGTTAATTTATCTTCTGGTTTTTGATTAAAAACAAATTTCGTTTTCGAAGGCAGTTTTTCTGTGAGGTATTTTTTTTCACCTTCATTATCTCCTGATAAAAGGGTAAGCTTAAACTTTTTTTGAAGGTTTTGAAACATAGAAAACATACCTTTTCTATACTGATTTTTAAATGAAAACCTGCCTTTGTAATTGCCATTTATATTTATATGGACGGCTGTTTCCGTTAGGGTATCTTTTGAGGGAGCGTCAGTAAAATTTGAGGATCCAATTTTTATAAAAATATTGTGAAAGGAACCGCTAATTCCTTTCCCAATAAATTCTTCATAATTTAAGTTGTCTTCCAAAGTGGTAATTGTAGTCATACTATCATATAAAGTTCTACTCAATGGATGATTGGAATTTCTTAAAATTGTTTTTATAGATTGCTCTTCTAAAGGGGATAAAGGAACACCATGATAATGTATTTCTTGCTTAGAGGCAGAGGTTATTGTTCCTGTTTTGTCAAAAATAAGTGAATCTATTTCTGCAAGACTTTCTATAACACTCGCATTTTTCAGATAAAACTTATGCGCTCCAAATATTCTTATGATGTTTCCTAGGGTAAAAGGTGCGGATAATGCTAGTGCACAAGGACAAGCAATAATTAAGACGGAACTAACCACATTTAAGGCAATACTGGTGCTGTAAAACGACCAGTACAAGCCAGCAACAAAAGCAATTGCTAGTATGATATAGGTGAAGTATTGACTTATTTTATCAGTTATGTTTTTAAAATGTTCTTGCTTGTCTTTGTTGAAAACATCATTACTCCACAATTGGGTTAAATAACTTTGTGATACTGTTTTGATAGCTTCTATCTCTAGTACACTATCTAATTGTTTCCCTCCTGCAAAAAGCTTATCACCTGATTTTTTATGAATAGGATTGGCTTCACCGGTTACAAAACTATAATCAATCAATCCGTTTCCTTTGATTATGATACCATCCACTGGAATTAATTCTTGGTTTCTAATCAATAAACGATCTCCTTTTTTTACATCATATATTTGAATGGCTTCTTCCGTTGTATCTGTAATTCTTGTTACCGCAATAGGGAAGTAAGAGGTATAATCTCTTTCAAAAGATAAAAAACTATAGGTTCTTTGTTGAAAAAACTTTCCAAGAAGTAAAAAGAAAACAAGTCCCGTCATACTATCAAAGTATCCTTGACCAATATCGTAAAGAATTTCTATGACACTTCTAATAAATAAAACAAAAATTCCTAAGGAGATAGGAACATCAATATTAAGTATTTTGTGTTTGAGACCTTTGATGGCGGAACTGAAATAATCTCTTGCAGAATAAAACAAAACAGGCAATGCCATAAAAAACATAATCCATCTAAAGAACGATTTGTATTGGTTGAGCCAAAATTCGTCGACTTCAAAATATTCTGGAAAGGATAAGAACATGATGTTTCCAAAAGCAAAACCAGCAACACCTAGCTTGTAAATAAGAGATTTGTCAGTTGTTTTATTTTTCTCTCTTTCTGCGCTTTCCAAACTGATATAAGGTTCGTAACCAATAGAACTCAAAAGCAGGACGATTTCTTTTAATGAAATGATGTTTTTATCAAAAACTATTCTAACGGTTTTCTTAGGGAAGTTTACCTGCGAAGATTGAATTTTTGAATTTATTTTATGTAAATTTTCTAAAACCCATATGCATGAACTGCAATGGATGTACGGTATGTTTAGCGTTGCAATAGAGGTGGTCTCAGCATCAAACTCAAGAAGTTTAGATACAATTTTTTCATTTTCTAGGTAATCGTATTTACCTTCTATTTTTTCTGGAATTTTACCCGGTGTATCTTCAAAATCATAGTAAGAAGTTAGTTCGTTTTCATTGAGGATTTGAAATACTGTTTTACAACCGTTGCAACAAAAATTTTTCTCTTCAAAAATTAAAGCGGTGCTTACGGAACAGTCATTTCCACAATGATAACAATTAGTTTTTCCTTGCATGATATATGTTAGAAATTAATAAAGGAACTTCTGTGTTTTGAAAAAAGTTCTGACTCAAAATTGAGTATGTAACCGTTTTATGAGTGTTTCAAATTTATGACAAAAATCATAAGAAACAGATAACTTCTAAATGATAATTATCATAATTAATGATTATCTTTGTTAGGAAATTTGCAGGTATTATGGGGAATTGTCATCAATGTATTGTTAAGGAGTTTAACTCATTAAAAGCTTTGTCTACAGAGGAGCTAAAATGTGTGTCTAGTCATAAAAATGAAATGAGCTTTAAGAAAGGTGATGTCATTTTTAAAGAAGGAATGATGCTGAATGGTGTTTACTGTATCAAAGAAGGTAAATGTAAACTAACCAAATTGAGCCCTAATGGAAAAGAGCAAATCGTTAAATTTATAAAAAATGGGGATATGCTTGGTTATAGATCTGTTTTAGGGGAAGAGCCAGTGAATTTATCTGTCGTTGCTTTAGAAGATATGGAAGCCTGTTTTATTCCTAAAAAAGACATTTTTGATTCTATTCAACAAAATAAAGAATTTTCTAAAGACATGTTTAAAGTAGTGTGTCATGATTTAAAAGATGCAAATGCTACGATTGCAAATATGGCTCAGAAAACAGTAAGAGAACGTTTAGCTGATACTCTTTTGTTTTTGGATGAAACTTTTGGGGAAGATGAAGATGGAAACATCAATATAAAACTTTCTAGAGAAGAAATAGCAAATGTGATTGGTACTGCTACTGAATCTGCGATTAGGTTATTGTCTGATCTAAAAAAGGAAAATATCATATCCTTAACAGGTAAGAAAATTAAAATAGTAAATACACCAGCTCTAAAGAAAATTGGAAACGGTTTTTAATTATCTTATTTCTTCAATTTTTGCATTTACGGTATAACTTAATCCAAACATCAATGCAACATTGTGATAGGTTGTTGAGGTATTGTTATTGATATCTCCAAGAAGTCTGTTTGCTTGGCTTATTGTAGCCATATTTACAATTTGAGAATCATTTTTAGATAAGCCCAAACCATAATTCAATCCTAAGGAAATTTTAAAGTTTTTTGTTGTAGTCATTAAACCGGTACTAAGATGGTATATATCCCAAAAAGCCATATTGGGAACATAGTCCTTGGTTCTGTTTAATTGAGTATCGTCAAAGTGATTAAAATCTGTTCTAAAACTTAGTAAAAAGTTTAAATCATTTTGAAGTTTATGATCAATAGATATCCCGAAATTTAAAATTTGTTTGCTTGCCATAAAAGGAACAGCATAGGTTGGATCATCACTAAATGATTCTGTAAAATCTTCACTGTTTTGTTTTCTTGAAATCATTCTATAGGAGTTCACTTTAGAAAAGAAACCGACCATGGTGTTGATTTTAGTTTTGTTAAATTGATATTCTAATCCGAGATCAAAAATCCAAGGGGTATTATAAACCCCAGCATAGTTTATATGACTGTTGGCATTATTGGTGATTTTATCAACAGTGTCAGGAAGTATTTCAGTAGAGCGACGATTGGACTGATTATTTAAAAGTCCTAAGCTTAAATTAGGAGTTGTTATTGTTGCCCCAATTTTAATCGGAGAGAGATCTATGTTGATACCCGGTTTGAAAACAAAGCCGATGCTTCGGAAACTAAAATCTTGCAGGTGATTTACCATGGCAAACTTGGTGGCTGGGATTGGGTTACTAGCGTTATTTTCTCTTACAGTTGCATTATAAGAATTGACATAATCTTGGATTTTGATCACAACATTCGTAGCCAGTCCTATACCTATTTTAGGGGAAAGTTGATAAGCAACCGTACCATTAACCCAGTTTTCAGTGGCTCGATTTTGGTATCGTAATTCACCATGAAAAATATCGTTGTTAGGAGTTGAGCTTAAATAATTTCCTTGTGTTTCATGTCTTATATTAAAAGAGAGGTTTGAAATGTTTTTTGTGAATACACCAAACCCATAAACAATTTTTGGATTGATTTTACTTTGAGTCGAATAACCTATTAATGAAGGTGAAACATCAAGAGAAATCGTTTGTATTGGAATGTCATCTCCAGCTCCATTCTGAATGTTAAAGGCGTCTAAAGTGATTAAATCGGCTTGAGCTTCTATGGCTTGCCCTTTAAAAAAGGCCAGAGCTCCTGGATTGTAAAAGATGGCGCTATTAGAGGAAACATCTGCAACAACAATTCCACCTTTTAAAAAAGAGGAAGCACCATAATTATTGGACCAGTAATTTGTTTCTTGCCCTTTTATAGTGTCAATCCTAAAGAGAAATATTAGAATAAGTACTGTAGGAAATAATTTAGTTTTATTACAAAGCAAAGTAAAAATCATCATTTCAAATAATATTTCTTGTTTTTCTCTTTGATACTGCTATATGTGTATTTGCTAAAGTAGGATTTGTTTGATACAAAATACTAAATAGATTTTAAAAGAGGTGTTTTTTTGATTTTTGTCTTAAAAAAAACTCCTATAAAAGTAATTTATAGGAGTTTTAAATTTGAATTTAATTTTACTGTTAAGCAGAATTTCTACTTGCATTCGTATTTCCGAAAAGAGATCTAGTAATAATTTTTTCAAATGTTTCTAATCTTTCTTTGTCAGAGATACCTTCTTTATGCATGTCTTGAACAGCTTTTAAGGCATATTGTTGGATTGTTAACAATGGCAATACAATAGAATCACGGACAGCAATAGATGCTTTTCCATCAGGATAATTTTCCATCAATTCAGTATGTCCAGTTAATTTTAATAACAAACGTTTTGTTAAAAGATATTCGTCGTGAATAATGTTCCAAAATGCTCCAAATTCTTCATCTTTTGCCATGTATGAAGTCAATTCAAAGAACGACTTGCTAAGTGACATAACACTGTTTTCTAACAAAGTTTTGAAGAAGTTTGAATGATTGTAGAAGTTTTGAACTTTGTCAAACTCTCCTGCATCTTCATATTTCTTTAAAGCAGTTCCTACACCGTAGAATCCAGGTACATTTTGTTTTAATTGAGACCAACTTCCAACAAATGGGATGGCTCTTAAATCACCAAAGTCCAAAGCAGTAGATTTAGATCTTTTAGAAGGTCTAGATCCAATATTTGCTTTTCCGTAGTATTTTAAAGTACTCATGCGTTCCAAGTAAGGAATAAACATTGGGTGTTCTTTAAAATCAACATAAGCCTTATAACTAGTTTCCGCTAGGTCAATCATAACTTCTCTGTCGTGATCTTTCATTTCACCATTTTTAGGATCATTGAAGATAGCGTTTGTAATACCCGCACCTAAAAGTTGCTCCATATTGTACTGAGAAGAATCTAAATTACCAAAGTTAGAACTAATTGTTTGACCTTGGATTGTCAGTTGTATTTCTTGATTCTCAATTTTTGGTCCTAATGACGCATAGAATTTAGAAGTTTTTCCACCACCACGAGCAGGAGGTCCTCCACGTCCGTCAAAGAAAATAACTTTAATTCCGAATTCTCTAGATACCTGACTAAGTTCTTCTTTAGCTTTGTAAATACCCCAGTTCGCCATTAAGTATCCACCATCTTTGGTTCCGTCAGAGAAACCTAACATGATGTTTTGTTTGTTACCTCTTTTTTCAACATGTGCACGATATTCTGGAATATTGTACAATTGTCTCATAACCTGAGGAGCTATTTCTAAATCGTCAATAGTTTCAAATAAAGGAGCAACATCAACATCTAAACCATCTTCAAAACCAGATAAGTTTAACATTGCAAATGTTTCCATTACGTTCAATGCTGTTTGGTTGTTACTAATAATATACCTGTTAGCACCTCTAGATCCATTTTCTTTTTGAATGGTTCTAATAGCTTGCATAGAACTTAATGTTCTTTGAGCCATTTCTTCGCTAATATCTTCTGGGTTGATATAACCTTTAACTTTGGCTAAAACCTCAATCTGCTCATCAGGAGTAAGTTCTAGATAGTTTTCTGGGAAAATATCAGCACCTTTTTCTTGAATCTCTTTAACAATGTTTGTGAATACATCATGGTGTACACGGCTATCCTGACGAATATCCATTGTTGCAAAGTGGTATCCAAATATTTTTACCTTATTGATAAAAGTATCAACCTCTTCAATAAACAATCCGTTGTACTGATCTTTGATTGTTTTTTTGATGTTTTGTAGTTTTTCTAAAAGAGCTTCTTGAGAAATTCTGATAGGAGCATCTTCAGAAATACAACTGTCATATAATCTAGTTTCAATATCGCTTATTACATCATGTACACCTTCAAAAGATAATCTTCTTTTGATTTCTCTTGCATCACGGTAATAGTTTTTCAATACTGCTTGACGTAATTTTCTAGCAACTTTAAGAGTTGTTTCTGTTGTAACAAAAGGATTTCCATCTCTATCACCACAAGGCCAGAAACCTAGGTTTATTACATCATTATCAATTGACTTTCCATCAAAAATATGAGTTTGAATGTAGTCGTAAATTTTTCCTATTGATTGGTAGAATACATTTTCTAAATACCAAATTAAGCTGATTGCCTCATCATAAGGAGTTGGTTTCTTTTGAGTAAAGAAGGTTGTTTTTCCTAATTGAGATAAAAGCTTTTTAATAAATGGTAAATCACCCGCTTTGATAGCTTCTTGTAAATCTGTTAAGATTGTCAATACTGTACCAGGGTAAAATTGAGTTGGATGCGCTGTAAGAACCAAGCGAGTTTTAAAGTCTTCTAAAAATTTTTGAAGGTCTTTTTTTACACGCTTAGAAGTCGCTTCTTCTTTGATGTTTCGTAAGGTTCCAATCCCATTCATGTTGTTTACATCTGCAAAAGCAGAATCTTCAATGGCATCAAATAATACTACTTGACGCTCAATGTATTGAATGAACTTGAAAATGAAAGAGATTCTTTCTTCTTCAGAACTGTCTGATTTATAAGCATCGAAAAATCCTGTAACTATTTCTGTTGGTGTTTTTCCTTCTTTAAATCCTTCTACACATGTTTCGTTGAATAACGGAAGTAGTGTACCTGTTTTACTAACCTCGTCAAATGGCAACGTCATAAATACACTGTTGTATACTTGATATTTTGCGAGGACATTATTATTAAATCTTGATAATTTCGTCTGTTTCGACATAGTTGAATAATTTTTGCGCAAGATACAAAACACTGTTTAAAATCCCTTTTTTATTCAAAGATTTAAACAAATAGTAACGAATGGAGTAAAAAAACAACAATTTTTATGCAAAATGATTGTTTTCTAAAAAGAATATATGTTATTCGGCGTAATACAGTAATTTAAAGCAATGTCTGTTGGAAGTGTTTCTTGGATTTGTTCAAGTGGTTCAAAAAAAGAGAGTCCTATTTTTATGCAGTTGGTGTCTTTTAAAAAACGATCGTAGAACCCTTTTCCGTATCCAACTCTATTTCCTTTTTCATCATAAGCTAAAAGAGGTATAAAAACAACGTCAATTTTGTTTGTAGGCACTTCTATACCGTCTAAAGGTTCAGGAATATTGTATTTGTTTTTTTTAATTCTTGTGTTTTCCGTTAACAGATAGTTGGTCATGGTACCGTTAGCAAAATTAGATTTAGCAATAACAACCTCTTTATCCTTAGCGAATAGAATATTTAAAATATGTTCTGTATTTATTTCCTTTTGTTCTTTAATGCTAAGGAAAAGATGAAAATATAGATTTTGATTCCAAAAACCGTCTAATTTTAATTTTAGTAATTGATTTGCAATGGCAATACTTTTATCTTCTAATTCTTGCATAGAGAAAGCCGCTCTTTTCTTTTTATAAAGCGCTCTAATTTCATTTTTTAACATGGAAATAAATTTTAGACAAATAAAAGAAAATTAAGTAGAATGTTTTTGAAAAAGCTAGTTCTATTTTTGACGTTCTATTTCTTGATTCATCAAGATTTACTTAATTTTGTTCTATGCTGGAAGCCTTAAAATTACAAATAAAAACATTACCTAATTCACCTGGGGTTTATCAGTATTATGATAAAGAGGACCAATTGCTGTACGTGGGTAAAGCGATAGATCTTAAAAAGAGGGTCTCATCATACTTTAATAAAACGCAAGAAAACGGTAAAACAAGAGTGTTGGTTTCTAAAATTAGAAGCGTTAAACATATTGTAGTCTCTACCGAGACAGATGCGCTATTGTTAGAGAATAATCTGATAAAAAAATATCAGCCTAGGTACAATGTAATGCTTAAGGATGATAAAACTTACCCATGGATTTGTATTAAAAAAGAGCGTTTTCCAAGGGTGTTTTTGACTCGTAAAGTAATAAGAGATGGATCTGAGTATTTTGGACCTTATACCTCAGTAAAAACAGCGAAAGCCTTGCTTGATCTAATTCAAGAGTTATTTCAATTGAGAAGCTGTAACTTTGATTTGAGTGAAGATAATGTGAATACAGGCAAATATAAGGTGTGTTTGGATTATCATATTGGCAATTGCAAAGGTCCATGTGAAGGTTATCAATCGGAACAAGATTACAATAATAATATAAAGGCCATTAGAAATCTTATCAAAGGGAATTTTAAAACCTCTTTGGAAACATTTCAAAAAATTATGATTGAGTTCGCAGAGAAAATGGAATTTGAAGAGGCTCAAAAAATAAAAGATAAATTAGATCTACTGGTCAATTATCAGTCTAGGTCAACGGTAGTAAATCCTTCTATAAATAATGTAGACGTGTTTTCCATTATTTCTGATGAAAGTTTTGGTTATGTAAACTTTTTTAAAATAGCCAATGGAAGTATTATTCAATCACATACTACAGAGATTAAAAAGAAACTAGATGAAACCGATAAAGAGCTGCTAGAATTATCGATAGTTGAAATTAGACAGCGATTTAGTTCGGTATCCAAAGAGATATACGTTCCTTTTGAAGTGGATTTGGGAGAGGATTTAAAAGTAACGATTCCTAAATTAGGTGATAAAAAAAGAATCGTAGAATTGTCTCAGCGTAATGCAAAGTACTATCGTCAAGAAAGGTTCAAACAGATCAAAATAGTTGATCCTGATCGTCATGTAAAAAGAATCATGGCGCAAATGAAAAAAGATTTGCGTCTGAGTGTGGAGCCAAGACATATTGAGTGTTTTGATAACTCAAATATTCAAGGAACAAATCCGGTAGCAGCTTGTGTTGTATTTAAGGATGGTAAACCGAGTAAAAAAGATTATAGAAATTTTAATATTAAAACGGTAGAAGGTCCAGATGATTTTGCTTCTATGGAAGAGGTTGTTTTTCGTCGTTATAAAAGATTGGTAGAAGAAGATAGTCCGTTGCCTCAATTAATAGTGATTGATGGAGGGAAGGGACAGTTGTCATCAGCCTTAAAAAGTTTGGAGGTTCTTGGGTTAAGAGGAAAAATAGCTATTATTGGTATTGCAAAGCGATTGGAAGAAATTTATTATCCAGGAGATCCTGTACCGATGTATTTAGATAAAACTTCTGAAACTCTAAAAATAATACAGTTTTTAAGAAATGAAGCACATCGATTTGGAATAACACATCATAGGAATAAAAGAAGTAAAGGGGCCATACAATCTGAATTGGAGCAGTTAGATGGAATTGGTAAACAAACAGTAGAAACATTATTACAATATTATAAATCTGTAAAAAGAGTAAAAGAAGCTAGTTTGGAAAGCTTATCTTCGGTAATTGGTCCATCAAAAGCGAAAAAAGTAAAAGAGGGCTTGTTAAAGAAACTTAAATAATAAAAATTGCAATGAAAATTATAATCACATTCTTTTTCCTGTTGTTTGGTTTTTTGGGGATAACCGCGCAGAACTTGAATAAAGATGTTAAACCAAAAGTAGGTTTGGTTCTAAGTGGTGGTGGTGCGAAAGGTTTTGCCCATATTGGTGTTTTAAAAGTTATTGAACAAACCGGATTGCAAATTGATTTTGTAGCAGGTACTAGTATGGGGGCAGTTGTGGGTGGCTTATATGCTGCAGATTATTCACCAAAAGAAATTGATTCCATTATTAACTCTTATAATTTTATGGAGTTATTACAAGATAAAATTCCAAGAAGTCAATCGGCATTTTTTGAAAAACAATATGGAGAAAAAAGTTTGATTTCTTTTCCTGTTACAAAAAAGGGGAAAATAACATTGCCATCTGCAATTGCGCATGGTCAGTCAGTCTATAATGAGTTGAATGCCTTGTTTGAACATGTGCATGATGTTAGAGATTTTAATGAGTTGACTATTCCGTTTTTTTGTATGACTACAAATCTAGAAACTGGAGAACCCGTTATTCTAGATTCTGGCCATTTGCCTGAAGCTATTAGAGCAAGTGCATCTTTACCAACTTTGTTAGAACCTATGGAAATAGAAGGTAAAACTTTTATTGATGGTGGGGTGGCTAATAATTTTCCGGTAGATGAAATGCGGGAGCGTGGAGCGAATATAATAATAGGCATAGATGTTCAAGGAAAGCTTGAAGATAAAGATAATATTAATTCTGTAGTGGATGTGTTGAATCAGATTGTGAACTTTCAAATGTATGCTAGAGATGAAGAGAAAGTAAAAGAATTAACAATTCATATAAAGCCAAACACCAAAGATTTTTCAGTTACATCTTTTGATAAAACTATTGAAATTATAACAGAAGGACAAAGAATTGCTGGTGAGCATCGAAGGGAATTTGAAGAAATTGCTGCACTTCAAAAAAGATTTGGAAAGGAGAAAAGAATTCCAAAAGAGAAGTATCGAAAAACAAGAAAAGTAAACCAAATTAAAATAAATGATTTGTATCATTTCTCTGGAGCATATATCCGTGGTAAAATGAATTTGGAATTTGGAGACTCTATTTCTTATAAAGATTTAAATTATAAACTGGAGCGTCTTTCAGCGAGTAATGATTTTGATATGGTGACTTATGATTTCCATGAAATAGGTGATGAGGAATATCAACTAGACATGAAACTTAAAGAAAATGACTATTTGTCTTCTTTTAAATTAGGACTTCATTATGATCCCTTGTATAAATCAAGTGTATTATTAAACTATACAACGAAACATATGCTTATAAAAAATGATATTTTATCAGCAGATTTTATTGTAGGAGATAATATAAGAGCCAATCTTTATTATTTTGTAGATAACGGTATTTATACCAGTTATGGGTTGAACTCTCGTTTCAATACCCTTAATACCAGTGTAAAGTTTGATGGTACTCAAGTGAACCAGATTAATAAAAATTATGTTGATTTCTCTTCAATGGTTTATATTCAAACTACCTTCAATAGAAAGTTTGCGGTAGGTTTAGGGGTTGAACACAAGTTTTTGGATGTATCCACCAAGTCATTAGTGTCTGATGAAATATCAAATCGAAAATTTTATTTTGAGAAAAGTCATTATTTGAATTCCTTAGCTTATATCAAGTATGATTCTTATGATAAAAAAGCATTTGTTAAAAATGGTGTCTTGATAGATGGGGAATTAAAATATTATATGGCTTCGAGCGATTACAATAATAATTTTGAGCCTTTTTGTCAAGCAAAATTGAAGTTGGCTGCAGCAAAAACTCTTATAGATAAATTTACTTTTCACACCACTGTGGAAGGAGGGGTTACTTTTGAAAGTAATGATACCGGTCAATTTGAATTTGCATTAGGAGGTTTCGGACAGAATATGATTAACAATCATATTCCTTTTTATGGATATGAATTTGAGGATAATGTGAATCATTCTTATTTGAAAGGAGAGCTAGAGATTCGTTATGAGGTATATAAAAAGCACACCATGGCGTTTATAATGAACTATGGTAAGACGGATTTGGATATATTTAATGATGGACAAGTCTTTCAAGACATTTTATCAGGTTATGCATTAGTTTATGGTTATGAGTCGGTAATAGGCCCGGTAAAGCTTGTAAGAGACTGGACACCAGATATTAATATTGGTCATTGGTACCTTAGTGTAGGGTTTTGGTTTTGATTCAATGTTAAATTTTCACTCCAATGTTAAATTAATGTTATGTAAAAGTGTATTTAATGTAAAATGTTTTATATATTTGATGTATAGAAAAACAAATACTATTAATTTTAAATATATCTATTATGAAAAAACTATTGATGACAGCCTTTATTTTTACTTCTTTAGTTTTATCAGCACAGAATGTTGTAAGTTCAGAAGCGCCGAAGCCAGTATATGAAGTTGAAGATGGATTGGTGAAGGTTACAAATTTTTACGAAACAGGAGAGATTAGAGAACAAGGATTTTACGATGCTGATAAGAAATTAACAGGAGAATGGATCCAATATGATAAAACTGGAAAAAGAACTATTGTTGCGAATTATTACAAAGGAGCAAAAGTAGGGAAGTGGTTAGTTTGGCAAGGAGACAAATTATTACAGTTAGATTATGAGCAATCAAGGATTGCAAATGTTAGTGAGTGGAAAGACACGAGTACTCTAGCAGATAATTAAAAATCGCTGTAGAACTTTTTGTTTTACAAACCGAAACGCATTAAACGTATCAAATACGTTTAATGCGTTTTTTTTGTTATATTTGCATATGAAAACCTAAAAAACAGAAATTTTTAGGGGTTCAATTCTAATAGTATTTAGAATAAATATTGTCTTGGTTGGCTGATTAAATTTGTATTTTTGTGCGGTTATAAAATTTAAAAAATCTTCAGATGAGAAAACTTCAAATGGTTGACTTAAAAGGTCAGTATGAAAAAATAAAAGATCAGGTTGATACAGCGGTAATAGATGTTATAGATTCTACTGCCTTTATTAATGGACCAGAGGTTAGACAATTTCAAGAAGATTTGGAGAAGTATTTAGATGTGAAGCATGTAATTCCATGTGCTAATGGTACGGATGCTTTACAAATTGCGATGATGGGACTTGGGTTAAAACCGGGTGATGAGGTAATTACTACGGATTTTACTTTTGCAGCAACTGTTGAGGTAATTGCATTATTAAATCTTACACCTGTTTTGGTAGATTGCGATCTTAATAATATGAATATTTCAATTGAGGCTATCAAAAAAGCGATCACTCCTAAAACAAAAGCAATAGTACCGGTACATCTTTTTGGTAGAGCTGTAGATATGGATTCAATTATGGCTTTAGCGGAAGAGCATAACTTATATGTTATTGAAGACAATGCTCAAGCTGTTGGAGGAGTTTATACTTCAAAAGAGGGTAAGAAAAAGTTAGGAACTATAGGAGATGTTGGAACCACATCCTTCTTTCCATCAAAAAATTTAGGTTGTTATGGAGATGGTGGAGCGATTTTTACCAATAACGATCAGCTAGCACATACTATTAGAGGAATTGTAAACCATGGAATGTATGAAAGATATCATCATGATGTTGTTGGTGTAAATTCAAGATTAGACAGTGTTCAGGCAGCAATCTTAAGAATAAAATTACCACATTTAGATGCTTATAACAAAGCTCGTCAAAAGGCGGCAATGTATTATTCTGATAAATTAGGTGTGAACCAAAATATTATTGTACCTGTAATTTGTGATAGTTGTGATTGTCATGTTTTCCATCAGTATGTGATTAGAATAACAAATGGAAAAAGAGATGGGCTGTTAGAGCATTTACAGAGTAAACAAATACCATGTGCTATTTATTATCCAATTCCATTGCATAGACAAAAGGCATACTTGGATGATAGATATAAAGAAGAAGATTTTTCTGTAACAAACCAACTTTCTGATGAGGTGATTGCATTACCAATGCATACTGAATTAGATACGGAGCAACAGGATTATATTATAAATACAATTCTCAACTATATTCAGTAGGTATAGGTTGTCATTGTATTAGTAAAATAAAAAATTAAAGGGGTCAAATGTTTCCTTTCTAGTGCTGTGTTTTTAAAGAAGCATTATAACCACTACGAATAGTCACTACGCCCCCTGTTTATAAAATGAAAGCATAGTAATTTTATCAATTACTAAAAATTATAAATAATTATTTAAAATTAAAAGAATGGCAAAAATACTTGTAACAGGAGGATTAGGATTTATAGGATCTCACACTGTTGTTGAATTACAGAACAAAGGGTTTGAAGTAGTAATTATTGATGACTTATCGAATACTACAATTGATGTTTTAGATAGTATCACTGAAATTACAGGTGTTAAACCAGAGTTTGCTCAGATTGATTTAAGAGTTAAAAGTGATGTTCAAGATTTTTTCAATAAACACAATGTTGATGGGATTATTCACTTTGCTGCTTTTAAAGCTGTAGGGGAAAGTATGCACAAACCATTAGATTATTATGAAAATAATCTTGGTTCTTTAGTGTACTTATTGCAAGAAATGAGAGATAGAAAATTAGACAACTTTATATTTTCTTCGTCTTGTACAGTATATGGTCAAGCTGATGAGTTGCCAATTACAGAAAAGGCTCCAGTGAAAACTGCAGAATCTGTTTATGGGAATACAAAGCAAATAGGAGAAGAGATTATTAAAGATGCAAGTACTGCACATGGAATCAATACTATTGCGTTGAGGTATTTTAATCCTGTAGGAGCTCATCCATCAATTAAAATAGGTGAATTACCGCTTGGAGTGCCTCAAAATTTGATTCCATTTATCACTCAAACCGCTGCTGGAATGAGAGCAGAATTATCTGTTTTTGGTGATGATTATGATACTGTTGATGGAACTGCTGTTAGAGATTATATTCATGTAGTTGATTTAGCGAAAGCTCATATAGCGGCTTTACAGCGTTTGATTAATAAAAATAACAAAGAGTCTTTTGAATACTTTAATGTTGGTACAGGAAAGGGAAGTTCTGTCCTTGAAATTATCAACGCTTTTGAGAAAGTAAATGATTTAAAATTGAATTATAAAATTGTAGAGAGAAGAGCTGGTGATATTACAGCTGCTTTTGCCGATACAACAATTGCGAATAAAGAATTAAACTGGAAAACAGAGTTGTCTTTAGAGGATGCTTTAAGTTCTGCTTGGAAATGGCAGCAAGCACAAAAGTAATTGTGTAGAATAAATTTTTTAAAAGAGACTGTAAATATTTACAGTCTCTTTTTTTTTGTTCAGTTGTTTACTTATGATGAGTTTGTTCTAGACAGACCTTTATGAATACTGCATTGTGGCTAGAAAAAAAATAGACAAGTTGTGTATTGTGATTTTTCAACTTTTCTTTTCTGATATATTTGTAGGTCCAATTAATTTAAACTTAAACAAATGATTCAAAATAGAAATTTAATAAGATTAGTGTTTTCACTTTTTTTAGCGGTCATACTTTTTGGAAGTTGCAGTAGTGACTCTCTGGAAGAAAAGGAACCATCAACGATTGTAATTGACCCTGATGAGAATGAAGAAGAGGAAGAAGAAGAAGAGGTTGTAGTTATAGATGTTCATGCGGCTGATCAAAGATTTCCTTCTTTTGTTTCATTTGATGATACGACTCCTCAAGGAAAATCTTGGATTAAAGTAGAAAATTTATCTGATGAATTTAATGGAACTTTTGATAGCGCTAAATGGACTAAAACGAACTGGAATTATGGAGGGACACCTGTGAATATGCAAAATTCTAACTCAGGAGTTTCTGGCGGAACACTATGGATCAAAGCAACCTTGGATGCTTCAAGTCAAGATCAATGGTTTAAAACATCTAGGGTGCGCTCAAGAACTAAAATTAAATTTCCTATGTATACTGAATGTAGTATCAAGACTGCACATATTTCTGCATTTAATACTTTTTGGTTAAATAATGGTGATAGTAATAATAGAGATGAAATTGACATTATTGAAAATAACTCAAAACCTACGCTTCCACCTACTTCTAGTTTTGCATTAGATGAGTATCCATGGCAAATGAATTCACAGTATTTCATCGTAAAAAATGGAGTAACGGAAAGAGCAAAGGGAAACTCTAGTAATAAAAATTTATCTGAAGGAAATACCTTAAAAGGTGTGAAATGGAATGAGGCATATCATGTGGTAGGTGCTTGGTGGAAGGATGAAAATACGGTTCAATTTTACTTAGATGGAGAACCATCTGGAAGCATCACAACAACTCAAAATTTTACCCTTGAGCAATTTCTTATATGGGATTTATGGACTCAGGATTCTCCGTGGGTAGGTGGTCTTCCTGATAAGACTGACCTGTCTGATGATACGATAAATACCATGAAAGTGGACTGGGTACGAACATGGAAGTTGGAATAATTTCAATGACAGAAATAAAAGAAATAAAAGAAATAAAAAAAACACCCTACGCTATGTAGGGTGTTTTTTTATGGTTGTAAATATTTTTAAATCTCAGCACTACTTCTAGCGACAGATCTATCAATTTTAGCAAATAAACCTTGTAATACTTTACCAGGTCCTACTTCAACAACCTCTGTTGCACCATCAGCAATCATTGCTTTAGCACATTGAGTCCATTTTACAGCCCCTGTTAATTGAGCAATTAGGTTTTCTTTTATTTCAGATGGGTTTGTTACTGCTTTGGCAACAACATTTTGGTATACTGGGCAAGAAGGTTCATTAAACTGCGTTGCTTCAATAGCTGCAGCTAATTCTTCTCTAGCAGGTGCCATTAATGGAGAGTGGAATGCTCCTCCAACAGGAAGTAATAATGCACGTCTAGCACCTTTCTCAGTTGCTAATTCACATGCAGCTTTCACCGCCTCTAATTCACCAGATATTACTAGTTGACCTGGGCAGTTGTAGTTGGCAGCAACTACATCACCTTCAATAGAAGCGCAAATTTCTTCTACCACATTGTCCTCTAATCCAAGAATTGCAGCCATAGTTCCGGCTTGCAATTCACAAGCCTTTTGCATTGCATCAGCTCTTTTTGCGACTAATTTAAGTCCATCTTCAAAAGAAAGAGTATTGTTAGCAACCAAGGCAGAGATTTCTCCTAGAGAGTGCCCTGCTACCATATCTGCCTTGAAGCTATCACCTAAGGTTTTTGCTAAAATTACTGAATGTAAAAATACAGCTGGTTGTGTAACGTTTGTTTGTTTTAAATCTTCAGCAGTTCCTTCGAACATAATTTTAGTGATATCGAATCCTAAAATTTCATTTGCTTGTTGAAATAATTCTTTTGCTAATTCTGAATTTGTGTACAAATCTTGTCCCATTCCAGAAAATTGAGCTCCTTGACCAGGAAAAACATATGCTTTCATATTATTTATTTTCAAATTTGACTGCAAAAATAAGCATTGTTTGTGAATTATATCATTTGTACTGTTATATAATGAGTTTGGTTAGATTCCTATAGGTTAATGCGTTTTTGTTATATTCGTATTTATGAATACAAAAGACCGACAGCTGGCCTCTTCAATCTATATGATTTTGGCCACTTTATTTATAACTTCTTTGGTGGTTTCAAACTTAATATTTCAAAAATTTTTTTATTGGAATCCTCTAGGAATATTTCGTTTTGAAGTATCTGTTGGTATTTTACCTTATCCAATAACTTTTTTAATTACAGATATTATTTCTGAAATTTATGGGAAGAAGAAAGCAAATCAAGTTGTTGTTACAGGAATTTTCGCATCCTTTTTTTCTGTATTAATTGTGTTAGTAGCCAATTATACTCCTGCAACAAGTTGGTCTCCTGTAAATGATGGATTGTTTTCAAAAGTATTTGGCTTGTCTCCAATAGCTGTAATGGCATCTATGATGGCCTACTTATTTGCGCAATTTATTGATATTAGAATATTTCATTTTTGGAAACAAAAAACAAAAGGGAAACATTTATGGTTACGGAATAATTTTTCAACTTTTAGTTCTCAGTTTATTGATACGTTTACTGTGGTATTGTTGCTTACTTTGTTTGATGTGCTTTCATGGGATGTTTTTGGAAGTCTTTTGCTTAGTGGATTTTTGTTTAAAGTGATAGTCGCAATTGTTGATACGCCGTTGTTATATGGGGCTGTCTATTTGTTTAGGAAAAGATTTAATTTGACGGCAGGAGAAGAATTAAAAGAGATTTTGTAATTTTCTAATAGTTTTCTCTACTAACGTTTATATCTAAAAAATTACTACAATATGAAATCATTTTTTTTATGGGCTACGATTGTATTTGTGTCCACCGTATCCTTGGCACAACAAGAGGGGTTTGATCAACTTTTAAAAAATAATGTAACTCAGGATGGGGTTGTTAATTATAAAGGAATTCTTAAAGAGAAAAATGCACTTGATGCTTATATCGATTATTTAAAACAGACCAAACCACAACAATCATGGTCAGAAGATAAAACAAAGGCTTTTTGGATTAATGCTTATAATGCCTATACCATTAATTTAATTCTTGAAAATTATCCTATTTCTAGTATTATGAAAATTAATAATGGAAAAGCATGGGACATGAAAATAGCGGTGGTTGGTGGTGAAACCTATACTTTAAATCAGATAGAACATGAACGGTTGCGTGCGGTTTATAAAGATCCACGTATTCATGTTGGTGTGAATTGTGCTTCATTCTCATGTCCGCCACTAGCAAATTATGCTTTTACAGAATTAAATGTTGATTCTAAGTTGGAGGAACTTATGAAGAAATTTGTGAATGATCCTAAAAGAAATATGTTAACTCCTAAAAAAGCATCTCTATCAAAAATATTTGAATGGTATCAGGGAGATTTCACCTCAGAAGGTAAATTGATAGATTATATAAAGAAATATGCATCGGTTGAATTATCGAAAAAAACTAAAGTTCGTTTTTTAGAGTACAATTGGAACCTAAACGAATAAAAACACTTCAAATAAAAAAATATGGAAGCTTATTCCCTTGCTGACCAAGAAAAACTATATGCAAAAGTTCAAGAGACTTTGGCAAAATCAAAATCAAATCCAATTGTTGAAATTAGAAAAAAGAAATCTGAAGAAGATATGTTGTTTTTAGAAAGTTTGCCAATTCTAGGTTTTTCTAAGCAATTACATCAATATTCAAAATTACCTTTTAAAGCAAAAGGGTTGGATATTTTGCAAATAAATGTTGGTTATTTGTGCAATCAAGTTTGTAATCATTGCCATGTAAATGCAGGACCTTCTAGAAGAGAGTTGATGTCAGTTGAGACGATGAAGCACTGTTTAGCAGCGCTAGATTCGGGAGGGTTTTCAACAGTAGATCTTACAGGAGGAGCACCAGAAATTCATCCTGATTTTAAATGGTTTGTTGAAGAAATTTCTAAACGTGAGGTTAAAATTATCGTTAGAAGTAATTTGACCATTCTTACGTTTGCTAAGGAGTATGAGTATTTGCCTGAATTTTTTAAAACGCATAAAATTGAGGTTGTAGCGTCTATGCCTTGTTATACTTTAGAGAATGTGGACAAACAACGTGGAGATGGTGTTTTTGAAGCTTCTATTAAGGGATTGCAACTTCTAAATGAAAAAGGCTATGGTAGAGGAGAAGAGTTGAAGTTACATTTGGTATATAATCCAGGTGGACCTTCGTTACCAGGCTCTCAGGAAGGTCTTGAAAAAGATTACAAACGAATGTTGAAGGAAAATTTTGCTATTGATTTTAATCATTTATATACCATAACAAACATGCCTATTAGTCGTTTTTTAAATGATTTAAAAGCACAGAATAAGGTTGAAACCTATATGAATCTGTTGGTAGATAATTTCAATTTGGCCGCAGTAGAAAATGTAATGTGCAGAGATACCATTTCAGTGCGTTGGGATGGTACTATTTATGATTGTGATTTTAATCAAATGTTGCATTTGCCCATCCTAGACAAACAACATCAAAATATTAAAGATTTTAATGCTGATACATTGAAGAACAGAACAATTTCACTGAAAAACCATTGTTACGGATGTACTGCTGGTGCTGGTTCTAGTTGTCAAGGTGTTATATCGTAAGTAGAAGTATGAAACAGAGAATTGTTTTTTTAACGTTGTTGATTGTGTCTACTTTTTCGAATGCACAAACTAAAAAATTCAATAAATTACTTGAAAGAAATTTAAAGGAAACGGTTCCTATAGTTAAGGTATCCGATATTTCTTCTTTAGATAAGTATGTATTGTTAGATACTCGGGAACAAAATGAGTACGATACAAGTCATCTTAAAAATGCACTTTGTGTTGGATTTGATAATTTTGAAATAGATGCTGTATTGCAAAAATACCCAGACAAGTCACAACCTATTTTGGTGTATTGTTCTATTGGGATGCGTAGTGAAATGATTGGTGAAAAGTTATTGAAATCAGGCTATACAAAGGTGTATAATTTGTATGGTGGGATTTTTGAATGGAAAAATCAAGCAAAGGAAATAGTAGATAAAAATAACCAACCTACAGAGAAGGTTCATACGTTTTCTAAAGAATGGAGCAAGTGGTTGACTAATGGGGAAAAGGTTTATGAAAAATAATAATCTATTAATTATTTTCACTAGGAATCCTGAATTAGGGAAAGTAAAATCAAGATTAGCGGCTTCGATCGGACCTGAAAAGGCATTGGCTATATATAAAGAATTACTAACTCATACTCGTAATATTTCGCTTGAGGTAGTCTCAGATAAGTATCTTTATTATTCAGAGTCTATTCAGGAGTTTGATGATTGGGATCCAAAAGTGTTTTCAAAGAAATTACAAAAAGGAGAAGATTTAGGGGATAAAATGAAGAACGCATTTTGTGATGGCTTTAAAGCAGGTTACGAAAAAGTTGTGATTATTGGTTCTGATATTTATGATCTTAATTCGTTACATATTACGAAAGCCTTTGAAAAGTTAGATTCTTATAATACCGTTATTGGACCCGCAGAAGATGGAGGTTATTATCTATTGGGTATGAAAGAATTGATTCCTTCTGTGTTCAAAAATAAAAAATGGGGTACTGAGACTGTTTTGAAATCGACCATAGAAAATTTAGAAGGAAAATATACTACTTTGTTTTTAGAAGTTTTAAATGATATTGATGTAATTTCTGATATAAATCCAGATTCAAATCTGATAGCATTAATATAAAACCCGAGAGGTAGATACTCTCGGGTTTTGATGGTTTATTAATTTTATTTTTTGATAAATTGCAGTGCGTTTCCGTGTTCGTTTTGTATATAATAAATACCTGTCTTTAGTTGTTCAATATTAATTGAAATTAATTCATGTCGACTGTTTTGTTTACTATCCAGTCTATTGATAGAAAAATTGTCAATTCTGTTCCCTAACATATCTAGGATATAGTAATTACCTGTTCCTGCGTTTAATAAATTGATGGTATTTGAAGCTGGGTTTGGATATAATACTGTTTTAGATTGTTGAGCCACATTATTAGGTACACTTAATTGATTAGATTCTAATATCGTAATATCGGTAAATTCTGTTTGTTGCGCTTGTACGTTGTTCTCATCTGTGTATACTACCCTTGTTCTAATGGTGTATTTTTGATTGTCAGGTAAGTCTTCACTGATTGTTATGTCTATTGGGATGTTAAAATCGAATTCAATCGTGTCTTCAATCAAGGCATTTCCGTTTAACGCAATTGCCTTTGGAATTACTTCTTGGATAAAGGCATTATTGTTTTCGGTTCTTAAAAGCAAACTAAACTGTACAAGGCTGATATGATCTGTTTGTTGTACACGATACGAAACCTTTTGATTTGAAGTTTCGTTAACAGTGAGTTCATTGGTCGCTTTTGTGTCCCAATTGATAAAGCTAAAACCAGGGTTTAGAATACTAACATCTTCAAAATTTAAGGTAACAATACTTTTACCATCATTGTCTTTTGAATCAATTCTGGTTCTCATTCTATATTTTTGACCAACTGGTAGCTGGTCCGAAGTTGAAATTCCTGTTGGTGTTTTAAAATCAAATTCTATAGTTGCACTGCTGTTTGCTATGGAACTATCCCCTTCAAAGGCAACATTTGTTTGAGGTGTAACAGCGCTTACATAATTGTTGTTTAGATCGGTAATTATGAGACCGAATTGTATAAGTTTAATCGTTTCATCTTCTTGTACATTGTAAGAGATTTTTTGCGAGGTTTCTCCATCTGGTGCAAAAGTTTTTATGTGGTTGGTAACCCAGGTAACGGAGTTCCCTTTTATAATATTTACAGTTGTATTTTGCGTGGCATATGTTTCCATTCCATTTTCATTTAGAGAACTTATCCTGGTTCTAATTACGTAAGATTGTCCTTCAGGTAGCTCGTTTGATGGAGTAATGTTTTCCAGTACTAGATAATTAAAAGAAGTTGTTCCTCTTTGTTCAATATTAGCCGCCGTTGAAGGGAAGCTTTGCGGTTTTATAACTTCAATAATATTTGCGTTGGTATCTATAATTAAGAGACCAAATTGGGTAAATTGCGGAGTATCTTTTTCTAAGATAGCATGAGTGATTGTTTGTTCGGAATTTGCACCGATAGTTAAGGTACTTTCCGGATTATCCCATGTGATTTTATTCTCTGTGATTAACTCAAATAGTGTAATTTGAATTTCAGATTTAGTTTTTAGGGTTTCTCCGATACCATTTACTTTAGTATTTAGGGTAGATCGTAATATGTATACTTCGTTATCTGAGAGTTTGTTTGATGCAGTTATACCTGTTGGGATTGTATAATTAAATGTCTCTGTTCCATTGCTTGTAGCATTTTGATTAACAACTTCCAGTTGAGATGCTTCCACTGCTACAATTGTTTTAGTTTTCGTATTTAGGATGGCTAAATCAATTTCAATAGATTCTAATATTTCATTATCAGCTCTTACGCCATAATGGATTTGTTGTTGTGTTTCTTCTCCAAATGAATAAGTGTTGTCTTCTTTGTTAGCAAGGGTTATAAAATTTTCATCAGTTAATCGAAATTTCCATTTAGCATTGTTGTTTAGCTCAACAGGGAGTCTAGATCCATCATTTGGATTTTTCTTTTTTGCGGCAACTAAAGTTACTTTTTCATCATTTAAGGTTGCAATTGCTGATTGTTTTTCGTTTCCACCAGGAAGAATAACATAGTGATCCTCTTCTTTTGTCAAACACCAAAAAGGGAGTCTATTTATAAATGAGGGGATCATTTCAGAATAGTTGTTTTTTTCAAAAGGGAAAAGTTCTGGAAGATTATTGGGATTACCAATAATATTACTTTCAGTAAACGGTACCGCTAATTCTAAAAAGTTATTTGTGTGTAAATTTTGGAAATTATAACTAAACGGTGGTGCAAATGTTACAATCCATTTAGAAGAATTGTCAATTATATCTGATGTGATTACTTCACCATTGCTTCCTTTTGCGGTAAGTACCTGACCTGTTTGAGCATTTACAATTTCGTAAGTTCCCCCCGCAAGTAATTGTCGAGGTGATTCTATAAATGAAATATCACTCGCTCTAGGGAAGTTAATGTCGTTTCCTTCAGAGTTTAAAGAGGTACCCTGTTTTAAATTTATTGAGAGACTTCCTGTTTCAGCCCTTTCTAGGCCAATATTATTTTTAATAACAATATTTTCAGAAGGTAAATCTCCTGTATTATTGGGGTTACTTCTTGGTATTATAGGTTCATGAATTTCATTCTCATAATACGCTAGGTTGATCCACCTGTTTCCAGAAACAGTTGCAGAAGATTCTGTGAAATTATTATTTTCAATATTTAAATCACTTGTGCCGTAAGTAGAGATAAAAAACCGATAAAGACCCGTGACAATATTGTTGCTTACATTAATGTTTTTGACTGGTTGAAGTTCTCTGTCAAATACCATTATTTTACTTCCATCATCGCTAGTACAGTTAAAGGTATTGTTGGTTATTGTAAAATTGCTAGAAAATTCTTCAATGTGTATGAGATCTACTTTACCAGAGTTATCATTAAAAACGTTATTGTTAATAATGACATTTGCACCTCTTGAAGAGGCTCCAAATCCTGTATTGATAATATTGCAATTTTCAATAGTTGAGTTGTTGTGATCCCAAACAATTGGGTAAGACGCATTTCCGGCATCAAAAGATATAGCACGGTCATTAAACTCTATTGTGTTTCCAATATTGCTAGTTCCGTTAGGTACATTTTTTGGAGAAAAAGTACAGTTTGTCCAGGTAACTTTTGGATGAGAATTTGAATTACCAATCCTATTAAACCAAAACCCAATCACGTTGAAGTTTTCAAAAGTAACATTGGTAAAAGAGCCTCCAATTCCATTTCCAACAGCAATTTGATATCCTCCCCCTGCTATTTTTACATTGTTAAATTCAATTCCAGTATAGCTATCATTGGTCTCTAGATTTTGCTCGGAGCCAGGACCATTAATACGATCAGTATAAGTAGGATGAAACATTTTTAAAAATATATTCCATTTGGTACCGCTCGTTTTTGTCAGTGATATGTTATGTATTTTTATGTTGTCCGATCGGAATGTGATGATTTTACAGTTGGTGAAATGAACCCCAATAGTAGTATTGTCTGCCCCTTTTGCAGGCAAGGTGATTGAATTGTTATGAACACCTCTAAGTGTCACTTGTTTGTTAATTGTTAAAGCTTCATTATTGAAGTCATAATTTCCTGCTGGAAACTCAATAATATCTCCATTTGTTACTTTTTTTAGAATATTTTGAATGTTTTTCGGAACCGATAGGAGTTCGTTTTTTTCATTTTCGAAATTATATATTTGTTGAGCACAAAGGATTTTAGTTAAGAAAATTAGACTCAGAAATAAGATGTTTTTCTTCATTGTTTAAGTTTTTTTGGTTGATTTATTTGAGGGATAAAGCTAATTGTTAGAGAATTAGCTCAGTAAAAGTTTGAGAAGGAAATACTCATAAAGAACTCGACTAATCAACTTTTTTTGTTTTATTCATCGGGAAAAAAGTGGACTATAACTAAAAAAATAACTTAGTAATATTTGAAACCTAGACAATGTCTAGTTGGGTGTTTAATGTTTTTTATGCTATTCTCAGCGATGTAATTTTTTTGTTATTGAATTGTAATTTTTGATATAAATCTCGACTCACATTTATGTAAATACGGATAATATGAAAAAACTAATTTTATTAATTGTTGTATTAATTGGGAGTTTTCAATTCACAAAGGGTCAGTGTAGAAGAGTGGCTCAATTCCAAAATGGGCCGGATATTTCAGTTACAGGAAATGCTATTTTGACGTTTTCAATAGATGGAACCAAAACCTTAAGTTTCGATGATACTTTCTCAACTTCTTCAGGTCCTGATTTACATGTGTATTTATCCCAAGAAAATGTAGTTTCTAGTCCAGGCGGTATTTTAGTAACACCAAATACAATTGAGATTGGCGTGTTAAAAAGTCCTACTGGGGAACAAAGTTATGATCTTACCAATAGTACTCCAGCTATTGATTTGGATTCTTATGCATATGTGCATGTACATTGTAAAATGTATGATCATTATTGGGGTGGTGGAGCTTTTGCTGCAGAAACCGGTGCAGATTGTGGTAATTTATCTGTAGCAGATGTTTTGGAATCGGAGTTTTTAATCTATCCAACCGTGATGCAAAAAGAGTTGATTATTTCCTTAAAACCAAATAGAACAGCAAATCTTTCTTTGTATTCTGTTATAGGAGAATTGATTTATAAAGAAGATGGTTTGTCGAAGGAAATAAATTTTATTAAAACCGAAAGTTTACCGAAAGGAATTTATATTTTACAAGTTGAAATAGAAGGTAAATTGCATAGTCAAAAAATTATAAAAAAATAATGATAGAAAAAGTAGAAGCAACCGTTTCTTTTTTGAAAAATGTTGGTATAGAAGATGCTGAGGTTGGTATTATATTGGGTACTGGACTTGGTAAATTAGTTGATTCCATAGCGGTAGAAAAGAAAATCCCTTATAACGAGATTCCAAATTTTTCGGTTTCAACCGTAGAATCTCATGAGGGGAATTTAATTTACGGTAGTTTGGGTGGTAAAAAAATCATTGCGTTGCAAGGAAGGTTTCATTTATATGAAGGATATTCATTTGCAGAAATTGTATTCCCTGTTAGAGTTTTAAAATATTTAGGAGTTCAAAAATTGTTAGTTTCCAACGCAGCGGGAGGAATCAATACAAATTATAAGAAAGGGGAGTTAATGTTGATTGAAGATCATATTAATTTGCAAGGAGGTTCACCTTTAGCAGCAAATGGAATTGAAGCATTTGGCCCTCGTTTTGTTGATATGATTGAACCTTATGATAAGTCGCTTAATGAAAAACTAAAAAATATTGCTCAGGCTAATAAAATTCCTTTGTATGAAGGAGTATATGCGGCGGTAGTTGGGCCTCAATTAGAAACTAGAGCTGAATATAGATATCTTAAAATAATTGGTGCGGATGCCGTAGGGATGTCTACAGTACCGGAAGTTATAGTGGCAAATCAAATGGGGCTGCCTTGTGTTGCCATTTCTGTATTGACAGATGAGTGTGACCCAGATAATTTAAAACCAATAAATATTCCTGAAATTTTGGCTTTGGCGGCACAAGCAGAGCCTAAGCTAGTTACTTTGTTTACTTGCTTGATAGAAGAGATATAAATTAAAGATAATACATACCTAAAATAATAAGAGGTTAAAAAGATATAATATGAGTTATTTAGATACGACACATGATGTTTATAAAGAAGCGGCTTTAACTCCGGATGTTGGACTTTGTTGCACAACAAATCCGATATGGGAGTTACCAGGGTTAAAGATCCCAAAGATCATGCAAGAAATGAATTATGGTTGCGGAAGTACTGTTAATGCTAGAGACTTGACAAACTCACCAAAGATATTATATGTAGGTGTTGGTGGAGGAATGGAATTGTTGCAATTTTCTTATTTCTCACGTCAAAAAGGAGGAGTGATTGGTGTGGATGTTGTAGATGAAATGCTAGAGGCTTCTCGAAAGAATTTTTTAGAGGCTGAAAAACAAAACGAATGGTTTCAAAGCGAATTTGTTGAGCTTGTGAAAGGGGATGCATTAAACCTGAATGTAAAAGATAATAGTATTGATGTTGCAGCACAAAACTGTTTGTTCAATATTTTTAAAGCAGACGATTTAAAAAAGGCGATTTCAGAGATGTATCGTGTTTTAAAACCACATGGGCGTTTGGTTATGAGTGACCCTACTTGCGAACAACCTATGAATGATACATTAAGAAATGATGAAAGGTTACGAGCACTTTGTTTAAGTGGTAGTTTACCAATAGCCGATTATGTAAAGATGCTAACTGATGCTGGTTTTGGTACTATTGAAATTAGAGCTAGAAAACCATACAGAATTTTAGATCCTAAAAATTATCCAACTGACGAGCTGATTTATATCGAATCAATAGAAGTTGCTGCTATAAAAGACCCAATGCCAGAAGATGGACCATGCATATTTACAGGTAAGGCAGCTATTTATTATGGAGATGAAGATTTTTTTGATGATGGAAAAGGACATACTCTTTTAAAGAATCAACCATTGGCCATTTGTGATAAAACCGCAGCAGCATTGCAGTCTTTAAATAGAGATGATATTTATTTTAGTGAATCTACTTTTCACTATGATGGAGGAGGTTGTTGTTAAAACAAGGAGTTATAAGTATCTTTATCCTAGTCATAAACAGACTAGGATTTTTTTTAAATGATAGAGATTTGGAACTTATTTAAATATTCATTCCTTGGATATGGGAATTATCTAATCCAAGATATATTAAATCCCTCCTGGGGGAGTTACTTTTATGCTTTGATAACTATATCTGTTGTGGTTTGGATGTTAGAAGTTTTCTTTCCATGGAGAAAAAAGCAAGGAATATTTAGAAAAGATTTTTGGTTAGACTTGTTTTACATGTTCTTTAACTTTTTTATTTTTAATCTTATTGTTTTCATTGCTTTATCGTCAGCAGCAGAAGCGTTTTTTATAAAAGTGCTATCGTTTTTTGCTCTAGATTTAACATCCCTACAAATTGTAGATTTGAATGAGTATCCTCTATTATTGCAGTTGTTTTTATTTTTTATCATTACCGATTTTGTGCAATGGGCAACCCATAGAATGCTGCATAGTACACCTTGGTTATGGAATTTTCATAAGGTACATCATTCCGTCAAAGAAATGGGTTTTGCTGCGCATTTACGCTATCATTGGATGGAAACATTAGTTTATCGGACTATGTTATATATTCCACTTGCGCTCATTGGAGGCTTTCAGGTTGAGGATGTAGTATTTGTGCATTTGATAGCCCTAACCATTGGACATTTGAATCATGCAAATATAAAGTTGCATTATGGCCCCTTAAAGTATCTTCTAAATAATCCGGAAATGCATATTTGGCATCATGCAAAAGTATTGCCATCATCACATAGGAATGGAGTGAATTTTGGTATTTCTTTAAGCGTATGGGATTATTTGTTCAGAACAAATTATATTCCTGATAATGGCATGGATATTGAATTAGGCTTTGAGGGAGATGAGGAATTTCCAAAAGATTTTATCCAACAAGAGGTGTATCCTCTAAAAAAGTAAAGACTTTTTTTGAATATAAAAAAATATAAATTTTTAGAATGAAATTTACGATTATAGGAGCATTGATTTTTGGTGTTGTCATGTGTTCATGTGACCAAAAAAAATCAGAAAAAAAAGGAAATAAAGATGTTTCAGTAGAGAGACAAGTAGCGAATTCTTTTCAAAACAAAGGACATGAACTTGTGTTTCAAATGGTCCAAAAAGTGGGAGGTTATGAAAAACTTCAAGAGAAAAGAGATGTAGTATATACTTATACCTATCAAACTCCGGACGGCGCTATTGATATTTCTAAAGAACAGTATTTGTTTGATGGGGAATTGTCTTATGGTAAATACCATAGGCATGAAAGAACCCTGTCTAATTTTAAGGGAGATATTGAACAAGGGTATGATGGAAACGAATTCTGGCTGAAACATAATGGAAAATTAATCCAAGAAAAAGATGCTTTGAAAAGAGTTGCTTTTAATAGACCAACGAATTTTTATTGGTTTGCTATGATGCAAAAATTGTTAGATCCAGGTTTGATTTACGAGTACCTTAAAGAAACTGTAATTGATGGAATTGCATATGAAATAGTCAAGGTGTCATTTGAATCCGATAAGGAAGAACCGAAAGATACCTATCAGCTTTACATCAATAAAAATACACTCTTGGTTGATCAATTTCTTTTTACGGTAGTCGATTATGGTAAAATGGAACCCTTTTTGATGCAGGTTGAATATGAAAAAATAGAAGGAATATTAATTCCAACAAAACGTAAATATAAAGCTTCTAATTGGAGTGGGGAGATTACTAGGAAACCTTGGATTTATGTTACCTGGTCTCAAATTGAATTTGATAATGGTCTTTCTGTGGAAGATTTTAAAAAATAAGTTTTCAGACGTTTTGTTTTGTTAAAATATTTGTTGGTAAAAAAGAAATTATTAAAAAGGATGTGTTTATATAAATTCACTAGTGAGTTTAATTCTCAGAGTATTGCATGTATTAAAAGAAATTTAGTAGATTTACATTCGAATTATTAAGAAATAAATTAAACCTTATAACCTATGAGAAAATCATTTATTGCATTAGCACTTTTAGTAGTTACTAGTTCTGCGTTCCTTACATCATGTGCTGAGTCAGTTAAACAAAAAACTTTAGATAAAATTTTAGCACAAAAAACAATTGTTGTTGGTACTACGGGTCAGCAATTTCCATTCTCTTTTAATGGAGCTTCTGGTGAGTTAGAAGGGATTGATATTAAAATTGCAGCTCATTTAGCTAAAGAATTAGGAGTAGCTGTAAAATATGAAGTGATGGATTTTGAGAATTTAATTCCTGCGGTTCAAGAAGGTAAGGTAGATATTGTTTTTTCTGGAGTTTCTATAACTACAGAAAGAAATGCAAAAGTTGTTTTTCCGGGAGTATATTTTAAAAGTGGGAAATCTATTTTAACAAAAAGTAAAAAATTATCAAAAGGTGACGCAGAGCATGTAAATGTTCCTACAGTTACTTTGGCAACAACTAAAGGTACCACTAGTGAGGAGTTTGTGAAAAGAAGATTCCCAAATGCTAAATTGGTATTGGTAGAAAACAATGCGGAAGCAATTGCTTTATTAGGAGCTGATGAGGTACATGGTATCGTAGCTGATTTTGAAACTTGTGAAAGTCTTGCTTTTGGATATGAGCAGTTTCCTTTACTACAACAATATTTCTAAATCTACAGAGAAAGAATTTATTAGTCCTGTTATTGCAGCACATGATAATCACTTTACAAATTTAATAGCTAACTATATTACAAGAATCAATGCAGTAGATAAGTCTAGTGTAATTGATGAAATTTGGTATGATTATACTAAATAGGAAGTATTCATAAATAATAAAAAAAGCTCCTTTTTAAAGGAGCTTTTTTTTATGCTTTGGATTTTAAAAATACTGTCCAATTCCAAACACCATTCCATGTCTGTTTTGGGTTAGACCAACTCCATAATCTATTCTAAAAACGGCATTAACAATCTTTTTATGGATAAATCGGAGTCCAAGTCCAGAGAAGACTACAATATTATCAGGATCAATAAAGTCATCAAGGCCACCCCCTGGAGTACGCCATGATCCTGAATCTATAAAAGCATTTCCTTGTATTGCAAAAATTGAAGTATCTACCACTGAATGTCTGTATTCTGCATTCCAAACAATGGAACCGGTACCTCTATCTATAATATTTCCTACTCCCCGAATGTTTACGTTGTTGTCAAGAGCAAAAGGAGCAAAAGGAGAATCATTATTCGTAGCTAAGCCCACTCTTAATCTTGTGGCAAAATTACCACGTGCTTTGATGCGTTTGTAGTAAAGAAAATCATTCCAACCTATCAAAAAGTTTGGTGATGATACGTTGGTCTCAGAAGTCACATATTGAAAGTTAAAAATGTCCTTAAATCCAGATACATACTGGTAGTGGTACTTTAAATTATCATGTTGGTATATTAATTTATATAGTACTTTGTCTTCTATTAATTCGGATACAGGTGGAGTAACATCTTCTTGTTGGGGAACATATTTATAGTCTTCTCTAAATATATTTACCCCGGTACTAAATCTATTTTTGGCATTGATTTCATACAAGGCTAATACTTCGTAAGATGTATTGTTATATTTATAATCTACCGTTCCTTGTTCAAAGAAAACAGGTTCTAAGGAGGTGAAGTTTTGATAACTTATACCTAAACCAAATTTTTTAGAAAACAGATAGGGAGCTTGAAAACTTATTCTGTAGGAATCATAAATATCCTTTTGATAAAAACCTCCTAGAACCATGCCTTTACCAAATAAATTATATTCAGTTAAACCTATTCTATATGCAACTTCTTCATTGTTGGTGGTATACACGTTGAATAAAGGAATTATTGAAAAGTTTTCTTCAATATCAAAAACAACCTTGTATTCATTTTGATCATTTTTTACAGTTTTATAGCTAGCATACGCTACGGCAGGCAGTCTTTTTAAAAACATGATGTCATTTTCAAGAATGACGGAGTCAAGTAGACTGTTCGTTTTAGTGCTAACAACTTTTTTTAGAAAACTTGGTTTTATTTTTTTTATTCCCGAAAATTCAATTTCAGAGATTGTTTTTTCTTGTGCTTTTATAGGGCCAAAACAAAGAAATATAATTATGAAAGAGTAAGCTATTTTATGCATTTAATTATTGTTGGGAAGCAAAGAATTCTTTTACTATTTGTTCTGTTGATTTATTTTGAACGGTAAATCCATTATTATGAATACCACCAGCTTTAGAGTGATCATCAAACCATTTCCAAAGAAAACCACCCTGAAACCATGATTCGTTCCAAAATGATTGAAACAATGCATTTAATGCATTTGCTTGTCCGTTTTCATTGAAGTTCTCATGAGTATCAGAAACCCATGGTTGCTTGGCACAATAATCAATACTTCTATAACCGTACTCGGTAAAGATAATTGATTTTTTATGTTTCTTGTGAAAGTTTTTGAGCTCCGTTTTAATTGGGTTCCAAGCTGCAACTAGTTCTTCAGTAGTTGGTGTTCTAGTGTCGTTTAATGGAAAGTATGCATCAATTCCAATATAATCCAATAGAGGCCAAAATTGAGGGTTTTTATAAGAATCCCAATTGGCCGCATATGTGATTTTCCCTTTGTATATTTTTTTTATTTTAGTGATTAGGTTGAACCAGAACTCTGGTCGTTGGCTGACAAAATTATTTAGTTCTGTACCAATACAAAAAAGCTCCATGTTTGAGTTTTGTGCTAATTCGGCGTAAAACAAAATAAAATTCTCATAATTATTTTCAAGGCTTTTCCAATCTTCTTCATTGGTCATTTTCATATGACCAGTAAACAAGCCTCCTTTGATCCAGATTTGTGGTTTCAACATCCTTTTTATTCCGGCCGTCTTAAAATAGTTTGAAGTACTCTGTACTCCTTCTGCAGTTTCTCCCCACCATTGCCATTTTGTATTGAATTGGAGCATAGGTTTGTGTTCGGACTGCATAAAACCGAAGGGCATCAAGGTTACCCAATTTGCGTTGAGATTGACAACAGGTTGAATGTTTTTAGAGCTTACTTTTTTATTCGAAGCTACAAAACTAACACCGTTAATTAAAGAAGTCCTTTTCTCCTGTGCCTGACAGGAAAAAAGGACCATTGCTATGAAAAAAAATAATAGTTTTTCTAATTTCATTTAGTTAGATATGAATCGAAGCCCTAAGTTAAGGGTTTCTCCGAAACCTGTATCAGATCCTCTTACAAAATTAGTATAGGATACTTCTATATTCAACGCTCTTGTCACCTGATATTTTCCTCCAATTCCTAGTTGCGTATATTCTTGGCTAAATTTATTCCCTAAATCTATCAAAATATATTGTTGCGTTTGCAGGTATACTGTAGATTTTGATGTTGGAAAATAACTTACAAAGGCACTTACAGGAACCCCAAGACTGTTGTTCGCAAAACCTCCTTCAGAGGTTCCATTGTTATCATAAGTATCTTCCTCCCCAAAATTAAATTGTGTATCTAATTCAGTAAATAATTGCCATTTTCCGCTTGGGAATGTGTAATCGTAAAAGAATTTTGTTTCCCATACGTAACTTTTTTTGTCTAGATAAACACCGTTTTCTGTTTCATGATCAATTAATGGAATAAATACCCCAGTTCGAATAGAAAAATTACCTACATTTTTTAAAGGTTGAAAACTAATACTCGGAGCTATGGAAGTGAAACCAGCTCTAGAAACTCCTTCTTCATTGGCAAAGTTTAATGGAGAAAACCAACTTTTTCCACCGATGTTATTTGATTTTACATTGAATACCAATCCTACATTAAAACGCGAGTTTTCACTTACTCCATAAAAGGTTTCAAAGGTTGCCGTAAAGAAATTCTCTCTTGGATGATCTCCTCTAAAAGTGTCTTCTGTTTGGCTATAGAAATTATTAAACCATTTTACGTCTACTTGCCCCTTTTTCAAAAGTTTTGATGGCGTATAGGTCTGAATATTGCTTTCTTGGGCATTTGATATACCCGTTATAAATAATGCTGTGATAAAAATTTTAGTGATGCTCTTAATCATATTAAAAGTTTATTAGGTTCTGGTTAAAA
This sequence comes from Flavicella sp. IMCC45537, assembly GCF_057197705.1. Lineage (NCBI taxonomy): Bacteria > Pseudomonadati > Bacteroidota > Flavobacteriia > Flavobacteriales > Flavobacteriaceae > Flavicella > Flavicella sp. IMCC45537. Next base: position 3,418,529 of record NZ_CM170067.1, read on the forward strand.
GTATGTTTTAAAGTAAAGTCCTTACAAAAGTATTTTATTTTTAATGATTCTAAATTGAGTGGTTTTTAGTTTTTGAGTTAAGTTCTTGAAATTGTTTCGACCTATGATTTGTAGATTTCTTATTTTTAAGATGCTTACCTAAATATATCAATAATTAGATTTAGAACCTAAACGAACCTAATTTTATGAAACATATTGTAATAATTGGAAACGGAATTTCTGGAGTAACGGCTGCCAGACATATAAGGAAATTAAGTGATCATCGTATTACTATTATTTCGGCTGAGTCTAAGTATTTTTTTTCGAGAACAGCATTGATGTATGTTTTTATGGGACATATGGAGTTTAAGCATACCCAGCCCTATGAAAAATGGTTTTGGCAAAAGAATAGAATAGCACTTGTAGAAGGGAGTGTTGAGACTATAGAAGCCGAGACTAAAAGGTTAGTTTTAACCGATGGTTCTGATATTTTATTTGACGACTTGATTATCGCTACAGGTTCTAAACCTAATAAGTTTGGATGGCCAGGTCAGGATCTTAAAGGGGTTCAGGGCTTGTATTCTAAACAAGACTTGGAAACGTTAGAAGAAAATGCCAAAGATTGTAAAAGAGCAGTAATAGTTGGTGGAGGGTTGATTGGGATAGAAATGGCAGAAATGTTGCATTCTAGAAATATTCCAGTTACATTTTTAGTAAGAGAAAAAAGTTTTTGGAATGGTGTTTTGCCAGATGAGCAATCAGAGATTGTCAATAAAGAAATTATAGACAACCATATTGATCTTAGGTTAGATACAAGTTTAAAGGAAATTATTTCTGATGAAAAAGGAAGAGCAAAAGCGATAGTTACTGACAAAGGAGAAACTATCGAATGTAGTATAGTCGGTTTAACTGCGGGTGTAAGTCCGAATATCGAATTTATAAAATCATCAGCGATATACACAAATAGAGGTGTGTTGGTCAATGAATTTTTGGAAACCAATTGCAAAGATATTTATGCGATTGGTGATTGTGCAGAACAACATAATGCAATCGGACAAAGAAGAACCATTGAAGCTGTATGGTATACCGGTAGAATGATGGGAGAAACCGTTGCAAGAACTATTTGTGGAAACACCACAGCATATAAACCAGGGAATTGGTTTAATTCAGCAAAATTTATAGATATAGAGTATCAAACCTATGGATGGGTTTGGGCACAACCAAAAGAAAATGAGGATCGGTTTTCTTGGAAAGATAGCTCAGGAAAAAAAAGTATCATCATAAGTTTTGATAAAGAATCAAAGGAGTTTTTAGGAATTAACACGTTTGGAATTCGATTAAGGCATGAACGTTTTGATACCTGGCTTACAGAAAAGGCCTCTGTTGAAAAGGTTTTGGAACACCTTAAGGATGCTAATTTTGATCCCGAGTTTTTCAAACAATATGAACAAGAAATTATAGAGAAATACAATACTGATTTTAATGCTCAGTTAACAGTAAGAGCTAAAAGTTGGAAGAGAATATTTTTAAAAGCATAAATAGAGAAGATGAAAGCGATAAAAAAAATTGGATTATTTATAAGTCTTATCGGATTTGTGATTTTCACAGGTAGTATATTCACTTCAAAAAATTACGTTTCTCAAGAGGCTTTTGATGGATGGATTTCCTCTAAAAATATCAAAAGTGAATATTTTATAGAGCAAGCTCAAACAAGTATTGTTGCAAAAGAGTTGAGCACCTTTGAGTTGTCGGATAAAATTATTGCATTAGGTAATGCTTCAGATGCATATCAGTTAAGTCAAGAGAATATTGCTTGGGATAAAGTGATGAAACTTAAGTGGAATAAAACTTCTAAAGAATATGTTTATCCTTTGGTAAGAGTTACCACAATTGGTTGGGTTTCTGAAAATCAGTGGCTATTTTTTTGGTTGACCTTTGGTTTGGCTATTTTAGGTGGGTTGATTGCTTTTGGCTCAGATTATAAATTACTGGGGCCAGCAGGAATAAAGAATAACGGAATTATGCAACATGCAGCTACAAATAAAGGTTGGATGGGAATGATTGCATTTATTTATTTTGTTGGGTTTTACATATTGCTATATTTCTTTCCAAATTATTTGATAAACCCGATTTTATCGGTAGATCCAATTAGTAAAAGCTTAAGTGGAAACCCTTCTAGTCAATGGTTTTTATATGGGTTTATGTATTGTTCTGTGATGACAGTTTTTGCGGTACGTATGTTTATTAAATATAGACACAACGCCTATCAAATGGTGAGAACTGGAGTAGTATTGTTCTTTCAAATTGCATTTGCATTTTTAATTCCTGAAATTTTAGTTGCCTTTAATAAACCTTGGTTTGATTTTAAAAATGCATGGCCGTTGGATTATGATTTATTTTTTGATTTGAATAAAGATTGGGGATTATTAGGTCAAGGTCAAATAGGATTATTTATGTTGGTTTGGGGAATTGTTTTGACCTTGATAGTGGTTCCGATAATGGTCTATTTTTATGGGAAAAGATGGTATTGTTCCTGGGTTTGTGGTTGTGGAGGCTTGGCTGAAACTTTAGGAGATCCTTACCGTCAATTGTCAGATAAATCTTTGTTCTCGTGGAAAATTGAGCGTTGGTTGATTCATGGAGTTTTGGTTTTTGCGGTTGGGATGACTGGTTTGACGCTCTATACCTATTTTGCTGAAATAGAATCATGGCAAGAAATTGCTTTTGGCATTACCGCATATGATGTGCAATCTAGTTATGGATTTTTTATAGGGTCAATTTTTTCTGGGGTGATAGGTACTGGGTTTTATCCAATTATGGGGAATAGAGTTTGGTGTCGTTTTGGATGTCCGTTAGCAGCATACATGGGACTGGTTCAGAAATTTAAATCAAGATTTAGGATTACTACAAATGGCGGACAATGTATTTCTTGTGGAAACTGCTCTACGTATTGTGAACAAGGAATTGATGTACGATCTTATGCTCAAAAAGGTCAAAATATAGTTCGTTCTTCTTGCGTTGGTTGTGGAGTCTGTTCTGCTGTTTGTCCAAGAGGGGTATTAAAACTTGAAAATGGTCCTACAGAAAATAGAATAGATCAAAACCCTACTTTATTGGGGAATGATGTAGATTTATTAAAGATGATAAAAGAAAACAAATAGTAGTATTAGTATGTTTCGAATTTTATTTCTGTTTTTTACCTTGAGTATTACAGCTCAAACTTCAAGATTTTATCAGAAAAACAAGGATACTTCTGGTAGGATTGTTAGTGAGGGGTGGATGCTAAATGGAGAAAAATCAAAGTATTGGTACACCTATCATAAGGATAATTCAGTAGCATCAAAAGGACATTTTGAAGCAGGCCTCAAAGAAAAATATTGGTACTTTTACCGCGCGAATGGAAATCTTGAAAAAGAAGGACATTTTGCAAATGATTTGATGACAGATTGGTGGGTGTTTTATGATATAGCCGGGAGTTTAATTTGTAAGATTCAATATAAATCTGGTAAAAAAGAAGGGTATTGTCTTCAATACAATTCTGAAAAAATTGTGAAGATTGAAAAGTTTTCATCAGATGTAAAAGTAGGAGAATGGGATAATCTTGAAAGCTTTCAAAAAGAAAACGATCTAAAAGATTTACTATAAAACAGTGCAATAAAATAATGCCGGATAAAAATATTAAGTTGGAAGCAAATAAAAAATCCCTTGGAAAGGATGTATTGATCAAGGTTATTATACCTGCCTTCAATGAAGGAGATGCTATTGCTAATGTTGTTCGTGATGTTCCAAAAATAGTATCAGAAATAATTGTGGTAGATAATGGGTCTACAGATGCTACCGCGTTGAACGCGAAAAATGCAGGTGCTACGGTTTTGTCAGAAATAAATAAAGGGTATGGATATGCTTGTTTGAAAGGAATGGAGTATATCGCTCAGCAAAACGTGTTGCCTGAGATAGTTGTTTTTTTAGATGGAGATTATTCTGATTACCCAGAGGAATTGGAAAAAATAATTGCTCCAATCCTCGAAAAAAATATTGATATGGTAATTGGTTCTAGAACAGGAGCTTATAGGGAACCTGGTGCTATGACACCACAACAGGTTTTTGGAAATTGGTTAGCAACTCGTTTGATGCGATTGTTTTTTTCTGCAACTTTTACTGATTTAGGACCGTTTAGAGCGATGAAGTATGAAAAACTTCTTGCCTTAGAGATGGAAGATAAAACCTATGGTTGGACTGTTGAAATGCAATTAAAAGTATTGAAGCAAAAAATGACCTACACAGAGGTGCCGGTTACTTATAGAAATAGAATTGGTGTTTCTAAAGTATCAGGAACGTTAAAAGGAACGCTTATGGCTGGGTATAAGATATTAAGTTGGATTTTTAGATATAGTTTAAAATAATGGAAGGTTTATTTTCGGATAATACAATTTATGGAATAGGAGTGGCATTGATGATTGTTTATTTGCTAGCGCTAACTCTAATTTTATCATTTTCTTTTGCTCAATTAAATTTGTTGTTCAATTTTTTGAAATCAAAACGAAAGAAAAATCAGGATGAGAAATATGATTTCAAGGACCCAGATCAGATACCTTTTGTAACGATTCAACTTCCAGTGTATAATGAGATTTATGTGATGGAGCGCCTTTTGAATAAAATGGTGGAATTAGAATACCCAAAAGATAAATTAGAGTTTCAAGTGTTGGATGATTCTACTGATGAAAGTGTTGCCTCTACACGTAAGCAAATAGAAGAACTAAGAAAAAAAGGGCATACTATTGAATATATTCATAGAACAGATAGAAAAGGTTTTAAGGCAGGTGCTTTAAAGGAAGGTCTAAAAATCGCGAAAGGTGAGTTTATCGCTATTTTTGATGCGGATTTTTTACCTGAATCTAATTGGTTATATAAAACAATTCCCTTTTTCAAGAATCAAAAAATAGGGGTGGTGCAAACCAGATGGGGACATATCAACAGAGATTATTCTTTACTTACAAAAATTCAGGCCTTTGCTTTAGATGCGCATTTTACACTTGAACAAGTAGGACGTAACAGTCAAGGGCATTTTATCAATTTTAATGGTACCGCTGGGGTATGGCGTAAAACATGTATTCTAGACGCAGGGAATTGGGAAGGAGATACGCTTACTGAAGATTTAGACTTAAGTTACAGAGCCCAATTAAAAGATTGGAAATTTAAATATTTGGTAGATGTAGAAACGCCTGCTGAGTTGCCTGTGGTAATTAGTGCAGCAAGAAGTCAGCAATTCAGATGGAATAAAGGTGGAGCTGAGAATTTTCAGAAAATGATAAAAAAGGTGATGAAGGCGGATAATCTTTGTTTTAAAACAAAGGCCCATGCCGCATTACATCTTTTGAACAGTAGTATGTTTTTAAATGTTTTTATTGTAGGAGTTTTGAGTATTCCTATGTTGTATCTGAAAAATTATTTTGAAGACCTTAAATTATACTTCGTGGCAATGTCTTTTTTTGCTATGAGTACCTTGATATTTTTTATTTGCTATTGGTTTATGTATAGGGAAATAAAAGGAGGTGGTTTGAAAAATTTCGGAAGTTATTTTTTTATGTTTTTTAAATTTTTCTCAGTTGCAATGGGGTTTTCTTTGCATAATACGGTTGCAGTAACCGAAGGACATTTAGGGAAAAAAAGTGAATTTGTGCGAACACCAAAATTTAATATGCTTTCACTGAAAGATAAATGGAATAAAAATAAATATATTCAGAAAAAATTATCTAAAAGTGTTTTTGTAGAAGGCTTATTGACTTTGTATTTTGGTTTTGGTTTATTGAGTGCCGTATTAGTGGGGTATGTTGGCGATAATAAACTAATACCAAATGAACATTTTGATTTTGGATTATTTCCTTTTCATTTAATGCTTTTTTTGGGCTTTGGTTATGTCTTTTTTCAATCGATAAAATCGGTGAATGAATAAATTGTTTCAAATTATTTCTATCAAATCTGTGTTGGCAATTTTACTTAGTACTATTGCTTATCTCTGGATAGCTTATGGGATAGAAAGAAGTTCTTTTTATTTGTTTATTTTCCTTTATTCAGTATGTTTTATCTCATTTTTATATTTTATTTATAAAAGTGAACAAAATAATAAATCGCTATTTTTTCTTTCACTTGGGTTTAGAGTTTTGTTGCTATTTGCAATTCCAAATTTATCGGATGATTTTTATAGGTTTATTTGGGACGGTAGAATGATATGGGAAGGTTTGAATCCCTATTTGGTTTTGCCCGAAAATGATACCTCATTGGTTGCTGAAGGACAGTTGTTATATGAAGGAATGGGAGCAATGAATGGAAGTCATTATACTTGTTATCCTCCGATAAATCAATTTTCTTTTTTGATTACGGCGATTTTCTTTTCTAAAAACTTACTAGGAGCTACTATAGTGATGCGACTGTTGTTGATTTTGGCAGATATTGGAACTTTTGTTTTTGGGAAGAAAATTTTGAAACTTCTGAATTTACCTTCAAAGTGTATTTTTTTATATTTTCTAAATCCTTTTATAATTCTTGAGTTGACAGGGAATTTGCATTTTGAGGGCTTGATGCTGTTTTTTCTTGCAATAGCCATCTATTATTTACTCAAAAATAAATGGCTTTATTCTGTATTGGCTTTTTCTTTTTCTGTTTCGGTAAAATTGATTCCACTATTATTTGTTCCTGTTTTAATAAAAAGAATTGGTTTTTGGAAAACAGTTGGATATGGTAGTTTTATATTGGGGTTGAATTTCTTGTTTTTCTTGCCTTTTTTAAGTCAGGATTTATATTACAATTTTATGGATAGCATCCATCTTTATTTTCAAAATTTTGAATTTAATGCAAGTATTTATTATATCATTAGGGAGATTGGTTTTCAGGTTAAAGGGTATAATATTATTCACTCTGTCGGGGCTGTTACTCCAATTATTGTGATTGTAGCGTTGGCAATATTATCGATTTTTAGAGAGAATAAAAATCCAATAATTTTATTGGAAACGATGCTTTTTTCTATTTGCATCTACTATTCTTTGGCATCCATAGTGCATCCTTGGTATGTTGCCATTCCTCTGTTTCTTTCCATATTTACTCGCTATAAATTTCCTTTGGTGTGGAGTTTTATGATTGTTTTGAGTTATGCTGCATATCAGACTAAAGAATACCATGAAAATTTGTATTTGGTTTTTCTGGAGTATGCAATAGTGTATGGGGTGTTTTTCTGGGAGTTTTTCATCCGAAAAAGGAGTCATAAATCCATAGTCGAGTTGTAGTAAAGTTTCTAAATTGTTAGTTAATTGCTCTGATTGCATCAATATTATCCATATTTTTAATTTGATAGGCTTGAATGGAATAAATAGTTTTGAAAACTAAATTAACTTTTATAAATTGTTATGTTTCAAACAAGGTGCTGTTTGGTAATGAAATTTGGCTAATTATAACTATTTTTGCATCCAGTCATAAATTAATTTATTCCATATGAAAAAAATAACTATTAAAGATATTGCAGCGAAATTTGATGTATCTATATCTACGGTTTCAAAAGCTTTGAATGATAGTTATGAAATTAGTGATAAGACAAAAGCTAAAATTCAGAAGTACGCGAAGAAGAAAAAGTACAAGCCTAATTTTAATGCCTTAAGTTTAAAAAATAGACGAACTAAAACAATTGGTGTAGTAATTCCTGATATGTTGAATTACTTTTTTGCACAGGTTTTTAAAGGGGTAGAGAAAAAGGCGAATGAGAATGGCTATAAAATTATTACTTGTATTTCAAATGAATCTTATGATAAGGAAGTAGAAACAATGGAGATGCTTTCTAATGGAAGTATTGATGGCTTTATTGTTTCTATGTCTAAGGAAACGGGAATGAAAAAATGTGTAGACCATTTTAAAGATATGATTGAAGAGGGAACTCCTATTGTTATGTTTGATAGGGTTGCTAAAGATGTTGAATGTGATAAAGTAGTAGCAGATGACTTTGAAGCCGCAATAAAAACGGTAAAACATCTAAAAAATACTGGATGTAAAAACATTGCTTTTATATCTACCATTAGTGATTTAATTGTTGGGAAAGATCGTTACAAAGGATATTTAGAAGGAATGAAAGTTGAAGGGCTTTCTGTCAACGAAAATTTGATATTGAATATCCAAGAAAGTGATTACAAAAAATACGAAGAGATTATTGAACCTCTTTTTGAAAATAATGACATCGATAGTGTGATTGCATCGAGTGAGCAATCGGCTATTGCAGCCATGAAGATTGCTCAGCGTAAAGGCTATAAAATTCCTGAGAATTTTTCAGTAATTGGATTTGCAAATGGATTGTTATCAAGACACTCAAGTCCGAAATTAACAACAGTGAGTCAGCATGGGGAGCAAATGGGAGAAACGGCTGCGCAAATGTTGATAGATCGTTTGGAGAAAAACGAAACAGATATTCCAACTGTAACAGAAGTGATCAGAACGGATTTAGTTGAGCGAAATTCAACAAAAACGTATTTAGAGTTGTCTAAAAGCAATTAAAAAAAATATGATAAAATAAAAAAGGTTCCAATTTGGAACCTTTTTTATTTTATAAACATAACTGCTTTTTAATCCGAGAGGATTTATAATTATTATGCAATATAATCTTTAGCTTTAGAGATAGCCTCAGTCAAGCCAGATGGATTTTTTCCACCTGCAGTTGCAAAGAACTTTTGTCCTCCACCTCCTCCTTGGATAAGCTTTCCTAATTCTCTAACTATTTTACCAGCATCCAATTCTTTTTGTTCTACCAAGTTTTTAGAAATATAACAAGTCAATAATGCTTTTCCGTTTATTTCAGTTCCTGCAAAAAAGAAAAGATTCTCAATCTCATTTCCAAGTTCATGTGCAATGTCTTTTAATGCACTAGCTTCCATATCTATTTGTGTCGCAAGAAAATTAATTCCATTGATGTCGGTAATACTGTTCTTAAGCTGTGTTTTAAGATTTTTTATTTTTTCTTTTACTAGAACTTCAATTTGTTTTTTCAATGCATTATTTTCATCTTGTAGGCTAGTGATCGCTTTTACTGGATCTTTAGCGTTTTTCAAGGTAGATTTTACATCACTAAAAAGTAGGTCTTGGTCTTTATAATATTTTTTAACCGCATCAGACGTAATGGCTTCTATTCTCCTAATTCCAGATGCAACTGCTGATTCTCCAGTGATTTTAAATTGCCATATGTCTGCGGTGTTTTCCACATGGATACCTCCACATAATTCCATAGAGCTACCAAACTTTATAGAACGCACTGTATCTCCATATTTTTCCCCAAACAAGGCAATTGCTCCTTCCGCAATAGCGTTGTCATAGGTGTTGTTTCTATTCTCTTCAAGACTTAGTTTTTCATGGATCCTAGAATTTACAAAATTCTCTATCTCCGTTAATTCATTCGCAGAAACTTTAGAGAAATGAGAGAAATCAAAACGCAATGAAGCTTGATGTACATAAGAACCTTTTTGTTCTACGTGAGTCCCCAATACGCTTCTTAAGGCCTGATGCAATAAATGAGTAGCGGTATGGTTGGCCGCAGATCTTGATCTATATTTAGCATCCACAACAGCGGTATAAGTTGCTTGTAAGTTTTTAGGAAGGTTCTTGGTCATATGAATGATCAAGTTGTTTTCCTTTTTTGTGTCGATTAAATAAGTTACATCTCCATTAGCTGCTTCTAAATAACCTTTGTCACCAACTTGTCCTCCTCCTTCTGGATAGAACGGAGTTTGATCAAATACCAATTGAAATAGTTGACCGTCTTTTTTACTATCAACTTTTCTATATCTAGTTAGTTTTACTTCAGCAGTAATGTTGTCATAACCGATGAATGATTCATTTGTGCTTTCAGCAATTATTTGCCAGTCACCTGCAGTTACCTGAGCTGCAGCACGAGATCTGTCTTTTTGTTTTTGTAATTCAGATTCAAAACCTTTTTCATCTAATTGATATCCTTTTTCACTTAAAATCAAGGCCGTCAAATCAATTGGAAATCCAAAAGTATCATACAATTCAAAAGCTTTTTCTCCAGAGACTGTAGTCCCCTCTGTTTTAGAAATGATATTATCTAACAACAATAAACCTTGATCCAAAGTTTTTAAGAAAGATTGTTCTTCTTCTTTAATTACATTGGTAATTAATTGTTGCTGTGCTTTTAATTCAGGGAAAACTTCTCCTAATTGGTTGCTTAAAGTTTCTACCAATTTAAAAATGAAAGGCTCTTTTGTGTTTAAAAAGGTAAACCCGTATCGTATCGCTCTTCTTAAGATTCTTCTGATTACGTAACCAGCTCCATTATTGCTTGGTAATTGTCCATCAGCAATAGAGAACGCTACCGTTCTTACGTGATCTGCGATTACTCTAATAGCAACACTTACTTTTCCGTTTGATTCTGTAGGAATAGAGTTTTTATCGTATACAGAATTTGTAATGGTTTCTATCTCTCTAATTAAAGGAGTAAAAACATCTGTATCATAGTTAGACTGTACATTTTGCATAGCCATACACAAACGTTCAAATCCCATTCCTGTATCAACATGCTGTGCAGGAAGTTTTTCTAAAGAACCATCTGCCTTTCTGTTGAATTGCATAAATACAAGGTTCCAAATTTCTACTACCTGAGGGTGGTCCATATTGACTAAATCACGTCCAGATACTTTTGACTTTTCTTCTGGAGTACGAATATCAATGTGAATTTCAGAACATGGTCCACATGGCCCTTGCGCACCCATTTCCCAAAAGTTGTCCTTTTTATTCCCCATAATAATTCTATCTTCAGGTACAATAGCTTTCCATAAGTCAAAAGCTTCTTGATCTAATTCAAGTTTATCATCATCAGAACTCCCTTCAAATACACTTACGTATAAAGAGTCTTTGTCTAATTTTAATCGATCTGTTAAAAATTCCCATGCCCATTCAATTGCTTCTTTTTTAAAGTAGTCTCCAAAACTCCAGTTTCCAAGCATTTCAAACATGGTATGGTGGTAAGTGTCCATTCCTACTTCTTCCAAATCGTTGTGTTTACCAGAAACACGTAAACATTTTTGTGTATCCGCAACTCTAGAATTTGTAACCTCACGCTGCCCTAAAAAATATTCTTTAAATTGGTTCATACCCGCATTGGTAAACATCAATGTTGGGTCATCTTTTAAAACGATAGGTGCAGAAGGAACAATTTTATGTGATTTTTCTTCAAAAAAGTTTAAAAATTGCTGTCTTATTTCTAATGATTTCATGTGTTACTATTCTTTATGTGAACAATTAAAAAAATGCTAATTCCCCTCGCTTATTGAGTAGTTATAAAACATTTTGTAAATTTGCATTTGTTCTGTTTGTTTTTAAGCGCACAAAAGGGCTTGCAAATGAGGATACAAAAGTACTATATTTAGCAATATGGCAAAAGTAAAATTTTATTACGATTCAGAAACCCTTTCTTATCAAAGAATAACGGTAAAAAGAAGCACTAAAATAAAGAACGGTTTGCTATTTACAACCGCTGTTGGTTTGATTGCTTTCCTTGGTTTTATTGGATTTAGTTATGTGATTAAATCTCCAAGTCAGTTAGATGATGAGCGCGAGTTGGAAAACTTAAAATTGCATTATGAACTATTATCTAAAAGAATTGATGAAGGGACTTCTGTTCTAGAAGAAATTCAAGAAAGAGATAACAATATTTACCGAGTTTACTTTGAAGCAGAGCCAATCTCGAAAGAAGAGCGTATGGCAGGTTTTGGAGGGATCAATAGGTACAAGTCTTTAGATGGGTTTGAGAACTCAACGATGATTAAAGATGTAACCAAAAAAATTGATGTTTTATCTAAGCAGCTAGTAGTGCAATCAAAATCTCTTGATGAAATTATTGGAATGGCTAAGAACAAAAAAGAAATGTTAGCTTCCATACCAGCAATTCAGCCTGTTGCGAATAAAGATTTAAAGAGAATGGCTTCTGGTTTTGGCTATAGAATTCATCCAATTTATAAAACAAGAAAATTTCATTGGGGAATGGATTTTTCCGCTCCGAAGGGAACACCAATTTATGCTACAGGTAATGGAAAGATTGAAAAGGTTACAAAGTCTAAACGAGGTTTTGGAAATTATGTGAAAATTGATCACGGTTTTGGCTACAAAACATTATATGGTCATATGGAGAAATATACAGTTCGAAAGGGCCAGTCGGTTAAAAGAGGTGATTTAATTGGGTATGTTGGGACTTCAGGGACTTCCACCGCACCGCACTTGCATTACGAAGTAGTGAAAGGGAATAGAAAGGTAAATCCGATTTATTATTATTTTAATGATCTTACCCCAGAGGAGTATGATATGATGTTGGATATGGCTTCAAAAGAAAATCAATCTTTGGATTAATGGAAGTTGATTTACCAGAAAAAAGATATTACAAAATAGGTGAGGTGGCGAAAGCTTTTGATGTGAATACCTCTTTGATCCGCTTTTGGGAAAAAGAATTTGATATCATCCAACCTAAAAAAAATGGAAAAGGAGATAGAATGTTCACGCCTGTGGATATTAAAAATTTTAAATTAATTTATCATTTAGTTAAAGAGAAAGGTTTTACCTTAGACGGAGCTAAGAAAAAATTAATAGCAGAGCCGGAAACTACTAAAAAAAATCTTGAAATTATTGAAAGATTACAAAAGGTAAAGGCAGAATTACTCAAGATCAAAAACGAACTTTAAATTATTTCAATCACATTAGTGAATTGCCAATTTCGGCAAAAAACTGACAAAATATCAGTAAAAAAATAATTGGTATGTATATTGAACCGTTGTGTTTATAAAAAACAAAAATAAATATGGATAAATTAAAAAAGTGGTTGCCTTTAATTATTGTAGCTGTAGTTCTGTTATGGGGATATAGCTCGTTTAAGGGCTTTAATAATACAGCTGTTACGTATCAAGAGGATGCAAAAACAGCATGGTCAAATGTTGAAAGTTCATATCAAAGGAGAGCTGATTTAATTCCAAACTTAGTAAATACTGTAAAAGGATATGCTTCGCATGAAAGTGAAACTTTAGAGGCTGTTATAAAAGCCAGAGCTAGTGCTACAAGTACTAAAATTGATGCAAGTAATTTGACTGAAGAAAATATGGCTTCTTATCAAAGAGCTCAACAAGGATTAGCAGGAGCTTTAGGGAAGTTAATGGTTGTGGCAGAAAAATACCCTGATTTAAAAGCGAATACTAATTTTTTAGAGTTGCAAAGTCAATTAGAAGGAACTGAAAACAGAATTAATGTGGAAAGAAATAGGTTTAATGGATTGGTAAATACCTATAATAAACATATTAAATTATTTCCGAATTCCATTTATGCAGGACTTTTGAATTTTGAAGAAATGAGTCGCTATAAGTCTGCAGAAGGAAGTGAAAAAGCACCTGAAGTAAAATTCTAGTTATGCCAAATACAGAATATCATTTATCGGAGCAAGAGGAGTTAGATGTGGTAGAGGCGATAAAATCTGCTGAACTGAATACTTCAGGAGAAATAAGGGTACACATTGATCCAAGTTCGGATAAAGAGGCCTTGGAAAGAGCCAAGGAAGTGTTCTTTGAGTTGAAGATGAATGAAACCGAGCAGCAGAATGGTGTGTTATTTTATTTAGCTACAAAAGAGCACAGGTTCGCTATTTTAGGGGATGCTGCAATTGATAAAGTTGTTTCTAATGATTTTTGGGATACGACGAAAGAGTTGGTGATAAAGGAATTTAAAAAAGGTGATTTTGCAAAAGGCTTGCAGCTAGGAATTGAAGAGGCAGGTAAAAGATTAAAAGAGTTTTTTCCTTATCAAAAAGATGATATTAATGAATTGCCTGATGAAATTTCAAAAGGGTAAATAAAATAAAAATAAGAATTATGAATACAGATGTTTTATTACAAAGAGAGCAAATAGAAGCAGCTTTTATTTCAAAGGTATATGGTTGGATGAGTGCTGCATTGGTTATTACAGGAGTCGTGGCTATGTGGGCTGCATCAACACCTGCAGTATTGAGTGCAATATTTCCAGCATCAGGAAGTATGCTTCCTTTTTATCTGTTGATCGGAGCAGAGTTTGGAGCTGTGATTTTTCTATCAGCAAGAATTAATAAAATGACGGCAGAAACAGCAGGAATAGTGTTCTTGTTATATTCTGTTTTGAATGGATTGACGCTTTCTATGGTGTTTTTAATTTATACAAGTTCCTCAATTGCATCAACGTTTTTAGTAACGGCTGCAACCTTTGGGGTGATGAGTGCTTATGGATACATGACAAAGAAAGATTTAACTTCTATTGGAAACCTTGCATTTATGGCATTGATTGGTTTGATTATTGGTTCCGTAGTGAATCTGTTTTTACAGAGCGAAGTAATGTATTGGGTTATCACTTATGCAGGTGTTTTAATTTTTGTAGCCTTAACGGCATATGATACTCAGAAAATTAAAAGAATGGCTTCTTATGCGGATGATGCAGAGGTTTCAAAAAAGAAATCGATTTTAGGTGCTTTGACCTTGTATTTAGACTTTGTAAATCTATTCTTGTATTTACTTCGTTTCATGGGGGACCGTAAATAAATTACATTGATTAATAACTAATTTCAGTCATTTGAAAGTAAAAAAAATAGTACCCATCCTTTTGTTTGTTATCGCCACGATAACCGGTGGATATTCTCAAAGTAGTATTCCGGAAGCTCCAAAAAAGCAGACGAGTCTGTATGATTATGCGAACTTGCTTTCTAAGAGTGAACAGCAGAGTTTAGAGTATAAATTATTGCGCTATTCTGATTCAACTTCCACTCAGATTGTGGTTGTTACAATGACTTCAATAGGTTCTAACCAGATAGCAATGTTTGCTACGGAGTTGGCTCATAAGTGGGGAATTGGTCAAAAGGGTAAAGATAATGGAGTATTAATACTCGTAGCAAAAAATGAACGAAAAGTTAATATTTCCACGGGTTACGGAGTTGAACATTTGCTTACAGATGCAGTGTCTAGGAGAATAATAGAAAATGTGATTACACCTAGATTCAAGTCAGGGAACTTTTATGCCGGTTTAGATGCTGGAAGTGAATCTGTTTTTAAAGTGCTTAGTGGTGAGTTTAAAGAAAATAGAAAGAAAAAATCTACATCTAATGAATCCTCTAAACTGAAAGGTTTTTTTATTTTTATCGTATTGGTATTGTTTTTTATATTCCGAAATCGAGGGAATAAAGGTGGCGGAAGAGGGGGAAGACGTAATGCTTCTTCTGATATTTTGACAGCAATATTATTTAGTAATATGGGAAGAAGTAGTGGTGGTTTTGGAAGTGGAAGCTCCGGTAGCTTTGGAGGCGGTGGTTTCTCCGGTGGTTTTGGAGGTGGAGGCTTCGGAGGTGGTGGTGCCAGTGGTAGTTGGTAGTTCAGGCTTTAGATGCTAAATCTATTAATTTTGAGATGGTATTGTAGTTTCTAGTGGTTCCTAAAGTTTTAAATTTCTTTTCAAAATATTGATTCGACAATTTTGTTTTTCCATATCCATTGAGGCACTGAATATAAACCGTATCGTTATAGACCTTAAAATTATCTCCATGGAGTTGGGTGATTGTTTTTGAAACTGATTCAGTCTTGTTGATTCCATTAGCTAGAAAACTAAAATACAATTGATTTGTTTCAAAAGAAGGAAAAGGAATGTTTGCTAAGAGATTTTTTAATTCAAGTGCTGATTTTACAATGGCAATAGTTTTTATATCAAAGGTTTCTAGTAGTGTTTTTTCAATTGAAATCTTGATCTGAGAGCCTTTGAATTTACAATGTGGTATTACAATATTGCCACTTTGAATGTAAGTTTGAATTTTCGGATATTCATTTTCCAAGGCAAGTTTTAAATCTTGCATTTTTAGTTTGTTTTTTCCTGCGACATTTATTGCTCTTAAAAAAATGATATAATCTTGCATATTTAAATTTTATCAAATATAAAAAAATGCCTTTAGCTGTATGTCTAAAGGCATTTGTAAATCAATCTAAACCAAAGATTGCTTTCTGAGGCTCTACCCAGCAGAAACGTTTCCACCCGAAGATGTTTTTCTTTCAATGTTTTTAGGATTTCCTTTGTGGTTGATACTTCCGCCACTACTTGCTTTTCCTTTTAATGATTCAGTTGCGGTCACTTTAATATGAGAACCGCTACTTGCTTTTGATTCAACATTTTTGGCATTTAAATGATAAGCATTTATGGTGCTACCGCTACTCGAGTGCGCTGAAAAATTAGAAGCTCTACCTTTTAGGTCTATTTGAGATCCGCTGCTTGTACTTGAGCTAAGCTTATTAGTGTTGACTTGTAAATCTATATGTGAACCGCTTCTCGATTGAATGGTTAGATCATCGCTTATTAAAGTGTTTTCAGATAAAACACGAGCACCACTATTTGTTTCTATGCTTGAAATTTGATTCACAGTTAAATAAACATTCCGAGCTTTGGAATTTTTAATATTTGGCTCACAGAATATTTTTAATGTTCCGTTTTTAAGTTGTGTTTTAATCAAAGGCATTAAGTTTTCGTCAGTTTCTACTGTTAATTTTTGATTGTTTCCCATGCTTAGGTATACAGAGATTCCCTCATGTACTTCTATTTTTGTAATAGATTCCGTAATTGCTCTTTCCTCTGAAATGACTTTTTTATTTCCTTTAACAGAGTTTGTCTGATTAAAATCTACCTTGCAGCTAGTAAAGATTATAAATAGTGAAAGTAGCAGGGTTGCTTGTTTTGTAAATCGTTTCATAATATTGGTTTTTAGTTTCTGAATAATCTTTCATCACAATCAGTACATTCTAAACCAACAGGTCTCATGATGAAATGATGGTTTGGCAAGTCATTGCTAAAGATGTCTTGAGTAGTTTCAATATTTCCTAGAAAGCTTTTTGTAGAATTTGTAAAATGAATGGTTGTGTTTTTGGGTACTGCAATGGTTATGGCGATGTTTTGATTTTTATCAAGGCTGTTTTCAGGACTTAAAAAGTAACCATCCAATAGTATTGTTTTATCTTCAATAATATAATTATATTCTAGTTTTTCCGCATTCTGATTAGCAATATTTCTGTCTTTACCAACAGACATTCTCCTAACTTTTACAGAGGCAACATCTGTGTCATTGTATACTACATCTATGGATATGTTATTGCTATACAGTTTTCTGGTATCTTTATCATATACAAATTCTTGGTTGTTATCTTTTCTTAAAAGACTCTTATATAGGAGCTCTTCATTATTAATTAATTTAATTTTTAGAGTATCGTTTTCTTGATATGCAAACGGCGTTTCTTGTATTTTAAACCCTTTGAAAGCTTTTGCTGTACTATGTTCGATTCCGGTAAAAATTAGTGCTAACAAGGCGATAATCCAAATTCCTAATAGGGTTAATGATGTGGCTTTGCTCAATTGTTTTACTGAGGATGAAACGATTCTTAAGCCTAATAAAAATAAGATTAGAAAAGGAAATCCGATAGCGATAAAAATTAATGCTGCAAGCGTCCAATGTGGAATGATTGAGCCATGGATAAAAGAAGGTATAGAAGTGAAGTTGTGTGTCATTCCCATGAATTCTATACTTCCAAACGAAAAGGCTCCGATAACTAATACTAACAAAATTGCTGCGGCAACAAACATTAGAAGCACTCCAATAACTTTTCCAACAACATTAAATATTGCTAGTATTATTTTGCCTAAAGTGTCTAAAAAATTTTGAAAACCGGTTTTAGCCTTGCTGTAATCTGCATTTTTTATTTTGTCTCCCACATTGTTAAATTCGGTACGGATTTTTTTTTCAATATTATCGATGTTCACCGCTTCCCCTTCCATCTCAAGTTTTTCTGCCGTCGTTCTAGCTTCAGGTAAAAGAATCCATAAAATTATATAGATTGGAATTCCAAATCCGCCTGTGATCGTTAACAAAATAAATGCCAATCGAACCCAGATAGAATCAATACCAACATAGTGCCCGATTCCAGAAGCTACACCACCTAAAAATTTGTCCTCACTATCTCTGTAAAGTTTCTTAGTTGAACTAGCGCTAGTTCTATAATTATTTTTATGTTCGGTATATTCTTCAGTATGATCATCATAATCTTCAGGCTGCCCCATGATTTTTATAATGGCATTGATATCACTTTCATTAATTACCTGTCTTTGGTCTTTGATGGTTTCTGATAACAATTCACTTATTCTAGCCTCAATGTCTGCTATAATTTCATTTTTTCCTTGTGGATCATCACTTAAAGATCGTGCTATAGATTCTAAATATCCCTTTAAGATTTGATAGGCAAGTTCATCAATATGAAAAAAGAATCCGCCCAAATTTATGTTGATAGTTTTATTCATCTTATTTGTTTTTTTTGCTAGTAACGATTTGTACTGCGTTAGTTAGGTTGTTCCAGGTTGTGTTTAATTCCTTTAAAAAAAGGGCTCCGTTTTCAGTAAGTACATAATACTTTCTTGGTGGACCGGAGGTAGATTCTTCCCATCTGTAGCTTAGTAATCCTGCATTTTTAAGTCTTGTTAGTAATGGATAGATGGTTCCTTCTACTACAATCATTTCTGCATCTTTTAATGTGGAAAGAATTTCTGAGGTATAAGCATCTCCATTTTGTAATATGGAAAGAATACAATACTCTAGAACTCCTTTTCTCATCTGTGCTTTTGTGTTCTCTATCTTCATAAAAAGGATTTTTATTTTAAAAAATTAATTGTCATTGGATACTGGTAAGTTTCCCCTTTCTGTGCTTTTGAAGCAGCAATAATAATGAGACAAATACTCATTAACTCAAATACTCCATAGATTCCGAAAAATGGGACCATGTTTGGTGAAGCCTTAAAAAATAGAAAAACGAAAAATGAAATAATTAAACCAAATGCCAAAATACATTTATACAAGCCGAAGGTGATATTAAAGTTTACGGCCTCTTTTCCGTTGCTGTCTAAAAAGCTACTTTCAGTTTTTTGTGCTTTCCATAAGATCAACGGAATGATAACCCCTGCAAATGGAAATAGAAAACCTAACAAGGCTGAAATATGAATTAAAAATGCATTTGTTGCTTCTTTTACTACTGTCATATGGCGTCACTTTTATATATTGATGTGACAAATATATGTAAACATATAGTATTATGCAAAACATAGTACTGTTTGTTTTTTAATTTAGTAGCTTGTTTTTGAGAGGTTTTCCATGTTTAATGGTGTCTCTGTAAGTTTTATTTTTTATAATTTTTTTTCATTTTTTATTTGAAAGTTACTTTTTTATGGAAAAAGGAACTAAAATTAGTAGCTCATTTCTTTTTTTTTTAACTTACATAAATGAAATTTACCACTACAATTTTAAACCGTTTTGTGTTTTTTAAAATTCCTTCAGCGTACCTATCTGGTGTCAGGGTGAAAACTATTTCAGAAAATAGCATTACGGTAAAAGTCAGATACCAATGGATCAATCAGAATCCATTTAAGTCAATGTATTGGGCCACACAAGGAATGGCATCAGAATTGGCAACAGGGGTTCTAATGATGAGAAAGATATACGTGTCAGGAGAAAAGATTTCGATGCTTGTTGTTGGTCAAAAAGGAGAGTTTTTAAAAAAAGCAAAAGGGATAATTTATTTCGAATGTTCAGATGATGGTCGTATTCAGCAAGCGATTGAAAAAGCTGTTGAAACGGGCGAGGGACAACATTTGATTTTAGAGTCAAATGGAATTGATGAACAAGGAGATGTTGTGTCTAAATTTGAATATCAATGGAGTATAAAGTTAAAAAAATGAGGAGATTGACGGTGTTGCTTTTGTTGTTGTTAAGTATAAGTTGTTCTACGGAAGAGGAGCGGGGTTATGATAATTTACAAGAATATATAAATCTACATCCTTTAGATCGAGAAAATGATGTCATTGCTTGTGCGGCAAGTGCGAAAGACGGCTCAGGAAATACTTTAGTGTTTTTTTATCCTATTCCGGGCGCTACAGATTATCGTTGTTTTGAAACAAATGATTTAGAAGGAGGGAAAGAAAACTTATTATTATACAGGGAGGTAGATTTTCCATTGGAACCCGTTTTTAATGGGTATCTCCAGAGGTTTGTTCGTGATTCTTCTAACGAAATCTTTTGCATTGTGACTTATTTAGTGAATGGGGAATTGAGAACTTCACAACCCATTCGATTGAAACAACAAACCAAACCAACAGAATGGTCCCAGGAGGTGTCGATTGATTTTGAACAGAATGCACAACCCAAATTTTCTTGGTTAGATGGGCAAATAGATGAGAATGTTATTTATTTTCAGGTGATTACGGATAGTCAAAGTAATTTGTTATCTGGTACTTACACCTATGAAAAAATGTTTACCTATTACCATTTGGATAATGTTGTTTTGAATGTTACTAGAGAGGAGCCGCCAGAACTTTTGTTAAACAATAGTTATAGTTTTACTATGATGGGAGTGAGTGTTGATAATTGGGTTAATTTGGTGATTCAAAATGATTTTCTAATACCTAATTAAAAAATAAATATGAGCGCACACGTTATCGATTACAAAATTGAAGGAGAAGAAATGCAATTTGTTGAAATTGAATTGGATCCTCAAGAGAGTGTTATTGCAGAATCTGGAAGTTTTATGATGATGGATTCGGGAATTTCAATGTCTACAATATTTGGTGATGGATCTGGTCAGTCCGAAGGGGTGCTTGGTAAATTGTTTTCTGCAGGGAAAAGATTACTTACTGGAGAGAGTTTATTTATGACTGTTTTTACCAATACAGAATTTGGTAAAAAACATGTTTCTTTTGCATCTCCTTACCCAGGAAAAATTATTCCTATTGATTTGTCTAGAAATCAAGGAAAGTTTATTTGTCAGAAAGACGCGTTTTTATGTGCAGCAAAAGGAGTTGCGATAGGTATTGAACTCTCTAAAAAATTAGGAAGAGGACTTTTTGGTGGTGAAGGATTTATCATGCAAAAATTAGAAGGAGACGGAATGGCGTTTGTTCATGCAGGTGGAACTATCACAAAGAAAACATTGTTGCCAGGTGAAATACTGAAGGTAGATACTGGATGCTTGGTTGGTTTTACGGAATCAGTTCATTATGATATTGAATTTGTTGGTGGTATAAAAAATTCTCTTTTTGGAGGAGAAGGTTTGTTTTTTGCAAGTTTGCAAGGACCGGGAGAGGTGTATATTCAATCATTACCTTTTAGCAGACTTGCCAATAGAGTTTTGTCAATGGCGCCAAGAACAGGAGGGAAATCTCAAGGAGAGGGAAGTATTTTAGGAGGTATTGGTGATTTGCTAGATGGAGATAACCGTTGATAGTAAAATAGTCGAAGGACGGTACGAAAAGAAATACGAGCATAAAAAAAGGGAACGTTAAAATGTGTTCCCTTTTTTTATTGGTTCTAATTGTATTATTCTTCCGTAGAAGATTTTATTTTTTCAATGAAAGAATTTAATTCTTTACCATATCGAGAGTTTTTAATCTCAAGACTTAGAGAGTTGTTAATCGTATCTAAATATTTAACATTGGCATTGTTCAATACACTTAAGGCTAAATAAGGAGCAACTTCTGAGTCGGTGTTGTTTAACGCAAAGTTTATAGTATATAAATATTTTTTGCGCAATAACGTTTTTGATTCTTTAGCTATTTTATCTATTTTTTCTTGGTTTTTATCCTTGATCGCGTCAAAATTTGCTTTGATCATTTCCAAGTTTTTGTTTTGAAAACGAGATGCAATAATATTGTACTGATCTAAAATTTCTTGATTTTTAGATCCAGAAATTTTTGCATGTAAAAGAAAGTTATCCAAACTGGTGTTGATTGTAATCTCCCCAGGTTCGCCAAAAAAAGGAATCGATTTTTCGCTGTCTTTGTTCAAAGAAAGAAAATGCAATTGAGAAGAGTTGTTGTTTGAATTCAATTCATAAAGTCCTGTTCCTTTTACATAGGTAGAATCAATTGTCGATAAAATACCGTTATCAATTTTTTGAAGAAATAAAGTCCCTTTTTTTAACCCTTTTACTTCTCCTTTTACTACCATAGTATTTTTGTTTGGCTTCTTGTCACAAGACACAAACAATGCAGCAGTTAAGAATGAGATGATAATTAGGTTTTTCATATTGGTTTAGTTTAGTTATGTTTTACAAATGTTTCGCAATAGCTTTTGCAACTCCGTTATTATGGTTGGTGTCAGTAACGTCATCTGCAATCGCTAACACTTCTTCTTTAGCATTTTTAACAGCGACACCCATTTTAACGGCTTTCAGCATTTCAATATCGTTATAATTATCACCAAAAGCAATACAATTTTCAAGAGATAAATTGTTGTAACTGTTTTTTAGTAAGGTGTTGATACCCGTAAGCTTAGAGATTTCTTTGTTTGCAATTTCTATATAGGTATCTTTAGATCTGTATAAATGAAGTTCATCAGGGTATGCTAAAGTAAGACTTTCCATTACCTTATCAAGTTCTTCCTTATCTCCCATACACATTACTTTGTGCGCGCCTTTATTGTTGGTTTTCCAGTCAACTAAAACTTCTTCGATAGGCTTAATAGTAGGCGTAACTTTGGTGTTGTTTTCTTCTCTTTTTGCCCAAAAATCCATTCCTTCAACGTACCAGTCGTCATTATTGTATAAACTTATATGGAATTTTTTTTCAGTATTCAATCCGGCAATTACCTCTAAAATGGAATGCTCAATTTCTGTAGAATGTATGCTTTTATTGTCTACTAATACAAGCCCTCCATTATAACAAATGATAGGAGTGTTTTTTATATTCAAGTCATCTTGAATATGATACATTGCGCTTGGCATTCTTGAAGAAATTAGAACAAACGGAATGTTGTTTTTTGAAATTCTAGCAACTTCTGTTTTTAGCGCTTCTGAAGGAATTCGTTCTTTGCTTAATAAAGTTCCATCAATGTCTGTAAAGGCAATTTTAAGGCTCATATTTATTTGTAATTGTTAGTTCTGTGTTTCTTCCTTGTCTCTTTCTAGAATAGCCTTTACAACACCACGATGTACAAATGAGTTGACCACGCGCCATCCCGTTTTTGCATAGCTATTCAATAGGTTTTCAAAGTCTGCATCCTTTTTAATAGGCGTGCTTTTTTGTTTTATGAATTTGTATTCTTTCATGATTATTAAGTTTAGAGTCGTGGGTTATTTATTCGTTTTTTTGGGAGGCATCGGACCTCTCTTATGTATGATTAAGCCATTTAAAAAATTACGTAAAAATTGATCTTTACACTCCATGTATTTAGGATGGTCTTCATTTCTATACAAAGCGTTTATTTCACTTTTGGTAACCTTGAAATTTACCAATCCCATGATATCTACAATATCGGTGTCTTTTAATTGAAGCGCTACTCTTAATTTTTTTAAGATGTCGTTATTTGTCATAATTCTTAATTGAAATGCAAATATAGTTAATTAGATTTGTAGGTATTCAAATTTATATTGATGAAAGCACCTAACTTTAATTATAGGATTATTTGCCTTTTTTTGATTCTTTTTTCGGGATGTACAATCACTGCGCAGAAAAATAGACCGAATGGTTTCAAGGAAATAAAATTAGAAATTCCTGATGCTTTATTGGAGATAAGATATTTTGGTAATCATAATTTTATAGGTAAACCAATACATGGCTATAATGCGCCAATAGCCATTCTTTCTAGTGAAGCGATAAATCGATTAGTAGAGGTTCAAAAAGAATTAAAAGAAAAAGGGTTGGGGCTGAAAATATATGATGCTTATCGGCCTCAAAGAGCAGTTGACCATTTTGTAGCTTGGGCAAAAAATGAACAGGATACATTGATGAAAGTTGAGTTTTATCCTAATGTTCGCAAAAAAGATTTATTTAAACTACAGTATATAGCGGCTAGATCAGGGCATACTCGTGGGAGTACTGTTGATCTGACTTTAGTAAATATAAAAACTCAAAAAGAATTGGATATGGGAAGTCCATATGATTTTTTTTGTAAAATTTCTTGGCCTGATGCTACCTCTATATCGGAAAAACAACATAAAAATAGAATGCTTTTGAGAAATGTTATGTTAGGTCATGGTTTCAAACCTTATAAATGTGAGTGGTGGCATTTTACTTTAAAAGAAGAACCTTATCCAGATACCTATTTTAATTTTCCGGTAGAATAATTAAGTTAAAAGTTCAAAAGTTTTGGATTCCATTTCCACTCCATTAATAACCAAACTTATTTTATGTATGCCAGTGTAATATTTTCGGGTACTAATAATTTTAAAAGAATGTCTTCTGTTATAGTCAAGAGTTTCATTTGTCGCTATTTCTCTTTCTGATATTTTAAATATTTTTTTAGAAAGGGAGCCGTTGGAAAGTAAAAAATGAATAAAGTATTCTAATCTAACTTTTTGGTATTTCTTGCTACTATTAGAAATAGAAAACTCAAAGTTTAGGTATGTGCCAATAGCAACTTTATTTGATTTAAGTTTTATGGAACTCACATCGAAGTTATTGATGTCTCCATATCCGAAAAGTTGCAGTGCCTTTGTGTCTCCTTTTTTCAAAAGAGTTCGTGCTGCATGTTTTACCAACCAGTTCCTATCGTCAGTATACCCATACCATTGATATAAAAGTTTTAGGATTGCATCTGGATGTTCTTTTGAAATGTCATTGATGTTGTTAGCAACACTTCTTCTTACATATAAAGAAGGGTCATCTTTTAAATTGTCTAAAATAGGATATATTGGGCTTGGGTCCTTTTTTAAATAGGGTAGTCCCATTCCCCATGGCAACCTTGGACGGCAACCTTCAGATGCCAATCTTCTTACGGAAGCATGTTTATGATTGCTCCATTCTTTTAATTTTTCAAAAGTTTCTTTAGGATATTTTAGTAAAAATGGCCTAATCGCAAATTCACAACTGGCTAAAACCGTAACTTTTTCAATGGCCGCGAAGGAGGTTTTCAATTCAGGTAAACCATAGACTTCAATATAATCGCATAAAACGAGATATTCAAAAGTGTCTTGTTTGTTTTGGTTTATTCTGATATCCTCTGAAATTGCAGTGATCAGTTGTAAATTTTCAATTGTGTTTTCTGAAAGTTGACCATGAATGGCCGCAGCAATATGTTTGATTCTGGGTTTGAGTTCTAAATGAATCCAGTTTTCATCAAAAATAAATTTTAAAAATTGTTCTGAATCAAAGTTTTCAATATGGTTTTCACAAATTTTTGAGAAAGGCATAACAAATTGTTCATTGAACATGTTTTTTAATGGTTCCGCCATGGTTTCATTTAAAATTTTGAAGATTCTTTTTTTTAGGCTTGAATTGATCTTTTATGTTGCTTGCTTCTTTATTTTAAAACCGATCTAGAAATCACAATTTTCTGAATTTCAGAAGTACCCTCATAGATTTGAGTAATTTTTGCATCACGCATCATTCTTTCTACATGGTATTCTTTTACAAAACCATAGCCGCCATGTATCTGAACCGCCTCTGTTGTTATTTTCATAGAGCTATCAGCGCAATATAATTTAGCCATAGAGCTTGATAGGTCGTAATTCAAGCCTTGGTCTTTGTCCCAAGCAGCTTTTAGACATAAAAACCTTCCTGCTTCAATTTCAACTGCCATATCAGCAAGTTTGAATGCTATTGCTTGGTGTTTGCTAATTTCTTTACCAAAGGCTTTACGCTCTTTACTATATTGTAAAGACAATTCATAAGCTCCAGAAGAAATTCCAAGTGCCTGGGCGGCAATTCCAATTCTTCCTCCTGAAAGTGTTTCCATGGCAAATCTAAATCCAAAGCCATCTTCGCCAATTCTATTTTCTTTCGGAACTTTTACATCTGTAAAAAGTAACGAGTGTGTATCAGAACCTCGAATTCCTAATTTATTTTCTTTTTTACCAACCTTAAAACCTGGTGTGTCCTTTTCTACAATAAAAACATTAATTCCTTTATGGGCTTTTGAAATATCAGTTTGTGCAACAACTAAATAAATACTTGCGTTCCCTCCATTTGTAATCCAGTTTTTTACACCGTTTAATAGATAATGATCTCCCTTGTCAATTGCTGTGGTTTTTTGAGAAGTAGCATCGCTACCAGCTTCTGGTTCACTTAAACAAAAAGCACCAAGAACTTCGCCACTGGCTAAAGGTTTCAGATATTTTTGTTTTTGCTCCTCTGTTCCATATTTTTCCAATCCCCAGCATACTAATGAGTTGTTTGCCGACATAGCAACTCCTGCCGAGGCATCAATTTTAGAGATTTCTTCAATCGCAAGTACGTATGAAATTGTATCCATCCCGCTTCCTCCGTATTCAGGAGATACCATCATTCCCATAAGGCCAAGTTCTCCCATTTTTTTTATTTGTTCATGTGGGAAAGTTTGAGTTTCATCACGTTCAATCACACCGGGTAATAATTCTGATTTGGCAAAATCTCTTGCCGCATCTCTAATCATGATATGTTCTTCTGATAATTGAAAGTTCATAAGCGCTGTTTTTATTTTAGAAAATTCAATATAGTAATTTTTAGAGGTGCATTTAATTTTTAAATCATAATTTTTATCTCAATCAATGTAAAAAACTACATTTGTTTAGGAACTTAAAATTATGCAGAAAACGATTTACGGTATAGGTGTTATGTCAGGTACTTCTCTTGACGGTGTAGATGTAGTGTATGTGAAATTTAAAAATACAGAAACATACGATTATGAAATTGTTCATTGTAAAACCTTTGCTTATTCTAAGTTATGGGTCACATCGTTGAAGGCAGCCTTTGATAAAAAACCAGAGGAGTTAAAAGATTTAGATATTTCTTTAGGAGTTTATTTTGGTGAGGTCATAAATGAATTCATCGATTTATATGAAATACCACATGTAGACATCGTTGCGTCACATGGCCATACCATTTTTCATAAACCAGAGGAAGGGTTCACTTTGCAGATTGGTTCTGGTGACGAAATAGCGAAAGTAACAGGCTGCAAGGTGGTTTATGATTTTAGAACTCAGGATGTGCAACTTGGGGGACAGGGGGCTCCTTTGGTGCCTATCGGTGATGTATATTTGTTTTCAAAATATGATTTTTGTTTGAATTTAGGTGGTTTTGCAAATGTTTCATTTGATCAAAATGGAATAAGAAAAGCATTTGATATTTGTCCTGTGAACATCGTTATGAATTATTATATGAATAGTATAGGGCAGGAGTATGATGACAAAGGTAGCTTGGCAAGTACTGGAAAAATTAATGAAGCTTTATTGGGCCAATTAAATAATGACCCGTTTTATGCATTAGATCATCCGAAATCATTAGGATTCGAATTTGTGCATAATGAGGTAATACCTCTTTTGGATCGTTTTCAACTTCCCTTGCAGGATTTGCTGCGAACTTTTGTGGAGCATATTGCCATGCAATTGACCGCCGTAATAAAGGGAAGAAATGAGTCTCAAATTTTGGTAACTGGTGGTGGTGCCTATAATGAGTTTTTAATAAATAGGTTGAGAGCGTTGACTAATTACGATTGGATAATTCCGACTCGTGAATTGGTAGAATATAAAGAAGCTTTAATTTTTACCTTGTTAGGGGTATTAAGAATTCAAGGCAAGGTGAATTGTTTAAAAAGTGTAACGGGGGCAAAAAAAGACCATAGCAGTGGACAAGTTTCCGGATAAGGTTTTATGTCTTTTTTTTGTGTTGTAAGCTGCTAAAAGTTCGTTTTGTTTATTGATATTTGGTTTTTGTTTGAAAAAATGTAACGTATTTAGTTTTTTGTTGCGTAATGTATAAAGATTAAAAATAAATATTTATAATTTTTTAGGGACTTAATAAGATAGTTTTTAAAATTGTCTTGTAATTTTTATCAAAATCATTATTTTGTGTAACGAAATGCATTGCGTAAAGAAAACCTTTTAAAAATGGGGTTAGCTTGATAGAATTTAGTAGTTTAGGCGTTCAAAAATTAACTATTATGTTCAAAAATTTTTTAGGTTCTAGCCCGTCATGGTTCAAAATTACCATGATCTTCTTTTTAATTGTTAACATTCCAATATATTTTGTTAGTCCAACAGTATCTGCTTGGGTATTTATTGGAGAATTTATTTTTACGTTAGCGATGGCGCTAAAATGTTATCCACTTCAATCAGGTGGATTGTTAGCGATTCAAGTATTATTGTTAGGATTAACAACTCCGCATAATGCCTATCATGAGGTAGATCAAAACTTAGAAGTTGTTTTGTTACTTGTATTTATGGTTGCAGGGATTTATTTTATGAAACCTTTATTGATGTATATCTTCAGTAAAATCTTTTCTAAAATTAAATCTAAGGTTGCTTTATCTTTATTATTTGTTTTTATGTCGGCTGTATTGTCAGCGTTTCTTGATGCCCTAACAGTAACTGCGGTATTGATTAGTGTAGCAGTTGGTTTTTATGGAGTATATCATAAAATACACTCAGGATCTACGGATTATGATGGAGACGGTGTGATAGATAAAACACAATTGAGTGGTGAAAATTTAGAACAGTTTAGAAGTTTCTTAAGAAGTTTAATCATGCACGGTGTGGTAGGTACTGCATTAGGAGGAGTTTGTACTTTGGTAGGAGAACCTCAAAACTTATTGATTGGAGAAAGAATGGGATGGGATTTTATTGAATTCTTTTTCCAAATGGGACCTATTACAATACCAGTTTTGTTATTCGGATTACTAACAACTGTATTGTTAGAGTTAACTGGATGGTTTGGTTTTGGTGCTAAAAGACCCGCTATTGTAAACCAAATTATTGATGGCTATACTCAAGCTGAAGATGAAAAGAGAACAGAAAAAGAAAAATACGCTTTAATTGTTCAAGGGGTTGCAGCTGTTTTATTAATTATTGGATTGGCAACGCATGCTGCACCAGTTGGGTTTATCGGATTAGGATTAATTGTTTTTCAAACAGCATTTATGGGAATCATTGAAGAACATGCATTAGGACATGCCTTTGAAGAAGCATTACCATTTACAGGTTTGATTGTAGTGTTCTTTGTAATTGTTGCAATGATCCATGATCAACATTTATTTACACCTATTATCAACTGGGCATTGAATCAAGATCCAGATGCACAACCTGGTTTGTTTTACCTAGCAAACGGTGTATTATCTGCAATTAGTGATAATGTATTTGTGGCAACGGTTTATATCAGTGAAGTTCAGGCAGCGTTTGAAGCAGGTCAGATTGATAGAGAGCATTTTGAAAAATTAGCAATTGCAATTAACACGGGTACAAATTTACCAAGTGTTGCAACGCCAAATGGTCAAGCAGCTTTCTTGTTTTTATTGACATCTTCTTTGGCTCCGTTGATTAACTTATCATATGGTACGATGGTGAAAATGGCTTTACCTTATACAATTGTATTAGGTGGTGTTGGTTATGTAATGGTAAATCTAGTATTACATTAGAATCAAAAAAATATTTAAAAATAAAAGGAGCTATTCATAAGAATGGCTCCTTTTTTGTTGCGCTACATTTTAAGTACGAATATTTCTGAATTTATTAAATCAAAAACAATTTACTATTCGTATTTTCGTTTTCTTTAAATACCTAATAAAAAATAATTGAATATGTTATCATTGTTTCAAGAGGCTGTTGTAGACGCTGAAGAGTTAATTTCGGAAGAAAAAACATTATCGATCTATAAATTAATTATGGAAGGTGGCGTAGGTGGTCAGATTATAATTGCCATTTTATTTGTGTTACTTGCGGTAACTCTATATATCTATTTTGAAAGATTTTTTGCAATAAAAGCCGCTAGTAAAATTGATAAAGATTTTATGAATCAAATAAAAGATCATGTTGCCAATGGTAATTTAGAGGCTGCAAAATCTTTATGCTCAAATGTAGAAACTCCTGTTGCTAGTTTGATTGAAACGGGCATTTCAAGAATAGGTAAACCATTAGAGGATATCAATACAGCAATTGAAAATGCAGGTAAGTTAGAAGTTTATAAACTAGAAAGTAATGTAAGTGTAGTTGCAACTATTGCTGGTGCAGCACCGATGATTGGTTTTTTAGGAACGGTAATCGGAATGATTATCTCTATTCATGAAATTGCAAATGCAGGTGGACAAATAGATATTAAGTTATTAGCTGATGGTTTATATACAGCAATGACTACGACTGTTGGTGGTCTGATAGTAGGGATTATATCCTATATTTCATACAATCATCTGGTTGTTAAAACAGATAAGGTTGTTTATCAAATGGAAGCTAAGACTGTTGAATTTATGGACTTATTGAATGAACCTGTATAAAACTTGTAACAAATGAATATACAAGGTAGAAATAAAGTAGACCCAAGCTTCAATATGTCGTCCATGACGGATATTGTTTTTTTATTGTTGATCTTTTTTATGTTGACATCGACATTAGTAACGGTTAACGCGATTGATGTGATCTTGCCAAAGGCAGGTGGGAAAACGGAAAATAAAGGAACTATTGCCGTTTCCATTACGAAAGATGCTAAGTTTTTTATGGATGGAACTGAAGTTTCTGAATTGAATTTGGAAAGTGCAATAAAAAAAGAGTTTTCTGCAGATGATGGAAAAACCTTAGTGATTCGAGGTGATCAAGAGGTTTCGTATAAAAAAATTATGCATGTAATTGATATTGCAAACAGAAATAAAATTAAGATGATACTTGCCGTAAAAGGGATGTAATTTTTATATGAGATATTTAGAAACAAAGCATCAACAAAAATCATTGGTAATAACCTTTGTAATCATGACGTCAATTTTGATGTTGATGTTGTTTTTTGGAATGCGTTATATGGATCCTCCGGAAGAATATGGAATTGCCATTAATTTTGGTACTTCAGATGTTGGTAGTGGACCTCCTAAAGTGCAAGAAACTATTAAGTCTGTTCCAGAGCCTATGCAACCTAAGCAAGAGGTTACAAAAGTAGAAGAAATACCATCGGAAGAAGTAAAGGAAGAGCTGCTTACTCAAAATACGGAAGAGGCTCCGGTGATTCAAAAGAAAGAATCAGTGAAGAAACCTGTTCCCGTTCCAAAGGAGAAACCTAAAAAGGTGGAAAAACCAGTTGTAAAAGAAGCTCCCAAGCCTTCAAAAGAAACTGAAAATGCATTGTCTAATTTACTCAATGGAAATCCTTCAGACGGTGATGTCTCTCAAGGAGAAGGAAATGATACTGACTCAGGTTTGAAAGGAAATGAATTGGGTGACCCCAGCTCATCTAAGTATTACGGAAATGGTGGTTCGGGTGGTGATGGTAATTATAGCTTGAGTGGAAGGACAGCTGTTGGTAAACCTAAAATTAATTCAGATTGTAATGTAGGTGGTACCGTTGTGGTAAGAATTCAAGTGAATAGGTCAGGACAAGTAATCAATGCAACTCCCGGTGCTAAAGGAACTACGGAATCATCACCATGTTTGTATAAAGCAGCAAAAGAAGCTGCACTAAAAACTAAATGGAGTGCTGCTCCAGATGCTCCTTCTGTTCAGAAGGGACGTATTATTTACCATTTTTCATTATCTGAATAACTCACTCTTGTTCTCAAGGTTTAGAGAATCGAGTTCCAATAATTTTCAAGCAATCATAGAATGAATTATCAAGAAACTTTAGATTGGATGTTTGTACAGTTGCCTATGTATCAAAGACAAGGGGCTGCTGCTTATAAAAAGGATTTATCCAACACTTTATTGTTAGTGGATCATTTAGAAAATCCACATAAGAATTTTAAATCTATTCATGTTGCAGGTACTAATGGAAAAGGGTCCTGTAGTCATATGTTAGCTTCTATATTGCAAGAGGCAGGCTATAAAGTTGGGTTGTATACGTCTCCTCATTTGGTTGATTTTAGAGAGCGCATAAAAATCAATGGTCAAGAGATACCAGAACAGAAAGTAGTAGATTTTATCGAAAAAAATAAATCCTTTTTTGAACAAAACTATTTGTCTTTTTTTGAAATGACGGTTGGGCTGGCATTTGAATATTTTAGTGAACAGAAAGTTGATTTTGCTGTGGTTGAAGTTGGTTTAGGCGGTAGATTGGACTCAACGAATATAATTACTCCAGAAGTTTCATTGATTACAAATATAGGTTTGGATCATACTCAGTTTTTAGGGGATACCTTAGAAAAAATAGCCTTTGAGAAGGGTGGGATTATCAAATCTAAAACTCCAGTTGTTGTTGGTGAATTTCAAAAAGAAACATTGCCGGTTTTTGAGAAATTGGCACAAGAATACGAAGCAGAATTATTTTTGGCCTCTAAATTAGTGAATGAAAGTATTCCATCTGATTTGTTGGGAGATTATCAAAAGCACAATAGCAAATCTGTTTTTCAAACGATAAAAGTATTACAAGCCAAGGGGCATTCTATTTCGGATGCTGCGATCACCTCAGGAATGCAATCAGTGGTGAAGAATACAAATCTTCTTGGTAGATGGCAAATTTTGCAAGATAGTCCTAAAACTATTTGTGATACAGCTCATAATAGAGAAGGATTAGGGTATACCTTAAAACAGTTGGGAAAAGAGAAGTATGAAAAACTACATATTGTGTTAGGGATGGTTGATGACAAAGACCTTAATAGGGTATTACCGTTGTTTCCTAAGGAGGCTGTTTATTATTTTTGCAAGCCTGATTTAGGTAGAGGTTTAGATAAGGAGGTTCTAAAACAAAAATCATATGACTTTGGTTTGTTAGGTAATTGTTTTGAGTCTGTAAATGAGGCATATGAGAAAGCAAAAATGAACGCTACTACAAATGATTGTATTTACATTGGTGGAAGTACTTTTGTGGTAGCAGAAATTTTACAATAAAAAGTAAAAAAAAGTTTGGTCACATCGAACAAAGGTTCTATATTTGCAACCGCTAAGGGCAATTAGCTCAGTTGGTTCAGAGCACCTCGTTTACACCGAGGGGGTCGGGGGTTCGAATCCCTCATTGCCCACCAAGTTTTAGAAAGGTTTACACGAAAGTGTAAACCTTTTTTTATGTTGTAAAAAGGAATCTTTTTTGAAGTTAATTTACAAAAGAGATTCCCTTAGTTTTAATGAAATTTATAAGCTTCGTTAAAAATAAAACTTAATTCCCAACATTGCTTTACTTATTCTAGTGTTAGATTCTACGCTTTTAAGATTTACTTGGTAGGTGTTAAACTGAAGCCCTAGCTCATAGTCATCAGATCCTGAATAGCCTATTTTACCTAAAAAGATATTAGAAAACCCTCGATTATTCATTGATATCTCAGGAGTAGAGGAGATTGAGTAACCAAGTGCTACTGCTATAGGGGTGTTGTGATTTTCATTGAAGTCTATATCTCCTAAGATTCCGAAAGAGTAGTAAGTGTCCGTTGTTCCTCTTTGCATGGATTCTCCGTGAATTGCGTCTGCATTAAATTGTAATCCGTAAGTTTCGTTAAAAGCATAAGCTCCTCTAATTCCTAGTCCAACAGAGGTTGCTTGTATTTTTTTGCTTAAACTTGGGTAAGGTTCTCCGTCAATTAAATCTTCAAGGTATTTTGTAACATCAATAAAATTTCCGGTGAGGTTGTTTGCTTTTACGGTGGCAGACAAAAGTAATTTGTCAGTCTCTTTTATTTTAACAATCCAACCAATGTCACCGCCAGAAACTGTATTTACCCCATCAGCAATAATTGTGGATAAGTCAGAGCCAATTCTACTCGATAATTTCATGGAAATAAATAAGCCTAACCAATCTGTAAATTGTTGTTGGTATTGCAGTTTAAAGTCTACATATAATATTTTTCCTTGAAAACTGAATAGATTAACACCGTTGTAGTCAAAGCCTGGAATTGTAATTAAAGAGGTGCTTCCATATCCAATATCTGTTTGGAGATTTGTAGATATGAAAGCACTTTTCAATTGACTTGTAGATAAGAATTTATGACCATTTAATTCTGGTATTCTTTGATGCGGGTTTTCATTTTGGGCTATAGAAACCTTTACTAACAATGAAAATAAAATAATGGTATAAAGATATTTGTATTTCATAGTAGGTTATTTTTTTGAAGTTCTAAGAGGGATTTCCAATCCAGTAAGTAGTCTAATATTAGAGGATTTTACGCGAGGAAGTAAATCATCTACAATAGATTCTTGGGTTATGTTGTTTAAGCCTTGTGTATATCTTGCTTCAAAAATTAAGGTAGAAATTCCTATTGGAATTCTCATGCCAGCTCCGAATTGAATTGAAAAATTCCAAGGTTCTATTTGGGTTTCAATTGGTTTTGAAGTGTCCCCTTTAGCTTGTTGTGTACTACTAAGTAATTTAGAGGTTTCCAATCCTGCTAGTGCGTAAAATTTTTCATTAGTACTGTTGACTTTTACTAATACGGGTAAGGAGAAGTATTCAAGTTTTACACTGATGCTGTCAATAGGTTCGTATACATCGTCTAGTTTATGGCTTATTTTAGTGCCTTCTTGACTATAGGAAGGCTGTATACTTAAATAGATATTTTTTGATAAATCAAAGTCGATAAAGGCTCCTATATTGAGGCCAGGTTTTGATTTATATTTTGTATTGGCTTGGACATCTCCATTGAGTTTACTTAGATTTAGGCCACCTTGTATTCCAATTTTATGTTGTGAAAAACAATTTGTTGAAATAAGGATAAATAGCAAAGAATAAAATGTAATTTTTCGCATAGCATGAATTAGGTTAGTCTAACTAAATTACTAGTTTTTTTTAAAATAAAGGATTGCTTATGTTAAATAATCAGTTGTTTTTATAATTCGTAAGATTTACTTGCATCAAGTTTGATGAAAATAAAAAGAAGAATTGTAAAGCCCCATAAGCCAGAACCACCATAGCTGAAAAAAGGGAGAGGTATACCGATGGTAGGGAATAAACCAATGACCATTCCGATATTGATTAAGTAATGAAAGAAAAATACAGCTGCTATTCCATAACCATAAACTCTACTAAAGGTAGTTTTTTGACGTTCTGCAAGTTGAATAATTCTTAAAACAAATAAAGTAAAGATGACAACTAAAAATGAGGTGCCCAAAAATCCCCACTCTTCACCGATAGTACTAAAAATATAATCGGTTTGTTGTTCAGGAACAAAATTTCCTTGTGTGCGATCTCCTTCTAGAAAGCCCTTTCCGGAGAATCCACCAGATTTAATGGTTAATACAGATTGATTAGTGTTATAGCCAACACCTCTTGTATCTGTATTTTTCCCTAATAAAATATTGAATCTATCTCTATGTCTTTGTTCAAAAATATTGTTGTAAACATAATCAACACTAAAAATGAAAAAACCACAAATAGCATACACGGCAGAAATTTTAAGCCAGTGGAATTTTAGAGAAATATTTCTATAGAATAAGATGTATAAAATAAATAATGTAAAGATTCCGTAGGTGCAGAGTAGTATAAAGTTAAACCCAAATGCCAGTGTTAAAATAAACAAAGCAATCGCAAATACACCTATGGCTATATAATAAATAGGTAGGCCTTCTCTGTAAAGAACGAAAAAGAATGCGGTGTATACAAGAGCAGAACCCGGATCAGGCTGTAGGGTAATTAAGATGGCAGGAAGAAAAATAATAATAAACGCCTTGATTTGATTTTTTACTAATTTAAGGTCGTATTGCTTGTCGGATAATAATTTAGCGAGTGCCAAGACTGTTGCGAATTTTGCAAATTCAGAAGGTTGAAGGCTGGTAGTGCCTAGATCGTACCAGGAGGTTGCTCCATTAATTCTTTTTCCAAATGCAAATAAACCTGCTAAGGATAATAACGAACCTAGATATATTAAGGAAGAGAAACGTTCATATAATTTGGCATCGATAAAAAGAATCATAATAATTAATACAAAACTTAGACCTATCCAGATCATCTGTTTTCCGTATTTGGTACCAAAGTCAAATATTTCAAATTGTTCATCAGAATAAGTAGCTGCATAAATATTCATCCAACCGAATACGATTAGAAAAAGATATAATAGAACTAAAGTTAGGTCTATTCCAGAAAATATGTTATTCCTTTGAGCTCTCACTGTCTGGTTGAATTAATTGTTTTTTATATTCTTCTTCGAGATTTGTGTGCAACATGCGCTGTTCCCAATATTTATTGGTTGTCTTCCCTGTCAGGTATTTTTCTATCATGAGGCTGGTGATGGGAGCGGCAATCATAGATCCGAATCCTCCATTTTCTATATAGACAACAATTGCAATCTTAGGGTCTTTTTTGGGAGCAAAAGCTACAAAAATAGAGTGATCTTCAAATTGAATTTTCTCTCCATTGATTCGTTTAAAATTTTCAGCAGTTCCTGTTTTTCCACAGATTTCAATATCTTTCAACCTAACATGTTTTGCCGTTCCTGTTTTAAAAACATCATGCATTCCTTCAATAATCGGAGGGAAGTATTTTGGATTTATAGTGGTGTGTTTGAGTGTTGTGTAGATGGAGTCAATAGGAGTGTTGTCGCTTGTTTTCTTTAGGATGTGAGGGGTGTAAAAACTCCCTCTATTAGCAATAGCTGCAGTCATATTAGCCAATTGAATCGGGGTGGTTAAAATTTGTCCTTGGCCGATGGCGTTGGAGATGGTGTAAGTAGCTCTCCATCTACCGTCTGGATACCAGCGATTGTATAGTGCTGCATCAGGAATAAGACCTTTTTGCCCTTGTGGTAAGTCATATCCAAGATATTGACCAAGACCAAAACTACGCATATGTTTACTCCACACATTCATACCTTCTGATGCTGTTGGGTATTTTTCGATAATTCTGCGGTAAACGTTGGAGAAATAACTGTTACATGATTTAGCTAATCCTTGTCTAAGTTGTATGGGTTTATTGTAAATTCCACAGTGACAGCCCATAAATTCTGTGTTTCTTGCTCCATATTTGTATCCATGAAAACATCTGAAGGAAGTGGTTGGTGTTATAATTTCTTCTTGCAGTCCCACAAGGCCTTGAACAATTTTAAAAGGAGAACCTGGTGCGTATTGTGCAAGCAGACTTCTATCATACATAGGCTTGTTAATACTGTCATTGAAAAAAATAACTGAATTTTTTGATCTTTCTCTACCTACCATAAGATTAGGATTGTAGCTAGGCATGGTTATTAAACTCAGGATCTCACCAGTACTAGGTTCAATCGCAACAATTCCTCCACGTTTGCCGGCCATAAGTGCCTCTCCGTATAATTGTAGCTGATTGTCTAAGGTTAGTGTTAAGTCTTTTCCATCAACAGGGATTGTATCGTATATGCCTCCTTTGTAAGGACCAATTATTTTATTGAAATGATCACGTTGTAGGTATTTTACACCTTTGGTTCCTCTAAGGAAATTTTCATATTGTTTTTCTACACCTGTTGTTCCGATCAATTCACCAGCTTGGTAGTATGGGTTTTTCCTGGCAATTTCATCATTTACTTCATTTACATAACCCAGTACATTTGCAGCAGAGTTATGAGGGTAGTTTCTCAATAGTTTTCTTTCAATAAAAAAGCCTTTGTATTTATGCATTTTCTCTTGAAGGTAGGCATAGTCTTCTTTGGATAGATGCGCTAAAAAGACGGAAGGTAACCTCTGAGACCAACGTTTGGCTTTGTGAAAACGTTTTAAGAAATAATCTTTATCAATATCTAATAACTTACAAAACTCGACCGTATCCAATGGTTTTACCTCTCTTGGAATAATCATCAAGTTGTAAGATTGTTTGTTGGCGACCAATAGTTCGCCATTTCTATCATAGATATAACCTCGTTCTGGGTAGTCAAATACCTTTTTAATAGTCGAGCTTTTAAGATTAGTTCCTGTGTTGGAATGACTAATCACCTGCAGGTAAAACAACTTTCCGATAAAAACGAAAGCCATGGCTATAATGAAAAATGATAAAAGATATCCTCGTTTCATTATAGTAATTATTGGTTCATAAATTTATTTTGTCTAGTCAGTAAGATGGCAAGTACAATTAGGATAATTGTGAATAATCCATTTGTGATTGTCTTAAACAAGATCGTTCCAATTTCCTTTAGGCTAAAATATTCTAAACCGAATAGAATAAAATGATGGACTAGTGTAAGTATGGTTACGTACGTTACAATTCTAATTACAGGTTCGTTGTTTAGCTTAAATAGTTTAAAATCGGTATCCTGTGTATTTAGTAAAAGATTCAGAATTGGAAGACTAAAATAAGCAGTTGCAACAGTTGCCGCAGCATTCACTCCACCAGTGTTAGAAAAAATATCAATGCAGAAACCAAACAAGAAGGAAACTATTAAAAAGTTAGTTCTTTTTGTTTCAATCGGATACAAAAAAATGAATAACAAATAAAGGTTTGGATTGATGTATCCAAAAAAATAAATATTATTCAGGACTAGGGTTTGTATTAAAACCAGAAAAACAAACCGGAAAGCTATGATTAAGGTGTCTCTAGTCATTTGCTTGTAGTTCTAAGATTTCTTCCTTATCTAAATTATGGATGGCATATACGTATCCAATGTTACTCATGTCCATAAATAATTCCACCTCAATATTGTCATAGCTTTTATTAGAAGCATCAAAACTTTTAACGACACCAATAGGTATGTTATCCGGAAATAAAATAGACTTTCCTCCAGAAACGATGGTGTCACCAATATGTATGTCTGCCTGTCTTTGAATGTCTAATAATTGAGAATATTTATAATCCTGTCCGTTCCATGTTAAAGTACCAAAATAGTTGTTTTTTTTCAGTCGTGCATTTATTTTGGAGTTACTGTTTAGGACGCTTAACACTGTAGCATAATTGCTAGAAACTTTATTAACAACACCAATTACACCTGTATTATTGATGATTCCCATGTCAATAGAAATACCATCTTGACTACCTTTATTGATGGTAAGTATGTTGTTTCGTTTGGTATAACTGTTTTGAATAACCTTGGCAGCAATAAATTTGTTTGTAACTGAAAGGCTATCTAGATGCATCTCAGGCAATGATTGATTGCTGATTAAAGAGCGTAACTTTGCATTCTCTTGAGCAAGTCTTAGATTGTCTTCTTTTAAAATACTGTATTCAAAGAAAGAAGTAGATTTCTCTAAAAGTCCACCAGAAATGGTGTTTGCCGAATTAAAAAAATGACTTTTATGATAACTATGGGATTGTATTGTAAACCCTATAGCAATAACTTCCAACAATAGGAAAAGCAAGAAATATTTGTATTTTTCAATAAAATAGGCAATTTGCTGCATTGATATTGTTGGCTATAAAAGTTCAATACTGTAAACGTATTAAAACTATTATTATTTTAATAAAACACTTTTGTAAACATCTATTTTCTTTAGAGCAATACCAGTACCTCTAACAACAGCTCTAAGTGGATCTTCAGCGATATATACTGGTAAGTCCGTTTTTTTAGATAGACGTTTGTCCAAACCTCTTAGCATAGATCCACCGCCAGCAAGATAGATACCTGTATTGTAGATATCCGCAGCTAATTCAGGCGGAGTTTTAGATAAAGTTTCCATTACCGCATCTTCAATACGTAAGATAGATTTGTCTAAAGCTTTGGCTATTTCTCTGTAAGAAACTTGTACTTGTTTAGGTTTACCACTAAGTAAATCACGTCCTTGAACAAGCATGTCGTCCGGAGGAGTTTCTAGGTCTTCTGTAGCAGCACCTATTTGAATTTTTATTTTTTCAGCGGTAGTTTCTCCAACAAATAAGTTGTGTTGCGTACGCATGTAATACATGATATCTCCAGTAAATAAATCACCGGCAACCTTTACAGATTTATCACATACAATACCCGCTAAGGCAATTACTGCAATCTCTGTAGTACCACCACCTATATCAATAATCATATTACCTTTAGGCTCCATGATATCTATACCTACCCCTATCGCTGCAGCCATCGGCTCATAAATAAGGTAGATTTCTTTTGCATTCATATGCATGGCAGAATCACGAACGGCACGTTTTTCTACTTCTGTAATTCCAGAAGGAATACAAATTACCATTCTCAGAGCAGGAGGAAACATTCTCTTTTTTATAGAAGGAATATTTTTGATGAATTCCTTTATCATTTCCTCAGATGCCTGGAAATCTGCAATTACACCATCTTTCAAGGGACGGATGGTTTTGATGTTTTCATGAGTTTTTCCTTGCATCAGGTTAGCTTTCTGACCTGTTGCAATTATTTTCCCAGAAGATCTGTCTCTAGCTACAATTGAGGGGGCATCTACAACAACTTTTCCATTGTGAATGATAAGTGTGTTAGCCGTTCCTAAATCAATAGCAACATCTTCAATCATGAAATCAAAAAAACCCATAGTTCTTTTTGTGGTGTTATGTTAATATAAAGAATGTGTTCACCTGTAGATGAACACATTCCCCAAATTTAGTGAATTAATGTTTAAAATGACGTGTTCCTGTGAAAACCATTCCAATGTTGTTTTCATCACAGTAATCAACAGATAATTGATCTTTGATAGATCCTCCTGGTTGAATCACTGCTTCAATTCCTGCGTTACCAGCAATTTCAACACAGTCAGGGAAAGGGAAAAAGGCGTCACTTGCCATTACCGCTCCTTTCAAATCAAAATTAAAAGTTTTTGCTTTTGTAATTGCTTGCTCTAAAGCATCAACTCTTGAAGTTTGTCCTGTTCCACCTGCACAAAGTTGCTTGTTTTTTACAAGGATAATTGTGTTTGATTTTGTGTGCTTACAGATTTTTGAAGCAAATAATAAATCCTCTATTTCAGCATCAGAAACAACACGTTTAGTTACGTTTGTCAATCCTTCTTTAGAGTCAGTAACATTGTTCGGGTCTTGAGCTAAAACACCATTTAATGCAGTTCTGTAGCTGATGTTAGGGAACTCAACATCTTTTTGAACCAAGATAATTCTGTTTTTCTTTCCTTTTAGAATTTCTAATGCTTCAGGTGTGTATGACGGAGCAATAACAACCTCACAGAATAAACTGTGGATTTCTGTAGCAGTTGCTTCATCGATTTCTTTGTTAGCAATTAGTACTCCACCAAAAGCAGAAGTAGGATCACCAGCTAAAGCATCAATATAAGCTTGTTTTAAAGTGTCTCTTTGTGCAAAACCACAAGCATTGTTGTGTTTTAAAATAGCGAACGTTGGAGCTTCTCCTTTGAATTCTCTAATTAAGTTCACGGCAGCATCTACATCTAATAAATTGTTAAATGATAACTCTTTACCATGCAATTGGTCAAATAATTCTTCTAAATTACCATAGAAAAATCCTTTTTGATGAGGGTTTTCTCCGTAACGTAATTGTTTAGAAGTATCAAAACTTTGTCTGAATTGAGGTTGGTCATCATTCATGTAATTGAAGATAGCCGTGTCATAATGACTAGATACAGCAAAAGATTTT
Source organism: Flavicella sp. IMCC45537 (assembly GCF_057197705.1). NCBI lineage: Bacteria > Pseudomonadati > Bacteroidota > Flavobacteriia > Flavobacteriales > Flavobacteriaceae > Flavicella > Flavicella sp. IMCC45537. Next base: position 3,459,861 of record NZ_CM170067.1, read on the forward strand.
GCTGAGAATGATTTACGTTGCTCAATAGTTGTAGCACCATTTTGCTCAGTTATAATATCTAAAAACTCTCCGTATTGGTCCATTGAAGAAACGCAAATTACATCTTTAAAGTTTTTAGCAGCGGCTCTAATCAAAGAGATTCCACCGATGTCAATTTTTTCAATAATATCTTGCTCAGGAGCTCCACTAGCAACAGTTTTTTCAAACGGATAAAGATCTACTATAACAATGTCAATTTCCGGAATTTCAAACTCTTCAATTTGTTTTTGGTCACTTTCGTTTTCACGTCTGTTTAAGATTCCTCCAAAAACTTTTGGGTGTAAAGTTTTAACACGTCCTCCTAAAATAGAAGGGTACGATGTTAAGTCTTCCACACGAACTACATCAATACCTAAATCTTTGATAAAAGTTTCAGTACCTCCAGTTGTGTAAATAGTTACATTTAACTCATTTAATTTCTTTACAATTGGCTCTAAACCATCTTTGTGAAATACCGAAATTAAGGCAGATTTTGCTGTTTTGCTAGTGCTCATTTTATGTGTTGTAAAATTTTCTGCGAAGTTACTAATATTGTGATGTTTTCGCAACAATAATTCAACACCTAGAACGATTATTTTTCGTTTATATTTTGTCTGACTTTAAAAGTTATTCGAAAGAAAAAAAATCTATCACATTATCTGTGCCTTTCACTTGAATTAAAATTGGTATTTTTGAGAAAATTGTAAAAGGAATTAGTTTGAGTAAAAGAAAAAGTGTTCTCTTTTTTTTGTCGAAATTTTTCGGTTCTTATTTTTTTATGTTTGCCATGTATTCTTATTATTTGCATGCAACGCAAAAAAAAGATTTGATATTTCAGTGTGCTCCTATCACGGAAACGGTTGCAGAGCAAACCATTGCTGTACTTCAGTTTTTTGGTTATAATGCTCAAGCGGAACAACATAATCAAGAGCTTTCAGTGAAGTTGATTTTAGATGATGTTTATTTGGCTCGAGTTATAGAAGGATGTAATTCAATTAGCGTCATTATTTTATTTATAGCTTTTATTGTTGCTTTTCCTGGATCTTTGAAAAAATCCTTGTTGTATTCCTTAGCAGGGGGAATTTTGATTTATTTACTGAATATTTTAAGAATTGCATTTTTAACTGTTGCACTAGCTAAATTACCAGAGCAAAAAGAGATGTTACATAATTTGGTTTTTCCATCTATTATTTATGGATTGGTATTTCTGTTATGGGTTATATGGGTAAATTATTTTTCTAACTATAAGCAAGTGCGTGATGAGAAGAATAATTAGATATTTTTTAGTTTTTGTTTTGCTGATGGCTTTGGTTTTGGTAAGAGCCTTTGAAAATGAGTTGTTTTATGATCCTTTTATTGTTTTTTTTCAAAATGATTATTTGTACACTTCAATCCCGGAATTTGATTATGGAAGGCTGATTTGGGATTTGTTTTTACGTTACTTACTGAATTCAACAATTTCACTAGGAATTATTTATTTGGTTTTTGAAAAAATAGGCTTTGTAATTTTATCGGCAAAATTATATGTGCTTGGTTTTATATTATTAATTTCTGCCTATGTATTTCTATTGTCTTCAGATTTTGAAAATGGATACCTTTTGCCTTTTTATGTGAGACGTTTTTTAATTCATCCTTTGTTTTTACTGCTTTTGATGGCTGCTTTATTTTATGAGAAAATAGCAGGAGTAAAACCAACCTTGTAATATTTTAACAAGTTTTAAACTTTTTAGAATGTAGTTTTGATTAAATTTGTAGTGTGAAAAAACAACTGCAAAATATTGGAACAATGGTACTGGCACTTTTGGTGCTTTTCTCTTCATTGTCTTTTGGTATAAGTAAGCATTACTGTGCAGGAGAGGTTTCTGAGGTGTCTTATTTTGAAGTTGCTGAGGGTTGTGAAATGCCTGAGGTGAATCCTGTTTGTGAGACATCAACGACACCAGTTGTTGAAAAAAAAACTTGTTGCGAAAATAAATATCAGTTTGTTGATGGAAACGATTTTCCTTCAAAAAAAATCACTTCATTAGTTTCCTATGGTTTCCCTGTTGCTGTTATACAGCATTGGAAAATATCATTTTCTTTACTTGAGGAAAAGTTTGATCCTCATAGTTTTTTCCAATATCATTCACCACCAATCCAAAAGGATAGAGTGGTTGTTTATGAGTCTTATTTGATTTGAATATTAGTTTTTTTAGAAAAATCTAGTATGAATATTTGCGTTATAGAGGCGCAATAAAAAATCAAAAAGTGAAATATAGTTATATAATTTTACCATTTGTTTTTGTTACCCTAATGTCATTTTCTCAAGAGAATTTGAAAGGTATGGTAATGATTGCAGATGAAGACAATGTTGTTTCTGGTGTGCCAGGAGCTTCATTGTATTGGTTGGGGACAACCGAAGGAACAATAACTAATAATGAGGGGTGGTTTGAGATTGATTTAAATCAAAAATCAAAACGTTTGGTTATTAGTTACGTAGGGTACAAGACAGATACGCTATTGGTTTTAAATAATAAGGAATTGCATTATTTTTTAAAACCTGATACTTCTTTATCGGAAGTAGCACTTAATGTAGCTCGAAAATCAACTTCCGCTTCCTTTTATAATCCCATAAATACCGTTACGATTAATGAAACGGAATTGTTAAAGGCAGCATGTTGTAATTTGTCAGAGAGTTTTGAAACAAACCCCTCTGTTGGTGTCAGTTATTCAGATGCAATTTCAGGAATTAAAGAAATTAAAATGTTAGGTCTAACAAGTCCTTATATATTGATTTCTCAAGAAAATATACCTTCTGTTCGTGGAGCTTCTCAAGTTTATGGGATGTCTTTTATACCGGGTACCTGGATTGAAAGTATTCAGGTCACCAAAGGAATGGGATCTGTAGTAAACGGGTTTGAGAGTATTTCTGGACAGATTAATACAGAACTAAAAAAACCGAGAAATGCGAATCGTTTTTTTGCGAATCTGTATGGTTCAGGATCTGGAAGGTTGGAGTTTAATTCACATATTTTCAAAACTATTTCTGATTCTTGGAGTACCGGATTGTTTGTTCATGCAAACCAAAGGAGCTTAAAGGTAGACAGAAATAATGATGGTTTTTTGGATGCACCATTAGGCTCTCAATTGAATTTATTGAATCGGTGGCAATACGCAAACCCAAAATCTGGATGGGTTAGTTTTTTAGATCTTAAATTTGTGACAGATTCAAAGCAGGTTGGAAGTGTGTTTTACAAACCTAAAGCAGATAAGTTTCAAGGAACAGAATATGGTGGAGAAATTGACACAAAGCGGTTTGAATTATTTTCAAAGTTGGGCTATGTGTTTAAGGATAAGCCTTATCAAAGTATAGGAATTCAGTCATCTTATAGCAATCATAATCATGAGTCTTATTTTGGGTACAATACTTATAATGTTGAACAGAACAGTTTTTATTTCAATTCTGTATTTCAGTCTATATTGTTTAATACGATGCATACGTTTAAAACTGGGGTAAGTGTTGCTCATGATAATTATGTAGAGCAGGTGTCAATGAAAAACTACTTTAGAAATGAAAACTCTATTGGTGGATTTTTTGAGTACACTTATGATAATATTGATAACCTAACCTTGGTTGCTGGTGTAAGAGTAGATTACCATACGGTAATGAAATATTTTTACACCCCAAGGATTCATATTCGGTATGAGCCATGGCAGTCTGGAGTGTTTAAGTTGGCTGCGGGCAAGGGGCAAAGGGTTGCAAGCATTTTTTCTGAAAATCAAAAAATGTTTGCATCTTCTAGGTCTATTTCTTTGGAAAATTCAAAACGAGGAGCTTATGGATTGAACCCTGAGATTGCATGGAATTACGGAATCAGCTATTTGCATAAAACAAAAGTGTTTGGAAAGACCGTCTCTTTAGCGTTGGATTATTTTATCACTGATTTTTCGCAACAGGTAATTGTAGATTATGATCATTCTCCTCGTGAGGTGCTGTTTTATGATTTAAAAGGACAGTCAAAGGCAAAGTCTTTTCAAGTTGAATTGAATTATCAATTGCATCGTTTTTGGGATGCAAGAATTGCATATCAATTAAATGATGTACAAATAGATTATAAGAAAGGGCGTTTACAAAAGGCATTACAGCCAAGAGAAACTTATTTTTTAAATATAGGATATCAATCAAAGTTGATCCATGAAAAACAATGGAAATGGGATATAACTTATAATTGGCTTGGAGAGCAACGTATTCCGGAGACAAGTCAAAACCCATTGATGTATCAATTAGATGCATATTCGGAGCAAACGCAGTTGTTGCATTCTCAACTGACTTATGTATTGTCTAAAAATCTTGAATTTTATTTGGGAGCTGAAAATATTTTGAATACTACACAAAAGAATCCTGTTGTGGCTAGTGAAGATCCTTTTGGTGCTTATTTTGATTCAACTTTGGTGTATGCTCCTATATTAGGAAGAATGTATTATGGAGGTATTAGGTATAATTTAAATTAAATGTAAATCATGAAAAATATAATTTTAATGTTGTTTCTTGTTGTTTCGGCTGGGGCGATATCTCAAGAGGTTCAAGAGAAAAGTAAGAAAAAGAAAGTGGTAATGACTGTAAATGGCAATTGTGAAATGTGCAAAGCCAGAATCGAGAAGTCTTGTTTAAAAACTGCTGGCGTGAAATACGCTTATTGGGATGTCAATTCTAAGCAATTGAATCTTGTGATCAATGAATACAAAACATCTAAGAAGCAAATAGAACAATCTATACTCAATGTTGGGCATGATGTTGATTCCTTGATAGCAAAGCCAGATACCTATGACTCATTGCATACTTGCTGTCAGTACAGAGATTAATAAGAAAAAAGGAGATTCAAGCAGAATCTCCTTTTTTAGTTATTATGATTTTTTTCCTTTTTTATACTTTTTTCTAGCCCCGTTATTTAATCGGTAGGTGTAACTTAGAACTGCATACATTCCAAGACTTTCTGTAGTTGTCTCTTCGTAATAGTTGACGCTACTTCTTCTTCTGATGTCTACATTTTTATTTAACATGTCGATCAAAATTAACTTTACAACATTGTTCTTTTTTGGAGTAAATGCATAAGAGATGGCAGTGTTCCAAAGTGGAAGAATTACATCGGTTGCAAAATTTTCATTGGCAGTTTCAGTATCATAGGTGTACAAGTAATAATCAAATTGTGTGTTGAAGTTTAGTTGTTTTGTGAAGTCGTAATCAAATTTGGTAAAATAATGTTGTGTAGAGAATTCTCTGTTCAGTTCACGTCTGATTGAAAAATTAGTTTGATTCATGGAGTATTCCGCTCCAATTTTAAAATCAAAGATGTTTTTATTGTGATTTTCAAATCGTAAACTACCAGAGTACCTATTTGCGGTAACATCATTTAAAGTATAGTTGATTAATGAATTTGATTTTTGAAAAGAATTTCTGTTTTTTATGGTGTAGCGAACAGGGAGACGGTTAATTTTTTTACTCAAACTAAAAGAAGTGGATATATTATCTTTTGTTCCGATGTTTTCAAAACTTCTAACTCTATTTAAATCTTCATCAATTTCAATAGTAGGAATTATAGCATCTTTCGTGTGAGATAAATTTACAAATCCATAAAATGTAAGTGCTGATTTATAGTCATGAATATTGACTCTTGCAGATAAGTCATCTCTTTGTTCAGCGTTGATATTTGGATTTCCTTTTCTAATAAATCTAGGGATCAAATCATTAACAACAGTTGAGCTTTGGTAGATATTAGGACTTCGCACAGATTTTTTATAATTCAAACGATATTTTCTACCTGCTTTTGGTTTGTATTGGATGAAAGCTCTTGGGTTGATAAAACTATTTTTTTTATTTATTGATAACTTTTCTAGTTCACCAAAATCTCTGGTGAGGTCTTGGTATTCCGCACCTGCATAAATATTCAGTTTTTCAATATTATAACTATAGCCTAATCTAGATTGATAATTGTATTCTTTATGGTTGTATTGGTATGCAAATAAATCTTGTTGGTTGTCATTTGTAATAGTTGTTTTTGATTGAACTACATCTTCATCAATATTTCTAAAGGTATTAAACGCTTCTATTTTAATATAATGGTTGTGTCCTAAAGGTTCTGTGTATTTGATGTTGTAATTGATTGAGTTATTATCTATCAATTCATCTCTATATACTTCGCTTTTAATCACTGATGGAGTTTCAGAGTCTAGATTTCTGGTTGTTTCAGTTTTTTGTTGGTTGAATCTTTTGAGTTTTTCGGTGGTAGCATAGGCACCTACAGCAAAATTTTTTCCTTGGTCATTGAGTTTTTTGTAAAAATTCAATTTTAGGTTTCCTCGATGTCTATTCTGAGCATTGTTGAATTTACTATCATTCGTAGTTCTTAGAATATTTTCTGTATTGTAGATTTGAGAAAATTTATTTAAAGTTATGATTCGATCACTGGCATTGTACATTCCCTTTGCGAAATAACTGTAAGTACTGTTTGCTTGGTTTTTGTAGTTGAAATTCAGATTGTGGTTTTTGTCTTTGTTGTCGAAATTACTCACAATATTTGAATTTATATTTGTTTCATTAACCGATGATACCCTGTTGGTATAGGAAGTACCGTCGTTTTGCGATTGGTTAAAAGTGTAATCAGCATTTAAGGATTCTTTCTTTTTGAATTCATGTCCGAAATGGAGTCCAGCAATTTGAGAGTTTAAAAAGCCACTTAAACTTTTTTTGCTGATGTTGCTTTCTTCACCGTCTGATTCGTCTCCTAGTCCGTCTGCACTTTTAAGAAAGTTTTTAATATTAGAACCTGTAACGTTAATGTTGTTTGTGGAGGCTACGGCAGAAAATTGTGTTTTTGATGAGAACTGGTTGTAGTTACCACTTGCAAAGTAACGGTTGTCAAGTCCTATTCCAGCACTTGCTTTTCCAAAACCTCTATTCTTTTTGTCTTTCTTTAACGTGAAGTTTAGAATTACCTGTTTGTTACCATCGCTTACTCCGGTAAGTTCAGATTCGTCACTTTTTTTGTCTATTATTTCTACTTTTGCTATTACATCTGCTGATAGATTTTTCATAACTACCGAAGGGTCTCCTCCAAAAAATTCCTTTCCATCAACATATATCTTGGTAACTTCATTTCCTTGGGCAACCATTTTACCATCAGAATCAATTTCCATGCCTGGTAATTTTTCAAGCATGTCTTCAATATTGTCATCATGATTGACTTTAAATGCTGAGGTGTTAAAAGCAACAGTATCTTTTTTTATTTGAATAGGAACAACAGCTGAAATAGTAACTTCATCTAACAAACCAACATCTTCTTTCAAAATGATATTGCTTAAATCTATAGCTTCGTTTCTGAATACAATATTTTCAAAGTGAGAAATAAATCCAGTAGAGTGAATCTGTATAAGTAAGGAGTCTCTTGAATCTTCCAATATCTTAAACTTCCCCTCCATATCGGTAGTTGTAAAGTTTATCATTGTGGAGTCCTTTGGATTTAACAAAGCAACGGATGCGTATTCTAGGGGGTCGTTTTCTGGAGTTGCCACTCTTCCGGAAATTATAGGTTCTGTTTGTGCAAGAATAAATTGAACCATAAACAGCATAATGACTGTTAGAAAAATTGATTTATGAAAAGTAAGAGCTGGCATTAATAGGTATTGATTTAAATGTAGTAATTACGGTTGATCGTCAAAATACAAATACCTTGCCATGATTTAAATTTGAGATTGCTGTTGGGTGATTTTATTTAGTTTAATGTGTTGATTAAGTGTGATTTATGAGGTGAGATAAATTCAAAAAAAAAGTGCTTCTGAGATTTCAAAAGCACTTTTTATATTTGTTTTATGATTTTACATCATTCCAGGCATACCACCACCCATTGGAGGGTGTGCATGATCAGCACCAGCAGATTCTGATTTGATTTCAGAAATAGTACATGCAGTAGTCAAAATCATTCCTGCAACAGAAGCAGCATTCTCTAACGCAACACGTGTTACTTTTGTAGGATCAATAATTCCTGCTTTTAACATTTCTACATATTCACCAGATTTAGCATTGTATCCAAAATCAGCTTTTCCTTCTAGTACTTTAGAAATAACTACAGAACCTTCACCACCAGCATTTTCAACAATTTGTCTAAGCGGTTCTTCAATAGCTCTATTAATAATGTTCACACCTGTTTGCTCGTCTGTATTGTCTTCAATTGCAATTGCTGTAAGAGAAGCTTTAGCTCTGGCTAAAGCAACACCTCCACCAGCAACAATTCCTTCTTCAACAGCAGCTCTTGTTGCATGTAAAGCATCATCAACTCTGTCCTTCTTTTCTTTCATTTCAACTTCACTTGCAGCACCAACATATAATACAGCAACACCTCCAGCTAATTTAGCCAAACGCTCTTGTAACTTTTCTTTATCATAGTCAGATGTTGTATTCTCAATTTGAGATTTGATTTGAGTAACTCTCACATTGATTGCGTCAGACTCTCCAGCACCATTTACAACTGTTGTATTGTCTTTATCAATTGTAACTCTTTCGGCAGTTCCTAACATTTCAATGGTAGTGTTTTCTAAAGTAAGACCTCTCTCTTCAGAAATTACAGTACCTCCGGTTAAGATTGCGATATCCTCTAACATTGCTTTTCTTCTGTCTCCGAATCCAGGAGCTTTTACAGCAGCAATTTTAAGCGCTCCACGTAGTTTGTTCATAACTAAAGTAGCTAATGCTTCACCATCAACATCTTCTGCAATGATCAATAAAGGTTTTCCAGATTGAGAGATAGGCTCTAAAATCGGTAATAATTCTTTTAAAGAAGAGATTTTCTTGTCGAATAATAAAATGTATGGGTTCTCTAGGTCGGCCAACATTTTTTCTGTATTTGTTACAAAGTAAGGAGATAAGTATCCTCTATCAAATTGCATACCTTCTACGATATCCACATAAGTTTCTCTACCTTTTGCTTCTTCAACCGTAATTACTCCTTCTTTACCAACTTTTCCAAAAGCTTCAGCGATCAAGTCACCAATCGTTTCATCATTATTAGCAGAGATAGAAGCTACTTGTTTGATTTTGTCAGATTGATTTCCTACTACTTCAGATTGCTTTTGTAAGTCAGCAACCAAAACCTCAACAGATTTATCGATTCCTTTTTTGATATCTAAAGGGTTGGCACCTGCAGCAACGTTTTTTAAACCTTCAGTAACAATAGCTTGTGCTAAAACAGTAGCGGTTGTTGTTCCGTCTCCTGCAAGGTCATTGGTTTTAGAAGCAACTTCTTTAACCATTTGAGCTCCCATGTTTTCAATTGGGTCGTCTAATTCGATCTCTTTCGCTACGCTTACCCCATCTTTTGTGATGGAAGGTCCTCCGAATGATTTTTCAATAACAACATTTCTACCTTTTGGTCCTAATGTTACTTTTACTGCATTTGCTAAAGCATCAACACCACGTTTTAAACCGTTACGTGCGTCAATGTTAAAATTGATTTCTTTTGCCATTTTAATGTGTTTTTATGTTCTCTATTAAAGATGAATAAATTGAAAAATTAAACGATTGCGAATATATCGCTCTCTCTCATAATTAAGTAATCTGTACCTTCTAATTTTAGTTCGGTACCAGCGTATTTACCGTACAATACAGTATCTCCAACCTTAACAGTCATTGCTTCGTCTTTGGTTCCATTCCCAACTGCAACTACAGTTCCTTTAGAAGGTTTTTCTTTTGCTGAATCTGGAATGATTAATCCTGATGCAGTTTTAGTCTCTGCTGCTAATGGCTCTACAAGTACTCTGTCCGCTAATGGTTTGATGTTTACGTTACTCATTATTATATATGTTTATAAGTTTATATTTTGTTTGCCTTTTACATATCTAAAAATATGCCATTTGTATAAGTCTGACAATATGTAAAAAAAAATGCCAAGGTGTCATTTTCCTTGGCATTTTTGTGTCAACTTGTGTTGATGTTTTATTCAGCAGCTTCTTCCGTTTCTTCTACTTCTGGTAGAGAAGGAGCTTCATCTTCTGTGATTCTGTTATTCAGAGTTTCTTCAATTTGAGAATCTGTTGAGTTTGTGTTTTCTCTAGGAATAGCAAAGTTAGAAAGTAATATCATTGCCATTAAAGCTATTGCTAATGTCCAAGTACTTTTGTCTAAAAAGTTATTAGTACTTTGTACTCCTCCCATTGATTGAGATCCACCTGCTCCTCCGAAAGAAGAAGACAATCCACCTCCTTTAGGGTTTTGAACCATAATTATTAATACTAGCAATACTGCTACAACAAGGATAAGGATTAAAAACAATGTATATGTCATGCTTATTTATTTTTAAGGTGTTCTATTTTCTTGATTTGGTCTGCAAAGAAACCACTTTTTTCTGGATATTTCAAAATTAAAATATTATATGCTTTGATTGCATTGCTATATTTCTTTTGTTCTAGGTAAACTCTAGCTAAAGTCTCTGTCATTAATTCGTTTTCGTAATACGTGTTTGATGGGATAGAAGAGCTCTGTGTGTCTTTAGCGATAGGTTTGATAGTTGGGTTTAAGTCAATGAATTTATCTATTAAATCTTTGTTTTTATGTAAAGTACTATTCTTTTTAGGTTCCCTTATGATAGGTTTTTTGGTGGTAAGTTGTAACCATTGATTGAAAGAATGAGCTTCATTCTGATCAAATTCAAAAGGAGCACTGGCGCCCGTTTCTGTTTCAGGGATTTCTTCAGGTGTGTTCTCAATTGATTTGGTTTGTTCTTTTTGGTGTTGTTGCTCGTCAAATTGAAAACTACTTATATAATCGAAAAGCACACTTCTGTCAATGGTAACAGCAGCTGTGTTTTTAAGTGATTTATTGTATTTGTAATTATTTGTTTGTTTGTATGCTTTTAATAAAACAGCTTGTGCAGCCTGAAAATAGGGGTGTTTTTGAACAAGGGTTTCCAACTGCAAAATCTCTTCTTTACTAAAAGAAGTTGCGTTTTTTTGAATTGTTGAAAACGTTTGAATATCCATTTGTTATGTATTACCAGTTTGCTACAGAAGCATTAAAAATATCTTGGGTGATTCGTTCAAATATTTCATCTAAGGCTCCTTCTAATACAGATCCTGTTAACTGATCATTTGCATCAAAGTCGCTAAAGTGAGTAAAACTTTTTTCGAAATCTTTCTTTTCGTCTAGTTTGTTGTAGAAACGTACATTAATCACAATTGTAAGTCTACTTTGTGCAGCAGTTTGTTCTGCAGTTGCTGTCATCGGTGTAACACGGTAATTTGTAATTTCACCTTCGAAAAATAAATCACCACCTGACTTAACTAAACTCAGGTTTGTTTGTCTTAAAAATAAATCTTGTAAATCTTGAGTAAAACGCTGACTTAAACCAGGTTCAACCAAAGGTGCGTTGTTGGGAAAGTAATTAACTTGTAGCGTCTCTGCATTGCCAGTATCTCCTCCGGTAAATGAGTAAACACCACAGCTAATGATGCTTAGAAATAAAAGCGTGCAAAATATAATAGATTTAATTTTCATTTTTTTTCTTGATAATGATGAGTACAATGTTGCTGTTGACGAAAAAACAAATTAACAATTTAACAATGAGAGTTTCAACTAAACTTTCCTATAAATCATATTGTTTAATTTTTCTGTAAAGTGTTCGTTCAGAAATTCCTAGTTCTTTTGCTGCAAGTTTTCTTTTATTTTGGTTTTTCTCTAACGACTTTTTAATCATTTCTATTTCTTTTTCATGTAATGATAAAGACTCGTCCTCTTCAATGGTTTCAGCATATTCATAATTATTTGCAGGCGCCACAGGTTGTTGGATTTGAATTAATTCAATATTAGAGTCAGAATTGAATGTATCCTTGTCTTTGTTTAGTTGATCTAGAAGTTGTAAGTTTTCATTTGGCAACTCACCAATGTTTTTGTTATTGATTAAATCAAGGGTGAGTTTTTTTAATTCATTGAAGTCCTTACGAAGTTCGTATAACGCTTTGTATAACACATCTCTGTCTTCAGAAATGCTTTTACCTTCTTGAGATTCGTTTGAATTAATAATTACAGGTAGATTATTGTAGTTAGGAAGATATTGGATGAGTTTATCAGGGCCGATATTTCTACTTTCTTCAACAACAGATATTTGTTCTGCAATATTTCTTAATTGTCTTATGTTTCCAGGGAATCTATAGTTAATTAATAGATTCACAGCTTCTTCATTCAATCGAATGGTAGGCATTCTATATTTTTGTGCGAAATCCGAAGCAAATTTTCTAAATAACAAATGAATGTCGTTTTCTCGATCTCTTAGAGGAGGTAAGTTTAATTCAATGGTACTTAACCTATAGTATAGGTCTTCTCTAAACTTTCCTTTTTGAATAGCCTGTTGCATTTTCATGTTTGTTGCTGCAACAATCCTAACATCTGTTTTTTGAACTTGAGAAGAACCAACTTTTATAAATTCACCGTTTTCTAGTACACGTAGAAGTCTAACTTGAGTCGTCAATGGCAATTCACCAACTTCATCTAAAAAAATTGTACCACCATCAGCCACTTCAAAATATCCTTTTCTAGTAGAGGTCGCACCAGTAAAGGCTCCCTTTTCATGTCCGAAAAGTTCACTGTCGATGGTTCCTTCTGGAATAGCACCACAGTTTACAGCAATATAGTTGCAGTGTTTTCTATGCGAAAGTTGATGGATGATTTTAGGAATAGTTTCTTTACCAACACCACTTTCACCTGTCACCAAAACAGAGATGTCTGTTGGGGCAACTCGAATTGCTTTTTCTAGTGATCTGTTTAATTTGTCATCGTTTCCAATGATTTCAAAACGTTGTTTGATGGTAGTAAGTCCTTCCATTAATTTCTATGTTTTTTATTGAAAAGGGATTTCTTGAGCTTCACCTACCGAATGTCCGATAAGCGTTGCAGAAGTGCAATCTTCAATTTTTACTTGGATATAATCTCCAACTTTTTCATTTTTTTTAGGAAACACTGCAACATAATTTTGAGTGTTTCTAGCCATCCAATGTTCTGAAGATTTTTTAGAAGTTCCTTCAATAAGAACCTCTATAGTTTGCCCAACGTATTCTTGTGTTTTTTTGGAGCTCAATGCGCGTTGTACTGCAATTACTTCATTTAAACGACGTTTTTTTGTTTTGTCGTCAATATCGTCTTCAAATTTTTTAGCAGCTAAGGTTCCAGGTCTTTCTGAGTAAGAGTACATAAAACCATAGTCGTATTGCACATATTCCATCATGCTAATCGTATCTTGATGTTCTTCTTCTGTTTCCCCACAGAATCCGATAATCATATCTTGAGAGATGGCCACTCCAGGTATTATCTCTTTAATTTTATCAACTAGTTCCATGTATTCTTCTCTAGTATGTTGTCTGTTCATTCTTTTTAAAACAGAAGTACTTCCAGATTGAATAGGTAGGTGTATGTATCTACAAATATTAGGATGTTTTGCAATAACATGTAGAACTTCTAAATCCATGTCTTGAGGGTTGCTTGTGAAAAAGCGTATTCTTAAGGTTGGGAAGTTCGTGGCAACCAAATCTAGTAATTTGGCAAAACCTACGGCGGTTGCTTTTGCAATATCAGAAGCTTTGTCTAAGTCTTTTTTTAGCCCTCCTCCATACCAAAGGTAGCTGTCTACATTCTGACCTAATAAAGTAATTTCTCTATAGTTTTTATCTTTTAAGTTCTGGATTTCTTCAATGATACTTTTGGGATCTCTACTACGTTCTCTTCCTCTTGTAAAGGGAACAACGCAAAAGGTACACATGTTGTCACACCCTCGAGTGATAGATACAAAAGCAGATACCCCATTAGAGTTAAGTCGAACCGGTGAAACATCTCCATAAGTTTCGTCTTTAGATAATACTACATTTACAGCATCTCTTCCTTCGTTTACTTCTTCTAAAAGATTAGGTAAGTCTTTGTACGCATCAGGACCAACAACAAGATCAACAATTTTTTCTTCATCTAAAAATTTAGATTTTAATCTTTCAGCCATACAACCCAAAACCCCAACTTTCATATCAGGATTTATTTTTTTGATTGAATTGTATTTTTGAAGTCTTTTTCTGATAGTTTGTTCTGCTTTATCTCTAATAGAGCAAGTGTTGACCAACACCAAATCAGCGTCTTCAATATATTGAGTAGTATTAAAATCGTTTTCAGCTAGAATAGAGGCTACTATCTCACTATCGTTTAGGTTCATTTGACAACCATAACTTTCTATGTATAGCTTTTTTTTGTTTCCTTCTATTGCTTCAGTTAACAAAGGATGTCCTTGTTTATTAGCATCAATTATTTTTTCAGTCTCCATTCCTTTAGAAAATTTGGATTGCAAAGATACAATCAAAAATACGAATTCTGACATTTTGGCAGAGAAATAAACCGTTAAAAATACGTGAAGAATTAAAAAATATTTGAATTTAAATGGAACATAAATTTGAAATTTAAAAAATCTATCTACTTTTGCAGGAGGTAAGAGTATTGATTTCTGTTTGGCTATTGGTCGAAAACAAGGGGTATTTTTACAATTTTACGACAACGAATTATACAATTACGATATATGGCAAAGAATTTAGTAATAGTTGAGTCACCAGCAAAAGCCAAGACAATAGAGAAGTTTCTGGGGAAGGATTTTCAAGTAGAATCTAGTTTTGGGCATATTGCAGATTTACCTTCTAGTGAATTAGGAATTAATGTAGATGGAGATTTTCTGCCAAGTTATATTGTGTCAGATGATAAGAAAGCAGTTGTTAAAAAGTTGAAAACTTTATCAAAAAAAGCAGATACGGTTTGGCTAGCAAGTGATGAGGATCGCGAGGGAGAAGCAATTGCATGGCATTTACAAGAACAGCTAAAATTAAATTCTGATAATACAAAACGTATTGTTTTTCATGAGATTACCAAAAAAGCTATATTAAAAGCTGTTGATAACCCAAGAGATATCAATTATGATATGGTGAATGCTCAACAAGCAAGGCGCGTTTTGGATCGTTTGGTTGGTTATGAGCTATCTCCTGTACTTTGGAGAAAGGTAAAAGGAGGCTTGTCTGCTGGTAGAGTTCAGTCAGTTGCTGTAAGATTAATTGTAGAAAGAGAAAGAAGTATTAGAGAATTTAAGACTACTGCGCATTATAAAGTGGTGGCTGAATTTTTAAATAGTAATGGTAAGAAATTCAAGGCAACCATACCAAAAAGTTTTGATTCAAGGGAAAGTGCAGAAGAATTTTTAAAATCGGCTTCCGATGCAGATTTTTCTATTGCTGATCTACAAAAGAAACCAGCAAAAAAATCTCCTGCTCCTCCGTTTACAACTTCAACATTGCAGCAAGAGGCTTCAAGGAAATTGGGGTATTCAGTTGCTAGAACAATGCAAGTTGCCCAACGTTTGTATGAAGCCGGTTTGATAACCTACATGAGAACGGATAGCTTGAATTTATCTGACGATGCAAGAAAAGAAGCAGAGGAAGAAATTACAAATTATTACGGGCCAGAGTATAGTAATCCAAGGGTTTTTAAAACGAAATCTAAGGGAGCACAAGAAGCGCACGAGGCGATTCGTCCTACAGATATGAAACGTCATACGGTGAATGTTGAAAACGACCAAGATCGTTTGTATGATTTAATATGGAAAAGAACGTTGGCTTCTCAAATGAGTGATGCTCAGTTGGAAAGAACGAATGTTAAAATTGAAAATAATAAAAATGAGAAAATCTTTTCTGCGAATGGAGAGATGATCAAATTTGAAGGGTTTTTAAAAGTATATTTAGAAGGAACGGATAATGAAGAAGAAGAGCAAGCAGGAATGCTTCCTCAATTAGCAAAAGGAGAGGCTTTAGATTATAATTTCATTACAGCAACTCAAAGGTTTACAAGTCCACCTTATAGATTTACTGAGGCTTCTTTGGTAAAACAATTAGAAGAGTTAGGAATAGGTAGACCGTCTACCTATGCGCCTACAATCTCTACGGTTCAGAGAAGAGGATATATAGTAAAAGGGGAGCTTGAAGGTACAGAAAGGGAATATGAACAATTTACCTTAAAAGCTGGTAAAGTTTCAAATAAGAATTTAACTGAAAAAGTTGGTTCCGATAAAGGAAAATTAGTTCCAACAGATATTGGAAATATTGTAAATGACTTTTTAGTAGCTAATTTTTCAAACATCTTAGATTTTGGGTTTACTGCGAAAGTAGAGGCTGATTTTGATGATATTTCTGAAGGAACTCAGGATTGGACGGCTATGATAAAAGAATTTTATCAAACTTTTCATCCAACCGTAAAAGATGTTTCTGAGAATGCTGAGAGAGAAAGTGGTGAAAGAATTTTAGGTAAACACCCTGAAACCGGAAGGACGATTTTAGTGCGTTTAGGGAAATTTGGTCCAATGGCTCAAATTGGAGATCCAGAGGATGAAGAAAAGTTGTTTGCTTCTTTATTAAAAGAACAAACTTTAGGAACAATTACCTTAGAGGAAGCGTTGGAGTTGTTTTTGTTGCCTAAAAATTTAGGTGTTTATGAAGGAGACGATGTTGTTGTTTCCAATGGAAGATTTGGACCTTATATTAAATTTGGAACGATGTATGTTTCGTTAGATAGAGGTGAAGATCCGATGTCTGTTGATATGGCTAGAGCAACTGAACTTATTGTGGCAAAACAAAAAGCAGATGCACCAATCGCTGAATATGAAAATTTACCTGTACAGAAAGGGGTAGGGAGATTTGGTCCTTTTATCAAATGGAATAGTATTTTTATCAATGTTAATAAGAAATACGATTATGATAATTTAAGTTATGATGATATCGTAGAGTTGATTGAAGATAAAAAACGAAAAGAGATTGAAAAAGTTATTCATAATTGGGAGGAAGAAGGTATTCGTCTTGAAAAAGCAAGATGGGGACGTTTCAATGTCATCCAAGGAAAACTAAAAATTGAACTGCCAAAAACTACGGATGCTAAAAACATGACGTTAGAGGAGGTGCAGGCAATTATAGAAGCTAAAAAACCAAAGAAAAAAACTAGAAAAGCTCCTGCTAAAAAAGCAACTGCAAAAAAGAAAACTGTAGCCAAGAAAAAGCCAGCAGCAAAAAAGAAATAGTAACTGTAGTTGCATTTTTTATTTTGAATTTATTTTATATTTTTGAGACGCTTGGTGGATGAAGTGTACCAAGTACAATTTTTTTTAATGATCTTAGATTTTTTATTACCCCTTGAAGAACTTTTTATAGATGAGATTTTAGAGTATTCTGAAACCTCATTGTCTCGTTTTGTTAAAATTCATAACAAAGAGCAGGGGATGCCGGAACTCGAAAATGTTTCGATTGCCATTATTGGTGTTCAAGATGGTAGAGGAGCTGTTAATAATGATACCACTGGGTATGGAGTAGATGCCATAAGAAAGTATTTTTATAAATTATATCCTGGCAACTGGTCTCAAAAAATTGTTGATTTAGGAAATATTCCCCAAGGAGCTTCAGTTCAAGATACTTATTTTGCTTTGAAAGAGGTTGTTGCTTTTTTAGTGAAAAAGAATATTGTTCCATTGATTTTAGGTGGAGGTCAAGATTTGACTTATGCAAATTACAGGGCTTATGATACATTGGAACAACTTGTAAATATTGTTTCTGTAGATTCAAAATTTGATCTTGGAGCCATAGATTCTCCTTTGAACTCAAATTCTTTTTTAAGTAAAATTGTGATGGAAGAGCCCGCAAATTTATTTAACTATAGTAATGTTGGTTATCAAACTTTTTTTAATTCTCAAGATGAAATAGATTTGTTAGAAAGTTTGTCTTTTGATGCATATCGTTTAGGAGAAGCGAAGGATTTAAAGATTGTTGAGCCCATAATGCGAGATGCTGATATTGTGAGCATTGATCTTGGTGCTGTACGTATGAGTGAAGCGCCAGCAAATGGAAATGCAACCCCGAATGGTTTTTATGGAGATGAAATATGTGCTATTTCTAGATATGCTGGGATCAGCGACAAAGTAACCTCATTTGGGATATATGAATTTAATAACCGTTTAGATTTACAAGGACAGACGGCTCATTTAGTAGCGCAAATGATGTGGTATTTTATAGAAGGTTATAGCTTTAGAGCTAAGGATTATCCTTACTGTACCAAAGAAAAATATGTAAAGTATATTGTTCCGCATGAGGATGAGAATATGGTTTTTTATAAAAGTCATAAAAGTGGAAGATGGTGGTTGGAAATTCATTCTATGAATGACAATAAATACAAACGACATGCGTTAATACCGTGTACGCACGACGATTATATTGATGCCACGTCGCAAAAAGTGCCTGAGAGATGGTACAAAGCGTTGAAAAAAATAAATTAATAATTCTGCGTTAACTTATAGTGAAAAGTGCCAAAAAGTCTTGGTTTATGCTTTTTATTCATTGCTTTTGATAAAAAAAAATGATAGGTTTACGCTCAATTACGAAAGACAAGAAGTAAATATGAAAAATATAGCAGTTTATATAGCCTTAATTTTAGTGATATATAGTTGTGGTTCTAACGATAGAGGAGAGGTTGTAGGAAAGTCTTCCGGTAAGAAAATTTACTCTGAAAGACCATTTGGTATGGTCTTGGTTCCTGGAGGAGCTTTTACAATGGGTAGAGAGGATGAAGATCCTTTTGGAGGAATTGGAACAGCGCCTAGAACTGTTACGGTACAGCATTTTTATATGGATGAGTCTGAAGTGACGAATAGTGAATATGGTCAGTTCGTAGAATGGGTTCGTGATTCTATTGTGAGAACAGAATTGGCACTTACGGCAGATGAGCGATCTTATCTATTAGATGCAGATAGTGAAGGCGGGGAAGATGGTATTTTTCGTTACAGCTTTAAAGAAGTAGATACAACGGATGCCAATCAGTATGAGAAATACATGATTGATAATTATGGAGGTTTAGGAGATGTGAATTCTTTAACAGAGGGTAGAGCATTGAACTGGAGAATTCCAATTATTTGGGATAAAAATGAATATCCAGATGCTGCTTATTCAGAGGTTATGGATTCCATGTATTTACCTTTAGAAGATTCTTTTGAAGGAGAGAGAATTTTGAATGTTAAAAAATTAAAATATACTTATTCTTGGTTTAATAAAGAAGGAGCTGCAAAAAGTACCACCGGATCTAGAAAGGATTTTATCATTCACGAAGATGTTTCGGTTTACCCTGATACTACTGTTTGGGTAAAAGATTTTAGTTATTCCTACAATGACCCGATTCACGAAGAATATTTTTGGCATGCAGCCTACCAAGAATATCCTGTGGTAGGGGTGAATTGGTATCAAGCAAAAGCTTATTGTAACTGGAAGACGAAAAAGAAAAATGATTATCTGAGATCTAGAAAAACTCCGATTAGAGTTCCTAATTTTAGATTGCCTACTGAAGCAGAATGGGAGTTTGCCGCTAGAGGTGGAATTGACCACGGAACATACCCATGGGGTGGACCGTACACAACGGATGATAGAGGGATCTTTTTAGCAAACTTTAAGCCTGTTCGTGGTAATTATGCAATTGATGGCGCGTTGTATACCGTAGAAGCATATTCTTATGCACCAAACGGGTATGGACTTTATAATATGGCAGGGAATGTTGCTGAATGGACAAGTACTTCTTATAACCAAGGTTCTTACAGAACAGGTTCAAGTATCAACGCAAATATTGAAGATAAAGAAAACAAAAGAAAAGTTATTCGTGGAGGTTCTTGGAAAGATATAGCTTATTTCTTACAAGTTTCAACTAGAGATTATGAATATGCAGATTCATTGAAAAGTTATATTGGATTTAGAACAGTTCAAGATTTCTTGGGGATTTCTAAAAAAACAAAAAAGTAAAAACACAAATAATAATAATTAACCAACCCCTAATAAAAATTTAAATTATGGCACAATCAGTAAAAAGCAAGAAAATTTTAAACATGGTATACGGACTTGGAGCATCTGTCGTTTTGATAGGAGCCTTGTTCAAAATATTACACTTTAGCATGGGACCACTAACAGGTGGAGTTATGTTAACAGTTGGTCTTTTAACAGAGGCGTTTATATTTGCTTATTCTGCCTTTTTTGAACCGATAGAAGAAGATTTGGATTGGACCCAAGTATATCCTGAGTTAGTAGGAGGTACTGCAAAAAAGAAGGATCCTAATGCAAAAGGTATTATGGCTGATAAATTAGATGAAATGTTACGTCAATCTAATTTGGATGCAGAATTAGTAGGAAGTTTAGCAGAAAGTATTAAAAACTTTAAAGGAGCTGCAGATAGTATTAATTCTTCAGTAGATACGGTTGCAAATACACATAAATACAATGAGGAGATGGCAGTTGCTGCTGTACATCTTGAATCTTTAAACAGTTTGTATAAAGTTCAGTCAGAGAACAGTGAGCGTCAAGCATTCTTAAATGAGTCTATGTTGAAACATTCTGAAAAATTAGAATCTCAAATGGAAGTATTAGCGAATAACTTGTCTTCTTTGAATTCAGTATACGGTGGAATGTTATCTGCAATGAATAAATAATTAATAACCTTAAAAATTAACAAAGCTTATTAATTATGGCAGGAGGAAAACAATCAGCTAGGCAGAAGATGATCAATCTTATGTACCTTGTATTTATTGCGATGTTGGCATTGAATATGGGTAAAAAGGTATTGTCATCTTTTGGATACTTAAATGAAAAAATAGAATCTTCAAATCAAACCGCAGCAAATGATATTGCAGCAGTTTTAGAAGATTTAGGAACAAAAGCATCTGAGCAACCAGAAAAATATGGTGACTTAAATGATAAGGCGGTTCAAGTGAATAGAATTTCGAATGACTTTTACAACTATTTAGGAGCGGTAAAAGATTCTTTATTAGCGACTATTGACCCTGAGCTTCACAAAGATTATGAATCGTTAGATTCTGAAACAGCAGGAGATGAATTTTTCTTTGCTGGTGAGACTAAACTTACAGAAAATGGAGAGTTGTTTGTAGCAAGTATCAATCAATATAGAGACGATATCATTGCTGCGTTGGGAGAAAATATCAAACCAGATGTACTAGATCACTTAAAGAAACGTTTTGATACTAGTGAGCAACCTTTAAAAGATAGTGAAAGAACACAACCGTGGATTAGAAATAGATATGAAGGTTTCCCATTAGTGGCTACTTTGACAAATATTTCTGTAATTCAGGCTGATGCTAGAACTTCTGAAAAAGAGATTTACAATTCTTTATTAGGAAAGCAGTTATCTGCAGATGCTAGTATTAGTGAGAAAACGTATAAGGCAATTGTTATATCTGAAAAACCAGCTTATTTTCCTGGTGAGGAATTTAGTGGAACCGTGGTTTTAGGAAAGTATGATGCAAGTTTGAAGCCAGAAAGGTTAACAATCAATGGAAAGAACTATTCAGAGAGAGACGAGAAAGGGGCTGCTGTTGTTAAGTTTAAAACAGGTAAAGTTGGTGAAAATGATATCATCGGTGAATTTGTTTTTCAGCAAGATGGAAAGCCAGTTAAAATTTCTGTAAAGTCTAATTATCTTGTAGTACCAAAACCTAATGGAGCGGTAGTATCTGCTGATAAAATGAATGTGGTATATAGAGGGGTTCAAAATCCAATTACCATTTCTATGCCGGGTATTTCTGATAACAATGTTAGAGCGAGCGCTACGGGATTAAAAAGAGTAAAAGGAACAAAATATAATTTATTCCCAGGAAAAGGAAAAGAAGTTACCATCAATGTTTCTGGAACTACAAATGACGGTGAAAAAATTTCGTCACCACCTGTAAAGTTTAGAATTAAGGATATTCCGCCGCCGGCAGCTACTATTAGAAAGCAATGGGGGTCAATAAAAATGCCTAAATCAAGTTTAGCAAAAGCGACAATTGATGCAGCGTTAATTGATTTTGATTTTGATTTGAAATTGAAAGTTTCTTCTTTTAAAATTAAAATCCCGGGTCAGTCTACAGTATTGGTCAATGGTACTCGTTTAGATGCAAGAGCTCAAAAAGCTTTGATGAAAGCTAAAAGAGGTGATGTAGTTAGTATTTTTGATGTGAAAGCTGCAATTATTGGAAATTCTTCTTATAGATTGAAAGGTGTATTGCCTTTAAGTGTAGTAATCTCTAACTAATCATTAGTTAAGAGATTTAATAGAAGTATTGTTTAAAAATACATATATAGTATTTTTGTAAGAGGATTAAAATTATGAGAATGATGAGTTTGAAAAGTTATGTACTATTTAGTTTAGTTGCATTGTTGAGTATATCAGCAAATGCGCAAGCTGATTTTAATGTACTGAATGCACAAACGCCAGATGAAATAGGGCAAGTGCCAGAGCAGTATCAGGAAGCTTCTAAGGATAGTCCAATACCTTACGGATATGTTAATGAACGTGATATTCTTTGGTCGAAAATAATATGGGAAGAAATAGATTTGAATGAGCGTATGAATATGCCTTTATACTACCCTATAGATTCAGCCAATGTGAATAGTAGCAGGAAATCTTTGTTTTACACGCTTTTAAAAGGAATTAAAACGGGAAAAATTAAGGAAGTTTATGACGATTCGTTTTTTAAATCTAAACTTACGGAGAAAGATATCAATCAAAAATTAACGAGAGTAGATACTTCAGATTATGCTTATGAGTTGATCAATGAAGGAGAAACTAATATTTCAGACTTTGTAGATGAGGTTTCAATAAAATCAGAAGATATTGCCGGTTATAAAATAAAAGGTATTTGGTACTTTGATAAAAGACATGGTGAGTTGAAGTATCGACTTTTAGCGATAGCTCCTTTGGCGCCAGATGTTCAATTATTAGGTAGAGATGATATTGTTGATGATGAAACGTTACCGTTATTTTGGATATTTTATCCTGATGCTAGAGAAGTGTTGCACAACGCATATGCTTTTAATAATGTAAATCATAGGTCTCCAATCTCCTTTGATGATTTGTTGAATTCAAGAAGATTTACTTCTGTGATTTTGCGAGAAGAAAACTTGTATGGTAATAGAGCAATTGCAGATTATATTCAAGGAAATGCTTTGTATCAAATTATGGAATCTGAGCGTATTCGTGAACAAATTAGAAATAAGGAATTGGATATGTGGAATTATTAATTCTACCAATTTGTAAATAATAAAAAGCTCTTGTATGTAATTTCCATCCAAGAGTTTTTTTTTAATTAGAGTTTTATGAAAGTGGATTGTGTGATTGTTGGATTTGGATTGGCAGGGATGGCTTTTGCTAAAGAATTAGAAGAAAATGGTAAATCATTTGTTGTCTTTGAAGATGATTCTCAAACTTCTTCAAATGTAGCAGGTGGGGTGTATAACCCTGTTATTTTAAAGCGTTTCACTCCTGTTTGGCAGGGACAAGAACAATTGGATATAGCTTTGCCTTTTTATTCAGAAATAGAAAATAAATTGGGTGGAGTTTATGACTATAAGTTTTCTACCTATCGCGTATTTAAATCTATAGAAGAACAAAATAATTGGTTTTCAGCATCTGATAAACCCTTGTTAGCCCCTTATATGGATACTGAGATTGTTCGTAAAGATTATCAAGGAATTATTTCCGAAAATGGTTTTGGAAGGTTATTTCATACAGGAAGAATAGATACTAAAAAGTTGTTGTCAGATTACAAACAGTATTTACACTCCTCAGAAAGTATTCGATATGAAAGTTTTGATTATGCTCAATTGGAGTTGCAGGAAAATGGTGTAAAGTATAATGGCATTCAAGCTTCTTATATTATTTTTAGTGAGGGATACGGAATGCATAAGAATCCATTTTTTTCAGAGTTGCCAATGAATGAGGCAAAAGGAGAATTATTGACCATTCATGCTCCAGAGTTAAAGGCAGACTTTTTAATTAAAGCGGCTGTGTTTGTATTGCCCTTAGGGAAAGGTATGTTTAAGGTAGGAGCAACTTTTAATTGGAAAGATAAAACCTTAAAGGCTACAGAAGAGGGGAAAAAAGAGTTGTTAGAAAAACTAGACACCTTTATTAATGTACCTTATAAAGTGGTGGAACATTCAGCAGGGATTAGACCTACTGTAAAGGATAGGAGACCGTTAGTAGGAGTGCATTCTGATTATAAATCCTTATGTATTTTAAATGGACTTGGTACTAGAGGGGTTATGATCGCTCCCAAAGTTGCTAAGGAACTTTATTTACATTTATATGAGGGAGCAGAATTAGATCCCGAATCGAATATCAATAGATTTATCAAAAAATAATTATTTCTTTTTGTCTTTGTAGGCAACAAATATGTTGATCCAAATAATTCTTGAAAGTCTTAGGCTATAGGGAGTAGAACCTATAAGAATTAGAATTATTGCTAAAAAAGATTCTAATAATTCAAAATTGAAAATTAGGTTCGTTATCAAAAATGTAAGGATAGAAATTCCAACTGATAAAGTATAGGCTACGTACATGGCTCCATAAAAAAACGATGGTTCCATCATATACTTTAAGTTGCAGTTGGGGCAATTGTCATGGATTTTAGTTACATCCTTTAATTTAAAGCCACCTTTCTCTGTAAAAAAATCGCCTTCATGACATTTAGGACATTTAAATTTTAAAATGCTATATAACTTGCTGCCTTTTTTTAAAAACATAATATTATTCTTAGGAAATCATAGGAATTAAGATCACTATGATGATGAAATAATCATTTGGTAAAGGTACAAAGTAAATAGCGTAAGCCCTATAATCCTTTGTTAAATAGCTTGGAAACAAACAAAAATTCTATTCTTAAATCGTAAAATTTGTGATAGATTTGCAAAATTCCATTAATATTCTAAAAACACTTATTTATAGATGCTTAACGTTCATAATTTAACCGTTTCTTTTGGAGGGACGGATCTTTTTTCAGAAATCACTTTCAAACTTAATAAAGGGGATAGAGTTGGTTTGATTGGGAAAAATGGAGCTGGGAAATCTACCTTATTAAAAGTTCTTTCTAAAGATATAGAAAGTAGTGGAGGTACCATGGCTTTTGAAAAAGATGTGCAAATGGGGTTTTTGAGACAGGATATTGATTTTGTTGAAGGAAGAACAATCTTGGAAGAGGCCTATCAAGCTTTTGAAGAAATTAAAGAAATAGAGTTAAAGCTCGATAAAATTAACAACGAGCTGGCGACAAGAACGGATTATGAAAGCGAATCGTACAACCAATTGATTCATGATCTTACTGATTTAACTGAGCGCTATGAGTTATTAGGAGGATACAATTATAAGGGAGATACGGAAAAAATATTACAAGGGTTAGGATTTAAAAGAGAGGATTTTGATAAACTAACGGATACTTTTTCTGGTGGGTGGAGAATGCGTATTGAATTGGCAAAGCTATTACTCCAAAATAATGATATTTTGCTATTAGATGAACCTACGAACCATTTAGATATTGAATCTATCATTTGGCTAGAAAACTTTTTAAAGGGGTATTCAGGTGCGATTGTTTTGGTTTCGCATGATAAAATGTTTTTAGATAATGTTACCAATAGAACCATTGAAATTTCTTTGGGGCAGATATATGATTATAAAAAATCATATTCTGAGTTTTTGTTGTTAAGAGGTGAAATCAAAGAAAAACAGTTGCAAGCGCAAAAGAATCAAGAGAAAGAAATCAAAGCGAAGCAACAGTTAATAGATAAATTTAGAGCTAAAGCAAATAAGGCATCTATGGCTCAGTCGCTTATCAAGCAATTGGACAAGGTAGAAAGAATTGAAGTTGATGCCGATGATAACGCAACCATGAATATAAAATTTGCCGTTTCTAAGGAACCAGGTAAAATTGTAGTGGAAGCGGAAAATATGTCTAAAAGTTATGGAGATAAACATGTACTTGAAGATGTAAATTTATTGATAGAACGTAACAGTAGGATTGCTTTTGTTGGTCAGAATGGTCAAGGAAAATCAACTTTGGCAAAAATGATGGTTGGAGACATTCCATTTGAAGGTCATTTAAAGTTAGGGCATAATGTTGAGATTGGTTATTTTGCTCAGAATCAATCAGAGCACCTTCCTCCTGAAGAAACGGTTTTAGAAATTATGCAAAACGCAGCCACTGATTCTAATAGGGCAAGAGTAAGAGATATGCTTGGAGCATTTTTATTTGGTGGGGACGCTGTTGAGAAAAAAGCGAAAGTATTATCAGGAGGTGAAAGAAATAGATTGGCGCTATGTAAATTACTATTGTCACCATTCAATGTATTAATCATGGATGAGCCAACCAATCACTTGGACATTCAATCTAAAAATGTATTGAAAGCAGCGCTGCAAAAATATGCCGGTACTTTAATTATTGTATCGCATGATAGAGATTTTTTACAGGGCTTAACAGATTCTGTTTATGGTTTTAAAGATAAAGTAATCAAAGAATATTTAGGAGATATTGATTACTTCCTGGATCAGCATAAATTAGAAAACTTACGAGAGGCGGAAAAAAGAACCGTTGTTGTTGAAAAAAAAGTTTCTAAAAAAGAAGATTATAAATTAAGCAGACAAGAAGAGAAAGAATTAAAGCAATTGAAAAATAAACTTAGTAAAGCCGAAAGAGCTATTTCTGATGTTGAAAAGGAAATTTTGGACATGGATGCTAAGTTGGCTGAGGATTATGAAAAGACAGCAGCTGATCCTGCGTTTTTTGAAAACTATCAAGCTAAAAAAGACTCTTTGGATGGTTTAATGGAGGCTTGGGCAGAGTTGGATGAAAAAGTAAATAGCTTTTCTTCATAAAAATTATTGCATTGCGGCCTGTCACTAGCAACATAGAAGAGATTATTTTACCAGAATTAGAAGCTAAAAAAGTACAGCTTTATATAAAACGGGAAGATGCCATTCATCGTGTTATTTCTGGAAATAAATACCGTAAATTATTATACAATATTAATTTTGCTAAAGAAAACGGCTTTACAGAGTTGTTAACTTTTGGAGGTGCGTATTCCAATCACATATTGGCTACAGCTGGGGCGGGCTTTGAGTTTGGATTTAAAACAATTGGGGTTATTAGAGGAGAGGAATTAGGTGTAGATATTGATAAAACATTATTAACCAATGAAACTCTTAGACGTTCAAAGGAGGATTATGGAATGGAGTTTGAATTTATTTCTAGGTCTGATTATAGAGAAAAAGCAAATCATAGTTTTTTACAAAAACTAAAAGAAAAACACCCTAATGCCTATATATTACCTGAAGGCGGAACCAATGATTTGGCGGTCCAGGGATGTGAAGAAATTTTAGATAAATCTACTGAGATATTTGATTTTATTTGCTGTGCTGTTGGAACCGGTGGTACCATTTCTGGTATTATCAATGGTTCTGAAAAAAATCAACAAATTTTTGGGTTTCCTGCATTGAAAGGAAATTTTTTGGAAAAAGAGATCAAAAATAATCAGGTACGTACATCGAATTGGAGTTTAGTGTCTGATTATCATTTTGGAGGCTATGCTAAAATAAATGAAGAATTAGTTACCTTTAACAATAATTTTTTCAAGGCCACTAACGTTCTGTTAGATCCAGTTTATACTGGTAAAATGTTTTATGGAATTTTGGATATGGTAAAGAAGGATAAATTTAATCAAGGTTCTAAAATTTTGGCCATTCATACCGGTGGTTTACAAGGGATAAAAGGTATGAATAACGTCTTGGCAAAAAGAAAGTTGCCCTTGTTAATTGAAAAATAGATATGAAATATACTTTAACATTGATTGCTTGTTCCATCTTTATGATTGGTTGTGGTTCGAGCAAAAAAACTACAGTTCAGAAATCAAGCCCTAAACCTGTTTTAAAAGTTGTTGAGACGGATGATAAGGCAGTGAACAAAGAAGTTGTAAAATTAGAGAAAAGACAATCTAGTTTGGATACTAGAACGATTGCTTATATAAGCCATTACGCACCTGTTGCAATGGAGGAGATGAAAAAACACAAAATACCAGCAAGTATTACCTTAGCACAGGGTATTTTAGAGTCGGGTAACGGAGTGAGTAATTTGGCTTTAAAATCAAACAATCATTTTGGAGTGAAATGTCATGACAGGTGGCATGGAGAGTCAGTAAGGCATGATGATGACGAAAAGCAAGAGTGTTTTAGGAAATATAAAAAAGTGGAAAGTTCTTACAGAGATCATTCTTTGTTTTTGACAAGTAGGTCGAGGTATGACTTTTTGTTTGATCTTAAAATAGATGATTATAAAGGGTGGGCTAAAGGATTGAAAAAAGCAGGTTATGCAACCGATAAGAAATATCCAGATAAATTAATTCGTATTGTTGAAACATATGATTTAGATCATTATGATAAACTTGTGCTGAATAAAAAAATAAAAGATTCAAATAAGAGATATGGGAAAGCATATCGGGTAAGAAAAGGAGATACTCTTTATGGAATAGCGAAAAGGTATAGAATGACTGTTGAGGAAATTAAGAAGCTAAATGGGCTTACCTCAAATGACATCGCAATAAATCAAGTTTTAAAACTTGAATAAAAAAATCCCAGTAAGTAAATACTGGGATTTTTTTTATTATGAGTTCGCTGGTTTTCCTTTGTGACCTCCTTTTTGTCTGCCTTTTTGACTAGCATGCTCTTTGTGCATATGTGCTTGAATTTTTTTCCAAGATTCATATTGTTCTTTATCAAGTACTTTTTTTACTCTTGCTTGAAAAGAAATCTGTTGATCCATCTTTTCTATCATTTTGGCATAAAGCTCATCGCTAGATAGATTTGGTTTTTGGTCGCCATTTGCTTTTCTTTCATCCATTGCATTTTGCTTATTGGTTGTGGCAACTAAAATTAAAGGATACATTTTTTCTTGTTGTGATTCGGATAAATCTAAAGCGATTGTTAATTTTTTTACAGCAATGGTAGTTTGCTGCTCTACTGTAAATTCAGGCTTTTGATGTTGTTTATGTTTTTTCTGAGCTGTTGAGTTGTAAACAAATCCGATAATGATAACGAGTGTTAAAATGCTTTTTTTCATGATATAATGTTTTAAAGTTTAATTTTTAGACTCAAACATTTCTCAATAGTTTAATCAGATGTTTTTTTTAACAGAATTTAACAGGTTTTGTTTCTAGAAAAGCCCTTTTAATAAATTTTTCGCTGCTTTTTCGATATCATTTCCTTTTGTTTTGGAACTGTCTCCTTCTTTAGTCGTTTTCTTTAATAGATTATCGATTAATTTATTTTTTTGAGATTCGATAACTTTGCCTGAGACAGCCTTAAGTGCACTTGTGAAGTCGGGAACAACGTTTGGCTTACTCACTGCTCCATTCATTTTTATTTTCATCGGGACAGTCATTTTCTCAACTTCTTCATTTGAAAGACCGGATAATAAATTAGTAGCTTCCTTACCTAAAAATTTTACAGGAATGTTTGTTGTTATTTTATAGTCCATTGTATTAGAAAAACTATGTGAACCTTCTAGTTGGATTGGAATTCCATCGTAGGATGCAATTTTGAATGGTTTGAAAGAAATAGCGCTATTTTCAAATTTAATAGCTGTTTGGATTTTTTTCATGTCCAATTTTTTCAAGTCAACAAAACTGAAATTATTTTCTAATAAACTCAAGGCATTGGATTTTTTCGGATCTATTTCTTTCACTTCTAATTTTGATAACCCGTCACCATTAAGGCTATTCATATCAGGAAAAAACTCAGCATCTAAAGTACCTGTTAGATCCATAGAGGTCGACATTTTTCCATTGAAAGCTTTCGCAAATGGAGCAATGGATGCAAACAAATCTAAAGTAGCAAAAGAAGATACGATATCAAGCTCTTTCAAGGCCATAGAAAAGTCAAATTTGCTTGGAGTAGGTTTGGTGTCTACATTTCCTTGCAGTCCTATGGTACCTCCTAGCATTTTGGCTGTGGTATTGGTGAATATTGCTTTTTGATCATAAATTTTTATTCCCCCTTTCATGTTGCTAAGTTTGATGTTGTCATAATTAACATTTTTAGCAAAAAGTTTCGTTGTAATATCTATATTGCCGGGGATTTTGATAGCTTCTAAATTATCAGATTTTGTAGTTGTTGTTTCTTCTGTATCTTCTGTGGTTTCCGTTTCAGTTAAAAAGTCGAATACGTTAAATGTGTCTGAAGTAATAGAGAAATTTCCTTGTAAGTTCTTATCGTTAAAAACAAATCCCATTAAGTTTTTTAAACTACCATTAGCTTTTAAGTCGCTTTTGGCCGTTGTGGCTTCAAAGTGTTGAAGAATAAATTCTTTTGGTGTGAAATTCAGTCTGGCCTTGTTGATTAAAATAGGATGCGGTAGCATTTCCGTTTCAATTGATAAATCTTCTAGAGAGATATAGCCACTATTTTTGATAGATTCATAAAGTTCTTTATCTAGGGCTTCTTGGGTAAATTCAGATTTTAAATGAAAAGTAGTAATTCCGTGTAACTTTTCTTCAAGGGCTATGGGATATGCTTGATTTAAATTGCCTAGGTTCAAAGTTCCATCTAGTGTCGCTTTTACATGGGGGTTACTCATCAAATTACTGAGTTGGCATTTGGCCTTAAAAATATCTTTATCAATTTTTAAATCAAATTTGTTTACTGAGATATAGGTGTCGTCAAGTTCACCGGTTTTGTTAGTGATATGAGTGTCAATATATATGTTCTCTATTGATTTAGGTAATTCAGGATAATGGAAAGAAGCATTATTAGTGGTTAAATTCAAATTAAACTTAGGCACACTATTATCAGAATAAAGTCCTGTAGCACGTCCGTTAAAATTTAACGCACCAATTGCCTCTATAGCATCAAAATTTGATGAATAGGCAGAAGGAATTAACGATAACAGACTTTTAAATTGTGAACCCTTGGAGTCAAAATCAAGATCCATTTCTATCCCTGCGTCAACGGGTTGTAAAAAACCATGAAAAGAGAGTTTTAAATCATTTAACTGGGCTAAGTTTTCTAAAAATTCAATTTTCAGATTGTCTAAATTTAGGTTCAGTTTTGCATCCCAAAGAAATTTGGCATTTTGAATTAAGTGGATGTTGTCAGAATTAAAATTGAAAGATTCAATTGAAGACTTTGTTTCAAGGAGTACGTTTTGAGAAGAAAATAGACCTGTACCTTTGTGGTTGAAATTTTTAATAGCCATATTCAAATGACTTGATTCATCAATATAATTAAAGTTGATATTTTCAAAGCTATAGTATTCTATATGTAATGATAATTCAGAATTAGAGGTGCTAGCTTCTGTTGGTGATGTGTTTTCATCATTAGATTTCATAATATCATAATTAGAAACTCCCTTTTTATTCGTTTTAAGATTGATCAAACTTTCAGTTATTGAAAAGTGGTCAACACTTAGTTTTTTAGATAGTAAGTTTGAGATGGATGTTTCTAAATTAATATTTCCAATTGCCATTAAAGTATCCCCTTCAAATGGTTTTTTATTAGTGATCAAAATATCTTCAAGGGTGATGGAAGCATTTGGGAAATCTGTCAAAAAATTTAATGAAATAGAACCGATATAAAAATCAGCGTTGATAACCTTGTTGACTTCGTTGGTTATGGTGTCATTGATCTGTTTTTTGAATAAAAAGGGAGCAATTAGCAAGGTTAAGAATAGCAATGCTACAATACTAGAAATTATTTTTATGAGGTTTTTCATGTGCTTTATTTTGGCATGATAAAAATACGATGCTGTTATTCAAACAGAGATAACACATGTTAAAAATAATCAAAAAAAAACCCACTCTACAAGTAGAGTGGGAAAATTGCTATGAAAAAGAAATTGGTGTTAAACACCAACTGGTACAAATATATAAATATTTTGTTATGTGACCATTTTATTTTGATGATTTTAAGTAATCATTAACCTTTGTTTGTTTATAAACGGTTTAAAATCGACAATAAATTGCATAAAATGCGTTTTAAATATCTACATTTATTGTGTATTGTGGGAATTACTTTTTAGTAGGAGCCTAATTAATAGCGTTAATACACTGTTATTTTTATGTAATAAAAAGAATAACTTTAACGTTTTAGAACTGCTATAAAAAGAAAAAGCACTGCTGTAAGGGCAGTGCTTTTTTAGAATTTATTATGGGAGTTAAACTAATTCTACAAATAAACCTTCTTCGGTTTTATTTACATTTGCTAAATTATTTTTAGTAAGTCCTTTGATAGTTTTATCCCATTTTTTATTAGATAAACCAGATTGTGTTTTTAAATCTCCTAAAGCAATTTTCTCAGCTTTTTCTATAAGAGCATATACTGCCTTTTCTTCATCGTTCAATTCAACAGTTGGAGCTTTTTTCTCCGGTCTCATTTGAGGGAAAAATAAAACTTCTTGTATAGATTGGTTGTTTGTTAAATACATAATCAAACGGTCCATTCCAATTCCTAAACCAGAAGTAGGAGGCATCCCATACTCTAAAGCACGCAGGAAGTCTTCATCTATAAAGTTTGAAGCTTCGTCATCACCTCTTTCAGCTAATTTCAATTGAGCTTCAAAACGTTCTCTTTGATCTATTGGGTCATTTAATTCTGAATAAGCATTTGCAACTTCTTTACCGCAAATCATTAATTCAAATCGCTCTGTTAATTCTGGATTGTCTCTGTGTTCTTTACATAAAGGTGACATTTCCTTTGGGTAATCTGTAATGAAAGTTGGTTGAATGTAATTTCCTTCACATTTCTCGCCGAACATTTCATCAATTAATTTACCTTTACCCATGGTATTGTCAACTTCAATACCCATTTCAATTGCTGCAGCTCTTAACTCGTCTTCATTTTTTCCAGTGATATCAAAACCAGTAAAGTGTTTGATAGAGTCGGCCATGGTTACCCTTGCAAAAGGAGCTTTAAAACTTACTTGATGTTCTCCGAAGACAACATCAGTAGAACCATTTACTTCTAAAGCACAATGCTCTAAAAGGTTTTCTGTAAATTCCATCATCCAGTTGTAATCCTTGTAGGCAACATAGATCTCCATTGCAGTGAACTCTGGGTTGTGAGTTCTATCCATTCCTTCATTACGGAAGTTTTTTGAAAATTCGTAAACACCATCAAAACCACCTACAATTAATCGCTTTAAGTAAAGTTCATTTGCAATTCTCATGTACAAAGGAATATCTAATGAATTGTGATGCGTAACAAAAGGACGTGCTGAAGCTCCACCTGCTATGGGTTGTAATACAGGAGTTTCTACTTCAAAATAACCTGCATCATTGAAAAACGAACGCATTGCATTGAACAATTTTGTTCTTTTTACAAAAACTTCCTTTACGTTAGGGTTAACCACTAAATCAGCATAACGTTGTCTGTATCGTAGTTCAGGATCATTGAATTCATCATAAGTATTTCCCTCACTATCCGTTTTCGGTAGTGGTAAAGGCTTTAGTGCTTTACTTAATAACTGAAAAGTTTTTACTTTGATTGAAATTTCTCCAACTTGCGTTTTGAATAATTCACCTTCAATCCCGATAAAATCACCTAAATCTAATAATTTCTTAAATACATCATTGTAAAGTGTTTTATCTTCTCCTTCACAAATTTCATCCCTATTTAAATATATTTGAATACGACCCTCAGCATCCTGTAATTCAGCAAAAGATGCTTTTCCTTGAATCTTCTTTCGCATCAAACGTCCAGCAAGAACAACTTTTTTTCCTTCCTCGTAGTTTTCCTTAATCTGTTTAGAATAAATGTCCACAGGAAATAAATCTGCAGGATAAGGATTAATGCCTAAAGCTCTTAGTTTGTCAAGCTTTTCTCTTCTTACAATTTCTTGTTCTGATAATTGCATGGTACGTATATTTATAAAATGAATTTAATAGCTTGCAAAGATACCGAATGAAAAGTGAATTTTAAATAATAAAGCCTAAAGTTTCGTGGTGGACGAGTCACATTAATGAAAAAAAATCATGAATTTTAATTTTTCTTGTTTTGCAAGTGTATTTTGTTATATTTGCAATGTGTTGTTTTGATGCTTTTAGAAAAAAGCATTATGGTTTTTGTTGAAACCAGTGGAAAGCTTCCCTCGTTTAGGGTTGCTTTTTTTTTGCTTAAAACTTAAATATTTCTGCTTTATAGATCCAAAACTCTTCCATAAAGTAATAGAAGAAAAACCCACCAACCACTAGTTTTAGACCTGTAGATAAAATAAAACCAATAAAAGAACCCATTGCTGCTTTCAAAGCCTTTTGGATATCATTTTTATCCTCTATAAGTTCGCCGATAAAAGCGCCAATGAATGGCCCTAAAATAATACCGACAGGTCCAAAAAATAATCCGACGATTAAACCAATGGTAGATCCCCAGATGCCTT
The DNA here is from genome assembly GCF_057197705.1 of Flavicella sp. IMCC45537. Taxonomy (NCBI): domain Bacteria; kingdom Pseudomonadati; phylum Bacteroidota; class Flavobacteriia; order Flavobacteriales; family Flavobacteriaceae; genus Flavicella; species Flavicella sp. IMCC45537. The sequence goes on from NZ_CM170067.1 coordinate 3,494,171, forward strand.
TTTTGGTGCCTCCAAATTTCTTAGTTCCTACAATCGGAATTATATAGTCTAAAGCAGTAACTATAATAGCAATGATAAGTGTGGTATAGATAAAACTGGTGTTGTTTGGAACTGTATCAGTTCCATAGAGACAAAGTAAACCCAACCAACCAATTGGAGGTCCTGGGATAACTGGTAAAATCGCACCCAGTATTCCTAGGGTGATAAATAGGAAACCGAATAAAGTTAGTAGTATATCCATAAAAGCAAATTAATAAAAACCAATAATATGCAAAAGCTTTTTGTGGGTAAATAATGTAAAAGTGGATATAGGGCTATGTGTTACGATAAAAGAAAAAGTTGTATTTTCACTTACTAATTGACCACAATGATTTTGCGATTACTTTTTGTGTTTTTTATAATAATTACTTTGAGTTCATGTGATTATTTTCAAGGTGCTACAGGAAATATATTTTCGAGACACCCGGTTGATACCATTGTGGATTATCATAAAGTTGATGAATATCCTGAATTTCCTGCGTGTAAAGAGTTAATTGATACTGATAAAAAAAATCGCTGTTTTATAAATAATCTATACAATCATTTTGCTAACGACTTGTTAAAGGAAACCTTAGGGGTGCCTGAATGTACCAATGAAATAGTTACAGTTAAATTATTATTTGATGCAAAAGGAAATACCAGTTTAGTTTCTATTGAATCATCGCAGCTAGTCAAAACAGCCATTCCAGAATTGGAAGGAATCATTAATAAGAGTGTGAAATCTTTACCACAATTAAGAGGTGCGATAAAAAGATCGATTCCTGTAAGTACGGTTTTTGAATTACCAATTGTTATAAAAATGAAATAGGGATGTAATTACATCCCTATTTTATTTAGTTTAAAAGTTTCCAAATGGCATCTTTTAATTCCATAATCCCAATTTGAGCAACAGATGAAAAGAATAAGGCAGGAATACCCTCAGGGAGTTCCTTTTTTATCTCCTCTTTTAATTCATCGTCTAGCATGTCACATTTAGAAATAGCCAACAATCGTTGTTTGTCTAAAAGTTCAGGATTGTGTTTTTTCAATTCATTTAAAAGAATTTTATATTCTTCTTTGATATCATCAGAATCTGCTGGAATTAAAAAGAGAAGCGCAGAGTTACGTTCTATATGTCTTAAAAAACGATGTCCTAAACCTTTTCCTTCAGAAGCACCTTCAATGATTCCAGGAATATCAGCCATAACAAAACTTTGATGATCTCTATAATCAACAATTCCTAAATTAGGCTTTAGCGTAGTAAAGGCATAATCTGCAATTTTTGGTTTTGCTGCAGTAACCGTTGCTAGTAAAGTTGACTTTCCAGCATTAGGGAAACCAACTAAACCTACATCAGCTAAAAGTTTTAGCTCTATTTGAAACCATCCGTCTACACCAGGCATACCCGGCTGAGCATATCTTGGAGTTTGGTTGGTAGCAGATTTGAAGTTCCAGTTACCTAGTCCACCCTTTCCTCCTTCACAAAGAATAATTTCTTGCTGGTCTTCAGTAATTTCAAAAAGAATTTCTTGTGTTTCTACATCTCTTACAATGGTACCTAAAGGAACGTCTAGGTATTTGTCTTCACCATCGGCTCCAGTACTTCTACTTTTACTACCATGTCCACCTTTGTCAGCTCGGGTATGCTTTAGAAAACGCAAATGATGTAGCGTCCACATACCTTTGTTTCCTTTTAAAATAACATGGCCACCACGACCACCGTCACCACCGTCAGGTCCACCTTTGGTAATAAATTTCTCTCTATGTAGGTGTGTAGAGCCACCACCACCATCTCCAGAAGATGCGTAGATTTTAATATAGTCAATAAAATTACCGTCAGTCATGATTGTAAGGTTTAAACCTTTGCGTTATAAATGCTTGGGTTATTGTAATTTGTCAATTACGTTTGAAATTAATCCAGTGATATCATCAATAGATCCAACACCATTAATTCCATAATATTTATTTTGTTTGTCGTAATAATCTTTTACAATAGCAGTTTTAGTATTGTATTCGTTAAAACGGTTTCTGATTTTAGACTCGTCTTGATCATCTGCACGACCAGAAACTTTTCCTCTTTCTAACAAACGTCCAACAAGTACATCTTCTTCTACTTCTAAAGCAATCATTCCATTAATTGTTGCATTCTTTTCAGCAAGGAAAGTATCCAATTCAGCAGCTTGAGATTCCGTTCTTGGAAATCCATCGAAAATAAAACCATTAGCAGCTTCGTTTTTCTCAACTTCAGCTTTCAACATATTTATAGTTACCTCATCAGGAACTAAATTACCATGGTCAATATATGATTTTGCCAAAAGTCCTAATTCTGTTTCATTTTTGATATTGAAACGGAATACATCTCCTGTAGAAATATGTACTAAGTTGTACTTATCCTTTAATACTTCTGCTTGTGTTCCTTTTCCTGCTCCTGGAGGGCCGAATAATACGATGTTTTTCATTTTTATTGTTTTGATAATTTGTAAATATCTGGAAGGTTTCTTCCTAAACCGTCATAATCTAATCCATAACCCACAATAAAGTTGTCAGGGATTTCAAATGCGACGTAATCTATGTGTAATTCTTTTTTGAAAACTTCAGGCTTAAAAAATAAACTAACGATTTTTAAATCTTTAATCTGTTCCTCGCCTAGAATTTTATATATTTCTTGTAAGGTAGTACCCGTATCAATGATGTCTTCTAAAACCACAATAGTACGGTTGGTTAGATCTTCATTAATTCCTAGCAGCTGTTTTACTTTGCCGGAAGATTTGGTTTTTTCGTAAGAGGCTAATTTGATAAATGATATTTCACATTCATCTTCAAAAGCTCTCATAAAATCAGCAGCGAAAATAAAAGCACCGTTTAAAATACTTATAAAAAGAGGTCTTTCGCCATTCAAGTCTTTTTTTAGTTGTTTGGCTAAAGACTGTACAGCTAATTGGATCTTTTCACGTTGGATGTAAACCTCGAAGTTTTTATCATGTATCTTTATTGGTTTCATCTTTTGAATCTTTATTCTTCTATTAAAAATAACAGAAAACCGTCCCCAATAAAATTAGGGACGGTTTACCATTCTTAAAACGGTATAAACTATTTAGTTTTTTTTCCTTCGTTTTTGTTAGATGTATCAAACATTATTGGTGATGCCACAAATAATGAAGAATACGTTCCAACTAATACCCCGATAATCAAGGCGAACATAAATCCTTTGATAGAATCTCCTCCAAATAAGAAGATTGCTAATAATACGATTAAAGTAGTTAAAGAAGTATTGATAGTTCTTCCTAAAGTACTGCTCAATGCTTTATTTACAACTTCTGGATATTGCCATCCTGCGTGTAATTTTGAATATTCTCTAATTCTATCAAAAATTACTACGGTATCATTTAATGAGTATCCAACTACTGTAAGTATTGCGGCAATAAATGATTGACCTATTTCCATATCAAATGGCATTACTTTGTAAGCAATTGAGAAAATAGATAATACAATCAATACATCGTGGAATACTGCAGCAACAGCACCTAAACTATATTGCCATTTCTTAAATCTTAATAAGATGTATAAGAAAACCACTAATAAAGATCCTAAAATAGCCCATTTAGCTGCGTCTTTAATATCATCTGCAATTGTAGGTTCTACTTTGATAGCATTAAAGATTCCAACCTTTTGTCCATCAAACCCACCATTGAATTCTTCTAATGTAGTTCCGTCAGGTAAGAAAGCTTTTACACCTTCAAATAAAGCAGATTGAACTTCTTCATCTACACGTTGACCTTCTTCATCAATTCTAAATTTGGTAGTAATTTTTAATTGGTTGCTAGTACCATAAGTTTTAACCTCAGGTGAACTTTCAAATACGTCTTTTAAGCTATTTGCAACTTCAGATGAGTTCATTGGTTGTGCAAAACGAACTACATAAGAACGTCCTCCAACAAAATCTACACCATAGTTCAATCCATTTGTAAATAATGAACCTAAACCTAATACGATGATTGTACCTGAAACAGCGTACATCACTTTACGTTTCTTTAAAAAATCGATATCAATATTTGTAAACCATTTTTTAGTCATTCCTGTATTGAAAGTCAATGTTTGACCTTTTCCAGAATAAGCATCAATAAATAATCTTGTAATAAAAATTGCTGTAAATAAAGACGTTGCAATACCAATCATCAAAGTAGATGCAAATCCTTTTACAGGACCTGTTCCAAATACAAATAAAATTAAACCTGTTAATAAGGTAGTGATGTTTGCATCAAGAATAGAAGATAAAGCGTTGCTAAAACCATCGCTAATTCCTTCTTTCAAAGATTTTCCTCTTGCCAATTCTTCTTTGATACGCTCAAAGATAAGTACGTTTGCATCCACAGACATACCTATTGTAAGTACAATACCGGCGATACCAGGTAAAGTTAATACAGCACCAAATGCTGAAAGTATTCCGAAAATAAATAAAATGTTTACTAACAATGCTACGTTTGCAAAAATACCAGCTTTTCCGTAGTAGAAAATCATCCAAACCAAAACTAAGATCAAAGCAAGAATGAAAGATTGAATACCGCTGTCAATTGCTTCTTGACCTAAAGAAGGACCAACAATTTCAGATTGAATAATATGTGCAGCAGCAGGAAGTTTTCCGGCTTTCAATACATTGGCTAAATCTTGCGCTTCTAATACTGTGAAATTTCCTGAGATAGAAGTTCTACCACCGGTAATTGCAGTATTCACTCTAGGAGCTGTATAAACGTAATCATCTAATACTACAGCAACAAAATTTCCAACATTATCTGCGGTCATTTTAGCCCAAAGTTTAGAACCTCTTGAGTTCATAGTCATGCTAACCTCAGGGTTTGTTCCTAATTGATCGTACTCTTGAGAAGCATTGATAATTACATCCCCTTGAATAGGAGCGATGTCCTTTCTGTTAGATTTAATAGCATACAAGTTGATAACTTCTGTATCCTTGATTGGCTTAGCATCCCATAGGAATTTAACATGTTTCATTTCAGGAGACAACAACTCTCTGATTTCTTTCATGGCTAAGTATTTGTTTACAGTGGCAGTATCAATAACCGCTGCTGTACCTACAATAGAGCTAATTTCATTTTGACTTCTAGGAATTCTAGGGTATAAAACTGAAAATAAATCTTTTGTTTGTTTTGTCGCAGTAGAGTCTTTTACCTCTCCTAATAAATCATCAATTTCACTTGAAGAATCCTCCGTTGAAGCCGATTCTTCTTTTGGAGTTTCCTCTTTGAATATTTCAATGATTTTTGAATTTGCAGAGTATAAGAACTGAGCAGTTTCTTGGTTAGAGTATACTTCCCAAAATTGCAATTCTGCAGTAGATTGTAATAATTTCTTTACACGTTCAATATCTTTGGCTCCAGGTAATTCAATTAAGATTCTTCCTGAATTTCCAATTCTTTGAATGTTTGGTTGTGTAACACCAAATTTATCAATTCTACTTCTTAATACTTCAAAGGCAGTATTGATAGAACTACTAATTTCTTCACGAATAGCATCTTTAGTTTCTTCATCAGATTTCTGGAAGTTAATTTTCTCTCTTAAAGATTTGTTACCAAAAATATCTGGAGCATTTAATTTATCGTTTCCAGTTGCAATATTATCAAATGCAGCAAAGAATAAATCTAAATATGAATCAGTACTGTTTTTTTGAGCTTCTGAAGCAGCTTTTAAAGCTTTGTTAAATGACTCATTTTTAGAATTGTTTGACAACCCAATTAAGATGTCTTTTACAGATACTTGTAAAGTTGCATTAATTCCTCCTTTTAAATCAAGACCTAAATTAATTTCTTTGTCTTTGATGTCATTGTAGCTAAAAGAAACTCCAAATTTATCAAATACAGCAACATTAGCAACAGAATCTAAATAGGTTCTTTCAAATTTTGCTAAAGCTCTACCGTCGTTTTCTTCGGCATGTGCAATTGCATATTCTTTAGCGTCCTTTTCAACACCTCCCGCTAACCAAGTAAATGATAATTGGTATAAACTAACTATTCCAAAGAGAATTGCGAACAGTTTTATAAGTCCTTTGTTTTGCATTATTTATTGTCTTAAATTTTATAAACGTGCAAATATAGTATTTCAAACATGAAAAGACAATTTTTTGTTGTTTTTAATTTAACCTGCTGTTTTGTTAGAGGTTAGTGATTGTTTCTTGTCTTTTTGACGACTTTTTGGAGACTGAAAATGTCATTTGTATACTTATTAAGATAGTTTTTTTACTTGTGAAAAACGGGTCGATTTTGACGATAAATTAGGATGAGATACAAATTAAATTTGTTTGTTTTTGTTAGTTGAGTTTCGAATGATAAGTTTTGATTTTAATATTTTCCGACTGTTTTTAGAGGAGTAATTTTTGATTTTATTTAGTAGAAGTTGTGCTGATGTTTGTCCCATTTCATATCCAGGTTGATCAATACTAGTTAGTGAAGGTTGAATTAACTCATCAACAGGTTCATTATTAAAACCAATGATAGAAATATCTTCTGGGATTTTGATGCCTCTTTCTTTTGCTACTAGCATAACCGCGATGGCAAGTTAATTGCTTTGGGTAAAAAGTTTTGTTTTAAATTAAATTAGGAAAATTACACCTATCGAGTTGATTGTTGTTTTGCTCAGGACTGTATTTTAATGTAGTCGAAATTATGTTTTGTTCAGTTTTATAGGTAGGTAAGTGTGAATCAACTTATTATTCTTTTCATTTCATTTCTGTAGTTGGAAGGGCTCCAACCCGTTTTTTTCTTGAAAATTTTGTTGAAGTGAGAAAAATTATTAAAGCCACTCTCATAGCATATATCGGTAATACTTGTAGGTTTTTCTGCAAGTAACTTTGATGCATGTACTATTCGATATTCATTTACAAGTACTGTGAATGTTTTTCCCGTTACTTTTTTAAGATACCTACAAAATGATGGAGGAGTCATGTTAACTTCATTAGCAATGTCCTCTAGTCCAATGTGATTTTTAAAATTCTTAGTAATGTACTTAAATATTTGATCAACCCTATCATTATCTTGTTGATAGACTTCCATTGCAAAGTCTTGAGCGTTTAATAAGGTGTAGTTTTGAGTGATTGCAAGCTCATGTAAAATTTCTATAAATGTTAAAAGTCTTTGGATTCCTTGGAGGTTTGTGAGGTTGGTGATTTTTGGTCCTACTTCTTTTTTTACACTTGGGTGGAATAGCATTCCCATTTTTGCTCTTTCAAACAATTTATGAATAGCATCCATCTCCGGGAGGTTAAGAAATTCTTTTCCTAGAAAGTCGGGTTTCATTTGAATAGTTGTCTCAGAACCATTGATTGTTAAACGATCTGTGAACCCCATATGTGGCAAGTTTGAACCTATTAAAAGAAGTTGGCTGTTTTTGAAATAGGAGATATGATTTCCTATGTGTCTTTTACCACCGCCATTGTTAACGTATACTAATTCTAGTTCAGGATGAAAGTGCCAGAATTGAAATCTATCTTTAACCGACTCTTTATAGTGATTCATAAGGAAAGAACTACCAAAGTCTGGTTCTATCTTTTTGAGTGTGGGTTTATTAGTTAACATATCTATTTTTTACTCAAAAATAAGTAAAACCAATGTTTCTTCTATGTTATTTTATCGTAAATTATTCTAATGAAAACGTTGTAGGTTAAAATAACACATGTATTAGGCAATTATGATGATGTTTGTAACTGTATTACTGCCGTATCTTTGCAGTATAAATTTGATGATAATTTCAAGTTCATGAAAGGAAAGTTCGGAGTGGTTACCAGCGATTACTTTTTGAATGTTTTAAAGAATTATTTTTCAAAATATTGGTTTAAGTTTAGTTGAAAAAGGAGTAATCGTTGAGGTTACTCCTTTTTTTGTTTAATGTAAAATTAGGAAGTAGCAGATTCTGTCTACTGACTTATAGATAAGAGTTCTCTTTTAAGTAGGTCAAACTTTTATAAGAAATTTATTTCGGAAAGTTTAGTGCAAAAAAAAACACTTCAAATTGAAGTGTTTTTTTGAGCCGATGGAGGGACTCGAACCCACGACCTGCTGATTACAAATCAGCTGCTCTAGCCAGCTGAGCTACATCGGCCTGTATTTAACTTTGTTTCTTTTGTTATCCGTTTAAGACGCGGCAAATATACTACACATCTACGTTTTACACAAGAAAAAAATGGAGAAATTTTAAAGTTTTTTTTAAGTGTTTGGTATTCAGTATTCTTTATTGAAAATAAAAAAGAGCTACTTTAGGTAAGTAGCTCTTTTTGTTCGTTTGAATCGGTAATTGATAATTTACTGAACGTTGTTTGCAGTGTTTTTGGCTTTTATGTGTTTGTTATATCCAAAAACAAAGTTTAAACCAACGCGAACATTTGCGCCTGTTGCTTCTTCAGGTTTTGTAAATAATGCTTTTAAACTATCGGTAGCAGCATACAATTGTAACGGCCCTAATTTCATGGCAAAGTTTGCCCCGAATAAGAATTCATTGTCAATACCACCCATACTAGTTAAAACACCAAGAGTAGTTTTGTTTAATGTTCTGTTATATCCCAAAGAGTAGCTTGGTTTGAATTCGTCAAAAGCATGAGTGTTAAATGCCGCTAAAGTAAACGTGTTTTTTTCTGTCAGTGCGTAACGAGCAGAAAGGTAAGTTTTCATGTTTAATTTTGTTTCAAACTCTTCCTCTGTTTCGTTCGTATCGAATATTCTTTCTAATTCATCTAGAGCATTGTTTTCAAGTCCGCCAGCGTCATCTCTAAGATCAATTCCTGAGTAGGTTTCTCCGTTAGTATCTTCAATATTAAAATTCTTGATATCCTCTTTCCAAGTGATAGATCCAACGTCATTCACAGCGATCTCAAAAGTTAATTTTTTAGTAGGTTTAAAGGTAGCACCAAAATCAAATCCCCATCCTGTGTTTTCTGTAAAAACTTTGAAATCATCTGTTCCGCCTTCATCAAATAGGCTGTTTCCCGCACTGTTTACAGTTGCATTCTGAGCAGATAATATATAGTTTCCTAGCTCATCTATTTCTAAAGATGCAGTCGCTCCTTCTTCTGTAGAACTGTGCACATAACCATTTAGGTATTTAGCCCTTACGGCAATGGCAAGTTTGTCGTTAAAGAAAGTTTGTGTGATACCAATACCAAATTCATTATATCCTGTGTATTCACTGATCTCGTTTAAAGAAAAGCTGGCAGTGATTCCATTTGCAGCAATTCCTAAGAAATCTTTAGAATATCTCCAGTTGTTAGTAGCTCTAGAGTTGGCAAAGATCGTAAATGAACCTCTTTTTCTTTTGAATGCCATATAGAACAAGTTAACTGTAACATCAACATTCAGATCATTTAGATCGTCTGCTTCATCATAAAGGTTTGCTAGGTTAAATTCCAAATTATTTGATTCGTTTTGTACCAGTAATTCGTTTACTTTAAAACCTGAATTGAAGTTAAATCCTAAATTGGCTACCGGGACAGCAAATGTGAACGAATTCTTAGGGATGTATACGGGTGATACATTTTGTGTTTGAACTACATAATCACCAAGATTGTAGAACGAAAAATAATCTTGTGCATTGATATTGTTAGCAGCAACAACTAAAAATGCTATGTATATGTAAATTTTTTTTTTCATCTTTTATATTTTTTTTTAGTTGTTCTCTTCTTCATCATCACCTGTAATCTCTAAAGTAATATTTGCTTTAAGGATTAACTTTATTGTGTCAGAGCCGTTTAGTTTAACCACCTCTGTACCTGAATTAAATGTAATTTCTAATCCAACTTGCGTAGCTTGTTTTAATAATTCCATTTCGCTGAAACTAAATTCTAAAGTATTTGTGGTGTTCGTCGAGCCGTTAGATTTTCCAGTTGCATCAGTTGGTGCCGCTTCAAAAATATCAATAGATTTAGTAAGTCCAATGGGTGCTCCGTTTTCTTTGAAGATTAGATCAATTGTTCCTGATAAAGGAATATTGTTGATTGTAGTTACATCTAGAGTAAGTTCATTTAAATCATTAACATCATCACCTAAGTCAAGTTCTATGTCATCTTGAGAAATTGTTACATCCGTGAATTTGACAGTTAGCGGTACATCAATTGTAACATCTACAGAAAGACCATTGTTTGTTGTAGCGTAGAAGTTTGCATTTGTTGCGGCTAAAACTGGATTTGCTTTTCCAGAAACATTTAAATTGAATCTAGTAGGAGCAGATGACAATAAGGCATTGATATTTGAGTTGTCCTTGTTTAAGGTTGTAGTGGTAACCACAGCAGTAGTTGGAACAGAATAAGCTGCTACACCCTCAAAAATAATATAATTACTACCTGCTGCTAATTCGTCTGCATCAGTACTTGTATAAGTTAAAGCTGTAGAGGGAGTTCCTACTCCTTTGTCTCCAGCAATACCACTAACATCAATTCCAATAGGAAATCCAAAGTCATTTGTCGCAGAGATAGTCATTGATGCATCTTCAAATGTAATACCATCACCGAAATCGTTAAAGAAATCTATATCGATTGTACTATTGTCTACAGATAATCCTTCTTGTTTGAAATCGCCATACACAACCTTTGTTGAAGCATCTTGTATTTGAGCAGAGTATATAATTTTATCCGATCCATTTATTGTCTCCCCTGTTTTAAATTTAAATTCGGCAGCTATATCAACTACAAAATTGTTAACGATTGATGTGTTATAATCGGTTCCGTCATGAGTAAAGTCAGCATTATAAAGACTTAGGTTTATTTCATGGGGGCCATTGTCTGCAGGTAGGTTGTATTCTACATCAGTAAATCCTATCAATGATGGGATTGAAACCGTGACTGTAATTAAAGATTCAAAACTTGAGTCAAAGTTCAATATTAATTTTCCATCATTAAACTCAGCACCAGTTAGGTTCTGTGAAACTGTAAAGGTATGTTGTAATTGATCAGTAATCTTTTCGTTGTTATCAGCTGGTATTAAGAAAGGATCGGTAGGCAGTACGATAGGTGATGCAATAGTTTTTGGTCCTAGTGTTTCATTAGGAATAGTTGCGTTAAAAGCACTATCATCTCCTCCATTAATACTTTCTGTGTAGGTAAATGAGAAATTTCCATCTGTGTCTTCATCTAATTCTTTAACCTCTAATTCGTCAAAAAGTTCTGATAATGTATAAGTTGCATGACCCACAGGAAGATTCACTCCGCCCTCCCAGGTGAAATCTTCTATCTCGTTATCGAAATAACTTATATCGCAAGAAGTAAAAATACTTGCTAAAATTATGGCTGACAAGCCAAAAAGTTTTGTTTTTTTCATGTAATTTATTTTAAAAGTGTGAGTATTTGGTTATTGGACAAAGATAAGAATTATAAATTAACATAATTTAACAAAAGATATAGTAGTTGCATATTTAGCGTAATCGGTATCTTTGCCGTCATAAATGAGAATTTAACAGATATGGTAAGAAGAATTACAGGATTTTCTAAGTTTTCTAAGGAAGAAAAAATTGATTGGCTGGTAAAAGCATTTTTTAATAAACAGTCTATTACAAAAGAGACGTTAAAAAAGTATTGGAATACGGATGAAAAATTGCAAAGACTACATGATGATTTTATAGAAAATACGATTTCTAATTTTTATTTACCATTTGGTGTCGCTCCAAATTTTATTATCGATGGTGTTGATTACACGATTCCTATGGTTATTGAAGAGAGCTCTGTGGTAGCAGCAGCTTCTTTGATAGGGAAGTTTTGGAGTACAAGAGGTGGTTTCAAAACAACGATATTAGGAACAACCAAAATCGGACAAGTTCATTTTATGTTTAGCGGAGCTCCTTCTGATATTGAAGCATATTTTAAGGAGGTGAAAACGGATTTGTTTGCAAGTACCGAGTCGATTACAGCTAATATGCGTAAGCGTGGAGGTGGAATAGTAGACATAGAATTACGATCAAAGACAGAAGAATTGGAGAATTATTACCAGCTACATGTGACTTTTGAAACAAAGGATTCTATGGGGGCTAATTTTATCAATTCTTGTTTGGAGGCTATTGCTTCTAGGTTTGAAAAAGATGGAATTCAAATAGTAATGAGTATTTTGTCTAATTATGTTCCGGAATGTTTGGTAAGGGCTGAAGTTTCATGTAAGGTAGAGGAGTTAATTCAAGGTACTTCGGAAATAGACCCTAATGAATATGCAAGAAAGTTTAAGACGGCTATTGATATAGCGAATGTGGAACCTCACAGAGCGGTGACACATAATAAAGGAATTATGAATGGTATCGATGCTGTTGTATTGGCAACGGGTAACGATTTTAGAGCAATTGAATCTTGTGCGCATGCATATGCCGCTAAAGAAGGACGTTACAAGAGTTTAACTCAGTGTGAGGTGAAAGATGGGGTTTTTAAATTTTGGATAGAGATTCCATTGGCCTTGGGTACAGTTGGCGGATTAACAGCATTGCATCCCATGGCAAAATTATCTTTAGAATTGTTACAAAATCCATCAGCAGAAGAGTTAATGAAAATTATTGCAGTGGCTGGGTTGGCTCAAAACTTTGCTGCATTGAGAGCTTTAACCACAACCGGAATTCAGAAAGGGCATATGAAAATGCATTTAATGAATATCTTGAATCAATTGGGAGCTTCTAATGAAGAAAAAGAATTGACGGTTGCTCATTTTGAAAAAGTTCCGGTAACTCATAGTGCTGTTCATGAATTTTATAATACCTTAAAATAATGGAACAGTTTTATAGTAATGGAAAATTACTTTTGAGTGGGGAGTATGCGGTTTTAGATGGAGCTGTTGCTTTGGCTGTTCCCACAAAGTTTGGACAAAGTTTGGAGGTAAGTCTTCTTGATGTTCCTGTATTGATTTGGGAAAGCTTTAACTGTGTGAAACAGTTGTGGTTTCAGGCAGAAATAAAATTGGATAAGTTGTCTGAATTAAGTGAAGAGCCTACATTGGCTACTTTACAAAAGATTTTAATGGTGGCGCAAGAATTGAACCCATTGTTTTTGTCTGATGGCAATGGTGCTTTTGTGCAAACATTTTTAAGTTTTCCTAACGAATGGGGGTTGGGTACTTCTTCTACCTTAATCAATAATATTGCAAGTTGGGCTAAAGTTGATGCTTTTGAGTTACTGCAGAAATCTTTTGGAGGGAGTGGTTATGACATAGCTTGCGCTCAGAACCATGTTGCAATTCATTATCAGCTTGGAAAAACAAACCCAATGGTGAACCAGGTTACTTTCTGTCCTGAGTTTTTGGATCGTATTTACTTTGTGTACTTAAACCAAAAACAAGATAGCAAAGATGGAATTCAATTGTATAAAAACACCTTGGGAGATAAGAAATATTTTGTCGCTGAAATTTCTAAACTGACGGAAAAAATAACTTTGTGTACAGATTACAAAGAGTTTGTTTCTTTATTAAAAGAACATGAAACTGTTACAGGAGATTTTATAGGTGTAGTTCCAATACAAGAGCAATTGTTTGCTGACTTTAAGGGTGTAGTTAAAAGTTTGGGAGCTTGGGGAGGTGATTTTGTAATGGCTGTTGGAGATAAATCGACACCAACGTATTTTGAAGAAAAAGGATTTGAAACAATAGTACCTTATAAAGATATGATTCTATAGAATTATAAAGAAGTTGATGCTTATGAATGTTAAAAGAGATGTTGTTATTGTAGGAGGTGGAGCTGCAGGTTTTTTTACTGCGATTACAGCAAAAGAAAAGAATCCGAATTTGTCCATTACAATTCTCGAGAAAGGAAAAGAGGTGCTTCAAAAAGTGAAAATTTCTGGAGGCGGAAGATGCAATGTAACTCATGCTTGTTTTGTTCCAAAAGACTTGACAGAGTTTTACCCAAGGGGTAGAAAAGAATTATTAGGTCCTTTTCATCAATTTATGACTGGAGACACCATGGAGTGGTTTGAAAGTAGAGGGGTGCCGTTAAAAATAGAAAAGGACAATCGTGTTTTTCCACAATCGAACTCTTCTCAAAGTATTATCGATTGTTTTGAACGTTTGGTAGCTAAGTATGACATTGAAGTTTTAAAAAATCATGGCGTCAATTCCGTAAAAAAAGAAAATGAAATTTGGGAGGTTTCAAGTACTAAAGGAGTTTTTGAATGCGATAAATTGGTAATTACCGCAGGGAGTAGTAAACGAGTTTGGGAGTTGGTTTCTAGTTTAGGGCATAAAGTTATAGATCCTGTTCCTTCTTTATTTACTTTTAATATTAAAGATCCAAGATTAACCGATTTACTTGGGGTATCGGTTCCTCATGCAACGGTTAAAATTGTGGATACAAAATTGGAGTCCTATGGGCCATTGTTGATAACACATTGGGGGTTAAGTGGTCCTGCCGTGTTAAAATTATCAGCTTTTGGTGCAAGGAAATTAGCAGAAAAAAATTATGAGTATCAAGTGGAGGTGAATTGGTTGTCTAAACCCTTAGGTCAGGTGATTCAAGAACTTCATAAAACAAAAAAAGCAAATACGAAAAAACAAATCGGTTTAAGATCTCCTTTTGAACCAATATCTAAAAGGCTTTGGGAGCGCTTGGTTACTATCGTTGGGGTAGATGCAACGAGTAAGTGGGCAGATTTGAGTAATAAAAACTTGGAGGAAATTGCAGGTCAGTTATCAAAAGCAGTTTTCAAAGCTAGCGGGAAAAGTACTTTTAAAGATGAATTTGTAACAGCAGGAGGAATTGCTCTAAAAGAAATAAATTTTAAAAGGTTTGAGAGTAAGTTACATAAGAACTTGTTTTTTGCCGGAGAAGTTTTAAATATAGATGCCGTAACGGGTGGTTTTAATTTTCAAAATGCTTGGACAGGTGGGTTTATTATTGGTAATGTTTTGGCTGAAAACTAAAACCCTATTTGTATAAAAACTTCGAAAGCACTTGTTTTACTAGGGTTGCTGAAATTGTTGTTCATCAAGAAACTTTGTCTCAGTCCTAGAGCAACCGGTGCAATATTGAAATAAATATTGTCAAAGATCAGCTCTGCTCCATAAGAATTTTGGTTGATTGTAGTTGGTGTTACTATAACGGTTGGATCGTCGTTTGAGCCTTCTGTAGTATAGGTTTTAGTATTTATACTACTTGCATCAATAAAAGCATTGAATCTAATTCTTTTGAAATACGTTAATCCCCAAATACCAAAATCGGGGTAAATTACAGGTAATTCATAGTTTGCAGAAATTTTTATTACTTGTTCATTTATTATGGCTGTATAACCTCTTGCATATCTAAAAGTGTCAGAGTACCTGTATTGGTTTTCAATAAGTTCTTTTTGTCCGTTAAAAACGAAGTTTAAACTATGGTTTTTGGCTAATCCAGGAAAGAAAATTAAACTATTAAATGATAACTTTTCTGCTGTTACATCCGTTATACTTTTATTGTAATTGAAGGTTAGGTATTGTCCCCATCGAGGGGCAACATTTTGCAAAGCCGTTCTTCGAATATTAGAAAGTGTAATACTTGATTCTATAGCTCCAAAATTTAAACCAATAGTATTAGAAATGTCATAATTGTAAGTGTCATGTTGTATGTAGTTAGTTGCAAATGCAAAAGACTGTGAATAGTTTCCTTTGAATCTAGAAATTGGGATTGAAAAACCACCACCATATAATAATTCATCAAATTGAGTGTTAAATGCCAGCCCAAATGCACCATAAGTAGAATTTCTTTTAAGGGTAGCCGTTTTTATATTCCAACTAAAAAGTCCTTTTCCGTACCCAACATCAGCACGCAAACTATTAGTTCCTTCATTGATATTGTGTAAAAGGGCAATGTTTCCTCTAAAATCATTCAAAATATTTTGAAACTGTACATTTGCTCCCCAAGTATTGGTAGAAGTGGTAGAAGTTGTGATTCCCCAACTGTGTAGTTTTGTTCCTTTAAAAAATCCTTTATAATCTTTAGTATCATAGGTTTCTTTTGGAATAGAATCTAGAATAGCATGCTCGATATTTGTAGTTTTTAAATCGTAAAAATTTGAATTTTCTAAATTAGGGATTTTAAAGGATTCAAATTCAGTTTGTAAATTTTGTTCTTTCAGTTGATATCCTTTCGTAGTGAATTCAGCGTATACAATTTTTTTGTTGTCATTTGAGATATCTGGGAAGTAGGCTCCAACTTTTACAGAAGAAATTTGTTCTAGGTTTCTTTTGCCGTTCAAGTCTAAGCTATAAATGTTATCAATTCCACTATAAGATGCAGTAAAATATAATTTGTCTGTTGAAAGTGTGTATTGTCCTATAGTCGCAGTAGTCCAATTTGAAATTTGGATGTTCTTTTTTTGAGCGATATTGTATTTGAAAAAAGCGAGTTTTGAATTTTGTTTTGCTAGGTAAATAATAGACGTATTGTCTTTTGACCATTTAGGAGTACTTAAAAAATCATTGTTAGGATTCGGTAATGTTCCCAATAGATTCCCGTTTGAAGCGTCAATAATATCGATGGTATATTTTATGTTTTCTTGGTATTGAACGGCAGTTATTTTTGAACCGTCGGAAGCGTAGTGAGGAGAGAAATAACGTTTGTTTTTGGTTAAATGTTTCTTTTGGTTTGAATTGTAGTTGTATGTGATGATATCACTATAATTTTTATTGGCATGTCTGAGGTCTTTTTGATGCTCTGTCCAAGTAATATAGTTGTTGTTGATAGAAAGATATTCTTGAGCCGCAATACCAATCGTTGTTAGTTTTTTCTCTTTACCCTTATTTAGCTCTACTAAATAAGGGGTTTCTTTGAAACTTCTTTTTAATGCAATAATATTTCCATTATTTAAATATTGCGGAAAAGTATAGTGAGTAACAGTCTTTGAGTTTTTTGTAGGAACTAAAATATTTTCTGTCTTTTTAAGATTGGCATTTTCACTTTTCCATTTTTCTTGCAGTGCTAAGGCACTTTTTTTATACATTTTAGTGGTAGAAAAACCTGTGTGTTTTTTCATTGCACTAGAAAATGGATATAGCCCGAATTTATATCTTCCCGCGTCAGCTAAGATTTTGCTACCCGTTTCTATCTCGTAATTATTTCTAATATGGTTGTTAATCATATATCCCAATGGATAAATATTAGGGACAATATCTTTATAAGAACCATTTTGTGCTTTGTGGTAAGAATAAATTTTGTCCTCTAGAAATAATGCCCGTTGCTCTTTAAAGAAATATGGATTTCTCCCACGACCATTTTCTGAAAGTAGGGATTCGATAAGTACGGCATCTCCTTCAAGATACCAAGATGGAATACTTAAGCCTTGACTAAATGCCCATCCGTTTTGACCCGCAACAATGTGAAAAAATTTTGTCACCCCACGATTTGAGTTAGCATATTGCAGTGCATGTCTGTATTCATGCATCGATAATAAATCTAACCAATCTGGTGTTCCAAGAGAAGATTGGTCTTGTGGACTTATGGCAAAAAATTCTGATCTGTAAGGGGATAGAGTTACAAAGCCATTGGATATAGTTTGTTGGTTTTGAAGTACAATGTCAATTTTTTTGGATTTGCCTCCAACTGAAATTGTTTTATTTTGATGTATATATTCTATAACATCCGCAATTCTTTGTGCTTGTAGGTTTGTACCTTCAGGAAATATAACTTTTACATTTTCTGTTTCAATAGATTTCCAATCAATATCAGCAGCATGCTTTCCAAGAGTTTGTGCGTTTGATTTAAGATAAAAACAGAGAAAGCTAAAAAGAACTAGGAGTTTTAAAATTTTCATAGCGGTGAAAAATTGTTTTATTGAGCTACTTGACCACGGTGAGGTTTTAAAGCGTCTCGGTAGGTTTTCATGTCAATTTCATCAACAATGATGTAAGCAGTGGCATGCATGTCAGAAATTTCCTGAAAATCAATTTCGTAAAAATTTAATTTTTCAATTTCTGCAAATTCTTTTAAATGTATGCAATGGTGTTTTGCAGTGCCCAGCCCGGCAGGACCTTTAAAGTCCCAAATAAGTTTTAGTTTTCTATCCAAAATAAATACCTTCTTAGTAATTGATGTAAACAAAAATAACTAAAAAGGTACTTATAAATTGAGATCTAAATAAATAGATGTTATTTTTTATTAGGGGTGCCCTTTTGAAGCCAAGTAATTACAATAGTGCCAAGTTTAGAAATTAGATAAATAAAAACCCCAAAAACAGTAGGATAAAAACTAATTTTTAATCCGCCTGCAAGAACCTCCTGAGATACGGATGTTTGTTGCATGTAGCTGAAGGCACTTAGTAATCCAATAATTTGTCCGAGTATCCCAAAAGTAAGAGCAAACAAACCAATGGAATTGATTAGTTTAGGAAGTTTGTTTGATGTGTTTTTTGAGGTAAAAACTCTGATCAATAAAAAAGCAATGATTGCTAAGAGAATTAATAAAGAGTACATAAAAAGTGGTCCTCCGTCGTTTAAAAATTTCATAATTATATTTTTAATGTTATACACCGTAAAAGTATTTAGGATAAAGGCTATTGATTTTATTTTGCGACGAATCTAAGAGATCCCAACGGATACTGCAGAATTTCATGGTTATTTGCGTTTTTCTTGTCTGTTTAGTTAAATCACCTTCCAAATACGTCATCTATCTCAAATATTATGTAATTTAAATAAAATACCTTTTCTTGTTGTTATGAATTTAAGACCTATTTTTTTTAAGCTTAATAATACTCTAAGACATGCTTTTTTTTGGATGTTAGTTTGGCTTTTTTATGTCTATTTTTATAGTTTCAAGTCAGGGAATATCTCTTATATTCTTTTGTTTTCATTGGCATTAATTCCTATTACAATGGGGGCAACTTATTTTGTGAATTATCATCTGATTCCGAAATATTTGGTGCCAAAAAGATATGGGAAATTTATCCTTTATGCTATTTATTCAGTGGTTTTAGTTGCGTATGCTATTGTGTTTGTGATGCTGGGTGGCTATGTGTTTTTAACAGATCTACAGGTAATGGAAATACCGCCTCTAGGTTGGAGCTTGTCTTATATACTGCTAAGTGTTTATTTGGTTGTGATTGTGGTGGCCGCATTCCATCTGTTGAAAATGAATTACGAAGCAAACGAAAAGTTTAAAGATTTACAGCAGAAAATATTGGAAACTCAGTTGCAGGTAAAGGAGCAAGAGTTGCTGTATTTAAAGAAGCAAATTCATCCTCATTTTTTATTCAATACTTTAAATACTATTTATGGTTTTGCTATAAGAAATGCAGGAGAAACCCCAGAGCTTATTTTAAAATTATCAAATTTATTAGATTATATATTGTATCAAGTAACAAAGCCAAAAGTTACTTTGATAGAGGAGGTTGAGCATATAAAGGAGTACATTAGTTTAGAAGAGATTAGATTTCAGGATTCTTTGAATGTGTCTTTTTGTTATAAACCCATATCAAAAGCTGTTGAGGTGGCTCCTATGTTGTTGATTCCGTTTGTAGAGAATGCTTTTAAACATGGAGCCTTGATAGACGGAAGGTTGCAAGTTTTTATGGATTTAGTATCGAGTGAAGATAGTTTTGAGTTTGTGATTAAGAATTCTTTTCTTTCAGAAGATGAAGGGGGAAGAAATACGGGAGGGATTGGATTAGAAAATTTAAAAAAAAGGTTAGCTCTTTTGTATCCGGATCGGCATCGGTTGGAGATAAAGGTGGATGAAAATTGGTTTTATGTGTTTTTAAAAATTGAACATTTGAATAATTGAGAAAAAGATGGAAAAAGTAAAATGTTTGATTGTTGATGATGAGCCGATAGCTAGAAAAATTTTAGAAGACTTTTTATCTAAAATTGAAGCTTTAGAGATTGTGGGAAGTTGTAAAAATGGGATTGAAGCATTTAATTGTATTGCTTCTAATAAAGTTGATTTGATATTTTTAGATATTCATATGCCAGAGATTTCTGGCTTGTCTTTTGCAAAATCTATTGATAAAAAGATAAAGATAATTTTCACTACAGCCCATAGAGAGTATGCGGTTGATGGTTTTGATTTACAAGCTTTGGATTATTTATTGAAACCAATTTCTTTTGACCGTTTGCAACAATCGGTTTATAAATATCTTGGAGAGTTTAAGGAATTGGTTTCTGTTGAGCCTGAACAGAAAATATTAAAAAAGACAAATTTTTTCTTTGTGAAATCAGATCGTAAAATGATAAAAATAAATTTTTCTGAAATTTGTTATATCGAGAGTCTGAGTGATTATATAAAGATTGTTTTGTTAGAAAAAACAGTTGTAACCAGAGAAACGATTTCTAGTGTTGAGGCAAGGTTGCCATATGAAATATTTATGCGGTGTCATCGATCCTATTTGGTTTCCGTACCTAAGATAGAGTCATTTACTAGTGAGTTTGTTGAGGTGTCTAAAAAGGCAATTCCCATAAGTAGATCGTACAAAAAAGATGTGTTGCATAGATTGGAGTCTATTTAAGTAAAACAAGTATCTTTGCTGAAAAATTTTAAGATTTGACTACAAACGATTTTATTGCGAATTCTAGCCAAAACACGGTAAAGAGCGGTATTACTACATGGAAAACTCCTAGTAATATTGCCTTGGTGAAATATTGGGGAAAAAGAGATCCTCAATTGCCAGAAAATCCATCTATAAGCTTTACTTTGAATAACTGTCATACAATTACCTCTTTGACTTTTGAAAAAAAAGAAAAGAAAGAGGATGTATTTAGTTTTAAAATTATTTTTGAAGGGGAAGAGAAACCTTCTTTTCAACCAAAAATTCAGAAGTTTTTCGAGCGTATTGCAATCTATGTTCCTTTTATAAAAGAGTATCATTTTGTAATCAGTTCTGAGAATTCTTTTCCGCACAGTAGTGGTATTGCTTCATCAGCAAGTGGTATGTCTGCTATTTCGATGTGTTTGATGCAGTTGGAAAAACAATTAAATCCTGATATTTCTGAAGCCTATTTCTATAAAAAAGCTTCTTTTTTAGCACGCTTAGGTTCTGGTAGTGCTTGTAGAAGTATTAAAGGAGAACTGGTAGTTTGGGGCGAGCATTCTGAAATAAAAGGTAGTTCAGATTTATTTGGTGTTCCTTTTTCTGGAAAAGTTGCTCCTGTATTTGAACATTATCAAGACACAGTGTTGCTTGTAGATAAAGGAGAAAAACAAGTAAGCAGCACAGTTGGACATGATTTAATGCATGGCCATCCTTTTGCAAAAAATAGGTTTGAACAGGCTTATGGTAATATTTCTAAAATGAAAACTATTTTAGAAACAGGGGCTGTATCAGAGTTTATTGCATTGGTAGAGAGTGAGGCACTCACGCTACATGCGATGATGATGACGAGTCATCCTTACTTTATATTGATGAAACCAAAAACTTTGGAAATCATTGAGAGAATATGGAATTATAGAAAACAAAATAATTCTAATATTTGCTTTACTTTGGACGCAGGTGCCAATGTACATTTATTATACCCCATTTCAGAAAAAGAAACAGTACAAGAATTTATAGCAAATGAACTTGCTGGTTTTTGTCAAAACGGTCATTATATCCACGATGAGGTTGGGTCTGGTGCAATAGAAATGTAGAAAATATGAAACTTAAGGGGTTGGTTTGTTTGTTGTTTTTGGCAATAAATTTTATGTATTCGCAGAAAGATACTATTTGGTTTGATACTGATTGGAACGTTCAATTAAAAGATTCTGCAACCTATTACAGGTTGTCAGAGCATAAAGAGGTGAGGTTTAAAGATTCCTATCATTTTGTTGATTATACAAAGGACGGATTAAAATTAAAAAAAGGAATTTCTTTACTTGAAACATCAGATAAGTTTGAAGGAGAAGTGGTCTATTATAATGAAGGAGTTTATATAAGTGAACGAATTTTGTATAGAAATGGTTCTCCTTATGGTTCTCATAAAATATATTATAACTCAGGTAGATTAAAAAGTGTAAAAACCTATAATTTTGGAGTACTTACCGGGCCTAGTAAAGTGTATTATGAGGATGGTGTTTTAAAAGAATCGGGTGCTTATACTAATAATGAACGTAATGGAGAGTGGAAAGTGTATTATCCAAATCGTAAATTAAAGGAGCAAGGGCAGTATCATAATGGGGTTCGTGTTGGGGTATGGAAGGTGTACTATTATAATGGAACTTCACAAGAGTAAGGACTGTACGTCAGTGGTATAGTAAGGTGATTTGCTGCAGGTTTTTGTGAAAAGGAATATTTGCACCTAAAATAAACTGTTTATTTTTGCTTATCTTTGCAATGCTATGACTAAATTTTAACTTGTATGAAAGGACCTTTATTTTATGCCAAAATTTTATTGTTTGGAGAGTATGGAATTATAAAAGATTCCAAAGGTTTGGCAATCCCTTATAACCACTACCAAGGTGCGTTAAAAATTTCAGAAGAAAACACTGAAGAGGCACAAAAGTCAAATGCGAATTTACAAAAGTTATATACCTATTTATCGGCATTAGATTCTGATTTAGTTCAGTTTGATCTGGAAAGTTTGAAAAAAGACGTTTCTAATGGTATGTATTTTGATTCTAGTATCCCTCAAGGATATGGAGTGGGAAGTTCAGGGGCTTTAGTTGCTTCTATTTATGATAAATATGCATTAGATAAAATTACAGTTCTTGAAAATCTTACAAAGGAAAAATTGCTGAAATTAAAGCAGATTTTTTCATTAATGGAATCGTTTTTTCATGGAAAAAGTTCTGGTTTAGATCCTTTAAATAGCTATTTGAGTTTGCCTATTTTAATCAAATCAAATACGAATGTTGAACCTACCGGTATTCCATATCAAAAGGATGGAAAGGCAGCCGTATTTTTGTTAGATTCAAAAATAATTGGTGAAACGGAGCCGATGGTAAATATTTTCATGAACAAAATGAAAAGTGAAGGCTTTAGGAAAATGTTTAGTGAAGAGTTTGCTGCGCATACAGATTCTTGTATTGAAGATTTCTTACAAGGAGACGTAAAGTCTTTGTTTTCTAATATGAAAAGTTTATCAAAAGTTGTTCTTGATAACTTTAAACCTATGATTCCATCAGCATTTCATAAATTATGGAAACAGGGAATTGATTCAAATGATTATTACTTGAAACTTTGTGGTTCAGGTGGAGGTGGATATATTTTAGGTTTTGCCAAAGATTATGAAAAAGTAAAAAAACAACTTAGCGCCTATAATTTAGAGTTAGTTTATAGATTTTAAAATGGATCTATTAGAAATTGCTGAGCAGAACAAAAAATTAAAACGTCCAGTTTTTTACGGTATCATTGGTATGCTTTCTGTCATGAGAGGGTATAATATTTTGGTGGTTGTGGTGGCACAATACTTGGCGTCTATTTTTATTTTTTCACCAGAGAAACCATTAAAAACTATTCTTTTTGATGCGCATTTATTTATTACAGTATTTGCCACTAGTTTGGTAATTGCTGCCGGCTATATAATAAATAGTTTTTATGACTCTGAGGTTGATAAAATTAACAAACCCATTAAGTCTAAAATAGATAATTTTGTAAGCCAAAAAACAAAGCTTAGAACTTACTTTGTGCTTAATGCTACCGGTTTTATGTTGGGATTTATAGTCTCTTGGAGAGCAGCAGTTTTCTTTGCTGTTTATATTTTTTTAATTTGGTTTTATTCGCATAAATTAAAAAAATATCCTCTTGCTGGTTTGTTGTCCTCTGCGGTGCTTGCTATGTTGCCTTTTTTTGTTGTGTTTGTTTATCATAAAAACATTTCAGAAATAATTTTCACCCATGCGGCTTTTCTGTTTTTTATTATAACCATTAGAGAGTTGATAAAAGATTTGGAAGGAATTAAAGGAGATTTTGTGAATGATTATCAAACCATACCCGTAAAATATGGAGAAAGATTTACAAAAATCTTAATTTCGGTGATCGTATTAGTGTCTTTGAATCCAATTTATTTTTTATGGAAGTATCCAGAGATTGGAGAAATGAAATATTATTTTTATTTAGTATTCGTGATTTTTTTGTTTTTTCCGATAGCTTTATGGAAAGCCGAGAGCATGAAACAATACAATATGTTACATAATATACTTAAATTTTTAATTGTGTTAGGAGTTTTAAGTTTGATGTTGATAGATACTTCTGTTTTGATATCTAGAGTTTTACAGAAAATATAGGGTGTTTTTCTTTTCCTAAATTTTCAAGATGTAAATCAATTTTTAACTGTATTTTTGCAAAAAATAAATTTTTTAAAATGAGTACAGAAAGAAACTCGTCGAGAGGACGACAACAACGATCTAATAATTCGGCACCAAAAAGAAAGAATACTTCTCAAGGGAGCTTTGATAAAAAACCTAGTGGATTCAAAAAACGTCCAAGTAAGTTTGAGAAATCAGCGCCTGCTAAAGTTGTAAAAAATGATGTTGGAGGAATTAGATTGAACAAGTATATTTCTAATTCAGGTGTTTGTTCTCGAAGAGAGGCAGATGTTTTAATTGCTGCCGGTAGTGCTATGGTAAACGGCAAGGTGATTACTGAAATGGGGTACAAGGTACAATTAACAGATGAAGTTCGTTTTGACGGAACCTTGATCAACCCTGAAACTAAGAGATATGTTTTGCTAAATAAGCCTAAGAATTATATTACCACTATGGACGATGAAAGAGGTCGTAAAACGGTAATGGAATTGGTACATATGGCAACAAAAGAACGCATCTATCCTGTAGGTCGTTTGGATAGAAATACAACAGGATTATTGTTGTTTACGAATGATGGTGAGTTGGCGAAAAAATTGACACATCCAAAGCATAATGTGAGAAAATTATATCACGCTTCTTTAGATAGAAAATTCGCGGTAAGTGATTTGCAAAAATTAAGTACAGGCGAGTTTATGGTTGAAGGGAAGAAAGTGTTTATTGATGATGTAGCGTATGTTGAAGGACAATCAAAATCAGAGGTAGGAATTGAAATCCATTCAGGGAGAAATAGAATTGTTAGAAAGATTTTTGATACTTTAGGATATAAGGTTGTAAAATTAGATAGAGTTATTTTTGCTGGGATGACCAAGAAAAATATTCAAAGAGGTCATTGGAGACATTTGACAGAACAAGAATTAAATAACTTAAAAATGATATAACACGAATCATTTTAGAGATAATAAAAAAGCCTTTTCCAACGAAAAGGCTTTTTATTTTTTAGTGATTTTTATTGCATGTAGCATTTCTCTCTTTCCAGGAGGTCCTGGGAGTCTACTTACGGTAAATCCAACAGCAATCATTGCTCTTCGTACACTTCCTTTAGCAGAATAAGTGACTAACACGCCATTTTCGTTTAGAGAATTGTACATTTTCTGAAAAATTTCTTCTGTCCAAAGTTCTGGTTGAACGCGAGCTCCAAAGGCATCAAAATAAATCAAGTCAAATTTTTCAACATCATCAATGTCTTTGATGAATTGTTGTCTTTTTGTTAGGTAAAAATCTTCGTGAATTTTTTGTCTTTTATTCCAATCGAATAGATGCATTTCCTCAAATTTATGAGAAAAATTTCTAGCTTCTAATTCTGAAACATAATTCAATTGAAGAATTTCATCCTCCTGAATTGGGTATGCCTCTACACCAGTATAATCAATTTTTAAGTTTTTTTTGGCAGCCTCTAACAAGGTGATGAAGCAATTAAGCCCTGTACCAAAACCAATTTCTAGAATTGATAAATCTTTTTTCTGATGTGTTTCTAATCCATTTTTAATAAAAACATGATAAGCTTCTTGAATAGCACCATGTTTAGAGTGGTACTGTTCGTCCCATTCAGGCATGTGTATGGTTGTAGAACCGTCAGAAGTTATGATGATTTCTCTTTTCAAAACGAATTATTAATTAGGTAACAAATATACCTAAAGCTTTTAGGATTGCTAAAGTTTTGATGTTTTATTTGTTTTCATAAAAATGATGTGTCAATTTGATGCGATAATTCATAGAAGAATATGCCTATTATCAATAAAAGTGTTATTTTTGTAGTCTTGTTTATAACAAACAATTTAGATCATGATATTAGACAAAACAACAGAAATCGACATCCAAAAAGTAGCAGAATCTAAAATCTCACAAATAGATTTTAGTAATCTTTCTTTTGGAAACGTCTTTACAGACCACATGTTAGAATGTGATTACAAAGATGGTAAATGGCAAGCTATTAAAATTAGACCTTATGGTCCTATTTCTTTAGATCCTTCTGCAAAAGTCTTTCATTATGGTCAAGCTATCTTTGAAGGGATGAAAGCATACAAAGATGAGAAAGATCAAATTTGGATGTTTAGACCCGATGAAAACCAAAAAAGGTTAAACAAATCAGCAGTGAGATTGGCAATGCCTGAATTTCCAGAAGGAATGTTCTTTGATGGCTTAGAAACTTTATTGAACATTGAAAAAGAGTGGATTCAAAAAGAAGAAGGAAGTTCTTTGTACATCCGCCCATTTGTGATTGCAACAGAGTCTGGCGTATCTGCCAATCCTGCAAAAGAATATAAGTTTATGATTTTATGTTCTCCAGCGCAATCTTATTACAGTGGAGAGGTTAGAGTATTATTTGCAGATACTTATAGCCGTTCGGCAAGTGGTGGTGTAGGGTTTGCAAAATGTGCTGGAAATTATGCAGGACAGTTTTATCCAACAAAATTGGCTAATGATGCAGGGTACCAGCAAGTAGTTTGGACCGATGCAAGCACGCATGAAAATTTGGAAGAAGCAGGAACGATGAATGTTTTCTTTAGAGTAGGAGATAAGTTAATTACAGCTCCAACTTCTGATAGAATTTTAGATGGTGTAACACGTAAAAGTGTATTAACCTTAGCTAAAGATTTAGGAATTGAAGTAGAGGTAAGAACTATTTCTGTTTATGAAATTGAAGAGGCCGCAAAAAACGGATCGTTGAAAGAAATGTTTGGAGCAGGTACTGCTGCGGTAATCAATCCTATTTTAGGGTTTAGTTTTAGAGGGACTGATTATGAGTTGCCTAAAACGGAAAATAATTATGCTTCGATTTTCAAAGAAAAAATTACAAGTATACAAACGAAAAAAGCCGAAGATAAATTCGGTTGGACATATAAGGTTAGAGAAATATAGTCCAGTGATAAAATGAATATAAAACTTGTGTAATTCAATTGCACAAGTTTTTTGGGATATAGAAGTGCCTATCTTTTTGATATAAATATTATGAATACTACATTAGAACAAGCTAAAAATAACATGATTTCTAAAGGTTTTTTGGATGTTGAAACTCCAGAAAAGATTGATTATGTTAAAGAAATCCAGAGATTAAAGAAGGAGAAAAATGCTGTTATTTTAGCACATTATTATCAAGAAGATGCAATTCAAGATATTGCAGATTTTGTTGGTGATAGTTTAGCATTAGCACAAGAAGCTGCAAAGACAGATGCTGATATTATTGTTTTCGCAGGAGTGCATTTTATGGCCGAAACTGCAAAAATTTTAAATCCAACAAAAAAGGTTTTACTTCCTGATTTAAAGGCAGGTTGTTCTTTAGCTGATTCTTGTCCTCCAGCTGATTTTAAAAAATTTACAGAAGCGCATCCAGATCATAAAGTGGTAACTTATATCAACTGTTCAGCTGAGATTAAAACAATGAGTGATGTTGTTTGTACTTCAGGAAACGCGGTTAGAATTATAGAATCTTTTCCTAAAGATCAGAAAATAATTTTCGCACCAGATAAAAATTTAGGAGATTACCTAAATAAACAAACAGGTAGAGATATGTTGTTGTGGGATGGGGCTTGTATGGTGCATGAAGCATTTTCAATTGAAAAATTATTGGATTTACATGCAGAACACCCAGATGCTGAAATTATTGCGCATCCTGAGTCTCCTGCACATATTCTTAAAACAGCTTCTTTTATTGGTTCTACTGCAGGTTTGTTGAAGTATGCTAGGGAGAGTAAAAAAGAAAAGTTTATTGTGGCTACGGAAGCTGGAATATTACATGAAATGATAAAGCAAGTACCTAATAAAGTATTGATCCCAGCTCCTGCAGATGAAGATAATACCTGTGCTTGTAGTGAGTGTGCTTACATGAAATTAAATACGATGAAAAAATTGTATACCTGTATGCAACATGAATTGCCAGATGTTGATGTGGCTCCTGAAATGGCGGCAAAAGCATTACTGCCAATCGAAAGAATGTTAGATTTGTCTTAATAGATACCTACTTAATATCTCTCAAAGAAAAAAAATGATCAAAACTGATTACCTTGTAATAGGGTCTGGTATTGCAGGATTAACCTACGCATTAAGAGTAGCACATCATCATAAAAATAGTAATGTCATTATTGTTACTAAAGATGATAAAAGCGAATCAAATACCAAGTACGCCCAAGGAGGGATCGCTACGGTGCATGATTTAAATATTGATTCTTTTGAGCAACATATTCAAGATACATTAATTGCTGGTGACGGACTTTGTGATGAAGAGGTGGTTCGTATGGTTGTGGAGGAAGGACCGGATAGACTTCAGGAATTGATTGATTGGGGAGTTCAGTTTGATGAGAATAATATAGGAGACTTTGATTTAGGTAAAGAAGGTGGTCATTCTCAAAACAGAATTTTACATCATAAAGACATTACAGGTTACGAAATTGAACGTGCCTTGTTAGTAATGATTTCTAAAACTTCGAATATTGAAATATTTGAAGAACACTATGCAATAGATTTTATAACAGAGCATCATTTAAAGCCTGATTTGCAAAATGAAAAATCTGGGATCACTTGTTTTGGAGCTTATGTGTTAGATAAAAGGGCCAATGAAGTTAAAACAATAGTGTCAAAAATGACGATGATTGCTTCTGGAGGAAGTGGACAGGCCTATACTACTACTACAAATCCGTTAATTGCTACGGGTGATGGAATAGGAATGGCATATCGTGCAAAAGCAGAAATAGAAGATGTTGAATTTGTTCAATTTCATCCAACGGCTTTGTATCAATTGCCACAAGAGTCACCAGCTTTTTTAATTTCTGAAGCGGTGAGAGGTTTTGGAGCTAGATTGAGAACTGCAAAGGGTGAGTTTTTTATGAAGAAATATGACGATCGTGAAGAATTAGCTTCTAGAGATATTGTTGCTCGAGCAATTGATACAGAATTAAAAGCTAGTGGAGATGATTATGTGTTTTTAGATTGCACTCATTTAAATTATAAAAAATTCAAAAAGCATTTTCCAAATATCCTAGATAAATGTAAGAGTTTAGGTATCGATATTAGAAAGAAATGGATACCTGTTGTTACGGCTGCACATTATATTTGCGGTGGTATTAAAGTGGATGTTCATGGTCAGACTTCCATAGATAATTTATTTGCATGCGGAGAGTGTACTTCCACTGGGTTGCATGGAGCAAACAGATTGGCTTCTAATTCATTGTTAGAGGCATTAGTGTACTCTCAGCGTAGTTACGTGAAAAGTATTTCTAGATTAGAAAGTATTGATTTAAATGAGAGTGTGCCTGATTGGGATACTGCTAATACCTCCCAAAATAAAGAGAATATTTTGATTACACATGGTCGTTCTGCTGTGCAAAAAATAATGAGTGATTATGTTGGGATAGTAAGGTCTAATAGACGACTAAAAAGTGCCGAAAAAAGACTTAGCTTTATTTATGAAGAAACGGAAGAATTGTATAAGGAATCAATTATTTCTGTTGAATTATGTGAATTAAGAAATTTAATCACTACGGCTTATCTTATTTGTAAATTTTCGATGAAAAGAAAAGAAAATAGAGGAGGCTTTTTTAATAAAGACTTTGTGTAATCTAGTTTTACAATAAAATTATAAAACTAGATGTACCTGTAAGAAGTTCTTTTTCATAGCAATCTTCCCAACGATTCTAGCAATTCGTTTACAGTCAAAGTCAATGCATTTCTCAATGGATTGAAAATAAATAGGATTATTCATACTATGTTTCTTTTGATTAAAAGATGTGTAATTACATCTTTTAAAAACATTCTTAGGGGTGCAACAAAGGTACTTGATTGTAGTAATTACAGCAATCCTAATTTATGTCATATTTTGAAACTCACTATTTTTAGGGAGTGTTTTTTTCGGTTGTTTGTTCTTGTGAATTTCGATCAAAAAATGCTGAATGTATGGCAGTGAAATGTGAGGATAGCTATTTGATTTATGAGTTTTCCTTGTTGGATGTTCGTTGTTTTTTGATAAACTAAGAGTTTAGGATTTCCTCGATATTTGGTTTGAAATAGTCTGGCCCTTTTAACACCTTTCCATCTTCACGATAAATAGGTTTTCCATCCTTACCAAGTTTACTCATATTGCTTCGCTGAATTTCGTTAAAAACTTCTTCAATTTTATGTTGCATTCCATGTTCTAAAATAGTTCCACATAATATATAAAGCATGTCTCCCAAAGCATCTGCAACTTCAACAATATCATTGTTCTCAGCGGCTTCTAAATATTCTTCATTTTCTTCAGCCATTAGATTGAATCGTAACTTGTTTTTTGCTGTTCCTAAATTTGCTATCGGTGCCTCATTGATTCCAAGCTTAAAAGATTCGTGAAATTCTTGTACTGCTTTTATTTTGTTTTTCATTTTAAAGTATGATTTTGAAATTGTTCTTTTTGTAGTTAAAAAGATAATTTTCCTTATTGTTTTGATTATTTTTGCCTAAAATACAAAATTATGTTTAGTAGTGGTCAATTGGCTTTTGCCGGTTTTTTTGTTGTAGCGTTTGTAGCTTTAATGATATGGAGTTATAGAAAAGATATACAGCGTCATAAATTACATTATAAAAATGTAGGCTACAAAGTAGGAATAACCTGTGTTGTGGTGATATTTGTATTTATAGTTCTGAGAATTTTAATACACTAATCTGCAGGTTCTGTTTGATTTAACAGGTCGTGGTCTAAAATGATTTGCCCCTCTTTACTGAATTTTACTGATGAGGTAAACTTGGTGTCAACTAGTAAGTTGTTAAAGGCATATGAGTGCATCTTGTATACTTTTTGGGCATATGATTCCTCGTGATATTGAAACAAGATATAAATATTTGCTTTTAGTTTTAAAAGTTCCTTGTTGCTGTATTTGTGCAAAGGACTGTTTTTATCAATTTTGTGAACTATGGTCCACATGGTTGGTAAATAAGAGACCTTGTCACGTTCTAATTCCAATTGAAAAAAGGATCTTTTGAACGTTCCTTTTTTATCCTTTTCAGTAATAGTTAAAGTAACTTTGATTTCAGGTTCAATCATGATAGTGGTTCGTTTGTTAGCGAGCCTAAACATGAGTGCTCTTTCTTCTTCAAAATCTCTTACTACTAAAGATTTGCTGAATTTTAATGATGGTTTTGGTTTAGAAAATCTACCATATAGTAAACCAGTAATAAAAGAAAAACTCATCAAGCCTGCCAAAGCTTCCAAAGAAGATACTACACCGCTAAGTATTCCCGTAGGAGATATAGCACCATAGCCTACGGTTGTAATTGTTTGGGCGCTAAAATTGAAAGCATTGAGAAAATTTTCCCACCAATAACCAGATGGTATGGTGAGTTCTTCAATTCCTATCCATAAATAGATGAGTGCAAAAAAAGTGTTTAATAATATAAATCCAAGACTCACCAATAAAAGAAATACTCCCCAAGACAGTCCTAGTAGATAGGTGTATAAGTCATCAAAATTTCTGGATCTATTGAGGTGAAGTACATTTGAAGCCCCTTCTGGAGTAATAAAACTCTGTACATTTTCGTTAGAGATGTATCCTAAACCTGGATCTTTTATTTTTTTTGCCATAACCTGAATTCCTGTCCAAGCAAATATAGGAACTTTGTGATAAATTTAATTTTTTATGCTCTGATGAAATTTGTAAATTATGCTGTAAAATAATGAATTATGGTTCTGAGGTATATCTGTTTTTGCTGTGTTGTGGTCTTTATGGTTTCATGTAAAACTACAAAAGAGAAAGTGTCTTCTCAGGTTGATTCTGAAGAGGTGGTTGTAATTGCAAATGATAGTTTAGAATATGAGATCATTATTATTGATCAAGGTTTTCAAACGTACTTAAATAGTATTGCAAAACCTAGATGGTATTATTCTGATGAGTTTTATAGAACAAAGAATAAATTTTACGTCACAGAATGGAATATTAGAGCTAGAAATCCGCAAAGGTATTCACCTAATATATACGAGCAACAAATTGATTATGATGTGAATATAGATTACGGTATAGAAGTAGATTATAAACTTTATAATTATTTCAAGTTTGTGGAATATAAATATAAAGTTAAACCGTTTTAGATTTTATAAATCCAACAAGTAGTGTGACCCATGATCCGATCAAAACCAATCCTCCTAGCGGGGTTATAAACCAAATTGATTTTGCTGGAATACCTCCAATGGTGATTGCATAAATAGAACCAGAAAACAAAAATATTCCTGCTAATAAAGCAAAACTGGTGTAGGTTTTAATCTTCTCAGATAGTATCTGAGTAGTGTTTATAAATAACAATACTAATACATGATACATTTGATAACGTACGGCAGTTTCAAAACTTTTTAAAGAGTCATCAGACAGAATTTCTTTAAAAGCATGAGCACCAAAGGCACCAAGTATAATGGTTAGTATGCCTAGAACTGCGGTCGTAATTAATAAGGTTTTTCTCATCACTGTTTTTGTCTAAATATATGGCAAGATATGTTATAATTATTAGAATCAAAAAAGAATGAATAATGAGTGAATAGTTCTTATTAAGGTAGAAAATAATATGTAAATTTAGAATCTAAAATAGATGAAATGAAACATAATTTTACGATAATACTTATAATTCTAGGGACTGTTTTTGGGGGGTGTCAAAGAAAAGTAGATCAATCAGAGGTAGATCTTTCTGTAACTGAATTTGCAATTCAAATAAGAAATGGAAATAGCTTTTTGTTAGATGTAAGAACGCCAGAAGAAGTGATCACAGGAAAAATTAAAGGAGCAAAAGTATTGAATATTCTAGGACCCGAATTTGAAGAGCAATATATGTATTTACCAAAAGATAAAAAGCTTTATGTGTATTGTAGGTCGGGAAATCGAAGTAGAAAAGCGGTGAAATTTTTAAAAGATAAAGGTTATAAGTCGGTTTATCATTTAGATGGGGGAATGAATGCCTGGAAAAAGGAAGGTATGCCCGTTGGAGATGAATAGGTCTATTTGAAGTAATCTAAGTATTCACTATTTATCAATAATTGTAAAAATGAAATCTGAAAAAGAAAAAATGTTGTTTGGTGAATTGTACAATGCGGCGGATAGTGAATTGGTTCAAGAAAGAATTAATGCAAGGGAGTTATTAAAAGAATTTAATGACTCTAGTGAGAAGGATTTGAAATTGCGTAAAAAACTATTAGGTGTATTATTGCCTGAGGCAAAAGAGGAGATAGAAATACAACCACCATTTTTTTGTGATTATGGCTACAATATTAAATTGGGAGCAAAAGTTTATTTTAATTTCAATTGCGTGTTGTTAGATGTAATGCCTATAGAAATAGGACCAAGAACGTTAATAGGTCCTAATGTTCATATTTATACAGCTACCCATCCGATGGGATATAAAGAAAGAGCTTCAGGTTTGGAGTCGGCTAAGCCAATTTCAATAGGTGAAGATGTTTGGTTAGGAGGTAGCTCAGTCATTTGTCCTGGTGTAACAATAGGAGATAGAGTTGTTATTGGAGCAGGAAGTGTTGTTACTAGAGATATTCCAAACGATGTGTTTGCAGCGGGGAATCCGTGCAGGGTGATTAGGAGTTTAGAGGTTTAAATTTTGTGTGTTTCCCTAGGGCGTTGAGAAATGGATGTATCAGGAATTTACATCTTTAAATAAAAATCTTTTACCAAGTTTTTATAAGCTTCGGTATAGATATGTCTTTCAATTTCTATAGTGAGGGTTTCTTCAATAACAGTCTTTTTTGTTAAAGAAAACTCTAGTAGACTTCTTTTGATTGGACTGCTTTCATTTCCTTTAACTCTACAGATTCGATTTAAATGTAGACTTTGCTGTTTTGCTAGTCCAATAAATTTTTCCTCTTCTTTGAAAGGTATAATTACTTCAAATCTACCATTGTCGTCTAATAATTTAGATGCAGCATAGGTTAAATGTTCAAAAGGCATGGCATCTTCATACCGTGCTGTTGCGCGTTCACTATTTTCAGATGGATTTGAATCTGTGAAAAATGGAGGATTAGAAATTATCAAATCATAAGTATCCTCAATTTCTTGAGCATATTCTTGTATAGAAGCATGGTAACAGAATAACCTATCAGACCAATTACTGTTTTCGAAATTAGTAACGGCTTGTTCAAAAGCAGGTCCATCTATTTCTACGGCTTCAATTATCTGAGCGTTGCTTCTCTGTGCTAACATCAAACTTATTATTCCGGTTCCTGTTCCTAAATCTAGTACTGAAAATTCATCAGCAACTGTAGCCCAGGCACCTAGTAAAACACCATCTGTCCCAATTTTCATGGCACATTGATCTTGTTCAATTGTGAATTCTTTGAATTGAAAAGGTTTACTCATCAGTAACGGAATAAAATTGTAGGTTTTTATAGGTACATGTCCACCAAACCTTCCGGTGTTTTTAAAAACATGATTTCGTTTTCTCGATCTACTTTTATGATAAATTCATCGAGCATAGGGATTAACATTTGTGCAGTCCCAAATTCAACTTCAAATAAAGGTTGAGCAGTCGTGGCATTTACACCAGTTATTGTGCCAATAGCTCCGTGCTTTTCATCTTCAACTTGGAATCCAATTATTTCATGGAAGTAGAATTTTTTACCAGTAAGTTTCGGCAGCATGGTAAGCGGTAGATAAATCCCAGCCTTTAATATAGCATCCGCATCTTCTTC
Source organism: Flavicella sp. IMCC45537 (assembly GCF_057197705.1). NCBI lineage: Bacteria > Pseudomonadati > Bacteroidota > Flavobacteriia > Flavobacteriales > Flavobacteriaceae > Flavicella > Flavicella sp. IMCC45537. Next base: position 3,529,023 of record NZ_CM170067.1, read on the forward strand.
ATTTTCTATGGTTTCAAATCTAACGCGTAGTTGATTCCCTTTTTGTAGTAATGAAGATTCAATAAAAAATGGAATCAAGTTATTGCCAAGGTTGACAAAAACTGATTCCATTTCTTGGTACAATTCAGGTTCGTCCGTATCAAGTTTGATAACGACTTCTCCCTTAAAACTGTGTTTTCTAACGATTCTGCCTAAATAAAAACAATCTTCTTTACGCATATCGCTAAAATGATTTACTCAGCAGCTTTTTCTTCAGTTGCATCTGCTTCTGGAGCAGCTTCTTCAGTTGCTTGAGCAGCAGCTTCAGCTTTTAAAGCATCTTCAGCAGCCTGAGCGTCATCAATTCTTTTTTGGTTTACTGCTTGTTCAGCTGCGAAAGCTTTTGCTTTAGCCTCTGCCTCTGCTGCAGATAATCCATCTTTTTTAGCTTGGATTCTTGCTTCTTTTTCAGCAACCCATGCATTGAATTTTTCTTCAGCTTGCTCTTCAGTAATAGCTCCTTTACGAACTCCACCAACCAAGTGATTTTTCAACATTGCACCTTTGTAAGATAAAATTGCTTTCGCAGTATCTGTAGGTTGTGCTCCGTTTTGTAACCATTGTACAGCTCCATCAACATCTAAATCGATAGTTGCAGGATTTGTGTTTGGGTTGTAAGTTCCTAATTTTGCTAAGAATTTACCATCTCTTTTAGAACGAGCATCTGCTGCTACGATTGCGTAAAATGGTTTTCCTTTCTTACCGTTTCTTTGTAGTCTAATTTTTACTGACATAATTTAAATTTTAAGGTTCTCGACCTTGATTATTAATGAGCTGCAAAAATACACTTTTTTATCAATACAACGTAAAATTTCACAAAAAAATAATACTCTGTAATTCAGGTGGTTGTGTTGTGTGTATCTAGGGTGTTAGATGCAGTATGTTCTTGCAGTAAGTTCAAAACGTTTTACTTCTTCCAGGGCCCACCCGTCTGGCTTGTGGAGTTCTGTAGCTAATAGTTGAGCTATGATTGGAGCCACTGAGATACTTGCCTGTGCGTCTAAGAATAGAAGCCTTGTTCTTCGGGCTAGTAAATCTTCAATGGTTTTCGCTTTTTCGTATCGAATAGAGAAAATGATTTGGCCTTTGGTTATTTCGTATTTTGGATGAATTTTGTCTTGATACGATTTCTTTCCTTGAATTAATTTTTTAATTTCTATGGCGTCAGTTCCGTAGATACTTAATTCTTTATGAATCGTAGCGTTTTTATCGTAACCATGTAGTTTTAATGTAGCGGTAGGGGACTTTATTCTTGGCAGCGAAACTAAGGTTGAAGCAGTGTTGATTACATCTTTTGCCATTTTTCTATAGGTAGTCCATTTACCTCCCATGATACTCACTAGTCCGCTATCACTCACTTCAATTCGATGTTCTCTTGAAATCTCCGAAGTATTATTGGGATTTCCAGAGCTAGCTAAAGGTCTGATACCTGTAAAAATACTTTTGATATCTTTTTTTGTTGGGTTTTTGGTTAGGTATTGAGCCGCATGGTTTAACAGAAATTCGATTTCATTTTCTTGAGCAGTTGGATCCAAGGGGTATTTGTTAATGGGGGTGTCGGTTGTACCGATTAATAGTTTCTCATGCCAAGGAACAGCAAATAGTACTCTTCCGTCTTTGGTATGAGGTATCATAATGGCTTTGTTTCCGGGCAGAAACTCCTTGTCTAGAACTATATGGACGCCTTGACTTCCCTTCATTATTTTGGTGCTTTTGAGATTGTCTTTCCTTCTGATGTTGTCTGCATACACACCTGTTGCATTTATGATGACTTTTGCTGTTATGTTAGTTTTAGTTCCTGTTTCAATGTCCTCTATGGTTCCACCGTTTATTTTGTTTTTGGACTTTGTAAAGTTGTTGAATTTTGTATAATTTAATAAAGTGGCTCCGTGATTTTCTGCCGTACGCATCATGCTAATTAATAGTCTTGTATCATCAAACTGTCCATCGTGATATAATACGCCTCCTTGCAAGTTCTTTTGCTCTATCGTAGGCAGATGTTTTATCGTTTCTTGTTTAGATAGGAATATAGAATCTCCAAAGCTTTCTTTACGAGCTAGTAGGTCATATAATTTAAGACCAATGCCGTAGAAAGGGCCTTCCCACCAATCGTAATTTGGTACAATAAACTCTAAATCATGTACAATGTGAGGCGCATTCTTTTTTAAAATAGCTCTTTCTTTTAGTGACTCCATTACTAAACTAATATTCCCTTGTTGCAAGTATCTTACACCTCCATGAATAAGTTTTGTGCTTTTACTAGAAGTACCTTTCCCAAAATCACTTTGCTCAACTAAAAGTGTTTTGTAACCTCTAGATGCGGAATCAATTGCAGCTCCAATACCTGTTGCCCCTCCTCCAATGATAAGAACATCCCAAGTGATGCTTTCTATTTTTTTATTCATGTTTATGATGTGCTAATTGTTGTTGTAACCAAACGGGACGATCTGTTGTAATTGCGTCTGCTCCGAATTGTAGAAATTGTAATGCTTTTTGGGCTGTATTGATAGTCCATATATATTCTAGCAAATGATGATTTTTTATTTTTTGAATGTAATTTTTATTAGCAATAGCACCTGCCCATAGATTCAAGCCGTCAAAATTAGCGAGCTTCGCTTTTGTAATGTATTCATCAAGAGGAAGCATCTCTGATATTGTTTTGGATGTGTAATCTAAATCCAAAAGCCATAGACAATTAGAATTTGGGAATTTTTGTTTTATAATTGCTAAGGTTTTATAATTAAAGCAGATTAATTCTACTTTGCTGTGATGGACGTTTTTTAATTCTTTAATTAAAAAAGGTATAATGCTATGATTACTTTTAATTTCAATTACGAGAATACCATGTTTGGGGATTATTTTTATAATTTCTGAGATGCTTGGTATCCTTGTGTTTGCCCATTTTTCAGCTTTCCAATTCCCTACATCTAGAGTTTTTAATGTACTGAGGTTTTCTTCTTTAACAGTAAAGTTTTGACCTGAAATTTTTGATGTGTTTGCATCATGGATTGCAACAATTCTATTATCTTTAGTGAGATGAACATCAATTTCTACGCGAATTATATGTTGTTGCCAAGCAAGGGTGATTGCTGGCAAAGTGTTTTCGGGTGCATCATATGAGGCGCCTCTATGAGCAATTATTTTTGAGTTGATGTCTATCATCTGTTACAAGTTTAGTCAATATTCTTGAGACTAGGCAGAGTAATTTATTTAAAACAAAATAGTTTTTAGTGATGATAAAATAAAAACTATCAATTTGTTTTATGCGTTGGTTTTGACGATCTTTGAAGTATCAAAAAGAATAGAAATAATTTAAAACAAAATATAATGAAAAATAGTATTGGAATAGAAAAGGAAAAAGCAGAAGGGTTGGTTGTTAAATTGAATCAATTATTGGCGGATTATCAATTGTTTTATCAGAACGTAAGAGGGTTTCACTGGAATATTAAGGGAAAAGATTTTTTTGAATTGCACTTGAAATTTGAAGAGTTTTATGATGATGCAGTTATTAAAATTGATGAAATTGCGGAAAGGATACTAACTTTAGAAGGAGAGCCGCTTCATACATTTAGTGATTATTTAAAAAACGCCAAAATAGAAGAGGCTAAGGGGGTAACTGATGGAACAAAAGGAGTTGAAACAGTTTTGAAAAATTTTGCTGTATTAATTAGTCAAGAGCGTGCTATCTTAGCGCACGCTGGGGATGCAGATGATGAAGGAACAGCAAGCTTAATGAGTGATTATATTACTGAGACGGAAAAAACAATATGGATGTTGAATTCATATTTACGCTAAAAAATAATTTCTGAAAGAAAAAAGCAGTGTTTAGATACACTGCTTTTTTTTGATTTGTTTTTATTTTGTTTAGATAAGTTTGATTTGGTAATTAACAAATGATAATAATTGATTGTTTTTGGTAAATATATGTTAATAAATAGGTCGGTATTTAGTGAATCTTATTTTTTTTGAGCGCTTAGGTCTTATTTTTGCATTCAAGATGTTTGAGGAGAAATTTGTTCTCAAGGTTTTACTAACAATATTATTTTAGTTTTATGAAAGGCAAGGTATGTTATCAGTGTAATTCTAATGATCGTGTAACGAAGGAATCATTTGTGTTAAGTTTGTTGAGGGTTGTTGGTATAAGAAAATACCGATGTAGAAATTGCTATAGTAGATATGTATATCTAAGTTTAGTACATAGGTCATACAAATTTTAAGATTTGAAATAGTTTTTCCAATTACAAGAAAGAATTTAAAAATATAAAATAGGGTCAGATATAGTCTGACTCTATTTTTTTTGTTTGAATTTTTGAGTAGCCATTGTTGATAAAATTCAAACGGTTGGTCAATAAATATTTGTACTTTTAAACCTTCTTAATCACAGAGCACACCATACTTTTATGTATTTAATATTTGACACTGAAACTACCGGGTTACCAAAGAGTTATAAGGCTCCTATGACCGATATCGAAAACTGGCCTAGATGTATACAAATTGCTTGGCAATTGCATGATGATTTAGGGAATGTGGTAGAGCATGATAATTTTATGGTGCAACCAGAAGGATTCAATATTCCTTTTGATTCTGAGAAAATTCATGGTATATCAACAGAATTGGCGCAAGAGCAAGGAATCACTCTGAAAGAAGGGCTAGAGCGGTTTAATAAAGTATTAGAGCATACGAAGTTTTTAGTTGGGCAAAATGTAACATTTGATGTTAACATAATGGGAGCTGAATTTATTCGTGCTGGAATACAACCTAATTTTAAGGCATTTGAATTTGATAGTTTTAATTTAGAAGATTACAACTTTAGTACCAAAGCTCCAGCCAATAGAGCAATGTCTATTGATGATTTAAAGGAAGATGATAAAAATAGCTTAGGGATTTTAGATACCTGTACAGAAGTAACTGCTGCGATGTGTCAGATTCCTGGAGGTAGAGGAGGGAAGTTTAAGCTACCAACGCTAACGGAGCTACACAATTATTTGTTTGGAGTTGGTTTTGGTGAAGCTCATAACGCAACAGCTGATGTTGAAGCAACAACTCGATGCTTTTTTGAATTGCTAAGGAGAGAGCGTTTTACAAAAGAGCAACTTGATGTAACTCCGGAATATTTTGTTGATTTTAAAAAACAGAATCCAAACCCGATTGAGGTAATTGGATTGAAGCACTTAAATCTTAAACAAGAAAGTGATAAGATAAGAAAACGGCAGTCTGAACAAGAAGGAGCTGCAGGGAAAGGGATTAATGTAAAGGAAAGTCTTGAACAGTTAAAGAATGTGTCTTTCGGACATTTACATAATCACACGCAATATTCGATATTGCAATCTACTATAGAAATAGGAGCCTTAGTAAATACAGCGGGTAAGTATAATATGTCTGCTGTGGCCATGACGGATACGGCAAATATGATGGCTGCTTTTCATTTTACGAATGCGGTTGATAAATATAATAAAGGTCTTAAAGCAAAAAGAGAAGAAGCTGAAGAGGCAGGAGAAACATTTGAAGGAAAAGACTTAGTTCCTATTGTTGGTTGCGAATTTAATGTTTGTAAAAATCATTTAGACAAGTCTCAAAAAGATAATGGATATCAAGTTGTTCTTTTGGCAAAGAATAGAAATGGATATCAAAACTTGGCAAAAATGTCTTCTACGGCCTTTGTGGATGGTTTCTATTATGTACCTCGTATAGATAGGAATATCATTGAGAAATACAAAGAGGATGTAATTGTGCTTACAGGTAGTTTATTAGGTGAAGTACCTAGTAAGATATTAAATGTTGGTGAAAAACAGGCAGAAGAAGCTTTAGTTTGGTGGAAGGAGCAATTTGGAGATGACCTTTATATTGAATTAATGCGTCACGGTCAAGAGGATGAAAATGTTGTGAACAAGGTATTGTTAAAGTTTGCAGAACAGTATAATGTAAAGACTGTTGCAACAAATAATACCTTTTATATAAGTAAGGAAGATGCAAATGCACATGATATTTTATTGTGTGTAAAGGATGGTGAAAAGCAAGCTACTCCAAAAGGAAGAGGAAGGGGCTATAGATTTGGGCTGCCAAATGATGAGTATTATTTCAAGTCTCCGGATGAGATGAAAGAATTGTTTGCTGATATTCCTGAAGCTATCACTAATATCGAGGAATTGGTAGGTAAGATTACACCATTTACTCTTGCAAGTGATGTATTGTTGCCTGCGTTTGATATTCCGGAGCAATTTCAAGACAAGAAAGATCTTGAGGATGGTGGAAAGCGGGGTGAAAATAATTTTCTTGGACACCTTGTGTATGAAGGAGCAAAGAAGCGTTATGGAGAAATTACACCAGAGATAAAAGAACGCTTAGATTTAGAATTAGATGTTATTGAGAAAACCGGATATCCAGGTTATTTCTTGATTGTTGAAGATTTTATTAGAGCGGCTCGGGATATGGGAGTTTCAGTGGGGCCAGGACGTGGGTCTGCCGCAGGTTCGGTTGCTGCTTATTGTTTATGGATTACCAATATAGATCCAATAAAGTATGATTTGCTTTTTGAGCGTTTCTTGAATCCAGAACGTATTTCCATGCCCGATATTGATATTGATTTTGATGATGAGGGACGTGGACGTGTTATTGATTATGTAATTGATAAGTATGGAGCGAATCAGGTAGCACAGATTATTACCTATGGTACCATGGCTGCAAAATCATCTATTAGAGATACAGCGCGAGTTTTAGATTTACCATTATATGAGGCGGATAGAGTAGCGAAACTTATTCCAGGAATGAAATTGAAAAAGATTTTTGGACTGGATGATAAGGCATTAGCGGATAAATTACGCTCTGAAGAAATTGAAATGGTTAATGAGTTGAAGCGTATTTCAGATGGAAACGATTTGACTGCTGAAACTGTTAATAAAGCTAGAATATTAGAGGGATCCGTTAGGAATACGGGTATTCATGCTTGTGGGGTAATCATTACACCAGATGATATTACAAAGTACGTACCCGTTTCGGTGGCAAAAGATTCGGATATGTATGTCACCCAGTTTGATAACTCGGTGGTAGAGGATGCCGGTCTGTTAAAAATGGACTTCTTGGGTCTGAAGACCCTTACCTTAATCAAACATACTTGTAAAATTGTCAAAGCACGTCATAATGTAGATTTAGATCCTGAGTCTTTCCCAATAGATGATGTAAAAACATATGAGCTTTTCCAAAGAGGAGAAACGGTTGGTATATTTCAGTATGAATCTCCTGGGATGCAAAAATATATGCGTGAATTGAAGCCGACAGTTTTTGCGGATTTAATTGCAATGAACGCCTTGTATAGACCAGGACCTTTGGAGTATATACCTAGTTTTATCAATCGTAAACATGGTGTAGAGGAGATATTGTATGATTTGCCTGCTGAAGAGTACAAGAATCGTTTGGCAGAAACCTATGGTATTACAGTATATCAAGAGCAAGTAATGTTGCTTTCTCAAGATCTAGCTGGCTTTACAAAAGGTCAAGCGGATACCCTGCGTAAGGCGATGGGTAAAAAACAGATTGCGGTGCTAGCTAAGATGAAACCATTATTTGTCAACCAGGCCGCTGAAAGAGGACATGATGAAAAAGCTTTAGAGAAAATATGGAAGGATTGGGAGGCATTTGCATCTTATGCTTTTAATAAATCTCACTCTACGTGTTATGCATGGATTGCTTATCAGACAGCATATTTAAAAGCACATTACCCAGCAGAATATATGGCTGCCGTGCTTACGAATAATATGAATGATATCAAACAGGTTGCCTTTTTTATGGAAGAGTGTAAACGTGGAGGTTTAACCGTGTTAGGTCCGGATATCAATGAGTCGTACCTGAAATTCTCTGTTAATGAAGAAGGAGCAATCCGTTTTGGTATGGGGGCGATCAAAGGAGTAGGAGGGGCTGCTGTAGAAGAAATTATTAGAGAAAGAAAAGAAAATGGAAATTATACTTCCATTTTTGATGTTGTAAAAAGAATAGATTTAAGAGTTGCAGGAAAGAAAGCTGTTGAAGGTTTGATATTGGCCGGAGGTTTTGATTCTTTTAAGAGTACTCATAGAGCACAATATTATGTTCAAGATGAGAAAGGAGCTACTTTTCTTGAGAAAGCCTTAAAGTTTGGGAATAAGTACCAAGAAAGTCAAAATTCATCTCAGGTATCTTTATTTGGTGAAGCTTCTGCGGTAACTTTCCCAGAGCCAGATATTCCGGGTTGTGATACTTGGGGAACTATGGAATTGTTGGCTCGAGAAAAAGAGGTAACAGGAATGTATATCTCTGCACATCCATTAGATGATTTCAAAAATGAAATGCGTTTTTGTAATACAACGTTGGCTGCTTTTAAAGGAGATTTAACTAAATATTTGGGACATAAATTAAGTATTGGTGCTATTTTAACAGGAGTAGAGCATCGGGTTTCAAAAATGGGTAAAGGCTGGGCAACTTTTACGGTAGAGGATTATGGAGATAGTCATGAATTTAGAATTTTTGGAAATGAATACTTGCAATTCAGACCGTTTTTAACAGAGAATACCTTTTTGTATATCAACGCTGTTTTACAACCGGGATGGACAAATAAAGAAACGGGTGTTCAGGGGGAGCCGAGATTGAAGTTTACTAATTTCATGTTACTTCATGATGTTATGGACGAGAAATGTGAGAAAATAACAGTGCAGTTAAACATGAACGAAGTAACAGAAGAATATGTTCGGTTTTTGTATGAAGTGTTGTCGGATTATTCTATAGCTGGGAAACAAAAATTATCTTTTACCATACGAGAACAAAGAGAAAAAATTGATTTAACAATGCCAAGTAGAGGAATGAAAATCAATGCATCCCCAGAGTTTTTTAGTCGCATGGAGAAAGAAAATATTCGATATAAAATTAATTAATGGCCGGAATATATATTCACATCCCTTTTTGTAAGCAGGCTTGTCATTATTGTGATTTTCATTTTTCTACATCTTTGAAGAATAAAGAAGCAATGTTGGGAGCAATTCATAAAGAACTAAAGGATAGGTCTAAGGATTTCAAAGATCAGGAGATTAAAACAATTTATTTTGGTGGTGGAACACCTAGTTTGTTGTTGCAGCAGGAAATAGATGCTATGTTAGAAGTGGTTTTTGAGAATTTTTCTGTTTGTGAAACTCCAGAAATTACGTTAGAAGCAAATCCTGATGATTTAAATTTAGGAGCAATAAAGGAGCTTTCTGTGTCAAGGGTGAATAGATTGAGTATTGGTGTGCAGTCTTTTTTTGAGGAGGATTTAAAAATGATGAATAGAGCACACAATGCAATGGAAGCTAAAACTTGTTTGGAAGAAGCATCAAAGTATTTTGATAATATTACCGTAGATTTAATTTATGGAATTCCCGGTTTAACAGAGGAACGCTGGCAGCAAAATATGGATACTGTTTTTGATTTAGGGATAAATCATATTTCTTGTTATGCTTTGACGGTTGAGGAAAAAACTGCCTTGGCGAGTTTTATTAAAAACAAAGTGTATCCGCCTTTGGATGAAGCATTGGCTTTAAAACATTTCAACTCTCTAGTTTTTCAGGCTAAGAAAAATGGTTTTGTGCATTATGAGATTTCTAATTTTGGAAAACCTGGTTATTTTTCGGAACATAATTCTTCGTATTGGAAAGGAGATTGTTATTTAGGAGTTGGTCCTTCCGCTCATTCTTATTATGATCAAAAGCGCTTTTGGAATATCTCAAATAATTCAAAATATATTAAATCCGTACAATCTGGTGAGGAATATTTTGAAAAAGAGGTGTTGTCTGTTTGTGATATGTTTAATGAAACAGTGATGATTGGTTTGAGAACTATTTATGGGGTAAGCTTAGAACAGGTTAAGAACGATTTTGGGTTGACTTTTTATGATTACCTTTTAAATCAAGCGGATGTTTTTATAAAAGATGCTACCTTAGAGGTTGAAGCAGGAATTTTAAAAACAACTCAAAAAGGTAAGTTTTTAGCAGATGGTATCGCCTCTCAGTTATTTTTTATTCAGGATTAATTTGTAATTAAAGGAGGAGAATCAGGACAGAATACTTGTTCGGAATTGTTATGAAATATTTTAAAAAAAACATACACAGATTAAAAACTGCCTTAAAAAAAGGATTGACACCTCATCAATTGGCATTGAGTATATCCTTAGCAGTTATGTTGACTCTTTTTCCAATATATGGAATTACCATATTGATATTTACCATGATTACGGTTCCATTACGGTTAAATTTGAGTATCATGATTGCGGTTAATTTTTTGATAGAGCCATTGCGATTTATATTGTTTATTCCGCTTATGAAAATTGGGTTAGAAATAATGGGAGAGACAGTTGTGCCGTTTACTTTTGAAACTTTACAAAGGAGTTTTGATGTTAGTTTTTGGAAGACATTGCAGTCTTTCTCTAAAGCGTTTTTGCATGCCTTTGTTGGTTGGGTTTGTGTTGTGATCCCCATGTCTTTTGTATTGTATTTTAGTTTGCGAACGATATTTAAACATGCTAGGAAAAAGAAGGCTAGTTTAGGGTTTTAAGTTTAGAGAGTTCATTTTTATTATATATTATCAAAACATGTTTTTTTATGAATGTTGAAAAACTAAGAGATTATTGTTTGTCTAAGCCACATGTAACCGAGGAGTTTCCATTTGATGAGGTAACATTGGTGTTTAAGGTAGCTAATAAGATGTTTGCATTAACGGGATTAGAAAAGCTACCTGCCTCTGTAAATTTAAAATGTGATCCAGAAAAATCATTGGATTTACAGGATTCCTATGAGCAAATAAAACCAGGATATCATATGAATAAAAGGCATTGGATAACGGTTGAGTATACCAATTTACAAGATGCTTTTTTGTATGAGTTGGTAGATCATTCCTATGATTTGGTAGTGAGTAGTATGACTAAAAAAATGCGCAAAGAATTTAATTTGTAGAAATCAAAATTATTAACTTAAGTTCTGATGTTATTGAGATGTTTTTAATACATTTAAAATAATATTTAAAAGAGTTGACTTGTGTTTTGGTATCATGAAGATTTAGAAAGGTTGGAGAGAGAAATTGCATTGCTGGATGAAGATCCAAAAATGATATTTTATGGGAGTTCTTCGTTTAGGTTGTGGGATAATTTGACAAATATTTTTAAAGAGTATAAGCCGATTAATTTGGGTTTTGGTGGATCTACTTTAGGAGCATGTACTTGGTTTTTTGATCGAGTATTTGAAAACATCAAAAAGCCTGAGGCGATTGTAGTATATGCAGGAGATAATGATTTAGGCGACAATCGACACCCTGAAGAGGTGGTTCTTTTTTTTGAAAACCTACTTGCGAAAATTAGAGATAAATACGGAAATATTCCTTGTACCTATATTTCAATTAAACCAAGTATTAGTAGATGGTATTTGTCTGATAGTATTCGATATACAAATAGTAATATTAAAGAAATTTGTTTAAAGGACGAGAATTTTCATTTTGTAAATATTTATGATGATATGCTAGATGAAAATGGTTATCCTGATGGTAAATATTTTATAGAAGATGGGTTGCATTTGAGCAAAAAAGGATATCAACTTTGGGCTCAAAAGTTGAAAGAGAAAAAAGAAATATTTCCTGAGAAAATTAAAGTAAAAATGTGATGTAATCCAAATTATTCTAGATATATGCTATGAAAAGAGAATATCATAAATGGTATAGTCCCAATTTAGAAAAAGAAATGGAATTGCTTGTTTTTGGCCATTCTGGAACTAAAGTGCTTTTTTTTCCGCCTCGTATGGGGAGATTTTATGATTATGAAAATTGGAATGTTGTTGAATCTTTGTCGGATAAAATAGAGCAAGGTTTTTTACAGTTATATTGTGTTGACAGCGTCGATTTAGAGTCTTTTTATAATAATTTTAGTCACCCCGGCTATAGAATTTTTAGACATACTCAATATGAGAAGTATATAATAAGAGAGGTGGTTCCGTTAAGTGATAAGTTGAATTCTAGTTCTCATTTGATTTCTGCGGGTTGTAGTTTGGGGGCTTATCATGCGGTGAATATTGCCATGAGGCATCCTCATTTATTTTGTAAGGTGGTCGGTATGAGTGGGCGTTATGATTTGACTGAATCCAAAGGTTGTTTTCAGGATTTATTAAGTGGTTATCATGATACAGAGGTGTATTTTAATATGCCAAATCAATATTTAAAAAATTTGCATGATCCTCAGATTTTGAAGGAACTTAGACGTATGGATATAGTTCTTGCAATAGGAAAAGAGGATTTGTTTTTAGCTAGTAATTTTCTTTTGAGTGGCATTCTTAAATCTAAAAACATAAGTCATTGCTTGTATGAGTGGGATGAAGAAGCGCATAAAGCCAGATATTGGCGAAAAATGGTGAAAATTTATATTTAAACTAAGGTTACTTATTATAGAATGAAGTGGTTTTTTATTTTGCAGAAAGTTCTGTAAAGTATTTATAGAATAAAGGGATGGTTTCTATCCCTTTTAGAAAGTTGAATACTCCAAAATGTTCGTTGGGAGAATGTATAGCATCACTGTCAAGCCCAAATCCCATAAGGATAGATTTACTGTTTAGTTCCTTTTCAAACAAAGCTACAATTGGTATACTACCTCCAGATCTTTGTGGTATTGGTTCTGTGTTAAATGTGTCTTGATAAGCTTTTTTAGCTGCTAGGTATCCGATGGAATCAATTGGTGTTACGTATGGGTGGCCTCCGTGATGAGGGATCACTTTTACCCGAACAGATTTTGGAGCTAAGCTTTTGAAGTAAGTGGTGAATGATTTAGAGATTTGTTCGTGATTTTGACCAGGAACAAGACGCATTGATATTTTTGCATGAGCTTGTGATGGAATTACTGTTTTGGCACCTTCTCCGATATATCCACCCCAAATTCCATTCACGTCTAGAGTAGGACGAATGGAATTTCTTTCGTTCGTAGAGTATCCTGTTTCACCATGTATATCATTTATGTCAAGAGCGTCTTTATAGTGCTCCAAAGAAAAAGGTGCTTTGGCCATTTCAGTTCTTTCCTCTTTAGAAAGCTCTTCTACATTATTGTAGAAACCAGGAATTGTAATTCGGTTATCTTTATCCTGCAGTTTAGCAATCATTTGTGTTAATATGTTGATTGGGTTTGCTACCGCACCTCCGTATAAACCAGAGTGTAAATCTCTATTGGGTCCAGTTATTGAAACTTCCACATAAGAAAGTCCACGTAATCCAGTGGTGATGGATGGTTGTGTATTCGAGATCATTCCTGTATCAGAAATTAGGATAATATCATTTTCTAATTTTGTTGCATGTTCTTTTACAAACCATTCTAAGCTCGGTGATCCTATTTCTTCCTCTCCTTCGATCATGAACTTTACATTACAAGGTAGTTCTTCATGTTGAATCATGTATTCAAATGCTTTGATATGCATAAACATTTGTCCCTTGTCGTCACATGCACCTCTTGCGAAAATAGCACCCTCAGGATGGATTTCTGTTTTTTTTATCACAGGGTCAAATGGGGGGGAGTTCCATAGCTCTATCGGATCGGCAGGCTGTACGTCGTAATGACCATAAACAAGGATAGTTGGGAGTTCAGGATTTATAATTTTTTCAGCATAAACAACGGGATAACCAGGTGTGTCACATATTTCAACATTGTCACAACCCACTTGCTCAAGTTGACTCTTTACAAGGGTTGCAGTGTCCAAAACATCTTGATTGTATGCAGCGTCTGCGCTAATAGAAGGAAGTTTTAAAAGATCAAATAATTCTGATATAAATCTATCTTTTTGGTTATCAATGTATTGTTTTCTGTTTTTCATAGGCTAAAAAAAAATGTTTCTCAAAAATAAGAAAAAAGGAGAGAACTGCTTTGAAGTTTACTAGTATTGTGTATATTTGCAATCGCAATTATGCTGCAGGCGTGGTGGAATTGGTAGACACGCTAGACTTAGGATCTAGTGCCGCGAGGTGTGAGAGTTCGAGTCTCTCCGCCTGTACAACGTAAAACCTCAACTCTTTAAATTTAAAGATGTTGAGGTTTTTTTATGCTTTGGTTTGTACGATTTCTGTACGATTACAAGTGGTTTTAGTGTTTTTTCTTTATCAAAGTTTGGATTTCCTTGTTGTTGTCCTTAATGTTTTCATGGAAACTTTCATAGGATGAGGTTATAGCGTCAATGATCTTTATGAAATTTTCTATTTGTATTGCGTAATAGTTAGATGTGTCTATTATTTTTTTTTCTATTTCAAATAGATTAGCGGTTTGTCTGTTTGGCTTTAATGTCTTTAATGGGGTTAGCAGTTTTTTGTAAATTAAATCAAATTCCCTTTTATCGAAATCTTCATTGTTTATTTCTGTTCTTGCTGAAGTTAAAACTGAAAGATTATTATCTAAGGAAACAAGAGTTTTTTCCTTTTGTTTTATGTCAAGGTATTCTTCAAATAGTATTGCTAGGTTTTGATGTCCAGCCGTTATTTTTCTTTCGTATTCGTAAATTTCCTTCTTAGCGAATAAGAAATATTCTTCTGCTTTTATTATAGTATCATTTATGTTTAATAGGTGATTTTTAATTTTAATATATTCTATTTCAATTAAACTTATTTTTAATATTTCATCAATGTGACTATTTATAGAGAAGCCAACAGGTAAAATTGGAGGTGTTCCTTTTTTTATACTTGTATTTTCGATGAAGTCTGAGAATTTAGAAGATAGAGACTCTATTTTAGTGTCGCAAAGGTGCTTTACAAGTGCCAAAAACGTCTTCTTTTTGTTTTCTGTTTCTATCGATTTGGTATTGTTGTGGTAAAGTCTATTGAAAAAATAACCTAAGGCAAAAATTATAACTGATGTAACAGTTGGTATCCATATTTGTATAGACGAGATAGTGTCATTGTTTCTTAAGTATTCTTCATTTTTTTTGAAATAATAGTTTAATTCAGATTTAATATCTAATAGACTTGCGTTTAGTTCTTTTAGTTCTGTTGAGTGAATGTAAATAGTATCTGTACCTTTGGATTCAATGATTTTTTCTTTGTTGCCTTTCATAGCCTTTTTTTTAGCAATATTAAATAGAAGTTCTCGGTAAAAGAAATAAAGTAGTTTAAAATAAAAGTAATTACAATATTTTTACTTTATTGATTTAAATAAAAAGAGGTACAACTTTACGTCATACCTCTCTTTTGCTATAGATTTAAAACTACTATTCCAGTAGTTAATTGAAGTTACTTAAATAAAATTAATATTCAAAGCATTTTATTTTTAAATTGTTGAAACGGAATGAATTCTGCTTGTTCAATCAGTTTTTTTAGTTGTAAATATCTTTTTGTTGGCTTTCCTTTATAGTTTTTTCTGAAGTGTTTTTTGTTAAGTTCTTCGTAGTAAAGGTCAATGTTAAAGTGTTCTTTAAATTGCTTGTATAATGTTCTGTATTGTTTACTCTGAATTTGACTTTCATACATATGGTTTTTAAAGGCTTCACGATGTAAAAAGTATCTACCTACTAAATACAGTTTTCTGCAGGGTTTGTTTGTTGTGGGGCATAAGAAATACCAAATAGAACCCTTTCCAAGATTTGACTTCATTTGTATTAGTTTAATTTTATAGTCTGTTTGTTCTCCGTTTGCTACGTAGTTTAGTTCTAAGAAAGGTTCTTTACTTTTTGTATTAACAGTTATTGAAATTTTACCAGTTTCTTGTTCGTTTCTACTCCATTTAATTGTGCCGTTTATAATCTGATTTCCTTCAAGGTATTTCCATTCTTTAAGTTTAGTAATGCTGATTTGTTTTGCATCATCTAGTAGTATTGGGAATGTATAAGGTTTTGCCATTTCTTACTTTGTTATGTGTTTAATTATTTACGATTGTAACCTAGATAGTTAGGGAACATTAATATTTAATCTTTTAGTTTTTTTATGTCGTATGAAGGAATCATTCCTATTTCTTCTATAAAAACAGTGTTCATAATCTCAATAGCTTGGACTTGGTCTTCAATTTTGATAATAATGGAATCGTGAATCGTAAAAGGAACAATTCCATTATAAACAAGTTTCTTTGCTATGCAGTCTATAAACAAGTAACTCTCAAGTTTCTGTAAATAAATGGGTAGTATATTATGGGCTTTAACTTTTAACGCTTTTGTTACTTCGTAAACAAAGGGAAAAACACTTGAAAATAGTTTTTTGTCATCTTCATAAGGCACAAATTTTTTATACTTACTAAAGCATTCATTTTGAGAAAAAAGAACTTTAAACATCACATTCTTTACTTCTTTTCTTGTTGTAGCACCTGAATAGAGCTTAACAAAATCATCATACAACATACCTTTTATAACAGTATTATAAAACGTTCTAAATTTCACCAAATCATTGCTTTCTAAGTTTTGGTGAGATAATAAAACTTGCTTAATCCTTTTAATACCAAAGGCTTTGATTAGGTTCTCTTTATCTAAATAACAACATAAGGTATCCTTATTGTTTATTATACTATCTATTAATATACCTAATAAAAAAGGCTGTGAGTTCTTTAAGTCAATACTAACATAATCACCTTTGATAAACTTTTTTAAATCACTTTTTAAATTAGTCAGATTTGTATCAAGTCTCTTATTGGTTTTGTTTCTTTTGAAGTATCTAAACCTCTTATCTTCTATTTGATTTAAAGCGGTTAAATAATTTAATTTCTGTTTGTCATTTGCATTGATTTCAACCCATTCAATTGCTCTTTGATAGTCAATATCCACTTTCATTAATTCATCGTACATTGCCCTTAAATGAGGTTCTAATCTGTTAACGTGCGACCTCTTATTGCTACATTTCTTTAATAGTGTTTTGCTTAATTTGGACTCTTTGGTTAGCTCTATCTGTTGTATGTTTTTTATGAATACTGGATTTATCTTATAGCCTAAAGATTTGACTCCTATTTTATAATCATTATCGCATATTATAAACTCACCATTTTTTAATATTTTAATGTATCTAGTTATATTACTAACAGTTACACTTTTCAAAAACTCACTATTTAAAGAAAAGTATTCGTTCTTTTTGTCTTGTATTTGCTTTGTAGTCAAATAATGAATGACATAATAGAAATAAGTTATTTCAAATTTAAAATTAGGAGGACACTTACTTAAATAATTATGTAATTCTTTAACTAACAGATCGGGCAAATACAAGATTATTGGCTTGTAGACCCTCATCGCTAAAAGAGTTTTAATTGGTTAGAATTAGTAAGTTTTTCGAACTCGTCAGGGTTTGTGCTTAATAACTTTGCAGGATATTTTGTGTATGGACAAACCTCGTTATTGATGGATTCTTTTAAAAGACCGTTTAATTCGTAATTTCTTTTAAATCTACAAGCATTATCAATATTAATGTTCAATGATTTACAAAGGGCTTTTTTTGTTGTTGTGATGTGTCTTAAGGCAATATAAAACAAGTGTTCTTCTGAGTATTTCTTTTTTAGTTCTTTAAGAGATAGTCGTGTTCCTAGTTCAACTTGACTTTGAATGTATTGTAAGTTTAAAAACTTATCTTTACCTATTCCGTTTGCGTTCGGTGTTATAGGGTTATGTTTGTTGTTTGCATTCATAACCTTATTTTTTTAAAGGTTTCAAAGATTGCAACAACTCTGCTTTTTTGTAGTATCTGCGGTTACCTATTCCGTAAGCTATCACTTTGCCTTTGTTAGTCCAGTGCCAAAGAGTAGAGCTGTCTATTTGTAGATATTTGCACGTTTCTTCACGTGTTAACAAAGCATCAGATTCGTGTGTGTTAAATGCTTTTTTAAAGTCTTCTATTTGACTTTTTCTGTCGTCTTTGATTAGCTTTGCTAAATCATCAAGAGTTACATTTTGTAATAAAATTGAATTTTGCATTATTGCAGTATTTATGATTAATAATACCGCAAGATTGCCCTGTTGTTATGTTCTTAAAGAATAGGTATTGTATCTTTTTGGACACGCTTTGTGTTATCTATTGATTAGCCTGTTATGTGGTTGTATAGTGCTAATCTTTTTTCGTTCGCAGATGAATTGATATCTGTAAATCTGACTTTTTCAAATGAATCTTGATAGAATTCACTCATCCAATCTTGCATATTTTTATTTCCAACATTTTCATGAATTAATTTATTATACTTCATTATCTGAAACATGAAATCGATATCTGTTCTACTCGTAGTGGTGATTTTGAATTCTTGAAACATACTTTTCCAAATCTCAAAGGAATTATTTACAAAAACATTATTATAAAGTTCTTTTTTTGTTTCATTTTTGACCTTATCTGTTGTTTGAACGTCCTCAGGTCTATTTTCTTCAGGTTTTGTTAAATGATTAAGTTTATCATCCAAAAAGGCGGAATATCTCTTGCAGTATTTTAGAAGTTTTTGTTTGCTCTTGAAGGTATGATGTTTGTTTTTTTGTATGAAATCTTCTAAGCCATCAATTAAAACAGTTAGTTTTTTATATTCCAAAGAGATGAATTCTTTTTTTATCCAAATATCATTTATAAATAATTTTGTGTTTTGTTTTTCTTCTTTTAGATATTCTTCTAAAGCTAAATCATAGTACTCAGGTATTAAATCAGGGCAATTCATAGGGAATTTTAATTTGCCTTCGGTTAAATATATTTTTTCATAAAACTCTCTATCTGTGTAAAGTTTATTTTCTAGTCCTGAATAATAAAAATTTCCTTCATCACATTGTAGTGTGTAGTCTGTTTTTTCGTCTAGATGAACAAATATTTGTTTAATAGTGTTTTCGATAAATTCAATATCTGAATAGCTTAAGTGTCCTCTGAATTGCTGGTTTGTGATTAAATATAACGGTATTTGGAAATTGTTTGGTTTCAGAGAATCAATCTCTTTTTGGGTGTCAGAGATGTCTATGTTTTTTGATTCTTGGTCTGACAATATCAAGTAGAGTTCTTTTTTTCTACTGTAATATAAATTTAGAATTTGGTCTTTTATTTTTTTTACTACAGTATTGCAATTATCATAGAATTCCACCACGCTAACAAAATTATCTCTTTTCTCCGTTTGTTGATGTCTAATTAAGTGAACCTTTAATGTGTCAGGGTTTTTTATGAAACCTGATAGAATAATATTTAAATAGTTGGTTTTATTCATAGCGTTATTTTTTTAAAATTGGAGGTATGGGGTTGAAAGTTGTTTTTTAGTTGAAGTATTTGCCTATTTCTAAAGCTAAATCTTTATTGCTTTTGCCGATGTAATTCAGGAACATTACTTCGGTACTATGTCCTGTTATGTTTATTAATAAAGAGGTTGGTATTGTTGTGTAGAAATTTGTAGCAAAAGAGCGTCTGCCAATATGTGAGGTTACTAGTTCGTGTTTTTTATAAGTACCTGATTGTTTTCTGAAAACCTTACTTCCTTTTTTAGTTTCAATCATTTTACTTCCTTTGGTTGGTTGGTTTATTTCTGCTAGTTCGCAAACTGTTTTTATGAAGTTATTATATTTTTGGTCTGAAATTTTATAAGGAAACTCTCCGTTTCTTTTATTGAGTATTTCAATTACTTTAGGATGTAGAGGAACTGTCATATTTTTACCTGTTTTTACTTGTGTGAACTCAATTAGGTGTTTTTCATTTTCAATCCTAATTTGCTCCTTTCTAAACCTCATAAAATCAGATATTCTTTGCCCTGTATAACAACTAATAATTAGCCAGTCTTTTGCGTTATCTAAACTATCCGTTAGTTTTTCTTTAGTGATGTTCTCAATTTTAGTTAAATCTTCAAAGGTTAAGTAAATTTTATCTACTTTTTGTCTATCTACTTTTAAACTGTCCAATTGGTGGTGTGTTTCAATTCCTAAAAATTTAGCATGTTTACAAAAGGTTTTAATAAAAACAAACGCTCGTTGTATTGTGTTTTGAGCGTATAATTCATCTTTACAATAATTAACAAATTCATTTTTGAAATTATCGTTAATGTTTTTTATAAAGATGGTTGATTTTCTGTAGGCTTCAAAACGTATTAAGAGTTGTTTTATTACTTTTATTTTTTTTAACGTACTCTGAGTTGTTTCATTTTTACGGTAGTTAATATAAAAATCAATATAGTTTACTAAATCGTTAGGTGCTTTTTTGTTTTGTTGCGGAGGGGTGTAATAGTTGTCGATTTGTATTTGTAGCCACTCCTTATTTATTGAATTAATATTAGAAGAGTTGAAGGCTTTTAAAATATGGTTTTCAATCTTATTAAGTTCGGTGTTGATTTCAGCTTGTTTGTTTATGATGTCAATATCTTTTGATTTCTTTTTGTGTTGCTTAGTCCAATATGTTTTTGAGATTCTTAATAATTCTTTTTTTGTTTTAACGGCTAATACAAAATCGGTGTATGGTACTTCAATTCTTTCTCTTGTCTTTTTGTCTAATACCTTTGAAGGTATACTTGAGTTTCTATAAAGAAAACGTAATACTAGATTTTCTTGTTCTTTTGTGGATCGATATAGGAAGTTTACAGAAGCCATGATAAAAATGTTTACTGTACAAATATAGTATTTGTGTACGGTTTTTGTACGGCTAAATAAAAACTAATTCAAACCGAATCGAAATACATCAAAAATGAATATATTTGATTCTGTTGTTTTTATTGGCTTTTTTATTGTTTTGTGAATAAAAACAGTGGCGCTAAGGATTAGTGAATTTTTATTTTATGTACTCTCTCCGCCTGTACAAATAAAAAGCTTCTCTGTTTAGAGAGGCTTTTTTGTTTTAAGAAGGTTTTACTTTTCGAATTGAAATCTGTTATATAAGTTGTTTTTCTATTTTTAAGAGTAAGTTTCTTTCATTGAAATGATTCTAGAGTTTACTCTTTTTGACATTCCAATACTGTTTTTTTGTGTTGGGTAAAAAACTAAATAGTTGATTGTAAGCAATCTGTTTTAGAAGATGATTTTTTTGTAAATAAAAAAAACTCTCAAGAAATCTTGAGAGTTTTTTAGTAGCGTGAAGCAGAATTGAACTGCTGACCTCCGGGTTATGAATCCGACGCTCTAACCATCTGAGCTACCACGCCTTTTGCGGGTGCAAATATAGAATAAATTTGAGTTATTGCAAGGAAAAAATAAAAAAAATATCACCTTTTAAAATTATTTTTTTTTATTGAAAAAATAGCATACATTGTGGACATAAGATGTATAAATATGAGTAAGATTAAATTTGAATTAGAATTTCCAATTCATGCTTCGCCAACAATGTTGTATCAATATTTCTCTTCGCCTTCGGCGCTGGGAGAGTGGTTTGCTGATAATGTAAATTCAAGAGGTCCGATGTATACTTTTATATGGGATGGAGCTGAAGAGCAAGCAAAGCGTTTAGTTGATAAAACGGATGAAAGAACCAGGTATAAGTGGGTTGAAGATGAAGATCCAGATTCTTATTTTGAGTTTAAAATTCAGATTGATGCTATTACTAAGGATGTTTCTTTGATTGTTACTGATTTTGCGGAAGAAGATGAAATGGAAGAAGCTAAATTACTTTGGGAAAATCAAATAGGAGATCTAAAGTCAACAATTGGTGCATAGAGCTTGTTAGAAAAAATATTAACGCCTTGAACTTCTGTTCAAGGCGTTTTTTTTGTTTAAATTTGTCGCTCTAAAAAAAAGAAAATGGTTAATTATAACGGTGCACTTATTGAGAAAGAAACTTTTCATCTTTCTAAAAATAATAGAGGGTTTGCCTATGGAGATTCTTTATTTGAAACAATTAGAATTGAGGAAGGGGAGATATGTTTTTTAGAAGATCATTATTTTAGATTGATGGCTTCGATGCGTATGATACGTATGGAAATTCCTATGAAGTTGACCCTAGATTATTTAGAAAAACAAATCCAGAATCTTGTGAAACTAGTGGGAGAGGATGTTGTAACTAAAGTAAAATGCACTGTTTATAGAAAAGAAGGTGGATTATATACGCCCCAAACGAATGAAATTGAATTTCTTATTGAAGCGTTTGATACGGTTGCAGAGGTTAAAACTTCCTATGAGATAGATTTATATAAAGACCATTATTTAAACTCAGGATTGTTATCTACTTTAAAGTCTTCTAACAGATTATTGAATGTTGTAGCTAGTATTTATGCCAAAGAGAACGATTTAGATGCTTGTGTTTTGATTAATGAAGATAAAAAGCTTGTTGAAACAACAAATGCCAATATCTTTTTAATAAAAGACGGTGTGATCAGAACACCAAAATTATTAGACGGATGTATCAAAGGTGTTGCTAGAAAGAAAATTATTGAGATTATTGAAAAAGATGAGACCTTTGAGCTAAAAGAAGAGTCTATTTCGCCTTTTGATTTACAAAAAGCGGATGAGGTTTTTGTTTCGAATGCCATTGTAGGTGTTCAGTCAGTAACTAAATATAGAAAGAAGAATTTTGAAACTTCAGTGGGGAGTAGAATAGCAAAAGCTTTTAAAGCTTTGCCTAAAACTTAATTTAGTTTTGGGTCTGATGGTGCGTTTGCCCAAAGCGTGTATTTGCCACCGATTTCAAGAAGATGATTTTTCCAAAACGAATTGTTTTTTTCTTTTAAAATATTAGGATAACTGTTTTCTATGCAAAACCAAGAGTTGGTGTCCATTTCATCTAGTAGTTGATTGGATGACCATCCCGAGTAGCCAAGGAAAAAACGTATGCTACTGTTGTCAATCTTTTTGTTATTAAGTAAATCTACTAAAGAATTAAAATTACCGCCCCAGTAAATGCCATTACCAACCTCTATGCTGTTAGGGATGTGTTCTGGTATTTGATGTATAAAATAGAGGTTGTCTTGTTCAACTGGCCCACCTTGATAAACGATAAAATCACAATCAATATCTGGTATTAAATCACGTAGGGTATAGGATAGTGGTTTATTAAGGATAAAACCAATTGAGCTATCTTGAGAATGTTCCGTAAGTAGTACTACAGATCGATTGAAAGAACTATCATTTAAAATAGATGGTTCTGCAACTAAAAGTCTCCCTTTATGAGGTGCTAATGAGTCCATTTATGTTTGGGTTTAGATATGAAGATAGTGAAAATATGGAACAAAAAAAACTTCCTTAGAAAACCAAGGAAGTTTTTGATAAGATATTTTCTTATAATTAGTTTACTGAGTCGCTTAATCCAGCTCCTGCTTTAAACTTAACGATGTTTTTAGCAGCGATTTGAATAGTAGCTCCAGTTTGAGGATTTCTACCTTCTCTAGCTTCTCTTTTAGATACTGACCAAGTTCCCCATCCAACTAAAGCAACTTTACCTCCACCTTTTAAAGTTTTAGTTACGTTATCAGTTAAAGATTCTAATGCAGCTTTAGCAGCAGCTTTTGAGATTCCTGCGTCAGCAGCCATTTCACTAATTAATTCTGATTTGTTCATAATTATAGTTTTAAAAATTAAAAATTGGTTTTATATTTTTTGTTTTGTCTTAACAAATATAGCAGGAATAAGGGTTCGTGCAAGTGTTGGACATAAAAACACCCTACTTTGTTAATAAAAGAGGGGTAATTGTTAATAACACCTGTCTTTTTTACACTATTTCTTCAGTTTTTTATCAGTCCTACTGTGCTTTGGCTCCTTTTTCAAAGGTATAACCGTTAAGTAAACTAGCTGAATCCATGCGCTTTTTCCCTGATAATTGCAGGCCTAAGACTTTTAGATAGCCATCTCTAGTCGCTATTTTTAGGGATTTTTTATCGGTTATTATGGATCCTATTTCTTCGTTGTGTTGTTCAAATTCTTTCTCTACATCATAAATTTTCAATTTTGATTCCTTTGAGTCGTTTATGAAGTTTGTCCAAGCAGCAGGGTAAGGGTTCAATCCTCGAATAAGATTGTAAATCTCGTTTAAAGGTTTTGTCCAGTCTATCTTACAAGTGTCAGTATGGATTTTATAGGCAGCTTTTGTGATTTTTTCTGGTTGAACCGTTGTTGTTGCTTTGCCTGATTCGATTAGTTTTAAAGTATCTATCACAAGATCACTTCCAAGATGCATTAATTTATCATGTAATATCCCTACCGTTTCATCTTCGGCTATGTCTGTTTCTTTTTGAAGGATGATTGCACCCGTGTCAATTTTATCGTCTAGGAAAAAAGTGGAAACTCCAGTTTTTGTTTCACCATTGATAATTGCCCAGTTGATGGGTGCTGCTCCTCTGTAGTCAGGTAATAAAGAGGCGTGCAAATTAAAAGTTCCTAGTTTAGGCATGTTCCAAACAGCTTCGGGCAGCATTCTAAAGGCAACAATAATTTGCAAGTCTGCATTAAGGTCTTTTAATTCCTCTAAAAATAAAGGGTCTTTTAAATTTGTTGGTTGTAGAACTGGTAAATCATTCAGTAAGGCAAACTTCTTAACTGCAGATTCATTTAGTTTTCTTCCTCTTCCTGCGGGTCTGTCTGGAGCGGTAATAACTCCTACTATATTATAGTTTTCTGTAAGTAACTTGTCTAATATGGCCACCGCAAAATCTGGAGTACCCATAAAAACGATTTTTAAATCTTTCATGGTATGAATTATTGGAATGATAATTTCTAATGTTGCAAATATAGAGTTCTAATTGCAAAATTGAAGTTTGATTGACTTATTGTTTGTGAGAGATATCATAATATCCTAAGTCATTTAGTGCAACTAGATTTTGTTCTACTAATTGTTCTAAAGTGTTTAAAATGTCAATTTCTTGATATTGTGTAAGTTTTAAAACGAGTTCTCTAGATGTTGTAGCATTACTCGAATAAAGTAGGGTTAAAATGTGCTGGGCAAGGTTTTTTTCTGTGGTTCTAGTTTTATTCTTTAAACATACATCACAAATGCCGCAGTTTTCTGTTTTAGTTTCTTTAAAGTAGCTGAGGAGTTGCACGCTTCTGCATTTGTTTGTGTTTTCTACAAATGTAGCAATTGCAGAAGCCTTAAAGTCTTTATTATGTTGTAATCTTGATATGGCTTTTGCAATGGTGTTGATTGTTCTATCATCATCTCGAGCAACTAAAAATTTTAAATTTGCAGAATTACTAGCAGGATAATAATTGATGATTCCATCTTTAGCTAGTTTCTCAAAGTGTTTTAAAACCTGTTGTATGGGAAGGTTTAGTTTTTTTGCTAAGTTGTATTCATTCACTTGAACAGTGTTTTCAAAAATCCCGCCAAATGAACGTAGAATTGTGGTGATGAATTTATCAACTGAAGGGTATTGTTGGGTGTAATTTAAAACAGTATCACTAGAGGTTATAAATTTTACACTGGTTTTTTTTTGAAGTCCTTCTGAAAACGAAACTATTTGATGGGTAGCTAGTGTTTTCAAGGCGTTATATGTTTTAGTGTAGGGTAACTTATAACTATTGCAAAATTTATTTATTTCAAAGCTGAATTCTTCTAATGGAAGTTCACCTATGGAAATGGTGTAAAATTGGTTCAATTGAAAATAAATCTTTTTTAAATAATCAATTGTAACTTCTTGTTCTATATGGTTTTTCTTAAATAAATTAACATCGTTTTTTTGAAGTAACATTACGGCAAAAGCTTTTTTACCATCTCTTCCAGCCCTACCTGCTTCTTGTAAATAATTCTCTATACTGTTAGGGATTTTTAGATGAATAACGACACGGATATTTGGTTTGTCGATTCCCATTCCAAAAGCATTGGTTGCAATTATTGTTGGTGTTTTTTCTGTAAACCAGTTGGTATACGCAAGTTGTTTTTCATTGTTGCTAAGTCCCCCATGATAAAAAGTGGTTTTAAAACCTTGAGTGTTTAAAACATCGCTTATTTTTTTAGTCTCTTTTCTTGTATTCGTATAAATGATTGTAGGTGCATTTATTTTTGTGAGGATTTGTTTTATCTTAAAAATTTTATCTTCAACTTCAAATATTTGATAGGCTAAATTTTCTCTCTTAAATGATTTTTGAAAAATTTGTGGCGTGTCAATTTCTAATTGTTTTGACATGTCTTCCAAAACTTTTGGTGTGGCGGAAGCAGTTAAGGCAATAGTATTTGCATCCGGACATAATTCTTTTAGGATTTTTAGTTCTAAGTAGGAAGGTCTAAAATCGTGTCCCCATTCAGATATACAATGCGCTTCGTCTATGGCAACTAAAGAAATATTCAGTTGTTTTATTTTTTCTTGAATAAATGTGGTTTGCAGTTTTTCTGGAGATAGATATAGAAATTTTATATTATTAAACTGGATGTTGTCAAAAAGAATAATCGTGTCGTTTTGCGACATTGGTTTGTTTAACGCAACCGCTTTAATTTTTTTTCTATGTAGACTTTCAACTTGATCTTGCATCAAGGCTAGTAGTGGAGAAATAACTAAACAAACCCCTTTTTGAGCTAAGGCAGGAACTTGATAGCAAATGGATTTTCCGCCTCCAGTAGGGAGTAAGGCAATACAGTTTTTTTTAGCTAAAACGGTAGAGACTATTTCCTCTTGTAAAGGTCTAAAGGAATTAAAACCCCAGTATTTTTTTAATATGTCTTTAGCAGTATTCAGTCCTTGTAATGTATATAATTAAAAATACGAAAGTTTTTTTAATTGATGTTTTTTAATACAAAATCTACTCTGTTTTCGATGCTGTCTAATGGGATTTCTATAGCCTTGTAGCCATAATCTTGATAGCTTTTTAATAATTCTAAATGGATTTTTTTTGCTTCATCAAAGGATTCATAGCGTTCGTTGTCCGTGGTGTGTATTTTTTTCCATGGGGGGCATATAAAAACAAGATCATACGAATGCTTGTTTAAAAAATCATTAAAATTTATTTTGTGTTTGGAGTCTGCAAAATTTAGATATGCAATGATGTCAATGACACCTCTGTCAAAAAAAACAATTTCCGTTTCGTTTTTTTCAGCATTGAAAAATTGTTCAATTCTTTTTTCTAGCAAAATTTCACTAAACATAATAGGAGAATCTAGGAATAAATGTTCAATGCCTTTTTCTCTGGCCTCTAATATAACCTCCCTAGAAATTTCTGGCATGCAATGTTGTCCTTTTGAGATAAGAGCATTGATGATGCTTGATTTTCCTGTACTCGGACCACCAGTAATTATGATTTTTTTCTGCATGTTGCAAACATACTATTTTTACACTTGAAACGTTACTTAACAAAGCTGCAATCTTTGTATTGGAGCGTATTAAAATAAACAAAATCAACATTTCACAAGTCATCGATAATGTGTAATTTTGTGTTCTTTAAAATAAGAGAAGAAATCGTTTAGAAAATACTAGAATAATGAGTAAGCAATCAGAATTTTACGATAAGTTAAAAGAAAGTTTGGATAACGCATCCACTTTTCCGTCAAAATATCTATTTAAGTTTATAGTTCCAACTACTAAAAATCAATTAAAGGAGGTGAAAGATGTATTTGATTTACCAGGAGTAGTGATAAATACCAAAAATTCAAAGACAAACAAATACGTAAGTGTTTCAATTACTAAAGTTGTGAAAAGTTCTGATGAGGTAATTGCTAAATACAAAGAAGTTTCAGGAATTGAAGGTATTATTTCTTTGTGATACTTTTAACACAAAAAGACGTAACCATAGAATAACTTGCAAGATTGAAAATAGAATAGATTTACCACCTATTGTTTGTTTAAAATATGAAAAAATTTATGCTTAAGAAAATTAAAACCATTGCCTTTTTTTTATTGATAGGATCTTCTGTGATAGCACAGAAAAATAGAGATAAAGTTTTATTGAAAATTGACAAGGAAAAAGTATATGCTTCCGAATTTGAACGATTGTTTGGAAAAAATAAAAATTTAAAAATCCAAGGTGAAACCCCGAGTATAGATGAGGATGTTCAGCTTTTTGTTGACTATAAGTTAAAGTTGATAGAGGCAGAGGAGCTTCAAATGGACACCATAGCCTCTTATATTGAAGAGGTGGCAAGGTATAGAAATCAGTTGGTACTGCCATATTTGAATGATGATAGTTTAATTGATAGCCTAGTTTTAGAAGCTTATGATAGAACGTTGTCAGAAATACGTGCAAGTCATATTTTAATAAGAGTTGATAAAAACGCTACGGATACGGTAGCTGCTTATGAAAAAATTACTGCGATCAGACAAAGTATTATTGATGGAGCTGACTTTGATGCTGTAGCCAAAGAGAAGTCAGAGGATCCAAGTGCTAAAACAAATGCGGGTGATTTAGGTTATTTTTCTGCTTTTAGAATGGTATACCCTTTTGAAAGTGCTGCCTTTAATACTCCAAAAGGAGAGTTGTCTGAGGTTTTTAGGACACAGTTTGGATATCATTTCTTAAAGGTTGTTGATGTAAGAGAATCTATGGGAGAGATGGAAGTAGCGCATATAATGATTAGGGATACTACCGCACCTGGAACATCTACAATAAATAAAGTGTATGATGAGCTTTTGTCAGGTACAAGTTTTGAAGAGTTGGCAAAAAAATATTCTGATGATAAAAGATCTTCTGTAAACGGAGGGAAGTTAAATAGATTTGGTGTTGGTTCATTGCCGCCTCCATTTGGTGAGATTAGTTTTGCTTTGACACCAGAAAATAAATATTCTAAGCCTTTTAAAACGGCATATGGTTGGCATATAGTAAAATATTTAAACCATTATCCAGTAAGTAGTTTTGAAGAAGTGAAAGAGGAATTGCTTCAGAAAACTAAAAAAGATAGTAGGTCTAAAACATTGTCAAATCCTGTAGTTCTAAGATTAAAGAAGGAATATACCATTGAAATAAATGAAACTGCAAAAAAGGAATTTGAAAATCCTAGTTTTGTAGTTGTAGACTCTTTGAATACTTGGTTGGTTAAAATTCAAAATGATACTTTAACGCAAAAAGATTTTTCTAATTATATAATGAATAGAAGAGATCGTACGGCAATGCAAAATTTTAATCCTTTTTTGGATCAGGAGATTTTAGAGTATTATAAAGTGCATTTAGAGGAAACAGATGAGGAATTTAAAAATTTGTTTCAAGAGTATAAAAATGGACTTTTGTTATTTGATTTGATGAAAGAAAAAATTTGGGATGCTGCTCAAAACGATACTATTGGTTTACAAGAGTTTTATAAATCTCACAAAGCAGATTATATCAAGCCAGAATCATTTAATGCGGTTGTTGTGAGTACTAAAATTTCTGAGCAGGTAGAGGCTTTGAAGGAATTAGTTTCTGATTCAGATTCTATTGCAAAAGTAACTATGGCAGTTGAGAAGAAAGAAGGTGTTTTGATCAAGTCTGGTTCTTTTGAGAAAACTAATGCAATTTTTCCTAAAGAGGTGAATTTTGTTGTTGGTGAGACAAATGTATATCAGCAAGGTGATTATTCTGTTATTGTAAAAATATTTGAAAAAGAAGAAGCTGTACAGCAAGAATTTGATGATATAAAAGGGAAGGTTATAAGTGATTTCCAAAACCAAATTCAAGAAGACTGGTTGGCGGGTTTAAGAGCCAAACATGAAGTGAAAATTTATAAAAGGACCGTGAAGAAACTTGCCTCTCAAATGGAAATTTACAGTGAGTAAATATATTTATTACATATCGTTAATTGTAGTTTTTTCTAGTTGTGACTTCTTTCAGTCCACGCAAAAAAATAAGGATTCTAAGTTGATAGCTAAGGTGTATGACCATAAGTTTTATCAAGAAGATTTAGAACTTGTTTTTCCACATGATGTTGCTAAAAAGGATAGTGCAGAAGTTGCAAATAATTTAATTTTGGCATGGGCTAAGAAAAAATTATTGTTGCAAAAGGCAGAAGTTAATATGCCAAGTCAGAATGAGAATTTAGAATTGTTGGTCTCTCGTTATCGTGAAGATTTATTTATCAACTCATTTAAAAAAGCCTTAGTTCTAAAAGAATTGGATACGGTTGTTTCTCATGACGATTTGAAGAAATATTATGAGGAGAATAAAGCAAGTTTTAGAATAAATGAAGAGTTGGTGAAGTTTAAGTATATTGCTTTAAAACCAAATGATAAAAATAAAGCGAAATACAAGCGTTTGCTTTTGTCTAAGTCAATGAATGATTTGTTTATTTTAGATGAACAGACAGATAAAATGCAGAATGCCTTCTTAAGCGATTCTTTATGGTTTCGATATAAAGATGTGCAACGAAAGTTACCGGTCTTGAAAAATTATTCTAATACAACGGTGCTTAGACCTAAGAAATTTATTGCAAAAAGCTACGAGGGAGATCTGTATTATATTTATATTAAAGATGTTTTGAATAGAAATGAAATAGCACCTTTACGCTACGTGTCTAACACAATTGAGCAGATGGTTGTGCAGCAGCGAAAGTTACAGATGATTCATAAAGTAGAGGAAGTGTTGGTAGATGATGCCATGAAAAATAAACAATTTGAAATTTATTAAGATGATAAAAAGAATAATATCACTTTTACCAATTCTTTTTTGTGTGCTGGTTTTACAGGCTCAAAAAATTAAAGTGGATGGTGTTGCCGTAGTGGTAGGAGAAAATATTGTATTAGAATCAGATGTTGAAAAATTCAAGCAAGAGGTTTATAATAATAGTGAAGGGAAGATTACAATGTCTGATTGTGAGATGCTCGAGCAAATTATGTTACAGAAATTGCTAGCACATCATGCTGTTGTTGATAGTGTGATTGTCTCTGATGCTGAAATTGAATCTGGCGTAGAACGAAATATCGCTTATTTAAAACAACAATTAGGTTCTATAGAAAAGGTATATAAAATGTATGGTTTTGATGATGAAGATGATTTGAGAAAAGAATTGCTTCGTATTGAGAGAGAAAATACATTGATACAGAGAGAAAAACAAAATGTGGTTTCAGAGGTGAATGTAACTCCTGAAGAGGTTCGTGTATATTTTAGGAGTTTGGAGTCTCAAAATAATTTGCCTCAATTTGGTGCTGAAATAGAAATGGCCCAAATAGTGATGCATATAAAGCCATCTGAGAAAGAAAATCAAGAGGTTATCGAGAAGTTAAAAGGAATACGTCAAGATATTTTAAATGGGTCTAGTATGCGTATGAAAGCAGTATTGTATTCAGAGGATCCTGGGGTTACTCAAAATGGAGGAAAATATACCTTAACTAGAGAAAGTCAGTTTGTAAAGGAGTTTAAGGAAGTTGCCTTTAGTCTGGATGAAGGTGAAATTTCAGAGCCTTTCAAATCTGATTTTGGATATCATATTATTCATCTTGAAAAGATAAAAGGTCAGGAGTTGGATGTACGTCATATTTTAATTCAGCCAAAAGTAACACAAGAAAAGTTGAAAGAGGCAGAAGAGAAAATTACGCAAATAAGAGATAGTATTTTAGCAGATGAGTTGACCTTTGAAAAAGCGGTTTTAAAGTATTCTCAAGACAAAGGAACACGTCAAAATAAAGGGATTATTATCAACCCTCAGACTAATGATTCTAATTTTGAATTGACCAGAATGGATCCTAGTTTGTATGGGAGAGTTAGTTCTTTGAAAGTAGGAGATATTACAGAGCCTTTCTATGACGAAACGAGAGAAGGTTTAAAGATGTTCAAGTTAATTGTTTTAAGAGAAAAGAGAGAAGCTCATACAGCAGATTTCACAAGGGATTACGTGAAGATACAGCAAATGACATTGCAAAAAAAGCAAGAGGATGCTATGGAAAAGTGGTACAATGATCATGTTGTTGAAACCTTTGTTAAGATAAATGAAAGCAACAAAAGTTGTGATTATAAATACCTTTGGGGACAAGAATTATAAAAAAAGAGAGCTAGTTAGCTCTCTTTTTTTATAATTATTTTTCAAAAAAACTGAAGACATTACCACCGTATCTTTTTTCATAGGAGAAATTAGGGTGGTTGTCTAGTTTTGTTTGTTTTGAGTGCTCAACGATTAATAAACCATCTTCGTTTAACAAGTCCTTTTCAAAAATAACAGTTGCAATTTTTGAGAAGTCTTCATCAGAAAAATTATAAGGAGGATCTGCAAATATAATATCGGCTTTGATCTTCGTCTTGTCAATAAATTTGTAGACATCACTTTTTACAGTATTGATATCAAAGTCAAAATCTTTACAAACTTCGTTGATATATTTGATACATCCATAATGTTTGTCAACCGAGGTTATTTTTTCTGTTCCTCTAGAAGCAAATTCAAAACTAATGTTTCCTGTCCCGCTAAAAAGATCTAAGACTTCTAAATCTTCAAAATAATACGTGTTGTTTAGGATGTTAAAAAGAGATTCTTTAGCCATGTCAGTCGTAGGTCTTACAGGCAGGTTTTTAGGAGCACTTAGACGTCTTCCTTTGTGTTTTCCGGAAATGATTCTCATGTTTAATGAATCTGTTAATTATTTCAAATTAGTTAAAAAGTAAGCTGTGGTTGTGTTTAGACAGGCTAGCAAATTCGGCAGTATTTGGTAGGTTTTGAGCTTTGTGAAATGAAATGTTTCTGATGTAAGTATAAAGAATGGAAAATAATTCCGATTCTTTCTCGATACTACCCATTAATATCAAATGCAATTTTTCTGTGTCGAATTTTAATTGTTCTGCAGTAAAAAGAATATAGTAAATAAAATCTTGAGCAGTTTGAAATTCGAATCTATTAACGACTTGTAGTTGATCCTGTTTATAGGCTACCAATTCAAAATTTCTTTCATTTACATGGATGTAAATTTTATCAGAATTATTGGATGTGTGTAGTTTACTTGTGCTTTCTATTAGTTTGGTGAAGCTATGGAAGTATTCAAATGAACCGTATATATTAAATAGGAAGTTATTAATATTTACAAAAGGAATATAAACAGTATTTGCGTCTATACTACTCAGTTTATCGGCACAAATAAAATCTATTGGTAAAACCTTTACCGTATGGTTTAAATAAGATTTTAGGTTGTTTTCGTCGAACAGAGAATCGGGTACTAAGGTTGCCAATTCATTTTGATGTATAACTTCTATCTTTTTATAATCTTGCTTAAGAAATTCATTCTCCTCATAAATCGCTTCTATGTTTTTAAGTAGCGTTTCTGGAGTAAGCGCTTTGCTTTCAAATTCAAAAGACTGAAAAACAATAGTTTGATTTCTTAGTGGCGAATAGACGCAAAAAGAAAATCCATCCAAATTAATTTGGATGGACAATTGAGTTTCTTTTAAATCAGTGTTTTCAACTGATTTACAAATGATATTATTTACCCTTTTTGTCATAAAAAGGAGGCCAGTTTCCGTTTGAATTAACTTCTTCTAATGAACCTACAGATAAAAATGGACCTTTTACCTCGTCTCCACCAATAGCTTCTTTTTCTTGTCTTACCAAGTGTGGGTCTAAACCTTTTAAAATTACTTCTTTATCAACTTTGGCAATAAATACAGGAACTTCTAAACCTGCTACTTTAGTGATGTAACCAACTGTAATTTTAAATTCTTCGTTAGTGTCAGGTACTTTAAGCATTTGAGTATAGTCTCTACCTTTGAAAACTGTTTCTTTAACAGATTCATATCCGGTAGTATCAGTTACTTTTTCCTCAACCTCAACCATAATTGGTTGCCATTTAGTTCCTTTGTTAACTTGTTTGATTTCGTTGTGAGTATTAGTAATAGCAAATTCAGCTGAATCTAAAAACTTAATAAGTTTCTCTCCATTTCTCTCGAATTTACCTGTAATCGTTTTATGAGCATCTTGTGCATCACGAATCATTCTTAAATTCTCAATTACTTTTGCATATCGTACCTTCTTTTCAATGTTAAAACGAATCGGTCCCATAATACTATCATAGATAGAATAACCTAAATATCCTGCTACACCAAGTAGTACAATTGAAACAAGCCACTGAAGTTTTAAAGGAATGAATTTCATAATAAGGATGGCTAACAAAACTGCTACTGCAATCCCTGCAATTAAAGTAATTATCATTGTGATTTAAGTTTTAAAAATTGAATTAGACAAATCTACAATTTTTTTTGAACCATAAAAATTTTTAAGGACAAATCAATCCCTATCTTTGCTTTTTTTTGACCCTATGATTAAAACCTCTTCCAATTTTTACAAAGAATTGATAAAAACCTTCCCTTTTGAGCCCACAAGTACTCAAAATGAGCTCTTAATGATGTTGTCTGAATTTCTTTTTTCCAAAGATTCTGATGCTGTTTTTTTATTGAAAGGTTATGCGGGAACAGGTAAAACATCAACAATAAGTACGCTTGTAAATAATTTATGGAAAATTGGTCAAAAACCAGTTTTGTTGGCACCTACAGGTAGGGCCGCAAAAGTAATTTCATTATATTCTAAAAAGCAGGCTTTTACAATTCATAAAAAAATATACCATCCTAAAAAAACATCTAACGGTGGTGTAGAATTTACAAGACAGGTTAATAAACATACGAATACTGTATTTTTTGTTGATGAAGCGTCTATGGTTCCAGATGCACCTAGTAATTCTAAGTTGTTTGATAATGGTTCGTTGTTAGATGACTTAATGGATTATGTATATTCTGGTAAAAATTGTAAAATGATTTTAATCGGAGATACGGCTCAATTACCTCCTGTTAAATTGGAAGTTAGTCCCGCTTTGGATGAAGATAATTTAAGTTTTCATTACAGTAAATCTGTTTCGTTGATTGAATTAGACGAGGTAATGCGTCAACATAAAAACTCTGGGATTTTGGTAAATGCAACCCAGTTAAGAATGTTTATTAGTAATGATAGTTTTGCTGATTTTCAATTTAATTTAGAATATCCAGATGTGGTTAGGTTAATTGATAGTTATGATATTCAAGATGCGATTCATACCTCTTACGATCAACATGGCATTGATGAAACAGCCATTGTTGTAAGGTCTAATAAAAGAGCGAATCAATACAACCAACAAATAAGAACTAGAATTTTAGATAAAGAAAATGAGATTTCTATTGGCGATCATATTATGGCTGTTAAGAATAATTATTTTTGGTTAAAAGATTCAGCGGAAATTAGTTTTTTGGCAAATGGAGATACCTTTGAAGTGTTAGAAATTTTTAACACAAAAGAATTGTACGGTTTTCGTTTTGCTGAAGTAAAAATACGTTTGATAGATTATCCATCGCATCCTCCTGTGGAAACAGTTCTTTTATTAGATACATTGATGTCAGAGAGTCCTTCTTTGTCCTATGAAGAATCAAATAGGTTGTACCATGAGGTGGGTAAGGATTATGAGGATATCAAATCAAAATACAAAAAGCTTTTAGAGATTAAGCAAAATAAATATTTTAATGCTATTCAGGTAAAATATTCTTATGCGATGACCTGCCATAAATCTCAAGGTGGGCAGTGGGATACTGTTTTTATAGAAAAACCATATTTACCGGATGGACAAAGTGTTGATTATTGGAGGTGGTTGTATACGGCAATTACAAGAGCAAAAACAAAATTATATTTGTTAGGCTTTCAGAATGAAGATATAGAGGAGCTTTAATTGAATTTATAGGAAATTTGAATACTTCCATAAGTGTTTGTGTTTGCTTCAATCGTTTCTGTTTTTTTTGAATATTTGATCACAGAGTAAGAAAGATCAAATCTTTTTATGCTGTATCTCAATCCAAATTCTAATTCATAGATAATTGAATTGATGCCATAAGTGATAGGGCTATTGTCGTTGAAAAGACTTCCTTGGATGGTTGCGTTGTAAAGTGCATATCCAATTTGGGGTTTGATAAATAAAAATAGCTCGTTTTTTTGATTTTTATCTACCTTATTTAGGTTGCTTGCAAATAGTGAACTGTTTGCGTAATTGTTAAGAGGACGGTTAAAAAGGTTGATTCTACTATAGATATTTGTGTTTATTTCAGAAAATATGGTTCCTAGCTTTAAGGAAGTTGTTGATGTAAAATCGAATCGCTTTTTGACTTTTTTACTAAAGGGTTTTAAAAATAAAAACTCCATACCAATTCCTAGTGTATTTTCAATTTGATATTGCCATCCTTCTGCAGGAGAAAAGCCATATAGGTTATGGATTATGTTTTGTAGGTCTTGAGCCATGGCGGATGGGCCTAGTACACCGAGTTCTAAGGTAGACTTTAATCCATAATTTTTATCCGAAAAAAATAGTTGACTGTATTGGGCAAACGCATAGCCAGCATAAGGGCGATCTATTGCTTCTGGGAAATGCGAATTTGCAAATTGAGGTGTATACATTTGCTGACCGATTCTAAATTCATGAATTTTTTTGAGTTTGGACTTCTTACTAAGGTACCTGAAGTATAAAAATGTCCCATTGGTGTAGTATCGATCGTAATAGGTAGAGGTGTATAGATCATTATCGCTGATCAGCCCAAATTCTTTCGAAAAAGATTTTTGTGCTTGAATGTGAGAATTGTTAACCAAACAGAATAGTAGTATCAAAAAATATAAAGCGAAGCAGTTTCTCAAAGGCATGGTTTTTAAAATGATAAGATAGTAAAAAATACAAAAAAGCTCTGATTTAGAAATCAGAGCTTTTTTACTAACCAAACTTAATTTATGAAATGAAAGGTAACCACTCCCTTCGAAAAGAGTACTGCAATTACCGTGCCAAAAAAATAAATTTAGTTAATGTGTTTTTGCGCTTTGTAAGATGAACGTACCAAAGCACTACTTTCAACATGTTTAAAACCAAGTTCTAAACCTATAGTTTCGTATTTTTTAAATTGTTCTGGTGTGATAAATTCTTTTACGGGTAAATGTTTTTTACTCGGTTGCAAGTATTGTCCAATCGTAACAACATCTACTTTCGCTTTTGCTAAATCTTTCAAAGTTTCGATCACTTCTTCCTCGGTTTCACCCAAACCTAACATGATTCCAGATTTTGTTCTTCTTTGACCATTATCTTTTAGGTATTTTAAAACTTCCAAACTACGATCATATTTTGCTTGAATACGTACCTCGCGTGTCAATCTTCTAACCGTTTCTAAATTATGAGAAATAACTTCAGGTGCTGCTCTTAACAAGCGGTCAATGTTTTTTTCTATTCCTTGAAAATCAGGAATAAGAGTTTCTAGAGTTGTATTCGGGTTTGCCCTTCTGATCGCTTGAATAGTTTCTTCCCAGATTATAGAGCCACCGTCTTTTAAATCATCTCTGTCGACAGAAGTAATAACGGCATGCTTAATTTTCATGATTTTAATAGATCTTGCAACTTTTTCCGGTTCATCCCATTCTACTGTTTCAGGTCGTCCTGTTTTAACTCCACAAAATCCACAAGATCTAGTACAAACATTTCCTAAGATCATGAAGGTAGCAGTACCTTCTCCCCAGCATTCTCCCATATTAGGACAACTTCCGCTTGCACAGATTGTGTTTAATTTATATTTGTCAACTAGGCCCCTTAATTCCGTGTATTTTTTTCCTACTGGCAGTTTAACGCGTAGCCATTTTGGTTTTGTAACTTTATTCTCTTTAATTACTTCTTCTGACATAACCTGTTGTTTTAGGTGCATGCAAAGTTACAAATAAAGTATTTTATATGGTGTTGAATATAATCGAAAAAAACAGGCGAATATCTGTCAGATATTCGCCTGTAAAGTTGTTTTTCACAGTATTAATAAAGAGGAATCTTTTGAGAAGCAATTCCCTTGGATGTATTAAGTCTTATAATATATACTCCTTTGGTAATTTTATCGGTTGGTATTTGAGATAAATCTTCATAGCTCTCTATTACAACTCCAAGCGTATTAATTAATTCTATTTCTTGTATGTTTAAAGAATTTGGTTTCTCTATTTTTATGAGTTGTGAATCCGAGTCATAGTGTACAAATAAACCTTCGATAGTTACATTATCTTCATTAGATAGTGCTTCATCTTCTTTGAAAACAATTGAGAATCTATCTGAATATTTACCGGTTTCCAATTCTAATGAAATCAAATTATTGTCTGTGATATTAGAGAAGGTGTTATTCAGGTGGTCTTTAAGAAATATAGGGTATTCTACATTCAAATTTTCATCTAACATTAAATAACATTTACCTGAGTAATTCATGTTAATTGTTAAAGGAACTTCAAGGTCTTCCGATATTTCTTCAATCCCAGCGATTACATAAGCTTGTCTAGCGTCGTTAAATTGGAAATAAGCATCAGTACCATCTAAATCAAAAACTTGACTGTCGTAACCCGGATCATAGTCGAAGCTATTTCTTTCATCAAAGGTTACTGCAATTTGTCTATGTAAAAGAAGCCCGTCGTTATTGGTGTACTCAAAACCAAGTTTTATACCTATGATTTTATTTTCTTTTGTTTTTGGTTGTTTCGTTTTTCCTTTGAAAAATATTGAATTCGTTCCGTCAACAGCGATATGTTCTGCAGTTCCATTAGCATGAAGTCTTTGGGTATTTTTAAAGGTAATTGTTCCAGCAGTTTCGGCACCTTTTACAAAGAAGCCTTGACCCACAGGGATATAATCTTTCGGTTGGTCTGTTCCTGCTCCTATTCCACCTGGGGCTGCGCTTTCAACAGTAGCACTTGTTCCCATGGTTGCGGTTCTTGTCGCATATCCTCCTTGATAAGATCCTTGTGCATGTGAACCGTCAGATTGTTGCCAAAAATATAATGTTGAAATAATTGCATTTTCACCTACCGGGTTGTTGTCTTGAAAAAATGCATCAACATTAAGAGGTGATGGATAAGGGTTACCTATTAATGAATTATGTTGAGCGCTAATAGGGGTTGTATAATCACCATCGTGAGGTGTTCCAACAAACGTGTAGTTTTGAGGAGCACCTGGACTTTTTAAAATAAATGCTTCTCCTGACTCAAATGTTCCTGTTTCTTTTTGTTGAATCCAAGAAGTTGAACTGAGTCCGTTAAGGTAACTATAAATCCAATAATTAGCTAGCGTTAATGGAGTGTCTTCTGTTTTTAAGCTACCATCTAAATCACTTGCTGAGTTGTAGGATTTAAATACAATATCATCTGGGAAAGTACTTGGTGTAATCGGTGTTGTTCCGTCTTTTAAAACATCACCTACTGTAAAATTGTCTATTTGACCTAACGTTGCTACTGGGGAAGTAAGATAGTTGTATTGATATACCGTTGCAGCAGTAGCAGTCTGTTCTATGTAGAACTTACCTAGTCCTGAAACCATTGAGCTACCAGTGTGTGTTTGGATTAATTGAGCATCACCAATCATTTTTAAATCTCCGTCAAGTTGCAATTCATTGGCAACATGAAGATAATGACCAGAAGTTACACTTAGAGTAGATCCTGGTTTAATCCATAAACATCCAACTTCAACATCAGCAGAAAGGATAGCATCTTTACCTCCATTTGAATCGATAGTTAAAAGGTTACCTGGAGAGTCGTTGTCTGTATCGTCTGGTGTACCTCCGTTAGATCCTCCTGACCAAGTTTCCGAGGCTCCATCCCAAGTGATACCTGTAATTTCAGTGAATGTAAAATATTTAGTTCCATCAAAATCATAAGTTCCTGTCAGTTGGCTTGTTCCGTTAATGGTTTCACTACTTAGAGATACATATTCCACATTAGTAGTAAATGTTGGATCATCTGCAATGATAATAGCTATTTGGTCTGAGCTGAGAGTGTTTCTAATAGTTGTTTCGTCGGCTGCAATTTTAACGGTTTCAACATCTCCTGTTTCTACTACCTTCCAAATACGAGACATTCTGTTTGCTGTGCTGCAGAGAATAGATGAGGCTACGGTAGTGTTTGTGATAACTTCTGCGTTATTTCCCCACATCAAAAAATCTTTATCCGTACTAAAAGAGTTGTTATTTGCAGCGTTGCTATCAGCGATGGTGGTTTTTCCAATGGTTATTATGGCACCATCATTAATTGATTTTGATTGTTTTTGACTAAAATTACGAGTATCATCTCTACCGATTCCAGCGACATTATTGTGATAAGCTGTGTTGGATTGATAATTCCAAACTATTGTTGAGCCATTGGATAAAATGTAGTTTCCTTCTATTATCGAAGAATTACTATGGTCTGTTTGATCTAACGTAAAGCCATATTTAATCCCTAGATAAGATTCAATTAGTTGTCTCTCTTCATACGTATGTTCATTAGTAAACAACATTATTTCAGCAATACTACCTTCAATGGTTCTATTATCAATCCCTCTATCTCTACCGATAAAATAATTTGTTGTGTTATTTGATAAATTACTATCGAAAATTCTAGAATGTAATTCAAAATTATCAGGTCTAGCATGGGTTTTTAAATCTGTATTTAAGCCGTTTACAAAGTTTAAGTTACTGTTGCGTACATCGTTTGGTGTGTATGTTGTGTTAAAAACTTGAGTGTCGTCAGAATGACCGTGACCAATATTATTACTTAAATTAGTGAAAGGAGTTGTCCAAGAAGCTGTTGAAACGTCGTTGTAAACAATATACATCGTTCTAGGATTCATATTTGCACTTGTAATCGTCATTCGATCATTATTTCCAGGAGTAAATGTGATTACTGGATTGAAATTCAAAAGGTTTTGTGTAGAATTAGGCTCTGATCCGCCACTTCCAGTAAAATTATTATCATCCGTAAAAATGTCATTGTTATTTGTGTCACTTTGATCTTGCCATGAGGTGACTTCGGTTCCTCCAATTACTCCGATATCAGCTCTTAGCCATAATGTATTTCCTATACCTGCAGTAATGTCAATTAATTCATCTCTGAAATCTACATCACCTCCAGAATTTAAATCACTATCAGAATCAGGAAAACCAGTCAAGTTATCGATGATACCATTTACATCTAAATAATCGTTAGAAGGGTAGATGTAAGTGTCCAATCCATTAGTTCCAATTACTCCTGTTAAAAGATCCGATAAACCGGCTTCTACTGTGTCGTCTGCGCCTTCACTATCAGAGTCTGTGTTGAGGTAGTCTTCCGCTGTAGCATTCGTTGTGTTGTGTGGTGTTAATCCATTTGTTCCAGTGTAGGCATCATCTAATCCATCTGAATTATTTGTTCCTAAAGGAGTGATATAGCTACTAGTGGGTTGGGCTTCTAGGTTATCAGGTATTCCGTCATTATCTGAGTCCAAATCTAAAAAGTTTTGGATCCCATCATTATCTTCATCACAATTTACAAATAAGACTGAAAAAGGAATATTTGTTTCTGTAATGCTAGATGATGAATAAGTTACAGATAGCTCTTCTCCAATTAAGTTTTCATAAAACAAAACTTCAAAAGTATAAATACCCGGAGTTAAGGCTATTGTTCCTGTTTCCTTTCTAGGGGCATGGTTCCCATCATTGGTTACCACCTCAATACCTCCGATATACAATTTGGAACCATCATCCGATGTGGTAGAAAATGTGTATGTCTCAGAGGTGAAAATATTTATATAACCCGTATATCGTATACCAAAAGTTTCATTGTCGTCTGGAGTTATTAGTGCTTGTAATGAGGTTACATCAAAATCAGATACTGTCCCTGTTTGTAGACTTCCTGTTGATGGAATGTTGTCTACAGACGGAGAATAAGAGCCATCATAAAATTCATAGTTCAAACTTCCTGTACATGGACTACTTTCAGTGGTGTCCAATATTCCATCATTATCATCGTCAATATCATCGATGTCATCAATTCCATCGTTATCATTGTCACCACTGTTAGTGGCGTCCCTGTAATCAACATCACCACCTGCAAGCTTATCTCCATCATCATCAGGAAGGTCTGATGGGATGTCTATAGATCCATTTACATCAGTATATGTATCGGGATAATCTGGGCTGTTAGCTAACCCATTGGTCCCTACATTTGTGTTTAATGAAACGATTCCCGCCTCAGTAGTATCATCTGCACCTTGATTATCTGAGTTTAAATCAAGATAGTCGGGGTTATCCGTGTTATCGGTATTAATAGGGGTTAGTCCGCCGGTAGCTGTATATGCATCATCAACACCATCTAAGCTATAAGTTCCGAGTGGTTCAATATAATTTATAGTGGTCTGGGCTTCTACATTATCTGGGATTCCATCACCGTCAGAGTCTAGATCTAGATAATTGGGAATACCATCGCTGTCAGTGTCGGTTGGGTTACTTAGAGGATTGTTGTCTGAGTCTAAGTTTGCATCTTCTATAATGTCATAGATTCCGTCATTATCACTATCGATATCAGCATCATCTGCTACACCATCATCATCAGTATCCGGGAAACCACTGATTAATTTTATAAATATTGCTGAATCATAGGCGCTGTCAGAAACATCTGCGATTGCAAATTTCACCTCATATTTACCCCCAGGTACCAATCCAGTTGCAGAAGCTCTAATTTTTGTTGTAATTCCATCATATTGGATTTGAATATCACTCTCTGTAGCCGGGCTTTGCGGTGCAGGGTTGTTTATAAAATAACTAGCTTGTCTATTGTCACAGATGTCAGGGTCACCTTCATTAGCCCCCGCAACATAAGTTTCATTTCCATCGTTAATAGTTGCAATAGATACCGGATTAATGGTTCCTGGAACTAAAGCGATATTTTCAGTTGTACCATAGGTTCTTACTCCAAACTCATCCTCTTCATAATAGGTTACAAAATAGCCAAAGACATCATTAAAACTAGTACATGCATATTCATTATATTCCTCAGAAGCAAATTGATAATCGATCGTAAGAACGGTTGCGTCATAATCTAACTCAGCATCAAAAGTTAAAATCATTGGATCATTCATACTTCGGAAACCACCAGCTCCATCACTAGCTAGTTGAATAAAATCAGAATGTTCTGCATTGTCAGAAGGAAGGTTTGTGGAATAACTGTTACTGGTATTCCCTGAACTTGAAGCATTGAATGAATTGGCTACACTACCTGAAGTTAGGATAATTCCGTCGCTCACTGATAAGCCAATATCGTTTCCGTTGGTAAAAGTCCCATATTGGCCATTTGAACCAAAGGCAATAACGGGCGAAGTAAGGGTAACACCAGGGCCTTCTATGGCTGTCATTAGGTCTGTTGCACTTACCCCATCCCAATTGACATCTGTAGCAAAATCAAAGGCAAAAACGCCAGCTGCTTTATTTATAGCATGCGGTTTTATATTGTTTGTTTTTGAAGAAACGGTGTGCACCTTTCTTTGCATGACCTTTTTGTGAATAATTTTATCAATCATACTTCCTTTAAATACAAAAGACATATAGTTGAAAGTGGGGTGTATGATGTCGGTGTTTGGGTTGCTATTCTTAGCGAATAATGAGTTTAAACCAAATAAAAGAATGACGAGATAGGTTGGGGGACTATACTTTTGAAACAAGGTTGTTAGCTTTTTATTAGATTGGTCTAAATATAGCTTTTTTTTCTTTATTACCAGGGATAAAAACCTAAGATAAACGTGTTTATTACATTTGTTACTACAAGGTTTGCGTGAGTTGGTTTTTTTTGAGA
The DNA here is from genome assembly GCF_057197705.1 of Flavicella sp. IMCC45537. NCBI lineage: Bacteria > Pseudomonadati > Bacteroidota > Flavobacteriia > Flavobacteriales > Flavobacteriaceae > Flavicella > Flavicella sp. IMCC45537. The sequence continues at coordinate 3,572,346 of NZ_CM170067.1, forward strand.
AGATTTTTTCGATAAATATTATAATTTAGCGCCACAAAAATTTAGAAATAGAATTAAATTATTAAATTATCATGGGAATTATTTCATTTATTGGCTTTACTGCTTTGGTAGCCATAATAGCTTTCTTGGCAACAAGGAAGAACAAACAATCAGCTGATGGCTACTTTTTAGGAGGTCGTAGTTTAACAGGTCCTGTAATTGCTGGTTCTTTGTTACTTACGAATTTATCAACTGAGCAAATTGTAGGGTTAAATGGAGCTGCATTTGATGAAGGAATATTGGTAATGGCATGGGAAACCCTAGCGGCGATAGCTATGGTTGTGACCGCTGTGTTTTTGTTACCAAGGTATCTAAAAGGTGGGATTACTACCGTTCCTCAGTTTTTGGAAAGCAGGTATGATAAATTGACAAAGACTTTAGTTTCAGGATTGTTTTTATCAGGGTATGTAGTTGTATTGTTACCTATTGTTTTGTATTCTGGAGCGTTGGCAGTAAATACAATGTTTGATGTGCCTCAAATGCTTGGAGTAGATGAGTTTACAGGGTTGTATATTACGGTTTTTGCAATTGGAACGATTGGAGTTTTTTACGCTGTATTTGGAGGGTTGAAAGCGGTAGCTGTTTCAGACTCTATCAATGCAGTTGGACTTTTAATAGGTGGTTTGGCTATTCCTGTTTTTGGGTTGATGGCTATCGGTTCTGGTAGTATTGGAGAAGGATTGGATGTTTTAGTGTCTTATTCTAAACCGTTAGGAAAACTTAATTCTTTAGGAGGTCCTGATGCATCAGTGCCTTTCGGAACAATATTTACAGGTATGATGTTAGTTCAGTTATTTTACTGGGGAACAAACCAAGCAATTATTCAAAGGGCTTTAGGTGCTAAAAATTTAGCGGAAGGGCAAAAAGGATTGTTGTATGCAGCATTCTTGAAAATCTTGGGACCTTTAATGTTGGTTTTACCAGGAATGATTGCTTTTTATATGGCACAGCACCCAGAGAGTTTTAACTTTTTTGCAGCAGGAGATGCTATTAATAAAGATCAGGCATATCCATTATTAGTGAAGCAAGTTTTACCAGCGAGTATGGTAGGTTTCTTTGCTGCTGTATTATTTGGTGCAATTTTAAGTTCATTTAACGGAGGATTGAATAGTTCTGTAACTTTATTCGGGTTAGATATTTATAAAGCTCATATTAACACAGAGGCCTCTGATGCGAAGGTGGTTAAGGTTGGTAAAACTTTTGGTATCTTTTTAGCAATTGCTGCTATGTGCATTGCCCCATGGTTGATTAAAGCATCAGGAGGGTTGTTTGCATACCTACAAGAAGTAAATGGATGTTACTCGATTCCTATTTTTACAATTATTGTGGTTGGATACTTAACAAAAAGAGTTCCTGCAATTGCTGCAAAAGTTGGATTGTTTTCAGGAGTTGTATTGTATTCTATAAGTCAGTTTATTATCAAGCCTATGATGGTGAGCTCTGCTGTTGCTGATGCAAAGGCATCTGGGGTTTCTGATGCGCTAGAATTAGCGATGGTAGAAAGTACTGCTTATCCTCATTTTTTACATGTGATGGCCATCTTATTTGTGTTGAATATCATCATCATGCTTATTATTGGTAAGTTAAAACCGAGAGAAGTTGATTTTGTACAGGAGTATACAGAGCAGGTAGATATCAAGCCTTGGAGTATATTAAAACCAGTTAGTATTGTTATTTTAGTGATAGTAGTCGGAATTTATGTGTATTTTAGTTAAAACTTAAAAACACAAGATAAAAAAGAGCTAGTAATTAATTTTACTAGCTCTTTTTTATTGTAATCATAAACATATGTTGTTAAGAGAAATAAAAATGATATATTAGTGCCGCTTAAACACTAACTTAAATTATATATTATGACAACAGGATTTCATTTTTGGGATTACTTCATTTTTGTAGCTTATGCCATTTTAATTCTAGGAGTAGGATTATGGGTTTCAAGAGATAAAGATGGACATCAAAAAAATGCAGAAGATTACTTTTTAGCAAGTAAATCACTACCGTGGTGGGCTATTGGTACATCATTAATTGCGGCAAACATTTCAGCAGAACAATTTATTGGGATGTCTGGTTCAGGATTTGCCTTAGGGTTGGCTATAGCATCCTATGAATGGATGGCAGCTTTAACACTTATTATCGTAGGAAAATATTTTTTACCGATTTTCATTGAAAAAGGATTGTATACAATTCCAGAATTTGTTGAAAAAAGATTTTCTACCAACTTAAAAACAATTCTTGCAGTTTTCTGGATTGGATTGTATGTATTTGTCAATTTAGCTTCTGTTTTGTATTTAGGAGGTTTGGCTATTGAGACTATTATTGGTATAGACATGATTTATGCCGTAATTGGTTTGTCTCTTTTTGCTGCGGCATACTCTTTATATGGAGGATTGTCGGCTGTTGCTTGGACGGATATTATCCAGGTTGTTTTCTTGGTTTTGGGTGGTTTGATTACTACTTATTTAGCATTGAATACCGTTTCTGGAGGAGAAGGAGCATGGCAAGGAATGTTGGCTGTATATGAGGCAGCTCCGGACAGATTTAATATGATCTTAGAAGAAAGTAATCCGCAATATGCAAACTTACCTGGAATTGGAGTTTTGGTTGGGGGATTATGGGTGGCAAACTTGTATTACTGGGGATTCAATCAGTATATCATACAGCGTACTTTGGCTGCTAAATCATTAAAAGAATCTCAAAAAGGTATTCTGTTGGCAGCTGCATTAAAGTTAATTATTCCTTTTATTGTGGTGATTCCTGGAATAGCGGCTTACGTAATTGTAAATGACCCTGCGTTAATGGCAAGCTTAGGAGAAGTTGGTAAATTAAATATGCCAAGCCTTGATGCTGCAGATAAAGCATATCCTTGGTTGTTACAGTTTTTACCAACAGGATTAAAAGGAATTGCATTTGCAGCATTGGCAGCCGCAATTGTATCTTCTTTGGCGTCTATGTTGAATTCAACATCTACCATTTTTACAATGGATATTTACAAGCAATATATAAATAAAGAGGCGAACGATAAGACTACAGTAAATGTAGGACGTATTTCTGCAGCTGTTGCTTTGGCTATTGCAGCTGTGATGGCTCCATTGTTAGGAGGTATTGATCAAGCGTTCCAATTTATTCAAGAGTATACAGGAATTGTAAGTCCAGGAATTTTGGCTGTTTTTATGTTAGGATTGTTTTGGAAAAAAACAACAAACAAAGCAGCTATCTGGGGAGCTTTATTATCTATTCCAGTAGCAGTATTGTTTAAGATGACAAGTATGCCTTGGATGGATCAAATGGGATTGACAACCTTAGTAACAATGGCGATTATTATTGCTATTAGTTTTATGCAAAATAAAGGTCAAGATGATTCTAAAGGAATTGATTTGAGTAAAGGTGTATTTAATACTTCACCATTATTTAATATTGGTTCTTTTGCTATTATGATTGTACTTGTAGCATTGTATGCTATGTTCTGGTAAAATAGAATGCTTATAAAACAAAAAGCCACTCAAATGATTGAGTGGCTTTTTTTATAGTTAAAAGTTGAAGATTGTTAATCTTCTACTTCCTCTTCTACTTCCTCTTCGATTTCTTCTTCTAATTCTTCGCTTTCAGTTTTGTCACTGATTTCTTCAAATGAATCACTTGGTTCAAGCATACGAAGGTTTTCAGGTACTTCTTCATTTAACGGAGCTTCTTCTTCACCATCATAGTATGGAAATACATCAAGAATAGGAGATTCAACAACACTCGGGATTTCATAATTACTTACGGTATCTGTTAAGCTTGCTGCCAAAACATCATAAGCATCTTTTACATCATTTGCTTGCACTAAGATGTATGAATTCGCTCTTTTTTCTGATCCTTTTTCTTCATCTATCGTGATACAAGATAATTTACATTTAAACCATCTATCTCCCGCTTCATTTGGACAAATTTCTGCAAAGTTAGCAACCTTGATATTTGTAATTTTAAACTCTGTTGAAATGTATTGAGCCATTTCCTCATTTACTCTTGCTTCAGCTTCTGTAAAAGACATTGCATCAAATAAATAGGGCTGGTTGAATGTTTTTACTCTATCATCCTCGTCAATTCTGCTATATTTTATTTTACATTCGTACCACATAGTTGTTTGATTTATAGTTAAAAATTTGAAGAGCAAATATAAACTTTTGACCTAAATAGTTCCTGTTAGTAGTCTAAAATATTTATTAAGATTCTGTTTATAAATCACCACCAAGTAATAAAGAGTTTATGTGTGTTGTTTTTGTTGTCTTTTCTCCAGATTAAGGGACTTTTTTTTAGGTTGATTTGAACTTTTATTTCTTTAAGTATATCAGAAAATGAATGCCAGGTACTGTTGTTTTTTGGATGAACCAACCAATCTTGTTTACTAGGTATGTTGAAGCTTGAATCTATATACGGGTTAGACTTGAAATCTTTTATAGAAATATAAATACCACAGATTGCATTGGAGTTGATCTCTGAAAATTCTTTGGTTTCAAATGAAAAGGGAATGAATAGTTGTGCTTTGAAAAATATAGCTTGCCGAATGGATGAAATATTAAGCTTTATTTTTTCTTTAGTTTCTTCTTTGAATAGCAATGGGAATTGGTGAGAACTAAGTTTGTGGATTTTTTTTGAAAGATTGTCGTTCCGGTTAGGACCAATCCATTGATCAAGATTAGATCCTAGAATATTGGGGTCGAATAAATAGAATTTATAGGCGATTTCTACATGGAATAAATGATTGGTATTTTTGTTCTGTAAAATTATATCTAGTTCACCTATAGTTCTTTTTTCTTTTTGAATTTGAATATTTTCATAACAAATGGTGTAAAGATTGGCAGTTGTGATTTCTGAATGAAAAAAAACTTCGACTCTTTTACCTAGCATTAAAGATTTACTGATGTTAAAGTTCGGAGTTTCTGCGGTTTTAGAAATTTGGAATATTTCCTGCTCAAATGGATTGTTTTCTTTTGTGAAAATTGAAGGGGTATCAAGATAACCTTGGTATTGTAAATTGTTGGTTGTTTTTTCGTCCAATGAGGTACTAGTTTTAGCAAGTTGAATAATCCTAATGTACTACGAAGATAGTTTTTTATCATTACTTTTGTAGTAAATACACAAGAGACAAATGCCTGAGTTAATAAAAATATATGAGCAAAATATCAATCCAAGACAAATACAAAAAGCGGTAGATGTTTTGAGAAAAGGTGGATTGATTATATATCCAACCGATACTGTTTACGGTTTGGGATGTGATATAACAAACAAAAGTGCTCTCCAAAAAATAGCTCAGATAAAAGGTGTGAAATTAGAAAAATCTAACTTTTCTTTTATATGTAAGGATCTTAGCAATCTTTCTGATTATGTAAAACAGATTGATTCTTCTACGTTTAAGTTGTTGAAAAGAGCTTTGCCAGGGGCTTATACTTTTGTGTTGCCTGGGAGTAAAACCTTGCCAAATGCATTTAAGAATAAAAAAACTGTAGGGATTAGAGTTCCAGATAATGCCATTGCCATAGAGTTGGTGTCCTTGTTAGGAAATCCAATAGTTTCAACTTCTATTCATGATGAGGATGAAGTGTTAGAATACACAACAGATCCTGAGTTGATTTATGAGAAATGGCAATCTAAAGTGGATGTTGTTATTGATGGTGGTTATGGTGATAATCATGCATCAACTGTTATTGATTTAACAGGGGATGAGCCGGAAGTGATTCGAGAAGGAAAAGGAAGTTTAGAGGTGCTTTAAGCATAGGATGCTAAAATAACGGGTTGATTTTTGCATAAATTTTGATTCATAACTACTTCTAGACCTTAAAAAAGAGGGTTTGTTTTGTAACTATTTATCTTACCATATCCTGTTTTTGGAAACATAGATTTTCTTAATGGTTTCCATTTTTTAATATATTTTTCTACAAATTGTTTTTCCAAAGCTGCAGCTTCAATAATAGAGGGCAATCTGTTTTTTTCGAAGTTGATGGTTTTGCTCAGTTCTTTATCTGTTGCGCTAATAAACGTAAACGCTTCGTTGCATTCAATAAAACCTTTGCTGACTTTATCAATCAATGTTTTTATCTCCTGATCGGTCATTTCAGGGTTTTTAAACCTCTTTTGTTTTGCCTCAATATATTTGTTGTAATCGATAATTGAGATATTCAATTTCTTCACTATTTCGTTGTATTCTATAAAAGCAATGTTGTTTAATTTTGCTGCAATTACTTTTTTTGTTATTTCATTTGTTACACCGCACCAAATAATTCTTTTATTGCTTTCCTCTAGTTGTTGTTTGTCGTTCAGAAGGTCTTTTTTTTGGATGATTTTTTCGAAAGAATAATTGCCTTTTTGGTCGAGTTTTTGGAAGTTTTTTTCTTTGAATTCTATGTGTCTTATTGGGTTATCCATAAACTGCCATATCGGATCGAAAGGAATATGAGTTTTTATAAAATCTTTTGGGGTGATTAAAAAATATTTATCTCTAAAATGTCTGACATATCTATCTTCTTTGATGTACCCAGCAGACCAGGTAGTATCAATAAAATAATATTTTGAGTCGATTTTGATAGCATTCCAGGCATGCCCTATATCAGGAATATTCCCTTGATAGTCTCTTGTATATCCCACTATAATAAAAGTTTCTAGGCCAATTGATTGAGTCATATCAAGAAACAAATCAGCATAGTGTTGGCATACACCTGATCTTTTTTTTAGAACATAGTTTACACAGTCTTGTGAAGAGGTATACTTTGGGAGATTTTGTAGCATTTGATAATCATAAGAAATATTATGAGTAATCCATATGTAAATCGCTCTTGCTTTTTCTGTTTCAGTATGTAAGTCTTTTGTCAGTGCAGATGCAATTTGTTTCGAGGTATATAGTGAATAATCTACCTTTTTTGAAGCATTATCAATTGATGTGAAATCGGTTTGGGCGTAACTATAGCTACTAATATACATTAGTAAAATAAATACATTTTTTTTATCATAGCAATATGATGTTTTCCAGCATTTGTTGCTGGGCAATTATAAATTTTTTGATTTTCTTATGTTTAGAACAAAATGACTCCATACAATACTAGTGGTATTGTAGTATTTTAAATTGTTGTGTTTGAAGGTTCTTTTGGCAATCATTTTTTTTAGGTTACTGTAAAAACTGATATGCGATTTAATAATCGCAATCATATGGATCGGTCTTCCTTGCAGGGTAAAACGAATACCAGCAACAGCATCTAGTACCATTCTGATAAAAATAAATAAAATAACTTTGTTGGAGGGCAAGTTTTTTAATAGAGAATACAAACTGTTTCTGAAATTTAAAAATGTCTTGTAGGAGTTCGCTTCGCTTAAGGTAGCGCCTCCCACATGATAAACAGCAGAAGCTCCAACATATTTAATATCGTAGCCCAAATTGCTCGTTCTCCAACATAAATCAATTTCTTCTTGATGGGCAAAATAATCTTCGTCAAAACCATTTAATCGATGGTAGATTTCAGATTTAATAAAAAAACAAGCCCCAGAAGCCCAATTAATATTTATGGTATCGTTGTATTGACCTTTGTCTTTCTCTAAAGAATTGAAAATCCTTCCTCTACAATAGGGATAACCAAGAATATCTAAGAATCCACCTGCGGCACCAGCATATTCAAACTTTTTTTTGTTTTTGTAATCCAAAATTTTAGGTTGAATAATTCCTGTATTTGTGTTTTTTTCAAACTCTTTCTGGATTGGAACCAACCAATTTTCTGTTACAGAAACATCAGAGTTTACAAGAGCATAGATAGGTGCATTAATATGCTGAAGAGCATCGTTATATCCCTTTGCAAATCCACCGTTTTCTGCATTAGAAACCACCTGAACAGTAGGGAAGTTCTGCTTGATAAATGAAACAGAATCGTCAGTAGAAGCATTGTCTGCTATATAAATAGAGGCACCCTCACTGTGTTTTATTATTGATGGCAAAAACTCTTCTAGTAATTTTTTACCATTCCAGTTTAATATGACTACAGCGATTTTCATTCTTAATAAGTTGCCCGAAAGGCAAATAGCGATTGTTTCAAAAGTTGAATGCAAACATACTTTAAAAAAGCGAGTATTGTTACATGCAACTTAGTTAAAAGAATTAGAAATGTATTATTTGTAGGAAGGTATGTCTTTTAAAAAAGTATAAGCCTCTTTAATAGGGTCGATTTGACAATAAAAATGTGAAAGACCATTGGTAACTACCAAATAATTAGCGTTTAATTTTAGGTTATATCTTGCAATTTGATCAAAAGTGCTTTGGGTAATTTCAACAGAGGGAGCTTTGCATTCTACAATAATTTCTGGCAATCCTTGTTTGTTGAAAATTAAAATATCTGTTCTTTTTTTTAGTCCATTTACGGTCAGTTGTTTTTCAACGGACATAATAGATTCTGGATATTTTTTTTCTTTTCTTAAATAAGAAACAAAATGCTGACGTACCCATTCTTCTGGGGTTAGTACAATATATTTTTTTCTAAGGTTATCAAAAATGAATCGCTTATTTTCGCTACTTTTGATTTTGAATTTGCAAGGAGGCAAGTTTAAAATAGTCATAAAACAAAACTAAGTTTTTTAGAGGAGAAGCAATAGGCTTTTTCTAAAAAATAGAGACGCATGAATGAGGTAAATCAAATTGTATCAGATATAAAAAGTGGTAATGCCAAGCCTGTTTATATTTTAATGGGGGAAGAGTCTTATTACATTGATAAAATATCCGATTATATTGAAAATAATGTTTTGACTGAGGAAGAGCGTGGTTTCAATCAAATGGTTTTGTATGGAAGAGATGTTACTGTTGATGAAATTGTATCGCAGGCAAAACGTTTCCCAATGATGACAGAGAAAACTGTGATTATTGTGAAAGAAGCTCAAGATCTTTCTAGAACGATTGAAAAACTAGTTTCCTATGTAGAGAATTATCAGCCTACCACGGTGCTTGTGATCAACTATAAATATAAAACGTTAGACAAGCGAAAAAAGTTAAATAAAATTGCCTCAAAAGTTGGGGTAGTGTTTGAAAGTAAAAAGTTATACGAGAACCAAGTAGCAGATTGGATCCGAAAAGTATTAAATGGTAAAAATTACCAGATGGAACCCAAAGCTGCTCAAATGTTGGTTGAGTTTTTAGGGACTGATTTGAGTAAAATAAGCAATGAGTTGGATAAACTTGTTTTGATTTTGCCTGAAGGTACTATCATTAATCCTGAACACATTGAGGAAAATATTGGAATCAGTAAAGACTTTAATAATTTTGAACTTAGAAAAGCTGTTGGAAATAGAAATGTGGTAAAGGCAAATCAGATTATAAATTATTTTTCCAATAATCCCAAAAGTAACCCTACGGTGATGACTGTTTCTTTATTGAATAGTTATTTTACTCAATTGTTAATGTATCATGGCTTGCAAGATAAATCCAAAGCTAATGTAGCTAAGAATTTGGGGGTAAGCCCATATTTTGTTGATGATTATGTTGGTGCTTCAAGAAATTATCCGATGAGAAAAGTGTCTCAGGTTATTGGTTTCTTGCGAGATGCAGATGTAAAGAGCAAGGGAGTAGGAGCTTCTATTTCGCAAAATGATTTATTGAAAGAACTATTGTTTAAAATTATGCATTAATTTTTTTAAAATGTTTCGCTACTTATTATTACTATTTTTTGTGTTGGTTGTTTTTCCAAGAGTTACAGCTCAACAATCCATAAACCAATTAGATGCTAATGGGAAAAAGACGGGTGTTTGGATGAAAAAATATTCTAATGGTAATCTCCGCTATAAGGGGCAGTTTGTTAATGGGAAAGAAGTTGGGGTTTTTAAATTTTATACAGAGGCTTATTCAAGTCGACCATCAATAATTAAAACATACGAAAGTCAAAATCCAGTATGTAAGGTTCAGTTTTTTACAGACACAGGAGTTCTACAAAGCGTAGGAGGTATGATCGGTAGACAACGAACAGGAAAGTGGCTTTATTATGATGGTACCGGCAAACGCGTCATTCTTGAAGAAAATTATAAAAATGATAAACTTTCTGGAGAAAAAAAGATTTACTATCAAGATGGTACGTTAACAGAGGTAAGTCATTATAAAAATGGCTTATTGGATGGGGAAAGTCTTCGTTATACAGATCAAGGAAAATTGATCGAAAAAGTTCCTTATGTTCAAGGAAAAATCCATGGTAAAATATATTATTATCATAATACTGGTGTTATTAGAGAAACGGGGCATTATGATCATGGCAAACGCGTTGGTCGTTGGGAATTTTACATTGATGGAGAATTGGCAGGGTTTGAAGAACCGAATAAAAAAGTGGTGAAAAAGCCAATTAGCATGGAGGAGATAAATGCAAGAAAGCAAAAAAAATAGTTTCCTTATAGCTTTTTTAGGCTTTTAAACATAGGCTTTTATTCAAATACTATTCCGTATCTTTGCAGTCTTAAATTTTGAAGTAAATGAAACGTGTAGTTGTTGGACTTTCCGGAGGAGTAGATAGTAGTGTGGCGGCCTATTTGTTGCAGAAACAAGGGTACGAAGTTATTGGCTTATTTATGAAGAATTGGCATGATGACTCTGTAACAATATCTAATGAATGTCCATGGCTAGAAGATAGTAATGACGCAATGATTGTTGCTGAAAAATTAGGGATCCCTTTTCAAGTTGTAGATTTAAGTGAGCAGTATAAAGATCGAATTGTAGATTATATGTTCCGTGAATATGAAATGGGACGTACACCGAATCCAGATGTTTTATGTAATAGAGAGATTAAGTTTGATGTATTTATGAAAATTGCATTGGATTTAGGAGCTGATTATGTGGCAACAGGTCATTATTGCAGAAAAGGGACTTTAGAAAAAAACGGATCAGAGGTTTATCAATTATTAGCAGGAAAAGATACGAATAAGGATCAATCTTATTTTTTATGTCAATTGTCTCAAGAGCAATTGTCAAAAGCTCTTTTTCCAATTGGAGAATTAACAAAACCAGAAGTTAGAGAAATAGCGAAAGAACTTGATTTGGTTACGGCTGATAAAAAAGACTCTCAGGGTTTATGTTTTATAGGAAAGGTTAGGTTACCTGAGTTTTTACAACAAAAATTACAACCAAAGGAAGGAGTAATTGTTACCATTCCAGAGAATTCTGAAACTTACAATCAAGAGGTTCCTGATTTTAAAAATAAAGAAGAAGAACTAGCATTTTTTAGTAATAAGTTTACCTATAGTATTTCTGATGGTAAAACCGTAGGAAAGCATCAGGGAGCCCATTATTTCACAAAGGGACAACGTAAAGGTTTAGCTGTAGGAGGAACCGTTGAGCCTTTGTTTGTGATAGATACTGATGTTGAAGAAAATGTTATTTATACCGGTGAGGGAAAGAATCATCCTGGTTTGTATCGAAAGGTTTTATTCGTTTCTAATGAAGAATTGCATTGGATAAGAGAAGATTTAGCATTGAATGATGGAGAATCTCTTGAAGCAAAAGCAAGAATCAGATACCGACAAACACTAGAGGCTGCGACGCTTTATAAAGTGAAAGAAGGTTTGTATGTAGAATTTGAGAATCCTCAATCTGCTATTACTGAAGGACAATTTGTTGCTTGGTATTTAGAAGATGATTTGGCAGGATCAGGAGTAATTTCGTAAAAAAAAGTATCAATGAAACACTGGATTCAAGCAGCAAGGTTAAGAACACTACCATTATCATTGTCAGGAATTGTTTTGGGGGCTTGTTTAGCTGCTAAGTATGATAGTTTTGATGAGTGGATTTTTATTTTTTCAATTCTTACAACCATCGGTTTTCAAGTATTATCTAATTTTGCTAATGATTATGGTGACGGTGTTAAAGGAACAGATAATGAGCATAGAATTGGACCCGAAAGAGCGTTGCAGAGTGGTGCTATAAGTCCTAAACAAATGCTGAGAGGTATTTATATCACTGTTGTAATCACTTTGATGGTTGCTTTGTATTTGATTTATTTAGCATTTGGGGTTGAAAATTTCGGTTTTTCAGTTTTGTTCTTTTTTTTAGGACTTGCCAGTATAGCGGCTGCCATTAAATATACAATGGGGAAAAATGCTTATGGGTATAGTGGATTAGGTGATGTTTTTGTTTTTGTCTTTTTTGGATTGCTTAGTGTGGTTGGGAGTTTGTTCCTTTACACAAAAACGGTCGAGGTCAATAGTTTTTTACCTGCATTCTCAATTGGATTTTTAAGTGCTGCGGTACTGAATCTGAACAATATGAGAGATAGAGCATCTGATATTTTATCAAATAAAAATACTTTAGTGGTAAAAATGGGAGCTATAAAAGCAAAACAATACCATTATTCTTTATTGATTTTAGCCTTTGTCTCAGCGCTAGTTTATGTGGCATCTGAATATGAAAGCCCAATTCAGTTTTTATTTTTGTTAGCTTTTGTGCCCCTTGCTTTTCATTTTGTGCGAGTTGTTAAAAATAAAGAAGCAGAAGCGTTAGATCCTGAGTTGAAAATAGTAGCATTGAGTACCTTTCTGTTTTCTTTGTTGTTTGGTCTAGGACAATTTTTATAAGAGTACAAAAAAAGTTAGTTTCGCCAACCTAATGAAAAAGGAAATTGCAGCTTTATTTTTTTATATGCTTTACATGGTGGCCATGATGCGACCTGTTATGCCTATTTTGGAATATTATGCAAATTACGAATATGTTGCAACTGTTTTGTGTGAAAACAGAGATAAGCCAGCAATGGCTTGTAATGGAAAGTGTTATTTAGAGAAGGAGTTAATTAAGGTAGCAGCGAGTCCTAAGACCCAAAAACAGCAACACCATTCTAGCATTCCTCAAATAGATTTTACCAAGTATCCAGTGTCTCCAATTCAAAATACTCAATATGGGTTTGTAAAGGAGAACTATAAAGTTTCAGAAAACTGGTTTTACTTGATTGGAAAACCTAGACAAATTATAACTTCTATTTATAGGCCTCCACTTTCAGTGTAATTACATACGAATCAACATTTTTATGTTGAAAAATAAACCTTCTCATTTTTATATGAGTTAGGGAGGTATTAATTTATATTACACAAAACACAAATGCGTATCATAATATTGAGCTTTTTCCTATGTTTAGGAATAAGCTCGAACGCCCAAACGGCACAAAAAATAACAGCAACAATATTAGATAGTGAGTCTAAGGAACCAATTAGTTTTGCTTCTATTCAAATACATAACTCTAAGCAGGGAACAATAGCTGATCGATTCGGTTTCTTTCAATTAGAGATGGATACTTTAGCTAGGGAAATATTAATTTCTTCCATTGGATATAAGTCCAAAGTTATTAGTTTAAATAATATTAAAAACACTATTTATTTAGAAGAAGCAACTGACGTGTTGGATGTAGTAATTGTTTCTGCTAGTAGAAACAAACAATTAAGAAAAGAGATTCCGGTTGCAATGTCAACAGTATCATCAAAAGAACTTCAAAATTCTAAACCAGTTTCTATTGATGAGGTTTTGAATAAACAGAGTGGTGTCTTGATGGTTGATTTAGGAAATGAACAGCATATGATGGCAATTCGACAACCTATCAGTACTAAGGGAGTATATCTTTATTTAGAAGATGGGTTACCAATTCGACCAAGTGGAATTTTTAATCATAATGCGCTGCTTGAACAAAATATGGCTGCAGCTAGAAGTATAGAGATTATAAGAGGATCTTACTCTTCTCTTTATGGAAGTGAAGCAATTGGTGGCGCCATAAACTATTTGATAGCGAATCCTAGTCTAATTCCAACGGCAGAAGTAGGGTATCGACAAAATAATTATGGGTATTCTAGATTTGATTTCAAAGCTTCAAATACTATTGGTAAAACAGGGGTTTATTTCAGTGGTTATAAATCTAAGGTAGAAGATGGTTTTAGAGAGTATGGAGATTATAGTAAAGAGGCGTTTACTGCAAAAGTAGTGCATTCATTTTCTGATAATTTGATTTGGAATAGTTCTCTTACCTATGTAGATTACTTTAGTGAAATGAGCGGAAGTATTTCATATGATAAATTTATAGCTAAAGATTATACTTCAGATCATACGTTTACTTTTAGAGATGCCAAGTCAATTAGAGTAAAAATTGGATTGAAATATGATTGGAACAATAAACAATCAACTAGTTTAACCTTATTCTATAGAGATAACACAATGATTCAGAATCCGTCCTATAGAATTTCTAATAGAACGGAACACGATTCTTTTACAACAGGAGAATTGAATAACAATAGTTTTCATAGTTACGGCTTTGTTGGACAACATAATGTAATTGTCAATGATAAATTGAAAGGTAGTTTTGGGGTTAGTTTAGATAATAGTCCAGTTACATATGAGGCAGAGAGGACTTCTGTTTACAGAAATGATCAAGGAGTTTTTGAGAGTTATACTTTATTGGATCAAAAATTATCGGACTATAATGTAGATTTGATGAATACTGCGATGTATCTATTATGCGATTATAAGTTTACAGATTATTTTAGGGCAAATTTCGGACTTAGATTTGACCATTTTAATTATGATTTCACAAATCATTTGGGGATTGATGCAAATTCTTATAAGGCTCCAAATTCTGAAAATACTTATGCCGCTCTAACTCCAAGACTAGGGGTGCTGTTAGTAACTTCAAAAAATAATAGTTTATATGCTAATTTTAGCACAGGATTTAAACCTCCAAGTGTTGGTGAGTTGTATAAAGGAACAGATGTGCCTTTGTTAGAGCCAAGTAGATATAATAATTTTGAGTTGGGTGAGACTTTTGTTAATTCCAATAGAAGGTTTAACATGGAACTTGCTTTGTATTATCTAAGAGGAGAAAATGAGGTTGTATCTGTGAAGTTTTTAAATGATGATGGCATTGATAGTTCAGAAAATAGAAATGCTGGAGTGACAGAACATTACGGTTTAGAGTATCTGTTTAGATATAGACTTGTTGATGAAATTGAACTTAGAACAAGTGGATCGTATTCCAGACATAGGTATGTCGATTTTGTTACAAATACCAGACCCGATAAGGAAGAAGATTTTAGTGGGAATGACATGCCTGGAGCACCGCAATGGATAAATAATGCTGAAGTTAGCTATGAACCGCATTTTTTAAAAGGTTTACGTTTGGGGTTAGAAATACAGCATGTTAGCCCATATTTTACTGAAGATGCTAATGAAATAGATTATGTAGGATATTCTTTTTTTAATGTAAGAATGGGATATAGAACCAAACATGTTTATGTATGGTAAAATGTAAATAATTTATTTAATACAAATTATGCAACTAGGGTTTCAACAAGTTGGGGTAAAACAACTTATACGCCAGGTACACCCCAGACTTTTAATATAGGAATCTCTTATGCTATTTATTAATGAAAAAAATAATTTTTATCAGTTTGTTTCTGGTGGGTATTTCCTGTAAAAGGAATAAGGGAGCATCGGAAATTTCTCTTGGGGAGGTTTTTGAAATATCAACATTGGAAACTGAAAATGAAGGTGCTTTTTTAGCAGACGGTTTAAACAATGAAAAATTTATTTGTTGGACTGAAGAGTATAGTACAGGCAATATTTTTGTCTATAAACGGTATAAAGATCATGTGTTTATGGAGAAAGTTGTGGTGCCAACCACTCTTGGGTTACAGTCGCACCATGAAAGTATGGCTAAATTGGGTGTTACAAAAGAGGGACTTATTTTCTGTTTATTTCGCGTGGCAAATCCTACTAAAATGAATAAATATGGAGGGACCCTATTTTATACAACATCAAAAGATAATGGAAAAAATTGGTCCGAAAGGGAGAAGCTTGTGCTTGAGGAAGAATCTACAAGTCAAAGTTTTTTTGATATAGAAAGGATGAAAAATGGTGAATTGGCTATTGTTTGGTTAGATAATAGATTTTCTACTAGAGAGAAAAGAGGGAGCACGCTTTTTTTTAATCACACCACTTTTGGTAAAATTGTAGAAAAGGAAACACCTATTGCTTTTAATACTTGTCAATGCTGTAGAACTGATTTGTTGGTTGATGGAGCAGAATTAAAAATTGCTTTTCGGAATATAGTAGGAAAAAACATTCGTGATATGTTTTTTATCAGTTCCTCGGATGGAGGAGTCTCATTTAATGAGGCAAAACGGATTAGTAGTGATAATTGGGAGTTGGATGGTTGTCCGCATACAGGTCCCTCACTTGCAGTAAGTGGTTCTACTGCTGCGGTATGGTTTACTGCAGGTAAAGGCAATAAAGGCTTGTTTTTTGCAGAAAAAAAGAATAAAACAGCTGGGTTTGGAAAAAGAATTGAAATTTCAGAAAATGGAAATCATCCTCAAATGACATTTGCGAAAGGAAATTATTATGTAGTTTATGATGCCTATTATACGAAAGCAAATACAACCTTTCAACAAATCAAGTTACTTAAAAAGAATATATTTGCATCAGATGAAATTATTTCTTTGGCTATGGATGAAACGATGAATTCACATCCTGTTATTTCAAAGATTTCTGAAAATGAACTGCTTGTAGTTTGGACTAAATTAGATGGTAGAAATAAACAAATTCAAGCAATAAAAATTAATATTTAAAGGAATGAAAATTCATACTCGAATACTCGTTTTAATATTTTTTTTAGCAATTTTTTGTGCTAAAGGACAAGATAAAAGATGGTCTTCGGCACGACCTGATGGTCATGCTCCGATAGGTGTTATGGGAGATCATGTGCACCATAAAGGGGAATGGATGGCATCTTACAGATACATGAATATGAATATGTTTGGGAATATTTCTGGTACGGAGGAAGTTGGTTTTGATACTATATTTCAAAAGTATATGGTAGCCCCTCAGTCGATGGTTATGCAAATGCACATGATTGGAATGATGTATGCACCTTCAGATATATTCACATTGTATTATATGGGAAGTGTTTGGAATAATGATATGAGTTTGTTGACCCGAACGAAACTAAATTTTCAGACGAATTCAAATGGTTTAGGAGATGTGAAATTGGGTAGTTTGATCCAATTGTTTAATTCAGAGCGCAGAACGATGCATTTGAATGTTGGAGTTTCTTTACCTGTTGGTAGCATCACAAATGAGGGGGTGACGCCAGCTTCTGATCCAGAGGAAGTAAGGCTAGGGTATGCAATGCAATTAGGTTCAGGTACCTATGATGTAACTTTAGGAACTACTTACCTTAAGCAATATTACAATATGTCCTTTGGATTACAGACTACCTACCTTTTAAGAACTGGAGAAAATGTGGAGGGATATACTTTAGGGAATACTTGGAATTCAACTTTTTGGATGGCATATTATATTACAAAAAAATTCAGTGCTTCTGCAAGGTTGAATTATGATATAATTGATGCTATAAATGGTGCGGATAAAACGTTTAACCCAATGATAGCAACGGTGTATGATGCTAAAAACTCTGGGAAAAGGCAGTTGAATTTTTCTGTGGGTGGTAATATGGCTCTTTTTAAAGGAGATTTAAAAGGGCTAAGGTTGTCTGGAGAATTTGGAATTCCATTATATCAATATGTTGAAGGTATTCAAATGGAGGCGAATTTTTTGTTTACAATGGGCGTGCAATACGCTTTTGGTGGACATTAGTATAGGTTACTTTAATAAAATTTTGTGAAACGGTAAGATTTAATTCTTGCCGTTTTTTTTATTTTTAACCGCTTTAATAGAGTTCTCTTAATTAGATGTACTTGAAAGAGATAGTATTAAAAATTAAAGTAAATTTGATAAAATTCAACAAAATCTTCAGGATTAAATGAGATATCTATTGTTATTATTGTTTTTGGGAATTTCTACGCATAGAGTAGTCTCTCAAAAACCGGAAAAATTATCGTCAAATCAAATATTTGAAAAGTTAGAAGAATTTAATTTTTTAGGGACAGTCCTCTATATTGCTGCACATCCTGATGATGAGAATACCCGATTGATAAGTTATTTGTCGAATCAGGTAAAGGCTAGAACAGTTTATTTATCTTTAACTAGAGGTGATGGGGGGCAAAATTTAATTGGTCCTGAAATAAGAGAATCATTAGGAGTTATTAGAACTCAAGAATTGTTAGCTGCGAGACGTGTTGATGGTGGCGAGCAAAGATTTTCTAGGGCTAATGATTTTGGGTATTCGAAGAATCCAACAGAAACATTAGGTATTTGGGATCGAGAGAAAGTTTTAGCTGATGTTGTATGGGCCATCCGAACCATTCAGCCAGATGTAATTATTAATAGATTTGACCATAGAACTCCGGGTACAACGCATGGTCATCATACTGCTTCTGCGATGTTAAGTTATGAGGCATTTGATTTGGCAGGCGATCCTTCAAAATTCTCATCACAATTAGATTATGTGGATACATGGAATCCAAATAGATTGTTTTTTAATACTTCTTGGTGGTTTTATGGGAGCCAAGAAAAATTTAAAAATGCAAGTAAGGAAAACTTACTTCAATTTGATATTGGGGTGTATTACCCACAAAAAGGTGTTTCAAATAATGAAATTGCAGCACTGGCAAGTAGTCAGCATTTATGCCAAGGCTTTGGTCGTCTTTCTTCACGTGGTTCAGAAAGTGAATATGTAGAGTTTTTAAAGGGAGATTTTCCTCAGGATAAGTCTAATTTGTTTTCCGGGATTGATACCTCGTGGAATAGAGTAAAAGGAGGAAAGGAAATACAAGAGATTATTGATCCTATTATTGAAAATTTTAATTTTAAAAACCCTGCTGTGCATTTAAAACAATTGATGAAAGCCTATGCAAAATTATCAAGTATTTCTGATGATCATTGGAGGGAGTTAAAAGAAAAGGAGTTAGCTGATATCATATATGCATGTGCAGGCTTGTATTTAGAAGCCTCTTCTAAAGTTGCTTCATCTACACCAAATGGTTCTGTGGATGTGGCATTGGAGATTTTGAATAGATCTCAAAATGAAATTAAATTAAAATCTCTTACCTATCTTCCGAATGGTAAAAAAGAAGAGAAAGATGTTTCTTTATTAGAAAATAGCAAACAGTTGTATAAAGAGAAAATTTGGTTGAAAGCTGAAAAAACTACAAGTCCATATTGGTTAGAAGAATTAGGGAATCTTGGAATGTATACCGTAAAAGATCAGGCTTTAATTGGTCTGCCCAATACTCCAAGAAATATAAAGGTGGTTTTTGAATTGGAAATTGAAGGGGAATCTATTTCCTTTGTGAAAGATGTGGTTCGTCGTTATGCGAAACGAGATAAAGGAGAGTTGTATCAACCTTTTGAGGTATTGCCGAAAGTAACCGTTTCAATGGGGGATCCAGTAGTTGTATTTGAATCAGATGCTGCCAAATATGTTGAGGTTACTATAAAAGCAGGAGATCAAAATGTAAATGGAGTTGTGGAACTTTGTCATGCACAAGGATGGACAGTATCGCCAAGAGAGATAAACTTTTCAATTGAAAAGAAAGGTGCAACAAAACAATTTAAATTTAAAGTCACGCCACCAAAAAATCAATCAGAAGCACAAATTTCGGTGATCGCAAGGGTAGACGGCGAGGCGTATGATAAAGAATTGGTTGAGATCGCTTATGATCATATTCCAACGCAAAGTGTTCTGAAACATTCAGTAGCTAAAGTAGTACGAATGGATATAAAGAAAAAAGGAACTTCTATTGGGTATATTGAAGGGGCTGGTGATATGGTGGCAGAAAGCTTAGCACAAATTGGATATGTGGTTCATAAAATTGATCCAAAAGAAATACAGTTAGAATTGTTAAAAGGGTTTGACGCTGTGGTTGTTGGAATTAGAGCCTATAATACGATAGAGCAATTAAAGTTTAAGCAATCAATTCTGTTGGACTATGTAAAACAAGGAGGAAATCTTGTCGTTCAATATAATACAGCAGGAAGAGGTGGTGTAGATGTTGGGGCTCCCTTTACATTGGAAGTTTCAAGAGATCGTGTTACAGATGAACAGGCTGAAGTAACGTTTTTAAAGAAAAAACATGCTTTGTTGAATAAACCGAATAAAATTACAGGCAAAGATTTTGAAGGATGGGTACAAGAACGTGGATTGTATTTTCCTAATAAATGGTCCAATGAATATACCCCTATTTTAGCAATGAATGATCAAGGCGAACCTTCAAAAGAAGGAAGTTTGTTAGTAGCTCATTATGGAAAAGGAACTTATATTTATACAGGCCTGAGCTTTTTTAGAGAGCTTCCTGCGGGAGTTCCAGGGGCTTATAAGTTGTTTGCAAATATCTTATCTTACAACAAAAAATAGTGATATGGAGAAACCTATTTATAAATGGAAAAAGATTTACACTGTGGTTTTATTAGCCAATGTAATATACTTTGTTCTGTTTTATTTAATAATGAATCAATATTCAATTTAATATCAAGCTATGGAAATTGTAGATTGGTTAGTTTTAGTAGGAACTTTATTGTTCATTGTAATTTATGGTTCCTATAAAACAAAAGGAAGTAAAAATGTTCAAGAGTTTATAAAAGGAGGAAGTGAGTCTAACTGGTGGACAATTGGACTTTCGGTTATGGCAACCCAAGCCAGTGCGATCACATTTTTATCAACGCCTGGTCAGGCTTTTAATGATGGGATGGGGTTTGTTCAGTTTTATTTTGGACTGCCTTTGGCAATGGTTATTATTTGTTTGGTTTTTATTCCTATTTACCACCGGCTTAAGGTGTATACTGCTTATGAGTTTTTAGAAGATCGATTTGATTTAAAGACACGCTCCTTAGCTGCTATTTTATTTCTGATTCAACGAGGCTTGGCTGCGGGAATAACCATTTTTGCACCAGCAATCGTTTTGTCAGCAGTTTTAGGTTGGGATTTAATTCCTTTAAATATCGCTATTGGGGTGTTAGTTATTATTTATACGGTTTCTGGAGGTACTAAAGCGGTTAGTGTTACACAGAAACAGCAAATGGCTATTATTTTTTCGGGAATGTTTATCGCTTTTTATCTAATTTTAGATTACTTGCCAGAAAATATAACATTTACCAAAGCACTTGAGATTGCGGGAGCAAGTGGGAAAATGGATGTTCTAGATTTTTCTTTTGATCTGAATAATAGGTATACTATTTGGACTGGTATTTTAGGAGGAACCTTTTTAATGTTGTCTTATTTTGGTACGGACCAAAGTCAAGTTCAACGTTACCTGTCAGGAAAATCAGTAAGAGAAAGTCAATTGGGTTTGATTTTTAATGGACTGCTAAAAATTCCAATGCAGTTTTTTATTTTATTAGTAGGAGTTTTTGTTTTTGTGTTTTATCAGTTTAATTCGGCGCCATTAAATTTTAATCCGAAAGCAACAGAGGTCATCATGAATTCTGAGAATAGCGCTTTATATGCAGATTTAGAAAAGAGTCATAGGGCAATTGAAGAAACAAAAAAAAATCTATTGTTAGAAGATTTATCTACTTCAAATATTACCGAAATAAAAGCGCTAAATAAAAGAGATCGAGCTTTAAAAGAAGAGGCGAAAGAACTTATTTTAAAAACGGATGCTGATGTAGAAACAAATGACAAGGATTATGTGTTTATCCATTTTATTTTGAACAACCTTCCTAGAGGTTTGATTGGATTGTTACTTGCGGTGATTTTGTCAGCCGCCATGTCTTCTACAGCCTCAGAGTTGAATGCTTTGGCTTCTACAACAACAATGGATTTGTTTAAACGGAATGCAGTCCATCAGCATGATGATGCTTATTATGTAAAGGCAACCAAATGGTTTACTTTAGCCTGGGGGATTTTGGCGATTTTAGTGGCTTGTGTAGCTAATCTTTTTGATAATTTAATTCAGCTGGTAAATATCATAGGTTCTATTTTCTATGGAAATGTTTTGGGGATCTTTCTTTTAGCATTTTTTATAAAACGTGTCCAAGGAAATGCAGTTTTTTATGCGGCTATTTTTACTCAAATCATTATTATTGCAGTCTGGTTTTTAGATTTGTTACCTTATTTGTGGTTGAACCTGTTAGGTTGTATGCTTGTAATGTTGTTTGCGGTAATACTAGAGAAATTTAAGAAGAAAAACCTGAGACCGAATTAAAAAGAGAAAATGAAAAAGATAGCTTTAGTACTACTAATGGTAGTTTTTGGGAGGCAACTCTCAGCGCAAGAATCAATTGATATAGTAACTGTTTCTGGACATTTTGGAAGTCCACAACCTTATATCTCAGATGAAAATTCTAATTATAAAGGTGAGGCCACTGAAAGAGGAGCTATGGTAAATTTGGTTGTACCAGTAGTTTTAAATAAAAAACAGATTTGGTATAGTAGCGTCAATTATATGCAGTGGAATGTAAATAACAATGAAACAATGCCTGTAGGTATAGCGAACCCAATTCAAATTCATGGTTTGATTTTAAGAACTGGTTTTATTCAAAAATTTGACAATGGAAATTCTATTCAAGCTATTTTTATTCCACGATTGATGTCGGATTTTAAAAATATCAACGGAAAACATTTTCAATTTGGTGGAACCTTTATCTATGAAAAGGTTTATAATGAGAATTTAAAAATTGGATATGGAGCTTTATACAATCAAGAAACATTTGGTGTAAACATTGTTCCTTTGGTAAATCTAGAATGGAAAATGTCTGAAAGATGGTCAATGTCTGGTTTGTTACCTATTTACTCTAAAATTAAATATATGGTAAATGATAAATTAAATTTAGGGATACATCATTTTGGTTTGGTGACTTCATATCGCTTGGGAGAAGAAGCTTATCAAAATGATTATATTGAAAGAAGAAGTATTGATCTCGGACTTTTTGCGAGATATAATTTATTTGGAAATATTCATCTAGAAGGAAGATATGGCTATTCTTTTGGCAGAAGTTATGCGCAATATGACGAAAATGATAAAATTGATTTAGCACTACCATTAGCAACTATTGGCGATAACAGAACACAAAAAAATGCCAACTTTAACGATGGAACCTATGCTCATATTCGATTGGTATACGCTTTGAAACTATAAAATAAAAAAAGCCCAAATAATTTTATTTGGGCTTTTTTATAAGTGGAGTTTTTATATTTCTACGCCCCATTCTTTTAGTGAAGCGGTATTCATGTTTATATAATCTCTATTATTTGCCTTTTCTGCCAATTCCAAAGATTTTTTTGCTGCTTTAATAGCTCCTTTGGTATCTCCAGCTTTTGCATGAATTAATGATTGCTGTCTGATAACCCAAAATTTAGGTTTCTTTTTTTGTTGCTTTACTGCTTTATCAATCCATTTTTGAGCAATTTTTATGTCTTTATCATTGTTCAAGTAATATACTGCAGCAGCATAATAATCATTCGTTTTTTGTTCTCCATTCATAGTAGCTTCAATACTCGCCATTACAATTTTGTCTGTTGGAACTTCAAAGGGAATCGCGATATATGTTTTTTCCCAAATTAATTCTAAATGAGCACTAGCTCCTTTGATTTCGTTAAATCCTATAGCCATAGTCTCGACGTTAAAAGGTACAGGATATGATTTCACGCTAGTTTTGGCAACAACTTTTGTATCGTCCCATTTTTGAGGTGTTCCCCAGTTTTCAGAATCGCTATAAAAAAAGATTTCCCATGAGTCTTTATTTGGTTTTGTGTATAGAGCATAAGTACCTGCTTTTAATTCTTGACCGTCAACAGTGATTTCAGTGTCAATGGTGATTTTAGTGTTGGCATTGGCACCTGTTCTCCATACTTTTCCGTAAGGGACTAAGTCTCCAAAAATTGTTCTGCCCTTTACACTTGGTCTAGAATATTCTACAGTAACAGTGGTCATCCCAACTTTTTGAGAATTTGTTCCTAGCGGACTTGGCTGTGGTGTTTTTACCTGTGCAGTTAATGAGGTTAGCGAAATGGTGAAAAGCGCTAAAATAATTTTTTTCATAATTTTTAAAATTTGTTGATTATTCCTACCAAGATACGGACTTTTAATTAAGTGTTATTTAAATAAAAAGGTATCTTTACTTTACTATAATTATAATAGAATGATATGAAAATTACTTTTTTAGGACACGCAAGTTTTTTAATAGAAATAGAGGAAACTAAAATTATTGTAGATCCTTTTATAACTCCAAATCCATTAGCAGAAGACATTAATATTTCCGCTTTAAAGGCTGATTATATTTTAGTAACTCATGCACATGAGGATCATATTGCCGATGTAGAAAAAATAGCCAAACTTTCTGATGCAGTAGTCGTTTCTAACTTTGAAATTGTCAGTTATTTTGAGAAGTTAGGTGTCTCTGGACATCCTATGAATCATGGAGGAACATGGGAGTTTGATTTCGGGAAAGTAACCTATACGAATGCTGTTCATTCTAGCTCTTTTCCTGATGGAACCTACGGAGGGAATCCAGGTGGTTTTTTGATTGAGGGAGAACACAAAGTAGTTTATATTGCAGGGGATACTGCCTTGACAATGGATATGAAATTAATTCCATTGAAAACGAAATTAGATGTCGCTATTTTACCGGTAGGAGATAATTTCACTATGGGCGTAGAAGATGCTTTGATTGCAAGTGATTTTTTAGAGTGTTCTAAAATTATTGGTTGTCATTTTGATACATTTGGGTATATAGAAATTGATCATGATGCGGCAATTAAGAAGTTCTATGATAATGATAAGGATTTAATGTTGTTGAAAATTGGAGAACAAATTCAATTGTAAATAGTAATTCATGTTAAAAGCAACTTTTAAAAAATATATTTTAAATTTTAAACAAGCGAGTGGGACTTCACGAGGAATTCTCAAAACGAAAGAAACTTTTTTTATCAAGCTTGAAGAAGAGGGGAAAGAAGGTATTGGAGAATGTGGTTTGTTTAGAGGTTTAAGCATTGATGATCGTCCGAATTATGAAGATAAATTAAAATGGGTTTGTGATAATATAGGTTTAGGCAAGGAAACGTTGTTACATGAACTCCATGCGTATCCTTCTATTCAGTTTGGAGTAGAACAAGCTTTTTTATCACTTCAATCTAAAAATAGGTTTCAATTATTCGAGACAGATTTTGTTACTGCCAAACAACCGATTTCTATAAATGGTTTGATTTGGATGGGGGATGCCGCTTTTATGCAAAAGCAAATTGAAGAAAAGTTAAACGCTGGTTTTGGCACCATCAAACTAAAAATAGGCGCTATAAATTTTGATAAAGAATGTGACCTTTTAGGTTCTATTAGAGAGCGATATTCCGCAGATGAAATAGAGCTTCGGGTTGATGCAAATGGTGCTTTTTCTCCGGATGAGGCATTGGATAAATTAGAACGTCTTGCTAAGTTTGATTTACATTCTATAGAACAACCTATCAAACAGGGACAAATCTCAGAAATGGCAGATCTTTGCAAGAAAACACCTCTTCCAATTGCTTTGGATGAAGAGTTGATAGGTGTTTTCTCTAAGGCTGATAAAATAGCCTTGATAGATGAAATTCAACCACAGTTTATAATTTTAAAACCGAGTTTGGTTGGAGGGATAAATGGAAGTGATGAGTGGATTTCTATAGCTGAAAAAAATAAAATAGATTGGTGGATCACTTCTGCTTTGGAAAGTAATATAGGTTTGAATGCGATTGCGCAATATACAAGTAAATTAAATACAACAATGCCGCAAGGACTTGGGACTGGTGCTTTGTTTACAAATAATATTGAGGCTCCATTATTTGTTGAAAATGGTAAATTGTGGTATGATTCATCTCTAAAATGGGGTGAAATAAAATTTTAAGATGAGTTTTTTACAGAAAGGGTTTTTAGGAGAGACAAAGTGGTGGAAATATGTGTTGACCCTTGCTCTAGTATTTTTAGGGATGTTTATTTTTTCTATACCTCATAGCATAGCTATTGGAGTAAAAACAGCCTTGGGAGAAGTAGATACAAATCGCATGGAAGATGTGAATTATGTGATGAATTTGTTTGAATCTAATATTGGATTGGTTTATATGATTTTACCGTTTGTAGGAGGACTGTTAGGTTTGCTTGTTTCTGTAAAGTATGTACATCAGCAAAGCATAACAAACCTTACCACAGGAAGAGATAAAATTGATTGGAAAAGAGTTCGGTTTTCTTTTTTGATTTGGACTGGGGTAGTGGTAAGCTTTGTAATGATTCAGTTGCTTTTATCACCAGAATCCTTAGTGCTGAATTTTCAAATGAAACCTTTCTTGATTTTAGTTTGCATAGGTGTATTATTAATTCCGATACAAACTAGTTTTGAAGAGTATATGTTTAGAGGCTATTTTATGCAAGCTATAGGAGTATTGTCTAGAAATAGATGGTTTCCATTATTGTTTACTTCAGTTGTGTTTGGGGTACTGCATATCTCTAATCCAGAGGTAGCAAAATTGGGCTATGGCCTGATGGTTTATTATATAGGAACAGGTTTTTTTCTTGGGATTATTACACTTATGGATGATGGTATGGAATTGAGTTTAGGATTTCATGCGGCAAATAATTTAATTTCAGCCTTGTTGGTAACAGCAGATTGGCAAGTTTTTCAAACGTACTCACTATTTAAAGATGTCTCTGAACCCAATCTAGTTACTTCAATTCTTCCGTCATTGATTTTATTTCCAATAGCAACTTATATTTACTCGAAGAAATATGGTTGGTCTGATTGGAAGCAGAAACTTTCAGGAGAGATTGATGAACCATTTTTAGAAAAAAAATATGATTCATTTTAAGATACATACTTCCTTTAAATTAAATGGTTCCTCATTTCAAAATTCTAACCATTTAATATCTTTTTTGTTAGAACATCAGTTAGAGGGAGCTTCTTTTTTAGAAGCTTGGTTTGATGATAAGGAATATATTCTTGCAAAAACCTCGGGATCTACGGGAGTTCCGAAGGAAATACAAATCAGTAAACAGCAAATGCTTAATTCAGCTTCTGCAACAGGAACATATTTTGAGTTATCTCCTGGTATTAAAGCCTTGCTTTGTATGTCTTCTGATTTTATTGCTGGAAAAATGATGTGGGTTAGAGCCCTTTCATTAGGGTGGGAGTTGACTATGGTACCCGTTTCTTCCAATCCGTTAAAAGAAACATCGTTAGAGTTTGATTTCGTAGCGATGGTGCCTTTACAGGTAGAGAATTCCTTAGATCAATTGAAACGAATAAAAACCTTAATCATTGGGGGTGCTGTTGTTTCTAAGGAGTTAGAAAAAAAAATTCAAAATATAGAAACGGCTGTTTATGCGACTTATGGGATGACTGAAACCATTACTCATATAGCCATTAAAAAACTAAACAAAATAATTAAGGAGGAAGAAAAGCTATATCAGGCTTTACCAACTGTTTCTTTGTCTTTGGATACAAGAGGATGTTTGGTGATTGATGCTCCTTTAATAGCCAATGATAAAGTGATTACCAATGACTTGGTTCGTTTAGAGTCTTCGTCATCTTTTGAGTGGCTCGGTCGCTATGACTCAATTATTAATAGTGGAGGAGTTAAATTAATTCCTGAACAAATTGAGCACAAAATAGCTAAGGTTGTAAATACAAAATTTTTTATAGCTGGTGTTCCCGATTCTATTTTAGGAGAAAAAGCGGTTCTTTTTATAGAGCAAGAAAATACCAGAGCTAAACAAGATATAGATGTTAAAGAATTTCTTTCTAAGACAAGTTTAGAACGATATGAGTTTCCAAAAGAAATTTATTTTGTAGAAAAATTCTTGATGACAGAAACGGGCAAGATAAAAAGAGCGGCTACTTTAAAGAAGTATTTATAGGTTGCTTACAAATTCTTCTTGAAAAGCTTCCCACGAAATACTTAAGAAGTTTTGTTGAGAGAAATATTGCAAAATAGGTTCCATCTCTTTAGGTTCTAAATATCCAGCTAGTTTTTGAATCAAACGTTCGTCTTGATCCATAAAAACGGTAGAGGGAAAGCTCATTTCTCCGTGAAGTAGGTTTGCGGCAAGTTCATTGTAGCCTTTTCTACCTTGTTTGATAAATTTGTATTCTTTTCCTTTGTAGAAAATTGAGCTAGTCTGCTCAGCATCTAACTTAACAGCATAATAATTTTCATTTATAATAGTAACGATGACAGGATTTTCATAGGTGTTATGATCCATTTTTTTACAATACCCACACCACTCCGTGTACACGTCGATTAATATAGTTTTTGGGTTTTTACGATTTAATTCAATCGCTTTTTCAAAACTAATCCATTCAATTTTTTGTGCCTGAGTTGCTAGGCTATAAAGGAAAAAAATAAAAATAAATTTTTTCATAAAAGGTTATAGTTGTGGGTTAATGAACGCCGTGCATCAAAGATTTAATTTTTCTTGTTAACAAAATTACGATACAACCAGCTCCAACAGGAACTAGTGTGAAAATTAAGAAAAAGGTAGTAAGAGAATATTCAGCAGTAATTTTATCAATCATTCCTCCCATAGACCCAGCTACTTTATTTCCCATACCAATTGCAACATACCACAATCCAAACATTAATCCAATTTTGCTTGCAGGAACTAATTTTGATAAATAAGATAGTCCAACAGGTGA
This sequence comes from Flavicella sp. IMCC45537, assembly GCF_057197705.1. Classification (NCBI taxonomy): domain Bacteria; kingdom Pseudomonadati; phylum Bacteroidota; class Flavobacteriia; order Flavobacteriales; family Flavobacteriaceae; genus Flavicella; species Flavicella sp. IMCC45537. The sequence continues at coordinate 3,600,892 of NZ_CM170067.1, forward strand.
TAAGGTCAATTCTCCCAAGGTATGTAAAAGGTATGCTAAAATTAGCCAAATAACACTAACAGATGCAGTTTGTGCTCCAGAAGGTATACCGGCAGACCCATATGCTAAAAATCCAAAACCAAGTCCTAATAAAATTAGACCGATACCAAATTTAACACTAGCAGGTGGGTTGAATTTACTTTCCCATATTTTTGAAAATAAAGGAGCAAAAGCAATAATATAAAACGAGTTTAATATTCCAAACCAAGAGGCTGGGATTTCAGTTGAGCTGTCGTTAAATTGGTTTTTTAGCATCCAAATTACAATTCCCCAAATGATAATAAAACTAGCTCCTAGAAATAAATTTGAAATGGCATATTTTTTAAAAGTCATTCTGAATAACAAGAATAAAACATAGGTTATTATGGCTAGAGGTACAACAGTTATTAAAGTATTGGTAATTCTAAAAACAGTAGCTGCAGTGCCATCTAATATTCTGTTGGTATAATCTTTTGCAAAAATGGTCATGGAACCACCTGCTTGCTCAAATGCAGCCCAAAAGAAAACTGTAAAGAAGGCTAGAATTCCAACAACAATATACCTGTCTCTTTGAACTGAATCGCTTACTGTAGTGATTTTTTCAATAGTTTCTTCCTTCGGAATTCTACCTTGTTGTTTTTTTGAGAGTCCAATATTTCCAAAGATATTCTGAGCAAACCAAAATTGTAACATTCCTAAAAACATAAAAATTCCGGCCAAACCAAATCCCCAATGAAAACCATAGGTTTCACCGATATACCCACAAAGTAAAATACCAAGGAAAGCACCTGCATTTACTCCCATATAATAAATGGTATAAGCCCCATCTTTTTTTTCTGGACGATCATCGTACATTTCTGAAATAATAGAAGTCATATTAGGCTTAAAAAGTCCATTACCAGCAATTAAACACGCGATTCCAATATATAAACTCGTTGGCGTATCAAAGGTCATAGCAGCATGACCTGCAGTCATAATTAAGGCTCCTAAAGCCACGGCCCATCGATAACCTAAAAATTTATCAGCTAAATAACCTCCAATAACAGGTGTAAAATAAACCAACATCGTGTAGGTTCCATATAAGCCAAGTGCTTCTTCTCTAGACCAAGCCCAACCTCCATCTAATAATGCTGAAGTTAAAAATAATACTAGAAGGGCACGCATCCCATAATAAGAGAATCTCTCCCACATTTCTGTAAAAAATAATACAAAAAGGCCAGCAGGATGACCGAGTACATTGTCTTTGAAAAATTGATCTGTGTTGTTTTGAGACATAAGGGGTGAATTTAATTTTTTAAATGTTTTTCAAGGTATTTTGTCATTTTATTGAATAAATGTAACCTTGTGTTTTGTCCTTTATAGATCCCATGAGTTCTATCTGGATATATCGCTTGTTCAAAATTTTTATTAGCTTGTATTAAGGCATTTGTCATTTGATACGTGTTTTGTACGTGCACATTGTCATCGCCAGAACCATGAATAATTAAATAGTTTCCTTGTAGTTTATCCGCATGAAATAAAGGAGAGTTTAGATCATATCCATCAGGATTTTCTTCAGGAGTTTGCATGTATCGTTCTGTATAAATACTGTCATAAAATCTCCAAGAAGTTACTGGAGCTACGGCAATGGCTGTATTAAATACATCAGCACCTTTGAGAAGACAATTACTTGCCATAAATCCACCATAACTCCATCCCCAGATAGCAATAGAGTTTTCATCAATATAAGCGTAAGTGCCTAATTTTTTTGCAACGTCAATTTGGTCTATGGTTTCATATTTTCCTAATTCTTTGTAAGTGACTTTTTTGAAAGCAGCACCTTTGTATCCCGTGCCTCGTCCGTCTACACAAGCCACAATAAAACCTTTTTGTGTTAACATATGGTACCAATAATCATTATAGCCATTCCAAGTGTTGGAAACACTTTGAGAACCAGGACCAGAATATTGCACCATTACCAAGGGGTAGCTTTTCTCAGGTGAAAAATCTTTAGGCTTAAGCATCCACATATTAAAGGTCCCATTGTTTGTGCTAATTTCAGAAAATTCTTTTTTTGAAAGGTTGTATTGAGCTAGTTTTTTTGAAAGCTCTAGGTTGTTTGAAATTTCTTTAACAATCTTTTTTCCATTAAATAATGAATAGCTTAATGGTGTGTTTGCATCGGAGTGATTTATGATAGCATAATTTTTTGTGCTGCTAAAATCAGCATCAGAAGTTCCTGATTTTTGACTGATTAGTTTTTTGCTTTTTCCGTTTAAATTAATAGCGTAAATAGTTCGTTCCGTGCTACCATCCTCAACGGATTGGTAAAAAAGTTTTTTTTCTTTGGAGTCAACGCCATAAAACTTAGTAACCTCCCAGTTCCCTGTAGTGATTTGTTTTATGAGTTTTCCACTTGAGCTGTAATGGAACAAATGATTGTAACCTGTTTTTTCACTTTGCATGATAAAACTATTGTTTTTCAAAAAATGGATGTCTGAAATTTTATCGACATCGACATAACAAGTATCATGTTCCTCTAGAATCAATTTGACCGTGCTGTTGTTGCCGTTTACAGTAAACAGTTTTAATTTATTTTGATGTCTGTTTAAGGTGACTACTGCCACATTTTCACTATTGTTAGTCCATTTTAATAAAGGAATGTATTCATAAGAATCTAATGTTATTTCTTTGGAAGCGTTCGATAATAAATCAGCAACATGTAAAGTAACGGTAGCGTTTTTCTCTCCGGCTTTTGGGTATTTAAAAGCAAAGGATGTAGGGTATAAGTTATTGCCAAAAATATCCATAGAAAAAGTAGGAACTTCAGTTTCATTAAATTTTAAATAGGCAATTTTATTACTGTCAGAACTCCATTCATAAGCTTTTACAAAAGAAAATTCTTCTTCGTAAACCCAATCAGTGATTCCGTTAATAATTTGATTTTTTTTACCATCGAATGTCACTTGATCGGTGGTGTTAGTTTCTAAGTTTTTTACGAAAATATTATTATTCTCAACGAAGGCTATTTTTTTACTGTCATTGGAAAAGGTAGGTTCTTGAATAGGATTATCCGAAACTTTGATGATTTTTTTAGAGGCAATCTCATAAATATAGAATATTGACTTTGAAGAGTGCCTGTAGATAGTTTCCGTATTAGTAGCTAATAAAATATGTGTTTCTGATGCATTAAAAGAATAAGCATCAAAATAGGCAATATTCTGAAGGTCTTTACTAGAAACAATGGTTTTAACTTTTTTTAGGGTAGCATAACTATATACATCAATATTGGTAGAGCGTGAGCTTCTATCATAATTTAAAAGACTATAAAAGTCTCCGTTCATCGGACTATAGGATTGTAAGTAGTTTTGTCTAAATTCTCCAGACCAAATTTTTTCGTTTGTAATTTGCTGTGATTGAGAGAATAAAAGAAAAGATGAAAAGATGAAAATGAATCTTAAAAGATACTGCATTTGCTAAATATATTTTAACGCTCAATTTATGAAAAATTAAATGAATAATAATCTCTAAATGTTGAGAAATTCATAGGTTTCTATTAAAGATTCTGATGTTGTTTTTTTGATACTATTGAAATATAAGTTATGTATCTTTGAATTGAGTGTTAGATCGAAAAATAAATTGAATTTTATGATAATTAAAGAAGTTAGAGGTTGTAAACCAACTTTTGGAGAAGATTGTTTTTTAGCAGAAAACTGTGTTATACTAGGAGAAGTTTCTATGGGAAACCAATGCAGTATTTGGTATAATGCTGTTGTTAGGGGAGATGTACATTTCATAAAAATGGGCAATAAAGTAAATATTCAAGATGGTGCTGTAATTCATGCAACTTTTGAAAAATCACCTACAACCATTGGGAATAATGTTTCTGTAGGTCACAATGCAATTGTTCATGGTTGTACAATTCATGATGATGTATTGGTAGGAATGGGGGCTATTGTAATGGATGATTGTATTGTTGAAAGTAATAGTATTATTGCTGCAGGTGCTGTTGTTGCAAAAGGAACGCATATCAAATCAGGATCCGTCTATGCTGGTGTTCCTGCGAAAAAAATAAAGGATATCAGCGACGAATTGTTACAAGGAGAAATTCATAGAATCGCTGAGAATTATATTAAATACGCAGGTTGGTTCAAAGAATAATAGATCTTTGAACTTGTGAAATCTCGTTTGTATTGGTGTTTTTAAAAGCCTAAATAAAAGGAAAAATAATTTTTCAATCGTTCGGTCATTTATGAATTAAGTTTTATTTTTGCGCATGCAAAATAAAGTACTTATTCTAGATTTCGGATCTCAGGTTACGCAGCTTATAGCGCGTCGAGTGAGAGAGTTGAACATTTATTGTGAAATTCACCCATACAACAGTGAAAAATTTAATTTTTCAGATTATAAAGCCGTAATTTTATCGGGTTCTCCTCATTCAGTAAGAGGTGAAGATGCTCCTAAAATTGACTTGTCTGAGGTAAAAGGTAAAAAACCTTTACTTGGGATATGTTACGGTGCACAATATTTATCACATTTTTTTGGTGGAGAAGTTGGAGCTTCTAACACAAGAGAATATGGACGTGCAAACTTATCTTATTTAGATCATTCTAATCCGTTGTTTGACGGAATAAATGAAGGAAGTCAAGTTTGGATGAGTCATTCGGATACAATTTTACATTTGCCAGAAAACTGTGAATGTATTGCAAGTACCGACGATGTTAAGAATGCTGCATATCATGTAAAAGGTGAAGATACTTATGCAATTCAATTTCACCCAGAAGTATATCACACTACAGATGGTTCTAAATTGTTAGAGAACTTTTTAGTGAAAATTGCTGAGGTAGCTCAAGAGTGGACTTCTGCAAATTTTGTTGAAACTACTGTCAAAGAAATTCAAGATAAAGTAGGAAACGATAAAGTTGTTTTAGGGTTGTCTGGAGGAGTAGATTCAACAGTAGCTGCAGTTTTATTGAACAAAGCAATAGGAGAAAATTTATATTGTATTTTTGTAAACAACGGATTGTTACGTAAAAATGAATTCCAAACGGTATTGAAAAGATACGAAGGAATGGGATTAAACGTAAAAGGAGTTGATGCATCTGCAAGATTTTTAGAGGAATTAAAAGGATTAGAAGATCCTGAAGAGAAGCGTAAAGCTATTGGTAAGGCTTTTATAGATGTGTTTGACGAAGAGTCTCACTTGATAGAAGATGTGAAATGGTTAGCACAAGGAACTATTTATCCTGATGTAATCGAGTCCGTATCTGCTGATGGTGGACCTTCAGCGACAATTAAATCTCATCATAATGTAGGTGGATTGCCTGATTTTATGAAATTAAAAATAGTAGAGCCTTTGAGAATGATTTTCAAAGATGAGGTTCGTAGAGTTGGAAAATCTATGGGGATAGATCCTGAATTATTAGGAAGACATCCTTTCCCTGGTCCTGGACTTGGAATACGTATTTTAGGTGATATTACTGCTGAAAAAGTAGCCATGTTACAAGAGGTAGATCATATTTTTATCCAAGGTTTGAAAGACCATGGATTGTATGATTCAGTTTGGCAAGCAGGAGCCATTTTACTTCCAGTTCAGTCTGTTGGAGTAATGGGTGATGAGCGTACTTATGAAAAAGCAGTTGCTTTAAGAGCTGTTTCTTCAACGGATGCAATGACTGCTGACTGGGTTGATTTACCGTATAAATTCCTACAAGAGATTTCTAACAAAATCATCAATAATGTGAAAGGTGTGAACCGAGTAGTATATGATATTAGTTCTAAGCCACCAGCAACTATTGAGTGGGAATAATACTTTAATTAAAAGTTATTTTTGAATATATTGTGATAGCCATTCTGAAGAAATTTGTAAATTGTTTCTTTAGAATGGTTATTCTATATAAAAGAGATTTTACATGAGAAAATTAGTATTGTTATTAAGCCTTAGCTTTTTTACATTTTTAGCGGCCTGTGGTCAGCAGAAGAAATATATTTCTTACAAGGTACAAAAAGGTGAAAGCGTAAAAGAAATAGCAAAAAAACATGATGTGAAGGCAAAATACATCATGAGGTTGAATCCGGGGTTGAAAAAGAAACCAGCTGCGGATACTGTAATTTTAATTCCAAACGTTAATTATAACGAAGAAGAAGAAAAAGCTAGGGTTGCTGCTGAAGTGGCTGCATCCGAAAATCATATAACACAACCCAAAGAGACTTTATACGGTATTTCTAAACAATACAATGTAAGCTTAGAAGCTTTGAAGGAGTTGAATCCGGATTTATCGATAGCGGGTTTAAAAATAGGAATGGTACTTAAAATTCCTAAAGAGAAAATGCTCACTCCGGAAGAATTAAAACAGAATGAATTAGATCATTGGGCTGAGCATTATGTTTTACATACAGTTATTAAAGACGATACACTTTATAGTTTAACACGTTTTTATAATGTTTCAGAGGAGGAGTTGTTGGAGTTAAACCCTTTGCTTTCTGAAGGTTTGAAATTAGGGTCTGTAATAAAGATTAAAGAAAAAGTTTCTGAGGAAAAATTAAAAGAGTTGGATGCTTTGGTTTTTAAAGATTCTATTGCAACTAAAGACACCATCAATGTTTCTATGTTGTTGCCCTTTAAATTCACAAAAAATGACACCTTATCAAAGGAGCAATTGTTTACAACCAAGAATAATTTGGTTTCTATTATTACCGATTTTTATTTAGGTGCTGATATCGCAATAGATTCAATAAAAAAACAAGGGGTTCATATAGATCTTAAAGTGTTTGATTCTGAGAATAATAGAGATACGATAAGAAAAATAATTAAAAGTGAAGAGTTTAAAACTACAGATGTTTTGTTTGGGCCTGTTTTTAATCATCAGGTTAACTATGTGGCAGCTGAATTAAAAGATATTCCTGTTGTTTTTCCATTTTATTCTAGCAAACAAAAATCTTTTGTAAAAGATAATATTGTTAAAACAGTGACTAGTAGAGATGTTTTAAAGGAAAAAGTATTATCCTATTTTACAGAAATATATACTAATGAAAAAATTCTGGTGGTAGGGGATGAAAAATTGACCTCAAGAAAAGAATTCAAACAAATTCAAAAGTTTTTAAAAGAAAACCACGATTCTATTAAAGAAGTTAATTTTTTACAGCCTGAAAATGGATATATTAGTAAAGATAGATTTGTAGAGAAGGTAGATACTTTGGGAGTTAACTGGGTTATTTTAACTACAAATAATAAAGTGGTTACAGCAGATGTAATTAATAATTTAAAATCTATACCTAATGATGCAGAGGTAAGATTATTTGCTTTTGAGAAGGCTGGTAATTTTGACAAAGTTGATAATAATATGCTTGCTACATTAGATTTTGTGTACGCTAGTTCTGGTGTTTTAGTAGATTCGTTGCCAGGTGTTTCTAGTTTCTATGCGCAATATTTGAAAAAGAATCAAGGATATCCAAGTGAATATGCATCAAAGGGATTTGATGTGGTATATGATGTTTTGATGAGAATGGCTTCTAATGATTCTTTAAACTTAAGAAGTAGCTTTGATAAAGGAACTTCAAAACGGGTGCGTAGTACGTTTGATTATCATCAGAAAGCTTATGGTGAGCCTGCTTATAATACAGCCGTGTATCTTAGAAAATACAATAGAGATTTGTCTATAGAGTTGTTGCAATTAAAACCAAAGACAGTGGAAACTCCATCTGAAAAACAAGAAGATGTTCCTGAAGTAGAAACTGAAAGTATTGTTACAACTGATGAGAAAAAGAAACCAATAGAAACAATCGGTAAGGAGTAACTCTTATCGATTGAATTCTAAATTATTTTTTAAGATAGGTGCTAGAAGTTTAATATTCTTTTTAGTGCCTATTTTTTTTAAGGTATTCAAATGATTCATATTGTGAGTATCCGACCCAGCGAAATCAATCATTCCTTCTTTCAATAATCTTTCTGCTGCTTTTTGAACTGATTTTCCATAATGTCCGGTTAAAGAAAGTAAGTTCAATTGAAATCTACATCCGGCATCTTTCAATTTTTGATATAGTTCAAAATCTTGGTGGTAAAACATATAGCGCTCCGGGTGTGCCATAATGGGTTTGTATCCCGCTAGCTGTATGTCAAATAGCATTTCATAAAGATTCACAGGAGCTTGTAAAAAAGACATTTCTACTAACAATGAATCTTCTTTTAAAGTGAGTAGATCTCTTGCTTTCAGAAGTTCACAAAATTCTTCGTCTAGCATATATTCAGCAGCAGCATCGAATTTTATGTAAGACATGTCTCTTTTTTCTAATTCTTCTAAAACCAAGTCTAATTTATCTAGAATAGTGTCACTACTATTTTTCCATACACTACCTAAAACATGTGGTGTTGTGATAAAGTTTTGAATTCCGTAACTATCCATTGTAGAAATCATCTCTATTGTATTCTCCATAGATTTTGAACCATCATCAATACCAGGTAGCAGGTGAGAATGAATATCTACAAAGTCCATTGGAAAAACCTCAGTGATAGGGGTTTCTTTTTTGAATAAGTTTAGCACAATCCTTGGTTTAAAAAAATTAAGACCACAAATTTAGGAAATATTATGTGAATTCGTGCAGGAAACAACCTGTTTCATTTGAGGTTCAAAAGTTGCTGTAAAAACTCCATAATTGCCCGATTGTTTTTCCATTCTTAGAATCAATAGCTTCTACTTTCCAAGTGTAGTTAGATTTGTTCTCTAAGGAGATTTCAAAAAAGGTTTCACTGATACCTGTAGCGACCTGTTCAAGGACTTCGTCTTTTCCTACAAACACGTTGTAGGTCAATACATCATTATCAATATCCGCACAGTTCCACTGAAGCGTAACAGTGTTTGAAGTGATGGCAGATTTTGATGCCGGTGCCACTAATTCTGGCATAAAAGGTAAGTGGTTTTCAAGAGGAATGTTTTCTGTGTAAAGATTCCATGTAGTAGAGAACTCACTTTTATTTCCTTTTAAATCAACTGCCTGAACTCTCCAGTAATAAGCTGTTTCTTTTTCTAGTACTAAGTTTTTATACGTCTCTTGCACTGTACCACTTTTAACAATTGCATTGAATGAATTGTCAGTAGATACCTCATAATAATAACGGATGGCATCTCCTTCTAAATCGGTAGAATTGGACCATTCAAATGTTAAATCACTAGAAATGCATAGCAAATTATTTGTAGGGTTTAGTAAATCAGGGACGGTTGGTGCTTCGTTGGTATCAGTTGTTTCTACTGCTTCTGAATTGTCAGAAGCACAAGAAATAATAAAAAGTATACTGATCAGTAATAAAATATTTTTCATGGTTTACTGTTTTAATATTTTAACGGTGTTTGCAGATGCACCGTTTGTACGAATAAAATAGATTCCGTTTTCAAGATGACTTAAATTGATACTTATGATTCCGTTTTCAATAAGCATTTCTTTTTGGTCAATGACTTTTCCAGTAGTATCCAAAATGGAAATTTCAATAGGGCTTGTTAAATTACTTTCAAAAGAGAGAATTAAATTGTTTTTTACCGGATTTGGATGTGCTGTGATGTTTGTTTGAAGGGTGATTAACTTTTCAAATTTTCCTTCACAATTAGTATTTGTTTCAATATAAATACTATCTCCTTTGTGAGTTTCAATATTGAAATTTTTATCACTAGTTTCTTTTACTTTAATAGCGTTAACGTAAACTGTGTATGGAGCAGTACCTTGTTTCATATCGATATTGGTTATGATGTTTTGACCATTAACGGTATTGCTTGTTTTAGCTAAAATGGTTGTTGCAGCATCGATGCTTAGTTCGTAGCATTGTTCAAAAGTAGCATCTTCTTCTGTATAAATGCAAAACTCATAAGTGTTCGGTGCTATGTCTTCAATATTGATTGAGGTTCTGAAATCATAAATTTGATCATTGAAATGCAATGAAAATTTAGAGTTTCTAATAGAGTTAATAGTAAGTGTACCGTTAGATGCTTCAGGACATGTTTCACTTGTAGATTTTACGCTGAAATTTGCTTTGTCAAGAACAAACAAGGCACAACCATTTTCATCTACGGTAGCTCCCTCAATTGTATTCGGACATAGATCCAGAATGTCATTTACTCCATCATTATCGCTATCGTCGTTTTCAGTTCCTCCTCTTGGATCATAAATTTTTGTGGAGGTGTATATTTTGTATTCACCAGCTTCTAGGTTTATGGAGTTTTGTAGTTCAGTAACTTCCAAAACTTCTCCACTAAAATATTCATACCAAGTTCCTGTATTGGTAAAATTTACCGCAATGGCACTGTCAATAATATCAAAGTTTCCTAAAATTATCACATCCATATTGGCTTCTCTAAGTACGATAGATTTTTCTAGTTTGGATGTGTTTAAAGTATAATCCTCAGTATTGAAAACAGGGTATTTGTTTTTTAACGCAATCAGGGTACTCCAAGTATCATAAATATGTTTCCTATTTGGGTTGTTTAAGTATTCCCATAAAACAGGCTTTTTTCCAGTCCGTCCATTTTGATCGATGCTAATTTCATACCCTAATTCTCCAAATTGCCAAATCATCTTTGGCCCAGGAATGCTAAATAGAAATGCGCCTGCTAATTCTTGTCTCTCTAAAGCAGTATTTAAATTTTTAACAGAATAGTTTTCTTCTTCTTTTCCGTATTCCAGGTTTTTATACATCATACGTTCTTCATCATGACTTTCCATGTAACCTAATACGGATGGAGAACTCCAATCGCGTTTTTTATAAGAGATCCAATCTATATTGTCACCATATCCCATGGTGTTTTCAGTGTAACTATGGTTTAGGTTTCCCCATAGTAAAATTCCATAATCAGCAAGTTCTTTTTCTTCTGAATTTTCAGCTAAATGTTCAAAAATCACATAAGGTTTGTCGTCAGGTGCAAAGTCCCATACATGATCGGTATATTCTTTTAATATTGCAATTCTTTCAGAATCATAATCGCTCGCCCAGTTGTTTTCCCCTTCGTAAATAGTGTTAGAGAATCCTTTTGTAAAGTCAAATCTAAAACCATCTATTTTGTATTCTTCCATCCAGTAATCTAATACATCTTTGAAAAAATCTTTCGTATAGCTGCTAGTATGGTTAAAATCATAGCCCCAATGTGCGGCGGTGTTATCTATGATATTATGATTTTCATTATACCACGGGTTGTCAGAAGCAGGTTTGTTATTAGAACTATTCCAATACATTTGTAATAGTGGAGATTGGCTAAAGGAATGATTGAATACAACATCCGCTAATACTGCAATTCCTCTAGAGTGGCAGGCATCAACAAAATTCTTAAAGTCGTTTTTTGTACCATATGCTTTGTCAAGAGCCATGTAGAATGAAGGATTGTATCCCCAACTATCATTTCCTTCAAATTCATTTATAGGCATTAATTCTATTGCATTTACACCTAGTGACTCTAAATAATCTAAATGGAGTAGTGCTTCTGAGTAGCTGCTTTTTTCTGTGAAATCACGAATAAGTAATTCGTAAATAACCAATTCACTTTGTTCAGGTCTGTTAAAATTGTTACTGCTCCAATTGAAAGTTGGTTCATTAATTATAAACGTCGAAACATTTCCTGTGGTTAAATCTGTAGGGTAGGATTTTAAATTGGGGTAGGTGTCATTTGTAATGTAGGAATCGTCTATTGGTGCTAATATTTTTTCAGAATATGGATCTGCTATTTTAATTTCATAATCAATCAAATATTGATAGGCAAACTCAGTATTAGGGTCTAAATCAGAAACCGTAATCCAAAAATAATCCCCGTCATGATGCATTAAATAATTTTCATCTTTAGTCCAGTTGTTAAAGTCTCCCAGGAGAATTACATCAGTTTTATTGGGGGCTAAAAGTACAAATGTGACTTCATTGTTGTTAATAGTAATTCCGCTTTTTTCGTTGTTTGGACGTGGGATGTTTTGTGTTGTTGTTTTTACAAATACTGAGATACTCGTTTCTTTTGTCTCATTTTGATTACTAGCGATAGCTTTTATAGTGTGGCTCCCCGCAGTGTCAAAAAGATATGACGTGCTTATGTTTGTTGCATTTGATTCTGTGGCAACTGATACGTCATCAACTAAAATTTGTAGTGCTGCGGTGGTAGTTGATTCCGCAGTAAGCGTTATGGTTTGATTTTGATCAAAAGAACTTTCCTCAGAAGGAGAAGTGATAGCAATATTTAAAGAATCATCAAAGATGGTGATAAATAAATCCGGTCCGTTTTTTAGATTACCGTCAGCTGATCTAATGACTAGAGATAATTCAGATATAGTTTTGTTAATTGCTACTCCGTAAAAAGAGTGAATATCTGGAGATATTATAAGTGTGTAAAGATTTGCATTTTCACTATCCCTTGTGAATTCAGGTTGTAAGGTGTTATTTCCCCAAGTTCCAATTACATTTTCCCATTTATTATTGTCAACTGTTACCCCTGTATGGGCATAGACTTTTCCAGTGTAACCCGCCAAAGGTGTTTCACTTGCGTCAAAAACAAGTGTAATTTCTTGATTAATGGTGGGGATTGCAGGATCCGTTGTGACTTGTGCTAATAGTCCAGTACAAGTTAATAATAGAAATATAATTAGTTTTTTCATGATTAGATATTTAAACAAAAGGCTGTTAAATAACAGCCTTTTGAATTAATAATGTGGTTGTAGAACTATTCGTTAGATAAACTAATAGTTTTAGCAATTGTATTTACTGTGATAGTATACGATCCTGGTGTTCCGATGAACTTGAAGTTTTTATCGCCATCCTCTGCATTTTCAAAATTTGCATCGATTGTGTATTCAGCATCTTGGTAATATGGATAGTTTCTACCTGATCCCCAATCTCCATTTTTAGTGAAAAATCTGAATGCATCCACGGCAAAAGTGGTAGTTGTTTCAAAATGACCATGTTTTATCCATGTCATTTCAACAGGAGTTGTCCAACCCCAACCAGCTTCTGGTACTGCAGCTCCAACCATAAACAATTGCGGTAAGTCTGTCGCTTCCATGGTAATTGTTAATGTGTTAAAGTCCACACTTATTTTATAATATCCAGTAGTACCAATAAACCTAAAGTTACTGTCTCCATCACCTGCATTTTCAAATAATGCATCAATAGATCCACCACTGAAATAAGGGTAGTTGTAAGACGTTGCTCCCCAATCTGGTGCATCAAAGAATCTAAAGCTATTACCACTTGTGAATTGAGCAATAGTTTCAAATGTTTTAGAACCTGTTGCAGCTACTTCGACCGCTTTTGCTGTGTCCCATCCCATCAAGGCATCCCCAATCATAAATATTGGATCAGAACTTTTTGCATAAGCAGTAATTTCAATTACAATAGGTGCAGACTCAGTTACTAAAGTACCTGAAGTTGCAATTACTTTAAATTGAATGTTTAATGGACTTCCTGCTTCAAAACCGTTATTAATTAATAATTTGTTGAGTTCCTCAACCATAAAAGTTTTTTCTTCGGTATTTACGGAAGCAGCAACAATTAAAGAACTAAAATCACCATTTTCCTCATCCATCAAAATTTGATAATTTGGAGTGGCAGTTGGTACACCATAGTCTGGTTTGTTCCAAGTTATTGAAAGTGCATCTTCTTGCGAGTTTTCTTCTAATAGGATAACTGAATTGTCTGAAGAAACTACAGTGATCGTAGTGTTTTCAGGGTTCGTGTCTATCATTACTCTGTCGTCTGTACTTGCACAAGAACCTAGAATTAGGGGTAGGGCAAGCCAGTATATATACTTATATATTTTATTTTTCATAATAAATAAGGTTGTTAATTAATAGTTTGGGTTTTGTGTTAAATTTGGATTTACAGCAATTACATTTGCAGGAATAGGGTAGATCTTTCTGTAATTATCTACTGCAGTACCATCAGGCACGTTTCCTTTAAACGGCCATAAATAATCACCTGTTGTAAATCTGTTATAACGGATCAAATCAGTTCTTCTTAGACCTTCCCAGTATAACTCTCGAGATCTTTCATCTAATACAAAGTCTAGTGTTACTTGACCAGAAGTAATATTGCCTGAATTATCTCCATAACCTCTTTCTCTCAATTCATTGATGTAATTTGTCGCATCTCCGATAGAACCGCCAGCTCCACCTCTTAAAACTGCTTCCGCATAGTTTAAATAAACTTCTGCCAATCTTATGATTGGTGTGTCCATATCCACTTGATCTCCATTTGGATCGCTACCAGCGTTTCCATCTTTATCAACGTTTTTAAATTTGCTTACAGCATATCCATCTTCAAAAGTGTTTTGAATTGTTGTGATTTCATAATTTTGAGCATCTGTATGAAACATCGCTCTTTTATCATTCCAACCAATTGGTTCACCCGCACCGTTAGTTGCATTAGCCTCAAATTTAGAAACCAAAGCTTTGGTAGTTCTAAGTCCAGCCCATCCACCGTTAACTCCAAAAAGAGTTGGGTCCATAGTTCCTCCGATAGAAGCATGAACTAGATAGGTAGTACCTCCCCATGTTTGAGACTCAATTCCATCAAAACTAATTGTGAAAATGAATTCATTCTGAGCTCCGTTTACATCACTGTCAGCTAAGAATAAATCATCATAGGCAGTTCCATTAGCGTTTACATCAGTATTATGAATTGAATATCCACCCGTAAATACCTTATTAGAATAAGTGATACACTCAGTGTATTTGGCTTGTCCAATTAATACTTCAGCATTTAGATATAATCTAGATAATAATGCCTGTGCAGCAGTTGCATCAACTCTACCGTATTCATTTGCTCTACTAGCTTTTAATAAACCTTCAATAGCTAGTAATTCTGATTCAACAAAATTGAAAATAGCATCTCTGTCGCTTTGTTCTGGTAATTCTGTTTGAATTTCAGTAACCAAGGGAACATTTGCGAATAAATCCATTAGGTTGTAATAAGCATATGCTCTTAGAAATCTAGCTTCTGCAATAAAACTTTTAACTTCATCATCAGAGGCTAAAGCTTCTGCATTTTTAATAAATGAATTTGCAAAAGATACAGATTGAGCCAATCGATAATACATTCCCTCAACGAATCCATTACTTGAAGTCCAGCTCATCGCATGTAAATCTGGTAATCCTGGGTTTCCCCATCCGTTAACGGCATGATCTGTTGTCAATTCTTGAAAGTTGTGTAACATTCTAGTGAATTGAGAAGAACCTTCATCAATACCGTCAATATCAGGATTTCCATCAGGACCTTTTTGTCCGGTTAAAGCAAAGGCTCCATATACTTTTGCCAAGGCTTTTTTCGCTTCTGCAGGATTTGCAAAAACATCAATTTCTGTAAAACTATCTGGATCGATCGGTGTTTGGTTTAGATCGTCAAGACATGAGATAAGTAGTGTCGAAACAAATACACTAAGTATTGTAGTTTTTATATATTTTATCATAATAGCTTAGTTTTTATTAAAAGTTAGCATTTAAACCTAACAAGAATGTTCTTGGTCTTGGGTAGAAGTTATCGTCAATACCTCCTTGAATTTCTGGGTCTAATCCTTCATAACTTGTAAATGTTGCAACATTTTGAATAGAACCGTAGAAACGCAATCCAAGCTTGTCTAAAGATTTGAACTTAGGAAGTGTATATCCTAAAGTAATGTTATCAATCTTGAAAAATGATGCATCTGTAACATAATAATCACTTAGTAGATTTGTATCCGTAATAAACTGGAAACCAGAGTTTAAGTAATCAGAACTTAGATTGCTTAAAATATCATTCTCAGTTGCTCTAGCTTCATAAGACATGGCTGATGCTGTGTTGTTATAGGCATAGTTTCCAATGCTTGCACGTGTAATGATGTTTAAATCCCAATTTTTATATTTTAAATCAGTGTTTATTCCCATTGTGACATCCGCATTTGGGTCTTCGTAAAAATAACGATCTAAATCTGTGATGTTTCCATCTCCATTTCTGTCCACATACACGCCTTCAATGGGTTTGTTGTTTTCATCATATACCTGCTGATATACATAGTAAGAAAATGCCGGTTGTCCTTTTTCATGTCTTTGAACTGTGTTTCCTGTTCCTCCGGAAATTCCACCTACATTTTGAACATCAGGCATTCTAGTTATTTCATTTGAATTATATGCTACGTTAAAGCCAATAGTCCATCTTAAATCTTCAGTTCTAACAGGTACAGCATTGATAACGAATTCAATACCTTTGTTTTCCATGTCTCCAATATTAGCATCAATTTTGTTACCGAAATTTGTAAAAGGATCTACCGTACTAGGAGCAATTAAATCTTTTGTGATTTTGTTATAAACATCTAAGGAACCATAAATTTTTCCTTCTAAGATACTATACTCAATACCTGCATTAAAGGTGCTACCAACTTCCCAACGTAAATTTTCATTGATTGGTTCTGGTCTGTAAGTTTGGTAGAATGCATCTCCAAATTGATATGAAGCACCATTCGTACTTTTCGAGTAACGTGTTAGGAATTGGTAATCTCCCAATCCATTTACATTTCCTACTTGTCCATATCCCAAACGAACTTTTAAATTGTCTACTACGTCAGAATCATTTAAAAAATCTTCATTTGTAACATTCCATGCCAAGGCTGCAGAAGGGAAGTAACCCCATCTATCATTTGGATTTAGCTTAGAAGAGGCATCTGCTCTTAAAGTCGCTGTAAGTAAGTATTTGTCTTTATAATTGTAGTTTGCTCTTCCAAAGAAAGATACTAGTACATTTTGACTTTTGTTTATTTCAGTTAACGAAGTATTTTGAGTTTGATCAATAAAATAGGCATCAGCAACAGATAAGTCGTCAAAAGAAAACTTTTGGTAAGAATATCCACCCATTACTCCGAAAGAATTGTCGTCATTGATGTCTTTGTTGTAGTTCAGGTAAAAATCTACTAAGCTGTTTGTTGCTTTATTTGTGTAGGTGTTTTTAGTTCCATTGAAATCAGAACTAGAAGCCGGCATGGAAGGGTCAACTATGGCAGAACCTTTTCCTTCAGAGGCATCAATACCAACGTTTAAAACTGCAGATAATTCTGGTAAAAAATGCATTTTGTAGTCCAACTTCGCATTAGCAATAAGCCTGTTTACATCAGAGTTGTCATCTTTTAAATTTAATAAGGCCAATGGGTTTGTTGGGGCTAAATTGTATTTGTTTCCTGTTGATGGATTGATCCATGTTGAATAACCTGCATATTTCGAGTTTTCATCATAAACAGATTGCGTTGGGTCGTAACCAACGGCAGAACCGATTGCATCTCTGTTTGCAAAATTATTTTTTATAAATGAAGCATTTGCATTTAAATCAACTTTTAAATGATCATCCAAGAATTTTGGTGTAAGGGTTAACTTAGCCGTTGTTCTTTTCATATTGTCCGTTTTTAAAACACCATTGGCATCTGTGTATCCAGCAGAAAATCGATAAGGTACTTTTTTAAGGCTTCCTGAAACACTTACATTGTTTTCTGTGCTGATAGCTTCTTGGTAGATTTCCTCTTGCCAGTCCGTATTTGCAGATCCTAATCTTGCGATTGCAGCTGGTGCACCAACCGTATTGACCAAATCAGTAAATTGACTTGTATTTAAAACAGAAACCTTGTTCATGATTTTTGAAGAGGCGATGCTAGAGTTGAATGTAATTTTCGTTTCTTGATCTAAATGCCCTTTTTTAGTGGTAATCATAATTACCCCATTGGCAGCTCTAGATCCGAAAATTGCCGTAGAAGAAGCATCTTTTAAAACAGTCATGTTTAAAATGTCATTTGGGTTTACAGAGTTCAAAATATTTCTTGATCCTCCAACTCCCCCATCATTCATAGGAACTCCATCAATTACGATTAACGGATCATTGGATAATGATAGTGATCCTGTTCCTCTAATTCTTATAGATTGTCCATCTCCTGGAGCACCACCATTTGTGGTGACGTTCACCCCAGCAACCTTTCCTTGTATTAATGAAGGTGCTGAAACTACAGGTCCTTTGTTAAAGTCTTTAACTCCCGCAACTGCAACAGATCCCGTTAGATCTTTTTTACGAGCGGTACCATATCCTACAACAACTACTTCGTCGAGTGCTTGAGAATCGTCTTCTAGTGATATGTTTAAATTTTGATTTGGTAAAGCAGCTTGCTCTACGGTTTTAAATCCTACGTAAGAGAAAACAAGAACAACATCGTCGTTGTTAGAATTTATTTCAAAATTTCCATCAAAATCAGTTGAGGTACCTGTTGAGGTTCCCTTTATGATTACGCTTACTCCAGGAAGTCCTTCTCCTGAGGCTTGCTCTACTACCTTACCTTTGAATACATTTTGAGCAAATGCACCAAAACTCATCAGGCAGAGAATTCCAATTGATAATAAATGTTTTTTATTCATACAGATTGATTCTTTAATTAACGTTTAATTTGGTTTAGATTTTAACAATACTTTCACTCTTCACACTTCGAAACTATAATTAAATGGTTGTAATAAAAAAATCAAAAAGGCACGAAAACGTTTTCGTGTTGATAACTTTTGTTACTCTAACGTTGTAGTGAATTTGATTTTAAATTACGCTTTTATTAAAATTAGGTTATTTTTTTTGTTAAATACGTAAAATATCAAGTTTATGATTGTGTTGTAAATAAATGTTAATGATTGGTTGAAAATTTAAAATATCATGTATGCCAAGATGATAGATGAGGACCACATAACCGGTCCATTTAGATTTAAATAACTTATTTTTGTTTTAAAGAATTAGAACCCATTAAACTACTGGAATCTAAATGAAGCCAAAAATTACTCTTAAAGCCATTGCCAAAGAATTTGGCGTTTCTATCTCAACAGTTTCAAAATCATTGAAAAATAGTAATGAAATTAGTTTAGAAATGCGGGAACGTATTCAAGCTTTTGCTAATTATTATAATTACAGGCCTAATAGTTTTGCTTTAAAGTTGAGGAATCAAAAAACTTTGGTGTTAGGTGTTGTGATTCCAGAAATCACACATCATTTCTTTTCAAAGGTGATTAGTGGTGTTGAGCAAGCCGCAAACCAACGCGGTTATAATGTAATGGTGTGTCTGTCTAATGAATCCCATCAGAAAGAGGTGATGAATTTAGCGATGATGGCAAATGGAAGTGTAGATGGTTTGTTAGTGTCTATTGCAAATGAAACACAAAGTAAAGGTGATTTTAAACATTTTCAAGAATTGATAGAAGAAGATATTCCTTTCGTTTTATTTGATAGGGTAGAAGAATCTATAGCTTGTGATAAGGTTGTGATAGACGATACTAAGGGGGGATATAGTGCTACAAAACACCTGATTGATTCTGGGGCAAAACGCGTCGCCATGTTGACAACACCTGACTATGTTGATGTAGGTTTTAAAAGAAAACTTGGGTATGAAAAAGCTATAGTGGAAGCCGATATAAAGGTTGATGAATCTTTGGTTCTAAGAGTTGATAAAGACAAGGATATTGATGAGCAAATCAATGCTTTAATTGCTAGAGAGGATTATCCGGATGCCATTTTCGCAGTGAATGAAATCTATGCAGCGATTGCGATCAAAGCAATTCAGAAAAGGGGATTGAATGTTCCACAAGATATTTCTGTAATAGGATTTACGGATGGTTTGATTTCGCAATACGCATCTCCTTCTATAACAACTATGGAGCAACATGGTTTTTCGATGGGAATGCAAGCTGCAAATATGTTAGTTGATAGATTGGAGACAGATGTGCATGCTCCTTTTTCTACAAAAGTTGTTCCAACAACCTTGAAAGTTAGAGAGTCAACAAAATAATTTTATTTTTTTTAGAAATACATTTTTCCCTTTTAGAATATAGGTTTGTTGAGAGTTTTAGAAGCCTTAAAATGTTGGTTTTTAAAGTTTTCTTGAATGATAATTTGTTTTTTAAGAAATTTATATTTTATCTTTGTACTTGAACATAGCGTTCATTTTTATCAATATTTCACTCTTCACACATTAAAATATAGATAAAGACGCTACTGTCCTTACTATATTTATATCGCAAAATTTTAAAGTAATTCGAAATCAAATTGATTTGATTTTAGAATACTTTTTGTTGATAACATTCAATTAATGTTAAATATAGATAAGATGAAGAAAAAAATTCTAAGTTTTTGGGAAATCTGGAACATGAGTTTCGGATTTTTAGGAATCCAATTCGGATTTGCTCTACAAGGAGGTTTTATGTCAAGAATATTTCAGACGTTAGGTGCTGATGAACATGACATTCCTTTATTGTGGATAGCTGCCCCATTGACAGGTTTGTTGGTACAACCCATTATCGGTTATTTAAGTGATAGAACTTGGCATCCTCGTTTAGGACGTCGTAGACCTTATTTTTTAATAGGAGCTGTTTTAAGTTCAATCGCTTTGTTTTTAGTACCTCATTCTCCTACTTTGTGGATTGCTGCAGGTTTTCTTTGGATTTTAGATGCATCTATAAATATTAGTATGGAGCCTTTTAGGGCTTTAGTGGCTGATAAATTAGATGATTCTCAAAGATCTTATGGGTTTGTGGTGCAAACGCTTATTATTGGTATCGGAACTTGGGTGGCAAGTAATTTACCTTGGTTTATTACCTATTTAGGAGTAAGTAATGAAGCTGCACCAGGAATGTTGCCAATGTCTGTGAAGATAGCTTTCGGAATTGGAGCCTTTGTTTTTATCACTAGTATCTTGTTTACAATTTTTACGACTTCAGAATATCCGCCAGAAGATATGGAGGCTTTTGAAGAAGAGAAGAAGAAGAAAGGAACCTTTATTTCTGATATCAAAGAAAATATTGGAAGTATGCCCTCTACCATGCGTAAGTTAGGATTAGTTCAATTTTTTAGTTGGTTTGCTTTTTTCACTATGTGGAGTCTGGCGACACCTGCTTTAACAGAATTTGTTTTTGATGCTCCTGCTCCGGTTGAAGCTAGGTACAATATGGAAGTTGAATCTGAAGCGGCTGCTTATTTAAAAGCGAGTGGTAGTTACCAAAACGCTGCAGATTTAGTTGGATCTTACATGGGAATTTATGGATTGTCCTCTATGGGATTTGCTCTTTTAATGGTACTCTATACCGCTAAAAAACGTATTAACAGAAAGTTAGTACATATGACATCTCTAATATTAGGCGGAATTGGATTTTTATCGATGTACCTAATTCCTTCTCCATCGTGGTTGATTTTATCTTTTACACTAATCGGAATTGCTTGGGGTAGTATTTTATCAATGCCTTACGCAATGTTATCTAGTTCTGTTGATCCCAAGAAAATGGGAGTAATCATGGGGATCTTTAATATGTTTATCGTATTGCCTCAAATTACTGCTGCTTTGGGTGGGGTTAATTTTGCATATAAATTAATAGGAGACGAGTCTATTTATGCAATGGTTGTTGCAGGTATTAGTCTTATTGTAGCTGGTCTTTGTAATTTACTAATTACAGATAAGAATGCAATTTCTTATCAATTACCAGAATAAGTATGGAAGGAAAAGGATTTATTTTCGATTTGGATGGAGTTATTGTAGATACTGCAAAATACCATTATTTGGCTTGGAAAGAGCTAGCGGATCAGTTAGGGATTAATTTTACAGAAGAGCACAATGAACTATTGAAAGGAGTTAGTAGGGGGAAATCTCTTGAAATACTTCTAGGAGTGGGGGGTGTCACTCTTTCTGATGCCGAAAAGGCTAAATACATGGAGGAAAAAAATACTCGTTATCTTGAGTATGTTGCCAAAATGGATGAAAGTGAAATACTACCTGGTATTAAAGAATTACTATCATTTTTAAAAGAAAACAATATTCCGTTTTCATTAGGATCTGCTAGTAAAAATGCAAGAGTAATCTTGGAAGGGGTTAATTTGTTGGATGCCTTTACAGCGATAGTGGATGGGAATGATGTTTCCAAAGCAAAACCAGATCCAGAGGTGTTTTTAATTGCTGCTCAAAAATTGAATTTAAAACCCAATAATTGCATCGTAATAGAAGATGCAGCGGCAGGGATTGAGGCGGCTAAAAGAGCCGCAATGAAAAGTGTTGGGATTGGAGAGAAGGATATGTTAGGAGCAGCGGATGTATTGTTAGATAGTACATCAAAACTTACAGTTGCATTAGCAAAGGAATTATTGAATTAAACAAATCAGTTTTATATAAATAAGATTTCAACCTAAAGAAACAGAGATCTTATATAAATAAATGTGAAATATCACATTTAGAGGTTAAACTTTGCCTTTACTAAACCGTAAAAGGCAGTAAAAAAATCTAGAAATGAATCAAAATTATATCATAGAAAACGAATGGTCAATCCTTGAGGAAGGTTTTGATCCTAAGAATGTTACTGCTTCAGAAAGTATCTTTAGTATAGGGAATGGAGTAATGGGGCAAAGAGCCAATTTTGAAGAAAATTATTCAGGAGAAACTTTTCAAGGAAGTTATATTGGCGGAGTTTATTATCCAGATAAAACAAGAGTTGGATGGTGGAAAAACGGTTACCCTGAGTATTTTGCAAAAGTATTAAATGCTCCCAACTGGATTGGAATAAATGTTTCGATTAATGGAGTGGAATTGGATTTGAATACTGCTAAAGTTTCAAACTTTAAGCGAGAGCTTCATATGAAAGAAGGTTGGTTGCAACGATCTTTTCAGGCGGAGTTATCAAATGGAAATGTGATTGAAGTAAACTCTCTCCGTTTTTTAAGTATGACAAGTTCTGAAATAGGAGCCATTCGATACAGCGTTACTCCTTTAAATTTTTCTGGTGAGATTGCTTATACGCCTTATTTAGATGGTGGTATTAGTAATGAAGATACAAACTATGATGAGTTGTTTTGGGAGGTTTTGAATATTCAACAAGAGGGAAATTATGCCTCTATTTTATCTAAAACTTTAAAAACAGAATATCATGTTAGTACTGGAATGCAAATTGGATTGCGTCTCGGAACAAACAAATTGGAGCTGACACCTGAAGTGTTGAGGGAAGAAAAAAGAATTTCATTGACCTATACGAAACATGTTTCTGAAAATGAAATTTTTACCATATACAAATATGGTGGATATGTCCATTCTATGAATTATTCTATTGAAGAATTAAATACTAAATCAAAAAAAGGAATTGAGAATGCTTCAGCTAAAGGTTTTGATAAACTTTTTGATGAGCAACTAGCATATTGGGCAAAGGCATGGGAGACTGCGGATATTGTTATTGAGGGAGATGTGAAAGCACAACAAGCTATTCGTTTCAACATATTTCAATTGAGCCAAACTTATACGGGTGAAGATTCTAGATTGAACATTGGTCCTAAGGGTTTTACCGGTGAGAAATATGGAGGAAGTACTTATTGGGATACCGAAGCATATTGTATACCATTTTACATGAGAACTAAAGATCCTGTTGTTGCACGAAACCTTTTGGTATATCGTCATAATCAGTTAGGGAAAGCTATTGAGAATGCTGAGAAATTGGGATTTACTAATGGGGCAGCTTTGTATCCTATGGTAACTATGAATGGAGAAGAATGCCATAATGAATGGGAGATTACATTTGAAGAAATTCATAGAAATGGAGCCATGATTTATGCGATAAATAACTATGTTAATTATACAGGAGATTATAGTTATATTCCAGAGTTAGGAATGGAAGTAATGATTGGTGTTGCACGTTTTTGGCACCAAAGAGCTACTTTTTCTCAAGATAAAGATCAGTATGTTATTTTGGGAGTTACAGGGCCAAATGAATATGAAAATAATATCAATAATAATTTTTATACTAATTATTTAGCAAAATGGTGTATTGAATATGCTGTTGAGAATCTAAAGAAAATAGAAAAGGAATACAGTCAGGATTATTCTAGAATAATGGAGCTGACAAACCTTACTATTGAAGAAATTGAAACTTGGTTAAAAGTATCCAGTAATATGTATTTCCCTTACAGTGATAAACATGAGGTGTTTTTACAACAAGATGGTTTCCTGGATAAGGAGTTGATTCCTGTTTCTGAGTTGTCTAAAGAAAATAGACCCATCAATCAGAAATGGTCTTGGGATAGAATTTTAAGATCTTGTTATATCAAGCAGGCTGATGTTTTACAAGGATTCTATATGTTTGAAAATCAATTTGACAGAAAGGAAATAGAGAAACATTTTGATTTCTATGAGCCTTTAACAGTTCATGAGTCATCATTGTCTCCTTGTATTCATTCAATTTTAGCAGCCTCTATCGATAGAATGCCGAAAGCCTATGAGCAATACCTTAGAACTTCTCGTTTGGATTTAGATGATTACAATCATGAAGTTCATGAAGGTTTACATATCACCTCTATGGCCGGTACTTGGATGGCGATTGTTGAAGGTTTTGGTGGGATGCGTGTTTGGAATGACGAAAGATTGACATTTAATCCGCAAATCCCAAAAGAGTGGAAATCTTATTCATTTAAGATCAACTTTAGAGGAGCGACCCTAAAAGTGGAAAAAACTCAGAGTGATTGTAAGTTTACAAATGAGTCTGATAAAGATGTAACTGTTTATATCGAAAATAATGAGTTTTTAGTTCCTGCTAACGAAAATGTAATTGTTGTTGGAGAGATAATATCATAATAAAATAATAATAATGAATAAACCATTCATTTTAATAACATTGTTAATTTCAATTGTTATGCAGTCACAAATCATTGAAAGAGTAGAACCAGCCAATTGGTGGGTAGGTATGGAGTATAATGAGGTACAGGTAATGGTTTATGGTAAAGGAGTTGCTAATTATACTCCTATTATAAAAGATAAGTTAGTTAGGTTGGTAAGTGTGGAGAAGTCTGAAAATAAGAACTATTTGTTTCTAAATTTGGACTTTTCACAATCTATTCCAACAACCTTTGAAATCAAATTTAAAAAGAAAGGAGTTCTAAATGATCTTAGTATAGATTATGAATTAAAAAAGAGGACTGAAAATTCTAGATTAAGAATGGGGTTTGATAGTTCAGATGTTTTGTATTTAATAACTCCGGATCGATTTGCTAATGGAAATAGTGCTAATAATATAGTTTCTGGATTAAAGGAGAAAAAAATTGATAGAAAAGATAATTATGCTAGGCATGGTGGTGATATACAAGGGATAATTGAGCATCTAGATTATATAGAAAATATGGGGTTTACGGCTGTGTGGCCGAGCCCATTATTAACGAATAATATGCATAAGCAATCGTACCACGGCTATGCAATGACAGATTTTTACGAAGTTGACCCAAGATTTGGTGATATGGAAACCTACAAATTGCTGTCTGAGAAAATGCAAGAGAAGGGGATGAAGTTAATTATGGATCAAGTACTGAACCATTGTGGTTTGGAACATTGGTGGATGAAAGATCTTCCTTTCAAAGATTGGGTAAATTATCAAGAAGTATTTGAGCAGGGAAAAGAATTACCTTACTCTAATCATAAACGAACAACAAATCAGGATTTATATGCTTCTGAAAAAGACGCAGAATTAATGACGGATGGTTGGTTTACAAAAGAGATGCCTGATTTAAATCAAAAGAATCCATTTTTAGCAAAATACTTAATTCAAAATAGTATTTGGTGGATAGAATATATGAATTTAGGAGGAATTCGTCAAGATACTTATCCATATCCAGATAAAGAGTTTATGTCTGATTGGGCAGGAACGATAATGAAAGAATATCCGAATTTTAGTATTGTAGGAGAGGAGTGGAGTTACAATCCTCTTTTGGTAGGCTACTGGCAAACAGGAGCTAATAATAGAGATGGATATGAGTCAAGTTTGACTTCTACTATGGATTTTCCGATGCAAAGAAAAATCATTCAAGGTTTAAATGAAAAGGAGACTTGGGAAACTGGTTTGATAAAAATTTATGAAGGTTTGGCTAATGATTTTCATTACGCTACTCCAAAAGATATTATGATATTTTCTGATAATCATGATATGAGTCGTGTGTTTACTCAATTGAACGGAAATGTAATCCATACAAAAATGGCACTAGGTTATATTTTATGTATACCACGAATTCCTCAGATCTATTATGGAACAGAAATTTTAATGAATGATTTTAACAAACCTGGAGATCATGGTTTGGTAAGAACTGATTTTCCTGGAGGATGGATAGGAGATAAAAAAAATGCTTTTACAAGGGAGGGGTTGACCGCTGAAGAAAAAGAGATGCAAATATTTCTAAAAACCTTATTGAATTATAGAAAGGAAAGTGAAGCAATTCATAAAGGAAAAACAATTCATTTTGCCCCAGAGGAAGGAGTTTATGTTTTGTTTAGAAAAACAGAGAATGAAATAGTAGCAATTATCTTAAATAAAAACACAAAAAGTATAACCCTAGATTTAAATCGGTTTTCTGAAATTGGATTGGAGGGTAAACGCATGAAAAATATCCTATCTAAGAACGAGTTTGTATGGGATAAAGAATTAAATTTAAGTTCAGAAGGGGTTTATATTATCACCACTAAATTGTAATTTTTTGAGAAAATTAATTGTTTTTTTTGTTGTTAGTGTTTTTCTTTTTTCTTGCAAGAAGAAAGGGAAGGAAGTACGCATGAAGAACATTTCGGTTCAGTTTTCAGAATATCCAGGAATAATTTCTAGTGGTCATATAAAAAGAATTGATAGTTTTCCTTCAAAATTTGTGAGACCAAGAAATGTAGATATTTGGTTACCGAAAACCTATGGGACAGATGAGCAATATGCCGTTTTGTATATGCATGATGGGCAAATGTTATTTGACAGTACGCTTACATGGAATAAACAAGAATGGAAGGTAGATGAAACGATTTCAGAACTGATGGATCAGAAAAAAATAAAAAACACCATTGTTGTTGGGATTTGGAACCATGCAGATATCCGACATTCAGATTATTTTCCACAAAAGCCATTCGAATCTCTTGGACAAAAATTTAAAGATTCCATTGTTCATAATGTAAAGAGAGGTACGGAGCCTGTTTTTAATGAAAATATTAATTCAGATAATTATTTAAAATTTATTGTTGAAGAGTTGAAACCTTTTATAGATACTAATTTTTCAACTTTAACGGAGCCAGAGAATACCGTTGTCCTTGGTTCTAGTATGGGAGGTTTAATTTCTATGTATGCAATGAATGAATACCCAAAGGTTTTTGGAAGGGCAGGTTGTTTGTCTACACATTGGATTGGAGTCTGGACAGCTGAAAATAATCCAATACCTGAATCTTTTTTTTCTTATATGAGGGACAATCTACCTTCATCAGAGAAGCATAGAATATATTTTGATTATGGCACTCAAACTTTAGACGCATTGTATTTATCATATCAATACAGAGTAGATGAAGTTTTAAAATCAAAAGGCTATTCAGAATTAAATTATAAAAATTTAAAATTTGAAGGGGAAAATCATTCTGAGAATTCTTGGAGTAAAAGATTAGCGATCCCGTTGGAGTTTTTATTAAAAAAATAAAACAGATGAAATACTTTATTTTAACCGGTTTACTGTTTGTTGGCTTAATTATTCAAGGCCAAAATTCAAATAGAATATTTGAAAGTTTTACGGAGGGGAATTCTGAAGTGAAAATTTTTACGAATGACGGTGTTTACTTTTTAAAAGTTCTATCAGAAGAAATCATAGAGACCACTTTTGTTCCTGAAAAAGAATTGCAGATACATGCGTCTCATGCTGTGGTATTGCACCCAAAAAAAGTATCATATAAAGTAAAGGAAACTGAGAATACGTTAGAGTTTTTTACAAAAGGTGTTTCAATGAAGCTTACAAAATCACCTTTTCAGATCCATTATTTTTATAAAGGGAAAAAAATAATATCTGAAGGAAGTGGTTATGTGGATAAAGATTCTTTAGAAGTGTTGAATTTTAATTTAGACAGAACTGAAACTCTTTATGGTGGAGGTGCAAGAGCTCTAGGGATGAATCGTAGAGGTCATAGATTAGAACTATATAATAAAGCGGATTATGGATATGAGGCACATTCTAAATTGATGAATTTTACAATGCCGATTGTGTTGTCCTCAAACAAATATTTACTTCATTTTGATAATCCTCAAATCGGATTTTTAGATTTAGACAGTCATCAAAACAACACTTTAAATTATGAAACGATTGGTGGTAGAAAAACATACCAAGTTGTTGTTGGAGATACATGGGAAGCTATTTTAAATTCTTATACTCAATTGACGGGTAAGCAACCTTTACCACCAAGATGGGCTTTTGGGAATTTTGCCAGTAGGTTTGGCTACCATTCAGAGCAAGAAGCAAGAGAGGTAGTTGCAAAGTTTAAAAAAGATGAGATTCCATTAGATGCAATTATTTTGGATTTGTATTGGTTTGGTAAGGATATTCAAGGCACTATGGGGAATTTTGAGTTTCTAAAAGACTCTTTTCCAACTCCTAAAAAAATGATTGACGATTTTAAAAAGGAGGGGGTAAAAACTGTATTGATAACGGAGCCATTTGTTTTGAATTCATCTAAGAAATGGGAGGAGGCAGTAGAGAAAGATATTTTAGCAAAAAATGAAAAGAGTGAGCCGTATGTCTATGATTTTTATTTTGGGACTACTGGACTGATTGATATTTTTAAAGATGAAGGAAAAAGTTGGTTTTGGGAGATTTATAAAAAATATACCAGCTGGGGAGTTGCTGGTTGGTGGGGCGATTTGGGAGAGCCTGAGGTTCATCCTAGTGATTTGATCCATGCAACAGGTATGGCAGATGAGGTTCATAATGTGTATGGGCATTATTGGGTCAAATTGGTTTCGGAAGGGTATAAAATGGATTTTCCAGAAAAACGTCCTTTTATACTTATGCGTGCAGGTTATTCTGGGTCTCAAAGGTTTGGAATGATTCCATGGTCTGGAGATGTTAATAGAACTTGGGGAGGATTGCAATCCCAAATGGAAATTTCTTTACAAATGGGAATGCAAGGAATGGCTTATATGCATTCTGATTTAGGTGGTTTTGCTGGTAATTATGAAGATGACGAATTGTATACTCGTTGGTTACAATATGGTGTTTTTCAACCAATATTTAGACCACATGCTCAAGAAGAATTGGCATCAGAACCTATTTTTAAAAAGGAAGAAACGAAATTGTTGGCAAAAAAGGCCATAGAATTACGTTATCAATTGTTGCCATATAATTATACACTTGCTTTTGAAAATAGCCAAAAGGGAACTCCGTTAATGAGACCATTGTTGTTTGAGGAACCTGATAATACAGTTATATATACTGTTTCTAAAACATATTTATGGGGACAAGATATTTTAGTACACCCAGTGGTTCATAAAGGACAGAAAAAGGATACTATATATTTCCCTAAGACTAATAATTGGTTTGACTTTTATTCTGATGAAAAATTTAAAGCAGGAACCTCACAAGTTATAAACCTAGTTAAAGAAAATATTCCTGTTTATATTAGAGGAGGTGCTTTTATACCAATGATTAAAACGATTCAGACGACTGAAGAATATTCTTTGGATCAGTTTGATTTGCATTTTTATTATGACAAAGAGGTAAAAGAAAGTAAAGGGAAATTGTATCAAGATAATGGAAAAACACCCAATGCATTTGAACATGGCGTGTATGAGATACTTCGATTTACAAGTAAACTTAAGTCGAACGAAATAGATATTTCTATCAAATCAGAAATAGGTGCCTTAAATAATAGAACGCCTAAAGAGGTTAATTTAATTGTTCACTCGATAGAGAAAACGCCTAAAAAGGTGTTGTTGAATGGTAGAAAAATAGAATTTAGCTATGTAGATAAGAAATTAAAAATAGTTGCAAAAATCACTAAAAAAGATAAAATTAAAATATGCTTGTAAAATCGAAAAATATTAAAGCCTTGACCATTCTTTTTATGGGGGTGTTAATGATCTCTTGCGTTGACCAAAGTACAACTAGAACAAAAGTGAAGGCTCCTTTTGTTTGGGAGGCTGCGAACGTTTATTTTATGCTTACAGATCGTTTTAACAATGGAGATCCATCCAATGATGTTAATTTTGGAAGGGTTGCAGAAACGGGGGTGTTGAGAGGTTTTGAAGGGGGAGATTTAAAAGGTATCACTCGGAAAATTGAAGAAGGATATTTTGACAAATTAGGTGTAAATGCTATTTGGATGACTCCGATAATGGAACAGATACATGGATATGTAGATGAAGGAACAGGAGCTACCTTCGGATTTCATGGTTATTGGATGAAAGATTGGACGGCTTTAGATCCTAATTTTGGGACCAAGGAAGATTTAAAGGAGATGATTGAAACGGCACATGCACATGGTATTCGAGTTTTGTTAGATGCGGTCATAAATCATACAGGTCCGAGTACGGAATCCGATCCAGCTTGGGGAGATGATTGGGTAAGAACAAGTCCAGCGTGTACTTATGAAAATTACGAAACAACTGTTTCTTGCACACTAGTTGAAAATTTACCTGATATTAAAACAGAATCGAATCAAGAGGTTAGGTTACCTAAAGAATTAGTCGCTAAATGGCAAGCGGAAGGAAGGTTAGAAAAAGAAATAAATGAATTGAGTACTTTTTTTGAAAGAACGGGACTACCAAGATCGCCAAGATTTTTTATTATGAAATGGCTTACAGATTATATAGAGGAATTTGGGATTGACGGGTATAGAGTGGATACTGTAAAGCATACAGAAGAGACGGTTTGGAAGGAGTTTAAGAAGCTTTGTAATGACTCATTTAGTTTATGGAAAAAGAATCATCCAGAGCAAGTTTTAGATTCTAACGAATTTTTTACTGTTGCTGAAGTGTACAATTTTAATATTAGTAACGCCACGGCTTTTGATTTTGGAGATAAAAAAGTCAATTACTATGAAAATGGATTTAATAGTGTTATAAATTTTGAGTTTAAATACAATGCTAAAAAGTCTTTTGAAGAGTTGTTCTCGAGATATAGTAATATTTTAACTGGAGAGTTGAAGGGGAAGTCTGTTATGAATTATTTTTCATCACATGATGATGGTCAGCCCTTTGATGCCAAAAGAGAAAAAAATTATGAATCAGCTATAAAGTTGCTTTTAACACCCGGTATTTCTCAAATTTATTATGGAGATGAGTCTGATAGATCTCTGATCGTAGAGGGGGCTAATGGAGATGCTACTTTAAGATCATTTATGAATTGGGAGCAGATAGCAAATGATCTACAAACGCAAGAAAAAATTAGACATTGGGGAAAATTAGGTCGCTTTAGGAGTCAGCACCCAAGTGTAGGTGCCGGTAGTCATGAGATGATTTCTATGGAGCCTTATTGTTTCTCTAGAAATTATAAGAAGGGTTCTTACGTGGATAAAGTTGTGATAGGTTTAAACTTAACAAACGGAATTAAAAGTGTATCTGTAGGAAATGTGTTTGAAGAAGGGATGGAATTGATAGATGAATATTCTGCTCAAAAAGGAGTAGTTAAAAATGGAAGTGTGGAAATAGATTCACCTTATGATATTGTTTTGTTGGCATTGAAAAATTAAAATATGAAAAAAGTAAGTGTTTGTTTAGTTGCGTTGTTGATTTTTTATTCATGTAATATGGAAACATCTAAAAAAGAGTTAACGCCTGAAATAGAGGGTAAAAAAGTGATTTATCAGGTGTTTACACGGTTGTTTGGAAATACAAATTCTACGAATAAACCTTGGGGAACTATTGAGGAAAATGGAGTAGGAAAATTCGAGGATTTTACGATAAAAGCATTAAGTGAGATTAAAGATTTAGGGGTAACTCATATTTGGTATACGGGTGTGTTACATCATGCCATGGTCACAGATTATTCCCAATATGGTATTTCTAATGATGATCCAGAAGTTGTAAAAGGAAGAGCTGGATCTCCATATGCAGTAAAAGATTATTATAATGTGGATCCAGATTTGGCTGTAAATCCGGAAAACAGGATGAAAGAGTTTGAGGATTTAATTGCAAGAACACATAAAGTAGGAATGAAAGTGATTATTGATATCGTTCCAAATCACGTTGCTAGAAAATATGAGGGGAAATCTAATCCAGAAGGTGTTTTTGATTTTGGAGCTAAAGATGATACTAGTGTTGCATATGAAAAAGATAACAATTTTTATTATGTAGAGGGGGAGGATTTCAAAGTTCCTGTACCCTTGAATAATTACAAACCTTTAGGAGGAGAGTTAAATAAAGATATCGATGGAGCGTTTTTTGAGAGACCTGCGAAATGGACGGGTAATGGTTCTAGACTGGCTCAACCACATTTTTATGATTGGTACGAGACAGTAAAAATTAATTATGGTATAAGGCCGGATGGTACGAAAGATTTTGAAGCTTTACCAGAAGGGTATGCACAAGAGTCTTATAGGAAACATTATGAATTTTGGAAAGAACAAGATGTTCCCGATTCCTGGGATAAATATAAAGACATAGCACTCTTTTGGTTGGCGAAAGGAGTGGATGGTTTTAGGTATGACATGGCTGAAATGGTACCTGTAGAATTTTGGAGTTATATGAATTCAGCTATAAAGATGGAAAATCCAAAAGCTTTTCTATTAGCAGAGGTTTATAATCCAAAATTGTACAGAGATTATATTCATAAAGGTAAAATGGATTATTTGTATGACAAAGTAGCGTTATACGATACGATAAAATCGATTGTGAAAGGACATGGTAGTACCGATGCTATTCCAAAAATAGTGAATGATTTGAAGGATATAGAACATCAGATGTTACATTTTTTAGAAAATCATGATGAGCAACGTTTTGCAAGTCCTGCTTTTGGAGGTGACTCCAAAAAAGTAACCCCAGCAATGGTCGTTTCAGCTACTTTGACAACGTCACCAACTATGATTTACTTTGGTCAGGAAGTTGGAGAAAAGGCGCAAGAAAATGCTGGATTCGGTACACCAACTAGAACATCAATATTTGATTATATCGGTGTTCCTGCGCATCAACGTTGGATGAATAACGGGGCTTTTGATGGTGCTAAGTTATCTGATGATGAAAAAGAATTGCGTAGTTTTTATAAAAGATTATTGAATTTTACTTTATCGAGTTCTGCTTTAGTTGGGGAGTATTATGATTTGCACACTTATAATCGTAATATGAATTCCTATGATTCTAATAAAATATTTTCATTTGCGCGTTGGTCAGATTCTGAAAGACTTTTTATCGTCGCTAATTTTGAAAACACTACTAAAGAATTTGATTTGATTCTTCCAAAAGTATTGATAGATAAAATGAAGTTGACCAAGAAAATGTATCAATTGAAAGATCAACTTTATGGAGAAAAAACGAACTTGTTAATAGATAAAGATTCTGGAAGAATTTCTATTAAATTAGAGGGGTTGACTTCTTTTATTTTTAAAATAGAATAGGGGTTATAAGTGTAATATTTACGTGTAAAACACATGTTTAGTGGCTTTTTATGTCGTTCGTAGTTTCGAAATCGATATAGTATCGATAGTTGTTGTCAGTTCAAATATGATATAATATATTTGGTAAAAATTAAACGATAACTTATGATTTTAATAGCAGACGGAGGTTCAACTAAGGTAGATTGGATTGCTTTAGATGAAAATAAAAACCAATTGTTTAAGGTGAGGACCCCAGGTTTAAACCCAGCAGTTGTTGAAGAAAAAGTCTTAAAAGAAAGAGTGCTTTCAGCAAAAGAATTTTCTGAGAATTTAGATAAAGTAACGCAGATTTTCTTTTATGGAGCCGGATGTGGAACGGTAGTAGCAACTAAAATTTTAAAAGATCTGTTTGAAGAACTTTTTACCAATGCTGAGGTTGTTGTAGAAGAAGATATGTTAGCTGCTGTTTATGCTGCTACAGGTAGTGATCCTGCGATTATTTGTATTCTAGGAACTGGGTCAAATAGCTGTTATTATGACGGTAAAAACACCCATATGAACACGGTGTCATTAGGATATCTGTTGATGGATGAAGCTAGCGGTAATTACTTTGGGAAAAGATTGATTCGCAATTATTATTACAAAACGATGCCAGATTATATTGCTAAAAAGTTTGAAGAATCTTATGATTTATCTCCAGATACAATAAAGCATCACTTATATAAAGAACCAAACCCGAATACGTATTTAGCAGATTTTGCAAGTTTTATGTTTCAGTTCAAGGAAGAACAATATGTTAAGGATTTAATGGAGTCAGGGTTTGATGAGTTTTTTATATCAAGAGTATTACCTTTTAAGAAGGATAAATCAACTCCAATTTATTTCATTGGTTCTATTGCCCATTATTTCTATGATATTTTAGAAAAAGTTGCAGATAAATATGAATTAAATTTAGCAGGTGCGATACAACGTCCGATAGATAATTTAATTAAATATCATAAAGAGTATTTAATCAAATAAATCCAATGTTCTTTCTAGTGCCATGCCTCTAGATCCTTTTATAAGGTAGGTGGCTTTTTTAGGAACAAAAGAATTTTTAAACGCTTCAAAGGTGGAATATAATTTTGCTTTTGAAGCGTTTGTTTTGTTAAAATGTTTCCCAATTAAATGAATTTCGTCAATATTTAATTGCTCTACCATATTTACAATCTCCTGATGTTCTAATTCACTTGAATCACCTAATTCAAACATATCTCCTAAAATAGCTACTTTGTTTTCTGCCACAGTATTTTCCAGATTTTTTAAAGCAGCATTCATGCTTGTTGGATTGGCATTGTAAGCATCTAAAATTATTTCCGAAGTTTTTTTTCTGATAATTTGGGATCTATTATTCGTTGGAATATAGTCTTCTATTGCAGATTTGATGTCCTGTGAAGGGATTTCGAAATATTCACCTATTGCGATTGCAGCACTAATATTTGAAAAATTGTAGGTTCCAATTAGGTTGGATTTAATTTTTAAACCTTTGTAAGTAATTTCTAAGAAGGGAGAACTCTGTACTAATTTCGAGGTCTGTCCGAATGTAAACCCATTCATTCCTTTTGTCAATTCTACTTGTTTTAGATCGTTTGTGTTGATAAAAACTTTTTGATTGTTGTTTTTTAAATAGGAGTAAAGTTCTGATTTTCCTTTGATAACTCCTTCTATTCCCCCAAAACCTTCAAGGTGGGCCTTTCCGAAATTTGTAATATAACCAAAATTTGGGGCTGTAATGTTAGATAAAAACTCAATTTCTTTTTGATGATTTGCGCCCATTTCAACAATTCCAAATTCTGTTTGTTCTGTAAATGATAACAGCGTTAAAGGCACCCCAATATGATTATTTAGATTCCCAATAGTAGCGGTAGTTTTAAACTTTTTGGATAACACCACATTGATTAATTCTTTGGTTGTTGTTTTTCCATTGCTTCCTGTTAAAGATAGAATAGGAGTGTTTAATTGTTTTCTGTGGTAGCTAGCTAATTCTTGTAAGGTAGAAAGCACATCTTTTACAAGGATAGTTTTGTTAGAAGAATCGTATATTTCTTCATCAATCACCGCATATGAGGCACCTTGTCTCAGTGCTTTCTTTGCAAAAGTGTTACCATTGAAATTAGCTCCTTTTAATGCAAAAAAGATGGTGTCCTTTTCTATTTTTCTTGTATCAGTGGTGATTCCATTACTTGATTTGAAAAGTTGGTATAAATTAGCTAATTCCATATGATGATTTATTTACCAAAAAAACCTTACTAATATTTAGTAAGGCCTTTTGTATGATGTGATTTTGTATTACTATTTATTAAATTGTGTTTTTTTAGATTGAGTCATATTACCCACTTTATCTAAAGCACATCGGAAACCAATAAATTCGGTTGCCATGTATTGCGGTAAGTATCTCCTTTGTGCAGGGTCTAACCAAAATTCACGATCTCTCCAAGAACCTCCTTTGTATACTCTTGTTTTGTCACCAATCAAAGTAGATCTTTTTTTGTCGTCGTATTTAGTTTCAAATTCTCCTGTTTCAAAGTCAAATGAAGTTACAGGATCTAAAGGAGAGTTGTACATTCTAGGAATATTATCGGTTTCTGTTAAATCGATATTATAATGTCTTGAATTTGTTAAGTCTCCATCTCCTAAACTTGAATTATCAGCTTGTGTGTAGTTTGATCTAAGTTGTGCGTCTTCTTTTGTAATTGGTTCGTAAATAACCTTACCAGGAATATTTTTAGTGATTATTCTTCCGTTAGGCAGTGTGTCGTAGATTACATCTTCGTAATCCGCAATAATAACATTACCATCAGCATCAATAGATTTTTTCATGAATAAATTTCCTCTAACGTAATTGAAATCATTCATTTCAGTATCAACATGAGGTCTGTATACATCATATACCCATTCGGCAACATTTCCGGCCATGTCATATAAACCAAAAGCATTTGGAGGGTATGACTTTATTCTGTTAGTGATATCTGCACCGTCATTACTCCATCCTGCTAAACCACTATAATCACCTCTCCCTTGCTTGAAATTAGCTAATTGATCGCCTCTACTTTTTGTGGAATTGTTACGTGTATATCTTCCTTTCCAAGGATATTTTTTACGACCTCTTATATTGTTACGTTCTCTGTTTTCAATCTGTGCTTTTGCTGCATATTCCCATTCTGCCTCGGTTGGAAGTCTAAAGTCTGGGTATAGTATTCCATCACTAGGTTTTACATGACGTCCAGTCATTCCTTTTCTACCAGTAACGGTATCTTTCTTTATGTCAGATCTGGTAATACTTTTTAGTCCCTTGTCATAAATAGTAGGATCTCCGTCAAATAGTAAGTTTGGGTTGGAATAGTAAGCTTCAGTGTTAAAATGGTTTTTACCTTCAACTACAATAGAATCTTCATTAAATAAATTTTTAATTAGTCCTAGATCCATTAATATTTTTTCATTCACACGATCCGTTCTCCACTCACAAAAATCATTTGCTTGAGACCAACTTACTCCTACAACAGGGTAATTTGCATAGGCAGGGTGTCTTAAATAAGTTTCACTTAATGATTCATTACTTCCCATTGCGTTTCTCCAAACCAAAGTATCTGGTAATGCGGCTTCATAAATATGACTATAGTCATCTACTCTTGGTGGGAAAACTCTTTCTAACCACTTTAAGTATAATAAATACTCAGAATTCGTAACCTCTGCTTCATCCATATAAAATGAACGAACCTGCATTCTTCTTGGTGTTGTATTCCAATCAGACATGATATCATCTTGAACACTACCCATAGTGAAGGTTCCTCCTTCAACCAATACCATCCCCAAAGGTGTTTTTTGTTCTTTGTATTTGTTGTTGATCGCGAATCCCCCATAATCTGGATCATTAAACTTCCAACCTGTTAAAGTAGAGGTGGTTGAGTTTTTGTTTGAAGTAGATTTTTCACTACAACTCACCATGCTAATTGTTAATAAAGCAATGGCTATATATTTTATTTTAAACAAATTTTGCATATTTGATATAATATTACGGGGTATTCTAATCTTGTCGCAATTTACACTAATTATGGTTTTTTGCAATAAATAGATGTTAAAAATACGAATGTAAAAATTAGAATTTTTGGTTTCAATGTCTTTTAATAACGATTGGTTTATTTCTTTATTATGTCATATCTTGCAGTCCTGAACAAATTTGACTATTTTAACGTAATATGGCAGAAAGATTCATTAAAGTTTTATACGTATTTCTATTGTTTTTCTCTTTGAATAGTTTTTCTCAGAAGACAGTTAGAAAGTCCATTGATTTGGACTGGGAGATGAGTAAGCAATTAGAGGTATCAAACGGTGTGAAGTTGACATATCCACTCGTTAAAGATAATTTTTTAGATGGAAAGGGAGTTCCTTCTTATTATGAGAATTGGGAAGTTTCTTCGGGTGTTACTGCAATAGAGTATTCGCTTGAGAATATAGTCTATGAGGTGGTAGGTGCTAATTTTCTTCAAAATATTTCATTAGAGGCAATACCGTTTTCGGTTAAAAGTACTTTGAATATTTCACATGCAAATGAGATAGGAGGAGTTTCTTTTAGTTTAACTCCTTTGGTTAAAGAAGGAGAAATTGTAAAGAAAATCGTCTCTTTTGATTTGGTGTATGAATTAAAGTCAACTGCCCAAAAATCACTTCAGGTTGCTGATTTTTCTGATTCAGTTCTGAAGTCTGGAGCTTGGTATAAAATTTCCATAGACAGAACTGGTGTTTTCAAATTGGATAAAGATTTTCTGAATAGTTTGGGGGTTTCAACGGATGGTTTGGATCCTAGAAATATCAGAATTTATGGTAATGGGGGGAAGATGTTACCAAATTTAAATTCTGAATTTAGATATAATGATCTTCAGGAGAATGCAATCTTTGTTAGTGGAGAGTCTGATGGGGTTTTTCATGATTCGGATTATATTCTTTTTTATGGTCAAGGGGCACATGATTGGGTAAAAGAGGATGAAAATTCAATTTACCACAGGAAAAATATCTATTCCGAAAAAGCCTTTTATTTTTTAAATGTAGATTTAGGTCCAGGTAAAAGAATTTCTGATGCTACTGAGGTTACAGAATCAACTACTGATGTAGTATCATCATTTAAAGATCATTTGTTTAATGAAGAAGATAGGGTGAATTTAATTGGAGCAGGTCAACAATGGTTTGGCGATTCCTTTTTAGTTCAAAATTCAAGAACTTATTCTTTTTCGCTGAATAATATTGATACTTCAAAAGATGTGTTTTTTAAAGTGCGTGCAGCATCAACGGCAACAACTGCTACAAGTTTAAATGTAACTGTTAACAATACCGCATTATTTAATTTAAGTTTTTCGGCTATTTCTGGAATTACAAAAGCTAGGGCTTCTGTTAATAGTGGAGAATTAGATGTGAATGATTCATCTATTAATGTTCAACTCTCTTACAGTCAGAATGGAAACCCAGCGGCAGAAGCGTTTTTAGATTATATTGAGGTAATTGGTGATCGGTTTTTAGTTGCAGATGGAAGTCAATTTGGATTTAGAAATTTTATATCTCAAGAGTCATCAAAGGTATTGGAGTATGTAGTTCAGAATAAAAATCAAGTAAACATGATATGGGATGTAACGAATCCTATTGAACCTAAAAAAATATTAAATCAAAGTGCTGGTGATGATTTTCATTTTAAAAAGAATTCTGGTGTTTTAGGTGAGTATCATGTGGTTAGTAATTCTAACTTTTATACACCGCAAATTGTACAACAAGGTACTATTTCGAATCAAAATTTGCATGGATTAAGAGATATTCAATATGTACTTATAACCAAAGATAATTTTATGAGTCACGCACAACGCTTGGCAAATTACCATACCGCAAATTCAGGACTTTCTACCCGGGTAGTTTCATTAACCCAAATATATAACGAGTTTGGTTCTGGTAGTCCAGATGTTACTGCTATTAGAGATTTTGTCAAGTACTTATATGATAATGCGACTTCTACGGATAATAAAATAAAGTATTTATGTACGTTTGGAGATTCGTCTTATGATTACAAGGATAGAATAGCTGGAAATAATAATATTGTTCCTGTGTATTTGGCATATGAGAGTTTTGATTTAGTAAACTCTTACGTTACTGATGATTATTACGGAATGATGGATAGTAATGAGGGGAATATGACTTCTTCTGACAGACAAGATGTTGCAACTGGTAGGATTTTGGTTTCTGATGATGCTCAAGCAACCATCGTAGTGGATAAAATTTTAGCTTATTATAACAGTAGTTATTTCGAAAATTGGCATAATGCCATTACCTTGGCAACTGATGATTTAGATAACGCAAGTGAGTTTGTATTTCAAACAGATATGGACGAAATAGCAGAGTCTATCGTTTTGAATAAACCTCAATATAATATCAAGAAAATTTACTCAGATGCTTATGTAAAGCAAGAAACAACTGGAGGGGTGAGATACCCTGATGTAAATGCCGCAATAACGAATTCTTTAGAGAAAGGGACATTGTTGTTTAATTATTTTGGACATGGAGGAGAAGGGGGATTTGCCTCTGAAAGAATTTTAACTATTTCTGATATAAAATCGTTAGTGAATTTTGAAAAATCCCCTTTGTTTATAACTATTACTTGTGACTTTACTAGATTTGATAATCCTGCTCGTTTTACCGCAGGGGAAGAGATGATTAATAGTAGGATTGGTGGTTCAGGAAGTTTAATCTCTACAACGAGAGAAGTGTATATCTTTTATGGTAGAAACTTTAATAAAATTTTGACGCCAAAAATATTGGGGTATGATGGAAACGACAATACGATTGCAGAAAATTTAATGCACTCTAAAAATGAGGTAAGCCCAAGTTTGGATCAAAGATTTTTTATTTTTTATTTGGGAGATCCGGCTATGAAATTAGCTAGACCAGGACCGAGTGTCACGATTACTCAAATAAATGGGGTTGATATTAGTCAGCCAAGGGATACGATAAAAGCCTTGTCTAAAATAAATATTGCAGGGGAGGTTAGAGATATTAACGGAGCAGTTTTGACCGGTTTCAATGGTGATTTATCAACGACAATTTATGATAAACCAACAACTAGAGAAACGATAAACAATAAAGGGTTTACTGATAATAGTGGGAATCCATTGATAATGGAGTTTGAAACGCAAGAAAATGCCGTGTTTAAAGGAAAGTCCGAAGTTGTGAATGGTGTTTTTAATTTTGATTTTATAGTACCGAAGGATATAAAAATATCGTATGGTGCTGGTAAGATTAGCTTGTATGCCTTTGATGAAACTGGTGGAAAAGGGGGGTATGATCTTGAGACTGTGGTAGGCGGAATTAATGATGCTGCTGAAGAAGACTTAGTGGGGCCATCTATTGAGTTGTTTTTAAATGACGAGTCGTTTCAAGATGGAGGAAACACGAGTGCTATTCCTAAATTGATTGCTAAATTATCAGATGATAGTGGAATAAACACATCCTCGGGGGCGATAGGTCATGCTATTACCGCAGTTATTGATGGAGATGAAGGAAATCCAATTTTGTTAAATGAGTTTTATGAGGCTGAAACGGGTGATTTTACGAAAGGAAATGTAAATTACACCCTTCGGAAATTAGAGCCTGGTTCTCATACCTTAAAATTAAAAGTTTGGGATACGTACAATAATGCTTCCGACAAAACGTTAACATTTACAGTGACAAGTAGTGATGAGTTTGTTTTGGAAAATGTATTAAATTATCCTAATCCATTTGTTAACTATACGGAGTTTTGGTTCACACATAATCAGCCGAATGAGTTGTTAAATGTAAAAATATATGTTTACACAGTTTCTGGTAAATTAATAAAATCAATATCTGAAGTTGTTCAAACATCAGGAAGTTTATCTAGGACTATTACTTGGGATGGGAAAGATGATTTTGGTGATAAGGTAGGTAAAGGAGTATACGTATATAAATTAGAAGTTACGAATGTTATAAGTGGTGTAAAAGCCGAAAAATTTGAAAAATTAGTATTGCTTCAATAAAGCATAAATTAAATAAATGATATGAAAAGAAAAATAGGGGTATTTTTGATTCTGATAGGTGCTGTATTACATGTTAAAGCTCAAGCGCCTGAGCCTAATCCAATTCAAACAGGGGTTCCATTACTCTTAATTTTGTCTGATGCAAGAGCAGCAGGACAAGGAGATGTTGGGGTGGCAACAACATCTGATGCAAATTCGATATACCACAATTCAGCGAAAATGGCGTTTAATACTTCCGAATATTCAATTGGTGTGAATTATACTCCCTGGTTACAGAGTTTGGTTGATGGCTTGTTTGTGGGGGGAGGATCGATTATTAATAGGATTGACGAAAGAAGCGCTTGGGGTGCAGATATAAGATATTTTTCTTTAGGGGATATTGATTTATATGATGATGGGGGAAATAGTACGGGAAGTGCTAATCCGTATGAGTTTTCTGCTTCAGGTTCTTATGCTCTGAAATTAAGTGATTATTTTTCGATGGGTGTTGCCTTACGTTATATGCGTTCTGATTTCAAAATAACAGGAACGGACCAAAATTTAAATACAGTAAATGGTTTTGGCGTTGATGTTTCAGGGTTTTATCAATCAGCTGAAAGAAATTATGGAAGTTTTAATGGTAGAATTAGAGCCGGTTTTAATATTTCAAATATGGGGCCTAAAGTATCATATACCGCGGGTAGAGAAGATTTTATTCCAACTCAATTGAGATTGGGAGGAGGGTTCGATTTTATAATAGATAATTATAATACATTAGCGTTAACATTGCAGTTGTCTAAGCTTTTAGTCCCAACTCCTCCAATTAGAGATGATAGCGGTAATGTAATTAAAGGAAAAGAAGATAATGTAGGATGGGTAGAAGGAATGTTCCAGTCCTTTGCTGATGCTCCATACGGATTTGGAGAGGAAATGCAAGAGATAAACATAGGTTTCGGAGCTGAATATGTTTACAATGATTCTTTTGCATTACGTGGTGGATATTATCACGAAAGTGAAATGAAAGGAAATAGGCAATATTTTACTATGGGTGGTGGTTTGAAAGCTAAAGCTTTTAATATAGATTTGTCTTATTTGGTAAATGCTGCTTCCTCATATAACCCATTAGAAAGTACTTTACGATTTTCGTTATCATTTGATTTAGGAGATATTTACGATAATTTCTAGATTTAGATATCTAAAAATTCATGAAATATCTTAAAGCATTCAGTTTTTCTGTTTGTTTTAAGATATTTTTTTGTCGTAATGTTGAGGACATGGTTTATGTGTGTATTTTAGCATTTCTAAATTTAAATTAGTTACTAATTTATGGCGATTTATTCGGTAATTACTGGTACAGGGAGTTCGATCCCTTTAATTATTAAAAAAAATAGTGATTTTAACGATCAGCTTTTTTTGAATGAAGATGGATCTTCTTTTAAATATGAAAATGCTGTAATTATTGATAAATTCAAGCAGATTACGGGAATTGAAGAAAGAAGATATGCAGAAGATTCGCAAAGTGCTTCAGATTTAGCCTCTATCGCTGCTAAGAAGGCCATTGAAAATGCAGAAGTGCATAAAGATGATATAGATCAAATTATTGTAGCTCATAATTTTGGTGATGTTAAAAAAGGAAGCGTTCAAGGAGATACTTTACCAAGTTTGGCTTCCAAGGTTAAAAATAAACTAGGGATTGTAAATACAAGTTGTGTAGCTTACGATTTATTATTTGGTTGTCCAGGTTGGGTTCAAGGGCTTATTCATGCTGAGGCTTTTATCAAGTCGGGTATGGCAAAAAAAATACTTGTAATTGGAACGGAAACGCTTTCTAGGGTTGTCGATGATTATGATCGTGATTCGATGATTTATGCAGATGGTGCTGGTGCTGTTGTGATTGAAGCAACTGAAAGTTCTCAAGAAAAAGGAATTATTAACTATGGTGCAAAAACCTTTACTGAAGAAGAGACAAATTATTTGTTTTTCGGAGGTTCTTATAAATCGGACACAGAAGCGAATACTTGTTATATAAAGATGCACGGAAGAAAAATCTACGAGTTTGCGTTGAACAACGTTCCAAATGCAATGAAAGAGGTTTTGGATAAGAGTGGGTATAGGATTGAAGACCTCAAAAAGATATGCATACATCAGGCAAATGAGAAAATGGATGAGGC
Source organism: Flavicella sp. IMCC45537 (assembly GCF_057197705.1). NCBI lineage: Bacteria > Pseudomonadati > Bacteroidota > Flavobacteriia > Flavobacteriales > Flavobacteriaceae > Flavicella > Flavicella sp. IMCC45537. Next base: position 3,644,416 of record NZ_CM170067.1, read on the forward strand.
AATCATCAAACGTTTTTACAGGTTGTATAAAAGGCAGGTGCCTGAAGGGATTATGCCTATGAATATTCATAAGTTAGGAAACAGTTCTGTGGCCACTGTTCCCACCTTGTTGGATTTAATTTTAAAAGATGAAATGGAAGGGCATCAAATAGAAAAAGGAGATGTAATTATGTTGGCTTCGGTTGGAGCAGGAATGAATATTAATGCCGTAGTCTACAAGTTTTAAAAAGCTAAGCTTCTACAAACTCAATAAGGAATAGTTGGGCCAGATGTTTTGTTATTTTTTCTTTTACCTCTTTCTCTGAAACTTTTCGGCCAAGTTCAGCCTCCATAGAGGTAACCGCTTTACCTTTAATCCCACATGGAATGATATTGTCAAAATAACCTAAATCAACGTTAACATTTAAGGCAAATCCGTGCATACTAACCCATCTACTGCAACGTACACCAAGAGCACAAATTTTTCTCGCAAAGGGAGTGTTAGTATCAAACCAAACTCCAGTTTCTCCTTTGCTTCGTTCAGCGTTTAAACCGTATTCTTTAAGTGTTAGTATAATTGCTTCTTCTAGAAATCTTAAGTATTTATGGATGTCTGTAAAAAAGTTTTCAAGGTCAAAAATTGGGTACCCAACAATCTGTCCGGGTCCGTGATAAGTGATATCTCCACCACGATTGCTCTTGTAAAAAGTAGCGCCTTTTGCCTCTAGTTGCTTTTCATTTAACAACAGGTTGCTTAGATCACCACTTTTCCCTAAAGTATATACATGTGGATGTTCTACAAATAGTAAAAAGTTATCAGTAGGCGTTTCTGTTTTATTGTTTCTATTGAGCATTTTTTTCGCGACAATTTCGTCAAATAACTCTACTTGATAATCCCATGCCTCCTGGTAACCTTTCAGTCCTAAATCTTGTATTTGTACTTTTTTATTCATGTAACAATAAATGCCTGTTATAGAGTATGCAAATGTCTGAAAAATAACTGACTTTAAGATAGTTTTGGAAAGACTAGTTTTTTAGGTTTTGTTAAGATTCTGATTTGGATAAAAGTGTATTTTTGTAGAAAACAGAATTGATGTCTATAGAAGTAATTAATATATCGAAGCACTACGGAAAGAAGCTGGCACTTGAAAATGTGTCCTTCAAGATAAAAAAAGGTGAAGTAGTTGGTTTTTTAGGTCCAAATGGAGCTGGGAAGTCCACTTTGATGAGGATTATAACTGGGTATATTGACTCTTTTCAAGGAGAGGTGAAAATAGAAGGAGTTTCTATAGAAAAAGATTTGAAGTTCATTCAGAATAATATTGGTTATCTACCAGAATCCAACCCGTTGTACAATGAAATGTATGTGTTGGAGTATTTGACTTTTATTGCTGAAATTCATAAAGTTGATAGATCTAAAATTAATGGATTAATAGATAGAGTTGGTTTAACTCCAGAGGTACATAAAAAAATAAAAGAGTTGTCTAAGGGGTATAAGCAAAGAGTTGGTATTGCAGCCGCACTGATACATAATCCAGCGATTCTTATTTTGGATGAACCGACAACAGGGTTAGATCCGAATCAATTGATTGAAATAAGAAGTTTGATAAAGGAATTAGGAGAAACCAAACTGATACTTCTTTCTACACATATAATGCAAGAAGTGGAAGCGGTCTGTAGTCGTGTGCTTATGCTAAACCATGGTAAAGTAGTTGCAGATGAAAATTTGGATCTATTGAAAGAACGTCAAGATCAAGTGATAGAGGTTGAGTTTGATTATCAAATAGAAGAGCGATTCCTTAGAGAAATATCTCATATAAAAGATATTAAATCTCTTGGAGGTTCTGCTTGGCAATTGACATTTGCAATTAAAGATGATCTACGATCAGCAGTTTTTGATTTCGCTACAGAAAATGGTTTGAAAATTATTCAAATGAATACTCAAAATAAAAATTTAGAATCTTTGTTTTATGAATTGACTAACTGATGTCATTCACTTTCATTCTTGCATTGGCAGAAACTCCAGATTCACTAAAATTATTTTGTAGATATTTATAGTATCCAGCAATAGCAATCATTCCAGCATTATCCGTGGTGTATTCAAATTTGGGAATATAAGTTGTCCATTTGTACTTGCTCTCTGTTTCTTTTAGACGTTTTCTAATTTCTGAATTCGCTGAAACACCACCGGCTATTGCAACATGGGTAATTCCGGTTTCTTTAACCGCATTTTTCAATTTATCCATTAAGATTGTTACAATGGTATGTTGTAAAGAAGCGCAAATGTCATAAAGATTTTCTTTAATGAAATTTGGGTTCTCTTTTTCTTCTTTTTGGATGAAATATAAAAAGGCTGTTTTTAGTCCACTAAAACTAAAATCCATAGGTCCTACTTTTGGCTTGGTAAACTTGTATGCCAATGGGTTTCCTTGTTTAGCATATTTATCAATTAATGGTCCACCAGGATATGGTAAGTCAAGAATTTTAGCAGATTTATCAAAAGCCTCTCCAACAGCATCATCTATTGTTTCACCTAAAACAGACATTTTAAAATAATCTTCAACTTTTACGATTTGGGTATGGCCTCCACTAATGGTCAAACATATAAAAGGGAAGGGAGGTTTTTCTGAACCTTCTTCATCAATAAAGTGAGCAAGAACATGGCCTTGCATGTGGTTTATATCTAAGAGGGGAATATTTAGAGATAAGGCTAAAGATTTTGCAAAAGAGGTTCCAACTAATAATGATCCCATTAATCCAGGTCCTCTTGTAAAAGCTATGGCATTTAAGTCTTTTTTGTCGATATTTGCTTTCTGAATTGCTTGTTGAACCACTGGGACTATATTTTGTTGATGTGCACGAGAAGCAAGTTCTGGAACAACACCTCCATATTCTGCGTGTATTGCTTGATTGGCAACGGTGTTTGATAGGACTTTATCATTACAGATCACAGAAGCACTTGTATCATCACATGAAGATTCAATGGCTAGTATATAAACGGGTGTTTTAGACATAATAAATATTTTTAGGCATCCTTTTTGCAAATAGGAAACAAAGTTAAAGCATATCGTACGAATTAGAAAAATACTAACTAGAATTTTAGCAATTGTTTTGCTTTTATTACTTGTATTAGGTGTTTTGCTAGCACAGCCATCAGTGCAAACAAAGGTAGGTTCTAAAGTTTCAGGGTTTTTACAAGAAACTTATGATGCTGATATAAAGGTAGATAAGATTAAAATTTCACCTTTTGGAGAGGTTCAATTGTCTGGGGTTTTAATAAAAGATCATCATAATGATACGTTAATAGCAGTAAAAAAGATACAGTCGGAACTTTTAAAAATAAATTCTTTATTAAAAAACAAACTTGTTTTAGGGGAGTCTGAGTTATATGATGGGGTTTTTCATATGAAAACATACGAAGGAGAAGAAACCAATAATCTAACAATATTCTCTAGGAAATTTAGTAAGAACAAAAAAACGAAAGCTAAAAAACCATTTAAATTATTTTCTCCGTATATCGGTTTACATAATGTTGATTTCGACATTGTCAATGAAAATAAAAAGCAGAATTCTATGATTGTTTTTTATTATGGAATTAAAGGTATAGTAAAAGAGTTTGATTTGAATGGGACTCGGGTAGGCCTGCGTGTTGAGAATGCTTCTTTTGTAGATAATCATAATTTGAAAGTCGAGAATTTAACCACTTCTTTTACTTACACAACAAATCAAATGCTTTTTCAAGAGGCATATCTAGAAACTTCACATTCTAAAATAGATATTGATGTGGTGTTTAATTATGATGGGGATGATCTTCAAGATTTTAATAATAAAGTCGAAATTGAAGCGATATTAAAAAATTCAAAAATATCATTAGTTGACCTTAAAAAATTATATAACGAGTTTGCTGGGGATGACTTATTAAATGTGAGTTCCACTTTTAAAGGAAAGATAAATGATTTTAAATTATCTCATTTTAATTTAACATCTGGATCAGATTTCAAAATAAAAGGAAATTATCATTTTAAAGAAGCCTTAAGTCAAGGAAGCCAATTCTCAATTTATGGAGTAAGTGATGAGTTAAAGTCGGATTATGGTCAGTTAAAAAATTTAATGCCGAATGTAATTGGAAAAAATCTTCCATCTGAATTGAAAAAAATTGGTGTTTTTTCTGTTTCTGGAGCTACTTTAATAACCAAGAATAAATTGGACCTGGCGATTGATATTAGATCAAAAATGGGAAAGGCTAGTGTTGATTTAGAACTTACAAATATCGATAATATTGATGAAGCTACTTATGATGGTTATGTTAATGTTACAGATTTTGAATTAGGGAAAATGATTGGAGATCCTTTAATTGGTCAACTTTCTTTTGAAGGGGAAGTAGAAGGAGAAGGTTTTAAATTAGAAAACATTAACACTTCACTCATCGGAATTGTATCTAAGCACCAGTATAAAGGATATACCTATAGAGGTGTTCAAATTGATGGGGTGTTGCAAAATAAATTATTTAATGGGCATTTGATGATAGATGACCCCAATATTAGTTTTGATTTTACGGGACTAGCTGATTTATCTAAAGAAGACTATGAGTTTGATTTTAATGTTAAAGTGGATCGTTTCGATTTAAAAACCCTGCACTTATTTGAACGTGATAGTATTTCCGTGATTAAAGGAGATATAAATATTGATTTGACAGGGAATTCTATAGATAATATTATTGGTAATGCGAGTTTTAAAAATGCATCCTATACCAATGAGTTTAAAGTTCATGAGTTTGAAAATTTTTCATTAAAATCTCAAAAAAATGAGCATTTAAGAACGATTGAGTTTAATTCTGAAGACATTATTAACGGTCAAGTTCAAGGTGCTTTTAGATTTGCTGATATTGGGAAAATGGTCCAGAATTCTTTAGGAAGCATGATGGCAAATTATACTCCTATAGAGGTGGAAGGGGATCAGTTTGTAGAATTTGATTTTGAAATTTTTAGTCCTATCATTCCGGTATTGTCACCTAAAATCAGCTTGTTGTCAAGTGCTAAATTACAAGGTAAGGTGATCGAAGAAACAAATGATATTAAAGTTTTGTTTTCTACTCCGAAAATTAAAATGAATAATACATTTATTGATAGTATTAATGTCAAATTAGATAATAAAAATCCTGCATTAAATACGAATGTATCCATTAAACAAGTAAAATCACCTCAGTATACGGTTCGGGAGTTTAATTTGTATAATAAAAAGGTAAATGACACTCTCTATTTTAGGTCTGATTTTACTGGAGGGAAGGATAATGAGGAAAGGTACGGTGTAGTATTTTACTATACTATTGATAAAAATAAAGAATCCGTATTAGGGATTTTGAAATCCAAAATATTATTCAAGGACAAGGAGTGGATGATCAACCCTAATGACAACAAGAATAATAAGTTAGTTTTTAATTTTAAAAAGCAGGAATACGAAATAAAAGAAATTGAACTTCTTACAGAAGGGCAACGAGTCAAATTTGAAGGAGTAATTAGGGACTCTACCTACAAGAATCTTAAGATGGATTTTGATAATGTAAATCTTGACGCCATCATGCCAAAAGTAGATTCTCTTTCATTGGGAGGAGTTCTAGATGGTGAATTAAATTTCAAACAAGAGAATGGGATATACAACCCGCTAGGGAATTTAGATATTAAAGAATTTACGATAAATGGATCATTACAAGGTGATTTAAATATGCATGTAAATGCCAATGATTCCTATAAAAAATATCAAGTGGATGTATCCTTGCAAAACGAGGCCTACAAACAATTAGATGCAGTAGGTTATATCGATATAGGTCCTAAAATCCCTTTGATAAATTTAGATGTAAAACTGGATGGTTTTTATTTGAATGCTTTTAGTCCGCTAGGGAAAAACGTATTATCTCAATTACGTGGAGTGGCAAATGGAGAGTTTCATGTAGTAGGAGCCTTGTCAAATCCAGATATGAATGGTGTGATTGAGTTGGAAGATGCTGGGTTCACATTTCCATATTTAAATGTTGACTACAATTTGATTAATGATCCCAAAGTTACCTTGAGTAATCAAACGTTTAGTTTTGATAATTTAATAGTTGAAGATACTAAGTATAAAACTAATGGAATTATTAACGGTACCATTAAACATTCTTATTACAAAAATTGGAATTTAGATTTAAATTTAAAATCGGATAGAATTCTTGTTTTAGATACGGAAGATGGTGATAATGTAAGTTATTATGGTACTGGATTTATTCAAGGCTTGTCCAATATTTCGGGAACTACGAACGACTTAAATATTGACGTAAAAGCAAAAACTTTAGAAGGGACAAAGTTTATCATTCCATTAAACGATGTAAAGGCTGTTGAGAATTCTGGTTTGATACATTTTAAATCTGATGAGAAAAAAGATTTTGAAACGAGTTTATTTGATAATGAGTTTTTGATTGAAAAATTTCAAGGTCTGTCATTGAATTTCGATATAGATGTAACTCCAGATGCGGAAGCAGAAATAGTGATTGACAGAGTTTCGGGGAGTTCATTGCGTGGAACAGGATCAGGGAATTTATTGATTGAAATTGATACCAAAGGAAAATTCAATATGTATGGAGATTACCTTATTGATCAAGGGTTTTATAATTTTATTTATGGAGGATTGATAAACAAACCTTTTGAAATTGAAAAGGGAGGTTTGATTTCTTGGGATGGAGATCCTATGAATGCAAATCTTAATATTAGGGCAACGCATAGAGTGAAAGCAAATCCGAAAGTTTTATTAACGGATTTAAATACAAGTAGAAAAATTGCTGTTGACCTTATTACAGATATAACAGGTAGTTTATTTAATTCTCATGAGGATTTTAGCATTGTGATTCCAAACTCAAGTTCTACAGTAGCTTCTGAGCTTTCTTTTGTTTTGAATAATGACGATGAGAATGCGACACTTCGCCAGTTTTTCTCGCTACTATTGGCAAAGAGCTTTTTTAATGAAGAAAATGTAGCTTCAAGTGGTGGATCGTTTGTTTCAGGAACAACCTCAGATATTATTTCGGGGGCTCTTTCTGATATATTTAATGAGGATGGAGATAAATTTCAAATTGATCTTGGATATACTTCAGGTGATAAAAGTGATGTTGAAGAATATAATATAGATAATCAGGTAGATATATCCTTGAAAACACAAATCAATGATAAAATATTAATAGATGGTAACTTAGGGGTACCTGTTGGGACTAAAACACAGTCTAATGTTATTGGTGAAGTAAAAGTAGAGTTTTTAGTGGATGATGAAGGTAAACTTAGATATACGGTGTTTAATAGACAAAATGAGGTTCAATATTCACAGGAGGAAGAGGGTTACACACAAGGAATAGGACTAGTATATCAAATAGATTTTAGCAGTTTAAAAGAAATGTTTTCAAAATTTGGTTTTGGAAAGAAAAAAAGAAATACTTTTGACAACCTTGATGTAGAACAGATTTCAGATGATTTGATTTTAGTAGTTCCATCAATATTGTAGAAATAAAAAAACATAAATATAAAATGAGTAAGCATACTTTAGTGATTCTAGCTGCCGGTATGGGTAGCAGATACGGCGGATTAAAGCAGTTGGATAAGATGTCTGCAGACGGAGATACAATTATAGATTTTTCTCTTTTTGATGCCATTGAAGCGGGGTTTAAAAAGGTTGTTTTTATTATTAGAGAATCTTTTAAGGATGATTTTAAAAAAATCTATGACGAAAGATTGAAAGGTAAAGTTGAAGTAGCCTATGTATGTCAAGAATTGGAAAAAATACCAGCAGGTTTCGATGTTGATGCAGATCGCGTTAAACCTTGGGGAACTGGACATGCAACTTTGATGATCAAAGATGTGGTAGATGGTAATTTTATTGTAATCAATGGAGATGACTTTTATTCTAAAGGAGCATTTAAAACGATCATCAAAGAGTTAGATAACCTGGATGTCAATTCATACAATATGTGTATGGTTGGGTATAATTTAAAGAATACCATTTCTGAAAATGGTTTTGTCTCAAGAGGAGAATGTTTTGTTAATGAAAGTCAAGAATTGACAAATATTATTGAGAGAACTCATATCGAAGAAGTAGAAGGGCAAATTAAGCGTAAAGACGATAACGGAGAATTTGTTTCGATGTCAGAAGATACTATTGTTTCGATGAACTTTTGGGGCTTTACACCAAAATATTTGGAGCAATTGGAATCAGATTTTAAATTGTTTTTAGCGGAGCGTTCTAAAGAATTAAAAAGTGAGTTTTTTATCCCAACAGTTGTAAATAATATAATTGAATCAGGAAAAGGGGCTGTAAAGGTGTTAACTTCAGATGCCAAATGGATGGGAGTTACCTACGCAGAAGATAGGCCAACCGTTGTTGCTGCGATCGATTCTTTGAAAGAACAAAAGATATATCCAAAAAATCTTTGGGAATAAGTATTATAAGTATGGTGTAACTTATTTTGTAAAAAATAAATGCACCATGTTTTTGTTACTAATTAGTTAATTATAAGTTGTTTCTGTGCTAAGTTTGTATTCGTTTCATAATAAAAACTTATTTTAGTGTTCCTAATATTTAGGACTAGATTTTAGTGATTTAATCAGTAAAAAACATGTGTTTTAGCCGAAAACGTTTTCGTATAAAACTTGTTAATTTACTCCCATAATCTATATTAATAGTAATTTTATACAATATTATAGAAAGATGAATATACAGTTAAAAAAGATAGCAGTTATGACCTCAGGAGGTGATTCTCCAGGGATGAATGCAGCGATTAGATCAGTAGTAAGAACATGTGCTTACCATAAGGTAGAATGTGTTGGTATCTATCAAGGATACCAAGGAATGATTGAAGGGAATTTTGTGAGTTTGAATGCAAGAAGTGTTAATAATATCATCAATAAAGGTGGTACAATGCTTCAATCTGCAAGATCAATGGAGTTTATGACTTCAGAGGGAAGAGCAAAAGCTTATGAGAATTTAGTAGCGAAAGGTATAGAAGGTTTAGTTATTATTGGAGGAGATGGTACCTTTACTGGAGGTATGATTTTTAACCAAGAACACAATTTTCCAATTATTGGAATTCCTTGTACAATTGATAATGATATTTACGGAACTCAATTTACATTAGGATATGATACAGCATTGAATACTGTTGTAGAAGCTATTGACAAAATTAGAGATACGGCCTCTTCTCACAATAGGTTGTTTTTTGTTGAAGTAATGGGTAGAGATGCTGGATTTATAGCATTGAATGCCGGTGTTGGAGCAGGAGCAGAGGAAATTTTAATTCCAGAAGAAAATATTGGATTAGAAAAAATGCTTGAATCACTTATCAAAAGTAAGGAGTCAGGAAAAACATCGAGTATTGTTGTTGTTGCAGAAGGTGAAAAAACAGGAAAAAATATATTTGAATTGGCGGAATATGCTGAGGAGAATTTACCGGAGTATGATATCCGTGTATCTGTTTTAGGACATATGCAGAGAGGTGGAGCTCCTAGTTGTTTCGATAGAGTTTTAGCTAGTAGATTTGGAGTAGCAGCAGTAGAATTGTTGTTGTCTGGATCGTCTAATTTAATGGTTGGGTTTGTTAATAACGAAATAAAATACACTCCATTAGAAAAAGCAGTAAAAGAAAATCACGCAATTGATGAAGAGCTTTTAAGAGTTTCTGAAATCATGACCGTTTAATAAAAGTAGAATAAAAATAAATTAAATTTAGATAAGATGATTAAAATAGGAATTAATGGATTTGGAAGAATCGGAAGATTTGCTTTCAGATCTGCAGTAGCAAGAGAGAATGTACAAGTTGTTGGTATCAACGATTTGTTAGATGTTGATTACTTAGCTTACATGTTGAAGTATGATTCAGTTCACGGACCATTCAACGGTACTGTTGAAGTTGCTGATGGTAAATTAATCGTAAACGGTAATGAAATTAGAATTACTGCAGAGCGTAACCCAGCAGACTTAAAATGGGATGAAATTGGAGCTGAGTATGTAATTGAGTCTACTGGATTCTTTTTAACTAAAGAAACTGCTGGAGGTCACTTAGAGGCTGGAGCTAAAAAAGTTGTTTTATCTGCACCATCTAAAGATGATACACCTATGTTTGTAATGGGAGTAAACAATACTGAGTTGAAAGCCGATGAAGCTATTTTCTCTAATGCTTCTTGTACTACAAACTGTTTGTCTCCAATCGCGAAAGTATTGAATGACAACTGGGGAATCGCAGAAGGATTAATGACTACTGTACATGCTGCAACAGCAACTCAGAAAACTGTTGATGGACCTTCTATGAAAGACTGGAGAGGTGGACGTTCTGCTATCCATAACATTATCCCTTCTTCTACAGGAGCGGCTAAAGCTGTTGGAAAAGTAATTCCTTCATTAAATGGAAAATTAACTGGTATGGCTTTCCGTGTACCAACTATGGATGTATCTGTTGTTGATTTAACTGTAAAGTTAGAAAAGCCTGCTACATACGCTGAGATTTGTGCTGCTATGAAAGCTGCTTCTGAAAACGAAATGGCTGGAGTATTAGGATATACTGAGGACTTAGTAGTTTCTCAAGACTTTGTTGGTGAAACTCGTACTTCTGTATTTGACGCTAACGCTGGTATCGCATTAACTGATAACTTTGTAAAAGTTGTTTCTTGGTACGATAACGAAATCGGATACTCTACTAAAATTGTTGACTTGATCGAGTACGCAGCTACTTTATAAGCCACTTTTTTATTATACCTTTTAAATATCCCGATTTGGAAACGAATTGGGATATTTTTTTTAAAGTAAGATTAATTTATATGCAAATTGATTATTTTGCAACGAAACAATACTGATTATATGGAAATAGCGATTATAGCACATGATGGAAAAAAAGCTGATATGGTTCAGTTTTTAATGCAGCATAAAGAATTGTTAAAGGCTAAAGATATTAGTTTAATTTCTACGGGTACCACAGGTTCAAAAGTAGAAGCAGCGGGCCTTAATGTACATAAATATTTGTCCGGACCATTAGGGGGAGATGCTCAAATTGCAGCACGTGTTGCTGAGGGGAAAACGGGTATGGTGATATTTTTTAGAGACCCTCTAGAAAAACATCCCCATGAACCAGATATTTTTATGCTTATGCGTTTGTGTGATGTTTATGATGTGCCCTTGGCCACGAATCCGTCTACTGCAACCTTGCTGATAAAATCTGTGTAAAAAAGAAGGTAGAAGTATTAGTCCTTTGATTTTTTACCAAATAGTTTACTGAAAAATCCTTTTTTCTTTTTCTCACCTTTTTCTGGTTTCTCTTTGTTTTTATCAAATAAATCGAAAAGTTTCTCTAAGGTGTTTTCTTCTCTGAAAAAGTCACAGTTACAAGATTCAATAGTATTTTTGTTAAATTTAGGAAAGCCGGAAGATAGGGACTTATTTACTTCTTTTGAGCTGTATGTTTTAGAAATTATTTGACCGGTTATCGGTAGAGCAGCAATAGAGCCTCCACCAGTTCCAGGAGCTAAGTTGATTACGGGATATTTGCATCCGACCCAGGTTCCAATAATAAAATCTGAGTTGAAACCTATAAACCATGAATCACTATAGTTTTGAGAGGTTCCTGTTTTACCTGCCCAATCCCCTTTTACTTTGTATTTGGTTTTGAGTCGGCTTGCGGTTCCCTTGTCAACAACACCTTTTAAGAGATACTGTATAGTTTCGAGAGTCTCCATAGTTACATAGTCATCCTCTGCAGTATTGTTTTTATTCTTTTGTTGTAAATGTGTATAAATTACTTCTCCATTAGCAGTTTTAATTGAACTTATGTAATAAGGAACTACGGGCGTGCTTTTAGTAGCAAATGGAGTATAGGCTTGAACCAAATTCTCTAAGGAGTAATTAGTAGCTCCTAATGCCGTTGATGGTAGGTCTTTTAGTTTTTTCGTTAGCCCAAGTTTATCAACTGTATTTTGTAGTTTGTTATTCCCAACATTGATATAAGTTTCAATGGTTGGAATGTTCATACTCTTGGCAAGTGCTCCGGGCATAGAATAATAGCCTCCATCTGAGTGGTCGTAGTTTTCAGGTTTCCAATTGTCGTATTGAGCATAAGTTTTCACTTCATTATTAATCCAATCACATGGCTGTTGACCATTTTCTAAAGCCGCAGTGTATACGAATGGCTTAAAAGTAGACGCGGCCTGTCTTTCACTTGTTATTAGGTTATAGGGTAAATATTCAAAACTGTTACCACCAACATATATTTGAACGGCACCTGTTTTTGTGTTCATTCCATAAACTGCTGCACTTACCATTTTTAAATAATGATGTATTGAATCTATCCTTGATATTTGTTTGTTTGAGGTTTCCCAGTCAAAAATAAGACGTTTGTCTTTCACCTTAGCTGAGTCAATGATCGTATTATAATTAAGGTTCAGTTTTTTATATCGTTTATAGTCCTTGGTAGCCTCCCATTCTTTTTCAATAATATTTTTTATTTCGGGGTTTTTTTTGAGAATTCCCCAGTAGTAATCCATCGATTTTTGAAGTTTTTTCAAATGGATTTTTCTTGCTTTTAAAGCTTCGTTTTGAAGTTCAGAATTTAAAGTTGTTTCAATTATTAATCCATCTTGTTCTAAAATCCATTGAGCGCCGTCTTCTTTAACTTCTTCCTTTAAGATAGCTCTAGCTTTTTGTTTTATTTTTTGCAAATAGTATCCGTTTGGGTTTTCAAGCAATAGATTTTTATAGTTTGTTTTTAAGGGTTCAAGACTCGCTTTTTCAAAAGTGTCTTCAGAAATAAAATTTGCTTTAAGCATTTGGTTTAAAACAACATTTCGTCTGCGTAAAGCATGATCTGGATGTTTCCTTGGATTGTAGTAAGTGTTTGCTTTTAGCATTCCGATGAGAACAGCCCCTTGTGCTACAGTTAAATATTTTACAGAAGTAGAGAAATATCGTTGTGCTGCTGTTTCTATACCATAAACCCCTTCTCCGAATGGTACAGTGTTTAAATACAATGCAATGATATCGCTTTTATTGTAGATATGCTCTAGTCTATTAGCCAAAATTGCTTCTTTGGTTTTGTTAACGGGCATCGACAAGAAAGAGAAGTTTTTTCGATGAAATAAATTTTTTGCTAGTTGCTGAGAAAGTGTACTTCCTCCACCAGCAGAGCTGTTTCCTAAGATTATGGTTTTCACTAAAACTCTTAACATAGCAACCTTATCTATCCCATCATGTTCATAAAAGCGAACATCTTCAGTGGCAACTAAGGCTTCAACAATATGTTTTGGAATGTCGGCATAATTTACTTGAGTTCTGTTTTTAAAGAAAAATTTTCCTAAAATCTCATGATCTGCACTATATACAATACTTGCTTCTGACTGTTTTATAAAAGCCAGGTCTTTTGAACTAGGTATTGGACCGAAGCCACCTACCAAAACAGTTCCGATAAACAAGGCAAGTAAAACAGAGCCAAGAAGCCCTATTTTTAATAGGAAAATGATAATCTTTTTAAACATGTTTTAATTTACAATTGTGCAATCATAGAAATTTCTACGTTTACGTTTTTAGGAAGTTGAGCAACCTGTACCGTTTCTCTAGCAGGAGCTGTTTCTTCGTTAAAGTAACGTCCGTAAATCGTATTTATTTTAGCAAAGTCATCCATGTTACTTATAAAAATTGATGATTTGACAACATTTTCAAAGGTCATTTTAGCTTCTTGTAAGATAGCATGTAAGTTGTCCATAACTTGTGTTGTTTCTGCTTCAATACTATCTAATACAAATTCATTGTTTTTTGGGTTGATAGCAATTTGACCAGAAATATATAGAGTTTCTCCTGTTAGTATTGCCTGATTGTATGGCCCTACCGGAGCAGGTGCATTATTTGTTTTTATAATAGTTTTCATAATTCTTTAGGTTTTGTTTAAAAGTATGAAATAATTTAGATTTCAATAAAGAGTAAAAAAAAAGTAGTTATTTTTTATAACTACTTTTTTTAGAAATTTATTCCTCTAAGAGGTCAATATGTCTATCATGGTAGCCCAATAGGTAAAGTACTCCATCTAGTCCTATACTAGAGATTGAACTTTGCGCATTGTCTTTAACTTTAGGTTTGGCGTGGAAAGCAATTCCTAAACCAGCAAGATTTAACATTGGTAAATCATTTGCTCCGTCTCCAACAGCAATGGTTTGGCTGATATCAATACCTTCTTTTGCTGCAATTTCTTTTAAGTATTCTGCTTTTTTGTTACCATCAACAATCTCACCAAGGTATCCTCCTGTCAATGCACCATCTTTAATTTCTAATTGATTTGCATGAACATAATCAATACCCAATTCTTTTTGAAGGTAATGACCAAAATATGTAAATCCACCAGATAAAATTGCAGTTTTAAAACCATAACTTTTTAAGGTGTTTATCAATCGATGAGCTCCTTTTGTGATGGGTAGGTTTTTCGCTACTTCTTTTAGAACATCTTCACTAAGTCCTTCTAAAAGAGCCATTCTCTTTTTGAAACTTTGATTGAAATCTATTTCACCTTGCATGGCAGATTCAGTAATTGCTTTTACTTGTTCACCTACACCTGCAAGTTCAGCAAGTTCATCGATTACTTCAGTTTGTATTAAAGTAGAATCCATGTCGAAACAAACAAGTCTTCTATTTCTTCTGTAAATATTGTCTTCTTGAAACGCAATATCTACATCTAAATCTCTAGAAATTTGCATGAATTTTGACGTAACCGCTTCTTTATCTGTTATTTCACCACGAATAGATAATTGAATAGAAGCTCTTGGATAAGGGTCGTTTTTTACCAGTGACGTACGCCCTGTTAATCGTTTGATGGAATCAATATTCAAATTGATATCAGAAATAACACTTGTAACTGCTGAGATCTGTTCTGCGGCAAGTTTTTCTCCTAATATCGTTACGATATATCTGTTTTTTCCTTGCGTAGAAACCCATTTCTCATATTTCTCTAAAGTAATAGGTCTAAACTTTGCGGTGATTCCAAGCTCGTAAGCTTTAAATAATAAATCCTTTAATACAGGAGCAGAATTAGATTTGGCTTTTATTTCAAATAAAATCCCCAAAGAAAGTGTATCATGGATATTAGCTTGACCAATATCAAGTACTTTCGCACCATATTCTGCAAGAACACCAGTCAAACTAGAAGTAAGACCTGGTTTGTCTTGTCCTGAAATGTTTAATAAAATGATTTCTTTTTCCATTATATATGAGTTTACTTTTGTTCTTTTAAATTTTAAAATAATCGTTGATCTGGAGCACTTCGTTTTTCGTATTTAAGATCACTTAATATAGGAGATTTTACACCAATGTAAAAGTAGTAAGAAGTTCTTGGACCGAATGGTACCCAGTTAAAGTTAACCTTCCAACTGTCTAAATCTCTTGAAAATCTTAATTGTGTATACGTAAATCCTCTATTTACAAAGTCAAATCCTGAAGAAGCTCCGACTTTCCATTTTGGCGTTAATTCCACATCACCGGTAAACATTAAACTGCTATTGGTGATTTCACTTTCTCTATTGGAATTAGAGTAGGTTCCGGAGTAAGACAGTCGTAGTGTCCAAGGAATTTTATTTTTGTAAAGTTGAACTTTCTCGTCCTTTCTTGTATTGTCATCATCTTTAGAAGGATTATTGAAATCATTTCCTCTAAAGTCATTGGTCATGCTTTGTCCAAACAAATCAGTATTTTGTTCGTTTTGCATTTCGTCTTTTTTATCTTTTTTATCCTCACTTTTGTCAAAGTCTTTATTAGACAGAGAGTAACTCATTGTAAGGTTTGCTCTTGTCAACCTAAAAAGGCTACCATTGTTGTTGATGTTAAAAGTATTGTAGCGTTGTCCATTGGCATTAATTGCATATGGGTCAAGAGTAGCACCGGCATTGATGCTCATTTTATTATTCAAGATCTGTGTACCTGCGGTAACATTTACCGGACTCCATTTTAAACTATCGGCAACAATATTATAAGCGGTAGAAAAGTTTAAGTTATTTAAGAGGGTAATCTTTTTGAATTCCTCATCACCGGTTGGTTCCCTGTCTCTTACTTTTGCCTCTAAATTATTATTCAAGGACATTCCTACAGATTGTGATTCATTTTTAGATGGGCTTCCATAAGCTCCACCGTCAAAAGGTGAATATTCCTCATAATCATATAGTTCATCAGGACCTGTTTGAACAGTTTGATAATAATGACTGAAATCGGGCTTGTAGTTATAAGATACAGACGGACGCATGGTATGACGAATGGCTTTTAGTCCGTTTCCATTAAATTTGAACATACCATAGATGTTGGTTGATATAGAAGCTCCTGCAGAATACTCTCTAAATGAGGTGAATCCATCTATGGTGTCTGTAACTGCCAATTGAGAATCTTCATCATAGTTTTTTTCAATAGATTTAAAATACCATACCTCCTTGTAATTTGCGTTTGGAGATAGGGTGAAATATTTCATCAATTTCATATTGGTACTCACGGAAACATCTTGCTGCACTCCCGCTTTTGCCTCATCAAACATTTTAGGCTTGAAAAAATCTTCCTCGCTAACCTCAATTTTATTTTCAGCTTTTAAACCGTAATTCAATCCAATTTTTTGAAAAGCATTTTTTTGACTCCCCGATTTTGGAGCAAAAGGGTAAATCCTATCCATATTTAATATAAAGGAAGGAAGTGTCATCGAAATTATTTCTGTGTTCGTATTTTGTGAATGAGATGCCGATGCAGTAAAGTTAAAGGGAGTTCCTACAAGTTTTCTATAATAAGAAACAGAAGAACTTAAAGTATTAGTTAAAGAGTTTGCGTTGTTATATTCGTTCAAAGATTGACTATAATAGTTACTACTACCTAAGTTTACAGAGGCAGATAGTTTTGAATTCGGGTTTGCTTTGGAATCTTGGGTATGTGACCATCTAATGTTATAATTTTGACTTTTACTATAATCATCAAAACCTTGAACACTGTAGATCAGACTTTCATAGTTGAAACTCATACTACCCGAAAATTTATATCTTTTTTTGTAGGAAGTAGAGGTACTAACTCCCCAACTTCCATTGGAATATATGTCTCCTAAAACAGTTAAATCAAAAAAGTCATTTCCTGCAAAATAATAACCTCCATTTTGCATAAAAAAACCTTGGTTAACAGATTGACCATAGGTAGGTACAACAATACCAGATGTTTTTGAAGTAGTTAAAGGAAGGTAGGCAAAAGGTAAAAACACAGGAGTGGGTACATCCGCAACAACTAGATGCGTAAACCCAACAATAATTTTTTTTCCGGGTACAACTTTTGCTTTACTTGTTTGCAAATAATAATCAGGATTTGGTTTGTCTGATGTAGTAAACCTAATTTTCCGAACAAAGATAGTAGAGTCATTTAGCCTTTTCATTTTTTCGCCAAGGGTATAGATACCATCTTGCTCGGTACTCAAGCCATACACCAAGGCTTTTTCAGTTTTAAAGTTAAATACAATAGAATCTTGAGCAGATTCTTCTCCTCCTTGTTTGAAAACTGGCAATTGCGAGTATTCACCTACACTATCTTTAATCCCTTTGGCTGTTACCGTATTAGTTTCGTAATCTATTTTTATATCTCCCGCTTTGATGTTCACATCTTTGTAGGTGATTTCAGCATTGTCGTATAAATATATTTTTTTGTTTACCACATCTTCAATAATATAATCATCAGCGGTATGTTCAATGATTGCATCTACAGCTTCCTTTTCTTGAGGAGGAATACTGTCGTTTTGTATACTATCTTTCTGAATTAGGTTCTCAGGTGCTGGAATACTGTCAGTTAATCTTAACTTAGGTTCGGGTTTTAAAAGAGGATCATTCTCCTTATCTTGAGCATAGCTTTGCGTTATTCCAAAAAGGATAAAACCTAGAAATAAAAGTATGTGTTTTATATTTGTTCGCAATGCTATATATGCTATTTTTGTCTAATTAGTACGCTAATTTTATAGCGAGCCATAAGTTGCCAAAATTAATTAAAAAATATTGATGAACTTGTTACATTCTCTTAAAATTAACTTTAAAATAGAACAAATTTTTTATTTGCTTTTAATTTTGCAATTATTTGGTTTTTCATCAGTTGTTAAGGCACAAGATAAAATATTTACCGTTGTGTTAGATGCTGGGCATGGAGGTAAGGATCCGGGAAAGGTTGGCTATAAAAAATACAAGGAGAAAGACATTGCTTTAGATATCGTTTTAAGAATAGGAAAAAACCTTAAAAAAGAACGCAATGTGAAAGTTATATATACAAGGAAAACGGATGTTTTTATTGATTTGTGGGAACGAGGTAGAATTGCCAATAGGGCAGATGCTGATTTGTTTGTTTCTGTACATTGCAATGCACATGACTCGCAAGCGTCTGGCTCTGAAACTTGGGTACTAGGATTGCATGCAAATAAAAGAAACTTTGAAGTTGCCAAAGCGGAGAACGAAGTGATTTTGTTAGAAGATAATTATCAAGAAAGATATAAAGGGTTTAATCCGAATTCTCCTACATCAATGATAGGGTTGACCTTGGAACAAGAAGAGAATTTAGATGAGAGTATTTCTTTGGCGAGTTCTGTTCAAAAGAATTTTCACGGCTCGTTGAAACGAACGGATAGAGGGGTGAAACAAGCTGGCTTTGTGGTGTTGCATCAGACTTATATGCCAAGTGTTTTGATAGAAACAGGTTTTTTAACAAATAAAAAAGAGGGAGCTTATTTACAATCAAGTAAAGGGAAATCAGAAATGGCCTTGGCTATTTCAAACGCAATAAGTAAGCATATTCAAGGGGTAAGGTTAAATACGGTTTCTACAGTAAGTCCAACAATTTATATTGATGAAACTCCTGTAGATAATGGAGATACCCCGTATTTTAAAATTCAAATAGCATCAGGAAAGACTAAAATTAAAACAGCGAGTTATAATTTTAAAGGCTTAAAAGGAGTAACAAGAGTTCCTGTTGCAGGGTATTATAAATATTATTTAGGAAATACTACGAGTTACAAGCAAGCGAAGGACTTGTTGAAAAAGGCCAAAAAAGCCGGGTATAAATCTTCATTTATTGCTGCATTTTTAGGAGAAGATAGGATTCCTTTGCAAGATGCAATAAAGTGATTTTATATTTTTACTAACGGATATAATTAGTAATTTTGCTAGCATATTAGAATAGATTTTATGATTAAGAATTCTAGAGAATTGAAAACAGGAGCAGTTGTTATAATAGTGATAACTGTCTTTATTTGGGGATTTAATTTTTTGAAAGGACATAATGTTTTTGATGGAAGATCCAATACTTATTTTACAAGGTATGCTAATGTTCAAGGTTTAAGTACTGCTAGTCCGGTTACGGTTAATGGGTTTCAGATAGGAAGGGTAGTAGATATTAGTTTTGATGAAGCTCCGGAAAGAAGAGGTGAGTTAGTTGTTAAATTTAGCATTGAAAAATCTTTTGATTTTGGCAAGAACAGTATTGCTAAAATATACAGTGCTAGTTTAATGGGAGGGAAATCTTTAGCAATTATACCTTCATATGATAGTGAAATTGCTGAGTCAGGTGATTTTTTAAAAGGTGAAATAGAATCAGATATTTTTTCTTCTGTAGGAGAAAAATTAAATCCGTTACAATCAAAATTAGAAAGTGTAATTACAAGTGCTGATTCTTTACTGGTAAACATCAATCAAATTTTAGATATCGATTCTAGAAATCATATAAAAAGTACAATTGCTAGTTTGGACGGTGCTATGGTAAACTTAGAAAGGTTAACTTTAAATTCAGAATTGTTGGTTATTGAAAATAGAAAAAGTTTGAGGAGCTCAATGGAGAATGTGGAGCATGTAACGCAAAACTTTTCATCATTATCAGATACTCTTGTTGAGGCGAATATTGGTGAATTGATTGCGAAGATGGATTCTACGATGGCAAATTTAAATTCTATTTCTATGAAAATTGATCATGCAGATGGAACTATAGGAAAGTTTGTAAATGATCCGGCAGTTTATGATAATTTAGATAAGGCAACGAAGGAACTAGGTGAGTTATTAGAAGATTTAAAGTTGCACCCAAAACGTTATGTACATGTCTCGGTTTTTGGAAAAAAGGAGAAAGAATATGTGCCAAACGATACGATTGAGAAAAAATAGAAAATTAAAATAAGGAGCATATGCAATTTATACCTAACATAATTTTTGCCTTGCTAGCTATTGCAAGTATTGGTTTTTTTGTTAAAAACATTTCTAAATTAAAACGTAATATTTTTTTAGGGAAAGCTATTGATAGATCTGACAACCCCAAAGAGAGATGGGCTAATATGGCTAGAATTGCTTTAGGACAATCAAAGATTGTAAAAAGACCTATTTCTGGATTATTACATGTTATCGTTTATGTAGGATTCATAATCATTAATATAGAAGTTTTAGAAATTATACTGGATGGATTATTAGGAACACATAGATTATTTTTGCCGATTTTAGGAGAAGATTTTTATGGTTTTTTAATCGGAACTTTTGAGGTGCTAGCTGTGTTAGTTTTGATTTCAGTCATTGTTTTCTGGATTAGAAGAAATGTCATTAAAATCAAAAGGTTTTGGAATAAAGAGATGACAGCTTGGCCAAAGAATGATGGAAATATTATTCTTTATTTTGAAATGGTTTTGATGAGTTTGTTTTTGGTGATGAATGCAACTGACATTCATTTTCAGGAAATAGGTATTGGAAATCCAATAAGTCAATGGATCGCACCTTTATTCTCAGGAATGTCACTTGAAACTGTTCATTTCATAGAGCGTTCTGCTTGGTGGATTCATATTTGTGGAATTTTTACATTTTTAAATTATTTATATTATTCCAAACATCTCCATATTTTGCTAGCATTTCCAAATACTTTTTATGCGAACCTTAATAGCAAAGGGAAATTCCCTAATAATGCTGCTGTGACCAAAGAAGTACAAACGATGATGGATCCAAATGCAGACCCATATGCAATGCCAGCAGAAGACGATGGAGATCCAGAAAAGTTTGGAGCAAGTGATGTAACAGATTTGAATTGGGTTCAATTGATGAATGCTTATACTTGTACAGAATGTGGTAGGTGTAGTTCAGTATGTCCAGCCAATCAAACAGGAAAAGAGTTGTCTCCACGTGCTATTATGATGAAAACTCGTGATAGATTAGAGGAAGTCGGAAAAAATATGGATGCCAATGAAGGAAAGTTTGTTGACGATGGAAAACAGTTGTTGGGAGACGGGTACATTACTCAAGAAGAAATATGGGCTTGTACTAGTTGTAATGCTTGTGTTGAAGAATGTCCTGTTAACATAGATCCTTTATCTATTATTATGGATATGAGACAATACCTGGTTATGGAGCAGTCTTCTGCACCTCAAGAATTGAATGTAATGATGGGGAATGTAGAAAATAATGGTGCACCTTGGCCATACAATCAGATGGATCGATTGAATTGGAAAGACGAGGCTTAATTAGAGATAGAATTAATTTCAAAATATATAAGTATGAACGTACCTACGATGGCAGAAATGATGGCTCAAGGAAAGCAACCAGAAGTGTTGTTTTGGGTTGGTTGTGCAGGGAGTTTTGATGATAGAGCAAAAAAAATAACCAAAGCTTTTGTGAAAATATTGAACAAAGCAAATGTTGATTTTGCTGTTTTAGGAACAGAGGAAAGTTGTACAGGAGATCCTGCGAAAAGATCTGGAAATGAGTTTTTGTTTCAGATGCAGGCTATGACAAATATTGAAGTTTTAAATTCATATGAAGTAAAAAAAATTGTGACAGCATGTCCACATTGTTTTAATACTATTAAAAATGAATACCCTGAATTAGGAGGGAATTATGAAGTAGTTCATCATACCCAGCTTCTGAAAGATTTATTAGATTCTGGTAAAATGACTATTGAAGGAGGTCAGTTTAAAGGGAAAAAAATTACTTTCCACGATCCTTGCTATTTGGGTAGGGCAAATGATGTATATGAAGCTCCAAGAGACTTGATAAGAAAGTTGGATGTAGAATTGGTTGAGATGAAAAAATGCAAAGTGAATGGACTTTGTTGTGGTGCTGGTGGAGCTCAAATGTTTAAAGATGCAGAGAAAGGTGATAAGGAAGTAAATGTACTCCGTACAGAAGGGGCTTTGGAGGTAAAGCCCGAAATTATTGCTACCGGTTGTCCTTTTTGTAATACAATGATGACCGATGGTGTTAAAAATAAAGAAAAAGAAGCCGAGGTTGAGGTAATGGATATTGCTGAGATGATTGCGACAGCTCAGGATTTGTAAGGGTAATAAGAAAATAAAAGAATAAAAAAAGGTTCCATAGGGAACCTTTTTTTATTTTTAAGTAAATTAAAATCTTAATAATTTTATTTTTTTAATTTTTCATATTCTTCATTGTAGAGCTCTAGAGTTTCTTTGACAGTTCTATTTATAGAGTAAATGTTTTTTATGCGATCATAAGCATTGTTTCCCATAGATTCTCTTAATTCTTTGTTGTTAACAAGTTTTAGAATAGCTAGAGCAATTTCTTTCGGGTTTTTAGTAGGAGCAATGATACCAGAATCTGTATCAATAAGTTCTGTACATCCACCTGCATCTGTCATTACAATAGGTTTTTTTGAACACATTGCTTCTGTGATAGCCCTTCCAAAGCCTTCTCGATTAGATGTTTGTACATAAATATCGATGCTTTTAAAAATAGAAATTGGATTGGATTGAAAGCCTAATGCATGTATTCTATCTTTTAGAGGGTTGTTGTTTATAAGCAAATCAATGGCATTTTGTTGCTTTCTCATATCTCCGATCAAAAGAAATTGTATGTTAGTGTTTTTTGGAATATATTTTATAGCTTCAATATAATATTCAATACCTTTTACTTTCAGATAATTAGCAGCTAAACACACAATGGTCGTGTTGCAGTCTGTTTTTAAATACGATAAATCCGCTCCTTTTGTATTTTTAAACCAATTAGGATTGTAGCCTTTAAATATTCTTACAGCTTTCTTTTTATTTGAAAAGAACAATTGTTTTTTAACATGTGTGTATACATAATCACTGTTACATATGATTTTATCTACCCTCGGACTTAAGTAGGTGAAATATGCGCTTGGATCGTGCCAGTGTATACTGGTCGATCCCATGTAGGTTATTAGTCGAACATCTAGTTTTTTAATGGCAATAATTGTGTTCCTGAGAGCTTTACCGTCAAAAGCATGTATGATGTCAATACTATTCTCTTGAATATATTGTTTCATTCTATTGATATACTGTATATCTACCTTTGCGTTAGGGTAATCTTCTATACATCGGATACCGGCTTTTTCAAATTTATTTTTAATTTCTCCATTAAATTTTGCTACTACAATAATATTTACGTCCTTCTTTTTTAATCCAATTAATAATTCAAGTTGTGCTATTGATATGGTTAGGCTAGGTAAGTAATCTCCTGTCGAAAGTATATTCATAATAGTTTATTTAAAATGTTTTTTAGCCTCATTCCAATACACATCCATTTCAGTTAAAGACATTTCAGAAAGTTTTTTTTGATTTTTTTTTGCTTCTTGTTCTAAGAATTGAAATCTTTTAGTGAATTTTTTATTGGTTCGTTCAAGTGCGTTTTCTGGATTTACGTTGATGAATCTCGCATAATTGATCATTGAAAAAAGCACATCACCAAATTCTGATTCAATTTTATCGCTATTTCCGTTTTTTACTTCTTCATTTAATTCAGAAAGTTCCTCTTGAACTTTTTCCCATACCTGATGGGGTTCTTCCCAGTCAAAACCTACACCGGCTACTTTGTCTTGGATTCGATTTGCTTTCACTAAAGCTGGAAGAGATTTGGGAACTCCTTCTAAAACGGATGTTTTTCCCTCTTTAAGTTTTAGTTTTTCCCAGTTCTTCTTAACGTCTTCTTCATTGGATACCTTTGCGTCTCCATAAATATGTGGGTGTCTATGAATAAGTTTTTTTACAATAGATTCTGAAATACTGCCCAAATCAAAAGAGTTTGTTTCTGATCCAATTTTAGCATAAAAAACAATATGTAAAAGTAAATCACCTAGTTCTTTTTTTATTTCCTCTTTGTCGTCTTCTAGAATAGCATCTGCTAGTTCGTAAGTTTCTTCGATTGTTAAATGTCTTAAACTTTCAAGAGTTTGCTTTTTATCCCATGGACATTTCTCTCTTAACTCGTCCATAACGTCGAGTAGTTTGCTAAAAGATTCTAGTTGTTTTTCTCTTGAATTCATGTAGGTTCTTTTTTTGAAAATTTAAACCAAAGGTACTATTGATATTTTAACACAAAAAAAAGACCTGATATTAAAAAATCAGGTCTTTATAAGTATTAGAATTATGCTTCTTCCGTTTCTTCTGCTTCTTTGATACTTGAGAAGTCAAATTCAGCTGCTACTAAGATGTTATACCATTGCAATACTTTTTTAATATTTGATGGATAAACACGTTCCTGGTCGAAATCAGGTAGTATTTCAGCAAAATAACTTAATAGTGTTTTGTTATCAGATTTATGACTGATAGATTCTTTACCCTCTTCTTTTTCGTTAATTGTAAGAAAGATGTTTCTTAATGGAACTTCTTCTTCGTAAGTATAAATAGCGATGTCGTTTAAAACACTCACGTTATGGCTGTTTGAAATAGGAAATTTTTTTTGATCAACTAACGATTGAACAACAAACCCTCCTTTAGACTGAGAGATAATATTGAATAAACCTGGTTTTCCGGTAATTGCTATTGTTTTAGTAAGTCCCATGTAATCTTATTTTGTAGTTTAAATTTTATTTTCGTTTTGCATTAGGAAATCTCATTCTGTAATCTGCATTGATTTTTCCTTTTGAAATGTTTTCTAGTTTTTTTTTGATCAATCGTTTTTTTAAAGAGGATAATTTGTCTGTAAACAAGATTCCTTCTATGTGATCATATTCATGTTGAAATACCCTTGCCGCTAGCCCTGAAAGTGTTCTTGTTTGTTTTTTAAAGCTTTCATCTTGGTATTCAATGGTTATATGTTCTTTACGAAAAACATCTTCACGTACATCTGGTATACTCAAACAACCTTCGTTAAAAGCCCACTCGTCACCGGTTTCTTCAATTATTTTTGCATTGATAAAAACATGCTTGAAATCCTTTAAAACATTTCTATCGTCTTCAGATAAGTCTTCATCATCACCAAAGGGAGAGGCATCAATAACAAATAATCTTATCGCTCTTCCTATTTGAGGAGCTGCAATACCTACACCTTGCGCATTATTCATTGTTTCCCACATATTAGATATCAGTTTATCTAATTCAGGGTAATCCGCATCAATTTCTTTAGCAACTTTTCTTAAAACAGGATCGCCATACGCGACAATTGGTAAAATCATAAGTAGATTTTTTTTGAATTATAGTTTGCAAAAGTACAAAATATAGGACTTGTTTGAAATTTATTTTTCCTTAATCCTCCTTTACTTATTGTATAAATAAGACTGTAATATTATTGTTGCGCTTATTTCATCTACAAGAGCTTTGTCCCTTCTCTTTTTTTTAGATAGACCACTGTCAATCATTGTTTGGAAAGCCATTTTAGAAGTGAACCTTTCATCTTCCCTAATTATTTCTACGAACGGAATTTGAGGTTTTAGTTTGTTTAAAAATTGTTTTATCAAGGGTTCACTTTCAGATTCGGTGTTGTTCATCTGTTTAGGTTGTCCGACAACGATAATTTCTACATTTTCATCTTTGACATACTTAATTAAAAAGTTCAATAATTCTTTTGTGTTCACGGTAGTCAAACCTGAAGCAATCATCTGTAAGTCATCTGTAACAGCAATTCCAGTTCTTTTGATTCCAAAATCAATTGCTAATATTTTTCCCATAAGGAATGGTGTTTTGAGTAAGTTGTAAAGTTAAATATTTAATATATAATTCCTGTATTGATTAAATGAATATATATATTTGTTTTGTGGAAAAAGGAGAAGAAACATCTAGTATAAAAACCTTCAAAGAATTGACATTGTCAGTTATAATTGTCAATTATAAAAGTTGGAAACATTTAGAAAACTGTTTGAATGCATTGACATCAATGTTGAATCTATCATTTGATTTAGAGGTAGTTGTTGTTGATAATGATGGAGGTTCGGATGTGAGAGATAGGTTTATAGAGAGTTATCCTTCTATTTTATTTATTGAAAACACAGGTAATAACGGTTTTGCTAATGCTTGTAATTTAGGAGCGGAAAAGGCTTCTGGGGACTACTTTTTGTTTTTAAATCCGGATACAATTGCCAATGCTACTGCCTTAGAAGCGATGATAAAGCTGGTGATTACTGATAAAAATGTGGGGATTGCTTCTTGTGTGCAGAAGAATGAAAATGGGGCCAAAGAAAAACAGGTTCGTTTTTTTCCTGACATAAAGACCCTTTTTGGAGCTTTCAGAGCTTTATATAGAACTAGGAACCAAAAGAAAATTGAAACGGAATTTGAACTAGAGAAAAGAATCATTTTTCCGGATTGGGTTTCAGGCTCTGTGATGATGATATCAAAACAATGGTTTGATAAATTAGGTGGTTTTAACGAAGACTACTGGATGTATTTTGAAGATGTGGATCTTTGTAAAAGAGTTGCCTTGAATGGGGGCAAAATTGCTTTATTAAGAGATGTAGAAATAGTTCATAATCATGGTGGAGCTTCCAGGATAAATGTGAAAACTTCGGCATTAACGAGATCTCATGTTCTTATTTCAAAACATATTTATATATGTAACTATTTCAAAGGGAATAAGAAACGGTTTATGCAGAGTTTATTGATTTTGTACACCTTGATATTTAGATGCTTTGGGGCTGTTTTTGGTTTGTTGTTATTTTTTATTCCAAAAATGTTTTTACGCTTCTATGTGTACACCAATATGATTGGTTATTATTATCAATGTCTAAGTAAATTGACATGGTTGAGTACACGTTCTATGAATCATATTTCAAGGCACGAAGCTATTATAGACCCTGAATCTAATTTAAGAATTGGGTATGACGCCAAGCGAATTTTTCATAATAAGACAGGCTTAGGTAACTATAGTAGAGATTTGGTAAGTATTCTGTCAAAGTTTTATAGTTATAATCAGTATTTATTATACAACCCAAAAAAGAAAAAAATAGATAGGTTACCGAAAGCAAATAATTTAATCGAAATTTTACCTAAGTCAAATTTCTGGAGAAAAAATTCTTCAGTATGGAGGCAGGGGCCTATTGTAAGACAATTGGTAGAGGATGGTGTTTCGATTTTTCATGGACTTTCTGGAGAGATTCCAAGAGGGTTAAAACCAGCCAATATAAAAAGTGTAGTCACTATTCATGATTTAATTTTTATCAGGTATCCAAAAATGTATAAATACATGGATCGGAAGATCCATTTTAAGAAGTTTTTGTTTGCCGCTCAAAATGCTGATGTTGTGATTGCGATTAGCGAGCAAACCAAACGAGATGTAGTTGAGTTTTTAGATATTAAGGAAGATAAAATTCAGGTAGTTTATCAAGGGTGTCATTCTTATTTTAAGGAGGAGCAAACAAAAGTTTTTAAGGAATTCGTTAAAAATAAATTCGAGTTACCGGACAAATTTATTTTAAGTGTTGGTACAATAGAAGAGAGAAAGAATTTATTGTTGTCGGTAAAAGCCATAAAAGACTTAGATGTTGTATTGGTTGTTGTGGGTGGAAAGACTAGGTATTTTGATACTGTTAGACGATTTATTATTGAAAATGAAATAGAAAATAAGGTCTTGTTTTTAGATCATGTTGAACTGAAAGAATTGGTAGCGTTGTATCAAATGGCAGAATTGTTTTTATATCCAAGCTTATTTGAAGGTTTTGGTATTCCAATAATTGAAGCTCTATATTGTAAGACTCCTGTAATTACTTCTAAGGGAGGATGCTTTTCTGAAGCAGGTGGTCCAAGTTCAATTTATATTTCTCCGATTAATGAACAAGAGTTAAAGGATAGTATTATAGAGGTTTTGTCTAATGAAACATTGAAAAATAAAATGATAAATTGTGGTTATGAATATGTTCAGAAATTTAACGATGAGCAAATAGCAGAGAGTATAGATACGATTTATAAAAGTTTGATTTAGGATGAGGAAGAAAGTGTTATTAGATTTAGAAAGATTAAGGTACCCTAATTCAGGAATTGCAAATGTCTTTAGGAACCTTGTTCTTGGTTTGAAAGAATTGGAGGATAATGAGAAAGTCAAGGTAGCGATATATGGTCCAAAAGAAACGCTAGAGAGTTTAAATACTGGTTTGATTGTAGTAGCTCGAAAAGCCATACATAAATTAATCTCTTTTTATACATTCAAATATTCTGTGTTACACACAAGTCATCAATTGTCTTCTTATTTTCATTATAAATATAAGTCGCAAAAAAAAATTGTGACTTTACATGATCTAAATTTTTTACATGAAGATATTTCAATAAAAAAATATAACAAAGAATTAAAAAAAGTAAAAAAGAATATTGAGAATTCTAATGTTATTGTTTGTATATCTGAGTTTACAAAACAAGATTTATTAGATAATTTAAAACTATTCAATTTTAAACTTGAACCAGAAATTGTTGTAATTCATAACGGAATGCAATTTCCTGATTTGAAACTTTATCCCCTTGGGAGATTTGAATTTTTGAAAAATAAAAAATACATATTGAATATAGGAGTACTATTTCCGAAAAAGAATCAGTTAACTTTAATCCAAATGTTGCCACATATTCAAGAAGATTTGGTTTTAGTGGTTTCGGGAGAAAAGGAAGAGTATAAAAAAGAATTATTTGCAGAAGCTAATAAATTAGGTGTAGAAAATCGTATTCATATCGTTAGAAATATTTCAGAACAAGAGAAGTGGGGGTTAATTCAAAATTGTACTTCAATGTGTCATCCGTCTTTGGCGGAGGGTTTCGGTATTCCTCCGATAGAAGCTATGTATTTTGGTAAACCTGTGTTTTTGAGTAACCGTACCAGTTTACCTGAAATTGGAGGTAGTGTTGCTAATTATTTTTCTTCTTTTGAAACGGACAAAATGTTAGAGGTTTATAAAAACGGAATGCAAACATATCAGCAAAATAAAGTTAATCAAGAGAAAAATTTAAATTCTTGGGCAAAGAGGTATGATTATTTGGTGATGGCTAAAAATTATATGGAATTATATAAGAGAGTTTCTTAGTTTTTGGTTGTGATTAAATCAAAAGCATTCTCGAACTTTTGTAGAATAACATCCCAAGAATAGTTTTTAATAACGTAACTATATCCATTTTCTCCAATTCTTTTTTTGTCTTCAATAGATAATGATAATAGCTTGTTAACTTGGTTTTTAAAAGTAGTTATTGTAGAATATGTATAGCCCGCTGAACTTTCGTTAATATGGTTTCTAAGGACTTCACAATGGTGATTTGCAATCACGGGTTTTTTATGAATCATTGCTTCTAAGGTTACTAAAGACAAACTTTCAAATCTTGAAGGAATAATTAAAGCTAACGAGTTAGATAATAATTTATATTTATGTTGTTCAGAAACAAAGCCCGTAAAAATAACATTGTCACTTTCTTTTAATTTAGTATTGTTTTTTCCAACTAAAACCAGCTTGAGTTTTTTATCAAAGTTTGTTGCATTAAAATAATTTACAAGCTCTTCGCACCCTTTAGCACCTTCAATACGACCTATATAAATGAGGTAGTCAAAATCATAATTATAAAAGTCGTCGTCCTTAGTTTTCTGTGTGACAATAATTTCGTCTATTCCTATTCCCGCAATATCATTGGATTTTGTATGACGACTAAAGTTGGATTCAATGAGTTTTTTTTCTGAAGAGGTATTATATAAAATGTGTTTAGGGAGAGAAAAAAGATTTTTATAGGGCAATGTATATAATAACGGTTCGTCATGAGCTGTTGGTATAAAAATACTTTTTTCTGATACTAGGGGGAGTGCTGTGACTGTAGGGTAGAATAAATAAGTGAAAAATATAAAACAATCGTAATTGTCTTTTTCTTTGATAATGTGTTTAATTAAATCTGGACAATATGGACCTTGTTGTTGTAGCCAATTCTCGGCATCTTTTTCACTTGGAGAAAAAATAGCAGTATGTCTCTTGATAAAGTTTAATAATTTAAGGATTTTTAATGCTTTTTGGAGTTTAGTTTCTTCTAGTATCACTCTTCGAGATTTTCTAAACAATTTCGCATTTTGTTTGGTAGATTTGAATCTTAGCACGGGAACATGATTTACAATATTATCTGAAGTGGAATAATGATCCTCCCAAGTATTGCTGTTAATCGCGCAAGTGGTTAGTATAGTTATACTATGGTTTTTAGATAGTTTTTCGGCTAATAATCGAGCATGATATTCTGCACCTCCGTTGACCTCTAGACCATATCTTTGTATAACGATTGCTATTTTCTTCAAAACGATTACTTTTTAAGGTTAAAGGCTTCATTTAGTCTTTTAGAAACAACTGTTTTACTTAAAGTTTCTTCAAAAAAAGAGATTGCATCTCGTTTTGTAGAAGTATATAAAATTTTGTCTGATAACAACTGAGTTATGTTATTTGCGAATTCTATTTCAGACTCTGTAACAAGACAACCATTTTTAGTTTTGTTGAGCAACCCGTCTACTCCTCTTTGGTTACATACTACAGGTAATCCGTAGGATAATGCCTCCACTACTTTTATTTTTAATCCTGTTCCGCTAAGCATTGGGCAAAGACAGATTTTAGAATTTGAATAATACTCATCTAAACTTTCTGCAAATTCTATTTTATCAATATTTGGGTGCTCATCAATATGATTGCAAATTTTTCCAATAATGGTAATGTTAATATCGATGTTTAAAAGGGGGTATACAAATTCTAAAAACCATTTTATTGATTTTACATTATGTGGGTTGTCAGAGGCGATATATAACAAATCGATTTCCGCTTCAAAACTATGAGCTGTCTTTTTAGATGCGGTTCCATGTGGAATTAAACGAACCGATTTATCAATTAGAAATTGACTAAAAAGAAAGTGTTCTTCTATTGAAATAGCCCAAATTTCATCGAATAAGGTTAAGGCATTTATTTCTTTTTTGAAGTAATAGCCTATATCAAAATGGGATTGATTTTGATATTGAGATGTAATAAAATCATGGGTATCAATAATTAATCTTGAATTCGGAGCTATTTTCTTAATATGCTTAATCAGGCCAGCCCAGTTGCTGTATGAAATAATAATTATGTCGTAGTTGTTCTTCAACTTTGATTCGAATAATTCTAAATGTCCTTTTTTTATGCTGTTTACATCAAGGATTGATAAATATCGAGTCTTCCAAAATATTTTTAAAATGCCTCGAGTTAGTTTTACTAAAAGAAAATAGGAGATTGCTTGTCTGATATTAGAAATATTTTTTTTAAGTAACCATCCCTCATTAATAAGGCCTTGTGATTTTAAATCGAACATGTCTTTTTCAGAGTAATCATAATTCGATACGCCTATAAGGTCAAGGCTGAAATTTTTAGTCTTGAAATATTTTAATAATGAATTTGCCCTTTTGTTGTTTCCCTTCACTAAGTTTAAAGGGTTTTCAGGATAGAAATAAAGAATTTTTTTCATCAAAGTAACAGCGTAAAGTTTTAGTAAAAACTAAAGGGCTAAAGTAGTAATTCTATTTAAATTTTATACTTTGCAAAAAAAAATATTATGGTTTCCCAACAGGTCTCAATTATCATACCATGCTATAATTGTGAAAAATTAATAAATAAAACAATTCAAAGTATATATAAGCAGTCATATGTAAATTGGGAATGTATCATGGTGGATGATGGAAGTACTGATGCTACTAAAGAAAATCTTTTAGTCTGGGAAAAACGAGATGAAAGGTTTAAGTATGTTTATCAAGATAACCTAGGTTTATCTGGAGCGCGAAATACAGGTTTGGAGAAGGCGAATGGAGAATTTGTTTATTTTATTGATGCTGATGATTTATTAGATGATAATACGATAGAAAGCTTACTCAGTTACACTTCAATTGATATTGATATTGTGTTTGGTCGATGTGCAGAAACTTCGGGTCAAAATAAAGATATAATTGGATTAATGCCTCATGAACTAGAGATCAATAAGGTTTTTAATAACGTAGAAGGTTCATTGATTAAGATGGTTTTAGAAAATGACTTGGTCTGTGTAGCATGGAATAGGTTGTATAGAAATGCTTTTTTGAAACAAAATAAATTGAGGTTTCTTGATGGGGTATTGCATGAAGATGAACTGTGGTTTTTCGAAACATTGTTTTACGCAAAGGCAATTATTTTGGGAGATAAGGTTACTTACTTCTATAATAAAGGAAACGAAACTTCAATTACAAGTTCATATGGAATAAAAAATATAAATGCCTATTTAAGATTGACAACTTTTATATATAACGAATATTATTTGTCAAAAAAAGGAGAAAGATATTTGGACATTATAGCGTCTTATCTAATTCGATTGAAAAAAGAAATTGTTTCCTCGCTTTTTGAAAAGATAACCTATTCTGATAGAAATCTAGCTATAGATAATATTCAGAAAGCATTTATGATATTAAAAGTAGAAAGGACAAAAAGAGTGCTAAATAAGAGAATTGAAAAATCATTTTATTTGTTTCAAACGTTGTCTATATATTCAATCAATGTGATTGTTTGGTGTTACTCAAATGAGAGACATAGATCGATATGGAATAAAATTAAATTTAAATTTTACAAAAAAACAGCCTTGCTGATAAATGCAATTACAAGAAAAACCCAAAAGTTTTATTAGAATCATTATAAAATAAATTAAAAAGGGTTCTTCAAAATGGATATCTTTGTTTATTCTCATTAATAAATAAATGAAAAAACAATCTTTAGTATATATAACCCGACCTCTTGAGCTAATTGGAGCAATTGAGGCCAGAGAACAGTTTGTGATCTCAAATGCAACACTGATAATTCATTATGATAAAGTAGATGTAAAAACTCATGAGTTTTTATTAAAACACTATCCTGAATGGGATGAAGTTATTTGGTTAGAGTTAGATGGTACTTACTATGGTGAAAGATGGGTGAAGCTTCTAAAAAAACTTCAGAAAAATGAATATGAATTCTTTTTATCTCGTTCTTTCAGAACGTCTGCTTATTTTGTGCATAATTTAAAATATGAAAAACTATTTCTTTTAGATGATGGTGCTGCAACTATTAATATTTATAAAACTTTAGTAAGAGAAGGAAACTTAACCAATAGGTTTCATCTTTTTAAAGGTGAAGAAAATGACCAAATAAGATCTAGACAAAAAAAGATAATGTTTAGATATCGTTTGCAAAGGATTGTTGTACATAAACCAATTGAATATGTGAACTTTTTTACTTTCTATGAGATTGAAGGTAATGAGTATTGCTCGGTTATAAAAAATAATTTCAATTGGCTTAATAGTTTCAAAACATCGAATATAGAAGTTTTAAAAGGAGTTGTGTATTTTATCGGTAATAATGCTATCAATGAAGGTGTTTTAAAGTACTATGATTATCTACAGACCTTAGTTAAAGTTAAAGAGGAGTTTAAAGATAAAGAACTTTATTACTTACCACATCCAAATGAAGATGAGGGTTTTTCAAGACTTATAGAGTCGAGTTTAGGTTTTAAGATAAAAAAGAATAAAATTAATATTGAATTATCGTTTTTAGTAGAAAATAAGGTTCCCGAAATTGTAACTGGGACTGTCTCTACAGCATTAACAACGTTGAGTTTTTTATATGGTGATATGATATCTGTTGAGTATTTTAATTTGGATATGGATAAAGTGTCTAAAAGATGGGAGAAGCAAATAAAAGCCATGTATGCATATCAAAAAGAGAAGTTAAAAGAACATGTATTGAACTATGACTAAACAAAATATAGGAATCGTTATTCAAGCAAGATTAGGATCTTCAAGGCTGCCAGGTAAAATTATTAAACCATTTTATAAAGATACATCAGTATTAGATATTTTGCTTGAAAATTTAAAAAAACTAGGTGATTTTCCTATTGTTTTAGCAACTAGTAATTCTATCAAAGATGAAGCATTAAAGCCTATTGCGGCAAAACATAATATACTTTTTTATCAAGGAAATGAGCAAGATGTATTGTCTAGATTTTTGGACGTTTCAGATAAATATGGTTTCTCTACAGTGATTCGTATCTGTTCGGATAATCCGTTTTTACAAATGAAATTTTTAAAACAGCTTATTCAAGAATTTCAAGAGAATAAACTTGACTACCTAAGCTTTCATAATGGTTTCAATATACCTGTGATAAAAACACATTTTGGATTGTTTGGAGAAATTATTAAGGTAAAAGCATTAAGAAGAGTAAGTGAGCTAACTTCGGATAAGTTATATATTGAACATGTTTCAAATTATATATATACACATCCAGAATTGTTCCAAATTAGCTTAATCGAAGTTCCGGCATTTTTATCTAAAAGAACCAACCTTAGATTTACATTAGACGATCAGCAAGATTTTGATTTGTTGAAAGTACTTTACAATAAATATCATAATGAATTACATAGTTCCATTGAAGAATTAGTTAGTTTTGTAGATTCAAAGCCTGACTATTTAAAGATGATGGTAAAAAACATTGAAAAACATAGCAAATGACATATATAATTGGTGAAATAGGTCAAAATCACAACGGTAGTGTAGAATTAGCAAAACTACTGATTGATATTTCTTCTAGGCCTGTAGTTGATGATCTGTTTGGAATGAAACTGAACAGTATGGATGCTGTTAAATTGACAAAAAGAGATTTGAGTCAGGAACTGTCAAAATCTCAAATGGATAGACTTTATGATACTCCAAACTCTTTTGGGAGAACTTATGGTGAACATAGGGAGTTCTTAGAGTTAAATGACGAAGAACATTTTGAATGTTATAAATATGCCAAAGAAAAAGGAATTGACTTTGTTGAGACTCTATGCGCTATTGGTTGTATGAGTGTTTTAAAATTATTTACACCAGATAAATTAAAAGTAGCTTCTAGAGATTTAACTAATTTACCACTGCTATCTGCATTGGCGGAAACAAAAATCCCAATAATTCTTTCCACAGGGATGGCTGGGCAGAAAGAATTAGATGAAGGCTTGAATGAAATTACAAGGTATCATTCGGATATTTCTATCTTACATTGCGTATCTGAATATCCAACTAAATATGAAAATGTAAATTTAAACACTCTTAAATTTTTACAAGAAAATTATCCTAATTATTCAATTGGTTATTCAGATCATTCAATTGGTATTGCAACACCATTAGCGGCGGTTGCAATGGGAGCTGAGATTATTGAAAAGCATATTACAATTGATAGAAAGATGAAGGGTACAGATCAGGCTGGGTCATTAGCAATTGATGGTATCAATAGGATGGTGAGGGATATTAGAAACCTTGAATTATCTTTTGGGAAAAAAGAGATGTTTATTGAAGAGTCTGTTGTAGTTGCTAGAGAAAAATTAGAAAGATCAGTAGCTACAAATAAGTCGCTGAAAAAAGGACATGTGCTTACAGAAGAAGATATTCATTTGTTGAGTCCAGGTGACGGAGTAAAATGGTCAGAAAGAAATACTATTCTTGGTAAAAAATTAATCTCTGACTTGTCTATTGATGAAATTATTTACACAAAAAATACCAACTAATGAAGTTACCTAAATTGATTTTAACGGATATTGATGGTGTTTGGACTGATGGAGGTATGTTTTATGACGAGACAGGAAATGAATTTAAAAAATTTAATACCTATGATAGTGCAGGTGTTCTGTTTTGTAAGTTGTTAGATATTCCTGTAGGTATTATTACTGGTGAAGCGACTCTTTCAGCAAAAAGAAGAGCTGAAAAATTACAAGTAGATTATTTTTTTTCTGGAATTAAAAATAAAATTGAAATCGTCAATAATTTATGTATTGAATTAGATATTGATATTTCTGAAGTAGCCTATGTAGGTGATGATATTAATGACTATGATTTGCTTAAAATTGTCGGTTTTAGCGCAGCACCTTCAAGTGCTCCAAAATATATCAGTAGTGAAGTGGAATTGGTACTTTCAAAAAAAGGAGGAGAAGGAGTCTTTAGAGAGTTTGTTGAGGTGATTCTTGATGAATCTGGAGTTGATATTATTACTTTGTTAAAAGATAAAGGGAGGCTTGTTTCAAAGATTAACAGACAATAAAATATACAGTGTCAAATAATGGATGAATTTGTTTTTGATAAATCAACCTTGAATTCTGATAAAAGAAAAGATGGTGTTGCCGCGTTTATGCGGATAAAAAATGGTGAAGACTTTCTGGAAGAAACCATAGAGTCTCATATTGAGTTTTTTGATGAGATTATAGCTTGCTATAATTGTTGTTCTGATAGTACAGAATCTATCTTATTAAGGCTTCAAGTGAAATACCCAGAGAAATTAAAGGTTTATCATTATTTACCTGAAGTATTTCCTCCGGGTTCTGATTTACATAAAGTGACGGCAGCCAACTCTGTGAATAGTTTGGTTAATTATTACAATTTTGCCTTGTCTAAGACCACTTATAAAATAGTAACAAAGTTAGATGATGATCATATTGCTATTGGGAAAAATCTAAAAAAGGCTATGGATTATATTCGGGCAGATTATAATAGAGAAGAGTTAATGGTTTTTTCGGGATTAAATTTATTGAAAGAAAAGGATTATGTTGGGGTATATAATAATGCATATTTTGGAGGTGTTGGTGATCATTGGTTTTTTAGAGTTACTTCTGAAACATACTTTATACACGATCTTAGGTATGAAGTATTACAACATCCTTTTGAAAAAGTTAAATATGTAGGTTTGCTGTATTTCCATTTAAAATTTTTAAAACCCAATTACGGTTTTGGCAATTATAATTTTCAAGAGAATCCTAATAGTAGATATAAAGATATTTTTGAGGATTTTTTGAGTAATAAAGAATTTGTTTCTGTTGATGGTTTTCTAAAGAAAGCAAAAAAACCAAGTAATTTTGTGTCTAACTTTTATAGTAAACTATTTAAGAAAATTAAATACAAATTAAAGTTTAAATACAAAGAAACCTTTGAGTTAGATAGAGCCTTAAGTTTGTATTTAGATTTAAAGAACGGTTTAAAAGAGCTTAAAGAGATTCAAGAAAAGAGTTAAATTTCCTTAATATCTTTTATGTATTTAATACAAATTCAATTTTAATCTTTCTTGAAAAGAATAAAAATTGATAGTTTTATTTGTGGAATTCTAATATCTGTATTGTATTTTTTTAAAAAAAACGTCGAGTATTTCTAAGTTTTTTTGAAATATTTGGTGGTTTTTATCCCTCTAGCTGCTGTAAGCTCACCAAATTAGTATAGGTTCCATTCAAAGTCAACAATTCTTCATGAGTTCCTTGTTCAACTATTTCTCCTTTTTTCATAACCACTATTAAATCCGCGTTTTGAATTGTTGATAATCGATGCGCAATCACTAACGAAGTTCTATTTTCCATCATTTTCTCAATGGCATCCTGAACTAATTTTTCTGATTCTGTATCTAGTGCCGAAGTAGCTTCATCCAAAATCATGATAGGAGGGTTTTTCATAACTGCACGAGCAATTGAAATTCGTTGTTTTTGTCCTCCAGAAAGCATCCCCCCACTATCACCAACGGGACTTTCGTACTGGTCAGGAATTTCCATAATAAAATCATGTGCATTCGCTACTTTGGCTGCTTCAATCATTTTTTCTTTGTCTGGATTGTTAATTCCCAAGGTGATATTGTTTGCAATGGAGTCATTGAAAAGAATAGAGTCTTGAGTTACAATTCCCATTTGACTTCTAAGTGAAGTGGTAGTTACATCTTTAATGTTGATCCCGTCTATTGTTATTTTTCCTTCATTCACATCCCAAAAGCGTGTTATTAAATTTGCTAAGGTAGACTTTCCGCTACCAGACTGCCCAACCAATGCAATCTTTTTTCCTTTAGGTATGGTCAATGAAAAGTTTTTTAGAACATATTCATCCTTGTACTTGAAAGAAATATTATCAAATTTAACTTCATGGTTGAAACCATTGAGTGATTTACTGTTGATACTATTTATCATTGGGTTGACAGTGTCTAATACTTCAAAGACTCTTTGTGCTGCAGAATTTCCTATTTTAACAGCATTACTCGCTTTGGAAATCGCTTTAGCAGGAGTTAGTATGTTGTACGCTAGCCCCATAAAAGCGAGGAAAGTACCTGCCTTTAAACTTCCTTCAATTAAAACCATTTTACCTCCAAACCATAGGAGTGATGCAATGGTAGCAATACCAAGAAATTCACTCATTGGAGATGCTAATGCATTACGTTTGGATAAGTCATTACTAAGTTTTTTTATACGAGAATTGAACATATCATATTTTTTTGAAAAGAATGTTTCCGAGTTAAAAGCTTTGATTACCCTTAACCCAGAAATTGTTTCTTCAATAATACTTAGCATTACGCCACCTTCTTTAAATAAAGTAGCGGATTGGCTTTTGATTTTTTTACTAACTAAAGAGATAAGCCAACCAGATACGGGAATAAATGTGAAAACAAATAGAGATAATTTTGGACTTAAATTCACCATAAATATTAAAGTAAATATTATATTCAAAGGCTCTCTAATAATTACGATGGATAAATTTAGAAATGTTTCATTTATAGTTCCAACATCTCCCGTTGCCCGCGCGATTGTGTCACCTTTTCTTTTTTCAGAAAAATAAGAAACAGGAAGACTGATGATTTTTTCAT
The DNA here is from genome assembly GCF_057197705.1 of Flavicella sp. IMCC45537. Taxonomy (NCBI): domain Bacteria; kingdom Pseudomonadati; phylum Bacteroidota; class Flavobacteriia; order Flavobacteriales; family Flavobacteriaceae; genus Flavicella; species Flavicella sp. IMCC45537. The sequence continues at coordinate 3,683,225 of NZ_CM170067.1, forward strand.
AAATCTCATTACGTAAATCCTTTAAAACTGCGTTTTTAAGAAAAACCATGAATAATCCGCCTAAGTATGCGAAAATGTTTTTTAAGAAAAACACAAGTACAACACCAAAAACCATATAAGCAAGTGTACTTTCAGGACCTAGATTCTCAGTATTTGTTGTAATCAAATAATTTAAATAATTTTCTAAATATTCCTTATCTATACTAGTAAAATCGTTTAAAATAGGTTGCTTGTATATTTTTTCGGTATCACCAAATAATACGTTCAACATTGGTATTAGAGCTAAGAACGATAAAGCAGAAAATAAAGCATATAATATATTTAAGATAATACTTGTTATGCCCAGCCACTTATAAGGAATAGCGTATTTTAAAAACCTTTTGAAATATTTCATTTATTTGTATTTACAATTGTCAAAAACCATTACTATGTGAAAAGTGATAATTGCATAGCGTCGTTTTAGAACTGACAAATATACCATTTTACTAGAACTTTGTTTCTTTCCTGTGTTAATCTTTTCGAAAAGTATGGCCCGTTATTTTGTTTGAAAAGTTATATTTTTGTGGCATGAATAATTTGGTAGAAAAAATAAATAATAAGGAGGTAATTCTTTATCCAACAGATACCGTTTGGGGACTTGGTTGTGATGCAACTGACGAAATTGCGGTAAATAAAATATTTAAAATTAAAAATAGAGCGGAAAGTAAAAGTTTAATCATTCTAGTTAACTCTATTGAAATGCTGCAGGAATATGTTGATGCAATTCCTAAGGAGGCGATTGATATTTTAAATGTTGCCACTCGTCCTACAACGATTATTTATAATAATCCAAAAGGACTGGCAAAGAATGTAGTTGCTTCAGATAATACGGTTGCTATAAGGATCGTCAAACAAGATTTTTGCGAATCACTTCTTAAGAAGCTTGGAAAACCAATTGTTTCGACTTCAGCGAATGTAAGTGGAGAAGCTACGCCAAAAACCTTTTCAGAAATAAGCCAAGCAATTTTGGATAGCGTAGATTATGTGGTAGATTTGCAGCACGATTCGAAAAGTGACAAATCGTCCAGAATATTGAAAATTAATACAGACGGTACCATCGAAGTGATTAGAGATTGATATATGCATCCGAACGATTATAAAAAAGCCTTACAACACGCAATTTTCCCATATATAACAGAAGCTACAGAATTACTAAACTTAAAGAGTTTTGTAATAGGTGGTTTTGTAAGAGATTTTATTTTACAGCGTGGAATTACGAAAGATATTGATGTAGTTGCGGTTGGGAGTGGGATAGAGTTAGCGAAGAAAGTAGCTCAGTTATTGCCAACAAAGCCAAAAGTTCAAGTTTTTAAAACGTATGGAACTGCAATGTTACGATACAATGATGTGGAAATTGAATTTGTTGGAGCTCGAAAAGAGTCTTATACTGAAAATAGTAGGAACCCCAAAGTATCAACAGGATCATTACAAGATGATCAGAATAGAAGAGATTTTACAATCAATGCGATGGCATTGAGTTTGAATAAAGATACTTTCGGTGACTTGTTAGATCCATTTAATGGAGTTGATGATTTGGAATCTAAAATTATTAAAACTCCATTAAATCCTGATATTACCTATTCTGATGATCCGCTTAGAATGATGCGTGCGATTCGTTTTGCAACACAATTGAATTTTCAGATTGAAAAGGAATCATTGGATGCAATACATAGGAATTGTGAAAGAATTGATATCATTACTAAAGAACGAATTGTAGTTGAACTTCAAAAGATAATGGAATCTCCAATTCCTTCAATCGGTTTTCTTTTATTGGAGAAAACAGGACTTTTACAACGATTAATTCCTGAATTGACCGATTTAAAAGGGGTAGATGAACAGGATGGACAAAAGCATAAAGATAATTTTTATCATACTTTGGAAGTTGTGGATAATATTGCTCCTAATACCAAGGATGTCTGGTTACGATGGGCTGCTTTATTGCATGATATAGGGAAAGCGCCGACAAAGAGATTTGATAAAAAGAATGGTTGGACTTTTCATGCTCATGAGTTTGTAGGATCTAAAATGGTATATAAATTATTCAAAAGGTTAAAAATGCCGTTGAATAATAAGATGAAATTTGTGCAAAAGATGGTTCTGTTAAGTTCTCGTCCTATTGTACTAGCAACGGATGTAACTGATTCTGCGGTAAGAAGATTGATCTTTGATACTGGAGAAGATTTGGATAGTTTAATGACCTTATGTGAAGCTGATATTACAACGAAAAACCCTGTTAAATTTAAAAGGTATCACAACAATTTTAAGCTTGTAAGGGATAAGGTAAAAGAGGTAGAAGAGAGGGATAGAGTTAGAGATTTTCAACCACCAATTTCGGGTGAGCTGATCATGGAAACTTTTAACTTAAAGCCTTGTAGAGAAATCGGTCAGATAAAGGATGCTATCAAAGAAGCTATTTTAGATGGTGAAATTCCAAATGAATATGATGCTTGTTTTGAATTTATGATTAAAAAAGGAGAAGAACTTGGTTTGGATTAATACGGAAGGTAAGTATGGAAATAATACAAGTAATAGATCAATTAGGTGTAGGAGGAGCTGAAAGAGTTTGTGTAAACATAACAAATTTACTTCATAGGAATTGAAATTCTGTAAAACTTATTGTTTTAAAGGATCAAGGTGAATTATTCGATTTATTGGATGATGACATAGAAGTAATTCGATTACAGAATAAGAGTAAATTTAAAAAGTATAAAGAATTCGTAAAACAGGTAAATGGTGGTTCCGTTGTACATGTACATATGAGAGCACCTTATCTTTTGTACAAAAAGCTTTTTCGCTAAATGGAGGACGGAAGCCTATTATTTTTCATGATCATTATGGTAAAATAGAGGTAAATCAAAACGTCGCACTTTTTTATAAGTTATTTAAACCAGACCTATATATAGGTGTTTCAAAATTATTAGTTGATTGGGCGATTTCAAAAATGAGAATGGAGTCAGAAAAAAGCTTTGTTAATAAGTAACATAGTTTTTAAATATGATATAATTAAAAAAGAGACTCTTAATAGGAAAAAAGGTATTGTATTTGTAGGGAACTTGAAAGAAGTTAAACACCATATATTTGCAATAAAACTAGCTCGTAAACTAGGTATGGATTTAACGATATATTGTTGTAAAGATGAAGGGAGTGATTATTTCAAATCTTTAAAGAGAGATATACAGGAAAATTATAGTAGTCAGAAAATAAATTTTATTTTTGATCATAAAAATGTACAAAATGATTTATATAAATATGATTTAGCGGTTTGTACGTCTATATCTGAATCAGGACCATTGGTTTTGTTAGAATATTTAGCTCAAGAAATTCCTTTTTTAACTTATAAAACTGGGCAAATAGCTGATTTTGTAGAAGAGAAATTACCAGATTTTGTAATTGATAACTTTGTATTAGAGGATTGGGTAGAAAGAATTAATTTAATCTTTCAATTGAAAGATAAATATGAATTGATGACAGTGTTTCAAGAGTATTGGGATAAAGAAAATTTTATTGAAAGGTATATGAATCTTTATAAGAAAATACTGAATCCTTAAATCCAGTTAAAGAACTAATTTTTTTTCTTAAAAAAATGTTTTCACATATCTAATGTTATTGTGATAGTATTTGCAAGGGGGTTACGAATTAATAAGAATAAGCAGTTTTTCAACTTTGTTTTATTTCTGAGATGATAATACTTGTTTGCCTTGTTTCCTATTTCAATAATTGAATAAAATTCTGCTTTAGTTACAAATTCTTTAAAGTGTTAAAAGCGACTTATTAGAGGTAGATATTAGGTCTACTTAATTAAAATTATAAAAATAATTTATCAATTTTATTTGAGCAATTTTTCCAAGAATACGGCATCACGCTAGAACGTGTATTTGTTTTTATTTTATCTGCTTTTTTTATTAATGCTATAACTTCAGATGCATTCGTGTGAGGATCAAATAAAAAACCGTTAGTACCATGTTCTATAATATCCTCACAAAACCCCGTTTTTGAGGCTATAGGGAAACAGTTGGAAAACATTGCTTCGAGTAAAGGAACTGGTCCTCCTTCAAGAAAAGAGGCTGAGATAAAGGTGTCTATTCTGTTATAAAGGTCTGGGTATTCCGAGTAATCAGCATTGTCTATATAAGTGAAATTCGACAAATGGGATAACTCTTCAAACTTGCGGAACTTCTCCCATAAAACGCCAATAATGTAAAAGTGTTTTTCTGGCATTCCCTTAATTATATCGAATATTAATTCCGGATTCTTTCGTTCGCTAAAAGCACAACAAAATCCAACGGCACCAGAATTTCTTTCATGTGGATAGAACATATCTGGGGAAGAAGCGATATGGATTATTTCGATTTTATGGGGTTTTATCCCAATTTCAATTAATTGCTTTTTTGTAGTAGAGTTTAGACATATAATCTTGTGAGCTTTGTTTAAACACCAACTGATATGGGTTCTACTGTAAGAGTTTGTCCAATGCTGATGCGTATACATTACTATATTTTTTCTATTTAGAATAAAAGGATTGTGACGTATGGCACGACAGAAGTAATTCGGGAATATGAAAAAATAAGCATCGGTTTTTGGTAAATTTCTCAGTTTTGCGTGAAAATAAGGTTTGGCATTCAAGTTAGAGAATTTTGAAAGCCTTCTTACCTTAGCTCCAAAAATCCAGGATTTATCGGCTTCTCTGGCTACGTAGGTGAGGGAACTAATATTAGATTGTTTATTGTCAAAAAGAAAAAATGCCTTAATGTTTGCAATAATGTATTTCCATTTATACAATAGGTTAAAAATGATTATCTCTTTAGTTTTTTGAAGGAATGACATAGAAGGTAACGTGGTAATTAATCAAATTGAATTTTTTAAAATTGGAGATAACTGCAAAAAGCCAATTGAAATATCAATTGGCTTTTTTAGTTTTTAGAAGAACTTTTTACAAGTTCAACCCTTTTATAATTCTTTGGATTTTAGCATCCAATTCGTTTTCAGTCTCCGTTGCTTTCTCTATGGAAGCACATTTTGTGTTCACGCTAAAGTAGAATTTAATTTTAGGTTCTGTTCCACTTGGTCTTGCAGCAACTCTTGTTCCGTTTTCAGTGTAAAAAATAAGAACATTAGATTTAGGCATGTCGATAACACTTTCTTCTCCAGTCAATAAGTTTTTTCTAACTGAAGTGTCATAATCGTAAACGAATTCTACTTTCTCTCCGTCAATTTCTTTAGGAGCATTGGCTCTCATGTCAACCATCATTTGTGAGATTTGAGCGGCTCCATCCATACCTTTTTTAGTGATTGAGATTAAGTGCTCTTTATAAAAACTGTGGTTTACATATAATTGTAACAATTCGTTGTAAAAAGAGCTTCCTTGTGCTTTGGCATAAGTTGCAATTTCACAAGCTAATAAAGCAGAGGTAATTGCATCTTTATCTCTTACAAAGTCACCAACCATATACCCGAAGCTTTCTTCACCACCTCCAATAAAGTTAAGTTCTGGGAAGTCAACAATCATTTTAGCAATCCATTTAAAACCAGTCAAACATATTTTAGTTTCAACGTTGTATGATGCTGCTATATCGCCAACCATATCTGTTGAAACTATAGTCGTTCCTACAAATTGTTTACCATTAAGCTTTCCTTCTTTTTGCCATTTTTTCATCAAGAAATCAGTCATTACAACCATGGTTTGGTTACCATTCAGTAATTTCATGTCTCCATCTAAATCTCTAACGGCAATACCAACACGGTCACTATCTGGATCTGTTCCTATGACAATATCAGCATCAACTTTATCTGCTAATTCTAGAGCCATTTTCAAAGCAGCTGGCTCCTCAGGATTTGGTGAGTCTACTGTTGGGAAATTTCCGTCAGGAGTACTTTGTTCTTCAACAATATGGACATTTTTATATCCTGCCTTTTTCAATGTTTGTGGCATTGCTGTGATGGAAGTACCATGTAAAGAAGTAAATACAATATTTAAATCATCACGATTTGTAAGTTCTAAGCAACCATTTTTTACAGAGGCATCTGTAAAAGCATTGTCCACATCTTCTCCAATATATTCGAGCAGATTTTCATTTGCGTCAAATTTAATTTCAGAAAATTCTAATTTATTAACCTCATTAATAATAGCAACATCATTCGGTGGTACAATTTGTCCTCCATCAGTCCAATAAACCTTGTATCCATTGTATTCTGGTGGGTTATGAGATGCGGTTAAAACGATTCCTGCAGTGCATTTTAAATAGTTAACTGCAAAAGAAAGCTCTGGAGTGGTACGCAATGCTTCAAAAAGGAAAACTTTTATTCCGTTAGCAGTTAATACATCAGCAACTGTTTTTGCAAGTGTATCACTATTGTGTCTGCAGTCATAAGCAATAACAACACTAGCATTTTTTTCGTCGTTTTTCTGTAAAATATAATTAGCAAGTCCTTGGGTTGCTTTACCTAAGGTATATTTGTTAATACGATTGGTTCCAGGTCCCATCAAGCCTCTCATACCTCCTGTACCAAATTCCAAATTTTTGTAAAAACTATCTGCTAACAGATCAGTATCTGAATCAATTAAATTTTGAACTTCCTTTTGTGTTTCATGGTCAAAAGTTGTTGCAAGCCATTTATTAGCTTCTTCGATGATGTTTTGAGTGCTCATTAGGTATATTTTTTTACAAATTTAATTTTTTATCCAAATAGATTGTTATTATCTGTTTTAAAGTTACTAAAACGGTTTCTTTTATATTTCTTCAGAAATTTGATAATTCGCTATATTTTTTTTCGACCTTAAAATTAATTCTCCAATAAATCCTGCCAGGAAAAGTTGCGTTCCTAATATCATTGTGGCTAGTGAGATATAAAACCATGGACTATCCGTAACCAATGGTGAAGGTTGGTTGTATAGAAACACACTTAATAATTTACTACAACCGATATAAAATGCTGCGATAAAACCAATAACAAACATAAAAGTACCTAAAAGACCAAACAAGTGCATGGGTCTCTTTCCAAATTTACTTACAAACCAAATTGTTAACAGGTCTAAAAAACCATTAACAAAGCGTTCCATTCCAAATTTGGTCTCCCCGTATTTTCTTGCTTGGTGTTTTACAACTTGTTCCCCGATTTTAATGAAACCTGCATTCTTTGCAAGAACAGGGATGTATCGATGCATTTCACCCTGCACATCAATGGATTTTACAACCTTTTTGTTGTAGGCCTTCAATCCACAATTAAAATCATTGAGCTGAATACCTGACGTTTTTCTAGCTGCCCAATTAAATAATTTGGAAGGAAGGTTTTTCTTTATTTTAGAATCATACCTTTTTTTCTTCCATCCACTAACAAGATCATAATTTTCTGAGGTTATCTTTTTATAAAGAGCCGGAATTTCGTCTGGAGCGTCTTGTAGGTCGGCATCCATAGTGATTATCACATCACCGTTTACTTTTTTGAATCCAGCATTCAGTGCTTGAGATTTTCCAAAGTTTTTAGAAAAACGAAGTCCCTGTACATGTGGGTTTTCTTTTTGAAGTGTTTCAATAAGCTTCCAAGAGTTGTCCGTACTTCCATCATCGATAAATAAAATTTCATAACTGAAGTCATTTTCTTGCATTACGCTTACAATCCAATCATGTAATTCTCTTAAAGATTCTTCTTCATTTAGAAGCGGGATAACTAATGAAATTTGCATTTAGGAAACTTGTTTGGATTCGTTAATTTTAATAAAAACAACAGTGGTGATTGCAGAGAAAACAAATCCAAGAAAAGCAGTAAATACAATTCCAATTGCAGGTGTGATAAATGAGTTAGCTCCTTCTTGGAGTTTTTCAATTCTAGCATCAATTTGCTCTTTTGTTAAATCACTAGAATTCTCCATAGCCTCTCTTTGGACTTCTCCTAGTTGATTAATGAAGTCTGGCTCTATATAAGTTGTAAATATATAATTATAGGCGGTTATCATTAACGCTCCAACCACTGCAATTCCAATTCCTATTTTAAGACCTTCTCCGAAGCTCATTGTTTGAGTTTTGGCAAAAGTTTTTATTCCTAAAATTATTGCAATTAAAATAAATAAAATGCTAATAATTCCTACCGTTTGGTTTTGTTCTAAATGTTTATTTTGAGAGTAAAGCACTACACTCATTGCTATAGAGACTAATCCAAGTAAAAATCCATATTTAAAGATGATTCCTTTACTTATTTCTTTTGTTGTCATAAACGGTTTTTTGATAATGGCAAATATAATTATTTCCGATGAAGTAAGATTTTTAAATTGAATTTTGTTTCTGTGATCAATTCGGAATTTGAACTAATTAAACTGTTTAGGGTTCTTATTCTTTTGATGTATATTTGCGATGTTAAAATAAATTAGAAAATTATGGCTGTTGTACATAAATCAAAAATAGAATTTGAAATAGGACTTGATGAAAATAAAGTTCCTGAAAAAATAAATTGGAATGCAGAAGATGGAGGAGTAACTGCTGAAGAGTCTAAGGCAATTATGATGTCAATTTGGGATCCTATTAAAAAGGATACCTTGCGTATTGATCTTTGGACAAAGGACATGCCGGTTGATGAGATGAAACAATTTTTTCATCAAACATTGGTGTCTATGAGTCATACTTTTGAAAGAGCTACGAATGACGAAAAAATGGGAGCAACAATGCGTGACTTCTGTGATTATTTTGAAGAGAAATTAGAGTTGAAGAAAAAATAGTAAATGCATTTATTATAAAAAAAAGGGTCGATATTAATCGACCCTTTTTTTATGATGTTGAATGAAATTAATTCTGAAAATTAAATTCAATTCTATTGTTTAATTCACTCGTAGCAATATCTCCTGAGTTTGAGTATTTAGGTTGTGTATCTCCATATCCCTCTGAAGTCAATCGATCTTCATTGACACCACCATCAACCAAATATTTTAAAATAGCATTTGCTCTACGTTTAGATAAAAACAGACTATATTTTTCATTGTGTTTGTCATCAGTATGAGAAGCTATTTCAAATTTTGTTGCAGGGTATTCTTGCATGATTTTTAAAATATCATCTAAAATATCCATCGTTTCGTTTGAAAGGGTGTTCTTAGTTCTCTCAAATTTAATTTTTTGAGATAATGCTTCGATTTTTAAGTACACACTTTTATCAAAGTTCTTATTTGGACATCCTTTGTTCTCTACAGTACCTGGTACATCAGGACATAAGTCATCGTCATCTGCAACACCATCTCCATCTAGGTCTTCTGTTGCTGGGCATCCTTCGTTTTCTGCAAGCCCTTTTATTTTCGGGCATCTGTCTTTGTAATCAGGAACTTCATCTTTATCAGAATCTAAAGAAACACCGTTAGAGTATACTTTCACACCATAAGGAGTGTCTGGTTCTTCGTCATATAAATCAATTACACCATCTTTGTCAGTGTCTTGAATATTTGCCTCTACAGCTCCTTCAATTTCTGGGCAACCTTTGTTTTCAACAGAGCCTGCTTTGAATGGACAGTCATCTATATGATCTGGTACATCATCATAATCTGAGTCAACAGCAACTCCATTTCCATAAACTCTTGCATTTTCTGGAGTGTTTGGCTCTTTGTCAAACTCATTTACAACACCATCTCCATCATCATCAGCCCAGTCAAATTCTTTTGCTGTTTTAGGGCAACCTTCGTTTTCAACAGGTCCTGCTTTTAACGGACATTTGTCTTTGTAATCAGGTAATCCATCCCTATCACTATCAATAGGAATTCCATTTCCATAAACTAAAGCACCAGCTGGAGTGTTAGGGTCTTTATCGAATTGATCAATTACTCCGTCTTTATCAGTGTCTTTTAATTCGAGTTGTTGAGGCGTAACAATAACAGTTTTTGATTCTGTTTCCTTACAACCTTCTAGGTCTTTTGTTCCGTTTGTCAAAGGACACTTGTCGTCATGATCAGGTATTCCATCTCCATCCGTATCAATTGCAACTCCATTACCGTAAACTTTGGCACCACGTGGTGTGTTTGGTTCTGCATCAAATTGATCCATTACACCATCTTTGTCAGAATCTTTCATCTCAACAGTTGGTTGGTTTGAGTTAGCACCGTTAACTGCAATTCCAGCTCCTAAATTGATGTTTGACTGTTTCTCTTCAGGGGCACATCCATTTAAGTCTGCAGTTCCTGAGATATTAGGACAATTATCTTCATGATCTGGGATTCCATCGTTATCAGAGTCAACCGCAACTCCATTTCCGTAAACTTTTGCTCCTTGTGGTGTGTTTGGTTCAGCATCAAATTGATCCATTACACCATCCATGTCCGTATCAGTTAATTCGATTGTTGCTCCGTTGCTAGAAACGTTTTCAGTGATTTTTGGACAACCTGCATCCACAATAGATCCTGGTTTTAAAGGACAAGCATCTTCATGGTCTGGTGTTCCGTCATTGTCTGTATCCATAGCAACTCCGTTACCGTATACTTTAACTCCAAAAGGTGTATTTGGTTCCTTGTCAAATTCATTAGGGACTCCATCACCATCGCTGTCTGGAGGTAAAGGACATCCTTCATTTTCTGCGGTACCATACTTTAACGGACAAGTATCCTTATAGTCAGGTATCGTGTCTCCATCAGTATCAACTGCAACACCATTTCCGTAAACTCTTGCGTCCATTGGTGTATTTGGCTCTTTGTCTAAAGAATCAATAACTCCATCACCATCAGAATCATTAATGCTGATTTTTCCTGCATTAGAGTCAACAGCAATATTTTCAGGGCAACCTTCATTCTCTTGTGTTCCTTGTTTTAAAGGACAGTTGTCGTATAGATCAATAATTCCATCGTTGTCAGTGTCAATTGCCACTCCATTTCCATAAACTTTAGCACCCAAAGGAGTGTTGTTGTCTATGTCTAAAGCGTCCATTACACCATCTTGATCAGTGTCTTTGATCGTGAATTCTCCAGCTTCATTTGATTCAATACCTGTGTAGTCAGTTGGACAACCATTATTATCTTCAGGTCCAAATATAAGCGGACACTCATCCATATAATCAGGAATTCCATCTTTGTCTGTGTCAATAGCGATTCCATTACCATAAACCATTGCGCCCATCGGTGTGTTTAGTTCTTGGTCTAAGATGTCTGCAACACCGTCTCCGTCTGAGTCTTGAAAGTCACCCGCAACATTTGGTTGAATAACATTTAAAGATTCAGTTGGGTTGATTCCTTCTTCATAGATCTCTTTTCCTCTTTCAGAGTCTGGTTGGATGTAATTAATTTCAACTCGTCGGTTTCTTTTTCTTCCGTCAGAGGTTTTATTACTATGAGCCGGTTGCTCTATTCCAAATCCGTCAGCATATAATCTAGACTCGTTTACTCCCTTTTCAGTAAGGTATTTTTGAACACTACTAGCTCTTTTTTTAGAAAGATATAGATTGTAACTAGCCTCACCAGTGTTGTCAGAATGACCGTCAATTGCAAACTGGGTATTTGGATATTGCATCATAATGTTTGCAATCTCATTCAATATAGTATAGGAATCTCCAATAATTTGATCGCTATTGGTTTTAAAGTAGATGCTTTTTGCAAGTAAAAATATTCTATTTGTGATATCATCAGCTGAATTTTCACGAGGACATCCTAAGTTATCCGCTACTCCTTTTACATCTGGACAAACATCATCAAAATCATAGACTCCATCACCGTCTCTATCTTCCGGACAACCTTCATTAGCTTCAATACCCTTTAAGAAAGGACATTTGTCTATGTGGTCAGGCACACCATCCATATCGCTATCGATAGAAATACCACTTCCGTATACCATTGCTTCACTCGGAGTATCTGGTTCCTTATCCACTTCATCAATAACACCATCTTCATCAGTGTCTACTACCTGGAATCTTTCGTCTCCAATATCTTCATTGTTTGCCCAGATAGCATGTCTTTTCTCTTTTCCAAACTTGTAGACAAGTCCTAAGTGAGGAGCAAAATAAGTTTCATAGTTACTTTTTGAAGAAATAGCAGCATCGAAATTATCTTGATGGTGTAAGTATACTGAAGGTCTCAATTCAACATCAAACCTATTGTTAATTCTATATTTTAAATCAATTGATGCACTTACAAATGCAGAACTTGCTCTCTCATTATTTCCAAGGGATGAAATTGTGCTTCCTGCTTCATCGTACAAGTTTCCTTTGTAGTAGTTAGTCCCTATACCCGCTAGTAAAGACCAATTCCATTTTGTACTGTTTAATTTCCAAAGATTGCTTAAATTTAAGATACCGCTTAATTCTAAACCATATTTGTTACCATCCATACTTAATAGTTGGTTTCCGTAGATGGTTTCGTCAATTCCTCTTATGGCATTTGAACCTGTAAATCCCTTACCAGAGGCTCCAAGATTGGTGTAGTCGAATTTAAATTCCATACCCAAGATAGGGTTGAACATTTTATCTGCATAAATATAAAAACCTAGATTTGTAAAACTGCTTAAATCTCCTTTTGCTTTATGAGTAAAATCGCCATAGGTGTTTTGTTTTAAAATCCCCAAACCTAAAGACCATGTATTGTAGGTGTCTTTGGCTTCTTTTGCTCTTTCTTTTATGTGAGAGTCTTCTTTTTCTTTTTGAGCAAAAGTGAAATTACTTATGCAAGTGAAAACCAATAGTAGTAAGGTTTTTTTTCTTAGAGACATGCTTAATTATATTAGGTTGTTTTTTAGAAATTTTTAACAAAAATAATTATTTATTTTTATTGGTAATATGAAACCGTTAAAATAAAAACGAGTTTCATGAGGCTTTATTATATCGGGCTTTTTTTATTCACAAACAGTTGTGAGATCTATTTGTAAACCTGTCTTCGTAATAGGACTTTCATCTGTGCAATTATCAATGTTTTCATTCAAAGAATCTTTTGTAAAAGGAAAGTGTTCTTCGTTGTAAATATCCAATAAAGGCACAAGTACAAAATTTCTGTCCAATGCCCTAGGGTGAGGTATTTGTAGAAACTCTGTATCTATTTTTTTTTGTTCATACAACAGGATATCGATATCGATAGGCCTATCTTCATATTTTAGACCTTGTTTTTCTTTTCTACCAAGTTTTTTTTCTAGTACTAATAGTTGGGTTAACAATACTTCAGGAGTTAAAGAGGTTTTGATCTTGATGCAGATGTTATAAAAATTCTCACCCTCAAATCCCCATGAAGAGGTTTCATATATTTCTGAAATATCAGTAACTTTTGCGATCGTGTTGTCAATAGCACTTACCGCATTTTTTAGGTTCAGATGTTTGTTGCTTAGGTTGCTTCCTAACGATAGGTAAGAAGTGTAAAATTTGCTCATAATTTTTTTTCAATTATTGAATAGATTATAAAGCTGTAGGGTAGAAGTGATCTATATTTTACTGATACAAAGAAACGAAAGAATTTAGAATAGTTTATATTTGTTTTAAAAAAATACAAAATGAATTTTCTGAAAAATATAATTTCTTCTGCTATTGGAGTGCTTTTAGCTTTCTTTTGGTTGATTGTAATTGTTGTTGTTATTGGTGTTGTAGTAGGTAGTGATGATACTTACGAAGTTAAAAATGAAAGTGTACTAAAGCTTCAATTAAATGTTCCAATCAAAGATTATGCTCCAGTTGAAGCTGATCCGTTTTCTCAATTATTAGGATTACCTCCTCAACAACTAGGCTTGAATGAAATTATTTCTGCAATTGAAAGAGCCAAAACAGATAATAGAATTAAAGCCATTAGTATTGAAGGAGCGCTAAATGGTGGTGTTTCTCAGTTAAGTGCCCTAAGAAAGGCTGTTGGTGAATTTAAATTATCAGGAAAACCTGTTTTTGCTTACGCCGATACCTATGGGCAGAAGGAGTATTTTTTTAGTTCTGTAGCAGATTCTGTATTTGTAAGTCCGGTTGGCCAGGTTGATTTAAAAGGGCTTTCAGCTGAATTACTTTTTTTTAAAGATTTTCAGGACAAGTATGGAGTAAAAATGGAAGTGATTCGTCATGGGAAATATAAAAGTGCCGTGGAGCCCTTTATAGCTAATAAAATGAGTGAGTCAAATAGGACTCAGATGAAAGAGTTATTGAATTCACTTTGGTTTGATATGGTTGATGCTATTTCAGTTTCAAGGGATATTTCGGTTGATGAAATAAATCAAATAGCAGATGGACTTTTGGGACGTACAGCAGTCTTATCTAAAGAGAATTCATTAGTTGATGGAGTTGTTTATCAGGATGAATACAAAGATAGACTTAGAAATCAGCTCGGTTTGGAAAAATACAAATCCACTAGTTTAATGGATTATATTCAATCTAATGTCGTTTTCGATTTTGAGGAGGTGGATAAAGGAGCAAAAATTGCTGTTATTTATGCGCAAGGAGATATTATTTATGGACAAGGAGATGAGGAGAAAATAGGGCAAAAAATGATGGTGAAAGCCATAAATAGAGCTGCTAAAAAAGAGTCGGTAAAGGCAATTGTTTTGAGAGTGAATTCTCCAGGAGGAAGTGCCTTGGCTTCTGATCTTATCTGGAGAGCTTTAGAAAAAGCTAAGGAAAAGAAACCTTTGGTAGTTTCTATGGGGAATTATGCTGCATCAGGTGGATATTATATTTCTTGTAACGCTGATAGGATATTTGCTGAATCAACAACGATTACGGGTTCCATTGGTGTTTTTGGTATCATGCCAAATGCGAGTGAGTTTACCTCGAGTATTGGAATTCATTCAGAGCGAGTAAGTACAAATAAAAGTCCAAATTATAGTCCTTTCTCCAAGATGGATTCAGAATTTTATGAAGTTACCAAAGAAGGAGTGGACTATATTTATAAGACCTTTGTGTCTAAAGTAGCGGAAGGTAGAGGAATGACCTATGATGAGGTACATGCTTTGGCTCAAGGTAGAGTCTGGTCAGGAAAGCAAGCTGAGAAAAATGGATTGATAGATGCTGTTGGTGGGTTAGATCGCGCTATTCTTTCTGCGGCGTCAATTGCTGAGATAGATGCTTACGAAATTGAGAATTATCCAGATTACGAAAAAGATATTAGAGAGTCTTTTAGAAATATGCCTTTTATGAATCTAAAGGAAAATCTATTGAATGAATGGGTTGGTGAGTCGAATTTTGCTTTATTTCAACAGTTAAATAATCTAAAAGATAAAAAAGGAGTTCAAATGGCGATGCCTTATGTTTTGGATATTAAATAGTTGTAATGAAGTTTTCTATAGATTTAAATTGTGATTTAGGAGAGTCATATTTTAAAAAAAAGGTTGGAGATGATGCTGCCATTATTCCATACATAAGTTCTTGTAATATTGCTTGTGGATTGCATGGAGGAGATCCGTTAACGATACAAAATGCAATTGATTTAGCGATAAAACATGATGTAAATATTGGGGCGCATCCCTCATTTCCAGATTTAGATAATTTCGGAAGAGAATATATGCATCTGTCTGAAGAGGAATTGAAAGCATGTCTTCGTTTTCAAATAGGGGTTCTTTTGCAGATGACGAATCTTAGAGGAGGGGTGTTACGCCATGTAAAGCCACATGGTGCTCTGTATAATGCAGCTGCAGAGGATATGGAGTTGAGCAGAATGATTATTGAGGTAATTAAGGAATTTGATACGGGATTAATTTTACTTGGTATGGCTGGCTCTGTGATGGAAAAATTGTCTAAAGATATGGGGTTGCAATTTGTGGCAGAGTTGTTTGCTGATAGGGCGTATACAAATCAAGGGAAGTTAGTTTCAAGAAAGGAGTCAGGTGCTGTAATTAAAAATTCAAGTGATGTTGCAACGAGATGTTTAAAATTCGTTACGCATGGTGAAGTGATGACAAATGAGAACGTATCTTTCAACGTTGAAGGAAAAAGTATTTGCGTGCATGGAGATACTCCAAGGGCATTAGATCTTGTAAAGTCAATTCGTGCAAAGTTTGAATTAGAAGGGATAGATGTAAAGAGGTTTTAATGAGTTTTTTATTAAAAGATTTCGGAGATTCTGCTGTTTTGTTGACATATGGAGAGCAAGTTTCTGAAAGTGTCCACATAGAAATAGTACGTTTTGTTAGGGAGCTGAAACATCAAAATGTAAAAGGTATTATTGGAATTATACCGGCTTATACTACCATAACTATTCAATACGATTTTTTACTCATTAGTAGAGAAGAGCTTGAAAATGTTCTTTATTCTTTGAGTTATTCAGGTGTGGATGAACTGCAGCCGAGGGTAGTTGAAATTCCAGTTTGCTATCATGATGGCTTTGCCTTGGATATGGAGTATTTGATAGAGTACACTGGTCTAAGTAGAGCTGAGATCATAAAATTACATACTTCAACAGATTATTTGGTTTATATGCTGGGGTTTACACCTGGGTTCTTGTATTTGGGGGGGATGGATCCTCGCTTGTTTTGTCCTAGAAAAAAGTCGCCACGTATACAGATAGAAAGAGGTTCTGTTGGAATTGCCGGGAGTCAAACTGGAGTTTATTCTGTAGATAGCCCTGGGGGGTGGCAGTTGTTAGGGAAAACACCTTTTCAGCTATTTGATTTGTCGAGTGAAAAAGTTTTTCCTGTGATGCAAGGGGATTATGTTAGGTTTAAGGAGATTTCTTTAGAAGAATTTAATGCCTATTCAAAATGATTGAGATTATAAAGCCTGGTTTTCAAACGTTAATTCAAGATTCAGGAAGGAAATATTTTCAAGAATTTGGAATGCCTGTTTCAGGTGTCATGGATATGGATTCCTATCGAATTGCGAATTTTTTAGTGGGGAATAAAAATCAAGAGGCTGTTTTGGAGATTGCCATGACAGGACCTAAGATCATTTTTTCTGAGGCAACAGAAATTGGAATAACAGGAGCTGATTTAGAAGCAAAATTAAATGGAGTTTTGATTCGTAGGTACGAAACCATTCAAATTGTTAAAGGTGATATATTGTCTTTTGGAAAGTTGATTGATGGTTTTAGGTGTTACGTAGCCGTCAACGGAGGTTTTGAGGTGGATCCACAATTGAAAAGTAGGTCTACATATGCTTATGCTAAATTGGGAGGTGCTAAAGGTAGGGCTTTGTGTGCTGGTGATCGAATACCAATTGGATTGAGAAAATCTTTAAGTTTGATAAAAATACCCAAAGAGTATTATGTAAAAACCTATTCGGTAACTTCTATTCGAGTTATAGCGGGGCCTGAATTTGATGCAATGAAGTATGGGAAGGATTCTAATTTTTTTACCGACGAATTTAGAATTGAGAATAGTAGCAACCGTATGGGGTATCGCTTAAATGGAAATAAAGTTGCTTTAGACGCTAGAGAAATGCTTTCGTCGGGTGTTGTGAATGGAACAATTCAGTTGCCTCCAGAAGGAGTACCAATTGTATTGTTGGCAGACGCACAAACTACAGGAGGTTATCCTAGGGTAGCTAATGTAATCAAGTCAGATATTCCTTTGCTTGCTCAGTTAAAACCAGGAGATAGGTTGCGGTTTAGGTTGGTTAGTTTGAAAGAAGCACAGGCTAATTACTACAATAAGGAAAAAAGAATAAAAGATTTGATTGGTTTTTCTTGAATAAAAAAAGGAGATTGAAAATCAATCTCCTTTTTTTATGAAAAATAGAAGTTTTTATACTTCTAGTAAAGAATTTGTCTTTTTTACTGCTGCTGCACTGTTTGCAAGTTTTTCTTTTTCGGCATCGCTTAGTTCAATTTCTACTATTTTTTCGATTCCGTTTTTTCCTAATACTACAGGTAAACCTATGCAAAGGTCGTTTAAACCATACTCACCTTCAAGGTATGTTGAGCAAGGGAATATTTTTTTAGTGTCACATGCAATCGCTTGAACCATTGCGGATACAGCGGCTCCTGGAGCGTACCAAGCAGAAGTTCCTAGCATTCCTGTTAAAGTTGCTCCACCTACCATAGTAGCTTTGGCTACTTCTTCCAATCGCTCTTCAGAAATAAACGCACTAACGGGAACGGAATTTCTTGTAGCCAGTCTTGTTAATGGAATCATTCCAGTGTCACTATGACCACCAATAACCATTCCATCAATATCAGATGCAGGGGCTTCTAAAGCTTCACTTAGTCTGTATTTGAATCTGGCGCTATCTAAAGCACCACCCATTCCAATAATTTGGTTTTTCGGCAGTCCGGTAGCTTTGTGTGCTAAATATGTCATCGTATCCATTGGGTTACTAACTACGATGATAATGGCATTAGGTGAATGTTTGATGATGTTTTCAGAAACTGTTTTAACAATTCCCGCATTGATACCAATCAATTCTTCTCTTGTCATTCCTGGTTTACGAGGAATTCCACTGGTGATTACAGCAATTGAGCTTCCTGCTGTTTTCGCATAATCATTTGTACTACCAGTAATTTTTGTATCAAAACCATTTAAAGAGGCTGTTTGCATAAGGTCCATTGCTTTTCCTTCTGCGTAATTTTCTTTAATATCTACAATAACTACTTCACTTGCAAAATTTTTAATAGCAATGTACTCAGCACAACTTGCACCTACCGCACCTGCTCCAACAACAGTAACTTTCATTTTTTATGTTTTAATATTAATATTCTATTCTTTCGTCTGTCGTAAATTTAGTAATTAAAGATGAATTAATCTTGATTTTTTGAATAGAATTTATGAGTTTTTTCGAAATCGAAATAGTTCTGTATGTACCGTTTTTATTGGTTTTATGTCTTTTTTGTCTCCAATGATATTTGTCAGTAATTATAAATTTGTTTCGCGCTATTGAACTTAGTTGAATTGATCTTGTGTGGTGAAGAAATTGAGAATTGGATTCTTCAGTTTTAAGAATAAAAAAACACAGTCAAAAAATGACTGTGTTCGTTTATATAATTGATAGAAGTTATCTCCTATGCGTCAATATTAGCGTATTTAGAGTTTCTTTCAATAAAATCTCTACGAGGTGGAACTTCATCTCCCATTAACATAGAGAAAACTCTGTCTGCTTCCACGTCGTTATCAATAACTACTTGTCTTAATGTTCTAAATTCAGGATTCATTGTAGTGTCCCATAGTTGTTCTGCATTCATCTCTCCAAGACCTTTATATCTTTGGATTGTTGCGCTTCCTCCCATTTTTTGAACAATCAAATCACGTTGGTCATCATCCCAAGCGTATTCTCTTTTTTGTCCTTTTTTAACAAGGTATAACGGCGGTGTTGCAATGTATACATAACCTTGTTCGACCATTTCTCTCATAAATCTAAAGAAGAAAGTTAAGATTAGTGTAGCAATATGACTACCATCAACATCGGCATCACACATGATAACTACTTTATGGTATCTAAGCTTTGTTAAGTTTAATGCTTTACTGTCTTCTTCTGTACCAATCGTTACTCCTAATGCGGTAAACATGTTTTTGATTTCTTCATTTTCAAAAACCTTGTGAACCATTGCTTTTTCAACGTTCAAGATCTTTCCACGCAATGGTAGAATTGCTTGAAAGTTTCTATCACGTCCTTGTTTTGCGGTTCCACCGGCAGAATCTCCCTCAACCAAGAATATTTCACAAGCTTCAGGGTCTGTTTCAGAGCAATCAGATAATTTTCCAGGTAAGCCACCAATAGACATTACTGTTTTACGCTGTACCATCTCTCTTGCTTTTCGAGCGGCATGACGTGCTTGAGCGGCTAAAATTACTTTTTGAATAATAGTTTTAGCGTCGTTAGGGTTTTCTTCTAGGTAGTCTGTAAGCATTTCAGAAACTGCTTGTGATACGGCAGCTGAAACCTCTCTGTTTCCTAGTTTTGTTTTGGTTTGACCTTCAAATTGAGGTTCTGCAACTTTAACCGAAATAATAGCTGTTAATCCCTCACGGAAATCATCTCCAGCAATATCAAATTTTAAGTTTTTTAATAATCCTGAGTTGTCAGCATATTTTTTTAAGGTACCTGTAAGTCCTCTACGGAAACCTGATAAGTGAGTCCCTCCCTCATGTGTGTTGATATTATTAACATAAGAATGTAAGTTTTCTGCATATGAGGTGTTGTAAACCATAGCAACTTCTACAGGAATTCCATTCTTTTCTCCTTCCATTGCGATAACTCCAGCGGTAAGTTGTTCTCTTGTACTATCTAAGTACCCAACAAATTCACTAAGTCCTTCTGTACTATGGAAGGTTTCTTTGATGTCATTCCCCTCGTCGTCTTGGTGACGCTTGTCTGTAAGATGGATGGTGATACCTTTATTAAGGTAGGATAACTCTCTTAGGCGAGCAGCAAGAGTGTCGTAGTTGTATTCTGTAGTCTGTTGGAAGATTGTTTTGTCTGGTGTAAAAGTAACTTCAGTACCTCTTTTGTCTGTGTCTCCAATTTGCTTTACAGGGTATGAGGCTTTACCTCTTTCGTATTCTTGTTCCCAAATTTTACCTTCTCTAAAAACTGTAGCTTTTAGGTGATCAGATAATGCATTCACACAAGATACACCAACACCGTGCAGTCCACCAGATACTTTATATGAGTCTTTGTCGAATTTTCCACCAGCACCAATTTTAGTCATTACAACTTCAAGTGCAGATACTCCTTCTTTCTTATGAAGTCCAACTGGAATTCCACGACCATCATCTTTTACGGTAATAGAATTATCCTCGTTAATATAAACATCAATATTGTTACAGTGACCTGCTAAGGCTTCATCAATAGAGTTGTCAATTACTTCATATACCAAGTGGTGAAGACCACGTACACCTACATCTCCAATATACATGGAAGGACGCATTCTAACATGCTCCATTCCCTCTAGGGCCTGGATGCTATCCGCAGAATACTGATTTGTATTTTCTTCGCTCATATTTCTATATTATATTTTATTATCTTTTTGTCTAACTTTTTCAAGCCAAACAAATATAATGAATTAGTGCACTTTTAAAAGAGATATGTTTAAAAGTTTCAAAATTGTTGATAACTACAAAATCGTCTTAAATCGCTTAAAAACCATCTTAAATTGAGTGTTGTGGGTTTTTGTAAAGAATTTAAACTAGTAAAAACAAAAAATGGATTAGAACGTTTATTTTGCGGTCAGTTTTTGTCATGGAAAAGATAAAAAAGGTAGTTTTGTAATACGAAATCGTTTGAAAAAGTACCCTGCCAATTAATTGTGTTAGTTTGTGATGTAAGTCATGTTTTGATGAGTATGTGCGAATTAATTTTGGCAAATAATTTAGAATAATTTGAGATTATGAGAAGTATAAAAAATGGATTCCAGAGATTTGTAGTAATGTTGTTTTTTTTGAGTTTTGTGTTTGTTTCAGCCCAAAAAAAAGAAACATTTAAGCCAGTGATAAAGTGGAATCTATCAGGACAAATTTGGTTTCGGTATTCTGATTTAAATGAAGGGTCTGAAATAAATGGAGAACCAACAGCAAGTTACACAGATGTTTCGATTCGAAGGTTGAGGATTCCGATTTCGTCTCAGGTTACTCCAAAAATTTATTTGTACTCAATAATTGGAGGGAACAACTACAATATAAAAAATAAGGAATTAAAAATTGGAATTTTAGACTTGTATGCTGAGTATTCGTTTTCAAACTACTTAGAAGTTGGTATTGGTAAATCTGGATGGCAAGGATTGAATCGATGGAATATTCGTTCAAGTAGCTCTTTGATGGGATTAGATTCTCCTTTGTTTACCTTGAATACCGTTGAGAAAAACGATGATTTAGGTCGTCAGTTTGGAATTTGGTTTAAAGGTCAAGCAGGAAGGTTTGATTATAGGTTTACTTTGAATAATCCTGAGGTTATTCTTGATGCGCCAAGCGGTGCTGTTGATTTTGCAAATAATAGACCTCGTTTGAAAACCTCGTCCTATGTGAAATATCAGTTTTTTGAGCATGAATCAAATAAGTCGGCCTACCAAGTAGGAACCTATATGCAGAATAAAAAAGTATTTAATGTGGGTGCAGGGTTTCAGTATCAAGAAAAAGCAATGAGTGATGGGGATGCTAATGATATCACCACAACTTTTTATGATATGAGTCATTGGGCGGTGGATTCTTTTTTGAATTTACCTCTGTCTAATAACGACGCAATTACCGCATATTTAGGATATTACTATTATGGTTTTGGTAAAGATTATGTTAGGAATATGGGGGCAAATAATGTTACAAGTGGAGGTGGAGATGATTTTAATGGTGCTGGAGTAGCATTTCCAATGATCGGTACAGGAGGTTCTATTTATATGCAGTTTGGTTACGCTTTTGAGGAGGCTAAAGTATTGGGGCAAAAAATGATTATTCAGCCAAATATATCCATTCAGCACTCTGATTGGGATGCCTTAGAGCAAAATATGACGGTCTATGATTTGGCAGTGAATTTTATGTTGAATGGGAAGCATTCAAATAAAATAACTTTAGGTTATCAGTATAGGCCCATCTATGATGCAATTACATTGAAGCAAAAAGATGCTAAAGGAATGGCGGTGTTACAATATCAACTAGCATTGAAGTAAAAAATAGTTTATTTATTTTTATGGGTGAAACGTTTTATAGCGACTTTTATAGTTTGTTATAAGACGTTTTTCTTTTCAGAATTCATAAGATTTATGATCCTCTTTTTTTCTGAATAAAGTTTTTTTAGTTTTTTTCTGTTTTGAGTTTTAAGGCCGAGAATCACAAAACCTATAATGAAGATACCTGTGCAGAATGATAAGATGCATCCCTGTAAATAACTAATTTTTAAAATTTCAATAATTGATTTTGTGCCATGTCTTGAGCTTATGTTTGGCCCCATAACCGTAATAAAGATTACTGCAGTGATTGCAGCGATTAAATCTTTTGTTGTGTATCTGTAATCGTGTTTGGTTTTTTTAATTTTCAAATCGACAACATAAAGTTGTTTTTCATAAGCAGTTTGATACATGGATATCGTTGTTTTATCTTTTCAAAAATACTCTAATTTTCGAAAGGTATGCTTGAATGTTTGGAGCATATTTATGGGGAGGTAATTTTCGTAAAGATAACCTTCCAACTCCGCTAAAACTTTCGTAATTTTGCCAGCTTAAAAGTTTGATTTATAAACTAAATAAAAAGACATGAGTAAAATAATGACAGTCGACATATTGTCGAGTATTAAAGGAGCAAAGCCGTCCGAGTCGGTGAATCAATTGTTTGATGTGATAAGAAATGCACATCCAACTAATAATAATGCTGCTAATAATGTCAATAATAATGCTGTGTCTGTAAGTGATTTAAGAGAGGACGTTGTTGTGAAAAGTAGCGAAATTGAAAGAGAAATCATCAAAGAAAATTTTCCTAATGAAAAGGATGGTTATTTAGTTGTTTCAAAAGTTATTGAAGATTAAGATGGAGTCTCAGATAAAAAAAATACACCAACAATTGGTGTCTAAACAGATAACTTGTACAGCTTTGGTACAAGAAAAATTAGACTTATTAAAGCAAAACACGCATCATACAGTAAATTCTTTATTGGAGGATTCGGCGCTTAAGGCGGCGGCTAAAGTAGATGCAAAGATATCTAATGGAGAAAAAATAGGATTGTTAGAAGGAATTCCGTTTGGAATTAAAGATGTGTATATGGTTCAAGGGACTTATACCACAGCAAGTTCTGACTTACTGAAAAAATACAAATCTGCGTATACTGCTACGGCTATTCAGAAATTACTAGATGCTGGAGCTATTCCTTTAGTGAAAGAGAATTGTGATAGTTTTGGGCATGGTTCTTCTTCTGAAAACACTGTTTTTGGAGCTGTTAAAAATGCAGTAGATCCAAACTTAGTTGGTGGTGGTTCTAGTGGAGGATCTGCGGTGAATGTAGCAAAGGATTATACAGTATTCTCTATAGGAGGAGATACAGGAGGTTCTATTAGACAGCCTGCTGGTTACAATAATATTTATGGTTTGAAACCAACATACGGTAGGATTTCAAGATATGGGATTATGGCATATGCATCTTCTACAGATTGTGTTGGTCCGCTTGCAAAGTCTATTGAAGATATTAGAATAGTCCTTAATGTGATGAGTGGTAAGGATGGGAAAGATCAAACTACTTATGCGTCAGAGGAAATATCTGAAAATTTTATTACTTCAATTGATGGAGTAAAAACGGTAGGTTACTTCAAGAATTTTATAGAAAGTGAAGCAATTGATCCTTCAGTTAAATCTGATTTTTTAGCAGCTATTGAAAAAATAAAAGCAAAAGGAATCAAGGTGAAAGAATTGGATTTCTTTAAATCCGATACTTTAGTTTCAACCTATTATACCTTGGCTATGGCTGAGACTGCTTCAAATCTTTCTAGATTAGACGGGACAAATTATGGAAACAGAATTGAAGGTGAGAACTTAAAAGACACGTATTCTATAACGCGTTCTGAGAATTTTTCAGAAGAAACAAAACGAAGAGTTGTTGGAGGGAATCAGGTGCTATCACAAGGTTTTTCTGATGCTATTTATTTGAAAGGATTGGCTCTAAGAGATCAGATTTCAGAAAACTTTGAGAAGGATTTTCAAGAGGTAGATATTATTTTATCACCAGTAACACCGGGAGCACCTCCTGTAATTGGAGATAGTTTAAAAGATCCTTTGGCAATGTATTTATCAGATGAGTACACCGTAGGATTTAGTTTGGGACAGCTTCCAACATTAACAGTACCTCAAGGAACTGTTACAGGCATGCAAATTACAGCAGCAAAAAGAAATGAAGAACAAGTATTGAAGTTTGCTAACTTCTTAAAAGATACATTATAATGGAATTAGAGCAATTAAACTCGGCTATTGAAGCCAACGATTTAGAATTGGTAATCGGATTAGAAACACATGTTCGATTGAATACCAAAACGAAGTTATTTTGTTCTTGTCCGAATCAAGAAATAGAAACGCCTAATGAAAATATTTGCTCTGTATGTACAGGTCAAATGGGAGTGTTGCCGGCTGTTAATAAAGAGGCAATTTCAAAGGCAATTTATTTTGGGAAAGCGGTAAATTCAACTTTTTCAAATGAGGTTATCTCTTGGGATCGTAAACATTACGAGTACCCTGATAATCCCAAAAATATACAAATAACTCAATTTCATAATCCAATCATTCCAGATGGTCAAGTTTCTTGTTATAGAAATGATGGGACTCAGTTTACAGTAGAGTTGACACAAGTACATATAGAGGAAGATGCTGCTAAATTGATGCATGAGAAAAAGATCTCATTGGTTGATTTCAATAAAGCAGGGGTGCCTTTGATAGAAATTGTTACAGAGCCTTGTGTGCGTAATATAGAAGATGCATCTACCTATGCACAATATATACAGCGTATTGTTCAAAATCTAAAGATATCAGAAGCAAATCTTGAGAAGGGAGAATTTAAATCTGATGTTTCAGTCTCCTTAAGAAAAAAAGGAAGCAATGATTTGAATCCTAGAACAGAAATCAAAAACTTAAACTCATTTAAGTTTATGGTGGATTCTTTGAAAGAAGAGGTTGAAAAGCAGTTGAATTATTATACAGAGCATAAAGAATTTCGCCCAGAACAAACTACAGTATTGTGGGATGCGGAATTGAAGCAAACCAAAACAATGCGTAAAAAAGAGTTTGAGGCGGATTACCGTTTTATCTCTGAACCTGATTTGCCTTTCGTTTCTATAAAGGATGTTGTTGATGGGATATCTGTAGATGCAAATGTTTTGCCTTATGCTGTTGAGTCTATTTTGATTGAAGGCGGTGTGTTGCCACAAGATGCTAAATTCTTTACGGCAGATTCATTACGTTCAGATGTGTTTGTAGCAATTAATACGGTTTTAAATGATCCGTCGTTTGTAGCAAAAACATTATCAAATAATATCAAGCCAGAAGAGTATACTAAAATAGCCAATGTAGCTGATTTGGTAGACATATTTACTTTATTGAAAGAGAATAAGATCACTGTTGTTTTGGTTCAAAATGGAATCAAATCATTGTTGGCAGATGCGAGTTTTGACTACAAAAAGTATTTTAAAGATAATACGATCTCTGAAGATCAAATTAAAGCTGCCATTGCAAAAGTAATTGCTGAGAATGAGGCGGTAGCCAACGATATCAAGGCTGGGAATCAAGGGAAAGCTGGTATTCTTGTTGGTAAAGTAATTGCAATTATAGGTAAAGGTGCGTCTGGTAAAGTAATCCGTCAGGGAATATTAGAAGGTGTACAAAGTACTGGAGAGACAAAAGTAAATAGTGTAGCTGAAGAAGCGAATACAGGAAAAGCAGTTGTTTCAGAAGAAGGAAAAGTAAAAGAAGAAGAAGTACTTCCTGAAATTCCTTTGGTAATTAAAGAGGAATATAGAACTCATAAAACATCTGAATTGTCTGAAGAGACAATTGGAGAAGAAGTTACACTTGCGGGTTGGGTTTCAAGTGTGCGTGATCATGGTGAATTGATGTTTATTGATTTACGTGATTCAAGTAATGAAATTATGCAAGTTCGTTTGAGTAGGGAGACTTTTCCAAATTTAGATGAGCTAGTGAAATTAAAACCTGAATCTGTAATAACAGTAACTGGTAAAATTGTTAGAAGAAAAGAAGAGGATTTTAATGCAGGTTTGCGTTCCGGAAAAATAGAATTAGAAACATCTGAATTAGAAATATTAAACTTGTCAAGAACTCTGCCGTTTGAAATTAAAAGAGCAGCACGTTCTAATGAAGCAGTTCGTTTTGAATACAAGTTTTTAGATCATCGAAATGATGATGTAAGAAGAGCTGTTGTAAATAGACATAGAGTGATAAAATTGATGCGTGATATTTTGGATGAACAAGAGTTCTTAGAAATAGAAACGCCTATTTTAACAGCTGGTACAGATGAAGGAGCAAGAGAATTTATTGTTCCAACAAGAAAGCAAGCAGGTTCTTTTTATACCTTGCCGCAGGCGCCACAGCAATTCAAACAAATGTTGATGGTAGGTGGTTTTGAGAAATATTTCCAAATTGCACGTTGTTTCCGTGATGAAGATTCTCGTGGAGATCGTCAGCCAGAATTTACGCAATTGGATATTGAAATGGCATATGCAAGTATGCAGCAAATAATTGAATTGAATACGGATATGTTCAATACAATTGTTAGAAAAATCTATGGTAAAAAGTGGATTCTAAAGCCTTTTGAGGTTATTACCTATAAGGATGCAATGGATAAATATGGATGTGATCGACCTGATTTACGTTTTGGATTGCAAATGCAAGATATTACTGAAATTGTAAAAGACACAACCTTCCAAGTATTTAGTAAACCAATTGAAGAAGGTGGTATTGTAAAATGTATCAAAGTTTCTGCAGAGGAGCAAGGTTCTAAACGTATGTCTAAAGGTCAGATTGAAAAATTAACTGCGATCGCTCAAGATCATGGTTTAGGAGGTTTGGCTTATATCATTGTGAATGAAAATGATTTGCAATCACCGATTATAAAATTCTTGGGCGAGGAAATTGCTTCTGGAATCATTTCAGCAACTGAGGCTAAAGTTGGAGATATTGTATTTTTCTCAGCAGCGGATTATGACACAGCAAATAAAGCATTAGATGCCGTTCGTCAGGAATTAGGTGCCATGTTAAGGTTGATCAATCCAAAAGAATTAAGACCTGCATGGGTTGTAGATTTCCCAATGTTTGAAAAAACAGATGAAGGACGTTGGACCTTTACACATAATCCATTCTCTATGCCAGCAATGTATGATTTAGATAAGCATATGAATGGTAAAGAGGAAGAGATAGGGAGTATTATTGCACAGCAATACGATTTGATATTGAATGGATACGAAATAGGTGGAGGATCTGTTCGTGCACACAAGCCAGAGATATTGGAAGCTACCTATAAAAATATGGGGTACGATAAAGAAGGAATGCTGAAGAGTGTTGGAACTATGTATGAAGCGTTTCATTATGGAGCGCCTCCACATGGAGGAATCGCTTGGGGTGTTGATAGATTGATGATGATCTTAGAGAAAAAAGCATCTATTAGAGAAGTGATGGCTTTCCCTAAAACAGGGTCTAGTGAAGATCTGTTATTTGGAAGTCCTTCGCCATTGTCTGATAAAAAGGTAGAGGAGATGAATGTGAAAATAATGAGAAAGTAATTTTCTTAGAATAAAAAAAGTCGGTTTTATAGCCGACTTTTTTTTGCTTTATATTTTTAACTGAGAGGTTTAATAATTTAAAAAAAAATGTTACATTTGTTGCTCAATATTACAAGATGATAAATAATACAAATAATACGTGGTGGTGGAACTCTCTTAATTCATAAGTGAGAAGAATCCTGTATTTTGTATTTCGTACAATAAATTTATAAAGGCTTATCTCACGATAAGTTTTTTTTTGTTTTAGAGATATCCAAAACAATAATTATAAAGAAAATATTTATAGAATACTTCAATTTCAAAATTGATGTTTATAAAAGATAAAAATGAAGAAAATTAAATTTAAATCCATCACAAAAACTTTAATTGCTGATACAGTAACTCCCGTTGGATTGTATTTGAAATTTAGAGATAAATTTGCAAACACGTTGCTTTTAGAAAGTTCGGATTATCATAGTAAAGAAGAGAGTTTTTCCTTTTTATGTGTAGATCCTGTTGTTACGATTAAGGCGGAAGATCATCATTTGTCATTGTCATACAAAGGCGATGAATTGGAGAATCAGAAATTAGAAAATACTAATTTTTACAACATTTTTCAAGATTATACAGATCGTATCGATTTGGACTGTGATCCTGAAATTAAAGGATTTAATGGGTTATATGGGTATACTACCTATGATGGTGTTCAGTATTTTGAAAATATTGAATTAAAATCGAAAGACGCTCCTTCTGCAATTCCATTAATGCAGTACAGCTTTTTTAGATTTGTTATTGCAATCAATCATTTTAATGATGAATTGATTTTGATTGAAAACCTGGAAGAGAATGAGGAGACAAGGTTAGATGAAATAGAAACGATTCTAAGATCAAAGGCTTATAATACTCAAGATTTTTCTTTTGAAGGTACAGAGACTTCAAATTGTACAGATGAAGATTTTAAAGAGTATGTAAGAAAAGGAAAGGCACATTGCAAAAGAGGAGATGTGTTTCAAATTGTATTATCTCGACAATTTCAACAATCTTTTAAAGGAGATGAATTTAATGTGTATAGAGCATTACGTTCTATCAACCCTTCTCCGTATTTATTTTATTTTGATTATGGTAGTTTTAAATTAATGGGGTCTTCTCCTGAGGCACAAATTAAAGTAGGAAAGGGAAAAGCCATTATCAATCCAATTGCTGGTACTTTTAGAAGAACAGGCGATATGACCGAAGATATAAAGCTAGGTAAAAAATTATCAGAAGATACAAAGGAAACTGCTGAGCATGTAATGTTGGTTGATTTGGCACGAAACGATCTGAGTAAACATGCCGATCATGTTTCTGTTGAGGTTTTTAAAGAGGTACAATATTTTAGTCATGTAATTCATTTGGTTTCTACAGTTCAAGGAGATATCAAAGGAAATCCTATAGAAATTGTAGGAGATACTTTTCCTGCTGGTACGTTAAGTGGAGCTCCTAAATACAAAGCAATGGAATTGATTGATACCTATGAAAATCAAACTCGTGGGTTTTATGGAGGTGCTGTAGGTGTTATTGGTTTAGACGGTTCTGTTAATTTAGCAATTGCTATTCGCTCGTTTGTAAGTAAAAATAATGTCTTGTATTCTCAAGCCGGTGCTGGTATTGTTATAAACTCAGATGAGGAAAGTGAGTTGCAAGAAGTGAATAATAAATTAGCTGCATTAAAGAAGGCTTTAGTGTTGGCAGAGAAAATATAAATTAGCTTTTAGCTGTCTGTTTATCGGATAGCAAAGAGCCAAAAGCTAAAAAAATGAAAATATTAATATTAGATAATTACGATTCTTTTACCTACAATTTGGTACACATGGTGGAAGAAATTACTGGAGTATTTCCCGATGTTTTTAGAAATGACAAGATTTCGATAGAAGATGTAGGGACCTATGATATGATTATGTTGTCTCCAGGACCCGGTATTCCTGACGAAGCTGGAATTTTAAAAGATGTGATTCGTACCTATGCAGCTACAAAGCCAATTTTTGCTGTTTGTTTAGGGTTGCAAGCAATTACAGAAGTTTTTGGTGGTACCATTATAAATATGGATAAGGTATACCATGGTGTGGCTACTGAAATGACGGTTACAGATAAGGATGCTTTGATTTTTCAAGGTTTACCAACTAAATTTGAAGCGGCTAGATATCATTCTTGGATTGCTCAAAATGAAGATTTTCCGGAGGATTTAAAAATTACTGCTGTAGATGAAGAGGGAGGAATTATGGCTTTAGCTCATAAGGAATACAATATTAGTGCAGTACAATTTCATCCAGAATCTATTTTAACTCCATTAGGAGAAAAGATGGTAAGAAATTTTATAGATAATTTAAAGTAGATTCTAGCAATTTTAGAATAGCTAAATAGAGCGGTAAACGATAAACAAAATGAAAAATATTTTAAATAAACTTTTTGAGCATCAAACCTTATCAAGAGAAGAAGCTAAGCAAGTGCTTATTGATATTGCATCAGAAAAATATAACGATGCGCATTTGGCATCTTTTATGACGGTATTTATGATGCGTTCTATCACAGTTGATGAGTTGGCTGGTTTTAGAGCTGCTTTGTTAGAACTTGCTGTAAAATTAGATTTCTCCGAGTACAATACAATTGATATTGTTGGAACAGGTGGAGATGGGAAAAATACTTTTAATATATCAACATTAACTTCATTTATTGTAGCTGGAACCGGACAAATGGTGACAAAGCACGGTAATTATAGTGTTTCTTCTCAATCGGGATCTTCTGATATGTTAGAAAGTTTTGGGTACAGTTTTACCAATGATGAAGCGGTTTTAAAAAGTCAGTTAGAAAAAGCAAATATTTGTTTTTTACATGCACCAAAGTTTCATCCAGCCATGAAAGCTGTGGGGCCAACCCGTAAGGCATTAGGATTAAAAACATTCTTTAATATGTTAGGACCTTTAGTGAATCCTTGTTCGCCAAAGAATCAATTATTAGGGACTTTTAATTTGGAAGTAGCTCGTTTATATAATTATATCTTACAAGAAGAGGATTCTAATTATGGAATCGTACATGCTTTGGACGGTTATGATGAAGTTTCTTTAACAGGACCGTTTAAGCTTTTTACTAAAGAAGGAGAAAAATTAATTCGTCCAAAAGATATTGATCAAACAAAATTAAAGCAATCAGATATTTATGGAGGAAACTCAGTGGCAGATGCAGCAAAAATATTTGAATCAATTATAACAGGTAAGGGAACCGATGCTCAAAATAATGTTGTTTTGACAAACGCAGCATTAGCATTGAGAATTGCAGATGATACCAAAAGTTTTAACATGGCATTTGAAGAAGCTAAAAATTCCTTATTTGGATTGAAAGCTAAAAAGTGTTTAGAGTTAATAGTAGAATAGAGAGGAAAGATGGAAATGAATAATATACTACAGCAAATAGTAGATTTTAAAAAGCAAGAAGTAGCGAAAATTCGTCAAGAAGTTTCGATACAACAATTAGTAAAAAGTCCGGAGTTTAAAAGAGAACCACTATCGTTGGCTACTTCGTTAACCGAAAAAGGATCTTCGGGAATAATTGCAGAGTTCAAAAGACAATCGCCGTCAAAAGGAATTATCAATGATAAGTCTACCGTAGAGGAAGTAACCCAAGGCTATTTAGATGCGAATGTAGCAGCTCAATCTGTTTTAACGGATACTAGGTATTTTGGTGGAACCATGGTTGATTTGATGAATGCAAGGAAAGTAAATACGGTTCGACCAATCTTGAGAAAAGATTTTGTGGTTGATGGTTTTCAAATAGTGGAAGCAAAAGCGATTGGAGCAGATGCTGTTTTGCTAATTGCAGCATGTTTGACAGCTGAGGAATTAAAAAATTATGGCAATTTGGCTGAGGACTTAGGGTTGAGTGTATTGTATGAAGTCCATGGTCGTGAGGAGTTGGATAAAATTTCTGATTTGGATGGTAAAATAATAGGGATTAATAATAGAAACTTAAAAACTTTTAAGGTTGATCTTGAACATTCTATTGCTCTAGCAGCTGAAATACCAGATACCTGTATAAAAGTTTCAGAAAGTGGAATTAGTGATCCTAGAGTGATAACAGGTTTAAAAGAATATGGGTTTGAAGGGTTTTTAATAGGTGAGAATTTTATGAAAACAGAAGATCCTGGGAAATCTTGTAAAGAATTTATTGATCAATTGAGATAAAGAGTGATCAATCTGTCCAATAAAATAAATCAAAAAATATGAAAATAAAAATTTGTGGAATGGGAAGCCCAGAGAATATTCTGGAAATTGCTGCTTTACAACCAGATTATTTGGGTTTTATATTTTTTGAAAAATCAGCTAGAAATTTTACAGGGATAATACCAAACATTTCAAATTCTATTAAAAAAACAGGAGTTTTTGTTGATGCTTCTTTTGAATTTATACATGATAAAATACTACAATATAAACTTGAAGCTGTTCAATTACATGGTAATGAATCAACTGAATTGTGTGCACAATTAAAAGAATTACAAGTTGAGGTTTTTAAAGTTTTTTCTATCAAAGGGAGCTTTAACTTTGAGTTGTTGACTCCTTATGAAAATGTGGTAGATTATTTTTTGTTTGATACAAAAGGAGAGCATCCAGGCGGAAATGGATATGTTTTTGATTGGAATGTTTTAAAAAAATACAATTCTAAAGTGCCCTTTATTTTAAGTGGAGGTATTGGGTTAAACGAGGTTACTGCTGTGAAGGAGATATTGAAGTCGGACTTACCTGTGTATGCATTAGACTTGAATAGTAAGTTTGAAACAGAACCAGCTTGTAAAGATGTCAATTTGCTAAAAGAGTTTTTAAATAATATAAAATAATCCTTTTAAGGATATAAATAAAAGTATAGAAATGAAACCAAAATTTCAACCAACAAAAGAAGGGTACTACGGTCAGTTCGGTGGAGCATTCATACCTGAATTACTGTTCCCAAATATCAAAGAGTTAGAAGATAACTATTTAGAGATTATCTATTCTGATACGTTTCAAAAAGAATATAAATACCTTTTAGATCAATATGTTGGTAGACCAACTCCATTGTATCTATCTAAAGGATTGTCGAAAAAACACAATGCTTCGGTTTATTTAAAAAGAGAAGATTTATGTCATACAGGTGCGCATAAAGTAAACAATACAATTGGTCAAATTTTATTGGCGAAGCACTTAGGTAAAAAGAGAATTATTGCTGAAACTGGTGCGGGCCAACATGGGGTTGCAACTGCTACAGTATGTGCTTTAATGGATTTAGAGTGCATCGTTTTTATGGGAGAGGTTGATATTGAACGTCAGGCGCCAAATGTAGCTCGTATGAAAATGTTAGGAGCATCGGTAGTACCAGCAAAGAGCGGAAGTAAAACTCTTAAGGATGCAACCAATGAAGCAATTCGTGATTGGATTGGGAACCCAGAAGAAACCTATTACTTAATTGGATCTGTTGTAGGTCCTCACCCTTATCCAGACATGGTAGCTCGTTTACAAGCAGTTATTAGCGAAGAGATCAAAGAACAGTTGTTAGCGCAAACAGGGAATGAAAACCCAGATACTGTAGTGGCATGTGTTGGTGGTGGTAGTAACGCTGCTGGGGCTTTTTATCATTATTTAGAAAATGAAAATGTGGAATTGGTTGCTGTAGAAGCTGCTGGTTTGGGAGTAAATAGTGGAGAAAGTGCAGCGACTTCTCAATTAGGTGAAGTTGGTGTAATACACGGAAGTAAAACTATTTTAATGCAAGATGAATTTGGTCAAATTATTGAGCCATATTCTATTTCAGCAGGATTAGATTACCCTGGGGTTGGACCATTGCATGCTTACCTATATGAATCCAAAAGAGCTACGTTTTTAAATGCCACGGATCAAGAAGCTTTAGATGCTGCCTATGAACTTTCTAGAGTAGAGGGGATTATTCCTGCCTTAGAAACGGCTCATGCCCTTGCTGCTTTAGATAAGATGGATATCAAAGAAGGTCAGGTAATAGTGGTGAACTTATCCGGTAGAGGAGATAAAGATTTGCAAACGTATATAGACAACTTAAAGGCATAAAACTTAGTTAACTAGTTCCTCTCAAAATATCAGTATATTTGTTTGAAATAGAATTATAGAAATTGAAATAGAAGAATGTAGTTTGAAGATGAAGAGTATAAAATTTAAGAATGATGCTGGAGAATTACGCACTGTAATATCCTTTTTTTTACTGTTGTTTTTTTCTATGGTAGGTAGTGTAATTTCGCAAAATTTGGTTTTTGAAAAACAGCTAGAAGGTGATAACCCGTTAGAAAATGTAGATTTAGGTTCAGGAGTTTCATCTGTGCCAATAGATATTGATTTTGACGATGATTATGATTTATTTATTGGAACTGGTGAAGGTAAAATTATCTTTTATAAAAATGTAAGCACAAATGATGCACCTGATTTGTTTGAAGAACAGGTAGAGGATGCAAACCCATTATCGGCAATTAATTTAGGTTCCAAAGCATCTCCTTTTTTTGTTGATATTGATCATGATGATGACTTAGATTTATTTATTGGGTATACTAATGGAGTTGCATATTATGAAAATACAGGAACAAAAATAGTAGCAAATTTTGAGCAAAGAGTTGGTGTTTTGAATCCGCTTGGTGCAGTAACCCATGTTGGTTCTAGATCCTATGGTCCTACATTTGTTGATGCTGATCTAGATGGCGATTTAGATGTTTTTATTGGTTGGTTGGATACGAATGTATCAGACAGTCAAGGAATATTATATTATAAAAACGTGGGGTCTAAAGATGCACCTTCTTTTGAAAATGAAGTAGCTTTAAATCCTTTTAAAGATTTCAACGAATTGTACCCAACTCCACTATTTGTAGATGCTGATGGTGATGGTGATGAAGATGTTTTTATTGGAAAAGGGGATGGGAAGATGGATTATTATAAAAATGTAACCGACTATGAAAACTTGTCTACAGAAGAAGTTCTTAATACAGGTTTTGCTCCTTATCCAAACCCTGCAAACGGTATCGTTCAATTTAGTGGATTAACTGAAAAGACAAATATTAAAATATATAATTTATATGGACAACTAGTTATTCAACAATTGGTGAGTCCGGTACAGAATGCAATTGATATTAGCAATGTCAAAACTGGAGTTTATATGCTAGTATGTAATATTGAAGGTCAAAAAATTTCAAAAAGATTAGTCATTTCAAATTAGAAAATGACACAAAATGTAAAAAGATGAGTGTATTAAATAATGTACTAAATAATAAACAGAATAGATTGTGTTCTGTGTTTTTTTCAGCGGGTTTTCCTGAACTGAATGATACCAAAAAAATTATTCAAGATTTAGATGCGAATGGTGTAGATTTTATAGAAGTAGGGTTACCCTATTCAGATCCTATGGCTGATGGTGAAACGATACAGTATAGTAGTGCAGTTGCTCTTGGTAATGGTATAAATTTAGATATTATTTTTGAGCAATTAAAAGAGGTTAAAGGTACTGTAAAAGCTCCTTTAGTATTGATGGGGTACTTGAATCAAGTACTAAAATATGGAGAAGTGAAATTTTGTGAATTATGTCAAGAGTGTGGTGTAGAAACGGTTATTCTTCCTGATTTACCTATGATAGAATATGAAAATCATTACAAAGCTTTATTTGCAAAATACGGTATCAGTAATGTATTTTTAATAACACCTCAAACATCAGAAGAAAGAATTCTTAAAATTGACGAGATGAGTGATTCATTTATATATGTTGTTGCCTCTTCGTCTATTACAGGAGCCAAAGGAGAAATATCTCAAGGACAGATAGATTATTTCAATAGAATTAAATCTATGAATTTAAAGAGTAAATTAATTGTTGGATTCGGTATTTCTAGTAAAAAAACTTTTGATACCGCTTGCGATTATATGAATGGGGCAATTATTGGGTCCGCTTTTGTGAATCATTTGAAAGATGAAGGTGTTGGAACTATAGATAAATTTGTGCATGGAATTATAGGATAATTTACCATCAATAACATTTTTAAAAAGCTCTTAAAGAATATTTAAGAGCTTTTTTTGTGCTTTTATAAAAGTATGATAAATAACATATTTTTTGACTCTATGTGTTCCTAAATTTGTTGAGTAATGAGATAAAATAGGAACAAAAATAAGTACAGATGGAAAAAAATAAGAAGATTAGCCAGGAGCAAGTAATTAGAAATCGTAAAGATACGGTACGTTACATAAATCTTCAATTAGCTACTTTAGGGCAGCCAATATTTGAAGATAAAGAAGAAAGTGAATTCAAATATTGTAATCCCAACTTCCATGAGTTGACAAGTGGTTTGGTGAAAAATTTAAAAGAATCTACGCGTCTACTATCAAAACATTTGACACCTATTGATCAAAGAATTCAGAATTTTATTGATTCCTATTTAGCAGATGTTACCTTAGATGAAAAAATTACTCTACCAAATGATACCTTGGTATTGACAAAAGCGGGGCATGCAAGACAAATAAGTTTACCACCTGATGGGGATGAATTTATTAGTGAGAATATTACATCTACCAGAATTAAACAAGGGATTTTAAATAATCCTATTCATGATAAAAGAACAACCAAAGGAACCTTTCATATAGTAGAAGGGGAATTGCCAGTTCCTTTGGATAAGTTTGAAGTTCCTAAACAGGTTTTTGCTCGTTTTTTATCTGCGGCATTTAACCCTACGGAGGATTTAAAAACATTGCCTTTTACTTCTAGCCAAAAGAATAAAGCAAAAGTGATGGTGTCTCTTTTAATGCGACCAATGGTTTGTCCAGAGGTAAAAGGAGTAATGCCTAAAAAAAGCATGGAGGTGCATTTCTTTGCACCAGGAAGTTTAGTAAGTAACTTAGATTTTGTAGAATCTATTTTTGGAAATGCTGGAGATCCAAATTTATCGCAAAATGATGCTGCTTTAGATCCTGAAACTTGGACTGGGCACACAGGGTGTATTGTATTAGCACCTCATTTAAAAACTTTAAAGAAAAAAGAGTTAGGATTGCCTCATTTTGACGATGCTACAGACCGTCAGAAGAATGATGGAATGTGTTGGAAAGCTGAAAATGAGTTGTACAATAACGGAA
Source organism: Flavicella sp. IMCC45537 (assembly GCF_057197705.1). Classification (NCBI taxonomy): domain Bacteria; kingdom Pseudomonadati; phylum Bacteroidota; class Flavobacteriia; order Flavobacteriales; family Flavobacteriaceae; genus Flavicella; species Flavicella sp. IMCC45537. The sequence continues at coordinate 3,720,398 of NZ_CM170067.1, forward strand.
GCGCCTTTAAAATAACTTGTAGAGATTCTAGTGGGGTTGTGGTAACTTTAATCGCCGACAATTATTTTGGTTATTCTAAAAAAGAGATCAAAACTCAAATAAGTTATTCTGCTAATTTATATGGTTTGTTAGAGGAAGAACATTCAGGAGGAGCTGTGGCTTTCCCGAGAGCGGTTATGGGAGATATCGTAGACGGAAAATCATTTATGGGAAAAGATACCACAGGACGTACTTTTACAGAAGTTAAAAAATTCTTAGGAGATAGAATTGAAGTGCAACCAGAAAATTATGGTATCGATAAGAAGTATCCAAATATTATTTATGTGCCACAATCTGCCTACTTTAATACCAATACCAATAGTGTTACGTGGAATTATGAAGGGAAACAGCAGAAGTTGATTTTATCACCCGATAAAACTTATGTACATCCAACAGGAAATAAATTTTCTTTAGAGAAGCATCAAAGTATCAATTTATGGAGGATTTTAATTACTGCCGCGGAAGGTGTCAACTGTCACAAACCTTGTACGGTTTCTGGGGGGGGGAAGTCGGAGATTTCAAAATCTATGCAAAATGCGATTACCTATAAATCTTTTAATTTACAGGATATTGAAAAAGATTTTCAATTAGCAGATGAAATTATAGAATATGATTATTCAAAACGATGGAAAAATTATGATTCTAGTTTAGCTCCTTCAAGGTCTTTTTTGAGTCCGGATAGAACTTTGGGATCTGCTGTGAAATTGTTAATCCCTAACGACGATAATTCAGAAGAATTTAATGATTTCTTGGGTAATATTCCTGTTCATATTAGGTCTCTAGTTTTGTTTGTAAAACGATTGTATAGAGGAGATCATAGAAAACTAAACTGGAAGGATTGTATGTCGGTTGAGGTTATTAATGGACAAAAGGGAAGTAATTTAAAATATAATGGAATTGAGGTTGTTGGTAGTTACGTAAGAATTGGTTTCAATCAAAATGGTGATTGGATGCTGAATAAATTACGATCGGATTTTGCACCTAGTTTAAAAATTCAAACGGAAGATGATATTTCGGCCTCTATTACTTTGCCTAGTCGTCAAATAAAAAACTTAAATCCAGAGTATCCAAATAAGAGTATAAAAGTAACGGCCAATTGTGAGGCGCATTTGTTTCAGCGACCTGATGAAGCTGTAGTTAGAGGTTATGACAAAGGAGCAGAAAAAGATTTAGTATCGGACAATACCTTTTTAACTAATTATGAATTGATGCGCAAGAGTGATGCGATTGAGTTGTTTGAGGATACAATAAATTTTGATAAATATACGCAGCCAGTAAAAGACTTGATCAAAAGTATTGTTGATAGCGAGAAAGATGAGGAGTATTTTGTAGTTCCTTCTCACACACGAATCGTAGCAGATGGTCCTACTAAAAATCCACGTTATTTGGAGCCAAATGTTTTTGTAGAGGAAAATGAAACTAGCTATTTAGCAGAAATTGGAGTGCGACTTTCTAGAAAGGTAAAGGCTGATGAAGAAGTAGTGAATGTTGTAAATGCTGTATTACCCGGAAGGAGAAATAACCCTGTAGACAAAAAAGCAGGTATCCGACCTTTAGCTGTATATAATCCAATTCATTACCAAGAAGCTCCAGAATTATTTATGGACTTTGTTTGTAGTTTAACCGGAAAATCACCCTCAACAACAGGAGCAGGTTCGGAAGGAGCTTTAACAAAAGGACCATTTAATATGCTAACACCAACCACAGATTTAAATAATGCATTGCTATCTCATATTTTAACTGAATCCAATGCCTTTAGTACAGCAGCAGGTTATATTGGTGCAGAAAACAAAGTAGACCATGATGTGAGTTTGCTAATTCCTGAAATTTGGGCTCGTTTGATGCCAGAAGATAGAGATCCTAAAAAATTAATAGAAAATGGATCTTTGGAAAAAATTGATGATTTTGAATTTGAAGGGAAGAAAGTTTTAGCGAGTAGGTTAGGCTATAGAATTACAGATATTTTTGCTTTACGTTGCATGAATAGAATTTTTGATGAGCCGACAGCCGTATTTGACGAATCAATGCTGCAGCCTGAATTACAAGGTATGGAAGATTATGTGGATGGGATTAACAATATTGTAGAGGCACAGAAAAAGGTAGCTTTACGATATTTTGAAGATGGAAGTGTAGAAGCAGCTATTCCGCCTTTAAAAATTCTATTACACATAATGGCATATGGAACTTATGAAGGAAAAGAAATTAGTGATCCTGAATTAAGAAAATTCTTTGATAGAGATTATATTATAAATAGTGATTGGTATAAAGAAAGATTAGAATTAAAACAACAAAAGGATCTTCAGTTTTATACAAAACAAATTAATTACTTGGAAGAATTTATAGAAAACCCAAGTAATGTCAATATCGTATCTGAAATGGGAATTTTGGATAGATTGGATAAAGTGAAAACTAAATTTAAGGAAACAAGTTCTCAAAATTATTTAGAAAGTATTATTGGAACTATTGGAGCTGACCCTCTATTTGTTCATTAATTATTAGTGTTTGTGTTTTGTAAAACTCCTTCGTTTGAAGGAGTTTTTTTTGTGTTGTTTATTTAGATTTAAATGTAGCTAGTTGAGATAACATTTTTAACTTTGCCTCGCAAACGAAGTGATCATGTTAGATACTATAAGACGTTTTATTATTAGTGCTGATTTTTATAAAGGTGTTACTTTTATAATAGCTTCTTTGGTGCCAATTCTTTTATTTCATTTTGTGTTAGAGGCAGCACATATTGGTTTTGCTATTGCGCTAGGAGTTTTTTATAACGCATCTACTAATAGCCCAGGAAGTGTAAAACATAGAACTTATGGGATGTTAGTATCTATAATTCTAACAACCTTAGCGACTTTAATTGTTGGCTATGTGGCTTCTAATATATGGTTGGCCTTGCCTGTTCTAGGAGTAGTAACATTTGCAATTTCTTATATTTCAGTATATGGGTTTAGGGCTTCTTTGGTATCTCTTTCAGGATTGATGGCAGTTGTAGTGAGTTTTGCGCACACCTATATTCAAATGTCTATTTTAGATTATACGCTATATGTATTTATAGGAGGGGTTTGGTATTTGTTAATAGCAAGTTTTGCAAATTTCTTAAATCCGAAAATGTATATTGAGGAATTACTTTCTGATACGATGACTTTGACAGCGGAGTTTTTAGAAACCCGAGCAAAGTTACTGGTAGAGAAAAAAGAAAGAGAAAAGCTAAATACAAAACTATTTAGTTTACAGGCTGAACTTACCACAAAACATGAAACATTACGCGATGTACTTTTAACAAGTCGAGAAAAATCTGGACTTTCTAATAGGATTAGAAGGAAGCTGTTGATTTTTATTGAGCTGGTTGATATGTTAGAATTGGCAGTTGCGAATCCTATTAATTATAAAAAAGTAGATAAAATATTTGAAAATAAGCAAGAATATATCTTGCCATTTGTTTCTCTAATTGAAGAAATGGCAGCGCATTTACATTATATTTCTAAAGTCATCATCAGAGATGAAAAAGTAAAGGTCAACAAGGATTTAAATGTCAAGTTAAAGACCATAAAAAAGGTGATTGACGATTATAAAAATACTGAAGGTGAAATCGATGGTAGAGATGGATTCAATATGTTAGTTAATCTATTTGAGTATCAATCTTCTCAGGTAAAAAAGATAAAAGTTTTAGAGAGGGTTCTAAATGTGCTGACAAAAAATAATAAACTGACACAAAATGTAAATAGTGATGTTCGTTTTTTAACACCTCAAGATTATGGTTGGAATAAATTAGTAGTTAACTTTAGTTTAAAGTCTTCTATTTTTAGGCATTCTTTGCGTCTCTCCATTGCGATGATTTTCGGTTTTTTGTTGGGACATTTTTTTGAGATTCAAAATTCTTATTGGATTTTATTGACTTTAGTTGTCATTATGCGTCCAAGTTATGGTTTAACAAAAGAAAGGATGAAGCATCGTGTAGTGGGAACATTTTTAGGAGCCATTATTGCGTTGATTGTTGTTTACCTAATAGATAGTACTTTGGTGTTTGGAATTCTAGCGGGATTAAGTTTGATATTAGCCCTTGCTTTGGTGCAGTTGAATTATAGAACCTTTGCGATATTTATTACGCTTCATATTGTATTTATGTATGCAATGTATAGCCCGAATGTGCTATATGCCATTCAGTTTAGAATTATTGATACCCTTGTAGGAGGTGGTATTGCGATGCTTGCGAATTTATTTTTATTTCCATCTTGGGAATTTATGACTGTATATGATTCTGTTTTGGATACACTCTCAACAAACCGTGTATACCTTAAAAATATCGAAAAAGTATATGATGGAAAAAATGTAGATATTGAAGATTATAAATTGTCAAGAAAAAACTCCTTTTTGGCGATGGGGGAGTTAAATGCTGCTTTTCAACGCATGACACAAGAACCTAAAAAGAAAAGGAGGTATTTCTCTGAGATATATGATATAGTAGTTTTGGCAAATACATTTTTGTCGTCTTTAGCCTCATTAGGAACTTTTGTTAGAAAACATGAGTTGTATGAACATTCCGATCAATTTTCCGTTTTTGTGGTGAATATTGTAGATAATTTAACCAATGCACGACAGGTGATTCGAGGGGAAGAGATGCGTAAAATTCATGCAAAAGATGAAATCATTGAGGCCAAAAGTTCTTTTGAGAAGAGGTACGATGAATTGACTCATAAATACAGTAAAATTGCTGTAGACGATAAAAGTAAAGAAGCAGAAATATCAGAGGTATCTTTAGAGATACGTCAAACACAAGTGATATTGGAGCAATTGTCATATTTGTTTTCGTTGTCGGAAAATTTGATCCAAAAAATAAGTGTATATCATAAAAAGTTAAACGCAGATTCTAATGTATAAAGCAGTAACTATGAAAAAAAATAAGGTGTACTCAATATTAATAGAAGATTGGGATGAAGAAGTAACCGGTGTTTTTGAAGATGATGGAAAGGAGTGGATTTTGTTAAGAGATAATCAAAATGATTTCATTTTAGAAGGATTTCGATTGATTCATAAAATAAGGGTAGATGAAATTCTAAGAGAGGAGTCTGAAATATTTAAAGAAAAAATATTTGCCAAAAAATATGCAAGTCTTTCTGCGACAGAAAATTTTGATTTGAATAACAATCAAAATTTATTTTCTCAGATCATGAATCAAAATTGTTTAATTCATTTTGATACAGACGATGAAGAAGAAATGGTTGTTGGTAAAATAACAAAAGTTGAAACGGAGGGGTTTGAACTCCGAACTTTAACAGCAAATGCAGAATGGGGCGAGGTTATTTGTTGTGATTATTCAGAAGTAAGTACCGTTGCCATTGGTAATGATTATCTAAAGTCATTAAGTTTGCTGGTAGATTAATAGTGGCATGGGGTCCTTAATTTAAGTTTTTATACCAATTTTTATAATTATTTACAGAGTCCTTTACTTTTATATTTTCTCCTATTTTGGGAGTAATCACCTCTAATTTTAGTTCGGCGGCTTTGATGGATACTCTCTCTATGGGATCTTTCCAGTTATGCAGTGCTAGTTTAAATCCAGCCCAATGAATTGGCATTATTTTCGATGCTTTTACATCCAGACCTGCTTGTGCGGTTTCTTCAGGCATCATGTGTATATCTGACCATTTCTCATTGTATTGACCACATTCCATTAAGGCTAAATCAAAAGGTCCGTATTTGTTCCCTATCTCTTTAAAATGTGTACTGTAACCACTGTCACCACTAAAGAAAACGCTTGTGTTAGGAGATTTGATCACCCATGAACTCCATAAAGTACTTTGGTTGTTGTTAAGTTTTCTTCCTGAAAAATGCTGAGCAGGAGTACAACTTAATGTTAAAGTTCCAAAGGCGGTATCTTCCCACCAATCCATTTCCGTAATTTGGTTTTTATTTACTCCCCAGTCTTCTAAATGAGCACCTAGACCTAAGGGAACATAGTAATGTTTTACTTTGTGTTTTATTTTTTTGATGGTTGGGTAATCTAAATGATCGTAGTGATCATGAGAAAAAATAACTGCATCAATTTGTGGCATTTTTTCTATTGCAAGAGGCATTTCTTCATTGAATCTTTTTTCTCCAAGTAAATCATGCGGAGCGGCTACTTGACCGAACATAGGATCTAATAGAATGTTTTTGTGCTCAATCTGTAATAAAAAGGAAGAGTGACCAAACCAAACCATTCTAGGACCTTCATCGTATTCTGCTACTTGTGTAGAGTCAAGTTTAATTACATCTAAATTCTTTTTTGGTCTGCCGTTCGGTACTTTCGTTGTGAAAAATGTGTAGGCAAGTTTAAGTTTTTCCTTGAGACTTAGGTCTTTTGGAACTGCCGCGGTGTTATTGAATTTCCCATCTTTGAACTGAGCAGATTTTTTATATAAAGTTTTTCTGTTTTCTGAAATGTCAGCCCCTAAGCTTGGATAATAATTATTAAAGAGCAAATATGCTACTGATAGCAACGCTATTATTAAAAGTGCAACAATCATTATTTTTGAGAATATTTTTTTAGTCATTAGTTTAGCTTCACTAGGTTATTTCATTCTATAAAACCTCTAGTTTTATCTTAAAATATGATTAAAAATCAAATCTATAAATACCACCTGCTAAAACTTGAAAACCTTGAACTTGAAAATTGGAATACACTTCATAATTGGTGTTGAGGATGTTATTAAACTCAATAAAAGCACTCCATTTTCTGTTAAAGGTGTAATCGGCAGATAAGTTAATATCTACATAAGCATCAAGTTCTACTTGTGTTTCTGTAATGCCGTCTGATGCGATTAAAATATCTTTACGAGGTCCTTTTGTATAAAGTTCTGCTTTGGTATTCCATTTTCCAAAAGAATAAGTACCAAAGATAGAAGCTATAAAAGGAGGTAGATTCCATGCTTCATCCTCTTTGTCCATTGCATAAGAAAATAATGAAATAGAAGCACCTGTTTCTATGTTTTTGGATAAACTAGCAGCTAATTGGCCAAAAAGCCCGAATGTGTTTACCTTATCATAGAGCGTGTAGAAAGAATTTCCTGCTTGGTATCCGTTAACTAATGTAATAGTCCCATCAGTTAAGTTTTGATTAGAACGAAATAATAATTTGTCTTTTTCCTGAGCATAAGAGGCGTTCACATCGTATGAGATTGTCGAGGTCATTTTACCTTTGAATCCAGCAAATAATTTAAACGTATTACTAGTCGGTTTAATATTCAAGGTAGGAGAAACATATGGATTTTCTTGTGTAATACTACGATATGAATTTTGAATCAACCCACCGGTAAATCCACCATAAATATTTAATAGTTCATCAATCAAAGCAAAGTTTGCATGGATATCTGGGTAGATAAAAAAGCGACCTTTGTTGTTTTCTAAATCTGAGTTATATAAAATTTTAGCACCCAGAGAAATATAAAGGTCTTTCTTTTCGATTGGGTATGATGCTTCTGCCCCCAGGTTTAAAAAGCCATAGTTGATAGGCATAACATTGGCGTAGTCCTTTTCAAATTCTCCATGGAGGATATCTAAAGTAACTTTGGTATCTACTTTTTTGTCTTGTATTGGAAAAGTAAAAGTAGGAGAATAATAAAATCTTGTTTCATTACTACCATGTTTATCAGAGAATTTTTCAAGTCGAGCTTCGTTTTCCGAAACCCATTCCTGTTTTAATAAGATACTTCCTTTTAATACAAGATGATTGTAGGTTTGCTTTTCATTAATTGACGAGATTACGTCATCATTATAAACCAGCATATCGTCAGGGATACCATACCAATTATACATGTCTCTTTGGTAGCTAGCTCCAACTTCCCATGTTTGGGCCTTTTTATGGTTTTTATAATTCAAGGCGATTTTAGTATTCAAATAGCTATCGTTCAGAACAACATTTTTAATACCGCCATTTGATGCTTTATTATAAAGAAAAACTTGACCTTCATGCTCTTTTTTTCTTTTGTAAAGAAAAGCCTCAACTAAAGGGGTTCCATAATTACCATAGCCCACTTTTAGGTAATCTGGGTACTCAGATTTTTTATAGTTGGTTTTTGCAGATTTGTAACCTCCAGAATAGGGCTTGAACACTGATTTTATAGGATTAGATTTGATCCCATATTTCATATTGCTTTTGTCGTTTGTTTCAACTGATATATCTGGTGTTTCATTTGCTTTAAAAGCATCAGAAATGGTTGGCTTATAGGATGAAACTACGTTAATAACCTCTGTACTTACACTGTCTTTTTCTTTTTGAGAAAAAGCCGTAAAGGAAATTAAAAGAAGGAAAATAAAAATATTTTTCATTGTATTGTTGTCTTGTGTATTGAGAAACTTCCTTTAAAATTCAGTAGTTTCCTCTATTTCTTTTTTTTCTGGTACGATGGTATCAGTTGCTTTATTTTTAAATTTTTCAGCCGTTCTTAACTGTTCTAAAATACGATTGGCTTCTGTTGTCAATTCTTCAAATTGACTGTAGTTTTTTATTACATTTTCTAAAATGTATGTGGCTTGGAAGGCATCATTTAAACCAATGTTGTTTTCTGCCATAACAATCAAACCTTTTACACCCCAATATTTATGGTTGGCATATTTTGAAGCCAGGTCTTGTACCGTTTTATTAGATTCTTTGTATTTACCTGCTCTATTTTTGAAAAAAGCTTCGTAATATAAAGCCTCTGCTTTTAAAGCCCCTTTTGCATCTTTTGAAACTTCTGAATAGGCTTTTTCTGCTTTTTCTAAATCGTTCGTTTTGATAGCCGAGCGAGCGATGAAAATAGTTGCATCTGCCTTAATTTGTACATCTGCTTTTTTATGTTCAAGAACTTTTTCTGCATAAATCACTGTTTCAGCATACTTTTCTTGATCATACATTGCTTTCATTAAATTACTCTGAGCAAACAATACATTTTGTGGAAAGTTAGCTTCTAGCTCCAATCTTTGTAAATAAGGTATCGCATCAGGCCAAGAATTTTTTTCTAGGTAAATCTGTACCAATCTAGCCAATGCCTGCTCGGTGTATTCGTTTGAGTTTTGATTAACAACATGTTCGTATTTTGGAATTGCTTTTTCAGTGTTTTCTAAACTGAAATAAGCTTGTGCGCTATAAAAGTTTGCTTTTAAGGCGTGAATCCCATTTGGAAAGTTGATCAAATATTTTTTAAAGCTATGGGTTGCAGGTAATAATTCGTTATTTACGTATTTTTTTTCTGCCGCTTCATACATGGCATTGTCTAAATCAATGTCACTAAATTTGGTGTAATTTATTTCTCTAATCCAGTCTGCATATTCGTCAACCTTATCAATGTCTATATATACCTGTCTAGCATTTTGAACCGCTTGTTGTGCTTCTTTTGCATTTGGATATTCTGCTACAACATACTTGTATTTTTCAATTGATTTGTCTGTTTTATTATCATTGAAATAGATGAGACCTTGTTTTAACAATGCTTTCGGAATGTATAAACTAGTTTTATAATTTTCTATCAGCTTGTCATAGGTTGCTATGGCGTTTGCATTTTCTTTCGCACTGATAAAGGCATTACCTAGTTCATATAAAGCATCATCCTTATAAGAAGATTTAGGATGTTGTTTGTCAAAATCTTTTAGGGTTTCAATTTTGTTTTCATTTCTTCGAACAAAACCATAGCTGATGGCTTTTTGATATTGAGCATAATCATCATCAATTCCTCGAGATTCGATAACTTTATTATAAGCCTCCATGGCTTCCCAGTAACTTTTTGAGATAAAATTACAATCTCCCAGTCTAATATAGGAGTCGTTATGTTTTACTTCATCATCCATGTCTTCTTTGATATATGCAGTAAAACTAGACTTTGCTCTTTTATAATCCTTAAGTTTAAAATAAGTGTATCCGATAGAGTAGTTGATGTCTTTGTATTCGTTTGTTTTTTTTGAAGCACTTAATCGTTGAAATCTTTTATAATCTGAAAGTGCAGTTTTAAAGTCATTCAATCTATAAGAACATTCCGCTCTCCAGAATAAAGATTTGGATTGTACTTCTCTGGATAAAGCTTGTGAACTGGACGTTTTAAAGTAAGTCAATGCCTCTTGGTATTTTGCATATTGAAATAATTGCATTCCTCGGTGCATTGTAATTTCATAGAATACTTTATCTTTCGCTAATTCTCTTTTCTGATAATATATCAAGGCACCTTCAAAATCTCTACTCGAATTGTAAGTGTCAATAATAAGTTTGTTTATTTCTCTTGAATTTCGAGAAGTAGTGTAGTTTTCTACATAGTCTTGTAAAACTTCAGCACTACTTTTATATGGGTTTCCAATTTCATAACTAAGTTTTGCATAATTGTAAGCAGCATCTTCTTTTATGTCTTCGTTAAAGTCTAATTCAGAACTGTTTTTAAAAGCATTTAAAGCTTCACTCTTTTTGTTTTGCTCTAAGTAGCATGCCCCTAAATGGTAATATGCATTCTGTGCAACTTCATCTTTTCCTTTTGTAATTCGGTTGAAACGCAATATGGCATTTTCATAATCTTTTACTTTGTAGTAAGAGTAGCCTAAAAAATAATGATCTTCGTTTACCAAGCGGTTTTTGCGACCCCTGTAATTTTTTAAATGAATAATGGCTTGGTCGTATTGTCCTAAATAAAAATAACTTTCACCCACTACTTTTGAAACTTCTGAAACTTCTTTCTTAGGAACAATTTTTAACAAATCTTTTCCAATCACAACAACTTCTTCAAATTTCTTATTTTGAAACTTGATGTTCATTTTATAATATAGGATCTCTTTTAAGTATCTTTTGTTTCCCTCTAATCGATCAAAATATTTAAGTGCTGTACTGTAATCTTCTTGTAAATAAGAGATGTAGCCATAGTAGTAATTGGCTTCTGCGGTATAATATTTAGAATTAGTGAGCGGTAAAAAATATTGTTTCGCTTCTGTGTATTTTTTGTTAGAAAAATACGCGTATCCCATTTTAAAATTATAAGTATCCTCTTCTTTAGCAGTAAGGTATTTAGGAGAAACTTTTTGGAACCATTTTAAAGATTTTGCTGGTTTTCCGTGATTGTAATAATAATTACCAGCCTCTAAATAAGCTTTGTTTTTATGTCTGCTTGTTGGATATTTTTTTATGAAATCCATCAACATTGCTTCGCCTTCTTTTTTTTCTAATTTAACAGCGGTAATTGCCAAATAATAGGCACAATCCTCAGTAGCGGTGTTGTCTTTGTCTAAATTTTCTGAAGCTCTTGAAAATGAGTTATAAGCAGCTTCGTATATGCGATTGTTGTACAATTCAAGACCTTGTTCGAAGTCGTATAATGGATGCGTAAATTTATCCGATTTTTGACTGTTACTTTGCACGGATAAAAATAGTGCTAAAACAGTGATGAAAATTTTATATGGGTGCATCTAGGCAGATTTTTAGTTGCTCAAAAATAAATAATATTCCTATATAACAACGCATCGAACTATAGTTTTATTGGCTTAGGGTTCAAAGTTATACAAACCGTTATTTTTATTGGAAGTTCTTTTTGAATTCGATAAGTTTGTATCACAAAAATTCATTCATGGGAAGTTCAATATTAAAACTAGAAAACGCTGCGATTTATCAAGATAAAAATTTGGTTTTGTCTGATGTCAACTTAGATATCGAAAAGGGAGAGTTTTTATATTTGATTGGTAAAACAGGGTCAGGAAAAAGTAGTTTGATGAAAACTTTGTATGGTGATCTCCATTTGAAACAAGGAAAAGGTGAAATTGTGGGCTTTGATTTGGAAAAATTAAAAGATAGAGATATTCCTTTTTTAAGAAGAAAAATTGGAATTGTATTTCAAGACTTTAAATTATTGAATGATAGAACTGTTTTTGAAAACCTTCGTTTTGTATTGAAAGCTACGGGGTGGAAGGACAGTAAGTTGATTGCTGATAAGATAGGGGAGGTACTTGATAAGGTTGGTATGAAAACCAAAGATTATAAGATGCCATTTCAATTATCAGGTGGAGAGCAGCAAAGAATAGCAATTGCTAGAGCTTTGTTGAATGATCCTGATTTAATTTTAGCCGATGAGCCTACGGGGAATTTAGATCCCAAAACTTCTATTGAAGTAATGGAGTTGATGAGTGAAATTCACAAAAGTGGGAAGTCCATTCTTATGGCAACACATGATTATGCCTTGATTTTAAAATTTCAACAAAGAACGATCAAATGTGAAGGGGGAGAATTGTTTGAAGTAGTGCATCAAGGGGCTTAATTTTCTTGTGCATATTGCACGAGTTCTGTGTACACGGATTTCCAGTTTTTCCATTCATTTTGCTCTGTAAGAGAAGAGTTGTGCCACAGAGATATAAACGTGCCTTCAACAGCTTTTATTTTTTTGATGATCTCTTTACTTTTATCAATTGCTTGCTCAGTAGAAAGGTTCATGTAACCGTTTAAGGTTCCATCCATAATTTGAAAAGGATGGAGTGTTAAATTGGTTTGTTCATTTGTTTTTAAATTAAAAAATGGATAAGAATTACAAATACCGGCTCTAAATCCTATTTTTGAGGCAAATCCCAATGTATAATCATGTTGAATTCCTTGAGCAATTAAATTTTCATAAGTTTTAGGAAAACTAAGTTTTAAAAAATGTTGTCTACTTTTAGTGATTTTATGATTCAATATGTTTTCCAATCTTTCTTTTTCAAAGCCTAAAACTTCTTGGGCCTTATTAGAATTATAAGACGGATGTAAACCTATTATGTTTTTTTGTTGGAGTCTCTTAATTAATTTTTTTAATTCAGCAGATTTATAATGAAGGTTTTTATCATAAGGTCCGTAATTCCCTATTTGGATAAAGAATAAATTCGGTTTTTTGTGCTTTTCAGATAACTCTGTAAAAACCTTATAGGTGTCATATGGATCCTTTATGTTTTTTAGAAAATAAGAGAACTTATTCTTAATTTCTTGTGTGTTTCTTTGCAGAATGTTTTTTAATAAACTGATTGATAATAATGCTTTTGATTTTCCTCTGTAGGAATAAGCAACGTCAATATCTATGCTGTTTATATATTGATATTTTTTTGTTGGGAATTGAAAACTTGGATGATTTGTTGCAATTGAAGTTTGCAATTCTTTTGCCCAAAAATGAACAACAGGTTCTTCTAGAAAATCATTTAAAAAGGCTAAGCTATTCTCTGCTTTGAATCTTCCGTGACTGTCAAGATCAGTATTATGGTATTCTTCGTACCTACTAACCATATAAAATACGCAAGCAAATAAATCATATTGAAATAGATTTTCTGAAGATGTTTTAAAAAAGTATGGAATTCCATCTTTGTAAACAACCTTTGGAGTATAATTTTCTATTGTGGTTTCAGAGATTATTTGATGAGGTTTGATTTGGATAGTGTGTTCTAATTTTTCGGAACTATAGTTGATTTTTACAGCATCTTTTATTTGACTGAAATCTTCTTTGTTTAATATCGAATAATCGACCATGAGCACATGTTTGAAAACCACATCAAGAGCATATGTCAAGCGGTTGTTTACGATATCACTGAAAATAATAATTCGTTTCAAATTAGTGGATATATAGAAAATTAGACCTGTTTTTCTTTGATTATGTTGTTAAAAATACAATATTAAAAATTAGATTATTCTGCTTTTGCTAAACCAATTTTATAAGTTGATAAAGCACGTTCTCTCGCGAATTTATGATCAACCATAGGTAACGGATATTCTAAACTGTCAAATTCAGGTATCCATTTGCGAATATATTTCAGTTCTTTATCAAACTTTTTTATCTGCTCTGTAGGGTTGAAAACCCTAAAATAAGGTGCTGAGTCGCATCCAGTACCAGCAGACCATTGCCAGTTTCCGTTATTGGAAGATAATTCGTAGTCTAAAAGTTTTTCTGCAAAATAAGCTTCTCCCCATCTCCAATCAATTAATAAATGTTTGGTTAAAAAACCAGCTACAATCATACGCACTCTATTGTGCATGTAACCTGTTTGGTTCAGTTCTCGCATCCCTGCATCTACAAAAGGGTATCCAGTAGTTCCATTTTTCCAATGTTCAAATTCCTCTTTGTTGTTTCTCCATTCTATTTGGTTGTATTTAGATTTGAAGTTTTGATTGATAACTTTTGGAAAATGATATAAAATTTGCATAAAAAACTCTCGCCAAATGAGTTCATTTAAAAATACCTCGTTGTGTTTAAGTTTTAAAACCAATGCTCGTATACTTACTGTTCCAAACCTTAAATGTGGACTTAAATAGCTTGTTTTATTAACAAATGGAATGTTTCTTTCTATTTCATAATCATGTAAATCATCTATAGTATATGGTAAAACTTGAATAGATGATTTTTTAAAGCCAAGATCTTCAAGCGTTGGAAATTCAAAATTCTCGTTATGGTATTTGTTCCATTGATCTACATCATAATTTTCTACGTTGGTTCCGTGAAAAATGTTTCGCCATTTGTTTTTATATGGAGTATAAACGGTATAGGGAAGTCCGTCATTTTTTACGATTTCTGATTTCTCAAATATTACCTGATCTTTAAAAGAATGGAAGGAAATATTTTTATTTTGTAATAAACCAGTAATTTTTAGGTCTCTTTTAATTGCATACGGTTCGTAATCTTCATTTGTATACACAGCATCAATCTCATATTGCGATAAGAGATTTTCCCAAACTTCATTAGTCTTACCTGTCAAGCATAATAAACTTGAATTATGCTCTTGTAGTTTTTTTTGAATTTTTTCTAGAGATTCATAAATAAAACTAATTCGTGCATCATCCTCTGGTAATTCATTGATGATATCTTCATCAAAAATAAATATCGGAATTACGGGATGATTGGATTGTAAAGCTCTATGAAGTCCATGATTATCATGTAGTCTTAGGTCTCTTCGAAACCAGAAAAAAGTTGTTTTTTTCATTTTGTACTTTGGAAATTGGTAATTAATTCAATAAGAGTATTGACACTATTATTTGGGTTGAAGCGTTGCAAAAGTTTATTCCTTAAGGCAATGTCTTTTGGAGTAAAATCTTTTTTAGACAATTCAATGATTTTTTGTTTAAATGAGTTTCGGGTATTTGCAATATGAACACAGTTTTCAAGTCCGGTTCCTTTAATAATTGAATCGTTTGCAATTATATGCTTGCCATTACTTAAAATGTTCAAAAGTCTTAATTTAATTCCTGTATTTTGAAAACTTATAATTGGGTGTATTTGTGCTTCTTTTAATAATCTCTCTAGATGATTTTGAGAAATTATCTTCTCGTGTTGTATATTTTTATATGGTTTGATTAATTTGAGAGTTTTTCTGTTCAATTTATCACTTGCTATTATCAGTTTGTACTCTGTTTCCTTATAGATATTGATGATGTATTCTAGTGATTTTTGATTGTCTGGGACAGAAAGATCTCCATGCCAAAGAGAAAAGAATATTGAAGGAGTTCCGTTGTTATTTTCTTTGAAGTTATAAAAGACTGGAACGTAAACTGATTTGTCACCAAAACGATCCGTAAAGTATTTGTGTTCTAAAGGAGAAATAGTTAGAATATGGTCAACCTTTTGTAACGTTTTTTCATAGTATTTTAATTTAATGGCTTCAGTTTTGAAAAATAATTTTTTAGAATAATCAGATTCACTTTTATGTAATCCATTGTAATAGGCATGTTCAATATTATGTGTTCTTACAAGGGTTTGCCTTTTGTGTAATTTTATTGATGATAAGATGCCAGTAGTGTGTAATCCTTCAAATAGTATAGGGTATACATCTTTATTTAAATTGCTTATGAGCTCTTTAGAATTCCTAGTTTTGACGATATATGGATTCCTAGAAAAAAGATGATGGAAACTTGTTTCTCTTTTGTAATAATAAACTTCACTACAAAGGTATTCTAATGCTTTACTTCTTGCGCGACCATACTCATAACAATGTAAAATTACCTTTACACCTTTTTCATTAAGTTGTTTTATCTTATAATATACATCTATGACTCCTCCATAATTAGGAGGGTAAGGTATGTCGAAGGATATTAAATGAAGCGTAATTTGTTTGTTTTTCAAAAGTAGAATTCTAGGGATACAATTTAATAATTTTAAATGGTATAAAATATGTCTATTTCAGAGAGTTGTAAAAATAAATTAATTTTTCACTCTCCATTTCCCAATTAAAATTTTGTTTTGATTTTTTTAAATTTTGTTTGAATAAATTATATTTAGTTTTATTCTTAGAAAGTTCCTCAATTTGCTTTGCTAGTTCTATTGGTTTTCTACTTTGTACAATTTCCCCAATTTTATTCTCTAAAATCACTTTTTTCATTTCAGGTAAATCTGAAATTAAACAAGGAACCTCCGCATGGATGTAGTCAAAAATTTTATTTGGTAAAGCATATCGATAATTTAAGCCCAAATCTTCTTCTAAGCTAAGTCCAATTGTGGCCAAGGGTGTGAGTGTCTTTAATTTTTCAGGAAGAAGACTTCCAAGAAAATGAACCTTTTCTTTGATAGCTTTATTTTTTTTGGCTAGTGTTTTCAATTCGTCAAAGAGATAACCCGTCCCAATAATAATTAGCAAATGGCCTTCCAAATGAATCATTGTATTTATCATTAATTCAATCCCTCTACCTTTGTTGATGGCTCCTTGATATAACAAAACTTTTTTTTTGCCTATATCGAAAGGGAATTCTCCTCTAGGTAAGTTCGAAAATTTTGGAACATTTCTAATGACAAGAAAATTGGTTGAATATTTTTCATTATAGTAATATGCGATACTATCACAAACGGTTATACAATTTTTTAGTTTTGGAACTATTCTTTTTTCGATAGCTATCCATATATTTTGAATTCTAGGTCTATCTACCAGTTCTGGCACTTCAGTATATAGTTCATGGCTATCATATACCAATTTTTTTCTCATTAATTTCGAAATAAGAAAGTTTGGTAAAAGTGTATCTAAATCATTGGAGAGGAGTATGTCTTTTTTAAGGAATAAAATTTTGAAAAATATGCGCAGATTGAATTCAGCGAAGAAAAGAAATCCTTTGCTAAAAAATAAACGCATTCTTTTAGTTTCATATTGCCTGTTTAATGGAGAAGGTTTGTACAATGTGTATCCAATTACAGTTATTTTATAACCTGATTTTGATAGAGTTGTACAGATTTTGTGAACTCGTTGATCTGTTTCTAGATCATTTAAGACAGAGACAATTATGCGTTTCAAAAGGATTAGATTATTAAGTTTTATTGAAGTTCTAAAATACGTGATTTTATTTTTATAGAGTGGAAAAATTAAACTCAATTTGTATTTGGAATAATAAATTTTTTCATTCCCAAAATGATTACATCATAAATGATAAAGTATATCAAATATCATTATAATGTTTGCTCATAAGATGTTGTAAAATGAAATCACAAAGGAAATGGAATTTGATAACCAAATACATTAAATTTCCTGTGAAATTTCAGAATACAAACACCAATTTGTTAAAAGTATAAAAGATTAATATGGGTGTTAAATCATTATTAAAGCTTTTGACTAAAACAAAAACCCTTACAAACACATGGCTTATAAGGGTGTAAAGTGGAGACGCCGGGAATCGAACCCGGGTCCAAACAAGCAACCGCAAGGCTTTCTACATGCTTAGTTTTTAATTAATTTTCGATCCAATGCCGCTTAAAAACAAGCTACAAGAGACTTATCTTCTTGAGTTTCGAAAAAATATCGAAGCCTATTTTTTCTATGTATACTTTTACGACACCTCAAAATGGAACGCCGTATACCAAGGCTTTCCGGAGATGCACAGCCTGCTCACCTTGTGAGCCGAGGCCCATCCTACTATAATTCAGATTAGGCAGCCATGGCGAAAGATTCTTCACCGTATAAAATTTTGAAACCAGGTTTTACGAGATTTGTTTCCTTTCTCGACATGCTTACTTATTGATTGATCTCGCTGTCAAAACCAGTCGTCCCCATGATCCTAAATATATTTTAGAATCTATTCAATGAACTGTCTGCAAAATTAGACAAAATAATAAGATATTCAGTGCTTGTTTTGCTAGAAATTTAAAAAGAAATAATATTTTTGAACCACTTAAAATAGTAGGATGCAAGACCAGCAGGAATATTTGAAAAAATTAGCTCATACGAGAATGCCTTTCGGGAAATTCAAAGGAACTTATCTTATTGATTTACCGGAACATTACATTGTTTGGTACCATTCAAAAGGCTTTCCAAAAGGCCAAATTGGGGATATGCTACGGTTAGTTTACGAGCTAAAGTTGAATGGCTTGGAGCATTTAATCCATAAAATTAGAAAGGATTCTACTATTTAATTTAAACGAAATTGTAATATCATTTCCGTCTCTATTAAAATAGAGAGCGTGCCTTTTTTATTTTCCTTTACCGGTATTTTTAATATAGCTGTGTTTCCTTTGAATTCTGGAATTATTGAAGTTAAATAATAGTCCTTTTCAAAAGCATAGCCCATTTCAGCACCAGCAGGTAAATTATCTATTTTTACATAGATAAATTCTTTGTTTTTAGCATTAATAATTCCAGACTTCGGTGATTCTAATGATAATTGATTGTCAAAAAATAATGAAGAATAAATAGGTTGATTTGTGAATTCTTGCTTTGTTAAAGGAGGTTTTACCAGTTGCCATTTTTTTTCTTCAGGATAGTGTGTGGTGAGTAAGTCATTAGGGGTGGTGAAAAAATAATGATCATCAAAATCTTTGATCCAGTGATCGGAGTCTCTGCTATATCCTGCTCCCCAAGTAGTGTCAATTAATTTCCATTGATTGTTGATATAAACGGCATTCCAAGCATGTTTTCCACTTAAAGGAAGCTCTCCTATTTTTGAAAATGGATTCCGACTGTAACCACTAATAATTTCGCATGGTATTTTTAGGATGTCGCAAGTTTCTTTAAAAACCATAGAATATCCCTCGCAAACAGCTGTTTTTTCTCTCAGTGTTTTTTCGATGATTTCTAAATCACGTTCCCTAATTTTTTGATCTAATTCTTCCTTAGAACTGTAACGAAAGCTATAATTTATTGTACCATATTTCAATTCGCTAAGGTTGTAATCAATATGATGTGTTAACCATATATACAGTGCTCTTACTTGTTCGTAATCTTTTTTGAAATCTAGTGAAATTGTTTTAGCCAATACATTTACATCTGAAATATTGCTACTGTATTTCTGAGCAATAGCATCAACTTCATCAAGATTTTGAGTATTTGCTGTTAAGCTAATAAATAATCCTAAAAAAAGAAAAGACCGTTTTACATTTCTGAAAAACAGTCTTTGTATATTTTTAAATAAGAACATTAACTAAGGGTGTTGATCGTTTTTCTGATAGCAACTAAATTACTAAGTAATCCTTCTAAATGTTGTAAATCCAACATGTTTGCTCCGTCAGATTTAGCATTTGCAGGATCGAAATGTGTTTCAATAAATAATCCATCCACTCCTGTTGCAATCCCCGCGCGAGCTATCGTTTCTATCATATCTGGTCTTCCTCCAGTTACGCCACTGGTTTGATTAGGTTGTTGTAGAGAATGAGTGACATCTAAAACAGTAGGAGCAAAGGCTTTCATTTCTGGAATACCTCTAAAATCTACAATCATATCTTGATAACCAAACATGGTTCCTCTATCGGTAACCCAAGCTTTTTCATTTCCACTATCTATAACTTTTTGCACCGCATGTTTCATAGCTCCAGGACTCATAAATTGCCCTTTCTTAAGATTTACTACTTTACCTGTTTTAGCTGCTGCCGCAACTAAATCGGTCTGTCTAACTAAAAATGCTGGAATTTGCAATACATCTACATATTCTGCTGCAATTGCCGCATCTTCGTTTGTATGAATATCTGTGACTGTTGGAACATCAAAAGTTTCTGAAACTTTACGTAATATCTTTAAGGCTTTTTCATCTCCAATTCCTGTAAAACTATCAATTCTAGAACGGTTAGCTTTTTTAAAACTTCCTTTAAATACATAAGGGATTTCTAATTTATCAGTAATTGAAACTACTTTTTCAGCAATTCTTAAAGCCATATCTTCACCTTCAATGGCACAAGGACCCGCTAAAAGAAAAAAGTTACCACTATTTGTATGTTTTATTTTAGGAATAAGATTTAAATCCATTTGTTTTATTTTTTTGACAAAGATAGGTTTTCAATTAGCAACTCGCAATTAACAAAATGGAATAGAAAACATTTTCAATCATATGAATTCTCTAAAATGTTTCGTTTTTTCTAAAGACAAAATATTATTTTTTAATTTACCTGCTACCAAAACCCTATTTTGCCAAATCATAACTTCTGTCCCAGTCTTTCCAAACAACTTCATAACCTTGACTTTGAATCATTTCTTTGATCTCATTGGTAGATCGTTCATCTGAAATTTCAAACTGCTCAAGCGATTGAGGTTCCACGGCATATCCGCCAGGATTCGTTTTAGATTCAGCACTGATTGAAGTAATTCCTAGTTTAATAATGTTATTTCTAAAGACTTCATTTTCTCTAGTTGACATTGAAAGCTCAACATCTTCATCTAACAAACGATAGGCACAAATCAACTGTACCAAGTCAGAATCGGTCATTTCTACTTTGGGTTGTACATCTCCTTGATGCGGACGAAGTCTAGGAAAAGAAATAGAATATTTAGTTTTCCAATATGTTTTTTGAAGATATTTTAAGTGCAATGCAGTGTAAAAACTGTCTACACGCCAATCCTCTAAACCGAATAAGGCACCAATTCCAATTTTATGAATTCCAGCCTTTCCAAGTCTGTCTGGTGTGTCTAAACGATAATCAAAGTTCGATTTTTTTCCTTTCGGGTGATGTGTTTTATAAGTTGCCTTATGATAGGTTTCTTGATAAACAAGCACAGAGTATAATCCAGCATCAATCAATTGCTCATATTCATGCTGATCCAAAGGTTGAACCTCGATGGTTATATTAGAAAATTCAGAGCGAATTAGGTCAATGGCATGTTTTAAGTAAGAAACTCCCACAGTTTTGTTTGCTTCTCCGGTTACCAACAAAATATGATCGTAACCTAGCTTTTTAATGTGCGCTACCTCTTGCAGAATTTCGGCATCTGAGAGTGTTTTTCTTCTGATTTTATTGGTCATGCTAAAACCACAATACGTACAGATGTTTTGACATTCATTGGATAAATACATAGGAATGTACATTTGAATGGTATTTCCAAAACGTTTTTTAGTAAGGGCATGACTTCTTTGTGCCATTTCTTCTAAAAACGGTTTCGCCGAAGGAGAAATCAATACTTTAAAATCGTCTAATTCTATTTTTGGTTTCCTTAAAACAGTTTCAACATCTTTACTCGTAAAGCGGTAAATTTCTTTCTCTAGGCTGTCCCAGTCGTGTAAATCAAAAGTTTCTTTGAATGACATATTGTTGTCTGGTTTTTTAAATATTTAAAAAAGATGTAAGTGGACTGCTTGCTTCAGCGTGTTTTTTGATGCTTGCCAATTTTGCATTGTATGCCATTCTACCTGCTTGAACAGCCATTTTAAAAGCTTTTGCCATTTCGGTAGGGTTTTCAGAAACTGCAATTGCGGTATTTACAAGTACTGCATCAGCTCCTAATTCCATTGCATATGCTGCATGAGAAGGACTTCCAATTCCGGCATCTACGATAACAGGAACATTGCTTTGCTCAATAATAATATCTAAAAAATCAACTGTTTTAATTCCTTTATTTGTTCCGATAGGTGCTCCCAATGGCATCACACACTGCGTTCCAACTTCCTCTAATCTTTTACATAAAACAGGATCGGCATGGATATACGGCATGACAACAAATCCGAGTTTTACAAGTTCTTCAGCTGCTTTTAATGTTTCAATCGGGTCTGGTAGTAAATACTTTGGGTCTGGATGGATTTCTAATTTGATCCAATTTGTTTCTAACGCTTCTCTAGCCAATTGAGCAGCGAAAACAGCCTCTTTAGCATCTCTCACTCCTGATGTGTTAGGTAGTAAATTGACATGTGGTTTTTGAATACTTTGCAGCATTTTATCTTGTTCATTGTCCACATCAACACGTTTTAATGCAACCGTTACCAGTTCACTTTCAGAGGCCAATATTGCATCAGCCATCAAATCATTTGAACTGAATTTACCTGTTCCCGTAAATAAACGAGAGTTGAATTCTTTGTCTACTATTTTTAAAGTATCCATAATTTTATTTTTTGAACCCTGAGCTTGTCGAAGGGTTTTGTTTTATTGATGTTTTCAAAAGGAAGAACTTAATTGTTCTCTAGTTCGATCGTTCTTTTGATAATTTTCTTTAGTACTTCTGTATTAATATCAGCTAGTTTGTTAATATAAAGGCATCCTACACCAGTTTTATGCTTTCCTAATTGATCTAATAAATCTTGACTTTGTTTGATGTCGCATCCCATGAGATATAAAGATATGTTGGCTTTTCTTGGTGAAAACCCACAAGTAAACCAGTTATCTTCACATCCAGATTTTGTTTTGTATCTGAACTGTCCAAACCCAACAATACTGTCACCCCACATCACTGGTTTTTTACCAGTAAGTGTTTCCATCATAGCTGCTATTTCAAAGCTATCTTTTCTTTTTTGCTCTTTTTCTACCTTGTTTAAAAATTCTTCAACGCTAGCAGAGGTGGGTTGTGTTTTGTTGGCCATTGTTCTATCGTTTATTTGAAGTTATTGATGTCAAAACGTTGTTCTAATTTTTCATCACCTTTTAAAATTTGATAAAAAGTATTGATTTTATTGAAATCTTTTGTGACTTCACCAGAAACAGCGATTCCATGAACTCCTGTTGTCATAATTTCTGAAACATCTTCAAGAGTAATTCCTCCAATCGCTACGATTGGAGTGTCTGTTTTAAGTTCCTCTAAAATTGTGAGGTATCCATTCGTTCCTAATATCGGACTTAAATGGTCTTTAGTTTTTGTAAAACGAAATGGGCCTAACCCAATATAGTCTACTTTTTTCTCTAGTAGGTTTTTACAATCCTCTAAGGTGTTTGCTGTTCCTCCAATAATTTGCCAAGAATACAAGTGTTTTCTAGCTTCTTTCGGACAGGTGTCTGATTTACCTAAATGAACACCATCAGCTTTTACTTCTTTCGCAATTTTATAATGATCATTGATAATCAATCTAGTTTGGAAGTGACCCGTGATTTCTCTGGCTTGTTGTGCAGCTTTTAAAATCTTTTTTTCGGAATAGTTTTTCAAACGTAATTGTACCAATTCAGCACCAGCCTGACATGCTTGTTGTATGTTTTCAAGATGTTCATTAACTGAAGCTCCTTGTGATATGTAGTGTAGTTTACTTATGCTCATTTTATATGACAATTCAGTAGTTAAGAATTTATGGAGTTAAGAATACTTTTACAATATCCATTTAATAGTTTACTTACCTCCTCAATTTGTTTAGTTTGTTTATCGCAGTTGTCCAAATAATTTAAATCATTTGAAAGTATTAGGAAATATCTACACTCTTCAAGTGAAGCCTGTGAAATGTTATAGAATCTTAGTTTTTCTTTATTTGAAGTTCTTTTGTATCCCTCTGAAATATTAGCAGTGATAGAAACTGAAGCTCTTCTAAACTGACTTGTCAATCCGTATATTTCTTCTTTAGGAAAGTTTTTTGTAATCGAATAAACCTCTAGAACAAATTCATGTCCCTTTTGCCAAACGATTAAATCTTGAAATGTATTTGTTTTTTTCATGCCTAAAACTATTTAAATTCTGGATTCTTAACTTCTACATTCCAAATTCTGTCATGTGTTCCTAGTAAACTAGAATTGCTATTCAAAAATTCTTCCGTGTAATATTTTGCATTTTTTGCGGCATCTTCTAAAGGAATACCTAGAGTTAAATTACTAGCTAGTGAAGAAGATAAAACACATCCGCTACCATGTTTTTCCTTTGTTCTTTTTGCATTCGGAGGGATATTCATCATAACAATATTGCTATGGTATAATTCATCCCACCCTTTTTTGTCAGTGCGATGTCCACCTTTTAAGTAAATATTGGTCAGACTACTTATATATTCAATTGTATCCTCTATATCGAATTTTGGATATAAACTTTGAATTTCATCAAAATTTGGAGTGATAATGTAACATTGTTTCCAGATGGAGTCTAACAGTTCTTGACTTTCTTTTGAATGAAAATCAAAACCAGCGCTCGCTTTGAAAATAGGATCTAGAACAATTTTTATATCAGGATTTAAACTATGTAGTTTATTAGTAATTTGATGCATCGCATCCCAGGATTCTACGATGCCTATTTTTACCACCTCTATTTCAAAACGCTCAAAGAGTGTTTCTATTTGAGATAATATTACTGGGACATCTATCCAAATACAATCTGTAAAGTTGACATCATTTTGAACGGTAACAGCGGTACATACAGAAAGTCCATACAAATCAAATGCATCAAACGTTTTGATGTCTGAAGTCAAACCTGCTCCCCCAGAAGGATCATGACCTGCAATGGTTAGTATGTATTTACAATTAGCAGTCGACAATGTGCAATTATCAATTTTATCCTTTTTCATTTTCTTTTGACTTTTTGATAATTGTAAATAATATTTTTAGAATTTGTTCTAATTCATCAAAGAGTTCATTGAACTGTTCAATAGGAAGGTATTCTGTGTCTTTTAATAATCGTAACCAAAATTTTGTTTCTCTCGCTTCTTTATAGGCTATATTTAATTTATAAGTAAAGTCTTTTTTAGAGAATCCGCCTATTGCTTCTTCCGTATTTGCGCCAATCGACGTTCCAGAACGTAATATTTGTTTAGATAATACATATTCTTTTTTCTCATCCACTAGGTACTGAGAAAGCTTAACGGTTTTAACCGCAAACGAATAGGTTTTATCTAAAATAATATTGTTTGACATTTTTAATTGTTCTTTGTTAATTGCCAATTGTTCATTGTAATGAAGTTTTCAACAGGATCTTCGCTATTCCAAATTCCACCTAAAACACCAACACCTTTAAAACCTAATTTTTCAAAATCAGTTAAATTTTCTGTGGTAACACCTCCCATTCCAATAATAGTCTTATCAATACGGTTAACATCAAAGCCTCTTCCTTCGTATCCTTGTTTAGAAATGGAAGAAAAAACAGGACTCAATAAATGATAATCAAATTCAAAATCGCAATTCTCTAGCGTTTCAGTTTCATGAAAAGAAGAGCTAATTGTTTTACCAAACATATTGTTGAGTTTTACAAAATAATCACTTGGAGTATCCAGATAGTCTTTTCTTTTTTGCTCTTGAAAATGTATTCCTTTTAAATTGAATTCATTGATGAGTTCATGAAAATAATGAACTACAATTTTGTTGTGGTATTGAGAATCAATTTGATTCAAATAATCACAATGTTCTTGGTAGCTTTTATTTGGTTTTCTCAAATGATAGTATTCCAGTCCCTCTTGAAATAACTGTGTTAGTATTTCTAGTTCGTTTGGTATATCATTTTCGGGAGCTATTAATACAATCATATTTGATAATTGTCACTTCGAGTGAATTCAAAGATTGAAATGATTTGAATTATTATCGAGAAGTTCTCGATACAATTTTTCGTTCCTCAAAATCACTCGAACCGACATTAGTTTATAAGTTAGGGATTGAAGTGGCATCCTTTTTGTTTTTTTTCGGGATTTTGAGAGTCTCAGCCACCGGAAAAAATAAAAAGATATAGCAGAAAGCCCGACCCAAATCAACCGTATTTCGACAAGCTCAATGAACGGTTGGTTTGGGGGACTTCCAAATTATTCTATAGATAAACCTCAGAACCTTTGTCTTTAAATTCTTGAGACTTTTCTTCCATTCCTTTTTGTAAAACTTCGTTTTCATCAGAAATCTCATTTTCTGCTGCAAAGTCACGAACCTCTTGAGAGATTTTCATAGAACAGAATTTAGGTCCACACATAGAACAGAAATGCGCCACTTTTGCTCCATCTGCCGGTAATGTTTCATCGTGGTACTCCAAAGCACGCTCTGGGTCTAAACCTAAGTTGAATTGATCTTCCCAACGGAATTCAAATCGAGCCATACTTAAGGCATTATCTCTGTGCTGAGAACCTGGGTGACCTTTCGCTAAATCTGCAGCATGTGCAGCTAACTTATAGGTAACAACTCCTACACGTACATCTTCTTTGTTAGGCAATCCTAAATGTTCTTTTGGAGTTACGTAACACAACATAGCACATCCGTACCAACCAATCATAGCAGCACCAATACCAGAAGTAATATGGTCGTAACCTGGAGCAATATCAGTTGTTAAAGGTCCTAATGTGTAAAAAGGAGCTTCGTCACAAACTTCAATTTGTTTCTCCATATTTTCTTTAATCATGTGCATTGGCACGTGACCTGGTCCTTCTATAAAACACTGTACTTCGTGCTTACGAGCAATTTGAGTTAACTCTCCTAAAGTTTCTAACTCAGCAAATTGTGCCTCGTCATTGGCATCGGCAACAGAACCTGGACGTAATCCATCTCCTAATGAGAAGGCAACATCGTACGATTTTAAAATCTCACAAATTTCTTCAAAATGCGTGTATAAGAAACTCTCTTTGTGATGTGCCAAACACCATTTAGCCATAATAGAACCACCACGAGATACAATACCAGTTACACGTTTCGCAGTCATTGGTACGTAACGTAACAATACTCCGGCGTGAATAGTAAAGTAATCTACTCCTTGTTCTGCTTGTTCAATTAAAGTATCACGGAAAATTTCCCATGTTAAGTCTTCGGCAACACCGTTTACTTTTTCTAAAGCTTGGTAAATTGGCACGGTACCAATTGGCACAGGTGAGTTACGTACAATCCACTCACGAGTTTCGTGAATATTTTGTCCTGTAGATAAATCCATGATGTTATCTGCTCCCCAACGACAAGCCCATACTGCTTTTTCAACCTCTTCTTCAATAGAAGACGTAGTAGCTGAGTTACCAATGTTTGCATTTATTTTTACTAAGAAGTTTCTACCTAAAATCATAGGCTCTGCTTCTGGGTGATTGATGTTAGATGGTATTACGGCACGACCTCGAGCAACTTCTTCACGTACAAATTCAGGTGTGATTTTTGCAGGAATAGAAGCTCCAAAATGCTCTCCTGGGTGTTGCTTTCTAATTTCAGTCATTTCATCGATTCGTTGATTTTCACGAATCGCGATGTATTCCATTTCTGGAGTAATAATTCCTTTTTTAGCGTAGTGCAATTGTGTAACGTTTTGTCCTTTTTTTGCACGTTTTGGTTTGTGCTTTAAATCAAAACGCATATGGTCTAAACTTTTATCGTTTAAACGCTCATTACAGTATTCAGAAGTAAAAGAATCTAGCTCTTCTACATCACCACGATCTAAAATCCACTGCTCTCTAATTCTTTCGATTCCTTCGTGTACATTTATTTCTTTGCTTGGGTCTGTGTACGGTCCAGAGGTATCGTATACAGTAACTGGCTCGTTTGGAGTCAATTTACCTGTCATAGAATCTTTAGTATCACTCAAAGATATTTCGCGCATTGCTACTTTAATCTGTGGGTGAATTTTTCCTTCTACATAAATCTTTTTTGAATTAGGAAAA
Organism: Flavicella sp. IMCC45537; assembly: GCF_057197705.1. NCBI lineage: Bacteria > Pseudomonadati > Bacteroidota > Flavobacteriia > Flavobacteriales > Flavobacteriaceae > Flavicella > Flavicella sp. IMCC45537. The sequence goes on from NZ_CM170067.1 coordinate 3,748,035, forward strand.
GGTTTTCTTGTGATTTTCCCCTCCTGAGGTGCAGTGTCTTTGTTTTTCATTTTCTTTGGTATCTAGAAGCAAGTATCTAGTAGCTAGATGTTGCAGTTTTTAATTTATTAGTGTTTTGATTACCTGATACCTAAATATTGATACCAGATACATTATAATTTATCCTCCTTGAGTTGCTTGAATGATGAGTACATCGTCATTTTCTTTTAAGAGATGCTCGCTCCATGAGTGTTTTAAAACAACAGTTTCATTGATCGCAACCGCAATTCCATTTTGCGTATGATGCAATTCTTTTAACAACGCTTCAATAGAAGTGTTTTCAGGTATGTTTTTTTGAGTATTGTTTACGCTTATAATCATTGTAAATAATTTAATGCGAAAACTTTAGCAGGCAAAGCCTGTTTTTATTGAGGTAGTACACGATGTTATTCCGTCGCCTAGTAAATAATAAAAGAGTCAAAGACTCTACTTTTTCCTACGTAAGTACTAACTTATTCAGGTTCAAAGGGTAATTCTCAGTTCCTACACGAGGAACACCCCTAAAGTTTATCGGCTACAAATATATTCAATTTTCTTTACAGTTAGCACATCTTTTGTTGACAGGTTTTAAGGATTGTTAATATCCTATCTTTTTAGATATTGAATAATAGTTTACATTTAATGAATAAAATTACACTTATGAAAAAGAAACAAAAGTTGGCAAGTGCTTGTTATTTGATGTTGTTCTGCATCATGGTAAATTTAACTGCACAGAATAGTGGAATTGAACAAGACTTAGTTAAAAAGCATTTATACACATTGGCTTCAGATTCCATGGAAGGCCGTAAGGTTGGAACCCAGGGGATTGAAAAAGCGGCGCTCTATATTGAGGGAGAATTTAAAGCTCTGGGTTTAGAGTCTTTTAAGGGGACGAAAGGGTATCGTCAGACTTTTTCAAAAGAAGGAATGGAGTTGTCAAATATAATAGGGGTTTTAGAAGGAACTTCGAAAGAGAAAGAATGGGTAGTTGTTTCTGCACATTATGATCATTTAGGAATTCTAAAACCCGTAGCAGGTGATTCTATTGCTAACGGAGCAGATGATGATGCATCTGGTGTTGCAGCAGTTTTAACTTTAGCGAATTATTGGAAAAAAAGAGGAGACAATAAGAGAACAATTGTTTTTATCGCCTTTACAGGGGAAGAAAAGGGATTGTGGGGATCGACGTATTTTGGAACCCAAGTAAATCCAAAAAAATGCATTGCTGGAATTAATATTGAAATGATCGGAAAGGATTCTAAATTTGGTCCGAAAACAGCTTTTTTAACAGGATTTGAACGATCGAATTTTGGTAAAATTATTCAGAAGAATTTAAAAGGTACAGATTATACATTGCATCCTGATCCTTATCAGAAATACAATCTTTTTTATAGGTCCGATAATGCTTCTTTGGCAAGACTAGGTGTTCCTGCTCATACCTTTTCTACTTGTCCGATAAATACAGACCGTTACTATCATACGGTAAATGATGAGGTGGAAACTTTAGATATAGTGACAATCACCAATACTATTGAAGCGATTGCGATAGGTACAGAAAGCATCATTCAGGGAAAGGATACTCCTAGAAGAATAAAATTGACTGCTGAATAGATAGCGATAAAATATAAGTAAGAAAGACCATCCTTTGATGGTCTTTCTTGTTAGAATTAACAGGGGTTAAAATAAAATCACCTGTTTACTTAGGGTAGTTCCTTGTGCAGAAATTTTTACGATATAAGTTCCGCTATTAAGGTTTTTGTTACTAACGGTTTGTCCAAAGATATTATATACTTGAATATGACTTCCTTTAGGTGCATTTTTTACAAAGATATTTGAATTTTCCGTGGTTACATAGGTGTTAGCTTCCTCAAAAATAGTTTTATTATTTGCTGTAGCGTCTGACTCTATGATGATAGAAGTGAATGTAATTGTTTTTCCTGTGGCAATATTTCCTGTACTTGCTGTAAAACGAAATCTTAACTGAATATCGCCAGCAGCATCTTTAAAATTGGCGTCATCGCAAAATTCAATTGCTTGCGTGGATGTTAGTGCTATGTTTGTTGAAACTAAATTATTTGCACTTTGCTTTAAGATTAATCCATCTACACCTGTTGTGTTTGAGGTGTAATTGATAGTTACTTTATTTTGTCCATTTGTACTAAGATTGTTTACTCTTAATTCAAAGAAATTTGCAGTTCCGTCTGTTGTTAAAGTAATTCCTTCTCCGTTCACAGCGGAAAGCGTTCCTTTGGAAGGAGAGTATTTAGAGCTTACGACATTATCATTAATGGTAAGGTCTAAATTTTCTTGAGCGCTAACAGTTGCAGCCCCGAAAATGATTAATAAAATAATTAAAGTTTTGAGTAATTTTTTGTTCATAAGAATTGAATTTTAATTGATTATGTGACAAAGTTATCTTGAACAGAAAAAGCTATGATATCTGCCAATAAAGTGAATGTAGTTTTCAGTCAAATAAAATTATTTTTAGAATGTTAATTTTTTGTAATGATGGTTTTGATGACCAGTTCAATACGGTTTGTATGATTCACTGATGTTTTGTAGATCTGTTAAATCTTTTTTATTGAGATATGGGTTTTTTAGCCTAAAACAGTATCTTGTAATAGAAAAGGAATTCAAAAAATGGTTATGGCTTACAATGAATATTTAGCAGAGCGCATAGAGAAATATTTTAGAGAGAAAAAAGTTCAACACAGGGGCATGAAAATGATGGGTGGTTTTTGTTTTATGGTTGATGAAAAAATGTGTGTTGGTGTTGTTAAGGATGAATTGATGGCTCGTATTGGTGCAGATCGTTATGAAGAAGCTCTAGAAAAGGAAGGATGTAAAGAGATGAATTTTACAGGAAGGTCTATGAAGGGCTATGTTTTTTTAACAGAAGATGCTACAGATCTAGAATCGGATTTAGAATATTGGTTGGAATTGGCGTTGGCCTTCAATCCCTTGGCTAAAGCAAGTAAGAAAAAAAAGAAAAAGTAATAATATGAAATTTGATAGAAAGGAATTGGTACATCGTGCCAAAGTGTTTTTATATAGTTTGATTGACATTGAATACGAGAAGAAATCAATGGTGATTGAGGAGGTCGACGAAGAGGTGTATCTACCGGATGGTTATTTGGAACGATTTTCAATTTATCCTGTAGAGAATCTTACTCAGTTAAAAGGAAGAGAGGATGAGCTTAAGAATCTAAAAACGGCATATGAGAATTGGAAAATTAACAATGCTCCCTTATTGGTTGTTTCAGATTTTGGTGAAGGGTCGAGTTCACTTATGTATAGTAGTAGCGGCTTGTATGAAAATGTAAAAATCATTGAGAATAACAGTGCGATACATTCTCAAGAGAAGCTATTAAAGATATTAAAAGGAGTTTTTGATTTAGAAGGGGAGTATAAAAACATCAGTGCACTCAAGGAAGATTTATTTGAGCAAGAGAAGAATTATGTAATTGTTTTTGAGAATATTGAACGAATATTCCTCAGAGAAATTGGTGGTTTTAAGTTGATAGAGGAGTTTTTATTGTTTGTCCATAGAACTAAACTAAGAGTGTATTGGATTGTTACTGTGAACAAATACAGTAATTATTTTTTGAGTAATGTAAAATTGTTTAGTTCTAATTTTTCTTCAATTCTTAGATTGAGTCCGATGGCTAATGAAGTTTTGATTGAAGAATTAGTTAATAGAAATGAAGGTTATAAATTGGTGTATTTAAAGCCTACTAGACTGACAAAGAAACTCAATAAAACTTTGAAAAAAGCAGCTCCAGAACAGAGACAAGAATTACTTAAAAACGAATATGATAGATTATTAACCCTTTATGCTAAAGGAAATATTTCTAGAGCAATACATTTTTCTAAATTATCAGCTATTAGAGTTAAGGATGATACTGTTTTTCTAAAACCTTATCAGCAAAAAGCAATACCAACTTTATCTTTAAATGAGATGTTTTTAATAGAGGCACTTTTGCAGCATTCTAGATTAACAATAGTTGAGTTTAATAACATTCTTAGAAATACGAAAAGAGAAACACGTTTGGCAATTGAAAAATTATTAGAACAGCAATTGATTTTAGTATATAGAGAAAACTCGGGGAGAGTGGAGTATGGAATCAATATCATTTATTTAACTCCCTTGAAAATATTAATGCAAGATAGGTTGAACCGAAAATATGTAATATGAAAAAGATATATTTATTAATTGTGGCATTTTTTATTGTGTTTGTATCGTTCTCTCAAGAAATAGTGCCTGTTTCCGATGTAAAGGATAATGTTTCTGAAACGATTACAGCGGCAACGGAAATTATTTCTTTTACAAAGATTTTGACCATTGTTGTGGTTTTAATTTTAGTTTGGGGATTTATCAAAGTTTTAAATTGGTTTATTGAAAATTTGGTAAAGAATTTTAATCGTTATCGATTAAAAATTTTAAGAGTGCAGCCTATGATTATTGTGGTAGTGTGGATTACTGCAATTTATACTTTGATCTTGACATTATTCAAGCCATCAGCAGAAACGGTGTATGCATTGATGGGATCTTCTGCTTTAGCTTTAGGTTTTGCGATGCAAGATATTTTAAAAAATGTTTTTGGTGGATTGCTGATTATTATTGATAGACCGTTTCAAATAGGTGATAAAATAGATATCAATAATAATTATGGAGAGGTTGTAAAAATAGGAATACGAAATACCATTATTAATACAGCAGATGACAATCTAGTTTCGATACCAAATGGAGCTATTATTAGTACGGATATCTCTAATGCAAATTCAGGATCATTAGACTGTATGGTAGTTGTAGAAATGTGGTTGCCCATAAATATCAATGTTGAAAAAGTTAGAAAATTAGCTTATGAAGCTACTATTACATCAAGATATTTGAATTATGATAAGGCGGTTTCTATTTTGTTTTTTGACCATTTTGACAATAGACCTGCAACAAAATTAGTCATTCAAGCTTATGTTTTGGATAATCGCTATGAAAGAGTCTTTTCTGGAGATGTAACTGAAACAGCTAAAAAGGCTTTTACGTTGCATAAAATGTATGAATAAATAGTTGAAATTAGTCGGAGATTAGTCTCAGACTTAGGGGGGGCATGTTTTCTTTAAAAGAAAAGAATTTGCTATTCGTTACATCGCATAGATTATTGAAAAATACCTGATATAAACTTGATTTGTTTGTTAAGTATTTGTTTTGTAGTGTTTTATTGGTGGTCGTAAATGCTGTTTTATATATGGAATAAAACCATTTGTGATTAAAAGTTTGTTCTTTTATGAGGTTATTTGCATATCAAAAACCAAACTTTATTCAGATGAAATTATCCCTAAAATTATTAGTCTATTTTCTTTTTGTTGTTGTAAGTTCAAATGTGTTTGCCACTACATTCTATGTTTCCACTACTGGAAATGATGCAAATGATGGTTCTATTTCTTCACCGTTTAAAACTTTTGATAAGGCCGTAACTGTAATGTCTGCTGGTGATGAATGTATCATAAGGGCAGGTGTCTATAGACAAACTTTAGCAATATCAAAACATGGAACCAGTCAAAGTCCATACACTTTTAAGGCAATGGATGGGGAAGAAGTAATTATTAAGGCTACTGAGTTTGTTTCAAATTGGGAGATCCATGATGGTACTATTTTTAAATCATCAGTTTCAATGGATTTGGATGTTTACAATCAGGTATATAATAACGAAGCATTGATGCAAATAGCACGTTGGCCTAATGATACAGATGGGGATAGGTTTACTATTGATGCAAAAGCTGTTACTACTCAGGGTACGCTTACTTCAATTATTACTTCTGATGTACCAGAAATAGACCTTGAGGATGCTAAACTTTGGTATTTAGGGGGGCACACAGGAACAAGTTGGACTCGAGTTACTACTGGAGTAACTGCAAATGAAATTACTTTCGGTGAATTACCAGATAAATGGCCATTTTCAACTCATAATCCTACTGTTTATAGAGATGGTGGTAAATATGGGCGTTATTATTTATATGATAAATTGAGTTTGTTGGATCATGGCAATGAGTGGTTCTATGATGTAAATACCACTACCTTGTATTTTAAACCTTCTAATGGGATAATACCTTCAGACGAACAAGTAGAGGTTCCAACAAGAATTGAATGTGCAAATATAACAGGTGATTACGTTGTAATTGATGGAATTCAGTTTTTTGGTGGGAAAATAATAATTGATGGAGCGAATGTTGTTTTTAAAAATAATAAAGTAACTCACGGTTTAGAACGTACGGATAGTGTAACAAGTGAAAATGCGCAAATCAGTGAAGGGGCAATAGAAATAAAAGGTGATAATACCACTATTGAAAATAATATAATTGAACATGGGAGTTTAACGGGTATTTATATTATTAGTTATGGGCAAGATAGAGGTAAAGACTCAAGATTAGAAAATAATACAATTCGTTATTTTGATGCCGTGGGAATTCATGCAAGTCCTATAAGATCTACGTCTTCTGGAGTGAAAATATTGAAAAATTTAATTTCACACGGAGGGAGAGATGGTGTTTATGTTTCTGGAATAAACTGTGAGGTTGCCTATAATGATATTTCTCAAAGTCAATTGATAAATGATGATTCGGGTGTTTTTTATACCGTTGGGAATGAAAATGATAAAAATGTAGAAATTCACCATAATTGGATTCATGATGCCGTGAGTAGAAGTTACTCAAACCAAAAAGCTGCAGGGATTTATTTAGATAATGACAGTAAGGGGTTTTTAGTACATCATAATGTGGTATGGAATGTGACGTGGACAGGGTTTCAATTAAACTGGGATAACTGGAATAATAATATTTATCATAATACAGTACTAAATGTAGGTGATGTTATGGGGGTTTGGGTAAACGGTAAGTTGCAACAGAATAATAGGGTATGGAATAATTATACTAATACTCCAGACTGGTTAACTGAAACTGGATTTGATCACAAGGATAATATTTTAGATGAAGGAGATTTGCTGATCGAAGATATTGATACTAGAAATTTTATGCCATTAGCGGGATCAAGTTTAATAGATGGTGCTGCTGTTATTGATGACTTTTCAAAGGAATTTAAAGGAAATTCTCCAGATATCGGGGCTTATGAATATGGTGGAGTACTTTGGACGGCAGGTTTGAATGCGAAAGAGGATATAGAATTGATCATGAGTGTAACCTCTCAGCCGAATGCTATTAATTTTGATGATTTATCAAATCCAACAAAAATTAACTCAAATGTACCATTTAGTTTGAAAATAACAGGACTGGATGCTTCTGAAACTTATAATTTGTACAATCAATTTATCAATGATAATACGGATGTTCAGGTGGCAGGATATAGTCAAACAAGTATTACAGGGGTTACGAGTTTAGAATTGGATTTAAACTGGGGATATTTTCCAAACAATCCGTTAACTACTCAATTAACAGATACTTTTACCTGGAATGCAAATTTGTTTTTACCGGGTACTGGACAAGTAGGAGCTATTTCAGTTGCAAATATTGGGTATAGCGAAAGTCTTTCCGTAAATAATTTTTCTCATGAACAAAATAGAATAAATATATATCCAAACCCTACTAAGGGGGATGTTTCTGTTGTTGGTTTAGAAGGGGAAAGAGTTTCTTATGAAATTTTAAATACGAATGGACAGTTAATTAGAAGTTCTAAGGATTTTAATGGTTTACAAACCGGTGTTTATTTCCTGAAAATTACAACAGATAAATTTAGCGTAGTGAAAAAAGTAGCTGTCAAATAAAATACATTTTATTTGACAGTAATTCTAGAGCCTTTACTGTGACTGCTAAACTCAGGAGCATACATACATTGAATTGTGGTAACACCATTGCTGAAATTTCCTATGTTGTTTACACGAAGATCGTATTCAAAAATATAAGTTCCTTTGTCAATTCTGTCAAAGAAAAAGTTTGTACTCGCATCCTTTGTGCTTTGATAATATCCTAAGTTATTTTTCCATTTGTAACCTGAAATTACATCGACTGGTTCTAGTCCTGAGGCTCTCAAGTCTTTCATATGAACAAATTCCATATCTCTGTCTGCTTTAATTTCTATTTGAACTGTAATTAGATCTCCTAATTTTAGTTCAGAATTTGGATTTAGTGCTTTTAGGGTTACACCGGAGCTTGTATTTTGTTTTAAAAATATGTTTTTTGAGATAGAAAGATTGGTAGTAGCGGAGGTGATTTTATCTAGTTTTTCAAAATATTGCCAATACAAAGCTCCCCAAGCCATGCCTTCACTATTCTTTTTTACGGTGACTTTAGCCAATTCAGGTTTGATTTCGGATTCTTTCCAGTTAACTTTATAATAACCAGTCCCTGCTTCTACTTTCGTTTTTTCTAATTTGTTAGATGGTATTGGCTGATTTCCAATAGTTACTTCCACCGAATCCTCGATAGATATCCAATCGGTTCCATTGAGCAATAGGGCATAAACAGCCTCAGTTGTGGCTTTAGTGGTTTTCCATCTAGTGGTTTGTTTATTTTTTAACAACCATTTTTTTAGCCCATCAATATCTTTTAGGTTCTTGTCTATTTTAGAAAACACCTCTATTAGAAGGGATTGGGTTTCGATGGGAGATTCGTACCAATACCAGCTCGGTTGATTTTCTCTCCAGTAAGTTCCTAGCTCTTCGGATGTAATACTATTTTCTTTCAGAGAAGCTGTGATTTTTTTTGCAGTTTCTGGAGTATCTGTATATGTAATAAGCGCAGTTAATGCTTTATTATATAACGAGAAATCTTGCCAATAACTTTTTGCCTGACCATTGTAGTATGCAATTGCTTTTTTGGTTTCTTGCAGCAATTTATGTTCTTTAAAGTTTTTTCTTAGATATAGATATTGCAATTGTGAACTATGAATATGTTTTTCATTCATGTAGGTTTTTTCTGGAGTCACAATTAATTGAGAATTGTGAAATGATTTTCCATAAACTTTAGCTTTCTTTTGAAGTTTTTCAAAATCATTTTGAATTTGTTGATCCAAGTATTGCAAAGCCTTTTTGATGATTTTCTTTTCTTTTTTTGACTTTTTCAATACCCCTAGATCTTGTAAATGTGCAAAACCTACAAGTATTTGTTGTGTAATATTTCTATTCGCATCATTACTTCCATCAAACCAAGGAAAGGCACCATTGGTCATCTGCATTTGTTTCAGTTTGTCAATTAAATTGGATTGATTTTTAGTTAACTCCTTTAAGTCAAATAATAAGCCGATTCGTTTATTTTGTTCGGTTTCAGAAACAGCATCACGTAACCATGGAGTTTCTTGTATGATAATAGATTTGAGTTCTTTGTTTTTTTCTAGGTTGCTTAGAAGTGCATCACTATTCTTCCATTGTGTAAAAACTTTTTTGATTTTTGGGTTTGAATTTATTACATGCTCAGCTAGGGTATTGGCGTAATATTTTGAAAATGTCTGCTCCGAGCATTCGTAGGGGTATTCAATTAAATATGGTAATGCTTGCAAGGCATACCAGGCAGGATTGGAAGTAAGCTCTAAAGTAAGCTTATGATGTTTCAATGTTTTTGATGTGTTATTTTTAAGTTTTGCAAGTTCAAATTTTCTGGTTTCATTAGCATTTACCCAGATTGGCATTGTTTCAGTAATCAGTTTTTTGTTTGATAAAACAGGAAGAACATTTTGTTCTCCGTCAGAAAAATCACCGGCTTTTGCAACGATACGATATTGCACAGCTTCAATGTTTTCTGGAATGACAATTTTCCATGAAACGTCAGTATTTCCTTTTGCGGTTAGATTGAAGGATTTTTGTGGATGCTTATTTTTTAAAAGTACATCGATATTCTTTCCCGTGAGGGCATTTGATAATTGTAGTTGCGCAAACCCATTTAGACTTTTATTACAAAGACTTGCAATTTTGCTAGATAAAACCAAAGTATCTCCTTTTCTTAGAAATCGAGGTGGATTAGGACTAACCATTAAATCTTTTTGAGTAATCGTAGTCAGTGTTTTGCTTGCTTTTTTAGCATCTTTAGTATGTGCCAAAAGTTGCATTTTCCATTTTGTTAATGCTTCTGGCATCGTGAATTCAAAACTTACATTTCCTTCTTTGTCTGTTTTTAGATCAGGAAAGAAAAAAGCAGTTTCGTTTAAATTGGTACGAGCTTGTACTTGGTTCAACTCTTCTTGTATCTTTTTTTGTCCACTTTTTGTGTTGATAATAATTACTCCATTAGCACCTCTACTTCCATAGATTGCTGTTGAGGCTGCATCTTTTAAAACATCTATAGATTCAATATCACTTAAACTGAGTTGTGGATCTTTATCCATAGGAACTCCATCAATAATATATAATGGGGTTCCTTCAATATTTACTGAACTTAGTCCTCTTATTGAAAGATTAGATTCTCCTACTGAATAAACTACTTCTTCTAATTCCTCACTGCTTACGGTTGATACTGCTCCTGTAACTGTTGATTTTTTTTGAGTTCCATAACCAACAACAATTACCTCATCCATGGTAACTCCGTCATTCGAAAACATTGCTATTTCATACTCGTTTTTATTTCCTATTTTAAATTCTAAATCATCATAACCTACAAAACTAATTACAATAATATCATTCTTCTTTGCGACTAATGAGAATTTTCCATCAAAGTTGGTCTGAGTTACGTTTTTAGAACCTTTTATTTTAACATTCGCAAATGGTAGAGGTTCATTATTCATGTTGCCATCATAAACAGTTCCAGTAATAATTCCCTTTTTGAAGTCTTTATTTAGCGTTTGTTTTGAGATGAAAGATTTTACTCGAATTCCTTTTAAGTATTGGTAATTTGAATTTTTACTATTTTGAAAACTAAACCCAAACCAATGCAAATGGTCATATGCTGGATACTGATAATAATTTTTGCCATAGATTGGGTTGGAAGCAGATGCGTTTTGTGTACCAAAACTATTATACGCATGTGTTTGCTCTCCATAGGAACGGTAGTTTCTTTGTTCATTCGGATTGAAATACCAATTATGTTCTTTAAATTCATCTAGGGAAGCATCATACATTGAAGCAAGAACTTCCGCAGCTACTTTTTCTTTTTTATTGCCTTTTATTTTAAAAGACCATTTCTGGTCAGATCCAGGAAGTAACTTGTCTCTAAAGCTAATCGTTTCAACAGAAAGGTTTTGTTGTTTATGTGGAACGGATACAAACAAAGAACCATTTTCAAATGTATTGAAATTGACATAATTGTATCTGATAATAAAACCGCCTCTGTCTTTTTCTAGAACAGGTATTTCAATTGTTTTCGTTTGGTTGTGCAACACAATAAAATGACTGGAAACTATTTTTTGATTTTTTTCAATATCAATATTGATAGTCATGTTTGGTGAGGCAGTGCCAATTTTTAACTTCACTATGTCATTAGGAGAATATTTACTTTTGTCTTTTTTAATAAAGAACAATTTATTGTCGGCAACCTTGTTTTCAAGTAATGAGAAAACGGTAAACTCATTTTCTATTTTTATTTTTTGATCATATTTGTCTGTACATTCTACTGCGGCAATATATTTTCCAGATTTCCAGTTTTTTATGTTCTTAAGTTGAATTCCTGTGGTGTCTTTTGTGTTAAAAGATTGGGTGAACACCAAAGCCCCTTTTGATTCATCCAGTTTATGATATGGCTCGTTTGGGAATAAGTTTTCAAATTCATTCTTTGTAATGTTTTGATAGTCAGGTGCGCTCCAAATTCTAGATTTCATAGGCCTTTTAGGAGCTGTTATTTTGTAGATTTTTATCTTTCCTTTCGTATCGACAGGTGCATTGTTTAAGTTTTTGGAATCGATGAAAATAGTATTGTCTGACACAGTTTTGTCAATTTTACTATCCATATCAAAGGTAAGCTCTAGTGCGTGATAACCTACTTTAATTTTTGTGTTGGCGTCATGTGTTTCTCCATTGATATCAGTAACGGATGCATAAACAGCGTAGTTGAAAGTTGGTTGGTTTTTTTGCGCTATTTTGTTATCTGGAATAGCTTTAAATGTAATGTTGTAATTTCCGTTTGCATCTGTAACGGTTTCTCCATGACATATTTCAAGTTGTGGGGAGGTGTCGTATTGTCTGTACCAAAAGGGGAATTTAGCGGTTCTTTCAACTCTATAAGTTACTTTTGCATCGGAAATTTTACTTCCAGAAAAGGCGATAGCTTCTCCTGAAACGGTAATGCTGTCATTTAAACGAAATGTTTCTGTAATTGGAGTAAATTCTGTCTTAAATTTAGGTCGTTTATATTCTTCAACAGTTATGTTGTGCCCTCTATAATCAAAGTCGAAATCTTCATTATCATAGAATTTACTGTCATGTTCATAGGGCTCATGAAATTTAAAGAAATAATTTCCAGTAATCCCATTATTTGGGATGGTAAACTCTCCATGGAAGGATCCATATTCATTAAATTTCAATTCTAAAGTTTTTACTTCATCTCCGTTAGGGTTTTCAATTATGATTTCTATATATTCATTGGTAAATAATTCTGTTTTGTTTTGTGTTCTTTTTAAGAAAATTCCCTTGAAATATACTTTCTGTCCAGGTCTATAAATACTTCGGTCTGTAAATAAAAATGGTTTGATAAGAATCTCATCATCGTAATAATAATCATTTGATCTTCTGAAGTTTTCTTCAATGTAATAATCCCCAAAATATGCAGTTTCATCAGGGGTCTTAATTGTGGCAATTACTTTTCTGTTCGTACGCTTACTTCTGTAAATAAACTGACCATTTTGATCTGTTTTGAAGTTTTTGTTCAAAGGTTTATATCTATGGTCATAGTTCTCAAATGTGGATAAGTTTACTGAGGCTTTCTTTATAGAAGATCCGGTTGTTCTATTTACAACTTGATATACATTCCTATTATTTTTAATGCTCTCTGTTAATACAAGGTCTGTAACTTGAATTGTTGTACACGCAGTTAACGGTGCTTTTTTATTGTTTTCGTTAACTTCAGAAACTTGTAATAGGTAATGACCAGTAGTCAGCTTTGGGATAATAATTTCGGTTTTGTGATGTTGGTAGTCTTTTTCGTTGGTTAAACCGATTTCAAAATCTTTAGATAATTCAAGAGTTTTTATGAATTCTTTTCTAATAGAATCTTTTCTTATTTTTTGATAAACTCTTAGTTGCGGATAGGAGAGGTTTAAAATGTTTATTTTAAGTTTGTCTAGATTTTTGTAATCAATTAAAATTCTAGAAAACTGATTGCTAGGAATATTTTTTTCAGATTTTAATTTTAGTTGCGGAGTGATTATTTTGTTTCTTAACACAGCACAGTTTTCCGCTGCTTTGGTTTTAGGAAATAAGTCTATTGATATGTCACATATAGCTAAGGCATCTTGGTTTTTAAATTGATGGTTGGTGTTTCTAGTTGGAGTGTAACTATTTGCTTCATCGCGAAGTAGTTGGGCAAGTTTGAAATCTACTTGACAGGAACTAGGGTGTTTTCTATATTTTTTCTGTAGCGTATAATAGTTTTGTTTCAGTAACTCTTTTTTGTTTTTAATAGAACTGTTAGAGTGCATGTAACTATATGCTTCTAGTAAAACAGTCAAAAAAGCGGTAGGGTTTTTGTCTTTTTTATGAAAATTGCATAATTCTTGGTAAAGTTGCAGAGTTTTTAATTCTTGTGATGTACTGTCTTTGTGTTGAAGAGGGATGTCTAAGAAATCTGTAAAATATTGAACTGAGTCAATTTCAAATTGATAACTAGGTTTTGAAAGTAAATATTCGTTGGTGGCCAAAAAAGACAATGCATTATGTGCTAAAAAATCATATAGTGTTGGGCGAGCTGTTTTAGAATTAGGTGCTGTAATTAATATGTCATCGTATGCTTTTAGATCTGTGCTTTGTAGTAATTTTTTATTTTGAAGGGAGTTTTCGTAATGGATCGTAATTTGATTAAACAATGTGTTAAGTCCCCAGGTTTTAAAATCTTGATAATTTATTTTATCCGTTGTTTTAGTTCTTCTATATAATTTCCATCTTTCTTTTTTTAGATATTGCCAATAGATTTCTGCTATAACATTTTCTAAGATGTTTTTTGTAGGGGGATGTGTATTTTTAATTTCTTCTTTTATCAGTTCAATCAGCGTGTTTTCAGAATCTTCCAGAATTAAACAAAATTTGCTTTTGTAAATAATAGATTTTGTGATTTGAGCTGAATTATTGTCTTTTTTTGCTTTGATATAAATTTTTTGAAGTTCAGTATTGGCAGATTTCGGCAATGCCTTAAGTTCAAAGTGATATACTTTTTGCCATAGCTCTTCATATGAAAAATCGTCAGACTGAGAGTAGGTTGAAAATGAGAATAGGAATAGGGCAAGAATTACTAACTTTTTCATTATTTTTTTTTGACAAAATACTTTAAATTCTTGTTGTAAACTATTGATTATAATTAAATTTTTCCTATTTGATTTTATTACATTTACAATCGTACTAAAACGATCAAATGAAGATACATTTTATAGCAATAGGAGGTAGTGCAATGCACAATTTAGCCTTGGCATTACAAGCTAAAGGATATATGATTACAGGTAGTGATGACGCTATTTTTGAGCCCTCTAAATCTAGGTTAGAGAAGAAAGGCTTATTGCCAGAGCAATTTGGGTGGTTTCCAGAAAAAGTAACAAATAGTTTAGATGCTGTTATTTTAGGAATGCATGCAAAACCAGATAATTTAGAGTTGTTAAAAGCTCAAGAACTTGGGGTTAAAATATATTCATATCCAGAGTTTTTATTCGAGCAGTCTAAGGAAAAAACTAGGGTTGTCATAGGTGGTTCTCATGGTAAGACTACTATAACGTCTATGATTTTACATGTTTTGAATTATCATGATATGGCTGTAGATTACATGGTTGGGGCACAGTTGGAAGGTTTTGATACCATGGTGCACTTAACAGAAGAAAATGAGTTTATTATATTAGAAGGAGATGAGTATTTATCGTCTCCAATAGATAGAAGACCGAAGTTTCATTTATATAAACCCAATATCGCCCTACTGAGTGGTATCGCTTGGGATCATATTAATGTTTTTCCAACATTTGATAATTATAAGGAGCAGTTTAGAATATTTACTGACTCTCTTACCAACGGTGGAATTATGGTGTATAACGAGGAGGATCCTGAGGTGAAAAGTGTGGTCGAAGAAAGTACACATACTATAAAGAGGTATCCTTATAGGACACCGGATTATTCAATTGTTGATGGAGTAACCTACTTAGATACTCCTGATGGAGATATGCCTTTGGAGATTTTCGGGGGACATAATTTACAAAATATGGCAGGGGCAAAATGGATTTGTCAACATATTGGAATAGGAGAAGAGGAGTTTTATGAAGCGATTGCCACTTTTAAAGGAGCTAGTAAGCGTTTGGAAAAAATTGCCGAAAAACCAGGAACGGTTATTTTTAAAGATTTTGCTCACTCTCCTTCAAAAGTAAAGGCGACAACAAAGGCTGTTAAAAATCAGTATACCTCAAGAAAGGTTTTGGCTTGCCTAGAACTTCATACTTATAGTAGTTTGAATGCGGAGTTTCTAAAAGAATATGTTGGGGCATTAGAAAGTGCAGATACTGCCGTAGTTTTTTATTCTCCATCAGCGGTTAAAATAAAACAATTAGAAACTGTATCAGAAGAACAGATCAAGAGCGCTTTTCAAAGAGATGATCTGATTGTTTATACAGATCCAAAAGAATTTAAAGAATATTTGTTTTCTCAAAGTATGGAAGATACGGCTCTTTTGTTAATGAGCTCTGGTAATTATGGGGGACTTGATTTTGAAGAATTGAAAAGTATTATGTAAAAAAAAAGCTTCCCTTGGGAAGCTTTTTTTATATCAAATTTTTAAAATCGTCTACCGACTCCAATACCCATAGACCAGGTACCGAATTCTTTATGACGATAATCATAGAAGAAAGTAGGAGATAGGTCCCAGTTTTCTGCAAATTCTATTTCGTATTCTAGTCCAGCTCTAACAATATAGAGATTTTGGTTTTTTTCAAATTCAACACCAGCTCCAAACACAACTACTAAGTCCTTGTAAACTTTGGCTAATCCATCCAAAGTAACTACCACAGGGTATTCTCTTTCAACAGTGAGTTCTTCTCCTGCTTTTTCTATTTCGTAGTTAAAAAGTTCTAAGTCATTATGAAGTCCTATTCCAAATTTGCGACTGAACCAATACTCCAAATCTAATCCAATGGAGGGGACGATAATTGTTTGTGTGCCCTCAGAGGTGGCCGTTGGGATATAAGTATGACTTAAAACAGGGCTTACTCTAAAATGTTTACAAGATTTTTCTTTTTCTTGCTCATTTTCTTGGGCAAACAGATGAAACGAAAACATTACAAGAGCAATTGTAATGTATTTTGATAACATATTCTTATTCATGATTGAAAGGTGATAATTAGTTTTTTTTCAGTGGCAAAAGTATAGATATCTGACTTTGCTTTATATGATATTTGTTAAGTTCTTTTCCAAAAGAAAGGGGTAAACAATATTAAAACCGTAAAAAGTTCCAGCCTACCAATTAGCATAAGAAATGAACAGAATACTTTGGCAGGATCAGATAGGTGAGCATAATTATCTACAGGACTCAATGATCCCAGCGCAGGACCTACATTTCCTAGCGATGATGCCGCAGCACCTATGGCAGAATCAAATTCTAATCCCATAAAACTAAGAATTATAGCACTCGAAATAAATATAAGCATGTAAAGAACAAAGAAGGAGAGTATATTAAAAACAATAATTCTTGAAACTCCTTTATTGTCGTATCTAACCGGAATAATTGCATTTGGGTGTAGTAACTTTTTAAATTCTAAAACACTATTTTTTATCATAATGATGTGGCGTACAATTTTTACACCACCACTTGTAGAACCTGCAGATCCTCCAATTAAGAAAAGTGAAAAAATAAGCATAGTAGCCAAGGAATTCCATGTAGTGTAATCAGCCGAAACAAAACCTGTTGTGGTAAGCACTGCAACTACTTGAAAACCGGCATGTCTAAAAGAACTCTCGAGGGTTCCCCATGGCATTGGGTGTTCTATGGTTGATTCTATCCCAGGTGTTTGGAAATATTGAATGATTATTGTGATTACAATAGTCATGAATATAGATCCGAAAAAATAATATTTGAATTCTTCGTTTTGAAATATTTTTCTGATTTTTCCTTTAAGGGCAAAGTAAGTAAGTATAAAATTGGTTCCTGCTACAAACATAAAGGCAATCACAATGTATTGAATAATTGGCATATGGTTCCAGTAAGCCATACTTGCATTTTTTGTTGAAAAACCTCCCGTACTCATGGTGGCCATAGCATGATTTAAGGCATCAAACCACGTCATTCCTGCAATTTTTAACAAGAAAAATTCAGTTAACGTAAGGGAAACGTAAATTAACCATAAACGTTTTGCTGTTTGAGTGATTCTCGGGTGCATCTTATCTGCTGAAGGCCCAGGTGCTTCTGCCATAAATAATTGCATACCACCAATTCCTAAGAGTGGTAAAATAGCGATCGTCAATACAATAATTCCCATTCCACCAATCCAATGAGTTGCACTTCGCCAAAATAAAATTCCGTTAGGTAATGCTTCGATATCGTTCACAATAGAAGCCCCGGTGGTAGAGTATCCTGAAATGGTTTCAAAAATTGCATCCGCAAAATGAGGGATCGTTCCAGTGAATAAATAAGGTAGCGCACCAGTAAAGGTTAAAATTAGCCAACCCAAGGTTACAATGATGTATCCTTCTCGTTTGTGCAAGGTTTTAGGAGCGTTTCTATTCAAGAACCACATAAAAAAACCTATGCAGATAGTGATCAGTCCAGCAGAGAGAATTCCTGTGTAAGTTTCCTCTTGGTTGTATAGACTAAAAGGAACTGCAAATAGCATGAAAATACCATTTAACATAGCGGTTAATCCCAAAAAACTAACGACTATTTTATAATTTAATCCAGAAGATTTCATTGTTTAGTTGTTAAATAATTTTTCTACCTCTCCAATAGATTCTGGTAAACAGAATACAATTACTCTATCTCCCTTTAATATTTGAAAATCTCCAAAAGTCATAACAGCTTCCCCTTTTCTTACAACACCGCCAATTACGGCTTTGTCCGTTAATCCAAGGTCTTTGATTTTTAGTTTGGTTGCTTTTGCATTTCGTCTCACAAAAAATTCCAATACTTCGGCATCAACGTTGTGTAAGTTGGCAAGTGCTAGAACCTTTCCTTTTCGTACATGTTTGAAAATAGCCCCTGCAGCAAGTAGTTTTTTGTTAATTAATGTGTCTATTCCGATAGTTTGAGAAATGTTAATATAATCCATGTTCTCAACTAAAGCAATGGTTTTTTTAACTCCTTTTGACTTGGCAACAAGACAAGACATAATGTTGGTTTCAGAATTACCGGTAACGGCAACAAAAGCATCCATTTTATTGATGGCTTCTTCATCTAGTAATTCTACATTTCTACCATCTCCTTGAATGATCAGGGTGTTGCATAGCGAATCGGCAAGTTCAAAAGCTTTGTCTCTTTTGCTTTCGATTAATTTTACATTAAAATTGTGATCACATAAGTTTTTTGCAGCTTTTTGCCCAATTCTACTTCCTCCAAGAATCATTACATCCTTGATCCCAACTTTCTTTTTCCCAATCAGTTCGTAAACCTTTTCAATATGTTGTTTCGTTACAGAAAAATATACCTGATCGTGGTGCTTAAATTTAGTACTCCCTCTAGGAATAATCGTTTCAATAGTATTCTCTCTTTTTAGAGAGATAATAGTAAAATCTATTTCAGGGTACATTTCTTTAACTTCCTGAACTGTTTTTCCTAAACTTGGCGACTCAGAAGAGAGTCTAGCTCCTAAAATTGTGATCGCACCATTTTCAAATTCAAATTTGTCGTTAAAGACAGATTCATTTAAAAGCGCTTCAATTTCTTTGGCAGCCAAAAATTCCGGAGATATCATATAATCAATACCTACTTCCGCAAAATTTATTTCATTGGTTGTGAGGAATTCGGTATTAGAAATTCTAGCAATGGTTTTCTTAACTCCTAACTTCTTGCTAAGTGCAGCAATGGTTAGGTTCGTGTTCTGAGATTCAGTAACCGCTAAAATTAGATCGGCATTTTCCACACCTACTTCTTTTAATGATTTGATAGAAGTAGCATCTCCTTTTACAGAAATCACATCCAAATGATCATCAATATACTTAAGTTTTTTAGGATTTGAATCAATCACAAAGGTGTCTTGAGCTTCGTTTGAAAGAAGTTTTGCCAAGTGGAAACCAACGTCTCCAGCACCCGCTATAATAATTTTCATTGAAAATAAATTTATACAAAGATAAAGAAGAAATTATTCATTACTCTAATGATTTTGATAAATAGCGAAAACGTTTCTTTAAAAATATTTGAAGAAGTTATCTTATCTTGAATAGAAAAAGCAATATGAAAAAGGAATCTTTTACAATTAAGAATTGGGATATTTCTGATAGGCCACGTGAAAAGTTGATTTTGAAGGGAAAAAGAGTTTTGTCTGATGCAGAATTGATTGCGATATTGATTGGTTCTGGAAACAGAAATGAGTCTGCTGTTGAGTTAGCCAAAAGAATATTAGTGCAGTGTGATAATAGTTTGAACAAACTGTTTAAAATGTCTTTAACTGAATTAGAAGCGTTTCGTGGCATTGGAGAAGCGAAAGCTGTTTCTATAATAACCGGACTTGAGTTAGGCAGTAGATTACGGATGGCGGATACAAAAGTTCATGATAAGATTACAAGTAGCAAAGATGTGTTTGATTTAATGGAGCCTATTATAGGAAACTTGATGCATGAGGAATTTTGGGTGTTGTTCTTGAATAATTCCAATAAAGTACTGCAGAAGGTAATGTTGAGCAGAGGAGGTTTGACAGGTACTGTAGTGGATATTCGGTTGCTTTTTAAACAAGGGTTAGAACAATTAGCAACGGGTATTATTTTGTGTCACAATCATCCTTCTGGAAATTTGATTCCTAGTATAGCAGACAAAGAGGTTACAGAGAAAATTAAGGATGCTGGCCGGAGTTTAGATATTAAACTACTGGATCATTTAATAATTACAGAAAAAGCTTATTTTAGCTTTGCCGATGAAGCCTTGATTATTTAAGGTATCGTCTTTAAATAAAATAATTTCTCCAAAAATGGTATTGGTATATACTCATAAAATAACCCCTAGGCTTACTTATATTTTTAAGCATATTTTTATAAGGATATTGAATTCTAAGGTTAGTTTTACCACTAAAATAGAAGAGTTTGTTGCATTTAACGGAGCCAAGCTAAATTATTCTAAGGTGCCGTTGGGGAATGAATTTTTTATAAGGTCGTATGATTTATTGTTTGAACAAGGGATCAATGATATAGAGTTCTCTATTGCCAAATGGGATGAGGATGTACCTTGTTTTTTTACTGCAGGTAAAAAATCTTCGATACCCTATGATATTTTTGCGGCTAGTTTTTACTTAATAAGTAGGTACGAAGAATATTTACCTCATGTTCAAGATGAACATGAACGTTTTTCAGTGGAAGAGAGCATTGCTTTTAGAAATGGTTTTTTAAAAAGACCGCTGATTGATATTTGGGCATTTAAATTTTTAGAGGTTTTACAGGCAAAATTTCCAGAACATACTTTTGAAAAGAGAACGTTTTCATACATCAGTACTTTTGACATAAATCAAGCTTATATTTATAGAGCTAAAGGTTTGGTTCGTTCTATTGGTGGATTTATGATAGATTTTTTTACTTTTAAATTAAGTGCTTTTATTGATCGTGCCTTGGTTTTGTTAAAGGTGAAAAAGGATCCGTATGATACTTATGATGAAATTGTAAGATTGAAAAAAGTATACCAGTTTCCAACGGTATTATTTTTCTTAATATCTAATGTAAGTACTTATGATAATAATGTTTCTATCACAAAAGATAAATATAGATTGTTAATTAAATCTATGTCTGATTATGTGAAAGTAGGTTTGAACTTGTCTTATTTTACAATGAAAAAGGAGGAGTTGATGAAAAAGGAATTGAAAAAAATGGAGTCTATTATCAATACCCCTGTTTCTAAAACGAAACAACATTTATTAAGAAACCATTTGCCAGAAACCTATCAGAAATTAATTGATTTAGAGGTTGAGGAAGATTATACCATGGGCTATTCTGATTATCTTGGTTTTAGGGCGAGCACTTGTACTCCTTTTTATTTTTACGATCTTGATTTTGAAATTCAAACTCCTTTAAAAGTATTTCCTTTTGCAGTCAATGATTATGCATTAAATGAGGTGATGAGTTTATCTTCGAAACAAGCCTTGTTGAAAATTAAAGAATTGTTGCAAGAAGTAAAAAAGGTAAATGGAACTTTTGTGACTTTATTCCATAATGAAATACTTAGTGATTATGGAATTTGGAAAGGATGGAAAGGTATTTATGGTGATGTTTTAGATATGATAAAGAATGATTAAATATATCAAACGAAAGAATCTCGATACACAGAAATATGACAAGTGTATTGAAAAAGCATTGAATTCAAGAGTGTATGCATTTTCTTGGTATTTGGATATAGTAGCTGATAATTGGGACGTTTTAGTGCTGAATGATTATGAAGCGGTAATGCCGTTGCCATGGAGACAGAAGTTTTTTATTAAGTATGTATATCCACCTTGTTGGACACAACAATTGGGTGTTTTTTCAGTAAATAGAATTTCTGAAGATTTGGTAAATGAATTTATTGGAAATATTCCTTCGAAGTTTAAGAAAGTAACAATTCAGTTTAATTCGGGCAATCCTAAGTTGTCTTTATCTAAGACTAGAATAAATTATTTGTTGTCTTTATCTAACTCATATGAAGAAAATATAAAGAGATTAAATAAAAATAGAAAAAGAGAATTAAAAAAGAGTCATACTATTAAAGACATTTTTCTAGACAAAAAACTTAGTTCATCTGAGTTTTTAAGTTTCCTTTTTAGTCAAAAATTACCTTATGAATTATCAAAAGAAAGTGCAGGGAAATTAAGGGGGATTTTAGAATTAAAACGAAAAGAGATTTTAATTTGGGGTGTGTTTAAAGGAGGAATTCTTTTGTCGGCTATTTTATTAATAAAAGAAAAGAAAAGAATTACCTATCTTTTGCCTGTGTCTTCTATTGAAGCCAAGAAATACGGAATACATACATTATTGATCACAGAATTGATAAAAGAGTTTTCAGATTCTGAATTAATTTTAGATTTTGAAGGGTCAATGATAAAAGGTGTTGCTTCTTTTTATAGGAGTTTTGGTAGTATTTATGAAAATTATGGAAAATTGGAGATGCCCTTTAAACTTATTAATAGATGAATAGTAATTCGGAAAAAGCACTCAAAATTTGTTTTTTAGCAGACAAACATGAGTTGTACGATGATCGTATATATTGGAAAATGGCTGTTCCTTTAGTCAAAAGAGGATATCAAGTTGTTTATCTACTGATAGGGGATTCTAATGACCGAGGAATGACCAAAGAAGGAGTGGAATTTGTTGTTTTTAAAGTTAAAACGTTTTCGAACAATAGATATATAAATTTTATTTTGAAACGATTGAATCCAAATAATAATTATAAAAAGCTTTATTTGGAAGCTAAAAAGCAGCATTCGGATATTTATCATTTTCATGATTTTTGGTTAAATAGAATTGGAGGTAAACTTAAACGATTAAAGCAGAAACCTGTAGTTTTTTATGACTCTCACGAACCTTATGCTGAAGACTATGTTTCTCTTTCAACTGAAAGAGGATTGTTGAAAATTGTTGTTGTTTTGTTTTCAAAGTGGGTTGATTATTGGGAAAAGAAAAAATCAAAAAAATATGATCTTGTAATTTCTACTGAAGAAATTGTTAGAAACGCTTTTAGAAAAGCGATAGGAACTGAAAAAGCTGAGGTAATTTATAATTACACTGATAATCAAGATGAGTATCGTGATCTAAAAAACTCTGATAAAAAATATGATTTTATTTATACTGGTTCAATTACCGAATTAAGAGGGGTTATATCACTTTTAAAGGCATCTTCCTTGGTGAAAAAAGAGTTTACAAACTTTAAATTATTATTTATAGGGAAATATACACCCGTTGGTTTAAAGGAACGAATGGAGGATATCATTGAAAAAGAAGGCTTAAAGGATAATGTTATTTTACATGATTATGTTAGGTATGATAAAATGGAGAATTATTATAATTTGAGCAAAGTAGGCGTTTTAATACCATTACCAGAAAAATCATTTAAAATAAAAATGTTTATTAAAATTTTTGAATATATGACTTTTGGATTACCGATAATTGGTAGTGATTTTGGTCATATCAAAGAATTTATTGAGAAGGATAATTGTGGACTACTAGTAGATCCAGAGAATATAAATGGCATTGTTGAGGCAATGATTAAAATGCTTTCAGATACCAACCTATATGAAACTTTTAGTAGGAATGGTAGATCTGCGGCTGTTTTAAAATATAATTGGGGTAGTGAATTTGAAAAGCTATTGGAATACTATAAAGTTGCGCTAGAAAAAAGAAAATTAGAGTTAAATGAATAAGGTGTTTCTAAAAGATTTTTCTTGGTATTTTCTGGCTTCTGTAATTCCAATAATTTTGGGACTTGCTAAGGTAGGAGTGTTTACGCGACACTATTCGGTGGCAGATTATGGTGTCCTTGGAATTGTAAGTGTGTCTTTTTCTTTTATTGGAGTAATTCTTTATTCATGGATTAGTTCATGCATTTGGAGATTTTATGAAAATTATAAGAATAACAACAGATTAAAGTTTTTATTCGGAAATTTAACATTATTATTTGGAGCATCTTTTGTGATTACTTTTGTTATAGTTGTTGGTTGGTCTGTATTGGATGTACGGAATATCGTTCAAAAGTTGATTCTGTTTTCTTTTTTGCACTTGGTTTTTAGTCAAATATTTTCGTTTTATATGATTGTTGTTAGAATAGAAGGAAATTCAAAATTTTATTCTGTTTTTCAAATTATCAGAAGTATTATTGCTTTTTTATTGCTTCTTTACTTTGCGTTTATGTTGGATGTAGATATTTCAGCAATGATTTCAAGTTTGATGATTGTCGAAATTTTATCCTTTTTGGTGCTATTGATTTTAAACCCTTTGAAGTTGAAATTGAAATCATTCAAAATGGATATAATTTCATTAAAAGATATTGGTAACTATGCAATTACAGGTTTGTTTATACATGTTTGTGTATTATTAATAACACTTAGTGATAGGTATATAATCGCCTTGACGGGAAGAATAGAAGAAGTAGGTATTTATGACCAAATATATAAAATTAGTCAACTTTCAATTTCTGCAATTGTTACAGTGTATTTTAATACAGTAAACCCTAGTTTGATCAAATTGTTTGAAAAAGGGACAGACACTTCAATATTAAAAATTAGAAATTATATTAAAGTATTCTGTGTTATTGGTATACCCATAGTTTTGTATTTAAGTTTTTTCTCAAAAGAAATATCAGCTTTGTTTTTAGGGCCTAAATTTAGGATTGCATACGATATAATGCCAGTTGTCTTTTTTGTAGTGATATTAACAGGTCTTACAAACTTTTATGAATTACGATTTAAATTCACCAATAAACTAAGGAGATTGAATGTTTTCTTCTTGATAGGAGTTGTATTTAATTTAGTAACCACTTTTTTTGCAGTTAAATATTTAGGTTACAAGTCTGCAACCGTAACTACTTTAGCTACCTATATTTTAGTTTTGACTCTTTTCTTGATAGGAGATAAAAATTTCATAAATTTGAATAAGAAAAACATCCGATACTTTTTAAAGTATGTACTGTTTTTAAGTGGGCAAATTATTTGTTATTTTTTTGTAATGGATTTTTTTGAATTTAAAATAGTTACTAAATATATACTTGTTTTATTGTTCGCTTTAAGTTATTTCTTTTTGTATCGTAAGGATATCACACTAATTTTAAAATTAAAATAGTACAAATGACAAAAACAATTCTCTTCTTTCTGTTTCTAACGATCACTGTTTCTGCCCAAAAAACAATTAATAACTATGCTTATGTGGTTGTTCCAGATCAATTTTCATTTCAGAACTCTAGAGATCAGTATCAATTGAATTCTCTGACTCGGTTTCTATTAGAAAAAGAAGGAATGAAAGTGTTTTGGGATACAGAAAAAATTCCAAGAGAATATGTCGTGATGGAGTGTGGTGGACTAAAATTGAAGATGAATAAAAAATCTTCGATGTTTAGAAGTAAAGTGAATTTTGACTTGATGGACTGTTATAACAATGTTGTGTTTTCCAGTGAAATAGGGTCAAGTAGTGAGAAGGAATTTAAAAAGGGATATCAAGAAAGTATTAGAAATGCTTTTAAAAGTTTTGCAGCGTTGAATTATACCTACATTCCTCAACCAGCGGCGGAAGTTCCGATTGATGTGGTAGCTGCACCTACAATAACTCCCAAAAACACCAAAGTGCCTGTTTTGAAAGATGTTTTGGTTTATAAGAACAATACAAATTTGGTGGTAGAATTGACTAAATCAGGTGGTAGTTATATTGGTAAGGTTAGTTCTAGCGAATCTATTAACTACGCACAAGGTGATGTTATTTGCAAGTTATTTGAAACATCTTTGCCTAATGTATTCAAAACCCAATGGAAAGATTCTTATGGGGATTTTATCAATACAATTGCTTATTTTGACGAAGATGGCTTATTGTATGTAGATTTTTCTGCCCCAACAGGAATTACCACAATGAAGTTTACAAAACAATAATTTAGTAATTATACTTTTCTCGCCAACGTGCTTTTAGCGTATTCCTAAAGTCGTTTTCTCTTGCATTATTACTAGGCTCATAAAATTTGGTGTTTTCAATTTCTTTTGGTAAAAATTCTTGAGAGACAAAATTATTTTCATAATTATGAGAGTACTTATAGTCCTTTCCATAGTTAAGATCCTTCATCAATTTTGTTGGCGCGTTGCGTAAGTGAAGAGGAACGGATAAGTCACCTGTGTTTTGAACAAGTTGTAAAGCTTCATTAATAGCAACGTAAGAGCTATTACTTTTCGGTGAATTGGCTAAATAAATGGCACATTGACTCAACAGAATTCGAGATTCAGGATATCCTATAGTTGCGACTGCTTGAAAGGTAGAATTGGCCATAATCAATGCCGTTGGATTGGCATTTCCGATGTCTTCTGATGCAGCAATTAACAAACGCCTTGCAATGAATTTTACGTCTTCTCCTCCTTCAATCATTCTTGCCAACCAATATACGGCTGCATTAGGGTCACTCCCGCGAATTGATTTAATAAACGCAGAGACAATATCATAGTGTTGTTCCCCTGTTTTGTCATATCGTACCGTATTCTTCTGAACTTTACTTAAAACTAACTCGTTGGTAATTGTAACAGGTTTTTCCTCTGAGGACACCACTAATTCAAATACGTTAAGCAGTTTTCTTGCGTCACCACTTGAAACTTGAATTAACGCATCTGTTTCTTGCAATGTAACTTCCTTTGATTTAATCAAATCATCTTTTTCCATAGCTCTTTCCAAAAGGTTGATAAGATCCGTTTTGTCAAAAGAATTTAAAATATAAACCTGGCATCGTGATAATAAGGCAGGAATCACCTCAAAACTTGGGTTTTCAGTAGTTGCGCCAATAAGTGTTACCCATCCTTTCTCAACGGCTGCTAATAAAGAGTCTTGTTGTGATTTGCTAAATCTATGAATTTCATCAATAAATAAAATTGGATTCTTTGCAGTGAACAAACCTCCGCTTTGACGTGCTTTTTCAATTACCTCTCTCACATCCTTTACTCCAGAATTAATTGCACTTAATGTGTAAAAAGGCCTTTGAGATTCTTTGGAAATGATATTAGCAAGGGTTGTTTTTCCGATACCAGGAGGCCCCCATAAAATTAAGGAAGGTATGATCCCTTTTTTAATATGTTGGGTCAATATCCCTGTTTGCCCAACCAAATGTTGTTGACTAATGTAGTCTTCTAAGGTTTTCGGACGGATACGTTCTGCTAATGGTTCATTCATGATGTAAAAATACAATTTTGAGAGAGATTTTTTTCGGAGAATAAGTTTAAATTAGCTTTTAGATATACCCAATAATTCATGGAAGAGAATAATCCGTTTACTTATTCAAAAAAAGTTTTTAGAATTCCAGTGCTGGTGGTTTTTTTGATGTGGTTGGTGTATTGGATAGAAATAAAGTTCGGACTTAATTTCACCAAATTGGGGGTTTATCCAAGAAAAGTTGATGGGCTGATTGGCGTTTTATGTTCTCCTTTTATACATTCTGATACCAAACATTTATTTAATAACAGCATTCCTGTGTTTGTGTTTATTGGAATGATCTATTATTTCTATCATGAAATTGCTTTGAGACTACTAATTTTAGGAACTTTATTAACCGGGTTTTCTACTTGGTTGATAGGAGGAGAGGGGTTTCACGTTGGAATGAGCGGTGTGGTCTACCTTTTATTTAGTTTTATTTTCTTCAGTGGTATTTTAAGAAAACATTTCCGATTGATATCCGTTTCATTAGTGGTAATTTTTCTATATGGAAGTATGTTTTGGTATGTTCTTCCTATAGAAAAAGGGATCTCATGGGAGGGGCATTTATCAGGATTGATAGTTGGATTCATTTTTTCTATCATGTATCGAAAAATTGGCCCTCAAAAGAAAGAATACATCTTCAAAAAAACTGAATTTGATTCTTGGTTTGATGAAGATGGTAATTTTAGTCCCCCTCCACCTCCAGTAATAGAAGAAGAGGAAGTAGACAATGATTGATTATTTTACTTTTTTTAAATAACCTTTAAATGTCTCTGTTTTTGTTTCTCCTTTGATAACAGAAACATAAGGCATAATGTCCCCATTAGGAATACCGAATTCTACTAAAATTCCACCTCGAGTATTAATATTGATATGAAAAGGGGATAAGTGCATTTTTTTCTTGTCAAAAGAAAGTTTGTAGGAGCAATCATTCAGCCATTTTACATTAGCAAATAAGGTGTCTCCTTTGCTGTTTATTTGTTGTTGACTAGTTTTGGTTTTGATAAGGGTTGCAGCATTTTCAAATAAAGTGTCATTTGCAATTAAAAATGTACCTGTTTTAAAATCGGTACATGCAGTTTTTTGATTACATGAATTTAGACTAATTGCTACTGTGCATAATAATGCGAATACATAAGTTTTCATAGGGGTATATTTAGATTTTAAAGATACATAAAACAATGAATAACCCTTTAGAAACTAAATTTATTTTTTAGCAGCAACAACAAGCTCAATTTTATCTAAAGTTGCTTGTGTTGTAAACATTCCGTAATCAATAACAACCTTGTTTTTTTCTATTTTATCAATAATTCCACAAGCCTTTCCATCAATCAGTCTTACTTTGTCATTTACCTTAAATTTATAAGAAGCTTTTTCTTTCGCCTTGCGTTTTGCTTCTACTTCTTTTTCTTTTCGTACCTCTACAACTTTTGTTAGAATCTCTTTTTCTATTTTTTCTAACTGTACCTCTTTTATTTTTTCGGCTTTTATTTTTTCTTTTTTCGCTGCTTTTGCTTTTTTATCTTTCTTCACAGGTGGGTTCAATTCTAAATATTTAGTTTTTTCTATCAATACCCATTTGTTGAATTCAGCAAAAAGTGCCTTTTTGTTGTTGGTTTGGAAGTATTTATTAAGCAATTCGTTTGATTTCCTTCCAAAAGTTAACATTTTTTGGTTTTTATCGTATAGCTCTTGAAAACTGTTTAGTTTCGCCTTTATTTTTGATTCTTTGTCAGATAAATTTTGAGTTTGGTTTTTTGCCTTTAGTTGTTCGTTTTCTAGTACTTGAGAATTTCGTTGTAACTGATTTCTTTCTTTTTGAAGTTTAGAAATTGTTTTATCCAATCTGATTTTTTCTCCCTCTACCTTTTTCTTTGCTCTGTTGATCAAACTAAAAGGGATTCCGTTTTTTTGAGCAACCTCAAAAGTAAAGGAGCTTCCTGCTTGTCCAATATGTAATTTGAATAAAGGTTCTAAGGTTCGCTCATCAAACTGCATGTTTGCATTACTTACATTTTCCAATTCATTAGCCAATACTTTTAAATTGGAGTAGTGAGTTGTAATTACCCCAAATGCTTTTTTTGTATAAAATTCTTCTAAAAAAATCTCAGCAAGGGCTCCTCCTAAATCTGGATCACTTCCTGTACCAAATTCATCAATTAGAAATAAAGTATGTTCGTTACATCTTTTTAAGAAACCGCGCATGTTTTTAAGGCGATAACTATAGGTACTTAATTGATTTTCTATGGATTGGTTGTCTCCAATATCAGATAAAATGGTGTCAAAAAAATAAGTTTCACTATGTTCATCAACTGGAATTAGCATACCGCTCTGTACCATTACTTGCAGTAAACCAATTGTTTTTAATGTGATACTTTTTCCACCAGCATTAGGCCCTGAGATAACAATAATTTGCTGTTGTTCACTTAATTCAAGGGTTTGAGGAATAATAGGTAATGCTGCCTTTCTGTTTTTTTCTAGTAATATTGGATGATAGGCCTCTTGAAAATAGATTCTTTTTGAGTCAGAGAATTTAGGTAATAATGCGTTATTGGCATAGGCATGTTTGGCCTTTGCACCGATACAATCTAGTTTTGTTAAGTAGGATTGATAACTGATGAATAAAGGAAAAAACGGGCGAATTGTTTCGGTTAAAACTTTAAGTAGCCTGTTGATTTCTTGTTTCTCATCATGCTGTAGATTTTGTATTTCTCTATGTAGCTCTAAAGTCGCTTGCGGGGCAATAAAAACAATACTTCCTGTTTTAGAACTTCCTAATAAACTTCCTTTTACTTTTTTTCTATGCATGTTTTGAACCGCTAAAACACGCTGGTTGTCTACAACAGACTCTCTAATATCATCTAGATATCCTGCACTGTCATACCTGCTCATTTCTCGAGAAAAAGAACTACTTAACTTTGCTCTTGCAATATTTATTTCTTTTCGAATTTCTCTTAAAAAAGTAGAGGCTTTATCTTGTACTTCTCCATAGGGAGTAATTATTTTTTGTATTTCGTCTATCGCAGTCTTTGTATATTCAATTTCAGACGATTTAGAAAGAAGTGTAGGGAAATAATCAGCAAATTTCTTGAAGAAAAGTAAAAGTTCATTAACAGTTTCAGAGTTAGTTGCAATTTTTAAAAAAGAAGCTGCGTCTAAACGGCTGTTTTCTATTTTTAAAAGATGTATTTCTTTTGTAAGATCTTCAAAATAATGATTAGGAATTCTGTTTTCACTTATAAGCGAAGAATTATATTCTTTTACCTGAGCTAGCTCAACAAATAAATCAGGTTTGTTAGAAATCGGTTTGATTTCTTGTACTAATTTTTTTCCTAAGTCAGATATGCAGTGCTCTTCAACACTATTTAAAATAGAATTAAATTCTAAGTCGTCTAATGTTTTTTGTGATATAAATCCCATTGATATACGTAGTTTTTCTTCTACAATTTAAGATGATTGTAGTGCTTACAAAAGTAAGGATATTTCATAAAAAGAATTGTTTTCTGTCAAGAGTTACACGATAATTTTTTTAGAATTAAGAAGAATGATTTTATATTTGTGCCAATTGATACCTTATGTTAGAAAATTTAAGTGCCGAGTGGAAAGATATTTTAAAAAATGAGTTCCAAAAACCTTATTTTAAAGAGTTAGAAAGTTTTGTAGAAAAGGAATACGAAACAACAACTTGTTTCCCTAAAAAGGAAGATATTTTTGCTGCATTTAATGCTTGTAGATTGAAAGATATTAAAGTAGTACTATTAGGGCAAGATCCTTATCATGATGTTGGACAGGCACATGGCTTGAGCTTTTCGGTGTTAGATGGTGTAAATCCACCACCTTCCTTGAAAAATATTTATAAAGAGTTAGCAACAGATATTGGGTTAGAAATTTCAAATTCAGGCAACTTGTCTCATTGGGCAGAGCAAGGTGTCCTTTTGTTAAATGCCACGTTAACCGTAGAGGCTCATAAAGCGGGATCGCATCAGAAGAAGGGCTGGGAAAAATTTACGGATGCTGTTATTGAAAAAATTTCAAATGATTGCGAGCATGTAGTTTTTCTTTTATGGGGAGGTTATGCTCAAAAAAAAGGTAGAAAAATTGATGAGACTAAACATTTTGTTTTGAAAACAGGTCATCCTTCTCCATTAAGTGCAAATAGAGGCTACTGGTTCGGAAACAAACATTTTAGTAAAACCAACCAATACTTACAATCAAAAAATAGTGATGTAATTAATTGGTAATGTCTGAAAGAGTTTTGTGAGTGATGCTGCAGGTAAAACAAAGATTAATTAACCACCAACTCGTTTTACGTTGTAACCATCTGCTTTTAAGATTTCCATGATTTTATCACGGTATTTACCTTGAATTATAATTTCTCCGTCTTTAATAGAGCCTCCAACGCCACATTTAGTTTTAAGTTTTTTTCCTAAAGCTTTTAAGTCAGCTTCTGATCCTTCAAAACCTTTAATTACGGTTACGGTTTTTCCTCCTCTTCCTTTGTTAGAAAATAAGGCCTCTAATCTTTGATCCTTAGGAGAAAGAGTTTCTAGTGCTTCGTTTTGATTTAAATCGAAATCATCGTTTGTAGAGAATACAAATCCTCCCAAATCTGATAAGTCTGTTAATTTCTTTTTAGCCATGCTAACTCTCTATTATTTGTTTTTAATTTTTTTCCAAAAGAACATAATGAGCGCAACAGATTCTATGGAAAGTCCAATTGCTAGTGCCAAAACTCCTGCACCTTCTTCCTCTTTAGTTAGGTTGATCACTATCCCGGTAGCAACCCAAATAAAACCCAGAATAAATACTCTTACTATATTTTTATCCATGCCTATGCTTTTATCAGTCCTAATTCAATTAACCGTTCTGTTAAAAATTCACCTGCGGTAATATCTTCGTATAATTTGGGGTTGTTTTCATTAATGCAAGCATCCAAACAGTTCAACTTCATTTCAGCTTTTGGATGCATGAAAAAAGGAATAGAGTATCTAGAGGTTCCCCAAAGTTCTTTCGGAGGATTGATAACCTTGTGGATGGTAGATTTTAATTTATTGTTTGTTAATCTAGAAAGCATGTCCCCTACATTAATCATTAATTCATCAGGTTGCGCAATCGCGTCAATCCAATCTCCATTATGATTTTGTACCTGAAGCCCTTTTCCATGTGCTCCCATCAATAACGTTATTAAATTGATATCTCCATGTGCAGCGGCACGTTCTGCTCCCTTAGGTTTATCTTCAATAGGAGGATAGTGGATCGGTCTAAGAATACTGTTTCCATTTAAAATATAAGGATCAAAATAGAATTCATCTAATTTTAGATGCAAGGCAATAGCGCGTAAAACATATTTTGCAGTTTTTTCTAATAACTGAAAAGCTTCTTTCCCAATCCTGTTAAATTCAGGGATTTCAGAAACAATAACATTTTCTGGGTATTGTTTTTTTAATGTAGCGTCATTTTGTACATATTGTCCAAAGTGCCAAAATTCTTTTAGGTCAGCTTCTTTTTTACCTTTAGCACTTTCTTTTCCAAAAGAAGTATATCCTCTCTGTCCGCCAATACCTTCAATCTCATATTTTTTTTTCACATCTTCCGGAAGTTCAAAAAAATGTTTGATTTCTTTGTATAGGCTATTTGTTAATGGATCACTTAAAAAATGACCTTTTAGAGCCACAAAACCAATTTCATTAAAAGCAGTACCAATTTCTTGAGTAAAAGCTTTTTTCTTTTCAGGATTTTCAGATAAAAAATCCTGTAAATTAACACTAGGTATTTTTTGCATAGAGGTTATCTTTTGTACAATGGTATTCTATAAGCGATAGTGTATCCAAAACCAAGACCTGTTCCGGTAGAAAAAACTTTGTTAAATCCGGGAACGTATAGATTTTGGAAATTATCAGGTTGCGTTTGATTCAGCATAAAATTAAATTGAATGTGAGCACCCAGATATAAATTTTTGAGAGTTTCTACCTTCAACCCGAATAACAACCCAAACCAATGCGCTGTTAAGTTTTCGTATGTTCTTGGAGTTAAATTTGTTCTCGGTTCAAAATAAGGACCAGAGATACCATCAATTTCAGTTCCTTCTTGATAAATAGTATATTGATCTACGGTTTGATCAAATAAACTAAAACCATAACGAGCACCAACATAGATTTCGTTATCCATTTCCAGCCAGTTTTTAAAGGTGTTCCAGTTAACACCTGCAGAAATGTATGATCCACTGGCGGTAAAAGCATAAGTATCTCTTCTTTTTACTTGCTCAGCAACACCAATTTCTGCTGCAATGTATAAGTTTTTTTTAATTCTATAATCACCTACAATTTCAAAACCACTGTAGTTGGTTTTTACTGCAGATAATATGGGTTTGACAATATCAATCCCCAATCTTAATCCATAGTTTTTTTTATATACAACAATAGAGTCTGTATCTATGGTAGAAGTTTTTGCTACAACCTCTGTATCTTGTTTTGTTTCCGGTTCTGTTTTTTCTTGACTGTTTGCAAGGGTTACAAACAGAATAAAACAAAAACTAATGGAAAACCTTAATATGTGTCTCTGTTTCATTTTCAATTTTTGTAACGCTTACTTCCATTCTATCTATCCAACTGTCTTCACTATCATCTATAGGTTCCAAGATGGCACCGAAATCATTAAAGTGAGCAATATAGCCGCATCCTTCCGATATAAAAACATCTGAAGTTGTATAGGTTAAATCAATAGTTTCAACAATATTTGTAGTTGCTAATTTGTATTTGGTTGAAGTTGACTGGGTGTTTAGTGGCAGTAAAATAGAATCAGTCAATACCAATTGATAAATAGAGTCTTTTTGATCAGCCCAAGCATAAATAGGTACTTGTTTTTTAGTAGTAGGATCTTCTTTATCGTAAAATCCAATAATTAGTCTTGGAGTCGTTGGGTCATCACAAAAATCATCATCTTCACAAGAAGTAAATAATAGTAATAAAAGTGTAAAAACAAATAATATTTTTTTCATTGTAATGAAGTCAATTCTAATATGCTGCCAAAGATACTAAAGTATCATCTAGTTTATTTTATTTTTTTTTAGTTATCAGATATTTAACACTACTTAAATTATTTTTTTGATTACCCGCAGTTTGTGGGTGTGTCTTTTAGAATCCACATTATAAATTCCAGAATGGTCTAGTCTATCTATTCTAACTTTTCCATGGGCATGAATGATGTAATTATCTTTCATGATAATTCCAACGTGAGTGATGGCTCCTTCATCATTATCAAAAAAGGCCAAATCTCCTGGTTCACTTTCTTCAATAAAGCTCAATACTTCTCCTTGTTTGGCTTGCTGCGATGCATCTCTTTTTAAACTATAACCGTTCAATTTGTAGACCAGTTGTGAAAAACCTGAGCAATCAATGCCAAATGGAGTTTTTCCACCCCATAAGTAGGGACTATTTAAAAATAAAAAAGCAGTTTGAATTAAATTTGATTTAGGGCGTTGAGAGCTTAAAACATCTCCATCATAACTATAGTGTTCGTTTGCAATGGAAAACTTGTTATTGCTGAAATTTGGAAGATTTGCCCCAATGGGAACCGTCATCAATTCATTTTTTTGATTAGAAATAAAGTCTACTAGATTGCCTGCCAAAATTTTGGGAGCCTTCTCTAGTGATTCATACATTTCTTTTTCAATCAATTCAAATTGTTTGTTGTCTAACCAGCCCTCATAGCTGTCAAATGCCAAACGAATTTTGCTCCATTTTTTACGGATTTCGAGTACTTTAAAATGTTCTCCGAACAATATTTGAGATACCAATTCAGCTTTATCAGAGGGTTCGTCGCGTAAAGGAACGATGCTTAAATTACAAATTCCGTAATCCATTAATTGTTTTTGTTTTTTTCAATAATAATTGCAGTGGCACCACCACCGCCATTACAAATTCCTGCAGCTCCAATATTACCATTGTTGCTAAAAAGAATATGGGTCAAAGTAACTAAAATTCTTGCACCTGAACAACCCAAAGGATGTCCTAATGCAACCGAACCTCCTTTTATATTTGTTTTGTTTAATGGAATATCTAAGATGTCGCAATTGGCAAGTCCAACTACAGAAAAAGCTTCGTTTAATTCAAAATAATCTACCTCGTCTAAAGTTATGTTTGCTTTTGAAATCGCTTTAGGTAATGCTTTAGAAGGACTAGTAGTAAAAAATTCCGGTTCTTGCGATGCATCTGCATAGCCAAGAATGCCGGCAAGGGGAGTTAAATTAAGTTCCAAAGCTTTTTCTTCTGACATAAGAACTAAAGCGGCAGCACCATCATTTAAAGTAGAGGCATTGGCTGCGGTTACGGTTCCTTCTTTTGAAAAAGCAGGTTTCAAGGCTCTCATTTTTTCAAAATTAACTTTAAGGAACTCCTCATCTCTATCCACAACAATAGCATCTCCTTTTCTTTGCGGAATGCTTACAGGTATAATTTCTTCAGAAAATCCATTATTATCCCATGTTTGTTTGGCTTTTTTATAGGAGTTTTCTGCAAAATCGTCTTGTTTGGTTCTGCTTATTTTATAGGTTTCTGCACAAAGGTCTGCACATACTCCCATGTGTTGTTGGTCATATACATTGGTTAACCCATCTTTTAATAATCCGTCTACCAAATTTAAGTTTCCAAATTTAGTGCCTTCTCTTGCTTTGAAATAGTGAGGAGCCTGCGACATGTTTTCCATACCTCCTGCAACAATAATTTCTGCATCTCCACAAAGAATGGATTGTACGGCTTGCGTTACGGTTTTCATACCAGAGGCACATACCTTATTGATAGTAGTACAAGGAACTGTATCAGGGATTCCTGCTTTTAATGCAGCTTGTTTTGTAGGCGCCTGTCCTAGGTTAGCTTGAAGTACATTCCCCATTAAAACTTCTTCCACCATATGGGGCGCTAAATTTATTTTTTCCAAAGCCCCTTTGATAGCGATAGCACCTAGATCTGTTGCTGATATGCTAGATAAGCTTCCAAGAAAACTACCTATCGGAGTTCGTACGGCTGAAACAATCACTACTTTTTTGTTCATAAGCTTTAAGGATTAAGAAAGAGGTTCTTGCGAAAGTACTCAAATAAATCGAGAAAATATTCGGATTTACATTGAGAATAGACGCTGCTTAAATGTAAAAAATAATCTAGAATTAATAAAATATTGGTTAGAAATCATACTCCCTTTAAATTTGTTTATTTTTGACTATCAATTAAGATTACATGAAAAAAATCATCAATACAATTTATCAGAATAATTCTGTAATTTATAAAGTTTTTCTGTTTATCATTACTGTTTTTTTAGTAGTGTATTTTTTTCCAAAAGGAGGGAAGTTTAAGTATGAATTTCAAAAAGGAAAACCATGGCAATATGAAAATTTATATGCTCCATTTGACTTTGCAATTCAGAAAAGTCCTGATTTAATTGAACAAGAAAAAAGGGAATTGACTGTAAAGTCAAAATTGTTTTTTGAGTACGATTATACCGTTTTTCCAGAAGTTCAAAAGCAAATGTTGCAAAAAGTGAAAGAATTGAATGTAGATTCTTTAACCGTGCGTGTCATTATGGCTAAAGGGAATTCAATATTGTCCGGTTTGTATAAAAAGGGCTTTGTGGATGCTGCGAGTGAGGCAAAAGTTTCAGATCCTTCAGAACAAGTAATTCTTAGAAGAGGGAATGAAATTATTGAAGTGTCTTTTGATGATTTTATCGCCTCTAATGAGCTATTTCAATTTATACAATCTAAAATTTCTTCACGATCAAATTATAAATATAATGATGATTTGATTCGAATAATTCCGCAGGTGGTAAAAGGAAATATTCGATATGATGAAAATTTCACGAATAAGGCGCTTCAGAATTCGATCAATTCTATTTCCTATACAACTGGTTTGATAAGTGCTAATCAGTTGATTGTTTTTAAAGGAGATATTGTAGAAGGTAAAAAATTCGACATCCTGAACTCTTTAAAAAATGAATACAAATCTCAAACATGGAGTCAAGCTAATTATTATTGGATTGTGTTTGGGTATACCGTTTTGGTTTCTTTGGCATTGTTGATGTTGTTGCTGTTCTTAAGGAAAGATCGAGCTGAGATTTTTGATGATAACATGAAGGTAACCTTTATTTTCTTCAATATATTATTGATGATATTTTTAGTTACGTTTACAATTAAATATCAGGTAGATTACCTTTATGTGGTGCCTTTGAGTATTTTACCCATTGTATTAAAAGCTTTTTTTGATGCTCGATTGGGACTTTTTACACATGTTTTAACTGTTTTGTTGTTAGGGTTTATTGTACCTAATAGTTTTGAATTTATTTATCTTCAGATCATTGCTGGGATCGTTACAATTTTAACCGTTTCTGAGTTGTATAAGCGTGCTAACTTATTTATTTCGGTTGGCCAAATTACATTGATTTATATGTTAACGTATTTCGCGTTTTCAATTATTCATGAAGGATCCATTACACAGATAAACTGGGATTACTTTGTCATGTTTGCTTTGAATGGTGTTTTGTCATTTTTGTCATTGTTTTTGATATGGATGTATGAGAAAACTTTTGGTTTGGTTTCTGATGTAACTTTATTAGAACTGTCAAATACAAATTCAAAATTACTCAGAGATCTGAATGAAAAAGCACCAGGTACTTTTCAACACTCTATGCAGGTTGCCAACTTGGCGGAAGCAGCAGCCAATGAAATTGGAGCAAATTCTATGCTGGTTAGGACTGGAGCTTTGTATCATGATATTGGTAAAATGGTAAATCCAATGTATTTTACCGAAAATCAATCTACCTCAGTCAATCCGCATGATGATTTAACGCCAAAGGATAGTGCTAGAATCATAATCAATCATACTTTAAATGGGATTGAGCTGGCTAAAAAATATGGACTACCGGATAGAATTATTGATTTTATAAGAACCCATCATGGAACTAGTACCGTGTATTACTTCTTAAAAAAAGAAGAGGAAGGGAATTTGGAGGACATCAATAAAGAAGATTTTCAATACCCAGGACCAATTCCATTTTCTAAAGAGACTGCGATATTAATGATGAGTGACGCTGCTGAAGCTGCTTCTAAAAGTTTAAAAGAGCCAACAGCCCAATCTATAGATGTGTTAATTGATAGGATTGTAGCAAAGCAAATGGAAGATGGCCAGTTTAGAAATGCCGACATTACTTTTAGAGAAATTGAAACGATTAAAAAGGTGCTAAAGAAAAAACTGAAAAATATTTATCACCTAAGAATTGAGTACCCAGAATAAAATAAAGAGGGGTTCTGACGTAAATGGGGAAGAGGACATGAAATTTTAAATTAAAAAGGATTTCTTGTTATCTGAGTTTTTTTGGTAATTTATTTGATTTCAGAGAGTTGGTGTGTTTTGGTCGTTGTAGAGAAAAAAAAAGCGAAATATTATTGAAAAAAAACCTCAAAAAGGTTGTGTAATACGTAAAGGTAGTGTAGATTTGCACACGCAAAAAATAAGTTCTTTTACAATATTAAATAAACAGATTGTTAAAAATCTAGGAGAGGTGCCGGAGTGGTCGAACGGGGCTCCCTGCTAAGGAGTTGTACCTTTACGGGTACCGGGGGTTCGAATCCCTTCCTCTCCGCAATTTTTTACAATTTTCTATACTTCGGGGTGTAGCGTAGCCCGGTCATCGCGCCTCGTTTGGGACGAGGAGGTCGCAGGTTCGAATCCTGCCACCCCGACGAAGTAAAGAATTTAATTGCATTATCAATACTTAGTATTGTTAATGGGCGCATAGCTCAGCTGGATAGAGCACCTCCCTTCTAAGGAGGCGGTCGAAGGTTCGAATCCTTCTGCGCTCACAGATAAACAAGCCTCACAAATTAAATTTGTGAGGCTTTTCTGTTTTATAGTTTTTTATTTTCGTGGCCTATATAAGTTCGTTAAATAATATCATTCTTATATTTAGGCTTTTCATAATAAGTTTTTACAGATCGCTTAAATGATACCCTCACGAATGCATTTTGTAACTAGTTCGGTGATGTTTTTACAATGCGACTTTTTTAATATGTTTTTTTTGTGAGTCTGGATTGTATGAGGAGACAGGTTGAAGTGTTCCGCTAGATTATTAAAATCATTACCTTCAGAAATTTTCTTTATAATTTCCTTTTCTCTTTTCGTAAATAATTTAGCAAATCGATCTCTCATTAGATGGTATTCTATATCAGTTTCTGTTGCAAAATAGGAAGGTTTGGTTTGACTAATAAAAGATATTTTATGATCAATCGGCATGTTTAAATGAGTCACATCAGTATGAATTCCGATCACTCGCTGTATTTTACCATCTTCTGATACAGTTAATGTTTTTACTTGGTGCAGAATCGTTTTATACACTCCCTCCGCGTTTCTTAACCTCATCAAGTAAACAACCTTGTATTCAAGCATTTCTTCTAGAGATATTTTATGCAAGAAAAAATTTAAGACTTTCTGTTCTTTTTGATGCATTTTAGATAAATCTTCTGGATGCATTACATCAAGAACTACATCAACCGAAAAATTAATTGGATTAATTCCTAGAACGTCATCAACAGATGGGTGTACGTATTCCATTTTAAGATTTTCAAAATTTAGAATGTAATAATAATAGGAGCCTATGGTGAATAAGGATGCTATTTGGTCTACTAATTCTAGGTAGAATTTTTGTTTCGTAGGCTTTAAAACTTTATTATCATCTTCCCAAACTTTCCTGATTTTAGCAATATTAGTTTCTTTCATTTAGGGGCTAGTGGTTTTTATGAAATTTCAATATAGCTATTTATAGTTAAATATACCCCATATAGGGTATGTTTTGTGTTGTTTATTTGAATTATATTTGTCTATAAGCTGCTCCAATGATGTTCATTAGCGTAGAGTACGTTTATTAAACTTTTTTTAGCAAAACAGTACTAGTCGAAACAATCAAAGTGTATTCTTTGCTAAAGAAAAATATTGAAGATTCATGAAAAAGAGAACTAGGGGTAGTTTAGAATCGAAAACCGGATGCTGTTATAAGGCATCCGGTTTTTCTATTTAATATTAAAAATTAGCATTGAGATCAATCAATGATGTTGTCTAAAATATGATTGGGTTAATACAAAGCTATTTTTTGTTTTATAATTCCCTCCGAGGTTTTAATCTGTATGATGTAGATTCCCTGGATTAAGTGATTCACATTAATTGATATCGGGGTACGATCGAATTCAAAAGAATCCTGAACGATTCCTGAAACAGATATTAGTTTGACTTCGGTTATATCAATATGATCTGGGTTGATAAATTTAATTTTTTGTTCTTTCTCAGAGAATCTGATAGAGAAATTTATATGCTCCGGAATATCTGTATCGAGGATGTCTTCTTGGTTTTGTTCTTTAAACACAATAGTAAATCGATCTGAGTAGATACCAGGTTCAAGGGTGAGTTCCACCGCAGAATTAGTAATGTCATAAGTAGTTTGTTCAATTTTGTCATAAAGATAAACTGAA
Source organism: Flavicella sp. IMCC45537 (assembly GCF_057197705.1). Classification (NCBI taxonomy): domain Bacteria; kingdom Pseudomonadati; phylum Bacteroidota; class Flavobacteriia; order Flavobacteriales; family Flavobacteriaceae; genus Flavicella; species Flavicella sp. IMCC45537. The sequence goes on from NZ_CM170067.1 coordinate 3,788,697, forward strand.
CGTTCTAAATTACGGTATTCGTCTACTAACACCCTTACAGGTTCTTTTTCGTTGATGGTAATTGTAAACGGAAGTTCCAAATCATCCTTAATAAATTGAACTCCAGCGATGGATAGTTTAGTCCCATTTTCATCAAATTGCCAATATGCATCTGTTGGTTGAACATCATATGCATAACTGTCATATCCGTAGTCTAATTCAAAACTATGTCTTTCATCAAAGGTAGCTCCAATTTGACGATGAATATTAATGCCATTTTCATTATTATATTCAAAACCAATTTTCAAATAGGTACCTATTTCAGTCTCACTAAAGTCTGTTTGCTGGTCTTGATTGTTTGATTTTTTACCTTTTCCTTTATGAAAAACAGAATCCCCACCATTGATAGATTGGAATTTTCTTTGAGAGTTCTCAAAGGTAATTTCACCCGTGCTGACTGCACCAACATAGAAGGCTTGACCTACTGCTATATATTGACCAGGAGCGTTATAGTCATTAAGATCTCCTAAACCATCAACTCCAGACGTAGGTGTTTTAGCTGCAACGGAACTTCCTAGGTTTCTTGTAGAATATCCACCTTTGTAACCAGCAATATTATGACCTTCGGTAGTTCCTTCCGCACTTTTAACCTCACCTGTATGTTCCCAAAAGTATAGGGTACCTCCATCGATGATATCGGAATTATCTGTTATGAATTGAACAGCGTCGAGTGCAGATGGATAAGGGTTTCCAACTAAACTATTAGTGTTTTCATCTACATTGATTTTAATCGTTCCATCATTAGGTTTCCCAACAAAAGTAAAGTTTTGTGGACTTCTACCGGTACTTTTCATTGTAAATCCTTCCCCTCTGTTAATTACACCAGTATCTTTCTTCTGACTCCATTCAGCAGAAGAGCTTCCGTTGATGTAAGTCCAAATCCAATAATTTGCAATGGTAATAGGATCTGTAGTATCTCCATCATAACTTTCTGTGTATTCCACAAAATTTATGTCTTTTGGAGTTGATGTTTCAGAGGTTGGAGAGGTACCGTCTTTCATAACGGAACCTACCCTAAATGTCGATTTTTGAATCTCTACAACCGGAGAAGACCAATAATGGTATCGATAAACGTTGTCCACTGTTGCTTTTTGATCTCTATATACTTTTCCGTTACCTTCAACATTTGTTTCTAAAGTATGGGTTTGCACTAATTGTGCATCACCAATCATTCTTACATCTCCTTCTAAAATAAAATCTTCATCAAATTCAAGATATTTATCAGTATCGATGGTTAATTGAGATCCTTCTTTTACCCATAAACATTCGACTACAGCATCTTGTTCTAATAAAGCGTGATTGTTAGATGTTTCTGAGTCAATAACCATCACTTTGTCTTTGTCGGCCAGATTAGTATTCGGAGAGCCGTTTGCTTCAGATCCTCCAGACCAACTGTTCGTATCTCCATTCCAAAATATTCCATTAACCTCGGCATAAGTAAAATATTTTGTTCCATTAAAGTCGTAGGTGGTAGAATATTGTTGTGATCCGTTCAATGTTTTTGAGGTAAGCGGTGCATAGTGAACGTTTACCAGAAAATCTTCATCATCAGCTATTTTTAATACTTTTTGTGTGTATCCGGTGTTTAATAAATTGTCAACTGTGGTTTGATCTATTGCGATTTCAACAGTCCCAACTGATCCATTTTCAACGATTTTCCAAGTTCTGTTCAAATGTTTTTCTGGAGCACATACCAAAACTTCTGTAGTGGTAGTTAGTAAGCTTCCATTGTTATTCCCCCAAGCAAGGAAATCTTTGTTTGAGTTAAAATTGTTATTATTATTTGCATTTGTTGTTGCTATTGAATTTAATCCGATGGTGATGATTGCATCAGAATTTTCAGATTTAGATTGTTTTTGATTCAATACCATTCCATCATCCTTTCCAATCGCAGCAACATCATTATGGAATGAGCTGTTGGTTGAATAATTCCATATTTTAGTAGATAAGTCAGATAGGACATAGTCACCTTCCACAATGCTATTTTCAGAGTCTGTATCGCCTAGTGTAATACCATATTTTATGGCAAGATAAGATTCAACTTGTTGTTTTTTGCTCAAGCTATGCTCATCACTAAACAGCATTATTTCGGCAACACTTCCGTCAATAGTTCTTCCTGAGAATCCTCTATCACTACCTACGTAATAATTGTATGTGTTGTTAGAAAAATTACTGGTATAAATATTAGAAATTATTTCGAAGTTAGTAGGTCTTAAATGAGCAGTTAATGTTGTGCTTTGTCCGTTTGAGTATTGATCACCTCCTGTAGCCCCTGCCGCTGTATAGTTATTTCCACTAGCGTCATATACATAAGTTCCATCATCTCCATGTCCAAGACTTGTTCCATCATTGTTAAAAGGAGTTGTCCAAGAAGAGGTAGACAAATCATTATATACGATGTAGATACTACGTGGGTTAAGGTTTCCGTTATAGGTTAATACATCGTTGTTTCCAGGAGTAAATGTTACAACCGGGTTAAAGTTTAAATTGTTTGCACTTGTGGTGTTACTTGGTTCTGTTCCTACTGAGCCTATAAAGTCTGCATTTGATTCAGATTGATCTTCCCATAAGGTGACGTTACTTCCACCTGTAACTCCAATGTCCGCTCTCAGCCAAAGGGTGTTACCAACGACACTTGGCAAAACTTCATCCACAATGGCATCCCTGTAATCAACATCTTGTGTGTCCACATCAGAATCTGTATCTGGTAGGTTGGTTGAAGGGGTATCCAATTCATCATTAACATCAAAGCCATCATTAACGTCACTTCCTTCGAAATTGTCGTCCAAACCATCACCATCAGAATCGAACCCGCTAATAGAATTATCAGAATCATGGTTCTCTGAAATATCAGCAGTACCATCATTGTCAGAGTCACTGTCTAGATAGTCAAAGATGGCGTCGATGGCAGCATCGGTGTTTACTAATGAGAGATAAGAACCACCTTCAGTAGTTTCATAATTATCATCTAATCCATTAGCATTGGCATCTGTAATTCCTGCACCTGTTCCGCTAGGGGCTATATATCCAAGGGTCGTTTGTGCTTCGATATTGTCAGGAATACCATCGTTATCAGAATCAAGATCAAGGTGATTGTAAATTCCATCATTATCAGAATCTAAATCACAGGAAGCGTATAGTTTTCCAAAAGGAAGATCTTGCTTAGAAATTGATGGACTTGAGTACATTACTGTCATGGACTCATTTCCTGTTTTTTCAAAGTATAAAATTGTGATTGGATACACCCCTGGTGTCAGATCAATCGTTCCAGATTGTTCATTATTCGCAGCATGAAGTCCATCATGATCCACAACATACAATCCATTTATATAAATTATTGATCCATCGTCGGAGTTTAGGTGAAAAGTATAAGTTTCGGTAGTGTTAATTTCAATAAACCCGGTATATCTTATTGAAAAATTGTTAGTATCGCCAGCGTCAATAGTGTTTTGTAATGCACCAACATCAAAATTATCAATTGTTCCTGTGGCTAATGCATTTTCAAAATCTATATCATCAACGGAGTCAGTAGAGGGTGAAGTATCATAAAATTCATAGTTCAAATTACCATTGCTGCAGGCTTCCTTTTCTGCAAAATCCAGTACACCATCATTGTCATCATCTATATCAACATCATCTAAGATTCCATCTCCATCAGTGTCAATACCATTGGAAATATCTCTATAATCTAGATCTCCACTTGGTGTATTCACATCTCCATCAGAGTCTGTTAATATTGTTGTGAAGGAATCGTCATAACTTCCATTTACATCAATATATGTATCTCCGTTATCTAGTGTGTTGTCTAATCCGTTAGTTCCTACATCACCTGTTGTTCTTCCGTTACCATCAGCTGTTAAACCTGCGCCTGATTCTACAATGTCTAGGGCTAGGTCATTATCAGAATCCAAATCTAAATAATCGGCTTCATCGGTTCCGTCTGTGTTTTCCGGAGTCAACCCCGCATCGTATGCCAAATCAATTCCGAATAAGCTATAGCTTCCAGAGGGGACAATGTATTCTTGTGTGCTTTGTGCTTCAATATTGTCGGGAATACCATCATTATCAGCGTCTAGGTCTAAAAAGTTGTTAATGCCATCAGAATCAGAGTCTATAACCGTGAGACCATTACCATAAGCGAGGTCGATTCCATCCGAACTATAATCTCCACTCGGTGCTATATAGCTACTCGTATTTTGAGCTTCAATATTGTCAGTGATTCCATCATTATCAGAATCTAAATCACGAAAGTCAAAAACTGTATCACCATCGGTATTTGCTGGAGGGCAAAAAGAAAAATCTCCAATAGCAATTTCTTGAGTACCAGCTGGGTCATTGGTGTCTGTGTTGCTAAAGGTAATAATCATTTTAGAAATCCAAACAGGTAAATTTGAAATTAGAATATCTCCTGTATTTGTAAAACTTGAAGCAGCGCTAGTTCCTTCAAAAATATTACCACTTGAGACAACTTTTGTATTTGAGGCTCCAAGCGTATAGTCAGAAGCTTGCATTGTATACAGCGAGCCGTTGTAATCCAAAATTGCAATTTCAATATTATCTTTAGAGTCAGCGTTGGCATCTACATCATGTAAAGTAAAACTAAGGTTGTAAACTGGCGCATCAAATGAAAATGTGTGCGTTGAGGAACCGTTTTGAACAGCAGCTTGAGATATTGTATAAGAACTGTTAGAGCTTATATAGTCATTTACTGCGTAGTTGTTGTCAGTACTAATTCCTGTGTATCTTGTTATTGTAGTACCAACATTGTCTATAGTTTTTGTGTTGTCAGTAACCACAGGATCATCACCTGTACTTTCAGAGCTTCCCCCATTTGTGTATAAAGTTGTCCAAGAAAAAATAGAACTAGAACCAATACAAGTTCCAAATTCTTCTATGTCTGTTATTCCATCATTGTCATCGTCTAAATCTACGGTGTCATTTACGTTATCATCGTCGTTGTCATTATTGAAAATGTTATCTCGGTAATCTACGTCACCACCAGCTAAAACATCTTCATCGGCATCAGGAAAATTATCTGTTTGTGTGTTGTCAAAGTTACCTTGTGGATTTGCATAGTCATTACCATTTTGATAGTTGTAGTCTAATCCGTTTACTCCAAAGATATACGACAATGTAATACCTGCTTCTTCAGTATCGGTTAAACCATCATTGTCTGAATCTAAGTCGAGGTAATCTACTGCGTCTTCTGCGTTGTCAGAATTTACAGGTGTTAAGCCTCCGGTATAGGCAGTGTCCAATCCTGTCCCATCATATACTCCGTTTGGAGGAATGTATCCTACTGTTGATTGCGCTTCAATATTGTCAGGAATACCATCATTATCAGAGTCTAAATCTTGATAATTTGGAATTCCATCACCATCAGAATCAATATGTCCAATAATAGCATCTGTGTATGAAGAGTTACAACTGAAGTCCAACATGGTTTCCCTAAAATTAGAACTCGCATTGGCTTGATTTGAAATAAATCCAAATCTTACTTTATATTCTGTGTTTCTTGCATGGACTGTAGTATAGTTTACTTCTGGATTTGTTGGAGACACCCCACCAAATTCTGTTCCTCCTGCTGTTCCTACAAACCATTCACCATCTCTGCTAAAGGTTAGTTGAGTATCACTGTTATAAACGTAGATAGATGGGTTAAGTGACCATGATTGTTCATTGTAACTATTATTTCCGTCAATATCATTAAAGCTGGCATTAAAGTCGTTTAATTGATAAGGTGTGGTAGTGCCTGAAACCACAAAATTAAAAGTATATTCTACATATGCTTGTGTTCCAACTCCTGAAATACTAAATTGTGTATTCGCTACAATCGAACTTGCATACTGGGTGTCATTATCTAAGCTGTTCAGAGTAAGATTGTTGATTTCTGATAAGGTAACAAGGGCATCAACACCAGAAAGAACATTGGAAAACCGAAATACATCTCCTTGATCAAAGTTTCCATCTACACTTCCAGATTCTTGCACAGCACCCGAAAATGTTAATTCTTCAATTCCTTCACAAGATAAAATGGCATTGTTGGTATAATTTTGTTCTTCTGTGTCCAGTATACCATCATTATCATCATCAACGTCTACTGAATCAACTATTCCATCTCCATCGTGATCATCATTAAGTGTAATTTCTCCAGAAATATCAATATTGTCAATATAAAATAACTCATCCGTATAACTTATTTTACTTCTAAATCTGATATAGGTAGTTGATCCTCCACTAACAGGTAGTGCTTTGATGTAACTACCACTATTTTCTACTTGTCCAGGACTCATTACGATATTACCTGAATCGGCTGTGTTTCCCTGAAATGTGTCAAGTAGTAACCAATCCACTCCATCGTTTATCGAGTATTCGATATAAACAAAGTCATTATTTTCCATTAACCCGGTACCGCGATAATCGAAAGAAAGGGTTGCTGAAGTGTATGTTGATAAGTCTATTTTTCTGAGAATACTAGCGTCATCTACTCCAGAGGCTGCTCCTGTCATCAATAACTCGCCTGATACGATTCTTACCTTACCCGTGCTTGCGGCTGTGTCATCATCATTTTCAATCCAGTCTCCAGTCCAACCTGATCCAGAAGTATAATTACTATTGGTCCAGTTTTCTGAAGCAATATTTGTTTGAGCTGCTCCAGCATAAGAACAAAATATTAGTACCGTAACTAAATAGAATTTATAAAAACTGAAACATTTCATCATCAGTGAAAATCTAATTTATAATTGTTAAAATTCTGGAAAACAAGTGTTACAGGTTTAGGGGTATCCAAAAAAAATAAATGCAAAAATATCTAAATTTGTTGATAATATTCTTTGTTTTTTAGATGTTGTAACCGTTAAAGCTACATTTATAAACGTATGTTTATTTTTGTTAAAAAAATGACCGTATTTTATTTATAAACGACCTAGTTAGAGGTGGTTGTTTAAAATCAATTTATTTTTTAACTTAGAGTAGATAAATCAAATAAAATTATTTAGAATGAAGTCTTTTAAAATAACCGTAATTATTCTTTTTAGTCTTGCAAGTCTTACGGCTCAAACAAAAAAGGATAAAAAACAACTGGAAAAACAAGAGAAATATGAGGAAATGATTTCTATTGTAAAAGATCGAAAAATTGAATTTGAGGCTGAGTGGGCCTTGGCCCAACAAGGAGCTCGGATTAATTTAATAGGGAATCCAAATCATGTTAGGATTATTGGAGATAGTATTTCTGTATATCTACCTTATTTTGGTGTAAGAACCACTGGTGGTACATATGGAGGTAGTAGAGGTATAAAGATTGAAAATAAGATTGAAGATTTGAAAGTTGAATATGATGATAAAAAAAGAAAAATAAATCTAAAATTTAATGCATTTGATGGAACCGAGAAAATTGAATTTTACATGAGTATATTTGGCGGAGGGAATACGAATATAAATGCTTACAGCAATACAAGAAGTAACATAAGTTATGATGGAGGTAGTGAACTCTATGTTAAGGAAGAAAAGGAATAAAAAAAGGTCTGTTATGAATCTTAGCAATAACAGAATTTTCATAAATAAACAGTGTTTTACCTAGGGATTCATTGCAAATTTTAGTTGCTATTTAGTTTAAAATGAAATAATTTCAGATCTATCAAAATGAAAGTTTCTTTCTATGATAGCGTTTTCATTACTGTCGGATCCGTGTATAGCATTTTTTTCTATTGATGTTGCAAAGATTTTTCGAATCGTTCCTTCTGCTGCTTCTTTTGGGTTTGTAGCACCTATTAATTTTCTAAAATCTTGAACTGCATCTGCTTTCTCTAAGCAAGCTGCAACTATAGGGCCACTTGTCATATATTCTATTAATTCATCAAAGAACGGCTTACTTTTGTGGATGCTGTAAAATTCACCAGCTTTTTCTTTTGTTAGTTGAGTTAATTTCATTGCAGTAATTTTATATCCTGATTTTGAAATGATATTTAAAATTTCTGTCATATGACCATTTGCAACAGCATCTGGCTTTATCATTGTAAAAGTTATATTATCCATTTTTTATAAATGTTATGTCTACTGACTTCACCTTGGTTAAGTGGGTGAAAATGTTACTAAATTTTGTACTTTTAATACTCATTTGAATTAGTAGTATTCCTTATGGTTTGTCTATTTCTCCGTAAAAGAGTTATATGCTTGTTCGTAGGCATCTATTCTTGAAATTGTAGGGTTGGCGTTCATTAATAATGAAACTTTATCAAGAACTTTAATTCGAATTCCCTTCTTGTCTGATTGATACAAGATTTCCATAATCGCATCTTCGGTTGTCATAGCAAAACGTTGTTCGTGTTAATAAAAATGTAATTGATTTTATGGTTGTTTGATTAAATGAGGCTGAAAAGCATCTGTTTTTTGGCAACAAATCTGTTCCATAACTTGCAGTAGTTCACGCTTCATTAATGATATAGTGTGATCTCCACCTTGTTTTCCTAATGCACCGACTCCGTACATAAAGCTTCTTCCCATAAAGGTGAAATCTGCACCGCTTGCCATTGATCTTGAAATATCTGGGCCACCTCTCAAACCTGAGTCGACCATAATTTTAATCTGATCTCCGTATTTTTCAGCTAAATTTGTCATCGGAACAATAGAAGACTGACCTGCGTCTAACTGTCGTCCACCATGATTGGAAACAATGATTCCGTCAACCCCCAGTTTAATGGCTTTTAATGTGTCTTCTTCACTTACAACACCTTTGATGACTAATTTCCCTTTCCATTGTTCACGAATAGAAGCAATGCGTTCTTCGTTAAGTCTTCCTGAGAAAGTACTATCCATAAACTCACCTAGTTTTTTTAAATTTAAACCTTTAGGCATGTACTTTTCAAGAGTTTTGAAACTTGGTTGACCATGTATAAGAGTTTGAATCGCCCAATCGGGTTTCTTCATAACTTCAACGATATTCTTGATACTCATACTTGGGGGCATCGCTAGACCGTTTCGTACATCACGAGGTCTGTACCCAAAGGTAGGGACGTCTGCCAAAATTACTAGAACATCTGTTCCAGCTGCAGCGGCTCTATCCAATAAATCACGTTTCATAGTTTCCTCTGCAGGGTGGTACAATTGAAACCAAGATTTACCTTCGGTAATCTCTGCAATACGTTCAATACTTGAAGTGGTTACGGTACTTAGTATAAATGGAATATTATGTTTATGAGCCGATTTAGCCAAAATCTCAGGGGAGTTCGGCCACATAAGTCCTTGAAGACCTACAGGTGAAATACCAAAAGGAGCATCATATGTATGCCCAAAAAGTTCGGTTTTCATTTCTGATTTATCAAAAGTTGATAAATATTGAGGCATCAATTCAATTTTCTGTAGGTCTGTTCTGTTTTTATCTAGGTTTATATCTTCATTACATCCACCATCTAAATACTCAAATGCAAACTTTGGCATTTTACGCATTGCTTTTTTTCGCAAGTCATCGACGGATGGATATTTAGAGTTGATTGTTAATTCCATAAATTGAAATGTTTTTAGCTTTGTTGATGTCACCAACAAGGATTGTCTTGAAATAAATTATTTGTAAACTTTTAATGTTCGGTATCCATAAAAAGCTATAAAACTAAAACAGAAGAATGGTAAGAAGAATGAAATGTTCACAGCGGCATAAGTGCCTATAGTTTTCATGTCAATAATCAGTCCTTGTAATATTGGCATTAAGGCTCCTCCAACTATTGCCATAACCAATAATGCTGCTCCTAAAGTAGTGTCTTCTTCACTCAAACCATTCAACGCGATACCGTAGATAGTTGGAAACATTAATGACATAAAAGCAGAAGTAGCAACTAATAAATACAATCCCATATGCCCTTCGATAAATATTGCACCGAGTGTTGTAGTCATGGCACCAATAGCGAATATAAATAGTAGTTTTTTTGAATTCACATACTTCATCAAGAATGTGCTGATAAATCTACTTGATAGAAATATTGACATCGCAACAATGTTATAATTTTGAGCAGTAGCCTTTGAAATACCTAAATTATCTGCATACTGAATGATGAAGGTCCAACACATGATTTGTGCTGCTACATAAAATAATTGCGCAAGAACACCTTCTCTAAATTTACCGTTTGCAAAGAGTCTTTTAAAAGAATCTATAGCTGAACCATATTGTGCGGTTTCCGTTCTTTTAGGCATTTTGGAAATAAGAATGATGATCAACATAACGATGACAACTCCTCCCAAAATTAAATATGGGTTTCTGATGATTCCCAAATCATGTGTTCTAATAATCGCACGTTGAGCTTCATTCAATGATGAAAATATGAGTTCACCCATTTCATTTCTTTTGTCAGAATCTAAAGCTACTAGTATGAATTTTGAAGCAACAAACATTCCTAACAAAGAACCTATTGGGTTGAATGCTTGGGCTAGGTTCAGTCTTTGAGTAGCTGTTTCTTGAGCTCCCATAGAAAGAATATATGGGTTTGCTGTAGTCTCTAAAAATGCAAGTCCAAACGTCAAAACATACAAAGAAACTAAGAAATATGCAAACATTTCAAAATGTGCTGCAGGGTAAAACAATAAGGCACCTATTGCATATAAAGATAGCCCCAATAAAATTCCTTTTTTATAGCTGTAATATCTTACAAAAAGTGCAGCAGGAATTGCCATGGTTGCATATCCACCATAAAAAGCTAATTGTACTAGTGCTGCTTTTGCTGTTGATATTTCCATCACAGTTCCGAATGCAGCCACCATCGGATTGGTTATGTCATTTGCGAAACCCCAAAGTGCGAATAACGAGGTTATTAAAATAAAAGGAAATAACATTTCCTTTGCAACTACGGGAGTTTTTTTTGAAGTATCCATGTGTTTTATTGTTTAATTGAATTCGAGGTAATGCTTGATTTTGGAATTTAAAAAACACTATAACCCAGATAAGCTATAGTGTTTTTTGTTTGTATGACTTAGGGGTAGGAAGGGGATTATCTGTATTGAGCGTATACAAGTTTAGTTTGTAAATACTCTTCCATACCATGCTTACCATCAGCACCTCCTAAACCAGATTTCTTCCAACCTGCATGAAATCCTTGAATTGCTTCAAAGTGTTCTCTATTTACATAAGTTTCTCCAAACTCTAATTCGTTTGATGCATGCATAACTTTATTAAAGTTTTCAGAGAAAATTGAAGATGTCAAACCGTATTCGCAATCATTTGCTAATTCGATAGCTTCGTCTAAAGTACCAAATTTCATTACTGGTAACACAGGTCCAAATACTTCTTCCTGAATTATTTGCATGTCTTGTTTTACGTTTGTTAAGATTGTAGGGTTGTAGAAGTATCCCTTGTCAAATTGACTTGATCTACCACCACCTAGTACAATTTCAGCTCCTTCTGACTTAGCAAAATTCACCATTTCTTCAACTTTATCAACTTGAGCCTTAGATACCATACTACTCATGTCTGGGTTGTTCGTAGAAAAAGCATCTTCGACCTTTACCGCATTCATTTTAGTAGTTAACATTTCCATAAATTCATCATGAATAGATTCTTCAACGTAAACTCTTTCAGCACAGTTACAAACTTGACCACTGAAGATTACTTTTGAATTTACAATTGCAGTAGTGGCTAAATCTAAATTAGCATCAGCACATACGATTGCAGGAGCTTTACCTCCTAATTCTAAAGAAACTTTTGTAATGTTCTTAGCAGCAGACTCCATAATTTTTTGACCAGCATAAACACTTCCTGTTAAGCTAATGATACCTGTTTTTGAATTGCTTGTAAGGGCATTCCCAACAACTGGACCACTTCCGCATACGAAGTTTAATACACCTGCAGGAAGTCCTATTTTCTCAATTAACTTAGCAAATTCCATTACTGTATTTGGTGCTACACAACTTGGCTTGATTACACAAGTATTTCCTGTAACTAAAGATGGAGCTATTTTACGTGCCATTACAAAAAACGGAAAATTCCAAGGTAAAATTCCAACTGCCACTCCGATAGGAGATTTATGTAAGAACATGTGTTCTTTTCTTCTATCACTTTGAATGATTTCTCCTTCAATTCTTCTTGCCCATCCAGCATTGTAGTCGAAATAATCTGCCGTTACGTCGATTTCTACTTGTGCTAATCCTATTACTTTTGCTTGTTCTGACGCTAATGTTTCTGCTAAAAACACTCTGTTTTCACGAATGATATTAGCCATTTGGTTCAAATAATTCGCTCTTTCGATAGCAGCATAAGTTCTCCATTCTTTTTGAGAATGATACGCAGCTTCGATAGCAAGGTTGGCATCTTGCACAGACCCAGCCGGAATTACAGATAAAACTTCTTCAGTACAAGGGTTCAATACTTCTGTTACATCAGATGAAGTTGAGTTTACAAACGCTCCATTGATGTATTGTTTAAATTGTTTCATGTTATAAGTGTGTTTATGTGTTACAAAATTATTTTGATAAGAAAATAGTTTCTTATCGAGTGTGTCGGTCAATTCACTTAACTGAATTGGTTTCAAGTTTGACAAATTTATGTAAACATGACTCATTAGAAATTATCTATTATAACCAAATACATGAATAATTTAAACATATGTGTTTTTAAATAATGCTTTAGCGTTGTTAATCAGTTGTTTGTGTAATTCTGGTTTTTACAAAATAACTACATCGATGTAAGTTTTTGAGTCGGAAGCATGGTTTTACAGATGTTTTTCGATAGGGATACACAAGGAAACATCTCGTATTTGGACAGAAGATTGTTGTGAAGCTGTTTAAAAACAGATGGTTGTGATTTTTATGTGTAGCGACCAGAACGATATACGGCAGGAGTAATTCCGGTGGTTGATTTGAAGACTCTTGAAAAATGGTATCGATCAGAAAATCCTAAATCAAAAGTTACGTCTTCTATAGTTTTATCGGTATGTTCAAACAAATCACAAGCTCTAGCTATTTTTCTTTTTTGAATGAAATTATGTAGGGTGATGTTCATTTCTTGACGGAATAATCTAGCAAAAGAGTTCGGCGCCATGTTTACGATCATTGCGAGTTTTGAGTTGGTAAGTTTTGAGTCGATATTAATTTCAATATACCTTAATACAGAAAGAACACGATCATCAATATTTATGGTTTTCCATAATTCAGTTCCAAGATTCGATATGGCTTCTTTAATGAATGACTGTAATTTTAAATTAAATGTGAGTTTAAAATCTGAGTTTTCTATTTTTAATCTTGAGGTCAAATAGTATAAACGATCTTTTAAATGATCGGTAAGTTCTATTTTAAAAATTCCTGGATAAACATGATCAAAAGGTATTCCTAAATTAAAATGTGTGAAAAAATGGAACAATGATTTGTCTTCATAGCTCGATTCATTAATGTATTCTGTCAATTGTTCTCCTGATACATGGATTCCATCGTTATAAACATGATTTTTTGTAAACTTTGAAGAGAAAGATGTAAATGGTGATATTATATAAATATAATTAGGAGTCATTTCAAATATATCTTCTTTATGTTTTAATACACCACCACTGTTTTTATTCCAGTAAATCCTCCAGTATGGGAAAACCATATCATGACAATCCCACATATTTATTAGCCAATACCTACAACACGATATGTTGATTTTGATATCGATAAAGTTCTGTTTGTTAGATGAAGGATCTCCTAATTCTATGTTTTTTGTGAATTTCAAATTTTGACAGATGTTTATTTTAGATACAAAAATACAAATTTTAAATATTTCTAAACTTCTTCTAGTGAACTAATTTTGTGGTATAAATTTTAATAATACAATTATGGCTACACTTAAGCTTCCAGTAGAAGTACAAAATGAATTAAAAAAAGTTTCAAAGGTTGCAGGTTACCTGTGGCAGAGAGAATGGGCAGAAAGAAATGCTGGTAATATATCTATGAACTTGACTTCGTTTTTTTCGAAGGAAGAAGTGAAAGCAGCAGCGGGTGAAGAGATCCCTTTTGATTTTCCAAAAGGAGCAGGAGGTTTTGTTATTTACATTACAGGAACGGGTTGTTATTTGAGAGATTTAGTTGATTCTATTGATAAGGTTTCTTGTATTTTATATATAAATGAAGAAGCAACAGCTTATTCTATTATTTGGGGTGGCGATCGTGAAAACTTTGGTCCTACATGTGAGTTGATTTCTCATACAAGTATTCATTTATTTAACTCTATCAATCATCCAGAAAATTTAGCTGTGGTTCATACCCATCCACTTGAGTTGATTTGTATGAGTCATCATGAGTTGTTTGATAACGAAGAAGAATTGAATAGACAAATTTGGATGATGTGTCCAGAAGTTAAAGTGTTTGTTCCTAAAGGAATTCACTGTACACCATACGCATTATCAAGTACTGCTGATTTGGCTAAAGTTACTATTGAAGCTTTTAAAACTAGAAATGTATCACTTTGGGAGAAGCATGGAGCTACTGCTACCGCGCCAGATGTTGAGAAGGCATGGGATTTCTTAGATGTCGCAAACAAAGGAGCAAAATTGTTAATGATGTGTTGGGCAGCTGGTTTTCAACCTGCAGGTCTTTCAAATGAGCAATTAGTAGAATTAGAGCAATTTACATAAACCAAAAAATTTAAATACAATATTATGAGTAGATTAATAGGAAGTTTACCTAAAGTTGGAATTCGACCAGTTATTGATGGTCGTGAAGCAGGTGTTAGAGAATCATTGGAAGTCCAATGTATGGATATGGCAAAAGCAGCTGCTAAATTGATTGAACAAACATTGCGTTTTCCTAGTGGAGAACAAGTAGAATGTGTTATAGCTGATACTACTATTGGTGGAGTTGCAGATGCTGCAGCATGTGCTGATAAATTTAAAAGAGAGGGAGTTGAAGTTTCTTTAACAGTAACACCTTGTTGGTGTTATGGAACAGAGGTAATGGATACGAACCCTTTAATTCCTAAAGCTGTTTGGGGATTTAATGGAACAGAAAGACCAGGTGCTGTTTATTTAGCAGCAGCATTGGCAGGATACTCTCAAAAGGGATTGCCAGCTTTCGGTATCTATGGTAAAGAAGTACAAGATGGAGGTGATCAAACGATTCCTCAAGATGTATCAGAAAAAATTATTCGTTTTGTAAAGGGAGCATTGGCAGTTGCTCAAATGAATGGAAAATCTTATTTGTCAATAGGGTATAGTTCAATGGGTATTGCAGGATCGATGGTAGATGTGAATTTTTTACAGGACTATTTAGGAGTGAGAGCTGAGTTCGTAGAGTCTGTAGAGATTTTAAGACGTATTGACGAGGGAATTTACGATAAAGATGAGTATGCAAAAGCTTTAGCTTGGACGAAAGAAAACTGTATTGAAGGAAAAGATTACAACAGTCCAGAAGCACAGAAATCGGCAGAGGTTAAAGAAGCTGAATGGGAGAAAGTTGTAAAAATGACTCTTATTTGCAAGGATTTGATGAATGGAAACCCAAAGTTGAAAGAAATGGGATTCGGTGAAGAAGCTAAAGGTAGAAATGCTATCATGGGTGGTTTTCAAGGTCAACGTCAATGGACTGATTATCAGCCAAATGCTGATTTTACAGAGTCTATATTGAATTCATCTTTTGATTGGAATGGAATTCGTGAAGCATATACATTTGCTACAGAAAATGACTGTTTGAATGCAATTTCTATGTTATTTGGACATTTGTTGACTAATAAAGCACAGTTGTTCTCTGATGTGCGTACATATTGGAGTTCTGAGTCTGTAGAGAGAGTTACTGGTAAAAAATTAACTGGTATCGCGAAAGATGGAATTATCCATTTGATCAATTCAGGTTCTACTACTTTAGATGCTACAGCGCAACAGACAGATGAAGATGGAAATCCTACAATGAAACCTTTTTGGGATATTACTAAAGAAGAAGTTCAAAAATGTTTGGACAATACCAAATGGCCGGCTGCAATTGGTGAGTATTTTAGAGGAGGAGGGTTTTCTTCTCAATTTAAAACTAAAGGATCAATGCCAATCACTATGTGTAGGTTGAATTTAGTTAAAGGTTTGGGACCAGTATTGCAAATTGTCGAAGGATGGAGTGTAGAACTTCCAGAAGATGTACATACTATTTTGGATGAAAGAACAAATCCAACTTGGCCGACTACTTGGTTTGTACCAAGATTAACGGGTACAGGTTTCTTTAAAGATGTATATACGGTAATGGCGAAATGGGGAGCAAATCACGGTGCGATTTCTCATGGTCATATTGGAGCAGATTTAATTTCTTTAGCGGCAATGTTAAGAATTCCGGTAAACATGCATAATGTGAGCGAAGAGGATGTATTTAGACCAAGTGCATGGTCAGCATTCGGAGAAGGTTTAGAAGGTGCTGATTACAGAGCATGTAAAAACTATGGTCCTTTATACGGGTTTAAAGAGTAATCATTAAGGTGTTTGCCTAAAAGGCAAACACCTTAAACTAATTTCTATTGTGAAGATGAAAGTAATAGCAGTAATTGATATAGGTAAAACGAATAAAAAAATTCTCCTTTTCGATGAGTCATTCGAGATAGTATATAGAAATGCTACGAGGTTTGAAGAAGTGTTAGATGAGGATGGTTTTGCTTGTGATGATATAGCTTCTATAGAGAGTTGGATTCAAAGTGAGATAAAAAGGATTCAAGAAGAAGGTGTTTATAAAATAAAAGCCATAAATTTTTCTACTCACGGAGCAAGTTTGATTTATCTTGATAAAAATGGAAGGAGAATTACACCATTATATAACTATTTAAAACCTCTTAATTTAGAAGATTACAAAGAGCTTTATGAAGCTTATGGAGGTCAAGAAGAATTTTCCAGAAAAACAGCTTCACCAGCATATGGTATGTTGAATACCGGAATGCAAATATTAAAACTCCAAAGGGAAAAACCTGAGTTTTGGAATCAAGTAAGCTCTATTTTACATTACCCACAATATTTGAGTTATCTTTTTACCAAAAAAATAACTGCAGATTTTACTTCTGTGGGTGCACATACTGCAACATGGGATTTCGACAATATGCGTTATCATGAGTGGCTTCAAGATAAGAACATAAATCTACCTGAGCCATGTAATGGAAAAGATGCTATATTGAGTTTGATCAATAATGAGACGATTGCCGTTGGTACGGGGCTACATGATAGCTCTTCTTCTATTATACCTGTTTTACAAAACAACAATAACAACGAGTTTGTTTTGCTTTCTACAGGAACTTGGATCATTGCGATGAATCCATTCAGTAAGGAAAAACTTACACAGCATCAGTTGACAAATAATTGTCTGTGTTTTATGACACCCGAAAAACAACAAATAAAGTCTTCTATGCAATTCTTAGGAAGAATTCATGAAGTGTATTTAGAACCATTGGCGAAACAATTTAATGTTCATATTGACACACATCTTGAACTAGAATTAGACAAGGGATATTGTGAAAAGTTGATAAAATCCGATGCCAGAGTATTTTTAGCAGAAGGAATTGATGAAGATTTTACTGCGGTTTCTAGTCTGTTGGTTCAGTTTGAGAGCTATAAAGAGGCGTATTATCAATTGACATATGAGATCAGTAAAAAGGTGGTAGCTGGTATAGAATTGATCTTAGATCAAAGTAACAAACTAGCAGATATTTATGTTTCAGGTGGTTTTAATAAAAACGAAATGTTTATCGAATTCATTTCTCAAATGAAAGAAGGTGTTTCTGTGAAAATTCCGAATTGTAGAAATGAAAGTGCTTTAGGTGCCGCTTTGTTAATGAAAGACTATCTTTAAAGAATAAATTGTTATTTAAAAGAAAAACATGCATAAAAATCAAACACTAGGAGAGTTTATTATTGAAAATCAATCATCATTCCCGTATTCCAGTGGTGAGTTATCGAGACTGTTAAATGGAATTAGATTGGCGGCTAAGGTGGTCAACCATGAGGTGAATAAGGCTGGTTTGGTTGATTTATTCGGAAACTCTGGAGATGTCAATGTACAAGGAGAAAGTCAACAAAAGCTTGATGTTTTTGCCAATGAGATTTTTATTCAAGCTCTTGTTAATAGAGAAATTGTTTGCGGTATTGTATCTGAAGAGAATGATGAGTTTATTACTATCGATGGTAGTGATGAGCAAAACAATAGTAAATATGTTGTTTTAATGGATCCATTAGATGGTTCTAGCAATATAGATGTGAATGTTTCTGTAGGAACTATATTTTCTATTTATCGAAGAGTGAGTCCGATTGCTTCTCCTATAACAAGTGAAGATTTTTTACAAGCAGGAAATAAACAGGTTGCTGCTGGTTATGTGATTTATGGAACTTCTACGATGTTGGTATTTACCACGGGAGCAGGAGTGAACGGATTTACTTTAAACCCAGCACTAGGAACTTTTTATTTATCTCATGCGAATATTAAATTCCCTGAATCTGGCGATATCTATTCTATTAATGAAGGAAATTATAGTCACTTTCCACAAGGAGTGAAAGATTATATCAAATATTGTCAAGAGTTAGAAGAAAATAGACCGTATTCTTCAAGATATATTGGTTCTATGGTTTCTGATGTTCATAGAAATATGATCAAAGGAGGAATTTATATGTATCCTAGTAGTTTCGCTTATCCAGAAGGAAAATTAAGACTTTTATACGAGTGCAATCCAATGGCGTTTATAGTTGAGCAGGCTGGAGGTAAAGCTACGGATGGTAGTAAAAGAATATTGGATATCGTTCCTACAGATATCCACCAAAGAAGACCTTTCTTTTGCGGCAATACGAATATGGTCGAAAAGTTAGAAAGTTTTCTAGAATAAGTAAGTTTAGTTTTAAAGCAGCGTTAGGGGGTTAAGAATTTATTTTTTAATCCCTTTCGTTTTTTTCTAATTTACTTAGCTCTGAGTTTTCAGTGTATACATAAAAAAGGTCTGCATTAATGCAGACCTTTTTTTATAGTTGAAAAACTTTTTCTAATTCAATCCATTTTTCACCATCTTTGGCCCACGGAAGTTCTTGTTGGTAATTCCACATTAGGTTTTCCCATTCCTGTACTTTCGGGTTGTTAGCATCCATTTCAGCTTTTTTAACTGGATCGAAAGTTTCATCAACTTCCATAATCATAAACATTCTATTTCCCGTAAGGTAAATTTGCATGTCAACTATGCCAGCATCCTTAATGCTTTTAGTGATCTCTGGCCAAGCATTACCAGCAGCATGGTATTCTTTGTATTCTGCAATTAATTTAGAATCATCTTTTAAATCACAAGAGTAACAAAATCTTTTAGTGCTCATATTTTATTTTTTTGAGTTACTGTATCCGTAATAAATTACTGGTATTAAACAAATCATTGGCATAATGAAAGAAAATTTAACTTCAGGAACCCCTAAAATTAATGTATCTGCTAAGTTTGGACCACCTATATCAATGATCAAACCTTGCATAGGAGGAAAGATTGCTCCTCCAACGATAGCCATAACTAAAAATGCTGATCCAACTTTTGCTTCATCACCCATGTCTTTTAATGCAATTCCGTAGATTGTTGGGAAGTTGATAGACATAAATAAAGAAATAGAAACTAATGAAATTAACCCAGGAATTCCAGGGATTAAAATAGCTCCTAATGCGCATAACACAGCACAAATTCCGTAGATGTATAATAATTTCGCCGCTTTCAATTTAGTCATCAGAGCAGTTCCTACAAAACGTCCTCCTAAGAATATACTCATTGCTATAATATTCCAATACGTAGCATTCAACTGTTCATCTGCACCTCTTGTAGAGTTTAAGTATTCTACATATTGATAGATGGCAGTCCAACACATAATTTGCGCCCCAACATAAAACATTTGAGTTAGTACCCCAGGGAAAAAGTGTTTTTTAGCAAATATTTTGCTCATAGATTCTTTGAAAGAAATAGAATCATCATCTGCTACTTTAGGTATTTTTGTTAAATATACAATTCCTAATACTACTAAAACGACAACACCGATACTGATATAAGGAAAGCTAATAGTTCCTAAGTCTTCAGTTTTGATGGCAGCCTTTGTGGCTTCATCTAATAAAGCATATGATTCATCATCATAACTAGCAGATTTTATTTGACTCAATACCAAAAATTGAGCAATCATCATCCCAGTTAAAGAACCGATAGGATTAAATGCTTGTGCTAAATTTAAACGTTGTGTTGCTGTTTCTTTGTCTCCCAGTGAAAGAATCAATGGATTCGCAGTAGTTTCTAGTAAGGCTAGTCCACAAGTAATTACATATAATGAAATTAAGAAAAAACCGAAACTTTCAAATACAGAGGCAGGAAAGAAAAGAAAAGCTCCTAAGGCATATAAAGCCAATCCCAATAAAATTCCTGATTTGTAGGAATATTTACGAATATAAAGTGCAGCAGGTAGCGCCATACATCCATAACCGAAATAAAAAGCAAATTGAACCAAATAAGCTTGGAACCAACTTAATTCTGGCATTACTTTTTTAAAGGCTGTTACCATTGGGTTTGTAACATCATTGGCAAAGCCCCATAATGCGAATAAAGAAGTAATTACGATAAATGGTATTAGTAGTTCTTTACGAACAATTGGAATTTTTTTTGATTCACTCATTTTTTAGTTTTGTTTTTTAATTATTTATTTTCTTGTTCAAGACATTAATACATAAGACTACGGTAGAAATGTCTTTGATGGTATGATAGATGTATTTATAACTCTGAAATTGAACTAAGTTATTATTGATGTTTGTTAATTTCTAAATTTAGCAATAATAGATGTAATTTCGTTAAATAGAGATTCCGAAAGTTTTCCTTCATTCCAGGAGTTTAAGATGTCTTTTACCTGTTCTTTAGAAGTCGGTCCAACAACAACCCTGTCTGCCTCTTTGATAGAGTAAACATATCGCATAGCTAATCGAGATAAAGACATGTCATTTTTTTGAGCAATCTTTTTAATTTCTAAGGCAATATCTACATCTAAATTTGTAATCCATTCATTGTTAGGCCTATCGAAATTATATTCCTCTAACCTTCTTCCTAATAGTCCCATATGTAAAGCTGAGGCTCCATAATAAGCAATATTCTCCTTTTTTATTTGAGGAATATCTTTTTCGAAAGCCGATAGATTACAAGCATCCATTTTTAAGAAACCGGAGATAACATCAAAATTTTCTTTTATTAAATAAGGGTAAAATCTATCTATTGGATTTCCACCAACACCTAGCATATCTACGATTCCTTCTTTCTTAAAAGACTGCAAACAATCCATAATTTCATCCATTCTTTCAACAGGAACTAAATGTGGTTCATGTAAAAATAATAAGTCAATTTTGTCTAAGCCCAGTAATTCTAGACTTTTATACACACTTTCTCTCATTGTTTTTGTAGAATAATCAACAATGCAATCGTCTGCTTTTTCTCCTTTGAGGCGCCCTACCTTTGTACTAACAAATGGTTTTTCTCCTTTCCATTCTCTTAAAGCTTTTCCTACATATAATTGAGATTGGTTATAGGATGGAGAAGTATCAAATACAGAAATTCCGCTATCTAATGCGTATAAGAGGGTATCTACAGCAACAGCTTCTTTGATTGGTCTCCAAACACCTCCTAATCCAGAGCAACCGCATACCAAACGGCTTTTGTTGTTAAAGAATTCACTTTTTCTATAATCCGCCTCAATGTAAGTTGGTTTGATATTCATAGTTTTAATTTTATAAGTTATAGAATTTGATTGCATTATTCCCCATAATCGCTTGTTGCTCAGTGGTACTTAATTTTGCAATAAATTCTGTTGTTAATTTTTTTACTCTTGTGTAATTCCCCGCGACCAGGCAAACCGGCCAATCTGATCCATACATAGTACGTTGCGCTCCAAAGGAATTCAACACGACTTCCATATAAGGATGTATTTGATTTTCTGTCCAACTGTTGAAATCCGCTTCCGTAATCATTCCAGATAATTTACAGGATACGTTTTCATATGTAGCAATTTTTTTAATCATCGTTGCCCATCCATCAAAGAAACCGTCTTTTATATATGGTTTAGCAATATGATCAATGACAAACTTTTGATTTGGAAATTTTTTGACAAATTCCAAAGTAGCTCCTAATTGATGAGGGAAAATTAAAATATCGTATGTATAATTATATTTCTCTAATAAAGTGATTCCTCTTGTAAAGTTGGGACGTAATAAAAAATTATGATCAGCTTCACCTTGAACTACATGACGAAAACCTTTTAATTTTTCCTTATCTTGGTAGTTAGCCAACGTATTTTCAATATTTTCTGATCGTAGATCAGCCCATCCAACAACCCCTTTTATAAAATCATTAGAGGCAGTTAGTTCCAATAAAAAGTCGGTTTCTTCAAGTGTTTGATCTGCCTGTACAGCAACGCAACCGTCAATATTGTTTTCATTGTATACCAGTTTTAGATCGCTAGGAGTAAAGTCTTTTCGAATTACTGCCATGCTTTCATCTATCCACTCGTGTTTGATAGGCTCATAGTTCCAAAAATGCTGATGAGAATCTATAGTCATAAGTTATAGTTGAAAAGCCTTCTTTATGTAAAGAAGGCCTAATGGGTTATGTATTATTTTATAAAATCTTGTAATGCTGTTTGCATTCCTTTTGTTTCAATGGCTTCAAGATGCGTTGAAACAGCTTCAACCATTCCTTCAATAGCAGAAAGATCCGTTCCCCAGAAATCAGTGTTAGCAAGTGTTGCTTTTACAATGCTTGCTTGATATCCGTTAGCCCATTGAGCAGCAAAGAACTCTATTGCGGAAGCATCATCTTTTAAAGCAATTTCTTCACCATTTCTTTTTCCTTTGTAAAATGAAATTAGAGATGCTAAAGAGAATAACAACCCTTGTGGTAAACTATTTTTACGTTTGATGTATTCCAATACAGAAGGTAAAACTCTAGTTTTGAATTTAGATGTTGAATTTAGAGAAATACTAATAAGTGCATGCTCTAAATATGGATTTCTAAAACGATCTAAGACATCATTTGAAAATTGATTCAATTCTTCTTGAGATAAATCTAGGGTAGGACAGATTTCATTGAAGATTGTATTTTTCAAGTAATTTCCTACAACTTCGTCTTCTAAAGATTCACGAACTTTGTCGATTCCATATAAGTAACCAACAGGAACTAATGTAGTATGAGCACCGTTCAAAATTCTAACTTTACGTGTTCTGTATGGTTCCATATTATCAGTAAAAACAATATTTAAACCACATGCTTCTGCTGGAATTTCATCTTTTACTGATGCGGGGCCTTCAATTACCCAAAGGTGAAATTGTTCTCCTTCAACAACCAAGTTGTCTTTGTAACCCAATTCTTCGGTAATAGCGTCCATTTTATCTCTTGGATAACCTGGTACAATTCTATCTACAAGAGTATTGCAGAAAATATTGTCTTCATTGATCCACTCAACAAATTCTTCTCCTAAGTTCCAGTCTGCTGCGTATTGTAAAATGATACGTTTTAAGTTGTCTCCATTTTTATCAATTAATTCACACGGAATTAAAATCAATCCTTTATCAGATGCGCCACCAAAAGTTTGAAATCTTTTGTATAGTAATGCCGTTAATTTTCCTGGATAACTAGATTGTGGAGCATCCTCTAATTTGTCACCAGCATTATAAGAAATACCAGCTTCTGTAGTGTTAGAGATAACAAAACGCAAGTCTGGGTTTTCTGCTGTTGCTAAATAATCTGAATTATTTTCATAAGGGTTGATTCCTCTATGGATACAATCAATTATTTCATGCTCTGAGATTGCCTCACCATTCTTAATACCATTTAGGTATAATGTATACAATCCATCTTGATCATTTAACATTTTAATCAATCCTTGATTAATGGGTTGTACTGCCACAACACCTGCGTCAAAATCAGCTTTTTTGTTCATTTCATGAATCATCCAGTTAGCGAAGGCTCTAAGGAAGTTTCCTTCCCCAAATTGGATTATTCTTTCAGTATATGTTTTTACTGAAGCGTTTGTTCTGTTTAAAGAATTCATAATATTTTATCTTTTAGATGTAAAAGTGTTTGTTAATTTGTGTTCTATAGAGAAACTCCACGTTTCCATGGAATGAAATCATTGTGTCCGTGCAATACAGCCTTTGAAGGGGTTTCTCCACTTGCAACTCTAATTACATGGTCTAAAATCTTTTCTCCCATAGATTCAATAGTGTCCTCACCAGTAATTACTGTACCTGTATTGATGTCAATAATATCATTCATCCTTTCGTATAGTTTGGTATTACTAGATATTTTTAAGACAGGTGCAACTGGGTTTCCCGTTGGAGTTCCAAGTCCTGTAGTAAATACCACAATATTACAACCAGAACCAACCAAACCAGTTGTAGACTCAACATCATTACCAGGCGTACATAATAGATTCAATCCTGGTTTTGTTATTTGTTCTGTGTAATCTAAAACTTCAACAACAGGGGAGGTTCCTCCTTTTTTAGCAGCACCGGCAGATTTCATAGCATCAGTAATCAAACCATCTTTGATATTTCCAGGAGATGGGTTGTTTTCAAAACCAGATCCTACGGCTACGGCCGCTGCTGAATAGGCTCTCATTAAATCATAGAATTTTTTAGAATCCTTTTCAGTATTACAACGTGTGATAATTTCTTGTTCAACTCCGTTTAACTCAGGGAATTCAGATAATACTGGACTTCCACCTAAAGCTACTAATAAATCAGAAGCATATCCTAATGCTGGGTTGGCAGAGATTCCAGAAAAACCATCTGAACCACCACATTCAAGACCGAGAACAATTTTACTTACAGGTGCGGGTTTTCTTTCAATTTTATTCGCCTCAGTTAATCCAACAAAGGTGTGTTTTACAGCTTCTTCAATTAAACTTCTTTCACTTGCGCTTTGTTGTTGCTCTAAATAGTGAACAGGTTTAGTGTTATTTGGAGTAATCGCATCGATGGCATTTTGAAGCATTTCAATTTGAGCATTTTGACACCCTAGACTAAATACTGTAGCTCCAGCCACATTTGGATTTGCAATGTATCCTGCTAAAAGTTTACATAAGGTTTCAGAATCTTGTCTAATTCCTCCACAACCTCCGTCATGTTTTAAAAACTTAATTCCATCTACGTTAGGGAATACTCTGTTTTTAGACATTTCTTCTTTTGTAGTAATGATAGGAGTACTGTAGATTTCTTCAGAGGAAGCACCTGCTTTATATTGATCGATCAATGCATCTGTATCAACAGCAAAATCTTTTTTAGTTTCATATCCTAATTTTTCAGAAAGAGCTCCTTCTAAAACATCGATGTTTCTATTTTCGCAAAAAGTTAAAGGGATTACCAACCAGTAGTTTCCAGTTCCAACTTTACCATCTTCTCTGTGGTATCCGTTAAAAGTTCTTCCTTCAAATTTAGAGGCATCTGGTGCTGTCCATGTAAATTTTTCCTGTGAATCATTAAATTCTGCAGAAGCATGTTTTACATTGTTAATGGTAATTGCACACCCTGCTTGGATTGGCTCAATAGCCTTTCCAATTAAAACACCATACATAAATATTTCATCTCCAATAGAAAAGTCATTCAGAGCGTATTTGTGTTTTTGTTTAATGTTTTCTTTTAAGATAACTTCTTTTCCTTGGATAGTAGTTGCAAGTCCTTTGTCAAGGTTTGTAATTGCTACAATAATATTATCCTTTGGATCTATTTGAACATAATTCTTAGACATCCTGTTATTTTTTATAAGTTAAAGTCAACTGTTGCTTTGATAACTCCTGTTTCTGGCTTTAACCAGCTGTCAAAATTTTCAATCATTTCAGTATAAGGAACATTGTGAGTAATAAAAGATTCCGTAGGGAATTGATCCAATACATTGATTACATGTTCAAAATCTTCAGTTGTTGCATTTCTACTGCACATTAAAGTCATCTCTTTAGAGTGAACAGCAGGGTGGTTGTAAGTTAAGTCACCTTTAGATAATCCAACCAAAACAAAACGTCCACCATGAGACATATAACTTGGGCCAGCTTCAAGGGCAAATTTATTTCCTGACGCATCGAAAACAGCAGTACACATGTCACTATTTGTTAATTCAGCAATAGCTTCAGCTGCACCTTCACCAGCTTTTACAGTGTATTCTACACCAATTTTTTCTTTTGCATATTCTAAACGTTGCTCATTCATGTCTATAGCAACTACTTTTGCACCTGCAATTTGGGCTAATTTCATAATCCCAATTCCAATAGGACCACAACCTACTACAGCAACCGTTTCTCCTGGAGTAATGGCAGCTCTTCTAACAGCATGTGCCCCAATAGCTAATGGCTCAACGATTGCCATCTGATCATTTGATAAGTTATTTGCAGGTAATAAAATATCTGCAGGAACAGCAATTTGTTCTTGCATACCACCATCACCATGCACACCCAAAACAGTAATGTTTGTGCAACAGTTTGTTTTTCCGTTTCTACATGCAATACATTTTCCACAGCTTACATAAGGCATAATTACAACCTTATCTCCAGCTTTGATTCCTCTTGCATTTTCTCCTATTTCTAATACTTCAGAAGCTAATTCATGTCCTAAAATTCTAGGATATGTAAAGAATGCTTGATTTCCAGAGTATGCATGTAAATCCGTTCCACAAATTCCAACTTTATTGATTTGTAATAAAGCTTCATTTTCTTTTCTTACCGGTGCTTCTTTTTCTTTTAAGATAAACTCACCTGGTTTTTCGCAAACAATGTATTTCATTCTTTTATTCTTTAGAATTAGTAATATTATTAATGGTTCTTCTGTAAAAGAAGACTATGTAATTTTCAATTATGTTCAACTTGCTACATCGTTTTAGCAAGCGGTAAAAAAAAGAGAAAATTCTCTTTTGGTTCTTTTGAGAAGATAGAAAACATCGGAGTTTCTACCTGCTACATCGTTTTAGCTAATCGATTAAAAAAAAAATATTGCTATTCAATAATCCAAAACCTGTTTCTACAAAAATAAAAGATGATTATGTGTTATTCCATTTTTGTGATGAAATATATTTAACTATCTTTGCTATAACGATATAGCAAATGTATAAAAATTTTGACGACTAAAAAAAAAATCACCATAAAAGATATTGCCAAGGTGATGGGATTGTCCACTTCGGCTATCTCAAAAGCTTTGAATGAT
This sequence comes from Flavicella sp. IMCC45537, assembly GCF_057197705.1. Classification (NCBI taxonomy): domain Bacteria; kingdom Pseudomonadati; phylum Bacteroidota; class Flavobacteriia; order Flavobacteriales; family Flavobacteriaceae; genus Flavicella; species Flavicella sp. IMCC45537. The sequence continues at coordinate 3,815,868 of NZ_CM170067.1, forward strand.
GACTCTAGAATTAGTGAGAAAACTAAAGCAGAAGTGCGTCAAGTTGCAAAAAAATTAAATTATCAACCCAATCACTTAGCAAGTGCATTGCGCAGCGGAAAAAGTAGATTGGTCGGGGTGATTATTCCTAGAAATAATAGTAATTTTTTCTCTTCAGTTTTAGAAAATATTGAAGAGGTTTTGAATGCCAAAGGGTATAATATTATTATTACTCAGTCGAATGAATCGTTTGAAAAGGAGTGCAAGTGTATTGAATCTTTATTATTTACACAGGTCGACGGGATTATTGCTTCGATGGCCAATGAAACTACAGATTTAAGTTATTACGAAAAAATAAAAGCCAAGGAAATACCGTTGGTTTTGTTTGATCGAGGTGAGTTGGATTTAAAAGTTGACTATGTTGGGATTGATGATTATGAAACGAGTTTTAAGATTATCGACCATTTGGTCGCTCAAGGTTGTAGTCGTATTGCTCATTTAGGTGGTTATGATAATACAAGAGTATATGGAAATCGAATCAGGGGGTATGTGGATGCTTTGGAGAAAAGAGGCTTACCCGTTGATGAAACTATCATTAGTAAAAGTACTTTGCGTTTAGAGGATGGTAGAAGAATAATGGAAGAGTTATTGAAATTACCGAATAGACCCGATGCTGTTTATGCAGCGGGAGATTTTGCAGCTTTGGGAGTTCTACAAGTATTACTTGAAAATAATATTAAAGTGCCAGAGGAAGTCGCGTTGGTAGGTTTTAGTAACGAAACTTTTACTTCTTATGTATCTCCTGCAATATCAACGATAAACCAAAACAGTGAAGAGATTGGTAGATTAGCGGCAGAAGCTTTTTTAAATCGAATTGATAATCCTATTGAAGAAGGAGCTATAAATAAAATAATTATTGAGACTGAATTGTTGATAAGAGCTTCTTCAAGAAAAAATAGTGCGGAATAAACTTTTCAATAAAAAACATAAAAAAAGCGCAGTAAAAACTGCGCTTTTATTTTTTAGAAAATAAAAAATTATCCTCTTACTTTTTTAACGATAGCTAAAGCAGCTTTTACATCTTGCTCTAGTTTAGCGTAGTCCTTATTCGCAAGGATATCTTTAGAAATCAATTGAGATCCCATACCAACACATGTTGCACCAGCATTGAACCAACCAGATAGGTTTTCTTCAGTTGGAGCAACTCCACCTGTAGGCATAATTGATGTCCAAGGTTGAGGTCCTTTGATACCTTTGATAAATTTAGGACCGTATAAGTCTCCAGGGAATAATTTTACGATTTCACATCCTAATTCTTCCGCTCTTGCAATCTCGGTAAGAGAACCACATCCAGGTGACCATAATACTTTTTTACGGTTACATGCAATAGCGATATCTTCTCTTAATACAGGAGTAACTATAAAGTTTGCTCCTAATGCCATGTATAATGAAGCTGCTGCTCCATCAGTTACAGAACCAACACCCATAATCATTCCCGGTAATTCAGCAATTGCATATTTCGTTAATTCTCCGAAAACTTCATGAGCGAAATCTCCACGTGCAGTAAACTCCATCAAACGTGCTCCACCATCGTAACAAGCTTTTAGTACTTTTTTACTTAATTCGATATCTTGGTTAAAAAACAAAGGAATCATTCCTGTTTCTTTCATTGCAGCTGCAACTTCAATTCTTGTAAATTGTGCCATTTTATATGTTTTAAAAATACCCTGCTACGATAATGCAGCAGGGTAGATGAATATTATTGATTAACGTGCAACTCTTCCTGAAGCGTCACCACCCATTAATTTTTCAACCTCAGCAACAGTTGCCAAGTTTGCATCTCCTTTGATAGTGTGTTTCAAACAAGAAGCGGCAACAGCAAAGTCTAAGGCATGTTGATCATCTTCAGGGAACTGTAATAATCCGTAGATCAATCCTCCCATGAATGAATCTCCACCACCAACTCTATCTACGATATCAGTAATTTGGTACTGACGAGTTTGGAATAAAGTTTTTCCATCATATAATACTCCAGCCCATGTGTTGTGAGATGCAGAGATAGAACCTCTTAAAGTAGTAATTACTTTTTTAGCTCTAGGGAATCTTTCCATCATTTGCTCACATACAGATAAGAAAGCCTCTGCTTTCACATTGTGTCCTTCTGTTTGAACAGAAATTCCTTCTGGCTTGATTCCAAAGTGCATTTCTGCATCTTCTTCGTTTCCTAAGATAATATCACAGTAAGAAGTCAATTCAGTCATGATAGATTCTCTATGAGCAGCGTCACAGAAATTCCATAATTTAGCACGGTAGTTCAAGTCAGTAGAAATTGTAATTCCTTTAGCACTTGCAGCTTTTACAGCTTCTAGACATACATCTGCTGCTCCTTGAGAGATTGCAGGAGTAATTCCTGTCCAGTGGAAAAATTCACATCCATCAAAAACAACATCCCAATCAATCATTCCTGATTCAATTTCAGAGATAGCAGAATGAGCACGGTCATAAACTACTTTAGATCCTCTTGATACAGCACCTGTTTCTAAGAAGTAAATCCCTAAACGATCTCCACCATATACGATTTTATCTACACCAACTCCTCTTTTACGCATTTCCATTAATGCACATTCTCCGATATCGTTTTTTGGTAAACGAGTTACGAAATCTACATCTACACCGTAGTTTGCTAAAGAAACAGCTACGTTAGATTCACCACCTCCATAAATAGCATCAAAGCTGTTTGCTTGTGAAAATCTTAAAAATCCTTGTGGAGCCAATCTTAACATGATCTCTCCGAAAGTTACTACTTTACCCATTTTATTGTTGTTTAATTTAATTATTGATTTGATGTTACTCAAATCGTACGTTTATGTTTAGACTAATAATATTCTGTTCTATCGATTGAACAAGTTTACCAAAAAATAGGATTGTCTTGTTTCAATCCTTTTTATTACGCACAAAAAAATCCTTCAAGCACTTGTTTTTACTGTGTTTTGAAAGTTTTGTGGGTTTGGTGTTGTTACAAAAATAAACTACTTTTGTTCAAACGTTGGAACAAATATATAAATAATTTGGGAACTAAAAAAAAAACTACGATAAAAGACATTGCTAATGTGTTAGGTTTGACACCTTCTGCGGTTTCAAAAGCCTTGAATAACCACCCTAGGATTAGTGAGAAAACGAAATCTTCAGTTCAACAAGTTGCAAAAAATTTAAATTATCAACCCAATTATTTAGCAAGTGCCTTAAGAAGAGGAAAAAGTAATTTAGTGGGAGTTATTATTCCTAGGGCAAATAGTAATTTTTTCTCTGCTGTTTTGGAGAGTATTGAGAATGTTTTAAGCGAAAAAGGTTACAACATTATCATTTCTCAATCGTATGAGTCTTTTGAAAAAGAATGTAGGATCATTGATGCTTTGTTGTTTACCCAGGTAGATGGAATTATTGCTTCCTTGGCGAATGAGACTAAAGACTTTTCTTATTACGAGAAGATAAAATCCAAAGATGTTCCCTTGGTCTTATTTGATCGTGGGGAAAATGATTTAGGTGTTGATTATATTGGAATTGATGATTACGAAAGTAGTTTGATGGTGGTAGATCATCTTGTGGCTCAGGGGTGTAAAAGGATTGCCCATATAGGAGGTTATAGACATACTAGAATTTTTCAAAATAGAATTAGAGGATATCGTGCTGCTTTGGATAAACATAATTTACCCTTGGATGAAGATCTAATTTTTGAATGCAATCTAACCAAAGAGAATGGTAGATTGATTATGGAAGAGATTTTGAAATATAAACACAGACCTGATGCTGTTTATGTTGCTGGGGATTATGCTGCTTTGGGTGCGTTAGAATTGTTGAAAGAGCAGGGGGTAAAAGTACCTGAAGAGATTGCTATCGTTGGTTTTAGTAATGAACCCTTTACATCTTTAGTAACCCCACCATTAACATCAGTGGAGCAGCATAGTAAAGAAATTGGTAGATTGACGGCTGAGGCTTTTCTAAGAAGAATTGAAGAAGCGGATACCCCACCTGTTTTGAATAAGATGATTTTAGATGCGGAATTGATTGTAAGAGATTCTTCAAAAAAGAAATAAAAAAAACGTCTAAATCAAAATTTAGACGTTTTTTTGTATTTGAATTATTTGAAATGCTTATGAGATTGAAGCTAATACTTTGTTTAAAGTAGTACTTGGTCTCATAGCAGTTGCTGCTTTTTCAGTGTTAGGGTAGTAATAACCACCGATATCCATTGAAGCACCTTGCGCATTATTCAATTCTTCTACAATTGTAGCTTCTTGAGCTGTAAGTTCTGAAGCAACAGGAGTGAAGATTTCTTTCAATTCTGCATCTTCGTTTTGAGCTGCTAATGCTTGTGCCCAATACATAGCAAGGTAGAAGTGACTTCCTCTGTTGTCTAACTCACCAACCTTACGAGAAGGAGCTTTATCATTTTCTAGGAAAGCACTGTTTGCTGTGTTTAATGCAGCAGAAAGAACTTGTGCTTTTTTGTTATCAGTTTTGATACCTAAATCTTCAAGTGAAACAGCTAAAGCTAAGAATTCTCCTAATGAATCCCAACGTAAATGTCCTTCTTCTTCAAATTGTTGAACGTGTTTTGGAGCAGATCCACCGGCACCAGTTTCAAACAATCCACCTCCGTTCATTAAAGGAACGATAGATAACATTTTTGCAGAAGTTCCTAATTCTAAAATAGGGAATAAGTCTGTTAAGTAGTCACGTAATACATTTCCTGTAACAGAAATAGTATCTAAGTTTACTTTTACTCTTTTTAATGTAAATAAAGTAGCTTCGATAGGAGCCATGATATGAATTTCTAATCCTTCTGTATCATGAGTAGGCAAATATGTGTTTACTTTTTTGATGATTTCAGCATCGTGAGCTCTGTTTTCATCTAACCAGAATACTGCAGGCCATCCTGTAGCTCTTGCTCTATCTACTGCTAGTTTTACCCAGTTTTGGATAGGAGCATCTTTTGTTTGACACATTCTAAAGATATCTCCTTCTTGAACTTCTTGAGATAATATTACATTACCATCAATATCTACAACTTCAACAGTTCCATTAGCATCCAATTGGAATGTTTTATCATGAGAACCATATTCTTCAGCTTTTTGAGCCATCAATCCAACGTTTGGAGTAGTTCCCATTTCTCTTGGGTCAAAAGCGCCATTTTCTTTACAGAAATCGATAGTAGCTTGGAAAACACCAGCGTAACATCTATCCGGAATTAAAGCTTTAGTATCTTGTTGTTGTCCTTCTGCGTTCCACATTTGACCTGATGTACGGATCATTGCAGGCATAGATGCATCAATAATAACGTCAGATGGTACATGTAAATTAGTAATTCCTTTGTCAGAATTTACCATAGCTACTGCAGGAGCATCTGCATAAACAGCATCAATAGCAGCTTTAATTTCAGCTTCTTGAGCATGTCCTGCTATTTTGGCATATACATCACCAATACCATTGGTTGCAGTAACATTTAATTCAGTAAATAAGTCAGCATATTTTTCAAATACATCTTTGTAGAAAACTTCTACAATAGCTCCAAAGATAATAGGGTCAGAAACCTTCATCATTGTTGCTTTCATGTGTAAAGAAAACAATACACCGTTTGCTTTTGCATCTGCAATTTCTTTAGCGGCAAATTCTTTCAATGCACTAATACTCATTACAGAAGTATCAATTACTTCACCAGCTAATAAAGGAGCATATCCTTTTAAATCTTTACCGTTGAAAGTAATTTTGTATTCAGTTGCTTTTTCTAGTGTTGCTGATTTTTCAGATCCATAAAAGTCATTCGCTTCCATAGAAGCAACATGTGTTTTTGAGTCCTTTTCCCATTTCCCCATTCTATGAGGGTTTTTCTTAGCGTATTGAGATACTGCTAATGGCGCTCTACGATCAGAGTTACCTTCACGTAAAACAGGGTTTACCGCAGAACCTAAAACTTTAGAATAAGCTGCTTTAATAGCTTCTTCTTTTTCGTTTTGTGGTGTAGCAGGAAAATCAGGTAATGCAAATCCTTGTGCTTGTAATTCTTTAATTGCCGCTTGCAATTGTGGAATAGAAGCAGAAATATTTGGAAGTTTGATTATGTTAGCCTCTGGCGTTTTTGCCAAAGCTCCTAATTCAGCAAGAGCATCATCAACTTTTTGATCTTCAGGAAGAAATTCAGATAAGTTAGCTAAGATTCTAGCAGCAAGTGAAATATCTTTTTTCTGAACGTTGATATTTGCTTGTTTTGCAAATGTTTCTACAATAGGTAGAAAAGAGTAGGTAGCCAATGCAGGAGCTTCGTCCGTGATTGTATACACTATTTGTGATGTCTTTGTTGTCATAGGATTCTTAATTTATAGTATTGAAAAAAATCAATTACTAGTAATACATTATCAATTTGATCTTAAAAGATTTCCAGAAAATAAAAGTGGATTTCTTTTTATGAATTAACACAGTTTTTACACTGTTTTAAAGCAGCACAAATGTAGTGATAATATGAAGATTATCAAGTTCTAAAATAATAGAAATATTAGGTTGTTTTTGAAAAATGCTAAAATATCCTTAGAGGTTTTTGAGGAGTTGTGAAAAAATGATAAAATATCCTCATTTGATTGAAATTTATTTAAAGAAAATTAGAATTACGGATACACTTAAGTTTACATTATTCTTAGGGATTTAAAATATAGTTGATGATTCCTTAATTGTAAGGTCGTGGGTTCATGGTTTATTTACCGGAGATAATTTAAATATTTTTAGGATGATGTAAGATTTATTAGATCCAAAAAAAAACTCGTTAGAGAATTCTAACGAGTTTTTATGAGTTTCAAAAAAGTAAGTCTTACTTACGACGAATTTCTTTGATTCTTGCTTTTTTACCAGTAAGCTCTCTAAAGTAAAAGATACGAGCTCTTCTTACTTTACCTTGCTTGTTAACTTCGATTTTCTGTAAAGCTGGTAAGTTAATTGGGAAGATACGCTCTACACCAACTGTTCCAGACATTTTTCTAATCGTAAAAGTTTCAGAAGCTCCTGATCCTCTTCTTTGGATAACTACTCCACGAAAGAACTGAGTACGAGTTTTACTTCCCTCTTTAATTTCGTAATACACTGTAATTGTGTCTCCAGATTGGAATTCTGGGAATTCTTTTTTTGCTACAAATTCGCTTTGTACAAAATCTACTAAATTTGCCATTTCTTTTTATTTAATGGTTTTTTTCATAAGCAACATTCACGATTTTCGTCAGAGGTTGATTTTGAGGTTGCAAATATAGTTGTTTTTTTTATTTTAAAAACCTGAGTAAGATTTTTTTTAAAAAAGTTTAAACTTCTATATCTTAGTTGTTTATAGGTTATTTACCGTTTGGCTTATAATTAGAGCATTCGTACACCCAAAATTTACGAGAATCTTTTCCGTTTACTTGGATGATTATTGGTTCTAATTCCTCTACCTTAGAGAAATATGCATCCAATTCTGCGGGGTGAGAGCCATTTTTGTCTTTATTCTTAAATCGTTTATCAGAGTCAATAAAAAGTGCTGTTTTCCCTTTAAGTATGCTAAGGTTATCTCCGATATAATCAAAATGAAGTGCGTTTTTACCGATGATATTTTGAGCATATATTTTTTGATCCGTAAAAAAGGTCATACATGCTGTAGTTTTATAACCATCATCAGAAAAAACAAAGGAGTCTGGGTATGCTTTTTGAATTGCTTCTGTTTCAATAACTAATTCTTCCCATCCTACCCAAGTGTCATCACTTTTGATCGGTACTAAGTAAAATAATACTTGCAGACTCACTAAAACATGAATACCAGCTGAAATGTAAACTTGTAATTTGATGTTCTTCTTTTTGATAAATATCGCAGCTAATAAGATACCAGAGATATAAGAGGGCATCATCCAATTTAGTTTCACCCAGTAGATAGGGGTCAATAAAAAGAATCCTAGGAATGTAGGTAGGAAAAATGCTAATAAAAACAGAATCTGATCAGATGGAAGTTTGAATTTTGTGACTGCCTTTTTTATGTATTTATAAATTAATGTAAAAAAGCTAATTAGGATTATTGGTAGTAGTAAAAATATTTGATGTCCAATGGCTCCGAAAAAATATTTTGGTTTGACTTGAAACTTTGAAATACTACCAGTCCTGTCAGAAGATTGGAATAAGAAGGATGCAAATTCATTTTGATAATTCCAGTACCAAACAGGGAATGTGACGATAACTGAAACAACCAAAGAAGCCCATACCCAAGGAGATAATAACAGTTTTCTGTATTTATTAGAGAAAATTAGAAACGCTATCAAGCCTATCTGTAACAGCAATGCCGTGTATTTACTGTTAAAGGCTAGTCCCATGGTGATTCCACCTAAAATCCAATAAAGTTTTTTATTTTCAAAAATGGCTTTGCTTAAGCAAATAAGTGACAGAGTCCAAAATAGAATTAACGGAACATCGGGTGTGGAGTTGATGCTTAAGATTGAGATAAAAACAGTAGTCGATAACAGCACTAAGGCATTGTTAAGTTTGGCTTTTGATAAGAATAGACTACCGAGTTTGTAAAAACTCAATAAGGTGATAGAGGTGATGAAAAAGTCTGCAAATTTTACTACAAAAACAGATTTTCCAAAAATAGTAGTGAAAAACCTCAAAATGTATCCGATCATCCCAGGATGATCAAAATAAGAGAGGGATAAATTCTCACCGTAAAAATGGTAATAGGCATCTTGGGGCATCAAACCCATAAATGGCAATAAAAAAAATCTAAAAAGTTGAAACCCTAAAACGATGCTTAAGGCTGGATACGATTTTAAAAATTCAGTTACTCTATTCATCTAAAAGTTCTGGTTTGATTTGTTTTGTGCGTTCGTAGGCTTTGTCAGATCGCCATTCATCAATTTTTGGGAAATTTCCTGAAAGTAAAATTTCTGGCACCTCGGCTCCTTTATAGGAAGCAGGTCTTGTGTATACGGGAGGTGATAATAAATTATCTTGAAAAGAGTCTGTCAAAGCAGAGGTTTCATCTCCTAGTACGCCTGGGATAAGTCGTATAATACTATCGCATAAGACAGCAGCGCCAAGTTCACCACCACTTAAAACATAATCCCCAATAGAGATTTCTTTGGTGATAAACAAATCACGAACACGTTGATCTACACCTTTATAATGGCCGCATAAAACAATGATGTTTTCTTTTAAAGAAAGCGTATTTGCAGTGGATTGGTTTAAAATAGGAGCATCAGGAGTCATGTAGATGATTTCATCATAATCTCTTTCCTCCTTTAATTTTGAAATGCATTTGTCAATAGGTTCTATCATAAGAACCATTCCAGCACCCCCACCAAATTGATAATCATCAATTTTGTTGTATTTGTTTAAAGCAAAGTCTCTTAAATTATGAAAGTGCACTTCTGCCAAGCCCTTGTCTTGCGCTCTTTTTAATATTGAATATTCAAACGGACTTTGAATTAGTTCAGGTGATACGGTTATAATGTCAATTCTCATTTTGCAAATGTAATTAAATTGTTTTGAGTTTTTGTTTTAGAAAATCAGAAGGGGATCTCTGTATTGATTGAAAGGGGGTGTTTTTTTTGAACTAAAGTTATAACATATCTGCTTTAATTGTTGATAGCTGATTTCGTCATTCGGTCATTTTGAAAAATATCTTGTTTTAGCTCATTATTGATAAAACCAGTGTTGTGTAGCATTTTAAGAGTTTCTTCCCCTAAATATTGGTTGATTTCAAAAAATAACAATCCATGTTTAGGTAGATTGTTGATAGCGAGATCTGCAATTTTCTTATAAAAAATTAAGGGATTGTTGTCAGAAACAAAAAGAGCACTGTGGGGCTCAAAGGATAAAACATTTTTTTTGATTTCTGTTTTTTCAAGTTCTCTTATATAAGGGGGGTTGCTTACAATAATATCATAAGTATCGGAAAGTTGCTCTGTTTTTAAAATGTCTTGTTGTATAAAGTTTACGAAAACGTTATTCTCAACAGCATTTCTTTTTGCTGTGTCCAAAGCAGGTTTTGAAAAATCAATCGCGGATACTTTTGCTGAGGGAAGGTGTTTTGCAATAGAGATGGCAATACATCCTGATCCTGTTCCGATATCTAGAATTTTTAAATCCTTTTTACCTTGTGTGCTTTCTAGTATCCAGCTTACTAATTCTTCAGTTTCGGGTCTAGGAATCAATACATCTTTATTGACTGTAAAGTTTAAACCGAAAAACTCTGTGTTATTTGTGATATGTTGTACTGGTTTTTCTTCTGAAAGTTCTTTGATTGCTTTTCTGAAAAACACTTCAGAAAAATCCGTTATCATTAGTTCTGGATTTAGTGCCTTCTCAACTCTCGAAAGCTTAAGTTCTGATTCCGTTAGAATATGATAAAAGGAATCAATTTCATTGATTGGGTAAATGTTCTGCAGTTCCGAGTGGAACAAGGATTTCAGTTGAGAAATTGTCATGTGGCAAAAATACAAGTTCGTTTTTAGAAAAGTGGGACAGATTGATAAAATTTCTTGGAGTCATGAAATTGTTACTCTCAAGGAATCGACTTACTTTTGCTGTATGGGATTAGATGAGATGTACATGAATCGATGTATTCAGTTAGCAAAAAATGGATTGGGCTTGACAAGACCAAATCCTTCTGTTGGAGCTGTGGTTGTTTGTGAAGACATTATAATTGGTGAAGGATATACAAGTCCATATGGAGGTTCACATGCTGAAGTAAATGCTATTGATGCGGTGTTTGATAAAAAGCTACTGCAAAAAGCAACTTTATATGTAACCTTAGAGCCGTGTTCTCATTATGGAAAAACGCCACCTTGTGCGGATTATATCATAAAGCATAAAATCCCTAAAGTTGTTATTGGATGTGTGGATACGCATTCTGTTGTTGCTGGTAAGGGAATTGAGCGATTGATTTCAAATGGAATCGATGTTAAGGTTGGAGTTTTAGAAGACGCATGTCTTGAACAACACAAAAGGTTTTTTTCGGTTCAGAATAAAAAAAGGCCTTATATCATATTGAAATGGGCAGAAACTCAAGATGGTTTTGTAGCTCCTCTACATAAAGAAACGAGACGTCCGGTTTGGATAAGTAATACTGTTTCACGGCAAATGGTACATAAATGGAGGGCTGAAGAGCATGCGATTTTAGTTGGAACTAATACTGCAATAGATGATAATCCAAAGTTAAATGTGAGAACTTGGGGTGGAGACGGACCTGTTAGGGTTTTGTTGGATAGAACGCTACGTGTATCGGAACAAAATTATCTGTTTGATAGGTCGGTAAAAACTATTGTATGTACAAGTGTTTCTGGTGATTTGCTACCAGATTCAGATGAGTTAATTGTTTATGAACCGTTAAATTTTGATGCTGATGTGATCAAACAACTGTGTTCTATTTTAATGAAGCACCAAATTCAATCGATTATCATAGAAGGAGGTTCACAAACTTTGAATTCATTTATTAGAGAGGGTGTTTGGGATGAGGCACGCGTATTTTATGGTGAAAATTATTTTAGTGAAGGAGTAAAAGCTCCCGAATTACCTGTTCTACCCGATACAGTTACGGATTTGAAAGGAACTTTATTAAAGGTATTTAAAAATTTCTAATAGTTATTAATCATGGTGGTAGATGTTTATAAAACGTTAGAAAAAAAATCAGAGGAAACACTTTTTAAAGAAAAAGGAAGTAAATTTTTTGGCTATGCTTTTCCGGTTACAGAGGAGGAACAGGTGAAGGAATTGCTAGTGGAGATTAAGAAAACTCATCATGCTGCGAGACATTGGTGTTATGCTTACAAGTTGGGGGTAGATCCTGGCCGATTTCGTGTAAATGATGACGGAGAACCGAGTAATTCTGCGGGTCAGCCAATATATGGGCAGATTTTAGCTGCAGAAGTTACGGATGTTTTAATAGTTGTAGTTCGTTATTTTGGTGGTGTAAAATTAGGGGTAGGAGGTTTGATTAGAGCCTATAAAACTTCAGCTCAAATAACTATGGAGGTTTCAGAAATCATTAAAAAAACAATTGAAGATAAATTACAGCTTACGTTTCATTACCAACATATGAATAAAGTGATGCGGGTGGTAAAACAAAAAAGGCTAACTGTTTTTTCTCAAGAAATGACCGCAAGTTGTAAGTTGATTTTAAGCATAAAAAAATCAGAGTTTTCACAGGTAAAAAACATGTTCGAAACATTTCATTTTATAGATGTAAAAAAACTCTAATTTTTTTAGTCTTTTTAAAAATTGAATTTTAATTTTTAGAATTTATCCAAGATTTTGGAAAGCAAGTCTTGAGGAATTTTTATGGGTCTATTTTTTTTCGTGTCTACGAAAACCAAAACCGTTTCTCCGGTGCTAATTTTTTTGTTTTCTGAATTGTAAATTTCATATTCAAAAGTAATCCGTGCTCCTGGAATTTCTTTTAATAAAGTTCTTAGTCTTAATGTATCATCAAATCTAGCAGGTTGTATAAACCTAGTATTTATGCTATATACAGGTAGTATTAATCCTTCTTCTTCCATTTTTTTATAGGAAATACCTAAGTCGTGGAGCAATTCCAATCGACCAATTTCAAAGTATTGTGCATAGTTTCCATGGTGTGCATACCCCATTTGATCCGTTTCACTATATCTTATCTTAAACGATGTGTTGTTTTCTATCATTTTATAAATTTATGCTGTTATTTTACGGAAAAAATAAATAAGAACCTATAGCGAATTCATTTTTTTATACTAAAAAATATTCACACTTTTGTATAACTAAAATGAACGATGGGAACGTGTCAATTTAGACAAGGATTAACTAAAAATTTACTCTATTAAAACA